>OY782041.1:0-2457500 GCA_963677595.1 Spirochaetia bacterium
CTCTCCATCGAGGGGGAGATCTCTAATTTCCGCCCGGCGAGCACGGGCACTGGTACTTCACCCTCAAGGACTCCCAGGCAGCCATCTCCGCTGTCATGTTCAAGAACAGGATCTTCCGTACGAAGCTGAAGCCCCGCGAGGGGATGAAGGTGCGGGTATCGGGATCCCTCTCCCTCTACGCACCGAGAGGAAGCTACCAGGTCATTTGCGAGTCCATCGATGAGATCGGTTCCGGGGACATCCTCCAGGAGCTCGAGGAGCGAAAGCGGCGCCTTGCCGCAGAGGGCTCTTCGACCCTGAACGCAAGAGGCCGATCCCCCTGATACCGAAGCATGTCGCAGTGATCACCTCCCCGACCGGGGCTGCCCTGAGGGATATCCTCCAGTCATCGGCAGGAGGAACGCAGGCCTTACCGTCTCGGTCCTCCCCGCCGCCGTGCAGGGAGAGGCTGCTGCCGGGCAGCTTACAGACATGCTCTCCTATGCGATCGACCACCAGATAGGAGAGGTCATCATCCTCGGGCGCGGGGAGGTTCGTCGAGGACCTGCTCCCCTTCTCCGATGAGCTGCTCGTCAGGACTGATCGCCGACTCCCCCATACCGGTCATCTCGGCTGTCGGCCATGAGATCGACTGGGCGCTGAGCGACTACGCCGCGGACTTGCGAGCCCCTACCCCCTCTGCTGCAGACAGAACTCGTGACCGCTGAAGCCGGTGCGGTCAGCGAACGGTCAACACTGCAGCAGAACAGGTGATCCGGGAGATGCACAGGAAGACCGAACTGCTCAGGATGAAGCTGCAGATGGGAACACGGAAGCATGACCGAGAGGATCACCAGGAGGATCGACGAGCATCACCTGCAGGTCCATGACCATACGACGGTGATCACCGAGCTCATCAGCACCCAGAGAGGAGAGTTCCGGCACAGGATGGAACTCGCCCGACGGGCGATCGAACTCAGCTCGCCGAAGGACTGCTGGAACGCGGCTGGTCATTGACCGTCGATGAACGGACCGGGAATCCGGTCACCACCATAGAACAGATAACTGAAGGGATGAGGGTCAGGACCCATGTGACTGACGGCTCCTTCATCTCCGAGGTACGAGAGGTATAGCAGGATGAAGACATTCGAACAGCGGCTCGAACGGCTGGAAGCCATCAGTGCGAAGATGAAGGAGCAGGGCCTCCCCCTGCATGAGTCCCTTGCCCTCTTCGAAGAGGGGATCGCCCTGTCGAAAGAGCTCGAAAAAGAGCTCGCAGAATTGAACAACGTGTACAGATTCTTGTATCCTCTCCCAATGGACCGGGCCAAGCTCCGAGTTCAAGACTTTTGATGAGGACCTGTAGACATGAACAAGATCATCTTCCTGATCCAGACCAATGACCAGAGGGGCTGCTCGCCGACATAACCGGCTACTTCTACACCAAGGGATTCAACATCCTGCACTGCCAGCAGCATACCGACTCCCGGGCAAAGAAGTACTACATGCGGCTCGAACTCGACATGAAGGACCTCGCCACCTCACGGGGCGAACTCCAGGGCTGATTTCGCGAGATTCGCAGAACCAAGGGAGCTCGACTGGTCATGCAGCTTCTCTGACAACATCCAGCGGGTCGCCATCCTCTGTTCCAAGGCCTCGCACTGTCTCTACGACATCATCATGCGGCAGAGGAGGAGGATATACGGTGCGAGATCCCGCTGATCATCAGCAACCACCCGGACCTCGAGTATGTCGCTGACCAGTTCAAGATCCCCTTCTACTGCCTGCCGGTTAACAAGGATTCCAAGGAGCAGCAGGAGACACAGATCATCGAACTGCTGCAGCGCCACCATATAGACCTCGTCGTCCTCGCACGCTACATGCAGATCCTGACCCCGGGTTCAATAAACAGCTATGCCGGGAGGATCATCAACATCCACCACGCATTCTTGCCCGCCTTTCCAGGGAGCCAACCCCTACCTGCGGGCATACCAGCGGGGAGTCAAGATGATCGGGGCAACAGCCCACTATGCAACCGAGGACCCTCGACCAGGGGCCGATCATCGAGCAGGACGTATACCGGGTCAACCATGAACTGACCCCGGTGGGGCCTGAAGAAGGTCGGGAAGGATGTAGAACGGATCGTCCTCTCTCGTGCCGTGCAGGCTCACCTCGAGGGACGGGTCATCATCTCAGGGAACCGGACGGTAGTATCTCTGCGGAACACTGATTGGTACGACACGTTCGTGTTGGCACGATCTTGCAAGCCAAGCTTGTTTTTTTACATGGTTGGGCAAACGATGATATCGTACTCGTTCTTGCAAGCCCAAGCTTGCGGGTTGCAGGCTAATCTTGAGCGATGGCATCGATAAGGACACGATCGAGAAGCCGGGCACAGCCCGTGTGAAGGCTCCCTGGTTCAGCTCGATCGCCGCGATCACCGCACCGGGAGAGTAGACAGGCTCGAGGGACTCAGGCCCAGGTCAGTGATGCCGGTGATCCTCCCGGCACTGTCGACCCAGGCGAGTGAGAGCGGTATAGAGGTGTCCTTCATCCAGAAGGCGACCTCCTGCGGCTCTTCGAAGAGGAAGAGCATCCCAGCAGAGGCTGCAAGCTCCTCCCTTCCCGACAGACCGACCCTCCGGCTCTCATCGTCGGCAGCTACCTCAAGATGGAAGGTCTCCCTACCGATCCTGACCGCGACACTGCGGCCTCCGGCCTGTCCTCCTGTCGTGGAGCAGGAGAGCAGCAGGGAGGCAGCCAGTACTAAGGCCATTGCCTTACCGAAGGTTTCTCAGGGTTGAGTCCGATGAACGCTTCATGCACGAACACCCCGTCCTTCCTGATCAATTCCCCGTCGATCCATATCTCGCCGCCGCCGTATTCCGGGGTCTGTATGCAGACGAGGTCCAGTGGACCGCACTCTTGTTCCCGTTATAGCAGTCGTCATAGGCCATGCCCGGCGTGAAGTGGAAGGAGCCGGCGATCTTCTCATCGAAGAGCGTGTTGTCCATCGGGAAGGTGATCTCGGGGTTGCAGCCGAGGGCGAACTCCCCGACATTCCGTGCCCCCTCATCGGTATCGAAGACGGCATTGATCCGCTCGGTATCGTTGGCCGTCGCCTTCACGATCTTCCCGTCGGAGAACTCGAGGCAGACATCGCGGAAGGTGAACCCCTTGAACGTAGATGGCGTGTTGTAGGTGATGACACCGTTCACGCTCTCCTTTACCGGGCAGCTGTAGACTTCCCGTCGGGGATTTTCATCTCCCGTCGCACTTGATCGCCCCGAGTCCCTTGATGGAGAAGGTGAGGTCGGTCCCCGGCCCCGTGATATGGACCTTGTCCGCCTGCGCCAGGTACGCGACTGCCGCATCCATCGCATTAGACATAGCCGAGTAATCAACTTCTGTGCAGACCCGGTAGTAGTAGTTCTCGAACTCGACGGTGGACATCCCGGCATTGAAGGCCATGATATCGGTCGGGTACCGCAGGACGACCCAGCGAGTGTCCGGCACCCTTATATCAGTATGGACGGGCCGACTGTAGTTCAAGGGCGTAGAGGCGTGCCTGCTCATCCGGCAGGTCGGCGGTCCTCCCTGCTGTTTCTCGGTCCCCTGATCCCGATGAAGGCATCCATCTTCTTCATCCGGTAGGAGTCGCAGTCGGCCCAGAGCCCGAGGCTCTCCTGCGATGCCCCCTTCATCATGGCGCGGTCAAGCCGCTCGGATTCGATATTGACCAGGGGATACCCGCCTGCCGCATAGACGCATCCACGAGTTCCTCGACCACCTCGAGCGGCACATCCACCGCATTGATGAGGCAGGATTCCCCAGCCTTCAGCCGTATGGATAGTTCACCAGCAGTTCAGCCAGCTTCCTGTCACGTATATCTCTCATATAACACACTCCTGCTTTCATTGTACGTACGCGAATGGTCAGTATACCATGGCGGCATGGTTCGTTCAACAGCGTGAAAAATCTGTTTGCGGCATCCTCTTCTCTTAACAATCATCACTGAATGTGTATAATCATCAGTATGCAGACGATACGATAAACACCTATAACTCCCCCACGGTCATCCTGGAACTCATCTACCGGCTCAAGGTCAAGGAGGTCATGTGCGACCAGCTCATCACGGCTAGCCGCCACACCACCCTCCGGGAGATCCAGGGGATCATGCGAAAGGAATCGATCACCGGGGTGCCGATCGCCGAGGGGAAACGGCCTGTTGGGCATCATCAGCATGGATGACATCATCCAGGCGCTTGACCGGGGCTATATCGAGGAGGAGGCCGGGAAGTACATGTCCTCGAAGCTCATCGTGCTCGAGGATGACATGCCCGTCTCCTTTGCCATCACCTACTTCGACCGCTACCCCTTCCACCGGTTCCCCGTACTGAACCGGAAGAAGGAGCTCGTCGGCATCGTCACCTCAAGGGATATCACGACGAGGCTGCTCCTCGAGATCAACCGGGAGATCGACCAACTCGAGCGGGAGACGGGCTACGACCGGAAGGAAGGTGACCAGACCTACCACGTGCGGACCTTCACCGTCCTGAAGCATGATTTCGAGAACGCTGGCTTCGCGTCCACGGAGATCAAGAAGCGGCTGAAGAAAGACGGGAGGGACCCCCGGATCATCAGGCGGGCTGCTATCGCCTCCTATGAGCTCGAGATCAACCTCGTCGTCCATGCGGGACGGGGGGGGAGATCATCGCGACCTTCGAGCCGGGCTGCATCACGATATGAGGCCAGGGACACAGGTCCCGGCATCCCCAATGTCGACCAGGCGCTGCAGGAGGGCTACTCCACGGCGAACGAGTGGATACGATCCCTCGGGTTCGGTGCAGGGCATGGGCCTGCCCAACGTGAAGCGTGTCTCAGATGAATTCTCCATCACATCCTCCCTGGCAGCAGGGACGCATGTCATCTCCAAGATGACAATACTGATTAATGAGGGTAGAGCTATGAAATTACAGGAAATCGAGACCAAGCTCGGGTATACCGCGGTTACCCTTCCCCACCCTGAGACTGAGATCACCGGAGCCTACACCTCTGACCTCCTGAGCGACGTCATGGGGAACGCCCCCGAGGATTCGGTCCTCATCACCATCCAGGGCCATAAGAACACCATAGCCGTCTCATCGCTCGTCGGGATACAGGCCGTGATCCTCTGCAATCGGCGATCCGCCCCCGATGATATGAGTGATGCGGCACGCAAGGAGGGGGATCGCCATCTTCTCCACCTCCGACAGCCAGTTCACGGCATCCTGCAGGATCGGGGAGCTGCTCTAGCAGCCCGTACGATGAACAGGTACCGGGTCGACCTCCATAACCATTCCTGCCTCAGCCCCCTGCGGGTCGCTCGAGCAGTCCCCTGCCGTCATGGCCAGGGAGGGCGAAGCGGATGGGGATCGACATGATGGCTATCACCGACCACAACGCAGCCGGTAACTGCCCCGCCTTCGGGCAGTGCTGCGCCGAGGCAGGCATCGTACCCGTCTTCGGGATGGAGGTGACCACCGCTGAGGAGATCCATGTCGTCTGCCTCTTCCCCACCGCCGACCGGGCACTCGAGTTCGGCCGATATATCGAGTTCCTCCTTCCCGACATCCCGAACGTGCCTGACCTCTTCGGCGACCAGGTCATCGTCGATGCAGAAGAGAACGTACTCGGCTTCGTGGAGAAGAACCTGATCAGCAGCACGGAGATAACGCTATGAGGAGCTGATCGAGGAGGTCTTCAGCGGCGACGGGATCGTCTTCCCGGCCCATATAGATCGGTTAGCCTTCAGCGTCACCTCACAGCTCGGCTTCCTGCCCGACTTGCACTACTCCGCAGTCGAGGTGGTCCGGTACCCGACCCGCTTCGAGACCTGGGAGAACACCATCATCCGCAGCTCGGATGCCCACTACCCGGAGGATATCGGGAAGCGGACCACGGTCATCGAGGCGGAGACCCTCGATTTCAACCATCTCAAAGAGGCACTTGCAGCGAAACGAGTCTATCTTTAGGCAGCGAAGACGAAGAGGAGCACCCCCAGCGCAGCTGAGATGATCACGCAGTAGATAGGATGGACCTTGAAGCGTTTGGAGAGGATCCCGATCACCAGAAGGATGACCACTCCCTGCCAGTGTACGGCGAACTCCCCCTTACGCAGGTCCCCGGCGAAGACCGACATGGAGGCGAAGAACATCACCGCTGACCCGATCATCCCGATCGCAGCCGGCCTGATCGTCGACAATGCCGCCTGCAGTACCCGGTTTGACTTGAACTTCTCGATCATGTGTCCCGCGATGACGATGATGACCAGGGACGGGACGACCAGGCCGATCGTGGCCAGGATCCCCCCGAACACCCCATAGGTGCGGAAGCCGATGAAGGTCGCCGCATTGACCGCGATAGGGCCCGGGGTCATCTGCGACACGGCCACGATGTCAGCGAACTCGGCAGGGTTGAGCCAGTCATGGCTGATGATCTCCCGCTGGATGAGCGGGATCATCGCATAGCCGCCGCCGAACCCGAAGAGGCCGATCCTCGTGAAGGTCAGGAAGAGGTCAAGTATTCCCATGGTTTCGTACCGTCCTCATTCCGTGGATCGTCAGCCCGAGGGCTGCGGTGAAGATGATGACCAGGGCCGCATGGACATCGAAGAACCAGACAGCAGTGAAGCTCGCTGCCGCCAATACCGCCTTGAAGGGCGAGGTCAGCACCTTCTTCCCCAGCCTGATACCTGCCAGGCCGATCATGGCGGTAACCCCTGAACGGATCCCCATGAACGCCCCCTGGATGTAGAGGTTGTCCTGTACGGAGACATAGAACAGGGCGAAGATGGTGATGATGATCAGGGACGGGAGCATCATGCCGATCGCGGCAAGGACTGCCCCGGGAAGCCCGGCGACCTTATAGCCGATGAACATCGAGGTATTGAAGGCGATCACCCCTGGAAGGGACTGCACGATCGCGAGGATGTCGATCATCTCCTCCTCGCTCACCCACTTGCGCCTGGAGACGAACTCCTTCTCGATGATCGGGAGCATGGCTAGCCCGCCGCCTATGGTGAAGGCGCCGATACGGAAGAAGGTCTCGAGAAGGATCAATGATCGCTTGAACGGTGAAATATCAGCATACATGCAGGGGTTCCCTCTGTGTTACGTGGTTGGACACAGTATACCGGGAACCCCTGTATTATGCAATCTTACGAGTGTCGTTAGTTGCGTCTTCCGAATATCCTGAGGATGAAGAGGAAGATGTTGATGAAGTCGAGATAGAGCTTGAGTGCTCCCATGATCGAGAGCTTCACATAGGTCTCTTCGTCCATCGAGGAGCCGTAGGTGTCATTCCATCGCCTGATCGTCTGGGTATCCCAGGCGGTGAGACCGAGGAAGATGAGCACCCCGACGTAGGAGATCAGGTAGTAGGTGGTCGAACTGCCGATGAAGAGGTTGATGACGCTGGCGATGATGATGCCCCACAGCCCCATGATCAGGTAGTGGCCCATGCCGTCAAGCGACCGCTTCGTGGTCATGCCGAAGAGGCTCATCCCGGCGAAGGCTGCCGCGGTGGTGAAGAACGCCCGTGATATGACCATGCCCGTATAGGCTAAGAAGATGCTCGAGAGGACGATCCCGTTGACAGCGGCATAGCCGATGAATGCCAGCACCGCCGACTGGGCGCTCATCTTGTCGAGACGAGAGGAGATGTAGATCACCAGCCCCAGCTCTGCGAAGATGAGGAGGAGGAAGACTCCCGGAGTACCAAAGATGGCCCTAAGGAGCGTCGGTGAGGATGCCACGAAATAGGCGACGATGCCGGTGAGGGCGAGCCCCCCGGTCATCCAGAGATATACGTTCCGCAGGATGTTCCGTTCCCTGACGATCGGGTTCTGCAGGATCTGTTCACGTGAATAGGCCATGTGTGTACCTCCATGCGTATGGTCTGTTATAAGAATCATCACTATTCGAGAAAAAATCAATAGAGATTATGATTTCTCAATCAAAATACCAGGGATGGTCACTCCCGTCCCGGGAGATTCCGTAGATCGTGTCCTTGAAATCCCAGAAGAGGAAATCGACCCCCGTCTCAGCGGCAAGGGCCCTCGCCTCATCGGCGAACTCCATATAGTCCGAGGTGATCATGATATAGTCCGGCTCATAGCGCCGGATGATCTCGGACATCTCCGCCTCGAAGAGGGGATAGATGAACCCTGACCCGAGAAGGAACGAGGGAAGTCCCGGGAAGTTGAGGGCGGCGAGCCCCCAGCTCTCATCCTCCCTGATCATCTCCTTCAGGAGATCAGCATTCTTGTAATAGAGGGTCATGTAGCTTACCGGGGTACTGTCAGAGAACTCCTCCCTCGCTGAGTCGAGGAACTGCTGCATAGCCTCCTCCCCCTCCCCGATGAGCTTCACCTCCAACAGGGTACCTCCCCGTTCGCGGAAGGGGATGAGGGTGTCTGCCACCTCCTGCATCGTGAGGGCCCGCGTCCCGGCGAAATCGCTGGAGAACCACCTCCCCATGTCCAGACGTGAGATCTCACCGGAGGTGAGCTCATCGATCGAGTCGAACATGCCGATGTACCGCAGGAAGGAGAGGTCATGGATCGCCATGTACTCCCCGTCCGAGGTGACGTTCATGTCTGTCTCGATGAACGTGATATCGTCCCGCTCCAGTGCATAGAGGAGCGCCGCCGCCGAGTTCTCGGGAGCATGCATCATCGTGCCGCGGTGAGCTCCGACATAGTCCCACTCCAACTCTGCTGCACGGTCGAGGGGCGGGTCGTAATGGGAGATGCCCGCCGCGAGGGTCACACCAAAACCTTCTGATACCGAGCACCGGAGGCTCAGGAACCGGTCGACTCGCACATCGAGCGTCACATCCCAGTCGAGCAGGCTCCCCTCACCGATCCCGTAGACCGTCTCCCCGCGGAGCGTGAACCCCTCAGTCGACCAGGTGAGGGCATTCTGGAACCTCATGGTATCCTCATAGAAGCGGAATCCATGCGACAGGTTGCCGAACCGGGACCCGATGGTGAGGAATTTGTCCACGGAACGGTCCCCGAACATATCGAGGGTGACGCCGATCGATACGGTCTGCAGCAGGTTGAAGGTATTGTAGGCATCAAAATAGCCGAACTGGGTATCGGTACCGAACCCGAAGAAGAAGGGCGTGGGACGGTGCATGGGAAGTCCGGAGAGGACCGAGAAGTGCCCCGGATGGATATCGAGGATCAGGGGGAAGTCCCCGGTGAAGATGTCGTAATAGATCTCCCCTGCACCCTCCTCTGACAGGTAGGTGCCGCCTGCGAAGAGGTACTTCTCCTGGGAGGTCCTCCCGAGATCATAGGCATGGCAGAAAGAGATCCCCGCAAACAGCAGGAACCATGATATTCTCATTATTTTCATTAGGTTTCACCACAATATATACGCATTCACTCACCATCAAAAAGGCTATTCTTTCAGGAAACGGAATAAGTTTCAACCAGGTTCAGTCACATTCTCCATCCCGACTGATTGCGACAGCAATTTGTAACACTGATTACAACAGCAATTTGTAACGACTAATTGCGACAGCAATTTGTAACGACTAATTGCGACAGCAATTTGTCGCTTCTACTTTTCCCCCTCTTGTACTATAATCTTCCCCATGGAACTATTCTCCTCGGCTTCAGAACAGGATCACCAGCCCCTCGCCTTCCGCATGCGTCCCCGCCATCTCGATGAGTACATGGGCCAGGATCATATCATCGGGGAGGGACGGCTGCTCAGGAGGGCGATCCAGGCAGACCAGCTCTCCTCGGTCATCTTCTACGGTCCCCCGGGGACGGGGAAGACGACCCTGGCCCGGGTCATCGCAAACACGACGAAGAGTCACTTCTCGACCTTGAACGCAGTCCTCTCCGGGGTAAAGCAGCTCAGGGAAGAGATCGATGCGGCGAAGAACCGACTCGATTACTACCACAAGAAGACGATCCTCTTCATAGATGAGGTCCACCGCTGGAACAAGTCGCAGCAGGACGCCCTGCTGCCCTGGGTAGAGAACGGGACTGTGATCCTCATCGGGGCCACCACGGAGAACCCCTATTTCGAGGTGAACGCCGCCCTCGTCAGCCGGAGCAGGATCTTCCAGCTCACGAGGCTGACCGAAGCAGACCTCCATGACATAGCCTGGCAGACGCTCCGGGACAAGGAGCGCGGCTACGGGAACTATGACATCACCTTCACTGAGGGCGCCCTCGACCACATCATCAACATCGCGAACGGGGACGCACGGAGCCTCCTCAACGCGCTGGAACTGGCGGTGGAGACCACGCCTGACGTCTTCCCTCCCCGGGAGGGAGAGAAGATCGTGATCACCAGGGAGGTCGCCGAGGAGAGCATCCAGCAGAAGATCGTCCTCTATGACAAGGAAGGCGACTACCATTTCGACGTGATCAGTGCCTTCATCAAGTCGATCCGCGGGTCTGACCCTGATGCGGTCCTCTACTGGATGGCTAAGATGGTGAAGGCCGGCGAGGATCCCAAGTACATATTCCGGAGGATGCTCATATCAGCCTCGGAGGACATCGGCATGGCAGACCCCCATGCCCTCGGCGTCGTCACCTCAGCGGCGGAAGCCTTTGACCGGGTCGGCATGCCCGAGGGGCGCTACCACCTCACCCATGCTGCCCTATACCTGGCGACCGCCCCGAAGTCGAACAGCGCCCTCGGGTTCTTCTCCGCCCTGCAGCACCTTGAGAAGGAGTCGGATGCCGAAGTACCCAACCATCTGAAGGACAGCAGCCGGGACAAGGAGGGCTTCGGCCATGGCAAGGGGTACCAGTACCCCCACGCCTACCGTGACCACTGGGTCGCCCAGCAGTACCTGCCCGGCGGGCTTCAGGGGTCGGTCTTCTACGACCCCTCCGACCAGGGGTACGAGCAGACGATCCGGACTCTGGTCCAGAGCCGGCGGGAAGCACAGCTTGACGCCGCAGTACGCGAGCCATTCCCCGAGGTACTCACCTTCAGCCCCCCGGACAGCACGAGAGACCATTGGCTCCAGAGGCTGATCACCTCCCGCGGGGAGACCTTCGCGGCCATCCGTTCGCGGCTCTTCGTCCCACTTGCCCTCCAGCGGCATGACCGGGTGCTCGTCTTCGAGACGGGACGCGGCATGCTCACCTGGGAAGCCTGCAGGCAGACGCCCGAGGGGGGTGTGACCACCATAACCGGCAGCCGGGAGCTGAAGCAGGAGATGACCGAGTACGCCAAGGGGCTCACCGAGCTTGACCGACCCCAGATCCTCGACCTTCCGGCAATCGCGGAGTTCACCGCTGAGGCGGTGGATGGGGGATTCGATGCCCTGGTCGGGCAGAATCTCTTCACGAGGCTGGAGGACCCGGTGCACTTCAGCCGGGAGCTTGCCCGGACTGCACGGCAGCTCTCCCTCTGCGAGATCATCCCGAATCGCTGCCAGCGCCTCTCACAGCTCTGCAGCGACCCTGAACAGCGGGAGCTGATGCTCGAGGCAGAACACCAGGTCTACGATGACTCCTCCCGGCCGATGATGCAGCTTTCCGAGGAGTACTTCTCCTCGCTCTTCAGGGAGGCAGGCTTCCAGGAGGTCGAGACCCGCCTGATGACGGTCTCCGAACGACGGAAGGTCTCACCGGACGACATCGAGAAGTGGTTCGCCAACACCTATGGGAAGGCCGTGCCCTTCGAGAAGCTCAACCTGCTCGAGGAGACCCGCAGGAGCCTTGAGTCATCCTATGGGGGGAAGGTGATTGACTGGCAGATCACCCTCTGCTTCATCACCGCCATAGGGGCTCTCCAGAAGAAATCATGATTTGGGAAAAATTCCTATCTGAAAAGTATTGACAAAACAGGCGATTTCCAACATAGTACATCTCGTTCGAAAGGACAGATGAATGATTCACTTGGTGGATGTAGTTCAATGGTAGAGCACCAGATTGTGGTTCTGGTTGTTGCGGGTTCGAGCCCCGTCATCCACCCGCCTTTACATTTCATTCATCTTGTGATAACATCACGAAACTTGGAAATGCGTCCATAGCTCAGCTGGATAGAGCGCCGGACTTCGAATCCGTAGGTCGTAGGTTCGAATCCTACTGGACGTAATTCACATGGGCCGTTAGCTCAGCTGGTAGAGCAGCAGACTCTTAATCTGCGGGTCGAAGGTTCGATCCCTTCACGGCTCAAAGTAGTTTCCTATTATTGACAATAAAAGGAAACTATGGTATATCACTGCGAGAGTGGTGAAATTGGCAGACACGCTAGACTTAGGATCTAGTGCCTTATGGCGTAAGGGTTCAAGTCCCTTCTCTCGCAAGAGGGTCTTCATCGAGAAGCAAGAAGGGGATCTTTTCATCGCGCTAAACACGCGAGAGTAGCTCAGTGGTAGAGCTCCACCTTGCCAAGGTGGATGTCGCGGGTTCAAATCCCGTCTCTCGCTCAAGCAGGCGACCCATAACGGGTCGCCTTTTTTTATCAGGTGCATATCGAACGATTTTTGCCATTCACTGTGGATGCTATAGTCGTTACTTAGTATCTTTAGTATACTAGAATAGATATAGAGTTTATTTTTGGAAAGAGGTTGAAAATGGTTGCCGACAAGAAGATTAAGGAGCTCGAGAAATCAGCAGTCGAGATGACTGTGACTATCGCTCAGAAGACCGTCGCAGAAGAGTATGACAAGGTTGTGAAGAAATACTCCAAGACTCTCCAGATCAAGGGGTTCAGGAAGGGGAAGGCCCCTGCAGCAGTCCTTGAGAAGAAATATGGGGAAGCATTCCAGGAAGAGGCGATGTACAACATGATCGAGGGATCAGTCGATGAGGCCCTCAAGGAGATCGAGGATAAGTACAAGCCCCTCCCCTACAGCCAACCGAAACTGGTCGATGAGGAGAATCTCAGCTGTTCTACCGATGAGGACTTCTCCTTTGCGGTCTCATATGATATCTATCCCGCTTTTGACGTGCCGGGTTATACCGGGCACAGCATCGAGATCCCGGCTGTCGCAGTCGATGATGAGGTCCTTGGTGAGGAGCTGAAGAAGCTCCAGGAGCAGAACTCCATGGTCATCGAGAAAGCCGGTACCATCGAGAAGGACGACATCGTGACGATCGACTATGCAGAGGTCGATGAGAACGGTGAGACCGTCGAGGGGACCGAGCGTGAGGACTTCGTCTTCACCGTCGGGACCGGGTACAACTTCTACAAGATCGACGATGACATCATCGGCATGGCCAAGGATGAGGAGAAAGTCATCGAGAAGAGCTACGGCGATGACCACGACGTCGAGGAATATGCCGGGAAGACCGTGAAGGTCAAGGTGACCGTCAAGGCCGTCAAGGTCCGTGACCTCCCTGAACTCGATGATGAGTTCGCTCAGGACATCAGCGATGAGTACGAGACGCTCGAGGACCTCAAGAAAGCAACGAAAGAGAAACTTGAAAAGAGCCTCGAACAGCGGTTGAGAGGCCTCAAGGTCGAGAAGCTCAATGACACCCTCCTCGAAGGGTTCACCGTGGACCTGCCGGAATCGATGATCGCCGCAGAGCTCGAGAACTCCTGGAGAAACTTCGCTTCCCAGTCAGGCATGGCAGAGCAGCAGCTGCTCGATATCCTCTCCTACCAGGGGAAGGGCAAGGCTGACCTCCTCGAGGAGTGGAGACCCCAGGCCCTGAAGAACATCCTCATCCAGATGATCCTCGAGAAGGTATCAGAGGAAGAGAAGATCGAGGTGACTGACGAGGATATCGCAGAGTTGATGCCCTCCCTCGATGGCATCGAGAACCAGGAGCAGAAGGACTACTACATCTACCTGATGAAGGAAGAGAAGAAGACCCAGAAGGTAGTTGACCTGCTGCTGGAGAAGAACGAGTTCACGGAAGGTAAAGCAGTAGCATATACTGATCTGATGCAGAACAAACTAGACTAACTTCGGAGGAAGATCATGCGATTTGGTATAGAGAAGATGAACAGCCTGGTTCCCATGGTTGTCGAGCAGACCGGGGTCGGTGAGAGATCCTATGACATATTCTCACGGCTGCTGAAGGAGAGGATCATCTTTATGGATGGTGAGATCAACGATGCGACCGCGGACCTTGTCGTTGCCCAGCTGCTCTATCTCGAGAGCCAGGACCCTGAACGGGACATCAGCCTCTATATCAACTCGCCGGGCGGAAGCGTCACTGCAGGACTGGCCATCTATGATACCATGCAGTATATCAGGTCAGAGGTGCAGACCATCTGCCTCGGTCAGGCTGCATCCATGGCAGCGCTGCTGCTTGCAAGCGGCCAGGCGGGGAAACGGTTCGCCCTTCCCTCCTCACGCGTGATGATCCACCAGCCCTGGGGAGGCGCCCAGGGCCAGGCAACCGATATCGGGATCCATGCCAAGGAGATCGTCCGGCTGAAGCAGCTCTCCATCGAGTATTTTGCTCATCATACCGGGAAGAGTCCGGAACAGGTCGCAAAGGACCTGGAACGGGACTTCTTCCTCTCAGCCCCGGAAGCGGTGGAATACGGTCTGGTAGACAGCCTGCTGTCCAGATCCTAGACAGGGTCCGTGCGGACCCGCGATGTACAGATGAGGTAAGTATGGGAAAGAGTAAGACAACACAGAAGACCTGCTCATTCTGCGGAAAGAGCAATGATATGGTGAACCGGCTCATCGCCGGCCCCGGAGTCTATATCTGTAATGAGTGTGTGCAGGTCTGCAACACGATCCTCAAGGAAGAGGACTCCATCACCGATGAGGAGTTCCTCGATGAGGTGCCTACCCCGAAGGAGATCAAGGAGTACCTTGACCAGTACGTGGTGGGTCAGACACAGGCGAAGAAGACTCTCTCCGTAGCCGTCTACAACCATTACAAGCGGATCGTTCACCAGGACCGCGTCGATGATGAGGTTGAACTCGAGAAATCGAACGTCCTGCTCATCGGCCCGACCGGGACCGGTAAGACCCTCCTGGCAAGGACCCTGGCGAAGAAGCTGAAGGTCCCGTTCGCCATCGCGGACGCCACGACCCTGACCGAAGCCGGCTACGTCGGCGAGGATGTGGAGAACATCCTCCTCAAGCTCATCCAGAACGCCGGCAACAACATCTCGGCTGCCGAGAAGGGGATCATCTTCATCGACGAGATCGATAAGATCGCCCGGAAGACCGAGAACGTCTCCATCACCCGGGATGTCTCAGGTGAGGGAGTCCAGCAGGCCCTGCTCAAGATCATCGAGGGGACTGTCGCATCCGTCCCGCCCCAGGGAGGGAGGAAGCACCCGAACCAGGAGATGCTCAAGATCGATACCACCAACATCCTCTTCATCTGTGGAGGGGCCTTCGTCGGTCTCGACAAGGTCATCGAGTCCAGGGTGAGCAAACACCCCCTCGGCTTCGGTGCCGACATCAGGATGAGCAATGAGAAGGACCTCCAGTCCCTCTATGCCAAGCTGCACCCTGAGGACCTGATCAAGTTCGGCCTCATACCCGAGTTCATCGGGCGTCTGCCGATCCATGTCTCGCTTGCCAACCTCGAGCGAGAGGACCTCATGCGCATCATCACCGAGCCCAAGAACTCGGTGACCAAGCAGTACCAGGCTTCCATGAAGCTCGACGACGTCGAACTCGTCTTCGAGGTCGGGGCTGTCGAGGCTATCGCCGAGAAGGCCATCGAACAGAAGACCGGTGCCCGAGGCCTCAGGTCGATCGTGGAGAACCTCATGACCGACATCATGTTCGACATCCCGTCGATTGACGGGGACAAAGAGGTGATCATCACCCGCGAGGTGGTGATGGAACTCGAAAAACCAAAGGTGAACCCCAAGAAAATCTCAGCATGAAAACCAATGAACTGAAACTTCATAAAGACTGCATCGAGCTCCCTCTTGTATTATCGAGGGAGCTTGTTGTCTTCCCCCATTCGATCGTCCCCTTCGTCACAGACTCCCGGCAATCCATCAAGGCTATCACGAGGGCCATGGAGGAGGACCGTCTGGTATTCTTCGTCTTCCCGAAGGACGATCCCGAGTCAGAGGAGTACCACCCGATCGGTACGGTGGTGAAGATACTCCAGATCTTCAAACTCAAGGACGGCACGATCAGGCTCGTCGGCGAGGCGATGTACCGGGCAGAACTCTGCTCCTGCCATGAGTCGAGCGAGGAGACGCTCTTCGCCCGACTCGACCCGATCAGGGAGACGAAACAGGTCGATGAGCAGATCGAACTGCTCATGCAGTCGATCCTCAGTTCGTTCGATACCTACGTATCGCAGCTGAAGCAGTTCCCGGACGAGATCAGGAAGAAGATCAACGAAGCCCAGTATGCTGACCTGCTCGTGGACCTCGTGGCTGCCCATATACCCATCAAGAAAGAGCTGAAGCTCGAGCTGCTGCTCTCGGTCGACCATATCGACCGGATCCAGCGGCTCCTCGTCTTGCTGGACATCGAGATCGAGATGATCAAGCTCCATGGGGAGATCCAGAAACGGGTCAAGGACCGTCTGGAGAAGACCCAGAAGGAGTATTTCCTCCACGAACAGATCAGGCAGATCAACAAGGAACTCGGCCGGGAGCAGGATGAGGCTGATGAGGCCGACGAGCTCCTGGAACGCATCAAGGCCCTGACCCCCCCGGAGGAGGTCATCGCCAAGGCGACGAAGGAATCCAACCGGCTGCGTAAGCTCCAGGCCATGTCCCCGGAGTCAGGGGTGATCAGGACCTATCTCGAATGGCTTGCCGACATCCCCTGGTCGAAGGCGACGGCTGACAATTATGACATCGTCAGGGCGAAGTCTGTCCTTGATGAGGACCATTACAACATGATCAAGCCCAAGGAGCGGATCCTTGACTATCTTGCGGTCCGCTCGATCAAGAAGAGCCTCAAGGGGCCGATCCTCTGCCTGGTGGGTCCCCCGGGAACGGGGAAGACCTCCCTCGGGAAGTCCATCGCACGTACCATGGGACGGGAGCTCGTGAGGATCTCCCTCGGCGGCGTGCGTGATGAGGCCGAGATCAGGGGCCACCGCAAGACCTATGTCGGTGCCCTGCCGGGCAAGATCATCCAGTCGATGCGGAAAGCCGGGACGACCAATCCCGTATTCCTGCTCGATGAGATCGACAAGATGAGCTCAGACTTCCGGGGAGACCCTTCTTCTGCCATGCTCGAGGTCCTCGACCCGGAGCAGAACAACAGCTTCAACGACCACTACCTCGAGGTCCCCTACGACCTCTCCCAGGTGCTCTTCATCGCCACGGCGAACTCGCTGCATACCATCCCCTCCCCGCTTCGGGACCGGATGGAGATCATCGAGATCCCCGGCTACTCCGATATCGAGAAATTCCAGATCGCCACGCGGTTCCTCATTCCGAAACAGCTCAGGGAGAACGGCCTCACCTCTGCGAAGATCAGGTTCCGCAGGGACGCGGTCTTCTCACTCATCCATGACTACACCATGGAATCCGGGGTTCGCTCCCTGGAACGCATCATCGGGACGGTCGTCAGGAAGCTGGCCAGGAACTACCTGTCCCGGGCACAGAAGACTACTCCCCTGAATGAATATACCAGGACGATCACCGCCAAGAACCTGCCCCAGCTCCTGGGAAAGCCGATCTACTCGGACGAGCTCGTCCACAAGGAGCCGGTCCCCGGCCTTGCCCACGGGCTCGCCTGGACCGAGATGGGCGGGAGGATGCTGTCCGTGGAGGCGGCACTGTTCCCGGGGACCGGGAAGCTGATCCTTACCGGGAATCTCGGGGAGGTGATGAAGGAGAGCGCCCGCATCAGTCTCTCCTATATCCAGTCGCATGCGGCTGCCCTCTCGATCGACCCGGAGGTCATCAAGCACCATGACATCCACATCCATGTCCCGCAGGGAGCCATCCCCAAGGACGGGCCCTCGGCGGGGATCACTCTGACCGTGGCGCTCTACTCCGCCCTGATCGGGAAGGCACCGAACCACTTCTCCATGACCGGGGAGCTGACGCTCACCGGCAACATCCTGGCGATCGGCGGGGTCAAGGAGAAGATCCTTGCATCCTACCGGATGGGGATCAGGCAGATCCTGCTCCCGGCCAAGAACGAGAAGGATGTCGCAGAGGATATCCCGAGGAAGGTCCTCGAGGATCTCTCCATCCATTACATAACCCATATCCAACAGGCGCTGCAGCTGCTCTTCCCTGATTATTGTGATGCTGAGCGATGTGTCATCTCAGAGGAGGAATAGGACGACATGGTAGAAGTAAAACTCGTAGCACAGGAACTGATCGACGCGATCAAATCACATACCCATTTCATCGTCATCGGCCATATGAACCCGGACAGTGATTCGATCAACTCGCAGCTTTCCCTCGCATCACTGCTCGGGAAGCTCGGGAAGCATGCGATCACTGCCTCCGCAGGCCCCTTCACACGGCATGAGATCAGTGACTTCGAGTCACAGTTCCTTCCCCATATCCCGGAAGACTACAAGGAGCATGAGCCCCTCGTCCTCATCGTGGACTGCTCATCCCCCGACCGGATCGGCTACCTCGCTGAGGAGATCGCAGGTCTTACTGTCGGGGTGATCGACCACCATGCCGCAGGACAGGACTTCGGGGATGTCACCTACATAGACCCGAAGGCCTTCTCGGTGACCTACCTCATCCTGCAGCTCTTCCATACCTTCAACATCCCGATCGGTGAGGAGGATGCCCACAGGATGCTCTTCGGCTTAGCGACCGATACCGGCTATTTCCGCCATATCGGGCCCTACCGCGGGGAAGTCTTCCTGACGGTCTCTGAGCTTGTCGAGGCAGGGGCATCCCCCAGGGTCATCTACCAGGACATGTACGGGAGGAGGACCTTCGCCTCGAGGAAACTCCTCGGCCTGCTCCTCTACCGGACAGAGGCCTATTACGACGGGAAGCTGCTGCTCACCTGGGAGACGAGGGAGGAGACGCTCGAGTACGGGGAGATCAACCGCGACTCGGAGACCCTCTATGCCCAGATGCTCGGGATAGACGGCTGTGAGGTCATCATCTTCATCCGGGAGAACGAGGGTGAGGAGGACTGCACCGTCGGCTTCAGGGCCCATGGGGATTCCCTGATCAATGTCGGGGAGATCGCCGCGGAGTTTGGCGGCGGCGGTCACAAGAAGGCTTCCGGCGTCACGATGAAAGGGGACATCTCCACGATATCAGACACCCTCTTAGACCGATTCTCGACCCTTCTCTGACCCCAGCCCGCAGCATTTGCGAAAACACCACCGAGAGGCCTCAAGCTGACAGCTTGAGGCCTTCTTGTGTTGTATCCGGCGGGACAGCCCCTGTCTCCCTGCACCAATTCCCGTCTTATTTGTAAGATAGTGTAAACACCAATCTCATATCATTACCTTCAATTACACAATCCTCTATAAACCCTTCTCATAGGGCGTAATTCCATGGTCATGCTTGGCACAAGATTTGCATTGCGATGACCAAGGAGGAAACGTATATGGGTACTGCTATTGCAACCGTTATCAGGGAGATCAAAGGGATCGACATGACCAAAAAAGTACTGGACTACCAGAAAGGAAGTATATCCAAGCAGGATATACTGGACACCCTATGGAAGATGAGCTATATCTACCCTTTGACACACAACCTGCTCGAAGAGGAGCAGCTGTTGGGGTTCACCCTCTACTTCCATGCTACCATGACGAGCACCATCGATCGATTCAAGGATATAGGCTTCAAGTTCGATACCTACTTCGCGAAAACCATCAGGAACAAAATACGATCGTACAAAAAATGGAGTCGTCATCAAACAGACTACTTGGATCTGCCCCTCTTCATAGACCCTGAGGGGGCCACGACCCCTGACTTCCAGGAGGAGGTCTGTGATTCGGGGGCTCCCCCCTACCGCATAGAACGGGACTGGACCAAGAAGAGGAATATCTTGTTCACGAACCTGAAGACGCAGCTGGCTACCTCCCTGGACAGTAAGGGGCTGCTCTGTGTGTTCATCCAGCTCCAACGGTTCATCCCCCAGGAAGGGTACGAGAGGCTGCAGGCCATCTTTGCGTGGTTCGGTTTCGATTTCTACCAGGCTCTGGAGCGTTTCGATGAAAGCTACTGGAAGAAGGTGCAGCAGTATAAGCTGTATCAGGAGAGGAGCAACCTACACTACATAAAGAAAATGCACCTGGAGGACCTGCTGTGGCAGGAGCAGGATCAAGCCATACGAGATCAACTGAATCAGTCCATCGACGTTGAAAGTGAACGGATGGAGACAGCTAACGAGAAGCTCCAGATGTCATCGGTGTCACATTCACACCGGGAGATCGCTGAATACCTTGGCATCCCCAAGGGGAGCGTGGATTCGTGCATATTCCACATAAAGCGGAATTTCATCAATCTGCTGGACGATTTGTCTCGATAATTGTTATTGTATAGCTATGAATATTATCGCAGCTACCGGAAACAAGCACAAGAAGATCGAACTGTCCGCTATCTTCACCGGGCACACGATCCTGACCCCTGATGAGATCGGGATCCTTGGTTTCGACCCTGAGGAGATCGAGGAGAGCTTCCTCGGCAACTCCCTGGGCAAGGCGCAGGCCCTTCGGGACCTGATCAGGGGGCGGGAGGACCTCGGGGAGTATGCGGTCCTCGCCGATGACTCGGGCCTCTGCGTCAGGGCTCTTGGCGGAGGACCTGGCATCTTCTCAGCCCGGTACGGGTCAGATGTGTTCGGCCGCATGCTCGAATCCCCAGAACGGAATGCCTACCTGCTTGAGCAGATGGCCGGCATGACCGACCGGAAGGCATCCTTCGTCTGCTGCATGTCCCTCATCCTCGATGAGTACCGCATCTACACGGTACAGGAGCAGCTGGACGGGGAGATCATCGGGGAGGAGGTCGGTACCGGCGGGTTCGGCTACGACCCGGTCTTCTACCTCCCGGCATACGGGAAGACGGTAGCAGAGCTCCCTCCGGAGCTGAAGAATGCGATAAGTCACCGGGGCAAGGCGGGGAAACTTCTCGCAGCCCTGCTTCCATAAACACCACACAAGGAGTTCCAACCGATATGAGCACAGCCCATACCATACCCTCACGATCAGAGATCCCATCACAGGACCAGTGGGACCTCTCGAAACTCTGCACGGATGATGCTGCCTGGGAGCAGTCGTTCAAGGAGTTCACCGACCTCATTCCCCAGGCTGAAGCCTTCTCAGGCTCCCTCGACTCCTCCGCGCAGAACCTCCATGACTGCCTTGAGTTCCTCAAAGGTGCCGGTCTCCTCTCTGAGCGGATCGGGTACTTTGCGTTCCTCCGGTACGCTGAGGATGCCGGGGACAGCACGAACCAGAGCAGGTACGGCCGTGTCATGCAGGCGGAATCCCAGTTCGCGGCTGCCACGAGCTTCATCGAGCCGGAGATCCAGGCGATCGATGACGAGCTGATGGAGGAGTTCCTCTCTGACCCGGTCCTCGAGGAGTACCGGATCATGCTGAAGAAGATCCTCCGGTACAAGCCGTATATACTGAGTGCTGAGGAGGAGAAGATCATCGCGATGGAACGGGAGTCGGCAGCGACAGCGCAGAAGGCCTTCTCCGCCCTCACCGACGTCGACCTCGAGTTCGGTACGATAGAGGTGGACGGGAGCGAACGGCCGGTCAGCCAGGCAAGCTACTCGTCTTTCATGATCAATCCCGACCGGGAGGTACGGGAGGCTGCCTTCAGGACCTTCTACAAGGGGTTCGAGGTCCATAAGAACACCCTGGCAGCGCTGTATGCAGGTTCAGTCCAGCATGACACCTTCATCGCACGGATCCGGAACCACCAGTCCTCGCGCTCTGCCGCACTCTTCCCTGATAACATCAAGCCGGAGGTCTACGACAACCTCATCTCAACGATCCACGATAACCTCCCGGCGCTTCATGAATACTACGGCATGAGAAAACGGCTCCTCGGCCTCGAGGAGCTTCGCCACTACGATGTCTATGTCCCGCTGGTGAGCTCGATCACCTCGCACCATACCTTCGAGGAGGCGATCGAGCTGGTCATCAAGGCCCTTGCCCCCCTCGGGCATGACTATACCGAGACGCTCCACTCAGGCCTGAGAGGTGGCTGGGTCGACAAGTATGAGAACAAGGGGAAACGGTCCGGAGCCTTCTCCGCCGGTTCCTACATCGGGGATCCCTACATCCTCATGAACTTCAAGGAGGATGTGCTCCGCGACGTCTTCACCCTCGCCCATGAGGCAGGACACTCGATGCACAGCTACTACAGCGTGAAGGGAAACCCCTTCCAGCACTACAACTACTCGATCTTCGAGGCAGAGGTCGCGTCGACCTTCAACGAGCAGCTCCTCGCCCACTACCTCCTGCAGCATACCAATGACCGGAAGATGCGGGCCTACATCATCGGCAAGCAGATCGATGACGTCATCGCCACCATCTACCGCCAGACCATGTTTGCCGAGTTCGAGCACCTCGCCCATGAGGCCTACGAGAACGGGACACCGCTGACGCTCGACTACTTCAGGACCACCTACCGGGGGCTGCTCGAGCAGTACTTCGGGCCTGAGATGGTCTTCGAGGACGAGAGCGACCTCGAAGGGCTGCGCATTCCGCACTTCTACCGGGCGTTCTATGTCTACAAGTATGCCACGGGGCTCTCCGCAGCGATCGCACTCTCGCAGAAGGTCCTCTCAGGAGGGAAGAAGGAGCTCGAGGCCTACCTGAGGTTCCTGCATTCCGGGGGCTCAGAATACCCGCTGGACTCCCTGAAGAGAGCCGGGGTAGACATGAGTACCCCGAAACCGGTGGAGGACGCCCTGGCCTACTTCTCGTCGCTCCTGGAGGAGTTCGAGTCACTGCTCAGCGAAGAGGAATGATCTCCTGCCATACGGTCAGACGGTCCTCGAGGGAACGGTAGTTCTTTGACGGGACCGGACTGGTCGAAGGCAGGCGATAGACCTCGATCCTCCCATCCCACCTGAACCTCCCGTCTGACTCTTCACTTCTCCCGGGTTTCGCATAGGAGCGGAAGTACCGGAACGAGGCATGGCCGTTGCAGCAGATGGTCCTGACCGAGGGGTACTCCCCCACCAGTGACCTGATGTCGTTGTACGTTCCTTCTGATATATGCTGGTCGAGGCTCCCCTTTCTCCGGCAGCTTGCCAGCGAGTCCCACAGGGCTAGCCCGTGGAAGGTCAGCTCAGCTAACCGCAGGGTGTAATCATCTTCCCAGGGATCACGGTCGATGCCGAGGATCCGGTAGATGATCGGCCAGAAGAAGTTCCTCCGGTGGGCGTAGTACTGCTGGAGCCGCAGGGAATCGGCCCCGGGCATCGAACCGAGGATGAGGGTATCGGGGGAACCGCCGATGACCGGTTTAAGGGATGAAAGACGTCCTTGCTCCATTGTAACGTAACACCTTCCTGGGGAGTTTATAGTATGTAAGGCCAGCAACAGGCCTTATAGTACCACGGGAGGAAATCCTATGAAAAGGACCTGCATTCTTATACTTCTATCTGTTCTCTTGACCCTGGTCCTGACCGGATGCGGGACGATCATCTCATTCGTGGATGAGGACCCCTACCTCACGCCCGGCAGCCCTGAGTACGCACGGTACACACAGGAACTCATCGGCACCTGGGAAGTCACTGCCATGGAGCAGTTCGGGGAGAACTCCCTCGGCGATATCTATGACAGGATCACCGTCACGATCAGCCTCGACCCGATGGCCTTCGTCATGGAGTTCTACCCGAGGCAGGCCATTATCGACCGGAAGACGGAAGACTGGGCTGCCAAGGATCCCACCTTCAGGGTGGACAGCTACAAGCGCGTCATCGCCTGGGATGAATGGGCTCCCGGGGAGAAGGGGCTCTACGACCAGGACTTCATCTCGTTCCCCTACGGCAAGCCCTCCACAGACCTCGTGATCACCGGGGCCGGGACCTCCTTCCCCACCTTCGTCGGCTGGGAGACGATGATGACCCAGATCAACGGCCTGCACTACCTGCCGGAACGTTTCCTCGTGGAGTTCATCCATGGGGACTCGATGAGGCTCTTCAGCTACGAGGAGCAGGGGATCCTCCATTGGAACCGCGACCACCTCAATACTGACATCCTCCTGAAGCGCGTACGGTAGGCAGATTGCCATAAGAGAAGAAACTCTTTACAATACCTGCAAGAACGCAAGAAAAGGAACCGCAATGAGAAATGATATAGAAGCCGTCCTCTTCGACATGGACGGTGTACTGGTGGACTCTGAGGCTTTCATCTGCAGGGCGGCAGTCATGATGTTCGCCGAACACGGCGTGATCGTCCAGGAGGAGGACTTCCTCCCCTTCGTCGGGGCTGGAGAGAATGCCTACCTCGGCGGTGTCGCGAAGCAGTACGGATTCCCGATCGACATCGAACGGGATAAGAAGCGGACCTATGACATCTACCTCGAGATCATCAAGGGTGAATTACAGCCCCTCCCAGGTGTCGAGGACTGCATCCGTGAGTGTAAGAAGAGGGGCTGGAAGATCGCAGTAGCGACCAGTGCCGATAAGGTGAAGATGGAGGCGAACCTCTCTGAGATCGGCCTCCCCCTCTCCATCTTCGATGCGACGGTGAACGGTCTTGATGTGGAGCGGAAGAAGCCCTACCCTGACATCTATGAATATGCTGCATCACTCATCGGCGCAGACCCGAAGAAGAGCATCGTCATAGAGGATGCGGTGAACGGCATCCAGGCGGCGAAGGTAGCCGGTGCATCCTGTATCGCACTGACTACCAGCTTCGCTGATGAGCTCCTCTCAGAGGCAGATGTCATCGTGAAGGACCTCTCCGAATTCGGGCTGGCACTGGACAGGATACTGGGATAAATAATTTCCCCAGTTTTATTGACAGAGAATGCATTATAGTGTATGTTTGCTCTTGTCAATAAGACAAGCCTTGGCAACAAGGTAAACGCGGCAGTGGTGGAATTGGTAGACACGCTAGCTTGAGGGGCTAGTGGAAATTGTTTCCGTGGAGGTTCAAGTCCTCTCTGCCGCAAAGGCACTCTCTTCATGAGGGTGCCTTTTTCGTCTATACACATGATATCGTGTGTGTCCCCCATCCAGGCGATGGATGTGGTGAGAGACACGACTCAGCAGACAGGCTGTCGTGACTTGGAGGCAATCGAAGAAGGACACAAGCTGTCTCTGAAGGAAGTAGGAAGGATTATGATGTCGGGTCGAGACTGCCCTACAGAGAAACTCCAAGCAACGATGGAGCCAATGAGTTCTCCGGTATCTGCTCAAAAGATCGGCTTGATGATGACTACTTATGGGTCATGCTCTCAGACGGACGCCAGCTCGCTACCCCGTTAGCGTATTTCCCCCGATTGCTTCATGCGACCAAAGCACAAAGAGTCCGGTTCGAGGTGAGCGGGGGCGGCACGGGTATTCACTGGGAAGAACTCGATGAAGATATCAGCGTCGAAGGCCTTGTACTGGGAGTCGTGGATCAGACAAAGCACCATTAATAGAGAGCTTCGTAACAGAAGCCCCGTCCCTGTATGAATCTGTTGCGGTTTAGTAAGAACAAAGAATCAATAGCCGGATAGAAGCTTCCACTAAATTATGTGTGTACAAATACCGTACATTTTGGTAATATTACCATAGAAGGAGAATAGTATGGGACACACCAAATCCAGCAGAATCGAGATTCGGGCGAATGAAGAAGCGAAAAGCCTCATAGAAAAAGCGGCCAGCCTGACCGGAGAAACGATCTCTTCCTATATGCTCAGCAAATCCCTATCCT
The DNA here is from genome assembly GCA_963677595.1 of Spirochaetia bacterium. Taxonomy (GTDB): domain Bacteria; phylum Spirochaetota; class Spirochaetia; order CAKZLE01; family CAKZLE01; genus CAKZLE01. Next base: position 25,742 of record OY782041.1, read on the forward strand.
CGGCGAGGAAGGATGTGGAAAGGATAGAAAGCATAACGATCAATAACAAGGAGAGAGAAATGTTCTTTTCCCTACTCTCCGATCCACCAGAACCCAATGAAGCCCTGAAAAACCTCTTTAAATAGCCCCAGAAGCCTCAAGTAGTAAATGATGAAGATCATACCTGTATCTCAAGAGATTATGAGAAAAGAGTTTGACTGCGGTATTGAAGAGCTGAATCGGTACCTTAGTCAATTCGCCATTCCCAATGATAAGAAGAATATCGGAAAGACCTTTGTCGCGGTTGAGGGAGAAGAGCCCCTAAAGCCAGTCGGCTATTACACCGTTAGTATAGCGCAGATCAAATTCGAGGAACTGCCCGACGATATAAAGAAAGGCCTCCCCCGTTATCCGATTCCCGCCATGAGAATCGGGAAATTGGCCGTTGATCGTAATTGCCAAGGAAAGAAACTCGGAGCTCAACTTTTAAAGGATGCCTTAGTAAGAGCTGTGAAAATATCCTCAGAAGTGGCCCTTCATTTCATACTAGTGGATGCCCTCAATGAAACGGCAAAAAGTTTCTATCTGAAATACGGATTCATTCCATTGGGAGACGATTCCCTTACCCTGGTGATTCCGCTCAAAACCGTAGAGAAAGCTATCACATCCTGATCATCCCTGAAAGCATACCCATTTTCTTTTCAACCCTGAAGAATATCCTGCCCCTTTTGTAGAGAAAAATCCTAACTATTTCACACATGATAATCTCAACCTGCGTTTAAAGGCCCTTAAACAGCTATTTTTACAAATAAGGGTATAAACGCTAATTTGTCAAGAATTTTTTTGAAAAACTATTGATTATTTTTTAATTCAGTGATACTTTATCGATAAATAATTACCTATTATAAGGAGTGGCATATGTCACAGAGAACTGACAGGATTAAGTTTATTGAGAATGCTTACAGGAACGTTGGTTTGGTCATGAGCAGTGACGAAAAATGGGATACTCTCTTAGATCATATAGAAACCTACACAAAAGAACTCGAATCAGAGATCGATTATACACCTTCATTCGATGAAGCGCTCTTCTGCTACCATGAGAACATCTATGTTCCCCTGATGAACCAGCTTGAGACCCTCAGGGTCCGACTGGCTTTCCGGAAGAAGTCCCTGGAAGACCTCTACCTGGAGACATCAGAGCACTGGTTCGCACTCATGAAAGAGGATAAGGACATCTACGCTGATGTGGCAGTGTTCGATTACATCAACCAGACCATGAAGAGCCGGGTCATGGACTTCTTCATGAAGAGATCCAACAAGGCTTATGCATACTACAGCACGAAGGTAAGATTCGCATAGGGTCCTCCCTACCCTGCAGCAGCCTCTGTTCCAGCATCAGGAATAGAGGCTGTCATTATTTACTCCCCCCGTCTATCGGCAGTCCTCATGAAATCATACGGTCATTCCTTTCTTTTTTTTGACATTCCATGCTATGATGTCAAATATGAGCATACTTGAACGCATGAAGGGCCTTCCCTTCCTCAGGAACTACTTTCCCGCCGAGGGGACCCTCAAGCAGAAAGTCAGCGGGACCCTGTTCCTGATCGGGGCGATCCTCTCGTCCATGGGTTTCCTTCTCGGGGTCATATACGCCCTGCCCCTTCCCTTGAACCTGCCCAACTTCATCGTCATGGTCCTCTGCCTGACGATTCCGGCCGTCTTCACGGGGTCTTTGCCCCCGGCGATCTTCATGCTCCACCTCGCAGCCTATGCCTACTTCCCGTTCCTCTATTTCACGAATGCCGGTTTTTCCGGGACGGTCCCCTTCTACTTCTTCATGATGTTCCTCTATAACGCGTTCTTCTTCGAGGGGAAGAGTCTGCTCCTTCACTTCAGCCTGCTGCTCAGTTTCTACACCGCAATCATCTGGTTCAGTCTCCTTCACCCAGAGTATGTCATCCCCTATCCCGACGAGCTGAGCGGGATCATCGACAGGCTCGTCGGGTTCTTCTCCATGACGGCTGTCATCAGCATCATGACCAGCATGGCCTACAGGGAGTACAAGAGAGAGCGCGAACATGCTGTATCAACTGCTGAGGAACTCAGCAGGCAGAACCTCCTGCTCGAGACGGCGCTGATCACCGACCAGCTGACCGGTATCTATACCAGGCAGTTCTTCCTCGAGCAGTTCGAACGGGAATGCGAGGCATCTACGGTCAAGGGCCTGGTGTTCTACGTGATGATGATCGATATAGACCACTTCAAGCATGTGAACGATACCTACGGGCACCTCATCGGGGATGAGATGCTGAAGCTCATAGGAAAGACCATACAAAAGAGTATCAGGGAGCATGATATCGCTGCCCGGTACGGCGGGGAGGAGTTCATCGTCCTCATCTCCCACAGCTCCCGCGACACCGGGGAGGATATCGCAGAGAGGATCCGGAAGAACGTGGAGGAGATCTCCTACCGCGATATCACGCCGGTCACCGTGAGCATAGGAGTGACGACCAGCAGGGGGTTCTCCAAGCGGGATGAGATCATCAGCAGGGCCGACACCCTCCTCTATGAGGCGAAGCAGCAGGGACGGAACCAGGTAGTCAGCAATCCCTGACCGAGACGGGGTCGCCTCACATGTTCGGTGGTAAATTCTCATTTGCTCACCATAATAACATTAACAGCTGGTTTCCCATATGGTAAGATAGTAGATACCATCATACAAGACAGGGGGCCTGTTATGAAGAAGACCTGTGGTATCATACTCATGATCTCGATGCTGATGATCATCTCCGGATGTGCGACCCTGCCTGATGAAGGCAGTACAGAAACTGCAAACCCGGCAGCTGCCCAGGCTATGGAGGCGGAGAGTACTCCTGTCCAGGAGGAAGCACCGGCAGCACCGGTCCAGATGAACACTGAGAACCCGATAATGAAACTTGAGGAGAAGTATGACCTCTTCTTCTCCTATGTCGATAACATCGAGTACAAGGACTACTCCCTGATGATGTCCATACCGCTGCAGTCGAAGGATGCACAGTATGCCGATACCGAAGTCCTCGATATCGTATACCACGCCTACTCCGACAGCGAAGTGGGGATCACCCCGAACATCCTCTTCTATGTGAAGTACACAGGTAACGACTGGCGGTTCATGGAGGGGGACCTGAAGATCAAGACTGATACCGGCCTGATCACCATGGAGGATCCCTTCAGCACTCCCTATCGCTGTTCCCTCGAGAGCGGGAAGGTCATGGAGGTCATGCACTTCGCGGATTTCCAGCTGTCAGGCCGGGAGGTCACCGACCTCTACGGCAGCGATTCCATACGGCTGCAGTACTGGCTGAACCCGGTGGATATAGACGCGGCCATCTATCGCGACATCAAGTTCTTCATAGATGAGTTCTATGGGAAGAGCTTCGAGGAACTGAAGAAGCTCTATCCTTCAGGTACTTAGAAGACCGGCTGCAGGTGTTTGGCGGACTGTTTCTTGAGTACCGTCAGGGAAACCAGCCCGGTCAGGCAGAAACTCAGGACTATGGCAACGAAGACGCCCTGCGAAGCGAACAGGTACGAGAGGACATAGGATGCGGGAACCGCTATCATGCCTATCTGGATGAGTGAGAGTCCTCCTGCAAGGTACGGTTTGTGGTAGACGTTGAGGATCGAGGCTGTCATCTGGGTGAAGGCGAAGAACCCGTAACCTATGGGCACGATCCTCAGGTAGCGTGCTGTCGTAGTCCGCACGAGCAGGTCATCGGTGAAGAAGCCGGCAAGGTAGTTCCCGCTGAAGAAGAAGACGGCAGCGATGAAGAGCCCCAGGCTGAAGAGGATCGTGCTGATCGTGAGGATTCCCTTCTTCACCCTCTCATGGTTGCCTGCCCCGAGGTTCTGCCCGATGAAGACAGTCGTCGTGATCCCGAACGCATTGATGAAGGCGATAAACACGCTTTCCAGTTTCGTTGCTACACCGTAGCCGGCAACGACCTCGTGTCCGTAGCCTGCCAGGATCGATGTGAAGAAGGCAGTTCCAAGCGGAGTGATCGCCTTAACGGCTGAGTTGGGCAGCCCGATATGGAAGAGCTGCTTCCAGTAGGTCCAGGCTTTCCTGAAGGACAGGGCGTGGATCGTGAGCAGGTGTTCCCGGAAGGCCTGGATGAGGATGGAGACCAGGGCCGATACGCCCCGGGAGATGACTGTCGCCAGGGCAGCCCCCTCGATCCCCATCTCGGGGAACGGCCCTATCCCGAAGATCATCAGGGGGTCCAGGATGATGTTCAACCCGGCAGATGTCATCATGACGAAGGCCGGCGTGAAGGTATCCCCGAGACCGCGGAGGATCGAGTCCCCCAGCATGGGGATGACCATGAACCCGGTCCCCAGATACCAGATCTTCATATACCTGGTGATATAACCCAATAACTGGTCATCAGCCCCCAAGGCACGAAACAGCGGCGTGATCGAGGAGTACCCGATCACCCCCATGACGATGGATATCGTGATCCCGAGGGCAAGGGAGGAAGATGCTAGCATCTTCTTCTCTTCCTCATTATGCTGCCCTGCAGCCTTGGAGAAGAGCGTCATCGAAGCGACCCCTATCCCGAACACCAGGCTGTTGAGGACCATGACGACCGGGAAGGTGAAGGAGATGGCGGCCAGGGGTATAGACCCGAGCTTGCCGACGAAATAGGTATCCACGATATTGAAGATCATGAATCCGAACATCCCGACTACAGAGGGGATGGTGATCCTGATCAACGTTGTAGGTATATGTCCATGCAGGATCTGGTGCTGTTTATCTTTCATCGAGATTGATTATCCTTTTCTAAGAAGAATTCGTACTACAGGGCCTTCCACTTCGTCACTGCCCTGCAGATGTCTGCATCATCGCCATTCCTGACGCAATGCTGAACAGTGCTCTCCTCACCGGCGGTGAAGACCGTCACACGGTGACCGTAGAGGGCTTCGGCAAGGAAGTTGATCTCAAGCTCTGTCGGCACATGGGTCCTGCGGAAATCGGGGTCCATGCTCTCCATGAGCCACTCAAGGTACTTGATGTTGTTGACATGGTTGTTCATGTCCAGATCGTTGTAGCGTACCTGGTGTGATACCCTCTCGATACCATCCTCACAGGAGCCAAGCTTCCCGGGATTATCAGGGAGGGCTCTGGGTCCTGTCTCGGAATAATCGTAGTCCAGTTCCCCGGATCTCGGGTGTACCGGCCTGCGGCTCTCCATGTTCATGAGCACCCAGCCGCTGACCCCGGCCCCAAGGACCTCCCCGTCAGTCGATTCCACCTGGAAGTCCCTGACATAGAGCAGGCGGTCGGTCCCCGACGGCCATGTCCTGAGCACGAGTTCATCCCCCACCTGGGGATACCGATCCATCCTGATTAGAAGCCGGGAGAGCATCCAGGCCCGCTGGTTCTCGATGAGCATCGTCCTGCCGAAGCCCAGCTCATCCGCATGGTTCGAGGCGACCTCCTGAAAGAACTGGCATATTGCCGGGAGAGTCGCTGTATTGGTCGCGTCCACCTCATAGGAGTGGACCCTGAATATCTCACTGTATCGTTTTACCTTGACTGCCATGGGTCTACTGTACACTATTTCACCCTGGTGTTTGAAGTAGCCTGGCTCAGAATCAGTGAGAATCTGCTGGAAAGATGCAGCCTCTTCCATGCCGTTTCTAACGTGTAACTTTGTGCAATGATGACAGTTATACTCTATGTACCCTACATTCAAGAAAAAGTACATGATATCACTCAGGCACTTTGTCCTTCCCCTATCAAGTCAAATTACGGGCAGCTTCCAGCTGCGATTGAGGAGATAGGTATGCGAAGGATTTGTACGTTGGCAGCAGCAGTACTGTTGCTGGTAAGTATCACAGGATGCGAAGACGGGACCCTACCCGAGGCTGCGGCTCCGGCGATCCTTGACGAGGAAGTGACGAGCAGGGGATTCTATGTCCAGGTGAGTTCCGGTGCTGAGTACTCCATACAGGGGAGCAGCGATTCCGGGGCGAACTGGGTCACCCTCTCTTCCGGTCATGCAGCGACGGACTCATCAAGTGAGATCCATGAGTTCCTTTGGAGCAGCATGACCGCATTCCCCGTGCCTGAGGACCTGGAAGTCAGGGTGGTCACCGAGGCTGCAGCCACTGACCCGGTCACGATCACAGCCGAGATCGGGGAGTTCACCGTTGGCATGGGTGTCTGGGAGTCTATCGCGGTCTATCTTGATGACTACGACGACTCTTCCAGCGGTGCCGCCGAAGCCTGGGTGAAGGGGGATTTCTTCGGGAACACCTATTACACCATCAGGACCACGATCCATCACTCAATCCCGAACATGGCAGGCAGCTATATCTGGGTATATGATACGGACGGCACCCTGGTGAATGACAGTTATTCCGCCTCACCCCTGTATGATGATGATTCGGGAGACGGGAACTTCTCACAGATTAACAGCTTCAAGGTCTCATTAACCGGGACCTACTATGTCCTCATCAGATCTGACCTGGTCGCCCCACTGACCTTCGATCTCTCGGATTACGGCTGGATCCATTTTGAATCAGCAAAACCTGTCACCTGATGGAAGTCAGTACCGTCAGACGATGACTCGCAGCTCCGGTTTGCTGTGGAAGTGACATACCTCCCCTGAGACGGTGAACTCCCCGAGCTGTCGCTCCCAGGACATGGTGATCTCATCAGGCCCTACAGCCCTTCCTCTGCTGATGAAGAGGATACTCCTCGTCAGCCGAAGGATATCCCCGATGTCATGGCTGATCACGAGCATCGGGATCTGCAGCTCCTGCTGCAGGGTCTTCAGGTAGGGCAGGATGCTCAGCCTCAGACCACTGTCCAGGGCATTGAAGGGCTCATCCATGAGGAGCAGCTCGGGAGAGGCGAGCAGGGCCCTGCCGATGGCTGTACGCTGCTGCTCCCCGCCGGAGAGCCGATGGGGATACTCCCCGAGATGGTCACCGAGATGCATGATCCCCACGACATCATCGAAGAGGGCCTTCTTCTTCGTGCTCCGGTACCGAAGGCCGAAGAGGAGGTTCTCCCTGATCGTCAGATGGGGGAAGAGCAGGTTCTCCTGGAAGACCACCCCGATCCCCCGCTTATGCATCGGCACATGGGTCCCCGTCTCACTATTGACAAGCTCCCTCCCGTTGAGCACGATCCGCCCTCGCTCAGGCTTCTCGATACCCGCGATCAGGTTGAACAGCGAGGTCTTCCCGGCCCCGGAGGGTCCGAAGATGCCGGTAGTCTGCTGTTCGAGGGTACAGGAGAGGTCGAGGTCGAACCGGTTCCTCGGCAGCGTGACAGATATCTCAAGACTCATGCGGCAGCTCCTTTCCTGAAGGCACTCAGGCGCTTCATCTTCCGGTTGAAGACCTCCGATACCCAGATGGCAGCGAAGGAGATCGAGATCGAGATGAGGATGAGCAGTACGACCCTGCTCTCACTTCCCGGCACCTGCAGGGAGGAGAAGATCGACAGGGGGATCGTCCTCGTCTCCCCGGCAATATTTCCCGCGAAGATGATCGTCGCACCGAACTCCCCAAGGCTTCGGGCGAAGCCCAGCGTGAGCCCGTTGATGAGCCCGGGGAGGACCAGCGGGATCGTGATCCGCCTGGCGACCTCGAAGGGACTCGCCCCCAGGGTCGCGGCAATGGACTCCATCCTTCGGTCGAGCATCTCCAGCGAGAGCCTGAGGCTCCTCGTGATGAGGGGAAAGGCTACCACCATGGAAGCGATCACCGCAGCGGCGGAGGTGAAGGCGATCCGGATCCCGGTCAAGCTATAGACCAGGTTCCCGATGACCCCGTTTTTCCCCAGGATGAGCAGCAGCAGGAACCCGGTCGTGATCGGGGGCATGACCAGGGGCAGGTGCACGATCCCGTCAAGGATCAGCTTGCCCCTGAACTCACTCCTTGCCAGCAGCCAGGCGGCTCCCGCAGCCAGCGGGATGTCCAGCAGGACAGCCAGGAAGCTGATCCGCAGGGAGAGCAGTACGGTTGTGGCCAGTTCATGGTTCATCGTGACTCCTCCGGGATGGTGAATCCAAATGATTCATAGAGTTCAAGCATATCCTCATTCCCCGTGAGGAACTCGAACAGGTCCTGCGACCCTTCTGAGCTCTCCTCCAACATGGAGATCATGTAGCGTACTGGAGTATGGGACTCTGCCGGGAAGGTCGAGACGATCCGGACCTTGTCACTCTTCAGGGCGTCGGTGCGGTAGACGATACCGAAGTCCGCCTCCCCCAGCTCCACCATGGAGAGCGCCATCCTCACGTCGCTCGTCGGTTGGATGCGCGGCTCCAGTGATTCATACCAGTCGTAGTACTCCAGGGCCTCCTTCCCGTACTGTCCTGCAGGGACATGGGCTGGATCTCCCATCGCCAGCCAGAGATCTACCATCCCCGGGAGGTCGCTACCCGGAATATCGAGCATCTCCAGCTCTGAATCTACCGTTACGACCAGGACCAGGTCATTCTGCAGCCAGGCAGCCGCCTCTCCGTTCAGGCCGAGCCCCTCTATGTAGTCCATCCATTTCGTCGATGCGGAGATGAAGATATCAGCGGGAGCCTCGGCCTCAAGCTGCCTGGCCAGGTTACCGCTGGAGGCGAGATTGAGCTTCAGCTCTACCCCGGTCTCCTCCTGGTACATCGCTGCGGCAGTGTTCATGAGGTCTGTCGTACTTGCCGCGGCAAATATCGTCAGAGACTCATCCTCCGGGCTGCAGCCTGCCAGCAGCAGGCTGGCCGTCAGTACCAGCAGGCACACATACCTGCCGAACCCTCCCCTGTCAACCTTCATCTTGCGCATACTTCTCTCCATACAACACCATGCCCCATGGTGCACGGTCAGTTCATGACGTACTTCTCACAGATGCCCTCATCCTCGAGCGCATCAAGGATCTCATCCACGTCCTCCTCGGTCTCCACGCCCCCGTACCAGATGTTCTCCGGGTATTGGACGAGAGCCGGTCCCCGGTCACAGACCTTGAGGCAGCCGGTGATCGAGACCATGACCTCCGAAAGTCCCCGGTCGATCAGCTCGTTCTCGATGTATTGTGCCAGCTCATGCGAGCCCTTCTTCGCACATACCCCCTGGGGGGCTCCCGACATCCTGAAACTCCCGCATAGTAAAAGATGGTTCTTTGGTTTCTCCATGACAACTCTCTCCTTCCTCTATGATTCTATCTGCCAGCTGACAGATCTTCCTACATGCAACCCATGGCCGTACCACCGCAGCCGGACCCCTTTCCTGCCCGGAAACCGGGCAGTCTCGCATACTGCTTCAGGCCCTCTCCCTGGTTGTATGCCTCGAGTATGCCGCTGATCAGTCCCTGCACCTTGTACACCTGCAGGCCTGAGGATGCGAGGACCTCTTCCGGCCTGCCGCCGATCGACACGGTGAACAGGGCCCTGCAGTCTGACAGGAGCCCAGCGAGCTCCTCCCAGCGGGCATCCCCGTTCCCGGCAGCCGGGGCGGTACGCTTCTCGAGGAACCTGATCCCCTTGCTGTCTGCCGTGTAGATATGGAAGGAGCGGGTCTCCCCGAGGTGGAGGTTCACCAGGAGGCCTTCCTGCGAGGAGACGGCGAAGTGCTTCCTCTCTTCGGCCATGTCCTTCGGCAGGTTCCTGACGTAGGAGAGGAAGTCGATGACCTGGTCACTGGTCTTCTTCCCTACCAGGCCTGCCGCATCGGAGCGGCACCTGCCGCAGTGCATCATCTGGTGCACATAGGAGGAGGCCTTCGCCCTCACCGTCTTCGTCATCTGTGCATCGGGGGCACGCAGTTCCCCGAAGGCCGACTCCTTCACCGGGATGAGCGGCAGGCAGTTCTGGATCTCGACCCCGAGTCCCGCGACTGTCCGCGCGACCTCCTCGATATGGCCGTCGTTCACCCCGGGGATGATGATCGTGTTGACCTTCACGTGCCACCCGAGCTTCACAGCCTTCTCCAGCCCGCTCAACTGCTTCTCGAGCAGCAGGGAGGCAGCCTCGATGCCGCGGTAGCCGCGCTTCCTGTAGCGGACCCAGCCGTAGATATCCTTCCCCACTTCCGGGTCGACCGCGTTCATCGTGACTGTCAGGAACCGCAGCCCGAGCTCATGCAGCTCCTCGATATACTCATCAAGCATCAGACCGTTCGTCGAGAGGCAGAAGGTGGTCTCCGGCAGCTTCTCCCTGATGAGGCGCATCGTCTCGAGGGTCTGTTCCGGGTTCGCCAGAGCATCCCCGGGACCAGCGATCCCCGCCACCTCCATCCAGGGATTCTCCCTCTTCAGCTCGAAGAAGTAGAACGCAGCCTGCTCAGGGCTCAGGACGGTGCTCGAGACACCGGGACGCGACTCATTGACGCAGTCATACTTCCGGTAGCAGTAGTTGCACTGGATGTTGCACTTGGGTGCCACCGGGAGGTGGACCCGGCCGCTCCTGTGCTTCACCCTGCTGTTGAAGCAGGGATGGTTCGTACTCTCGACTCTTGCCATAACGTTCTCTCCTTCCTCTGACTGATCTTCTATATGTATGAATACCCGATCGGATTACCCTTCTGCATCGTCTCCATGACCGCATTCACGATCCTGTCATAGAGCTCGAGCGTCCCTTCGTACCCGATCATCCTGATCCTCGAGGCCCCGAACCGGTCATGGATCGGGAACCCTACCCTGATCAGCGGTATATCGAGCTTCCGGGCTATCTTGGCTCCCTTCCCGCTGCCGATCATGAGGTCTATATCACTGGATCCTGCGAGCTCCTCGATATCCTCGAAGTCCGCCCCATCCTGTATGACCGGCTTCTCGTCCAGGTCGTGGTAATCCGGATGGGCTATGATCCCCGCCCGCATGGAACCGGTCCTTCCCCCGCTCGCACAGATCACCGGGATAGTCCCGATCTCCTGCATGAAGGTGTACAGGCTGACGACAACATCCTCATCCCCGTAGAGCAGCACCCGTTTGCCGAAGAGATACTTGTGCCCGTCGGTATAGGCATCGATCAGCCGTTCCCTAGCCGAGATCTCCCCTGCGGGGATACTCCGCTCCGTGTACTCCTGCAGCAGGTCGAGGAACCGGTCGGTGAGCTCCACCCCGATCGGGAGGGGGGTCCTCCTCGCAGGGACAGCATGCTCCTGCTGGAGGGCATCCCCGGCAGTTACGAGCTTATCGTTCTCCCCGACGAACTCGATGGTGACCTTCGCCGACCCGGTCTGCTCCAGGGAAGCCGCGGTGGTTCCTCCCGGAGGTATCGGCTGGTACTCTCCCCAGATGCCCCCGTCCAGCGTCTTCTCATAGTCAGGGAAGAGGATGCATTCGATCCCCATGCCCTGGATGAGCCGTTTCAGGTACCTCAAGTCCGCCGGGCTGACCATGGAGGGGAACAGGTTTATATGATGTCCCTTCCCTGACTTCTTAGCGAATCCCCGCACCGTCTCACGCACGGTATGGATGAACCCCTCGATCTGGTTCCCCGAATAGCTCGGTGTCGACACGGCAATGAGCTTCGGCAATACAGTCCCCGGGGAGTCTTTCTCAAGCTCCTTCCTGAACTCGTTGAGGATCATGGGGACATTGTCCCCGATCGTCTCGGAGAGACAGGTACTCGCGATGCCGATCACCTCCGGGTGGTACTGGCGCATCACGTTGAGGATGGCAGCCTTCAGGTTCTCGCCGCCACCGAAGACCGCGGTCTCCTCGGTGAAGCTCGAGGAGGCGGTATCGATCGGCTCACGGTAGTGGCTGATGAGATACCGCCTGATATAGGTGGCACAACCCTGAGAACCGTGGAGGAGACTGATCGAGTTCTCCACTCCCTTGAAGGCAACCACCGCACCCAAGGGGGCACACAGGTTGCAGGAGTTCTTCGTCACTGCTTTCATAGATTCACCTCCGAAGCCTTTGTGTTCCTGTAGGCGAACTTCCAGACAGGGCTCAGGACTGAGGAGTAGACCTCCTCGGCGAAATGGAGCATCCCCTCGAACCCTGCCAGGGAGATCTTCCGTTCATGGTTGTGGTCACAGAAGGCGACCCCCAGCTTCAGGGCCATGGGACGCTCCTTGACCCCGCCGATGAAGAGGTCTGCCTGTTTCGCGAGGACGAAACGGCTCAGTTCCATGGGGTTGGCATCATCGACGATCACGGTCCCGGGATTGCACATAGCCTTGAGATCCTCATAGTCCTGGGCGTTTCCCGTCTGGGAACCGACCACGACGACCTCCATCCCGAGCAGGCTGAGCGCCTTGATCAGGGAGAATGCCTTGAAGGCGCCCCCCACATAGATGGCGGCGCGTTTGCCCTGCAGCTTTTCCCGCATCTCGGAGATTCTCTCCATGATCGAACCGATCTCCTGTCTGACGAGGGTCTCAGCCCTCTCGAGCATCTGCTCATTCCCGAAGAACTTCGCCACATCATAGAGAGCCTGTGCGGTATCCTCGATCCCGAAGTAGGATACCCGTATATAGGGGATGCCGTAGGCCCGCTCCATCTCCTGGGCAAGGTAGGTCATGGACCCTGAGCACTGTACTACGTTCAGTGAGGCGGTATAGGCCCTGCTGACATCTTCGACCCGTCCGTCCCCGGTCATGGTGGAGATGATCTTCACCCCCATCTGCTCATAGTACTTCCTGATGATCCAGGCTTCCCCTGCCAGGTTGAACTCGCCCATGATGTTGATGCTCTCAGGCACCCTCTCCGGGGTGCTGTTGAAGGATCGCCCCTGGCTGAGCTCATGCTTGCGCATCAGCATGAAGAGCGCATCGCAGGCTGCCTTGTACCCGTCCTTCTTCGTACCGCGGAAGCCCTCGGAATGGACGGCGATCACGGGGATACCGAACTCCTGCTCGGCCTTCCTCGCGACGGCATCGACATCATCCCCGATGATGCCGACGATGCAGGTGGCATAGATGAAGGCGGCTTTCGGGGAGTACTTCGTGATCAGGGTCTGCAGGGCCTCGTGGAGCTTCTTCTCACCACCGTAGATGATGTTCTTCTCCCTCAGGTCGGTCGAGAAGCTCAGCCGGTGTAGTTCCGGCCCGGAGGAGAGAGAGCCCCTGATGTCCCAGGTATAGGCAGCACAGCCGATAGGCCCATGAATCAGGTGCACCGCATCAGCTATCGGGTAGAGGACCACCCGGGAGCCGCAGAAAACGCAGGCACGCTGGCTGACAGCCCCTGCAAGGCTCTTCCGCTCACAGGACATGGTGAAGGTATCCTCACCCTTGGTGAACACCTGTGTCTTTCTCTCCGTCAGTATCTCTGCATTCATGGACAAGCTCCTTATCGGATGTCTATCGGTTCTGTGCTCTTCCTTACATGACCAGCTCGAAGGCTTCCTCAGTCGATTTCGCATCCTTCCGATCCATGATGATCGTCAGGATCCTCTCGAGGATGCGCATCGCTCCCTTATACCCCACCATAGGGAAGTAGCTGTGCCCTACCCGGTCGAGGATGGGGAAACCCATCCTCAAGAATCCGATGTCCTCGTCGCGTGCGATGTACTTGCCGTAGGTGTTGCCGATGAGCAGGTCCACCGGGTCGTTCTTGATCCACTGGTGGAGCAGGAACATATCGGCATTCGCCCCGTTCTTCACTTTCGCATCGTACCCTTTAGCCGCGAGCATGTCGGTCACCCCCTTGGTGAACACCTTGCCCGGTGTCCCGCTGACAATGGCACTCGGTACCATCTCGATGTCGGCGAGGAACTCTGCGAGCGGCAGCAGGATATCGGGGTCACCGAAGATCGCGACCTTCTTCCCGTAGACGTACTGCTGCATGTCGGCGATCATGTCGATGAGCCGTCCCCGGTCCTCCTCGATCTCCGCCGGGATGGGTTTTCCCGTGATCCGGTTCAGCGCCATGAAGAACCGGTCGGTCGCCTCGAGCCCGATGGGGATGTCGAGCAGCGTATAGGGTACCCCGCAGTTTGCATCGAGCCATTTGGCGCCCTCTGCCGAGCTGAAGTTCCCGAGTGCGAAGGTATGGGCTGATGAGCCGGAGCTCTTCAGCTCGGGGATGGTCACCCCGCCCTTGGGGTAGAACTCATGGACTCCCGTCATCGGGGCATCAAGCACATCTGATGTGTCTGGGAACATGATCGTCGGGATATCCATGAGCTTCATGAGCCGCTTCAGCTCCCGCATGTCCGAGGGTTCCACCCAGCCGGGGATGACGTTGTAGTAGTCGGTCTTCAGCTCCTCGGACTCCGCGAATGCCTTCACCATGCTCACCACCATATTGGAGAAGCCGGTGACATGGGAGCCCACATAGGAGGGGGTACTGGCACTGATCACGTGCTTTCCCTCAGGGATCTTCTTGTCGGCAGCAGCCTTGGCCGCGATCTGGGGCACATCGTCACCGATCGTCTCGGAGAGGCAGGTGGTATGGACGGCGATGATGTCTGGGTCGTAGATGGTGAAGATATTGTTGATCGCCTGCAGCAGGTTCGCCTGGCCGCCGAAGACCGAGGCTCCTTCGGTGAAGGAACTCGTACCAGCCATGATCGGTTCCTTGTAGTGGCGGGTCAGGGCACTCCTGTGGTAGGCACAGCAGCCCTGTGACCCATGGCTGTGGGGAAAGCACCCATGGATGCCGAGCGCGGCATACATCGCACCGATCGGCTGGCAGGTCTTGGCCGGGTTGATCGTGAGCGCGCTCCTCTCTGTGATGTCTTTGGGGGTATGTCGTAACAGCATAGTATACCTTCCTATCCAAGTTTACTGATATAATCAGCTTCTATTTCGGCTTCCCGGTTCCAGGGAGCCTTCACCTTCGACCAGATCTTCGTGCTGACGATCCGGGCGATGTCCTTGTAGAAGTTCACCGCACCCTCGAAGCCGGCATAGGGTCCCTCGTAGTCGTAGCTGTGCAGCTGCTTCAGCGGGACTCCGAACTTCTGGACCACGTACTTCTCCTTGATCCCGGCACAGAAGATGTCGGGCTTGAAGGTCTCGATCAGCCACTGCTGCTCATGGTGGGTGATGTCATCGATGATCAGGGAGTTCGACTCCATGTCGTTCATCATCCCGGCATAATCCTTGAAGAGCAGTCCCTTCTTCTCGAGCATCAGGATATTCGACTCATCCTTCCTCGGGTTGTAGAGCTGCTCATCCTTCTCCACTTTGAGCTCCTCGATGTTACGGCTGTCCGCATCTACCTTCAGGTACGGCAGGACCTCACGGCCCTCATAGTCATCCCGATGGGCGAACTCATAACCGGCAGCGAGGACCGACATCCCGAGTTCAGCGAAGAGGTCCTGGTAGTGGTGGGCCCGTGACCCCCCTACGAAGAGCATGGCAGTCTTCCCCTCGGTCTTCGGCTTGTAGCGTTCCAGTGCGGCCTCTGCCATTGCCAATTTCTCCGCGATATAGGCCTCGACACGGTCGGTAAGCTCCTGGTCATCGAAGTACTCCGCGATCTTCCTCAGCGACTTCGCTGATGACTTGGCGCCGATGAAGTTCACCTTGATCCAGGGGATCCCGTACTTCGTCTCCATCATCTCGGCGACGTAGTTGATCGACCTGTGGCACATGATGGCATTGAGGTCCGCCGTGTGGGACCGCTCGAACTGTTCTACCGTAGAATTCCCGCTGAAGGTGGAGACGAGCGTGATGCCGAGCTCGTTGAACATCTCCTCGAGCACGAAGGCGTCCCCCCCGATGTTGTACTCCCCGAGAAGGTTGATCTTGAACTTACCTTCGGGGGAGTTGTTGTTGTTTCCCACCAGATGCCTGAACAGCTGGTTGTTGGCGATATGGTGGCCTGCCGACTGGCTGACGCCCTTATAGCCCTCGCAGGAGAACCCGAAGACGTTGCAGTCCCCGAACTTCTCCTTCATCTCACGTGCCACGGCATGGATGTCATCGCCGATGAGCCCGACGGGGCAAGTAGCGAAGATACTGATCGCCTTGGGGTGGAAAAGGTCATAGGCCTCCTGGATCGCCTGGCGAAGCTTCTTCTCACCGCCGAATACGATGTTCTCATCCTGCATGTCGGTACTGAAGCAGTAGGTCATGTAGTTCTCGCCGTCCGGCCCCGGGGAGGTCTGGTTCCTCCTCGTGAGCCAGCTGTAGAACCCGCAGCCGATCGGTCCATGGGTGATGTTCACGATGTCCCTCGTCGGCCCGAGCACGACGCCCTTGCAGCCGGCATAGGTACAGCCCCGCTGAGTTATGATCCCGGGAATGGTACGGACATTCGCCTGTATCTCCTGCTTCTCGCCCTCCTCCTTGACCACGATCGCCTTCTTCCGCTTTCTCGCTACCTTGGGAGGATAGATATCGACCAGGGCATCCCGGTATGTATCAACTGTCATTCCTTCTCGTTCTTTCAAATCTTTCATCTCCTTCTCCTGCCGACTGCCTGGCAATAGACGGTCAGTCTATGTCCAGGACAGCATCCCCGGCTTCTCCGGTCCGGACCCTGACCGCATCGATCAGGGGCAGGACGAATATCTTCCCGTCTCCGGCATTCCCCGTCTGGTTCGTCTGGATGATCGTCTTCACGGTCAGGTCCACCTTCTCATCCGGTACGATGATCGTCAGCAGACGCTTGCTCACCAGCCTGGGACCCATCCCGAGGAGGGATATGGCTTCATCGAACCCTTCCTTGGCTCCGTCAAGGATACGGTAATCGACGATACCCTTACCGCGTCCCTGGACCCGGCCTGTCCCGGTGAAGGAGGTGATACCGACACTCGAGAGTGCCCGCTTGGTCTCGTTCACCTTATTGATCCTGATAATCGCCATGACCTCTTTCATCACATCTCCTCTTTGGTACCAGTACTGATGGTGTATACCTCATCGACCGGTGAGACGAAGATCTTCCCGTCACCGAACAGACCGGCACTCCCGGTCCTCGCGCTCTTCAGGATGAGCTTCACGACCACATCCTTCTCCTTCACCGGGACCACGGTCAGCAGCAGTTCCTTCGGGATCTCGTCATAGGTCACAGCCCCGACCTTGAGTCCTCGCTGTTTTCCCCGCCCGACCACGGAGATCTTCGTCACTGCGGGATACCCGGCATCCAGGAGCTTCTTGAGCACCATGTCAGATTTCTCGGGCCTGATTATTGAACGAATTAATACCATATTCTCTCTCTCCTTATGTATCGTGTTCGTAAGTCTCAGATCAGTTCGCGATCCCGAACTCGATGAGCAGCGATTCCAACTCCTCGATCTCGAGCGGCTTCGGTACGACGAAGAGCTCGTTCTCGTGGATCTTCTTAGCCAGCGAACGGTACTCGTTAGCCTGCTGGTGTGTGGGTTCATGCTCGATGACCGTCTTCCGGTTGATCTCGGCACGCTGCACCATATTGTCACGAGGGACGAAGTGGATCATCTGCGTACCGAGTCGCTTCGCAAGCTCCTCGATCATCGCGGACTCGTTGTCCACCTTCCTGCTGTTGCAGATCAGGCCGCCGAGACGGACCCCGCCGGCATCGGCATACTTCACGATACCTTTGCAGATGTTGTTCGCCGCATACATCGCCATCATCTCACCGGAGACTACGATATAGATCTCCTCAGCCTTGCCCTCACGGATCGGCATAGCGAAACCACCGCAGACAACATCTCCCAATACATCATAAAAGGCATAATCGAGCTCCTGTTCATATGCACCGAGCTGTTCGAGCATGTTGATCGAGGTGATGATCCCCCGTCCAGCACAGCCGACCCCAGGCTCAGGACCGCCGGACTCGACGCACCTGGTGGCGAAGACCCCGTCCTTGATGATGTCGTCGAGCTCAACGTCCTCTCCCTCTTCACGCAGAGTGTCAAGCACGGTCTTCTGGGCAAGACCACCCAGCAGCAATCGTGTCGAGTCCGCTTTCGGGTCACATCCGACGACCATGACCTTCTTTCCCATCTCAGCAAGACCGGCTACGGTATTCTGGGTAGTCGTTGACTTGCCGATACCGCCTTTGCCGTAAATAGCTATCTTTCTCATGTTCAAGCCCTCCATAGGTTTTCTTGCCATCCATAAAGCAATCACCGTGCCAAGTGCGAATCAGGGCCTGGGGAGCTGTTTACAGGGGTGCGGGGGGCGACGTTTTACCAAAAGGTAACAGGATCTAGGCCCGTTTTACATTTGTGTAACAGGACAGCATACCGTCAAAGGCGTGGTTTGGGATGCCGGGTCAGGAGGAGGAAGGAAGGTCGTGCCGGTGCACACGAAGGCAGTCGGACCTACGTTCCCTTAGGTCCGACTGATTGCTGCAGAAAAGAGGCAATATCCTGTGATCAGTGGCTGTAGCGTGCTACCTGGATCTGGTACTTCTGGATGCGCAGCCCGAGCTGCCGGTTAGTGATCCCGAGGTTCCTGGCGGCTTTCGAGATGTTCCCGTTCGTCCGCTTCAGCTCCTCGACGATCATCTCGTACTCGATGGAGTCGAGACGGAAGGTGAGCGTCCCCTTCTCCCCGGTCTCAGGCCGGTGGGAGGATTTCTGCAGGGAAGGCGGCATATGGAAGCCGTGGATGGTATCATCATCGGAGAGGATCACTCCCCGCTCGATGCAGTTCTCCAGCTCCCGTACGTTCCCGGGCCAGTGGTAGGACATGAGCATATCGATGGCCGGGGTCGAGATCCTGGAGATCTGCTTCCCGGCGAACTTACTGTGCTTCTCGATGAAGAAATCGGACAGCGGGATGATATCGGTCTTCCGTTCGCGGAGGGGCGGCACATAGATGGGGAAGACGTTCAGCCGGTAGAAGAGGTCCTCCCGGAAGGTCCCCTCGGCGGCGAGCGCCTCGAGGTCACGGTTCGTCGCCGCGATCACCCGTACATCCGCCTTGCGGACCTCGGTATCACCGATGCGCTGGTACTCTTTCTCCTGGAGGACCCGTAGCAGCTTCACCTGGGCGTTGAGGGTCATCTCACCGATCTCGTCAAGGAAGATCGTCCCACCGTTCGCCTGCTCGAACTTCCCGATGTGGGTCTGGAGCGCCCCGGTGAAGGAGCCCCGGTTATGCCCGAAGAGCTCGGACTCGATCAGGTGCTCGGGCAGGACGGCGCAGTTGAACTTGATGAAGGGCTTGTCTGCCCTCCTGCTGTGGTAATGGATCGCCTCGGCGACGAGCTCCTTCCCGGTCCCGCTCTCTCCCTGGATGAGCACGGTGGTATTGTTCGGCCCTATCCGGTTGATCTGCCTGAAGAGGTTCTGCATGACGCTCGAGGTCCCGATCATGTTCACCTGCCGGATGGAACCTTTCAGTTCCTGCTGCAGCCGTTCATTCTCCTTGTAGAGCGACAGGTTCTCCTCATGGATCGCCTGGTGGAGCCTGACGCTCCGTGAGACCATGGCGGCGATGATGGTGAGCAGCTTCTGGTCATCCTCGAGCTGGACATCATCCTCGAAGAGCCGGTCGGCACTCAGCGTCCCTATCGCCTGCCCGCCCATGGCGCCCATGATCGGTACGCAGATGAACGATATCTGGGTATCGGCCAGTCCAGCCCGGGAACCGGTCTTGTCGAGAAAATCGGGTTCACTGGTGGTCATCGGGATGATCATCGGCTGTGCAGTCTCCGCTACCTTGCCGATGATGCCCTCCCCGAGACTGTATATACCGCGTGAAGCCTCCTCCTCGGTCAGGCCGATCGAGGCCTCGAGGGAGATCGCACCGGTCTTCCGGTTGAGGATCGTGATCATGCCCCGATGGATCCCCAGGTACTTCGCCATGATCTCGAGGATCGGCCTGAAGACGTTCTGGACATCATGTTCATACCGGAGAATCACGCTGATATCATTGAGAAGCGAGATCACCCGCTTCAGGTACTTCGGTTCCTGCAGGTTCGGGTTCATCTTTAGGAGCTCCTCCCCACCTGGTACGGCAGCAGCGGCTGGTAGGCCAACGGGTCGGAGCGGAGCCCGTGCAGGTGTATACCCGAGGTATGGGTGAAGACTGCTCCCCCGACGAACGGCTTGTCCTCGGGTGTCACCCTACCCGAGACCTGTTCTGCGAAGGTGCTCAACGCATACAGCATCGAGGGGTCCACGTGGGTGTGGTACCCGGCTTTCCGGTCTATGTTCATGACGACCTCGGCCAGGGGGGCATTCCCTGCCCGCTCCCCGATCCCGTTCACCGTCACATCGATGGTATCGGCGCCGGCATCGATTGCGGCGAGACAGTTCGCCGTCACCAGCCCGTAGTCATTATGGCCGTGGAACTCCACCGGCACCCCAGACCTTCCGGTGAAGAGCCTCACGGTCCTCGACACCTCCTCAGGCATGGCTGTTCCCACGGTATCTGAGATCCGGATCCGGTCGATCGGCAGCTCATCGAGCAGCCGGTTGACCTCCCCTATATGGCGTTCATCTGCCCGGAAGGCATCCTGCAGCCCCAGGCTCATGAAACTGAACCGGGACCGGTAGCGGCCTACTAAGTCCATCGTCTTCTCCAGCACATCCTCCCAGGTATGGGAGGTTGCCTTGAGGTGGTAGCCTGAGAACGGCAGGCAGATATGGACGCTCCTCGCCCCGCAGCCGTAAGCTGCCTCGATATCGAAACTCTTGAGCCGGCACCAGGCGATCACCCGTTTCTGGGGGAACGATTCGGTAAGGAGCCGTATGATGTTCTGGTCCAGGAGTCCTGAAGCCGGGATGCCGGCTTCGATCTCATCGATCCCGGCGGCGAAGAGCCTGCCGGCCAGGACGAGCCGGTTCTTCATCCCCATCGATACTCCCGGGGCCTGGTTCCCGTCACGCAGTGTGGTGTCTAACAGCCTGATGGTGCGGCTTTCACGATATTCCATCACCTCTCCTTACTCTATCGTGGTATTATTCTATCTATAGCAAGAATTGTGCCATACTGTCCGTCTCCAGGTAACCGCTTATACACAGTAGGGTTACGTGACCGTTACGTAATTTTGAATCTTACATCTTGCAATTATCCTACGAATATGTAGGATATATACTATCAAAACTGCTACATACAGGTAACTTCCACAAAGAGGTATGCTATGGACATCGAGATAGGGATCGCCGGAAACGAGGATATCGTCGGGATGACGGGACTGCTTGAACAGCTCTTCTCCCTGGAGCCGCAGTTCCAGCCCGATGGGGAGGTACAGTCACGGGGACTCAGGGCCATCGTGGACGATCCGGGCATCGGGGAGATCCTGGTAGCTCGAGCCGGCGGGATCCCGGTCGGGATGGCCTGCCTGCTCTATACGGTGAGCACTGCACGGGGCGGGAAGGTCGCGCTGCTCGAGGATGTCATCGTCAGCAGGGAGTACCGCAGCCGCGGCATCGGGAAGAGACTGCTCGAAGGCGCGATCGAGCATGCACGCACTACAGGCTGCCTGCGGATCTCCCTGCTGACCGATGAGCACAATACCGATGCCCAGAGGCTCTATGCCAGACTGGGATTCTCCACCTACGGGATGACCCCGATGAGGCTCCATCTCTGAACACCACGTACCGTGCAAACCACCCCCTCTTCCACCTGCCGCCCCATCGGCGATTAAGGACATGAGGAATCATTCATGCAAACCTAACCATTAAGTTAAGGTATATTGCTCGGTATCCGACTATGCAGTAAGCTCTGCCAATAGGGATTAACCATGTATTCTGTGGATGGTTCTTTTTCTGCCGGAGCCAGTGTAATCAGGTCTCAGGGGAAGAAAGGTCCATCCATCATAACAAAAAGTATAACAAAAAAGTGTACATACTTGTCCCAGCATGCTGTGACAGAGAGCTGAACCCATACTTGTTAGGGAATGGATTGGAGTAGATGATGTTGAAACCACTTGAACTGATGAGGAAGTTCACTTCGCGTGGGCCGGTGGAGCGAAGAGAATACCGGCATCATATCTTTGCGAGCGAACTGCACGAAGATCATGACTTGTCACGGTACCTGAAGAGGGACCACGCTATACGATACTACTGTCCGAAATGCCGGAAGCTCTACCACCAGGGGGATGTGAACCACATCCCCGGCGGAGCAGCCTGCCCGGACTGTGAGGATATAACCTATCTCAAGATGATCGTGTTCGATGATTAGGGATGGAGGCGAAGTCACCTTCACTCTTCGTCTATGATGCTCAGCGTATATCCCTTTCCGTAGACCGACTCTATCAGTACCGTCTGGCTGTCGACTTCCCTGATCTTCTTCCTCAGCCTGGAGATCTGCATATAGGTCGAATCAGGTTCTCCCTTTGACGGGACCGCTGCCGGTTCTTCCGAGTAGGTTTCGTGCTCCAGATAGGCGAGATAGAGCTTCCGCAGCAGCCTGGTCTGTGAAGGCTGCAGATAAGCCCTCTTCTCCCCCCGGTGCAGGAGATGCTCCTCGGTCTGGAGGGTCATGTCCCCGATCTGGATAACCTGCATATGTGACAGGAGCTGCCTGCTGACCGCACGCAGTTTATAGATCAGTTCGAACATATCGAAGGGTTTTGTTATGTAGTCGTCAGCCCCGGAACTGTAGGAGGCCTTCTTGCTTGCGGCATCATTGAGGGCAGTGAGCATCAGGATCCTGCAGTGCTCGTACTCCCTGAAGAACGGGACCAGCTCATACCCGCTGCCCCCGGGGAGCATGATGTCAAGGAGGACGATATGCGGCGGGTGAACGGCAGCCGCCTCCCTGGCCTCTCTGGCATTCACGGCGCTGATGGCATGGTAGCCTTCATGATGCAGCGTCTTTCTGATACTCTCATTGAGTGCCCTGTTATCCTCAACGATAAGAATAGTCAGCTTGATAGTGTCCTCCCCGACATACGAATATGCTTAGGGCCAATCATACACTATCTCATGCGGTCTGTCCAACAGTCCCTATGCGGTCAGCAGGCTCCCAACCGGGCAGCCGAGGGCCCTACAACCGGTTCTTGTACTCGTAGTAATCCTTCGCTGACACCAGCCCCTGCTGTGTTGCCTTCAGCAGGGCATTCCCGATCGCGGCACTGGTGCCTGCGACCGTACCGAGGTTCTCCTCATCCGAGGCAGTCTCCCAGAACTTCTCGAGCTCGCCAGCGACGAGATCGCCTGCCTCAGCCCCGTACCGGTCATAGATCTCCATCAGGTGGTCTCCTGCGTCATTCCCCAGCCAGTAATAGCATTCTACGGCATAGCGCCTTGCCTCGGAACCGTAGGTTCTGGAGAAGTACTCGATCTTCGTCACCACAGCAGGACCGTATTTCTCGGTAAGGTACCCCAGCTGCCTGCCGATCTTCTCACCGTAGGTATTGAAGGTATCGGCAATGAACTCGGAGACCTGTTCACCGTAGGTGTCCTGGATATCGGACAACAGGTCCGAGACTCCCCTCCCGAACCTGGAGGCGGCCTTCTTAGCGTTCTCCAGTGCTCCCGGGGCAGCCTCGGCAGCCTGCTCGACCAGGTCCGAGGCGGCATCGACCGTGTTGTCGATAGCCTCAGTCGTCGAATCGAAGGCCTCCTTGAAACTGTCAGCGAACTTACCGAAGTTGAACGCATATGCCGATGCACAGAGAAACAGGATGAGTACCGCAGACATGACTCGTTTCATATATCCCTCCATGGATAGCTGAGCATATAGAGGTGGTATGCACTCAGCACTTACTCCTATAGTGAACTATACTCTATGTCTGCTGATATAGCAAGAAACTGAGAAATCAGGCTTTAACCTGGTCAAGGCCCAACCTGACGTTCAGGCTTTGACCTTGACGACAGCTTTCCGGATACTGCTCTGTTTGCTGATCGTACAGCAGGGCTTATGGGCATCCTGGGGGAAGAGGATGCAGAACATCCCGGGGATGAGTTTCAAGGGGACTCCTCCCCAAGGAATCCCCTGGTCATCCTTGGGGTCATAGAACCCGATATCTTTCTTCCCATCATAGGCTATGGTCTCTGACAGGCCTTCGAGCGGCGTGTACCAGCAGTGTTCCTCCCCTTCGAGGGTGATCTGGATGTCGATGTAGGTCCGGTGCGCCTCGTAGGATGCCGATGAAGCATCCTTGGTATCATAGGACTGGATATGGACGATCACCTCATCACCTTCCACCGGGTAGGTGCCGACTTCCAGGGCTGTTATGTCCGCATTGGCAAGGTAGTCAATGGCATGGTCGAGCGGGGAGGATATCCCCCTGTAGGCTCCAAGATTCTTTAGGGTATCATAAATCATTCTCTGTCTCTCCTTATTTCATACCAGCATCAAGATACGACCGGAGGAAGCTGTTGTTCTGTGCAAGCACCTCACGCCAGTCATCATTGTTCACATACCAGAACTCACAGACGATCATCCGAACTCCCATTAACAGTGCCTCAGACATCGCTAGAGACCTTCAACGGGACCAGTTTCTCATAGACCTCCCGGTCTGGTCCTTCAGCCAGGCCAGCAGAGCAGCCTGCTGGGAAGGGATGAGCTTCTGGCAGAGCTTGGGATAGAGCCGCTCGGCCGTACCGTCAGCCTCCCATCCCTGGGGGTAGGTCCATGCACGGTTATCGGTGGAGATGATCCCGTTGTAGGCCGGTTTGTCATCGGTCCCCCAGGCATAGAGGCCCTTCCCATGGCCGCTCACCCCGATGCCGACCACGGATTCAGCAGGGACCCCGCTCCTGGACAGCACCTCGGCGATGCACTCGCAGTTGACCTCCCAGAGGCGTTCCATGTCGCGTTCGGTATAGCCAGGACGGGGAGCGATCAGTTCGGTATGCCTGGTGGCAATGCAGATCTCCACGCCCTTCAGACGTGTAGAGTGCCGCCTTGGTGACGGTCCCACCGTTATCGACGCCAAGCAGGTATGTTTTCATCATAGTACACCTTCCCCCGGGTTCCAGGGCCTTGTCCTTGCAGGCATCAATGTGGATCCTCATGGCCTTCTGGGCTGTATCATAGTCCTCATTGATGAGATAGTTCAGGATATCTGCATGTTCATGCCGTGCATAATAGATCTCCGTCACAACCATGGTATCGTATGTCCTTTTAATCAGCTGTTGTTACATGTATATGCAACTAGTATACATAAATGCATGAGAGATAAAAAGAGAATTTTACGAGAGAGCACACTACAAAGTAACATCTGATCATCATCCTGCATGCATCCTGCAGTGTCCGGGAGGTGAGCCTCGAGGCTCTCGCCGCCCTGAACTACCAGATGGTCGGTGTGCATTATTCAGCCCATGCAGCCATGATCGCCATGCTCGATACCGGCAGGCATGTATACGAGGATAAGGACAACTGTTATGTCGCAGAACACTACCGTGACACCGGCTATAACTTCTTCACGAGCATGGTGCTCTTCGGCATCGCTGACGGCTACTGGGAGAACATCGAACGGAAGTACGTGAAGAAACCTGAGGATGCGATGGCAGTCAGGCACCGGTACTTCTGCCGGCCTGATGATATCTATTGATTCTTGCTAACATAAAGATCACGACCCGGAGCAGCGCTCCGGGTCTCTTTTTGTCTCAGTTCCAGCATTGTTCGGTCCTGCACTTTGGAGTACAATGTTCTCGCAGGAGCCGGACATGGACGGTGTACAACGGTTCAACAGGACTATTCGGGAGCATCTCATTGACAATACCCGGTACCTCTCAGGTCGCATGGACTACATACCGACGTTCCTCAGGATCGCAAAACGACTCCGGGAGCAGGAGCAGACCAGGGAGGGATCCCTACAGGTACAGGGAGTGACGGTCCCGACGATCCTCATCATCAGCGTGACCAATGCCTGCAACCTCTCCTGTCATGGATGCTATGCCTGCCACCAGGTAAGGGCGGCAGAGCATGAGCTCACGACCGCCGAGATCCGCAGGATCGTGGGCGAAGCCGTCTCAGCGGGGGTGGGGATCATCTTCCTTGCCGGGGGCGAGCCCCTGCTCAAGGAGGACATCCTCAGCATACCGAAAGCGTTCCGCGATACCCTCTTCGTCATGTTCACCAACGGGACCCTGCTTGATGAGACAGTCATGAACCGCATCAGGAAGCTGCGGAACCTGGTACCAGCCATCAGCCTTGAGGGGAATGACGAGACCACCAACCAGCGAAGGGGTGACGGCGTCTTCCGGGTGATCAAACAGGCTATGGCTGAACTCGATTGGAGGAAGATGCTCTTCGGGGCTTCGATCACCCTGACCAGAGAGAACTACGACGAAGTCATGGAGCACGCATTCCTCCATGACCTAGAGAACTCCGGTTGCAGGACCCTCTTCCTCATCGAATACGTCCCCTGTGAGGGAGACCCTGAGCGCTGCCTTACGGAGGAACAGAAAAGAGATCTTCTCGTACGGGTCGGAAGGTTCCCCAGTGACTACCGCATGCTGCCAGTCGCCCTCCCCGGGGATGAGTCGAGATACGGGGGCTGTCTCGCCGCAGGCAGGGGATTCCTCCATGTAGGGAGTGATGGTTCTCTGGAAGCCTGTCCGTTCGCCCCCTACTCCGATGTGAACCTGAAAGATGTATCGTTCATCGAAGCCCTCAGGTCAGGGCTGCTCAACCGCATACGGGAGCACCATCACCTGCTTGAGGAGGCTGAAGGGGGATGCGCCCTCTTCGAGAACCGTGACTGGGTCGAGGGACTGCTCAAAGGCAGGGAATGACTACCCTTTCAGCCGGTTCCTGCCGGCTCTCTTCGCCTCATACAGCTTCTCATCAGCCCGCTTGAACAGGGTCCCGAAGGTATCGCCCTTCTGCACCTCTGCCAGACCGATGCTGCAGGTGAACCAGATGCGCAGCTCACCTGCTTCGAGGACCTTCTCTGCGGTGATGATCCGTTCACAGACACGCCGTCCCTCCGCAAGCGATGTCTCAGGGAGCAGGATCGCGAACTCCTCACCCCCGACCCGTGCCGGGGTGTCCTCGAAACGCAGGGAGCCCTTGAGGAGCTGGGAGAACTTCTCGAGTACCCTGTCCCCGATATCGTGACCGTACCGGTCATTGACCCGCTTGAACCTGTCCAGGTCGAGGATCGCTATACAGAAGCTGGTACCGTGCCGCTCGAACCGGTGCAGTTCATCCTCTATGAGGGAGATGAACCTCCTGCGGTTAGGCAGGCCGGTGAGGAAGTCAGTCTCCGACTGCTGCTTCAGCTGCGTGTTCAACTGTTCGATCTGCTGCTTCTGACGTTTCTCGACCGTGACATCCATCGCCAGCCCTGACCAGCAGATGGACTGGTCAGCGAGTTTCTGGGGTGTCGCCGTGAATTGGAGCCACACAGATTCTGCAGGGGTCCTAAACTCGCCTGACCAGTTGAACGGGGTCATGGTCCCGGCTGAGCGGTAGAGGGATTCATTCAGGCGTACCTGTTCTTCGGGCGAGAGCAGCTGGAGGGCAAGGGAGGAGTTCTCCATGATCATCTCCGGCTTGACGCCGAGCTGCTCTAAGAAGGTATAGTCCCCATCGAGGAACTCGAAGTCCCATTCCCCATCGGGACTCAAGACGAACCGGAAGATGATCCCGGGAAGGTCCCCGGCTACCGTGTCTAACTTCACTGACTGCTTATCACGCATGGGTTCTCTCTCTTCATGCACCCATCCCGCGATCAGGAGCTGATCCACAGGAGTGGGCAAATACTTTTTGTTCTTTCATCCGCACGTCTCCCCGCAAAGAGAAATCATGCAAACTTTATAATCATTATAATCTATTGTAGTACAGGGGATGCTGATGTATCAAGGGGACATCAGGAATAGCGGTACATCCAACCAACCTGCTCTCACCTCATAGCATCCAGGTTTCCTTCCCAATGCAGCTTTCCTCTCAAGGATCTGATCGAGTCCTGGGACTTGAATCGAATGAATATCCTGAGTGCTTCCTCAACCGTGGCTTTCCTGGATCTATTACCTGATACAGCCATCGCCTCTTTCAGGAGATCTTCATCTATGACAATATTCGTACTCATTGCCTCTCCTTCATTGTGCATTCGTTATTGGTAGTATACACATCAGAGTTCACGTTTTCTATACTCATGCCTGTCATGAACCCCCTGCATCCTGGTCAGGCAGATCTTATGTACCAAGCAGATACTCGCGGAAATTGCACACGGATATCTCTTTACTGTAGTTCATGGACTCCCCCTGATACAGCAGGAATGCCTTGGTGTCTGGATCCATGTACTTATGGAGATGTTTTACCATTCTTGTCTTGAATGTCATGGAATGCTTGATCTCAAGGAACCTGCGGCTCTTCGGGGTCTCTATGATCAGGTCTATCTCATCACCATTATGTTCCCTGAAGTAATAGAACTCCTCCTCAGTTTTGCTATGGGCAGCTCCCTTAATACACTCTGTGACGATATAATTCTCGAACAGAGGCCCTGCAAGGGGTCCATCTTCCCAGGTGGAATCCATTGCCCCATTCAGGTATGAAGCCAGGCCGGTATCATAGAAGTATAGCTTGGGAGACTTGATTATCCGCTTATTCAGGTTGGTATGATACGGTCTCAGGAGGTAGATGATGTACGAAGCCTCAAGGACTGATACCCACCGTTTTATGGTCGGGACGCTGACACCAATGGCTTTGGCATAGCTCGACGCATTGAACTGCTGTGAAACATTGGCTGCAAGGAGTTTTATCAACCGGCTGAAATCATGAAGGTCCCCTATCTGAGCAAGAGACCGTATGTCCCGCTGCACATAGGTTTCCAGATAAGAACCATACCATGCCCGATTCCCAAGGAAATCCCGCATCACCTGTTCAGGATAGCAGCCGTTCTCAATAGGAGCATTGGGATCAGGCATCTCCCGTATATCGAAAGGAAACAGGGTGAGCAGTCCGATCCTCCCTGCAAGAGTCTCGGAACTATTCTGCTGCAGTGAGAATTGGCTTGACCCTGTAAGGATGAATTTACCGTAATGCTCCCTGTCCTCATCAACTTTCCGTTTGAGCAGCGGGAAGATAGCAGGGTATTTCTGCACTTCATCAAAGATCACCTTATCATCGTGCACAGATAAGAATCGTTCAGGGTCATCATGCAGTTGTTCGATGACCCTGAAATCATCGAAGGTCACATAGGTATAGTGCTCTCCAAGCATCTGCTTGATCATGGTTGATTTCCCTGACTGCCGTGGGCCGGTTATTGCCACAACGGGGAATATGTCCAAGTAGTGAGTCAGGATCGATTGTAAAGTTCTTGTCTGGTATCTCATATAGACAATTTTAACATCTAATATTAAATCCGTCTACTTTTTACCGACTCATCAGTTCATCATACCCGCAGTTTAGCGATGCAGTCGTCCCGTCGGCATGATACAATAGGCACAGAGGAGCAAACAGTATGAACAGCGAATTACAGATCGTACCGGTCTCTCCTGAGACCCATGCCGAGGCAGTGAACCTGTTTAACGGGGGCTTCCTCCCGAAGTTCAGGGCGGTCCATCCCGACCCCGAACTTCAGGCATCCTTCGCAGAAGACTTCGGCCTGATCAGGAGTACCGACAACGACTCCGATTATATCGCGGTACAGGACGGCAGGGTGCTCGGTGTCCTGCTGCTGGAATATGCAGGGATGCCGAAGCACCTCCCCTCCCTGACGAACCGACAGCTCGGGGAGAAGTACGGACTTCCCGCCCTCCTCCGAGCCATGATCCTGGACCGGATCATCCACTACCACCCTGGTCCCGGGGAGCTCTATATCGACAGCATCGCCGTATCTGAGGAGGCTCGCGGCAGGGGGATCGGATCGAGACTGCTTGAGTTCACGATCGAGCAGGCCAGGGAACGACAGTATGGACGGGTATCCCTGCAGGTGATGTTCGAGAACCCGAGGGCAAAGGCCCTCTACGAACGACTCGGCTTCCGCGTCACCTCCTCGAAGGGCTCGAGGTGGCTCAAGCGGAAGACGGGGTTCAGCGGAGCATATTTCATGGAGAAGCAGCTCCCATGAGGCAGAGGACCAGGACTATCATCGGCTGGGTCGGTGTCTCGATCACCGTCATCATCTCCTCGGTCTGGGCCTACTGGGGATCTATCGAGAATTTCCATGAGGGGTGGTATGCCCCCTCGATCTGGGACAACCTCTTCATGTTCGTCTTCCAGTACATGATCTTTTCCATCTGCTTCGTCCTCCTGGCCGTGGTAACACTCAGGTGGAAGAAGTTGGGCTTTCTCCTCCACCTGGCCCTGGGAGGTTTCTGCGCATGTTTCTTCTCCGGGGCCTCTTTCGAGGTCCTCTACCTGACGATCATCATCCCCTTCCTGGTCCTGGGACTCCTCTACCTGGTTGGAGACCCTAACCCCAGGAAAGCAGCATACCTCATGATCATCGGCATACCGCTGGTCATCACCCTGGCATGCTCCATCCCACTCGGGATCCGGGACGCACAGCGGGTCAATGATCACGACTTCGGCATGAGGGTCGTGGAGGGGAACGGACTCACCCTTGCCTGGGCCCCGAGAGGCCCCGGCTGGCCTGATGCGGGTGTCTCCTGGGATGAGGCCCGAATGATCTGCGCTCACCTCTCCGAGGATGGGCTGACCATCGTCGAAGAGGAACTCGGTATCTGGAGGCTGCCGACGGTTGACGAGGCGGTCAGGTCGATGCAGCTCCATGGGGAGGCAGCAGGGGGTGAATGGGATGCATCTAAGCAGAAAGCAGTCTATGAGAGGACGCCCGACAAGGAGACCCCGCTCTGGGATGTCAACTCACCGATCATCTACTACTGGACCGCGGAGACCTCAGCAGCAGACGATAGCCAGGCGTATATCATCACCTACGATGGCGGGATCTATGACAAGAAGAAGGCTTTCGGGACGGGTTCGCAGAGCTTCAGGGCAGTGAAAGCACTGCCCTGAGGATCACAGCCGGTCCTCCCGCCGCTCACCCATCCCGGTGAAACCGTCGAACGAGACCGCATGGCCCTCATCATCACAGATGAAGCCGGAGTAGGTACCGAAGGGGCTGTAGTAGTCCGTCGATATAGGGCCGAGCTTCATCACGTTATGCAGCCCGTCTTTAGGTGTGAAGGTCAGGTCTACCCGGCCGCCCCTGTCCCTGATACGCCAGGGCCCCTCGAGCCCGTCCGGGCGCTGGAAGCTCACCGGAGGAAGGGGGATCATCCTCCCGTCCTTCCAGAGACAGTTCTCATTGTAGCGGGCAGGTTCGAGCACCTGGTTCCGGGTGAGGTTGAACCCGGTCAGGACCCCGTCGGTATTCGCGCAGGCAGTTGCCCAGTCATAGTGCATACTGAAGGGGTAGTACCCCTTATGGTCATCGAGGACCACCGCACCCTGCTCTTTCGTGAAACGTGTTACCTTCTCGCCGAAGCGGATCTCACCGGCTGCCGGCATCAGGGCCTTATGGGAGTAGAGCGGTCGGTTCTTCCCGAACGGCTGGAGGATCACGATGGGTTCCGTCACATGGTATGCAGTGAACTCACCCCTGCAGGCCGGCTGGCCGCCATGGGCCTTCGCCTCGAACAAGACAGAAAACTCCCCTTTTTTGAGCCTGTTGGAGATCTGGATGCTCAGCCTGCTGCCTGTATGGCTGCATACCGAGTCACTGATCCCGTTCGGTACGGTGAACCTCCCCGAACTCCCCTTGCTCACGTACTCGTAGAGCTTTCCGGACTCCTTGTCGAAGAGCAGCAGGAGTGCGATACCTACCAGCTTCAGGTTCGATACCGCAGCCATCCCGAACCAGTGCTCATCGGCGAACTGGAACGCTTCCCACTCCTTGAGTCGCAGGGCAGTCACCCATGACGGGTATCGCTTCCCCAGCGGTCGTTTCGCTTCCAGCAGGTTCAGGCTCTCGTATGGGGCATTGTACGTCCCCATCTGGCATATTCCATCGATGACCGGGGTCTTCGGGGGCAGGGTCACCGTTCGTTCGTTCGGGCTCATCTCTCGTACCTTCCTCGTAGTTACTATCTATTTTGATTATAACACAACATCTGTGCGTAATGTGCAAATTAATCATATTTCTTTTTGAGACGTTACGGAAGGAAAAAGAAAGGGGGACCGCCGGAAGGGAGGTATATCGTAGGTACGTTCATAAGGGAGGGCGGTCCCCAAAGAGAAAAGAGGTGGGATTAGAGAGAGAAAGCTGTCAATGGTCCATCTATCACAGTATCAAGGGGAAAGATAGGCCTGGTGACTTCAGCATAGCCTAAGGAGGGAAGGCATTCGTTGCTGCTGCCATCAGTCAGTGCCATGATAGCGGCTGATGCGGCTTCCTTATGGCTTGCGGTAAGATAACCGAGTTTTACCACGATCACCTTCCGCTTCATATAGTCTATATCGAGTGCGTCGAACATCTCGGTCTCGGTGAAACCGATATGCTTGTCTGTGAGGATCAGGTCGATCCCCTGGGTCTGGAGGAGTACGAGGGTAGCATCGAAACTGCCGTAATGCTCAGTGATCTCCTTAACCGTAGCAGTGAGGGTGAGCGGCCTGCTCGTCTTCGTATCGAAGAGGGCCCCCACCTGCAGGACGAGGACCTCGCCCTCATGGTTTCGGCAGGCCGCCACGGCCCTCGGGTCATAGATCCCCGCATAGAGCAGCGGGGGATCGAGGCTCGTCGCCCCCTCATGCTCGAGCACGAGCTTGAGGAAGCCGGTGCAGTCAGCGGAGGAACCCGCAGTGGGGTTGTCCCCCGAATCTGAGAGGTAGACCGGCCCCTTCTTATGCTCGAGGGCCTTCTCCAGTGCAGCCACGGGATTCAGGGTCGTCGTATGGAAGACGAAATCATGCCGCTTATCCCAGAAACCGGTACCCAGTTCAAGGGCGGTCCGTTCAGCGAGCTCCCGGTCTTCCTCCGTGACCACCAGGGCACAGACACTGTTCTCAGCAGCATCCGCCCAGGGGAAGCCGAGGAGGTAGGACGCTGCAAGGATGCCGTCCCGCCGCTCTGTCTCCCGGAGGTTCTCGATCATGCTCCTCATCGGCTCGACGCTCGTCTCGCTCTTCTCGCCGGCGATGAGCATCGGGACCCGGCACCAGCCGGTATGGAGCTTCACCCCCGGCTCCAGGGCCCTCAGGGTGAGTCGTGCCGCATGCGCTCCTGTCTCATAGCAGTCGGTATGGGGGGCCTGCTTATACCCGACGAACCCGTCGCAGTGGGAGAGCATCCGTTCGGTTACCGTCGCATGCATGTCGAGGGAGCTTAAGATGGGGATCGACGGGAAGAGTTCCCGGATCGCCTCGAGCAGGTCGCCCTCAGCCTCTCCTAGGCCCTGTATCCGCATGGAACCATGGAGGGAGAGCGTGATCGCATCGGCATCAGGATAGTCACGCATCATCGAGAGGAGTTCTGTCTTCAGCGACAGGTAGAGCTCACGGTCTATCACCCCGTTCGGCACTGCCCGTGCCATGAGCAGGGGCACGACCTCATACTCGCCCGCGCCCATGAGGGTCTCGATGACCCCGCTGATGCTGTCTCGCTTGTTCATCACGGAGAGGATCTCCTCCCCGCGGTAGATGGTGAAATCCTCGATCCCGGTGATGATCGGGTTGAAGGTGTTCGATTCATGGTGCAGTCCCGCTACCAGTATCTGTCTCATTGCTTTGTACCTCATTTCAGCAGGCTGCGTATCGCCGTGCTGTCGATGACCTGCATCTCGAATTCGGGGAGGCTGATCTTGCCGCCCATATACATATGGTCCTGTCGATAGGTCATACCGCTTTCCACGAGCCGGTTGATCAGCACGTGGAACTCCTCAGCCCCGCTCTCTGCTGCGACCCGCTCCATATTCCGTGGAGTGATCCCCGCACCGGGCATGATGATGATCCGCCCGGCTGCCTGGTCAACAAGCTGCCGTACGAGGGGGAGGCCCTCTACCACGGATGCCTCCTGTCCGGAGGTGAGGACCCGCTCGCACCCGAGGGAGATGATATCCTCGAGCGCCTTCACCGGGTCGGGCGTCACGTCGAATGCCCGGTGGAAGGTCACCCGCATCGGTCGGGCAAGCTCGATGAGCTCCCTGTTCCGGTCGATATCGACGGTCCCGTCGGGGTTGAGTACGCCGAGGACGATCCCGTCCGCGCCGGCAGCCTTCATCGCCTCTATATCATGCTTCATGGAAGCGAACTCATCGGGGGAGTAGAGGAAGTCCCCTCCCCTCGGCCGGATCATCACGTGCAGGCCGATCGAGATCCGGGCCTTCGTCTGTATGACGATCCCCACGGGCGGAGTCGTCCCACCCTCAAAGAGGTTGGCACAGAGTTCGACACGCTGTGCCCCGCCCTGCTCTGCCGCGATCGCCGAGGCGGTCGAGTCGATGCAGGTCTCTAACAGTATATTCTTCATTCAAGCTTCTCCAAATCGTATTTCTATCATGCTGTGACCCCGCACTTCGGGAACGGTGAACTCCACCTTGTCTTCCGTGCTGAGGAAGGGCAGTTCCCGCCCTTCCGGGACCATCACAACGCCAGTCACTGTCCGCTCCCCTGTCTGCAGGGAGATGCCCAACTGGTGGAGGGGGATCACATCCTCGATGATCTCTATCTGCTCCGCCCGCCGTTCGGGGATGTAGTGAATCAGGTGGGCCACCCAGCGGTTCTTAGCTTCCTGGCTGTTCAGGGTGACCTTCAACGTCGATGGGCCGTTATGGTGTACACGCCGGTCGATGAGCATATCGACAGCATTGAGCAGCATAGTCTTCACCCATCTCGGTCCTTTCTTCCGGTAGGTGGTACAGATCGGGTGGGAGAAGTAGATCACGTTCCCTCGCCTGGTAACCGCCGGTGCACCGACTTCCCCCGATGAGGGGGTGTGCTGGTGGGAACTGTAGTGTTCCGGAGTCCGGTAGAACCACGGCTTGATGACAGAACCCAGCAGTTCCGTATCGGCTGCTGAGGCCTCGACGGTCAGCCCCCTGATGTACATGGCAAGCTCCGTATCAGGGAGACCGGCATGGATCGGGGACTCATGCCTGATGAAGTCGCAGTAGTCGTTGGTGAAATAGTCCTTACCCGCAGACCGTTCACCCTGCCAGTCAGTATCATCAACAGCACACTTCCTGATCCCGAACTCTTCCAGGGCGAAGTCCTTCCCGTCCGGCTTGAGCCCTGACTCGAAAGACGCGATCAGGGAACCGCCTGCAATCAGGTACTCCCGTATCTTCCCCGCAAGGCTCTCGTCAACCGGTACAGAATCGGGCATGATGAGCAGCTTGTAGCGCGAGAAGTCACTGAGGCTGTCGATGATGTCGAACTGCGCGGCTGACTCCTCGAGCATCCGCATGATGCCGATCATGGGAGCCGGGCTCTCATGGTCCGCCCACTCCTCGAGGTTGAAGACACCGATATCGACGACGGGGGTCACGTCCCTACACCAGGGTTCCTTCTCCCGTACCGAACGGTAGACGTTGCCGATGAGCTCATAGGTAGCCTGGTCGATCTTCCCTGACGGGAGGAGCTGATCCCCGATCGAGCAGCCGCCGCCGGCTGCGAGCATGGAGAAGCACTCGAACTCGAGTGCCGCCTGGTTCTTGAGGGAGTGGAAGTCCCCCCAGTAGGTATGGAACTTCCCCGTCATGCCGAGGAACTCCTTGCCGAGGGTCCGCGTGAAGCGCGATACGAGGGGGAAATGGGTGTATCCCCATCCCCCTGACGGGAGAGATTCCACCTCTAGGTGGGTATAGGCATCGAGGGAGTCCCTGATCCCGGGCCCGACATGCGACCCGTTGAAGAAGATGGTGCAGTCCGGGTTGAAAGACCTGATGAACTGCGCGATCTCCTTCTTGAACTCCCTGATCATGATGTGGGCATACTTCATGCGGTCTACTTTTTTCAGCGGGTCCAGTCCGAGTTCATACATCCCCTCCTTACAGTACCGACAGCTGCAGTCGCGCTCCTGCACGATATCCATGAAGATACCATCGGTAGGCAGGGTGGTCAGGATCTCTTCTAGGTGGGCTTTGAGGAACTCCCGGTAGGGGGTGTTCACGCAGAGGTAGGTATAGAAACCCGGTTTCTGCGGTGCGTAGTTGTCAAGCGACCCGTCAGGGGCGATCACGCAGTACTCGGGATGCTCATAGGACATCTTCCCGTCCCACTGGATCGTGGTGTAGATCGGTACCCTGATCCCCTTCGCATGGCATGCCTCGATCTGCTTCTTCAGCAGGTCCGCATCGACAAGCTTCGGGTGGATGAGTTCCGGGAACTCACATGAGTCATAGTAGAGCCATCCATGATGGCAGCGGGCAAAGCAGGTGATGGAGTCGACCCCGGCATCATCGAGGACCCCGGCGAACTCGTCAGGGGAGAACCCCTCACCTACGGAGGGGATCGCGTCCCCGGTGTGAAAATCGAGATGGATCTGTCTATATGGCAGTTGTTTCATAGTGTACTCCGATGGATGATACCGCCCTCTCTTCTTCAAAGTGAGGGCGGTATCAGGATGTCAGGGATCAGTTATCTATTTGAACTGTCGGTCGTAAGCTTTCTGTGACACGGCGAGGAGGTCATCCTGCCCAAGCTTATCGAGGTTCTTCACATAGGTGTCCCAGTCAGACTCGATGTCAAGGTCGCCGACGATGTACTGTACGAGTGACTGCTTCACATACGTTGCGTATTCGGTCTTGACCGTAGCATACTCGGAGACTTCGTCAGCAAGGAACTTCAACCGCGGCAGGGCCTTGGAGGGATCTGCATGCGGCTTGTAGAGGTCCCTAGTTGCCTCATAGAGCATCTTCTCAAGCCCATCGGTCCCCCAGAGGTCGGCATCCTGTTCGGTTGCCTTCCCGAGCCGGAAGTCGCTGGTGAGCGCCCTCGGGCCTACCTCGATGAAGGACTCGTTCTGCGGGTCGGTATCGTTGAACGGCTTCATGCCGAACCAGATAGCCTGCTCGCCATCGAGGCCCTTCTCACCCTCTTCAGCCCATCTCCAGCTCTCGCCTTCGATTCCGTTACGTGCACGGAGGGTTCCCTCTGTCGTGTAGAGGTAGTCAGCCCACTTCACGGCTTCGACCGGGAATTCGCAATCTGCCGAGATGACGAATCGTCCGGGCATGGGCTCTGAGAGGTATGTCGGAGTGTACTGTACCCCATCCGGTCCCATCAGGGGCTCGAGGGGGCGATAGTTGCTGTAGCGTTCGCCGCCAAAGTTTGAGAAGACACCTCCCCAGCCACCGGCAGTCACACCGACGATGGGGTCAGCCGAACCTTCGACGAGCTGTACGAGCTGCCCGCCGTCCTGGGTGAATGACCCGGGGAAGATCAGGCCTTCGGCATAGAGATCATGGAGATACCTGAGTCCATCACGGTATTCCGGTGTGTCAACAGCGGTTTCGATGGTACCATTATCCACGTAGAACCCGATGTATCGGTCCGGTGAGGTATCGATCCTGGAGTCGATATCGGTATAGACAAAGGAGTTGAGCAGGAAGAGGTCTGGAGTACCGTGCCAGGACTTGATGGCTCCTGCGAACGGAATCTCGTCAGCTTCACCGTTCCCATTGGGGTCGTTGTCGCGGAAAGCGATGAGCATCTGCCTGAACTCCTCGGTTGTCTTCGGCATGTCGAGGCCGAGGGCGTCGAGGAAGGGCTGGTAGACCCACAGTTTGTTCGCGTTCTCGCAGTGGTAGCAGATATTGAAGGAAGGCAGGCCGTAGATCTTCCCGTCAGGGCTGGTGATGGCTCCCCATGCACCGGGAATCTCATCAAGGATCTTCTTCAGGTTCGGCATGTGCTCATCGATCAGGTCGTTAAGCGGCAGCAGCAGCTGCTCCTCGGTCCCGTAGAGGGAGAGCTTGTCATCGGTGAACCCGAGGCCGAAGAAGACATCCGGATAGTCCCCGCTGGCCAGTACGAGGTTCAGTTTCTCCTCTTCAGCCTGCTCGGGGATGGTCTCCCAAGTGATCTGCACACCGGTCTTGTCTTCCATGTGCTTGGTGAACTCATTCGTGTAGTAGTCCTCGATATAGACGGCTTCCACAGTCATGAACGTCAGTTCGGGCTGCTTATCGGCAGCGGCGGTCTCTTCAGCCTGACCTTTCGCGAAGGCAGGGCATGCTGCAGCGATTACCAGCAGCATCATGAGCATCAGTCTCATGTGTTTCATACAATACTCCTTTTGCAGTATAGGTTATTTCTTTATCCTTTGACAGAACCGATCATGATTCCTTTCACGAAATGCTTCTGTACAAAGGGATAAATGATGAGTAAGGGCGCACTTGACACAACGATCAGTGCATATTTCAGGACATCGGCAAGTCCCTGCTTCCTGGCCATGATGCTGATGTCCTTGATCATGTTCCCGTCCATCTGGTTGAGGATCAGGATGTTCCACAGCACGATCTGCAGCGGGAAGAGCTCCCGGCTCTTCAGGTAGATCAGAGCGTCGAAGTAGGAGTTCCAGATCCAGACGGCATAATAGAGGGACATGACCGCGATGATCGGGCCCGAGAGCGGGAAGACGAAGGAGAAGAGGAACTTGATATCCGAGGTCCCCTCGATCTGGGCAGCCTCATAGAGCTCATCCGATATCGTGGTCGCGAGGTAGGTCCTCGTGACGATGACGTTCCAGATCCCCATGGCGTTCGGCAGGATCATGGCAAGCCGGGTATCGATGATGCCGAGCTTCTGCACCACCAGGTAGGTCGGGATGAGCCCCCCGGTGAAGAGCATGGTGAACAGGAAGATGCCCATGAAGAGGTTCCTCCCGTAGAACTCCTTCCGGGAGAGCGGGTATGCGGCCAGGACGGTGAGGAACACGCTCAGGGTGGTCCCCAGTGCCATGTAGAGCAGCGAGTTCATATAGCCCGACAGGATCATCCGGTTGCTGAACACGGCCTTGTAGGCGTTGAGGTCGAACCCCACGGGGAAGAGCCAGACCTTGCCGCTGACCACGGCATTATGGTCGCTGATCGAGGCGCTGATGATATAGATCAGCGGATAGGAGACGATGAGGATCGCGAGGGTGATGAAGATCGTGTTGACCACGTCGAACGCCCGGTCGGAGGTGAGCTGACGTACTTTCTGTGTTCTTACCATAGTCCGGTATCTCCTTTCCGCTTAGCCAGCCAGTTGACTGAGAGCAGCAGCACGAGGTTGATGATCGAGTTGAACAGCCCCACGGCAGTGGAGAAGCTGAAGTCCGAGTTGATCAGGCCGATCCGGTAGATATAGGTCGAGATGATCTCGGCTGTCTCCAGGTTAAGGCCATTCTGCATGAGGTAGGCCTTCTCGAAGCCGACGCTCATGACGTACCCCATGTTGAGGATGAGCAGGATGACGATCGTCGGCCTGATGCCCGGCAGGTCGATATGGAGGATCTTCTGGATCCTCGTGCAGCCGTCGACCTTCGCAGCCTCATAGAGCTGGGGATCGATCGTGGTCAGGGCAGCCAGGTAGATGATCGCATTGTAGCCGGTCTGCTGCCAGACATTGGTCCAGACATAGATGTGGCGGAACAGTTCAGGCTTGGCCATGAAGTTGATCGGGCCGAACCCGAAGAGGCCTACGAAGTGGTTCACCAGGCCGATACGGGTATCGGTGAACTGGATGATCATGGAGACGAGCACGACCGTCGATATGAAGTACGGCATGTAGGTGATCATCTGGGCGAACTTCTTATAGCGTTCGCTCATCGCCTCGTTGAGCGAGATCGCGAGCAGTATAGCGAAGGGGATCGAGACAGCGATACTGTAAATACTCAATGCGATAGTATTCCAGATGATCTGCAGGCAGGACGGGGATGAGAAGAAGCGTATGAAATGCTTCAATCCTACCCAATCGCTTCCCCAGATCCCTTTCGATACACGGTACGTCTTGAATGCGATCTGCAGCCCGACCATCGGGAGATACTTGAAGATGATCAGGTAGAGCAGTGGTAAAAGGATGATAAGGTAGAACTGCCAGTGCTTCATGGCCTTCTTCCTCATCTGCAGTGGATTTGCCAAGGGAACCTCCTTGTTGTTTCGTTTACTGCTTCCGAGTCTAAGGCCGGTTGAGCGCATCGGTAAAGGGACAAAACTTTCCGGAGGGTACACCCCGCCTGCGCAGCAGGGGTACATTTCTTACTTTGAGCGTACAATTATTCTTTTTTTCCCAAAATCCCCCGAATTGGGCTATAATCACAATCCGAGAGGTCCCATGGTCAAGCATACAATCATCAGAAGATACCTTGCATCCTATCTGCTGCTGCTCATCATCCCCATCATCGCATCGGTAGTCATCTACTACCAGACATCCTCGATGGTCGAGGATGACCTGATCGCCTCCAACCTGCAGGTCCTCGATGACAGCCGGATCATACTCGACAAGGAGCTCGAGAACCTCGACCTCACGATGAAGCGCCTGGCGACCAGCGGGGACGTCAACAGCTTCTTCAACACCGGGGCGATCCCCGCCGGCTCTCCCGAATACTTCAAGGTGATCCGGGCCTCCTACATGGTCCACTCCTACTCGATCAACACCGACTTCATTGACGACATCTACCTCTACGCGAAGGGCAGCGACATCATCCTGACGACGCAGCGGGTCCATACCGAGCTCGAGAATGACTACCCCTTCTATTTCCAGTTCGGGAATATGAGCTACAAGATGTGGGACGATGCCATCCTCAACGCCTACTACCACCACTCCTACCTCCCGGAGACGGTCATCAGCTTCGCCGGCGAATCCAAGGCGGTGATCCCGTTCATCCAGTCGGTGCCCTTCCATAACCGGAAGTACTCGAAGGGGAACATCATCGGGTTCATCGACCTGGGGATCCTGCACCCACTGCTCGGCAGGCTCAATCATGAGGGGCTGGGTAAGGTATACCTCATCGATGAGGAGGGGGAGATCCTCACCACGGTCGGGAATTCGGAGCTCCCCTTCGACCCGATCTCCCTGCTGAAGGAGTCAGGGACCTCGATCGAGAACCAGGTCATCGACCGGGAGGAGTGGCTGGTCTCACAGACGACCTCGAACATCACGGGCTTCAAGGTCCTCTCGGTCCTCCCCTCTTCATACATCGGGAACAAGATCTCCTATATCAAGAACATCATCATAGTCATCACCCTCGCCATCCTGGTCTCCGGGCTGCTCATCTCCATCTACCTCTCCTATCGGAACAGCAAGCCGGTCCTCGAGATCGCGGACCTGGCGAAGCAGCAGTTGGAGAACAGCGCGAAGCAGGTCAATGACTTCGACCTGATCAAGTCGAGCATGACGCGCCTGATCAGGTCCAATAACGAGCTCTCGGAGTATAAGCGGCGGCAGCTGCCGGTCGGCAGGAACTCCTACCTGGAGCGGCTCCTTCTCGGGACGACGAACCGGGGCGAGGACACGGCAGTGATGCTCAAGTACCATGAGATACAGCTTGGGGAGCCTCCCTACAACGTGGTGCTCGTATCGATCAGGGGATACGGGTCGCTCATCAATGATGACATCCTCAATGAGAAGGACCTGATCATGATCATCATTATGGATGCCATGAGGGAGCTCTTCAGCGAGGCCGGGTACTACGTCCAGCTGGACCCCGATACCCTCGCATGGGTGTACCGTGAGGATTCACTCAGCGTGAAACAGCGCCTGCTGACACTTCATGAGCGCCTACGGAAGGAGAATGATGTGGATGTCCTCATCTCGAGGGGTAAACCTCACCAGGAGGTCAGGGAACTCGCCCTCTCGTTCACCGAGGCTGAGAAGGGGATGGAATACCTGAGGACCCTGACCCGGGGAGTGAGCGTCTCCAACTATGACGAGCTGCCGGAACGCTCAGACAGCTTCAGTTATTCTGTGGACCATGAGGCGAAGCTGAGCATCTTCGTGAAGACCGGCCAGCTCCAGGAGACCTCCCGACTGCTCGATGAGATCTTCGAGGAGAACTTCATCAAGCGGGAGCTCTCGTTCTTCATGATGAACCAGCTGCTCCGTTCCCTGCTCAACACCCTCATCAGGCTCAATGAGTTCTTTCTCGAGGAGGGCATCGCCAGGAAGGAGCTGAATGCCGTCTCCTCCTTCTCCTCGGCTGAGGAGGAGTTCACCGAACTGCGAAGGCTCTTCACCACCCTCGTGCTGAAGGCTGCTGACCTGAAGGACACGGAACAGAAACACCTGCGGGCGGCTGTCATTGCGTATATGGACCAGGAGTATGCCAACCAGAACATCAACCTGAGCATGCTCGCAGACCATTTCGGCTACAAGGAGTCCTATCTCTACCACTTCTTCATGGATACGGTTGGGCAGTCCTTTGCCAGCTACCTGGAGTCGATCAGGCTCGCTAAGGCATGTGAGCTGCTCCAGGAGAGCTCGGAGTCGATCGACTCCATCGCCGAGAGTATCGGGTACTGCAGCTCACACTCGTTCAGGAGGGCATTCAAGAGGCGGTATGACGTCTCGCCTTCCCTCTACAAGAAAGGCAGCATCACCTCGATCATCCTGTAGGGGGGGGGAAGAAGAAAGGCCGTCGATCGACGGCCTTTCTCATTCTGGGAACGTTTACTTCCTACTTCACTACCGTGACGGTCCTTGACATGATGATGCCGCCGGTAAGGGCGGAGATGACGAAGTCCATCAGCGAGAACTCGGTGATGATCCGGTAGTTCCTGTCGCCGCCAGCCATGGTATTCGAGTCAGCGGTACCAAGTGGGAACAGCCCGCCGAGCACATAGTACTGTCTCATGGAAGTCCGGTAGCCCTGGTCCGGGCCGTTCCCGACTGTGTGGATATTCGTCACGCAGCTTGCGAGGAACAGGACTACCAACAGTACAGCGATGATAGATACTAACTTTCTACTCATACAACCCTCCGTAAAACTATGTATACACCATTGTATCACAAACCAGGAGATAATACCTACCATAATATTCCAAGATATCAGGCACTGATATCAGGTATCAGGGCATGATATCAGAGTCCCTAGTTCACCACATTGACGGGTCTCCCGTCGAGGAAGGACCGCAGGTTCCCCACAGCGATGTCCATCAGCCTCCCCCGCGACTCGAGGGGAGCCCAGGAGATATGGGGGGTGATGATGCAGGTATCGATCCCGAGCAGGGGGTTATCGTCCCGGATCGGTTCCGTGGATACCACATCCACCGCAGCACCGGCGACCTTGCCGCTGAGCAGGGCTGACTTCAGGTCCTCTTCCACAATGAGGGGACCGCGTGAGTTGTTGATGATGATCACGCCGTCCTTCATCCGGGCGATGCTCTCAGCATTGATCATGCCCTCTGTCTCGGGAAAGAGCGGAATATGCAGCGAGATGACGTCTGCCTGCGTGATGACCTCATCGATGGAGCCGTAGGAGAGGGTCTCACTCACCAGCTCCTCATGCACGACAGCGTCATAGGCGAGGACCTTCATCCCCAGCGCCCC
Organism: Spirochaetia bacterium; assembly: GCA_963677595.1. Lineage (GTDB taxonomy): Bacteria > Spirochaetota > Spirochaetia > CAKZLE01 > CAKZLE01 > CAKZLE01. The sequence continues at coordinate 68,876 of OY782041.1, forward strand.
GGCGATTCGCCCGACCCCCTGGCCGATCCGGCCGAAGCCGATAATCCCCATCGTCTTGCCAGCCAGTTCTATCAGCGGGTAGTCCCAGTAGCAGAAATCCGGGCAGGCTGCCCACCTTCCTTCCTGGACGGACCGGTTGTGCTCCCCGATATGGTGGCAGACCTCGAGCAGGAGCCCGATGGCGAACTGGGCTACCGAGGCGGTCCCGTAGGTGGGGATGTTCGTGACCGGGATGTTCCGCTCCCGTGCCGCTGCAGCATCAACCACGTTATAGCCGGTGGCGAGTACCCCGATATACCGGAGGTCCGGGCAGGCGCTGATCGTCTCCCCGGTGACCGGGGTCTTGTTCGTGATCAGGATATCGGCATCCTGTGCCCGTTCGATGATGGACTTTGTCTCGGTCCTCTCATAAACGGTAAGTTCCCCCAGCGCCTCGAATCCAGCCCAGCTGAGATCTCCCGGGTTCTCTGTATACCCATCAAGCACGACGATCTTCATCTCTTCCCTCCTTAAGCAGGACCGCCTGTGAAGCTGTCCCTGCACTCTTAGGATAACCCTAGCATGATGAACCAGTTCGTTCAATGAGCTACATCATTGCCTTGACACAGGTTAATGTAATAATCCCCTGTTTTCCTTCACTACATGCTATAATGCGGTAGGGCATGTAACCAAAAGCACAGGCCCTGCCATGTACATCATACGTCCTGCTGATTTATTTTGACATTTGACCTTTTGTTTGTCATAATAAAACATCCTGTGGAGCATACCCATGCCAGCCGCAGGGAGGGAGTACCAATGGAAAAGACATTACCGATTCTCTTACGGAACATTCAGGCAGCCCACCCCGATATCGAGGTCCAGCTCTGGAAGGATGAGAAGGGCCATTACAACCCAACGACCTATGCAGCGTTCTACCAGGAGGTCCTCGCCTTCGCCTCAGGGCTGAAACAGCTCGGCGTCAAGCGGGGGGACCACGTCGGCCTCATCTCAGACAACCGGAGGGAGTGGCTCATCGCCGACATGGCGACCCTAACCCTCGGAGCTGCCGACGTGCCCCGGGGTCGTGATGCCATGCCCCACGAGATCGAATATATCCTCAGCTTCAGCGGATGCGAGCTCTGCTTCGTCGAGAACGACCAGCAGCTCGAGAAGATCCTGGCCCTGACGCCAGGACTTCCAGAACTCAAGCGCATCGTCATACTCGATCAGGAGTTCGAACGGCCGGAGGGACTCCCGGAGAGCCCCGAGATCATCCTCTTCACCGAGGTAATGGAAGCGGGAGTGAAGAAGGTCAAGATCAAGACTGGCTTGCAGGCGATCGAGAAGGAGATCGACAAGGGGGAATCAGAGGACCTGGCCACCATCATCTTCACCTCGGGGACTACCGGGGAACCCAAGGGGGTCATGCTGACCCATGGGAACTTCACCTTCCAGGTCGAGCAGGTCGGCAAGGTGATCACCCTCACCCCGGGAGACCGCTGGCTCTCCGTCCTGCCGGTCTGGCACTCCTTCGAGCGGATCCTCCAGTATGCGGCACTCGGCTACGCAACGACGATCGCCTACTCAAAGCCGATCGGGAAGATCCTCCTCCAGGACTTCGTCAAGGTGAACCCCACCTGGATGGGGTCAGTACCGCGGATCTGGGAATCGATCAAGCAGGGTGTGTACAAGAATGTGAAGGGAAAGAGCGTCGTAGCACGGGGACTCTTCAAGTTCTTCGTCTGGGCGGGCAACGCACATGCGGTCTCATCGGACCTCCTCTATAACCGGATGCCCCAGTACCGCAAGCGGTTCTATCCCCTGGACGTCCTCATCGGTATCCTGCCCTTCCTCCTCCTCTATCCCGTGAAACTGCTCGGCGGGGTCCTGGTATTCAAGACCATCAAGCAGAAGCTCGGGACGAACTTCAAGGCCGGGGTATCAGGGGGTGGGTCGCTGCCGAAGGCTGTCGACCGCTTCTTCAGGGCGATCGGCATCACCCTCCTCGATGGGTACGGCCTGACCGAGACCGCACCGGTCATCGGTATCAGGAAGTACGACCACCCGGTCCCGACCACCGTAGCCCCGCTGCCGGAGACCCTGATCGAGATCAGGGATGAGGAAGGCAATGCCCTCCCTCCCGGCCAGAAGGGTGTCATCTTCGCAAAGGGCCCTCAGGTCATGCAGGGCTACTATAAGAAGCCGGAACTGACCAAGGCCATCCTCTCTGATGACGGCTGGCTCAATACGGGAGACCTCGGGATTTGGACCCACAAGGGTGAGTACTGTATTGCCGGGCGAGCAAAGGATACCATCGTGCTCTCGGGTGGAGAGAATATCGAGCCGGTACCGATCGAGGCCAAGCTGCGTGAATCGGAATACATAGAGCAGGCGATCGTGCTCGGTCAGGACCAGAAGTACCTTGCAGCCCTGATCATCCCCGATACCAAGCTCCTCGAGCTCTTCATGAAAGACAACACGATCCCCTACGTGTCACGGGGGGACCTCATCGAGATGCCGCAGATCATCGAGCTCCTCAACGAGGAGATCAGCGGCCTAGTCAACGCGAAGAACGGGTTCAAGACCTTCGAACACATCGTACGGTTCAAGCTGATCAAGGCGAACCTCGAGATCGGCCGGGAACTCTCAGCCAAGCAGGAGATCAAGCGCCATGTCATTGGCGAGATGTACCGCAAAGAGATCGAGGAACTGTTCAGATAGTTCAAAAAGGGCCTCAGCTGCAGCTGAGGCCCTCATCATCTATGCGAGCTTTTCAGCCCCGCTATAGACCGATTCCACCTTGAGCACCGCGGCTGCATGGCCGGGAAGGTGCTCGGGGTTTCATGACTTCATGAAGTCGAAGTACTCCCCCTCACTCACATACTCGATCATCCCCTTGACCTGGTAGGCTTTCTTCTCACTGGTGATGAATAAGATGGTTCCTTTCGATCCTGAGAGGAGGTTCTCTTTCGTCTTGTTGAAGTAATTGTCAGCGATGACGAAGGTCTCGTCATCGAAGATCCTGATGCAGGTCGCATAGATCGCATTGGGAAGGCCTGAAGGATCACCGGTGGTGAACACCGGTGCACTGCCCTGGTCCCCGAACGCGTCCCTGACCGCCTGTGGTATTGCTGCCATACTGGACTCCTGAATGGTTTTCCTTAAGTATGCACATTAACGGGCGTATGCTCAATACTGGACGAACCAGTTCATGGCTGCTCCCTCGTTAGAGAAGAGGCGGAGATCCATCCGGGTATCGGTAGCGATGGAGGAACCATCAGGGGTGTTCTCATCTGAGACGAGCACCCCCATCTTGATCTTGCTCGGCAGGGTGTTGTGAAGGTTCTGCGAGACGATGAACTGCTCGAAGACCTGCAGGTCCTCCAAAGGGAGATCCCTGAAGTCGACGAGGATGTTGTTCCAGCGCTTGAACGCGAGGACATTCATCATCTCCGGCAGTGCTTTTGACCCGATCCCGTGCCTGAACATCTGGTGGTGGACAACGATCACCAGCTTATGTTCCTGGTTGAGGCGTATTTCGTATGACAAAGAGGCTACTCCTTATGACAGTCTCGAAGTATCTACTCACTCATTCGTAGGGGAATTGTATCACAGGATCCTCAGTTGTAAAGATGAAAAATGATTCTTCTATTCAGTTTTCTTCCGCTTGTCGCGCAGGTAGACGGCCTTGAACGGCCCCTGGCCCATCATACGCTCATCGATATCGAAGAGCTTGATAGCCTTGACCAGGTCACCGAGTTTCTTGTAGCCGTAGTTCCTCGGGTCGAACTCCGGAGAGCGCTTCGCGATGTTGCTGCCTACGGTCGCAAGATGCGCCCAGCCGCCGTCATCGGAGCCCATCTCCACGGCATTCCGCAGGAGCTGTACGAGCTTGGTGTCCTGCTTCATCTCCGAAGTCGATTTCCGGGGAGTTGCCTTCTCCTCATCATCATCGTCATTGGATCGGAGCACCTCAGTGAAGATGAACTTGTCACAGGCTGCCACGAAGGCATTCGGGGTCTTCTTCTCACCGAACCCATAGGTCCTCAAGCCAGATTCCCTGATCCTGGAAGCCAGCTTGGTGAAGTCGCTGTCACTCGATACGATGGCGAAGGCATTGAAGTTCCCGGTATAGAGCAGGTCCATGGCATCGATGATCATGGCGCTGTCGGTGGCGTTCTTACCCGTCGTGTACCCGAACTGCTGGATCGGCTGGATCGAGTGCTGCAGGAGCACCTCCTTCCACCCGTTGAGCCTCGGGGAGGTCCAGTCCCCGTAGATCCGCTTCACGTGGGCTGTCCCGTACTTCGAGATCTCCAGCAGCAGGCCCTCGATGATGGCCGGCTGTGCGTTATCTGCATCTATTAATACAGCGATCTTGTCGCTGCCTATCGATTCTGACATGTTCGTCTCTCCTTGGTTGTCGTCACTGCCAGTGTAGCATATCGTGGGGGAAACTACTATACGGTATTACTCCCCTGTGTGATTCAGTACTTCACCCGCCGGTACCGCTGCCTGCTGCTGTTTGGTTTCTCAGGGACAGTCATCTCTACGAACCCCAGCCGTATCGCCGGCAGCAGATAGTTGTCCCGGAAGGTCGGCCTGTGGGTGATACCCACTCGCCACATCAACTCCTTCGTGCTGAGAGGTGCATCTTCCATGACCGACAGCAACCTCTTCACTTGTACGCTTACTTGTTCGGTGACTTGTTCGGTCTCCGCCAATTCAGCCAGGGAATCATGGAACGCCTGGAGCATGAACTCTATGAACAGCCCTGAGTCAGCTCTACGGTCACACTCACCCAGTACCCGGTAATATGCATCCTGGCGTTCCTTGATCAGGGTCTCGACAGGTACCCAGCCAAACAGCCTCTTCCAACGGTACAGGATCAAAGTCTGCCACATACGCCCCATACGCCCATTCCCATCTATGAAGGGATGGATGAACTCGAACTCGTAGTGGAACACACAGCTCTTGATCAGGGGATGAGTCTCCGCATGTTCAACCCAATGCAGCAGGTCTCGTATGTGTCCGGGAACCAGATCAGCAGGCGGCGCCATATGGATCAACTGTGGCCCTGCAAACACACCGACACCGCCGGACCGAAAACATCCAGCCTCTTTCGTCAGGTCTCTCATAAGGATCCTGTGAGCCACAAGCAGCGATTCGTACGCATAGGGATCCAGGTCCAGAAGGCTCTCATATGCTTCATAGGCATTCTTGACCTCCTGAATATCCTGGGCAGGCCCAAGGACCCTCCGGCCCTGGATAACAGCAGTGACCTGATCGACGGACAGGGAGTTGTTCTCTATGGCTAGGGAGGCCTGGATCATCCTGATCCTGCCCTCTCGTCTCAACCTCGGGCTGACACCAAAGACATCCCGCAATGTCAATTCGGTTACCAGCTCCATGATATCAGAGAGCAGTTGTATCATCCGGTCGGAAACGGTAAACGGCGGTCTATACGGCATGGTCACCCTCCTCCCTTCTTGTACTCATTATACCGTACAAGTCAGATTTGCAGAAGAGAGTATCTCTCGTATCTTTCCTACACTTTTATCTTGTAATAAGTGTATCTTTTTAACATTTTTTACTTGTATAAAGTGTACAGATATAACATAATTACCATGAAATTAGTGTTTAGGAGAAGTACAGTGAGACGGATACTGCTGAAAGAACTTCTGGAATGGAAGGCCCTGCCCCATAGGAAACCGCTGCTCATCGATGGTGCAAGACAGGTGGGGAAGTCATACCTGATTGAAGAACTCTTCGGGAAAGCTCATTTCGAGCATGTCTATACGTTCGATTTCAGGGAGGATAAGGAGCTTGCTGCAGCATTCGGCAGTTCACTCAATCCAGATTCCATTATCAGGTTACTCCAGCTGAAGATACAGAAAAAGATCGATCCCGAGCATGACCTGATCTTCTTCGATGAGATCGGGGAATGCCAGCAGGCCCTGGACTCCCTTAAGTACTTTGCGGAGAAGAAACCTCATATGTATGTGTGTGCCTCCGGATCCAATATGGGCTTGATCACTTCGTTCCCGGTAGGGAAGACCCATGACCTTGAGCTGTTCCCAATGAACTTCCGTGAGTTCCTGTGGGCTTCGGGGAATGAACTGCTCTTGGAGGAGTTTGACAGGATGAGTACCGGACCGGTAATCCATGCTGCATTATGGAGCCTCCTGCTTGATTATTTCTTTACCGGGGGACTGCCTGAAGCAGTTACGGCATGGTTCTCATACACAGATATCATTGACAGGACAAAAGCGGTAACAGCAGTTCACAGGAGGCTTCTGCAGGGCTATCTCCGAGACTTCGGGAAATACAGCGGCAAGGAGAACGCCCTCCACATAGAGCAGGTATTCATGAATGCTCCCCAGCAGCTGCAGAGCGTACGGGATGGGTCAGTCAGGCGGTATGAGTTCAAACAGGCAATACCCGGGAAGAAACGGTACCTGCAGCTGCGGGGTCCGGTTGACTGGCTGGAAAGATCCAGGCTGTTATCAAAGAACTATATCATTGATTCCCAGCCAAGAACCCCCTTGCGGACACTCACGAGAGAGAACATATTCAAACTCTATTTCTTCGATATCGGGCTGCTGCACCACATACTCGAGATGAGCTACCAGGAGATCCTTTCAGGGGAGATCTCCTATAAAGGATTCGCAGCCGAGAACTTCATCCAGAATGAACTGCTGGTCAAGCATAGATATCCAACCTATTCGTGGTCTGAACGCACATCTGAGATCGAGTTCATCCTCAAGGATACACAGGGAGCATTAGTCCCCCTGGAGGTGAAGAGCGGAAACAGGACCAGGGCAAAGAGCCTGTCTGTATATAGGGATAAGTACCATCCCGAGCGATCGGTAAAACTGACAGGGAAAGAGAGTGCTTCATTCGGGAAGCATGCAGTCCTGCCCCTCTATTATATCGACCATATCAACAGGTTGCTTGAGTGATATCAATTCTGTAATGCAGAAAATCATCTTGTTCTTATCATAAGTAATGGAGAATTCAAGAATAGAGATTGCGTGTTAATCATCCCAAATGGCTGGTTGACCACGCATGTGAAGCGTCCATAAGTTCCAAACCCTTAATACACAATTTCAAACCCGAAGAACCGGGAGGCATTCCCAAAGCAGATATCTTCTACCATGGAACCGATAAGTGAGAAATCACTTGGGAGTAGTCCTCTTTTCATATCTTTCCCAAGAATATTGCAGAGAACCCTCCTGAAGTACTCATGCCTCGTATAGGACAGAAAGGAACGGCTGTCAGTGAGCATCCCAACGAATCGCCGCAGCAGCCCAAGCTGTGACAGGGCTTCAATATGTCTTTCTATACCATCTTTCTGGTCCATGAACCACCAACCGCTCCCAAGCTGGATCTTTCCTGCAGTACTCCCATCCTGGAAATTCCCAATCATAGCTGCCATCATCTCGTTGTCTCTCGGATTCAAGTTATACAGGATCATCTTTGGCAGGTTCCCATCATCATCAAGCCTATCAAGATATCGGGAGAGAGGGTGTGCTATATTCCGATCATCGATCGAGTCAAATCCCAGATCCCCGCCGAGCTGCCGGAACATACGTGAGTTGGTATTCCTTAGAGCCCCGATATGAAGCTGTTTCGTCCAGCCTCTCGCTGCATCCATCCTACCAAATTCCAGCATGAGGGCGAACTTGAATTTTTCAGCCTTTCCAGGAGCAGGTGCCGCCCCGTCGTAGGCTTTCCTGAAGATCGCCCGGATTTCTGAATCAGTGAAATCCGGGGCTGACCATCCCTCCAGGCTGTGATCGGAAAGACGACAACCTACATTATGAAAGAATTCATGACGGATCTGCAGGGCAGTGACAAGATTATCGTAGGTACATATCTCCATATCGGCTGCCTGTTCAAGGTCCCTGAGATAGTCACCCCAACCAGGCTTCTCAATAGCGAGTATTCTATCCGGACGCCATGTGGGAAACATCTGGATCCCGAAAGGATCCTGCTGTATCCTCTTATGGTGTTCCAAGCTGTCAATGGGGTCATCAGTGGTACAGATCAGGACTACATTGCTGTCACACATCAACTGTCTGGCAGACATACTCCTGTTCAATATTTCACCGGTCCTATCCCAGACCTCATCCGCTGTCTCCCCGGATAATAACAGGTCATCGATATCAAAATACCTAGCAAGCTCCAGATGGCACCAGTGGTACATGGGATTCTTCAGAAGATACGGCATGGTCTCAGCGAATTTCTGGAATTTATCCCGGTCCGGTGCATCTCCGGTACAGTACCTCTCAGGAATACCATTACTCCGCATGGCACGCCATTTGTAGTGATCGCCGCTGAGCCACAGCTGAGTGATATTCTCCCAGGTTCGGTCATTGGATACATCAGCAGGGTCCAGATGACAGTGGTAATCTATGATCGGCTGGCTTTCAGCAAAGTCATGATACAGTCTTGATGCATATCTGTTCTCCAGAAGAAACTCACTGTTAATAAAGGGCATGGGCACTCTCCTTCCTGCAATCTGGCAGCTGTCAGGAATTCTGCTTGACAACTCAGTCCTGGAAGATCTCCAGCAACTCAGGGAATGAACGTAATATCCCCAGCTCCAATCCCCGTAATTCAGCCAGGCCCCGTAGTCTGCCAATCGCAGTATACCCTGGATTATCAGCAGCAGGCTTCTCGAGGTCATCCATCATAGTATGCCCATGGTCAGGTCTGAAGGCTAGACGCCAGTCTGAACGACCTGCCTCCTTTCGCCTGGCCATCTCCTTCAAGAGTTCCCGGATGACTTCGTACATGTCAACGGATCCTTCAAGATGGTTGGCTTCGTAGAAACTACCGTCGGGATTCTTTTGTGTACTTCGCAGATGGGCCACATGGATCCGACTCCCGAACTCCCTGATCATCTCGGGCAGATCATTATCAAGAATGGCACTGTAGCTCCCCGTACAGAAACAGAGCCCGTTTGCCTGGTCATTTTCCATAGCCAGGATATCGCGGATATCCTCTGCACAACTGACGATACGAGGCAGCCCCATAATGCTCCATGGGGGATCGTCTGGATGCACCGCCATTCTCACTCCGGCCTCTGAAGCTGCAGGAATGACAGCTTCGAGGAACAGCCTGTAATGCTCCTTCAGGGTCTCCTTATCGATATCCCGGTACTTCGCCAGCATGTCTCTGATATCCTGGATACCCAGCCCCATCTTGGTCCCTGGAAATACATCGATCAAGCCTCTCTCAAAGGATTCTCTCTCTGCATCGTTCAAGGAATTGAAGAATATCTCAGCCTGTTTCAACTGTTCAGGAGTATAACTCTTTTCGGCCCCTTCCCGCTGAAGGAGGTATATCTCGAATGCAGCAAACTGGACAGGATCGTAGTAAAGGCACTCGGTGCCGTCTTCCAAGGTATGTCTCAGGTCTGTCCTGACCCAGTCGAGTACCGGCATGAAGTTATAGATGACAACCTCGATCCCAGCAGCCCCCAGGTTCTTCAGGCTAGTTATATAATGTTCGATATATTCCTCGTAACGGCCTGTCCTGGTCTTTATATCTTCATGGACAGGGACTGACTCTACGGCAGCCCAGCGTAATCCCTTGTCCTCGATCATTCTCTTTCGTTCCATGATGGCATCCAACGGCCATGGCTCGCCGTATGGAATCTGGTGCAGACTCGTAATGACAGCTTCTGCCCCTGTCATCCTGATGAAATCCAACTTAACCGAGTCCGTTGGACCGTACCACCTGAAGGCTTCTTCCATGATATTAGAGACGCATCCAGTCTTCATAACTCACACTCCCGAATAAGCGGAGAATCCCCCGTCAACCGGCACAACAATTCCATTGACGAACCCGGAAGCTTCGTGGTCCACCAGCCAGTACAGGGTCCCCAGTAGTTCCTCTGGCTTCCCGAATCGCCCCATGGGGGTATTGTTCAGAATCTTTACAGCCCGTTCGGTAAAAGTCCCATCCTCGTTCAGCAGCAATGCCCTGTTCTGGTTGGTCTGAAAGAACCCTGGTGCCATGGCATTGACCCGGATCCCAACCTTTGCCATATGCACCGCCAGCCATTGGGTAAAATTGCTGACAGCAGCTTTCGCACCGCTGTAAGCCGGAATTTTGGTCAGTGGGGTAAATGCATTCATAGATGATATATTGACGATGCAGCACCCTTCCTTGCCTACCATGGATTTCGTGAACACCTGGGACGGCAGCAGCGTCCCGAGAAAGTTCAGGTCGAACACGAATCTGATTCCCTGCTCGTCCAAGTCATAGAATGTCTTCAAATCATCCTGTCCAAGATCCTCTGGAAGCAGAAATTCATTGTCTGTCGTTCCTTTGGGATGATTCCCTCCCGCTCCGTTGAGCAGGATCGAACACTCCCCTAGTTCCTTCCGTACAATAGCTGCGGCCTTTTCCAGGCTCTCCTTCTCCAGCACATTCGCTTTGATACCTATAGCGGTATGCCCTATACTGCAAATATGATCAGCAACTCTTTTTGCAGCCTCTTCGTCCAGGTCCAGGACTGCAACGGAGGCGCCGGCTCTCGCCAGTGCCTCGGCAAATGCCGCACAGAGGACTCCTCCGCCTCCTGTTACAACTGCGACTTTCCCCTTTAAATCTGGTAAATGTGACATATTCAGTATTTCTCCTATTATTCAGATACATATTCAGTATTTACATGATGTATTCATCCTGAAACTATATTCATATCAGGAGAATCTGTAGAGTATCCCTGCTACTATATGCTCAGACACTTCTGAAGCTTCCGACAGAAAGAATCCCCTCAGTATTCTGGAAGTGCTTGTCTATAAAACTCAGATACAGTTCCCAGTCAGTGATACGGCAGCTATGTTCACCAGTGCGATTATGATAAGCGATCCAACCATCAGGATTTACCGTTGTATCCAGGGTGATTTCTGACCCTGAGCTGATCCCCAGCTTCTCATATAAGGCATAAACGGACGATGCCAGAACAACTGATTCGAATTCTTTGTAAGGGTCAGCCCATGTATCCTCGGAAGAGCTTGACACATATAATGGACGCGGGGCTATACATGCCAACAACATATGCTGATCCACTGGCAGAGCATCTTCCTGATCAGCGTAATCTGCATATTTCCTGCACATCCAATGGGGAAAGCTACGTGTAATATCCGCGATTTGCTCACCGGTCTTCCCCCTGGTCATAGCGGCTCCTGAACAGCCGGAACTGCTTGATATGACCAGATCGACACGGGGATCCTGAGCCGCACACCATAGAGCCGACTTCCCGCCACGGGAAAACCCGCTTACCGCAATACGTCTATCACTGAAATAATCAATGACACGACTAGCTGCCCATGCCCAGACCCCTATTGCTCCCCAGGTGCTGCTTCCTTCCTTTGACTGTGTGACTTCATAAATCCCTTTTTGATAGAGGTCCGGATCATCGAGACAGGCTTCATCCACCTGCGCACACACAGCAGTATACCCTTGCCGTGTTATAATATCGATGGGAAACTGGTTATAGTTGCGATCCTGAGAATGTGGTATAGATGGATTGTGCGTGAACGGATCGATCATCAGGATCACCGGCCCTCCCGGAGTGAGGGGATTGTTGAAGACCCGTGAGCGAAAAGATGTTTCCAGGTTATTGGCGCTGATTCTCGTTGTCAAGAGAGACTCTTCAATGCCATCTCCTTGGTCCCGGTTAATTCGTACCAGAGTATGGTCTACCTGCAAGCATTCAACCGAGGGAGTATATCCATATACATGTTCCTGAAAAAGATCTAATATCTTAATCCTCCGCTCTGTCTCCCAAGCATAGAATCCGGTCCCATATCCGAATATTTCAGGAATCATAGGGAGTTCTCCTTTCCATCATACCCCACCAGATCATGTATCCTATAGTCCAATTCAATCTCTAGAGAAGCTTCATTCATCATTCGGATGCATGTCAGCCCTTTGGTGATATCGTACCAAAAGGCTTTCATACAAGTTCTGAACTCACGTTCATATTGACAGCATACAGACTCTTCACGATTGATTGTAACATTTTTAGGGGCATATGACCGTCCGGAACACATGATATCGATCTGCTTGACAGGGTCTGGGAATGATCCTGTTTTTGAGATATGGATCTTGACCGTATCCCCATCGATCTCTGTGCTGATCTCAGTTTCCAGGAACTCTCCATGCTGATACCGATTGGAAACCCCATCATCCAGATACATCGTGAAAGCTCCGGCTTCAGAACATTCAATTAACAGTGAGAGGGTCTCGATATCTGTCGACAGTCGTCTACCGGGTTTGATGATGGGAATGATACACCCCTGCCGGTAGAAAATTGGGATGTCTTCCAGCCCAACTTCCAATTGCACCTGCTCATATTGATTCTTTACATGGTATACCTTATGAGTATTCCAGTCATGCCAGACACAGGGCCCCGGCAGCAATACCTGCCGCGTAACGGCACCCTCTTCCACAACATTCGCAATAAGAAGATACGGCCCAAAGAGGAAATCGAAGCTATTATCCAGGTACGCATCATGCCTCTCAAACTCATAGATCATTGGCCTCATAACCGGGTCTCCTTCGATCGAGGCGATCCTGAATAGAGAATACAGGTAAAGGGCCAGTGAATACCGAAGGTCGAATGCCTGCCTGATGAGATCATTATAGGCACCATAATTGTTCGGATTTGTGACAGTGTTATCTTCATTGCATGAATGAATACAGAATCGGGGATGAAACACTCCATGCTGGACCCACCGGACAAACAGTTCCGGATTTGGTGCCGGCCCCATGAACCCTCCGATATCCGATCCTGCATTTGCTATCCCCGACAACCCCAGTCCCAGCAGGATCGGTATCCCGAATTTGAGACTATGCCAGCTTGTGTAATTATCACCGGTCCATGTCTGAGCATACCTCTGTATGCCTGCATACCCAGCACGGCTAAGGACAAACGGCCTCATATTGGAATTATGGCTTCTGAGAGCATCGATCGTTGTCTTTGCCATCAGATTCGCCTGAAGAGATTTCAGATCCTTTGCAGGGAACTCACCTCCGCCATACTCGATTACGGCATCATCATTAGCTATTTCATATTCATTGTTATCGTTCCAGAAATAGTGTATTCCCAGAGAGATGAGAGATTGGCCAAGATACCGTTTCCACATGGATCGCCCTGCCGGACTGGCAAAATTCACCAAGGAAGCATCTCCTCCCCAGAATCGCTCAGTGATCGGTGTATTCAATCGCCCGTCTTCGATAAAGGCACCCGCCTCCCTGAACTCTTCATATAGCGGATGATCGGTGAGAAGTGCCGGTTTCACATTTGGGGACAAGAAAATCTGATGCTCTCTTAGCCAGGAAACAAACGCTTCAGGATCGGGGAAACGTTGACTATTCCATTGAAAAACATAGCGTTTCCCATTCAGAGCGGTATACCCGCTGGACATATGGAAAGCGTCCAGGGGGAACCTGTCCTCATCAAGAGACTGTAAAAATCGCTGGATACCGGAATCTGATCGTTCTTTCAGTTCCGTGTAGTACATAGTCGATGCAAGGTAGCCGAGACTCTTGTAGATTGGCAAACGGGTTTTCCCAGTGATATCAGTGAACTTCCTTACGACCTGTCGAATACTGTCGCCGTGGATGAAATAATAATCTAATTGCCCCCCGAAAGTTTTGAACTCGATCTTCTTCCCCCAGTATCCGCTTCGCTCACAATCAACATCCAATTCAGATTCGCAAGTCACGTCATAGAAGATACCCGATGAAATATCCTGTTCCGGGTCTCGCAGGATCAGGAACGGGATATGTTTATATAATGGATCTGAATTCTCACTGTCATACCCGATGGCATCATTGGTCGATAATCTGAAACGACGATGATCCTTATTTAGCAAGCCGGACTTATCCCCCAGCCCATAAAATCCCCGATACCCGAGCTTCATGAACGTATGATAACGAACATCATTCTTGTCGATATAATATGATCGTTTTGGTATATCCTGATGCAGAACACGGGCTGTATGGTCCAAGATCTTCAAGCTGAAATCGCATGTATCAATAACGATGATCAGATCGGAACTGGTAAGCGTTATCAACCCGGATTCTTCGGAAACCTGGAACGGTAACTCATCCACGATGATGATCTCATCGTCCAGATATGCTGCATGATCTGTTCTCTCAGTGCGAAGGATAGCCCCTTTTATATGATTGTCGAAATCTGCCTCCTTGAAAGCATATTCGATCCGGACGATCCCCTCCTGGAGGAAGGTGATACGGCATTGGTCATCCAATCTTCTGAAGTAAATGCCGTTTTTTATGTTACAATACGAAAATTCCATACACTTTCCCCTAACCCTTGAGGCCTGAAGTCACAATCCCCTTGATGAACGTCCTCTGGAACACAAGGAATACAATGAGTACAGGAATCATCGTTATGACAGACATTGCCAGCAGACTGTTCCAGTCAACCGTGAACTCCCCTGAGTAGTTTGCCAGTGCCAGCTGAAGAGTATAACGTTTCGTGCTTCTTACAACCAATAGCGGCCAAAGATAGTCGTTCCATCGCCACAGGAAGGAAAAAATAGCCAAAGCACTCATAACTGGTTTCGCGATCGGCAGCATGATCCGTACGAAGATCACACTCTCCCTGGCTCCGTCGATCCTGGCAGCTGACATCAGTTCATTTGGGACACCCTTGAAGAACTGCCGAACAAGGAACACTCCTGCAGGGGTTGCCGCAGGCGGGATAATCAAGCCAAGGAAGCTGTTGTACATCCCGAAGAACTTAACTACCTGGAAGATAGGGATCATCACGACCTCTAAAGGTATCATCAGAGTTGACAAGAACAGTAAAAACAGAAAGTTGTTTCCCCGAAACTGGTACTTTGCAAACACATATCCAGCCATGGTGTTGATGATCACCGTAAGGAGTGTGGACATCGAAGCCACCATGAAGCTGTTATAGAACGTCTGGAAAAAATTTGTAGAGGACAAGACTGTCGTGTAGTTTGACAAGACGGGGTTAACAGGGAATATCGTCGGAGGCCATCGGAACAGTTCCGATCCCCCTTTAAATGAAGACATAGTGACCCATAGTATTGGAAAGAGGAAAATGATACTTATAAGGACGGACAACAGAATGACAATTTTATTATGCGTTTTCATCGTTTTGTCCCTCTTTGTTGAGATAGAATTGTATGATTGTGAAGCCTGCCATAAGAAGGAACATGACAACCGATAAGGCACTTGCATAGCCCATATCTAATTCCTGGAATGCCCGTTCGTAAACATATTGGACACCGAACTTCGTAGCGGTCCCGGGTCCGCCCTCAGTCAGGGCAATAATGAGCCCATATGCCTTGAAGAGGTCGATCAAGCCGAGGATCATGACAAGGAATGTTGTCGGCCGCAATTGAGGCAGGGTTATGCGAAAGAACGTTTGGATTGGAGTCGCCCCATCAACCCTGGCTGACTCAAACGTCGACATCGGAATGCTCTGTAGCCCCGTTATATAGGCTATCATGTAAAAACCGGATCTCGACCATACTGTAGCCATGGAAACGACTAGCAGTGCTGTGAATTTGTTTGTCAGCCACTCGACCCTCCCAAGGTGTAATAGCTCCAGAAAGTAGTTTATGATCCCTGCATTGTCTCCAAAGATGAATCGAAACGAAATCCCGACGACTATGTAGGAGATCATTGAAGGCCAGTAGAAAATTGCCCGAAATACACTTTGTCCTTTGACATCCTGAGTCATCAATACGGCAAGGAGCAAAGGGACCATCATGATGAATGGCAACGAGAGCGTGATATAATATAGATTCCGCAGGATCGCCGTCCAGAATTTCCCATCATGAAACAGACGGATGAAATTCTCCATTCCAATAAATGACATAGCCCCTAAACCACTCCAGTCAGTCAAGGCATAAAAAAAGCCAAAACCCGCTGGAATGATAACGAATGCTACAAAAATAAAAAAATTCGGCAGTATCATGATATAAGGGAAGAATCTTCTTTCCAGTGATACATTCCTAGTTTTCTTCATGTAATTCTTCTTCCTTAAAAAAATTTGAGTCTGTGCAGAACCCGCTGATAACAAAAGCCTATATGACAAATCCTGCACCAGACTCAGTATAACCCGGTATACCGTGTTCTAGAAAATACTCGAAGCTGCTTCGTCCACTTCCTGCACAAAATCTTCAGTTGAGGTGTCCCCTGATATCACGGCTTTCATACCGTCGATAAGGGCTGTTCTGATACTGGCAATCAACCCAGGATATCCCCAGTCAAAACTTGCCGCCGGAACCGTATTGGCGAGTTCGTTCGCAAAGATGGAGAAGTATTCCTTCCCAAAGGAATATTCAAGATTTGCATTGTCCAGCCTTGGGCTCAGGAAAAGGGAATCTTCACAGAACTGTGCATTTGCTTCCTGTCCCGTTACCCATGCGATAAAATCAGCGGCTTCCTGCTCAACTCCGGAACCTTTGAATGCCGCGATCTGTTTCCCACCGGGTACTGATGAACGATACATTTCCTTTGGGAGATAGGTAACACCCCACTCGAAATCCGTAATATTATCCCGGTAATTCGCAAGGATCCAGCTTCCTGAGAGATGTGCTGCGACCTGTCCGGAGCGGAACAGGTTATTCGGGTTCTCTCCGCCTAACCAGGTGGACTTAGGGATCACCCCATCATCAAACATCTTCTTGGTAAAATTGACAGCAGCGATGGATTCAGGAGAATTGAAAGCTGGACCATACTGATCAACAAATCGTCCACCGAATTCATACAGCATGGTGGACCAGCGGTGAGTCGGGTTATCGATCACAAAGCCATAACGCACATCGCTGTTGGCTACGACTTTCTTCAATGCCGCATCAAACTCTTCCCAGGTCCATATGTTATCCGGTGACTGAGGAACCGAAACACCAGCCTGATCAAAAGCTGTTTTATTATAGATAAGTCCGTTTGCTGTGACATCAGTTGGTGCAGCACACATTTTCCCGTTTATCACGAAGTAATTCTGGATCGCCGGCAAAAACTGATCAAGAAAAGCATCGCCGTCAGCAACATAGTCTTTAAGATTGATCGTAGCTTCGTTGATATTACTTAAAAGACCTTCAGTCGTTCTTGCCAAAGCTGGGGGTTCTCCACCGCTTACAGACATCATGATCTTATTCAAAGCATCCTCGAATGGAACTTCGATAAGTTCAATCTTGATCCCTGGAGTTAGCCCCTCATACTGTTCAATCAACTTTTTCATTACCTGTGTTTCTACTCCGTCAGCAAACCAGAACATCTCAAGGGTCTTAATTTCCTCTTTCTCAGCCGTTCCTCCGGCTATAGCATTTCCTATACCCAGAACAAAAAAGATGAGGATCAATGCGGAGAAGCGTCCCAAAGTCCTAAATGAATTACCCATAACTAATACTCTCCTTTTCCTTTTTAGATTACATTCATCCATTACCGGAAAACCACCCCTTCTCAGGCACATTCCGGGAATGGATGAAATTTATATGCAAAACGTTTTGCATATATTGTTTATATCCTACGCAAATGGTTTTGTCAAGCTATTTTTTCGGTATAAACATTATTGACTGCAGCTAGAATATCAGATACGTTTTGATTATGGTCAAGATTACCGATGTCGCAAAAAAAGCAAATGTCTCCCCTACTACCGTAAGTCAGGTACTGTCAGGAAACCGCCCGGTAAACAAAAAGACCAGAGCCCGGGTACTCTCGGTGATAGAGGAACTTGGCTATGTCCCCAACCCGAATGCACAAGCCTTGAAGTCCTCCCGCACTGGAATCATTGGCTTATACGCTGATGATATAACCGAACCATTCATCATCGAAACCATAAGAGGTGTTGAATCGATCCTGGTCCCGAATCAGAATCATCTCATCTTAGCTTCGGGTGCCGAGTTCCAGAATGATATCAATGAAGCTATTAAGTTCCTCAATAACCGTAAAGTCGATGGTATCATTCTCTGCTTTGGTATCCTGATATCAAATACGGAAAAATCTATCGACCTTCTCGGTAAGCCAGCTGTTTCCATAAACAGGGAATTCAAAGGCCTTATGCCCAGTATCATGCCTGACAACTATACGGCAGGAAAAGATATCGCAGATCACCTGTGGAAGAAGGGTGCCCGCTTTCCGGTGATAGCCAGCGGGCCGCAGGGAAGAGTCGCAAGCGATGACCGCGTCAGGGGATTCAGAGATGCTCTGGCTGAGAAAGGTTTAGTGATCCCGGATTCAAAGATTCTCCACGGCCCTTTTATCTTTGATGGCGGATACAGGATGATGGAATCATTCATAAACAACAATACGGAGATGGACAGTCTGTTCTGTGCAAATGATTATATTGCGTGCGGAGCGATCCAGGCAGCCATCGATCATGGTCTTCGTGTCCCTGAGGACATCCTGATAGTAGGATTTGACAATCGTGAATTCTCAGCGTTTTGGCCGATACCTGTAACAACCTTGCAGCAACCGCATTATGAAATGGGAGCACATGGCGCAAGACTTCTCATTGAGTCGATTAGCTCGGAGTCTACTGTCTCAAACGAGATAAAGATGAGTTGCAGTCTCATTGAGCGGGCAAGCACCGGCGGATGACAGATTCTCGTTTTTCATGGGAAGGTCTGAATCAATATCTTGTATATAGGATTCCCCATAACCACTGATAGTAAAAGGCCCGAATCTTAACGATCCGGACCTTCTCATTCATGAGGATTTGTTATTGCCTACGTCCACTCGTCAAGCAGTTCCTTCACCTCATCGATGTTGTTCTTGTCTCCCTTGGACGGGGACGGCATAGCGTTGTACTGGTCGATGAGCCAGTTGACGATGATGAGGGCCTCTTCCTGGTCTCCCATGTCCTGCAGCCGCTTATTGGTGTACTCCGGCCGGTAATCTGCACCGAGCTCGCCCTCGAAGTACCACATCTTCTCGAACTCTGCAGATTTCTTCTTGTAGTTCTTTGCCTCCCCTTCGATCTTCCCCTTCCGGTCCCGCTGCTTCCAGTTCCGTTTCCACAACGTCTCAGCAAGGCTCTTGTAGTAGGAGATCTTCAGGTCATCCTCGGCATAGGCGTCTATGGCCTTTCTCGCGAAGGAGACGGAGAATACCACATTTCCGAATGAGAGCGGCCAGCCGGGCAGCAGAAGATGCAGGCGACCGAAGACATACCATGCATCGGCATAATTCTTGTCATATTCGATGACCTTCAGCAGGTCCTTCTTCATCGGGTCAGCCTTGAAGAGCGAGTCCAGGATCCCCTTGGTCTCACCCCACCTGCCGACATTGGACGATTTCCAGTAGTAAGCATCAGCAGACGGCTTCAGGTCGATCGCCTTCTCAGCGAATTCCCGACCCTCGTCGAAATGCTTCAACAGGGTATTCTTATCAACGCCGTCCCGTTCCTCATCATCGGTGATGAAGAGCTTGAACCGAGAGAGCCTCCAGTAGACTTCCGCCTTCTCACTGTCATTCGCAGCCTTGCCGAGGGTATCCTCCATGAGGGCATACCCTTCGATATACTGTTCAGCATCATAGAGGGCATCTGCATCTGCCAGAGCCCCCGTGATCGCTGCAGAAAGTGCCGGTATGGCGAACAGGCACAGCAGTGCGATAACCATAATACGTTTCATGAAACCTCCCTTTTGACCATTCATCATGAATCCTCTACGGATCAGAAGTTTTTCCTACATAGTGCTACGTCTTAGTAAGATTATATCGTGGTATCAAAAACTTCCAAAGCTAATTCCTTACGAGCTTTCTGTAAGAAATTAGCTCATTATACCAGAAAATCGTGAGAATAGTATGAAAAAACACAGGAATGGGAATTCGTGCAGAGCAGATGACGGCCTGGGACGCAAGAAGCCGGGGTCTCCCCCGGCTTCTTGACTGTAGGCTCACACACTATGTGGCGATGAAGAACTCTTCCTTCAGGAATCCGAGATCGATCTCGGGATAGACAGGGTACTGATCGAGCAGTGCCTTCACTCGTGACCTTGCCTCGCTGATGACAGCGTCGTCGATCGTGTATTTTGCCTTGCTCGGCTTCCCGGCATTCTTCCCCTTGGTCAGGATCAGCGGCTCAGTTCCCTCGAGGACGAGGCGCACGATCGCTGCGATCTCCTTCATCTGCTCTACTCCCATTCCCAGGGTGGTGACAGCAGGAGTCCCGATTCGCAGGCCGCTGGTGTACCAGGGGCCGTTCGGGTCGAAGGGAAGCGCGTTCCTGTTCAGTGTCACACCGCACTCCCGGAGCACGCTCTCAGCCTGTCGGCCATTGAGGCCGAAGGATCGTACATCGAGAAGCATCAGGTGGTTGTCCGTCCCGCCGGTAGCGATCGTTATCCCCTCCTCGATGCAGGCTGCTGCGAGTGCACGTGAGTTCTCGACGATCTTCTTCGCATAGGCCTGGTACTCTTCAGTAAGGGCTTCGGTGTAGGCCACAGCCTTGGCAGCCATCATGTGGGGAAGCGGCCCGCCGAGCACCATCGGACATCCCTTGTCCAGGGCTTCTGCAAACTCCTTCGTCGAGAGGACCATACCGCCCCTCGGCCCCCGCAGGGTCTTGTGGGTGGTGGTGGTGACCACGTCCGCATAGGCTACCGGGTTGTAGACTCCGGTCATCTGCTTACCGGCTACGAGTCCGGAGAAGTGAGCCATGTCGACCATGAGGACTGCCCCGACCTTGTCAGCGATCTCCCGCATCCTGCTGAAATCGATGAGTCTCGGGTAGGCACTGTATCCCGCGAGGAGGATCAGCGGCTTGATCTCTTCAGCAAGGGCTTCGAGCTCGTCATAATCGAGCAGCCCGGTCTCCTTACTGACGCTGTAGCTGTAGGCATCGAACATCTGGGCTGAGATGTTGTGACGGTACCCATGGGTCAGGTGCCCGCCTGAATAGTAGTCCAGGCCGAGCAGTCGCTGGTTCCCGAGTTTCTCCCGGACCACATCCCAGTCCTCACGGGAGAGGTTCGCCGGGTTCAGCTCATCGAGAGCTTCCAGGGCAGGAGTCTCGATCTTCGTCGAGAGGATCGCCCAGTAGGCTACCAGGTTGGCATCAGCCCCGCTGTGCGGCTGCACGTAGGCATGGTCTGCACCGAAGATCTCACAGGCCTTCTCGGCAGCCAGCGCCTCGATGGCATCGACATTGTCGCAGCCGGCGTAGAAGCGGTGGTAGGGGAAGCCTTCCGCATATTTGTCAGTCAGCAGGTTGCCCATCGCCGCCTGGGTCGAGAGTGAGGTATAGTTCTCACTCGCGATCAGTTTCAGGTTCGACCGCTGGTCCTCGAGCTCCTTCACGATCGATGAGGCAACCTCCGGGCTGACCTCCCTGACCTTCTCGAGACTGGTGATGTAGTTCAAACAACCAGTGTTGACCTGCTCGACGCCGACCTCTTTGATATAGCGAATTACTGCTGACTCTTTCATGGCTTCTCCTTCTTATTTGCAACAAACTAAAACAGAAATTATGTATCTATAAATTTTCTATCTCTATATAGTACTATTTCTAATATATTCTACGATAATTTGCAATTGTCCGCAATTAGATATGGATAAATTTCTTATTTTATATCATAGATCGCTGATTTCGTAAATCTTTTTTTAATTGTTATATACGTTTGGACACTAATAGTCTATACTTACAGCTAGTTACAGGTTGTAACCATCACTCAAGATACTTGTTAAGTATCTTGAATGCATAATTCTTTACAATAACCTTGCATAATCAGGGTATTGTGATATTATTTTATGTATAATCAAAATACCACCAAGGGGGTTCACATGAGCTTACATGAACAAATCGTTGAACAGTATGAGATCTATATTGCAGAAAGTCAGAAGTTTGAAGGGAAAGGCGTAAAGGCGTCGGCTACACGTGCAAGAAAGGCACTTGGTGAACTTGGCAAACTTGCAAAAGAAAGACGAAAAGAGATTCAGGACGCTAAGAACGAACTGTAGACCTCTGGTACTTTCGTGAATAGAAAAGGACTCAACGGTGTTGAGTCCTTTTTTTATGTGTCCGGGGTCACCCCCTACACATTCTGGAGCATCTGCAGGTGCGCAGCTATCTTATCGAGATGGTCGGTGAACTCCTTCAGCTTGCTCTTCTCCTTCTCGATGACAGCCTCAGGGGCATTCGACAGGAAGTTCTCGTTGGCGAGTTTCTTCTCCACCCCGATCCGCTGCTTCTCCAGCTTCCCTGCTTCCTTCTCCAGCTTCGCGATCTCCTTCGGTATGTCGATGGCATCACGGACGAAGACGAAAGCCTCGAACCCTGCACCGGCAACCGGCACGCTGTCGGTGAGGTCGAACTCACCGGTACCGATCGTCACCTCCGAAGCGTTGACGAACTGCCTGATCATAGCCTCCTGTCCCTTCACATAGGATGAGACCTCATCTTCACCTTCCAGCCTCACGATGACGCGCACCCGTTTCTCCGGCGGGAGCGAGAACTCGCTGCGAAGGGTCCTGACGCTCCTGATGACATCCTGGAGCATGGCAAACCGCTTCTCTGAGAGTTCATATACCCGCTTCTCCGTGTATCGGGGGTAATCAGCGCTGATCACATAACCTTCGGTATTCGGCAGCTTCTGGTAGATCTCCTCGGTGATGAAGGAGACGAAGGGATGCAGCAGCCGCATAGCCTCGGCAAGCACGTCGAGCAGGAGGGAGAGCGCACGGCTCTGTTCAGCGGGGTCCTCGCTGTAGAGCGACCCCTTGGATGCCTCGATGTACCAGTCGCAGTAGTCGTTCCAGAAGAACTCGTAGACAGCCTGGGAGGCATCGTTGAAGCGGTAGACCTTCATGGCCTGCTCTACCTGCTTCGCGGCCTCGTTGAGCCGGTGGTAGATCCATCCGTCAAGGTCCCTGAGCTCGATCGTATCCACGGGAAGCAGCTCCTTCCCCTCGAGGTTCATCAGCAGGAACCTGGTCGCGTTCCAGATCTTGTTGGCGAACTTCGAGCCGAACTTGAAGGAGTCCATGTCTATGAGGATGTCCTGTCCCTGCGCTGCGAGGAAGCAGAGGGTGAACTTCATAGCATCGGCCCCGTAGAGGTCGACGACCTCGAGCGGGTCGATCCCGTTCCCGAGGGATTTGGACATCTTCCTCCCCTGCCGGTCACGGACCAAGCCGGTGATGTAGATATCACGGAAAGGGACCTCACCGAGGAACTCCATCGAGGACATGATCATCCTGGCGACCCAGAAGAAGATGATGTCGTACCCCGTGACCAGGGTGCTCGTCGGGAAGAAGTCCTTGAGGTCCTCGGTCTTCTCCGGCCAGCCCAAGGTCGAGAAGGGCCACAGCCAGGAGGAGAACCAGGTGTCAAGCACATCCTCTTCCTGCCGGATGTTCGCGGACCCGCACTTCGTGCAGCTCTCGGGGTCTTCCCTGAGGACCATCATCTCCCCGCACTCCTCGCAGTACCAGACAGGGATCCGGTGTCCCCACCACAACTGGCGGCTGATGCACCAGTCCCTGATGTTCCGCATCCAGTGCGTATAGGTATTCTCCCACTTCCTGGGGTAGAAGATGATATCTCTCTTCTCCCAGGCCTCGAGGGCCATCTTGGCCATCGATTCCATCTTCACGAACCATTGGTCGGATAGATAGGGTTCTATGACGGTATCGCAGCGGTAGCAGTGGCCTACCTGGTGGGTATGGTTCTCATCCTTGATGAAGAGTCCGAGGGCTTCCAGGTCCTTGACGACGAGCTTGCGCGCATCCTTGGCGGGAAGGCCCTGGTACTTCTCGGGGACATTGACGTTGAGCGTCCCGTCCGGGTTGAGGATGTTGATCCGCTCCAGGCTGTGCCGGTTCCCGATCTCCCAGTCGTTGGGATCGTGTGCCGGGGTGATCTTCACCATGCCGGTACCGAACTCCATGGAGACGTAGCTGTCAGCGATGATGGGGATCTGCCGGTCGGTCAGGGGCAGGTTCAGCAGCTTGCCGACGAGCCCCTCATACCGCTCATCCTGCGGGTTCACCGCGACCGCGACGTCCCCGAGCAGGGTCTCCGGCCTGGTGGTGGCGATCTCTATATGTCCTGACCCGTCAGCGAAGGGGTACCGTATGTGGTACATCTTCCCCGGGATCTCCTTATGCTCGACCTCATCGTCAGCCAGGGCCGTGCCGCAGTTCGGGCACCAGTTGACCAGGTAGTTCCCCTTGTAGACGAGTCCCCGCTCATAGAGGGAGACGAAGACCTCCCTGACCGCTGCGGAGAGCCCCTCGTCGAGGGTGAACCGCTCCCGCTCCCAGTCGCAGGAAGCCCCGATCTTCTCCAACTGCTTGGAGATGATCTCATGGTGGTTCTTCTTCACCTTCCAGGTCTCCTCGACGAAGGCCTCGCGTCCGAGCTCGTGACGGGAGGTACCCCTGGCTTTCAGCTGCCGTTCGACGACGTTCTGGGTGGCGATCCCTGCATGGTCGGTCCCGGGGACCCAGAGGGTCGGCCGTCCGAGCATCCGGTTGTACCGGATGAGGATATCCTGCAGGGAGTTGTTGAGCCCATGTCCCATATGGAGGACGCCGGTAACGTTCGGCGGGGGGATCACGATGACGAAGGGGTCCTTCCCCTCTGTCCGTTCTGACCGTTCAGGCCTGAAATACCCCTGCCCCTTCCATTCTGTATAGATCCTGTCCTCGAACTCCTTCGGGTCATAGGACTTTGCCAATTCTACAGCTTTCATGCGTTACCTCTTCCTCATCCACAGTGGACGATCATATGTTCCGGTCATAGTATCAAAATACAGGGTGAAATACAACAAGGCGCTGCCCGCGAATAGTTTCACAATCGTACGAAAACTGCTCCGTCCTGCCTTGCACCGCCAATTTGTTAGTCGTAAAATAGGGTATGAAGAAAACGAACACGCAGTATTATGCCATCGTTACCAATGCAGAGACCGGGTACGGCAGGGAGCTTGCCCTCTCCCTGGCAAAACGCGGGTATGTGGTCCTGGTCACTGCACAGGATGAGGAGACCGGCAAGGCTCTTGCCGATGATATCGGGAGGAAGGCGAAGTCCCACTCAGTCACGAGCCATCCGCTCGACCTCTCCGACCAGAAGTCCATCAGGAAGTTCGCCGCTGACTTCCGGTATAACGTGAAGCAGCTCGACCACCTCGTGTTCAATGATTCCCTCGACTACCTGACACTGAAGAAGCAGCAGTACACCGATGACAATATCGAGCGGAACTGGGCGGCCTACCATATGGGACCGGTGGTCCTCACCGGGCTCCTGCTGCCGCTGCTCAAGGAATCCTCTGATGCACGGGTCATCATACCGGTACCCAGAGATGCCCTGAAGAACAGGAGGGAGAAGGTGCAGCTCGAGGACCCGGAGTTCAGGGACCATCACTATCATGGGTTGCCGGCATACCACCATGCGAAGCTCGCCCAGATATTCTTCCTGCGATACCTCGCCACCCAGCTCAAGGAATCGGGCATCGCCGTCTGCGGGATCCTCTCCCCGCAGATGAAGATCCCCCGTTCGCAGCTGAAGCGGGTCCCGATGGGGATCCGGATGAAGAACCGATTCTCCAAAAGCCCGACCAAGACGGCACATGCCGTGCTGACGAGCCTCACCTGCAAGAGAAAGCGTCTCCATTCAGGGGAAGTACTCGTTGACGGCAAGAGGCCATTGAAGCTCTCCTCCTACCTCAGCAATGCGGAAGTTACCGAGCAGGTCATGACCCTGACGAGGAAATATATCATCTCATAGAGGATCTGCTCTCTTTGACAACTCCCCCCTTCATGCTATGATGTGCCCCATGAGAAGAAGACAGCTCATCCTCCTAGCCCTGCTGCTCCTGTGCACCGTCTCGTTCAGCGTATCGGCAGCGGAGGAGAAGACCCGCGGAGAATACCTCACGATACGGCTCATGACCCTCGGGCAGGGCGATCCTGTATACCTCTGGTATGGCCATGTCGGACTGATCGTGGACGATGAGCTGACTGACCGTTCCTATATGTTCGACTTCGGCGTCTTCGACTTCATGAAAGACCACTTCTACCGGAACTTCGCCTTCGGGAGACTCTACTACCAGGTGATCGCCTCATCAGCTGAGTCCCGGATCAGGCAGGCGGTGAACTCAGGACGGAACGTCTCGATGATCACGCTCGACCTCCCGCCGGAGAACAGGCTCAGGCTCTTCGAGGCACTCGTCGACCACGTCCAGCCGGAGAACAGCACCTACCTCTACCACCACTACTACAACAACTGCTCGACCAAGATCAGGGACATCCTAGACCTCGGGACCGACGGACAGTTGAAGGAATGGGCCCAGGCGATACCTTCTGCATACTCCTACCGGGAGCATATCAGGAGGTACTCCGGGAACCACCTCTTCATCGATTTCGTCCTCAACTTCCTGCAGAGCGGGGTCATCGACGGCGAGACGACCCTCTGGGATGAGATGTTCCTCCCCGACCGGATGGAGCGGGCCCTGCTGCAGTTCTCGTTTACGGATGGGGCCGGTGACAGCAGCCTGATCGCAACGGATCATGAGATCTTGGCGCAGGTTGCCGCCAGGCCGTCGGTCCCCGATACCTGGTCGCCGAAATGGCCTTCAGCCCTGATCGTGAGCCTTGCCGCCGGCCTCCTGGTCCTGCTACTCAAGGTAGTCTATGAGAGACGCCGCACGAAAGCCGCGCTTCGCATCCTCGGAGCTTTCCAAGCCGCTTACGGGCTCTTTGGCGGGGTTCTCGGATCGATCCTCTTCTTCATGATGTTCTTCTCGGACCATGACGTGACCTACGGGAACTGGAACATCATGCTGCTCAACCCCCTGATGCTCGTGATCGGGGTCTTGGGGGTGATGATGCTGTTCTCGAAGAGGCCTGAACGGCACCTGCGGCTGATGGACCTGTTCTGGACCGTCGCAGCCCTGCTCGCTGCCGCCCTGCTGCTGCTCTTTGCGTTCTCCATCATCGGCCAGCGGAACCAGCTCTCGATCGCCATGATCGCACCACTGCATATCTGCTTCGGGATCTCCCGGTACATCGGGAAGGTCTCCGGCAGGAAGGAAACACGACCATGACAGAACGGGTCATCGTCCTGGGAGCAAGCCCGAAGCCGTGGAGGTATTCCTACCAGGCGATGGCACTCCTGCAGGAATATAACCATATCGCTCTTCCCGTATCGCTGAAGGCCGGGAAGATCCTCGGGTGCAGCACCTATACCAGCCTGGGACAGGTACCAGGACCGGTCGATACCGTCACCCTCTACGTCAACCCAAGGATCCTCGAAGACGAGATCGATGCCATCATAGGGATCAAGCCCAAGCGGGTGATCATGAACCCCGGGACGGAGTCAGTGACCGCTGCCAGGCGGTTCCTGGACCACGGGATCCGGGTCATCGAGGCCTGCACCCTGGTCCTCCTGAAGACAGGGCAGTACAGGACCGCCTCATGACAGGGAAACACTACTCACGGACATTCGCGAACATCCCGAAGCCCAAGCAGCAGCATATATTCTCCATCGCCATCGAGGAGTTCGCGAAGAACGGGTACAAGGCGGCGAACATCAACACCATAGCCCGTGAGGCTGGCATCAGCATCGGATCCATGTACAGCTACTTCTCCTCGAAGGAACGGCTCTTCCTCGCCATCATCGACGAGGGAGTCATGCTTCTGAGGAGCGTGCTGAAGGATGTACGTCAGGAACCCGGGGACTTCTTCGACAAGTACCGGAAGATGCTTAAGGCCGCAGTCTCCTATGCCAGGGAGTACCGGTACCTGCACCAGATCTACTTAGAGGTGTCGACGGAGGGGCTCTCCCATATCGCAGAGGAACTTACCGAGAGCATGGAGAAGGTCACCACGGAAGCCTACCGCATCCTCATGGAGGATGCAGTCAGTTCCGGGGAGCTGCGGGAGCAGCTCGACCCTGCTGCAGCCGCCTTCTGCCTGGACAGCCTTGCCATGATCCTGCAGTTCTCATTCGCCTCGAAGTACTACCATGAACGGATGAAGCTCTACTTCGGGCCTGAGATTGATGAGGAGCGAATGATCGACTCCATGATCGATTTAGTACGAAACGGGATCGGCCGTCCCTAATAGGGCGTCTTCAGGGCATCGGAGATCTTGTACTCCCGGTAATCGGGAAGATGCATCAACGCCGCGGCGGGCAGGTTGAATACCGACTTCAGGCTCTGCCTATGGAGGAGGAGTTCCTCCTGGTAGACGGCGACGAACTCGATGAGTTCCTCTTCCTGGTCCATGATCTCCCTGATAGGCCTGAGCAGGGCTTGGGGAAGCACATTCCCATACGATTCGACTGCAGCAGGGACGACCTCATTGACCAGCCGGTCAGTAGCATCATACCAGGCACTCCGCTCATCCGGGTGCATCAGGAGTGTGGAGTCCTGCAGGAGCAGCGGCTTTAGAGCTGTGCCTGCAGCCTGGAGCAGGGGGTCGTCCTCACCCTCCAGGGCAAGGACGAGTTCATCCAGACTCTCCGACCGGGCATCAAGCAGTTCAATGATCTTCGTATCAGCAGCCTCGATCCGGGCGACCCTCCGGCCGATCCCGTTACGCGTGACGATGAGGAAGAGCCCTGCCGCCAGGATCACCAGGGCGATCGCGACGATCATCCTGAACCAGCGCGGGGGATCCTTCGTGGAGAACGCCATCACGATCCCTCCTGCCTGAGAGCCTCGAGCAGCCTGCTGTATGCCGTATGGAGCCCCATGAGCTGCCCGGTATCGATCGTCCCCGGGGCTGGCCGGTCGAGGAACTCATAGATCCCATCAAGCCCACCCCGATCCAGGGCGTACTGGCTCTCCAGGAGCAGGAGCTGTTCAGCCTGGGGCATCTCCATGAGCGTTCCTACGAGTCCTGGATCCTTCCTGTACAGGAGCCCCCGGTGCAGAGCCGGCTGCTTCTCACACCACCTCCCGAACCGGTCGGCAAGGGCCCTCCTCCTGCCTTCTGACTGGAGGGCGAGCTGGCGAAGGGAGATGATCGACTGCCGTAGCCGGTCGATGAACCGTTCGGTGCAGGTCCCGGGGTCTGTCTTCACCCGGTCCAGGAGGTCCTCACCGTGGAGGAGGCGCCCTACTGCCTTCATGTCGGCATACTCGCAGCAGAGCTGTCCCGCAGGGTCAAGGAACTCAGTTTCGGTGAGGACTGTGGCCTCGATCCGGTACTTCTGCATGATCAGGGAGACCCGGGTTGGGAACGCAGCCAGCCGTTCTTCCAGGCTGCCGTCGAGGACGAGCAGTATCCGTACCGGTGAGAGTCTAGAGAGGAAGGTACCGTATGCGGCACTCCCATACAGGAGGGCCATGAGGATCTCCCCTCCGGGGAGTACTTCCATCACTGCTCGCATGAAGGCATCCACAGCCTCGCTGATGAAGATATCCGGTCTCTGTTCTCGCATCGTCCCTCCCGCGTACGTGCAGTATACAACAGATCCCCGCAGGTGGGAATGCACTGCAGGGACCAAAGGTGATTCTCAAACGGCTATACTATCTGTTCGGTTCGATCCTGGTACCCTTTCCGTGGTGTACCGCATCGAACAGGTTCGCGGGATTGGTGATCAGACCGGTGTTCCCCGACTTCTCGATGAAGTCGACGACAGCCTGGATCTTGGGGAGCATGCTCCCCGGGGCAAAATGGCCCTCATCGATATAGGTCTTTGCCTCATCAACCGAGATGTGTTCGAGGCTCCTCTGCTGCGGTGTCCCATAGTTGAGGCAGACCTGCTCAACGGCTGTCGAGATGACGAAGAGGTCCGCACCGAGTTCAGTGGCCATGAGGGAGGCGGCAAAATCCTTGTCGATGACCGCCTCGGCACCCGAGAAGGACCCGTCATCCGATATGGTGACTGGTATGCCCCCGCCGCCCGCGGCGATGACGATGGCTCCGCTGTCGAGGAGCGTCCTGACAGAGTCGAGCTCAACGATCCGTTTCGGCCGTGGGGAAGGAACTACCCTCCGGTACCCCCTGCCGGCATCCTCCACGACATTCCAGCCGTCATGGTCCCGGTGGTACTCCGCATCATCCTGGGTCATGAAGTTCCCGATCGGTTTCGTGGGGTTGCCGAAGGAGGGGTCGTCACGATCCACCTCGACCTGGGTGACCACGGTGACGACCGGTCGTGCCATACCTGCCCTCGCGAACTCGTTATGGAGGGCCATCTGCAGATTATAGCCGATAGCCCCCTGGGTGTCCGCGACACAGGAGTCCAGCGGGACGGTATGGAGGATCCTCCGTGAGTATTCCGCGCGCCGGAGGATGAACCCGACCTGGGGCCCGTTCCCGTGGGCGATCACGATCCGATGCCCCTCCGAAGCCAGTCGAACGATATGGGCGGCGGTCTTCCGTGCCGCCTCATACTGTGAGGCTACTGTTACATGTTTCGCATCCTCGATGAGCGAGTTGCCCCCGATCGCGATGACGATCAACTTCCTGTCTTCCATGACTCTCTCCTGCATATAGAAGCCCATGCCCGGCAAGATTCCCGGGATGAACCGTCTGACGAACTCTATTATATCGCCTTTGCAACAATTTGCAACAAATATTTTTTTATCATGGGAGGTTTTTCAACTGATGAATGGTACTCCACTCACCAGCTCCTGTTTGACTATTTAGGTTGAATCGGGTATCGTTCCTCTCAGAAAGAACAGGACATTGATTCTTTCTAACGGGAGGGAAGAAGCACATATGAATCAGATGGAGCGCAAGACGCAGGTCCTGCTGGCATTGTTCGTCAGCTCGATGGTAATCGTAAACACACTCGGGTCAAAGATCACGACACTGTTCGGGGTCCGGGTATCAGTCGGGATCTTCTTTGTCCCCCTCCTGTTCCTCATCACGGACATCATCGGCGAGGTCCACGGGAGGAAGCGGGCACAGTTCTTCGTGAAAGTGTCATCAGGCATCCTCATCTTCATGTTCGTCATGATCCTGCTCTGCATCAAACTGCCTGCGAACCCGACCTGGGGAAACCAGGCCCAGTATGAACTGATCTTCGGGAGTTCACTCAGGATGACCTTCGCGAGCATCGTCTCGTTCATGATCAGCCAGTTCTATGATGTGTTCGCCTTCGACTTCTTCAAGGCGAAGACCAAGGGACGCCACCTGTGGCTGAGGAACAACCTCTCGACGATGACGAGCCAGTTCATCGACACCACGATCTTCATGTTCCTGGCCTTCTACCATATAAGCCCCAAATTCACCACCGGGTTCATCTTCTCGCTCATCATCCCCTACTGGATCTTCAAGGTCGCCTTCGCGCTCCTGGACACACCGCTGTGCTACATCGGTGTACGATGGCTCAAGGGCGAGCGCATGCTGAACGGCAAGGACATCGCACCGGAGAGTCCAACCGTCTAGGTACGGCAGGACACACCAATTCAAAAGAACCGCTTTTCACAGCGGTTCTTTTTTTCGCTATCGGGGCAGACTCACCTCGACGGCGATCGTGTGCGTCCTCGACCCGTTCGCGGGGGAGGTGGAAACATCCGACGTGAGATGGTTGCAGTCCCCGAGAGAGTCCCCGCGATGCCAGAACCCCTGGCAGGTACTGACCGTCCCGCGTACGATCTCATGCTTCAACGATACGGTCCCAACCGTATAGCCGTTGGGGCTCTCCACCCTCACGGTATCACCATGGGAGATCTTCCGCTCGGACGCATCCTCCAGGTTCATCCAGATCGTGTCATCCTGCAGCCGGTTCAGCGATTCTATATGGGCATGCTGGGAGTGGATCCGGTTCCTCGGGTGGGGTGTGACCATGGCAAGCGGATAGGAGCTGTCGGTATACGGCTCCTGCAGCAGGGGATACCGATCCCCGCCGACTGACTCATAGGCCTCAGAGACCAGCTCGATCTTCCCGCTCGGGGTCTCGAGGGGGAAGGTCCCGGGGTCGGTGAAGAAATCGGAGAAGGCGACGAAGGGTTTGAGCTCACTCTCATGGAACCCCAGCTCCTTGAACCGCGCGATATCATCGATCTCGCTGTCGGCAAGGAACCCGCTTATCCATTGTTCAGGGGTCTTCCCTTCCGTGAAAGCCTCCCTGAACCCGAGCCTGCCTGAGAGGTCGGTGAATATCTGGAGGTCGGTCTTCACCCCTGCTGGGGGTTCTACGACCTGCCTCGAGTAAAAGAGATGGCCGGAGTTGGCAAAGCAGAGGTCCTCACGCTCGGGGAACATGGCGACCGGGAGGATGATGTCGCTGTACCGTGCGGTCGGGGTCATGAACATCTCGTGGGTGACGACGAACTCCGCCTTCATGAACGCCTTCTTGACCTTGGTGGTGTCGCTGCTCTGGGTGATGAAGTTGCCCCCGACATTGTAGATCACCTTCAACTCATGTGCATACCCACCGGCTCTCCCTTCCAGGAAGGCATCTGCCCACCGGTTGACAGGGACCCCGTTGGCCGTGGTCCTGCTGTCGATCGCCCCTGCCCTCACCTTCGGTACCTGGTTCCACTGTCCCCCGCCGATGCTGCCTCCTCTCTTCCCGGCATTCCCTGCCATGAGCTGGATGAAGACCAGCAGCCTCTGGAGGTTCTCACCGCCGAGCGCCCGCTGGAGCGACAGTCCCGGCAGCAGCGCTGCCGGCTTGTCACCGGCAAGGGCTTCGAAGAGCTGGTAGATGGTCTCGATCGGTATGCCGGTACGTGCAGAGGCCAGTTCCGGTGTCTTCGCTATCCCGTCGACTTTTCCGGTGAGGTAGTCTGCGACCTCATGGTGGCCGATGGCGAATCGGTCGAGCTCATTGAGACGCCCAGGGAACCTCTCGATGCACAGGTAACCCAGCGCTGCTGCCAGGTAGGAGTCTGTACCGGGGCGTATCCCGATCCATTCCCCCCGGCACAGCTCCACGCTGTCGGTATGCCGGGGATCGATGACATGGCAGGGGATCCCCTGCGTGCCCGCCTCACGGAGGACCTGCTCGGTCTCGCAGCCGAACCGGGTATCGCGGGGGTTGAACCCCCAGAGGATGATCGATGAGGAATCGAGCACGGTCCTGACGTCGATACCCACCGCCCGTGTCCCGAAGAGGTAGGGATTGATGAAATCGACGACCTCGCAGCTGTAGTTCCCCCTCGTATCGGTATAGTCCCCAAGTAACGAGAGGAACCGTTTCGTGAGCGAGCCGGTGTTATGGAGGGCTCCCCGGCAGGAGCCAGAACCGCCGATCCTGATGACCTGCGGGGGCGTAACACGCAGGAGCCTCTCCTCGATCAGCGAATAGGCCTCATCCCAGCTGACCGGGACGAACTCCTCCCCGCCGCGGGGACCTACCCGCTTCATCGGGGAAGTGAGCCGCTCCCCATGGTAGAGGATCTCGGGCATGCGGTAGCCTTTCACGCAGCCCTGCATGAAGCGGGTACGGTTCGGGTTGTCGACGACCTTCACCAGCCTGCCGTCCTCGATGTGCGCTTCCAGCGCACAGCCTGCACCGCAGTCCTTGTTGCATGATACCGGGTATCTCTCCATACTGTTCTCTCCCATAAGAATCGATTCTACTATATGGGATATTTCTTTGCAATCTGCTATACTCACGCAATCATCCCGAAAAGAGGAGGCTCCCCTCGATGCAGAGGCCCGAAACAGTACAGAACGAACTGGTTATCCATCAGCACCCGAGGTGCACCGCATGATCCTCATCGCAGGCGACAGCCTGAGCTCGGGGAACATCGGGATCGGGTATACCACCTTCCTCCCTGAACGGGACTACCTCATCCGGGGCATCGACGGTGATACCATGCGGGGGGTCACCGAACGGGTCCTGCGCTACCTGAAGCAGCGAAGGGTCACCGATGGGCTCGAGGGGATCATCATCGAGTGCGGGAGCAATGACGTGCTGCTCCCCTGGCTCCTGCAGAGCGGGAACCCGGTATTCAGGGAGGCCGCAGCCGGGCTGGTCAATGAGCGGACAGCCCCTGAAGGGTCACCGGCTTCATTCGCTTCGGTCTATGACCGCCAGCTCGGCAGAATCGTCGCTGCCGCAGCGGAGGCAGGTCTCTCCCCTGACCGCATCGCGGTGACGGACATCCCGCCGGTCGGGGAGGATCTCTCGTCCCCGATACAGGGTATCAGGGCCGAGTACAACCGCAGGGTCCAGGAGCTTGCCGCTCAGGCTGGTGCTCAGCTGATCGGGCTGGGAAGCGTCCTCGAGACGGCCTATTCCAGCTTCCAGCCGGTACCGCCGGGAACCTACTTCATGGATGAGCCTGGGAACTTCGTCCGGGATGCCGCCTTCATCGCCGACGACGAGGCGAAAGCCGCAGAACTCAGCAGGAAGCGGGGACTCACCCTCACGGTGGATGGGCTCCACCTCAACGGGAGGGGCGCACGGATCGCCGCCAGGGCCTTCACCGGGTTCATACAATCGTTATAAGAAGAAGATTGCCTGTTTTAGGCTTTCCTCTTACTCTCAGATTGATTACATTTATACATGCATAAACAGTTTTAAATGAGGAGGAACGGATGTCAGAGAATACCATCCTGCCGATCAACCAGATACTTCCCCACCATCTTTATATGATCCCGCTTACCGGGACCCCGATCTTTCCGGGGATCTTCACGCCCCTCGTCATCGAGGAGGAGGCAGATATAGCGGTCATCGATGCAGCCATGTCACGGGACAACCTCATCGGGCTCATCCTGATGAAGGACCCGGAGAAGGACGGGTACGATCCCGACAACCTCTATACGGTCGGGACCGTGGCCAAGATCGTCAAGAAGATCAACCTCCCCGACGGGGGACTCAATATATTCATCTCCACGATGAAGCGATTCCAGGTACGCCGTTTCGTCTCAGGGGAGAAACCGCTCACCGCTATCGTCGACTACCTCGACACCGTCCATACGAACGAGGATGAGATCAAGGCCCTGACGAGGTCCCTGCTCGTCGAGATGAAGCAGCTCTCCAAGTCGAACCCGCTCTTCACCGAGGAGATGCGGCTGAACATGGTGAACATCGATGAACCGGGCAAGATCGCCGACTTCATCACCTCGATCATGAACATCGAGCGGGAGCAGCAGCAGGAGATCCTCGAGACGATCGATGTGAGGGACCGGCTCGAGCAGGTCCTCGTCTTCATCAAGCGGGAGCAGGACCTGATGAAGCTCCAGCAGAAGATCCAGAACCGGATCAACAAGAAGATCGAGAAGAACCAGCGTGACTACTTCCTCAGGGAGGAGCTCAAGGCGATCCAGCAGGAGCTCGGGATCGCCGACGACCCGAAGACCCAGGCCTACGACCAGTTCAAGGAACTCATCGAGTCCCTGCCTCTTAATGAGGAGGCCTTAGAGCAGGCATCGAGGGAACTGGAGAAGTACCAGTTCCTCGACCCGAACTCGGCTGAATCCTCTGTGACGAGGAACTACCTCGAGACCCTGACCACCCTGCCCTGGGAAGACCCGGCACCCTACAGCCTCAACATGAAGAAGGCGACCAGGGTCCTCGACCGGGACCATTACGGCATGCAGGATGTGAAGGACCGGATCATAGAGTACCTCTCTGTGAGGGTACTCAAGAAGGACACGAAAGGATCGATCATCTGCCTCGTCGGGCCCCCGGGAGTCGGGAAGACCTCGGTCGGCCGTTCGATCGCCCGTGCCCTGAATAAGGAGTTCTTCCGGTTCTCCGTCGGCGGCATGCGTGATGAGGCTGAGATCAAGGGGCACCGAAGGACCTATGTCGGGGCGATGCCCGGGAAGATCATCCAGGGCCTGAAGATCGTAAAGACAAAGGACCCGGTCTTCATGATCGATGAGATCGACAAGATGGGGAGCTCCTTCCAGGGAGACCCTTCATCAGCACTGCTCGAGGTCCTCGACCCCGAGCAGAACTCCCACTTCCGGGACCATTACCTCGATGTGCCGTTCGACCTCTCGCAGATCCTCTTCGTCGTGACGGCGAACACCCTCGATACCATCCCCAGGCCCCTGCTTGACCGGATGGAGGTGATCAGGCTCTCGGGCTACATCTCCCAGGAGAAGATAGCCATCGCGAAGCGCTACCTGATCCCGAAGTCCCTGGAGAAGAACGGCCTGCTCAAGGACCAGGTCACCTTCAGGCAGAAGGCCATGACACGGATCGCCGATGAGTATGCGCGGGAGGCCGGGGTCAGGAACTACGAGAAGTCAGTGAACAAGATCCTGAGGAAGGTCGCCAGGAAGGTGGTCGCCGAGGAGGTCGAGCTGCCGCTGGTCATCGAGAGCGACACGATCGAGGAGTACCTCGGGAAACCGATCTTCCGTGAGGATGAGATCAAGAAAGCAGAGCGTCCGGGTATGGCCGTCGGTCTGGCATGGACCAACTTCGGAGGGGACACCCTCCTCATCGAGGCAGTCAACGTCGCCGGCAAGGGCGGGCTCAAGCTCACCGGGCAGATGGGCGAGGTCATGCAGGAGTCGGCGGGTATCGCCTTCTCCTACGTTCGCCACATCGCCGAAGGTTACGGCATACCTGCCGCATTCTTCGAGAAGAACCTGATCCACCTCCATATCCCGGAAGGGGCTACGCCGAAGGACGGGCCGTCCGCCGGCATCACGATGGCGACGACCCTGATGTCGCTCGCCTTCGGGAAGAAGATCCGATCCAACCTCGCCATGACCGGGGAGCTCTCCCTGACAGGCAAGGTCCTGCCGATAGGCGGGCTCAAGGAGAAGGTCATCGCCGCGCGGAGGAATAGGATAAAGACCATCATCATCCCGGTACAGAACCAGCGCGACCTCGATGAGATCCCGGAGCATATCAAGAAGGGGATCGAGTTCCATGCCGTAGCACGGTTCGAGGAGGTGCTCGCCATCGCGTTCACCCACCTGAAGCCGGATGAGCAGAAGGGATAAGGGCTGTATGGAACTGTTAGCACCTGCGGGAAACCTGGAAAAACTCTATTACGCCTACACCTACGGGGCGGATGCCGCCTACATCGGCTTGAGCAGCTTCTCCCTGCGTGCCCGCGCTGAGAACTTCCATGACGACCAGCGCCAGGCGATCGAGAGGATCAAGGGAGAGAAGAAGCTCTTCGGGGCTGTGAATATCTACTTCCATAACGGGGACCTTGCAAAACTGCGGGATTCGTTCGAACTCATCGAGCAGTACCCGCTCGACGGGTTCATTGTGAGCGACCTCGGCGCTGCGGTGCTCCTGAAGGAGCGCTTCCCGCAGATCCCGCTCCACCTGAGTACCCAGGCCAACTGCATCAATGCAGAGGCAGCGAAGGTCTACCGTTCCCTCGGGTTCGAGCGTGTCGTGCTCGGCAGGGAGACCACCCTCGATGAGATCAGGGCGATCAAGGATGCTGCCCCGGAGCTCGAGATCGAGACCTTCGTCCACGGGGCCATGTGCATCGCCTACTCGGGGAGGTGCTTCCTCAGCCGCTACATGACCGACCGTTCCGCGAACCAGGGCGACTGTTCCCACTCCTGCAGGTGGGACTACCGGGTCCAGGGGCTGGAGCTCGCCCTCGAGGAGAAGGAGCGCCCGGGAGAGTACTACCCCATCTATGAGGGGGATGGATTCACCTCCATCCTCTCATCGAAGGATATGTGCATGATCGACTACCTGCAGGACCTCAAGGATGCAGGCATCGACTCCCTGAAGATCGAGGGGAGGATGAAGTCCATCTACTATGCAGCAGTCACCACGCGAGCCTACCGGAAGGCACTCGATGCCCTTGAATCAGGGGCTTCCGCCGATACCTGGGCCGGCTACCGGGATGAATTGTACAAGGTCAGCAGGAGGGAATACTCCACCGGCTTCTACTTCGGAAAGGAGGAGATCGAGCAGTCCACCCAGCAAAGCTATGCCAGGGAGTACCTCTTCCTCGGCTCGATCGGGAACGAGGCTGGGAATGGGTATTATGAGCTGGTCGTGAAGAACCAGATCCGAGACCATGAGACCATCGAATACATCGGGCCCGACATCCTCTTCGAGGTTGATGAGGCTTACGAGATCGTTGATGAGGAGTACCACCGGGTCAGCAAGGCTGACCATGGGAAACCCTACTTCATCAAGCCCTCAGTCCCGGTACAGCCGGGTTATATCCTCAGGAAGAAGCGCAAGGCAGACTCCCCGAACTGATCACCTACATCCTCCTGCTGTCATAGGCCCAGTGCAGCAGGGCCTGACGCTGCCGAGGCCGGCAGCCGAGGTCCCCTTTGGGGCAATGCTTCTGCAGCTGGGAAATATGACGTTTCATGGCCTTCCAGCGGGTGACCTGCCTCGCATCATCCTCACCCCTCCGTCCCATATAGTACCGGCAGTACCACTGGAACCAGCCCCTTGGGTCATCCGGGTGGATCCACCCCTTCTCTCTCCAGTACTGCAGGGGCTTCGATGCATCAACCCCGAAGAAGTTGAGAGAGGGGTCCTTACCTCCTGTGCTGAACACGGCATGGGTGAACCAGGAGTGAGGGAACTCATCAGTGCAGTCCCTCATGTAGACACCGCCGAAGACTCCGAGGGAGAGCATCTGCGCAGGGGTGAGCTCAGGAGTGAACCCCTGCGCGAAGTGCTCCCCGATCGGTTCGCTCCGGAAGTAGCTGTACCCATCCTGCATCTTGTCATGCACGACGACCCGTATCATCTCACAGAGCATCAGCCTCCCTCCTCAACTGCGTTATATGCTTCCCGGGGGCTACCCCCGCAGGGCAGACCCTGCTGCAGGCGAAATGGCTCTCGCAGGCATCGACCCCCTCAGGACCGTAGGCGGCAGCTCTCAGCTCCTCGATCTCTTCGGGCTCCTCACGCTTGGACAGTTCCCGGTGTACTGCGGCAAGCGGTGCCGGCCCGATGAACGGGCCGCTCACGGGGCAGGCGCTCATGCAGCTCCCGCACTCGATGCAGTCCTCGAAGCGGGTCCATCCCGCTATGCTGTCGGGAGGGACGGCCCCTGTGCCGGTCCCGCTCTCCCGAAGGTAGGAGTGCACCGGCATCCTCTGCACCATCGAGGAGATGTCGACAACGAGGTCTGCTACCAGGGGGAATCCCCGGAGCGGTTCGATGGTGAGGGGCCCTTCCGGCAGGCCGGTGAGGAAGGTCATGCAGGCCAGCCGCTCCGTACCGTTGATGAGGCAGGCACAGGTACCGCAGGAGCCGTGATGGCAGGAATGGCGGTACTGCAGGGTCGAATCCATCGTGAAGCGGATCTCCTCGAGGGCATCGAGGACGGTGAGTCCCTCCTCGAGTTCGAGGGTGAAATCGACAGAGTCCCCTCCCGTGCGTTTGATGGTGAAGGTGAATTTCCTACTGCTTCCCATGATAGCCTCCTGCAATGAACTCCCGGTGTGACGGCAGGATGAACTCTTCACTCCTGCAGGGCTCCGTGATGCTGAGGCGGCTGCATACCATTTCGGCGGCAGCGGACCCCATCCCCCTGAGCGTCGTGGCCTTGCCGCCTGCGATACTCACCAGGTTGGGGATCCCGTCCGCCGTGCTGTGGTCCACCGCCATGAAGTCGCGGCTCAGCGTCCGCACATCCGCTGTCGTGTCGGAGACCCCGAAGAGGGGTCTGGCAGCTGCCCAGGCCGTATGGCGCGGCTGGCTGCTGAATCCGGGGAACATGGCATCCGCTGAATCGAGGAGGAACGAGATATCGCCATTGGGGATCCTCACGATGTCGGGGTCGTCCGAGAGGTATTGGGTGGAACCGATGATCGTCAGGCCCCTCTGCGGCACGATGATATCGCCGTCACCGGCGGGGTGGAGCCTGCTCACCACCATATTGGACAGACGGCCTTTCACCGCCAGCATGGTACCCGGGGAGGGCGAGACCTGCAGGGAAGCCCCTGCCATCTGCGCGATCCGGCCAGCCCACGGGCCTGCCGCGTTGATATAGGCATCGCCGATGAGCAGCCGCTCTTCTCCCGTCGTATGGTCGAGCACCCTGAGGGCGGTTATCGCTCCTTCATGGGTCTCTATATCGATCACCTCCGTGTAGGGGCAGATCTCGGCAAGCCCGGTCCTCATGGCACCCGCGGCGAAGCTGATCACCAGGCGCCAGGGGTCCAGGGTACCGTCCGGGACCAGCACGGCTCTCCTGATCGTCGGGGCAAGGGACTTCTCGTAGGCAAGGGCCCTGCTGACAGAAACTTCCTCCGCGGGTATGCCGCTCTCCCGGCAGGCCTCGATGAATTCTTCGGTATACTGCGCATCCTTATCATCCACTGCAACAAAGAGCCCCATATTATACTCCACGGCCTCCGGGGCGATCTTTCTGAGGACCGCACTCTCGTGCATGCACTCCCGTGCGATGTTCCGGTCCCCCATCGCATACCGTGCCCCGCAGTGAAGCTGCCCGTGATGCCGCCCGGTGGTCCCCGAGGTCAGTTCACCCCGTTCGACCAGGGTGACCGACACTCCCCTGAGGGTGAGGTCGTACATGGCGGCAATACCCGTACCCCCTCCCCCGATGATGACGACGTGCCCGGTCTCTCTCCTCATGCATTTCCCTCCTCACTCCTCTGGACAATCTCCATCATACCACATAAGATGGTATCAGACACGAATAAGAAGGAGTGCCGAGGCAGATGAGGATATAAGAAGGAGTAGCTTACATACAGTTCGATGTAATCATACTCTTCGTACGTCTCATCATTATGTGACCGGGCACTGCATGACCAATCTGGATAACATTCCGTAATACAGACAATCCGTGCGTCTTTCCAGTGCCCGTACCAGGTACTGGAGGTATCTATGTATATACAGGTGACTGATCTTTCTTTCGGCTGGGATTCCCCGCTCATCCTGAACTTGAGCTGCAGGTTCGAGACAGGCTGGACCGGGATCACAGGAGTGAACGGCTCGGGGAAGACGACGCTGCTGAACCTGCTTACCGGAGGGCTCCTGCCGGAATCAGGCGACATCCAGGTCGCGGGGAGTCTCCTCTACTGCAGGCAGGTACCGGAACCATTCCCTGCAGAAGCAGAAAGTCTCTTCGATGACTACTCAGCCGAAGCGTATCGGGTGAAGCGCCTCTATGGGCTGGAAGAGGTCTGGCGATACCGCCCGGAGACTTTGAGCCATGGGGAGCGTAAGCGGATACAGGTCGCTGCCGCGATCTGGCTCGCCCCTGACATCCTCATCCTCGATGAACCGACGAACCACCTGGACTCAGAGAGCAAGGCGGTGCTCACTGCAGCACTCAAGCAGTTTCGGGGGGTCGGGATCATCGTAAGCCATGACCGGCAGCTCCTCGATGAACTGACGAACCGGACACTCTTCCTGGAGCCGCCGGGTCATGACCTGCGGGAACAGCCCTATTCTGAAGCTGTGAAGGTTCGTGATGAGGAAGCAGCATGGAATGCTTCGAGGAGGGCTTCCCTCCAGAAGCAGATCCGAAGGCTGGAGGGGCAGGCGGCAGCGTACAGGAGACTTGCCCGAGGGGCAGACAAGAGGAGTTCCAAGAGCCGCCTTGACCCGAAGGACCATGACGGACGGCTGAAGCTCGACTGCGCACGGCTCCTCGGGAAGGATGCCATGCATGGGAAGATGCTCAACCAGCTACAGGGCCGCATCCGGCAGGAGCAGGAGAAGGCAGATGCACTTCTCCTTACAAAGAGACCGACCTTCGATTTCGCCCTTCACTTCACCCCGGACAGACGCAGGTACCAGTTCATGCTCGAAGAAGGAGAGATCCGTATGGGGGATAAACTGCTCACCTACCCTGACCTTTCTCTGGGGAGCGGGGACCATGCAGCCCTGACCGGAGTGAACGGGTCGGGGAAATCGACCCTCCTCAAGATGATCTATCCCCACTGCAGGGAGGAGGAGACGCTGTACATCCCCCAGGAGATCCCTGCTGCAGGGCAGGATTCGTTCTTCCGCAGGGTCAACAGCCTCCCGAACCATGACCGGGGGGAGCTCTATGCCATCATGGCTGCGCTCGGGTCAGATCCCAGGCGAGTCCTCGCCGCGGAGTCACCGAGCCCCGGGGAACTCAGGAAGCTGCTGATCGCTGACGCCATACGGGGTCAGATCGCCCTGATGATCCTGGATGAGCCCACGAACCACCTGGACCTGAAGTCCATCGAAGCCCTGGAGTCTGCACTCTCAGCATACCGGGCAGCACTTCTTCTGGTGAGCCATGATGCGTACTTCCTGCAGGGGACGACGGACCGTCGATGGGAGATCACAGAAGGAGAGCCTGATACGTATACGCTCAGGATACGAAGCTGATATCGCGGTGTTTATGCCTAAAGAGATGCTCTTTTCGTTCCTGTACTCGCCTACTCCCTCTTTGCTGCACGTATCATGAGGACGGGGACCGTACCGGCTCGCAGGACCTTGTCGGTGACGCTGCCGAAAGCCCAGCGGCTGAAGCCGGAACGACCGTGGGTCGACATGGCTACCAGGTCGCAGCCGAGCTCCTCCTCTGCCTTCACGATCTCCTCAGCCGGGTGGTTGTTCCCGGAGAGGACGAGGGTCTCGACCTCTGCCCCGCAGCCTTTCAGTCTTGCCGCGGCATGCTCAAGGTAGGCCTTTGACTCAGCCTGAAGCTTCTCCATCTCCTCATGGGTATAGGGGACGAATACCGCACCGTCGGAACCGCTCGTGACATCGAGCTGATGGGTCAGCGAGGTGATGACATGCAGCAGGACGACGGTGACGTGTTCGGTAGGCGATAACCTGGAGATTAGGGTGTTTACGTAATCGAGAGCAGCTTCCCCAAGTCCTGATCCATCGAGTGGGACCAAAATCTTCTCTGACATAGCGCTCCTCCATATATCTCACGTATACTACCAGAGATATGCACTTTCACGGGGAAGGAGCTTCATCACATCATGAGCGTGTTCGAGGAGAACGACCGAGTACCATGGGCACTGGGCCATACCCCCGATACCACGGTCTCAGCTTAATGAGAAAGACGCTTCAATGGATCGTGGGCCTACTCTTTCTTCGCGGCACGCACCATGAGGACGGGGACCTTACCTGCACGCAGGACCTTGTCGGTGACACTGCCGAATGCCCAGCGGCTCAGGCCGGAACGGCCGTGTGTGGACATGGCTACCAGGTCGCACCCCATCTCCTCTTCTGCCTTCACGATCTCCTCA
This sequence comes from Spirochaetia bacterium, assembly GCA_963677595.1. Taxonomy (GTDB): domain Bacteria; phylum Spirochaetota; class Spirochaetia; order CAKZLE01; family CAKZLE01; genus CAKZLE01. The sequence goes on from OY782041.1 coordinate 111,905, forward strand.
GCCGGGTTGTTGCCGACGATCACATGGGCTTCCACCTCAGCACCGCAGCTCTTCAGTTTCCCTGAGGCCTTGTCGAGGTAGGCCTTGGACTCGGCCTCCATCTTCTCCATCTCTTCCGGGGTATAGGGGATGATGACCGTCCCGACCCCGCCGCTGTGGACATCGAGCTGATGGGTCAATGAGGTGATGACATGCAGCAGGACGACTGTGACATGCTCGGTAGGCGATAACCTGGAGATAAAGGTGTTAACGTAATCGAGAGCAGCTTCCCCAAGTCCTGATCCATCCAATGGAACCAAAATCTTCTCTGACATAGCGCTCCTCCCTGTACCTAAAGTGTAGTACCAGCTATATGCAAAATCAAGGGAAGTTGCATAAAATAAGAATGAAAGCTGTTGGGAGAAGCGAGTTTCCTTCCCTAACGAGATGATCGGTGCCAGTCTCGGTATCGCAGCCTCCAGGGAGCACGACAACGACTTCGATGAAGTCCTCAAGGCAGCCGACAGCGATATGTACCGGCAGAAAGCGATCCATAAACAGAACCGGCACGCATCCCAGACGTGACGAGAGCACGGCCGTTCCGGCCGTGCTCCCTGTATGCATCACATGAGTGGATGAGTATTCAGATCACTCATCCTCCTTCTTCTTGAGACTCGGGGGCAGGATCAGGTTCAGGAGGATACCCACGAAGGTCGCGAGTGCCACGCCACCCAGCTCGAAGGAGAGGGATTCGCTGATCGGGAAGAAGATCCTCCCGCCGCCGATCCCGATGACCAGGATGACTGAGGTGATCGTGAGGTTGCGCTTGCATGAGTAGTCCACTCCGCTCTCCACGACGGTCCTGATACCGGCGCTCGCGATGATCCCGAAGAGCATCATCGAGATACCTCCCATGACGGGAGTGGGGATGGTCGAGATGATGGCCCCTACCTTCTGGATGAAGGAGAGCAGCAGGGCGAAGACAGCAGCGCCTCCGATGACCCAGACACTGTAGACTTTCGTGATGGCCATGACACCGATGTTCTCGCCGTAGGTGGTGTTCGGCGGTCCCCCGAAGAGGGATGCGAATGCGGTGGCGACACCGTCACCGGCAAGGGTCCGGTGGAGACCCGGGTCCTTGTAGAAATCGCGTCCGACGACCTTGCTGACTACCATGGTATCGCCGAGGTGCTCGGCGATGGTCGCGAAGGAGACGAGGAGGAAGGTCACGATCGGCACCAGCCCGAACTTCGGCATGACGAACTTCGGGAGCCCGAACCATGCTGCATCGTTGATCGTCTGGAAATCGATGAGCGCGAAGGACGGGAACATGAGCCCCATGATCAGGGTGAAGATATACCCGCCGATGATGGCGATGAGGATCGGGATGACGGTGAAGAAGCCCTTCATCACGATGCTGCAAAAGATGGCGATCGCCAGGGTGACCACGGCGATCAGGGCATAGCTGCCGCTGTAGCCGTTCGCTGCATCAGCTAACGGGTACATCGCCATGTTCATGGCGGTCGGTGCCAGGTTGAGCCCGATGACGATGATGACCGAGCCGATCACTACCGGCGGGATGATGCGGTCGAGCCAGCCTACCCCGAACCTGCTGATGATCGCGGAAACGATCACGTAGAAGATACCGACGCAGAAGGCGGCACCCATCGCATAGGCGACCCCGTGTGAGCCGCTGATGGTGATCAGCGGTACGATGAAGGCGAAGGAGGAACCAAGGTAGGTCGGGACCTTCCCCTGGGTGATCAGGATGTAGATCAGTGTTCCCATACCTGAGGTGAAGAGTGCTACCGAGGGACTCAAGCCCGTAAGCAGCGGGACCAGGACAGTTGCCCCGAACATGGCGAAGACGTGCTGAAGACTGAGCGGTATCCACTTCTTCAGTTCCGGCTTCTGTGCGACATCGATGATTTCGTGTGACATACAAACCCCTTTTGTGTGTATTTTGTTATGGTGTTGTTGCAGGATGTCTCAGGAGGTGTCATCTTCAAGACAAAAAAATAGGTCTTTCCGCTCCTGATCGAGCAGAAAAACCTCTGTCTATCCAACTAACCCTTTGATTACATCTTACAAATTCAACCATGCTAGAATTATTCTTACAATGAATCTGACAGATTGTCAAGGAATGAAACGGTACCCCATCCCCCTGACCGTCCGTATATGGTTCGGGTTCTCCGATTCATCGAGGTGGTACCGCAGCTTCGCGATATGGACATCGACCGTCCTGGTATAGATGCTGGAATCATACCCCCACACATCATCAAGGATCTTATCCCGTGAGAGGATCTCCTCGGGATGGAGCGCGAGGTACTCGAGCAGCCGGTACTCCTGGGCGTTCAGGGGAATGGGCTGCCCGTCACACGTGAGGATGCCCCGCAGCCGGTCCAGGGTATACCTGCCGAAGCTGATGGAATCGGCCTCTTCCTCTGGTTTGGCTGCAGGAGCTGCGGCAGACCGTCTCAGGGCAGCTTCGATCCTCGCAAGGAGCACCCCCATATCGAAGGGCTTCATCACATAATCGTCAGCACCCTGCTGCAGACCCATGATCACGTCGATGTTCGTGTTCCGGGCTGTGAGCATGATGATCGGGCTGGCAGTACCATGTTCCCGCAGATGCCTGCAGACGGTGAATCCGTCCCGACCGGGAAGCATCACGTCGAGCAGGATGAGGTCATGGCTGCCGGCCTTGGCCGCCTCCTCACCCCGGATGCCGTCGCCCTTCACCTCCACCTCATAGCCTTCGGCCACGAGTCTATCCTCCAGCGTCATCTGGACTCCAGGTTCATCTTCTATGATCAGTATCTTTGCCATCTTACACCAGCCTGCAGGGGATCTCGACCTCGAAGCGACAGCCTGGCCGCATGGTCCCGTCGAGTCTCGGATAAGGGGAATCCAGCCGGATCTTACCCCCGAGTATGGAGACATTCCGCTTCACGATGGAGAGCCCGAGGCCGCTACCCCGCTCCTGGGACTCCTTCGACTGCGTCCCGCGGTAGTAGGAGTCCCATATGGCCTTCTGCTCATGCAGGGGTATGCCGATACCGTCATCCTCGATGACACAGCGAAGCAGGTCAGGGCGGATGAAGAGGATCTCGGCCCTCAGCGAACCGGGTTCATCCCGGTACGCATGGTAGATCCCGTTGCTGATCAGGTTGGAGACGATGAGCTCGAGCAGCTCGGTATCGGTGGAGACTGTCACATCGAGGTTCCTCACGTTCCAGTCTATCGCAACGGACCGCTCCCCGGCAAGGGCATCAGCGTGTTCACGCAGTCTCGAGAAGAGCTCTCCCAGGTGGATCTCGCTCTCCTGCCGGGTATAGCGCCGCTTCCCCTCGACCCTGGAATAGGCCAGGATGTTCTCGATCATGGTCCCGAGCCGATGGGTCTGCTGCTTGATCAGCTCGCCGTAGGAGGGCACCCTCGCTGCCGGGACCATGTCGGCCGCCAGGTTGTCCGAGGCGGACTGGATGACCGTCAGCGGGGTACGGAGCTCATGGGTGATCGAGGCGGTGAACTCCCGTTCCTTCTCCCGCTGGTTCTGCACCCTGTTCATCTGGTAGAGCAGCAGGATGCAGATGAAGCCGATCAGCCCGATGAGGAAGATGCCCGCGAGGAAGATGATGCTTAGCGTCCGCTCGATGTTCCCGCCGTAGTAGTCGATACTGGAAAGCCTGACCCCGATGATATCCTGGCCGGGCTCCAGCGTGATGACGCCTTCAAAGAGCCTGCTGAACCCACCGCCGGGTATGATATGGTCCCGGAAGTCGACCTCACCCCCGAAGGGTTCGAGCTTCATCATGAAGAGCGGGAAGACCTGTGTCTCCTGCAGGATGAAGGGGTCGGAGACGAGTGAACTCAGGGGATTGAATGTGTAGCCTGCAGCAGCGGCACGATCGAGCGTCTGGGAATATTCCGGGTCATCGGGGCTGAGGACCCATTCGACGCGCATCTCGGGATGGGCGTCCTCGATCTCGGGGAAGATGTAATCGGCTATATAGGCTCCCAGGTCGATGCGGGCCGCGATCATCCGGTCCCATCCGATCGGTGAGAGGTAATAGAGGTCATTCCCGTCCTGCAGGAGCTGCGGGCGCAGTTCCTTCCCTGAAAGCTCCTGCACCAGGCTGTCCGGCAGCTCAGCACGGCTCCAGCCTGCCCCGGAATACCAGTAGGCTGCAGCAGACCCGCTGCCGGTATCGAGGTAACCCACCGCTGAGACCATTGGGTTCTCGCTCGAGGGACCGAACTGCCCATGGAGCAGGATGATCTCACTCTTTGCCTGTTCGACCGAGGTCCCCGATAGCAGTGCTGCCTGGTCGATCCAGCGGCCGAGCATGAAGATGCTCTCCATCTCCCTCGATGCCGTCCGATTGATCGAGAGGGCGAGGGAGCTCCTCGTCTTCTCGTACTCACCCCGAGCGATGTTCGAGAACCACCGGTACTCGAAGACACCGAAGGTGATCAGCACCGCACTCAGTGCCGCGACCATGCCTGCGAGAATGATCCTGTTCCGTCGACTCAAACGTTCCATGCCCTAATCATATAGGGGTTGGGGCAAAACCGCCAGAACTATTGGAGATACTCTCATCACCTTTTACATAGTTTACAACCGGTTTACGTTCCGTTAACCACAAGGGATCCCCATTTCAGTATGGTATGATCAGGAGGTGAACCAATGAGTTCCAACGAACATATCATCCAGGTAGACAGGGTGAAGCCGCACACATCGAAGAAGAAGAGAAGAAGGATCATCATCGTGCTGATCCTGCTCATCGCAGCAGCAGGCGGCGCCTACTGGTACCTGAACCAGTCAGCACAGCCGGAGGTCATGACCATCTCCTCCTATGACGCAGTGAATGTCACGAGCGGGGATCTCGTATCCACCACGGAAGCGAGCGGCACGGTCGTGCTCCCCAACCAGGTGACCATCGTCAATACCAAAGAGGGGTACATCAAGGAGCTGCTCGTAGCAGAAGGTGATGAGATCACCACCGAGGATGTCCTGCTGGTCATGGACGTACCGGAGTATGAGGAGCAGATGGAGACCTATGAGGTCCAGCTCGAACAGGCGAACATCGAGTATGACTCCCAGGTCTACTCCTATGATTACCAGATAGCTGGGTACCAGAAGAGCATCGCACGCGTCGATGAGGATATCATGGAAGCCCAGGCCGATATCGAGGCGATCACCTCGAGGTCCCTCTATGACCTGCGGACTTTGCAGCTCAAGATCGACCGGCTCACCGCCCAGATCGAGACTGCCCGTGCCGACGTCACGGAGGCTGCAGCCCTCGCTGAGCTGAGGACCTCCTACAAGACCAGTTATGAGTCAGCCGTGGACACCCTGGACTCACTGCTCGAATCGAAGGAAGATTACGAGCTCCAGCTCGCCGATACCTACGACTCCCTCTATGAAACGGCTGTCAAGGACCTGAAGGCCCTCCAGGAGTCCAAGGCCGACTATGAGTCCGACCTGGCCAACACGAAAGCGAACCGCGAGTTCTATATCGCGAAGCAGGAGTCGAACATCAGCCAGATCCAGCTGAACATCTCACAGCTCAAGAATGATATACAAGAGCTGAACATAACCAGCCCGATCGCGGGGGAGATCCTCTCGATCAACGGGGACGCCGAGATCGAGGGGAACTACCTGAGCTCCTCAGAGTCCCTCTTCGTCGTAGCTGACCGCTCGCAGGTCTATGTCGACCTCGATGTCTACGAGCAGTACGCAGGGCTTCTGGAAGTGGGTGACCCCGTCAGCCTGACGATCGGGACCGAGACCATGAGTGCCGAGATCATCAGGATCGGGAAGGTCGCCTCCCTCGACTCCGACGGGCTTACCGCCACGATCGCTATCCGGGTCAGGCCCCAGACCGACACGGTCCTCAACCCGGGGGCATCTGCCGTCTCGAGCATCACGCTGGGGACCCAGGAGAACACCCTCCTGCTGCCGAGAGGTTCCTACCTGACGACAGGAAGCCAGAAGTACCTCTACGTCGTGGACGGGGACATGGCATACAAGACCGAAGTCACCTTCGGCGAGATACAGGGGAACAAGGTCGAGGTCATCAGCGGCGTGGAAGCTGGTGATACCGTCATCACATCATCATACCAGGGATTCATCGCTGAAGATGTGATCCGCCTGCAGTAACGGAGGAGAACCAATGATTACCTTAGAGAACATTTCAAAAGTATACGACCTCGAGGAGGTCAAGATCACGGCAGTGGACAATGTCTCCCTGTCGATAGACCGGGGCGAGTACATCGCCGTCATGGGACCGTCAGGGTCGGGCAAGTCGACCCTGATGCAGATCCTCGGCATCCTCGACGATGCCACCAGCGGGGTCTACAAGCTCGAGGGCTATGATATCACGACGCTGCCCGACAAGGAGCAGGCCCGTATCAGGAACAAGCACTTCGGCTTCATCTTCCAGAGCTTCAACCTCTTCCCCGAGCTCAGTGCGTTGGAGAACGTCATGCTCCCGATGCAGTACGCAGGCGTCCCGGTCAAGAAGCGGAAGGAACGGGCGATCTACCTCCTCAACGAGGTAGGCCTCTCACACCGGTACAACCACCTCCCGACGATGCTCTCCGGTGGTGAGCAGCAGCGGGTAGCGATCGCACGGGCCCTCTCGAACGAACCGGACCTGATCCTGGCCGATGAGCCGACGGGTAACCTCCCGACCGACAAGGGGGACGCGATCATGGAGATCCTCGAGAAGGTCAACAATGACGGGGTCACCATCGTCATGGTCACCCACAACCCCGCACAGGGAAGGCGTGCAAAGCGTGTGATCAGGCTCAGGGACGGCCGCCTGGACGACAGCGAAGTACCTGCAGGAGAAGCGTATGCTGAATGAACCGGTAAAGATCATGCTCAGGCGGTTCATCGACCGTCTGACCGAGTCGGGACTGCTGGTCCTGACCGTAGCGCTGGGAGTCGGGGCCTTCGCCGCAGGCGGGGCGCTCTTCATCAACGTACAGCAGCAGAGTGCTGCCATGCTGGCCTCCCCTGAGTACCACGAGATCGTCATCTCCACGAGGACGAATACCGAGGACATGGCTACCCCGGTAGAGGCGAAGGCACTGAACGAGGACACGATCCTCACCCAGTCGGACCTCTCCGCCGGGGACATGATCCCCGCCGTGGAGTACAGCTATATCATGAACCACTCGCGGCTGAGACTCATAAACGAGGACTCGATAGCCCGGGAGACCGCCATGAGGGAGGAGTTCCAGGCCCAGGCCGAGGCTGAGGGGGGCACCCCGCCCGAGGGCGAGACAACTCCCGAGGGAGCGGATGCCGCACCGGAAGGCGACGGCGGGTTCTTCTCCTTCAGCCAGGATGTCTCGGAGGATTGGGATGAGATCGCTGCCGACAGCGACATCCTCATCGCCGATGTGGAGGAGGTCTCAGGCTATGAGGTCACCTCAGGGTTCTTCCCCGCCTGGGGCATCGACGCGGCTGCAGGTTCCCTCTTCAGCCAGAGCGATTATGACGGTACTGATGACGTCATCCTGCTGGGAAGCACCATAGCGGAAACCCTGGCGGACGGGGATGATACCACTTCCCTGATCGGGAAGAAGCTCCTTACCCGTGAGGGGTACCAGACCATCATCGGTATCCTCGAGACGACAGGGACGACGGTGGACAAGTACTATGTCGAACCCTATAAGGACGTTGCAGCTTCCGGCGGCTTCACCGGCTTCCGGATGATGTTCATGAACAGCGAGCTCCGTTTCAGCGTATCCGACCCCGAAGCCCTTGACTCGACGGCCCAGATGCTCGATGAGTGGTTCACCTCCCAGTTCGGTGAAGACCAGATAAACGTGCTGAACCCGAGGATCGAGGCAGAGCAGACGATCGCCCGTAACAACGGGATCAGCCTCCTGCTGCTCATCCTGGCAGTGGCCGGCCTGTTCATCGCTTCGGTGAACATCGCGCACATGCTGCTGAGCCGGACCATGCGCATGAAGAAGCATGTCGGCATCCTCATGGCACTCGGTGCCACGAGGAAGAACGTGAACAGGCTCTTCGCCACAGAGGCACTGCTGGTCATCGTCCTCGGCACCGTGGTCGGTGCCCTGATCGCGATCCCGCTGAACCTCCAGATGAAGGCTTCGCTCGAGCTCATGGGGAACTCGACCTGGATGGTCGCTCTCAGCGCCCTGCTCTCTGCAGTCATCATCTTCATCTTCACCCAGATGCCGATCAGGCGGTTCGACAGCATCAAGCCGGCTGACGCCATGAGAGCACAGTAGGAGGAATCACATCATGAAGAAATTTTTAGTCGTGCTCTTCAGGCAGTGGGCACATTCACCGATAAAAGTACTGCTGACCCTGCTGGCAGTGTCATTGGGGACCTTCATCCTCATCCTCTCGTTCAGCGTCACGAACATCATCGATGAGAAGGTCACCGATGTCCTCAACGCCCAGGGTGTGATCGTCCATGTCGCAAACGGCACGTGGGACTCCGAGGGTAACGTGGACCAGACGAGGCCCTCCGAATGGGACACCTCTGCCGGGGACTACCTCATCTCCGACACTGATTCCGTGGAGTACACGGCGATCGTGTCCTTCTCACCCTTCATGGAGCTCAACGTGGGAGGCACCTCCTACAACCTGCGCTCCTCCATAGCGACGGAACCCTCCTACTTCGATGTCTTCGACCTCGAGGTCATCGCAGGGGTCCCGATGTCCGAGGAGGATGTATCGCTCGGCTCGAGGAAGGTCTGGCTCTCTGAGGAGACTGCCGTCCTGCTCTTCGGCTCAGCCGAGGATGCGATCGGGCAGTGGGTACAACCGCCTGGGTTCACGATGGGCCGGGGCATGAACAGCCAGGAACAGAACATGGTCATCCAGTACAGCGTTGCCGGCGTCTACGAGACCCCGTCCGAGATCACCAGGAACTCCTATGGGATCGGGGACCTGCTCGTTCCCTTCACCTCCTTCCTCCCGCAGGGAGCCAACGCCTCCATGGCGATGAACAGGATGGCAGGGACGATGGTCATCAAGAGTTCAGAGACCTCCGTCGAGTCCGCCGAGGCCGCGATCAGGCAGACGCTGACCCAGAACTACGGGGATGATATAGACATCATCGTGTGGGAAGGCTCCATGCGGGGCGAGACGAGCTATATGCAGGACCTGCGCAAGACGGTCAATGTCTTCACCGTGTCGGTGAACATCCTCGGTATCGTCCTCATGCTCGTGAGTACCCTCGGGGTCTTCTCCATCATGCTCGTCGAGGCATTGAGCAGAAAGAAGCATATCGCACTCGAGCGGGCCCTCGGCGCCTCGAAGGGACGGATCATCCAGGAGTTCTGGATCTGGTCGATCGCCATGAGCTTCCTCGGGGTTGCCTTAGGCGCTATCATCTCCTACTTCGTCTGCCCGACTGTGCTCTCTACCATCTCTCCCCTGCTCGGCGACCTTTCGACGGAGCTCGACCTCACGTCAGGCATCGACCTCAAGGCACTGCTCGAGAGTGCGGTACTCGTACTCGGGTTCGGCGGGCTCTTCGGGCTGCTCCCGGCACTGCCGGCAGTCAACGACTCGATCGCCGATGTGCTGAAGGAGGCGTAAGAGATGAGAAAACTACTGGTTACAGCACTCCTGCTGGTCATGGTCGTCCTCCCCGCGAGCGGGGAGACCCTCTCCAGCATGAACGACCTGGTCTCCTACGCCCTTGCCCACAGCTACTCCTATACCAGGGCCCTGTATGATGCGAACACCGCCTACAGCAGCCTGGCAACCGACGCATGGTATGAGAGCTCTTCGATGAGCTTGAGATCCGATGCGGCGGTGAACAGCACAACCAACGGGGTGTCGGCAACACTGTCGGTCGACGTTCCGGTGAACGACTACCTGACGATCTCAGGCAATATCGACACAGCCCTCTCTGGGAAGATGTCGGTGAGCATCAACCCGCTGGCACAGCCGGAGAGTACCGTGGAAGAGGAGTTGGCATATGAGAATGCCAGCCTCAACCTCGCTGAGCTGAAGCAGTCGATCAGCAATGACGTGGTCTCTGCCTACATCAGCTACCGGCTTGCCGAGGAGGAGCTCTCCCTCACGGAGAAGCAGGCGGACCTTGCGAAGCAGGAGTATGAGTTCGAGCAGGAGCTCTACGACCTCGGGGAGGTGACCCTCATCGAGCTGCAGGAGGTCCTTGACGACCTCTCCGATGCACAGAACAGCGTGAGTACGGGTAGGAACTCCCTCACGACCGCCAAACGGGCGCTCATGCAGACCCTCGGGGCAGAGACGGCAGCGGAGCTTACGCTCCCGGTGATCGACCTCCAGGCCTTCGCCGACCTGGCGACGGTGAACGAGGATACCGATTACGCAGCTTCGACTTCTGTCATGGGGACCTATGCAGTCATTTCTGCGGTGAACAGTGAGAAGACCGCCCAGGACACCTATGATACCCAGCGGCTCTTCGAGCCGAATGTGAGCATCTCCTCAAATATCAGCACGAGTGGTGCAATCACCGGGTCGGTCAGTTTCTCGATGGGGTTCGACAGTTTCAAGGAGGATGTGAAAGCAGACTACCTCGATGCCCTCACGCTCGCACAGCAGAATACACTCAGCACCATATCATCAGCCCAGTACAGCCTGGACGCACTGATCGAGTCGATCGCCTATGACAAGCTGCAGATAGCAGATGCAAGAAGGCAGGTCGAGATGACCCAGCGGCTGATCGACGAGGCGGAGACACTCTATGCGCATGATGAGTATGATGAGCTCGACCTGGCATCACTGAAGCTCTCGGCAGAGTCCAAGGAGCTCTCCCTGATGAAGGAGATCCTGGACTGGTACGAACACCAGCTCGAGATCAAGGTATACCTTACCACATAAGAGGGCCCGGATACGCATACAGCACCGAAGGCTGCATAGAGGGTTATGCAGCCTTCGGTGCGTTATTCAGAAATCGAAGTTCTCGGGGTCGGAGCCGATTCTGTCCCCCTCAACGGCCTTCATCCGCATCAGGTCCTCTTCGCTGATGGTGATATCCGGCAGTTCGAAGTTCTCGATGATCCGCTTCTTGCGGTTCGACTTCACCAGCGGGACGTTCCCCATCTGCAGCTGCCAGATGGTGGCGAACTGCGATACCGTACAGCCGTAGGTTTCCGCGAGCTCTGCAATAAGGGGCAGTTCGAAGATGGCCCCCTGCATCAGGGTCGCCCAGGACTCGATGATGATCCCATGCGTATGGCAATACTCCTGCAGCTCATACTGCGGGAACTGCGGGTGGAGCTCCACCTGGTTGACCATCGGGACGATGTCCACTCCCTTCAGGAGCTCCTTGAGCTGCCGTATGGTGAAGTTACTCACCCCGATCGATCGTACCCTGCCCTCTTCATAGAGCTTCTCGAGTGCCTTCCAGGTCTCTCCACTCACCGGCTTCGGCCAGTGGATGAGGTAGAGGTCCAGGTAGTCGGTCCCAAGCCTCTCCAGCGACTTCTCGAACGCCTCAAGGGTGGTATCATAGCCCTGGTCAGAGTTCCAGACCTTGCTCGTGAGGAAGATATCCTCACGCGGTATGCCGCTCTTGCGCATCCCCTCGCCGACCCCGCGTTCGTTCCCGTAGATGGCAGCCGTGTCGATATGGCGGTAGCCGGCCTGCAGGGCATCATTGACTGCATCGATGACGAGGGACCCCTCAGGTATCTTGAAGGTCCCGAACCCCAGTGCCGGGATCTTCTTCCCGTTCGATAACTCATACTCTCTCATACTCTCTTCCCCCATGAGGGAATTGTAGCATACAGCCGGGGGGCTGTTCCAGAACGCCCGAGCTGATTACTGAACATGATGGATCTCTATCTGTGGTGCAGGGAACGGCCATACCTCTGGGAAAACGGTCAGTCCTTCCCCCAATACCCCGATAACAGGTCTCTGCTCAGCCATGGTATTCAGGGGTATCCTCGGAAACCTGCAGTGATCCCAGATACGGTACAGCACCGAGCTTACCGATCTTATAGAAGTTCGCAATTGAATTATTCCTATGCAGACCGTAATCACTACCCCGGGAGATCACTGTAGCTCCAGTAGTCCTGTCTTTCTCACAGAACAGGAACATGTCAGGACTCAGATGGTCGCACTCGAGGAGCCTGGTGTTATGGGTCGTGATGAGCATCTGGGAGGAAGATGCATTGTAGAGAAACATGTTGAGAAAAAAGATCATGAGATCAGGATGGAGGGAGCTTTCGAGTTCATCAATGCTTACAAAGCACCTCTTGCTGATCAACTCATGAAGCACGATCGACAATCCAAGGAACCGTCTTGTCCCATTCGATTCTTCCTCGATCTCAAGAGTCGCCTGCCCTCCCCGATAGGTATGGGTGAATACTGGATGGTCTTTCTCGATCCTTCGTTCGGAAAGGATCTGCTCTTTCACGGACTGAGGGATACGCTTATCAACTTCCACCGCGGAGAGGATGGAATCCTCAAGGAGTACCTCATCTTCCTCGATCCTGAAATCCTCTATCTGGATATCGGCTTTGTTCAGCATCTGGACTACATAGGCATTGTATCTATCCTTGTCCTTACGTATCATTCGTACAGCCCAACTCTCAAGGTCTGTCGAAGGGATGATGAGGGGAAGCAAAGAATCCTTGAGATACTCATATACCGTATTAAGCAGCACATTCGTCACATTCGAAGACCCGAGGGTGGCGAAGAGAGACTCGTTATGGGCTACACCGTTTTGAAAGAACTGGCGCTGGTACACATCAAGACCGACCTTCGCCCCAAACTGGATCGTCGGCCTCTCATTCCCTCCTGAACTTTTCCGGGAGAAGATATTCGCAGGCTGGGTAGAAGGATAGTAGATGAGCGTTTCTGCTACAATGCTTTTTGCATTCAGTTCCATAGTATAGACATACCTGGTCCCATCTATAAAGAAATCTATCAGGTATCTGCCGTTACCCTGTTTTGTTACGGGATCGAATTTGAAGGGACTGTATGCAATTGGATCATTCCTCTCCCTCTTTCCTGAAAAGAGTGCATTCCTGAGGAATTCGAGAGCGTTCACCACATTGGATTTACCCGAAGCATTCGCCCCATAGAGGATCGCCGCCTTGAGGACTTTCCGTTTCTCATCAATCGGGATGAACAGAGAATCACTGTAGGGTGCAATGTTTGTCTTCTTGGGAACGAAACTGATGATGACCTCATCTTTTATTGACAATACGTTTAGTATTCGAATCTCCTGGATCATTTTCTTTTCCTGTTTTTCGTAGTTATTCTACAATTTCATCATATAGATATAAGTTATCAAGAGTTTTCCATACAATCTTCCATATTGTTTCAGGCTGATGCCGCGATATGCTGGAACACCTGCTATGGGCTTCTTTGACGATGATCAAGACGGTTACGTATCTGAAAGTAGGTCGACATGTCGACCTACTTCAGAACACCTCTGGCAATCTTGCTGCAAGCATAGTATAATACATCTGTAAGTAGGTCGACATGTCGACCTACTTCAGAATGGAGGCTCTATGTTCATACGGCGTGATTCATATCTCGAACAACTGAAAGGGAGAAGGTTCAACGGACAGGTAAAAGTCATAACCGGTATCAGACGGAGCGGGAAGAGTTTCCTGCTCTTTACCATCTATCGGGATTTCCTGCTTGCTGATGGGGTACAAGAAGAGCATATCATCTCAGCTGCCCTTGATGACAGTGAGATGGAGGAACTCTGCGATCCTGAACAGCTGTCGACCTTTCTTCGGTCACGTATCATAGACCCGCATCAGAGATACTACATCTTTCTTGATGAAGTACAGTACGCGATCTCCCGGGAAGAGATGAAGGATCCAGATAGACCGATTCGGTTGTACGGTATCCTGAACGGACTCCTGCGTCTCGGCAATGTCGATATCTACGTCACTGGGAGCAACTCCAAGTTCCTTTCCAAGGATGTGATGACCGGTTTCCGGGGAAGAGGAGACGTCATTCACGTCTTCCCGCTCTCCTTCAGGGAGTTCTATGATCACGTAGGAGGCGAGAAGGCAGAGGCCTATGAGCAGTATGCGATGTACGGCGGCATGCCGTTCGTCCTCTCGCAGCTTTCTGATGAGGAAAAAACCCGGTACCTTGCGAACCTGTTCACCGAAGTCTATCTCCGGGACATCGTAGAACGCCACAAGATCGAACTCGGGCACATACTGGACCAGTTGACTGACCTGCTCTGCTCCTCAATTGGGTCCCTGACCAATGCCACCAGGATATCGAACACCCTGGCAAGTGCAGGAGGGAGGAAGGTCACGCCTGAGACAATCGCTTCGTATATTGGTTTCCTGACCGACTCATTCCTCTTCGCTGAATCCAAACGGTTTGATGTCAAAGGCCGACGATACTTCCAATACCCCTATAAGTATTACTGCAGCGACATAGGCTTACGGAATGCACGGCTTCATTTCAGGCAGCAGGAAGAGAGCCATATCATGGAGAACATCATCTATAACGAACTCATCCTGCGGGGGTACCAGGTCGATGTCGGGGTCGTCGAGATCACCGAGAAAGACTCGGAAGGGATCCGCCGGCAGAAGCAGCTCGAGATCGACTTCGTCGCCAATAAGGGTTCTACGCGATTCTACATCCAGTCTGCCCTCTCCATGGACACGGAGGCAAAGACCAGACAGGAATTGAGATCCCTCGAGAAGATCAACGATGCATTCAGGAAGGTCGTCATAACGAAGACCTATGCAAAGCCCTGGACTGATGATATGGGGACCTTCCATATAGGGCTGTATCAGTTCCTCCTTGAAGAGGACCTGCTCGCTCCCTGATGACTTACTCCGGGTCCGTCAAACCTTCGCCAGTTCTCATTGCGCATTTAGTTAAATACCATTATACTAGTAGTAGATTGGTAATATTGGAGGTAACTACTCTTATCATGTTATTTATATCACCAGAAAGAGCAAAAGAGATCCTTTCAGGGAACATAAAAGAGCAGAGACTCCAGCAGGACCTGACCCAGAAGGGGCTCTCAGAACGGTCGGGGGTTCCCCTGCCAACCCTTCGACGATTCGAACAACATGGGGATATATCCCTGGAAGCATTGGTCAAGCTCCTTATCGTGCTCGGCTCCCTGGAGAAGGTGATCAAGGCCACTGAGATCGAACAGCAGCCATTCACCTCGATTGACGAGGTGCTTGTCTCAGGGGCTAAAGCTAAGAGGAAACGGGGAAGGAAGTCATGAGTATCCCAGATCCGGTGAATGTGCTGGAAGTGAAGCTCTGTTTCAGGGAAGACCCCTTTCCTGTCGGCCGCCTGGCACTGAGGGATCACCGAATATATTTTGAGTACTACCCCTCCTTTCTCGGGAAGGGACTTAACATCTCACCCTTCATGCTCCCGCTCAGGGAGGGGATCCATACCTTCGAAAGCTCTCCTTTCGAGGGACTGCCCGGCCTCTTCAATGACAGCCTGCCGGATGGCTGGGGAAGGCTGCTCTTTGACCGCTATATCATGTCGAAGGGGCTCTCCCCGAGGGAGGTCTCCCCACTGGACCGGCTCGCCCATGTTGGTACCCGCGGCCTTGGGGCATTGACCTATGATCCTGAGGTAGAGCGGTCTGAGGAGTATGACGGCCTCGACCTCGATCATCTCGCCTCACAGGTCACGGAGGTCCTGCAGGGGGATGCTCCGGAGGTGATCGAGGAGCTGCTGGCCTTGAACGGTTCGTCAGCCGGTGCCCGCCCAAAAGCCATGATCGACGTCTCTGATACGTTGGGAAAGATCAGGTATGGCGGGACCCAGACGGAACAAGGATTCTCCCCATGGATCGTGAAATTCCCGAATACCCAGGACGGGACAGATGCAGGGGCAGTCGAGTATATCTATGCCCTGATGGCAAAGGATGCCGGGGTGATCACGCCGCAGGTGCATCTGTTCCGGGCTGAAGAGGGTCCCGGCTATTTCGCGGTCAGGCGATCTGACCGGGATGGGAACAGACGCCTCCATATGCATTCCGTCAGCGGACTCATGCATGCCGACCATCGCCTCCCGGCTCTTGATTATGAAGAGATCTTGAGTCTCACCTTCATGCTCACCCGCGATATCAGGGAGGTGGAGAAGATGTATCGATTAGCAGTCTTCAATGTTCTTGCCCATAATCGTGATGACCATGCAAAGAACTTCAGTTTCCTGATGGATGAGTCCGGGCAGTGGAAGCTTTCCCCTGCCTACGATCTGACCTTCTCTTCAGGGCCCGGCGGCGAACAGAGCACGCTGGTCCTGGGAGAAGGACGATCCGTGGACAGGGAGCAGCTCGTGACCCTCGGACTCCGAGCCAAGGTACCAAAGCCGCAGATCAGGGATATCCTTGATCAGACACAGTCCGCACTCTCCCGGTGGCCGGCTCTTGCAGCGCAGTACGGGGTGAATAGGGCGAACGCTTCACTGATCAGGAAGAGTCACTGTTTATAGGAATACCGTATGCGCTCATGCTCATCCGATCACAGGATCAGGGCAGTATATTCCCGGCAGCCAGGTAGATCTCATACCACTCCTCACGGGTGAGGTATATGTCCATCGCAGCCCTGCACGCTTTCAGCCGCTGGGGATTCATCGTCCCGGTCACAGGCTGCATCTTTGCAGGATGCCGCAGTAGCCAGGCGATCGTGATCGTCACATTGCTCACACCGTAACGCCCTGCGATCTCATCGATCTTCCTGTTGAGTTCGGGGAACTTCTCATTATCGAGGAAGACCCCCTCGAAGAACCCGAACTGGAACGGTGACCAGGGCTGGATGGTGATGTCCTTCAGGCGGCAGAAATCGAGGACGCTGCCGTCCCGGTTCACTGCAGCATCATCGAGCATGTTCACATGCAGGCCCTGCGTGATCATATTCGTGTTCGTGATACTGAGCTGGAGCTGGTTCGCGACGATCGGCTGCCTCACGAACTTCTGCAGGAGCTGTATCTGCATGGGATTCTGGTTCGAGACACCGAAATGGCAGACCTTGCCGCTGTCATGCAGCTGGTCGAAGGCCTCGGCTACCTCCTCCGGCTCCACCAGAGCATCGGGTCGATGCAGGAGCAGGACATCGAGGTACTCGGTCTTAAGGCGTCTGAGGCTCCCCTCCACCGATGAGATGATATGGTCCTTCGAGAAATCGAAGGCTACACCTTTCCGGATTCCGCACTTCGACTGTAGCAGCAGTTTCTCACGCACATCACTGCTCATATGTACGGCTTTTGAGAACACCGTCTCACATACTCCATCACCATAGACATCGGCATGATCGAAGAAGTTCGTGCCCAACTCGAGGGCAGTCTGGACGAATCGTTCCGCCTCCTGTTTATCTATCCTGTTTATGCGCATACAGCCCACTGCTATAGCGGGGACGTCCAATCCCGATCTTCCTAATGGTACCCTTCTCATAAGTCCACTCCCTTCTTGTGTATAGCCTCTGCTGAAGCCCGGCTTTCTCTACAACCTGGTATAAGCATACCCCATTCAAGCTAGAAACTACAGGAGAAAATCACAGGTTGTTCCATACCACCCGGAGCTGAGAATGAGACATGGAAGGGATTCCTGAAAAAGGAAGAGCACACCATCACTGCAGCACTGGATTACAGTACGTTAGCAGACCTCTGTGACCCGGATCGGCTGTCAGCCTGGGCTAGTTGTAACGGTGAAATCACGTGATTTTCAGCAGGTACACTTCCGTAAAAATGACATAAAAATGTACTAATTTTGATTTTACTTCGCCAATTTACCTTTTATTGTCGTAATTTATTGATTTATGCGTACTTTTATGTGATAATTACTTAAATCTTTTAAGGGAGAAAGAAGATGACACATCAGGCGCTAATCGACCTAATAGGCATGATACAGGTCCAGAGAACCGAATCCCAAACCCTTGAACTTAAAGCAGCCCATATCGGTTGTCCCAAAAGACTCTATGACACCCTCTCCTCGTTCTCGAACCAGGATGGCGGCGGAATCCTGGTCTTCGGCATCAGCGAACAAGATTCATATGGGGTTGTGGGTGTATATGACCCCCAGGATCTCCAGAAAAAGGTCAACGAGCAGTGTAAACAGATGGTGCCGCCTGTGCGTCCAGTCTTCACTGTCGTTTCCTTTGGAGAAGAGATCGTGGTGTCGGCAGAAATCCCAGGAATAGACATCTCTGAAAGACCCTGTTATTACGGTGGGGTTGGAAAGACCAAGGGGTCATACATCAGGGTCGGTGAGTCCGATGAGCCAATGAGCGACTACGAAATCTACAGCTACGAAGCGTTCAGGAAGAAATATGAGGATGATATCAGGGTCAATGAGCGATCTGATGAAAGTGTCCTTGACAGGGAAGCATTCACCCAGTATATCGAGAGGATCAAGCTCCAGTACCCGAAACTCTCCAGGCTGCCCGATGCCGACATCTATCGGCATCTCAACCTGGTGGTCCAAGGGAAGCTGACCCTGGTATGCACGCTCCTGTTTTCTCTCTACCCCCAGATGTTCTATCCGCAATACACGATCAACGCCATGGTGGTTTTCGGGAATGAGCGGGGCATCGCTGCTGAGGATGGTGCAAGGTTTCTTGATAACAGACGCATTGAGGGGACGATCCAGGACATGTTGGCCCAAAGCCTCAACTTCCTTCAGAAGAATATGAAGGTGAAGACCATCATAGACAAAGAGAGCGGGAAACGGAATGACAAACCAGAGTATCCTGTCATAGCATTACGGGAAGCCCTGTTGAATGCCCTTATCCACCGCGATTACAGTATCCACACCCAGGGGATGCCGATCGAAGTGATCATGTACAGCAACAGAATAGAGATACGGAATCCTGGAGGGTTGTATGGTCGGTTGACAGTCGATGACCTCGGGAGGGTCCAGCCTGATGCAAGGAACCCGGTACTCGCCAGAGCTCTGGAGTTCCTGGGTATTACCGAAAACAGATACTCAGGCATACCAACAATGCGGCATGAAAGCAAGGAGGCGGGGTTACGGGAGCCAGAGTTCAAGAATTCAAGGCAAGAATTCCTTGTCACGTTCTATAATGCAAGACTTGAAGCCTCTCCTACAGAAAGTTCTGACCAGGAGAGGAAGATCCTTGAATTCTGCCGTCAGCCGAAGTCCCGCGATGAGATAGCACATTTTCTAGGGTTCAAGTCTACCCGCTGGGCAATGAGTGGATTTGTATCCCCCCTCCTGAAGGCGGGTCGACTCAGGATGACATTGCCTGATACCCCGAAGTCAAAGAACCAGAAATACTATACGGCCTGAGACGATACGCAGAAGTTCCAGCAACTTCACCTGCCCTTTCTTCTCTTTCCTGAGACAGCAGGCTTCTTCCCTCCCCTCAGCAGTACCCCAATGACCAGGATGAGCAGCGTGAGGATCACGAAGGGAATGATCATAGCCTTCTGCACCGCCCCGTAGATGATGTACCCCGACCCGACGGCTGCCAGTGCCGGCATGATGAAGCGGACGAGGATTGACTCATCGGCGAAGGTCCTCATGACCCAGAGGTAGAGGGAGAGGTAGATCAGGTAGAGGAAGGCGATAGGCAGCTCCGATATATCCATGAAGCCGCCCCACCAGCCGTTGAAGCTTCCGTACCAGACGGTGAGCCAGGCTGCTGACACGACCAGTCCGAGGAGCCCGGAGTTGACGGTACTGTTGGTCCTGCCGCTTATATGCCGGAAGAAGCCCGGAGCCGGGCCAAGGTCCCTGACGGAGATGGAGTACATCCCCCGTACCGAGCCCATGACCAGCCCGTTCAGCGTCCCCAGGCAGGAGACGATGACGAAGAGGGTCAGGACCGTACCGGCCAGGTCTCCGAAGACGAGGGAGATGACCTGGACCGGGGCGGCATCCCCGGCTGCGATGACCTGGGAGTTCGTCAGCACCCCCGCGATCCCGATGTAGTAGAGCATATAGGCAGCGACGACCACGACCGCACCGGCGAGGAGCGCCTTGGGAAGGGTCTTCCTGGCATCCTTGAGTTCCGCATTGATCGAAGTCGCAATGATCCAGCCCTCATAGGCGAAGATCGTGGAGAGGGTCGCCACGGCGAGCCCCCCTGAGGTTGAGATATTCTCTGCGCTGCTGATGAAGCTGTTCACAGTCTGCCCGCTCGACAGCCCCCGGATCAGGCCGATGATCACGACCAATGCGATCGGGATGAGCTTGATCATGGCAGTGGAGACCTGCCACCTGCCGGCAAGTACCGGCGAGAGGAGGTTCAGGAGAAAGAACAGTGCCAGGTAGATGAAGGCGACCAGCCACAACCCTGACTGCAGGCCCAACAGCCCGACGGTATAGTTCGCCGAGACCCAGGCCAGCACGGCACAGAGGGTCGGGTAATAGACCATGGTCATGAACCAGCCCACGATATAGCCGCCGGATACCCCATAGGCCTCCTCGAAATAGTCGACGAGGCCGTTCACCTTCTCGTAGCGGGTCGCGATCTTGGAGAAGACATAGGAGGTGATAACCATGATCCCCCCGCCGATGAGCCATGCCGTGAGGGCTACCGGCAGGGAACCCCCTGACGCGATGAGCACATCGTCAGCCTTGAAGAAGACCCCTGACCCGATAACGATCCCGACCACCATGGCGGCAGCCGTCCAGAACCCGTATTTCTTCTCTAATCGTTCCATGATACACACTCCTGTTGCCTGAAAATCGTTGCCTTGTTGCCGGCGCATCGGAGGCTACCATACCATACTTACTCTCGTTGGGCAAATAAAAAAGCCGGAGACTTTTGATCTCCAGCTTCTCATCGACGGGACGAACTGTCAGTCACTATTCAGTGACGAGTTCACTCTCCTCCGGCAGTTCCCCGAGGGACTCATCCCAGGGTGTGGTCGGGTCATCGACGACCTCTTCGGTCATCGTCACCGGGACACCCTCTATATCCTTCAAGCGCATATCGACCTCGTACCCCTTCTTGTCCAGGAGAACAAGGATCTCCTCGACCGAGAGGTCATCAAGTATACGCGCGACAGCTACGGAATCAGTGGCACTGACCTTGACCATCTCACCGGCTGCTTCCGGCTGTGCTGTCGCCTCAGCCGTCGCGATGACGGGGATCGGTGTGTCGGTCACATCCTGGCCGGCCTTCATGTTCTGGACCACGAAGAAGTTGATAGCGAAGAGGCAGACGAATGCGGCTGCTACCCCGATCAGGGCTGGCGTCCTCACATAGAGTCGTCGCTTCATGAAGCGTGTCGGCTCCTCTGATACCACATTGCTCTTCAGGTACTTCCATACCCGCTCTTTCTGGTCCTCGAACTCGAAATCCTGGATCCTGGCGGCCTGTATCTGCCTGCCGAGGGATTTCTGCTGCTCGAATCTATGTTTGCAGCTTTGGCAGTGCAGAAGATGCTCTTCCACCTGGGTCTTCCACGGTTCACTCAGTTCACCGTCGATGTAAGCTGACAATGTCTTATCATCCAGACACATACATATCCTCCTCGTTCAGCAGTTTCTCAAGCTGCTGCCTGGCCCGATGCACTCGAACCTTCACGTTACTCTCGGAGATGTTCAGTATAGTGGCTATCTCACGGTAGTTCAGTTCACTATACTCTTTGAGCACCAACACAGCTCTCAGTTTCTCCGGCAATTTATGTATCGCTTCCCGGACAAGAGCACATGTCTCCTTTCCGAGAACCTCATCTTCACCAGTCTTCAGGGCAGGTTTCGTCTGTTTCTTGATCTTCTCTACAGCTACCTGTTCCCTGCCCTTGCGCTTCACGTAGTTGATGGCGAGATTCTTCGTCACACGGATCAGCCAGTACTTCGCCTCATCAACCGATGGAAATGAAAGGTTACGGTTATAGAACCTGATGAAAGCTTCCTGACAGATGTCCTCTGATGCATCCATGTTGTACGTCACATGATAGGCTACACGCATCAGAACGGGGAAGACTTCCTTGTACACTAGCTGAAAAGACTCATAACCGCTGCTTTTAACTTCCATAATAATTAACAACACACCATAAATTAAGTTACACGATTGATTTCCATTTTGTACCAGAAGTGGTATCAATGATCTCTATTCCCTGCTCCTTGAGAATATCACGAATCTCATCGGCTCTGGCGAAATCTCTCTCTTTTCTGGCAGCTTCCCGTTCCTTGATCAATGCGAGAAGCTCATCACTCAACTCCTGAGGTTTCTCTACCTCTACTCTATCTATTCGTAAACCAAGGACTTTGTCAATATCATAGAGGACCGTCAGCTTCTCGGAAGGGGTGAGTTCTCCGTCTTTCAGGAGCCCCCAGACCACCGAGAGGGCCCTCGGCATGTTCAGGTCAGCCTCTATATGGGAGGTGAACTCCTTCCGGTACCCCTGGGCTTTCTGCGAGAGTCCGCTGAGCTCAAGGGGGGCTGCCCCCTCCTCCAGCAGCTGCTGCACCCTCGAAGTCAGGTTGGTCCGTGCGGTCCGTGCGGATTCCAGCGCATCGAAGGAGAACTGGAGCTGGGAGCGGTAGTGCCCGCCGAGGCAGAAGTACCGGTAGTCCATCGGGTCATAGCCCTTCTTCTTCAGCAGAGAGAGCGTCAGGGTCTCCCCCTTGCTCTTCGACATCTTCCCACTCTCATCAAGCAGGAACTCCCCGTGCAGCCAGTACTGGACCCACGGGCTCTTCCCCGTGGCGGCCTCGGCCTGTGCGATCTCGTTGGTATGGTGTACCGGGATCGCATCGATCCCGCCGCAGTGGATGTCGAACTGCTCACCAAGATACTTCATGCTCATGGCGCTGCATTCGATATGCCATCCGGGATACCCCACTCCCCAGGGGGAGTCCCAGACCATCGCCTGATTCCCGAACTTCGACTGGGTGAACCAGAGGACGAAGTCCTTCGGGTTCCGCTTGTTCGAGTCCACCTCGATCCGGGCGCCCGACTTGAGCTCCTCGAGGTCGAGTCGTGCCAGCCTGCCGTATGCAGGATAGGTATCGATGCTGAAGTAGACGTTCCCGCCGGCGGTATAGGTATGCCCCTGGTCCTCGAGCCGCTTGATCAGGTCGATCATCTCCTGAATATGTTCAGTAGCTTTGCAGGTCACGGCAGGATTCTCCAGGTTCAGGTCCGAAGCATCTGAGAGGAACGCATCGGTATAGAACTCAGCTATCTCGTAGACGCTCTTACCGGTCTCCCGGGAGGACTTCACCATCTTGTCCTCACCGTCGTCACCGTCACCGACGAGGTGCCCCACATCGGTGATGTTCATGATGTGCTTCACCGAGTACCCGGTGTATTCGAGTACCCGCCTCAGGATGTCCTCGAAGATGAAGGTCCTCAGGTTCCCGATATGTGCGTAGTTGTAGACCGTGGGTCCGCAGGCATACATCCTGACCTCGTTCCCGTCCATCGGCTTGAACTCTTCGAGAGACCTTCTCATCGTATTGTATAACGTTAATGACATTCCTGAACCAAACCTCTACCCAATATATTTGCCCAAAAGGGATAATTCCGGTACAATGGTACCTGTGCCTTCAAATGTACGTGAAACAGGTGAAAAAATCAACATGAATCAATTAGTACAAAAAGATATCATATTGGAATCGCTCACATCGATCAAGGCAGGGGGGAAAGCCGCCTATTACGCCAGGCCGGAGGACTACGACCAGCTCGTGGGGATCCTCTCAATGGTACGGTCCGAGGGACTCGAGCTTTCCATCCTCGGCGGCGGCACGAACACCCTCATCTCCGACAAGGGCATTCCCGGCCTCCTCCTCGACATGAGGAGGTTCAAGACGATCCACACCAGGGGGACCCTCCTCACCGCGCGTGCAGGCAGCACGCTGGAGCGGGCAGTCGCCCTCTCAGCTGAAGCAGGCTTGTCAGGCCTGGAATACTTCTCAGGACTCCCGGGCACCGTCGGGGGAGCCGTCTTCGGGAACGCAGGCTGTTTCCACCATGAGATCGGTGAGGTAGTCGAGTGGGTCGAGTACTTCGATATGGACGGTGAGCTCCATAAGATGTGGCGCGACCAGTACCGGTTCTCCTACCGCAGCTCTCCCTGCCGGACGAACAGGTGGATCATCACGCAGATCGGGTTCAACCTGGCACCGAAAGCCCCGATCTATATCCAGCAGCAGGCAAAAGCCTACCGCCAGAAGCGGCGTGAGATGGGCCACTATCGGTACCCTTCGATGGGATCGATCTTCAAGAACCCCATCAACCCGAAGACTGGGATGCGGGTATCAGCCGGGGAACTCATCGATGCTGCCGGGTTGCTCGGCTATACGGTCGGGAATGCGAAGGTTGCCGAATACCATGGGAACATCATCATCAACCCCGGCGGGAAGGCCGGCTCTGATGACATTTTCCAGCTCATCGGGTATATTCAAGATACGGTCGAGAAGGTCCACGGAATCACCCTGGAACTCGAGATCAACCTGCTCGGCCAGTGGTAGCCGATACATCCCAGCAAGAAGGAGTCCTTCATGAACGAACCACTGCAGCACTTCCTTGAATACTATGACAAGATGACTCTTTCCGAACGTAAGGAGTTCCTCAAGGAACTGCCCTTCGATGACCTCTTGGAGGACTGGGATGATCTCGAGAAGTTCGAGGCAGAGAAGATCTTCGTCGAGCTGCCGTTGGAAGTCAAGACTGACCTGATCTATGAACTGCCGAACGATAACCAGGAACACCTGATCCTCGGGCTGACCGAGAAAGGGAAGAAGGAGCTCTTCGAGATGATGGAACCGGATGACCTGGTAGACATCATGCAGTCGGTGAGCAAAGAGGTCCGTGACGCTGTCTGGAAGTCGCTCACCGATGATGACAAGCGGGAGATGCTCTTCCTGCTCAGGTTCGACGAGGATGATGCGGCAGGGATCATGACCCCCAGGTTCATGGCTGTGCAGGCCCATACCACCGTCGGCCAGGCGATCAACTTCATCCGGGCCAACTGCGACACGGTCGAGTTCCTCTTCGGCGTCTATGTCATCGATCAGCTCGAGCGGCTCACCGGGTTCGTCACGATCAAGGACCTGCTCGCATCCAAGGATGATAGAAGGATCAGCGAGATCATCACGGAGCAGAAGGTCATCTACGCCTATGAGGATACCGACCAGGAGGAGGTCGCCAAACTGATGGAGACCCACGACCTCGCATCGATCCCGGTCGTCAACCATGACCACATCCTCATCGGTATCGTCACCTTCGATGACATCATCGACGTCATCAGGGAAGAGCAGACCGAGGATGTCTATAAGATGGGAGGTATGGCCACTTCCGATGAGACCTACCTGCACAACACGGTATGGGACCTTGTGAAGATGCGCGTACCCTGGCTGATCATCCTGCTGCTGCTCGGGACGATCTCGGCGAATGTGCTCAACCACTATGAGTCGGTACTGATCGGCGGGGCCTTCCTCGTCATCTTCATGCCAGTCATCACCCAGACCGGCGGTAACGCCGGCTCCCAGGCCTCTACCCTGATGATCCGGGGACTTGCCACCGGGGACATCGTCTTCAAGGATATCGCGAAGATCCTGACGAAGGAGCTGCTCATCGGGATCCTCATGGGTGTGATCACCGGCGGGGTCATCGTGATCAGGAGCATCTTCCTCCCCCCCGGGGTCGGCATCTACGAAGGGATGGTCATCGGCCTCTCCCTCATGATCGTCGTCTTCATCTCCAACCTCATCGGGATCCTCGCCCCGCTCGGGATAGCCCGATTGGGCAAGGACCCCACAGTCATGTCTGCCCCGCTCATGGCCACCGTCATAGACATCTGCGGGTATGCGATCTACTTCGAGACCGCCAGGTGGCTGCTTGACCTGGGGTAGGTCAGACCTCGCATGAGATACGCACAG
The DNA here is from genome assembly GCA_963677595.1 of Spirochaetia bacterium. Classification (GTDB taxonomy): domain Bacteria; phylum Spirochaetota; class Spirochaetia; order CAKZLE01; family CAKZLE01; genus CAKZLE01. Next base: position 137,698 of record OY782041.1, read on the forward strand.
CCTGCCCTTCATGGGTCATCTCATACTTCAGGGACAGGTCGCTGCGCTTTAAGTAGAGGAGTAAGCCGAATTGCGCATCCCCCTCCTCCATCCCAGCTTCCATCCTCACAGTCAGGGGACCCTGCCGGTAGGAGAGGGAGAGTTCATGCTCCCCTGACCAGCTGCCCATACCGTACCGGAACACGGTCTTCGTCTTCAACTCGAATGGTCCCAGGGCGATCGCCGCGCGGGTGCTGTCCTCAAGCTTCTCCACACACTCAAGGATGTTCTCAGCCTCGAAACGGTAACACCAACGCTTCTCCAGGCTCAGGACTCCCGCCTCAGCCGTGATACCGGTGACATACTTCCGTTCATAGCCGCTCCGGAAGGCAGCCGGGTCGGGATGGGACACTCGCTCCTCCCAGCCTGCGGTGATTCCCAGGAAGGCACCTTCATATTCAGCCCTGAAGACCCTCCCCGACCAGAGGGAGTCCTCTTCTGTGGAGAATCCCGGGCTCACGAGCCGTTCGGCCAGAAGGAACGATACCGTCCCGACGGTGGGGGTAAAGGCCAGCTGCAGCAAGCCGGACGGCTTGTCGTAGTCAGAGTACCAACGAAGTACCCTGAGATCGAGGAGACCTTTCTCGACCCAGCCGGCCCCGAACAGCTGCTCCCGGGGAGATGGGGCAGCAGCCAGAAAGTCAAGCTGCGGCCCGATACAGCCGAAGGCCCCCGGGGAGCGTACCCCCTCCTCGCTGACCAGGGAGAGCCCGAGTTTAGAGGCTTTGCCTCCAAGCATGCATACCACAGCACGTGGATCATCTGCATCTGCAGGTTCAACCCGGATGCCCGGGTCCCTGAACAGGTCCGATAGAGAGATCGTATCAGGGTGGTGCCAGGTATGGCACAGCCCGCGGTAGACAGGCCTCCCGATCGTGAGGAACCCGTCGATGTCGAGGAGGACCTCCATGAGGACATCATCTTCCCATGAAATAGTCCCTGCAGCATGCTGCAGGGTCATCCCATCGGTGATCCTGCCGTCCCCGATCGTCCTCTCCCAAGTCATGGTGGTCGCGCGGCTCTCCAGGGAGATGAGGAGCAGTCCGGCGATGAGTAGATAGCGGTAGTATTGCTTCATACTCTATATAAACAGGATTACCTGAATTCTGATTCATCTATTGCCAGAATAATACCAACCTTCTTGCATAATCTTTCCGAAAGTGAAAAAATAGGTGAAACAATTTACAGATGTAAACATAGGGTTGGAGGTTTTTATATTATGGTGATTCTCACATTGAACTGTGGAAGTTCCTCAGCAAAGTACCAGCTGTACGATTGGGACGCGAAAGAGGTCCTCGCAGTAGGAGTCATAGAACGGATCGGCCAGGCCGTATCCACGATCGAGCACAAGGCGAAGGGAGAGACCTACGAAGCGGAAGTCTCCTCCCCTACCCATAAAGAGGCGATCGAACTCATCATCTCGACCATCATCGATGAGAAGCTCGGAGTGATCAGCTCGGTAGACGAGATCAAGGCCGTAGGCCACCGGGTCGTCCACGGCGGCGAGCAGTTCAAGGAGTCGGTCATCGTCACCGACGAGGTCCTGTCCGTCTTCGAGACCCTCGTACCGCTTGCCCCGCTCCATATGCCGGCAAACATCCTCGGGATCAGGGCTGCCCAGGAAGTCATCCCCGGGATCCCCCACTGTGCAGTCATGGATACCGCATGGCACCAGACCATGCCGAAACAGGCATACCTCTATGCGGTACCCTACGAATGGTACAAGGACAACAACGTACGTCGATACGGGTTCCACGGGACCAGTTATGTCTATACCGCGAAGCGGGCTTCAGTACTACTCGGCAAGGACCCGAAGGATACCAATGTCATCATCGCCCATATCGGGAACGGAGCTTCGATCTGTGCCGTGAAGAACGGAGTCTGTGTCGACACCTCCATGGGGCTCACCCCGCTCGAGGGCCTCATCATGGGAACCAGGTCAGGAGACCTCGACCCGGCGATCCTCCCTTATATGATGAACGCTACCGGCATGACCGCCTCTGAAGTGGACTCAGCCCTCAACAAGAAGAGTGGGGTCCTCGGGATCAGCGGGCAGTTCTCTGACCGACGTGACATCAGGGATGCTGCTGCGGCAGGCGATGAGCGATGCCAGCTGGCGATCGACATGGAGTGCTACCGCCTGAAGAAGTATATCGGGGCATACATGGCAGCAGTCGGCAAGGTCGATGCCATCGTCTTCACCGCAGGTGTGGGCGAGATGGCTCCCCATATCAGGAAGGGCGTCCTGGAAGGCCTCGACCACCTGGGAGTCGTCTACGACCCGGAGAAGAACCAGCAGGCTACCTGCAGGAACACCGAGCTGGAGATCTCGGCAGATGGTTCACCGGTCAAGATCCTCATTATACCAACCGATGAGGAACTGGTCATGACCGAGGACACCTATGCACTGCTGCAGGGCACCTACGATGTCCATACGAACTTCACCTACTCCTTCCAGCACAAGGAGTATGAGAACAAGGCACGTTCGGCTGCCCTGGAGAAGGACCTCGAGAAACGACCCTACCTGAAGGACCTGATGGCCTAGGCTGGCACTCCCCTGGTATACGAACGAGGGGCTGCTGCAGGAGTCGTTACCCGACTCGTGCAGCAGCCCCTCTTCTGTGTCAGGGACAGCAGTCCTTCTTCGAGAAGAGTGCCCCTGCGCGTACTTCCCGGGCGGTCTCAGCCCCGACGAGGTACTCGATCACCGCGAACGCGAAGTCAGCGGCGAATCCCGGCCCCCTGCCGGTGATCAGGTTGCCGTCGATGATCACGGGCTCCTCCTGGGTGAAGGAGACACCGGGAGCGAAGGACTCAGCCCCGGGGTAGCAGGTTGCCTGCTTTCCTTCGAGGATCCCCGCCTTCCCCAAGACAGCAGCCGGTGCGGCACAGATCGCCGCGACGAGCTGCCCGCCGTTGATCATGGAGATGATCAGCTCATTGATCTCCCAGCTCGCTGCGAGGTTCGTTGCCCCGGGGAGTCCCCCGGGAAGGAGGATTCCGTCATAGGATGCGTCCTTCAGTCCTTCGATCGGGCCGTCAGGGATAACCGTCACTCCCCGTGACCCGGTGATCGTATCATCACCGACGCCTGCGATGACGACCTCTATACCCGCCCGTCTCATCAGGTCGATCGGGACGATCGCCTCGATCTCCTCGAATCCGTCTGCCAGACATACCAGTACCTTTGCCATTACCTTGCCTCCCCTATCTTCTCATATGCATGCATGATGATCTCTTCCGTCTCCTCCCAGCTGATGCATGCATCGGTGATGGAGACCCCGTACTTCAGCTGTGCAGGATCCGCCGTGATCTGCTGGCTGCCGGAAAAGAGGTTGCTCTCAAGCATGAACCCCGATATAGATGTATTGCCGCGGGAGATCTGGTCACTGACCGACCTCAGCACGCGGCGCTGGTTCTCATACTGCTTACGGGAGTTCGCGTGGCTGCAGTCGACGATGATCGAGGGCTTCAGCTCCATCGAGCTCATCATGGTCTCTGCCTCCTCGACATACTCCTCATAATAGTTCGGGCTGCTCGACCCGCCCCGGAGGATCAGGTGTCCCCGCTCGTTTCCGGTCGTCCTGATGATCGAGGAGTTCCCGTCGGCGTCGATCCCGATGAAGCTTGCCGGGCTTGCGGCGGACTTCACCGCATTGATCGCATTGGTCAGGTTCCCGCTCGTGCTGTTCTTGAAGCCGACCGGGACCGAGAGGCCGCTGGCGAGGTTTCGGTGGGTCTGGCTCTCAGTGGTCCGTGCACCTATCGCCGCCCAGCACACGATGTCATCGATATACTGCGGGACGATGGGGTCGAGCATCTCGCAGCCGACCGGCAGCCCGATCCTCGTGATATCGAGGAGCAGTTCCCGAGCAAGCTCGAGCCCGTGGGCGATGTCGTAGGTACCGTCAAGATGCGGGTCGAGGATGAGTCCCCTCCATCCGAGGATGGTCCTGGGTTTCTCGAAATAGGTCCTCATCACCAGAAGAATCCGGTCCTGGACGCGATCAGAGAGGGCCTTGAGCTTATGGGCATACGCGAGGGCAGCCTTCTTGTCATGGATGGAACAGGGTCCGGAGATTCCGAGGATCCGGCGGTCCTGCCTGGCAATGATCGCATTGATCTGTGCACGCTGCTCCAGGATGAACGCCTCTGCCTCACTGTCCACGGGCAGCCGCACATGCATCTGTGCCGGACTGATCAGTGGGGTGAATGACTCTATTCTGACATCTTTGATATTGCTCATGATCGCTCTCCTTGCGAACAGTTATACCATAAAGTGTCAAGAACAATCAAATAGTAGGATGCGTATTAATCCACGATTTCGTCGGTTTCAAGCAGTCCTGCATGCATGCTGCCCTTCCTGCACACGTGGATATCCTGCCTGGCATCCAGCTCCCTGGCGACCCGCCCCTCGAGGAGGTCAGCCCGGTTGTTGGTGTCGGACATATGGCAGAGGTAGACCCGTGACGGGCGGGAGTTCCCGGAGATACTCCCGATGAGGGAGAGGGCATCACTATTGGAGAGGTGGCCGTACACAGAGGCGATCCGCTGCTTCAGGTAGTAGGGGTACGGGCCGGTCACGAGCATCTGCTCCTCGTAGTTGGCCTCGAGAAAGAGGATATCGGTCCTGGCTATGAGGGACTTCATCGCTTCCGTGACCTGGCCCGAGTCGGTCAGGACCATGAGGGACCTGCCGCCGGCGGTCACATGGAAATTGATTGAGTGCGCTGCATCATGACTCGTCTCGTAGGGTTCAATCAGGAACGGCCCGAGCGTGAGACTCCGGCCGGGGGTCACCGGGACCGGTGGGATGGGGCACTTCCCGGGGATGACGGACTGGGGATGCGCATGGTGGAGGTAGACGGGGATGCTGAGCTTCCGCATCAGGACGCCTACCCCCTTCATATGGTCCGAGTGGCTATGACTGACGAAGACGCCCCTGACCTTCTCGAGGTCAAGGCCCAGGGCATCAGCCCTCCGGGAGAGTTCCTTGAAGGTGAACCCGTTGTCTATGAGGAGAGCCTCCCCTTCATACTCGATGTAGTAGCAGTTAGCGGAGGAACCGCTCCCGATGATGGCATAGGAGATCGTGCTCATGACTTGAGGGCATCCTCGAGCTCCTGGCTGTCGAACCCGAGCAGGACATGACGGTCCATCCGGATGACCGGGGTGACCATGAGCTCGGGATGCTCCATGATCTCCTCCACCGCATCGTAATCGAGGTAGGCATAGCCCTGCTTCTTGTAGAACTTCGAGGCCGTGTCGATGAGCGCTTCGGCATCATGGTACTGCAGGATATGGGAGAGCTCCCCGGGGGAGAGTTCCCGCTCTTCGAGGTCTATCATCTGGTAGGGGATCGACCGTTCCTTGCAGAACCTGACCGCCTTTCTCGTCTCTGAGGATTTCTTCGTACCTATGATCTGGAGCACCATATTCCCTCTCCCGTGGGTTCACCCGTTTTAAAAAATACTGTAGTGTAGTCCCACTATATATGATACCATATGGTTTGTTCTAGAGCTCTCAACACAGAGTGAACGACAGTTTAATACCAAAGGAGCTAAGATCATGCAGAGACGGATTGCACAGCTGGTGAATGCGGACCCGACCGACGAGACGTTGGAAGTCGAGGGCTGGGTGCGAACGAAACGTGATTCAAAGAACTTCTGTTTCTTCGAACTGAACGACGGATCCTGCCTGAAGAACCTTCAGGTGATCCTTGACAAGACTACCTCAGAACTCTCCGAAGTCATAACCCATATTACGACGGGGGCGAGCGTCACCTTCTCCGGGAGACTCGTGGAATCCCCGGGGAAAAACCAGAAAGTCGAGCTACAGGCTTCCGGGGTGGTCCTCCACGGAGAAGCCCCCGCGGATACCTACCCCCTGCAGAAGAAGCGGCACTCACTCGAGTTCCTTAGGGAGATCGCCCACCTGCGGCCGAGAACCAACACGATCAGCGCCGTTGCCCGGGTACGGAATGCCTTGAGCTATGCGATACACTCCTACTTCCAGGAGCAGGGGTTCATCTATGTCCATACCCCGATCATCTCCGCCTCCGACTGCGAGGGCGCAGGCGAGATGTTCCAGGTGACCACCCTTCCCCTGGATGGGATCCCCATAGAGGACGGGCTCATCGACTACTCCAAAGACTTCTTCGGGAAACCGGCGAACCTCACGGTGAGCGGCCAGCTGGAAGCCGAGATCTACGCACTCGCGATGAAGAACGTCTACACCTTCGGACCTACCTTCCGTGCCGAGAACTCGAACACTGCCCGTCACCTTGCCGAGTTCTGGATGATCGAGCCGGAGATGGCATTCTGCACCCTCGAAGGAGACATGGCTGTGGCTGAGGAGTTCCTCAAGTACATCTTCACCTATGTGCTCGACCATTGTGCCGAGGATATGGCGTTCTTCAACCAGTGGGTACAGAAGGGAGTCGCAGACTCGCTTCGAGAGGTGATCGAGAAGCCGTTCGTCCACCTGACCTATACTGATGCGGTGAAGGAGCTGGAAGCAGCAAAAAAGGATTTCGAGTTCCCGATCTCCTGGGGGGCGGACCTCCAGTCGGAACATGAGAAGTACCTCACCGAGGAGGTCTGCAAGGCTCCTGTCATCGTGACCGACTACCCGAAGGAGATCAAGGCTTTCTACATGAAGCTCAATGACGATGGGAAGACCGTACGTGCCATGGACGTCCTCGTACCGCGACTCGGTGAGATCATCGGGGGTAGTGAACGAGAGGCACGCTACGATGTGCTCCTGCAGCGCCTCGACGAGCTCGGGCTCGAGAAGAAGGACTACTGGTGGTACCTGGACCTGCGAAGGTACGGGTCGGTCCCGCATGCAGGCTTCGGGCTGGGCTTTGACCGGGTAGTCCAGTACGTCACCGGCATGCAGAACATCAGGGATGTCATCCCCTTCCCGAGGACTGTCCATAACGCTGAGTTCTAGCATTGGACCTGCTGGCATAGCCCTGAAGGCGTGAGGTGCTCAGCTGGAACAGACTCTGGATCACAGTAATACGGTCATTGCAGATCTGCCCGCCCGTCTGGATATCGTTGACCGGCGGGCTGCCGCAAAGGCTCTATGAGCCTTTGCCTCTCCTAACGAGAGATTCTCCTCTCTACCTCCGATTGAAGAGCTTGAAGACTCCCAATGTAATGAAGCCGTATCACAACCGCCCCCCCCAACCTGCGGGGTGCATAATGAGCGTACCTATACCTCAATGTTAATATTTTTGCAGGATACTTTTCACTTGAGAATCAGAAACAATTTCGCTGCCTTTCGGAGCTACTTTTCGCTCTCTTTGGGAAGAACCTTCTTTCATAGAGGTTCTTAACAGTTTTATAGCTTTACTACTGCGTACGATAATATCACGAGAAAAGTAGTATGACTGTAGTTGAGAAGTCATAGATGCTATCCTATTCTTGACGGAGAATGGGAACCGGTGATCGTGTAATACGTTTTTGTGATGGATGCTGGACTGCCAGACATACCTCAAGAGAAAAGATACACTGACCGGTCATCGAAGACTACTTGGAGACTTCCCGGGGAATTCTCCCCGGGAATGATCTCAATAATAAAAATGAAGGACATCTACGCACTTCCTGTCATAAAGCTTCCCAACTATCCGTTAATTTAATTTTTGAGGAGGCTGCCATGATAGACAGACCTTTACGATTGACGGCAACCAGGATCATCGGCTTGGATCTTTCCAAGAAGACTCTGGTTGGGTGTATGCTGCTAGAAGAAGAAGGGTTCATGAAGAACCACTTCTTCGACGAGAAGATGAATGCTCAAGGACGTCAGCGACTCGCTGAACGGTTCAAAGCAGGAGATGCGATCTTCATGGAGGGAGGGACCTCTTCCTTCAACCTCGCACGGTATCTGCTGAAGCACACCGAAGCAGACGTGTATGTACTCAACCCTATGAAACTGCATATCATCTTCGAGTCGATCTGCAAGTCAGATCGGCAAGATGCTGCAAAATTGGCTAAGTATGCACGGGATGCCCACCCTGAGAACTGGGTACTGGTTCCCATCCCGACTGAACAGGAATCTGCTGAGCGCTCAGTAGTCAAGCTTCACATCGCCTATTCTCAGTATCGTACGAAGGTCATCAACAAGCTTCATGCGGTATTCACAGGAATGGGGTTCCCTGACCTGAAGAAATCGGATCTGAAGGATCCTCGCAAGCGACGGGACTGGGTGGAGACCCTGCTCGCCGAGGAGATAGCTCTATTCAGTGCAGGGCTCCTGCTCGAAGAGCTTGAATCATTGGAGTCGCAGATGGAACGTATTCATGAGAAGCTCAAGGAGATCATTCTCGCTCACCCACGAGAAGCCATAGCATGGCTCTCGATCCCTGGTATCGGAGACATCACGGCTGTAACGCTCATTGCCTTCCTCGGTAATGGAGACCGATTCTCTTCTGCTAACCAACTGAGGAACTATATCGGTCTCATCCCGAAGAAGGATCAATCCGGGACGGTCGATAAGCAGCTTGGGGTCTCTCGTCACGGGTGTATGCCGATCAGGAGGCACATCATGCAGGGAGCTTGGGGTGTCAAAAAGTTCAGACATGATTGTTCTCTTACTCGGTACTGGCAGCGTCTTGAAAGCCGACGGAAGCTTGGTCAGAAAGCATCAGTTGCCATTGCTAATAAGATGCTCTCTATCGGATTCGCCCTGCTGAAGAACGGTGACATCTATCGGATGCCTGACGGGGAACAGTATCTGTTGAAGAAGCTGCATTACTATAAACTTGAAGCTCTCGTCGGAACCCGATCCTGGCAGATTAATTCCGATAAGAGCTCCATAACCAGCTAAAGCCTTCCTAACGGTTTTAGCCTATCACTAACCACCTCCCCACGCAAGTCCTTATTCTTAAGGTCTCGGAGAATTGTGTCTATTTGAATTGCTAAAATTTTCTTGTTTATACCTCTTGACATCTACAGACAAATAAATGATGTAGTTGCCATTGTTATACCTCCCATAAAAAGATCGTAATTAAAATATATGATAGCCATTGCATGGTGTCAATTGGATATTCGTTCTCCAATAACACCGGTGTCTCGCAAGTTTCAGCACCACCGGGATCAGGGAGATTCCAGCACATGAACAGTACTCTTTGTTTCTTTTATATTGAGTTCTCACAGCAATCAATTTACGTATGAGAATCTCAAAGAGTAACCAGGCTTCGGGCTGGGCTTCGACCGTGTCGTCCAGTACGTCACCGGCATGCAGAACATCAGGGACGTCATCCCCTTCCCGAGGACTGTCCATAACGCTGAGTTCTAGTAGACGGCGGAGTCCAGTAAATATAACGAGAGGACAGCATGGGTATCTGGTTCCTCCTCTTCCTCTGCTGCCATCCCCTTCTCCCCGGACTGTTCGACCAGCCCGGTATCAATGATCACCTGGCAGCATCAGCCGCCAGGTTCCTTATTCTTCTTACCACCTGTGGGAGGGAAGCAGGCATCTCCTTTACCTCCTGACACCTGCCGTCCTCCCGTTCATGGACTTTCTAACCATTCCTATCCTTCTAGAGGGTGGTCAGCCCCATACGCAGTGCGTACTTGGTGAGTCCTGCGATCGAGTGCACATCCAGCTTGGACTGGATCTTCTTCCGGTGGACATCTACCGTGCTCACCGAGATGTCCAACTTGAAGGATATCTCCTTCGAGGTCATGCCCCGACTGAGGAACTGCAGAACCTCCCGTTCTCGCCGGGTGAGCGGGACCGTCGGGAACCTCTGATTCCCTGCTTTGTAGATCCGTTCTTCCGCGACGTAGGACGGCAGATACACCGCTCCCTCGAACTGCGCCAGCAGCGCCTGCTCGAACTCCTTGAACGATGCCTTCTCGAAGAGGAATCCGTTGATTCCATGATCATGGTACATGTCGATCATCATCTCATGATGCTCCTCAATGAGGATCATCGTGCGGATCGCGCACCCGGAGATGGGGCCGTCCTCCTTCCCCAGCAGCTTAAGAAACTGCTTACATCGTGATGCGGTCTCGAGGAGCGCTGAGGATATGATGATGATGGCAGACTGTACATTGAGCTGGCTTTCAGCCAATGCATCCAGATCTTCATAGTAGGCGACAACCTGGAATTCTCCAGATTCTTTGATGAGCCTGAACAGCCCTTCACTAAGCAGTGACCTGCTCTTTATAAAGATAATGTTTTTCATATTAGTATTAACCTTTTATTTGTTTGATTTGATTTAAAAATTCTGATCGAATCTTTGTTTTTTTAGGTTCATCGGGAAAACAGCGGGTGTATCTTATTCCTCCTCATCCTATGCTGCCATCCCTTCCCTCCGAGCTGGTCGACCAGCCCGGTATCAATGATCACCCGGCGGCATCAGCCGCCAGGTCCCATATTCTTCTTGCCACCTGTGGGAGGGAGCAGGTATCTCCTTTACCTCCTGACACCTGCTGTCCTCCCGTTCATGGATTTTCGAACAATTCCTATTCTTCTAGAGTGTGGCCAGTCCCATGCGCAGTGCGTACATGGTGAGTCCTGCGATCGAGTGAACATCCAGCCTGGACTGGAGCTTCTTCCGGCAGTTAATGATCGAGGCCTCCGAGAGGTTCAGCTTGGAACCAATCTCCCTCGAGGTCTTGCCCAGGCTGAGGAGCCGCAGCACCTCCTGTTCTCGCTCGGTGAGCGGGACCATCGGGAACCTCCGGGGTCCTGCTTTGTAGATCCGTTCTTCCGCGACGTAGGACGGTAGGTATACCGCTCCCTCGAACTGTGCCCGCAGCGCCTGCTCGAACTCCGTGAACGAGACCTTCTCGAAGAGGAATCCCTTGAATCCCTGGGCATGATACATGTCGATCATTACCTCATGCTGCTCCTTGATGAGGATCATCGTGCGGATCGAGCACCCGGTGATGGGGCTATCCTTCTTCCCCAGTATCTCAACATACTGCTCACAACGTGATACAGTATTGAGGATCCTTGAAGATATGATGATGTTGATCGGAGAGCGCACATTGTGCCGGCTTTCAGCGAATGCGTCCAGATCTTCATAGTGTGCGATCATCTGGAATTCTCCAGATGCTTCGAGGAGCCTGAGCAACCCATCACTGAGCAGTCCCCTGCTTTTTATTAAGATTATGTTTTTCATACTGCTAGTAACCAAGTTTTTTTGTTGTATTTCCTTTTTTGTGTATCCATCAGGGAAACCCATTCCCCGGGGACTCCCTCCGGCTTCCACAGGTATGTGGCAGCCTTTCATAACGGGAAGACAGCATGGGTATCTGGTTCCTCCTCGTCCCATGCTGCTATTCCCTTCTCTCCAGGCTGTTCGACCAGCCTGGTATCAATGATCACCTGGCGGCTTCAGCCGCCAGGTTCCGTATCCTGTTGCCGACTGTGGGAGGGAAGCAGGTATCTCTTTTACCTCCTGACACCTGCTGTCCTCCCGCTCGCGGACTTTCGAACAATTCCTTTTTCTCTAGAGTGAGGTCAGCCCCATGCGCAGTGCGTACTTGGTGAGTTCCGCAATCGTGTGCACGTCCAGCTTCGACTGGATCTTCTTCCGATGGACATCGACCGTACTTACCGAGATGTCCAGCCTGGAAGATATCGTCCTTGAGGTCATGCCCTGGCTGAGGAACCGCAGTACCTCCTGTTCCCGCTGTGTGAGCGGGACCATCGGGAACCTCCGGGGCCCTGGTTTGTAGATCCGTTCTTCCGCGACATAAGACGGCAGATATACCGCTCCCTCGAACTGCGCCAGCAGCGCCTGCTCGAACTCCTTGAACGATGCCTTCTCAAAGAGGAACCCGTTGATTCCCTGTTCATGGTACATGTCGATCATCAACTCGTGATTCTCCTGGATCAGGATCATCGTGCGGATAGAGCATCCGGCGAGGGGACCATCCTCCTTCTTCAGCATCTTGAGATACTGCTCACAACGTGATGCGGTATCGAGGATCGCTGAAGATATGACGATGATCAGGGGAGAGCGCTCATTGTGCTGGGTTTCAGCCAACGAATCTAGATCTTCATGGTGTGCGACCATCTGGAATTCACCAGATGTCTGGACTAGCTCAATTAGTCCCTCCGTTAGGAGTGACTTACTTTTAATTAATAAAAGTTTTTTCATACTACTTATAAACAGGTTTGAGGTGGATTTGATTTAAAAAAAAAGGGCAATTCTTTATTTTTTTATTTTTTTTTCGGATCCATCGGAATAAACCCTTCCCCGAGTACTTCCTGGGCACTGGTGATGATCATAAATGCGTCAGGATCTATCTTCCTCACGGTATTGGTCACCTGGGATATCTTCCTGTTCCGTACCACCATCATGATCATCCGCTTGTCATCGTTACGGTACATACCATGGGCATCCACGAAGGTTCCCCCATGACCCTGATCGAAGGTAAGGACTTTCTGCAGCTCCTCGTACCGGTCACTGATGATATAGGCCATCTTGGCGTAGTTCGCTCCGCTGGTCACCATATTGATGAACTGTCCTGTCGTGAAGAGGGTGATGACGGCGAAGAGTGCCTGTTCGATCGAGAACGAGAAGGCAGCTACCGCGACGATCGCCCCATCCACGAGGTAGAGGGATGTCCCGAGCGGGAGCCTGCTGTAGTGGTTGATGACCTGCGCGATGATATCGGTCCCGCCGGTATTCGCCCCGCCCTTCATCGTGATTCCTATCCCCGCCCCGGTCAGGGTCCCGCCGAAGAGGGCAGCGAGCAGGATGTCCGTCCGGTCGCCCGTGGTGAGCAGGCCCTCATAGCCGAGGATGTGTCCGAGGACGGTCACGGCAACGGACATCGCGATCGTCCCCCAGAGTGATTTGAGCCCGAACCGGTGGCCGAAGACCAGGATCCCGAGCCCGAAGATGGGTATGCTCAATGCGAGGATGACGATACCCGGGTCCCACCCGAACCAGTAGTAGGTGATGACCGACAGACCGCTCACCCCTCCCGCAGCTATCTTGGCTGGGGCAAGGAACAGGACGAGGCCTGCAGCCGTGACGACCGACCCGATCGTGATCAGGATATAGTCACGCACCTTCCCGGCCAGTTCATCACGCTTCATCGCCTTCCTCCCGTACCATACGCGTCAAGGTTGCATCGAGCCTGTTGGCAAACGCCTGGGTCTCTTTCTGTGAGAGGGGCTTCGTCTTCTCGAAATGGAGCCCTGCTTCCCTGAACTCCGTCATCATGTTCCGCAGGGAGAGCCGCTCGGCCATATTCTCCGCAGTGAAGATCCCTCCCCGGTCATCGAGGGCTGTTGCCCCCTTCTCCACGACCCGTGAAGCCAGGATCACGTCCCGCGTGATCACGAGGTCACGAGCGGTGACCTCCTCGACCACCCGATGATCGGCATGGTCAGGGCCGGGCTCGACGGTGATCATCGTGATGAAGGGTCCCCTGCAGTCGGGGAGCACACGGTCCGCGATGAAGATTGCCTCGCGCCCTACCCGCCTGGCGGCTTTCTGGATGATCGCCCTGACATTCCTCGGACAGGAGTCTGCATCTATGATGATCCTCATGGCTGCGGGACTCCTGCAAGGAAGAGCCTGCCCTCACAGGTTATCCGGTAGTCTGAGACCGATGCGGGGATCAGGAAGCAGCTGCCTGCAGCCGCCTCGACGGTGCCGTCATCACAGGTGATGACCGAGGTCCCCTCGGTCTGGATGACCATCTCGATGCTGTCATGGCCGGTGAAGCCGCAATCCGCATGATCGACCACCTGAAGGATGAACTCAGAAGCGGGGGTATCATAGACGAGGGACCCGTTACCGGTTTCGGAAGGCAGGGCCTTCTGTTTATCGACATGGTTGAATCCCACGATCTCGAGCAGCTCCTCGGTATCGATATGCTTCGGGGTGAGCCCGCCGCGGAGGACGTTGTCGCTGCTGGCCATGAGTTCCACCCCGATCCCGTCCACATAGGCATGCAGTTCCCCTGCCGGCTGGTAGAGGGCCTCCCCGGGGGCGAGCTCCAATACATTGAGGTAGAGCGGCGAGAGCACAGAGGGATCATCTGGGTAGATCGAGAGGAACCGCTTCACCAGACGGTATTCCAGGGAAGCGGCAGGAGACGATGCGATCTCAGCAGCAAGCATCCCCATGAATGCATCACGTTCTGCCCCTGCGAGGGTCAGGACCCGCTTTAGGAGCTCACGGTAGACCTCTCCCTCAGGCCGTTCCGGATCAAGGATTCCCGACAGGTACGTCCGGGATGTCTCCGGGATGAGGGACTCCAACAGCTGCCCTATCGCCTCTACTGTCCTGAACCCGCACATGGCGATCGACGGGCTCAGGGCACAGAAGATCTCAGGCTTGTGATTCGTATCCTTGTAATTCCTCACAGGTGAGGTGTGCGGGACTCCCGCAGCCTCCTCCCTGGCATACCCGGCAGCAGCCTGAGCCTTCGAGGGATGACACTGGATCGACAGCGGGGCCGCGATCGCAAGGATCTTGAAGAGGTACGGCAGCTCATCGCATCCTGCCCCGAGGGTTGTTTCAGGCTCCCGGGTTATCAGCTCAGCCATGGGTTGTGAGGTCCCGTCATCACCCAGGACACGGGTCATGCCGTTCGCATGGGCGCCGAGCCACATCTCTGCCCAGGGGCCTGCCCCGACAGCTTCCGGGTGGTGCGTGAACTCCTGCAGCCAGCTCGAATGGCCCCAGGCATAGCCCTGGATATATGGTTCCAATCGTTGAATCTTCATGGCGTCAGTCTATAACCACAGCATGAAATCGTCAATGTCTTTAGATGTTTCGGTTTTCAGATGCTTCCGGCAAACTTGTATTTTTATCGGATTACCGCTATAAAGTAAGGTATATAACCCAACAGGCAGCACGTAATACGTGCTCATGTATGACAATATACGCCTGTCACCATACATTCAAGGAGAATCGCATGCAATATTCCCCCCTACAAAAAGCACGATATGAGTACCAGCCGAAGCTCCCGAAGATCCTTCGGGAAGAGATCAGTACTATCGTACCGGTCTTCGGTGAGGCAACCGAGTCAGAGTCCGACCAGGAACAGCTCAAGACCCTCTTTCCCGGGACCTACGGGATGCCGAAGGTCTCATTCGCTTCCGGCGCAAATGAGACGATCGGCAGGAAGCTGACCATCGGTGTAGTCCTCTCTGGAGGACAGGCTCCCGGAGGCCACAACGTCATCTCAGGGCTCTATGATGCCGTGAAGAAGGCGAACCCTGCTTCCCGCGTTCTCGGCTTCAAGGGCGGACCGTCAGGTATCCTCAACGGCGACATCCTCGAGATCACGGATGAGTACATGAACGAGTACCGGAACACCGGCGGGTTCGACATCATCGGGTCCGGGAGGACGAAGCTCGAGTCTGAGGAGCAGTTCGAGATCTGTGAGAAGGTCTGCAAGGAGCTCGAGGTAGATGCTATCCTCATCATCGGCGGGGATGACTCCAATACCAACGCTGCAGTCCTTGCTGAGTTCTTCAAGAGCAGGAACTCCGGCATCGCCGTCATCGGCGCACCGAAGACCATCGACGGTGACCTGAAGAACGAGTCCATCGAGGTCTCCTTCGGGTTCGACACGGCAACAAAGACCTATTCTGAACTGATCGGGAATATCGAGCGTGATGCCAATTCAGCGAAGAAGTACTGGCACTTCATCAAGCTCATGGGCCGGAGCGCTTCCCACATCGCACTGGAGTGTGCACTGCAGACACAGCCGACCGCATGCCTCATCTCCGAGGAGGTCGCCGAGAACAGCACTACCCTCACCGAGATCGTCGACGACCTCGTGAAGAAGATCGTCTACCGGGCAGAGAACGGTGAGAACTTCGGCGTCGTGCTCGTACCGGAAGGCCTGATCGAATTCATCCCCGAGATGAAACTCCTGATCGCCGAACTCAATGACCTCATGGCTGCCCATGCGGACTTCTTCCAGACCCTGAACACCTTCGAGGACCAGGCTGACTGGGTGAACAAGAACCTCTCGAAGGACTCTTCCTACGCCTTCTCCTCCCTGCCGAACAACATCCAGCGACAGCTGCTCATGGACCGGGACCCCCACGGGAACGTCCAGGTATCAAGAATCGAGACAGAGAAGCTGCTCATCGAGATGATCGAGCTGAAACTGAAGGAACTGAAGAGTGAGGGGAAATACAACGGCAAGTTCAGCTCACAGAGTCACTTCTTCGGGTATGAAGGACGATGTGCCTTCCCCTCCAACTTCGACTCAGACTACTGTTACTCACTCGGGTTCAACGCATTCATGCTCGTTGCAGCCGGGCTTACCGGCTACATCTCATCGATCACCAACCTCTCAGCACCCGCTGACCAGTGGAAAGCTGGAGGGATCCCGGTGACCATGATGATGAACCTCGAACAGCGGCACGGCGAGATGAAGCCGGTCATCAAGAAAGCCCTCGTGGAACTTGACGGCAAGCCGTTCATGACCTTCGCGAACAACCGGGAAGCATGGTACAAGACCACCTCCTTCACCTTCCCCGGTGCTATCCAGTACTACGGGCCGGATGAGGTCTGCAACCTGCCGACTGTCACCCTGAAACTCGAGCACGAATAGGTTTCAGATTTTCAAAAAAAATACTGCAGTTCTTACGTTCTGCAGTATTTTTTTTGTTCTGGTGGTTCTTATTCAGCCATCTCGAGGGCGATCCGCATCATGCTGGTGAAGGCAGTCTGCCGCTCCTCGCTGGTGGTCCTCTCATGGGTGACCAGGGAATCAGAGACGGTACAGATGCAGGAAGCCTGCTTGCCGGTAGCCTGGGCGGTCGAGAAGAGGGCGAAGGCTTCCATCTCCACAGCTATGCACCCATGTTCATTATGGGCATCCCTGAAGTCGAACCCGTCCTCCCGATAGAAGACGTCTGAGGAGTGGATGCACCCCCGGCGGATCGGGATCGCGAGTTCTGCGGCATAGCCTGCAAGCTGGTCATTGAGTTCGAGCGAGGCCTCGAGCGTATCGCCGGCATAGCCGGTCTGGGTACGGGCGAACGAGGATTCCGACCATGCAGCATCGGCCAGGATCACGTCGTAGAGCTTCACATCGGGGCTATACGAGCCGCAGGAACCGATCCGTATGATATTCTCCACATCATAGAACTTGAAGAGCTCATAGGAGTATATACCGATGCTCGGCATCCCCATCCCCGAGCTGATCACGGAGATCCTCCTGTTCTTATAGGTCCCGGTATACCCGAGGCAGTTGCGTATGCTGTTGACCTGTACCGGGTCCGTCAGGAAGTTCTCTGCGATGAACTTCGCCCTCAGCGGGTCCCCCGGCATCAGGACGGTCTTCGCGACATCATCGGTCGACTTCATCTGCAGGTGCGGTGTAGGTATGCTCATGTATCTTTCTCCTCTATCTCAATATGCTGTGCCGCTTCTCATCGGCTTCACGCCGAAGTAGGAGCAGAGGCTCTGCGAGAGGTCGGCGAAACTTTCGCGGACCCCGACGTTCCTTACTGGCTGCCCCTTCTCATACCATAGCACAGGAACGTACTCCCGTGTATGGTCAGTTCCCCTGAAGGTGGGGTCGCAGCCGTGATCACCGGTGACGATGAGGAGATCTCCCTCCTCTAGTTCCTCCATCAGGGTACCGAGCGCCTCATCGACCTGATTCACCGCCTCGGCATAGCCGGGGACGTCACGACGGTGCCCGTAGAGCATGTCGGTATCGACGAGGTTGACGAAGACGAAGGTATCTTCATCAAATGACTCTTTAGCAAGCGCAACCATCCGCTCGATGCATGCCGGGTTGCCGGCATCATGGAAGGAGTCGGTGATGCCCGACTCGTTGAAGATAGAGCCGATCTTCCCCACGGCCTGGGTCCGGATCCCTGCTTCCTGCAGGTGGTCGAGGATGCTCTGCTCAGGCAGCGCTATGCTGTAGTCATGCCGGTCACCGGTCCTGGTGTACGACCCTGCCTCCCCGATGAACGGCCTGGCGATGACCCTGCCGACCTGGTAGGCATCACAAAGGTCCCTCGCGATCTCACACTGGCGGTAAAGCTCAGGTAAGGGGATCACGGCATTGTTCGCAGCGATCTGGAAGACCGAGTCGGCCGAGGTGTAGCAGATCGGCCAGCCGGTTCGCTCATGCTCCTCCCCGAGTTCCGCGATGATCGCAGTACCGGAAGCAGCCTTGTTCCCGAGGATCCCCCCCACACCGGCACGTTCGCAGAAATCGCTCACGAGTGCTTCCGGGAACGAGGGGTATTCCTGGTTGAAGACCGAGAAGGGTTCGGCAAGCACGATACCCGCCATCTCCCAGTGCCCGGTGGTGGTATCCTTCCCGGGCGAGCGTTCAGCCATGATCCCATAACTGGCAAGCGGGGACTCGACCGATTCACAGCCGGGGAGTTCCCCTTCGGCAAGGAGGGAGACGTTCCCCAGCCCCAGCCTCTTAAGGTTCGGCCACTTCACGGCCGCCTGCTCACAGATATGCTTCGCCGTGTTGGCCCCGCTATCCCCATAATGATCGGCATCGGGCAATGCCCCGATCCCGAAGCTGTCGATGACGACGATCATCGCTTTTCTCATATACACATGCTCCAATTCAGGTATCTGCAGTCTCCCTGCAGGCTCCCGTACTATCAAACATACTGCTCTTTCCCGTAAAAGATAAGGAAAATGATCATAGAAGTCAGCTATCATGGTAGTATACCATAAAATCCGGCTGGTCACAGGTGGAATCAGACTCATATCTTCGTTCTGCTTAGTACTCTTCCCTCACTTCCATCGCCAGGTTATCGCAGATCGCCGACAGCGAGGAGTAGCCGTTCCCCAGTCTGTCAGCACCCATGTCGATATATCGTTTTGCCTGGGCATAGTCTCGTATCCCGCCAGAGGGCTTCACCTTGATTCGTCCTTTGGCAGTATCCAGCATCACCTGCACGACCTCTTCTGTCGCCCCTCCTGAGGAGAAGCCGGTTGAAGTCTTGATGAAATCAGCGTTAGCCCTGACAGCTGCCTCCGTCGCGGCTGCTACTTCCTCCAGGGTCAGCATACAGGATTCTACGATCACCTTCACAGGGACTCCTGCCGGTTTCGCGACATCAGTAACGCAGCGTATATCTTGTTCCACCAGGTCCCAAAGACCTGACCTGATAAACCCATAGTTCGTGACCATATCGATCTCCATGACTCCCTTGGCTATGTACGCTTCAGCCTCAAGGGCTTTCACCTCACTCAGCCCGCATCCATGTGGGAATCCGAGTACCACCGATACCCCGGTATCTGTTCCCTCACACATCCCGACAGCCAAATCGATATCACAGGGCCTGACGCATACCGTCTTCACATGGTAATCGATTGCCATGTGAATAGCTTCTCTAGCTTCTTCTCTCTTCATTTCCGGCTTCAGTACTGCCGCATCCAGATATCTGCAGATGGCTTTCCCCATTTCTCTCTCCTTCTCACATAGGTATACTTGGGTTACATGACCCTGTAGAGTCACGAAAATTCTGAGTTTCTTTCTGTTGCTGATTATAGAAATTCTACTTCTTGTGGATCGGCCCTGTTGATTCGCGTATCTCAAGCTCCACAGGGAGTGTTATCTCGTCCGCATTCCCTTCCTGGTCCTTATCCTGGATCAACTTATAGAGCAATCCAAAAGCTTTCTCACCTAATTCATATCGCGGGACGATCATCGTTGTAATAGGGGGATCTGTGAACATACCGTATTTGATCCCGCCCCAGCCTATCAGGGAAATATCATCTGGAACATTCAAACCCCGCTTCTTCACCGCCCTCAGAGCCCCGATGGCACTCAGGTCAGCGGCCCCGATGATCACGGTAGGCATCGTGTCAGCATCAAGGAACTCCTCAGCTATCCATTCTCCCTGTTCCATGGACAGATCGGAATACGTGTACTGAATATAGCGGCTCAGCCCATGGGTTTCCATGATCCTCTTATAGGTTTCGATCTTGATGGCATTTGACCCGGAATTCTCCGGACCGGCGATCATGGAGATCCTCTCATGTCCCAGCTCAAGCAGGTGGTTCATCAGTATCTCCATCCCCGATTCGATCTCCAGTTTGATCCTGTGAAAGCCATCTTCAAAATTATCCTCGGATATGAGTATGAATGGGATATGCTTCTCCAACTCCTTGAGCTTTCCCAATAGGGGGTCAACAATCTGAAGCGGAGTAGAATAGATGATACCGTCTATACTTCTATTCTGCAGTATGTTCAGGTTCTCTATGATATTCTCCTGTTTCCAGTCCCCATTACAGACCATGACGGAGTAAGACTCATTCCGGGCATATTCCTCTATCCCATGCAGCACGTCGTAGATATACGGGCTGGTTATATCTTCACAGATCAGACCGATAGCCTGACTCTTCTTCGCTTTCAGGGTCTTCGCGGTAATATTAGGTTCGTATCCAAGCTCCTCGATAGAGCGATTCACGACAGTCCTTGTCTCATCCGAGACCCGGTTCAACCCGTTGACAACTCGAGATACTGTACTGATAGCTACACCAGCATGCTTAGCGACATCTTTGATTGTTACAGTACTCACGATCCTCTCCTATCTTTTTCTGTACATCCAACGATCCTCAGCTGGTCCTTGCCTGAGAGGTGTCAAGTCCCGGATCCCAGCACTCCGGCACCAACCGCTTGAGAATCCCCATGATCAACTCGACCATCTCTCCCTGTACCTGCTTCCCAACGGAGATCACCTCTTGGTGATCCAGGGGCTTATCCAAGACGCCTGCGGCCATGTTCGTCGCACACGAGAGTCCGATCACCTCCAACCCCACATAATTCGCGACGATGACCTCGGGAACGGTCGACATCCCTACCAGGTCCGCACCCAGGATCCGGGCCATACGGACCTCTGCGGGGGTCTCGTAGCTGGGACCGTTGAAGGCCATATAGACCCCCTCTCTCAAAGGCTTCACCTGCTGAACCAACGACCTGAGCTCCTTGGAATAGGGATCGCTCATATCCGGGAACCTCGGCCCCAGTTCCTCCGTGTTGGGTCCCATCAGGGGATTCATTCCCATATAGTTTATATGATCTTTCAGCAGAATGATATCCCCCGGAACATAGTCCAGATTCACAGCCCCGGCTGCGTTAGTGATGATCAGCTTCTTCACCCCGAGCCGTTTCAGCAGGACAACAGAGAGAATAAGATCATCAGTATCCTGCCCCTCATAATAGTGCAGTCTGCCTGCCAGTACGATGACCTTTTCCCCGATCTTCAAGATACCGGAATGCCCGGAAACTGAACCTATAGGCATCTCATCGATAGCTGAATACGGTATTTCGAGCCCATCAATATAGTCTGCAACACTGGACAGGCCTGAACCAAGGATCACCCCGACCCCAGGCTCTGCATCAGTCCTCTTCCTGACAGATGCCAGGGCACGATCGACTCTCCTGTTGAAATCTCTCTTCATAGTATACCTCAGTTCTATTTCGTGTCCACAAAATGACGTCCGACATATTTCGGGGCCCTGATATTCCTCACTGCGACAACCAGCACAAGCAGCGTGATGAGATAGGGGATCATCTGTATGAATTGTGAAGGCACCCCATAGCCCTGCAGGTTGATCTGGACAGCCTCAGCCAACCCGAAGATCAGGCTGCTGAACAGTATGCCAAGCGGCGAATAATTCCCCAGGATATTGATCACCACGGCGATGTATCCCCGGCCGGCCGTCATCTCCCGGACGAAGAGATCCAGATGATCTATGGAGAGAAAGGCTCCAGATACCCCGGCAAGGATACCGCAGACAGCGACTCCAAGATATTTGTACGTGTTAACCGGTATACCGGCAGTAGCGGCTGCATAGGGGTTCTCCCCCACTGACGTGAGATGGAATCCCAGTATTGTTCTCTTGAACAGATATACCGATCCTATCAATACGATCACGGCGATGATCGCAATAGGGGTAATCAGGTTCATCAGAGCCCCGCTGCCGAACAGCGGTTCGAACGAAGCAGTCTGGGGAGAGTTACCCCTGCTTCCCCAGAACTCCTGGAGCAGCAGCGTGGTGATCCCGATCGAGAGGAAATTCAGCCCGACTCCGCTTATGATATGGTTCACGTGGTAGCGTATCGTGAGTATGCCATGCAGCAAGGCGATCAGCAAGCCTGATAAGATAGCGAACAGGAGGCCAATGTACGGATCCCCGAAGTAGAAGGCACCTGCGGTTGCACCAAAAGCCCCTGCAAGCATCATTCCCTCGAGTCCGAGTGCCATGATACCGACCTTGGCAGAATACATCCCCCCCAGCGCTGCTAATAGAAGAGGTATGGACATACGTAAGGTGGTTGAGCCTATCACGGTTATTAGATCAAAGAACTCCATGTGATCCCTCCTGTCGTTTCCTGAGTCTCCTGAATGGTTTTGCTGCTGCTTCCTTGATTGCTATCATCATATTGGGTGCGGCAACGAAGATGATGATCATGGCCTGCAAGACCCCAACGAAATCAGAAGGAACTCGTGAAATTCTCTGCACAACCATCGCCCCGTTCTTGAAGATGCCGAACAGTACTCCGGAAAAGATGATCCCTATGATATTCCCCGATGCCAGGGCCGATACAGCGACCCCTGAGAACCCGAACCCGCTTGAGAACCCATCGATGAATCGGTAATTGATACCCATCACCTGGAATGCCCCGGCAATCCCCCCGATGGCACCGCTGAAGGCCATAGAGAGGATGATCATCCTGTCCACTTTTATACCGGAAGCCCTTGCTGCACGCTTGTTCTTCCCAACGACTCTCAGGGTATAGCCGAAGACAGTCTTCTTGATGATGAAATAACATACGACAGCGATCAGGACAGCGAGTACGAACGTCATACTGAATTGCGTCTGGGGTATGACCCGTTTTATTATTGCTGTATCCCGAAGCCGTGCCGTCTGAGCCACCAACTCACTTGCTTTCAGGGGATAATTGACCAGATAACTGCAGAGGCTCACGGCAATCGAATTAAGCATGATGGTTGTTATCACTTCATGCGCATTGAACTTGACTTTGAGATACCCTGCGATCCCTGCCCAGAGTCCT
Organism: Spirochaetia bacterium; assembly: GCA_963677595.1. Lineage (GTDB taxonomy): Bacteria > Spirochaetota > Spirochaetia > CAKZLE01 > CAKZLE01 > CAKZLE01. Next base: position 160,758 of record OY782041.1, read on the forward strand.
CCGCCCAGGGCTGCAGCGAGAATCACAGCGAGATGGTGGATGACCCCCGGGAGGGGGACATAGATACCAACGAGGGCGGCAACCATCGCCCCAATATACAATTGCCCCTCTGTCCCTATATTTATCATTCCTGCCTTGAAAGCCACAGCAAAGGAGACCCCCGTAAGGATCAGGACAGTAGATTGGCTCAATGTCTGGAGCATGGCATAGAGGTTTCCCATAGCTCCTGAAATTATCGCTGCATACACTGACAATGCTGAGTAACCGAAAAGGGCCATGAACAGACTGCTGCAAAATACAGCCGCCAATAACGCCATAAGAGGAAGAAGGAGCTTGCTCGCGTGTATGTGTCTATCTAATCCTTTCATTTCCACTCCCCTCACGACCAATGTGGGCACCTGTCATATACAGGCCTAACTCCCTGTCGGTAATCTCTTCAGGATCACATTCCTTGACGAACTCTCCCTTGAACATGACAAGCATCCGATCACTTAAGCTCTTCACTTCATCAAGATCGGCAGATATGAGCAGGACAGCATTACCCTGATCCCTGAAATCCCGTATTGCCTTGTGTATGTATTCCATAGCACCAACATCGACTCCCCTGGTAGGCTGGGATATGATCAGGACTTGCGGGTGATTACTCAAGACTCTCGCGATGATGATCTTCTGCTGGTTCCCTCCCGACAGGGTTTCGACCTCAGTCTCACTGGAAGGTGTCTTGATCCTGTATTGATCAATGAGGCGCTCCGCTGCGGCTGAGATCTTCTTCATGCTCAGCACCCCGAAGCTCTTCAGTGATCTTTCATGATGATACCCAAGGATGAGATTCTCACTGACGGACATATCCTCCACAAGTCCTTCCAGGTTACGATCCTCATAGACGAAGCCGATACCCTTTTTGAGTATCGCTTCTGTCTCACCTGGTATCGACTCATCGAGGATGCTCACTTCCCTGCAGGAAGCATCTCTCAAACCGGCAAGGACCTCTACCAACTCCGACTGCCCATTCCCATCAACACCAGCGATCCCAAGGATCTCCCCCTTCCTGATCGATAATGAGACATCACGGAGTGAACAGCGATCAGCTTCCTCGGTGGTGATCCGGTGAATGAAGAAGAACGGTTCACCGATGGATGCAGCGGGATGCCTCTCATACAAGGATACTTCACGTCCTACCATATACTCCGCAAGATCATGCCGTGTCTTGTGTTCAGGATTGATGGTATCAGCAACATTGACACCATCCCGCAGGATCGAGATGACATCTGCGATCTCCAGTGCCTCATGGAGTTTATGGGTGATAAGCACAATCCCTTTACCTTGGGTCTTCAAAGACCTGATCATATTGAAGAACTCAACGACTTCATTCGGCGTCAGGACTGCAGTGGGTTCATCAAGGATGAGAATCTCAGATTTCCTATATAGGAGCTTCAGGATCTCGATCTTCTGCTTCTCCCCCACAGAAAGCTCCTTGACTTTTCGGGAAAGATCAATAGCTATCCCGACAGCAGCTGCAAGGTCATCAACGACAGCTTTCATCCTGAGGCGATCGAACCTTGCCCCCTGTCTCGGCTCGAATCCGATGACGATATTCTCATACCCGCTGAACTCATCGACTAGCATGAAGTGCTGGTGTACCATACCAAGACCAAGTCGAATCGCTTCGGAGGTATTCTTGATGACAACCTGTTCTCCATCTATGCATATACTGCCGTTGTCAGGTACATACATGCCATAGAGGATCTTCATGAGGGTAGACTTGCCGGCGCCGTTCTCCCCAAGAATGACATGGATCTGTTCTCTCTCTATCCGTAGATTCACCATATCAAGGGCCTGTACCCCGGGGAAACTCTTCGATATTCCGTGTAACTCAATCATCAGTCAACTCCCGATACTCCTGCCCTTAAGTATACCACCAAGGGCAGGATCCAAGATCAGAACCTTCTCTACTCGAACCTGTTCTCAGTTACCCAGGCATCGACATCTTCAACGTTCTTCGGAGGAACGATCTTCCCAGCCACGAGATCCTGTCGTATGGCTTCGACCTTACTGACGATATCTTCCGGGATCTCAACATTACTGCCCTCATTCGAATACCCTACAGCTGATTCCTTGATGCCCCAGACATCAATCCCTGCTGACCATGCTCCTTCGACATAATTCCTGATATCATTGAAGATGATCTCATTCACATTCCTGATAGCAGTAGCCGGGATATAATCAGGCTCGACCCTGTTCTGGTTCGCACCAACCCCGAAGGCATAGGCTCCGGTCTCTACTGCCGCATTGATGATCCCTAAACCTGAACCGCCCGCCAGCAGCTGGATGAAATCAGCACCTTTTCCATACATTGACAAGGCAATCTCTTTTCCCTTACCAGGATCATTGAAGGAACCGACATCCCCGACGAGTACCTCGATCTGGGGATCGACATATCGTGCACCTGCCGAGAAACCTGCAATACCATTCCGTAACGTCGGGAGATTCATTCCTGTGATGATCCCAATCTTCTTCTCATCACTCTTGATCATCGGGAATCCTTCCCTCCCTGTCATAAACCCTGCAAGCACTCCTGTCAAGAACGTCTGATCCTCAAATTTCGTAAAGATCGAGTGGACATTCGGCATATCGAGAGAGCCGTCGATCAAGGTGAAATCCTGGTCCGGGAAATCTGCGGCGATGATCGTCAATGACTCAACCTGATCTGCCCCGATCGCGACTATAAGATCATAATCCCCCGCAGCCGCAAAGCTTCGCTGCTGCATCTCGTAGTCACTGATCGTCTCAGGTTCTCCATAATCATAGGTTATGCCCAACTCCTCACCTGCTGCGACGAGACCGTCATATGCCATATCATTGAAATTGTTGTCTCCAAGACCTGATGTGGTCAGGATCAACCCTACTTTCATCACACCTGAATCCTCAGCCGCTGCCTCCTGCTTACCCGAAGCGAAGAGACTGCCTGCTGCCAGCAGGACTACACACATGACCAATACTACCTTGTTACCCATAACTCTGTTCCTCCATCATCTTCTTTTGATTCCCATACTCTCTATCAATGATACAGATATACCATCTGTACAATCCTCTCATGCACACTGTTCCGCGGCAGATGTTACGAAACGTCTATTCCCGATGCTCCAGATAATCAACCAGCTTCTTCGGCAGCCTGTCGCCGAAGAAGCTGCGGTCCGTCAGTTCCTGCCCCAGTTTCAGCATGCCCAGACCCTTGATTCTCTTCCCGGTATCGAACGGGTCCCGGTACTCGGCTATCTTCTCAAGCAATGTCTTCTCAAGACTCGCTGCTATCTCGCTGTACGCTGGATCATTGATGAAGTTATGTTCTTCATTCGGGTCATGCTTCCTGTCGATCAACAATCGAGTCTCCCCATCAAGCCAAGCGTTCTGGGTCCTGGCATACGTATACCGTTCAGTCTTGATCCCTCTCCAGAACCCAACCCAGGCTGACCGGGTCGGCATACCTGTCCCCAGGTTCTGAAGATATACTGTATCATTGGGTATATCTTCTGTTTCGATGATCGCCTCAGAATAGTCCGTACCCTGGCACTGTGGTGGTTCGATACCACAGAGACCGAGTATGGTAGGCAGGAAATCAACAGATCCGATGAAACCCCGGTTTCTGTTGTGTTTCCTGGTTACACCGGCATCTTTGATGATCAGGGGGATATGGACGGACTCTTCATAGGGGGTTCCTTTTGCCGCCCGCATATTCTCGGGAAGCCAATCGTCATCAGGATGCCCATATCCGTGAACTCCCATATGCTCTCCATGATCAGAACTGAATACGATTACCGTATCATCATAGAGGTCCTGTTCTTTCAGGTATTGGATGATTCGGCCGAACTCAACATCCATCGCCGTGATCATCCCGTAATAATCAGCTGTATCCCGCCTGATCTGGTGTCTGATCTTATGGGGAACACTGTCAGGGACCGGCATCTCAGCAGGATCATACTGGTCATACTGCTGAGGATACAGCCCGAACAGTCTCTGTTCATTGTTGATGATGGTATCATCACCCCATGAAGAGTGCGGGATCCCCCAGGCAAGCACGAGTGCAAAAGGTTTCTCAGCATCCCTGTTATCAAGTACTTCCATAGCCAGGTCAGTCTCCCTGGTCGGAGAGAATTCCCTGATCTCATAGGGGCCCTTCTCATTGTGCCAATAGTCTATCTTGTAGTAGTTATGCAGACAGTTATAGGCTAGCATATCATCAAACCCATACCGCTTATCCTCTGTGTACGGTCCATACCCCAGATGCCATTTCCCTACATAGGCGGAATAGTATCCTTCATCGCGCAATATCTTCGTCAGGAGGGTGTCAGTATCCTTCAATCTGTACTCATTGCACATAACACCATTCTTATGTGAGTAGTTCCCAGAAAGCAGCTGCCCCCTGAACGGGGAACAGAGCGGACAACAGGAATACGCATGATCGAACACTGTTGAGTCCTTCGCATACGCATCCAAATACGGTGTCTGCACATACCGGTTCCCATTCACGGCTATCGAATCGTATCTCAGTTGATCAGCAAAGATGAATAGAATGTTTTTTTTCATCGTGTCTACCTCAAACCACTTGTCGTAACGTTACGACATCATACTACCACACACTATTGTAGTTGTCAAATCGTTTTTACAAGCAAATCTCAGTTCACACCAACGTAATCATGGTTCACATTACTGAGATATAAATCACCCAAGCCCCTTCCTCAATACCGCTTTGCCTGATAGAGTGGGAGTATGACATTGATGAATAGAATTGCGAACAGCTTCTTCAGGGGACTCCTTCGCGTCACCTGCAGATTAGATAGAGAAGAATTGAAGAAGGTACCACAGACCGGCCCGATGATCATCATCACCAACCATATCAACGTACTCGAGGGCCCCTTGCTCTACCTCTTCATGAGGCCGAGGAACACCATCGCCATGGCGAAGCAGGAACTGTGGAACCATGCCTTCACGAAGAGGATCATGGAGTGGTGGGAATGTATCCCCGTGAACCGGGGGATGCTCGACCGGGATGCGATGAATGCCTGTTTCAGGGTGCTCGATGATGAGGACCTCCTGTGCATCGCACCGGAAGGGACGAGGAGTCCCGACGGGAGGCTGCAGCAGGGGAAGGCGGGAACCGGGTTCATCGCGGCGAAGAAGCGTGTCCCGATCCTCCCGATCGCCAACTTCGGGATGGAGGATTACCTGAAGAACTTCAAGCGCCTGAAGCGTACCCCGGTCTCGATCCGGGTCGGGAAACCGTTCATGGTCACGATAGACAAGAAGCGGCTCTCTGCCGAGGAGCGCCAGGGCCTCACTGATGAGATGATGATCAGGCTGGCGAAACTGATGCCGGATTCCTATCACGGGTTCTATGCATCGATGATAGACAAGCCCCTGACGATGACCGGGCCGGTCACCGTCTGATCAGAGCCGTTCGCAGAAGATCGAGTGGATCTCCTCTGCCGTGAGAGCGGCAGGGGTATTCTTCAGCCCGGTCTTCTTCGAGAGATCCTTCAACTCCCCTTCTGAGAAACCGAACTCACCGAGCCGCTGGATCCCGAAGGACTCTTCCCATGAAGAGAGCACCTCGACCAGGAGCTCAAGCCCCTTGTCGATACCCCCGGCGGGAAGGTTCATGAGGGCGTAACCGGCCTGGGCATACTTCAGGAGGGATGCACTGTTCCCATCCTGCTTCAGGTGCCTGATGACCGTCTCTGAGGCTGCCCGCACCAGCGTTCCGCAGACCACCCCGTGCGGGATCTCCCGTGCCGCTCCCAGCGGGGAGGCAGCACCATGGACGACCCCAAGGTCCGCATTGGCCAGGGTCACCCCGGAAAGGTATGCGGCGTACGCCATCTGGGTCCTTGCCTCCATATCATCGGAGAGCGTTCCGTCAATGATGCCGGGCAGCACCCTTCCCGCAAGGCTGAGTCCCTGGATCGCCAGGGCATCGGTGAACGGGCTTGCCTTGGTTGAGACGTATGCTTCGAGCAGCTGCGTCACCGCATCGAGTCCCGATGCAGCCGAGACGGATCTCGGGCAGGAGATCGACAGCGTCCCGTCAAGGACGGCCAGGTCCGGCACATACCGCATATGGCGGAGTGACTTCTTGAACCCGTTCTCCCCTACTGAGCTGATCACGGCATTCTTGGTAGCCTCGGTACCGGTGCCTGAGGTCGTCGGGACAGCGATGAGCCCGACCCTCATCCCTGAAGGAGTAAGCGTGCCCACCCCCTCGAGGTAATCCTTCACATGGCATGAACGATGCTCCCTGCCTTCAGCGAGCATCGCTGATACGGCCTTGGCCGCATCGATGACGCTTCCCCCGCCGATACCGATCACGCAGGAGCACCCGCCTGACAGGTGAGCTTCCGTGATCGCATCGACGATCTCAGGGGAGGGCTCCCCGGCCACATGTGCTGTCGTGACCTGGATCCCCTTTTCTACGCAGAGGCTGAGAAAGAGCCCCAGCTGCCCGGAGCGCTCCAGGGAACTCCCCCCGATGCACAGCAGGACCTCCTCATGGCCCATGGCTTCCAGCCATGCGGGGACCTTCTTCACGGCTTCGGGGCCGACTTCAAGCTGCGGGAGGGCAGCGAGTGAGAATGCTTCCATGTATTACCTCTTCGGGATGTGGTACCGTCTCTGGGCAGGATCCTCATGGACCCTGAAGAGGATCGCGATGTTCCCGATCACCGAGACCACCTCTGAGGATGTCTTTTCCGCGAGCATAGCCGAGATCTCCCGGCGCTGCTCCTTATAATCGACGAACTTGACCTTGATCAGCTCATGATGGGCAAGAGCCTCATCGACTGCCGCGATCACCCGTTCATCAACCCCCTGCTTCCCGACCATGACGATGGGGTTGAGGGTGTGTGCACGCTTCCGGAGAAAATTCCGTGCGAATGTATCCATATATAGGCCTTCCTGAACATAAGTAGAGGTCCCCTCCGCAAAGAGAACCTCCACCGTTGAATCTTAGCGCTACTCTATCAGAGTACTAGTCGTTATACAATTGCGCGACTAAGTATCTCTTGATCTTTTTCGTGGAAGTCATCTCCATCGGTTCATCGACCACCTGGACCTTCTCGATCCTCTTGTACCCGATGAGGTCCCGGTTCACTTCAGAGACGATCTCCTCGAACCTGCCCTGCATGACGGCTGTATCACCGTCCACGGACTCCTTGTAGGCATCACTCGGGTAGAAGAGAGCCTTGATCCCCTCGATCTTCTGCTCCTTGTCCTTCTCGTAGCCGATGACGAGGATCTGCTCGATCTCGTCGTAGAGCTGGAAGAGATCCTCGATCTCCTCCGGGAAGACGTTCTTCCCGCCTTCGGTGACGATCAGGGACTTCATCCGTCCGGTGAGCATCAGGTAGTTCTCGGAATCAAGGTAGCCGACATCACCGGTCCTGAGCCATCCGTCCTCGGTGAAGATCTCGTCGGTAGCCTCTTTGTTGAGGTAGTACCCCTGCATGACCATCGGTCCCTTGATGAGGATCTCGCCGATCCCATGTTCATCGGGCTTGTCGATCTTCATCTCGGTCTGGGGGATCACCTTCCCCACCGAGATCTCCTTATAGGCGTAGACCGGGTTGAGGGCGACAATCGGCGAGGTCTCCGTCAGGCCGTAGCCCTGCACGAAGTCGATACCGAGCTGGTTGTACAACTTGAACGTGGAGGACGGCAGAGGGCCTCCCCCGCAAATGCAGACCCTGATGTTGTCTAATGATATCTTGGCAAGGATACCCTTGAACATCGCATGGCCGGGATTGACCTTGAACACCTTCTTGATGAAGCCCGAGATCCCCATCATGCCCCGGATCAGGCCGTAGAGGATGATCCCCTTCTCCCTGATCCCGTTCATGAGGCCTTTGAGCAGCTTGTTGAAGAGCATCGGCACCCCGAGGAACATGGTCACCTTCGCAGTCTTGAGGTCCTTGAGGATCTGTTTGGTCACGAGCTTCTTACCGAAGACCACCTCGGCCCCGGTCGATATCGTCTCGATGAAGACGGCAAGCATCGTGTAGGAGTGGTGTATGGGCAGCAGCGCATAGAAGACATCGGTCGAGTAGACGTTCATGTTCCCCTGAGCGAGGTAACAGTCGCTGACGAGGTTCTTGTGAGTGAGCATGACCCCTTTTGGGTTCCCAGTCGTCCCGGAGGTGAACATGATGGCAGCAAGGTCATCTATCCTCGAGGGAGTACGCTTCACATACTCGGGATCAAGTACATCATAGACATAGCCCGGTTTCTTCGGTGAGAGTGAGTAGGTAGCCTTGAGGTCAAGCTTGTTGTCCTTGTTGACCAGGTCGTACTTCTCCTCGTCGACGAAGAGGATCTTCGTCTTGGAGAACTCCATGAGGTACTCCATCTCCTCGATCTTCAGCTGGTAGTCCAGCGGTACGACGACACAGCCGGCATAGAGGATCGCCAGGTAGGCGACTGCCCACTCAGGGCCGTTCTTGCCGGTGAGGGCGATCTTGTCCCCCTTCCGTATCCCCTGGTTCCGTATGGTATTGGAGAGCTGGATGACCTTCTCCTGCGCCTCGGCATAGGTGAGCATCACCTCGTCCGGGCTGTAGACCGTGAAGCACCGGTTGTCCGGGTACCGCTTCACCGTGATATCGAACATCTCCGGCAGGGTCGGCCAGTCACCGGGGAAGAACTCTCCCTTGAACTCCTCCAGGAAATCCCAAGGTCTTTCATTGTGCGTCCTGCTCATAATACACCCCCTCACTGCTAGGTCCTAGATATGGTTACGTACTCTATTATCTTCAAGACTACTTGAAAATAGAGTACGGTGCAAGTGTTAATGTCAAAAAACCGGATTCTGCCAAGCCTCAGAGCTTCAGCCGGGAGAGACAGCCGTTCACCAGGCTGAGGTAGCCGATGCCGAAGAGATTCAGGTGATTGAGTGCATGGTAGAGCTGGTAGAGCGGTTTCCTTCCCTCGTACCCCGGGTTGAGAGGGAACTCCTCCCGGTAGGCTGCATAGAACTCCTCAGGGAACGAACCGAACAGTTCAGTCAGCGCGATGTCTGCCTCACGGTCGCCGTAATAGACGGCGGGGTCGATCAGCACAGGCCTGCCTTCCGGGTCGAAGAGGTGGTTCCCACCCCACAGGTCGCCGTGCAGCAGCGAGATCTGCTCCGGCTCTGCCAGGTACCTCGTGATATGGTCCATGAGGAAGATGAGCCTGTTCTGTGTCGCTTCATCGAGCTGGCGTCCCCTGACAGCCCGATCATACTGGTAGCGGAGCCGCTGTTCTAAGAAGAACTCCACCCAGGAGCTCTGCCAGCCGTTCATCTGCGGAGTAGCCCCGATGTAGTTGTTGATCTGGAACCCGCACCGGGTGTTCCGGCCCTCCCGGTGCAGCCGTGCGAGCAGCCTGCCGAACACGGCATAGAATGCGGGCTGACGCACCCCGTGCTCGATGAACTCCATGAGGAGGTACTGGTTGCCGTGGATGGAACCGAAACCGAACACCTTCGGTACCAGGAGCCCGTCCGGGGCATGGTCAGCCAGGGTCTGCAGCCCGGCAGCCTCAGCCTCGAAGAGGTCATAGGGATGCTGCGTGTAGTGCTTGATCACATATTTCCTGCCGGCAGCATCTTCGAACGTGTAGCTGTCCGATATATCACCGCCCCGCAGGGGCTTGAGGGTCTCCTCCCTCACTGCGATCCCATACCTGTCAGAGATGTCACCAAGGATACGTATCATACTGTTCCCTCCTGGATCCTGTCTATGATTATATCACAGGTTCTCAACAACATCAGCAGAACCTGGTCGAATCCCTCAGGACCGCCGTAGTAGGGATCGGGGACATCGCCCGGGCCTTCAGGGTCGAAGGAGCGGAACATCCGCACCTTGCGGCGATCCCCATCAGAGCCTGCCATACGGAGGAGGTCGGTATGGTTCTCCCGGTCCATCGCCAGGATGAGGTCATACCGGGAGAAGTCGGAAGATGTGAACTGACGGGAACGGTGGTCGATCCTGATCCCGTACCGCTTCGCGGTCTCCCGCATCCGCGTATCGGACTGCTGCCCGACATGGAAGGAGCAGGTCCCCGATGATTCCGAGGCTATATCCCCGGCAAGCCCGCGCGCTGCAAGCCGGCTGTCGAACACAGCCTGTGCCGCCGGCGAGCGGCATATATTTCCAAGACAGACGAACATCACTCTCATACCTTACCTTATCATACCCTCAGGCTATGCTCAAATGGAATCTCATTGACCATAATCGAATCCTGTACTAGAGTATCGGGTATGAAATTCACTGACTTCGACAGCGCATGTGCCCATATTGAATCCTTCACCAACCTTGCCAAGAGCATGAACTATACGGTACGGACCTACCGACTTGACAGGATGCAGGCCCTCCTTGACCATTTCGACCACCCTGAAACCGATTTCAAGGCGATCCATGTTGCCGGCTCGAAGGGCAAGGGGTCCACTGCCCTTTTCATTGCGGAGGGACTGACTGCCATAGGGTACCGGACCGGCCTCTACAGTTCCCCCCATGTCACGAGCTACCGCGAGCGGTTCACCCTGAGCGGCCTCTTCTTCGACGACCATTTCCTCCTCTCGACGGCCAACTTCATGCTCGAGGGGCTCAAGCAGTTCCACTTCCAGGAGGAGTACGGCTACACCTCCCCCACGACCTTCGAGCTGCTCACCCTGCTCGGGTTCCTCCTCTTCTCGAGAAGCGGCTGTGACTATGCCGTGATCGAGACGGGGCTCGGCGGCAGGCTCGACGCGACCAACGTGGTCACGCCGGTCATGTCGGTGATCACCCCCATCGAGCTTGAGCATACGGCGATCCTCGGCGACACCATCGCCGCGATCGCAGGGGAGAAGGCCGGCATCATCAAGCCGGGAGTACCGGTCACGGTCTCCCTGCAGCACCCTGATGCCAGGGAGGTCATCGCCCGTCGTGCAGAGGAGCTCGGCTGTGCCTGTTCGTTCCTCGAGGACTGCATCAGCTCCATCAGGAGCAGTACCGACACCATGGGGGAGCAGACCGCAATCACCTGGCAGAACGGGATCAGGGACTCCCTCATTCTCGCGATGCGGGGGAGCTTTCAGGCGGAGAATGCCGCGACCGCACTCCATGTACTGCGGACCCTCGAGCTCTTCGACCCGGAACGTTCCCTCCCGGCGATCGCCCGGGCGAAACTCCCCGGGCGGCTGGAGCTGATCAGGGAGAATCCCTCGATCTTCATCGACGGGGCCCACACCGAACGGTCGGTCAGCCGGGTCTTCGCATCATTCAGGTCCCTCTTCCCGACAGGCGGCGTACTCATCTTCGGGGCGGTCGAGGGCAAGAACCATGCACGGATGGCGGAACTCGCCCTCGAGTACTTCAACAAGATCATCATCTCCACCCCCGGGAGCTTCAAGAAGAGTGACCCTGCAGCACTCTATGACCTCTTCTGCGACAGGATCGCGGCGAACAGCCTCAAGGAGATCGATATTCGCCTGGTGCAGGACCCCTCCGAGGCCCTGGACAGGGCATTCGAGATGGCAGAGGAGCACCATGGAGTCATTCTCACCACCGGTTCGTTTTATATGGCCGCTGAGATACGGAATTTAGTATGTTTATAGGAGGAGTCCTATTCTTATGCATGAACTGATCCCCGGGATCTGCTACAGCTGCACTGCAGACATCACACAGGTACACGCCAAGGCCATCGTCAATGCGGCGAACTCCACCCTGCTCGGAGGAGGAGGCGTGGACGGGGCGATCCATGCCGCGGCAGGGCCGACCCTGCTGGCAGCCTGCAGGCAGCTCAGGGAACGGCAGTACCCGGACGGCCTGCCGATCGGGGAAGCCGTATCGACCCATGCGGGGAGGCTTCCTGCAGAGTTTGTCATCCATACCGTCGGGCCCGTCTGGCATGGCGGGAAGCAGGGGGAACCCGGGCTGCTGGCTGCAGCCTACCGGAACTCCCTCAAGGAGGCAGAACGCCTCGGCTGCACCTCCATCGCATTCCCGGCAGTCTCGACCGGGGTCTACGGGTATCCCCGGGACCTGGCCGCTGGGATCGTACGGGATACGATCTGCACCTATATCCGCGAGACTGCTGCCCCCGTGAAGATCTTCCTCGTCTTCTTCTCACACCATGACGAGCAGGTCTTCCGTTCAGTCTTCGAACGAACAGGGGTATCGCCATGTCGCTGAACTGGCAGGAGATCGACCTGGTCCTCACAGAGCTCTCACTCGAAGGGGCCTTCATCCAGAAGATCAGGCAGCCGAACTACCACAGCATCCTCCTCGATATCTACTCTCCCGGGAGCGGGAGGTACCCCCTGCTCATCGAGCTGGCCTCTGGGGGCTGCCGCCTCGGCAGGCTCTCCGAGGGGACTCCCTACCGGAAGACGGTCAAGCTCCAGCGGTTCGCCCAGCTGCTGCGGTCCCGGGCCCAGGGAGGGCGGATCACCTCCGCCTCCCAGGAGGGGTCGGAACGGGTCATCAGGCTGTCAGTCTCGAAGGCGGAGGTCGAGACCATCCTCTACATCAGGCTCTGGAGCAATGCCGCGAACATCATCGCGGTCGATACCGGCGGTACGATCTTGGATGCCTTCTACCGGAGACCCGGGAAGCAGGAGACATCAGGGCTCCAGTACCAACCGGTACCGAAGCATGGTGATTCCCTCCGATCCGCCCGGTTCACGGTCAGGGACTCCTATGCCGCAGTCGAGGGGCAGATGAGCTTCAACGAGTTCATCGAGCGAGAGTATGAGACGGAGACGACCGAACGGATGGCAGCAGAACTCCTCGGCCAGGCGACGGCCCTGCTCGAACAGGAGTACAACCGGTCGGAACTCGGGCTGAAGAAGAAACTCGAAGAGCGTGAGAAGCTCGCAGCATTCGAGCAGAACCGCCATTACGGGGACCTGCTCTCTGCATACCGGCACACGATCGAGCCCCATGCCGAGTGGGCACGTGTCCCTGACTATGATGACGGGAACCGGGAGGTCTCCATACGGTTGGATCCCCGCAAGAGCCCCGGCGAGAACATCGAGGCCTACTACGCAGCCTACCATAAGGCCAGGGGTGCCTATGACCGGCTGGAAGAGGAGATCGTCTTCCTGCGCCGGCAGATGCAGGAGACGAAGGACGAACTCGAGACCCTCCGTTCCGATGATGAGGAGCATACGGAAGGGTTCATTGCCCGGCTGAAGTCCATCATCTCACGGCACAGCCGGGTACAGAAGGCTGCAGACGGGAAGGGCCCGGCCCCGGGCCTCCAGTTCACCTCCGGGATCTATACGATCCTCGTAGGGAGGACCGCGAAGGAGAACGATGCCCTGCTCCGAAGCTGGACACGCGGGAACGACTACTGGCTCCATACCCGGGACTACCCGGGCGGGTATGTCTTCATCAAGTTCCTCCCGGGGAAGAGTGTCCCGCTCGAGACGATACTTGACGCGGGGAACCTGGCAGTCTACTATTCCAAGGCACGGAACGGCGGGAAGGCTGATCTCTATTATACCCAGGTGAAGCACCTCAGGCGTGCGAAACACGGGAATCTCGGGACGGTGCTCCCGACCCACGAGAAGAACATTTCCATCGAGCTTGACCAGGTGAGGCTCGACAGGCTCTTTACAGGAGGGCAGCAGGATGCATAGATCACTCACCGCAGGAATCTTCTACCCTGAAGATCCCGCAGCACTGAGGAGGCAGCTCCAGGAGAACTTCCTCGAGTACGAGGAGAGGATACCGCTCCCGGCGGCCCTCTTCATCCCCCATGCAGCCTATGAATACGTCCTGCCGTTCACCGCGGGCGCGTTCGCCCCCTTCACCAGGGAGAACCCGTCACGGGTCATCCTCCTGGCCCCGATCCACGGGGATATCCTCAAGGAGGATGCGCCGAAGACACTCTTCCTCCCTTCGTCAACGAGCATCACGACGCCCTTGGGCGATATGGCCATAGACCAGGATCTCTGCGAACAGCTCGACGGGGTGCACCCGAGTATCGGCTTCGGGGACCACTACTTCGACGAGGAGACGGCGGTGGAACTTGCCGTCCCGCCGCTGCAGTTCCTCTTCGAAGGGGCACAGCTCATCCCGATCCTTGCCGGGGAGACGACTGCGGCGACAGCCGCGGCCCTCGCTGCGATCATCACCCCCCTCGTTGATGAGGAGACCCTGGTGATCATCAGTACGAACCTGACGGGCTGGGACCGGAAGGAACTCCTCGAGGATGAGGCCAGCCTGCTGCTCGACACCCTCAGGACCGCGAGCCGGGATTCACGCCCTCCCCTTATGGAGCTCTACAGGAAGAAGCGGATCACTGCCTGCGGCACGGTCCTCTTCGATGCGCTCCACAGGACCGGGCTCTGTACCGGTCCCTGGCAGGTCCCGGACCGGGAGCAGCCCGTGATCGGGGACCTGATCGATGATCGGAGATCCACCCGCTATGGATCAGGATATATGCCGCTGGAGTCCAGAATATGAACACGAACATCATCACAGAAGACGGGACCACCCTCATCCCATTGACCCTCGCATCCTTCCCGCTTCCCCGCAAACTCCTGCAGGGAGGGCATGAGAAGGGTGCTGTCATCACCGGGGACCAGATCGAGGCCTGGAACTGGCACGGCTTCAGGGAACTTGACGGGGTCCGCTATGTCCGCTGCGACGAGATCGGACTCGAACCGCTCGAGACGATCTTCTCGATGCCGGAAAAGAAGGGGTTGGAGAGGATCTCAGACCTTGCCCATGCCCTGGGGAAACTCAGCGGGGATGCAGCACTTACGGGCTACTTCATGTTCGGGGAGATCTTCCTCACCGATACTGGAGGATTCCTCATCCTCCCGGCAACCCTGCGAGAGATCATGGGTGCCTCAAGGAGCGAAGAGGAGCTCTTCGAGGAGAGAGGGCAATGGAGCAACCCGAAATATTACGGGGAGCAGGCACTCGCCTTCGAACTCACCGCCATGGCCTATGCCCTCCTCAATGGGGGGAAGAGTCCCGCTGCACCTTCGCAGATGCGTCAGGACTCCTACCAGGCACTACCGATCGAACTACTGCGACAGGGAATCGACGGAACGTTCGCTTCCTTCTTCGCTACCCGCCTATCGCGGCGGCAGGAGATCGATGCGACCCTCACCGAGTGGGAAACGGCGTTCGATGCGGTACGGGACCTGCCAAGCGGATCATGGAAGGCGGACTCGGAGGCAGCTGCTGAATACATCGGGCGGCAGGAGAAGCGTGCAAAGAGGAAGGAATCATTGCGGATCCACCGGGTCCGGAACATGGTGCTGGCAACGCTGACGGTCGTCTGTATCGGCATCGCCTATTCTGTGATCTCCGCGATGCTCGAACCCCCGCTAACCGCAGGGATGGATGCCCGCGAGGTCGTGAACTTCTATTACGATGCACATAACAATCTGGATGCCCTCGCTGCAGAGGATACCCTGGCGAAGGGTGTCGACAACCCAGCCGAGCAGACCCTTACCTACCTCCATGTGACCACCTCGGTACGGCAGGCCTACGAGTTCGATTCAGGATTCATCCCGGCCGATGATTGGGTCGCTGCAGGGAAACCAGATCTCGATGCAGGGAAGGTGGTCTACGGTATCACCGACCTGGAACTCGAATGGCTGGATTCAGTTACGGTCCGCGCCGAGTACCTGTTGTGGAGTCCCCTCTTCCCCGATGAGGATACGATGGAGCGGGCTACTCCGGCAGAAGCCGCACGGATCGTTGAGGAGCTTGACCTTGCCCTCAACGGCAAGTACTGGGAGATCACTGAGATCAGGAGGATCTCGGCTGAAGCAGTTCAGTGACCCTGCCCGTATCATCGGGATGGACCCAGTGGACACCCGGGAGGGATCGGAAGAAGGTCATCTGCCGTTTGGCGTACCGCCTGCTGTTCTGCCTGATGAGCCCGGCGATTCCGGTGAGCGAGAGTTCTCCCGCCTGGCGGGCGATGAAGAACTCACGGTAGCCAATTCCGTTCATACCCGGCCACTGAGCCCCGGCACCCGCTGAGATCAGTGACCTCACCTCTTCGACGAGCCCGGCATCGAACATCATCCCGACCCGCTGGTCTATCCGTGCATAGAGCTCATCACGCTCCCGTTCGAGTCCGATGATCACCGGGTCGTAGAGCGGTTCTTCCGAGCCTGTCACGGGAAATGAGGAGAGGGGGTTCCCGCTGGTACGGTAGACCTCGAGAGCCCGTTGGATACGGTAGCTGTCCGACGGGTGGATCCTCTTCGCACTCACCGGGTCGACAGCTGCCAGCTCCTCATAGAGTCGTGCCGTCCCTGAGGCTTCTGCCTCCTGTGCCAGTCCTGCCCGAACGGCAGGGTCAGAGGGAGGCGCCTGCGGCAGCCCGTAGAGGAGATGCTTGAAATAGAAGGCCGTACCGCCTGAGACCACGGGGACTGAGCCCCGGGCTGTTATCTCCTCGATGAGGAGTGTCGCCCTGCTGACGAACTCCCCGAGGGTGAACTGCTCCCAGGGGTCGAGGATATCAATGAGGTGGTGCGGCAGACGTTCCAGGATTTCTTTTTCCGGTTTGGCCGACCCGATATCGAGGCCTCGGTAGACCTGCATCGAATCAGCATTGATCACTTCATAGCCAGTTGAGAAGAGGTCTGACAACAGGGCGGTCTTGCCGACCCCCGTCGGACCGAACAGGAAGACCAGGTCGCTATTCTTCTTCGTTACGCTCATATTCGACAGTATTGTTCAGGACCTCTGTCAATGATGCCGATACTACTTTCTCGCCCTGCTCCACGAGCTCGTCTTCTTCACCGCGCCGGGTGATCTTCTGGGCGTTCTTGATCGCTACGCAGGTCATCTCATAGCTGTTACGCTCTTTATTTACCAACAAATCGAGTGGGATACTCACGCATGTTCTCCTTATTCCCTTCTGGGATCAGATCATTATACTAAATCAGGTGAGGAATGTATAGACCGGCCCTAAGGGAGCTCCCCGATCCGTTCCAGAATCAGGTCCACGATCTCCTCAGGGCCGTGATGCTCCGTATCGATCACGAGATCGGCTATGGAGGTGTCATGGTTGTCGATACCGTAGATCCGTAAGTACCGGGCACTATCTGCCTCATCGCGGGCCTGGGTCTCACGCAGCTTCGCCTCCCCGTCACCGCCTTCGCGCCTGCAGATCCTCTTTGCCCGCACCTCCTCAGATGCGTCGAGGAACACCTTGAGGTCGGCCTCCTTCAGCATCCAGATAGCCAGGCGGGACCCGAGGACGCAGTCCCCCTTCCGTGCCAGCTCTACCTGGTGGTTGTCCAGCTCGATATCATAGGAGTCATCGAGCTCAGCCCGTCTCCTGAGTTCGCTGAACTCCAGCCCCTTGTCCTCCGCCATCATGCGGAAGGTGTAATTGATCCATGCCACGCCCAGCCGCTCGGCTAAGAGCTTGCTCACCGTGGTGTTCCCGCACCCGCTCTTTCCTGAAATCGCTATCTTCACTCGTAACTCCAGCTTACTCTATGTTTCTCAACTGTTCTCTGATGTTCTCCAGGCTGTCCTTCATCGCCACGACAGCCTGGTTGACCTCGACCATCACGCTCTTAGAGGCGATGGTGTTTATCTCCCGGTTGAGCTCCTGGCAGAGGAAATCAAGGCGCTTCCCGACCGGCGTGTGCCCCGTCATCTCCTCCCGGAAATGGGCAAGGTGGCTCTCGATCCTGCTGATCTCCTCATTGACCGTGTACTTCATGAGGAGGACTGCGACCTCCTGGAGGACCCGGTTCTCATCATACTCCCCGCCGGTGAGCTCCTCGAACCTGGTCACCAGGTTTGAGCGGATCGTCTCCTCGAGCAGGCCTGCCCGCTCCTGTATGAGCCGGTACTGCTCCTCGAAGGAATCGAGCTGCCCGAGGATATCGCGGAAGGTGCTCTCACCCTCGCTTATCTTGGTAGCCTCGAATCCCACCAGGGCGATCCCCATCTGCTCGATGATGACCTCTTCATACGCTGAGACATCGGAGTTCTTCACCAGCTTGAGCACCTCATCGGCATGGAGGAAATGGCTCAGCCGCGGCTCCTCGTCCAGCCCCGCGATATCGATGATCTTCTTGAACGCCTTCTTGTAGCTGTCGACCACACCGGCATCCACCACCACATCTGCATCACCGGAGAGCCGCTTCAGGCGGATGTTCACTTCTATATGGCCCCGTGCCGCTACAGCCTTGACCATCTCCTTCAGCTTCGCCTCGTAGCAGGCGAGGTAGCCGGGTATATTGAACGCAAGATCGAAGTACCGGTTGTTATAGGACTTCACATCGATCACCAGGAGGAACTGCTCGTCCTGGTATTCACTGGTACCGAACCCAGTCATACTCTTCATCTATCTATTCCCCTTCGGTCATGGTATCGAGAAGATACTCACCTATGAATCGATTATTACCTGCTCCCATAGTAATGAACAAATCGCCGGGTTGCAACCGTGACCTGATCTCCCTGAGGTCAGCTTCCCCGGTCCCCAGGAACCGCCCGCCCCCTACTGCCCCGGCAAGTGTCCTGCTCCACCGCTGGGCTGACCCGCTGTCGCTGTCAGCCTCCCGCACGGTCGTCCAGACAGGGTGGATGTACACCTCATCCGCGACCCCGAAGGCGTCGGCGAACTCGGCGAAGAGCGCCTGTGTCCTCGAGATCGTATGGGGGATGAAGTCAACAACCAGCCGGTTCGGCTGGTAGAACTCCCGGAGGGCCCCGAGGGTCGCAGAAATCTCCTCCGGGTGGTGACCGTAGTCATCGACGATGGTCACCCCACCAGCTGTACCGATCAGCTCGGATCTCCTCAGGCAGCCTGGATACCCTTCCGTATGGGGGAGCACCGTGCCCAGGGCCGTACCGGTCATGATGGACACCGCAGCCGCAGCCGCAGCCATGTTCCTCACCATATGGGCTCCCGGGACCCTGAGTGCTATCTGCACCCCGGCCATCTCGGCAGTCACCTTGCCCGTTGACTGCCTGATCCCGGATATCCCGCAATCCCCGACGGCACCCACACCATAGGGGACAGCCTTCACATCAGGCCGTCCGGAGATGAACGCCCGGACCAGGGCATCGACCTCTGGGTCCTCACAGGCGTAGACCACCGCACCGCCCGGTGCAAGTCTCCCCAGGAACCGCCTGAACGAAGACCGTACCGCCTCCATGCTCCCGAAGTGGTCAGGGTGGTCGAGGCTCATGCTCGTCAGGATGATGACCTCGGGTGAGTAGGCAAGAAAATGGTCACGATACTCACAGGCCTCGATGAAGAGCGGCAGCTGCCCACCGGGCAGGGAGGAGACCGGTCCCCGCTCCTGGAGGGCTGTCCCGTAGATGGAGAGATGAGGAATCCCCAGAGCCTGCATGAGGTGGTCGGCCATGGCAGAGGTCGAGCTCTTCCCATGGGTCCCCGCAACGGCACAGGTGGGGTACTGCGCGGAGAGCTCAGCGAGCACATCGACGTACGTCATGACCTGGAGGCCTCGTTTGAGCGCCTGTGCGAGTTCCTCGTTATTCTCAGCCGTATACGCCGGGGATGCCACGACCAGTGAGGTATCCGGGGGTATGTTCCCCGTCCTGAATCCCTCACAGACTGCTATCCCCTCCTCTTCGAGGAGTTCGTCTGTGTAGAACCGTTCGGCGATATCGCTGCCTGAGACGACTGCCCCCGCCCGCTGCAGTGCCGCAGCCAGCGAGGCCATCCCCGTGCCCTTGATCCCTATCAGGTATATATGTCTGCCGGTGATCTCATCGAACATACTCAAGGATTATAACATCTCCCGAGGGATAAAAAAAAGACCATTCCTCTAAAGAGAACGGTCTTTCTATCCGGGTACTACCCTGCTGATTAGAGCGCTTTCAACGCATCCTGCTTATGTCCATTCTTCAGCGCAGCATCGCACTGCTTGCAAACCATGACTTTCTTCTCATTAGCTTCTTTTTCATACAAGAGCTTGATACCTGATCGTTTGCAAATGGGACAAGTGCCTCTCCCTCGACCAACCTGATCCAGGATACCGGCGCCTCTATGTGCTTTAGCCATAGTCAACTCCTCACTATATTAACAAAGTCTGTAACCGACTATAGTTATCAGAGAGAAAAAAGTCAAGGGAGTTTATGCACCAAAACTGCATCTGGGGCAGATAAAAAAAATGGAAAAAGTACTTTACAAAGTGTTTCTACTTATAGTAACATGCTCATAACGCAAATGTTTCTTCCTACAGAAACAACTATGGGGATGATATGCAGCACGAAATGGCGTATATACAGGAGGACCTGACCGAACTGATCGGGATCCTCACGAAGATCGACACGACCGAGAAGATGCAGCGGCTCTTCGAGGAGCTGTTCACACAGAAAGAGAAATATGACTTCGCCCTTCGGTGGCGACTCATGAAGGACCTGTACGACGGGAAACCGCAGCGGGAGATCGCTGCCGACCTGAAGATAAGCCTCTGCAAGATAACAAGGGGCTCGAAGATCCTCAAGCAGGAGGATTCATGTATGCTAGAACTGATCAAGGAGAAAGAACTATGAGTATGATCACACCGGACCTGCCCAATGAGAAGGGATATTTCGGAGCGTACGGGGGAGCCTACCTCCCGCCGCAGCTGCAGGAGATCATGGATGATATCACCTCATCGTATGAGGAGATCAAGAACGACCCGGCATTCATCGAGGAGCTGAAGTACCTGAGGAAGCACTATATCGGAAGACCATCCCCCATCTACTATGCCGAGGCCCTCACGAAGAAGGTCGGCGGTGCCGAGATCTACATGAAGCGGGAGGACCTCAACCATACCGGGGCACACAAGATCAACCACTGCGTGGCTGAGGCCCTGCTGGCCAAGAAGATGGGTAAGAAAAAGATCATCGCCGAGACCGGTGCGGGGCAGCACGGGGTGGCTCTCGCTACCGCGGCGGCCCTGGTCGGGCTCGAGTGCGATATCTACATGGGCGAGGTGGACGTCGCCAAGGAGCACCCGAACGTCTCGAGGATGAAGGTTCTCGGCGCAAGGGTCATCTCCGTCGACCGGGGGACGAAGACCCTCAAGGATGCCGTTGATGCAGCCTTCGAGGCCTATGTGGCAGACCCCGTCACCCAGCTCTATGCGATCGGCTCCGTGGTCGGCCCGCACCCATTCCCCATGATGGTCCGTGATTTCCAGGAGATCGTGGGGATAGAGGCCAGGGAGCAGTTCAGCGAGATGGCCGGCTGCAAGCCGGATGCCCTCGTGGCCTGCGTCGGCGGTGGATCCAATGCGATCGGGCTGTTCACCGCGTTCCTCGATGACAAGGAGATCGACATCTACGGGGTGGAACCCTCAGGGAAGAGCTTTAAGGAAGGAGAGCACGCCGCGACCCTCACCCTCGGGAAGCCGGGCGTCCTCCACGGGTTCTCCTGCTACCTCCTGCAGGATGACGAGGGACAGCCGCTGCCGGTCTACTCGATCGCAAGCGGGCTCGATTACCCCGGTGTCGGTCCGCAGCACAGCTACCTCAAGGATATCGAGCGGGTCACCTACGTGACGGCGAACGATCTCGAGGCAGTCGATGCCTTCTATACCCTCTCACGGGTGGAAGGGATCATCCCAGCCCTGGAATCAGCACATGCGGTAGCCTATGCGATGAAACTCGCGAAGGAACTCGGGCCGGGGAAGAAGATCCTCCTCAACCTCTCCGGGCGAGGCGACAAGGATATCGACTACATCCTGGATAACTATCCGGCTGAATAACGGAAGGTACTTCGTGATGACGGCCTGCAGGGATGCAGGCCGTTCCTATGCCTAGAGGGCGAACCCGAAGGTGAGCTGGGCCTCGACATCTGAGCCGGTATAGGTCTCCGTCGGGTTCAGCGCATACTTGATCGCGTCGGTAGGTACCTGCAGGGCAGCATCCAGCTTCATGAAGGGGAGCACGATCCCGAGCCCGCCGGTATAGGTCCCCTCGGTGAAGTCAGGGCCGAAGAGCAGGTCGCCGATCGCCGGCAGGTCCTGGCGGAACCCGACCCTGAGGGCCATCTGCATGTATTCGAGGAACCGCAGGTTCGTCTCAGTACCGATCGCCAGCACGCGATTGACATCATCCCCGATACCATGTACGTCAGCAGCGATGGTGAACTGGAGGATCCTGAAGTTCCCGTACTGGTCATAGGTGTCACTCTGGTAGGCGATCCCTGCATTGAGCCCCTGCACGATGCTGTCCACATCGAGCCGGATCTCGCTGTCATCCCCGTACATGAAGTTGAGGAACTCATCGCTGTAGGCACCTATCGAGAAGTTCCCCAGGTCTATGAGGGCCCCGACCCCCATCAGGACCTGCTCCTCAGCGCCCAGGGAGGCATTGTACTCACCCAGGATGATCTCCTGAAGGAATGGGAGCAGTATACCCACAGCATCATCGACCGGTATATCGACACCGGTCTTCCTGTTGAGTTTGGTAGCCTTGAGATTCGCCCCCAGGGAGATCGGCCCGATCCCGGTAGAGAGCCCGACAAGCAGGGAGTTGTACTTCGCGACGTCGAAGGTGTACTCACTCTCCCCGTAATCGATATGCATGAAGTACTTCGAATAGAGGGCTATCCCCCAGTTCCTCGTGGTATAGAGGAACTCTCCCTCGACCTCGGGATTGACCAGGAACCCGGTCACCGGTGCGTCCTGGCCGAAGAGGGTGCCGTCCGCACTGTCCCGTGCATCGATCCGCAGGGACATGGTATTGCGGTAGTGGCGCCTCAAGCCGGAGGGGTTGAGGTATAGCGCATTGGCATCATCTGCCAATGCCGTGTAGGCAGTACCCAGACCGAGTACCCGCGCATCGAAATGTTCCGTATCTATGCTTAACGTCTCCGCTGAGACTCCAAATGTTGCCAGGAGGAGCAGCATGCCGACGACCAGTATCTTTCTCATCACTCACCAACCCGTATGAACAGTTTTACTCTAAGAAGTAAACCAACGGAGGCGTCCTTAGTTACAGAAATGGTACACAATCTCCTTTGCCCTTCGAAGCCATGGGTCTCTTGACCTTGGGAAGTGAAACAGCCATCATAGAGGTATCATGCGAAAGAACACTCATAAAGATATATATATCCTGTCGATGGACGGCGGGGGGATACGCGGGGTCATCCCCGTGATGGTGCTGCAGGAACTCGAACGGATCCTGGCCGATTCGGGGACCCCGAGACCCGTCTCATCCTGCTTCGACCTGGTCGCCGGGACCTCCACGGGAGGGCTGATCGCCCTCGCCCTGGCAGCTCCCTACGACCGGCTCAACCTCGACTTCGAATCAGGGGAGCTGCCTCGGCGGGAACACATCCAGAAGAACGTCAGCATCATCGACATGTACAAGCTCAGGTTCAGGGCCAACCACCAGATCCCGGAAGAACCTGAGGAGGGACCCCTCCCAGCAGCGGCAGAGGAGCCTGTTCAGGAATCCTCTCCACAGGCTCCTTCCTCCCTGCGCAGCAGGATACGCGACTACCTGCACTCGCGGTATCGAGACAAGAGCAGGACCCTCCAGAATGAAGCAGTCGAGCTGTCGAAGATCCTCGCGATCTATGAGGAACAGGGGGAGAGGATCTTCCCCAAGAGTTCGTTCCGACAGCTTCAGGCGATCGGGCAGATGTTCGGCGACAAGTATGATGTCGCCTCACTGGAGCGGCTCCTCGACACTATCTTCTCCGACCTGACCATGCAGGAGGCGACCCTCCCCGTCGTCGTGACCACCTATGACTGCTACGGCGGGAACCCCTACCTGATCAGCTCCTATGGCAATCGGCAGTATACCATGCGGGATGCGGCGCGCGCGACCTCAGCAGCCCCGACCTATTTCTCCCCCCTGATGGCCTCCCCGATCGGGAGGGAGGATGAGCTTCACTGCCTCATCGACGGCGGGGTCTGCGTGAACAACCCCTCATTGGTGGCATACCTCGAGGCAAAGAAGCTCTTCCCTGATGCCGGCCACTTCCACATCCTCTCCCTGGGGACCGCTGCCGCCCGGTATTCCCTCTCTCGGGATGAGTTCATCGGGGGAGGCATGATCGGTTGGCTCGACCCGGCGAAGAACTTCCCGCTCTACCAGTCCATGACCACCAGCCAGTACGGGCTTACCGACTATGCATTGAACAGCCTGCCTGATGTATCGTATCATAGGATCGACGGGACACAGGGAACGAGGCACATCCGTCTTGACGATGCCGGGGAGGAGAACATCACCCGCCTCAAGGGCATCGGGCAGGAGGTGATCAGGACATACCGCGACCAGCTGACCCGGTTCTGTGACGAACTGCTCACCAGAACACAGGGGGAACGATACTGATGCATCCGAAACAGGCTGAGATCGAGAAGAGACTGCGTGCCATGCTTGACGAACTGGACAGCTACCTGGAGGAGACCTACGGGGATGAGTTCTCCCTCCACCCCAACAGGCTCCCGAGGGGAGCGGCCGGCTCGCCCCTCTATGACGGGCTCTTCAGTGCCTCCTCGAAGTTCACCCTCGGCTACGGGACCGAGTACGGCAGGGGGTATGACATCGTCATCGATATCTCCACGCTCGAGCTCGTCAGGAAGGAGGTCCGCAGCGGCATCGAGGATGATGCGGCACGGAAACTTACCAGCCTGCTGCCGAAGTACTTCCCTGAACGCAAGCTCACCGTCGTCAAGGAAGGGAACTACTACAAACTCATCGGGGACTTCTCTCTGGGCACGGTCTAGGGCATACCGGCAACAGCCCGGAAGAGCGCCTGTGAAGCCTCCTGCATGAACTCCTTGAAGTCAGAAGGTCGCTCTCCCGCCATCGTATCGGAGATCACCCGGTAGACCATACAGGGGACAGAAGCCTCCTCTGCGGCGGCAATGACGGCATAACTCTCCATATCGGCAATCTGGACACCAAGCTCCCCGGTCAGCCAGGGGCTGTCCTCTACATACCCCTTCGTCAGGAAGATGTCGGCGGTCCCGCAGCGGACTGCAGGGATCCCGTCCTCACGGGTGTCTGCCTCGGCATAGACCGGGAGCGTCCCGTTTATCATCCCGCGCTTCAGCCCGAACCGCCCGATGTTGAGGTCATACTGGACGGCATCCGTGACCTGGACGACCTCCCCAAGCCTGAGGGACGGATCGACCCCGGCAGCGATTCCCACGCAGAAGAGCCGCTGAGGGCTGAGCCGGGCGACCAGCGATGCGGTATGGATGGCAGCCTGTACCTTTCCCGACCCGATCACGGCAAGGACCGTCTCTCCGAAAGGGTCGAGCCTCCCTCGCAGGACAGGGAACCTGAAATCGCGGAGGAGTACGGTATCTTCGAGCTGGTCGGTGAAGTACCGAAGCTCCTCAGCCAGCGGGGCGATGATGAGGGTCATCAGTCGACCATCTCGTAGGTGCTGATCTGCACCGTATGGCGCAGGGTCTCGAGGACCCGCTCGACAAGGACCCCTTCCCGGTGCTCTATCTCATAGCCGAAGGTCGCCCTGATCGCCTGCAGGACGAACTGGATAGCCCGGTCGATCGCGATCGGCAGGCTGTCACGCTGCAGGAGGGAACCTGCGATTACGCTTGCGAACATATCGCCGGTCCCGGGGTAGGAAGCCGGTATATAGGTGCACTCGACCTTCCAGTAGCGGTTCCCGCTGCGGTTATAGGCATAGACGGAACTGAGGGCCTGCTTCCCCTTCACCGGGACGCTGGTGATGACCACCCGGTCCGGCCCGAGGTCCGAGAGCCGCTTCAGCCAGCCCTTGATCCGCTCAACGGTGATCTCCTGTGGGTATGGTTCCCCCAGCAGCAGGGCAGCCTCGGTGAAATTGGGGGTGATGACATCAGCCTTGGTCACGAGATGCCGCATGGCCTGTACCATGGGGTCGTCAAAGGGGCCGTAGAGCTCCCCGTCGTCCCCGAGGACAGGATCGATCAGGATCAGGGCCTCCCCGGGAACCGTGAAGGAGTCGATCAGCCGCTCGACCACGCTGATCTGGCGCTCTGACCCGAGGAACCCGGTATAGACGGCATCGAAGGTGATGCCGAGGGTCTCCCAGTGGTCGAGGATCGCTTCCATCTCCTCTGTGAGGTCCTTGAAGAAATAGTCGGAGAACCCGCTCGTCTGGGTAGAGAGCAGTGCCGTGGGGAGCGGACAGACCTGGGCACCGAGGGTCGAGAGGATCGGGGAGACTATCGTCAATGAGGACCTGCCGAACCCTGACAGGTCATGTACCGCGCATACCCGCGGGACGGGGTTTCGTGACTGCATACAAACGCCTCGCTTCTTTTTCCAGACCAGTATACATCCCCCATCATACTGTGGCAACCTGTTGATTGACCAACCGCAGCGTAGCGGCTATGCTGTTGGGTATAACCTATGGAGAAGAGTTACGGAGGGGATAACAATGGACTATTTCGATCATGCCACTGGGATACGGGTCTGTGACCCGCAGCACGATCCTTTCGCAGGGACAGTCTGCACGACAGAGGCACTGCAGGAGGCCCTCAAGGGCTACATCCTCTCCGCTTCAGGCTGGAGGAACATCTACGCCGCGGACAAGGACGAGGAGAGCACCTCGCTAGAGATCTCGACAGCTGATGCCTACCTGACCGGTCTCATGGCCCTGGCCTTCGCTGACTTCATGGCAGGCAGGCGCTCCTGCGCACTCAGCGACCTGACCCTCCTCCTCGCCGCTGACACGAGGCCTACCGGCCCCGCGATCGCCGATATCTTCAACCGGGTGCTTCTCGCATCAGGGGTCACGGTGAAGTACTCCTTCATCGCTGCTGCCCCGGAAGCCATGGCCAACTCAGCGGTCTCCTTTGAGATCGACGGGTTCATCTATATCTCGGCAAGCCATAACCCCGTCGGATACAACGGCGTCAAGTTCGGGTATACCGGCAAGGTCATCGATGCGGGAGAGGCAGATGAGCTCATCAGAGCCTTCAGGACACTCTGCACTGACCAGGAAGCCATCGACAGGGTGCGGACTCTGTCTTCCCGGACACCCCTTGATACCTATGAAGCACTCCTCGAGTCGATCGACGGGTGCAAGGCGGAGTCCCTCGACCAGTACCGTATGTTCACCGCTTCCGTAGCCTCCGGGTCCATGGGCATCTGCAGCCAGGACCAGGTCTACAACACGATCCGGGCGCTGGCCGACCGGGAGGGACTGGGAGTGGTCATCGATTTCAACGGGAGCGCGAGGACGCGCTCCATCGACCGTGACCTGCTCACCTCCATGGGAGTGAGCGTTGAGACCGTCGGTGAAGACCCCGGGGTCTTCACCCACCGGATCGTCCCTGAGGGGGAGAGCCTCAACACCTGCAGGGAACTGCTCGAGGACTCCTATATGCAGGATCCCTCCTATCTCTTCGGCTACCTCCCCGACTGTGACGGTGACCGGGGGAATATCGTGTACATGGATGAGGCAGCCGGGAAGGCGAAGATCCTCGAGGCACAGGAGGTCTTCGCCCTTGCCGTGCTCTCCGAACTGGCCTTCATCACCTCGACTGCCCCGGAGGGGCCCCATGCGGTCGTGGTGAACGGCCCCACCTCGATGCGGATCGACGAGATCGCAGGAGCGTTCGGCGTCAGGGTCTTCAGGGCTGAGGTCGGGGAAGCGAATGCCGTGACGCTCGCACAGCAGCTCCGGGATGAGGGCTATACCGTCCGGATCCTCGGGGAAGGGTCAAACGGGGGGAACATCACCCACCCCGCCTCGGTCAGGGACCCGCTCAACACAGCCGTCTCACTGCTCAAGCTCATGGCGATCCGGGACACCCCGGAACAGCAGGGGCTCTTCAGCCGGTGGTGCGAAGCTTCCGGCCAGGCTGACCGGTTCACCCCCCACTTCTCCCTTGCCGATGTCATCGCCACCCTCCCCGCCTATACCACCACCAGCGCCTATGAGCCGCGGGCGATCCTCAGGATCACATCCACCGACCAGGAGATCCTGAAGCAGCGGTATGAGGGACTCTTCGAACGATACTGGGAAACCCATACTGAGGAGTTCAGGACCCGGGGCATCTTCTCCTTCGAGGAGATAAACACCGCGGGAACGGTAGAGACCCGCGGGTCGGGGAAGGAAGCAAGGCCAGCCTCGAGCACGGGAGGGCTGAAGATCCTCTTCTTCGATGAGGCCGGTTTGCCGGCTGCATATATCTGGATGAGGGGATCGAAGACCGAACCGGTCTTCAGGGTGCTCGCTGACGTGCGGGGAGATGACCCGATCCTTGAGGAGTGGCTGCTGAGCCTCCACAAGCAGCTTATCGGTGAAGCAGACTCAGCAGAGTAATACATCTTCCAGTTGTTAAGTTCGCATGCTATACTTAAACCTACCGAAGGGATCCTCTATAATGGGTCCCTTCGGATCATCATTGACGAGAGGGAGGTTTATATGTACAGACACCTGTCACCTACTGACAAAGCGATCGAACACCGGCACCTTGAACAGATCCTCAACGTCTACCCGGACCTTGAGATCAGTTCCAAGCACTTCAATACAGATGGTTTCGCCAATGACATCATCACCATCAACGAGAAAACGATCTTCCGGTTCCCCAAGTTCTCCTGGGCCCTGGAAGACATGTACGGGGAGGCCCGATGCCTGGAGGTCGCAAAGCTCCATACGACCATGCGGCTCCCCTCCTGGACGATCCATAACGATACGTTCATCAGCTACCAGAAGATCCAGGGAGATGCCATGCACCGCTGGCGGCTCCAGAAAGAAGCCCCCGAGCACATCGCAGGGGCTGCCCATGACCTGGGGACCTTCCTCAACGAGCTTCACAGCATCCCCATGAAGGAGTTGAGTTCTCACTCCATCAACCCCTCGAGTGTATCCCAGAGCTATGATGACTGGCTTAAGATGTATGATGATATCCAGCAGGAGCTCTTCCCGATCATGACCTCATCGACCCAGGACTGGGTCGAGACCCTCTTCAGGACGATCATTGCCGATAACACCCTGATGGACTACAGTCCCAGGCTCGTGGTGGGGGAACTCACCTCTTCACACATCATCTTCAACTATGAGAAGAAGAGCATCTCGGGGATCATCGACTTCCGGACCTCCGGGATCGCTGACCCGGCTGTCGATATCGCCTATATCTTTGAGCAGTATGGGGAGTCCTTCGTGGAGATGATGCAGCAGACCTACCAGGGATCGAAGAAGTTGATGACCCGGGCACGGTTCATCGCAGAGACGCTGCCACTGCAGTGGGCTCTCGGCGGCTTCAGGACGGGGAACCCCTACTGGTACCTGATTGATCTCGGCAGGGAGCGGGGGTTCCGTTCAGCCTATATCAAGCCCTAACCGAGCAGCCCCGCGATCGCAGCACCGAGGATCGGTGAGGAGTCGATCGTGACGAACTCGTAGGACCGGCCGACATCCTTCCCCAGGAACTCGTGCAGGTACCATTCAGTATAACTCTTCAGGTTATGTGTCCTCGCGAAGGTCGTGCCGTCTGCATTGATGCAGACGGGATGCCTCGGGTCGGTCCCGTCACCGGACTTGATCACCGTTGCCGCGAGGTTCACGGCGGTGAGTTTCGCGGCCCGCTCGATGACCCCGTCTAAGAGGCTGTAGGTGATCACCGCATCCTCCTCGGAGGTGCAGCAGGAGGCGAGGACCTTGCTGGTGTCGTAGGGGGTATGGAGGAAATCGTCCATGACGATGGTATTCATATCAGGGAGGTCCCTGGTGAAGTTCTCGGCGAAGCCGGGAGAGTAGAGCCCGCTCCTGACGGCTTCGGCGAGGACCGCATGCCCGTATGCCCCGATATAGGCCCCGGAGATCAGTTTCTCGAAGTGGTAGACTGAAGGGTCCTTGGTACCTGCATAATAGGCACGGTCGAAGTCAGAGGCAGGCAGGGCGAAGTTCCCCGATTCGATGTTGATGATCTGGTGCCCGGCAGGGTCGAGCCCGGAGACTTTCTTGATGTTGCCGTTTGCTTCCGCGTAGCTGGTGTTGGTACCGGTGCCGAGGATGAACCCGATGTACCCGCTGTAGGGGATCTCCACCGGCTGGGCCTTCCCTGCGAGCAGGGTTGCGACCGTGTCATTGAGGAGGGTAAGCTGTTTGGGATCGGTGTACCCCCGACCGGCTAACTCATCGAGGAGTTCCTTCCCCACGTATCGACCGATCACCTCAGGGGCCTTGATCTCCTTGGAGAAGACGATGAGCTTCCCGTCGCGATCGCTTGTGATCTCCGCGGCATAGGAGAAGCAGAAGCCAAGCTGACTGCTCCTGGTGAATATCGGCTCTACGGCATCGGCGATGATGCTGAAGAACTCATTCGCACTGACCTCGTGTTTGACACCCGGCATCCCCCGTTTGGAGAAGTCCGTGATCACAGGGCCCTTCTCAGAGGTGAAGTTCACGATGGCGGTACGCAGGTTGGTACCACCTGCATCTATGACGATGACTTCGGTGTCATGAGGGAAAGCATCCTTCATCTCTATATAGGTAGGGATCATCTGCAGGGAAGAGGGTTCCCCCTCTAAGCCCTTCCTCATCTCCTCAAGGAAGAAGTCACAGGTATCAGCTGTCGACAGCACTGATGGGTGGGCCCCTATATCCTTGAGGAACCCCGCTGCCCTCCTGATCGCCGCATTCATATACACCTCCGCTAAACCGGTTTACTTTTCCCGTATTCTATCAGCATATACTCGACTTGTCCAGAAATGCATGCTATAAAAAATGAGGACCCCAGAGGATGAGGTCCCGCAGAAATGAGTAATGAGTAAATATGCTCCGTCTACAGGAATGATCATGTTATGGTGTCTTATGAACATCTCTGCAACGCAACTAGGTACATTGTACCCGTAATCCACCGATTGTCTATCATCCTCAAGTATGAGAACACCTTTACGGGTGTTCAGTCTATTATGCAGAGTTCACGTACACACCCCCTCTCGAGAGGGGGTTGTATGATGCGAAGGATATACCCTCCCCTCCGGTGTGAATCCTCACTCGATGGATTTTACACGAATATGTGCAGAGTCATTGAAGAAAAAAAACAAATACCATAGAATAATGCAAATACCTTATAGGAGATACCCATGGCAATACCAAGCCTTTTTGATAAATGCTACCAGTTTACCGCAGCTGAGGATAGCCGAAAAGCCGGTTCCTACCCCTTCTTCAAGCCTATCGAACGTTTCTCTGGATCACACGTGATCGTCGAAGGACGCGAACTGCTCATGGCAGGCTCGAACAACTACCTCGGCCTTGCCGTTGACGAGCGGGTGAAAGAGGCAGCCTGCCGTGCCGCCATCGAGTATGGCAGCAGCTGTTCGGGGTCACGTTTCATGAACGGGACCTTAGACCTTCATGAGAACCTCGAGAGGAGGATCGCCGCATTCACGAGGAAGGAGGCAGCCCTCTGCTTCACGACCGGATACCAGGCGAACCTCGGGGCTGTATCAGCCCTGCTCGGCAGGGGCGACCACGTCTTCATCGACAAGAGCAGCCATGCCTCGATCTTCGACGGCCTCTTTCTGGCAACCGGCATGATGAAGCAGGTGAACATGCACCGCTATGCCCACAACGACATGGCTGATCTCGAGAGGAAGCTTGCCGAAGTGCCGCTGAAGGAGAACAAGATCATCCTGACAGACGGCGTCTTCAGCATGGAGGGCTGCATCGCGGACCTCCCCTCCCTCAGGAGGCTCGCTGATACCTATAATGCCGTCCTCTACCTTGATGAGGCACATGCCTACGGGGTGATCGGGAAGACCGGACGCGGTACCGAGGAGTATTATGACTATGCTGCCGAGGCAGATATCATCATGTGTACCTTCTCGAAATCCTTCGGGTCGATCGGCGGCTTCATCGCCGGGGACTTCAAGGTCATCGACTACATCAAGCATTTCTCCCGTGCGCTGATCTTCAGCGCGAGCATGCCCCCTGCGAACATCCTTGCGGCACAGACCTCCCTTGACATCATAGAGAGCGAACCTGAGCGGGTGCAGAAGCTGCAGCAAATCGCGAAGAAGATGATCAACGGGTTCTCCTCCATGGGGTTCAACATCCTGAAGACGACCACCCCGATCATCCCGCTGGTGATCGGCAATGACGAGAAGTGTTTCGAGTTCTGGCACAGGCTGTTCGAGAACAACATCTACGTCAACCCGGTGATCAGCCCTGCGGTACCGCCGAACATGGCCCTGCTGAGGACCTCCTACATGGCGATCCATCAGGACGCTGAGCTTGACCATTTCCTCGAGGTGGCTGAGCGGGTCGGCAAGGACCTCGGGGTCATCTGACCTGCAGGCAGGAACGGATTACATCTATATACCCATTGAGAAATTGACGAGCGGGGAAAAAAGTATTATATATATAGTACGGTTTTCCCGGTAACCGGGGAAGCTGTTTGTGATCATGCTTATGGATGCATGAAGTTGCTGTTTCCTGACGTGACCCCACAACACGACGGGACAGGTAGCTGAATAAAGTGTATAACAAAAAGTAATTGTACCTGAGTGACTTTAATGTATTTTCATGCTTTTTCTTTCCATTGACTACCCTGTTCAATCAGGGTAGTCTCTTTATATATGGACATGAGAGAAGAGAAGTCCCGTACACGCACAGCCATCCTCAAGGACCTGCAGTCGCTTTCCCCAGAGCAGAGGAGGCAGAAGAGCACCCTCGCATCAGAGCGGCTGATCTCTTACCTCGAGGGCATCATGGGGCATTACGATACGATCCTCTCCTTCCTCTCGATGGGATCCGAGATCGAAACCGCAGGGGTGAACCGCTGGGCAGGAGAACATGCGATCAGGACAGCTTTCCCCAGGATAGAGGGTAAGGCGAAGGAGATGGTCTTCCGGGTCGCTGACCCTGCTGATAAGTCCCTCTTCGAGCTGCATCCCTACGGGTTCCTCCAACCGAAGGGGCGCCAGAGGGAGGTCGATACGGAGTATGCCGTGATCATCGTGCCGGGCATGGGGTTCACCCCGGACCACCGGAGACTCGGCAGGGGCGGAGGCTATTATGACCGGTATCTGTCACAGCAGGGGACTGCAGTACTGACTGTCGGGTTCTGTTTCAGCGAGCAGCTCATCGATGAGCTGCCGGTCGAAGAGCATGATTGGATAGTGGATATGGTCATCACCGATTCAGGGACGTTCTAGTCCTTCCCTGATGCATGGTCCTGCAGCAGGGAGAAATGCTGTGAGAGCATCATATGGAGGAACCTGTTGCAGGCCTCGAGCTTCTCATCACTGAAGTCCAGGTTCAGGTGCTTCATCAGCTCCTTGCGCACATCGACATCCTTGATGAACCGCATGATCGCAGCAAGGGCCCGCAGGTAGTCTACCTGACTGAAGGGGGATGAACCGATGACGAAGAGCAGGTGCACCGGCTTGCCGTCAGGAGACTGGAAATCGATCCCCTGTTCCGAGATGCCGAGTCCCACATGGACCTTCTCGATCGAGGGCATCTTCCCATGGGCGATGGCCACCCCCCGGCCGATCCCGGTGGTCTCGATCCGCTCCCGGCGCAGTACTGCCCTGGTGAATGCGGGGATATCTGATATATCTGAAAAGACGGGACACAGCTGAATGACTTCTTCGATGGCCTCGAATTTGTCGAGGCTCTTCACACAGCAGAGTACATCTTTATAATTATTCTCAACTTCTTCCACATGTAACAGTATATGCAAATAGCATTCGAATATCAATATATCCTCATCCTATTCAGGAAAAAGGGAAAGGCCTGCGGGGTTTCCCCTGCAGGCCGTCTTATCTGTTTACATACGAATGAATTATTCTTCTTCGAGCATCTTATTGATCGACTCTGCCGCCTTGCGTCCCTGTCCCATGGCCAGGATGACGGTCGCCGCACCGAGGACGATATCGCCTCCGGCATAGACACGGTCGATGGAGGACTTGCAGTCCTCGTCGACGATGATGTTCCCCCACTTGTTCGTGACGAGCGCCTCAGTAGTCTGCTTGATCAGCGGGTTCGAGTCATTCCCGATCGAGACGATGACCGAATCGACGGGCAGCACTGACTCGCTTCCCTCGATAGCGATCGGTCTCCTCCGTCCGGAGTCGTCCGGTTCACCGAGCTCATACTGGAGCAGTTCAAGGCCGTTGACCCTGCCCTTCTCATCACCGAGGATCCGCTTCGGGCTGTGCAGGAGCAGGAACTCGATCCCCTCCTCCTTCGCATGTGCGACCTCCTCGACTCGGGCAGGCATCTCCTTCTCCGTTCTCCGGTAAACGATATAGACCTTTTCGGCACCAAGCCTCTGGGCAGTCCTTGCAGCATCCATGGCCACGTTCCCGCCGCCGAGGACAGCAACGACCTTCGAGTCATAGATCGGGGTAGCGGCATTGCGCGGGTCATACGCCTTCATGAGGTTGCTTCTCGTCAGGTACTCATTCGCGCTGAACACACCCACGAGGTTCTCACCCTCGATCCTCATGAACTTCGGGAGCCCGGCCCCGCTTCCTACGAAGACGGCATCGAACCCATCCTTCTCGATGAGGTCCATCAGCTTCCGAGTCCTCCCGATGAGGAAGTTGGTCTCAACCTTCACGCCCATCCTGGTGAGGTTGTCGATCTCCTTCGCCACGATCGCCTTGGGGAGCCTGAACTCCGGTATCCCGTAGACCATGACCCCGCCGGGCTTGTGGAACGCCTCGAAGATGGTCACATCGTGACCTGCTTTCCGTATGTCGGCTGCAGCGGTGATGCCTGCAGGGCCTGAACCGATGACCGCGACACGCTTCCCTGTCGCAGGTGCGATCTCAGGCATGCTGACATTCCCTGACTCACGTTCCAGGTCAGCGACATACCGTTCGATACGCCCGATCGAGACCGACTTCTCAACATCCTTCAGAGACTTCCCGACCGTGCAGTAGAGCTGGCACTGGGATTCCTGGGGACAGACTCGCCCGCAGATCGCCGGCAGGAGACTGCTCTCCTTGATGATATCGACCGATCCCTGGAAATCTCCCTGTGCGGCCTTTGCGATGAAGCCGGGGATATCGATGGAGACCGGGCAGCCCTTGATACAGGGTGCGGTCTTGCACTGCAAACAGCGCTCGGCCTCGAGGATGACCTGCTCCTCGGAGTACCCGAGGGCGACCTCCTCCATGTTCGTGATCCTGACGGCAGGATCCTGCGCCGGCATCTCCTGGCCGGGGATAGCCATACGGTCCCTCGGCTTGAGGGCTGATGTATCTAGTGAGCCCAGTATCTGGGCAGCTTCTTTCTGTAGTGCTTCTTTTGTCAGATGACTCATTATTTACTGCCCTCCAGTTCCTGGATCTGCATCTCCAGATGACAGGCATGATGATCCTCACCCTCCCGGACCTTGTAGGTCCCAAGGCGCAGCATCATGTTGTCGAAATCGACGAGGTGTCCGTCGAACTCAGGGCCGTCGACGCAGACGAACTTCGTCTCCCCGCCGACACTCACACGACAGCCTCCGCACATACCGGTGCCGTCTATCATGATCGTATTCAGGGAGACGACGGTATGGACCCCGTAGGGCCTCGTCGTCTCTGCACAGAACTTCATCATGATCGGTGGTCCGATAGCCACGACCATGTCTGGCTTCCAGGTCTCGCAGAGCTCCTTGAGCGGTTGTGTGACCAGGGCCTTCCGGCCGTAGGACCCGTCGTCGGTACAGACGATGAGCTCATCGGCGATCTTCGTCATCTCCTCTTCCATGATCATCAGGTCCTTGTTCCTGGCACCCATGATGATCTTGACCTCATTACCAGACTGCTTCATCCCCTGTGCGATCGGATGGAGCGGGGCGACCCCGATCCCTCCGCCGACACAGACGACCTTGCCGAACTTCTCGATATGAGTCGGCTGGCCGAGCGGGCCGAGGATATTCTGGATATACTCACCCTCTTCGATGGCTGAGAGTTTGTGGGTGGTGCTGCCTACTGTCTGGTAGACGATCGTGATCGACCCTTCTTCCGCGTCCGCATCCGCGATCGTAAGCGGGATCCTCTCACCGAAGTCAGTGTCGATCTGAATGATGACAAACTGCCCCGGCTTCCGTTCCTGAGCAATGAGCGGTGCCTCAATCCTCATTCGGAACACCTCATTGCCGAGCTGTTCCTTGTGCAATACTCTGTTCATTAAAACCTCCGAGATCGTCCCATAACCAAACCTGTCCTTATTTTACGCATAATTGGGTGGAAGTCAATGATGGTATTTGCTATAGTATTGAATATGGTAATGAAAACGGCGACGATCAAGAACAATAACGGGATCCATGTACGGCCCTCCCAGGCGATATCAGGCAGGATGTCTGGCTTCACCGGGGAACTCTCCATCAGGAGCAGGCATGCGGAGATCACCGATACCAATACGATAAGCATCATCTCCCTGGGACTGGTAAAGGGTGACGAGATCACCATCACGGTGACAGGCAGGGATGAGGAAGCAGTAGGGAACCAGCTCGTGTCCCTGTTCGAATATGAATATGACTTCCCGCCGAGGGAAGCACAAGCATAGAAGGGAGGCGCTGTATGATTCGCACCGAAGGTGAAATGACCACGGATCTCAGGGAACACATGAGGGGAGGTGCCGGGACGACGGAGATCCTGAACATCGTCCCGACTGGGGAACTCAACCATGCACGGCTCTTCTCGAAGATCACCCTGCCCGTCGGGGCCGGTATCGGGGAGCACACCCATATCAAGGAGACCGAGTACTACTACATCCTCTCCGGGAATGGGATCGTCGATGAAGCTGACGGGGAGAAACCCGTATCCCCGGGGGATGTAGTGATCACCGGCGACCAGGAATCCCACGGTATCCGCAACACCGGCGATACCCCCCTGGTGTTCATGGCGGTCATCATCCTCGATGACTGATCCGGGAGGTCCCATGATCTCAACAGTCTGCATCTTCTGCGGTTCGAGCAGCGGGAACTCGCCTGTCTTTACCGATGCGGCCGCCTCCCTGGCTTCGCTCCTGGCGGACAGGGGGCTCGACATGGTCTACGGGGGGAGCAACATCGGCCTGATGGGCCTGGTAGCCAGCACCATGCTCGAACGGGGACGTTCAGTCACCGGTATCATCCCGAGGGCCCTCTTCGAGGTGGTCGAGCACCTCGAGGTCACCGACCTCAAGGTGGTGGAGACCATGCATGAGCGCAAGGCTGCCATGTATGAGCGCTCAGATGCCTTCATCGCCCTCCCCGGCGGTATCGGCACCTTCGAGGAACTGCTCGAGGTCTATACCTGGGGACAGCTCGGCTACCTGGAGAAACCGGTCTCCATCCTGAATGTCGAGGGGTATTATGACCACCTCATCATGCAGCTGAGACACAGTGTGGGATCAGGGTTCATGAAGCAGCACCATCTCGATTCGCTCATCATCGAGAGCGACCCGTCTGCCCTCCTGGACCGGCTCGAGTCGAGCACCTATACCTTCCAGCCGAAATGGCAGTAGACCCTGTCCTGCAGCCCTGTTGAAGCAGGACCTATCTTAGGCCGAAGCATCGGCCGACCCTTTCAACAACACCCCTTTTTATGTATACTGTCTCGACATAGTGTAAGGAGACTGGTTCATGCTGAAGAAACTGGAGAGTCTCGAATCACACTTCGGTGTGATCGAGCAGAAGATAGCAGACCCTGAGATCATGAAGGACATGAATGCCTATCGTGAGATCATGCAGGAACATGCACATCTCTCCCCGATCATCGAGGAGTTCAATACATATAAGGATCTCACCGGACAGATAGCGGATGCGAAACTCCTCCTCGAGGAGGAGGATGATCACGACATGCTTGAGATGGCCAAGGAGGAGCTCAATGAGCTCGAAGAGGCCCTGGAGCAGTCAGAGGGCCGGCTGAAGGTCCTCCTCGTACCGAAGGACCCGCTTGACGGGAAGAATATCATCATGGAGATCCGGGCCGGGACCGGCGGGGATGAGGCAGCCCTCTTCGCCGCTGACCTCTACCGCATGTACTCCCATCTTGCAGAGAACAACCGGTGGAAGACCGAGATCCTCTCGATGAACGATACCGAGATCGGCGGTTTCAAAGAGATCGTCTTCTCGATCTCGGGCAAGGAGGTCTATGGGAACCTCCGCTGGGAGAGCGGCGTCCACCGTGTCCAGCGGGTCCCGACCACGGAATCGGGGGGCAGGATCCATACCTCGGCCGTGACGGTCGCCGTCCTGCCGGAGGCTGAGGAGACCGATATCCAGATCAAGCAGGAAGAACTGAAGATCGATGTGTACCGCTCCTCCGGTCCCGGGGGCCAGAGCGTCAACACGACTGACTCCGCTGTGCGTATCACCCACCTGCCGACAGGCCTTGTGGTGACCTGCCAGGATGAGAAATCCCAGATCAAGAACCGGGCGAAGGCCCTGCGTGTCCTCCGTGCCCGCCTCTATGAAGCTGAGGAGGAGAAGAGACAGAAGGAGCGGTCTGAGAACCGGAAGAGCCAGGTGGGGAGCGGGGACCGGTCCGAACGTATCAGGACCTACAACTTTCCCCAGAACCGGGTGACTGACCACCGGATTAACCTGACCCTCTATAAACTCGAACAGATACTTGCCGGAGCCCTTGATGAGGTCATCGAGGCACTGAAGCTGAATGCAGGAGAAGAAGCCCTCAAGGAGTTATAAGCATGATCACCAGAAGTGATGTATTGACCCAGGGCAAGCAGCGGCTGCGGGACCACTCGCCGAGCGAGAGTCCCTATCTCGATGCCCTGCTGTTGCTCTCCCATACGCTCAAGCTAAGTAAGGAAGCACTCCTGACCTCGTTGGAGAAACCCATCTGGGAGGTTGATGCCCTTTCCTTCGGCAAGCTGCTGAGACTCCGGGAGAAGGGACTGCCCATAGCGTACATCACCAGGCGGAAGGAATTCTACGGGCTGGAGTTCTTCGTTGATGAGCGGGTCCTCATCCCGAGGCCCGATACCGAGATCTTAGTCGAGACAGCCCTGGAGATCGGCAGGGACCTGTCCCCGCTGGCTATCCTCGACCTCTGCACCGGTTCCGGCTGCATCGGGATCTCCCTGAAGCACAGCCTCCCGCATGCGGACGTCTCCCTAGCCGACATCTCCGACGATGCACTGGCAGTTGCGACTCTCAACGCGCGGAACATCCTGGAGAGCGAGCTGAAGGTCCTCAAGACGGACCTCTTCGACTCGATCGACTCCACCTACGATATGATCGTCACCAACCCGCCCTACCTCACCGATTCGGAATGCGACTCCAAGGAGCTCAAGGCGAGATCCGAACCCGATATCGCGCTCCGTTCCGGCCATGACGGGTTCACACACATCAGGAAGATCATCGGCAGCGCCTACAAGGCGCTGAACCCGGGCGGTCACCTCCTCATCGAGGGCGGGTTCGACCAGGCGAAGAAGACAAGGGAGCTGATGATCGGCAGCGGGTACGCCGATGTCGCTATCATCAAGGACTTAGGCGGCAACGATCGTGTCGTCATGGGAAGGAGAGCATAGCTGCAGCGGTATGGTCAACCTCATAGATAAATTCAAGCAGAAGATCACGGTCTACACCTCTGACGAGCAGGACCGGATCGTCAATGCCGCCCTCTGGGCCAAGTCCCTCCATAATGACCAGAAACGGGCAAGCGGGGAACCCTACTTCATCCACCCGCTCCATGTCGCGGAGACCCTCGTCTACCTGAACCTCGATGCGGATGCCATCATCTCGGGCTTCCTCCATGATGTCATGGAGGATACCGAGACGACCTTCGAGGAGGTCGAGAGACGGTTCGGGTATGAGGTGGCGAAGCTCGTCGACGGGGTGACGAAGATCTCGATCCTCAAGGTGAAGAACAAGAGTGTCCAGGAGGCTGAGACCATCAGGAAGATGCTCTTCGCCATGTCCGAGGATATCAGGGTCATCATCATCAAGCTTGCCGACAAGCTCCACAACATGAATACCCTGGAATACCTCTCCCCGCAGCGGAGGAAGGCCATCGCGAACGAGTGCCTGGACATCTATGCCCCCCTCGCGGACCGGCTTGGTATCTCATGGATGAAGGATGAGCTCGAGGACCTCGCGCTCAAGGCCCTCAATCCCGAAGCCTACCAGTATATCAAGGACTTCCTCCTGGCGAAGAAGAGCGAACGAAGCGACTATCTCAAACGGGTCGAGAAGGCGATCTACAAAGGTGCCTACGATGAGGGGATCACCGAGATCGCCGTCACCTCCCGGGCAAAGCACTTCTACTCGATCTACCAGAAGATGAAGCGGCGCAAGAAGCAGATCGATGAGATCTATGACCTGCACGGGGTCAGGATCCTCTGCGACTCCGAGAACGAATGCTATACCCTGCTGGGCGTCATCCATAAACTCTGGCCGCCTATCGAGGGCAGGTTCAAGGACTATATCGCCATGCCCAAGGCGAACCAGTACCAGTCCCTCCATACCACGGTGATGAGCTTCAACGGGAAACTCCTCGAGATCCAGATCCGGACCAAGACCATGCACTACACCGCGGAATACGGGGTAGCGGCGCACTGGGCTTACAAGCACAAGACAGGCAGCGGCATCAAGATAGCCCAGAACCAGCTCCCGATCATCAACAAGCTCAAGAACTGGGACTCGCAGCAGAGCAGCTCGGAGACCTTCCTCGACGAGATCAAGGAGGAACTGCTCAAGGACTCGATCTACGTGTTCACCCCCAAGGGCCATATCGTGGAGCTCCCGGCGAACTCTACGGCGATAGACTTCGCCTATCACATCCATACCGAGGTCGGCCACCATATGATGGGGGCCAAGGCGGACGGATCGATCATCTCCCTGGGACAGCCGTTGAAGAACACCCAGACCATCGAGGTCCTCACCGCGACGAACGCCCGGCCCCATATCAACTGGCTGAGGCTCGCGAAGACCACGCGGGCCAAGCAGAAGATCAGGTACTGGCTCAACAAGCATGATGAGACACTGCTCATCGACAAGAACATCATCGCCAAGGGGAAGCCCGAGCAGAAGCATGCCGTACAGGAGGCAGCCCAGCAGAAGGGTCCCCATCACCCCCCTGAGGAGGAGAAGAAGGAAGAGATCATCACCCAGGTCCTCGACCAGGCGAAGGTCTCCTTCAGGATCGGCGATGAGACGAACATGATGATCAGTATAGCCCAATGCTGCAACCCCTCACGGGGGGATGACATCGTCGGGTATATATCGCGGGGAAGAGGCATCATCGTCCACCGACGGGACTGCAAGAACCTCAAGCATATCAAGGATATCGAGAACCGGAGCGTCGAGGTAGAATGGGAGACCTCCTCCCCGAAGATCACCAAGCGGTTCCAGGTCACCAGCAGGCGGGTGTCGGACCTCTTCAGCGAGATAGAGGGTGCTGTGAGGAAATTCCATGGGCACCTGATCGAGGGGAGACTCGAGGAGGCGGAGAATGACCGTCTCGTCGGCAGCTTCACGATGGAGATCGATAAGAACAATGACTACAAGAAGGTCCTGAAATCGATCAGGACCATCCCGTCAGTACTCAACATCATTCCGCTCTGAGGGCAGCCTTGAGTTCCTCGAACCGCTCGAGGATCGGGAGGTGCTGTGTACAGGCCTCTTCACACTTCCTGCATTCGATGCACGCATCGAGTTCATCGATGCTCACACCCCAATGGGCCCGCAGCCGGGAATCCAATTTCTCATCAGTATCCAGGTAGAGGAGATTTGCCGTCTCGACGAACTTCCAGACGGGGATATCGACCGGGCAGTCCCTGCAGTAGGTACACCCGGTACAGAGGGCGTTGAACCGCTCTTCAGCCCCGCTCCTGAGTCGTTCGACCTCCTCCTCCGTATAGGGGGTGAACCGGTCGACCGAAGCAACAGCAGTATCCACATCATCTATGTCCCGGAAACCGATAAGCCGCACATCGATCCGCTGCTCGTTCAGGAGGAAATGCAGTGCGCCGTCGAGCATGTCCTGGCCTTCATGGACCTTCAGGTATGAGAACGCCCGCTCGTTCGGTATGATCGTGCCGCCGCCGAGGGAGTTCATGACCACGACACCGAGCTTGTTTCGTGCCGCAGCGGCTATCCCCTCTTCACGGTAGCGGAAGTTGACAGCTGAGTAACCCAACAGGACCCCTTCGAAGAGGCCCCGATCGATGACATCAACGATAGCGTAGCCGGGAAGGTGCGTCGAGAAGGTAAGGTGGCTGATAAGCCCCTCTTCCTTGGCCTTCTGCATGGCAGCGACTGCCCCGCCTGCGATCCGCCTGTCGATATCGCCGGGATTGAGGAGGTACCAGCAGTGGTAGAAGTCGATCGTATCGACGTTCAACCGCCTCAAGGATCGTTCCAGGTCTCTTCTCAGGTCATCCCCTGTGACTTTCATGGATTTTGTGCTGACATAGAAGGGCCTGCCGGTGCGTCCCTTCAGTTCTTTCACTGCCCTGCCCATGATGATCTCTGACTGGTCCTGGCAGTAGCCGGGTGCGGTATCGAAGTAGTTGATACCCTTCTCATATGCCCGGACGACCACAGCAGCCATCTCATCGGTCTCCTGCGGCCGGGAGAACCTCATCCCCCCGAACCCTAGTGCCGAGACCTCCTTCCCCGTCGTTCCATACTCATTATAGATCATTCGCTTTGTACCTTTTCTATACGTTGAACCTGAAGTGCATGATATCCCCATCACGCACGACATACTCCTTGCCCTCGATTCGCAGCTTCCCGGCTTCCTTCACCTTCTGCTCGGATCCGTAGGAGAAGAGGTCGTCACAGTGGTAGACCTCCGCCTTGATGAATCCCTTCTGGAAATCGGTATGGATGACCCCGGCCGCCTCCGGGGCTTTTGCCCCTTCGTGGAAGGTCCAGGCTCGATCCTCATCGGCACCTGCGGTGAAGAAGGTCCTGAGCCCCAGAGTCTTGTAGCCTGTCGCGATCAGGTGGTTGAGCCCGGACTCCTCGAGCCCTACAGCCTCGAGGAACTCCTGCCGCTCGGCTTCCGTCTCGAGGGCGGCGATCTCCGCCTCGAGCTTCCCGCAGATCATGATGACCGATGAGTCTTCCTCCCCGCCGGCGATCTCTCGGACTGTCTCGACAAACCCGTTCCCGGCTTCCAGAGCATCCTCGTCTACATTGCAGACATAGATGACCGGTTTCATGGTGATCAGGTGCAGGTCATACAGGAGGGCCTTCTGCTCCTCCGAGAGGTCCAGGGTACGGGCAGCCTTCCCTTCACTGAGCGCCTCTTTCACAGTGGTGAGTACCGGCAGCAGGGCTGCTGCCTGCTTGACCCCCTCTTTCCCGGTGCGGGAGAGCTTGTCCACTTTCGCGATACGCTTCTCGACGGTCTCCAGGTCTGCGAGCGCCAGCTCGATATCGATGGTCTCGATGTCGGAAGCTGGGTCTATCCGGTTATCGACATGGGTGATATCCTCATCCTCGAAGCAGCGGACGACATGGACGAGCACGCTCACCTCCCTGATATGGGAGAGGAACCGGTTCCCGAGTCCCTCGCCCTTCGAGGCACCCTTGACCAGTCCCGCTATATCGACGAACTCGACGACTGCCGGGACGATCTTCTTCGGCGGTATGAGCTCAACGATCCTGTCCAGGCGTTTGTCGGGGACACTGACCATCCCGACATTGGGGTCTATCGTACAGAATGGATAGTTCGCAGCCTCCGCAGGTGCAGAGGTAAGTGCTGAGAATATCGTGGATTTACCTACATTCGGCAGCCCCACGATCCCGCAATTCAATCCCATAATTCTCTATCTCCTTAATAAAATCGATATATCCTATCACATATTGACATCGATGATAACCTCATTTAGAGTTAGAGTCTGTAGCTTATGAAGAAAACAGATTTCCAGTATGACAGCAGCATGATCACTGAAGAGCATGCATACCTCGTTACGGTGCGTGACACCGACGAGCCCGAAGATTTCACCTCGTTCAGGGCGGCAGAGCTTGCCAGCCTGGTGAAGACCATGGGAATGGTCGTCGCAGGGGCGGTCACCGTCTCGATCAAGGCCCCGAAAGCCACCTACCTCATCGGCTCGGGGAAGATGCGTGAGATCTGTGAGGAAGCGGATGCCCTCGATGCAGACTGCATCATCTTCGATGCGGACCTCTCACCGAGCCAGCAGCGCAACTGGGAGAAGAACTCCGGGCGCTGCGTGATCGACAGGAGGGAGGTCATCCTCCAGATCTTCGCAGACCGTGCGTCAACCCGGGAGGCCGTCCTCCAG
The DNA here is from genome assembly GCA_963677595.1 of Spirochaetia bacterium. Lineage (GTDB taxonomy): Bacteria > Spirochaetota > Spirochaetia > CAKZLE01 > CAKZLE01 > CAKZLE01. The sequence goes on from OY782041.1 coordinate 204,921, forward strand.
GTGGCACTGGCGAGGCAGGAATACTCCCTGCCGAGACTCACACGGGCATGGACACACCTCTCACGCCAGCGCGGTGGTTCCCGTGGTACCAGGGGTGAAGGCGAGACCCAGCTTGAGGTAGACCGTCGTATCGTCATGAAGCAGATCTCCCAGATCAAGCGAGAGTTGACGAAAGTGAGAGAGCACCGTTCAACCCAGCGCAAGCAGAGACAGGGTATCCCCGTCCCGACCGGGTCGATCGTAGGCTACACCAATGCAGGGAAGTCCTCCCTGCTGAAGAAGCTCACCAACGCCGATATCCTCGTCGAGGACAAGCTCTTCGCGACGTTGGACCCGACCACGAGGAGGATCAACCTCCCGTCAGGGACCGATGTCCTCCTGACAGACACCGTAGGGTTCGTACAGAACCTCCCCCACGACCTGATCGATGCCTTCCGCTCCACCCTCGAGGAGACCCGCTTCTCCGATTTCATCCTCCATGTCGTGGATGCCTCACACCCGGAACCACTGACCTGCTTCGAGACCACGATGGAAGTCCTTCGTTCCCTCGATTGTGCCGATAAGCCGCAGATCCTTGCCATCAACAAGATGGACCTCTGCACAGACAGCCTCCACCTCTCAGGGCTCAAGCAGCTTGATGTCCGTATCGTCGAGATGTCCGTGAAGGATGGGACTGGAATGGAGGAACTGCTCCAGGCGATCAGCGACACCCTCTTCTCAATCTACCCGGAAGAGGTCTACCACCTCCCGCAGGACCGGTACGACCTGCTGACCTTCATCAAGAAGAACGGCATGGTATCGAGCGAGGAGTATGAGGATGAGCGGATCATCATCCAGGCACGGATACCGGAACGGTTCCATTCAGCGATCAAGCAGTATAAATCCTGAGCAGGAAGTATCCTGCATGGCAGTGCCCAGATACAAGAAATCCCCGGTCTCCCGGGGATTCTCATATGCATGATAGGACAGTCTACATATCGAGTTTGTAACGACCGCCGATACCGCCGGCAACTGAGGCGCCGAACGGTACGATGTCGAAGCTGGGAACGATCTCAGCATAGACCTCGATCGGGTACTCTTCGAAGTAGTAAGAGATACCGATCGGGAATACCAGCCCGAGCCCGAAGCCTGAACCGAAATTTAGGCCGATACCACCACCGACATAGGGATAAAGCTCTACTTTCTCGATCGCCAGTTCTGTATAGTTCCAGAGGAGGTCTCCCCGAATACTCAGCCCGTTAGCGATACCAAAACCGATGACGCCTTCAGCAGTCAGGTCGAAATCCTTGATGAGGTCATCGCCGAGGCCGTATTTGCCGGTGACCCCGAACGGTTCTCCCAATGACAGACCTACGCTGAAGTCTCCCTTCCCAACGATGCTGTCTGCAGCAACTGCAGGCATGATTACTGCAAGTATCAGAAATAACACGAGTACGATCTTCTTCATAATTCCCCCTAAAAATGTAACACTTTATGATCTTGTTACTATAATACCAAGGATAGGATAGGGATTCAACATAAATAATGAAAAACACCCGATTTTTATCGCGACTATTTATGAGTGTTTGTCAAAAAAAAACTCATTCCCCGAGGATTGAGGTGAAGCAATACTCAATCATAGCCGGTATTATGTCTCTATGAGGGGCAATCCCCTCACTAACAGCCGCCTGCGGGGATACCTGATTGAATTAGTGTATTTTACCGCCTAAACTATTTTGTTTCATCTCAATACTATGATATAGTTTAGCTTGTAGTTTATAAAGAGGATTACCATATATGTCACAGGATGATGCAACGAGAAACACGGAATCTATGAGTCAACAGGATATCGAAGAGATCACTACCCTCTCCAAGCGGGGCTACCAGCTGTTGAAGGAAAATATGGTGAGTGGCGCTGAAGAGTACTTCACGACCATCCTCGATAAGTATCCCAACAACAACTATGCATTAGTGGGTCTCGGTGACGTCGAACGGAAGAGGCGCAAGTACCGGAAAGCGATAAGCTACTACCAGGCCTGTCTCGAGAGCTATCCGAACAACAACTATGCACTCTTCGGGATGGCTGACTGCTACAAGGCCATGAACCGTCTCGGCTCAGCAGTCGAGGCCTGGCTGAAATACCTCGAGAACGACCCGGGCAATGTGACAGTCCTCTCACGGGTCGCTGATGCCTACCGTAGGATGAAGAACTTCCCGAAATCGAAGCAGACGTATCTTCAGGTGCTTGATCTCCAGCCGGAGAACAGCTATGCCCTCATCGGCCTCGGCTACCTCCATTTCGATTTCAACGAGTTCGAGCTGGCCCTGAAGTACTGGGAGATGATGTACGAGATCGACCCGCAGGGCGTCGATATTCGGGTACTCACCTCGATCGGGAACTGCCATAGGAAGCTCAAGACCTATGAGAGCGGCCTGGTCTATTTCAAGAAGGCCCTCGACATGGACCGAAGGAACTTCTTCGCCCTCTTCGGCATCGCTGACTGCTACCGCGGGATGCTGGAATATGAGAGCTCACTGATCTACTGGCTGAGGATCCTCGAGAAGGACCCGAAGAACAAGATCATCCTGACGAGGACCGGTGATGCCTACCGGGTCCTCGGCGATTACGACAATGCCGAGAAGTACTACCGCAAAGCTCTCAGCATAAACTTTGACACCTTTGCCATCCTTGGCCTTGCCCTCCTCAACAAGGAGCACGGGAAGTACGAGGAGGCGATCGAGCAGATCGAGAAGCTTCGCAGGAACGAGCCGAAGAACCACCGGTTCTATATCGAGCTCAGCAAGTGCTATACCGAGATGGGAAGGCATGATGATGCGGTGAAGATCCTGAAGAAGTATCAGGACCTCGGGATCTACAATATCTACATCTCGACCATGATAGACAAACTGCAAGAGAGTTAACCAATTGGACATGACAGAAACACAACGATCACTATACGGACTCTCCCCAAAGGAGATCGCCGCATTGCTGCCCGACGAGAAACCGTTCCGGGGAGAGCAGATCTTCAGCTGGGTCCAGAAGGGTGCTGAATCCTTCGACGAGATGGCCAACATCCCGAAGCGGATCCGGCAGCAGCTGACCGAGGCAGGATGGGGTCTCCTCACCTCCTGGATCATCGAAGAACGCATGGACCCTGACGGGACAGCGAAGCTTGGGATCAAGCTCACTGATGGTGCGGTGATCGAATGCGTCCTGCTCACCGATGACAAGGGCAGGAAGACCGCATGCCTCTCATCCCAGGTGGGCTGTGCCATGGGCTGCGCCTTCTGCCGGACCGGTACTATGGGACTGACGAGGAACCTGAAAGCGGCAGAGATCGTCGAGCAGTTCCACCTGCTGCAGAAGCGATTCGGCGAGATCTCGCACATCGTCTATATGGGCATGGGGGAACCGCTTGCCAACATCAAGGCGGTACGGAAGTCGATCGAGATCCTCAACCATCCCAAGGGGGTGAACGTAGGCCTGCGGAAGATCACGATCTCGACCTGCGGACTGGTTGAGGGGATCAGGGAACTCGCAGAGCAGGGTCCTCATGTGAAACTGGCGATCTCACTGGTCGCAGCCGATAACGAACTCCGAAGCTCCATCATGCCGATCAACAATGCCTACCCCCTCGAGGAGTTGAAGCAGGCGATCAAGGCCTACCAGGATAAGACCGGGCGGCGCATCACCCTCGAGTACGTACTGCTCGGCGGGGTGAATGACTCTAGACGGGATGCGAACAGGCTCTCGGATTATATCAGGGGACTCCATGCGGTCATCAACCTCATCCCCTGGAACCCCGGCGCCGAACTCGACTTCGAAGCCCCTGACGAACAGGCGGTCCGGAGGTTCACCGAGTACCTGACCCAGAACGGGGTCCAGGTGACCAGGCGCTACCGCCGCGGGCGTGGTGTCAACGGGGCCTGCGGGCAGCTTGCTGTCAAGCAGTAGCTTCAGAGGATATAGACCGATCGTTCATTGAAGGTGAAGCGGATCTCATCCCCCTCGGCGAAGACTGTCTTCGCCACCGGGTTGAAATCTGTGGCCATGATCGTGATTCCCTCGAAATCAAGCTCGTAATCCTGGTTATCACCCATGTAGATGCTTTTCGAGACCCTTGCCGGGAACGGTCCTTCACCGATGATGACCGATTCAGGGCGCACCACGATCCGGACTGAGTCCCCGGAGTTATAGGATACCGACTGGTTGACTGAGAACTCGGATCCATATAGCGAGAGCCTGGTAGCGGTATCCTCAGCCTCAACGATCTTCGCATCCAAGATATTGGCTTTCCCGATGAAGTTCGCCACGAACTCATTCTTCGGTTTCTGATAGACCTCCTGGGGAGTCCCCACCTGCTGGATAACACCGAGATTCATGATCACCACTTTATCGCTGACAGCCATGGCTTCCGACTGGTCATGTGTGACATAGACCGTCGTGATGCCAACCTCTTTTTGGATCTTACGGATCTCATCCCTCATGTGAACTCTCAGCTTCGCATCGAGGTTGGAAAGCGGCTCATCGAAGAGCAGCACCCCGGGGTGCATGACGAGCGCCCTGACGAGGGCGACCCGCTGCTGCTGTCCTCCAGACATCTGGGATGGGACCCTCGTCGAGAAGTCATCCATCTGCACGAGCTTCAGGGCATCCTCTACCCGCTCACGGATCTCGGCAGACGGCAGCTTCTTGAGCTTGAGGCCATACCCGATATTATTGAAGACATTCAGGTGCGGAAACAGGGCATAGTTCTGGAAGACCATGCCGAGGTCGCGCTTGTCAGGGGTAAGAGAGGAGACATCCTCATCCCCGATGATGATCGCCCCTTCAGTAGGCGGCTCGAACCCAGCGATCATCCTCAGGATGGTGGTCTTCCCGCAGCCGGACGGCCCGAGCAGGGTGACGAACTCTCCCGGCTCAATATCGAGATCGATATGCTGGACTGCCCGGACCTCCCCTCGAGTCATGGTGACGAACGTCTTTGTGAGATTCTCCAAACAGACCCGTTTTGCAGTAGTATCCATCAGTATGCCTCCCCGAAATCAATATCCATTCTCTTGAGCACCAGCCTCATGAGCAGCATGACAACTCCCACGATGAGTATCAGCACGGTGCAATATGCGTTCGCAGCCCCGTAGAGCCCCTGATCGACCTGTCCCATGATCGCGGTCGTGAGCATCTGCCATTTCGCCGAGATCAGGAAGATGATCGTGCTCACCAGCGTCATGCCCCGAATGAAGGCATAGACCATGCTCGAGAAGAAGACCGGCCTGATCAGCGGCAGGGTGACCGAAGTGAACACCTTCCGTGACCCCGCCCCGCAGACATTGGCAGCCTCTTCTATCGAGGGGTCTATCTGCTTGAGGGCCGCTATGGCAGACCGGGTCCCGACGGGGAAACTCCTGATCACCAGGGCGACGACCAGGATGATCGCCGTACCGGTCAGGATCACAGGGGGCTTGTTATAGGAGAGCACATATCCGAGCCCGATGACCGTGCCAGGCAGGGCGATAGCCATCAAGATCGAGGACTCCATGGCCCCCTTCCCCAGGAAGTTCTTCCTGACGATCAGGAAGGCTGCCACGATGCCGAGTATCCCGGCGATCGGTGTTGCGATGATCGCCAGGGTGGTCGAATCGATGATGTACTTGAGCCCTATAGTGAAGACATACTTGATCCATCGAAGGGAGAAGGAGAAGTCAGCTCCCCAGAGCTTCACGAAGGCACCGTAGGGTACCAGGGCATACATCGCCACGACGACCACCGAGATCGTCATGCATGCCGCATAGACCGGTCTCGTGACCCGCTTCGAGTCGATGAGGATCCTCTCCTTCGCCGCCTTTCCGGTAACTGTCACATAGGACTTCTTCCCGATGACGCCCTTTTGCAGGAAGAAGGCAAGCATGGAGATCATGAGCAGGACGACTGCCAACGCTGTCGCGCCGGAGAGGTCGTAACTCCCGATCCCCTGCTGGTAGATCTGCACCGCCATGGTGGTGTAGTTCCCGCCGATGACGATCGCATTGCCGAAGTCAGCGAGGGACTGGATGAAGATCAGCAGCGCGGCGTTCGCCAGCCCGGGAACCATGAGGGGGAGCGTGACCGTCAGGAACACTCTTACCCTGGATGCCCCTAACACCTGGGAAGCCTCCTCGATCGAGGGATCGATGTTCTGCAGCAGGTTCGTCAGCATGAGGTATCCGACAGGGAAGAAGGAGAGCGTCTGCGTCAGCAGCAGTCCCCAGAAACCGTAGATGTCGGACCTGATGCCAAGCAGGCTGCGGGTAACCAGGCCGCTCCTGCCGAAGAGGAGGATGGCGGAAAGTGAGATCACGAAGGGTGGAGAGATCATCGGGAGGATGGACAGGACCCTGAAGAATCCCTTGTGCGGTATCTTCAGGTAGGTGGTCGCATAGGCGAAGAGGAACGCGATGAGTGTTCCCGCTATGCTCACGGCGAGCCCGAGCTTGAGTGTCCTGAGGATGATGTCGATATTGTACGTCAGCCGCACGATATCGACATAGTTCTTGAAGGAGAAGCCCCCATCATAGAGCAGGCTCTCCTTGAGGATCGTGACCAGGGGTATGATGATGAACATGATGACAACGATCATCACCGTGATGATCGAGACGAAGAGCACAGGGTCGCGGAAGGCGAAGAGCATCTGCCGCACCTGTTCCCTGAATCTCAATCCCCGTAACCGTCTCCCTTTTGTCTTACTGCTCATCCGCACCTCCTCATGATGTGTTCAATGACAGTCGGGCGGCATCCAGCCGCCCAATTGTCACATTCAGCTGCCTTCTACTGGGTAGGAGGTGTTGTCTTGGTCAGCATGTTGAATTTCTCGAGGAACTCCGACCGGTGGTTCCCGGCCCATACATCATCCTGGTCGATGAGTACTGTATCCTTGAGCTGAAGGACCTCTTTGGGTGGATCCGCATTCGGGTTGGTGAGGAACTGCAGGGCGTTGACCGTCTGCCCGAGTTCCTGGGCTTCTGGGGTAAGGCACCAGTCGATGAACTGCTTGGCTGCATCCAGCTCCGGTGCCCCCTTGATGATGGCGACGGCGCCGATCTCATACCCGGTCCCCTCCTTAGGGGTCGTGAAGGTGATGTGGTCATATCCTTCTCTCTTGAACGCGATCGCATCGTGCATATACCCGATCGAGATCCCGCATTCATGGAGCTGGATCATCCTTCCACCGCCGGAACCTGACTTCGTGTACTGACGTACATTCTCGTTGAGTTTCTGGAGGTAGTCCCATCCTGCTTCCTCACCCTTGAGCTGCAGCATCGTCACGAGGACGTTGTACGCGGTACTTGAGGAGCCCGGATGTGCGAAGACGATCTCACCCTTGTAGATCGGCTTCAGGAGGTCATCCCAGGTCTGGGGCATTGGGGCACCGACCTCGTCGAGCCACTCCTGGTCTGCCTCGAAGCCGAGGTACCCGCTATAGATACCGGTCCAGGCTCCGTTCGGGTCCTTGAAGTTGTCTGAGATCACGGCAGCAGTCGGGGATGTGTAGTGCTCGAGCAGCCCGAGCTTATCAGCCTCGATGAAGGTAAGGGACCCGCCACCGTACCATACGCTGGCCTGGGGGTTGTCCTTCTCAGCCTTGATCCTGGCAAGGATCTCGCCTCCACTCATCCTGACGAAGTTCGTCTCTATACCGGTAGCCTTCTCGAACTCCTGGGCTGCAAGTGCTGCATGCTCCTCGAGCATACCGGCATAGATGGTAAGAGTCTGCTTCTCCTCACCCTGACCGGCGGCGAACACGCTCATACCGGTGCAGAGAAGGGAAACGATCAGTAACAGAACTATACCTTTTTTCATAATGTTTCCTCCTTTATGAAAAAGACATGTGTATATGATCAGGCCCTGCCTTCAGAGCCTACCATCGCCATCATCTCCTTGACTGCATCCTTCATCTTCGCAGTGGTCCTGCTCAAGATGGCCATCCAGTCAAGCTGGTCAGGTTCCTCGGAGAGGGTCACCTTCAGCTGGTCGATACCCGCCTTCCTGACTACCGTACTGAAATTGATCTTCGCGACCCCTCGCCCTATCGCGTCCACGACCTGAGACTGGGGGACCCCGGACCCGCCGTGAAGGACGATCGGGACCTTCGTGCGGGCGGCGATCTCATCGAGCCGCTCCATATCGAGCTTGGGTTCTGACCGGTAGATGCCGTGAGCCGTCCCGATAGAGGCTGCAAAACAGTCGACACCCGATCGCTTGACGAACTCCTCGCATTGGAGGGGGTCAGACAGCGCGTTCTCACCGCCGGCACCCTCGACATCATCGGTACCGCCGATCAGGCCTATCTCCCCTTCCACCGATACCCCTACCGCATGGGCTGCCTGAACGACATCTGCGGTGATCCTGATGTTCTCCTCGAACGGCAGTCTCGAGCCGTCGAACATGACGGAACTGAACCCGTAGCGAATACATCGCATGGCCGTCCGGTAACTTGGTCCATGGTCCAGGTGGATGGCGATGGGGATCGTCATGTCAGCGGAGATCCTCTTCACTATGTCCGTGAAGACGAATCCGTCCATATAGTCGACCTCGCTCTCAGCCGCCTGGATGATCACGGGAGACCGCATCTCCTCGGCAGCTGTGAGGATCGCCTGGATATACTCCAGGTTATTCGTGTTGAAGGCACCCACTGCATATCGGTTCTTCAATGCAGCATCAAGCAGTTCTTTCATCGGTACAATCGGCATGGCAGACTCCTCATCCTCATAGATTCTTCTCTCGGCTGACTGTCAGATACTGTAGATCGACTGGTCGCTCTCAATCTTTGCGAGCATCTCCATATGCAGGTCCTTCCTGGTGAAGAAGAGCATATAGAAGAGCAAGTCGAATACGGCATACTCCGTGAGCCGGGTCTGGCTCCCGCCCCCCTCGAACATCTCATGATGGACGGAGGTGATGATCCGGACATCAGCCCACTTCATGATCGGTGATTTCAGGTAGTTCGACATACAGATGACCGGCAGCTTCATGCCGCTGACGATCTGCAGCGCCTCATTCACCAGCACCGATTCCCCCGACTGGGAGAATGCGAATGCGATATCCCCCCTCTTCATGTTCTGAGCCTGGAGCAGGGCCAGTTCGGGCAGCTCCGAGCAGATCGCCCTGATCCCGATCCTGCCGAGCCGGTAGACGAAATCATGGCAGACGGGAAGGGAGTTCCCCGCGGCGAAGACCTGTACCTGGTCGCAGTCGCTGATGAGCCTGACAGCCCGCTCAAGCTGGTTGACATCGAGGTGTTCATAGGTGTTCCGTATGTTGGTGACTGCCAGGGAGAGTGAGCGCTCCATGAGCCCTGTCACGGTGTCTTCAGCCCCGATCGGTGCATCGACACTCTCCGTCTGCGTGGACCGGGCGATCTCGATCTTCATCTGGTGGAACCCCTGGTACCCCATCTTCTTCGCGAACCTGATGATCGAAGCCTCACTCACCCCGCAGATATCAGAAAGCTCAGTCACGGTCTTGTCCGGGATATCATCGATGGAAGTCCTGATGAAATCTGAGAATCTCTGCTCCACGGCAGACATGTCGGCATAAGTCCGCTGGATCTGCAGAAGCAGGTCCGACCTGTTCAGGATCTTCTCCATCAACCACTCCATGAAATTTTTATTCTTACTTACTAGATTCTATGAAGGAATTTTTCACTTGTCAAGTTTTCTTAACATTTTTTTCAAAAACAGGGATGAGCAGACACCGGACACCAGCCCCCCCCTCTTCTTCGAGAAGAGTATCAGTGAGATCATACTTTTTGGAACTGATAGGAACAGGATACTCAGCGGAACTTCACGGCAGTACCATAGACCAGTACCTCGGCAGCACCCTGCATGATGTTGCTCGTGGCATACCGTATATTGACCACGGCATCTGCGCCGAGCTCCTCGGCTTCGGTGACCATCCGCTTGGTAGCGATAGCACGGGCCTCGTTGAGCATCTCGGCATAGCCATCGAGCTCACCGCCGACGATGGTCTTCAACCCTGCAAGGATATCCTTGCCCAGGTGTTTCGACTGGATGGTGGAGCCTTTCACGATGCTGATGGTCTCCAGGTCCTTCCCTGAAATGTGATCAGTATTTACTAAGATCATCCAAGTCCTCCTTCTCGATCTCCCGATACCGCCGGTAGAGCACATACCCCATGGCAATGATCACCGCAAGGAACCCTAAAGCGATGAGCACCTTGATCCAGACGCTCATCGGTATCTGCATGATCATGGCGAAGTAGAGTATGACAAACGCTGTGAAGATCAGCGCGAATATGATCGGCGCAACCATCTTCTGCATGTTCATAAACGACCTCCCGGACTTCTGGATACATGTATAGTATAGCGTGAGTAAATCCAGTTTCCTACTGTTTTTACAAAAAAAGACCGACATTCCTGCCGATCTTCTCGTATCTATATGCTGTAGTACGCGCCGCTACCGGATCAGGACTGCCTTGATCCTCCGGACCCCGGCAGATGAGGACTGCTCTTTCTTGATCTTGAAGGTCCCCATCGTGCCGGTCCGCTCGACATGTGGTCCGCCGCAGACCTCCTTTGAGAACTCACCGATGGTATAGACCTTCACCTGTTCCCCGTACTTGCTGTCGAAGAACGCGAGGGCTCCAGCATCTCGGGCCTCCTCGAGCGTCATGATCTCCATGGTCACCGGAAGGTCTCTGCTGATCTGCTCATTGACCACCTTCTCGATCTCGTCGAGCTGTTCGCGGGTCACCTTGTCCGGGTTGGTGAAGTCGAACCTGAGCCGTTCCGCCGTGATGTTGCTCCCCATCTGCTGTACATGGTCCCCGAGGAGGTTCCTTAAGGCACGGTGCAGCAGGTGTGTTGCAGTATGGAGCGCCGTCGTCATGTCTGAGTGGTCGGCAAGACCTCCCTTGAAGTTCTTCTCGGCCCCTGCACGGGATGCTTCCTGGTGTTTCTCGAACGCCTTGGCAAACCCTTCCCGGTCGACGGTGAACTCATGCTCTGCAGCAAGCTCCTCGGTGAGTTCCAAGGGGAACCCGTAGGTATCATAGAGCTTGAAGGCGATCCGGCCGGGAATGACCCGGGCCTTCCCCTTCATCAGGTTTGGGAGGATCTTCTGGAACTCATGCTCCCCCTTCTGCAGGGTCGCTGAGAACCGCTCCTCCTCCTTGTCGAGCTCCTCCCTGATGGAGTCAGCCTTACCGGCAAGGACCGGATACGCTTCAGCATAGACCTCGAGCACATAGGAGACCAGCTGTGAGAGGAAAGCCCCCTCGATCCCGAGCTTCTTGCCGTGCCTGACCGCACGCCTGATCAGGCGCCGCAGGATATATCCCTGGCCGAGGTTCGACGGGGTGATCGTCTTCTCATCGCCGAGCAGGAAGACCGACGTCCTGATATGGTCAGCAATGATCCTGATGGACATGTCAGCTGACCCGTCCTGTCCGTAGGTCTTGCCGGAGAGGTTCTCTATAGCCGCGATCAGCGGTCCGAAGACCTCGGTCTCGTAGACCGATCCCTTCCCCTGGAGCATCGCGATCGTACGCTCGATCCCCATGCCGGTATCGACGCACTTCCGCGCCAGCGGCAGGTAGCTCCCGTCAGCCTGCTTGTTATACTGCATGAAGACATCGTTCCAGATCTCGAAATACTTGCCGCAGTGGCATCCCGGGGCACAGCTTGGGCTGCATGCCGGCTTGCCGGTATCGATGAACATCTCCGAGTCAGGCCCGCACGGTCCTGTCTCTCCTGCCGGTCCCCACCAGTTATCCTTCCGCGGGAGGAAGAAGATCCTCTCCTCGGGGATCCCGAGACTCTTCCAGAGTTCTGCAGACTCGGTATCCCTTGGGACCTCGTCGTCGCCGGCGAAGATGGTGACCGAGAGCCGGTCCACGTCGAAACCGAGCCATTCGGGGGAGGTCAGGAACTCGAAGCTCATCCTGATCGCCTCATCCTTGAAGTAGTCCCCGAGGGACCAGTTACCGAGCATCTCGAAGAAGGTGAGATGGCTTGGGTCCCCGACCGACTCGATATCGCCGGTACGGATACACTTCTGGTAGTCAGTGAGGCGCGTCCCAGCAGGGTGAGGTTCCCCGAGCAGGTACGGCACGAGCGGATGCATGCCTGCTGTGGTGAAGAGGACCGTCGGGTCATTCTCCGGGACCAGTGACTGTCCCGAGATCTGTGCATGGTTCTTCGATACGAAGAAATCGATATATTTTTTGCGTAACTCATGTGCTTTCATGGGATTGATACTATGCAAGGAACGTCATATTGTCAACTGTCCCGGGCTCACCAACCGTACCGGAGGGACAGTATTTTTACATCTCCCAGGGAAGTTCGGTCACACCGTCCCCTGCTCACCGCAGGCTCGCTGCATCTGCAGCATACCTGACCTTTGATGCCCCGCAGCTGTGTGCAAGTCGCTGTACTGCGGACCGGATTGCACGGCAGGTCTCCTGATCCGGGATGAACCCCTCCTCAGGCCACCAGCTGCGTACCAGGAGGGTCCCTGTGCCCTTCTCGAGCACAGGTTCCAACCTGCCGATGAACCGGTCCCCGCAGAGGACCGGCAGCACATAGTACCCGTACTGTCGCTTGACTGCCGGGGTATAGACCTCCCACCGGTAATGGAACCCGAAGAGCTCCTCAATGAGGTTCCTGTCCCAGATCATGCAGTCCAGCGGGGCAATGAGGGACGCTTCGGTGAACGTAGTGTCTCTCATTTCATGGAGGAGGTGCTCAGCCCATGACGGGATGTAAAACCCATCCCCATGGCCCTCGACTGTAACTTCCGTGACGCTCCCCGCCTCGATGAGCGCCTGCCATGCAGCCTTCCGCTGTACCGAACTCATCTCCATGCCGAGCCATGCATCGCTCGGGCGGTCCCACATGAGGCCCACGGAGGCGATCCTTCTACCCAGGTACCACTGGTGGTACTCCTGCTCGCTGCTGAAGGGGTCAGGTGCATTGAGGATATCGGGAGGGATGAGATCCTCACTCCTCCCATAATACTTCCGTACCCCCTCCTTGTGGTGGACTATAAGCTCCCCGCTGTGGTACATGCTCTCGAGCACTGCCCTGCCCAGCTTTGCCGGAGCCCAGGCCCAATCCACCAGCCGGTCCTCCCCGATGTCTCCGGAAGAGATGTAGGGGTGGTCCCGTAGGTAGGCTGCTACCTCCCGGCGCATCCGGCCGAACTCATGATCCCTTTTTCGGTAATGGTCCCTGAAAGTCTCACGTTTCCTTCTAAAGCAGGGCCAGTCCCCCACTGGGATGATCGACATGTTCTTGTCCCAGCCGTCGAAGAGCTTGCGCTGCCCGTAGAGCAGGTCATACAGCACCTGCGGGGTATACCCGTCACAGCGGGCAGCAAGCATGAGGTCCGCATTCCTCATGACTGTGCAGAGCGGATCATACTGCAGGCAGCCGACACGCTGCACATACTGCAGGATGTCCTCCTCCCCGGAGAGCCTTCCCTTGCTTTCGAGGTGGTGGTAGCGTGATAGGTACGATAATGCACGACCTGCCGATATGGTGATCATTATTGTCTCCCTCCCCTTCTCATCCTGGTCTCTCCTATTCTGCGGCAAAACGCCGGCTCTGTATAGGAAAAAGGAACAATCATTGGACATCTGCTGCGTTTGCCGGTATACTGGCAATGCAAACGCTTGCATCAAGGAGGTCGTATGCATACCCTAAGATCCCTGCTGCTCATAGCTGCAGCAGCTGCCATACTGGTTTCCTGCCGGAGTCTGCCTCATGAACCGGGCATCTATCTGGACACTGGGACCGGCGAGGTCGAGTCGGGAGGCACCCTCCCGCTTTCCGCCTTCATCGACCTGCCGGCCGGGACCACGTCCTATACCTTTGAGTGGGAGACGAGCGGGGGAACCATCAGGAAGACGAGAGTCGAGAATGCGGTGGACTTCATGGCCCCGCAGGCAGAAGGAGTCTCAGAGATCACGGTCACCTACCGTGGTGATGGACTCCTCCTCACGGACACTGCAGCAGTGAAGGTCCTGCAAAGCGGCGCCCTGGCCCCTGAGTCAACGGTCCTGATCAAGGTCGATACGAACACCCTCTCCGGTGTCTTCGTCGACGAGAAGGCCCCTGCGGAGTCCTTCACCCCGCCCCTCACCATCAAGGGGACCTTCACCTACGACCCCTCTTCCGGACATGCCGCCTCAGGCGGTAACTGGCAGACCTATCTGATGTACGATGACGGGACCCATGGAGATGAGACGGCAGATGACGGGATCTGGTCCCTCCTCATGGTCTTCGAGAAGACGACCGAGAAGGTCTACTTTGCCTTCGATGAGGCTTCCCCCTACCGTGTGCAGTGGGAATCGGGACTCGCCTGGAGGCTTAAGGTCGCCTGGATAGACCTTGACGACTTCCCGAACGACCGGAGCAACCCGGCATTCATACCTGAGAAGGACCAGATCCTCTTCTGGGATGCCGGGATGGCTGAAGCAGGAGGCCTGCGATGAAACGACTCATGATGATCACACTCCTCATACTGCTTACCGTCAGTACTGCAGCAGCCAAACAGCCGAGGCTCCAGGGGAAGTATATCTACAGTGACGGCACTGACTTCTTCCGCAGCCCCTCCTCCCCCGAAGTCGGGGAACCTGTCCTGATACGCATACAGGTCCGCACCGGCATGGCAGACGGGGTCTTGCTCCACCTCCCCGGGCGCGCACCGATATGGATGGCGCCACAGTCTGAGGAGGGGATCTTCACAATCTATGCGGCAGAGACACCGCCGATCATGGAGCAAACCAGCTACTACTTCCAGATCACCCAGGGGGACAAGCAGGTCTTCTACTCCCGCAGGGGTGTCGAGGCCGGGACCCCGCCGACGGGTGTCCAGTTCCGTATCCAGCCGGGCTTCACCATCCCCGGGTGGATGGAAGGGGCAGTCCTCTACCAGGTCTTCACCGACCGGTTCTCTAACGGGGACCCCACCAATGATGTCCGTACGAACGAATACCTCTATGACAACTACCCGGCGGTCGCAAAGGAGTGGGAAACACTCCCTGACAGCAGCAGGACCTATGCTGATGGATCAGACCGGACAAGAGAGTTCTACGGCGGGGACATCCAGGGACTCATCGACAAGCTCGACTACCTGCAGGGTCTTGGGATCGAGGGGATCTACCTCAACCCGGTCTTCGTCTCGCCCTCGAACCATAAGTACGATACACAGGATTATTACCACATCGATCCCCACTTCGGGGTGATCGTGCATGATGATGAGAGCCTGATCGTCCCGGGAGAGGACCCGAACTACGGCTCACCGAAGTTTGACAGCGCCTCTACGGTGAACAGGGATGCTGCCGGGTATATCACGAGGACGACGGATGAGGCGAACCTCGCTGCCTCCGATGCCCTGTTCAAGCAGTTCGTAGACGAAGCCCATGCACGAGGGATCAGGGTCATCCTCGATGGGGTCTTCAACCATGCAGGATCCTTCAATCGGTGGTTCGACCGGGAGCATCTCTATCCTTCCGACGGGGCGTATGAATCAGCTGGTTCACTCTGGGACGACTGGTTCATATTCCATGACCCCGACGGGTTCCCGGACAACGAGTCGTACGAAGCCTGGTATGGATTCAAGACCCTGCCGAAGATCAACATCTACGACGGATCGCCTGCCGAGCAGGCCATCCTCGACATCGCGGCGTACTGGGTCGGCCCCGAAATCGGGGTCGACGGCTGGCGGCTCGATGTCGCCGCAGAGGTGGGGACCACGGCAGAGTACAACCATACCTTCTGGGAACGCTTCAGGCAGGCGGTGAAGAAGGCGAATCCCGATGCCGTCATTTTAGCGGAGGTATACGGGGATTCATCCCCCTGGCTCGAGGGGGACGAGTGGGATACCATCATGAACTACGATGCGTTCTTCGATCCGGTCTCCTACTTCCTGACCGGGATGGAGAAACACAGCTGGAGCGAGTCGATCGAACTGCTGGACAACACGGATACCTTCTCCTCCACCCTCGCAGACCGGATGGCGAGGCTCCCCTGGTCGTCGCTCTCATCGGCGATGAACGAACTCTCGAACCACGACCACTCGCGGTTCTACACCAGGACCGGCCGGTATGTGGATGCGACCAAGGCATCGCAGGACATCTCCGACCCGGCACTGGCGGATGACGGTCTGGACGAAGGGGTCCTCAAAGAGGCAGTACTCATGCAAATGTTCATGCCCGGGGCCCCGACCATCTACTACGGGGAGGAGGCCGGCCTCGCCGGCTTCACAGACCCGGACAGCAGGAGGACCTACCCCTGGGGGACGGAGGATGAGAGTATCCTCTCCTTCTATCACGACGTGATCAGCCTGAGGACGCAGTTCAGCTGCGTCAGGGACGGCAGCTTCATGATCCTGCCAACCGGCAGGAAAGGGGTCTTCGCCTTCTCCCGCTGGGATGATGCCGACCAGGTGGTCGTCGTCACGAACAACCGTGAGGAGATGGTGCAGGTCAGCATCCCTGTGGACCTGGCAGGGATCGATGAGAGGACACCGATGGAAGTGATCCTCTCCACGACTGCGGAAGACCATTCCACACAGGTAGTACCCGTAACACCAACGACAGAAGGCCTGCAGCTCGAACTGCCGCCACACGGGGGCATGGTGATCCAGGCCTCACGGGAGACGGTGAGAGACCGTGAGCTCTCCCGCCCGAAGGTGACAGGATTCTCCATACCGAACGATGAGGTCCGTGGTTCAGTCACGATCCATTTCGACCGGCTCATGGACCCGAGGATGATCATCGACGCATTCTCCATGAGCCCGAAGCGGAACGGGCGGTTCTACTGGAACGGGCACTCGGTGACCTTCATCCCCTCTGCGGCAGTCTTCCCGGGTGAGTACACGATAACCATCGATGATACCATCCGGTCAGTCGAGGGGAACCTCTCCCTTGAGGCACCGGTCAGCTGGAGGTTCACGGTACACTAAGGGTTTCACAGGCAGTTTCCATAGGAAGCTGCCTGTACTCCCGTGCAAACCGCAGCTTCTGGCTACGCGGTCATGCAATCGCTTCCATGGTTTTCACGACAGTTTTTACATATATGTCAAATATTCTCCTGTTTTCATCCTGTTTTCGTTGAATGCTTGGTTTCGATGCAAAAAAACCTTGACAGATCGAACATTTCAGGTCCATAATTAATGCAATCGGTTGCACTGATTGTGCAAAGACAAACATCAATTATCAGGAGAATGAAAATGAAGAAGATTTTATGTATCCTTCTCGCATTGACCGTCATGGCCGTACCGCTCTTTGCCGGTGGCCAGCAGGAAAAGACGACAGGGCCGGTGACCCTGACCCTGTGGACGCAGGAAGGCCAGTCAGAGAATGCGTTCCAGTTCGTGGAGAAACTTGCCAATGAGTATGCGGCCTCGACGAACATCGTCGCAGCCATCGAGGTCCTCAATAAAGAGACCGAGGCCCTCAGGGAGGATTTCCAGACAGCATCACTGGCCGGGACATCGCCCGACCTGCTCTGGACCGTGAACGACCATGCCGGCCCATTCGTCACTGCAGGGCTCATCCAGCCGGTCGAGAACCTCGTTGACATGAATGACTATGTCGAATCGGTCATCATGGATGGCCATACCTGGGGAGTCCCTATCTCTTCGGGTAACCACCTCATGCTCCTCTACAACAAGAAATATATCACGACCCCGCCGGCAACGACTGATGAGTTGATCGCCATGGCACAGGCAAACACGAAAGGCGACATGTACGGGCTCGCCTTCAATCTCGGGGAAGCCTTCTGGCTCGCACCCTGGCTCGGAGGGTTCGGCGGCAGAGTCTTCGCCGATGACGGCGTGACCCCGAGCCTCAACACGCCGGAAATGGTCGCCACCCTCGACTTCATGCAATCCCTCACCTATGACTACAAGGTCACACCGCTCGAGGCCGATTACGCAGTTGCCGACACCCTCTTCAAGGAGGGCAAGGCTGCCATGATCATCAACGGCGACTGGTCACTCGGCGGGTATGCCGATGTCCTCGGTGATGACTTCGGTGCAGCTCCCCTGCCAAAGGTCGTAGCAACCGGTCTCTATCCAGCCCCCTACACGTCAGGGAAGTACTTCATGATCCCGGAAGACCTCGCACCCGAGAAGGTCGAGGCAGTCGTGGGCTTCATCAAGTTCGTGACTTCGAAGGCAAAACAGTATGAGCAGCTCGAGGTCCTCAACAGGCTTCCTGCCCTGAAGGCAGCCATGGATCATCCCGACATCGAGAATGACCCGGTCCTTGCCGGATCGATCGCGCAGCTGGCTAAGGGTACCCCGATGCCGTCAGTCCTCGAGATGAGGGCTATCTGGGACGCCATCAACCCCGAGCAGTCTGCGGTCATGGCAGGGACCCTCTCACCGGCAGAGGCTGCTGCCAACATGCAGGCTGCCGCAGTTACCGGCATCGAGAACCTGCAGTAACGCACACCCATCCCTGGCATCTCCAGCTCCTGCTGGAGATGCCTTCCGCTCTTGAAGCATCGGAGGGGACCAGTCCTCAGGCACTGACCGTCCCCTCTTAGTGGAGGTATTTCATGAATTCCCAAGTTGCCGCAAGGAGCCTGTCGCAGGTAAGTACGACCATTCTCGGCATGCTCATCGTGATCGCGCTCATCGAGGCCCTGGTCTTCTTGATCGGGAGAGTGCTCCTGCACCGCAGGAAGGTCATCGTCGCCATGCTGGTGACCCCTGCGATCATCGGGCTGGTCGTACTGATCGTCTATCCTATCATCTACGAGCTGGTACTCTCGTTCAGCAATATGAATCTCCGCCATTTCAAGGACCCGAGCTTCTCCCTAGCCAATGGTATCGAGAATTACATCAGGGTCTTCACGAAGCCTGTCCTGAAACAGGAGATGTTCTGGCCGGTATTCTTCCGGACCATCCTCTGGACGCTGCAGGTCTTCATCCATGTTGCAGGCGGTATATTCCTCGCCCTGCTCCTCAACAGGCCGAGACTGCGGTTCAAGAACCTCTACAAGGGGATCCTCATCCTACCGTGGGCTATGCCCCAGGTCATCTCTGCCCTCACCTGGAGGGGAGAGTTCAACTTCCAGTACGGCTTCTTCAACATCATCCTGACGAAGCTCGGGATGACGCCGATCCAGTGGAAGGCAGCCCCGGTCCCGAACTTCCTGGCCATGATCATGACGAATGTCTGGCTGGGGATCCCGTTCATGATGGTCATCAGTCTCGGTGCACTGCAGAGCATCTCCTCTGAGTACTACGAGGCAGCTGACATGGATGGAGCGACCGGGTACACGAAACTCTCGAAGATCACCCTGCCCCTGATGAAACCGGTCCTCGCCCCATCGATCATGCTTGGGATCATCTGGACGTTCAACAATTTCAATATTCCATACTTCATCAACGAGATGAAGCTGGAGAGTTCCGAGATCCTGATCACAGCCCTCTTCCGGGCAGCGTTCAACTTCAACCAGTATGGATTCTCGGCAGCCTTCGCTGTCGTCATCTTCCTCATCCTCTTCGGTCTGACCCTTCTCTACATCCGCTTGACCGGAGCCCTGAAAGGAGTCACCGAATGAACCCGCTGAGAAAGAGAAACTACGGGAACACCCTGGCACACGTGATCCTGATCCTTGCCTGCCTGATCACCATCTACCCGATCCTGCGCATCGTGACCGTGTCGCTGAGGCCGGGAAGCCGGCTGCTCTCGACCTCGTTACGGATCATCCCGGAGGATGCCTCCTTCCAGAACTATCGGGCGGCACTCACAGAGCATGATTTCTTCCTCTGGATCTGGAACAGCTTCATCGTGACCATCGCGACCGCCTTCATCGGCCTGGTCATCTCCTCTACGTCGGCCTATGCCCTCTCGAGGTGGAAGTTCAAGGGCAGGAATGCCATGCTGATCTTCCTCCTGGCGACCCAGATGATCCCTGCAGCCATGCTGATGGTCCCCCTCTACCTGCTTGCCGCGAAACTGAACCTGATCAACACCTACCGGGGTATCGTCGTGGCCTATTCGGTACAGGCGATACCGTTCAGCATCTGGGTGCTCAAGGGGTATTATGACTCGATCCCGAAGACGCTCGAGGAGGCGGCCATGATCGATGGTTCGACACCGATGTACACCTTCTGGAAGATCATCCTTCCCCTAGCTGTACCAGCACTGGCGATCGCCTTCCTCTTCAACTTCATGAACTCCTGGAATGAGTTCATGCTTGCCAGGATCATGCTGCCGAAGGGCGACATGTTCACCTGGCCGCTGGGCCTCCAGGCACTGCAGGGACAGTTCAACACCAACTGGGGCATCTACGCCGCATCATCGGTGATGATCTCGATCCCGGTGGTCGCATTGTTCCTCTACTCCTCGAGATGGCTCGTCTCAGGATTGACAATCGGATCGGTAAAAGGGTAAGAATGGATTCTATAGGATAACAGGCACGTTTATGAGTATAACGATCAAGGAAGTAGCAGAATACGCAGGGGTCGCCCCCTCGACGGTGAGCAGGGTGGTCCACAACAACCCGAAGATCAGCCTCGAGACCCAGGAGAAGGTCAGGGAGGCGATGAAGGTCCTCGGCTACCACCCCAATGCAGCGGCACGCTCATTAGCACGGGGAAGGACCCACACACTCGGTCTCATCATCCCCAACTCAGCGGAGGACCTCTTCACAAAACCCTTCTTCATCATGGCGATGCGGGGGTTGAGCATCGAAGCCCAGAAACGCGGCTACAACATCATGTTCTCCTTCTCCAGCAGCGCCGAGGAGGAGGTCTCCTTCCTGAAACAGTTCATACGGCAGAACATCGTGGACGGGGTCATCCTCATGACCTCGAGCCGGGATGACAAGTGCATGGCATACCTCGAGGAGAAACGGTGCCCCTACACGGTCATCGGCCGTCCGGAGAGCAGGTTCGAGCATGCACTCTGGGTCGATAATGACAACTTCCAGGCCATGTACAACCTGGTCTCCAACCTGCTCCAGAAGGGGCTGCGAAGGATCGCCCTCCTCGGGGGGCCACAGCAGTTCAGCGTAACACAGAACCGTCTCCGTGGCTACCAGGAGGCGCTGAGGACCCATGGGATCACGATCGATGAGGACCTCATCTGCCTCGCCGGGACCTACCGGGAGGTCGAGGGGTACCAGGGGATGAAGACTGTGAGCCAACGGACCTCCTTCGACTCGGTGATCGCGACCGATGGGTTCATCGCACTCGGAGCCCTGGACTACCTCAAGGAACATGATGCGATGGTCCCCATAGCCGGGTTCAACAACACGACCCGCAGCCAGTGCAGCTCCCCGCCGCTCACGACGGTCGACATCCAGCCGGAACTGCTCGGCAGGCGTGCGGCAGCCCTCCTGATCGACCACCTCAGCGGGATCGAGCATGCTCCCCGCTATGCGATCGTGGACACGATCCTCATCGAGCGGGAATCGACCCTCTCCCTGTAGGGGATCACAGCTCCTTTCCGGTGACACGCTCGGCAGCCAGCTTCCAGACCCGTACAGCCTCGACAGCTTCAGGAGTGAACTCCCAGGCCTCATCTGAGTAGTGGGCCATGATGCGGGACAACGCTTCCACCTTCCCCGTATAGCCTGTCACCTCTGAGACCTGCCCGTACCCGATGACACTCCTTCCGGACATACCCCAGCCGCAGGGAGCTTTATCATGCGGCTGCAGCCTTACATCCTGCTCCATCTCGAAGCAGACGGTCCCCCCGCCCTCGAGGTAGGCGATCTTCCTGCCCTCACGTGCCGTGTGGAAATAGATATGCGACCCGTCGTACCCGTAGTTCAGCGGGATGATATACGGGAGGGATCCTGCAGAAACAGCGAGCCGCATGACCTCTGCCCCCCTGATCACCTCATCGATCCGTGCACGATCCCTGATCTCTTTATTTGTCTGTAGATGTCAAGGGGTATAAACAAGAAAGTTTTGGCAATTCAAATAGACACAATTCTCCGAGACCTTAAAAATAAGGACTTGCGTGGGGAGGTGGTTAGTGATAGGCTAAAACCGTTAGATTGGCTTTAGCTGGTTATTGAGCTCTTATCGGAATTAATCTGCCAGGATCGGGTTCCGACGAGAGCTTCAAGTTTATAGTATTGCAGTTTCTTCAACAGATACTGTTCCCCGTCAGGCATCCGGTAGATGTCACCGTTCTTCAGCAGAGCGAATCCGATAGAGAGCATCTTATTAGCAATGGCAACTGATGCTTTCTGACCAAGCTTCCGTCGGCTCTCAAGACGCTGCCAGTACCGAGTAAGAGAACAATCTCTCCTAAAGCTCTTGATCCCCCAGGCTCCCTGCATGATGTGCCTCCTGATCGGCATACACCC
Source organism: Spirochaetia bacterium (assembly GCA_963677595.1). GTDB lineage: Bacteria > Spirochaetota > Spirochaetia > CAKZLE01 > CAKZLE01 > CAKZLE01. Next base: position 227,240 of record OY782041.1, read on the forward strand.
GTGACGAGAGACCCCGAGCTGCTTATCGACCGTCCCAGATTGATCCTTCTTCGGGATGAGACCGATATAGTTCCTCAGTTGGTTAGCAGAAGAGAATCGGTCTCCATTACCGAGGAAGGCAATGAGCGTTACAGCCGTGATGTCTCCGATGCCAGGGATCGAGAGCCAGGAAAGAGCTTCTCGTGGATGAGCGAGAATGATCTCCTTGAGCTTCTCATGAATACGTTCCATCTGCGACTCCAATGATTCAAGCTCTTCGAGCAGGAGCCCTGCACTGAATAGAGCTATCTCCTCGGCGAGTAGGGTCTCCACCCAGGCCCGTCGCTTGCGAGGATCCTTCAGATCCGATTTCTTCAGGTCAGGGAACCCCATTCCCGTGAATACCGCATGAAGCTTGTTGATGACCTTCGTACGATACTGAGCATAGGCGATGTGAAGTTTGACTACTGAGCGCTCAGCAGATTCCTGTTCAGTCGGGATGGGAACCAGTACCCAGTTCTCAGGATGGGCATCCCGTGCATACTTAGCCAATTTTGCAGCATCTTGCCGATCTGTCTTGCAGATCGACTCGAAGATGATATGCAGTTTCATGGGGTTGAGTACATACACGTCTGCTTCGGTGTGCTTCAGCAGATACCGTGCGAGGTTGAAGGAAGATGTCCCTCCCTCCATAAAGATCGCATCTCCTGCTTTGAACCGTTCAGCGAGTCGCTGACGTCCTTGAGCATTCATCTTCTCGTTGAAGAAGTGATTCTTCATGAACCCTTCTTCTGCTAGCAGCATACACCCAACCAGAGTCTTCTTGGAAAGATCCAAGCCGATGATCCTGGTTGCCGTCAATCGTAAAGGTCTGTCTATCATGGCAGCCTCCTCAAAATAAAATTAACGGATAGTTGGGAAGCTTTATGACAGGAAGTGCGTAGATGTCCTTCATTTTTATTATTGAGATCATTCCCGGGGAGAATTCCCCGGGAAGTCTCCAAGTAGTCTTCGATGACCGGTCAGTGTATCTTTCTCATTGAGGTATGTCTGGCAGTCCAGCATCCATCACAATAGATCATTACACGATCACCGGTTCCCATTCTCCGTCAAGAATAGGATAGCATCTATGACTTCTCAACTACAGTCATACTACTTTCTCTGCTCTTCTCATATGCATGATTATACCTGCGGCGTAGTTCTTTTCAACTGCAGGCGTACATGATCTCCATAAACCCTCCGATATTCATCAACATAATTAGTTGCATTGCTATTTATTCTGGGCTAGAATAAATTATATAGAATAACAAAAAAAGGCAGATCAACTATGGTGTATGTTTCTTTGTGTCAGACAATACTGCTTCGTATCCTTTTTTCGATTCGTCAACAACCCTTCAGCGACCGGTGTACCACGACACGCATACAGCCACCCCTAGAGGGGGTGCTGCATGGGTAAGCCTGTCCACAAATACATCAGCCTCCTCTTCGGGATCGCCGGCATCCTCAACTTCCTCTCCACCTTCTTCGGGACGGTGACCGACTGCCCCTTCTGCAGCGGCTATGAGCTCAGGTGGTGGAGCTATCCCCTCCTCGGAGTCGGGATCTACTTCCTGTGGACCTACTTCTGCACACGTGAACGGGTAGTCCTGAGCCTGCAGGATAAGACCGTGACAGTCAACATGTCCGTGATCATCCAGTATTCACAGTTCGGGTTCATCTACCTGATCTCGATCTTCGTGGCGTTCCACCCGCTCCACAACAACTTCACGATGGAACTGCTCTTCCTCGCCCTGCTGCTCGGGCTGCGGTACCAGCTGATCAAGATCCGGGGGAGCATCTTCATGGGGGTCACCACCTCCATTGCCTTTGAGTTTGCTGCCTTCCAGAACGGCACACCCCTCGACGGGCTGTATGTGCTGATCTTCGCAGGAGCCATCATCTTCGTCCTGCTGCTCATCCACATGGACTTCCTCAAGATCGACTCAAGCATGCATGAGCGGATCCTCCATGTGGAGACGCGCCTGAACCAGTACGAAAAGGAAACCCTCGACCCGGGGGACTTCCCGTTCACCCCCAGGGAACTGGACGTCCTGAAGGCCCTCTGCCTGACGCACGGCTCCAACAGTGATATAGCTAGCGGTCTCGGGATCAAGGAACAGACGGTCAAGGGGCACCTGAAGAACATCTTCGACAAGGCAGGGGTCGATGACCGACACCAGCTCGTCGACCTCTTCAGGCATGCCTTCATCATGGATGACGACCTTGACCATTAAGGGAATCAAACGTTCCGAAGCTGCAGATACGTGCTATACTGACAGGAGGAGTAAGACATGGAAGATGATCGATTCAAGACAGTCAGCCTGATCTACGGTATCATCGGTATGCTCACCTGCATCATGCAGGTGGTCACGGTCATGACAGAGACGGACCTTGGCGATGAACACACACTGGCCTGGTGGTGGTACATGATCCTCATTATCGGGATCTTCTTCCTCTGGATGGCCTTCAAGAAACGGGGCACCTACTCCATCACCCTGTTGGGGAAGACCATCAAGATCAACCTCTTCCGCATCACGAAGGTTCTGCATTTCGTCGTGATGTATATCTTCTCCGTAGTGGAGATCAACGCTGACCATACGAGCCAGTACGGCATGATGATGCTGTTCATCTCCCTCATGATGGGGATCAAGTACCGGCTGATCCGAAAGCGGGGGATCATCATCTGCCTGATCATCTTCGCAGCCTCGCTCGAGACGGGTGCAGTCCAGGCAGGGTATCCCTTCCGGGCAGTCTACACCTTCATCTTCGCAGGGTTCTACTTCGGTATCCTGAGCGTCCTCTATACCGATGAACTGCGGAAATACTTCACCCTGGCAAAGAACTTCCATGAGAAACTCCTATCGGTAGAGGAGAAGCTGAAGAAGTATGAGGGTCAGACCTTCGACCCGGAGGCCTTCCAGTTCACTCCCAGAGAGAGGGAGATCCTGAGTATCCTCTGCACCACGCACGGCACCAACCAGGAGATCTCAGACCAGCTTGGGATCAAGGTCCAGACCGTGAAGACCCATATAAAGAACATCTTCGACAAGGCAGGGGTCGATGACCGGCATCAGTTGATCGATCTCTTCAAGCATTCCTACATCCAGGATGAGACGTAAGGAGGATCAGTAAACTAACTCCTGGCATCGGAGGAAGAACCGCTCATCCCCGAAATTCCCTGACTTGAGAGCCAGGCTGACATCACGGTCCACCGCCCGGATCCAGGGGACTCCCGGGGCGATCTGCTGGCCGATATAGAAACTCCTGACCCCTAAGACCTGTACGACCTTCCCGGAGGTCTCCCCGCCCCCGATGATAAGCTTCTTCACTCCCCCGTCGACCAGCCTGCTCGCGACAGCCGAGAACAGCAGTTCGATCCGCTCCCCGAGCCCCTCGCCATAGGCCTCCCGGTTACACTCGATGACATCCGGCAGGGCTGTTGAATAGATCATCGGGGCATGCGCATCGTCGGCATGGTCCAGCAGCCAGGTGACAAGCTCATCTTCATACGAAGGGTTATGGATTACTGCTTCAGGATCGACGAATCTCGAGGCGGCGAGCTGCCGGTAGAAGTCTACCTGGCGGTTCGTCATGACCGAACATGACCCGGAGATGATGGCCGAAGGCCCTCTGGACGGTCTCCAGGAGTCATGGACGGTAGGCGTATCTCCATGTTCGCTTGACCACGCCCTGACCAGCCCCCCGATGAGGGCTGACCCGCCGGTGATGAGCACCTCATCTCTGCAGGCTGAGCCGATCGTATCGATATCGTCATCAGTCAGGCAGTCCGGGATGATATACCGGATACCTTCTGAGCGCAGCTTCATGATATCAGTCTTCACAGCCTCCACGCCGTCCCAGACATGCTCGATGAAGATATTCCCCGACTTCCCCCTCGACTGGGCATCCATGATGCGTGAGAGGGAGGGATCCCGCATCGGGGTCACAGGATGGTCCTTCATCCCCGAATCACTCAGGAGCTCATTCCCGGCAAAGAGGTATCCCTTATAGACGGTGCGGCCGTTGACCGGGAAAGCCGGGCAGATCACGGCATGGTCTGCCTCCAGCGCATCAAGCAGGGCATCAGTCACCGGTCCGATGTTCCCCTTCGGCGTGCTGTCGAAGGTCGAGCATACCTTGAAGTAGAACCGCGAGCAGCCCTGTCCCTGCAGCCAGGCAAGGGCTGCCAGGGACTGGTTGATCGCTTCTCCTGCGGGGCAGGAGCGGCTCTTCAGGCTGACCACATAGGCATCAGCCTCTGCCGCAAGATCCCCATCCGGAACCCCGGCAGTCTGTATCGTCTGCAGCCCGCAGCCTGCAAGAATCCCCGCGATATCGGTCGCTCCCGTGAAATCATCTGCGATGACCCCGATCCTGTGTTTCATCATCTCCACCTTCCTGGACCCCATTATGCCCGGTGATTGCGGGAACGGCAAGACGATCTCACACCTCAATCGTTCAGATTCTCCACCTGTCATGGTATAATCACTGGTATGAGACGAATCGGAATCTTTGCGATCATCATAGGTACGGGTATCATCCTGCTCTGGGGGTTCCTGCTTGCCGCAGGTGGAGTTCCCGAGATCAGGACCGCCCCGGTGAGTATCACCTTCCACCTGATAGCGGAACTCCTGATGGGGACAGCATCCCTGACCAGCGGGATCCTGATCCTGCAGGGCATACCAGCAGGCACCTATACCTATCTCATCACCAGCGGGATGATCATCTACTCGGTCATAAACTCTTCAGGCTATTACGGGGATACCGGGGAGTGGGTGATGGTGGCTATGTTCATGGTAATCCTCATCTCCACCCTGGTCACTGATACCATGCTGCTGAATCGCATCTTTCAGGCTGGGAAGGACCGATAAAAAAACCTCATCCGAAGATGAGGTCTGCCGCCGAACAGAATTGAACTGTTGACACGTGGATTTTCAGTCCACTGCTCTACCGACTGAGCTACAGCGGCATGTCGTTGTCTTGACGACAAGAGAATGTATATAATTTGAGCGGGAAATTGTCAACCCCTCTGGGAGAATTTCTCGTAATAGTGCATCTCCAGCTCCCATAATCGCCTGTTTCCGGCACTCCGTTCAGCCCTGTCTACCGGAACGGGGATCGTCCCCCGTATTGATGCAGGCCTGCCGGAGAGGATGATCACCTCATCCGAGAGGAGCAGGGCCTCCTGGATGTCATGGGTGACCAGCGCGGTCATCCTCGGCGTCCTCTGCCAGATGGCCTGGTAGGCTGCGATCAGGTTGAACCGAAGATCAGCATCCAGGGACTGGAAGGGTTCATCCATGAGGATGAGCTGTGAGGGATAGGCGAATGCACGGGCGATCGCGACCCGCTGCCGCATACCCCCTGAGAGCTCTCGCGGGTACAGGTACTCGAACCCCTTCAGTCCGACGAGTTCCACGAACTGCAGGACCCGTTCCTTCCGCTCTGCCGCATCCGTGATATGGTTGCGCAGCACGAGCTCGATGTTCTCAGACACATTCCGCCACGGCAGCAGCCGGGGTTCCTGGAAGAGGTAGCTCAGGCTCGCGACATTCGTCGTGGAGCTCATCGGCACACCTGAGATGGTCCCTGAGTCAACCTGCTCCATGCCGGCGAGCATGTGGAGGAGCGTGGTCTTCCCGCAGCCTGAAGGCCCGACGAGGGCAACGATCTGCCCGTCCCCGATGGTCAGGGAGAGGTCATGAAAGACCTCGAGTGACCCCTGAGCTGTCTCATATGATTTCGACACCCCCTCGATCCTGATCATACTTCACCCCCGCGCCGTTTTCTCATGATCCTGACCCCGCCGTCAAAGAGCAGGTCGCTCAATGCGTTGAGCAGTATCGCGACAATCGTCCACCCCATCACCGTTGCCGTCTCCAGGTTGATCTGGGCATACTGCATGGCAGAGCCCACCCCGTGCTTCGGGACGGTCAGGACCTCCGCGGCGATGACCACCTTCCAGGTCATCCCCAGGGCGCCTTTCGCCCCGGCGATGATGAACGGCAGCATCGAGGGTATCGTGATATGAAACAGCGACTGCCATCGGTCCAGTCCATAGACCCTGCCCATCTGGATGAGCTTCGCATCCCGTTTCTCCATGCCGACGAGCAGGTTCTGGTAGAGGACCGGGAAGCCCATGAGGAAGGCAGAGAAGACGGGGACCGTACCGGTCTTGAACCAGATGAAGGCCAGCAGGATGATCGCCATCACGGGAGTCGCCTTGATGACGGAGAGCACCGGGCGCATGACGGCGCTCACGGTCCGGCTCTGGCCGCCGAGCAGCCCGAGGACGAGCCCTGAAGCCATGATGATGAGGAAGCTGCGCAGCGCACGGGCCACAGTCGCGCCGATCGCGACCCAGGAGTCGGGGTTTGAGAAGAACGAGAGGAACTCTCCCAGTACCGAGACCGGTTCCGGGAGAATGATCGGTATGCCCATTACGACGGCAGCAGCCTGCCAGATCCCCAGCAGGATGACTACCGTGAGGGCTGTTACCAGACTAGTTCGCCATATAGAATGCTTCATCCGGGAGTGACCCTCCTATAGAAGCAGGTGCATACTCTTTCAGGACTTCAAGGTAGGCCTCTATCGAAGCCCTTGCGTCTGCTGCGTCGATATAGACGAGGTTGCAGTTCGGGATCGCCGGCTGGGCAAGAGCAGCAGTGAGGATCTCATGCTTCTCGATGAGTGCAGCTGCATCAGCAGGATTGGCATTCACCCAGTCGATCGAGTTCTCCACTGCCATCCTGATCACCCGTACGACCTCAGGGTGTTCTGAAGCGAACGCACCCCTGATCAGCAGTGCTGTCATCGGATAGGTCGAGGTCCCGGTGATCGATGACCACTCCTCCTGGAAGTCCAGGACTCGCCGTACTGCCTCACTCTTGGACTCAGCCATCGTTGCGAAGGGTTCCGGGAGTACGGCGGTCGTCACCTTGCCGGCGATCAGCATCTGTGTCAGCTGTGCCGCGACGTTCAGGGAGAAGTCGAACTCGACATCCTCACCGACGGCAAGGCCGTTCTTCTCGAGGACGAACTTCGGCACATACTCAGGTGTGGATCCCGCTCCGGGGATGTTCACGCTCTTACCGGAGAGGCTTGCCGCCTGGTCGGTAACTGCCGGATCAGAACTCATCAGGTAGAGCATCCCCTCCCCGGTGACTGCCGCCAGCTTCACGTCGATCCCCTTGTTGTAGATCGAGGAGGCTGCATTGACCGGCATCGCTACCACATCCAGCTCCCCCGAGGCAAGCCGTGCGATCGCCTCAGTCGGCGAAGGCAGCACCTGGGATTCTACCGAGATGCCGTCCACCAGGTCCGGTCCCTCCTCGATCAGCTTCACGTATCCGAAGCCTGTCGGTCCCTTGAAGACCGCGAGATTGACCTGTACCGTCCCTGCAGGACTGGCTGCTGCCTCAGGCGCGGCCGGTGCCTCCACGACTGCGGGCTCCTCCGCAGGGGCTGCCGGTGCCTCGACTGCGGGGGCCGGCTCTTCCTTGGCTTCCTGGGCACCCCTGGCAAAAAGGGTTCCGGCAGAGACCAGCATCAGTACCATAAGTACTGACAGTATCTTAGCTATTCTCATAGTGTTCTCCTCAATTCTCTCAATCGGTGATGACGACCCGGAAGTACCGTTTCTTACCGGCCCTGAGAAGCAGTTCCCCGTCCTCGGAGCTGGACGCATCGATCACAGCGTCTATGGCGGTGATCTTGACGTCATTGACGACAGCACCGCCCTGCTGGACGAGCCGTCGTGCATCACTCTTCGTCTTGCAGAGTTCGGTCCTGGCGAACAGGTCCATGACATTGATCCCGGCAGCGAGTTCTGCCCTCGGGATCTCCACAGACGGGATTGCCTCCTTGTCGAGGGACGCTCCCCCGCCCTGGGTCGAGAAGGCCGCCCTGGCAGCCTCCAGTGCCTTGTCAGCCTCTTCCTTCCCATGGATGATCTTCGTCTGCTCGTATGCAAGGATCTCCTTGGCTTTGTTGACCTCCTGGTCCTTCAGCTTGGCAAGTTCATTGATCTCCTCGAGGGGGAGGAAGGTGAACATCTTCAGGAACTTCACGACATCGGCATCGGCGACATTCCGCCAGTACTGGAAGAAGTCATAGGGGCTGAAGAGCTCCGCAGAGAGGAACACTGCCCCCTTCTCGGTCTTGCCCATCTTCTTGCCGTCCGACCTGGTCACCAGCGGGAAGGTCAGTCCGTAGACCTCCTCACGCTCGCAGCGCCGGGTAAGCTCGACGCCTGCCACGATGTTCCCCCACTGGTCGTCCCCGCCCATCTGGAGGCGGCACCCCTCGTCCCTGAAGAGGGTGAGGAAGTCGAAAGACTGCAGCAGCTGGTAGTTGAACTCGATGAAGGAGAGCCCCTTCTCCAGCCGCTGCTTATAGGACTCGAAGGTGAGCATCTTGTTCACGGAGAAGTGCTTCCCGATGTCACGGAGGAACTCGATGTAGTTGAGTCCCCCGAGCCAGTCATAGTTGTTGAGCATGACGGCCTTGCCTTCTGCCCGGTCAGGGTCGAAGTCGACGACGGTGCCGAGCTGTACCTTGATTGCCTCCGAGTTGCTGCGGATCTGCTCGATGGTGAGCATCTTCCTCATCTCGGTCTTCCCCGAGGGGTCGCCGATCATCGAGGTGCCGCCGCCCACGAGGGCGATCGGGTTGTGCCCTGCCTCCTGCATGTGGTGCATGGCGAAGAACGGCACCATATGCCCGATATGGAGGCTGTTCCCGGTCGGGTCTACCCCGACATAGAACTTGACGGGGCCCGCCTCCATCAGCTTGTCCAGTGCCTCGATATCGGTGCACTGTTTTATGAAACCACGGTCCTGAAGGACCTGTAATGCTTTGTTCATCCTAAGAATATCTCCAGTTACGCTCGTTTGTATGCCTTGATCGCTTCCCTCATGGTCTGTGCCAGCTCAGCGATGGGAACGCGGATCTGCTCCATCGAATCCCTGAAACGCAGGGTCACCGTCTGATCGTCCTTGCTCTGGTAGTCGACGGTGATGCAGAACGGTGTCCCGATCTCGTCCATCCTCCGGTACCTCCTGCCGATTGCACCCGACTGGTCATAGAAGGTGGCGAAATCCTGGCGGAGCTCCTTCTCGATCCCGGATGCGAGGTCGGCGATCCCGTCCTTCTTCACCAGCGGCAGCACGGCAACCGTGACCGGGGCGACCTCCGGGTGGAAGTGCATGACGACACGGGTGTCGCCGCCCTCGAGCTCCTGCTCCTCATAGGCATCGGAGAGGACCATGAGCACTGACCGGGTAAGGCCTGCCGAGGTCTCGATGACATAGGGGACATACCGGGTGTTGTCCACCGGGTCAAGGTACTGCATATCCTTGCCGGAGTACTCCTGGTGGCGTCCGAGGTCGAAGTCGGTCCTTGAGTGGATCCCCTCCAGCTCCTGCCAGCCCATCGGGAACTCGAACTCGATATCGAAGGCATCCTTCGCATAATGGGCGAGCTCGTTCTCACCATGCTGGTGGAACCTGAGCTTGTCCTTCCTGATCCCGAGCTTGTCGTAATAGCTGATCCGGGAGTTCTTCCAGTAATCGAACCACTGCTCGTCATCACCGGGGCGGACGAAGAACTGCATCTCCATCTGTTCGAACTCGCAGGTCCTGAAGATGAAGTTCTTCGTGGTGACCTCATTCCTGAACGCCTTCCCTACCTGGGCGATCCCGAAGGGGACTTTGACCCTCGAGGTCTGCACGACGTTCTTGAAGTTCGCGAAGATCCCCTGGGCCGTCTCAGGCCGCAGGTAGACGATACTCGAGTCATCCTTCACCGGCCCGAGATGGGTCGAGAACATGAGGTTGAACTCCCTCGGCTCAGTGAAGGTCCCCTTGCTCCCGCAGACGGGACAGGGTGCCTCGAGGTCGATGTGGTCAGCCCTGAACCGGCTCTTGCACTGCCGGCAGTCGACCATCGGGTCGGTGAAGTTCGCGACATGGCCGGAAGCCTCCCATACCCGGGGGTGCATCATGATAGCTGCATCGAGTCCCACGATATTGTCATGGAGCTGCGTCATCTCCTTCCACCAGAAATCCCTGACCCGGTTCTTGAGTTCCACACCGAGTGGACCGTAGTCCCAGGCCCCAGAGAGCCCCCCGTAGATCTCACTTGACTGATATACGAACCCTCTCCTCTTGCAGAGAGAGACGATCTTTTCCATCGTTACGTTTCCCATTATTCTCCTACCTCTTGTGTTATCTGTGTTATCGCCCGGTCAAGGCGTGCTAACGTCGTCTCCAACCCGACGAGCCTGATCGACTCGAAGAGCGGCGGTGAGATCGAGGACCCGGTGACGGCTACCCGCAGGGGCATCAGCACGGCACCTAGCTTTACTTCGAGCGCCTCTGCGGCAGTTCGGTACTCCTCCTCGAGAGTCTCATCATCCTTGTCGCCCATCGCCTCGATGAGCTCCCTTCCCTTCTTCAGGATCTCACACGTCTTCTCAAGACTCGTCTTCTTCGGTATGAGCGCCTCGTTCGCGGGAGTCTCGATCTCGCAGAAGAGGAACTTCGTCATCGCGCTGACGTCGCTGAGCAGCTTCAGCCGCTCGGCGATGATCGGGATCATCCTGGTGATGGTCGCCTCCTGCTCATCAGTCGGGGGATCTGCGACGATCCCGTCCCGGACGAGGAACGGCACGAGGAGGTCCCGGAGCTCAAGGTAACTCTTCTGCCTGATGTACTGGCCGTTGAACCAGAGCAGCTTCTTGTAATCGAAGACACCCGGAGCCTTGTTGATCTTCTCCAGGGTGAACACCTTCTCGAGCTCCTCCCGCGTGAAGAACTCGGTCTTGTCATCGAAGGACCAGCCGAGCAGGCTGATGTAGTTGAGCACAGCCTCAGGCAGGTATCCCTGGTCACGGAAGTCCCGCACAGCAGTCGAACCGTGGCGCTTGGAGAGTTTCTGGCCGTCCTTGCCCATGACCATGGGAAGGTGGCAGTACTTCGGGGGCTCCCAGCCGAACGCCTCATAGAGCAGGATATGCAGCGGCCCTGAGGGGATCCACTCCTGTGCCCGCATGATATGGGTGATGCCCATGAAGTGGTCATCGATCACATTTGCGAGATGGTAGGTCGGGAACCCGTCTGACTTGAGGAGCACGGGGTCGGGACTCACGTCCTTGTTCTTCCGCGTGATGTCACCCATGAGCTCATCATGGAAGGTGGTCTTCCCGTCGAAGGGGACCTTCAGCCGGATCACGCGGGAGAGCCCTGCTGCCTCATTGGCAGCAATCTGCTCGGCAGTGAGGTCACGGCAGCGGCGGTCATACCCCTGGTTCTTGCTCTTGCTCTTCTGCTGCTCTACCCGCAGGTCGGCAAGCCGTTCCGGGGTGCAGTAGCAGTAGTAGGCCTTCCCGTCATCGACGAGCTTCTGTGCATACTCCTTGTAGAGGTCGAACCGCTCAGACTGGATATAGGGACCAACATCCCCGCCCTTCTCGGGGCCTTCATCCCAGTCGATCCCGAGCCACTCCAGGGTGGAGTAGAGGTCATCCAGCGCCTCCTGGTGGGATCGCTCCTGATCGGTATCCTCGATCCGCAGGATGAACGACCCGCCGTTGGCACGTGCGAAGAAATAGTTGAACACAGCAGTCCTGACCCCGCCTATATGCTGGAGGCCGGTCGGGGACGGTGCATATCGTACACGAACACTCATAACACATCCTTACCATCAATCTTGATTTCACGGCTCTCATCGGTATTTCATGGGAACACATGAATTTCACTGTTGTTATTGCTATAGGTTATACTCAATTCCCCGCCTTTTTACAACAAGGAACAGCGCTTTCCTATAGTAGCAAATAAAATAAACCTATGATAGACTTCCAGGACACATCAACGTTGATAGAGGTCATCATGACACAGAGATCGCTGATCATCACCTTCGGGATCCACCAGGCCCTTCACTGGCTCTCACTCGGCATACTGATCCCGGTCCTCGTACTCATCCAGCAGGCTAAGGGACTCTCCCTCCTCGAGGTCGGGAGTGTCATGGCTGTCTACGGGATCGTGGTCATCCTTCTTGAGGTTCCCACCGGATCCCTGGCCGACCTCCACGGGAGGAAGCGAATCTACCTGATCGCCACAGCTGTGAACCTCCTTTCGACCTCCATGCTGCTCTTCGTCTCATCCTTCTCCGGTGTCATGGCAGCCCTCATCGTCTACGGTATCTCCCGTGCCCTGAACTCAGGCTCGATGGATGCATGGTTCGTCGATGAGTTCAACAGGGTCTCCCCTGACGGGAACCTCCAGAGAGCCCTTGCGGTCATAGAAGTAGCCGTACTCATCGCGCTGGGGATCGGGTCCCTCCTCGGGGGGTATCTCCCCGACGGGATCGGGGCCATCCTTGAACCATACCGACTGCTTGACCGCTACAGCGGGAACATCCTCGCAGCACTGGGCATCATGCTCCTGCAGCTGTGTTATACCGCATCGGTCATCCGGGAGCATGAGCTGCCGCAGGCAGAGAGACGCAGCATGGCTTCCCAGCTGGCAGCATCGTTCAAGTTCAGCATCTCCCACCGCACGATCCTCCTCCTGCTGCTTACGACCCTTACGCTCGGGATCGGGTTCTCCACAATGGAGACCTTCTGGCAGCCGAGGGTTCGGGAGATCGGGGGAGAGGGCCTTCCCTCCCTGACCTTCGGCATCCTCTCAGCCGGCTACTTCATCGCTGCAGCGATAGGGTCCCTGGTGATCATACCGATCGCACGGCGCTTCAAGGATGCATACCCCAGGCTACTGGCCCTGACCAGAATCCTCTTCGGCATCGGGTTCATCATGCTTGCCCGGCAGAGCGGCCTCTACTCCTTCGCCTGCTGGTATTTCATCCTCTTCAGCTTCAACGGGGCTTCTTCCTCCCCCCATAACGCACTGCTCAACAGCAAGGTCCCTTCAGAGAAGCGCTCCACGATCCTCTCGCTCTCCTCCCTGGCCCTGCAGGCCGGCGGCGCGATCGGATCACTGGCAGGGGGGATCATCTCGGAGCGTTTCGGCATCCCTGTCACCTGGGTCGCGGCAGGGATCCTGCTCATCCTCTCCTCAGGGCTCTACCTTGCAGTCCGCACCAACGACTGATTCGATGAAGTAGCGATGGAAACGACCATCCGTGGTAAGCTCGGGATGGAAAGTCGTCACGAGGATGTGCGCCTGCCTGCAGGCGACGGGATGCCCCTGCCAGCTGCTTAAGACCGCTACCCCTTTCCCGGTCTCAATGATCCTCGGGGCCCGTATGAACACTGCCGGGAACGCATCACCGACCCCTTTCACCGAGACTACTGCCCTGAAGCTGGACAGCTGTCCCCCGTAGGAATTCCTCTCGATCGTGTAATCGGCAGCATGAAGGATGGGCTCCTGTCCGGTGATCCTGCCTGCCAGCAGGATCGCCCCGGCACAGGTCCCCCATACGGGCATACCTTCGCAGATCCGCTGCCTCAGCCGTTCGAGCAGGCCGAGCCGACCGAGGAGCCGGTAGTGGGCCGGGCTCTCACCCCCGGGAAGGATGAGGGCATCAGCCTCCTCCAGTTCCGCAAGGGTCCGGACAGGCAGGGTCCTGACGTTCAGGGCCCTGAGCATGCTCAGGTGCTCTTCGACACCGCCCTGGAGGGCAAGGACTCCAATGAGGGGTCCCATGCTACCAGCCCCTGGCCGCATAGTGCTCCCCACTGCCTAATTGTGAGATCTCACAGCCGCGCATGGCTTCCCCGAGCCCTCTCGAGACCTCAGCCACGGCCGCCGCATCGGTATACTGCGCCACAGCCAGGACGATAGCCCTCGCCCGTCGCGCCGGGTCCTCCGAGGTGAAGATCCCGGAACCGACGAAGACTCCCTCGCTGCCGAGATGCATCATCAGTGCGGCATCCGCAGGCGTTGCGATACCGCCTGCGGCGAAGTTGACCACGGGAAGCTTACCGGTCTCTGCGACTTCACAGACCAGCTGGTAGGGAGCACCGAGCTCCTTGGCGGCACTCATCAGCTCCTCACGGCCCTTCCCTCGAAGAGCGCGTATCTGGCTGGAGATCATCCGCTGGTGCCTGACTGCCTCCACGATGTTCCCGGTACCGGCCTCGCCCTTCGTCCTGATCATGCTCGCACCTTCCCCGATCCTCCGCAGAGCTTCCCCGAGGTCCCGGGCACCGCAAACGAAGGGTATCCTGAATGCGTGCTTGTCGATGTGGTACTGGTCATCCGCAGGGGTGAGGACCTCGCTCTCATCGATATAGTCGATCTCGAGGGCCTCGAGGATCCTCGCCTCGACGATATGGCCGATCCGGGCCTTCGCCATGACCGGGATCGAGACAGCATCCCGTATCTCGGTGATCATCTGAGGATCGGACATCCGGGCGACCCCGCCGGCCTTCCTGATCTCTGAGGGGACCCGTTCCAGCGCCATGACGGCAACAGCCCCTGCTTCTTCCGCTATCCTTGCCTGCTCGACATTCACCACATCCATGATCACCCCGCCCTTGAGCATCTTCGCGAGATCCCTGTTCAATCCTGCCTGTTCGTTCATCTCCATCTCCTTGACTGTATCGATACAATTTACTAAAATACATATAGCATACCGGAACAATAGATCCCGATTACGGTATAGTCAATCAGCGAGGTGGTACAAATGGAAGAAAGTAATATCGTACCGATACAGTTTAGCGGCACCCTGCCGAAATACCGGCAGGTCTATGCAGGGTACCGGGAGTGCATCGAGTCAGGCTCGATCCTTCCGGGTGAGCGGCTCCCCTCGATCAGGAAGTTGGCAACCGGGCTCGGGGTGAACACGGTCACGGTGGTAAAGGCCTTCGACCTGCTCGAGGCAGACGGCCTCGTCGAGAAACGGGCGGGTTCCGGGGTATTCGCTGGCAGGCCTGCAGGTCCGAGGCCTGCTCCAACGGAGGCCCTGCAGGATGAGGAACTCTTCGAGGATGACGAGATCAGCCTCATGCAGCAGGGGTCCATCTACATCCCCGAAGAGGTCTGCAACCTCGCCACCTCCACCCCGACGGCAGGACTCTTCCCGATAACCCCCTTCCAAGAGGCGATCAACCGGGTCCTCGACCGGGACGGGGGGAATGCCTTTCTCTATGACGAGAGCAACGGGTACTATCCCCTCCGGCAGCACCTGTGTTCGCTACTGCAGGGGGACTATGGACTCACTATCCCCGCTGACCGGCTGCAGATCATCTCCGGGGCACAGCAGGGGCTCGATATAACGGCGAAAGCGCTCATCGCCCCGGGGGACTGCGTGCTCGTCGAGGACCCCTCCTATACCGGGGCCCTCGCGGTATTCCGTTCGCGGGGAGCGAATGTGGTCGGGATCCCATTGCTCCCGGACGGTATAGACCTTGCGTTCCTTGAACAGGCAGTATCCCATTACCAGCCGAAAGCCCTGTACCTTATGCCCGACTTCCAGAACCCTACCGGCATCAGCTATGCTGATGAGAAACGGGAACGGCTGCTGGGAATTGCACGGGAGCACAATTTCTATATCATCGAGGATGACTATATCTCCGACCTCTATTACGCGAAACAGCGGGAACACCTTCCCCTGAAGATCTATGACAGGGAGGAGGATGAGCGGGTCATCTACATCAAGAGCTTTTCCAAGCTCATCATGCCCGGGCTCCGGCTCGGTTTTCTCACAGCTCCCGAGGCCCTCACCCACCAGCTGCTGAAGGCAAAACATCTCTCTGACATCTCCTCCTCTGCCTTCCTCCAGCGGGCTTTTGCCGAATACATGGGATCAGGGATCCTGGAAAGGCACCTCGAGAGCATCAGAGGAGTCTACCGGGAACGGTTCGGCCTCCTGGTACGTGCCGTCGAACAGCACCTCTCCAATTGGACTGAGTACCGGATAGCCCAGGGAGGGTTCAACCTCTGGCTGCAGCTCCCTGCCCATGTCTCAGCCCTCACCCTCTACGGGAAGGCTGCGGCGGAGGGGATCCTCCTGACCCCGGGGAATGTCTTCCGGAGCGGGACGAGGGATTTCGATTCCTACATCCGCTTGAGCATCGCCGGGGTCAGCAACGAAGAGATCGATCCGGGGATCGCGGCCCTGGCACGGGTACTCCTGCCGCTGATGCACGCGAAAAAAAAGGACCGAACCGGCAGGTTCAGTCCCATTCTGTAAGCTGGTGTTTAGATGAAGAGGTTGCTGTAGGCTTCCTGTGCATCACCGAGGTAGGAAGCCACACCGCCGTATTCGATACCGTCGATCAGCTCCTCCTTCTTGATCCCCATGACGTCCATCGACATGGTGCAGGCTATCGCCTTGCCGCCGTTATCTAAGAAGGTCTTCAGCAGGTCGCCGGTCGAGTCGATATGCTTCTTCTTCATGATCGACTTCATCATACCGGTACCCATGCCGCCCATATGCATCTTCGAGAGGGTGAGCTTCTCGACACCTCTCGGCATCATCTTTGCGAACATCCTCTCGACAAGGCTCTTCTTCACCCTGACTCCCTGGCCCTTCCGCAGGATATTGAGCCCCCAGAAGGTGAAGAAGATCGAGACCTCCTTCCCCATGGCCATGGCGCCGTTCGCGATGATCAAGGCTGCCAGGGCCTTATCGAGGTCGCCGCTGAAGACGACGAGCGTCTGCCGGTTCTTCTCGAGGGCAGGTCGGTTCTTCACCTGGGCCTTCCCCTTCTGGATCTGCGCCTCGATCTGTCCGCCGGCACTCTCGATCGATACGAGGGAGTTCCCGGTCTTCTCGGCCCAGACCCCGATATCCTTCTTGAACCCCGGGTCAGTCGCCTTCACGACGAGAAGGTCGCCCTCTGCGAGGCCGTCCATAGCCTGTTTGGTCTTGAGGATCGGTCCCGGGCACTGGAGTCCGCAGGCATTGAGTTCCACAGACCGGGTCTCCCGGGATGCTGCGGCAGGCGCCGGTTTAGGTCTCCGGCCAAGAGAGTCTGAGAGCTGGGCGAAATCCTTGCGGTTATCCTGCGGGAGGAAGAGCGGCTGCCACAGCTTGTATCCCCCGTCGAGGTTGAGTGCCTTGAACCCTGCATGCTCGAGGATCTTCGCTGCCACATAGCCCCGCTGCCCGACCTGGCAGTAGACGAGGTAGGTCTTCTTCTTATCGAGCTCACCGAGCCTGCTTCTGAGTTCATCGACCGGGATGTTCACGGACGTCGGGATCACCCCGAGTTCATGCTCATCGGCTGTCCTGATATCGAGGAGGACGGTATCGCCGCGCTCGAGCAGCCCCTCGAGTTCATACCACCTGAACTGCTTCACCATGCCCTGCAGCAGGTTCTCGGCAGCATAGCCCGCGATGTTCACCGGGTCCTTCGCTGAGTTGTATGGCGGTGCATAGGCGAGCTCGAGCTCCTGGAGGTCATAGATCGACAGGTTACCCTTGATCGCCGTGGCAATGACGTCGATACGCTTATCGACCCCGTCATAGCCTACTCCCTGTGCGCCGAAGATCCTTCCTTCCGGTGAGAAGAGGAGCTTCAGGATGAAAGGGACAGCCCCAGGATAGTACCCGGCATGGTTGTTCCTGTTCACGGTCACGACCAGGTAGTCCTTGCCGTACTCGAGACCTGCTGCCTTGAGGGCCTTCTCGTTGAGTCCCGTCGCAGAGACGGTCAGGTCGAAGACCTTGAGGATCGAGGTCCCCATCGAGCCGGTATAGCTCTTCCGGTTGACCCCGAGCATGTTGTCAGCGACGATACGTCCCTGCCGGTTCGCAGGCCATGCCAGCGGGATGAGGGCTTCCCTCCCGTTGATGTAGTTGCACACCTCGATGGCGTCCCCGACGGCATAGATGTCCTCATGGGAGGTTTGCAGGTACTCATCGACCTTGATTCCCCGGGTCTTTCCCGTCTCGAGGCCTGCACCGAGAGCCAGTGAGGTCTCAGGCCGTACCCCGATCGCGAGGATGACGATATCGGCAGAGAGCTCGGCACCGCTCTCGAGGGAGACGTTCACCGAATCAGCACCGTCGGTGAACTTGGTGACCCCGTCCCCGAGGTAGAGCCCGATATGGTTCTCCTTGAAGTGCTGGTGGACCTGTGCCGCGATGTCGATATCGACGGGGGCGAGCACCTGGTCCATCTTCTCGACGACGATCACGGAGATCCCCTTGTCATGGAGGTTCTCTGCGATCTCCATGCCGATGAACCCGGCCCCGATGACCACAGCCCGGTCAGCCTTGGTCTCGGAGAGCTTCGCAATGATCCTGTCCATGTCGGTCATGTTGCGCAGGGTCAGGATCCGGTCAGAATCGATCCCAGGGATCGGCGGCCGTGCAGGCTCGGCACCCGGGGAGAGCAGGAGCTTGTCGAACGTCTCGGTATACTCTTCCCCGCTCAGGAGGTTCTTCGCCTGGACACTCTTCCCGGCCGTGTCGATGGAGAGGACCTCGGTCTGCACCCGTACATCGATATTGAACCGTTCCTGCATCCCCTCGACCGTCTGGACGAGGAGGTTATCCCGTTCCGTGATGGTCCCGCCGATATGGTAGGGCAGCCCGCAGTTGGCGAAGCTGATATACTTCCCCCGCTCGAACATGATGATCTCGTGCTCCTCACCCAACCTTCTCAACCTGGCAGCAGCACTCGCGCCTCCTGCGACACCTCCGACGATTATGACTTTCATTGATTATTCTTCCTCCGCATTGTTCATGAGGAACGCTGCAAAATCCTGCAGGTTCTCAGCCTTGAATATGGTGATACCCCGGTCCTGGTTACCGAGCACGACCAGGGAATCCCCCGGGTTGATATTGAAATACTCCCGGGCCTTCTTCGGGATGACGATCTGTCCCCGCTCCCCGACTTTCACGGTCCCGCAGATACAGGAACCATCCTTGAACTCTAACATTGCTTTCCTCACTCATACAAATATGATTTTTCATACTTTTCGTATCCAACATAGTGACTTCGAATCGCTTAGTCAATATTATCTGCAGGGATTTGTGATAATTCTTCTGATATGCACTACAACATGCATAAGTTTTCTATTTATATTCCATATTTCACATTTTTAATCAATGTTGTCTTATTTTTGTATCGTTTAAGATCATGCTGTCATATGTGTTGCGGATTAAAGAACAGGCAGTATACACACTGCCTGTAGGAAGAAAAGAGGTTATGGTGAAGAGAGCTTATCTGCCGACGCATTCGTAGAAGAAACCGAAGGCCTCGATGTATTCACGTTCATAGAGGTTCCTCAGGTCGAAGAACCAGCGGCCCCGCATAGCGGAAGAGACCTTCGAGATGTTGAGCTGCCTGAACTG
The DNA here is from genome assembly GCA_963677595.1 of Spirochaetia bacterium. Lineage (GTDB taxonomy): Bacteria > Spirochaetota > Spirochaetia > CAKZLE01 > CAKZLE01 > CAKZLE01. Next base: position 246,527 of record OY782041.1, read on the forward strand.
GTTCCACTCGGTGAGGATGACGAGCGCATCCCCGCCGGATGCTGCCTCATACTCATCCTGGCAGAAGGTGACCTGGTCCCTGATCGCTGAGAGTCTCCATTCAGCTTCCCGTTCCCATTTCGGATCATAGACACGCAGCTCGGCACCGGCTGCCGCCAGTCCCGGAAGGATCGTCAGGGAAGGCGATTCACGCATGTCGTCAGTCCCCGGCTTGAAGGTCAGCCCCAGGACTGAGATCACCTTGCCTGAGAGACTGCCGCCTTCTGAGAGCCTGCCGATGATCTTGTTCACCATCCTCGTCCGCTGGTACGCATTAGCCTGAACTGCAGCCTCGACGATAGTCATCGGGCTGTTATGGGTCCGCCCCATATGGGCAAGGGCTCTCGTATCCTTCGGGAAGCAGCTTCCCCCATAGCCTGGGCCGGGATGGAGGAACTTGGAGCTTATACGTCCATCCATCCCCATGCAGGCAGCGATATGGTGGACATCCGCCCCGACCTCCTCGCAGAGGTTCGCCATCTCGTTGATGAAGGAGATCTTCACTGCCAGGAAGGTGTTGTTCGCATACTTGATCAACTCAGCGGTCTCGCGGTCAGTCTCGACGAGGGGCACCTTGTTCAGGGTGAGGGATCGGTATACTTCCCGCATGAGTACAAGAGCCCGTTTGGACTCCGTCCCGAGAACTACCCGGTCTGGGTGCATGAACTCATAGAGGGCTGCCCCCTCACGCAGGAATTCCGGGTTCGAGACGACATCGAACGGGATCTCGACCCCGCGTTCAGCGAGCACCACCCTGATGACATCCTCGACCTGCTTCCCGGTCCCGACCGGCACGGTCGATTTATCGACGATGACGAGGTAGGAATCCATGTATGCCGCGATCTCCTCTGCTGCCTGTAGTACATAGGTCAGGTCAGCGCTCCCATCCTCGCCTGGAGGGGTCCCTACCGCGATGAAGAGCACATCAGCATGGAGCACCGCCTCTTCCAGGTTCGTGGTAAACCGCAGCCTGCCGCTGCTGCGGTTCCGATCGAAGAGTTCCTGCAGGCCGGGTTCATAGATGGGGACCATCCCTTCCTGCATCGATGCGATCTTCTTAGCATCGGTATCGACACAGATGACATCCGAACCGAACTCTGCCATGCAGGTCCCGACGATCAGACCAACGTATCCTGTACCTACCACTGAAATGTTCATGCCGAAGCCTCCTTGAGAAGGTAACGGTATGAGCTTATGCCGTGATTATGAGAAATCGATGTGGTGCAGATGTATATTCAGCAAGAAGTCTTCCAGATTGGTTACACCCATGAGGTTTCAGGCAGCAGCCTCACGCTACAGGGGGACTTCGAAGGTCAGGGTGTCAAAGGAATCCACGGTCGCAACGTTCTCGAGGACAGACCCTTGCGTATCCACCAGGGAACTCTCCCCCTCCCAGAACAGGTTGAAGGCCTCCCCGGTCAAGCAGAGGGTCAGCCCGTAGCGGCTCCCGCTCTCCTCGACGCGTTCAGGCACTGCACGGGTAAAGCGCTCTTCCTCCTCCTCGGTGAACTGCGTCCCGTTCGCCTTGATGTCGATCCAGAGATCCACCTGGCCGAACTGGTCCTCCCATTCGGAGAAGAAGGTGTCGCGGCAGATCGTCACGGCGACCTCCTGCCCCTCAATGGTGAACGGCTGGGCATCTGAGACCTCGCCTCCCTCGATCCCGCAGTACTCCTCCTCGAAGGGGGTGCAGTAGACCTTGTCCTGGGAATAGATCACCCCGCCGTCCGGGTCAATGACGATCATCCGGTTCACCAGGTCTTTAGTCTCAGGTTCATAGACGAAATAGGTCCCGGGAATGATGTAGCAGTCATATTCACGCGCCAGGTTCTTCCAGCGCACCACCTCTCCCTGCATCTCAAGGGACTGTTTGGTGAAGAGTTCCTCTATCGACTGGTACCCGTACTCAGACGAGACTTCCTCCCAGGCACCGAGGAAGCTATCATACGCCTCAACGATGGGGCCGAACTCATCCAGGGCAAGGAAGACGCTGGTGTATTCCGGGAAGACCACGAGGGTCTCGGGTTCCTGCTCGGTGAGCACCCCCTCGACATCCTCCCAGAACTCCTCCGGCTCGGTGATATACTCCATATCCATCTCCCACTGCACGGCGGTGACTGTCAACTCATCAGCCGATGCCGATACGATACCCAGGGTCAGGAAGATGAAGATAAGGAGTGCTGCCGTTCTGTTCATAGGTGGTCAGTATAATCGTTACCCGCAGGACCTGCAAGGACCTGACCCTCAGGAGTGGGGTAAAGCCTGTTAAGGTATATTCTGGGAATACTGTACATTGGAGGATATCAGGCAGAGGATTCTTTCAGCAAACCCAATGAGTTTCTGATATACTGGTAAGCGGTCTTCGTCCAACGAATCCAAAGATTCCCAGGAATCCGAAGCAGTATCTGGTACCGGAAACAATGCAGCTGCCCAGGCAGCCGTAGATAATATAACGCATCTATTTCAGGAGTCTTGAAGTTGGTCTCTTTCTCACGGTACCGCGAACTGCCCCCGCTGTTCGATGCACATATCCACCTCACCCATGCCCTGGACGGGGCATACCCCGACCACTTCTCCTACTTCACCAATGCTGCTTCCCCCGACGGCTGGGCTGCCATCCTCGAGGTCAAACATCCCGGAGTCCTGCCGTTCATCGGCATCCACCCGGAATGCGGGTCCGGGCCGATCGATGATATCGGGTGGGGGGAACACTTGAACGAGCTCGAGGAGCTGGCAGGGACCCACCATATCGGGATCGGGGAGTGCGGGATAGACAACAGGTTCTACCAGAGCTTCACCAAGCAGGAGCAGGGGGAACTCTTCGAGGTCCAGATAGCTATCGCACAGAAGTACCACAAACCAGTCACCATCCACCATGTCCATGCCGCAGAGATGGTGATCTCCCTGCTGAAGAGGCTCTCGGTGGATATACCGTTCATCGTCCACGGGTTCTACGGGTCGCTCCAGACTGCGAAGAGGATCCTCGACCTTGGGGGCTACCTCTCGATCTCGACGAACCTCCTCAGGTCCAGCGAGAAGTTCAAGCAGATCGCCGCCTATATACCGGATGACCGGCTCTTCATCGAGACCGACTACCCCTACACCTTCATCCCCGCTCCATGGGCTGATTACTCGTATGCGGAGATACTCTATACCTGGTATGAGCAGGTTTCACGGGTCAGGCAGATTGACATTCTCGAGCTTCTTGATATAGTGCTGAGGAATGGAACGGTTTTTACGAATACAACGTCTGCTCGGTGAGTCGAAGCACCGCAGGCTGCAGGATGCACATGTCACGGTCGTCGGGGTCGGGGCTGTCGGCAGCTATGCCGCAGAGGCCCTTGCACGCTCAGGTGTCGGGCACCTCAGGCTCGTCGATTTCGACACGGTCAGCATCAGCAACATCAACAGGCAGCTCATAGCCCTGGAATCGACACTGGGCCAGAAGAAGTGCTATGTGGCAAAAGAACGGATCAGGGATATCAACCCTGCCTGCGAGGTCGAGGCCCTCGACCTCTTCGTCCATAACGATACCATGCAGGAAGTCCTCGCCGAACCGATCGACGTGCTCATCGATGCGATCGACTCGGTGAGCTCGAAGGTCGCCCTGCTCGAGTCAGCCTACACCCGCGGCATCAGGACCTTCTCGTCCATGGGAGCAGCCCTGCGGACTGACCCCTTCTCTATCCATAGGACGGACCTCATGGATACCCATACCTGCCCTCTGGCTCGCCAGATCAGGCAGAAACTGCGTAAGCGGGGAGTCGGTAAGGGAATAGAAGTGATCTTCTCCGATGAGGAGATCTCATTCACCTATACGGAACCGGGAGATGAGGAGAGACAAGCGTCGGGAGAACAGCTCTATGAGAGGGGACGTGAGAGACGGGTGCTCGGCAGCATGGCTACGGTCACCGGCATCTTCGGCCTCATGCTTGCCCAGACTGCCATCGACAGCCTGACTGCCGGGGATCAGTAGATCCTGAGTATCAGTAGATCCTGCGTTTCTTCAGGGCAGACTCTTCATACCTGGAGACGGCATCCGAGAGGTTCGGCATTGCCGTCTGGGCACCAAGTCGTTCGGTCACCATGGAAGCGAAACAGTTCGCGAAACGGATCGCGTTCTCTATGGCCTCCCCTTCCCCGAGGGCATAGGCAAGGGCCCCGTTGAACCCGTCGCCGGTCGCCATCGTATCCACGACCAGGGCATCACCAATGGACTCTACCTGGAAGAAGAGGTCCCGGTCGCAGTAGTAAGCCCCATCCTTCCCGCTGGTAAGGATGACCTTCTCCACCCCTTTATCGAGCAGGAGCTGGGATGCTGTATAGATGGCATGGTCATCGGTCGGATAGATACCGGTCAGGTAATAGAGCTCCCTCCTGTTCGGGGTGATGATCGTCGTACAGGCAAGAAGCTCATCGGGGAACTCCCCGGAAGGGTCCGGGTCGAAGATCACCACCTTCCCCTGGTCTCTGGCGATCCTCGCACAATGGAGGCTTGTCTCGTACGGGATCTCTGCCTGCAGGAGCAGGTAGTCACAATGCTCGATGATCGACTGCTGTCCCTGCACATACTCGATCGTGACCTCCTGGTTACCCCCCGGGATCACGAGGATCTTATAGTCTCCCCCGGTCTCATGCTCCACCAGGGCGATGCCGGAACTCACGCCTTCGAGCATCTCCACACCGGAGGTCTCGACTCCGATGTTATCGAGGTGGGTCAGGTACCGCCTGCCGTAGATATCGTCACCGAGGCAACCGACCAGGTAGACCTCCTGCTCGAGGAAGGCAAGCGCTGCTGCCTGGTTCCCGCCATGCCCCCCGGGTGAGGTCTTGAAGCTGTTCCCGAAAAGGTGTTCCCCGCGTTCAGGGAACCGATCACAGGTTGCGAACAGATCCATGTTCAGACTGCCGACTACACAATATCTTGCCATATAACATCCCTGTCCGATTAATCTTCTCTCCCCTACATACTACTCCAGTACAGCATTGGATGCAACCGACAATCCCGTGCATCGGATTTGTCCATACTGATGTGGTTGGAATTCTATTGACATTCAACTGAGATGGATTATAGTAAAAATTAGCTATGAGCTTTGAGTCCTATACCACAGGGGATCTGTACTGCAGAGGGGATGTGTGAAGGCTGCCGTTCGATTGAGAGGATCGATACGGCAGGTCAACCTGTTCAGGGCTGCACTGGCAGCCTAGACATAGTATGGAGGGGATATGTCTCGAGAACACCATAGGCAGATTTTCATGTCTGAAGAGGATCTCTATAACTATTATACCGACGTAGATGACGACGACGATGATGACGACTTCGACCCGGAAGACGACGATGAGTTCGATGAGGACTTCGACGAACTGGAAGAAGACGAGGATGATCTCTTTGAGGACTATGATTTTGACGATGACTATCTCTATGGTGATGATTGAACCGCTTAGGTCATCAGGGCTGCCCCTGATGACCCCGTCTGAGCCGTTACCATAGTAGGGATGTTTTCAGGATCGGGAGGATCGGCAGGTCCGTATCCTCCGTATAGTCCCCGATAAAGGCATATCCGTGCAGTCCCACCGAGAGGACTGCCCCACCAACAGGTCCACTGAACCCGAAACCACCGCCGCCGAAGATGATCCCGCCGGAGAGAGATTCAGCCAAAGTGATCCCTGTCCCATTACCGAAGATCCCAAGATTAGTGAAGTCAGCCTCGACGTAGAATGAACTCGGGGAAGAGGAGAGGTGGTATCGTGCCCCTGCCTCAGCGACATAGACGAAGATGAACTCATTCCCTTCGATCATCTGCGGGAGGATCATTGCCGTGAAATAGTTCAGCGGCGCGAAGGTGACCTGGGCATCGAGCCTGTCCGTCAGCCCATAGGCAGCCGTTATGCCGAACGGCGCGATCTTGAGGACCTCCACGTTCGGGATCGGCAGGGCATACATCCCCAGGCCGATCCGCAGGTCCCCTTCCCTTCCCGCATCCATACCATACGTATCCGCACTGTAGAGCGGCAGGACTGCAGCACTCAGCAGGAACACCGCAGCTATGATCATCAGTCTGTTTCTCATTACTCATTTCCTCCATTACTACAAGGAGAACCTGCCTCCTCATACGAAGTTACATCTCACGTTGAAACAAACGTTCAAGGGCCCTGCTGCATGCTGGGATCTGGCTTCTAGCCCAGGATCTTCAGGACTTCAGACTCTGGGAATTCTGTCACACGTGCACTCAGGTATCAATCAGCCAGGGTATCCTGGAGTTCCCTGATGGCATCTTCACTCAATCCTGTGATATCAGCGATATCAGGGGGAGACATCCCCTTAGCCAACATTCGCTTTGCAATCGCTTTCTTTTCTTCCTCTACGATCGCCTTCTCCCGAGCCAGGGCATCCTGTACTGCCAGCCTTCGCTGTTCCTTGTGGTACCTGCTCACATCCTCATCGCTTATGTGTATCATCTGATCTACCGCCTTGTCGAAGATCGCGTTCCGTTGACAGAGTTCCTCGAGCTGTGTCTCATCCTCCAGCCTGAAGAATGTCGTCCACTGATCCCTCAGGCTCTCGGGATCATCATGGTCCATACGCTTAAGCTCCACGAAGACCATCTCCATGAGATCCGTGAACTCTTCTTTCGTCTCCCGGTCATGGAAGGTCATGTGCCGTATATAGGACCTGGTCGTATCCGGCTTCTCTTCGTAGTTCTCTCCGTCCTTATCTTCTTCCGTCTCTATCAGATTATAGCACAGAAAATTGAGAGTTATAGCCTTGCCGAAATCGGCAGGCCGCTTTCGGCAGTCTCCCTTCTTGATCTGGCTTGAGTAGAGGCGGGCAAGGTAATGCAGGCTGCGGGGCATGATGTCAAACTCATTACGGACCTGGACCTCGACGTTGATATGCTCGTTGTTCGAGGTGAGGACCCGCAGGTCGAGGCGGAAGAGCTTGTCATCGGGGTATTCCCGCTCTATTTCCGTGGTCATGATCGTGATGTCCTCCGGGCTCTCCGCGGAGATGTCGAGGTAGGCGGTGAGCAGGGAGAGCAGCAGGTCCTTGTTCTCCTCCTTGGTGAAGATCGCCTTGAAGACGATGTCACTGGTAAGCGGCAGCAAGGTGCTGTTCCCGTACTTGATCTCTTTAAACATGCGGGTTCCTCCTGTGTTCGTATAGCTACTACAAACAGGATTTAGTTAGATTTGATTTAAAAAATGCTGCGATCGATGAAAAAAATATGACTGTAGTTGAGAAGTCACAGATGCTATCCTATTCTTGACGGAGAATGGGAACCGGTGATCGGATAATACTCCTTTGTGACGGATGCTGAACTTTCAGACATACCTCAATCAAAAAGATACACTGCCCGATCATTGTAGACTACTTGGAGACTTCCCGGGGAATTCTCCTGACAGTCTTACTGCGGCTGGACGATTCCGGCATCCGACCAGTTGAACAAACCTACCGTTCCGGTATAATCCATGGGTATGGAACAGATTCTCGGACAGGCCCTGGCACTGGTCATAGCAGTATGCTGGGCACAGAACTCCCTCGTCTTCTCATATACCGGCGGCAGGATCGGAGCGAACACCACAGCCCATGTCAGGCTGTGGATTGCGCTGCCGCTCATCCTTGCCGTCCACAGGATCTGGCTTGGCTCCTGGTTACCGCAGGGATACGGATTGGAGACCTGGCTCCCCCTCGGGCTCTCCGGGGTACTTGGCTTCTTCATAGCGGACATCCTGATCTTCCAGTCCTACGTCCTCCTCGGCCCGAGGGAGACCCTCGTGATCCTGACGACATCGCCCATCATCATCGCTCTCCTCTCTGCGGCATTCCTGCAGGAGGCATTATCCCGGATGCAGGTCTTCGGGATCCTGACGACGGTGGCAGGGGTCATGTGGGTAGTACATACGGAGACGGAGAGACGCAGGAAGGAGCAGCGGCACAGCCTCAAGGGCATCCTGGCGGCACTCGGCGGGTCAGTCACCCAGGCAGCGGCCATGGTCCTCTCACGGGCAGGGATGGATGAAGGGATCCATCCGCTCTCCGCTACGGTGATCAGGATAAGCTTCGGGTTCATCGGGCTTGTGGTGATGGTGATCCTGCAGGGAAGGTTCATCGATGACTTCAGGAAAGCCGGATCTGTGAGGATCCTCCTCCTGATCACGGCAGCCGTGGCTGCAGGTCCCATCATAGGCATCAGCCTCACCCTCTATGCCATAACCCTCGCCCCGGTGGGAGTCGTGACCGCGATCAGCCAGATCAGCCCGATCCTCCTGCTTCCCGTCGAACGGTACGCCTTCGGGAAGAGGATCGGCCTCAGTACCCTTGCGGGCACGGCCGTCGCGATCTCAGGCACGATTATCCTGATCGCAGCCTGAACGAGAAGACCTATATTTCGGCTTCATTACGCTTGCGTACGGCTCTCAGTGGCTGTATCATAAAGATATGGGTAGCTGTACGTATGACGATTCATTCCTATTCTCACACAGTCTCTTTGGCGGCCTTTCCTGTGAGGAGATAGATTATATCAGGGACTGCTTCAAGGAGGAGGTGTATGAGGGCGGACAGCTCATCCTCACCCAGGGGGAACCCAACAACAGGATCTTCTTCATCCTCGAAGGGGGAGTCGAGATCCTGAAGCACCCCGTGGACCTGGGAGATGCAGATCGGCTCATCTCGACCCTGATCGCGGGGGATACCTTCGGGGAGATGGAACTCATCGACATCCAGCCCTGCGCCGCCTCAGCCAGGGCTGTAGGCAGCACCACGGTCCTGACGTTCACCAATTACGATCTCTACCGCCTCTCCAAGACCCACCTGAAGGTCTATGCCATGATCATCATGAACCTTGCCCGGGAGATCAGCAGGCGGCTGCGCAAGACCGACCAGGACCTGGCTGAGATCATGTACGAGACGCAGAAGCAGATCACCTCGTTCGACTAGAAGGTCCCCGAGATCCTGTTATCATCATCAACGATCACCACTGACGGCGTGAAGGCATCTGCCTCCTCTTCCGTCATGGAGGCGTATGCGACGATGATCACCTTGTCCCCGGGCTGCACCAGCCTGGCGGCTGCCCCGTTGAGGCAGATCTCCCCCGGCTCCCCGTTGATGATGTAGGTCGTGAGCCGTGAGCCGTTCGTGATATCGAGTACATCGACTTTCTCATATTCCCTCATATTGGCAGCCCGGTAGAGTGCCGGGTCGATCGAAATCGAACCGACATAGTTCAGGTCTGCCCGTGTCACCGTTGCCCGGTGTATCTTCCCTTTGAGCATCTCTATCGTCATGGATTCATCTCCTGTGCAGTATAGATCCCTTCCAGGACCAGGTCAGGAAGGATCTGGTCGAACAGACCCGATGCGGTGAACAGACCGGAGAACCCCCCGGTCCCCAGCACGACGGTCTCCCCGCTGGAGAACTGCTCCTGCTTCAGCCGGGTGATCACCTCCCGTGCTGTACCGAGGGCCCCGTAATAGAGACCTGACTGTATGCTGGTCTCCGTGGTCTGCCCGCAGACACGCTCCGGGGTGGTGATCTCCACCTTCGGCAGTTTTGCCGTGTTCTCCTCGAGCGCCTTCATGGAGAGCCGCATACCCGGGACGATCACGCCCCCGATATACTCCTTCCCCGCCGTGATGACATCGAAGGTCGTCGCCGTCCCGAAGTCGGCGACGATCAGGTTCTTTCCCGGGTACCTGGCGACCCCGGCGATCGCGTTGGAGATCCTGTCGGCTCCTACCGCGGCGGGGTTCTTGTACCGGATCTTCAGCCCGGTCCTGACCCCGGACTTCAGCATGAACGGCTCGTGCCCGAAGTAGCGCCTGCAGCTGTTGTAGAGCGCATGGTTGAGGTCCGGTACGACCGAACAGCAGGCGACCCGCTTCACCTCTTCAGGGTCGAACCCGTTCTCCCGGATCACCCCTTTCAGGAAGAACCCGAGTTCATCCGAGCTGATCCCCATATCGGTGACCTTCCTGAACCGCAGGACCACCTTCCCATCCTTGAACAACCCGGCATACAGCTGTGTGTTACCGGCATCTATACATAGAATCATATTCTCTCCTTCAGGTAGTTCATCAGCCATGCGGCCATCTCTTCCTTGGTCATGGTCTCACCAAGACGGCCGGCCTGGCTGTAGTAGGCAGCTTTATGGATCAGCGGCCCGATCGTAAACAGGTCGTTATGGACCACCAGGTCGCAGCAGCCCCGTGAGAGCAGGGCATCCACAGCTGCCTGCTGCTCCTCTGCCGATTGCGTGTTCGTCAGCTTGAAACCGATGAGGATGATCTCTTTCTCAGAGAATGATCGTATCCTGTCTATGATCTTGTGGTTCTTCCTGAACCGCACCGTGAACTCCTCGGATGACGGGAGTTTCCCGTTATATGAAGGTTCGACCCTCCTGCCGTCATCGTAGATGATCTCTGCCGGCGAGAAGTCACTGACAGCTGCCAGGTGGATCACGGCATCGTACCGTTCCCTCCCGAGCATATACTGAAGCTTCTTCTCAAGGTCATTGAAATCATCGAAACGCAGGGACTTCTCAGGTGTCAGGTTCAACTCCGTGAACCGGCCTTTCAGCAGATGGACGGTGTGGCCCGCCCGGGTGAACTCATTTGCCAGCACGTTACCCGTCGAGCCGCTGGAGAGGTTCGTGATCACACGGACCCCGTCAAGGTTTTCGCAGGTCCCGCCTGAAGTTATCAGCACTTTCATAATGAACTCCTGATGAAGGAAGCCGTACGTTCCGGCGAGATCAGCCTGCCGCTGCCGTGGACCCCGCAGGCAAGCGCCCCCTCCTCGGTCGGGAGGATGTGTGCTCCCCAGGATGCAAGGGTCTCCAGGTTCCTCACGACGGCGGGGTGTGCGAGCATGTTGCTGTTCATCGCCGGGGTCACGAGGTATGGTACTCTGAAGTTATTGGCCAGAAAGAGCGCTGAGACGAGGTCTTCCGCCGTACCTGCTGCCAGGCGGGCGATGGTCGTCGCCGATGCCGGGTAGAGGATGATGAGATCCGCCCAGTCAGCCAGGCTGATGTGGTTGATCCGGTGGGGTTCTGAGAACATCGAACTCTCCACCGGCCTTCGGGTGACCCCTTCCAGGGCCGACGGCCCGATGAACTCCAGGGCCTTCTCCGTCGCGACGCACTGCACTTCATGCCCATCCTTCCCCAGCAGGGAGGCAAGGCTTGCGGCCTTATAGGCGGCCACTGAACCTGAGATACAGAGAACTATGTGCTTACCTGATTCTGACATTGTCTATCAACCTCACAGTACCGAGGAAGACCGCCGCAAGCAGCCGGTCCTCCCACGCTTCGATATAATCGACGATGAACCCGTGCTCCACGAGCAGGAGCTTCATCTGTTCGATCCCGACACCTGAAGAGATCACCCGGTGGAAATAGGGGGCAACCTCCTTCTCATGCTCGGTCAGCAGCAGGTTCCTCGAACTCAACGCGAGGCCGGAGGCTTCCCTGACGATGGGACAGGGAACGATCTCCGTATCGAGGAAGAAGGTCTTCACCATCCCGCTGATCAGCCGGTACTGCTGCCAGTCCTTCTCCCCGAAGTAGGCCCTGTCGGCTGAGGAGAGCATCAGGAGCTTCAGGACGACGGTCAACACCCCGGTGAAATGGCCGGGCCGTGCAGCCCCGCAGAACCGCTTGGTGACCTCGGTCTCGATCACCTGGTAGGTGAACCCGTCCGCATACATATCCTCATAGCCGGGGGTGAAGAGGAGATCGACCCCGAGTGATTCCAGGATCGCCAGGTCCTCGTCCAGCGGCTCGGGGTAGGCTGCAAGGTCATCCGGGTTGTTGAACTGGGTAGGATTCAGGTAGATGCTCACGGCAGTGAGGTCATTCTCAGCCAGGGACCGCTCGACGAGGCTCACATGCCCCGCATGGAGTGCCCCCATGGTCGGGACGAACCCGATGCGCTTCCCGGCAGCCTTCTCCTGCCCCAACCGCTCTTTCCATTGATACGGATCCTTGATGATGGTCATCGGTAACTCTCCTTCTTGGACGGGAACACACGTTCCTTTGACTCCTGATCATAACGATTCAGCGCATCGATCATGAGCGATGCACCATCCATATACTGTCTCACGAACTTGGGCGGCTCCGCCTCGATGAGGCCGAGCATGTCATGCAGCACCAGGACCTGCCCGTCGACCATGCTGCCTGCCCCGATCCCGATCGTCGGGATCCTCAAAGCCTCGGTGATCTCCTGCCCGAGCGATGCCGGGATGCACTCGAGCACGACTGAGAAGCAGCCGAGCTCCTGGAGCTTCAGAGCCTCCTCCATGATCCTCTGCTGGTCCCCGCTCTTCTTTCCCTGGACCCTGAACCCGCCGAACTGGTGCACGGACTGCGGGGTCAGCCCGAGATGCCCCATGACCGGGACACCGGATCCCACGATGTGGGAGATGATCTCCTCATGGCCTGACACACCCTCGAGCTTCACGGCATTGGCTCCGGCACGCATCAAGACCTCTACCGTCTCCATCGCCTGGGTGAGTCCCTTGCGGTAGCTCAAGAACGGCATGTCCCCGATGATGAACCCCTTCGGGGCTCCCCGCCTGACTGCCCTGACATGCATCGCCATCATCTGCGTGTCTGCGAGGATGGTGGTATCATCCCCATGCATGACCATGGCGAGGCTGTCGCCTACCAGTATGGTGTCTACCGATGAGCGCTCGATGAGGGCGGCACTCCAGCTGTCGTAGGAGGTGACCATCGTGATCGGGATGCCTTCTGTCTTTCTACGAATGAAATCCTGGGAATTCACAGTACTGCTCCTTGCGGCCAGAAAGGAGGAGAGGTATGTGCTGTCTTTGAAGTGGATGATTGGGGTACTGGTACCTGTCCGTCATAGATCAAGTCCTTCCTGTGGTTTTTTTAGTCGGAGAGATCATTACCGGTCGTTGCGGCAAGCCGTCAACGCCTGATCTCACGCTACAACTATACTCATACAGGAGAAGAAAATCAAGCGCCGAACTGCCGTATCACCAGGACTGCGGCAAGGAGGATCCCGTTCGAGAGGTTGTGAATGAGGATCGGGCCGAGCAGGGAATGGGAGTACTCGAACATGACGGCATAGAGGACCCCCATCGCGAGGGCAAGGGACTGGGAGAGCGGGTCGATGGTGCTGATCGAGAAGGGAGTGAACGAGATGGCCACCCCGGCGGCAGCGAAGAGGACCACCGAGATGAGGCCCGCGACGGAGATCCCCTTCCTGAAGAGCGGGAAGGTATGGGCGAATACTGGATGGAGCATGCCGATCACGAAGGCACGGAAGAGTACCTCATCCGAGAGCCCTGAGAGGGTGAAGGCGTATACGAGGTCCCCTGCTCCCGGGTCCAGGGGGGATGAGAAAAGCAGGACCCAGAGCGTCGCCGCAGCGGTCCAGAACAGCGTGAATAATCCTGCAGTCTTCAGGCTCCAGGACGCATGGTTGAGGTTGAAGCCTATATCACGGAAGCTGAAGGAACGGGAGAGCAGCAGCATGACCGCCAAGGAGAGGAGGAGCTGCACCCCGCTGCGGGCCGCATCCCAGAGTGCTCCCCATCGTTCGATGGGAAGGAGGTCTGCGATCAGCACCCCTGCACGCGGGAAGATCCTGATGCAGATGATCACGAAGGCGAGACGGATTATCCTGTGTGCCCATAACTCCGATCGTTGACTCATGCATCCTCCTCGGTCCATCATAGCATGAGGGAGGAGGCCTGTGCAAATCCTGCTTGAAGTAAAAGTTTAGCTACCACAGAGGGTGAGTTCTGTATATAATGGTCTTATTACACAAAGGCAGGTGCATCCATGAGTCCAGTCACACGAAAGACCAAATTCGGGTTCGGTATAGGCGATCTTGGGGGAAATCTCTTCTTCACTATCATCGGGTTCTACCTGCTCTACTACCTTACCGATATCGTGGGGCTCTCAGCCGCCCTGGCAGGCACCGTCCTCATGATCGGGAAGATCTGGGACGCGGTCACCGACCCGGTCACCGGCTTCCTCTCTGACAGGACCCGGTCCCGCTGGGGGCGCAGGCGCCCCTATATGTTCGTCGGGTCGATCATCGCCTTCTTCGCCATGGGACTCATGTTCACCGACCCGGGCATCACGAGCCAGCTGCCGCTCTTCTTCTATATGACCGGTATCTTCTGCCTGCTCAACACCGCCTACACCCTGGTGAACATCCCCTATGCGGCACTGCTGCCGGAGCTCACCAGCGACTTCAACGAACGGACAGTCCTCACCGGGTACCGCATGAGCTTTGCCGTCATCGGCACCTTCCTCGGTGCGGGAGCGGTCTTCCCCATCATCGGGCTCTTCGGTGACCCCACACGGGGATGGAGCATCATGGGCTATATCATGGGGGGCATCATGCTCGCCTCCTGCATGGTCACCATCCTGACGATCAGGGAACCGGACCATGTCCATGACCACGGGCAGACCGGGTTCCTCCAGACCTACCGGGAAGCCCTCAGGAACACGGTCTTCCTCCGTGCACTCATTCCCTGGGCCCTCTTCATCACCGGGACCACCATGGTCCAGGGAGCCCTGGTCTACTATTTCGCCAATATATTCGGGGACGAGGGACTCTTCCAGATCGCCCTGCTCTTCCTACTCACCATGAGCCTCCTCTTCATCCCGATCTGGGTGAGGATCTCGAAGCGCATCGGGAAGAAGAACAGCTACAACATCGGCATGGGCATCATGTCGGTCGGGGTCCTGCTCTTCTCCCTGGCAGGGGAACAGCTCGGCCCGATAGTCGCCTGCGTGATCATGGCTGCTGCGGGCATCGGGCTCTCGACCCATTACGTCATGCCCCACTCCATCCTCCCGGATGTCGTGGAACACGACAGCATCCACTACGGCGGGGTACGCCGGGAGGGTGTATTCTCGAGTCTCTGGACCTTCTTGAGCAAGATCGGCCAGGCTTTGGCCCTGGCGCTCAACGGCTGGATCCTCTCCATCGCCGGGTACCAGCCCGACACGGTCGCTACCGATTCCGCCATCCTGGGGATCAAGCTGGTGTGCGGGCCCTTCCCGGTCATCTTCTACCTTATCGGGATCATCATCCTCGCACAGTACCCGATCAGCCGGGAGTATTATGAGAAGATGATCGCCAACCGGCTCGAACCGGCTGAGGCAGGGGAATAGCATGGGAAAAGAGAAGAAGACACAGACGCTTCCCCGGGCGACCTACGGGATCGGGTTCGTCGCTCCCCGCTACTCCGCTGCTGCGAGGAGATTCATGACCATCGTCGGCGGGGCCTATATGAGACTGTTCGAGGGGGTGCGGTCGGTAGGCATCATGCATGAGGAGATCCTGATCCAGGAATTGCAGAAGTTCTATGACGGGGAAGGACGGCTCATCCTTGCGTTCAGGCATGTCGCGAAGGAAGATGCTCCGGTCATGATGTATGCCCTCTCGAAGCGGCTCAACCGATCCATACGCAAGCTCAACCGGTCGCGGAAGAAGGGAGAGAAGATCATCCCCCATGCACGATTCCTCTATGGCAGGGATGTACTGAACTGGGCAGGCCGTGCTGCCGTATGGCTCTTTCCCAGGATCGGCTGCGTTCCTGTCCAGAACCGGTGGTCCAACAGGAAGGGGCTCGATATCCTGCGGGAAGAGATGAAGGACGGCACATTCCCGCTGGCCCTCGCCCCCGAGAGCCAGGTGACCTACCATATGTACAAGTGCTCCGATATCTCCTCGGGGATCTCCTCCCTTGCCTCCTGGGGGGAGGCCAGTACCAAGGATGTCTCGATCATCCCGATCGCCGTGGGCTATAAGCACAGCGAGCACCGGGAGCAGTTCATCCGCGATATGGTGGACCGCTGGGAGGAGGAGACCGGCATCAGGATCCTCGGCAAGGAACACGCACCGGTGATCGACCTGCTCAGGGAGCTCACCGACAGGACCTTATCCCTCCTGGAAGAGTTCTACCACCTGGAGTGTGGGGAATCCTTCGAGAAACGGATCGCCTCGATCTGCGAGGCCGGCCTCGACACGGCTGAGAAGCTCGCCGGGCTCACTCCCGAAGAGAGCTGGCTCGACCGGCTCTTCCGCATCAGGTATACCGGCGCCTATGCGCTCAAGCCCGAGGACCGGGACCCCGCAGCCCTGCCGCCGCTGGGCAGGAGCCTGGCTGACCTGGATGCCGTGCAGGCCCATATCTACCTGCGCCACTCCCAGATCATCGATGTGCTCGAGTATCTTGACCCGTCCTATATCTACCCGGGATGCTCCCTCGGCAGGTGCTGTGAGTATGCCCTGAACCTCCTCGACGTCCTCAACCGGATGAAAGGAGGCAACATCAATACCCGCTACACCCCGAAGAACAAGGATGCAGTCATCCTCATGGGAGAACCGATCCAGCTCTCACGGCTGCTCGAGGACCAGGAGATGAACCGTAAGCAGAGGCTCACCTTCATCACTGACACGACCCAGTACCTGCTGCAGCAGGTCTCCGAACAGCTCGAGGGGCTGTGGGAGACCGAGTACACTACTGCAGCTTCAGATGATGGATGATCTCGGCCGTATAGAGCGTATGGTAGTCCCCTTGCGGGTAGTGTTTGTCCAGGGAACGGTCAGTATGATCCTTCTCCATGACTGAGGTGTTCACGATCTTCCCGAAGAGGTGATCCCCCGGGATTGCCACGTAGGGTATATGCCCCTCTTCATGGTACTGCAGCGGCAGACTGCAGACGGCGAACTTGTCGTGGTCCCGCCCGGACTCAGTCCCGCAGAAGGCCAGCTCCTTCGCGAACTGCTTTGGTCGGGGGACTGTCACGGAATAGTGAGAAGCCCCTTCCATGAGCGCGAAGGTATGGCGTGACGGACGGACCCCCACGGTCATGACCTCCCTCCTCCAGAAGAACCCGAGTTCAAACCAGCCGATCGTCATGGTATTGAGTCCTGTCGGTGTCTCCACCGTGAGGAACGCCCCTCTCTGTACCTGCTCCATCAGTTCCGCGTACTGTATATCGATCATGGTCTATACCCCCTTATTGCTGTCCCCCATGATACCAGAAATCCCGGGGGAGCATCTACATGGGAATCGAGGAAAATCTTCAGCGGCAAAGCTTGACGGCACCATCTACTTGTACTATAGTATTATTGTACTAATCCTTTAGTACAATAATACAAAGAAGGAGCTTGACTGTTGTGACAGATCTAGGATTACAGAGACTTGAATTCAGTCTCGATCCCAAGAGCGGCGTCCCCTACTACAAGCAGGTCATCCTGCAAGTGGAGATGGCTATCGCCGACGGGCGGCTGACCCAGGGGGACCAGCTGCCGACCGTTCGTTCGCTTGCAGTAGACCTGAGCATCAATCCCAATACCGTCGCACGTGCCTATAACGAGCTTGAGATACGCGGGATCGTGACGACCCAGCAGGGGACCGGGACGTTCATCAGTGACAAGCAGATCGAACTGACAGCAGTCCAGCGGGAAGAGGTTCTCGCTGAACTCTCGAAATCGTTCGTGTCGAAAGCGAACTCCTACGGGTTCACCATTGATGAACTCCTGGATTATCTAGAGGAACTCGGCCGCGACGGCAGCCGATAAGGGAGGATACGAAAAGATGAATTTCTTTGAATCGAAGAATGAGAAGATCAAGAACTTCAAACCGAAGAAACTGAACAAGGACTACTCATACCATGCATTGTCTCTGCTGGTGCTCGCACTGTTCATCGTTGCGGGCATCGTGGTACAGCTCGGCATCTACCCCGACAGCAACACCATGAGTATCGTCGAGATAGCAATCGGGATCCTCTTCGGGGGGATCATCATGTCGCTGCTGCCGGTATGGGTGGTCACCGTCCTGCTCACCATCGGCCTGTGGGTCTCGTTGATGGCGAACTTCGACCTCTCCTATTCCATCATGGGCCTGGCAGGCTCCCTCGGCTTCCTCGTCTCCTCCTCCGTGCAGCTGATCTACCAATGGGATAAGGTGGTCATCCTGAGGATGGGAAAGTTCAAGAAGGTCCATGGTCCGGGCCTCTTCTTCCTCATCCCCTTCATCGACCGGATCGCCGCCTTCGTCGATACCCGTATCAGGGCGACGGACTTCAGCGCCGAGAAGACCATCACCCGGGACACTGTCCCGGTCCATGTCGATGCCCTGGCCTTCTGGATGATCTGGGATGCAAAGAAGGCCGTCCTCGAGGTCGAGGATTATGTGGATGCGGTCATCCTCTCAGCCCAGACAGCCCTGCGGGATGCCATCGGGCAGAATGACCTGAGCTCCCTGCTCTCCGAGCGGGATGAGCTCGGCAAGAGGATCCAGCAGACGCTCGATAAGAAGACGAACCCCTGGGGAGTCACCATCCTCTCGATTGAGATCACCGAGATCATCATCCCGAAGGAGCTGGAGAACGCCATGAGCAAGCAGGCCCAGGCTGAACGGGAGCGGCAGTCGAGGGTCATCCTCAGTACCGCCGAGGTAGAGATAGCAAAGAAGTTCGAGGAGGCTGCGAAGCGGTATGAGAACAACCCGACCGCCCTGCAGCTGAGATCCATGAACATGGTGTACGAGGGGATCAGGCAGAACAGTACGTTGATGATGCTCCCCTCCTCCGCCCTGGACCAGATGAACCTGGGAGCAGCCTTGGGAACTGCCGCACTGCAGAAGTCGCAGCAGCTCGAACAGAAGAACGAGAAAACTAACGAGAAGAAAGAGCAATAAGAGGGAGGCAATGCAATGATCAAGATCGACAGCGTGATCCGGGACTACCATGCGGGGGAGTCAGTCGTACATGCACTGAGAGGGGTATCGCTCGATATCGAGCAGGGGGAGTTCATCTCCATCGCCGGGCCGTCAGGCTCAGGGAAGACAACCCTGCTCAACCTGATCGGGTGTATCGACGCCCTTGACGGCGGGGACATCACGATCAACGGGGAGAAGGTATCCACCATGGGGAAGAAGGAGAAGACCAACTTCAGGAGGATCAACCTTGGGTTCATCTTCCAGACCTACAACCTCATCCCGGTACTCACCGCCTATGAGAACGTCTCGTTCGTCCTCTCCCTGCTCGATGTACCTGAAGCCGAAGTAAAGAGCAGGACGTTGGGACTGCTGAAGGAGGTCGGGCTCGAGGGGATGGAGTACAGGAGGCCCGACCGGCTCTCGGGAGGGCAGCAGCAGCGGGTGGCCATCGCCCGCGCGCTCATCAAGCAGCCGGACATCGTGCTGGCGGATGAGCCGACGGCAAACCTCGACTCGAAGACCGGCGAAGATATCCTGAAACTGATGAAGGAGATGAACCGGAAGCATAATACGACGTTCGTCTTCTCGACCCATGACAGGATGGTCATGGACTACGCTGACCGGCTGGTCATGCTCCATGACGGACAGATCATGAGTGATGAAAGGAGGCCATGATGAAATTCCTCATTTCCCTGGCGTTCAAGAACCTGACCAGGTATAAGAGAAGGACCCTCATCACCGCAGGCGCTATCGCTGTCGGCATCATGATGTACATCTTCATAGACGCCATGCTCATGGGGGCTGAATATGAGTCAGTCAGGAACCTCAAGTGGTATGAGACAGCTTCAGCGAGGATCCTCCATGAGGATTACTGGGACGATCGCTTTCAGTACCCGCTCGATGTCAACATCGAGGATCCAGATAAGATCCTAGACCGGCTCGATGAGGCCGGGATCACCGCCACGAAGCGCATCCGCTTCACCGGTGACCTGATCCTCAGCGCTGCTGAGTTCGGGGAGGACGGGAACATGCCGGTGACCGTCACGGCCATCGACCCGGACCGCGATTATGATGTCTACCATTTCTCCGACACCCTGATCGACGGGCGGTTCCTCGAACCGGGAGAGGACGCTGCCGTCCTCGGTTCCTGGTTCGCCGAGGATATAAACGCATCGGTGGGCAACTGGGTAACGGTCGTCACCCGCGGCAACGGGGGGTTCTATGAGGCGATCGACCTCGAGATCGTCGGTATCGTCAACTGCCCGAACCCGAACGTGAACAGGGCCCTCCTGATGATCCCCATCGATACGGCAGACTACTACCTCGCCATGGACGGGGCCGCGACGGAGATCAACATCAAGCTGCCCGACCAGGCAGATGTCGATGCCGAACTGCCGAAGATCCAGGAACTGCTCAACGGCGACCACCTTTCCGTCATGAGCTGGGAGGCTATGGCCTTCGACTACCTGGCACTGGCAGAGGCAAAGCGGGGAGGGACGAGCGTCATCCTCCTGCTCATCTTCGTGATCGCCGCAGTCGGTATCTCCAATACGATGCTCATGGCTATCTTCGAGCGTATCAGGGAACTCGGCATGATGCGCTCCCTCGGCATGGCTGATTCCAAGATCAGGATCGCCTTCATCATCGAGGCAGCCGGGATAGGCATGGTCGGTTCGTTCCTGGGGGTCATCCTCGGCATCCTCGCCGACTACTGGATCGTCAACTACGGGATCGACTTCACCTTCATCATGCGGGAGATGGATATCGGGTACAGGATCCAGGGGATCTTCAGGGGAGCCTGGAACCCCGGAACGATCATACGGGCGTTCTTCGCCGGGACGATCATCTCGACCTTCGTCGCCATCCTGCCGACGAACCGGGCTCTGCGGATGGATATCCCATCATGCCTGAGACACCAGTAGGAGGACCGTATGAACAAGAAACTGATGATGACAGCATTGAAGAACATATCACGGAACAAGCGGAGATCGATCCTCTCAGCCGTGGCGATCGCGGTCGCGGCCATGAGCATCGTCATGCTCTTCGCCATGATCGCGGGCATGTCGAACGATATGGAGTACAATCTCAAGAACTACTACACCGGGAACATCCAGATCCAGCATAGGGATTTCGAGGAGTATGAGCGGTACAACCCGGTACACCTGACCGTCGACTGGGATGCGATCGCCCCGGTGCTCGGTTCCATCGACGGTGTCGAGGCCTATACGCCGAGGATCAACTTCCCCGTGAGTATCTATATCGACGAGGAGACCCATGGAGCGCTCGGGGTCGGCGTCGACCTCGAGCAGGAGGCTGCCTACAATAAGGATATCGAAGCTATCGTCTACGACGGCAGGCTCCCTGCAGCTGGGCAGAATGAGATCATCATGGGAGGGCTGCTGGCGAACAACCTCGGCTTAGCGATCGGGGACAGGGTCACCCTGCTCTCCACCACCGCCGCACGGGGGACCAACGCGATCACCGTGGAACTCGTCGGGATCGCCTCCTATCCGGTGACCAACATGAACGCATCCACCTTCTGGATGCCGCTCGGCCGGGCCCAGTACTTCCTGAAGATGGACGGAGGGGTCTCTAACATCCTTATCAAGACTGCTGAGGATGCCAAGGAGAAGGACCTCATCCCCGTGATCGGCGAGGCACTCATGCAGACGACCGGGACGGAGTTCGACATACAGGCATGGACAGACCTCAATGTCATGTACGGGTTCCTGAAGATCGCCCAGTACATCTACTACTTCATGGGTGTCTTCTTCTTCCTCCTCGGGAGCACGGTCATCATCAATACCACGATGATGGTCATTTTCGAGCGTATGCGGGAGATCGGGACCCTGGCAGCGCTCGGGATGCACGGCAAGGAACTGGTACGCCTCTTCCTGCTGGAAGGCATGTTCATCTCGACGATCGGCTCGTTCTTCGGGGTCACGCTCGGGGTAGTCTTCACCAACATCCTGAGCAGGGTGGGGATAGACTTCACCGATGCCCTCTCCGGCATGGACTTCGAGATGTCATCGATCCTCTACCCGGAGGTCAATGTCCCGATCACGATCATCGTATTCTTCTATGCGATCGCCATCGCATCCCTGGCTACGCTGATCCCGTCCAAGAAGGCTTCACGGATCGAACCGGTTGAAGCGTTGCGTTACATCTAGAGAGGTTACGAAATGAAACGATACAGAATCATGACAAGCATGGTACTCCTCCTGCTCTCAGTCTCACTCCTGTCTGCCATGACGGCAGAGGAGATCATGCGAAAAGCCGACGAGCTCCAGACCTTCGACAGCTCCTACTCGACCGGGGAGTTCAGGATCTCAGACCGGTTCGGGACCAAGGTCACGACCTTCAACGCCTGGTCTCGGGGGGCCGAGGAGTCCCTGATCGAGTTCACCAGTGTCGCCGAACGGGGCCAGAAGGTCCTGAGGACTGATGACTCCATCTACCTCTACTACCCGGATGCTGAGGAACTCATCAGGATGCAGGGCTCAGCCCTGCGCCAGGGGATGCTCGGGTCCGATATCTCCTACGAGGACATGACCGGCGGGAAGGACCGCCTCTCCCAGTACGACATCGTCCTGAGCGGGGAGGAGGCCCTCCTTGGGAGGGACTGCTACGTCCTGACCTTGACGGCAAAGACCAGGTCCGTCCCCTACCCCAAGGAGATCGTCTGGATCTCCAAGGACAACTACCTCGTTATGAAGGGGGAGTACTACACGAAATCAGGGAGGCTGCTCAAGGAGCTTGAGGTCCTTGAGACCGGCACCTTCGACGGGCTCGAGGTGGCCGTGGAGACGAGGATCTCGGACAAGATGAAGACCGATACCGAGACGATCATGGTCCTTGAGAGCCTTGATCTCGATGCGCGGGTCGATGATGATATCTTCTCGCTCGAAGAACTCTCCTGGTAGGAGTACCGTATGAAGAAGTTCCTGACCATAGTACTTGCCCTGCTGGTCGCGATTCCTGCGGCTGTGTATGCAGACGGGACCCTCACCATGGACTACTCGCTGTTCGAGACCGTCCTGCGGACTATCGATACCGCAGGAGACGTCTCCTGGCTTACCACCCCTGCCGGGAGTGCGGAGCTGTCCTACAGTTCGACCGGCAACAGGAACGTGAAGAGTGAGGTCGCCCTCTCGATCGTCATGCCTGACATCTCCACTGCGGACTTCGGACTGCCCAAGGACCTCTCCTTCGCCCTGGTCTCCCTCGACAAGGCCTACGTCAAAGCCCGGTTCCCCGAGTTCAGGCTCACGGCGGGGAAGACCCGCCTCAGCTGGGGGGACGGGTTCGTCTTCAACGCCGGGGACATCCTCTTCGACAGCCTGAGCACCGCAGTGGACCTGACCTCGAGTGAAGTCAGGAGTGACACAGACTGGCTGGTCTCGGTGAATGTCCCCCTGGGACGGTTCTCCTTCGCCGAGGCGGTCCTCCTTCCGCCGGACGATATGGATCTCGGGCACCTCTCAGCAGGAGGGAGGCTCTATACCACCATCGAGAGCCTGAAACTCGAGACCGGCTACATGTTCACCTATGATGCTGCCCAGACAGGTTATGAGCACCGCCTGTCCTTGGGACTGCAGGGGAATCTCGAGGCTGACTGGTACCTCTCGGGTGCCGTGAGCCTTCCCGGCCCCGGCTATGATACGGCCGGGACCCTCTTCGAGGACTCCCTCGATATTACCGCAGGGCTCTTCTACATCCACCAGATTGACTCGGTACGAACGCTCACCCTGGGGCTCGAGTCACTGATCCAGCCCTATGAGAGCTGGGCAGAGAGTGCCGGGGGGAAGGACTACGGTATCTTCCTCTATCCCGAGATCGGTTTCACCCCGAATGACACCGTATCGCTCTCCCTGCGGTCGATCTATTCCCCGATCGACGGATCAGCACAGGTCACCGCGGGCGGGTCCTGGAATGTGTTTCAGGGGTTCTCCCTCCTGGGGTACCTCATCGGGCAAGTCGGGGATGATGACGACCTCTTCTCCTGGGGGAATACCGATCCCGGCTGGACATCCCTGACCTGCATGGTCGGGGTCAACTATATCTACTGATAAGGAGGTCTGGTGCCGTGTTCGAGAAGCTGATGGATCGCTGGTTCTTCTACGCCTGCCTGCTCGGGGCAGTGCTCAGCACCAGGATCCAGCCGGTCATACCCGATGATACTGCCGAGGGGCTGATGCTCATCCCCTTCATACTCATCCTGGCTTCCCCGGCTGCCATCTTCATCAGTCGACACGGGTACCGGGTATATGCGGCCCTCAGTGCCCTGGGGCTCGGGGCAGCGCTGTCTATCGAGATCCTGATCCATCAGAATCTCTTCCTGATCGACAGCCTGCTCCTGCTCCTGATCATCACCACCCTCGTCTACGAGGTCTATGCCGGGGACCAGCAGCGTTCGGGGATCGACCTCTCCGCCGGAAACCTCCTCCTCATACTCCTGGCAGTGGTATCGGTCTACTCCGCAGCACACTGGTACGGGCCGGACCTCATCTGGTTCAGGCTGCTGCCGTTCATCCTCACCTTCTTCGTGATCTCCTACCCCGTCGCGAACCGGGTCCTCCTGCGGACAGCTGGGGGGCTGACCCTCACGGTCATCGTCTATCACAGCCTGATCATCTACCAGCGGGACCAGGAGCTGCTGAAGACCCTGGTATCGATCCCTCATTTCCTCATCTGCCTCACCGCAGTGATCAGGTCGCTGAACATGCCCACACCGCAGGAGATAGACCTCCGCATGACAGACTGGATCGAGTCGAACAGAGAGTTGCCGGTCGCCGATGTGGAGGAGTATGGTGACTGTTCAGCCAAGATCACGATCTACCCCTGGACGAAGAATCCCAACAGGTTCATACCCCATCACTACCGTACCCAGGCCCTGCGGGGGCTTGATGCCATCCTCACCTCCTGGGAGGGCATGAAAGGTTCATATGCCGGGGACACCGACCTCCAGCTCTGGGTCTTCGGGACCTACCCGGGACTCTCAGAGGCAGTATGCGCGGGGGTACCACAGCCGGGGGACCGCAGGACGAACTACTTCGATCCCGTGGCTGAACCGCTGCGCTTCTCTCCCCCTCCCCGGTACCTTACCATGTCCCTGCCCGGGTATGCCTGGGAACGGTGGCAGGTCATCGACCGTGAGTATGAGTATCTTGATGACCTGACGGCAGCACAGATGCGGAGGCTGCGCAGGAAGGGGTATCATGAGGTGCCTGGTCCTGAACGATCGTTCCAGAAGGTGATCGACACGGTATGGGTCGGGAGAAAAAAATGAGCCATGATACAGAGGGGCTGTACCATGACCCGGTATGTTAGTAAAAACCATCAAACTGATAAGTTTTTCTTTTCCTGTTGTTCTTTGTTGCATTACCATTATTAGGGCAAAGTGACTATCTGTCAAACTATTTATTGAAAAAAATATCTATTTCTCACAGTCAATAACCACTTGTCTCCAAGCCCGCACTACGTTACAATGAGTGCGTACTTCCGAGTCAGCAAGTCCTACGGCCCCTGCTATGGACTGCGACCGTTAGAGGTCACCTGGGAAACTGGTGCCCTTCCCGTATTTGGAAAGGAAGCGATGTTTGGTAGAAGAACTCTCTCTTGCGGTATCATGATCCTGTGCTGTGTGGTCTTCCCGCTGTCCGGTCTCGAAGTCAGCGTGAACGGAAAGCCATACCAGTCCTTGCATGATACTGAACTCACAGAACTCATCTCACCCCTCCCCGCCGGGCTGGTCTCTTCGGAGTCCTCTTTGGGTATTGCTGTGTCACAGCTCATCCCCGTGATGTTCGAGGCATGGCGGATCACCATTGACGGGGTTGTTATATCGGACGACAGCCTGGCAGAACGGCTTGAGCACTCCTACCTCTTCCGGGATGCCGGGGTATGGTCCATTCAGCTCGATGACGGTCTTATATTCCAGAACACTGAGAGCTTATCGGTCGAGGGGGAAGAACTCCTCGATGATGAGCTAGAGATATGGGTCAGCTGGGAGGGCGAGGATGAGCTGAGAACCGAGATCTCAGCCTTCGCGGACCGCAATGGTATCGAGGTCACGGTGCTCCATATCCCGAACCCGGAATCCCGCCTGGTCTCCGTTCTCAGGGGTGGGGGGAACCCTCCCGACCTTATCATGTGCTCTCCCGGGAATCTCTACAGCCTCGTCGAGTCAGGGGCCCTGCAGCCCCTTCCTGCATACCTCTCGACGGGCCTGGGCCGACAGGGGCTTGACACCTTCTCCTACCAGGGAAAGCAATGGGCCCTTCCGTTCTACTATGACACTCAGCTTCTGATCTACAACCCGGAACTCATAGACCTGCCGGGAGGATCGAGTCTCACCCTTTCCGACCTGGAGCGGGCAGTCGCTGCGCTTGTCGGGACTGTCCCGGTCCCCATGAGCTGGAATGCCTACTCCTCCTATTGGCTGATGCCCTTCCAGGCAAGCTTCGGGAAGGCGCGCCTCACCGAACCGGACGGGTCGATCATCCTTGACGATGCCCAGACTGAGGCAGCCCTCTCCTACATCGTGAAGCTCGCGCAGCAGGAATACTTCACGCCGCTCGAGCGTGATGCCATGATCTCGTTCTTCGCCTCAGGCCGTGCCGGGGTGATCTACTCGGCTTCCTACTCGATCCCCTACTTCCAGGAACTTAGGATCCCGTTCGCCGTAGCCCCGGCACTGGTCAATGACCGGACAGGCTTGCCTGTCTCCCCCATGCTCGATTACAAGGCGATCGGCCTCACCCGGCAGTCAAAGCACCCGGTCCTCGCATACCGGCTGCTCTCCTACCTCATGGGAATCGAGGTCCAGACCCGTTTCAACCAGCAGCTCTTCAAGCTCCCGGCCAACACCTATGCACAGCAGCTGCTTGAGGAGAGCACTGCCTACTACCGGACCATAACCGACCAGGCTTCCCACGGCCAGACAGTACCGTCGACGGCATCCTATGCAGCCTACAAGAACATCATGTGGAAGCTGCTGAGGTTCGCCCTCTCCGGGCAGCTGAGCCCTTCCGCAGTCCTGGAACAGGGAGAGCGATTACTGAAGGAGACACTGCCGTAGCAGTGTAATACCGAATATAAGAAAAAACTTTAACAGGAGTAACTGATGAACAAGAGATTCTTAGGCGTTCTTTTACTGATGCTGGGCATCCTGCTGCTGGCAGGCTGCACCACCACCGAAAGCGGGACTTCCGTCGAGGTGACAGCAGAGACTGAAGTCGATGCAGTCGCCCATGCGACACCGGCAGGTGAAGGGTGGCATGTGACCCTCACAGGGGTCCGGACGGACGAGCTGTGGGAATCACAGGCAGCTGCAGATCCCAAATGGCTGGAGACTGTCCAGTTCGAGAAGAAGGGGGAGCTGAGGACCTATACGGCCCTCGCCTTCTCGGAAGTGATCGCCATGATCGACGATGCGGACGGGTCCATGCCCTATAGCTTCCAGCAGGGGGCTTGGGATGCAGGTTATGACATCACCGTGACCGCCGCGGACGGGTTTGCCGCGACCTTCAACACGGCTGACTACCCGGCAGAAGGGATCTACCTCGCAGTGACTCAGGACGGGGAGAGCACCCTCCCCATGCTCGTCGGCGATATCCCGGGGCAGATCCAGGTCAAGGACATCGTCTCCATCGAGACCTCACTCGCACCGGTGGCGCTCGAGGAGAACCAGTTCGAGTTCATCCTCGAGATCGGGGATAAGACAGCGACCTTCACCCTTGCCGAGCTCGAGGATCATCCCTACTTCATCGAAGGTCCCGGGGAGTACAAGAACACCTATGACAACGTCTTCACCCACGTCTGGGGCGGGGTCAAGCTCGTGGACCTCATCAGCGACGTGTTCCCGCTCACGGCTGACCAGAGTGTGACCATCATCGCCACTGACGGCTACGAGATGGACTACAGCGGGTCACAGCTGCTTGACCAGGCAGACGGGACCTGGATCCTCGCATTCATCGAAGACGGGGAGTATATGCCGGAAGACCCGGGATACATCCGCCTGGTGAAGGTCGGCCCCGACACACCCCAGATCACCGGTCACATCTCTGCACGTATGGTGAAGAAGGTGCAGATCAAGGATGTCTCCTTCACTGACTTCACCCTCTCCATCGACAGCGCTGCAGGGACCGAGGAGCTCGACCGGCAGACGATCCAGAGCGGCGTGACTTCACAGAGAACGACCGTGAACTACTTCAACAAGAAGAGCGGGGAGACTGTCAGCTACCTGGGTCTTCCCCTGTTCGAATTCCTTGCACACTATGACGGCTACGACACGGTCACCGTCGAAGCTTCGGACAGGTACTCGATCACCCTCGCTGCAGATGAGGTAGCCGGGAACAGCGATGTCATCCTGGCCATGTACTACGGTGACGGGAGTGAGCTCTCTGAGAATGAAGCCCCCCTCATCATCGTATGGGATGCCGAAGCTGACCTCGTGCCTGCCGGCATCAAGGCAGTCAGGAGCGTGACCCGCCTCATCCTGGACTGACCATGAGGATACGACCATCGCTTCACACCAGGTGGCAGCTGCTGCTTCCGGCGGCGCTCATCGTCGCAGCTGCAGGAGTCGCCCCGTTCGCTGAAGCGGTGGTCACCTCATTCTTCCACGACATCTACGGGCAGAGAAGCCCCGCAGGGTTCGACAACTACCGGTACCTCCTCTCAGACCGGGGCTTCTCCTACAGTCTCAGGATCAGTCTGGTCTGGGCACTAGGGAACACGGTCCTGGGGTTAGGAACTTCCCTCCTGCTGGCCTGGCGGATCTTCATGCGGGGAAGGAGGGGCAAGCTCCTCTACCTCTCCCTGGTCATCCCCTGGGCAGTCCCCGTCTATATCGCCGTCCCGGTCTGGAGGTCCTTCTTCCATGGGGACGGGGGCACCTCGCTCTTCTCCACGCTCACGGGGATCCATATAAACCTGCTCACCGACCCGATTGCGGCATTCTGCTCGACACTGTGGGTAAGCGTCTGGCTTTCGGTCCCCTTTACCGGGTTCGTCCTCCTGAGCAGCCTCAAGCGCATCCCCGGGAGCCTCAGGGAAGCCGCCATGATCGACGGGGCAGACAGCAGGCAGGTCCTGCAGTATGTCTACCTGCCGCAGATCAGGAATGCGATCGCCGTCATGTCGGTGCTGAACGTCATCAAGTTCCTGAAGGAGTTCAATGTCATCTTCCTCATGACCTCGGGCGGCCCGCCGCTGGTCTCGGGGATCACTGACCGGTTCATCATCGGGGCAACGACCACCCTCGATGTCCTGGTCTACGAGATCTTCCAGACCCGGGAGGATATAGGGATCTCATCAGCCTATGCCGTGCTCCTCGCGGGGGTGGTCATCCTTATCATGCTCCTCTGGCTGCGGGCCCGGAAGGGGAACAGCTCACGGATCCTGCCGGCAGTGCTCACCGGTCTCGCGCAGGTACCCTTTTCCGGCATCCCGGGCATCATCCTTGCTGTTCTTTATCCGGTCAGCGGGATCGTTTCCAGGAAGGCCTTCAGGCTTACGCTCATCCTGCACGCGGGACTGACCTGCTTCATGGTCATCTCCAGGGGATTCCTGGAAGGCTTCTCCCCGGGGTTCCCCCTCGCCCTGCTGGTGTACCTGATCATCTTCTCGAAAGACGGGGCAGCTTCCCGCCCGGTGAGGACCCCACAGGGCTTCTCACGGACTGCCACCAGACTGTTCACCCTGACCACGCTGGTCCTCTCCTGTCTGTTCATCATCGCGGCCCTGCTCATGGTGTTCATCGTCATCTGGCTGAGCTTCTCCGGCCTCGGCAGCAGCTACATAGACTCGCTCATTCCCCCCTTCCCGACGGTTACCAACTATGTGAAGATCATCGTGGATGAGGGGATCCTCAGGCACTTCCTCAACACCCTGCTGCTCTCAGGCTCCACTGCCCTACTGCTTCCCCTCATCATCATGCCTGCTGCCTACTACCTGCTGCACCGGGGGAACAGGACCGCCTTCGGCGTCATGACCTTTCTCCAGATCCTCGGGCTCTATGGCGGTATGCACTCCCTCATCCCGCTCTACTCATTCTTCCGGCGGCTTCACTTGATCGACTCGTACATCCCGCTCGTCATGATCTACCTCAACCACGCGATCCCCTCTGCCTTGTTCACGACGCTCGCCTATATGGAGAAGATCCCTGCTTCCTTCGAGGACCAGGCGCGCCTCGAGGGGGTAAGCGCGTTCCAGTACCTTCGGCTGATCCTCTTCCCGGTCAGTCTCCCGATCATCGGGGTGAACATGGTCCTGGCATTCATCGCAGCATGGAACGGGTTCATGGCTCCCCTGCTCTTCCTCAACACGGAGGGCAGCTTCCCCATCAGCGTCAAGCTCTTCTCCCTCGTGGGAAATCTCGCGTCAGGCTTCCCGAAGTGGAATCTCTTCGCCGCTGCATCGCTCATCAACTGCCTGATCCTCTCAGTGCTCCTCCACCGGGTACGTAAACCGATCAATGACAGCAGTCTGCAGTCCATCATGGAATGAAAGTTAGAAATCAGCATCCTTCACGATCGTGATGAAGAGCCCGCTCTTCCTCTTCTCGACCTTCATCCTTTTGAGGTACTCCTTCCTCAAGTGCTCAGGCAGTCCCCCGGCCTGCCATGCATACTCCTCGGCTACCCGATGCTCCGCATCATCAGGGAATGCGGCTGCCACGGCCCTCAGGGCATAGAAGACCCCGAAGGCATGCTGGGGGACATGTGCAGTCCCGACCGCCTGTCCTGCGGCCCGTGCCGCATTGAAGGCAGCATCATGCCCCTTCACCTCCCGGGCAGCTGCATGGGCCCCAAGTGATGCCGCCCTGATCACCGCCATGCTGAACACGCCTGTTCGGACCCACTCCCTGCAGGCTCTCAAAGCCTCCCTAGGCCTGGTATCTGCCGGGAAGGACTCCTCGAAGAACGGGAGCACCCGTTCTACGCAGTCAGCAGCCCATGAGGCGAGGATCTTCTTGTCTTCGAGACTGTATTTCTTCATGGAACTCTCCATCTACAAAAGTACCAGTACTATACCGCACAAGTCCATCTCGCGGCAGCTTCTTTTCCGAAGAATCGAATTTACACGTTCTTTACACACTGTTTACAAAACCATGATGACGTACAGCTCGGGAACCGTTATCTTTAGCTAAATACTAAGGTAATACAGGAATGACTATGAGAAAGAAAGGAAGATTCTACCAGACACGATTCACCTGGTACCAGGGACTGAGGCTGCTGTTCCAGCTGCTCTACCTCACAGCGACCGTGTTCGCCATAGTCGGCAAGGACTTCATCGTCGCGATTGCCCTTATGGCGATCGCCCTGATCGGCGGGGCATGGTTCTGCGGCTGGCTCTGCCCCTTCGGGATGGTGCAGGAATGGTTGGGGAGGCTCGGCAACCGGCTGTTCCGGTTCAAGCTCACGATCCCGCAGAAGGCGGAGAAGTACCTGAGGCTGCTTCGGTATCTCCTGCTGGCCGCCGGGACAGCAGGGCTGATGGCCCTGGGATTCCTCAGTGCCCCCTATAACACCTTCATCAGTTCGATCAGCGGCGTCGCCGCATCGATCACGGTGACTGCCTGGGTACTGCTAGGACTCTTCCTGGCAGCTTCCCTGGTCATAGACCGCCCGTTCTGCAGGTACTTCTGCACTGAAGGGGCACGATACGGGGTGCTTAGCCTGGGCAGGCTCTTCACCATACGCAGGAATGAAGAGAGCTGTGTCAGCTGCGGGATCTGTGACAGGGCCTGCCCGACACAGGTAGTGATATCGACGAAGAGGCAGGTACGGAATGCACAGTGTATCAACTGCATGGAGTGCATCGCATCCTGCCCGAAACCGGGAACCCTCACCTACGGGTTCGCATTCACGAGAAAGAAGAAGGGACAAGGAGAAGATACAGATGAGAAAGATGAGTAAGGTTTCATTGGCAGTCACGATACTGCTTGTAGCGGGGATCACCATGCTGTTTAGCTCAGCACGGTTCTTCGGGCACGCATCATATGCGGAAGTGCTCGGGATCAATGTGACTGAACAGTCCTATACTGACGGTATCTACACTGGTACTGCCGACGGGTTCCGCCCCGGTATTGTGGTGGAAGTAGCGATCGAGGAGAGCTCGGTAGCATCGGTAACGGTTACCGAACACCACGAGATCGGCCCGATGTACTGGAGCAGGCCTGTATCACTGATCCCGGCAAGCGTGGTAGAGCAGCAGAGTACTGCAGTGGACACGATCTCAGGGGCAACAGCCACCAGCAAGGGAATCCTTGCCGCCGTGGAGGATGCCCTGGGCAAGGCCCAGGTGCAGTAGCACAGCAGGTGTGACAGGGTCTCCCTTCAAGAGAAGGGAGACCCTTATTCTTGTTACAGCAGCGCCTCGATATCGGAGGCGATGGTCTCGGGTGTGACCATAGGCTCATACCGCCGGATCACCTTCCCTTCCCGGTCAACGAGGAACTTGGTGAAGTTCCACCGGACCTCGCCCTCGGCAAGACCGGCACCTACCTTCCGGAGGAACTCAGCCTTCTCGCCCTCTTCCTCGACAACATTGCCCAGGGACTCCTTCTTCAGGAGGGTGAAGAGCGGGGATGCATCCTCGCCGTTGACATTTACTTTCGCGAAGGTCCTGAACGAGACGCCGTAGTTGAGCTGGCAGAACTCAAGGATCTCCTCATCCGTCCCCGGAGCCTCGTTGAACTGGTTGCTCGGGAAGCTGAGGATCTCGAACCCCTTGCCGGAGAACTGCTTGTAGATCTTCTCCAGCCCCTCGATCTGTGGTGTGAACCCGCAGATCGTGGCAGTGTTCACGACCAGCAGGACCTTTCCCTGGTACTCACTCAGTGAGACATCTTCATGTTTCGAGGTTTTTACGGTTATATCATATAGTTTCATAATAATTCTCCCTTGTATGTAATATCATCATAGAGTAGAGATAAATCAACACAAAACTTACGGGGCGGTGGAATCATTGGTGAACGAGGGCATGAACGGGTGGAAACCCCAGTCACCGTACTTTTCCTCGTTTCCAGAGACTGACGGATCATCATAGTCAGGTCCCAAGTCGATGACGTCCAGGTCAGATGCCATGGTCGCCGACATCTTCGAGGCATCCGTCTCATACCAGAAATTCAGGGTATTCGTAATAATCGGGGTACAGCTGATCGTATATCCTGTGTGGAATGTGAAATCATCCCAGGAGGCGTTCAAGCCGCCGACATCATTGTATGTATCGATGACCGTCTCATGCGTGGCATCATCATAGTCTTCTTCAGCACCCCAGAATACGGAGTTATCAAACTGGTCGATGATGGATTCCGGCCCTATCCCGGAAGCAGGATGTGTAGGACTGAACGATGCTGCATCATCTTCAGCCAGGATGAAGAAATCGGTATCTGCCCCAGGTTCGATGACTCTCCGGAGCCAGTACCACCCGTCAGGATATGCCGCAACTGGGGTACCTGTTCCATCTTCAATCCCAGAAAGATAGATCGCGATATCGCGTCTCCAATAATCATGATCAGGGTCAGGATTGAAGTAGAATCGTACCAATGTCTGGCTCTCATCCCCATCTGCTGAAAAGATCAGATTGTACCCAGTCTCATCGGCGCTGGAAGGAACATGAAAGGCAATCTCCAGTTCCATCTCGATATAGAGGGGGGTGATGATACACTCATCATAGGTCGCACCATCAGCTAATGCATCATACGGATTGTTCAGGATGTACGCAAGGGAACCGACACCGCTGGTGAGGGTCAGGTCTATGATCTCAGGATTCGTGCTGCTTGCATTGATGATCTGCCGGTCATGTAAGGAATCTGAAGTATCATTCAGTTCCATGTTTATCACTGCGATCTTGTATTCCGTGGGGGTGACATCCCGGCTGTCATCCGTCTTCCCGGAACCGAACAGGCAGCAGGATGCTGCCGTGAAGGTGATGATCACTGCCAGGATCAGCAGTACTGCAGGTTCTCGTTTCATACATATCCCCCATGGTATCAGGTTGATGTGCAGACTTCGTGTGCAGGCTTTTATTACTGACAGTATACCATACCGGGAGCGTCACAGACATGGTTCACGGGTCAATTCTCTGTTTCGGTTGTGTACCAGGCTATGGCATCAGAGATGAAGGCAGCCAACCCTGCAGCGATCTGCTCGTAATAGTCCGTGAACCGCAGGTCATGGACATACAGGGATCCAAGCCCCTTGAAGACCTCCATGCTGCAGCTGTAGAAGCTGCGGTCTATGTAGGCATGGTAGCGCTTCACCTGTTCCTGGACTTCAGGATCAGACGGGAGGGCCCCAGCCTGCATGAGCCGGGCTATCTCCTGGTTTATCTTCCCGCCCTCTTCCAAGACCTGTTTCCAGTCATCCTTCGAGTACTTACCGGTTCGCTTCCTGCTCTCGGCGACCAGCTTGGGATCATACGTTCGGTCGACCTCTTCGTCATACTGTTTCTGGTCCTGCAGGATCTCATCAATATCGAGCCCGTTGAACCGGTCCTTGTCACTCATAACAGCCTCCCCCCTCAATTCTGCCAATGTCCTGTCGATGGTACCGATCACTGAACCCAGGCGGTTCCGCTTCGCACTGATCAGCCTCCTCTGTTCCAGCAGGGAAGCTTCCAGGTCGAATCCCGGGGTATACAGGACTTCCCTGATCTGTCGCAGTGAGTACCCGAGCTCCTTGTAGAGCAGGACCTGCTGCAGGTACTTCAGTTCACGAGGGCCATAAGAGCGATATCCGTTGCTCTGTGTCTCGGCCGGCTTGAGCAGGCCTATCTCATCATAATACTGCAGCGTCCTCACCGAGATGCCGGCAAGACCTGCGAGTTCACTGATCGTGTACATCGTTGACTCCTCTGTACCGATACTACCGTATCACGGTACGTGAGGGTCAAGGGATAACTTTCACGATCTCTGAAAAGACCGGATCATCGTCCAGTCCCACGATGAAGGCCCCCTCCGGCTCCTCCAAGTCGGCAAACTGGCTTTTGAGCATATCAGGGGAGAAGAAGTGCCCAGACCTCTGGGAAATCATCCGGTGGATCGTATCGTAGGTCCCACGCAGGTAGACCAGGAGACAGGCTCCAGAGAGCCTTCCGGTAAGGGTCGTGCGGTAGGAGGCCTTCAAAGCAGAGCAAGCCAGGACGACCCCGTCCTGCTCATGCTCTTCGAGTATCTCAGCAAGACGTTCGAGCCAGGGCTGACGGTCCCGGTCATCCAGGGGGATCCCCTCCCGCATCTTCCTGATGTTCTCGGGTGGATGCACATCATCTGCATCAATGAACGGGATTCCTTTCTGTTTGGCAAGGAGCTTCCCGAAGGTGGACTTCCCCGACCCCGATACTCCCATGACGATATAGACCATATAGGATTCTACCATAACCAAAGCTTTCACTGCTAATATAATCGATAAAAAATCCTTTATTTAGCATATGCTACCTTGAATCATGTGATTATATAGTAAATAATGATAATCATTCTCAAAAAAAATAAAGGAGCCGCAATCATGCGAAATGTTGACGTATTGATCATCGGAGGCGGAGCATCAGGCCTCCAGTCTGCCATCACCACCAAACAGACCTACCCCGACAAGGAAGTAGTCCTCGTCAGGAGAGAGGAGAAAGTCCTCATCCCCTGCGGGATCCCCTATATCTTCGGAACACTGGAGAGCAGCGACAAGAACATCCTGCCGGATGCCCTGCTCACGAACCTGGGTGTCAGCATCGTCGTGGACACCCTGACCTCAATCAACAGGGAGGAGTATGAATGCACCTTCGAAAGCGGAGAGAAGATCTACTACAAGAAGCTCGTCCTCGCCCTCGGCTCAAAGCCCTCCAAACCGGGCTGGCTCAAGGGTGCTGATGCGAAGAACGTGTTCACCATCCCGAAGAACAAGGTCTATCTCGATGCCATGCTCGAGTCGATCTCCTCACTGAAGAAGATCGTCGTCGTCGGAGCAGGGTTCATCGGGGTCGAAGTCTCCGATGAGCTGAACAAGCGGGATTTCGAGGTGACCCTCATCGAACTCGAGGAGACCATCCTGAGCAAGGCATTCGACCCGGAGTTCGGGAAGATCGCTGAAGAACACCTCACCGAGCGCGGGGTGAAGATCATCACCGGTAAGGGGATCACCGAGATCAACGAGGAAGATGGTATGGTGAAGAGCATCACTCTCTCCACCTGGGAGACCATCGAGGCTGACGCCGTCGTCCTCTCCATGGGCTATGTCCCCAATACCGATATCCTCAAGGATACCGGGATCGAGATGAACGGGCGAGGCTTCATCAAGACCTGTGAATACATGCGAGTGCTGCCCTGCAGCTCCGATATCGTGGCAGTCGGCGACTGTGCCGAGAAGCACGATTTCGTCACACGACAGGTAGACGGGACCATGCTGGCATCGACAGCCTGTGCCGAGGCCAGGATCGCGGCCATGAACCTCTACGGCCTGAGCCCCTGCAAGTCCTTCACCGGGACCATCGCCATCTACTCCACGGCGATCGGGGACCATGCATTCGGTACAGCGGGCATCACCGAATCACGGGCTACCCAGGAAGGGTTCGATATCGTGAGTGCGAGCTTCACGGGAGTGGACACACATCCCGGCAACCTTGCCCACACCCATAAGCAGACGGTCAAGCTGATCGTGGCAAATGACTGCGGGCTGATCCTCGGCGGGGAAGTCTATGGCGGTCACAGTATCGGGGAGCTGATCAATGCGATCGGGTTCCTCATCCAGAGCCGGGTCACGGTGAAGACGCTGGTGACCATGCAGATCGGGACACAGCCGCTCCTTACCGGGTCACCTGCCGGGTATCCGCTGATGAAGTGTGCTGAATTGTTGGTAAAAAAGATGAGAGGGTAACTCCCTTATCTCCTTCTTTTAACTTCTATGCAGGATGACGTTGTCATCCTGCATTCTTTATGCCCTGATGTAGTTGTAGATCTGCTGGGAGAACTTCTCGAGCTGGCTCAAGCCGGTGATCGGCTTCCCGTAGGTGGAGATGATCTCGATGACCGTATCCGGGAAAGCTTTCGCAACCTGGTCAGGCCAGGGGGAACCGGGCAGGCACTTGTTCAGCATGATCCGCTGCAGGCGTATGCCCGACACGGCAAGCTGCTCCCTGATCTCCACGGCCTCCTCGAGGTTCATGACGTCCTTATTGAGTACGAGGACGAACTCCGCAGCCACGGGGTCCTGGAGCTTCCTGTTCAATGTCTGGTACTGGGTCTGCATCTTCTGCAGGCGGGTGTATACCGGGTCTTCCAGGACGTAGCCCGTATCCATCCCCTTATGGGCAAGGTGTGCCTTCCGCGCCAGGATATCAGCCCGCTTCGCGAGCAGGGATTCGATCCAGTAGAGGGAGAGCCCGGGTAAAGTCAGGGCCTTGATCGTGAGGTGGGTCGATAACGTGTCGATCGCTATATCATCGAAGGTGTCTGAGAGGAGTGCATCCTGCATGATCATCAGGGTGGACATCTCATCGAGGCCGGGCGAGAACTGCAGGAGATCATAGGCAGGTTCATCATGGGTCCCCCGCCTTCGGAATACCTTCTTCAGCTCCTTCTCCCTGCCGGTGAGGTACTCACGGCTGTACCTGGACACATCAGTCTGGGTCAGCGTCAGGTTCGAGGAGATCTTCCGGTTCTTCCTGCCAAGGACGACCTCGAAGATCTGGTCTAGTCCCTTATGCATATCCATCGAGTTCAGGAGCGTACGGCTCCCGTCGAGCGCTGACCGCATGGTATCCAATGCAGCGCAGGTAGTCTTTCCTGAGCCTTCCTTCCCAAGGTATACATGTAGTTTTGCCATAATCCCGCCTTGTTACGTGAGAGTCCTGTAGGGAATGCAGTCATCGAGTTTCGGGTTGTGCCCGATCATCTCGAACAGTTCCTCCTCCAGGTACGGAAGCAGTTCAAACGCTACCATACATGGAGGGCCGGGCAGGCCGAAGAAGGCACCGTAGACCTCAATGGTGAAAGCATGCTCCATCTCCGTGATCCTGCGGACTGCCAGACGATCCATGAACCCAAGCTTCTTGTTCTGTTCCTGCAGGCCTTCACTGCCTGTCATGGGGTCTGTCACGTCTACAACCTCACACACCAGTTAGTTTTTACTTTTAGTCGTCATACTTTCTGTTCGTAGCAGGGTATCTGATTTCGATTATAATAACATATAATAGGAAAAAAAGTTACTTAAATGTATAAGCATACAGGAAAAATCTTAGCGTTCTGTGAACTTTTTGCGGTGAATACCCTCACAAGACCTGCTGCAACTCACTCCGGATCAGGGTATCTGCCAGCTTGAGATAGGATACGATCTCATCGGAGTCCTCCCTGAAGTCGTTCTGTATCCAGTTCGTGACGATGGCGATCATCCCGCCCTCCCCGAAGAGGTAGATCTTCTCGAGCCTTCCTGCATGAACCGGCCCGACCTTCCGCTTCCACTCTTCGAGAAACTGTTCCCGGGTAGACTGCAGGATCTTCTTCATGAGGTTCCCTCCCCCGTGACCGGAGAAGACCAGCCTGCTGAGCTCCTTGTTGTCGAGCAGGGCACCCAACAGGTCACGGCTCATGCTGTCTATATCATCAGGAGTGCTGATCGCCAGGGTGATGATCTTCATGAACCTATCCTCGATGGTGGACAACAGGTGCTCGGGCCCATAGTAATACCGGTAGAAGGTATTGCGGTTGATGTCAGCCTCCCGGCAGATCTCAGTAACCGTGATCTGCCCGATCTCCTTCTCCTGCAGCAGGGCAAGCAGGCTCTGGGCAAGCACCATCTTCGTATACCGGGTCCTCCGGTCCTCTTTCCCGTCAGGTTCGAATACTGCCTCAATATGCTTCATAGGCACTCCTCCTTGATCAATGGCTGTTTGCAGCCATTCTGGATGTAATCGAACAGAACATACCTGACCTGTTCGGGAACAGACAGGCTACAGCCAAGTCCTCATTGTCCTGTCAGTCATGCTGTCTCTATTATATAGGTATGTATAGAAACCAACAAGCTGTCGCTTTTCATGGCAACAGAAAGATCCTGGTCACCGGGGCATTCGGGAACCTCGGGGAGAAGACCCTTGCGGAGGCACTGCGGCGGGGGTATGAGGTGAGCGTCTTCGATCTCCCCACGGTGAGGAACAAGAAGAAGGCAGCAAGCCTAAAGGATGCGCAGGTCCATCTCTTTTGGGGGGACCTGCGTGAACCCGGGGTGATCGCAGAGGCAGTCAGGGGGCAGGATGCAGTCATCCACCTGGCAGCGGTGACCCCGCCGTTCAGTGAACGCAACCCAGACCTCTCCCGGGAGGTCAATGTGGGTGGGACGGAGAGGCTCCTCGAAGCTATCGAGGGGTGCATGCCCCATCCGGCCCTGGTGTTCTCCTCCTCCATGAGCATCATGGGGGCAGATGCCGATCGCACCCCTCCCCTCCACGTCGATGATCTGTTGAGACCGAGCTCCTGCTACACGGAGCAGAAGATCGCGTGTGAACAGCTGATTAGGAAGTCGTCGATCCCCTGGATCATCGAACGGTTCGGGGCCGTGATCAACACCGAGCTGTCTGCCGAGACCGGCTCCCTGAAGGACTTCATGTCGGAGGTCTTCTCGATGAACCTTGATACCAGGATCGAGGCGATCTGGAATATCGATGCGGCAGCAGCTCTGCTCAATGCCGCTGACCTGCTCTGCCGGGAACCGGAGACAGCAGGCAGCAGGACCCTCTTCATCGGGGGCGGGGCATCAGGGGGCTGGCAGCTCACTGCGAGGGAGTTCTACACCGCGATCTTCGAGGCTGTCGGTTTCGGCATGCTCGATGAACACAAGTTCAGTGACCAGCCCTACCCTGCAGACTGGCTCGACACCGAGGAAGGCCAGGAACTCCTCGGCTACCAGAAGCATTCGTTCGACCAGTTCATCTTGGCATTAAAAGAGCATATGGGCTTCAAGCGGCACATGGCCAGGCTCCTTAAGGTATTGATCAGGTACATCCTCGAACACCAGGCCAAGGCCAGGTCAGGATTGGAGTGAGAAGAGCTTTGCCAGGGCCTTCCGGTCCAGCTTCCCCCATGGGTTCTCCTCCACCTTGAACGGCGTGATGAACATCCAGTCATAGACCGGGTTCAGCAGCTTCTTCACCAGCCGCCCTTTGACCCTCTGTTCGAGGACCAGACAGCCCAGCTCCATACGCTTGTTCAGGTGCGATAGGGCATCGAGTTGTATGACGGAATCCGTGAGGGTCGGGTACTCCCGGTTCTCCCAGCTGATGACCACGGAGAACGGCAGGTCCGTGACCTTCCGCGACACCTCGAAGCGCATCCCCGGATTGATCACATAGCATGTGTCAGTCTCAGCGAACAGCCTGCACCGCTCTGCGGCTGCCTGATCATAGGAAGAGGGGAACTCGTCGAGGAATATCCCGTCGATCCCGGGGTACCACGCGAACCAGTCCGCGAGCATGGACTTGACCTGCTCAGACGGGGTCTTCAGATACCCCACGGGCAGATAGCCGAGGACCCGGATCCCGGAAGCCTTGAGGAGACCGATACCTCTCGTGTAATGCTCCTGCACCCCGGGCCCAGGCCCGTTGTACGGATTGATCACGGCCATGACCGGTATCGCTGGATGATCATGCCCGAGCTGTGCCAGGTGCTCCCAGTCAGTGGTCGGGCTCCCCCCAGGCTTGTGGTTGGGGTCTATATAGAGCGGTATGAAGATTCCCATACCTAGAGTGTACCACAGGCAGGGCTGGTTTAGGTATGAAAAGTCCGGCACTGGACCTTGAATAATGGGTTCCAAACATTGTAATCTTGCATATCTTACGGTAAGGGGTGGAAATAGATGAAGGTTGCCTGTTTTGGAGAATTGCTGTTTGACCATATCGAGGGAGTCTACTACCTGGGGGGAGCCCCCACGAACTTCGCGGGGCACTGCGCTAAACTGGGAGCCGAAGTCTACCTGTTCACCGCCATCGGGGATGACGATCTTGGGAGCCGAGGCCTGGCAGAAGCAAAGGCGCACGGGATCAGGGACCAGTTCATCACCGTCAACGACCATAAGACCGGGACGGTGGAAGTCACCCTCAAGGAGGGGATCCCCAGCTATGACATCGAGTTCAGTGCCTGGGACCATATCTCCTTCGATCCTGAGCAGCAAGAAGCCGTGAAAGCGATCGATTTCGACCTCTTCTACTTCGGGTCCCTTGCCCAGCGTACCGAGGACAACCGAGAGTTCCTCCACTCGCTCATACCACAGCTCTCCTTCAAGGAGGCCTTCCTCGATGTGAACCTCAGGCAGGAGTTCTACTCCGCCGCAGTCATCAGGGACTCCTTCACCTATGCGACCATCGTGAAGGTGAATGACGAGGAGCTGCCGGTCATCTCAAGACTGCTCTTCGATGAAGAGCTCGGGGCGGAGGATTTCTACCGACGGGCTGCCGGGCAGTACAACATCAGGACACTCATCCTCACCTGCGGCAAGGACGGGGCATACTACTATACTGCTGAGGACTCAGGGCATATACAGCCTAGTGACGTCAAGGTCGTCGATACCGTCGGTGCCGGGGACAGCTTCTCCGCCGGCTTCATGAGCGCGCTCTTCCAGACCGGGGATGTGAAGAAAGCCGTGATCTTCGCCACCTATCTGGCCGATTTCGTCGTCTCGAGCCAGGGAGCATTACCGGATTACCCGGCACGGATCGAAGAGAAGCTTGAGGAGCTGAAGGCTGCTCACTGATCCAGCTTGTCAGCAGCCTCTCTGGCCTGTGCAGCGAGATCGAGCAGGTCAGGATCCTGTGAGTACTTCTCGATGGAGGCGGCCATGTCACGATAGCTCTCGGCGGCTTTCTTCATATTACCAAGCCCCTCATACGCATTCCCAAGCAGCTGGTACTGCTGGTAGACCGAGTCATTCAGCCCGATAAGGATGTAGATATCCTTTAGGGCCTCATCATACTTCCCAAGCTGCGTATTGGCATACGCACGGTAGTACATCTCCTCTGTCCAGGTGGTGACCATCCCATCAGGGAACATGAGATCCAGTGAATGGGTGAGATCGTCGACTGCTGCCGTGTAATCACCGCCCTGGAATGAGATCCTCCCTACGTGTGCCCAGTAGATGGGATTCCCCGGCTTCAGTTCCGTCAGCTTCCTGAAGGTGTCCCTGCTCTTCCTTGCATCCCCGGAGTTGAAGGAACATTCAGCCAGGCCTTCCAGTGCCGCGATATCCCCCGGGTGCCGGGAGAGGAACTCCTCGTAATCGGGAACCGCCTGGGCGGGGTTCCCCATAGCCCGGTACAGCTCAGCCCGGTTGAAGTATGCCTCGCTGCTCCCGAACACGATCGCCGAGCCGTAACTCCCGGCGGCTAAAAGCTCCTGGGAGAGCTCCCGGTAGCAGTCCCCCTGCCCCAGATAATACTCATCCAGCTTATCGAAGGGACCGCTGGCATCGATGGCTGACTGGTAATGGTCCAAAGCCTCATCGTAGTGCCCCTGCTCCTGAAGGATCCCCGCGATATCGGCATAGGAATCGGGGGAGACCTCGGAATCGAGCTCATCGAGCCTGAGGGCTTCCCGGTAGTCCGAGAGGGCCTCATCGGACCTTCCCATGTCTTCGAACAGCCCTCCCCTCGCCGAGAAGTAGTCGGCTACCGGGTACTGGCTGTGCAGGATCGCCTGGGTTATATCAGAAAGGGCGGCTTCCAGGTTCCCGAGCTTGACCTGGGTCATGTACCTGAGGTAGTAGTCGTTCTCAAGGTCCCTGCCCCCGAGCTCGATGACCCGGGTGAAGTCTGAAAGGGCTTCCTCATACCGTTCTGTCAGGAAATAGGACCGGGCCCTCATGTTGCAGAGTTCGGTCGTCTCCCCGACATGGGCTATCCCGTCGGAGTAGACAGCCTCAGCCTCCTCATACTCCCAGTTCGTGAAGAGGAGGTTCCCCAGCCTGATATAGTTGTATTCCCGTGCAGGTTCCAGTTCCACCGCCTTCCGGTAATCGGCCTCGGCAGCAGCATCCTCACCGAGGGCCTCATAGGAGATGCCGCGGTAGTAATAGTACCGGTAGTCAGCCTCACTGCTGCCGATCCCGTCGGTATAGGCATCGACTGCTTCCTGGTAGTCACCCCTCGTGCGGTAGTACTTCCCGATATAGATGTAGCCATAGCCGTATGAGGGGTCTATCGAGACCGCCTTCTTATAATCAGCGAGAGCCTTATCCTCATCCCCGTTCTTATCATGGATCTCCGCCCGCAAGGTACGGAGCTCACGGTCATTGGGGAACTTTGCTATGGCATCATCACAGGTCGTCAGGGCCCAGTTCAGGTCAGAGAGTTTCAAGTATGCATCGACGATCATCTTGTAGATCTCAAGGTGGCTCGCGCTCCCTGTCTGCAGGGCCTTGCGGTAATCCCCGATCTCGTTGAGGTATTCCCCTTTGTTGTAGTAGATGTACGCACGCTTCAGGTAGAGCTTCTGGCTGTTCGGGTACTTCTGCAGGGCAGTGTTCGCCTTCTTCAGGGCAGTATCGAACTTCTCCTGCTTCAAGTAGGCATCAACAAGGTCGAAGTAGGTGCCCTCGAGGTCGTTCCCGCCGATAGAGACCGCCCATTCCAGGGCCCCTGCGGCATATGCGTATTGTCCCTTCCGGCTGTAGTTCTTCGCCCGCAGGACATAGATCCCATACCTGATATCATCCGAGACGGCGTACTCGAGGGCCCGGGACAGGTTCTTCCCGGCATCCTCGGTGTACCCCTTGTCGAGGTAGAGCCCGCCGATGAGGTAGTACCCCATGGCATACATGTTCTTCTTGTCATCGTTGTACTGGGGATTCCCAAGGACATCTTTGA
This sequence comes from Spirochaetia bacterium, assembly GCA_963677595.1. Classification (GTDB taxonomy): domain Bacteria; phylum Spirochaetota; class Spirochaetia; order CAKZLE01; family CAKZLE01; genus CAKZLE01. Next base: position 290,127 of record OY782041.1, read on the forward strand.
GATCCTGGAAGTAGCGTTCCACGGATTCGACCTGCCTCCGGTCGAAGGCATCGAGCATGTTCTGGTAGAGGTCACTGATCTGGTTACCGAATAGTGATGAGGCTGCCGTAAGCAGCAGTATGATGAGGATACCTTTCAATCGTTTCAATGTCGCAACCTCCAGGACGTGAATCACGGGTCCGGGCCGTTCCAGGCCCCCCTGTGATTATACCATATGGGGCAGTAATGAAAAGGGGGTGGGAAGGAGCAGCCGGTCAGTCCTGGAGTACGGGAAAATAGATCCTGATCTCCGTCCCAGCCGACTCCTCACTGCTTACGTCGATATAGCCGTTATGCTCATTGACGATCCCGTAGATGATCGACAGCCCGAGCCCGGCACCGGCTGCAGCATCCTTCGTCGAGAAGAACGGGTCGAACAGGTTAGCCACCTGCTCCCGGCTCATCCCGATTCCGGTATCCCCCATGGTGAGGCAGACATACTGGCCAGGCGGCATCATCTTCCCGTATACGGGCATCCTCCCCTCCAGGATCAGCTCTGAGGTCGCTATTGCGAACTCCCCTCCCGCTGACATGGCATCATTGGCATTCATGCAGATGTTCAGCAGCAGGTGTTCGAGCTGCTGGGGATCGGCGAGGATGTCAGGGAGGGTTTCCGTCTCGAAGAGCTTGAGTTCCACCCCGTCATGGAACAGGGGGTAGATACTCGGCATCAGCTGCATGATGAGTTCCTGGAGGTTCAGCCGCCGGAGTTCGAGTTCGTTATTCCGGCTGAACCTGAGCAGCTGCTCCACAAGACTCTTAGCCTTAGTCCCGGCATCGATGATCGATCTCATCATCACCTGCTCGGCAGGCTCCCCTTCCATCGAATCGAGGACGAGTTCACTGTAGCCGAGGATCACCTGGAGGAGGTTGTTGAAATCATGCGCCACACCGCCGGCGAGCCTGCTGACCGACTCTATCCGCTGGGTATGCCGCAGCTGTTCCTCCAGCCGTTTCCGGTCAGTCATGTCTCTTCCGATGACCAGGTACCCGAACAGGCCTTCCCCCTCCTCCTCGAGGGGGGTGATCACGAGGTCTATGGGGATCGTGGTGCCGTCCTTCCTGACGGCAGTGATCTCCACCTGCCTGCTGAGCATCCTGCGGCCATGGTCTCTCCGGCCGGCAGACTCCTCCAGCTCATCGAAGGTCTCGAGGACGACCTGCCGGGATTCCTCGGTCATCAGCGTCCTCACGGGGAGTGAGGCAAGCTCACCTGCAGAATACCCCAGGAGCCTCTCCGCAGAGGGGGAGATGAACTCAGTCACGAACTGTGAGTCGATCGTCCAGATGATATCGCTCGAGGAGTCGAGGATCGCCTGGATCCTCCCTTCATTCTCCCTGAGCTGCTGCTCGATGCGCTTCAGCTCGCTGATGTCCGTATAGACACCGAGGATCCCGAAGACCTCACCCTCGGAGTTGATCAGCGGGACCTTGCTGGTGTAGGACCAGCCTCTTTGCCCCTCTGCATCGAAGAGCTGGTTCACCTCATGGATGACGGGTACCCTGCTCTCCATGATGCGCTGGTCCTGCGCACGGTAGTACTCATATTCGGCGGTGATATAGGGAAGCTCCCTATCGGTCTTCCCGATGACATCCCTATAGGATGCTACCCCGGTATCATGGGCGAAGACATCATTCGCTCCCTGGTAGACAGACTCCGTATCCTTCCAGAAGACCCCGGAAGGCATGTTCGCCAGGATCGTCTTCAGCAGGTTGTTGGTATGTTCGAGTTCCACCTTCTTCAGGTGGGCATCCGTGATATCGCGGTTGAGGCCAATGATCTTCGTCGGCTGCCCGTCCTCATCATATGCCGCTGCCAGGGCGAACCCCTCAAGCCAGATGAGTCCCTTCTCCTCGCTGTCGAAGGGAAAAACAACATGGTAGGAGTCAATCCTCCCGGAGAGGTAGTCATGCATCGTCCGGTAGAGCATCGCACTCACCTCTGAGGTGATATGCTCTTCGAAATAGTCATGGAAGTCATCCAGGTCAACCGCTTCAGGCACCCCGTAGAGGGCTTTCCAGTTCTCATCGACCTGGTTCTCCTCCGTCCTCACATCATAGATCCATCGTGCTCCCTTCCAGAGCTTCATCATCATCCTGAACTGGCTGCTCTCATCAGCCAGGCCGTCCCGGCAGTCGCAGGGAGAGTTCTGTACCGTATCCAGGAGGAGCGAGATTCCTGAGGCTGCAGCCTGGAGAGTGTTTCTTCCGGGGTCAGTATCGACCCCCGTGATGATGAGCATCTGTTCACCTGCTCCGATGTGCAAGGGGCAGAAGAGTGTGGTCCCCGACTGGTCATGTCCTGGGAGTACCCGCATCGGGTCGAACCCCTCGAGCGGGACCGCCTCGCTGAAGCGACTGAGGAGTTCACCGGCACTGGTGTGATCCACGGTGCCGGAGATGACCTCCTGTCCCTGCAGGAGGATGCACCTGAGGCCGTAGAGGTCCTCAAGGCGGGGAATACGTTCATTGAGATGGTGCAGCGGATCGTGTTCCATGGTATCCCCATTCTACCACAGTGTGCTGCCTATGTGGTAACAGTTTTCCTGGATTCTCCCCTACCTCGGGGCAAGGTCCTCGAGAACCCGGAGGATCTCAGGCAGGAGCTGCTTCTTCCTCGAGAGGATTCCCGGGAGCAGGTACTTGCCGGCTGACTCTTTCTTGTAGACAAGATTCTGCTCAGCCTTCGGGAACTCCGTGGTAAGCAGTACACTGTCCTCCTTGATCACGTTGGTCACGAGCAGCATGGCCCAGTCAAGGTGGTGCAGCAGCCTCACCCCCTCAAGAGCGGTGATGAACCGTTCCTTGACCTCATCGATGTTCTCCAGCGTCGACACTTCGACCTGCCCGATCCCGAGCCTGACTCCCAACTCCTCGTACTTCTTGAAGTCTGCTTCGATGAGCTCCTTCGGGTCAGCTTCGGTGATCACGGTGCTGTTGCTGAAGAGCCGCTCCCCGAACTCCCGGTACTCGACATCGAGGATGGCACAGAGGGCATCTACGACGACTTTATCCTCATGCGTGGTCGTCGGGGACTTCAGGATCACGGTATCCGAAAGGATCCCCGCAAGCAGCAGGTGGGCGATGTGCTTCTCCACCTCTACTCCGAATCGCTGGTAATGCTGATAGACGAGGGTGCAGGTCGACCCCACAGGAGCTGCCGAGATATAGATCGGGTACCGGGTCTTCTCTGCCCCAAGCCTATGGTGATCGATGATCTCCACCACATCAGTATCCTCGAGCCCGACCACACTCTGGGAGAGTTCGTTATGGTCCATGAGGATCACCTGCTTGCGAGGCCTCCGAATGAAGCACCGCCTCGTGACCGTCCCGATGAACTGTTCGCCGGAGAAGACCGGCAGACCACGGAACCCGGACCCGATCAGGGTCTCGAGTGTGTCATCGAAGAGGTCTGTACCCTGGGGTCTTGGGATATCGTCCAGGAGGAGGTTCTTGATCGGGAGGCTCAGCCGCATCAGGCGGATGGTCTCTGCTGTATCGAGGTAGGAGATGAAGACACTCCCCTCATAGGAAGAGAAATCATAATCGATGAGCTCACCCCTGCCGTAGCCGGTGATGATGATGGCCGGGAACTGCTTCCTCACGGCATAGTCGATCAGGTCACGTCGCATGCCGATGACGAGCACCGGCTTGACCGGCTCGAGTTCGCTGATCCGCTGCATGCTGATCTCATAGGGCATCGCACCGGTCATGATGAAGGTGGAGAACTCACGCTCGGCTCCTGCCTTGTAGAGGATCCCGTCCACGACCTTGCCGAAGTTCTCGATGAGGAAGTGGTACATCGGGCGGCCGATGCTGTTCTCCCGCATGAAGAGGCCGGTGATCTCATCGACACTGATGAGCCCGGCATACTGGTCGAGCTCATCGAAGACCGGAACCACGCTGAGGGTCCGGTGGTTGAGCAGGTTGACCGCGGAGTAGACCGGGTCGTTGATATGGAGCCGCTCATCCGGGAGCTTCGCGATGTCACGAACACGGGGCCTGAGGTCCTTCTCGAACTCCGGAGGCTCGATACCTATCTCATGAAAGGCCTCCTTCGTCGCGTTGTTCATATGACCGCACCTGATCGGGATATACTCCTTCGCAGGGTCGATCCTGTTCTTCAGATCGGCATAACAGTATGCCGAGCAGACTGAATCCATATCGGGGTTCTTATGCCCCGTTATATACACTTGCACTCTTGCCAAAAGTTCCCCCGTTTTTTTATCCGTACCCATCCTGTATACTTGCATATAGTACCTGAAAGTAGCTACTATGACAACAAACCAGACAAGGGGAATACAATGGGAAAGAAAATAGTGATAGCAAACGACCATGGCGCGATCGAGCTCAAGAGCGAGATCGCTGCACACCTGGCAGCACGGGGATTCGAGGTCGTGAACCTCGGTGTCGATGCCAATGAGTCGGTCGACTACCCTGATATAGCGGAGAAAGCCTGCAGGGAATACCTCAAAGGGGGGTATGAGTTCGGGATCGTCTGTTGCGGTACCGGGATCGGCATCTCCATCTCTGCCAACAAGATCGACGGCATCAGGTGCGCCCTGCCGCAGAACATCTTCGCTGCTACCATGGCCAAGGAGCACAACAATGCGAACTTCCTCTCCTTCGGCGGAAGGATCGAGTACGGTGAGGCAGTCGTCGACATGGTCGATGCCTTCATCGATACCGAGTTCGAGGGCGGACGCCATGCGAACCGCGTCAACAAGATGATGGATCTCGAGGGGTAACCAACCCTGAACCGGGAAAGGCAGCTGTTTGTGAAGGCAGCTGCTTTTTTGTCCTACACGCCCTCCTTCTTCAGGCTGCTCCCGTCGAATGGGTGCGGGAGGAGGTCTGAGAGGTGGTAGCCGATCTCGATGCCCTCGAGGGTCCCGAGGTAGACCTCGAAGCCCGGGGTACAGAACTCTGTCATGACCTGCAGGCACATCGCGCACGGCGGCGCCGGCGGTAAGTCGTCGCTGACGATCACGATAGCGGAGAACTCCCGATACCCTTCTGCCACCGCATGGAGGATGGCATTCCGCTCGGCACAGATCGTCGCCCCGTAACTCGCGTTCTCCACATTACAGCCGGTGAAGATGGTATTCCCATCCTTCGTCACCAGTGCAGCACCGACCTTGAACCCGGAATAGGGAGCATAAGCAGCATCACGTACGGCCTTCGCCTCTTCGTAGGCATCTTTGATTATCTGTCTCATAGTACTACAAGTATACTATGATACCTGCCTGCCAGGCAAAGATTATCATGAATCGGATCTTCTCAACCGTGAGAGAGCACGACGGACAGGATCCACCTCATCAGGGAAGACGGTACTGAAGAAGAGGTCGACCGCCTCGTCATACTCAAGCCCCATACAGGCTTTCACGTTCGGGTCGGGTGAGTCTGTATCCGCTGCCGTGTGCCCGTGGGAATCACCTCCTTCATGGACCACGGTGACCCGGGCATCGACGGTCCGGAGGAGACGGGGGGCCAAGAGGTAGAGGATGACCAGTACGTCATGGGGGATGAAGCCGGGCAGGCAGTCGGATTCCCAGTAGAAGTCCGTATAGACCCGCGAGATGCGGTAGAGCATCGTCGATACCGGTGTGCCGATCTGGCGAAGGATCTCCCTGAGGTTCGCATCGAAGAGGAACTGTGTGGTGGCATCAAGGCCCACCATGACGATCTCCCTAATCCCGGAGGAGAAGACCGCAGCGGCGGCTTCCGGGGCATTGTAGATGTTCGCTTCGGCGTTATGGGTGATGTTGCCGCCCTTCACTGCCCCTCCCATGATGACGATGCGTTTAAGCAGCCGAACGATATCGGGGGCTTTCTGAATCGCCTGCGCGATGTTCTCCAGCGGGCCGAGCGTCGCAAGCGTGATCTCATGGGGATGCTCCCTGACGGTCCTGATGATGAAATCCACGGCATGTTCGTCCTCACATACGGCATCACCGGGCAGGTAGTCGGGCACGTCACCGAGCGCATCCTTCCCGTGGATCTCCTTCACTTCCGTGGTATCGTGGTCCTTGAGGGAACAGCCCTTATAGACCTTCACATCCAGCCGTCCTGCCGCCTTCAGGATCCTCAAGGCATTGTTCGTCACCTGTTCGAGGGTGCCGTTCCCCTCGACCGTGGTGATCCCCTCAACTTTCAGAACCTTCGCATGCAGGGCAAGCATGATCGCGAATGCGTCATCCACCCCGGGATCGGTGTCTATGATGATCCTCTCCATACTGACCTCACTTCATCGGGACTTTGCATAAACTATAGCACAAGAGCGGGGAATCACCAAAGAGGCCTTCAAGTTCCCGCCCCGTTCCGGTAGAATGGGTATACGAAACCATCCAGGAGAGCATAATGATAGTACCTATTCATGATAAGAGACCGGTGATCGCCGAGAGCGCGTTCATCTTCGATTCAGCCGATATCGTCGCGGAGGTGACCATCGGCGAGCACTGTTCGGTCTGGTGCAATGCCACCCTCAGGGGAGACCTTGCCCCCATCACCATCGGGGACGGCACCAACGTCCAGGACAATGCCTGCGTCCATGTCAACACCGATATGCCGACTGTCGTCGGGAAAAACGTCACGATCGGCCATACCGCGATCATCCACGGCTGCACCATCGGTGACCACTGCCTCATCGGCATGGGAGCCATCATCCTCAATGAGGCCGTGATCGGGGAGAACTCGATCGTCGGGGCAGGGGCGATGGTGACAGCAAGGAAGAACTTTCCCCCCAACTCCCTGATCCTCGGCTCACCGGCCAAGGTGGTCAGGCAGCTGACCGATGAGGAGGTCGAGGGAATCAGGGAGAATGCAGCCCACTACATCGAGACTGCAGCCGAGTTCAAGGCAGCCCTGGCTTAAGAGCCCGTGACACTGTCGACAGTCAGTGTACGTGCCGCTTATAGACACCCGGGATACCGGCTCGGATGAACCGGCCCGGTCCCGGGTCGGCAGTATAGACCCCATCCTCTACGAGGATCTCACCCCGCCTGATCGTCATGACACACTTCCCCTGCACCTCGGTCCCGTTGAAGGGGGTGTACCCCGCAGCGGTATGCTCTGATTCATTGGTGATCGTCCAGGAGGCCTCATCATCGAAGATCATGATGTCGGCATCGGTACCGACCTGGAGGGACCCCTTCTGGGGGTAGATCCCGAAGGTCTTCGCCGGGTTCACCGAGAGGAGTCCCGCCATCTGCTGGAGCGTTATGAGGCCCCGCTTCACACCGAAGGTATGGATGATCGGGAGCATCTCCTCCGTTCCCGGGATCCCGGGGAAGATCGTCCTGCTGTCATTTGATTCGAGCTTCTGCGCATGCGTGAAGGAGCAGTGGTCGGTCGCGACGATCCGGATCGCCCCGGATGCTATCCCCTGCCAAAGGGCCGCATTGTCATCAGCTGTACGAAGGGGCGGGGTCATGATGTAGAGGGAGGCATCCTCGCCATCGAGCAGCTCCCTGGTAAGCATCAGGTAGTGGGGTGTCGTCTCTGCCGAGACCAGCACGCCCTTCACCCTGAGGGACTGGACCTCCTTCAGCCCGGCAGCAGAGGAGAGATGGACGATATAGATCGGCATGCCGAGTTCCCCGGCAAGCGACCCTACGGAGCGCACCGCCCTGGCTTCTGCCTCTGCAGGCCTGAGGTCTGGATGGGTATCAGGGGTGAACGGCCGGTCCCCGTGGGCTTCGAGCAGCTCTTCGATCAGGTCATTATCCTCTGCATGGACGGTGACCATCAGTTCCAGGTCCCGGCAGGCAGTGAAGAGGTCCCGCAGGCCGGCATGCTCGATGATGTACCCCTCATCCTTATAGGTCGTGAAGATCTTGATGGTGCGTATCCCCGCCTGCTTCAGCTCCTCGAGCTCCTTCGGTATGCCCTCATGCATCCCGTACACGCCCTGGTGCAAGGCGAAGTCTATAGCCATCCCGTCGAGCAGCGTCTGGGTACGCTCTTCGGCAGCATGAAGCAACGTCGTCGATTTGTCGTGGTCGGCAAAATCGATGATGGTGGTGACCCCGCCGAACGCAGCGAGCCTGCTGCCCTCGGCGGAACTGTCTGCGGTGACAGTCCCTCGGGAAACCAGGTGGTAGTGGGTATGGGCATCGATGAGCCCGGGAAGCAGGTACTTCCCCTTCGCGTCGATCACGCGCAGCTCATCTGCATAGTCATGTTCATTGATCTGGTCAGCGATACGGCTGATCAACCCATCGACGATGAGCAGGTCCGCGTTTCTCACCTGTTCAGAATCAACGAGTGTACCATGTTTGATAAGTAAATTCATCTTCACATCTCCAGTACATTAAGATAATACAAATTATCGTAATATTCTCCTTGTTGTGGGCACAGTATGGAAGTACATTTAAGAGTATGAATACGATAACCTATACTAAACATAACACACTCCTCGGAGAATATCAGATAAAAAAACTCGAGGAGGAGCGCTCCTTCCTCGACCTGATCCACGATCACGGCATCGAGGGCTTCGATGCCCCCTGCGGGGGCAACGGTACCTGCGGGAAGTGTCGGATCACGATCGTCTCGGGGTCGGTCTCCCATGTGACCGAGAACGAGAAGAAACGCCTCAGCTCCAGGGAGCTGTCCGCCGGTATCCGCCTTGCCTGCAGCTGCTCGCCGAGGAGCGATGTGGTCATAGACTTATCGCACCACGACCTGGAATCTGCGGTCATCTCAGCTGCCAGCAGCGGGGGGCGGCAAGTCTCACGCATAAAGCCGAGAATCACCCGCAAGCCCCTGGACATGCTCCCCGACGGATCTCTCGAGGATCAGAGAGCCCTCCTGAGCAAAGCCATCGGGAACGCTTCGGCTTCCCTTTCCATGAAGGTGCCGTCTGCACTCCTTAGCTCCCTCCACTCCCATATCGGCACGGAAGCTGACCTGGTCCTCAAGGACGGCGTACCGAAGCGGATCGCACACCGCGGGGAGAAGCTCTACAGTATCGCTGTCGACATCGGGACTACCACCGTGGTCTGCTACCTCGTGGACCTGGAATTCGGGGAGGTCATTGACAACTTCTCGGGCCTGAATGCACAGAAGAAGTTCGGTGCGGACGTCATCAGCCGGATCGCCTATGCCACCTCCTCTGTCGAACAGCAGGTACGCCTGCAGAGAGCCATCGTCTCCCAGATCGATTCAGGGATCAGGGCCCTTGCTGAACGCCATACTATCAGCCCGGAACAGATCATGCAGATCACGATAGCCGGGAATACCACGATGATGCACCTGCTCGCAGGTGCCGACACCTCGGGGATCGCCGCATCTCCCTTCATACCGGTATTTACCGACTTCCTCACCGTCCCTGCGGTGGAGCTGGGTTTCACCTTCACACCGAACCTTGAGGTAGAGCTCCTTCCATCGGTAGCTGCCTATGTCGGGGCTGACATCACGGCAGGCATCCATGTCGCCGGGATCCATGTGGACAACACCCCCTCCATCCTCCTCGATATCGGGACGAACGGGGAGATGGCCTTCTCCATCTCTGATCATATCATCTGCTGCTCGACAGCAGCAGGCCCCGCATTCGAGGGGGCGAACATCACCTTCGGGACGGGAGGCGTGAGAGGGGCGATCGATACGGTGAAGCTCGATGACCATACGGTATCCTATACCACCATCGGTGGTATTGACCCGATCGGCATCTGCGGTTCGGGGATCATCGACTGTGTCGCCGAGCTGATCAGGACAGGCCTCGTCGATTATACCGGGAGGCTGCTCACCCCGGAGGAGACTGACCATCCGGGCATCAAGTATTGTGACGGGGACCCGGTATTCTGCATCACGGCACTCGATGAGGAGTCCGCAGACCATGCCGTCTACCTGACCCAGAAAGATATCAGGGAGGTACAGCTCGCGAAGGCGGCAATCGCTGCCGGGCTGCAGACCCTGCTTTCCGAGGCCGGGGTCGCAGAAGCTGACGTGGAACATCTCTACCTTGCCGGCGGGTTCGGGAGCTACATACGTCCCGAGAGTGCCGGGGAGATCGGGCTCATCCCGAAGCAGCTGGTAGCAAGGACGAAAGCCATCGGAAACAGTTCCGGTGAGGGAGCGGTCCGATTCAGTTGTTGGGAGGACCATGCCCATGATATACTGACGGTAGCACAGCATTGCCAGTATATCGAGTTATCAGGGCACAGGGAGTTCCAGGATTTCTATATCCAGGAGATGCTCTTCCCGATGGAGGACTAATTTGGCTTCACGTCAGCATACCGTCAGCAGGGACGAAATATTCGCCAGGGCTGCGGAGATCGCGCATCACTACAGTCTCAGTACGGGGATCAAGGTGAGGATCCTCACCGACGATTCCACTTCAGGTTCCTTCTGTGACGTCTGCCTCTCCGGCAAGGAGGATACCTGCCTCGAGGTCCACCGGTACAACGCGAAACAGGCGGAACGGTTCGGCGGGAGCTACATGTACTTCTGCCACTCCTCCATGCTCTACTGGACGAGCCCGGTCATCTTCGAAGGGGTCATGATCGGCTCCTTCACTGCCGGGCCTGCCACGATCATCAGCCGGGATGAGATGATCCAGGACATCATCCCGGGAGGTTCGGAAGAAGAACGGTCCCATGCCCATGACCTGCTTGCCGAGGTCCCCTCGGTAACGCCTGAGCAGTCCAGGTCCTTGGCCGAGATGCTGCTCATGTGTGCCGGCTGGGTCAACAACAGCACCGACCACCAGATCATCGAGAGCAAGGAGTACCAGAACCAGCAGGACAGGATCTCGGAGTACATCCACCAGCTGAAGCAGCATGAGTCGACTGAAGAGCTCTCCTACCCGATCGAGCTCGAGGACGAGCTCTACAGCGCGATATCACAGGGGAAGAAACAGCAGGCGCAGAAGACGCTCAACGAGATCCTCGGTAATGTCTTCTTCGCTTCCGGCAACAAGATGGAACTGATCTCCTTCCGGGTGACAGAACTCATCGTCCTGCTCTCCCGCGCGGCGATAGGGGGTGGTGCCGACCCTGAGGAGACGCTGAGCATGAACTTCACCTACCTCAGGCAGGTGACCCAGTTCAGGTCGATCGACAGCCTCGCCTACTGGCTCTCGAAGGTCCTCAATGACTACTCCTCGCTGGTCTTCGACCTCCAGGATACCAAGCATGTGGACAGGCTCGAGAGGACACTCCACTACATCCATACCCACTACACGGAGAAGGTCACCCTCGTGGAGGCGGCCAAGCGCGCCAACCTGAGCCTGACCTACTTCAGCAAGGTCTTCAAGGAGGAGATGGGGCAGAGCTTCACCACCTATATCAACCAGATACGGGTGAACCATGCGAAGACGCTCCTGAAGACCACCCCGTGCACACTCATCGAGATCGCCGGGATGGTGGGCTTCGATGACCAGAGCTACTTTTCCCGGGTATTCAAGCAGGAGGTTGGGACCTCTCCGGGCAAGTACCGGTCAAAGAGCGTCAAATGGCTCAAGGACGCCCCGGAGATCCACAGCGAACCGTAGGATCCATATCTTTGGATTGAGCTCCAAAGGATGAAATATCCTAAAATAGTCCAAAAAAAATAAAAATAATCAAAGATTTCTCCCATATTTCAGCGTACTCTTGTCCTATACCAAGGGGAAAGAGGTGAGAATCCTCTGCGAGCCCGTCACTGTGAACATGGGGATGCATGCAATTCATCCAAGCCATGTAAGCCAGGTTACCTTGAGAAAACAGAGAAGCTTCGTGGATCAAGCTGGAATACATTAAGGAGTTAACGGTATGGCAGTAGATTTGATGGCGCTTTCTGAATTCCTGCAGAAAGGTCGGGCAAAAGAGGTAACGGAACTGGTTCAGCAGGCACTTGATGAAGGCATGAGCGCAAAGGAGATCCTTCATGACGGTCTCATGCACGGCATGAACATCATCGGTGAGAAGTTCAAGAACAATGAGGTCTTCGTCCCTGAGGTACTGATCGCCGCACGTGCGATGAACATGGGGACTGCGATCCTCAAGCCGTTCCTCGCTGATGCAGGGGTACAGGCAGCAGGCAAGGTCGTCATCGGCACCGTCAAGGGCGACCTCCATGATATCGGGAAGAACCTGGTAGCCATGATGATGGAAGGGAAAGGCCTCGAGATCATCGACCTCGGCACAGACGTTCCCCCGCAGAAGTACGTGGACACCGCTATCGAGCAGGGTGCGAACATCATCGCTTGTTCAGCGCTCCTGACCACCACCATGACCCAGATGAAGGCTGTCGTCGCAGCTGCTGATGCTGCAGGGATCAGGGACAAGGTCAAGATCATGATCGGCGGCGCCCCGGTGACCGAGTCGTTCAAGGAGAGCGTCGGGGCTGACTTCTACACCGCTGACGCTGCTTCCGCAGCGAACGTTGCGGTAGAGATCTGCCAGGCGTAGATACAACTAAAAACCCGCAGCTGTGGCCGGTGAGGCCGCAGCTGTTTTCTTAGGAGAGAGGTATGACAGGAAAAGAGCGTATTACTGCAGTGATGCAGGGGAAGGAGACCGACAAGACTCCCTGGGTCCCCTTCGCCGGTGTCCATTCAGGGAAACTGAAGGGGTACACCGCACGAGAGGTCTCACAGGATGGGGACAAACTGTTCGAGTCACTGCTGGAGGTCAACAGACTCTACAAACCAGATGGACAGCCGGTGATGTTCGATCTTCAGATCGAAGCTGAACTCATGGGCTGTGACCTGGTCTGGGCAGAGGATGCCCCCCCGACCGTATCGACCCATCCGCTGGAATCGACGGCAGACATCCCGGACTACATCCCTGCAGCCGATGAGGGCCGGCTTGCCCTCGAGATCGATGTGATGAAGCGGATGAAAGAGGCAGTCGGTGATGAGACCGCCCTCTACGGCCTCTTCACCGGCCCGTTCACCCTTGCTTCCCACCTCCGGGGAACCAACATCTTCATGGACATGATGCTCGATCCCGACTATGTCCACAAACTGCTTGCCTACTGCACCGATGTAGCCATCGCCCTGAGCGACTACTTCATCGAAGCCGGCATGGATGTGATCGCAGCGGTCGACCCGCTCATCTCACAGATCTCCCCTGCCCACTTCAAGGAGTTCATGCACGAGCCGTTCTCACGACTCTTCACCGCGATCAGGGAGAAGGGAGCCTACTCCTCGTTCTTCGTCTGCGGGAATGCTACCATGAACATCGGTCCCATGTGCGAGACGAAGCCTGACAGCCTATCAGTGGATGAGAACGTCAACCTGGCCGAGGCGAAGAAGGTCACCGACACCTACGGCGTCGTGATCGGCGGGAACATCCCGCTGACCTCCGTCATGCTCTTCGGGAACCAGCAGGACAACATGAAAGCTGTCGTGGACCTGGTCGATTCCGTCACAAAGGAGCGACTGATCATTGCACCCGGCTGCGATATGCCGTATGATATCCCCGTAGAGAACACTATAGCGATCGAACAGGCTGTGCATGAGACCGAGTCAGTCCGCGAGATGATCAGGAACTATGAGGGTTCGGACCTGGTATTCGAGGGAGAACTCCCCGATTACGAGAACCTCGCAAGGCCCCTCGTGGAGGTCTTCACCCTCGACTCCGCGACCTGCGCTGCCTGCACCTACATGCTGGCTACTGCCATGGACGCGAAGGCCCATTACGGGGATGCGATCGATGTGGTGGAATACAAATACACTACTCCCCAGAATATCGCGCGATGCGGGGCTATGGGAGTCAAGCAGCTGCCGAGTATCTATATCAACGGTGAGCTGAAGTACTCCTCGATCATCCCGAGCCGTGAGGAGATCCTGGGAGAGATCGGGAAGTACCTGTAATGCAAGAGAACGAGCAGAAGATAACCGGCAAGATACCACTGTACATCATCATCGGGTTCCTTGGATCCGGGAAGACCTCCATGCTGAACAATCTGCTCGAACAGCACGGATGGGATAATGTGGGGGTCATCGTCAATGAGTTCGGCTCATTGGACATCGACTCCTCACTAATCACATCCGACTCTGATATCATCAAGACGGAACTCTCCGGGGGGCAGATCTTCTGTTCCTGCCTCTCCGGCAGTTTCGTTGAGACTATCGGTAAGTATGCCGACCTGCCAATTCAGGCACTCTTCGTCGAGGCCTCAGGCCTCGCGAAGCCAAACCCCCTGCTCGAGATCATGGAATGGGCTGAACGCACCTCCAACCATGCATTCGAGTACCAAGGCATGATCTGCATCATCGATGCAGAACGCTACCACGCACTCTCACAGGCCCTGATGACCCTCAAGGAGCAGATCGTCTACAGCGATCTCTTCATCATCAACAAGTGCGACCTTGTCTCGGAAGAGGAGCTCTCTTCCCTTGAGCAGGAGCTCAATGCCATGAAACCCGAGGTCGACATCGTGAAGACCACCTATGGGAAGGTACCGGCAGAGCTGGTGAAGCACCTGAAGCATAATGCGGATGTGCTGCATACCTATGATCAGGAACTCTACAAAGGCTGGGGAAAGCAGGGACGACCGGTGCCGCTGAGGCTCACCCCGGAGAGACCGGTAGCCTTCGATGCCCTTGATGCCTTCATGAAGACCTACGGGTCAGAGGCGTTTCGGATGAAGGGGTATCTTGAGACCGAGGAACACGGCCTCATCCTTGCGAACGGGGTCGGCACCCACATCGAGTATGACCTGGACCTGCCGCATGATGTACGCAAGACCCTGCAGCCGGGGCTGGTGGTCATCGTACCCGGCAACAGCATGCTGAAAGTCTCACTCGGTACCCACTGGAGGACACAGACGGGTGTGGATGTGGCTGTCCATACAGGCTGACCTGTCATGAAGAAATCATTGATCCACCTGAGGACGAGCTTCGACGCCTCTTTCGACTGGTTCGCGAAGCAGATACGCCTCGAGCAGTTCCCTGAGTTGACCTCTGAGGCCGAAGACCTGTACGACAAGGCCTCACGGCTGCTGATCCCGCAATCGGTCCACCTGCAGGCTGACGTTGACTCGTTCGCTGCCGAACAGGACGGTACGTTCACCGTCGTGATCGAGGGTACCCAGTTCAACGGGAAAGTGCTTGACCGCCTTGACGGGGTACATAGGGTCTTCCCCTATGTCGTCACCTGCGGAACGGGCCTCGAGGACCTCGACCTCTCCACCTATGACTTCTTCGCCCCCTACTGGGTCGATGCCCTGAAGGTAAAGGCACTGAGGATCGGGATGAGACAGATAAACTCCTATATGCGGGAGACCTACCACCTCAGCAGGGTTAACACCCTCAACCCGGGATCCGGCAATGTCGATATCTGGCCGATCGAGCAGCTGCGTGATGTGTTCAGCATCCTTGGTAATGTAGCTGGGGAGACCGGGGTCACGATGACCGAGAGCTGCCTCATGATCCCGAACAAGACACTCGCAGGCTTCTTCTTCGACCGGGACCATCTCTATGAGAGCTGTGCCTACTGTGAGCGGGCGAACTGCCCGGACCGGAGGGTCCCCTACTCGGAGACCCTGTAATGGTAGTAGATTTTCAATGCAATTTGCCGTGCTGAACCAAGGGGAGAAAGCAGTTTTTCACTTCAAGGCGGGTAATCGTATCAGTTTGGTTTCTCAGAAGTTCTCATATCCGTTTATGACTTCACGCAGGAAATAGAAACTATCTTTACGTATTCTCCTGTTGTTCACATAATCAGCATAAATGATCCCAAACCGCTTTGTGTATCCAAAGGCCCACTCGAAATTATCAATCAAACTCCAGGCAAAGAATCCACGGAGATCTACTCCAGCCTCTATAGCATCAAGCGCAGCCTTAAAATGCTCCTGAAAGTATGTTATCCTTCGGTGATCGTGACAGCGTTCTCCTTGATCAGATAACTCATCGTCAAAAGCACATCCATTTTCAGTGATATAGATGGGTATGTTCCCCTGAGTCTGCTCGTGAACCCAAACAAGATGCCTATATAACCCTTGCGGTGTGATCGGCCATCCCATCTCAGTTTTCTCATGGTAGGATTCTACCGT
Organism: Spirochaetia bacterium; assembly: GCA_963677595.1. GTDB lineage: Bacteria > Spirochaetota > Spirochaetia > CAKZLE01 > CAKZLE01 > CAKZLE01. Next base: position 306,147 of record OY782041.1, read on the forward strand.
ACGATACCCCTCGGGATGTGATGCAGAACCATCTACCTGATTCTCTTCAGCACACATCACTGGTTCGGAATAAAAATTCAAGCCAAGGAAATCGATATCTGCAGAAATGGTTTCCATGTCACCTTCCAGGACTGGTGGAGGATCAACATGGGGATATGCCTTGAAATGGCGATGTGGATACGGTTTGCCAAGAAGGGGATCCAAGAAGAACCGTGTTTTCAGATCCATTGCCCTATCTGCTGCAAGGATATCATTCTCCCTTTGGGTAGCAGGCCTGGGAGTATCAAGATTCAAGGTGATCCCAATCGGGGCAGAAGTATCGCGGTTTGGGTATTCTGCACGATAGACTTCGGTTGCCTTGCCATGCCCGAGAAGAAGATGGTGCCCAGCAGCCCAGGCATCACTGAGACTATGCCTTCCCGGTGCATGTCTTCCGATATAGTACCCCAGGACAGCACTGCACCAGGGTTCATTCATAGTGATCCACATATCTATACTATCACCAAGCTCACGAAAGCAGATCTGTGCATAGTCAGCAAACCGTTCTGCAGTATCGCGTACCGGCCATCCCCCAAGATCTTCAAGGGCTTGCGGCAGATCCCAGTGATAGAGCGTAGCAGCAGCCTGTATCCCAGATTCATGTAAAGCATCTATCAGACGCTTGTAATAATCCATACCATTTTGATTCATCTTCCCAGAACCTTCCGGTTGAATACGGGGCCAGGCTATGGAAAAACGATATGCTGAGAATCCTGCTTCCTGCATGAGACGAATATCTTCGGGGTACCTATGGTACTGATCAACTGAGATATCCCCGGTATGTCCATGCAGGACATTTCCCGGGGTATGGGAGTAGGTATCCCATATACTCATTCCTCGCCCATCTTCAGTGTACGCTCCCTCAACCTGGTAACTCGCTGTTGCCGTACCCCACAAAAAGTTATCAGGAAAATTCCTTCGGGATCCTGAGGCATTTCTTATTATTTCCATCTGCATTCCTTTACACTGCATTTTCATGTCAGCAACGCGATTCGTTTGTATTGGTTCGTAAAACCTGTAGGATTATCGCTCCCACGGAGGATGCACGTTCCTATGTCCCTCTGTAGGGATCACAGGCGCCTTGATGATCTCAGCCTCAGGTTCCCCTGCTGCACGCATATGCGCAAGCAGGCGCTTCCCCATTACTTCTGTGATGTCTTCATACCCTTCCATACCGATGAGATTTGTCAATTCATAAGGATCTGATTCAAGATCATATAGAGATTCTTCATAATACGTCCCGGCATAGGGAGTACTCTCTTTGGCCATCTCATTGTTGGAGACACAGTATTTCCATCGATCAGTCCGTACAGCCCTGCCGATCTGTGATTCGCTGATCTGAATATAGATGTCATCAGGCCAGGCAGGGTCTTCATGCCTGATCAGTGGCATAGCAGATCTCCCGCTCATTGTCTCGGGGACTTCAATCCCTGCTGCTTCGAGAAGAGTCGGGGCAATATCAATGATACTCGTGAGAGCTTTTATCCTTCCCCCATGTTCAAACCCAGGACCACGTGCGGCTACAGGAATACGTATCGAACTCTCATGACATGAGCGTTTGTATTCATCATTGCGAGTTTTAAAATGGCATCCATGATCAGACACAAAGAGTACTATGGTGTTCTCAAGAAGCTCAATACTTTTCAGGGTATCCATGATCCGGCCGAATGCTTCATCCAGCCGCTTGATCATTCCATAGTATCCACCAATCTGTTGATATGCGTTCCCCCCTAGGGATGCAAGATCAGGAGGCAGCCATCTACCGGTATATTTCTCAGCATATCCATCAGGTGCTGGGAAATCATCCCGATGATTCTGAAAATGAGGTTCCAGGTATGATACACAAAGGAAGAATTGTTCTTGCTTGTGGTCCTCTAAGAATCGTACTGCAGCATCGGTATAGGCATCAGCCCGATATCCTGGGAGAAAGACCTTCTTATTCTCATTATCAAATAAGACTGTATGATAGGCATCTGAGATGAATTCCGGCAAATCCGATGCGAGCCAATACTCATACCCCCCTCTCCGTTCTTCCGGGACGGGTTGCTGTCCACCATAGAACCCGGGATCTACTCCACCAAGATGCCACTTCCCGATATACCCGGTGCGGTACCCTTCTTTTCCGAATAGGGTGGCAAGCGTTTGGGCATCATCCTGTAATGGTATGCCATTCTGGTACACCCCTGTCTCTGTCGCATATAAGCCGGTCTGCAAGCAGGACCTTGCAGGACCGCATAACGGCTGGCACGTAAACGCATTATAGAAATGGGTCCCTTCCTGGGCTATCCTGTCGAAGTTTGGCATCAGATCCAGGGGGTTCCCATAGAGACTCGAGGCATCCCAACGATGCTGATCAGTGAAGAAAATGATTACATTCGGTCTGTTCGTAGTAGTATGCATAACAACTTCCTATATCTTATTGGATACGAGAGCATATCCCACATAAATTCCCAGGATTCACAGCATGAACTGTTTGATATATTTCTGTGTTAATTGAATATATTTTTTCCTATGTTCATCCGGAGATGCCCAGAAAGGCCCATGTGGTTCGATTACAACATATTCGTCATACTCATGATGGTATAGGATGCTCATGAACTTACCCCATTCTAGGGTATCCATACCTGGAGGTGGTTCCAGTTCACCTGCCGGCAATTGGGTGAGTCCCTTAACGTGGAAATGTGTGAGTTTATCACCATATCGGTATAGGACATCATATGGATCAGCCTTCACATTACGAATGATACCGACAGGGTCCAGCTTCAATCCTATATCCGGGATCATACGATACGTCTGCTGCAAAAGGGCTTCAGACGTGATATAGCTCCCTTTATGCCCGAGATAGACCGAAAGCACCAACTGATATGATTCAGCAAGATCCTTCCATGCATTATATTTGGCTGCAAGATACCCTGGCTTATCCTCAACATCAGGCTCACCTGCCCCGGTAAAGAAATTCACAGCGTTGATGTCGGAAGCGAACTTCATAGCAGTTTTTATGATCTCTGCATCTGCCCCTTCATTGATATCCGAAAGGCCTACTGCCCATACGCCGAGCGCTGCTACTTCTATCTCGTATCGCTCAAAAATAGCTCGAACTTCTTCAGCATTATCAAAATCTTCTGCTTTTGGCTCATAGATCATCAACTCAATCCCGTCGATGTGGTGTTGTTTTGCAAATGCTGCCCACATCTCAAGATCACTCTTTAAATCAGCAATGAATGCAAGTTTCATCAGAATCTCCCTTTATAGTATTTCCTAATTGAGTACTTCGACCCAGCCATGCTCCCTGTTGGAACGCCGTGCAGCTTCACATACCTGGATGACTGCTAGCCCGTCTTTACCACTCTGGGCAGAGTTATCCGCATTCCGTAAGCTTTCTATGATGGTCTTATGATGGGTATACCCGAAAAAAGATTTAGCGACATCAGGATAATGCCATGTATACTCCATTGAATCACTTCCACCTTTGCGTGTTGTATACGCTAACGAATGTCCAGTTTCTGGGGTAAAGAGAAAGATCGTCCCTGATGTCCCATAGATCTCAGCCTCAAACCGCTTCGTCCCGCCAATCTGAGACCATTGAATCTCATGTGATATTGTCGCACCATTACTCAACCCATATAACATCCAGGCATTTACCTCATTACCAAGCAGGTTCACCTCTTCACGTTCAATCCCTGTAACTGAAGGCTGGCTTTCTTCTTCAAACGTAAATCGGGAACATACTGTAGAAACTTCCGCACCGGTAAGAAACCGTATCAGGTCTATACCATGGGCCCCGATATCCATGAAGGACCCTCCATAAGACCCGACACTTTCCCTCGTGTTCCCGGTAGCATTCCTAAATCGTATGAATTCAATCTCTCCGATTGTTTTTTCTGCAATCAATTTCCTTGCCATCATCGATTCATCAAAATAATGGTGCATAAAACTGGGGATAATCCTCACATGGTTATCTTGAAAAGCCTGTACAATCTTTCTTCCTTCAGCAACACTCTTCGAGAATGGTTTCTGCATGAAGACATGCTTCCCAACTTGTGCTGAAGCGATTGCAATCTCAGCATGAGCCTCGATCTTGGTGAAGATACAGACAAGATCTATATCTTCTCTGCTGAGCACTTCATAATAGTCAGTACAGTATATCTCAGCATGATAGTGTTCTTTTGCCTGTCTTGCCCGCTCCTCAATCAGATCACAGGCTACAATGAACTCTGCATGCTCTACTTTTGCCAATGCTGGCATATGATAATCATTTGCTATATTCCCGCAGCCTATAACGGCATATCTAATATTCTTCATCTTTTCTTCTCCTACCTGCTGATGTTTCCCATGCTTCCAAGACCTTTATCCATTGAGGGCTTCACCGAGAAGTAGAACACTATCAACGGGATCAGATAGATAAAGCAGATAGCGGCCAATAACGAATAGTCGATCTCTCCCGGATCTGTACCAAACGCTGAAAACAATCCAACGGATATCGGGTATTTTGATTTTGAACTAATAAGAATCAACGGCATGAGGAACTGACTCCATGAGGACATGAATGACATCATACTCACTGTTGCCAACCCAGGTCTCATCAAGGGGAAGATGATTGAGAAGAACCGTTTCAGCTTAGAAGCCCCTTCAATCATAGCTGCCTCTTCTATCTCCATGGGTATATTGTCAATAGAACCTTTCATGATCCAGAGATTCAATGGGGTAGCTAACCCGACAAAGACAAGTACCAGGCCAGAATGTGTATCCATAAGGTTCATCATCAGCATCATACTGAATAGGGGGACCACAAGCAACGTATTCGGGATAATCCTGCTGAGAAGAATCCCATACATAAGCGTCCCTTTCCCTTTGAATGCCATGCGAGAAAGTGCATACCCGGCAAACCCCGATGTCGAGACTGCGAGAACAACCGTCGTCAAGGAAATGAATAGACTGTTCTTGATCCACTGGAATACTTCACCGGTAAACAGCGCTTCAAAGCTCTTGAATGTCGGCTCTTTTGGGATCTGGACGGAGAGATTTGCTGCCGGATGAATAGATGCAAAAATGATCCAGGTATAGGGAGCCAGTATAATAACCAGAGTTACTCCAAATATGAAATATATGATAGTTTTTTTTATCAGACTAAATTTCAACTCTCATACTCCTTATGTAGAACATGCCAAGCAAAAGTGAAATAATAAGAATGATAGTACTAACTGCTCCTGCATACCCTAACTGCATATCCTGGAATGCATTATTGTATATAAAAATCGTGAAGACCTCTGTTTTCCCCATAGGCCCTCCCCCTGTCAGCCCATAGATCATATCGAAGGCTAACAAGGTACTGAACGTACTCACAAGCAACGTCACGAGAATACTGTATTTAATCATTGGCAGCTTGATATGCAAAAGTGTCTGCAGGGTATTGGTTCCATCAATCTTTGCTGCTTCATAGACACTGACCGGGATATCGGATAGTGCTGAAGAGAGAAGCAGGTAAGCCATCGCTGTCCCACGCGTCCAGTTGACCAACAGGATGCACATCAGGGGATGTACCTTCAGCCAATCCACAGGATCGTGCCCAAAGAACCCGATGAAGGTGTTAAGCCAACCATACGTTCCATCGAAGACGCTGCGCCACATATAGGCAGCGACTAATCCAGGTGTTAACCAGGCTATCAACAACGCAGCTGACACAAGCCCCTTGAACCTTATCTCTTTAAGCCGTAGAAGATTCGCAAATAAGAATCCGAAAACCAGATGTCCAGAAATGGCTGCAAAGACGAATGATAATGTCACTTTTATGCTGTTCAAGAATGCTACATCTTTGAACAGACGTTTATAGTTTGCCAATCCAATGAATTTTGTCATCTCACCTGCTGGGGCCCAAAGGTTAAAATTGGTGAACCCCATGATGATGGTCCAAATAAATGGGAAAGCAAACAACGCCACCATCAGCAATAAAGATGGCGCAAGTAATCCAATAAATGTTCGCTTTTTCTCAATACTCACACTATCCTCCTAGTGGATGGGGCGATCACTCTGGCCGGACAACGGCCAGGGTGATCTTTCTTGGTTTATAGAATTAGAAAGCGATCTTTGTAATCTGATCCGCGCCTAAAGCATCTTCTGAGAGCTTTGCATAATTCTCAAGAGCTTCTTCAGCAGTCCATTCGCCTACCATAAGGTGCCCAAGCGCATCAGAGATTCTCTGCTGAGGGCCACTAGCATATCCGGGATAGATTCCTGGGCTCAGGTATGTATAGTCCAGCCATGTGCTGATGTCTGATATGAATGCATTCGACTGATAGTTAGGGTTCTCAATTACATCAGTTCGTGTGCCAACCTGACCTTTTGCAGCATTGAAGCTTGCCTGCCTGTCAGCTGCTGTCATGAATTCGAGGAATTCATATGCCAGGTCAGGATTCTTTGATTTTGCCGAGATAGTATAGGCCCATCCACCGGACTGGGTAACATAGTCCTCCCCACGGACACTTGAACCAGGTTCCATTGCCGGCATCTTCACATACCCTACGACATCTTCCAGGTTAGGGATCTCATAGCTCTTGCCTTTACCCCAATAAGAAATGTATCCCCAGGGACCATAGCTGCTGATTGCGCCACTTCCATCTGCGAAAGCCTGGTATGCCCATTCATCAGCGCTTGCACCCACTCCATGGACTGGATCGATCAACCCTTTTGCTGCTAACTCTTCATAGAATTTAAACGTATCATACAGGGGTTTGCTGGAAACGATCCACTTGCCGGTTGATTCATCCATCAGTGTACCGCCTGCGCCATGCAGCAAGAGGTTGAACCTGGTGAACATAACCTGGATCCCAGCTTCCTTTCCACCGATGTACAGCAGGGGGGTTACCGTATCAGGGAAGGCTTCCTTGATCTTCACAGCAGCATCGATGATATCCTGCCAGCTTTTCGGGTTCCAGTCAGCACTCATTCCAGCTTGCACAAACAAGTCTTTTCGGTAGTAGAGAGGGACTGCTGCTGTCTGGAAAGGAATCATATAGGTATGTCCGTCAAACCCCATCTTATCTGCAATAGGTTTGAACGTGTATTCCCAAGTATCCGATGTTTTCAGGTAATCATCCAACGGTAACAGGTAACCAGCCCTCATATAATTCTGGCCTCGCCCAACTTCAACGACAGTCACATCAGCTGCCGTCCCTGATCTCCATAACAAAGTCTTTTTTGTTGCATATTCACCGGAAGTACCGCCAACGTTGTCCCAATCGACATGAACCGGGGTCCCTTTATCTGCCATCATCTGCTCGAAGTCTGCTATCTCTGCTTCAAGAATCTCCGGGGGAACAGGGTTTGTACCTAAATTCATAAAAGAGATCGTAGGAGTCGTATCCTCTTCCTGTCCTCCATTTGCCCATACAGTAAAGCTAACTGCAATCAGCAATACAAGGATCATACATCGTCTTAGTTTCTTTCGCATAATTTACTCCTTTTTGTTTATCTTCAACTGGCGCCCTTGTGCATTTGATGTTCAAGTGGTTAAAAAGTAGGACTCATTACCCTGATTTCCTTAGAGTTTATTTCAAGTTCCGGACCTTTGAAAAACTCTTTCTGAATCGGGATAACTGCACCTCGTGCACCAGCATACGAATCGTCTAGACTTGCATATTCAACTATCAGATCCTCTCTGAGAATAGGTTGAACATGTTTCTCTATGGTATCTTTGACAAGCTTGAGAAAGCTCTCTCCACAGGAGACAATACTTCCTCCGATCAAGATGGTATGGGATTCAAGAATGGTAATCAGGTTCGAGATCCCAATACCCAGGTAACGAGCAGCCTCTTCGAGAACAGGACAGACAACAGGATCGCCTTCTTTATAAAGGCTATAGATTTCCTCTATTGAAATACCTCCATCATCACCAGATCTCTTCTCCTGCAATCGATAGGCATCAATCACATTCTTGATTACGCCTCTTTCTGACGCATAGGTTTCCAAACAGCCGGAGTTGCCACAAATACACGTTTTCCCATGGCTCTCAACTTTCTGATGGCTGATAGATCCAGCATTCCCGAACCTTCCACTAATCAGTTCCCCGCTCTGGAAGATAGCGGCGCCAATACCTTCATTGAAAGCAATATATAACAGGTCATCAGTATCGATGCTTGCATGATGTCCAAACTCGATCTCGGCCAATGCCCTGCTGTCCGTGTCATTAACCAACTGCACCGGCACATGAAAACGCTTTTGAAACGGATCTATGATAGGAACATTCTTCCAATTCAAGATCCTGGGCGTCATCAAGGAGATCCCATGCACCTGATCGATAAAACCCGAAATAGAGACGCCAATACCTATGAGTTTTCTCCGATGCCTAGTGTTTGCATTGTTAAGGACTTCATCAACGGCACGTAAGATCATTTCCATGATCAAGGGAGATTCACTTCCTGTATCAATCTTGAAGCTCTTTCTTTCGATAATATTATCAGCCAGGTCGACAGCAACAATACGTATTCTTGGAATCTCGATATCGACGCCTATAGCGATCCTGGCATCAGTCTTAAGCTTATAGAGGTCAGGCCTTCTTCCTCCGATAGAATCTCCTTTTCCAATTATCTCGATATAATCATCCTGCAGCAGTTCTTTCAGTATCTTGGTTACAGTCGGCTTACTGATTCCCGACCCCATCACGATATTATCTACTGATAATGAATCTTGCTGCTTTAACAGCTTGAAAACGATGTACTTGTTGATCCGTGGGAGAAATTGGCTTTTATTATAGACTCTCTTTTGCATGCTACCCTTCCTGTAAATACTTTACCTAAACTTATTGACTTAAGTAGGTATACGATAATACACCTAATCCCCTACGTCAACATGTTCCCAAAGTGTTACCAGGCACCTACCTTACCAGGACTGCCTTCTCCCTGAATTTTTCTATACAGGCTATTGCCTGTAATCCATCTAAACCATTACATGGAGGGACGGTATCCTGCATGATGCAATCTATGAACTCCTGATGTTGCCTCAAACCCATCGGGATATCCTTCAATTCAGGCTTCTTCATCTCTCCATTCTTCATACACACTGCCAACGTCCCATATCCTGAACGGAGGAACGCACTCCCCTCTTCTCCATGAATCTCAAGCCAGAATCTGTTACAGTATGCGACCTGGGTCCAGCTCATCTCATGGGAGACCAGAGCCCCAGTCTCCAACCGGTATAATGCATGGGCATAGTCCTCATTATCGGGATGGATCACTTCACCGAGTACATACCGTTCAGAAAGGATCTGTCTGGTACTGCAGGAGATTACCTCTTCAATAGCACCAAGCAGATACTGTATCAGGTCCACTCCATGAACACCGATATCGATCATAACCCCACCCTTACCACACAATCCGCTGTCATACTGCCAGGAAGAGTAATCAGATCCAGGAATTGCATTCCTGATACGTACCGAATGGATAGTTCCCAAACCGCCATCCTGCAGAAAATCCCTTATCCACCGAGATTCTTCAAAATATCGATGCATATAACTCTGGAACAGTTTCACCCCATTACGTTCAGCAGCTTCAATCATATCAGTACATTCTTGAGAGGACGTAGCCATAGGTTTCTGTACGAATATATGCTTCCCAGCTGCAGCTGCAGCAATGGTCATCTCTTTATGCAGATAGTTTGGGGTCAATATGCATACTGCATCAATAGCCGGATCCAAGAGGAGTTCATGATAATCGGCACACCAGCCAGCATCAACGCCTGCTGCTGCCTCAGCCTTTGCCGTATCAACATCACAATATGTCGAGATATGAGCCTCAGGAATCAACCGTAACGCATTAATATGATAACTACTGATCGACCCGCATCCGATGATTCCTATGTTTACTCTCTTACCCTTCTGCATAGCTTCTCCCCTGCAACTTGAACGTAGTATACCATCACTTTCTATTTAATGCAAATACTTTTTTATATGCCTTTTACTAAAGTTCTTTTATTTTAAAGAGATCTACGTTAGAATATAACTCAGGCAATACACAGCGGTGTATTCTTGCGGCAAGAGGTTAGAACCATATTGCATCGATAGCTGCCCCAAAGAACTATACGCTATTGATTATTATATCCTACAGGAGGAAGAACCATGAAGGCATTAGTTTTGCATAAATCCTTGGAGTTATCGATTGAGGATTTACCACTATACAAAGACCTGGGTGATAATGACATACGGATACGAATCCGAAACGTCGGTATTTGCGGCAGTGATATCCATTACGTTACCCATGGAGCCATCGGAGACTATGTCGTGAGAGCCCCCATGGTCTTAGGCCATGAAGCTTCTGGGGAAGTGATAGAAATTGGGGAACAGGTAACATCACTACAAGTAGGCGATAGGGTGTGTATGGAACCGGGCATACCAAATCAACAGAGTAAAGAGACACGTCTTGGCTTATACAATCTGGATCCCGATGTAAAATTATGGGCAACCCCACCTGTACATGGCTGCTTATGTGAAACGGTGGTGCATCCTGAATCTCTCACATATAAGCTGCCGGATACTGTCAGTCTTGAAGAGGGGGCCATGGTTGAGCCGCTGGCAATTGGGCTGCAGGCAGTAAGCAAAGCACATATTAACCTTGGTGATATTGGATTGGTTTTTGGGTGTGGAACTATCGGTATCATGGTTGCTCTTGCAGCTCTTGCTGGGGGCTGCAGCAAAGTCTTTATCTCTGACATCAATCAGGAAAAATTGAAAATCTTAGAGAATTATAGGAATCTGATACCGGTTAACCCAACTCGAGAAGACCTTCTTAGTAAAGTTAACGAGGATTCTTCAAATTGGGGGGTTGATATTGCTTTCGATGCAACCGGAGCACTCTCAATATATAAGGATATACACCGATATGTCTGTCCCGGGGGAAAGGTTGTATTAGTGGGCATCCCCCCTTCCGGATACGGGGAATTCAATATTTGTGGATTACAGGCTAAAGAAATCACCTTATCAACGGTATTCAGATATGCCCATAAGTTTGAGAAGACAATCAATCTCATCTCCTCCGGGGATATCAACGTTAGACCGTTAATCTCTAAAATTTATCCTTTCGAGAAATGCATTGAGGCGTTCCATCATGCGGCGAACCCGGAAAATACTGACGTGAAGATCCAGATCTCCCTTTAAGACCCTACATACACTGGTATGGATTTGGGATTGTCTATACCATCTTCATCAGGGATTACCCCAATGGGACGTATGTCCCATTGGGTATGCGTCTTTTCAGGTTCCCATAGTAGTATGTAAACCCCTTTACAGTTGGGAGGTTCCCTACAAGCTTGAGATCATCCCCTCTGCCGCCCTGATGCCGCTCGCCCAGGCTGCGGTGATGCCCCGGCTCGTGCCGGCACCGTCACCTGCCAGGTATACCCCGTCTGCCACCTTGAAGTGTTTGTCGAGGTAGGTCGGTTTGTTCGCATAGAGCTTGATCTCAGGGTAATACATGATCGTCGATGGATGGAGGATCCCCGGCACGATGGTATCGAGGCGCTTCATCGCCTTCCAGATGCTCCGGAGGATCCTCGAGGGCATAGCCAGGGAGATGTCTCCCGGGCAGCAGCTGCGCAGGCTCGGCTCGAAGTCATAGAGGTCGGCATTGAAGCTTGCAGCCTTGGAGCGTGAACCCATCCGGAAGTCCCCTACCCGCTGCATGAGCGGCATCCCGCCTCCCATAAGCATCGCCTGGATCCCGAGGTTCTCGGCGAACTGCTGGCCGCTGGCCAGTGGTTCGGTAAGCCCCACGGTGTTCAGCATGGCGAAGTTCACCAGGCCGTTCTCCTTCCCGTGGCTCACCGAGTAGGCATGACCGTTGACGGAGTTGTAGGGAAGGCCTGATGAGGTCTTGTAGTGCTCCTTCACGACATGGGCGTTCCCGCTGTTGGTACAGAAGGTCCGGACCTTGTCGGGGAAGTGGAACTTCGGGTCGTAGTAGTCCTTCACGATCGGGTAGTGCTCGATGCGCGTCTCTACCCGAATCCCGATATCCACGATATTGTCGATGTAGGGGACTCCAAGGGTATCGAGGGTCTCCTGCAGGAACCTGAACCCCTGCCTTCCCGGGGCAACGAGCAGCATTCCGTAGGAGATGGTACGTTTGTTCGTCTCGATCTTCCTGGCTGCTGCGTCGATGCCTATCATCTCCTCCTCGAGAGCAAGCTCGACATCCCTGGATGAGAGTTCCTTCTGCAGCTGCTTGATCAGCTTCAGCCCCCCGTCAGTTCCGAGATGGGTCTGCTTGATCTCCAGCAGCTTCGTATCGAGCCGCTCGGCCCGGTGCTGGTAGATCCCGATCCTCGATTTCGGCAGGATGGAGGGCTTGAGGAACTCCGAGACCTTGTCGAGGTACTCCTCAGCCTGGTACTCATCCCAGTACTCCTTCGGGAACCCGATGGGATAGGTGAAGTTCATCTTGCAGTCATTGCGCATACCGCCTGATGAGTATTTGAGTTTATCGAGTATGACGATACTCTTCTGCGGGACCTTCTCGCTCAGTTCGAAGGCGGTACCCATGCCCGCCGGCCCTGAACCGATGATCACCACATCATATGAATCATGCTTCATTGCAGTCTCCTGGTTGTGTTTCTGATACTCCCTCTGGAGGATTGAAGATCGTATTGCCTTCTATCGCTGATATCCTCTGCATCGAGTCGATCGAGAGGTGGAAGTCGAATATATCTATGTTCTGCTCGATCCGATCCCGGTGGGTCGACTTCGGCAGGGGGATGATTCCCAGCTGGTAGTGCCATCTCAGGACTACCTGTGAAGGGCTCTTGCCCACTGACTCCGCGATCTCGATGATCACGGGGTCCGTGAAGATATTCCCCCGCCCAAGGGGTGCGGATGCAGACACATGGATCCCGTGCCGGTCGCAGTACCGCCTGAGGTCATCCCGAGCGAATCCCGGGTGGATCTCCACCTGGTTGATCATCGGCTTGATATGGTTGGACTCCACGATCTCACGGAGGTGGCTGCAGGAGAAGTTGCTCACCCCGATCGATCGCACCTTCCCCTCCGCGTAGAGTCTCTCCAAAGCCATCCAGGTACTCATGGTACGCTCAGTCGGCCAATGGATGAGATAGAGGTCAAGGTAGTCGGTCCCGAGCGCCTTGCAGGAACGCTCGAACGCCTTGAGGGTCCCGTCGTACCCGTCCTCATCGAACCAGACCTTGCTGGTGATGAACAGCTCATCCCTCGGGATCTCCAACTGGCGGATCGCGGCCCCGATCTCCGTCTCGTTCTCATAGAACGAGGCGGTGTCTATATGCCGGTACCCCGTCTCATAGGCTGCCCGGATCGCCTCGAGGACAGCCGTCTTCCCATTGATCTTATAGGTCCCGAAGCCGATCGCGGGCATGGTCACCCCATTCCCGATCGGTATATCGTTAGGATCGTTCATCCGTTTGCTCCTTCTCTTCCTTCCTCATGCTGAACTCGCATCCGCAGTACTCCTGCCGGTAGAGCCCATATGCTTTGCTGAGCTCTATACTCCGGTAGAACCCGCCCTTCTTCTTGAAATCATCAGTGACGAACCCATCCATACCTTCAGCCTCTGCGAATATCTGGGAGGAGCGCTTGTGGGGGCTTATGGTGAGGGTCGTAGAGAATCTCGGGATCCCAAGCTCCTCAGCCTTCAGCTTCGTCCTGTACAGGCTGTATGCGAAGCAGAGGGAACAGCGTGACCCCTTCTCCGGTTCCTGTTCATACCCCTTGATGTGAGACAGCCACGCATCATGGTCATACGCATCGACCACCAGTTCGAGAGAGTAGATCCCGGCCATGCGTTCCGCCTCCCCGAGTCGTTTCTCATACTCTGCTTCCGGGTAGATGTTGGAGTTCGAATAGAAGAGAACCACCTCCTCGCCGCGTTCGATGAGGCGTTCTATTGAGCCTGATGCGCACGGGGCGCAGCAGACATGGAGGAGATACTGATCGATTCTACCGCTGTTTGACATTTCGCTACACATTATACATGATTATCCCGGTTTGGTAACCACCGGAGGTCCCCCTGCGCACGAGAAGCCGGGTCTCCCCGGCTTCCGCTCGTCATCCCGTCAGCTTGCTAGAGCTGCAGGAAGGTCTCGATGATGGTAGAGCAGCTGTTCTCCTCGATCTTGACGATCTTCATCTCCCTGACTGCATTGTCAGGTGAATCCGAGGCATGGGCTGTGTTGACCATGACGTTCTGGCCGAACTCCCTCCTGATCGTACCGCCGGGAGCCTTGGTCGGGTCAGTCGGCCCGAGGACCTCCCTGATCTTCGCCACGGCATTCTCCCCTTCATAGATCAGGACCATGCTCTTGACCGATCCAGGGCTCTTGTACTCGTCCACCGGACAGGTATCAGGACGCTTCCCGGTCATGAACTCCAGGATCTGGTAGAACTGGTCCAGGGCCAGCTCCTCCCCGAAGGAGGTCGTGAGGGAGGTGTTCACCTCATCACTGCACTTCACCCCGAACTCCCGCTCCAGCACGGCCCTGGCTTTCTCTCCGTAGATCGGGGAGAGCTTCTTCTTCAGGACATCCTTGACCGGACCATAGAACTCGAGGGCCTGGGCAAGTGCCATCTGCTGCAGCTTGCAGCTGATGATCCTCAAGCCTGTCCTGCTGAACATGTCTATGATAGTTCCGGGCTTGGAGCTCGCGAACTTCCAGTTATCGGGTTTGATGATGACCAGGGTACGCTCGATCCTCTCGGGATGCGGATAGGTCATGTTCTCGATGATGGTCGGTTCATCCTTGATGAAGTCCTTGAAGAGCTCCAGGTGCATCTTCGCGGCGACAGCGTTCCTTGGAGTCAGCACCGCCGGCTCGTAATAGAGGACGTCATCAGGGTCATCATGGGATGAGACGAAGTCCGCGTAGGTATCGCGGATGGTCTCACCATTGATTCGCTCCCAGTTCGTGTTCTCCATATAGAGGGGACCTGCGATCTTCGAGAGCTGATCATATGCATTCTCTCCGCTGAAGAGGAGCATCAGGATGCGGTGCCTTCGTCCACCGCTCGGTGAGAATGCCTGGATGATATACTTCTGGAGCAGTTTCCTGCCCCGCTCGTCGATCCCGCTGAGTGAACTGCTCAGGGACTGGGCATACGCTTCTGCGAACTCAGCCGTGGGGGCGAACATCTGCGCTCCCACCAGCTCCAGGTTGACCCGTGACAGCAGTCTCGAGACGACCCCGCCCGTCCTGCTCTTCGCTATCGTGTAGGGAGTCACGAGAACATATGATAATTCTTGAGCCATTGAAAACCTCCTAGCTCATGTATAAGTTTCTAACCACCATCACACCGTATACCATACCTGAAGCCTTTTCTCAACCGGCAAACCCGGTATTCACGGGATAATCACGGAGATGGAACGGTATGCCGGCCTTACGCAAAAACAGCATACCGTCATCCCTGATGATATGCTGCTGTTACTACCCCTGGAGATAGGGATCTTATTTGTAGGTGCCCGTTAACGTGAACTGCCCGACGGCTGCAAGATCCTCTTCATCATAGGGATTGTAATAGTTATCCCAAGCCAGGGATCCCGTTAGTGTTCCCTGCACATTATATGCAGATTCTCCCACTGATTTTGCCTTCATGCTCAATTCGCCATTGACCGGGAACATCCCGGAAATATCTCCATTGGCCTTAAAGGTCATGATCGGCAGGCCGCCTTTTATCAGGGTTATATCACTGTGGTTGACACCGGAGAGATCGAATGCCCCATACTCATTCAACACCATGCTGAAGTTCGTCGCATTATCCATCATAATCGAAGCGCCATCGATATAGTCCCAGTCCGACTCGACAACAAGATTGTCCCAGCCGTAATAATAGAGGAGCATTGCCTGCTCTTCTTCAGAGATCCCAGCATACATGGTGAAGTAATCCCAGGTCAGGAATGACTCATCCCGGGTCAGCCAGCGATCCCCAGCACCTACGGGATACGTATCTGCCGCGATCTGGAACACCCGCACGGTAGCGGTGAATTGTGATGATTCGCCCTTCACCGCATCATCGCTGGTGACTCCCCTGCTCTCTATTGCATAATCCTCTGTGACATCCTTCTGCATGAACAGGTCACAGCCTGCCAGACTCATGATCAGGATCATGGATACTGCTAACAGTACAAATTTTCTCATAGTCAACACTCACTCCTTACATCATAACAACTAGCATAATCCTACACGAAAATAAGTTATCATGCAAAGACTTTAGGAGTTTTCTTATGAGTTTCTCATCATTACCGTAGAAGGATCTGAAACCAGATCAGAATTCTCAGCCCTGTACCCCTCCGATGATCAGGAGCACGACCCCCGCAGCCCCGATCACGATCGCGGCTACCTGGCAGATCCTCACGGCGGTGTCGTCACTCATGTTCTTCCCGAGTTTCATCTTGACCAGCTTGAGTATGCCGGGGCTCCTCTTGATCCCCCCGAAATACCCGACGCCACCGAAATACAGCAGGCAGGCAAGCCCTCCAAGCAAATATCCTATTCCCATAATGAATCCTCCTATCTATCGTTCTTCGAGTGCTTCCCGCACCCTAACTCATCCCCTTCCTGATCCTCGGCATGGCTATGACATAGATGACCATGGAGAGGGCGAATACCAGTCCTGCGCTCAGCAGGACCTCTCCCCAGCCCGCCGTCTTCGTGAGGATCGACTCATTCGCCTTGTATGCCCAGTAGAACGGGCTCCAGTACATGGTCCACTGCCACGTGTCCGAGAGGAACTCATAGCCTGCGATCGACCCTGCGATCGGCAGCAGGAGCATCTTCACACCCGAGGCCGCCTCGATGATGTCATTGCTGGTGAGTCCCTGGAGGAACCCGATGATGAGGCTCAGGATCATCGACATCAGCCCGATGAGGATGATCATGAACCAGTTGATGTCATAGTAGCCGGTGATCAGGACCGCTGAGACGATCCCCACCAGGGTCGTGAGCCCCCCGATCATGCTCTTCCCTACGATGAACTCATTCTGCGAGACCGGCGTGACATTGACGGCACTGATCGTGTTGCTCTGCTTCTCATCGACGATACCGAGCGCGATGAGCATGCCGGAGAGCATGATCGTCATGGCTATGAGCATATTGACCAGCTTCGTCTTGATCGGCGATACCGTCCGCCCGAAGTCCACCATCTGAGCGGTGGAGTCCTCCTTCTTCGCATCCAGTTCATAGAGCGCCTGGTAGGTCCTTGCTGCCTCTATGATGCTCTCAGCCTCGTTCCCCTGCACCAGGATCTCGTAACTCCCGTCCGTGAGGGGGATGAGCCCCATGATCTCATCCCGCTTGAGGACCCTCCGCTCCAGTTCATCCATGGAGGGGAACATCTCCACCTTCGCATACCGCTCCATGAAGGCGATATGCTGAGGAGTATCAGCCTCAAGCAGGGCGAACTTCACAGTCGTATCATTCAGCCCGGGGGCTGAGAAGTTGATGACAACGGCAATGATGATGGGGATGATCATGATATAGAGCATCAGCGCATCCCTCCGTGCCGAGAGGAGGTCGCGTCCTAACAATGCCAGTAACCGTTTCAACATACTACCTTCCTCCTTATATCCTCAGGCTCTTCCGGAACCTGATGTCCGATAACCAGAGCAGCAGGACTCCCCCGATGAGGAATCCCGCTGATGCGACCCAGACATAGGTCAGGTCGCCTGACCCCAGCAGCAGGTCCCTGAACCCCTGCAGCAGCGGGTACGACGGGAAGAACCGGAGCCAGAGTGGGTCGAAACTCGGGATGTAGTAGGAGAATCCCGGGATCATCAGCGCGATCATCAGTCCGTAGAGGATCCCGAAGGCCTTGCTGAGGGTATCGAAGAAGCTTGAGATCAGGAGTCCTGCAGCCGAGAAAGCGAACGAGGTGATGATGAGGTACAGGATGAGTACCGGGTAGTTCGGTCCTGCCCCCATGACCGGGATCACGATGATCGCCGAAGAGAGGATGATCGTAGTGCAGATCACCATGATCTTGCTCAGCAGGTAGCTCATCATCTTCACCGGCGTGACGACCAAGGCATTGATCACCCCCTCATCCTTGTCGAGATAGACATAGGCGACGACGATGAAGATACCCATGAGAGAGCCTGCGAAAGCGAGGAAGGCAGGCACGAGGTTCTCGCGGTTGTTCAGGCGGTCTGTTGACCCGAGCTCCCTGACCTGCTGCCTCTCTGCCTGTGCCTCGAGTACGGTAAGGTTCTCATTGTGCAGGATGTACATCGCATCGATGAGCCGATCAGTCTCGTAGCCCTGGTTCACATACTCGTAGTGCACCCTCCCATCGTTCCCGAATGAGAGGACTGCCCCTATTGCCCGTTCCTGGTAAGCGATCCGATAGAGGTCCTCGATAGTATCGAGGAGGTACTGCGTACCTTCCACCCTCCCCGTCTCCGGATCGACCGAATGGCGGGTCTCAAGAAGGAGGGTCTTCTCCTCCGGGAAATCATAATCGGTCACCACTCCGGTATCCCGGTTGGTGAGCGTGAACTTCGCGGGCTTCAGCACCCACTCCGTCGGCTCCTCGAGGATGACGAGCTTACCCTCCTTCACCCGCTGGGCCTCGAAACTCCCTATGACGGCATCCATCGAGTCGTCATAGAGGAGGAACTCCTTCATCCTGCTGTCAGGGTTCTCCGAGATCCCGAACAGGAGGATGATGAGCATGATGACAGCGACGAAGAGCTCGATATAGAAGTAGAATCCCCGCGCCGCTATCTTCATCTCCTTCGCATAGACAGTCAGCAGTTTCATCTATGACAGCCCCCTTCCCGTGACCTGGATGAAGATCTCCTCGAGCGTCGCCTCCTTGGTGTGCATCGTCTGGACCTGGCAGCTCCTCACGATCTCCCCGATCCGGTTCCGGTCTGAGTCCTCGACCGTCTTGAGGGTCTCTTTCTTCAAGACACCTTTCTCGATGTACTCGATCTCCACCAGCTTCTTCCCGTATTGGAGCTTCAGGTTCTTCGGGGTATCGATGAGCTTGATCTCCCCGTCGATGATGAAGGCGACACGGTCGCAGAGCTCATCCGCTATATACATGTTGTGGGTGGTGAGGAAACAGGTCGTCCCCGATGCTGCCTTATCCCGGATGATCGACTTGATCGTCGCTGCGATCGTGGGGTCGAGCCCGGTGGTCGGCTCATCGAGGAACCAGAGCTCGGGATTGTTGATCATGCTCCTGGCAAAGGTCAGCCGGTGCTTCATCCCCTTGGAGAACTCCCCAGCCCGTATATCCTCCTTCCCGTCAAGCCCGACTAAGCTGATCAGCTCACGGGGATCAGCCGTGGGGACGTCGAAGAGATTCGCATAGAATTCGAGGTTCTCCCTGGCAGTCAGCTTGCCGTAGACGTTCGACTGCTCGAAGGAGACCCCGATCTTGTTGAACCGCTCCTTGCTCACCTTCTTCACGTCATACCCCGCGACGGAGACCTCCCCGGACTGCTGGACAAGGAGCCCGGTGAGGATGCCCTGGGTCGTCGACTTACCGGCACCCGACGGGCCGAGGAACCCGAAGGTCTCCCCCTTCCCGACCTCAAAGCTGATGTCGTTCACGGCGAACTTCCCATCCCTGTTGTATGAGTGAGACAGATTCTTCACTGAGATCATTACTCCTCCCCTCCCTCCGGGTCCTTGTATATGGCCCGTTTCAGGATATCTGTATAGGTATCGAACGTCTGCTGGATATCATGGTAATGCCCCGGGTCATGCTGCGAATGTTCCGGGGGGTAATACCGCTTCGAGATCCCCTCCATGGTCCATTCGAGCAGCTCGATATACTCCCCGACCCTGCCCGGGTCACGGAACCGTGTGAAGTCTATATGTTCTGAGTAGATCCGCTGCATGAGCCCGTCCACGTCGATATCGAACCTGCGGTAGAGGGCCTTCGCCTTCCCGATGTCGATATCGCCGGGGTCCGGTGCGATCAGCCGGTAGACGAAGTCGAAGAGGCCGGGATGCCGGTCCTCCATCTGGAGTTTCAGGATCGCGATCTGCCTGATACGGGCGATGAGGTCCGGCTCACTCCAGTCGAGGTTGTCCTCGATATGGTGGAACATCGTCGTGATGACGTAGGCGGAAAGGGAATCGTAGAGGTCCTGCTTGTCTGTGAAGTAGTGGAAGAGCAGGCCTTTCGAGATCCCGGCCTTCTTCACGATACTGTTGGTGGAAGCCTTCCCAAAGGGAAGATGTGAGAACTCATCGATCGCTGCGTTGATGAGACGGGTTCTCTTATCGGGATCCATCTGCTGGAGCTTGTCTTCCACCATACCCTCCTGCGTTGACCACTGTGGTCAATACTATCGTACTACCATTGACCACTGCGGTCAATATGCGGGGGATGAAGTTTTTTCATGAGTTCCCCGCAAATTTAAATCAAAACGGCCGAATCCCTGTTAGTAACCAGTATGAGGAGGCATGAAATGATAAGAGAACCTATCACGTATGACGGGAAGCTGCTCCTCCCGATCACGAGCGACATCATGTTCAAGGCTGTGTTCAGCCGACCCGAGAGCAGGGACCTCTTAGTCGACCTGCTGAACACCTACCTCAAGATGGGGATAGCTTCCCCTGAGGACATAGACCTGGTAGCCGGGGAGAAACTCCTGCGCTACACCGAGGACAAGCTCTTTCGCCTCGACCTGCGGGTGAAGACAGCCTCCGGTGAACAGGTCAACATAGAGATCCAGGCAGTCAACCATCATGACATCATCGAACGCAGCCTCTTCTATGTCACCGGTATGTACCATGACCAGTTTGAGAAGGGAATGCCATATAATAAAGGGAGAAGGACTGTAGGGTTATACTTTCTGTGCTATAATGAGTTTGCAGGGAGTCACTTCAAACATTCGTTCATC
Organism: Spirochaetia bacterium; assembly: GCA_963677595.1. Classification (GTDB taxonomy): domain Bacteria; phylum Spirochaetota; class Spirochaetia; order CAKZLE01; family CAKZLE01; genus CAKZLE01. Next base: position 327,050 of record OY782041.1, read on the forward strand.
TTCAGAGAAGAGACCGTCGAAGGGCTGCCGCTGAAGGAGTTGCTCAAGGTAGTCTACGTGGAGCTCCAGAAGGTCCCGAAGGAAGGGGCTGACATCTGGAGCAGGCTGCTCACAGCAGCGAGTGAAGATGACCTCAAGGAGCTTGAAGCCGAGGCTCCCCTGATACAGAAGGCGGTGGGTATCATGAAGATCGTAAGTGAGGATGATGAGTTACGGTTCATTGAAACGATGAAGCGTAAAGCCGTGATGGATGAGTACTCCAGGAGGGCCTCTGCGTTGTCGGAGGGCATGGCTAAAGGCATAGCTAAAGGTAAAGTTGAAGGTAAAGTTGAAGGCCGTGAAGAGACGCAGCAGGAGATCGCCCTCAAGCTTGCAGAACAGGGCTTCTCAAGCGAGCAAATCATTTCCCTGACTGGTATCGATGCGAACAAGCTTGCCGAAATCTCTCAGAACAGGGCTGCCGCTGAAGGAGTTGCTCAAGGTAGTCTACGTGGAGCTCCAGAAGGTCCCGGAGGAGAGGGCTGACATCTGGAGCAGGCTGCTCACAGCAGCGAGTGAAGATGACCTCAAGGAGCTTGAAGCCGGGGCTCCCCTGATACAGAAGGCGGTGGGTATCATGAAGATCGTAAGTGAGGATGATGAGTTACGGTTCATTGAAACGATGAAGCGTAAAGCCGTGATGGATGAGTACTCCAGGAGGGCCTCTGCGTTGTCAGAGGGCATAGCCAAAGGTAAAGTTGAAGGTAAAGTTGAAGGCCGTGAAGAGACACAGCAGGAGATCGCCCTCAAGCTTGCAGAACAGGGATTCTCAAGCGAGCAGATCATTTCCCTGACTGGTATCGATGCGAACAAGCTTGCCGAAATCTCTCAGAACAGGGAGGTCTGATACCGATGATCGAACATGTCCATGAACACATGCTGGATGAGATCCGGACGAATACCAGGACCGATACCATCTTCGTCCTGGCATCCATCATGCTCAACCTGATCACCCTTGCCGTGAATTCTGGCCTTGGCAGCGATGATGCCCCGAACTACGCGATCATGGCGATCTTCACGATCCTCGTCATCGTCGTGAACTCTGTCGCCATCATCGGGCTGCTCAAGGGACGGGCTGCACGGGCAAAGCTCACCGAGGGGATCCTGAAGATCTATGCCGATAATGGCGTCGACGGGTATTACGACCGCTCACTGCTCGAATCCTACCGAACACGCTACCTGCTCTTCATGCTCGTCGTACTTGCCACGGGTCTGGTATCAGCTGTCGTTCCCTATTTCCTCTGACACAGGCCAGTACAGCAGGGTCAGAATCTCCGAATCGGTCGGACTGGGACGTTAGCTGTTTTGGAGGCTGCATGATCATCACCATCCTCCATGCTGACGGACCGGGCACTGAGGGAATTCACTTCAGTGGAACTCAAGTACGACCTCTCCATGAAATTCCCAAGCCCTTTCGATGCAAGGGACTCATACAGGAAATACAGCTCCCCCTTGCTGGGAAGGTACCAGTCATCATAGCCTCCGAACACGAGGTCATCGCAAATCTCTGCGGCATAGGGCTCCTGCTCGACCGATGAGAGATACGATATGATCATCTTGGTATTGTAGAGTCCTGAATCGCTGGTATCGATCCTGACCTCCGAGATCTTGATGCTCCTGCCGCCCCAGTGATACGAAGGATCCTCATCGGTCCCTGCCCAATCTGAAGGGGCTGCCTCGATATAACTCCAGTCGTCGGAGCTCTCTGGATTCACATAGGCTATGATCCCACCGGCAGGACCGGTGTCCCCGACGGTATACACAGCAGGGGCTGCAGTATCCTGGGGCTCAGGAGGTTCGAGACCATCATCAATGAGCAGCTGGCCTGCCGGGGTTCCGGGAACCCTGCTCCCTGCCAGTACGATTTCCCTCAACTTGTCTGTATGGATACCATCGGACCAGAGGACACTACCTGCTTCCATATCGATGCAGTAGAGTATCCCGCTCTTCGAACCGGCATAGACCAGACCGTCAGCATCTTCCGCGATCCCGAAGAGTACCTCATCGATGCCGGTGAACTCACTGATGATACTCCCGTCCTGCGGGTCTATCTTCTTTATGGCCCCGGAAGCATCCGCAGTGAGAACGGAGCCCTCTGCTCCCAAGGTCACATAGGTCACATTCCCATCGAAGTCGGTGGTATTCCACAGCTTCTCGCCTGAGGGTGAGAGTTTCAGCAGCCCGTTCCCATTACCGCCTCCATCATAGAGATCCCCTGCAGCATCAACGACCAGTTCATTGACATGATTTGCCTTGTAGGTCCACAGTAACTTCCCATCCCCATCAAGCTTCAGGATCCTGCCTGTTGACGACCCTGCATAGACATTCCTTTCCCGATCGACGGCAAGGCCGTGCAAGCCTTCGGGGACACGATATGTCCAGACCTCCTCACCGCTGAGGGTGAGCTTCTTCACGTGCCCGTCACTTCCTCCGGCAGCGGTATAGATGAAGCCGTTGCCGGCCACCACTTCATTCACTCCATTCCCATGACCAGAGAAGACCCAGACGACACTTCCATCAGCAGGATCGATCTTCCGTATCCGGGCATCCCCGCCTGCTGTATAGAGGTAGCCTTCATCATCCATCGAGAGACCTGCCACCCAGCTCCCATGCCCGGCGAACTCCCAGAGGACCGCACCAGTCCCCAGGTCGACCTTCCTCAATGCACGGTCATGCCCGATGGTATAGATGTACCCGGAGGCTGTCCCTTCATCCGGGATGACAGTCTCTTCCGGGGCTTCTTCCGGCTCTTCTATGTCAACGGTTTCTGCAGGTTCAGGAGACTGGACCTGCAGGATCGCAGGCCGCGGGGCGACTACCGTCGCACAACCAGATACCATGACCACTACTGCAGTCAAGACGATCCAACCTATAGCCCTCTTGATGTGTTCTCTCATGTTCCCTCCCTGGTTACAATCAGGTACCGTCATTATGAGGTACCCTATCACTCTCTTTCAGGTTAGCACAGCTGAAAGCAGGAGTTAAGGGTAACAGGGAGGAAAAACCGCCAGCCCCATCCAGAAGCACCTGTGCGGTATGCTTTACCGCAGAAATAGGCAGGCAGTGGACTTCCGTGCTATGATACTGGTATGGGATGCAGGTCTAAGGGAGAACGGCTATGATCACACGTGTGAGGTTCACGATCACCGGACGGAACCCTGCACCTGCTCTTCATGCTCACCGTATTTGCACAAGGCTTGGTCTCAGCTCTCACCCCTAATTGCCTGTAGGGAGAGGATCTCCGACACAGATCTTCTTAACTCGGGAACATCAGCGATGGCGATCCGATAGATCCGCTCCTCAAGGATCTCCCCATATTCATGAGCAATGATGTTTCTCAATCCTATGATCAGCTTCCATGGAATATGATTATACACATCCCTACAACTTACCGAGAGATGAGCGGCGGCCTCACCTATGACAAGCAGTTGACGTTCAACAGCGAACCGCCTCATCTTATTCTGGGAGAACTCCGAGAATGATATATCCTGCATGAACTTGATGATATCAATACAGGCATCCTTGATATCCCAGAGATAGCCCTGATCCCTTTCATCAAGCTGCATAGATGACCTTTGCATTCTTTAGGATATGCTCTTTCCTGTAGGGGTTTCTCAGACTCCCTTTCTCAACAAGATCAACGCTCCTTCCCAGTGCTTTCTCAAATACCTCCTGTATGGCGAACAGGTCAAACAAGGAGTATGCAACACCTTCATTGAAAACAACCAGGAGATCTATATCACTCTCCTCAGTGAAGCTTTCAGTGAGTATCGATCCGAACAGGGAGAGCTCCTCGATGTGGTATGCTAAAGAGATAGCTTCTATTACCGTATCATCGATCTCATACTTAGGGAATCTCATAGCTTTATTGTATATTCCACAGAATTATTGTCAAGAGAGAGGATTCAGCAAATAAGACCAGATTCCCGTCAGCAGGATTAGTTTCACCCCACATTCCTCACTTTCATGACGCACACATAGCAGGATTTTCCATTTCAGGAAAGGATTGAGACTACGAAGGGCTATTCATCCTTACCGATCCTCCACACGGCATAAAAATCGGCAAATCCGCCTGGTTGCTACCCCGTCTGAACAGACATGCTGATGATCAGGACAGTAACCAGCCTTCTCATAGGTTCTGAGGATCAGACGCAGGTACACCTACGAAGTTCATGCATGCAGAGAGGTCAGGACACACCTCACCCCCTTGTCGTAGAATACGCGTTCATCAAGACCCAATGCAGACAGGAAGGCCAACTGACGGGAAGAGAGCGGATTTACCAGCACCGCTTCTGCTCCCATCTCTGCCGCCATGATACCGCCAAACACGGTACTCATCATGAATGAAGTCGGCTTTGCCGTCGGTTTGTTGTCCCAGCCTGGTACCGTAGTACCTTCCTTCTGGAGATACCGCCGCATCTGCCGCTCCATCAACCGCCAGACCATCAGGGCGATCACGAGAATCATCCCCAATGCATCTATGCGGGAAGGGGTTTTCAGAAACAGGTCATTGACTACCAGGGGATCCTTGAGGAATGAAAAATCACTCTCGATCCCATACTGGCCTTTGTACGTACGCAGTACCGATGCGGCATCAAGCGATGCAACAGCAACATTGGTAAGCAGCACAAAACATCCTGCCTGCTCTCTGAGCACCTGCAGCTTGTCCGACTTTTCGGTGATCTCCCAGTTCAACTCATACCGCAGATCTACAGGCGGCGGACCCTCCTTCGGGGGACGTCCACGACGCCGAACCGCCACTTCTTGGATCGTAACCGTTAACGAGTGCAGCGGGGAAGAGACCGCAGCGAGGTTGGCAGCAGCAACCTGCGCATCTTCGCTGCAGTAATACTGTCGCTGAACTTTCTTCAATTTCCCGTTCAGCTCCTTCAACGATTGCTCAATCGCTTTGTCAATCTTCTTCTGCCTTCGCTTATCATGGGAACTCGAATGTATCACGACCCCGCGATAGGGCTTTTCATACAACGTTACCGTCGTCTCGCACCCCTTATAGATCGCAGGAGGCCGGTTCTTCCCTGTTGGTGTTTCAGCCATCATGCCTATGGGACTCCAGCGACCCGCTCCGATCGCTTCCCTTATTGCCTGGTCACATGCGCCGTAGGTTGCCGGAAGACGGCTGATGAATGGCATCGACCCTAAAGCCTCCAGATTCTCCTGCGTCACCATGGCCGAGTCTGCAACATAGATACAGGCCCCATCTCCCAACCCATGTCGGGAGAGCAGTGTACTGATCCGTGTGAGCATCGCATTGTTAGACGTCTTGTCTGAGGAGTTCCCATTGAGGGTACTGCTGAAGATTGGGACCCCATGATCCACGCACAGTAACTCCGTCATGAACTGCTTGAGATCCGGTCGGTGATCCTTGGAGTGCCCCAGGACGATCGAAGGCCCCGGGGTCTTTTCCTGCTCACTCCCCCGGTATTCCCCCCAGACACTCGTACTGGTAGTATCGTAACTGAGGGCATGCATATCCAGATCGAAGACCTGTGCTGCCCGAATCCCCAGTTCGGTCACAATCTTCGATGGGCCGGCATCGAAGATCGCATCCAGGGACCGAGCTATGTTCGTGTCATTGAACAGATGCGGATCTACCTCCTGTCCCAGCAATAGGCTGCGGTTCTGCTGCTCGATGAACTGCTCGATCCGATACAGCGGCGACCGTCCATGCAGGACATCGAGCACCATCGTCTGTACCACGAGCCCCGGAGATAGCTGCATACGGGTCTCCACCGCCGCATCCACGATGTCTCTCAACCCGAGCATGCGGCAGTAGGCCGCCGCAATGGGCAGGTAGGAATGGGTATAGATTCTGGTATGCTGAAACAGGGTTGAAAGGGGCGGAGTACTGGCCATCGGTATCCTCCTGTAGCGGTCGTGGAAACAGGACTTGACTGATCACTGAACCTACTGTATTATACAGTAGGACAAGAGAGGAGTCAAGTCATGACCACCGAGACGGCACAGAAGCGCCTTCAGGTACTTCGCCGCAAACAGCAGGAACTCGCCAAGGAACTGAGCACGATCGAATTTATCTGGTCAGGATCCATCTCCAAACGGTTTCTTACCTGCGGGAACCCCTCGTGCAAGTGTCATACAGACACTGAGGCCAAGCATGGACCGTATTACTATTGGACGACCAAAAAGGGCGGGAAGACCGTAGCCAGGAAGCTCACAGAGCAGCAGGCTGAGGTCCTCCAACCATGGATTGAGAACAGGAGAACCCTGGAGAAGACGATGAATGCCATGAAGAAGCTCTCTCAGGATGCGTATGAAGCCATTTTGGTCCTCTTGGACGATGAAGGGTAGCGCTTTTTAAACCGATTTTAGCCCGAAATTAAATACCCGTTTTTTGCTGAGAAATAGTGAGGAATGTGGGTTTCACCGTTTGGCATCTTAACCGCAGAAATAGGCAGGCAGTGGACTTCCGTGCTATGATACTGGTATGGGATGCAGGTCTAAGGGAGAACAGCTATGATCACACGAGTGAGGTTCACGATCACCGGGCGGGTGCAGATGGTAGGCTTCCGGTATTTCACCATCCACCAGGCACGTGATCTTGGGATCACCGGGTACGTACGCAACCTGCCCGATGGTTCCGTGGAGGTCGTTGCCCACGGGGAAGAGTTTGCTGTCGAAGTACTATCCCTGCGACTGAGGCAAGGTCCCCCTTCCGCCCGGGTGGACTGGGTGTTCAGGGATGAGCTCGATCCTGCGGGAGAGACATTCCGAAACTTCTTCGTCAGATAGGAGCATCGCATGAGCCTGAACCATATCAACATCATCGTCACGGACCTCGAACGGGCCGCAGGGTTCTTCTCCCTCTTCGGCTACAGCCGAACCAATGCGAAGCATCTCTCTGGTTCCTGGTTCGAGGAGGTCACCGGGTTCCCTGCTGCCGAGGCTGACTACCTCGCTCTCAACCATCCCGATTCACCGGTACGGCTGGAACTCCTGTGCTACACCACTCCGCCCTCCCCGCCTCCCGTTGATATAGGCTCCCTGAACCTCATCGGTTACCGGCATATTGCCCTTGAGGTCGACTATATCGAGGAGAAGCGCAAGCAGGTCGAGCAGGCTGGATACCGGTTCACGAGCGCCATCAGGAGGAACTCCTACGGCAGGAAGATGTGCTACTGCATCGGACCGGACGGCATCGTGGTGGAGCTGCTCTCCCGTACCTGATGAGAAATCCCCATGTAGAACTTTCCCATCCTGCGATTATCAAGTATGATGAATACATAGCTATGCACCTAATTCAGGGAACCTCGTAATCAATGGAGTGAACACAGCCATGTCGCTTGAAACCTATTTCTCCCCGTTCAGGGAACAGACGATCGGATCAGACCATACCATCTTCCTGCCGGATACCGGCAGGGAGCAGCCCCTGGTCTACGCCGACTGGATAGCCTCCGGCCGGCTCTACCGGCCGATCGAGGAGTATATGCAGCAGGAGATCGGCCCTCTCATCGGGAACACCCATACCGAGACCTCCTACACCGGTACGGCGATGACCAGGGCCTATCATGACGCCCGGAAGGTGATCAAGCAGCATGTCAATGCCGGCGAGGAAGACCTGCTCTTCCTGGTGGGCAACGGTATGACGGGCACCGTCAACAAGATGCAGCGAATGCTCGGCCTCAGGGTCCCGGAACACCTTGTTCCTGAGAACCGTGAGGGGAAGCGACCGGTCGTCCTCATCACCCATATGGAGCACCACTCGAACCAGATCACCTGGGAGGAGTGCAATGTCGACCTCATCATCGTCCCCTACGTACAGGAGACCGGCCTCCCGGACCTCGAGGCCCTCGAGCAGCTGGCGATGAAATACGGGAAAGAACGTCCGATGCTCATCGGGTCCTTCACGGCCGGGTCCAATGTCACCGGTATCCTGACCCCAGTCCACGAGATGGCTAAGATCATCCACCGCCACGGGGGATACTGTTTCGTCGATTATGCTGCGGCAGCTCCCTACGTTGAGATGGATATGCACCCGGAGGACCCTGAAGCCCGTCTGGACTGCATCATGTTCTCCCCGCACAAGTTCCTCGGCGGTCCGGGAACGGCAGGGGTCCTGGTGATGACCAGGTGCCTCTACCACAACGAGATACCGGACAACCCCGGCGGCGGTACGGTACGATGGACCAACCCATTCGGGCACCACCTCTATATCGAGGATATCGAGACGCGGGAGGACGGGGGCACCCCGGGCTTCCTCCAGGCGATCAGGACGGCCCTGACGCTCAAAGTCAAGGAGGCGATGGGGGTCGGGCAGATACACGACCGGGAGGAGGAGCTCATGGAGATCATCTTCTCACGCCTGGGGAAGGAAAAGGACATCGTCATCCTCGAGGGCCATAACCGGAACCGGCTCGGCATCATCTCCTTCTTCACACTCAGTGTCCACCATAACCTGATCGTGAAGCTCCTCAACGACCGTTTTGGGATCCAGACACGCGGCGGCTGCAGCTGTGCGGGCACCTACGGCCATATCCTCTTCCACATCAACAAGAACTCAAGTTCACGCATCGAGGAGATGGTAACGCATGGGGACCTTACTGAGAAGCCGGGATGGGTCAGGATATCGGTCCACCCGACCATGACCGATGCAGAGGCCGAATATATCGCTGAGAGCGTGATCAAAATCATCAGGAACAGTGATGATTGGGGGAAGGACTACCGGTTCGACAAGCAGTCCGCGGAGTTCATCAGGATCAGGGGCACAGGCCCGACCGTGCCGGACCTGGTCGAGGGATTCTCGCCGAAGGGCTAGAAGGTCCCACCGTCCCAACCCCACTTATCATGCGGGGAATCAGTAAACTCGATATAGACCCGGTCGCCGGGAACCGAGAACAGCTCCTCGACGGCACTGCAGATACCCGCACTCAACCGGGATGGGGAATCACCGGGCAAGCCGATGCTCTTCACCTCGATGAAGAGTGCCGGCTCATCACTCCCTCCAAAGCGTATGGGTTTCTGTTCATCCACCATGACCATGATATAGGCCTTCGGCTTGTGGAGGACCTCCTCGACGACCGAGCAGAGCCGATCCTGCATATTCGATATATCTCCCGTCTCGATCGGGAAATTCCTGTGGACTATGACACACGGCATACGAACCTCCTCGTTACGGACTATCCCAGTGCTACATCGAGGAGCATCATCACGGTGAACCCGCCCATGGCTCCCCAGGTAGCGAAATGGGAGTGTGACTGCGAATGGGACTCAGGCACGAGTTCCTCTACGACTACATAGATCATAGCACCGGCTGCAAATGCCAGTGCATAGGGCAATAGCGGCCTCACATAGACGACCGCAAGGGCCCCGAGCACACCGGAGATCGGTTCGACCAAACCAGAAAGCTGTCCGTACCAGAAAGCCTTCGCCCTGCTGAGGTTCTCCTTACGCAAGGGAACCGATACCGAAGCACCTTCCGGGAAGTTCTGCAGCCCGATACCGATCGCCAGGGCAACAGCCCCTGCCACGGTCGCAGCAGGATACCCTGCGGCAGCCGCCCCGAAGGCAACACCGACTGCCAGCCCTTCCGGTATGTTATGGATCGTGATGGCCAGCACCAGCAGGATGCTCCGCTGCCAGGAGGTCTTGATCCCCTCGGCCTCGTTTGTCGCGAAACCGGGATGGAGATGAGGCAGGAGTTTGTCCACAGCGAAGAGGAACACCCCGCCGAAGAGGAATCCCACTACGGCAGGAACCCAGGGTATGCCCCCCAGTTCCTCAGCCATGCTGATGGACGGTGCCAGCAGGGACCAGAAGCTTGCCGCGATCATGACCCCGGCAGCGAATCCCATCATGAAGTCGAGGGGCTTCCTTGAGATCTTCTTGAAGAAGAAGACCATGGCAGCGCCGAGGGCGGTCACGAACCAGGTGAAGAGGGTGCCGATGAAGGCCTGCACCAAGGGCGGGAACTGGGAAATCCACTGAATCATAGCTGCCTCCTTTTTTAAGACAGTATACCCTCAAGCCCATACTGTTAGCAACCCAAATTCCCGATAATTTGTAACTAGGAGAGAGGCGTGATGGTTTCGAAGGGATCCTGATCACCCTCATTCACCAGCTTTCCCTTCCAGGAATACTGGACACCGAACAGGTCAAAGATAAGGCGCTGAGCTTTGGTCGGGACCGTAAAAACGTCACCATACTTGCCTCGGTAATGAACTTTCGAGTACGTATTTACCTTATCCAGTACTTCCTTGTAGTTCCAATACTTGCGCTGCTTCGCAGGAATGAGCTTGATGCGTTCCTTCAGAGCAGTGAGAATAATCAGAGTTATGAAATTAACGAAGAGCCTTCCCTGCATCACCTTGTCAGTATGGACTCTCAAGCGATTGCAATCGACAAGATTCTTCATATCATCGAAGAGCAGTTCAATGTCATTTCTCTGCCGGTAGGCATATAAAGCCTGAACAGGATCCTTTTCTGCATTGGTATAGAGAACCCAGAATCCGCTTTGCCCATCGATGAAAGCCTGAACTTCCTGATCCTTAAGAATCACTCTCCTTCCTCTTTTAGGCGTCTCTTTCACTTCGAAGTATCGCTTATAGTACGACTGATGGTATTTAATTGGCTCATTCGCATCAAGCTCGGCTTTGCATTTCTGCAGTCGCTCCATCAGACGGGCAACGTCCCGCTCTTTTCTTGCCGCATCGAAATAGACATGAGCCCACATTCTTCCGTGTTCAGTCTTCCTGATGGTCTTCAAACCATAGATGATGGCATCGGTATCATCCGCAGGAATAAGCGTGTTTGGACGTTGAATGGTACGGCGATGTTTCTCTATAAGTTCTCTAGCCCAGGTCACGTTCGAAGGAACAGGTATGAGGAATTCGTGACCATGATCGCTCAAATGAGCGATGTTATCGACAGAGCAGAACGCTCTGTCCCCTATGATCACAGAGGAAGGGATCTCAAGTTTTTTCAGCTGTTCGAGCACCTGTTGAAGAACTATTGAATCGTTCATACTTCCAGGCATTTCTGAAAACCAGAGAGGAAGGTGAGTTTCATAGGAACTGAGAAGCCCGATATTGATCTGAGGGATCTTTTCTTTGTCTCGGTTATACCCACGCTCTACATAGGGATTATGCTTCGCATAGCTGGAGATGCTGCTGATGTCGAATAACAGATTCTTCTTTTCCATGTTCTTTCCTATCCAGGAAGAGAAGAATGTGTTCTGAATGTCCTTATCAAGTCTTTTCAGGAGTTCGGTGATCCTCTGTGAACAGAGGCTGGAACCATTGAATCCTCGGTCATCAAGCCAGGACTCAGCATAGCTGAGAGGTCTGCCGGTACAGATTGAGTATTTCGCAAGCTCGAGAACAGAGATCGCATCCTGAGATCCTAATGCCTTTGAAAGAATACGCCCCAGTCCGATGCGCCTGATGATAGGATCGAGGAGGAGATTCTGACCGAGCAGGGTTGTCTTTGATACAACAGGGACAGGAAGCTCTTTGGCTTGATTCTCTTGCTGCCGGGATAGGTAAAATGAGTTATAGATGATCTGTCCATGAGTATCAAGCTTACCGATACACTTACGGCTATGACGACCTTGCTTTTTCTCGCTATCCCAATAGGCGGTGTCTTCGTAGACATACGTGACATTGGATTTCTTGTTGTGGACCTTGATAATTTTGGCGGTATTCCCTGCTTTTGTCATAGTTCTAATTATAACTATGTTTTACAGAATATTCAATCACCAAATAGATATCTAATACATATATTTAATGAATTTATGATTCCCTAGTTACAATTTATCGGGAATTTGGGTTAGCAAGATAGTTCACCCGATTGTGTTGAGTACTGCAAACGTAACACGCCCCTGTATGGAGTGTTCTCTCCATACAGGGGCGCTGTATTATGCTTCAGGCAATCCTAGTAGTTCTCTTTCCGTACCTCGAAGAAGCTCTGAGAGAACTTGCAGACAGGGCAGACCTGGGGAGCTTTCTTCCCCATGACCAGGTGACCGCAGATGCGGCATTCCCACATGGTCTCCTCCCCTTTCTCGAAGACCTGCTGCATCTCGACGTTCTTCAGCAGGGCACGATACCGTTCTTCATGGGACTTCTCGATATCGGCTACACGACGGAACCTGGCGGCCAGGTCGGCGAAGCCCTCTTCCTCTGCATCCTTGGCGAACCCGGCATACATCTCGGTCCACTCATAGTTCTCGCCCTCTGCCGCATGGAGCAGGTTCACTGCGGTCGATCCCAGGTTCCCCAGTTCCTCGTACCAGATCCTTGCGTGTTCCTGCTCATTCCTGGCCGTCTTGAGGAAGATCTCGGAGAGCTGGTCGTAGCCTTCACGCTGTGCGATGTTGGCGAAGTAGGTATACTTGTTTCTTGCCTGGCTCTCTCCTGAGAACGCCTCCATCAGGTTCTTCTCAGTCTTCGTTCCTGCATACTTGTTGACAGCAGGTTCCTGCTCCACGATCAGCTCGAAGGCTGAAGCCGGCTGCTTACACTGCGGGCAGGTGAAATCTGCTGTCAGTTCCCCTTCATGAATATAGCCGCATACGGTACATCGATATCGTTTCATCTTGTTCTCCTCGTTTTGTGAATGTGTGTTGCGTAATGATCGGATCAGCTGCTCGGCAGCTGCCCTCGGGAAATCGCCTGACTGGTCAGATGCCGCCAGGTGTTCTACCAGAGTCAGGGCCTCCTGGCTCTGCTGCAGCATGAAACCTGCCTCCCTGAGGAAATCCTCCGCCATGAGACGGTTGGACATCTCCACAGCAGCCGCCAGCTGCCTGGCCAGCGGGTCTTCAGAACTCTCCTTGACCTCCCGGGCGATCAGTTCCTGCTCTGTCTTGCTTTCAGAGAGGATACCGAGCACCTTCTTCACGTCATCAGTCTTCTCCTGCTGTTTCGGGTACTCCTCGGGCACCAGCGAGATCGCATGGGATGGACAGGCATCCACACACAACCGGCAGCCGCTGATGCACGTGTCCGGGTCTATCTGGCCGGACTCGGTATCAGTGGCACCGGTCGGGCATACGAACAGGCAGAGACAGTCCTTCGTACAGAGACGGATATTTCTTACAGCATGCATATCAGGCCCCCCTCTGGATCTGTGTCATCTTCATATTGGGTACTTTGCAGACCGGGCACACCGCCGGCTTCTCATCCCCGATGAAGATGAATCCGCAGATCTCACAGACATAGACATGCGTATCCTCCAGGAATGCAGAGGACGAAGCTTCCAGCCTCGCAAGATGGGCATTGGTCATCCTGGTCACCTGCTCGGCCCATTTCAAGGCACGCAATGCCCCGCGGTCCTTCGCGGCTCCGGCGACACCGTTCGCAGCGGTGAAATGGGATGAGAGGTCAGCCTCAACCATTGGATTCAGGTCAGAGAGCCCGGAACCACTTTTCGCTCCAGCTTTCTTCCCGTAGTAGGCTGCCAGCTCCCCATAGAGCGCCGCAGTCTCCGGGTCATACTGCTTCTCACAGCCCTTCTCAAGGTTGGAGAAGATCGCAGAGAGCTCAGCCTCGGTATAGCTGATCTCATCAGGCAGCGGGATGGCAGCTGCTGCTGCCGGTTCAACCGGTTCAGCCGGCTCTTCCGCCTGCTCCCGAAATTCCGATTTTGATGCCCCGCATAAGGGGCACTTGAATGAAGCCGGCACATCGTCCCAGACGGTTCCCGGCTGAATGCCTCCTTCAGGGTACCCCGATGATTCATCATAGATGAACCCGCAGATCGTACATACATAGTTCTTCATATCGTATTGGTCTCCTTAGATAAAAATTATACGTGATTACCTTGTGATATGCAATATTTTTAGCATATTCTCATATATAACTCACAAGCAGCCGGTTCATGCTACACCAATCGAGCAGTCCATCTTGTCGAGGCGTTCTTCAGCAGCAACTGATCCCTGAGTTCAGGGGAACTGCGCTCACCAGGATCCCCGACTCCGCAGGGACGTATGGCTCCTGCCGTTATAGTTTGCCGATACGCCCCTCCTGTCAGTATATTCATACTGAGGGAAGCCGTTATGAACGAGGCAGATGCAACCAGAAGGGTCCTCCTCATTGAGGACGACAGGGAGATCGCCAGTGTCGTATCCATGAACCTGGAGAGTCAGGGGATTGGTACGGAAGAGGCCTATGATGGTCTCACCGGCCTGAAGCGGGCACTCTCAGGAGTATTCTCCCTCATCATCCTGGACATCATGCTCCCCGGCCTCGACGGCATCAGCCTGTGCCGCAGGATCCGGGAATCCGACCCGGACACCCCGATCCTCATGCTCACAGCCAGGACAGAAGAAATCGACCTGATCCTGAGCCTGGAGGTGGGGGCTGATGACTATATGACCAAACCGTTCAGCATGCGGGAGCTCATCGCCAGGATCAATGCTCTGCTCAGGCGTTCAGGAAAGATCGAGCCTGACCAGAAGGGGATAGAGACCCTTAAGCTCGGGGAGTTCCTCCTTGATACACAGAAGCATCAGGCATTCCTGAGAGGTGAACCGTTGGACCTGACGGTGAAGGAGTTCGAGCTGCTGAATCTCTTTATGAGGAATCCCGGCCGGGCCTTCAGCCGTTCGGAATTGCTGAACCGCATCTGGGGCTACAGCTTCGAGGGGTATGAGCATACCGTCAACACCCATATAAACCGGCTGAGGAACAAGATCGAACCTGATCCGGCCCACCCGGGACACCTCGTGACCGTATGGGGTATAGGATACCGGTTCTTGGACTTCGAGGAGGGTGAGCCATGATCCTCCGTTCATTCTATGCCAAGGTCTCGCTGCTCTTCCTGCTCCTCGTCCTCATCCTGGGCGGGATGAGCCTCGTGATCGCCTTCCGTGCATCCCGACACCTCTTCGATGAGGTCGAACAGCTGCTCAACCGGGAATATGCCGCCAGTATCGCATCAGAGCTGGAAGCGATCGTCGGGGATGACATCTCAAGTGAGGCTGTCCCCGAGGCTATCCACTACATGATGGTCCTCAACCCCATGGTCGAGATCTACCTCACCGACAGCGAGGGGACGATCCTCAGCTATTTCGCCGGGGGCGATGATGAGGTGATCAGGAAGAGGATCGACACTGCCCCGCTGGAACGGTTCCAGACCAGCAGAGGGTATGAGACCATACTCGGGGATGATCCCAGGACAGCAGACAGCAGCAAGCCGTTCTCAGCCGCCCCCCTCCATGCCGCAGGTGAGGACGGATGGGTCTATGTCATCCTCAGGGGCCAGAGTTACGACCATTCCCTTGCCATGGCACAGTCCAACTACTATATACGAACCGGGTTGACCACGTTCCTCATCGCTACACTGGCCACCCTCACCCTCGGGCTCTTCCTATTCTTCCTCCTCACCGGTCGGCTGAGACGGCTCAGCATGGCTGTCGAGGCATTCAAGGATGGGCGGTACGACCACAGGATCACCATACAGGGAGATGATGAGATCGCACGGCTGGGGACCGCCTTCAATGAGATGGCTTCCTCCATCGAGAGCGGTATCGAGAGGCTCAAGGAGGCTGACAGGATGCGGGGGGAACTGGTAGCCAACATCTCCCATGATCTGAGAAGCCCGCTGACCTCCATCAGGGGCCGTCTTGAGTCACTGCTCCTGAGCGAGAACAACATCTCAGAGGATGAACAGCGGGAATTCATCGCATTGACCCTCCGCACTGTCGCGGGCTTCCAGAGACTGGTAGAGGAGCTGCTTGACCTGGCGAGACTGGAAGCCAGGCAGGTCTCACCGGAACGGCTCCCCTTCTCTCCCGCGGAGCTGGTGCAGGATGTGGTCCTGAAGCTGCGTCCACAGTCTGAGAAGAAACAGATAACCATGGTGTATGACCCGGACCCTGACCTTCCTGCCTACACTGGCGATATCGGGCTCATCGAACGCGCATTGACCAATATCATCGGGAATGCGGTCGAACACAGCCCGGATGGCGGGACCGTTACCGTTTCCGTGAAGCACATGCACCACAGGTATAGCATCTCGGTGACTGATAGGGGAAGCGGTATCCCAGAGAAGGACCTTCCCCATATCTTCGAGCGGTTCTACCGGGCAGACAAGAGCAGGGACAGGAGATCCGGGGGGGCAGGCCTCGGGCTGGCCATTGCCAGGGAGGTGGTACAGCTCCACGGAGGCACGATCGAGGCACATAATACCAAAGACGGCGGAGCCGTCTTCACTATCACCCTCCCCTGTATTGTTTAACCTTTCTTGCAGGTTATGTGACACTTTCGTGACAATCGGGGAGTACCTTTCAACCAGGAGGCAACCTATGAAAGTGTTTATATTCTTGACTATTTTAGTAGTATTTACAGGAACGACCCTCTTCGCAGGCGGCCAGAAAGAGGAACCGCAGGAGTCCGTACCGGCCATGGCACCGGCTGGTTCCATGGTCATGGAGAACACCATGACCATGACTGCCGGTGACACAAGCATGGCACAGGGCCCGTTCATCCCCTACCGGGACCCAGCGCAGACCATGATGCTGGCAGAGGGCAAGCCTACCGTCCTCTTCTTCAATGCCAGCTGGTGTCCTGACTGCAGGGCCGCACGGGAGGACTTCACCGCACGGGCAGATGAGCTTACCGGGGTGAACCTCATCCTCGTCGATTATGACAATTCAGATGAGCTCCAAGCGAGATACGGCGTCACCTACCAGCACACCTTCGTCCAGATAGACAGCAATGGCAATGTACTGGCAACATGGAACGGCGGCAGCACTGATGAACTCCTGGACCATCTGAGGAAAGAGGAGATGTGACCATGGCACTGCTGACGTTCTTCGCCTTTCTGGCAGGCATCGTGACGATCCTCTCCCCCTGTATCCTGCCGGTTCTCCCCATCGTCCTCTCGGGGAGCATCGGGGGGAGGCGCAAGCCGCTCGGCATCATCACCGGGTTCATAGCCAGCTTCAGCCTCTTTACCCTGGCGCTGTCGGCAATCGTACAGACACTCTCCATTCCCCCTGACACACTCCGGTTCGCGGCGGTAGCCATCATCCTGTTCTTCGGGATCACGTTAGCGATCCCGAAACTGCAGATGAGATTAGAGGGCATCCTCTCGCGTACCGCAAAGAGCAGGAAGGCCTCAAGGAGGCAGGGGTTCGCCGGCGGGATACTGACAGGCATCAGCCTTGGGCTGGTCTGGACACCCTGTGTCGGGCCGATCATGGCATCGGTCATCAGCCTTGCGGTGAGCCGCCAGGTGGACGGCGGTGCAGTACTCATCATCGCAGCCTACTCTGCGGGTACAGCTATCCCCATGTTCGCCCTCATGGCAGGAGGCAGGAAGCTCCTTGCCAGGTTCCCCCGCCTTACTGCCCGTACTGCGGCCATCCAGCGGATCTTCGGCATCATCATGATCGCCGCAGGCCTCTCTATCGCTGCCGGGGTCGACAGGAAGTTCCAGACATTCGTGCTGGAGGTGTTCCCGAACTACGGGTCCGGACTCACAGCCATCGAGGAGCATGATGCCGTACGGGAAGCTTTGGATGCCAGAAGCGGCCAGTCTGGCTGGGAGTCCGCAGATACCGGCCTGCTTGGGGACTATGGGGAAGCCCCGCCCCTGATCGCAGGAGGCCCCTGGATCAACAGCGAGAAACCCCTGTCCATGGAGGGTCTCCGGGGTAAGGTGGTCATCGTGGACTTCTGGACCTACAGCTGTATCAACTGCGTGAGGACCCTGCCCTACCTGCGGGACTGGTATGATACCTACTCAGCTTACGGTCTTGAGATCATCGGAGTACACTCGCCCGAGTTCCCCTTCGAGCGGAACATAAACAACGTGAAGAAAGCGGTGGAAGAACTCGGGGTCACCTGGCCGGTCGTCCTCGATAACGACTTCGCTCAGTGGAACGCCTACAGCAACCGGTACTGGCCGGCCCACTTCTTCATCGATGCATCAGGGACCATCCGATACTTCCATTTCGGGGAGGGGGCTTACGAGGAGTCTGAGGCTGTCATCAGGGAGCTGCTCACGGAGGCCGGCTACGAGCTTCCTGATTCATCAAGCTCCCCTGAGGCACAGGTACTTGGCAGCCGTACTCCGGAGATCTATCTCGGGTACAGCAGGTCGGAAGGTTTCCTCTCGGATACAACGCTGCATGACGAAAAGGCAGCATACCAACTTGCCGCTGACCATGGACGGGGACAGTGGTCCCTCGAAGGTGAGTGGGTCATCAGGAATGATTTCATAGAGATTGACGGTACCGGCAGCCTTGAGCTCAGCTTCGAGGCAAAAGACCTCTACATCGTCATTGAACCCAGGGATGAGGAGAGCCGGGTGCATATCGAGATCGACGGCATGACACCAAGGGACACTCCCGATGTGATGAATGGGCTCCTGAAGCTCGATGAGAGCAGGCTCTACCATCTTGCAGACTTCGATGAGTCTTCAGGGCATCTTCTCAAACTGACCATAGACGGTCATGTACGACTGTATACCTTCACCTTCGGGTAAGGACAAAGGAGCAAGATATGAGAACGAGACAAGTATTCATCTTCGCAGTGGTCTTCGTGACCCTGCTGATAACCTTCCCGCTGTTCGCAGGCGGGAAGAAAGAGATCCAGGATGCCCCGGCTATGACACCGGACGCCGGGGAGGCACTCCCCCCCCCGGGCTTCGACGGCAGCAGTTGGCAGAAGCCGGCTGATGAACAGTTGCGGCAGGAACTGACCGACCTCCAATACCAGGTGACCCAGCAGGAGGGGACCGAGCCGGCCTTCCGAAACGAACTGTGGGACAACCATGAGGAGGGCCTCTATGTCGATATCGTATCGGGGGAACCGCTCTTCAGTTCTACTGACAAGTTCGACTCCGGTACCGGCTGGCCGAGTTTCACGAAGCCCATAGCAGAAGGGAACATCCTCGAACTCACCGACTCCTCTTACGGGATGGTGCGGACAGAAGTCCGGAGCCTCTTCGCTGACTCTCACCTCGGCCATGTATTCAATGACGGGCCAGACCCCACGGGCCTTCGCTACTGCATCAATTCCGCCTCTCTCAGGTTCATCCCTGTAGACCAGATGGAGTCTGCCGGGTACGGCAGCTACCTCTACCTGTTCGGGATGGGACCAGCCAAGGAGGTACAGGAGTTCAGTATACGGGGACAGCTTCCTGACTGGACGACCATGTATACCGAGGAACAGACAGCATCCGCGGTATTCGCAGGCGGCTGTTTCTGGGGCGTGGAAGCAGTATTCGAACAGCTGCAGGGAGTCCTTGCCGTCGATTCCGGCTATGCCGGGGGCGAGGCTGACACAGCCCAGTATTATACTGTTGCATCAGGTACCACCGGGCATGCGGAATCGGTGAGGATCATCTATGACCCGAAGCAGATAGACTTTTCAACGCTGCTCGAGGTATTCTTCACCGTAGCCCATGACCCTACCCAGCTCAACTACCAGGGCCCGGACCACGGGACGCAGTACCGGTCAGCGGTATTCTACGAGAACAATGACCAGAAACTGGAGGCAGAGAAGTATATCGCGCAGCTAACCAAACAGAAGGTCTACCCTGACCCGATCGTGACTGAAGTATCACCGCTGAGAGCATTCTACCCCGCAGAGGCCTACCACCAGGACTTCCTGAGGCTGAACCCGACTTACCCCTACATCACCTACTGGGATATACCCAAGCTCAAGGACCTGAACCGGAAGTTCCCCGAACTGCTGGCTGAAGAATAAAGCTGTGTATTTACAGAAACCTAGCTGCGAGAGATACATCTACCGCAGCTGGGTTCCTATCGATCCTTGTTCTAGAATCTATTCAGAACGTTCATTAACAAGGGCTCTTTGGAGAAAAACCACCACAAAGAACGCCTCATGTACAAATCCCCGAACCCTGCCATATGGTACGGCAGCAGTCAGTTCTTCTGTGTGGGAAGCATACAGTTCAGCTGCTGTATGATGTCATGGAAGGTATCGTAAGGGAAGTAGGGGATTTCGTGCTTATTAAGGTTCTCGGCAAGCCTGTCGCGGGCAAAGATGATATCAGCAGCTTGTGCCATGATGAAATCAGTATAGGAATCACCGATACAGATAGAAGTGTCGTAGCTGTAGCGAGACATAACCTCCCGTTTCCCCACGATCTCTAGGTCAGTCTCATAATCAGACCAGTAGCGGACATACTTTTCGTTCAAGTCGACTTCCGCGGTATATAACTGCTGAATCCCGTCCATGAACGGTTCCAGGTTTCTCACCACCATCTCCCTGATACCACCAGAGATAACCACAAGGGGAATTTGGTTCTGCTGCAGTACCTTCACAAATTCAGGGAATCCTCGACGAATCGTAAGAGTATCGAAGAACCACGTGTTCTGCAGGTACTCCTCGACGGGTATACGCGACATCATTTCACGAATTCCGCCTTTCACGGAATAGCCTTCCTGAAGCATCCGTGCCGCTGCATCCTGAATATCTTCATTGATGAACAGCTGAATAAACTCTTCCAAGCTCTCTTTCTCGGTAATCGTACCGTCAAAGTCTGAAAAAACTATCAGGGGATAGTGTTCCAAGGGACAGCCTCCATGACGCAGTTTCACATGGAAATGGAGGCAGATGGATATCCGCCTCCATTTCATAATCGATTGTACTATGAATTATTTCATCAGGTCGAAATTGCTCTGTGCATCCCAGCCTAATCGGTCAGCCATAGCCATCAGCTCAGGTGCATCTTTTGCATATTCTTTCAGGGGAATTCCCTTCTGAGCTGCATCGATAGCCTGTCTCATTGACTTAGCACCTGCTTGTGATCCCTGCGGGTGCCCGTGAATTGCTCCACCAGCGGCGATGATGCAGTCCGTTCCCAGGTCCTTGATGACTTCAGGAACGATCAACTGTGTGGTACCGCCTGAGGCTGCGCACATTGTCGGCTTGATATCCCACATGGGCTGGCTGAAGTTACGTGCTGTTCTTAGATAGGTGCGCTTGTTCAGAGGGAACTTGCCATACGGGCTTCCCCATATAGCCAGGTCGGCTCCGATCATCCTACTCATCTTTCCCACGAGCAGTGGTGCAGAAACACCATAATAGGGTGAACTGATTGAAGCCCCGGCGAAATCGATGTGGGACATGACCGGGAGGTTGATCTCCGGGTCCTCAATAACGGATCGGGCAGCCGAGAATCCGGCAGTGTAGAAGTTGATCATCAGCGCATTGGCACCGGCTTCCTTAGCACGCATTGCATTTTCCCGCAGTTTGTCAGCACGGTCCGTGATATTCACACAGTAGAGGGTATGCTCACCGGTTTCCTCAAACACCTGGCGTTCCTTCTCGATAAAGAGCTTTACACGCTTCTCAAGAGGGCAGTACGGGTGGTCAGCAGGCAGTAGCTCATCATCCTTGATGACATCACAGCCGCCTTTTGCTGCCTGGTAGAACAATTCTGCTCCCTCTTCAGGGGTCCAGCCTGTATTCGGCTTGATCATGGCGTTCAGCAGAGGTCGATCATATACGTTCAGCTTCTCCCTCAGTCCATGTGTACCGAATCTTGGCCCCTGGTATTTATCAACATAACTTTTAGGGAATGCACAGTCGAGGAATTTCACCTTCCCTGCAGATGCCACATTCCCGATAACCGTTGACATGAGCATTGGCCAGCTGTCCCCGATAAAGAAGGAAGGAAAGGCGACCTGCACGATGACCGGCCTTTCACCGATGATCTCATCGCCGCAAGGGTCGGGTATCTCATACACAGCAACGACCTTCGCACCGAATCGTTTCTGGACTTCAGTAGTTTCTCCCCCGACAGAAATCCAGGTACCGGTTGACTGCTCGTCAGCCAATGCCTTGGCAAAAGCCTCTACATTTGATGTAGGTGTGTGGACCAGGTAGGTAGCGATGATGTAGTCCTCGGAATAGGCCACTTCCGGATACGAGTGAAGCAGGTTCCAATCGTCAATAGATTTTACATACATAATAATTCTCCTTATAATAGGTAAGTCAATTTATTCAGATATACTATCTGTTAAGCTAAGACTTCGGGATTGAGGCAGTACTTGAGTTCCTCATTCCGATGGAATCGAGCCAGATCCCCGATTGCACGCTCTATGGCACAGCGAATGGTTATCTGGGATGCTCCCCCGATATGGGGAGTGATGGTCACGTTCTCGAGCGGAAGATACCGGCTGTCCTTTTTCAGCGGTTCATGCTCAAACACATCCAATGCAGCACCGCCAATACGTTCATGTACCAATGCATCATAGAGCGCATCCATATCAACAAGCTCAGAACGTGCAGTATTAACCAAGAGGGCATCCTCTTTCATCATGTGAATCTGTTCACTCCCGACCATGTTATGATTAGCTTCTGTCACCTTAGCATGGACAGTAACAACGTCGCTGCCGGCACAGAGTCCATTGAGGGACATTGGTATACAACCTGCCTCACGTACGGCTTCGTCCTTCACATAGGGATCGAACACCGCAACCTTACTGCCCAAAGCCTTGAAGAGCGATGCAACCTGTCGGCCGATATTCCCGAACCCGATAATCCCCACCTGAATTTCGGTAATCTCCCGGCTGACCTTTGCTGCACTGTAAAAATCACTTCGCCACTTGCCTTTTCTCAGGTCATGGTTTGCAATCGGGATATTCTTCAAGTGGGCCAGTACCAATGCCAATGTGAACTCCGCCACGGCTGAGAGATTCCTGCCGGGACTGTTGAACAATGGGATCCCGCGCTTTGTCAATTCTGCCAGGTCGATGTTCACTGCCCCTCCCCTGGTAGCTGCCACCGCCTTCAATTGAGGGAGGGCATCCAACACTTTGGCTGTGACGGGAGCAACATCAGTTACCAGATATTCAGCACCAAGCGCTGCCTCAATAACCTCATCCTCGTTTCCGTCGTATTCTGAAATAGCCCCAGTCCCCTTTGCCACGGCCTGGCTCAGATCCAGAGGCCAGCCGGTACTGTATCCTCCTACCTCCGCGTCGGGAAAGTTCCGCTTGATCTCTTCAGCCATAACCTCATAACGGATGAACTGATTTCCAATTGCCGCTATTTTCATATGGTAAATCCTCCAATCTGTACTTTATAGCACATTTGTTCTGCACATTTGTTCTTATTAAAAACACATTACCATAGGGATTCCAGGTTGTCAAGAAAAAATATGTTAATTCTACCCTCTGTAAAGGCAGTCATTTTCATCTCCAAAACTGACGGTACTAAGTTTATTACATATTTGACAGATGGGGAAACCCATGCTAACGTAATTGAGGAACATATTTTATGCACATTTGTTATTTCCTAATCGATAAAATATATTTCAGGTAGAAAGGAGAAGAAGTATGGGGAACAGTTATATCATAGGTATTGATGCCGGCACCTCAATGGTTAAAAGCATTGTTTTTGGTAAGGGGGGAGAAGAACTTGCTGTCTCGAGCCGTAAGGTAGAGCTTATCATTCCTTCCCAGGGCCGGGTAGAACAGAACATGGATGAGGTATGGGATTCTGTGGCTGAAACCATTCGCGAGGTCCTGACTATGACAGCCATAGACCCAAATGATGTGGCAGCTGTCGCTGTCACTGCAGAAGGTGACGGTTTATGGATGATCGGCTATGACGGTAACCCGGCAGGGAATGCCATCAACTGGATGGACAGCCGGGGGTCAGATCTCTGTGTAAGATGGTACACTGATGGTACGGCAACCAAGATTTATGGAGTAAACGGTTTCCCCATGTATCCAGGCAATTACCTCTGTCTGGTTCGCTGGGTGATAGAGAACGATCCCGAACTTCTGGAAAACACCGCCTGGCTCGCTGACTGTAAAGACTGGCTGAAGTTCAAGATGACCGGAAAAGTCAGCAGGGATGAGAGCATGGCCCTGCTGCACGATATCGCCACCACAGAATTCGAACCTGCCATGATCGAGATCTGCGGGTTTGAATCCGTGAAGGATAAATTCCCCGAGACCTTAGGATGCCTGGAGAACCATGCACCGCTCACTGAGGACATGGCGGTTAAACTGGGATTGCCGGCAGGGATTCCGGTATTTGGCGGGCCCTTCGATGTCATTGCCTGTGCTGTGGGGGCAGGAGTCCTGGGTGAGGGAGATGCCTCAGTGACGATTGGGACAACAACCATGGTGGCATTGGGCCAGAACAGCCCGTATGTGGACTCTATCAGCCCTACCCTCAATAACGGCTTCCCGAATAGCTGGTTACGGGTACAGGGCGTCATGACCGGTACACCCAACATCGAATGGGCTATAAAGAATCTCGGAATGAAATATGAAGAATCCGCAAAACTCAACAACTGCTCCATCTATGAAGAGATTGAGCGGCACATATCCACCGTCAACCCCGGCTGTGACGGGGTCATGTATCACCCATACCTCTCACCGTCCGGGGAACGGTCGCCTTTCGTCAAACCATCTGCCAAGGCCCAGTTCTTTGGGATTTCCACTGAGCACACGACAGATCACCTGTTTCGCGCCGTCTACGAAGGTATCGGGTTCTCGGTCATGAACTGTATTGATTTGAGCCAAGCCACCCTGAAATCTTTGCGGCTGATCGGTGGCGGGTCCAAGAGCCCGTTCCTATGCCAGCTCATGGCAGACATGACAGGGTTGGAAATTCTGGTGGTCGACGGTGAGCAGGTCGGGGCAAGGGGCAGTTCCATTGTTGCCAGCGTCGCACTTAACCTGTACCCCTCAGCAGAAGAGGCACGGAACCAGTGCATCGAGATCAAGGGCAGATATACACCGAACCCGGAGCTTGTGGAAAAATACCAGAAGCTGTACAAGCTGTATGTTGCAGTCTATAAGAGCCTCTGGGATACCTGGGATCTTCGGGCAGAGATACTTCAAGGTCTGTAGGAGAGTTTCCTCTTCAACACGGGTACTGAGGCACAATGGGGGTGGCGATGAGTCGCCCCAAGTGCAGCCCAGGATAATCATATATGGAGCATGAACGGCGTGAGAGAAATCGAGGTAAAATATCAGTATTGGGACACGGACAGGACCCACATCGAGCAGACATGCAGAAAGCTGGGATTCGTTCACATAAAAACAGTCACTGAACACGATATCTATTATACCCCCTCAGGGAGGAACCTGCTGAAGGAAGGCACCGCTTTTCGGTTGCGGTCAATCATGGAGGGGAAGTCCGCAAACTGGGAAATCACCTACAAAGGCCCCAATCTCTCCCCAGGCGGGCAGGATCGCGAGGAATTAGAGGTAGCTGTCCAAAACAATGGAGCCCTCCTTCCACGGATCCTTGAGCATGTGGGGTTCATAAAACTGGCAGAAATTCATAAAACAAGAGCCTACTTTCACCATAAGGATATTACCATATGTATTGATTCAGTGGTGAATCTTGGCGAGTACCTGGAAGTAGAAATATTGGGGACTGAAGAATCATCTGAGGAAGTTTATAACAAGATAGGCAGCATCATCGATGCATTCGGTTTGGCTCATATGGAGAACGAGCCAAGAACTTACCTGGAAATGCTTCTTACCCCCTAATATTTTATTCATTTGTCTGATACGGTTCACTTATGAGAAAGAAGAATGTACTGATTGAGAGAATGACTCTCTATGATGTAGCAAAGATGTATTACATCGATAATAAGAGTCAGCAGGAAATCTCAACAATCATCGGGGTGTCCAGACCTCAGATATCCAAGATGCTCAAGGAAGCGAGAGAACAGAATATCGTCGAGATCAGTTTGAATTTACCGGTCGATATTATAAGTTCCAACCTTGAGAATCGACTGAAAGAGGTACTTGGCATCTCAAAAGTCCATATCGTGATGACCGATGATATTCCCAAAGAGAATTATGACAAAAGACTTGATTCGGTTACCATCTTCTTTGCATCATACCTGCTGGACAACATGGTTCGCTTCAAGCGAATCGGTCTAGGCTGGGGTCGGACCCTGTATCAGGCAATCCTGAAACTCCCCTTCAGCTCAAACCATACTGATACGTTGTTCATGCCCCTGGTGGGAGGTGCCGGTATGGAACCCTGGTACCAGACAAACTCTATCATCGATCGAATCGCTGAGAAGTTCAAATGTGATACCTTTTTTATCAATGCCCCTGCGTTTGTCCTGAACCCCCTGGTTCGCCAGTATATTTCTGAAAAGAAAAACCTGGGGTTTGAGATCAACCAGTGGGAACAGCTTGAAGTTGCCTATTTCAGTGTTGGCGGTTCCCTGCGGTATTCAAAAAGTATCCTTACTGCCATCAGCAACGACAAGATTGCCGATATGCTGATAAATCGTGGTGCCATAGGTGACATTCTGGGGAATTTCTTGAACGATGAGGGAAACCCAGTTCTTTCGGCAGAAGAGGCGATCAGTGTCTCCATACCCTTAGAAACATTAGCCGCGGTTCCAGAACGTGTATGCATAGCTATAGGAGAAGAAAAGCTCGAGCTTCTGACCGTAGCTGCCAAGAAAGGGTATATCACGGAATTAATCACCGACAGCCATACAGCCTTGCAGGCCCTGAAATTGTTTGAAAACACAACCGAGCATTGATGTCTACGTGAGATGACTCACACAGCAGGGTTCCGATTCAGGATTACCACACATTTCCCTAACGACATGAGCACTACTTCATTTTTAGTCTCCTCCTCCCTGCACTTGAATCCTGCTCCTATTCAGTCTGGACAAGACCGTATTTGATACATAATGGTCAAATACAATCATTATATCCTCACTATTACTGTTCATACTTGTGCATTATACAGCTCATACCATAAGGACAATTCAGCTTTCCCGTGGTATACTACCAACAAGAATCACCAGTAAAAGGAGTTGACATGAAAGATATCGATTTCTCAGTACGTTCCCTCGCCGAGATCTACGGGGAGAACAGTTTCACTGAAGCATTCATGAAGGAACGGCTTCCATCCAATGTGTTCAAGGAGTTCAAGCGGGTCCAGATGGGCGAGAGCACACTGACCCGGGAGACTGCGGAGATCATCGCCAACTCCATGAAAGACTGGGCTCTCGAGCGGGGAGCCACCCACTTCTCCCACTGGTTCCAGCCGCTCACCGGGCTGACTGCTGAGAAGCATGACTCATTCATCAACCCCTGCAGTGACGGCACGGTGCTGATGGAGTTCTCCGGCAAGGAGTTGATCCAGGGCGAGCCTGATGCCTCCTCCTTCCCGAGCGGAGGGCTTCGGGCGACCTTCGAGGCCCGCGGGTATACCGCATGGGACACGACCTCCCCTGCGTTCATCAAGGATCAGGACGGGGTGAAGACATTGAACATCCCGACGGCATTCGTCTCCTATACCGGCGAGGCACTCGATAAGAAGGTCCCTCTGCTGCGTTCCATGGAGGCAGTGAACAAGGCTGCCCTCAGGGTACTCAGGGCATTGGGGAACACCACCTCGAAACGGGTCCACGCCCATGTCGGCCCCGAGCAGGAGTATTTCCTCGTAGACAAGGAGCTCTTTGCAAAACGGCCGGACCTGCTGCTCACCGGTCGCACCGTCTTCGGGACGATGAGCGCCAAGGGGCAGGAGCTCGATGACCACTATTTCGGCGCGATCAAGGAGCGGGTAGCCAAGTTCATGCAGGAGCTTAACCTGGAACTCTGGCGACTCGGCATCTCCGCGAAGACCCAGCATAACGAGGTAGCCCCCAACCAGTTCGAGATAGCCAATGTATTCTCCACGGCGAACTCAGCTACCGACACGAATTAGCTCGTCATGGAGACGCTCAAGACCGTTGCCAACCGTCATGACATGGTAGCGCTGCTGCACGAGAAACCCTTCGCAGGGGTGAACGGTTCCGGCAAGCACGACAACTGGTCGATCGATACCGATGACGGCATCCGGCTGCTCAAACCAGGCGAGAACCCACAGGAGGATGCCCAGTTCCTCCTCTTCCTCACCGCAGTCATCACCGCAGTGGACCGGTATGCGCCCTACCTGAGGTTGACTGCCGCGAATGCGGGGAATGACCACAGACTCGGGGCCAACGAAGCCCCGCCGGCAATCATCTCCATCTTCCTCGGTGACCAGCTGACTGAGATCCTGGACTCCATCGTCGACGGCACTCCCTACAGGGAGCGTGGAGGCGAGATCCTCAAGATAGGGGCAACGACGCTCCCTTCCTTTCCGAGGGATATATCAGACAGGAACAGGACTTCGCCGTTCGCCTTCACCGGCAGCAAGTTCGAGTTCAGGATGGTAGGCTCCTCGCAGTCCCTGGCAGGACCGAACGTCATGCTCAACACCACCGTGGCCCAGGTACTGACGGAGTTCGCGGAACGGCTCGAGCAGGCTGATGATACGATGGCCGGGATCAATGCCGTCATAAAGGAGTATTATACCACCCATCGAAGGGTAATCTTCAACGGGAATGGCTACTCGGATGAGTGGGTCGCCGAGGCTGGGAAACGGGGACTGCCGAACCTGACCAATACCGTCGATGCACTGACCCGCATGCTCGATGAGGAATGCGTGGACCTCTTCGCGAACCAGAAGGTCCTCAGCAAGGAAGAGCTGGAGTCACGGCTCGAGATCTACCTCGAGACCTACAGCAAGCAGGTCAACATCGAGGCTGGGGTCATGTTCGAGATGGCGAAACGGCTGGTCGCCCCGGCCGTGAACCGCTACCTGCAGGAGATCATCACCTCGGTGAAGGAACTGAAGAAGCTCGGGGTGGAGTCCCCGGAGCAGATGAAGCTCATCCGTACGATCACACAGCTGATGAACGATCTCCTCTCACGTGCAGATGAACTATCAGACAGGATCACCGAGGCCCTTGCTATCGGGGAAGATGTGCTTGCCCAGGCGAAAGCCTATCGCGGGCAGGTCGTGCCGGCGATGGCAGCACTCCGGGAGAAGGCCGACGCACTGGAGAAGTGCACCGATAAGAATCACTGGCCCTACCCCTCGTATGAGGATATGCTCTTCAGGCTGTAGTAATCATGGAGATCCAGCGCATGCTGGATCTCCTGTTCACCGCTAGCTGCAGAACGCCGCTTTCAGGGTAGCGGCATCCTTCGCCGCCAGCTCAAGATAATCACTGCCTGCGAACTCGGGGGCGAAATAGAAGGTCTCCGAGATGAACCAGCCGGTATAATCGAGGGCATTGATCGCCTTTACGCACTTGGCGAACCCGCTCTCCCCCTCACCGATGAGGCGCATGGGGGTCGTGTACTTGGTGAAGTAGCCGTTGGCATTGCGGACACAGTCCTTGACGTGGAAATGGTCGATCACCTCCGTGCCGAGCTCGGTGAGCAGCGCATGTGGCTCCCCGATGCCGTAGATCGTGGGGTTCATGGTATCGAAGCAGATCTTTAGTCCCGGTCCCACGATGTCGCGCAGCTCCCGGATCTCAGCCGGGGTCATGTCAGTCTCCATGGAGAGCTGCACCCCGTTCTCCTCACAGACCTCGATGGCATAGCGTATCGCGTCTGTCACATAATCGTACTCCTCCCGGTTCATGATGCTCGTAGCAGTCATCATCATCGTTGGGATCCCCATCTTCCTGCAGGATACCGCACCGTTGAGCAGGCTGATCCTCGCTTCCTTCCCCTCTGCACTCCGCGGGGCTTTATGGATGAATCGCTGCTGGAAGAGCGTGTGGAGGTGCAGGGCCTGGAAGGTGATCTCGTTCTCCTCTGCCGACCGCATATAGGCATCCCGGATCGTCTGGTTCATGAAGGGGTAGGAATTCCGTGATCCCCCGCAGTCTGCCAGCTGCATCCCCTCGAACCCCGCCTTGTGAGCCATACTGATCGCGATCGGTCCCCAGCACGGCAGGGAAAACTCGCATACGCCTATCCTGTTTCTATCCATCTCTGTCTCTCCTTCATAAAATTACAATGTATGTAATTTAAATATCTTTTTAACGATGTTTTCTTATCGTTATTTGATTATAACCGATTATTACTATTCTTACCACCATATTCCGAATTGACTCATCAGTAGACAAACTGCCCTCTTTTATCTAAGATCTTCTCATACCTTCAGGAGCAGGCAGCATGGGAACCATCAAGACCGTCTCCGGCAGTATCTGCCGCGGGGCACTGGTAACAGTCTCTCTTCTCTACATGATCGGGGCACTCTCCCCGGCAGACCTGTCATCGGTCCTGGGGATCGGCGGCTTACTGATCATGGTCTCAGCGATCCCCCTGGTCAAACCCTCCTACGGGCGGCCGGCTGCTGTCTTCATCCTGCTGTCAGCGATCGGATACATCCGGTACGGCATGACTGTAGATGTGGTGACAGCCGGGATCAACTCCATGCTTTCGATCGTTGCCATCATCACCGTGCTGCAGCTCTTCATCGTCCCTATCAGGGCTGGAGGCTATGATACCGCCCTGAACTGGTACCTGAAGAGACGCTTCACCACTGAGGCAGGACTCTATCTCTTCATCAGCCTCATCGCCCATTTCCTGGGAAGCTTCATGCTCTTCGGGACGGTCCCGATGCTCTAT
The DNA here is from genome assembly GCA_963677595.1 of Spirochaetia bacterium. Taxonomy (GTDB): domain Bacteria; phylum Spirochaetota; class Spirochaetia; order CAKZLE01; family CAKZLE01; genus CAKZLE01. Next base: position 357,504 of record OY782041.1, read on the forward strand.
GCCCTCTTCGGGAATTCCCTGAAGGAGATGGTGCGTGAACCGGGCAGGTTCACTGTCACAGCCATTGGCAGAAGCTTCACCCTGGTCACACTCTGGGCCCCCGGGGCGGTCAGCGTCGTATTGGTGCTTGAGAGTACCGGGGCAGCTTGGACCGCGATCCTCCCATCAGTACTGGCGATCGCCCTCCTCGGGCTGCTGACCTCCCTGGGCCTGGAGCAGGTACGCATGTTCAAGGGAAGGAAGGTCACAGCAGATGAGGCAGATACCCTGTCGGTATCGAACGGTGACAGCAAAAAGATCGTCACGCTCTTCGCCGTCGCCGGGATCCTGCTGCTGGGTATTCTGGCTATGGACCTGCTGGACCTGCTCTCAAGCGGTTCAGCACGTGTGATCGTAGTCGGGCTGGTCATCGCACTGGCCTGGACCTCCCTGCATAGGAAAGGGGGCAATGTACGGAAACACATCGGTGAGTACTGGAACAACTCGCTGAGCATCGTACCGGACCTGACGGTGATGTTCCTCGCGATGGGGATCTTCACCGAGGTCATCAAAACCACCCCGTTCATAGGGAATATTGAAAGCTGGATCATGGAGACAGCCACTAGTATGGGAGCCTTCTATTTCTTCATGATCCCACCGCTGATCATCGGGCTCTCCCTGACCGGGATCCATCCCTTCATCGGGGTGATCTTCCTCGGGAGCCTGCTCTCATCAGCCATGCCTGACCAGACCAGTCTGACGGCCCTCGCCCTCCTCCTTGGGAGCGCCATCTCCTATTCCGTCTCACCCTTCGCAGGCACGCTCATCACCCTGTCACGATTCGCAGGCTGTTCACCGGCGAAGGCAGCATTCTCCTGGAACGGGATCTTCTCTTTAGGATCTGTGTATAAATAATCTATGCGAATATTTCTGATGGAGCAATGCAGTAATTCCATTCTCCATGAAATTCATTCCTCGTAATATTGATCCTCTCAAGTTCTTCAGCTGATACCTTTATCCCTGTCTCATAGATGTTCTGATCCAATTCGCATTGTATCTTCAATCCTGATTCGGTCGTTGTTGACTCAATCAGACTGATTATGACAAGGAGGGTTTCAAGGGGTCTTCCCCTCCAATTCTTTGAGATGTAGCTAAACATTCGATGTTCGATCTTATTCCACTTTGAAGTTCCCGGTGGGAAATGGGAGACATAGATCTGCAATCCCGTTTCATTCGCCAGTTCCTGCAGTTCGGTCTTCCAGAGTCTGTTCCTGCTCCCGTTACTCCCACCACCGTCTGCGGTAATGTAGAGCTTTGATGCTGAAGGGTACCGACTTTTGCCCATCTCATCCCACCATTCCCGGATAGAATTCACCGCAAACTTTGCCGTGTCTGAGCTGACCCCAAGATTGATGAATCCTTCATTCTTCGCTATATCATAGATCCCATACGGTGCAACCTTCCCAAGATCAGGCAGCGGAAAGTCGTGATCAAGGACTTTCACCGGATTCCCTGATTTAGCATACTCTGCACCCTGATTCTTGAAATTACCCACCAGTTCTTTCTTTTTACAATCAATAGAGATCACTGGTAACCCTTCTGCTATGAATCCTTTAGCCATCTCGTTGATATGCTGAAATTGCTCATCCCGGTCAGGATGGGGCTTCCCGACCTGCAGCATCTTCTGGTTTAGCTGCATGCTGTAGCCCAAGTCGGAAAGCATCTGCCTGACCTTGGAAAACGAGACCTGAAAGCCCTGTTTACCGAGGACGTCACTCAGGTTCCTTAGACTTTTTGTCGTCCACAGCAGTGGTGATTCCGGATTACCGAAACTGCTGTCAGCAACCAGGGCTTCTAACGCCTTCGTGATGCCAGGTTGCGTCTCTTCTATTGGCTTGCGGCCACCACCTTCCTTCCGAATCCTGGTTGAAGATCTTGGATCAACAGGTTCCCTGATCTCCTTGATCCCGGCAGCAATGGTATTACGAGAAACACCAAGCGCTTTACTGATCTGGGTAATCCCTCCGCGACCAATACTCTCAGCCTCAGCTGCAAGATATTTACGCTTCTGACTCTCATCTAGTAGAGGAACTATGGTATGTATGCGTTTTATCGTTATCTCATCGAGCATGCACCATTCTATCATGAGAAGACAAAGAAATCAATATTGCTTATGTTATTTATGCACAGTTCCTTAGTACTCCTGCTCGAAGGATTCGCCGTCCTTACGGTCACGGCACTCCTTGTGTAGGGGAGCAGGGACCTATGCATATTTGGGTATTCATCAGATACTCAAAAATTGGAATAGAGATACCTTTCCGATGAAGCTAGAAGGAGATCCAAAAGCATGTAATGCTATGTATGCCCTGAAGGAAGCAAGTCGCATCGCCGGGGAGCACGGTATATCTGATATGACACTGGAAGAGATCAATTCAGAGATAGCCGAAGCACGAAGTGACTCGTGATCAATATCCCTGTATGCCGAACCTTTCTCCCTATTTCACTCCTCCGAAGGTCAACCCACTGATATAGTACTTCTGAAGCATGAGCGACAGCAGGATCACCGGCAGGATCGCCACGACACCCATCGCCGCCATATAGGTCCAGCCCTGCTGCAGGATCCCGAAGGTGCTGAGCATCCCAAGGGGGAGTGTGCTCGTATCAGGGGAGGTCAACGTCAGGGCGAACAGGAAGTCATTCCAGGAGAAGATGAATGCGAACAGGGACGAGGTTACCAGTCCCGGCTTGCTCAGCGGTACCGCGATATAGAGGAAAGCCTGCACGGGATTGCATCCGTCAATGCGCCCTGCATCCTCGAGGTCCGACGGGATCGACTCGAAGATCCCGCTCATGAGCCAGAACGTGAATGCAGCGTTGTACACCGTATCGATCAGGATAACCGCAGCCCTGGTACCGAGCAGGCCAAAGTTCTGCATGATGATCCGAAAGGGCATCACCAGGACGATGGTGGGGAGAGCCCTGGTCATGAGGATCATGATCAGCAGCAGCTTCTTCCCCCTGAACTGGATCCTCGAAAAGGCATAGCCTGCCGGGACTCCTATCAGGAGGGAAAGAACCATGGTTCCCAGCGAAATCACCAGGGAGTTCACGATCCAGCTGTTTATCGCCATGTTGGTGAAGACATACTTGAAATTATCGAAGATGAACGCACCGAAGAGCTTCGGAGGCAGCTTGAACATGGAGATGCGCTGGGCCAGTGACGTCGACAGGATCCAGACGACAGGCAGCGCGATGAATGCCATAATGAAGATGATCAGGAGGATCCGGAATATATTCATCACAGACTGAAAAGAATTGCTTTTACCGACTACCGCCATCTCAGGACTCCTTGTTCTCGTAGATGAATCGTATGAAGAAGACGCCGACGATCACACCGATGATCAGCAGCACATTTGACAAGGCCGCAGCGTACCCGATCCGCAGCTGGTTCATCCCGACCTCATAGATCCTGAGGTTCGCGACCGTGGTCGAAGTACCGGGGCCGCCCCCGGTGATTGCCCAGATGATGTCGAAGACCTTCAGGGCATCAAGGGAACGGATGAGCAGCGCGACAAGCAGCGTCGGCCGCAGGAGCGGCAGCGTGATTCTGAAGAAAAGCGGGATCTCCCCTGCCCCGTCGATCCTTGCTGCCTCGTAGGGTTCGGAGGGCAGACTCTTCAGCCCGGCGAGTATGATGATCACCATCAGGGGTGTCCATTCCCAGATGTCTACCGCGATGACGGCACCAAGGGCGAGGGACCGTTCAACGATGAGCCCCCTCCCGATATCGATGCCCAGCTTCCGGAGGTAATAGGTGATCATGCCGAGATCCGGGTGGTAGAGGGACTTCCATACGAGCCCTGCCACCAGAGGGGTGAATACCGTGGGGATCAGGATGAATGTCCTGATGGCCTCCATCACGGCATTCTCATGGTTCAGGAGAAAGGCTATGAGCATGCCGAACAGCACCTCTATCGTGACCGCGAAAAAGACGAAGACCAGCGTGGTGATCAGGGACTTCAGGAACTGGGTATCCGCGAGCATCTCACGGTAGTTGTCCAGTCCATTGAACACCGGGGTCCTGCCCAGTTTCAGATCAAAGAACCCGATGAAGATGTTGTACAGCACAGGGTAGAGAAAGAAGATCATCATGTACAGGATGATAGGCACGAGAAACCACATGAGGCTTTTCTTCTTCTTGTCGATGGATAGCAGGGAGCTGATGGTCATTTGATCCTCCGACAAAGCCGGATGATGAAAAAGTCATCCGGCTCTGTTCTTAGTTCTTCAGTTGTAATGAGCTAGAAGATCGCCTTGATCTCTTCTGCTGCAAGGTCGAGAGCTTCTTTTGCCCCAAGTTCATGGGTGATCGCCTGGTTCACCCGCAGTCCGAGGATATCCTGGATCTGGCTGTATTCAGGTACTCGTGGTCGGTAGTCGCCATCCCCATTCTCATACACTGCAAGGATCCTGCTCATCCATGGCATCTCCTGGTTCAGCGCGCTGTCAGTGAGCACTGAGTAGCGGATCGGTGCCCCGTTGTTCCTTGTCCATGCCAGCTGAGCGTCCTTGCTTGTGATGTACTTGATGAATTCCCAAGCCACTTCAGCATTCTGGTCTGATGAATCAGCATTGATGGAGATCCCCCATCCGCCTACACCGTATCCGGGGTTTGAGCCGGCGACTCTCGGGGGAACAGCCATGCCTGTCTTGCCGGCAACGAGAGAGATTGACTCATCCTCATACCCTGCACGTGCGATACTCCAGGAGGACTGCATGACAGTCTGGCCGGTCCTGTAGGAAGACTCCCGGTCATCCCACCAGTAGCCGATCGCACCCTGGGGAGCCCAATCGTCGAACAGTTCCACGAAGAATTCGAGTGAATCGACACATTCGCTGCTGTTGACCGTCACGTTCCCATTGCCGTCAAAGATCTGACCGCCGAAGCCCCTCATGAATTCCATCCAGTCCTGTGCTACTGCAGGGCCCCTGGCTCCGCAGGCAACGAGGCCATACATGTTCTCATCCGGGCGGGTGAAGAACTCGGAGATGTCGGCGAGCTGGTCCATAGTCTCCGGGGTTTCCAGCTCATACCCGTATTTGGCCTTGAAAGCAGCTTTCTCTGCAGGATCCTCATAGAGGTCCTTCCGGTAGATCAGGCTGTTCGCATAGGCAGCCATCGGGTACCCGATCTGCTTGCCGTTCCAGTCACCCATGACCCACAGGATCGGCATGATGTCATCATAATCGATCTCGGCTTTGTCCCTGGCGATCCAGCTGGTGAGGTCTTTCGTCCATCCCTCCTGCTCGAACTGACCGGTCCAGACAATGTCCATCGTAGCCAGGTCGTAATCGGCTGACCCGGTCGCGAAATCCTGGGTGATCTTCTGCTGCAGTTCCACATAGCCCAGGACGTCGATACGGACATCTGCACCTGTCTTTGCCTTGAATTCAGCACTTAAGGTCGGAAGATGATCCGCAAACTGTTCAGCGGCCACGGCGAAATGCAGGACGACTCCCTCGTACGGAAGGGCCTGGCTTACCGGTTCCGGAGAAGGACTACTCGCTGTTTCCTTCGCCCCGCCTGCGAAGATCATCACACAGGAGAGAAGCATAACCGAGACGATAACCATTACTCTACTCTTTTTCATTTTCCACTCCTAAAAATATTTTCCATCCGAAAGCGCTGAGTCTTACCAAGTGCACCGGATTGGATTTCAAAAATTGATAGCGACCCTGAACGTATCCGGGTCGAGAGCCCGCTCAAAGGCTTTACCAGCCTCATTTGCATCCCACTGCTCGGAGAGGAACTCCTCCACGCTGACCAGCCTGCCGGAAAGCAGGCGGGATGCGGTATAGAAGTCACTGGTTGCAGGGCTGTAGGAACCGGTGATCACATACTCCCCGTAGTGGACCCAGTTGGGGTCGAGCTTGATGGGGTCATTGGGATGGAACGAGCCATAGAACATCATGGTTCCCATCTTCTTGAGGTAGCCCAGGGCCTCCTCGGCTATGGAGGGTCTCGCGGCAGTGAAGAACACGTATTCAGCACCCTCCCCTGAGGTGATCCCTGAGATGACTGCCTTCGCGTCCTCATTGATCGGGTCAACAGCGTAATGTGCCCCCGCCTTCAGGGCCAGCTGACGACGATCCTCTCGCGGCTCTACCATGATTACCCTCGTCCCCCGCAGGAGACTGAGTTTCAGGTGGAGCATCCCCATGATACCGGCACCGATGATCACCACCGTCTCCCCGAGGTCAGGGTTGGCCCGCTTGATACTGTGCACACAGCAGGCCAGCGGTTCGGTGAAGGCAGCTTCCTGGAAGCTTATATCACCCGAGACCGTGAACACCTTGTTCACATCCATGGCGATGAGCTCAGCGAGCCCGCCGCTGGACGGGATGTTGTCGTAGGACCGCTTCTCCGGTGTACCGCCGCAGAGGTTGTTGAACCCCTGGTAGCAGAACGAGCAGTGCCCGCAGTCATCAAGCGTCTTGAACACGACCCGGTCCCCTACCTTGAAGGAGGTGATCGTCCCGTCAGGGATCTCCACGATCTCCCCTGCTGCCTCATGGCCGGGGATGAACGGCAGGTTCATGCTCGAGGCACCGGAGAAGATACGCTGCTCCCAGGTGCACAGCAGGCAGGTATGGATCCGTATCAGGACCTGTCCATGCCTGGGTTGCGGAGCCGCTACGTTCACGAGCTCTGCCTTCCTGGTCCCGGTCACTGCTACCGCTCTCATAGGTTCCTCCCGGCTTCCGAGGCCGTCTTCCCGTTATGGACGATATCGACCAGAGCGGCTGTCAATGCGCCCGGGTCGGGATGCTGCCATACATTCCTGCCTATGGCTACCCCTTGTGCCCCGGCCTCCATAGCCTGTTCCACGACCAGGAACAGGTCCTGCAGGTTCTTCGACTTTGCCCCGCCGAGGACGATCACCGGACGGAAGCAGCCGTCCACAATCGTCTTGAACTCAGCAGTGGTCCCCACAAAACTCGTCTTGATGATGTCAGCACCAAGCTCAGCCCCGATACGGGCTGCCAGCCTGATGGTCTCGACCGTCTTCGCAGGCTCAGGAGAGAACCCGCCGGGGAGCATCTCTGCCAGGAGCGGCATCCCCCAGGCATGGGCCTCTGCCGCGAGCTCTGACACATTCGTCAGGGTCTCGATCTCATTGACCGCACCGGGAAACCCCATGCATGCCAGGCAATCAGCCCCTGCCTGTAGTGCTGTCTCGGTATCGAGCAGCCGGTTCCCTGTGGGCAGGCTGGAAAGGGCGGAGTTGCCCCCATCCATACGGAGGATCAGTCCGGTTCCCTTCAACTCTTCCTCAAAACGCGATGCCATACCGTAACCGGCCAGCACTGCGTCAGCACCGCCGGCAACAACGGACCTGATGATACCTGAGGTATCCTGCATACCGGGAAGCACATCCAATCCAAGACCATGGTCCATCGCAACGACCACCGTCCTCTTGTCTTCCCTGAAGATGTTTCCGAGTCTACGCATTTCATTCTCCTTCTATCGTTATCTCATGAGTTTTTGTTCTCACGGCAGACAGCCTGTGGGATGTCTCCCGTATTCCTGCATATGTCGTATCGTATATCGCATACAGCTCATCCCAGAGGTCAGCATGCGGACCTTCAGGCTCGATGCTGAAGTTGATGTTCACCCACCTGTCAGTCAGTTCCCTGATGCTGCCGGCCCCGCCCGCATAGGAGGCAAGGATCATGGCCCCTAAGGGAGCGGCATCTGTCTCCTTCATCGAATGGAACACAGCACCGGTGATGTTCGCCTTGTACTGGAGCAGGGCCCGGTTATTTGCCCCGCCCCCAACCGCGCGTATCGCTCCCATGTCGCGTGAACTTCCTCCATGTACGATCTCGATACACTGCCGCGTACCAAACGAGATCCCCTGGAGCACGCTCCGTACGAGTTCTTCAGCTGTCGTACCTGAGCTCATCCCGATGAACGAAGCTGAGGCCTTCTCATCCCACACGGGGCTTCGTTCCCCGTTGAGGTACGGCAGGTAGATCAGGGGGAGCGGTGTGCGAACGTCCATGGACCGTATAGCATCGATCGTCATTCCAGTGAGCCTGCTGACCCAGGCGATGGATGCCCCAGTCGAGGACATGGTCTCGATGCTCAAGCCTCGCTGCGGGATCACATGCAGGAGCGGAGTCGCTCCTTCTTCCCAGCATCGTGTGATGCAGGTGGAGGTCCCGGTCCCGTCGACCATCATGCCGTCATCCACAGCCCCGGCACCAATAGCCTCGCACCAGGCATCGATCCCACCCGTCACAACAGGAATACCAGCGGCCAGACCGCAGTCTTCGGCAAACTGACTGGATGTCACCCCGACGATCTCCCAGGATTCCACCAGTTCAGGGAACACCCCTGAGGGGATACCGCAACATGCCGTATCCAGCGTCCTGGTCCCCTTGTCATAGAAAGCAAGTGTGGAGGCCGTCGAGTGATCCAGGCATGTTCTCCCGGTGAGGAGATAGACTGCCAGGTCCTTGGGGTAGAGCGCCGTGACCGGTTCCTGGAACAGGTCGTTCGATTCCCGATAGAGTTTCAGGAGCTTCGCCTCAAAGCAGGTGCCGTCCTTGGTGAACCCCGGGATCAGCTGTCTCAACTCACTCGCTGCATCGACTGCGGTATTGTCCTGCCAGGTGATGATGTCCGTCAGCAACTCGCCGTCAGCTGAAACGAGGATGATGCTCGGGCCATGCCCGCAGAAGCTTATTCCCTCGATGGCCTCATACCGTGCGGAACTAAATGCGGAGAGGTTCTGCATCAGTCTTCTGAACGCTTCGATGAAATACTCCTGTGAATGTATCCCGGGTTTGAACATTCCGGCAGGATACTGCCGGGAGATCACGTGCAGCTCACCGCCAGCGGTACCAAGCACGGCCTTCAGGCTGCCGGTCCCAATATCGATACCCACGTACATTACAGCACCCCTACCTTTTCAGCGTCACGATATGCTTGTATCGGTCCGCTCGGTAGACACCTTCAGCATATTCGACCGGGCTTCCATCTGTCGCATAGGTCGTGTGCCTGATGATCAGGATAGGGTCACCTTTTGAGATACCCAGGGTGGAGGAGACCTCGTTCCCCGCGATATCGGCCTCAATGATCTTTGCAGCCTCACCGATCTGTATATGGTATGTTCCCTCGAGCAGGTCATAGATCGACTTGCTGAAATCATCCTCTTCCGTCACACCAGTACTGGTCGCAAGGTAGTTCTCAAATACCGCGACCGGTTCATCTTCTACCAGCCTAAGTCGTTTTGCGTAGATCACCGGGTCCCCGGGATTGATCCGCAGGTGCTCCGCGATTCTCTCGCTGGCTGGGATCCGCAGGACCTCAAGCACCGAAGTGGCGATCTTGACTCCCTGCTGCGCCATCTTCTCGGTAAAACTCTGGAGCCTTGAGTTCCCGTCATCGGTCATCTTGGGATACGCCACGATAGTCCCGTACCCCTGCTTCTTCACCAGCAGGTCCTCGAAGACAAGCCCGTGTATTGCATTACGAACAGTGATCCGTGATATCCCGTACATCTTCTGGAGGTCCTTCTCACAGGGGATCAGGTCCCCAGGTTTGTAATACCCCTCAAGAATCTGTTTCCTCAGTTTTTCCTGCAGTTGGAAGTAGAGTGGGACGCGACTGTTCTGATCCAGCATGACGGCTCCTTTTTCATCATAACGTTAGAACGTTATAACGTTTCGTAGCATAACAGGTACATACCAATACTGTCAAGTCCCTGCCCGTAAACCTGCGAATACGATAAGACTCTGTGAAAGCTATACGGTTCTCATATGCTTGCAAATTTATACATAAGTTCTTCGTGTTTCTTATAGACATACCATAGTATACATATAGTAAAGTATAGTCATACTATACAAAGGAGTTCGTTACATGAAAAGAGTGCTATTTCTCGTGCTTGTGATCATTTTAGCCAGTTCCCCGCTGTTTGCGCAGGAAGTTCCCGCGATCCAGGACGATGACCTGGACAGTATCAACCTTGACCTGGATAGCCTGGGTAAGGATCTCGCGATCGGCATAGCCGTATCAGGGGCTGCTATCGGTATCGGGACGCTTGTAGCTTCTGCTCTGGATGGCATAGCCCGTAACCCTGAACTGGAATCAAAACTTACCAATACTATGTATACCGGTATCATTGCCTGCGCCGGGCTTGCCCTCGGGGCCATGGCAGTGACCATCGCTTTCTAAAGAAGACAGTTTCTCATTGGAATCCATGAAGCCCTTCCTGTTCCGGGAGGGCTTTCTTTTAAGGGCAAGATTGTAGCATCGTAGGCATTGACGATATCTCTATCAGGTTTTCTGTATAGCACACCTTCTCCATCACTCACAGAAGCTGCTCAGTACCAACATCTTGTAGAATATCCTTCTCTTAGGCTCACCGCCAAGAAACCGGAGCCTGACAAAATTATGCCATATTTCCCCCCTATGATATGACTCATAGAACGGGTGACAACCCATGAGGAGAAACAGTATGAGAAAGAACAGATTCATCATCCTGCTGGCACTTTTCGCCTTGGCAGTATCAGGGGGCCTCTATGCAGCAAACACCTTCAGTGCAGGCGTCGCAGGCTACTACACCTACGATGACCTGACTGCAGGCAATTATCGCACATTCCTTCCCGGAGTACGGGTGGAATTCTTCCTGAATGATTTCTTGGGCGTATCAGGAGATGCAGTGTTCAAGCAGGATGCCGATTACGAGGATGTCTATTCCGCTACCTGTATTGCCGATGTAGTGCTCCGGCTCCCGCTCGGGCCGCTGGAACCGTATGTAGCGACAGGTCCTGCGTTCGAGGGTATCATCGTGGGCGACTACTTCGATATCGAGGACAGTGCTTTTGCCTACAACCTCAGAGGCGGAGTCGACCTGAACCTCTGGGACACATTCTCGGTAGGGACGGAGGTCAACTTCCTGGTAGATGATGTGATCTCATTCGTGGAGGGGTTCTCAGACCTGACCCCCACCCAGCAGAGCCAGGTCCTCAAGGAGTACGGTACCATCGGCCTAACAGCTAAGCTCAAGTTCTGAGCTAAAAAAGCTGTGCTGTCATAGTTCAAACTGGGGGTTGAGTCGGGAACTCGATAATAAAACAGTTCCCGACTCCTTCACGACTCTCCAGCTTGACATCCCCGCCATGCAGCTGTGCTATCTGGCGTACGATCGAGAGCCCAAGACCGTTCCCCGGTGTTAAACTGCCCCGGGAAGTATCACCGCGGTAGAACCTTTCGAATATCTTCTCACGCAGCAGGGCAGGTATAGGTTCCCCGTCATCACACACTTCTATCCGGCAGAGATCCTGCTCGATGCTGCCGCTTATCACAACATGCTTACCGCTTCGGTTGTACCGTATCGCATTCTGGATGAGGTTGCCGACAGCCCTTCGCATTCTCACCTCATCCATCAAAACAGTACCAGCCTCCCCTTCCGGCAGCCTGCAGGAGAGCGACTTGGCCCCTATGGCGGCTGCACTCCTCCACTGCCGCTCCACTGTGGAGAGAACCATCCGCAGATCAAGTGCTCGCAGGTTCAGCCGTATCTCTCCGCAGTCCGCCTCAGAGAGGTACTCCAGGTCATATACCAGGCCCGAGAGCGAATCGATGCTGCCGATCATGCCCCTGGTTGCCTCATCAACGGTGGTGATGCCGTCTTTGAGAGATCTAGCCTCAAGCCGGATCGCGTGCAGTGGTCCGTTGAGGTCATGGGCGAGGTCTGCCATCAACTGCCGCCTCAAACCCCTCTGCCGCTCAAGCTCCCCGCTCATCTCATTGAATGATTCCCCGAGACTCGTGGTCTCGGAACTCCCGGAAGGGATGATCTCCTTCTGCTCCCCTGAGGCGACAGCTGTCATCGCATGCTGAAGCTCACTGAGCGGCCGTGTGATCCGCCTTGACATGATGGCCAGGATGAGGACTGCGATACCGGCAGTCACGACCTCCCTCCAGAGGAGAGACGTGAGGAGAGATGTGAGGTATTTTCTGCTCTCGGCATCGATATAGTCAGCGCTGATATAGAGCGTCACCGACCCGACAGCCTCCAAGGCTTCAAGGTCGCGTATCTCGCAGCGGTCACCCTTAATCAGGGCGCTGTTTCCCACGGTGGAGAGGGTCTCGAAACTGTTTAGCAGCATCTTCCCCTCGACATCATGGACCACCAGGCGGATGTGGGCATCCTGCTCTCCGAGGTAATCGAGGGAGATCATATGCTCAAGTTCTGTTTCCAGTTCATCCCACCCCTGGTCCCGTGTGTAGACGGCACTCAGGTACCCGCCTATCAGCTCGCTCCTGAAACTCGTCAGGAGCAGCGGCAGGTCTCGCCGATACTGCATATAATCAAGTGCCATACTCAACGCGGATGAGAGGAGGACGATGAGGAAGAATACCGATGTGATGTAGACGTACATCGGGACGTTTCTTACTCGCATACCAACCGGTACCCCCCTCCATAGACTGTCTGGATCGGGGCGAATCCATCTGCGTGGATGATCTTCCTCAAACGGCGGATATGAGAGTCTACAGCCCGGTCGTACCCTTCGAACGAATCGGGGAAGGACTGCTCGATGATCTGCTCCCGGGACAGCACTGCTCCCGGCTGTCTCAGGAGGGTCCAGAGGATGAGGAACTGGGCCTGTGTGACTGGCAGCCGCGCCCCATCCAGGAAGACCTCAGCGGTATCGCTGTCCGCACTCAGCCGGCCGCAGGTTATCGTTCTGCGCACCTGGCTCCTCGTCCGTCGCAGGAGGGCTTTCACCCGTGCCACAAGCTCATCCGGGTCAAAGGGTTTAGTGATATAGTCATCAGCACCGCCGTCCAGCCCTTTCAGGCGGTCATCGCGGGAACCAAGGGCAGTCACCATGATGATAGGCACATCCGAATCCTGCCGTATGATCCTACGGAGCTCGCTCCCGTCGATCCCCGGCAGCATGATATCGAGGAGGATCAGGTCGAAGCTCTCAGTGCGAATCGCCTCCAGCGCCTTCCTGCCGTCCGGGACATGCATAGTCCTGAGACCGGATCGTTCCAGGTACGCGCTGACCAGATGTGCACTGCGCACATCATCCTCAACCAGCAGTATCCGGGTCTCACTCATCTCTTGCTGGACTCTCTATGGTTCGCGGTTGGTGCTGGCTGCTGAGATGGGGAGGGACCTGACGGTCCCGCACCGCCGGCTGGGGACGTTTGGGGACTCTCTTCATGATCGGTATGGTCCGAGGGTTGCCCTACGGGTTCATCTGGCTGGTGATTATCCTGCTCATTCGTCTGGTGACCTGAAGGTTCATCCACCTGCTCATGAGTCTGTACTGCTGAAGTACTCCCCCCTGTTGGCCGGGAGTTGTCAGTTCGGGTGACCTTACCCCCACTGTTCATCCCGGCAAACAGGGATTGGGCCTCATCAGCAGTTAGCTCACCTTCCGCGATACGATAGAGGAGGACCTCGAGCACACCGGAGGTGTCGGTGAAGGGAACTCGGTAGTCCCGCCTCAATTCATCGAGGGCAGCCTGAGCTTCCGCCACAGACAGCTCGCCGGTACTGACCTTGAGGCTCAACTCGGAGAAAGTCTGTGACAACGTACTTTCGTAGCCTGTCTCTCTGGACCCCAGGCTGTACAAACTGGAGCATAGCAGCAGCATGCAGCAGATAAGAACTACTATGATCCTCTTTCTCTTCACTCGCAGTCACTCCCTTTCAACTGAACAAGACCCTATGGACCCAGTCATTGTACCATGCTGGTTGTTCACCCGCAACTGGGCACGTCATGCTGCGCGAACAGGGAGCAGGGCGGTCCAGTTTCTCCCAAAAGTGCGTATCATGATCAGTGGGACCCATGCCCGTGGGTCCCTGCAGCAGGAGCACCAGGGCTTGCCTGTGCTGGGGGTGCAGCATGTTCATGGACAGGGGGTGAAGGCACCTGTGTCAGGTCCGTACCCTCTTCAGAGTCGGGCTCTGTCTCAGTCACTGTACCGATACCGCTGTCAACACCGACAGCCGCATGGAGTTCGTGCTGATAGTGCGTCTGAGCCCCAGGTGCATCAAGAGATGCAGCCCCGGTATATGTCACATTCGCTCCCCCGAACTCCACCAGACCGAGTATACTGGCGAGGGAGGCAAGTTCCTCATCCGTGAGTTCTGCGTCTTCGATCCCGGCAGCGACTGCAGCGTAATCGAAGCTGCTCCCGTCAGAGAAGCCTTCCAGCCCCAGGATATCGGCAAGTGAAGCCAATTCCTCGTCCGAGAGTGCGTCCTCTGCTGTTCCTGCATCGAGGAGGGCAGACTGTATGTCAGATACCGTCGTGAGGGCCTCGCTTTCCGATGAGCCCCCGGCAAAGGCCGCACCACATACCAGTACCGTCAGCATGATGCTCAGCACCACAATCTTCTTCATGTTCATCCTCTTCTCCTTGCGGGTCGTTACCCAATACCTGAGGATATGATACGGGGGAAATATGACGCAATTTTGTCAGGAGGATAATTTCTGATCAAGATCTGAGCCTACGGAGCATACGTTGAGTAAAACTCATGCATGAAGAGTTCACCCTGCAGGGGTATCGATCAGGGCTGGTCTTTTGGACATCATGTACGAGACTCTATCATCTTGTGGTAGGCATTCAGCTTGGTGACATGCGCAAAGTAATCTCCCTGCTCATCAGGCGGCAGGCGATCGAGGATCTCTGTCATGTATGCCCAGTGTTCGTTCTTAAAGCGTGTGGTCAGCTCCATACCCGCTTCCGTCAGCACAAGATTGTATACCCGCTTGTCCCCGGCTGACTGCTCCTTCTCTATATACCCGCCCGTGATCAGCCTTGCAGCCACAGGGGTAAAGGACCCTTTCGCGATGACGAGCATGCGGCTCAGATCGGACATGGTCATCTTCCCATGGAACCGAAGTGTCAGCATAGCCTTCATATGGGTGAAGTTCAGGCCTTCCGGGAGCTTGAACACCTCTTCGAAGTCCTTGAAGAATACCGATATGATGTATCGGTGCAGGTCGAACAGGCTCTCGATCCGCTCTTCTGCTAGGTTAGCTTTTTCCATACGTCATTATAGTCCTACGAGAACTCTTTGACTACACGCATCCTGGAGTCTTCCAGGATACAGCCTCCCGTCGTCTCCTTCTCATCATGCAGCCGGTTCAACTCCCGGAAGAACGAGAGGCTCATCAGCATGGCAACACCGGTAGTGAGGATGTCAGCGATCGGCTGGGCATAGATGAACCCATTGAACCCAAAGAGGTCATTGAGCAGGAACAGCGCTGGGAGATAGATGATGCACTGCCTGCCGAGCGATACGACCATTGCCCTGAAGGCTTTACCGACCGACTGGAAGGTGATCATCATCGCCATCTGCAGGCCGATGAACGGCAGCCCTATGGAGAAAGCCTTGATCATCTTCGTACCAGCCGCTATGGTTGCAGGATCCTTGATGAAGAGGCCTATCAGGTTCTCCCCGAAGAGCAGGAATACGACCATGAAGAAGGCAGCGAGTCCTGTTGCGTAGAGGAGTGTTATCTTGAATCCTTCCTTGAGCCTGTCATACTTCTGTGCGCCGTAATTATACCCCGCAAACGGCTGGTACCCCTGGGCCAACCCCATGATGAGCATGAAGGCCATACTCACGACCCGCATCTGGACACCATTTCCGGCAACGATATGGTCCCCATATCCTGCGGCGATGATGTTGACGAGCACCATGGAGAAGGACATCACCAGGTTGGACAGCGCGGAGGGGATGCCGATCTTGAAGATCTCCCCGTATATACGCTTCGTAGGATGAATATGCCGTACCTTCACTGACAGCAGGGTCCTCTTCGACATCAGGTGTGACGCGAAATAGAGAGCCCCGATCCCAGTGCCGATCACGGTCGCCCAGGCTGCCCCGGCAACCCCCATATCGAGGACGAAGATGAACACAGGGTCCAGGATGATATTAGACCCGATGCCCAGGACCATCCCGATCATGGCCTTGTTGGTTGCGCCCTCACTCCTGATAAGACCCGATAACGTAATCTGCAGGATGAACACGATCGAGAAGACTGAGATGACTGAGAAATATGCATTGGTCGCCTGGAATGTCGCGGGGCTTGTCCCGATGACCGAAAGCAAAGGCTGGCGGAATAGCATCAATACTGCAGTTATGATGATCCCTATGGCAGTTGCTGTATATACTGCCGTGGACGAGGTCCTCTTAGCTTCATCATAGTCCTTCGAACCGAGTTTCCGGGATATGTAGCTGGATGCCCCATTCGCGAAGATGTTCCCGATTGCCTGGATACCCATGAACACCGGGGTCGCGATCGAGAGGGCGGCGACCAGGTTCGGGTCATTCAGCCTCCCGATGAAGAAGGTATCCGTGAGATTATATATCATGACCACGGTCATAGACAGCATCGTGGGCAGGGAGAGTCTCAGGATCGCCTGCCTGACCGGCGCTTTCTCCATGAGCTGTATTCTATCAGTATCCATGTATGTGCTCCTACGCATCTGTATAATTAGTTTGTTTTCTAACTAAATATACCGAGCCTTGCAGAAAGAGTCAAGTAGTTTGTTTTCTAACTATATACCAGTATGAGCAGCTGGTATGCGCTGTGATGCACACACATACAGTATTCTCTCCAGGAATTGAATCAAACACGACTTTTTCGTGTTTAGTACCAGTATGGACTATACACGAATCAACGACATCGTACAGAAGAAGTTCTCCATCCCCTCCCTCTACCCTTACCAGCAGCTGGTCATCACCAACATCATCGAGGGGATCGAGGAGGATCTCGAACCCCATGACCAGCTGGTGATCCTGCCCACAGGCTACGGGAAGTCGATCTGCTTCATGGTGCCTGGGCTGCTCATCAAGGGGCTCACGCTGGTGATCTATCCCCTCCTCTCCCTGCTCAACGACCAGGAACGGCGCTTCAGGAAGATTGGGGCCCCTGCCATCGTGATCAGGGGTGGTGATGATCGGGAGGAGCGGCGAAAAGCTGTCTCATATATCGCATCACAGGAACGGGGCTTCATCCTGACGACCCCGGAGTCGCTGGAGACTAACACGGTACAAGCTATGATGCAGAGCCTCCCCATCCGCCATATCGTCATCGACGAGGCCCATATCGTGAGCTTCTGGGGTAAGAGTTTCCGCCCTGCCTATGCACGGTTGGGGGAGACGATCTCTCGCTTGAGAGTTTCCCAGATTACTGCCTTCACTGCCACGGCTGCAGCACATACCATCGATGATATCAGACAGCTCCTGTTCCTGGGACGTCCGGTCCACCTCATCGAGGGGATGACCGACCGTCCCAACATCTTCTACAAGGTCATCCCCTCGATCAGCAAGGTCCATGACCTGCACTACCTCTTCAGCCGTGAACAGATACAGAAACCTATACTCGTGTTCTGCCCCAGGCGGGCACTGACCGAACAGCTTGCCTATCTCTTCCGAATGAGACTCGGCAGCAAAGAGATCTACTACTACCATGCAGGGATGGAGAAGGATGAACGGAACTATGTGGAGAAGTGGTTCCACCCCTCGTCTGACGGGATCCTCTTCGCCACATCGGCCTTCGGTCTGGGGGTGGACAAACCGGATGTGCGGACGGTCATCCACCACACGGTATCCTCGACGGTAGAGGCCTTCCTCCAGGAATCAGGACGGGCCGGCCGGGACGGTAAGCCGTCCCTCTCAGTCGTCCTCCATCACTGGAAGGATGGTCTCTCAGCATCAGTGAAGCCGTTCATCACGTCCGTCTCCACGTGCAGGAGGACCACCCTGCTCGAGGGGTTCTCCCTGCAGCCGGACTCCTGCTTCGGCTGTGATGTCTGCAGGAAGAGCGTCATCACCCTCCCCGACGGGTATGAGCAGATCATGAACCTGATCCGGCAGTACCCCCGCCGTTTCTTAACAGAGCAGGCTGCCTTAGTCCTGTACGGGCGGATGTCATACACCGTGCGCCGGGAGCGTCTCCATGACTGCAGGTATTTCGGCATCCTCTCCTCCTGGCAACTCGATGATATCATGGAGGCAGTGGGTTCCATGACGAGGTTGGGGATCCTGAGAACAGATACACACGGCAGGCTGAGCCAATAACTCGCTATGGTCGTTCTGCAATGAACGTCACAAACCGAGTGGTCTGGGTGTCATCATCCCAGAAGGTGATCGAGAGAGTCGAGTCAGTTATGGTGAAGGTGCCGAAGACATCAGTCTCTATCAAATCAGGCCTGTAGTCCTGCTGCTTGATGATATAGTCGAAGTCCTCGCTGCCGACATTGAAGATGATACCGCGTTCGAAGATCGTGTCCTCATCATCGAGGATGAACATCTCATCATCGGTGAAGATGAACATATAGTGGGGAGTCGCGTTATCAGGGTTGGAAGTGATCACCTATCTTCCGATCAGGGGATTCGAGTCATCCCCTCCTAAACCTAATAGGGAACATCCCACCCCCATGATCAGGATGATGAGCATCATCAGCATGGTCACACCCATTGACATGATTCGCTTCTTATTCATACAGACCTCCTTGGTATTCTCTCTGCGGACAGCTTGAAGACCTGTTCGGGCTGCCCGCAGGAACTCATAAAAAAGATTATCAGCTTGTATATGGCATGGAGTGGGAGGGCATGGCGAGCTGTACAGACATACACAGGCTCTATGTTCAATTATATGACCGCATTCTGAGAAGTCAACGTTATATTCATAATATTATTGAGTTTCTTTCTATGTTTCTTTGAGTGTTTTTATCTATTCACCTGCTATACAATCACTTTTACCATGCACCCTATCAGTGATCATGGTATAGGGCTACCCTATGTGTCATTCCGTATGATACCTCATTCTGAACCCAGCAGGATGCTCCCCTCCACTGACAAGCCTGCCGGTATCTGCTACACTGATGCCATTCCTGGCAGTATCAGCCGGGGACTATCTCCCATATCATGGAGGCACTTCAGATGAGACATGACATACAGTTCCCCAGGATGGCCATGGGCACCTGGACCTTCGCAGGCGATACGATCTGGGACGCCTCTGACGAACAGGAGTCTATCTCCGTCATCCATGCTGCCCTCGATATGGGCATCACCCTCTTCGACTCCTCCCCCAATTACGGGAACGGGCGCAGCGAGTCCATCCTGGGTAGGGCCCTGGCTGATCACCCTGAAGCTATGGTCGCAACAAAGACCAAGATCCAGGGGCAGAGTCGTGACGCTTTGAGGGCTGCTGTAGAAGGTAGCCTGAGGAGGCTCGGAAGAGAAGCGATCGACCTCATACAGATCCATTGGCCGGGCACTCCCGAGGAGACCGCTGAGGCACTGGGACTCTTCATGGAGATGCGTCAGGAAGGGGAGATCCGGGCTGTCGGGGTATGTAATTTCGGAGTATATGACCTGAAAGAGACTGCAGGCTATCCCATCATCAGCAACCAGCTGCCGTACAACCTGATGTGGCGGGTCATTGAGAGGGAGATAGCTCCTCTTTCCAAAGAGATGGGGAAGCAGGTATGGGTCTATTCCCCGCTTCAGCAGGGGCTGCTGACCGGGAAATATTCCGACCTCACTGGTTTCCCATCGGGGAGGAAACGTACACGGCATTATGCATCCTCTCATCCAGCAGCGAACCATGGTGAGGCAGGAATGGAAGCTGAGACACAGGCTGCATTGACAGGATTCCTTGAGATAGCTGAAGAGACCGGTATTGGACCGCTGGAACTGGGGCTCCGTTATATCCCACATTCCTCACTTTCATGACGCACACATAGCAGGATTTTCCATTTCAGGAAAGGATTGAGACTACGAAGGGCTATTCATCCTTACCGATCCTCCACACGGCATAAAAATCGGCAAATCCGCCTGGTTGCTACCCCGTCTGAACAGACATGCTGATGATCAGGACAGTAACCAGCCTTCTCATAGGTTCTGAGGATCAGACGCAGGTACACCTACGAAGTTCATGCATGCAGAGAGGTCAGGACACACCTCACCCCCTTGTCGTAGAATACGCGTTCATCAAGACCCAATGCAGACAGGAAGGCCAACTGACGGGAAGAGAGCGGATTTACCAGCACCGCTTCTGCTCCCATCTCTGCCGCCATGATACCGCCAAACACGGTACTCATCATGAATGAAGTCGGCTTTGCCGTCGGTTTGTTGTCCCAGCCTGGTACCGTAGTACCTTCCTTCTGGAGATACCGCCGCATCTGCCGCTCCATCAACCGCCAGACCATCAGGGCGATCACGAGAATCATCCCCAATGCATCTATGCGGGAAGGGGTTTTCAGAAACAGGTCATTGACTACCAGGGGATCCTTGAGGAATGAAAAATCACTCTCGATCCCATACTGGCCTTTGTACGTACGCAGTACCGATGCGGCATCAAGCGATGCAACAGCAACATTGGTAAGCAGCACAAAACATCCTGCCTGCTCTCTGAGCACCTGCAGCTTGTCCGACTTTTCGGTGATCTCCCAGTTCAACTCATACCGCAGATCTACAGGCGGCGGACCCTCCTTCGGGGGACGTCCACGACGCCGAACCGCCACTTCTTGGATCGTAACCGTTAACGAGTGCAGCGGGGAAGAGACCGCAGCGAGGTTGGCAGCAGCAACCTGCGCATCTTCGCTGCAGTAATACTGTCGCTGAACTTTCTTCAATTTCCCGTTCAGCTCCTTCAACGATTGCTCAATCGCTTTGTCAATCTTCTTCTGCCTTCGCTTATCATGGGAACTCGAATGTATCACGACCCCGCGATAGGGCTTTTCATACAACGTTACCGTCGTCTCGCACCCCTTATAGATCGCAGGAGGCCGGTTCTTCCCTGTTGGTGTTTCAGCCATCATGCCTATGGGACTCCAGCGACCCGCTCCGATCGCTTCCCTTATTGCCTGGTCACATGCGCCGTAGGTTGCCGGAAGACGGCTGATGAATGGCATCGACCCTAAAGCCTCCAGATTCTCCTGCGTCACCATGGCCGAGTCTGCAACATAGATACAGGCCCCATCTCCCAACCCATGTCGGGAGAGCAGTGTACTGATCCGTGTGAGCATCGCATTGTTAGACGTCTTGTCTGAGGAGTTCCCATTGAGGGTACTGCTGAAGATTGGGACCCCATGATCCACGCACAGTAACTCCGTCATGAACTGCTTGAGATCCGGTCGGTGATCCTTGGAGTGCCCCAGGACGATCGAAGGCCCCGGGGTCTTTTCCTGCTCACTCCCCCGGTATTCCCCCCAGACACTCGTACTGGTAGTATCGTAACTGAGGGCATGCATATCCAGATCGAAGACCTGTGCTGCCCGAATCCCCAGTTCGGTCACAATCTTCGATGGGCCGGCATCGAAGATCGCATCCAGGGACCGAGCTATGTTCGTGTCATTGAACAGATGCGGATCTACCTCCTGTCCCAGCAATAGGCTGCGGTTCTGCTGCTCGATGAACTGCTCGATCCGATACAGCGGCGACCGTCCATGCAGGACATCGAGCACCATCGTCTGCACCACGAGCCCCGGAGATAGCTGCATACGGGTCTCCACCGCCGCATCCACGATGTCTCTCAACCCGAGCATGCGGCAGTAGGCCGCCGCAATGGGCAGGTAGGAATGGGTATAGATTCTGGTATGCTGAAACAGGGTTGAAAGGGGCGGAGTACTGGCCATCGGTATCCTCCTGTAGCGGTCGTGGAAACAGGACTTGACTGATCACTGAACCTACTGTATTATACAGTAGGACAAGAGAGGAGTCAAGTCATGACCACCGAGACGGCACAGAAGCGCCTTCAGGTACTTCGCCGCAAACAGCAGGAACTCGCCAAGGAACTGAGCACGATCGAATTTATCTGGTCAGGATCCATCTCCAAACGGTTTCTTACCTGCGGGAACCCCTCGTGCAAGTGTCATACAGACACTGAGGCCAAGCATGGACCGTATTACTATTGGACGACCAAAAAGGGCGGGAAGACCGTAGCCAGGAAGCTCACAGAGCAGCAGGCTGAGGTCCTCCAACCATGGATTGAGAACAGGAGAACCCTGGAGAAGACGATGAATGCCATGAAGAAGCTCTCTCAGGATGCGTATGAAGCCATTTTGGTCCTCTTGGACGATGAAGGGTAGCGCTTTTTAAACCGATTTTAGCCCGAAATTAAATACCCGTTTTTTGCTGAGAAATAGTGAGGAATGTGGGTTATATCATGAGCCACAGCTTCATAGACACCCTGCTTGTAGGAGCCCGATCAGTCAAGCAGCTTGCCGACCTGTATGCATCAAGTGAGGGATCACTTGATCCATCGATCGTCGAACGGCTTGATGCCGTATCACAGCCGCTCCTTACAGCGACGAAAGGGAACCCGGACATGTACCAGTCGGTATCGCGGGTACGGTACTGATCAGATGGACATCATACCAAGGATACGCAATCTCTCCCCTCCTGCGCAGCAGGAGCTCTTCAGAAGAATCTCACATGTCATCTCGAATCGGGACCTGACCCATATCATGGAGGATGTCGCTCGTGGCATCTCGATCATGCGGGCACACCAGCGGCAGGGTATATTCCGCCGCTATATCGCAGACATCCTGCGGTTCCTTGACGAGATCGAGGGGATTGTTTGAAGTATTTCCCTACTTATTCAATTTGCTGACAGCAACATTGCCGGCAGTATTCATGACATCCCAGGTCCGTGCGAACGGCGGTGCGTAGCAGAGGTCAGCCATGGCCAGGTCCTCGACGGTTGCCTTCTGCCCGATAGCCATCGCGATGGTATCTATACGCAGTACAGCCCCGTTCTTCCCGGCACTCTGCGCCGAGAGGATCTCACCGGTATCAGCGTTATAGGTGAGCTTCACCATGATATCTTCCTGCCCGGGGTAATAATCGGTCTGGTTCTTGTCGTTGATCGTGACCGATGCAATCTTCATCTCCAGGGCTTCCAGGTCTCTCGATGAGAGACCGGTACGACCGAGCTCAAGGTCGAAGACCTTGACGCAGGACGAAGAGAGTGTGCCGGGATACTCCCGCGTTCCCCCGGCGATATGCTCCCCGATGATCCTGCCTACCTTGTTCGCCGTGGTAGCCAGGGGAACGAAGACCGCTTCCCCGGTGATCATATGGGGAACAGCAGCGCAGTCGCCTGCGGCATAGACTCCTTCCACACTGGTCCTTCCGAATCCGTCGGTGATGATCGCACCGTTCGGGAGCTTCTCGATTCCGGATCCTTCGGAGAACAGGGTATCGGGCCTCACCCCGACCGAGAGGATTACCAAGTCAGCAGGATAGGTACCCTGGTCAGTGACGACCCCGGAAACCTTCCCCTCTTCCCCCTGGAAACTCATCACCCGCTCCCCAAGACTGCAGGAGACACCATGGGCCTCGAGCTCGGTGAGGATCAGGTCCGAGAACTCCCTGTCGACAGCCGGCTTCATGAGCTGGTCCTCCAGCTCGATGAGCCTCACTGATTTGCCCTGTTTTGTGAGGGCTTCAGCAAGCTCCAGCCCGATGAACCCCCCGCCCTCGATGACGGCATGCTCACCGACAGAGGAGAGGGCCTGCCTGATCGACTGGCCGTCGTGCAGGTTTCGCAGGGTGAATATATTACTCAGATCCTTACCCGGGAAGGGCGGGATCACAGCCGAGGCACCGGTCGCGATGATCAGCTTATCGTAGGTATCAGGGAAGGACTCCCCCTCCCCGTTCGTGACGGTCAGGCTCCGGGCCTGTGTGTCTATCGAGGTGACCGTATGGTTGAGCCTCAGGTCGATGCCTGAGGCGATGAATGCCTCCGGGGTTCGTGCGACCATACGTTCGGTATCATCGAAGTATCCCGCTATATAGTACGGGAGGCCGCAGGAGCCGAAGGAGACAATCTCCCCCTGCTCATAGACAGTCACGATACTACCCTTGAGCGCACGTTTCACCTTCGCTGCGGCACTCATCCCTGCAGCGTTGGCCCCGATGACTATAATATGCATATGATCCCCCTGAAAGAATTCTAGTGGTGAGGCACCACGAAGAAGATGACCTCTGAGACATTGGTATGGATGTTCCGTGCTGAATGGGGTTCGTCCGTCTTCATATTGAGCGAATCCCCCTTGTTCAGGATGAAGACCTCATCCCCGAGCCGTGCTTCCACCTTGCCCCTGCTCACGAACATGACCTGGCTCCCGAACCTCTTATAGGAGGAGGCATCATCGCCGGTCTGTGCTCCGACCTGGAGCTCGACCACCGCGACCTCCATGATCTTCGAGAGGACGCTGTTCGTGGCGAAGGAGATGGAGATCCCCTCGTTGAGCGAGGAGGCCATCCTCCGGTTCTCTTTCCTGATGACCGGGCTCTCATCCCTGCTCGAGACCTCCTCGAAGAGGCCCTGGATCGTCGTCCCGAGGGAGTCGGCGATCTTCACCAGGGAAGAGAGGGAAGGAGAGACCTTCCCGTTCTCTATCTGCGAGATATAGCTGGAAGAGAGACCGGTGCGGTCAGCGAGTTCCCTGAGGCTGTAGCCGCAGGCTTCCCTGTTATGTTTTATGATCAATCCGATAGCTTCGTTCAATGGTGTTCTCCGTAATTACCTAGACAGCCTGCTGCTCCTTCGTCCTGTGCCGCATCACGAACCTGAAGCAGTAGAACCTATTCAATAATATACAATATAGATGTCATGCCTGTAAAGATTTGCGCCTCTCTAGGTGTTCTCTCATCAAATTTGTGATAGAAAAATCTTCAATCCCTTGAACACTGTAGCCTTCTGCATACCGCCCCCGAAGACCGTCGCATCGGTCTTCGACCCGGCCATATGGATATGGATGAACCATCCATCGTCGTCTACCCGGCAGATCTCCCCGCAGAATGAGAGGATCTCGAACGGTCCCGCTATATGGGTGTAGTTCACCTCCGGCGGGATGGTCGTGGTCGCGGCATTACCGACGGTCACGTCCACGACTGAGCCGAGGGCTCCCGTAACGACGGCTGTCTCCCAGCCGTTCTCTTCCATATACTCTTCCAGTTTCTCCTTGACCTGGTCCCCTTTCACGAGTTCCAGTATCTGTATACCTTTCGCCATCTTACGTTATCCTTATCTTATGTATTCAACACTCATATAATCCAGCACCATACCAACCATAGTTTTAACTCCTACGGCTAAGCTCTTCTCATCACTATAATACGTAGGTGAGTGCATGGAACCATAGTCTCCACCAGGAGTCCTGGTCCCTAGCCGGATGAATACTCCAGGCTTTTTCTCAACAATATAAGCAAAATCTTCCCCACCCATAGAAGGCCTTTCCATCATAATTACATTATCATTCCCAAGAAGTCTGGTACCTACCCTTATCACCCGCGCGACCCACTCTTCTGAACTGATAAGCGGTGGAGGGCCAGTATGGATTGTAGGAGAAATCTCTGTCCTCGTCGTTCTAGAAACACCTTCACAAACCGCTTTTATGCGTTCGTGCATCATCTTGCGAGTATCAGGATTAATCGTCCTTACCGTACCTGTAAGCTCTAACTTATCGGGAATGATATTACTTGTTTTACCCGCATGAATTGTTCCAAAAGACACAACAGATGAATCAGTTGCTGATGTATCTCGAGAAACTAGTGTTTGCAGTGCCATGATAAGCTGTGCTGCTGCAGTAATCGGATCTCTGACAGTATCAGGATGTGCAGCATGACCCTGTTTGCCTTTAATAGTGATTTCTAATTTATCAGGAGCGGCTAGGATCGGCCCCCTACGAATACCGATTGTCCCAGAGGGAATCTCCGGCGACACATGAAGTGCTGCTACACCATCGATCTCATTGAATGGTACATCTTTATCTTCCAGGAGTAGCTTGGCACCAGCTAATATTTCCTCTCCAGGCTGGAAAAAGCAGTAAAGTGTACCAGAGAAGGTATCTTTCAGTTTATCAATAATACGGACTACTGCTAAGAGTATCGAGGTATGCACATCATGCCCACAGGCATGCATAACCCCATCAACCTGAGAAGCATACGGTAACCCAGTAGCCTCAGTCACAGGTAATGCATCCATATCGCCCCGGAGAAGCATTGTCCCACCATCACCAGGTTTATTGCCTTTGATCGCAACAAGCAAACCAGTCTCTCCAATCTTACGGATTGCATTAACTGTAGTCTTACTAAGAATCTCATGTTCAATAAAACGCGATGTATTATATTCTTTCATGCTCAATTCAGGATTCTGATGCAAGTGTTTCCAGCAGGAAATAACCTCTGGTTCAATTTCGTCTATAAATTTTTCAATTTCTATCATCTAAAAATATCCCTGAGAGTTTTTTGAACTTGGATCAGATTTGTCTGATCCATTTTAAATAGCTCTAATATTTGGCTCTTATCGTAAATATAATTTCTGTGCAAAAAGCAAATATCATGAGTTTACGAAAAGAGCCATTTGGTATTTTATAATCCTGTCCATTGAATGGACTGAAGTATAGTAATGACAATAAAGCCTAATGCCAACTGAGAAACTAAGAGAGGCCAAACCCATTTGAAGTATTTAGGATAAGCGACTTTAGCGAATCCAAGTCCGCCCATAAGAGTGCCAACTGTAGGTACGATAATATTGGTAAATCCATCACCGAACTGGTAAGCCTGCACAGCAACCTGTCTTGTAATACCTGTGATATCTGCTAAAGGAACCATAATTGGCATTACTGATGTAGCTTGACCTGATCCTGATGAGATGAACAAGTTTATGATGATGTTTGAAAGATACATCATGTTTGCCCCGAATACAGATCCAAATTGTTTGATTGGTATAGAAAGACCATAAACAATTGTGTCAAGGATTAACCCATCAGTCATTATTATTGTGATACCGCGTGCAAGTCCTACGATGAATGCAGCAAAAACCATTTTCTGGCAGCCCTGGATGAATTCTTTTGCTGTCCCATTAATCCCGAATCCATTGATCAGCCCCACAAATAATGAAAGCATTAAAAACACGGAAGTATATTGATTAGGTCCCCATTTCCAATTAAGAACTCCGAATATAACAAAAGCAAAACTTACAAAGATCGCTATGAGGCTGACAGTCTGTTTCCAGTTCAGAGAATCTCCTCCATCCCTCTTCTCATCTTCATCGGCAAGAGAGAAAACTTCTTCTTTTGTCATCCCGGTCTCGTAATTCAAGCTTTTTGTAAAATCCTTTTTAATGTTTCTTGCATACAGTAAAACAAACCCATAGCAGAGAGCAAAATTTATAATATGTATAACAACTCTCACATTCATACCAGAAAACATAGGAATTTCTGCAATATTCTGAGCAATACCGATTGTTCCCGCATTTGCCCAACCAACATTAAAGCCAGAAAACATTCCGAAGAAGACAATTGCAAAACCAAGACCTTTATCGAACCCCATAGACTGTGAAAGAAGTATCCCGATAGGGATCAAAGCCAGTGTAGCATTACTTATGGCTCCAGTTGCCCCACCTAATGATAATGTTGCCATGACGATGAGTATAGCAATCCATTCTTTTCCCTGCACTTTTGATGCTAGATTTCTGAAACTAATCTCAATTGCACCACTAACTTGTAACATATGTATTGCTGCACCAGCAAAGAAGATCATAAAGATCAAAGATGCAGATTTACCAAATCCAATTGTGATAGCATAGAAGACAGCCCAAAGTCCTTGAGGATTCTGGTCAACATTTTTGTAAGAGTCAGCAACTACAACACTTCTTCCACCTGCTTGAATTCGTTCGAATTGACCTGCAGGTATAATCCAAGTCAATAAAGCTGCTAACAATACCATCATGAATAGTATTACATACACATTTGGAATCCCAAATTTCTTCTTCTCCCCTTTCATATTCCACTCCTCAAATTAATATAAAAGTCACAAATGGACTTAATTCGAACACAAATCCTTAAACGCCGTACTTCTTCCGGATCTCGAATTCATCGAGGACCGCATACAGCTCCTGGAGCTTCTTCCCGTGCAGTGACGGGTTCGGGCTCCGCAGGCTTCCACCGGGCAGACCCATGTAATCCAAAGCCGGCTTGATGACGATCGGGTTGGAGAACCAGTAGAGTGCTGAGGTCAGCGGGTAGTACTGGTAATAGAGCTCCCTCGACCTGTTCACCTGCTCGATCGAGTCCCAGGGGAGCGTCATCTCCGCCATCTCGTCGGGGATGATGTTACCCCCGATGTTCGCAGCCCCCTGACCGCCCAGGGCCATGGTCGGCAGCACGATGGAGTACTTGGGGAAGTCGCAGCAGAGGATGCTCAACTTGTCCCCTACCCGTCTCTTCACCTCCGCAAGCTGCTGGACACTCGGTACAGCCTCCTTGTCGGCGACGAAATGGGGAAACTCGTTCGCGAGCTTCTCGATCGTCTCGGGGTTGATATTCACCACGACCCGCGTCGGGTTGTTGTAGATACCAACGGGAATGTTGACTGACCCCATACAGGCCCTCAGGTACTCGTAGAGTGAACTCTGCGTCAGCAGCAGGTACGGCGGGGCGGTGAAGACCAGCCCGTCGGCACCTTCAGCCTCGGCATACTGCGCGAAGGCAACCGTCTGTTCGGTGGTCGGGAGCGAGGAACCGAAGAACACCGGGATCTTCCCCTTGGCATACTTCGCCACATGAGAGACGATCTGCTTCCGCTCTTCGACGGTGAGGAGGGTGACCTCCCCTGCCGATCCCATGATCAGGATCATGGATGTCCCATGCGCTGTATGGAAATCGATCAGTGTATCGAATCCGCCGAGATCGACGGATCCATCCTCATTGAAGGGTGTAGGTATTGCGACCCAGGAACCTTGAGGCTTAATCATGACTTACAACTCCTTGTACTAAAGTTTTCATTACATCACACACTGGCGTATCTTTTTAGATATACCGTACATTATTTTGAAAATACTGGATGACTGATTTACAGCAATCATACAGCACCAAACTCCAGCTGTAAAGTATTTATAAGCACTTGTTCACTAGATTTTTCTTACCAAGATGTCGGTACGCACGATTCATATTTCTATTTATTACTTTATTTATAATGTTTTATATAATTTTCAAGCCTTGTTTGGCATCTGGGAAAATTTTCTACAAGACCAGTATATAACGAAAAAATATACAAAAATGTAGTATTTCCCATCTAGCCAAACCGGGATTATCGTGTTACTCTCAAGCCGCTATGAAAGAGAAAAATGAGAAATATGTATCCATACTCAGGCGTGAGCTGAAGACGGCGATGGGCTGTACCGAGCCGGCAGCCGCTGCTCTGGCGGGCTCCCTTGCCCGTGAGACGCTCGGGCGGACGCCTGAGCAGATCCAGGTCTTCGCGAGCCGCGACATGATCAAGAACGTCATGGGGGTGGGCATACCGAACAGCACCCATACCGGTCTTGAGGCAGCCGTCCTGCTGGGGGTCTTCTACGGGGAACCCGATAACGGGCTCAACATCCTGTCGAGCATCTCGGACAGCTCCCAGGAGGAACTCGCGCGGTTCAGGGAACAGGGAAAGATCCGGGTCCTCCTCGCCGAGGAGGTCCCCTCCGTCTATATCAGGGTCCTCATCAGCGAGGGAGCAGATTCCGCATCGGTGACGATCTCCGATGAACACGACCATGTCGTGGAGAAGGTGCGTAACGGCATCATCCTCTTCCATGCTGAGCCTGCAGCTGAGACAGCGGCAGAAGAGGCGGTCTTCCCGGATGACTGGAGTATCAACGGCATTGTCGATTTCGTGCAGCATGCCCCGGAAGAGGACCTGCTCTTCCTCCTCGATGTCGCAGAGACGAACCGGGCGATCGCCGAACACGCCCTGAAGAACTCCTTCGGGCTGAACGTCGGAAGGATCATGTACGAGGACCTTGCCGGGGGTATCAATACCCGTGACGACGCATTCAAGTACGGTGCCGTACTCGCTTCCGCTGCTTCAGATGCGAGGATGGCAGGCTGTTCGCTGCCGGTCATCATCAACTCAGGCAGCGGAAACCAGGGGATCACGGCTACCCTGCCGCCCTACGTCTTCGGGACCTTCCTCGAAGCAGACCAGCAGACCCTCGTGCGGGCCATGGCGCTCAGCCACCTGGTCGCCATCTTCCTTGCCTACCATAAGGGTCGGCTCTCCGCCCTCTGCGGGGCATTCACCGCGGCGATCGGCACGAGCTGTGCCTATGTCTACCTGCTCGGCGGTGATGGGAAGCAGATCGAGAATGCGATCAATATCATGGTGGCGAACCTGATGGGGATCCTCTGCGACGGGGCGAAAAAGACCTGTGCCCTGAAGATCTACTCCTGCGTCGACTCAGCGGCCATGAGTGCCAAACTGGCGATCAACGACTGCTACGTCGGCAGTGAGTCGGGCATCCTCGGTAATGACTCCCTCACGACCATCACGAACGTGCAGAAGGTCAGCCATGAGGGGATGGAGATGACCGACAAGACCATCCTCAACATCATGGTGAACAAGCAGGGACCTCAAGCATAATACGGCAGCCCGCCTGAACAGGCGGGTTGTCGTATGAATATATATATCCGGTGTTCAGTAGGTATCTTCGAGCCTACTCGTCAGCAGCAGTCTCCGGGTTATAGGCATTCCAAAGCGTCCAGTTCAGGGTAGCCCAGTTCTTGGCGACCCGCATGGCCTTCCTGTCGTTCCTGTCGCCCGAGATGCGGACGGAAGACTCCACCATCTTCCATCGGTCGTCGGTAGTCCCGCTCGCTCCGCCGACATACTTCGACTCAACGAAATACCTTCCGAACGTCTCGATGGACCTTGAGCCCAGGGATATGGTCACCTCCCTATCCAGGGGGAAATACTGCCTGAGGTCATAGGCATAGTTGCTGAATGGTCCGTAGGTGGGGATGATATCCTCCGGGAGTATGCTGTAATCGACATAGACATGCATGAAGCCCTTCAGAGTATAGGTCCCGGGACTCAGGTTCTCAGAATAGTAGAATGAGTCCACCCGTGATTCGGTATCGAACGGCTTGAACGGGATCTCATTACCGCGGTCATCGACAACCCAGGGGGCCCAGCCCGATACGTTCGTATTCCATAAGGCCTGGGTCTCAGAACCATTGTGGACTCCTGCTTCCACGATGAGCATCGACCCATCCCCTACCGGGGGGTCGACATTCGGCCAGAACGCCATGATAGAAAGGCATGAAGTGAGCAGCAATGGCAGAACCACTGCTGTACCAACCAGGAAACGTACACTTCTTCTCATATTGTCCTCCTCAGAACGTACTCTGTCACGAACCCACAACGCACATGGCCCGCAGCTATTCGAGAAAAAACCATCAATACCAGAAGGATCATCGGGTGACACAGTTCTAGCGCATTACCTGAAACCTTCCAGATAATGAGGGATTCACAGGGAACAGATACCTCGTGTCTCATTCGATTATATAATACCTGACCATTACAGTAAAGGAATCTTATGATAGGAGATTAGAACCCCTTCATCCCGGAGGTAGCATAGGCAAGGATCTCCTCCTTGCTCGCCTCCTCCCCACGAAGCTCCCCGGCTATGACGCCCCGTGCGAGAACGAGGATCCGGTCGCTCATCCCGATGATCTCCTCGATCTCGGAGGAGATCAGGATGATGGAGGCTCCCTTGCTGACCAGGTCGTTCATGGCATTGTAGATGTCGATCTTGGAGGCGGCATCGATGCTGCGGGTCGGTTCATCCATGATATAGACGAGAGAGCGGTTGAGGAACCAGCGGGAGATCAGGACCTTCTGCTGGTTCCCTCCCGAATAGTGGTCGATATGATCGAAGTTCTGCCCGGGCTCGATCGTGAACTCATGGACATAGTCCTGGGTGACCGACTGCATGCTGTAGTCATCGAGGAAGCCAGAGTTCATGAACCGTATCAGGGATGCATTCGTGACGTTATGCACGAGGTCCTGGTGCATGAAGATGCCGTTGTCGATACGGTTCTCCGGGATCAGAGAGATGCCGCTGCGCATCGCGTCGCTGGGGTTGCTGAAATCGACAGTCGCACCTTTGACCGACAGGCTCCCCCCGTCGGGCTTTACAAGCCCGAAGAGACAGTTCGCAAGCAGGGTCCTCCCAGAACCCATCAACCCGGTGATCCCGAGGATCTCTCCCCTCCTGAGCGAGAAGGAGACATCCGTGAGGACCGGCTGCTTCGCCAGCCTGTCGACTGAAAGGACCTCCTCTCCAAGCGGGACCCTGATGCGGGGATACCGCTCCTTCTGGACATCCCCGGTAAGCATGTGGACGAGCGAGCGCAGGTCGATATCGGAGCAGTCCTGTGTATCCCGTACCCTCCCCTTGCTCAACACCGAGATACGGTCCCCGACCTCCTTGATCTCATCGATCCTGTGAGAGATATAGAAGATCGCCTTCCCCTGGTCACGCAGCTGCCTGATGAGGGAGAAGAGGATCCCCCGCTCGAAGTCATTCATCGCCGAGGATGGTTCATCGAAGATCACGAGGTCAACATCGCTCACATAGCCCTGGATAGCAGCAAGCAGCTGCCGCTCGGCATAGCCGAGTCCAGCCACCTTCATCTCAGGATCCAGGTCGACATCCAGCTTCTCGAAGAGCCTGCGGCACTCAGAGAGGATCTTGTACCGGTTCAGGGTGAACCCCTGCTTCCCGACCTTCTCATAGACCCCGAAGAAGACGTTCTCCGCCACGGTGAAGTTGTCGAAGAGCTGCACGTCCTGGTTCATGTAGACGATACCGTGTTTCTTGGCCTCGAAGATCGAGCCATAGGAGACCGGCTCTCCCTTGTAGATGATGCTGCCGGTATCCGGCCCGAACCAGCCGCTGACGAGCTTCATGAGGGTCGACTTCCCGGCCCCGTTCTCCCCGATCAGGACATGCACCTCGCCGGGGTAGAGATCAAGGTCTATCTCCTCGAGATGGAAGAGGTCGAACTGCTTGCAGATCCCCCGCAGGGAAAGGATCGGTTCCCGGTTACTCATGGGCCCCCTCGAATGCGGCGATCGTGGTAAACAGTGCGATGTTGTTGGAGAAGATCCGCTCCTTGAATCGCTCGGTGATATCGGAGTTGGAGATGATGCGTCTGATCATCTTCAGGTTGCCGAGCCGGAAGAAGGCATTCCTGCCGAACCGGTCAGACGGGCAGATGACGGTAGCCTTGTCGGCGAGTTCGAGCGCGCCCAGGATCAGGTCCGCCTTGTCCTGGTTGTTCACTGTCAGCAGCAGGTCCTCGTTGATCCCGTCGACCTCGATGAAGAGATGGCTCACATAGAACTTCTGGAGGTTCGTCAACGCCATGGTACCGAACACGGCCAGTTCACTCCTGTTCATGTCCCCGCCGAGCAGGACTACCCGGTTGCTCTTCTGCAGGGTGATCCGCAGGGCGATCTCGACGTCGTTGGTCAGGACGGTCAGCCCGGAACGTTCCCCCAGCTTCGAGGCGATCACCGCATTGACCGGGCCGTTCGTGAGCATGACGACCTCCCCGTCCTGGATCATCTTGATCGCGACCGAAGCTATCCGTTCACTTGATTCGTCCTCATCGGTCCTGTCGATGAGGTCTATGATGGGATCTGGCGTATCAGGGCGGTTGATGACCGCACCGCCGTGGGTCCGGGTCAGCCAGCCTTCAGCCTCGAGGCGCTCGAGGTCCCGCCGTACGGTGACCTCGGATACCCCGAGTATTCCGCTGAGCTCCTGGACCTGGGCCTGGTTGTGTTCCTTGAGGTACTCTTTGATGATTCTCTTTCGTTCGATGGCGTACATGCTTCTTCCTCACTTGAGATTATAGGGTTTATTTCGCGTATTCACAACAGAATAATCAGAAATGTTCCGGTTCAATGAACAATGAAGAATTTTTCTTGACAAATAAAAAAAGTCGATCCTATAATTAATCATAAACGAAAGCAATGTGTTATTTTCTTGATTATTTACTTACGTTTCTGCTTTCAAACATCAAAAAAGGAGTGTATCTATGAAAAAGATCGTAATGATCGCGCTGCTCGTCCTCATCGCCATGGCACCGGTATTCGCCGGCGGCCAGCAGGAGTCAGCACAACAGACCGTAGGGATCGCCATGCCGACCCAGTCCTCACAGAGGTGGATCCAGGATGGTAACTACATGAAGCAGATCCTCGAGGAGAGGGGCTACAAGGTGGACCTGCAGTATGCAGAAGATAATATCGACGCACAGGTGTCCCAGATCGAGAACATGATCGTGAAGGGTGCCAACGTACTGGTCATCGCCGCTATCGACGGCGAGTCCCTGACCAACGTACTCGACCAGGCAGCCCAGAACGATGTCAAGGTCATCGCATATGACCGTCTGATCAAGAACTCGGCACATGTCAGCTACTATGCTACCTTCGACAACTTCCTCGTCGGCGTACAGCAGGGCGGCTATATCGTGAAAGCCCTTGACCTCGCTTCAGGCGCAGGTCCCTTCAACGTGGAGCTCTTCGCAGGGTCACCTGACGACACCAATGCCTACTACTTCTTCGATGGCGCCATGAGTGAACTGCAGCCCTACATCGATAACGGGCAGGTCATCATCGCCAGCGGCCAGACCGACTTCGACGAAGTCGCTACCCTCCGATGGGACGGGGCTACCGCCCAGCAGAGAATGGACAACATCCTCGCAGCCTTCTACACAGACAAAAAGATCGATGCAGTGCTCTCACCCTATGACGGCATCTCCATCGGTATCCTCTCAGCCCTCAAGAGCGTCGGCTACAACAAGGCCCAGGGCATGCCGATCGTGACCGGACAGGATGCAGAGATCCCTTCAGTCAAGTCGATCCTTGCCGGCGAGCAGGCTGCAACGGTATTCAAGGATACCCGAACCCTCGCAAAACGTGCATCTGACATGGTAGACGCAGTCCTCCAGGGAACCACACCTGAGATCAACAACACCACTACCTATGACAACGGCGTGTTCATCGTACCGTCATTCCTCGAAGTCCCGGTATCAGTCGATATCAGCAACTGGGAATCGGCACTGATCGACACCGGCTACTATGAGAAATCGGATCTCGGGCTGTAATCCCCTACCAACCGGAAACCTAACGTAAAGATTTGGAAGCCAGTGCCGAAGCTTCGGCACTGGTCTTCTCAACGAATAATCCTGTCATACCGCTGATCGGTGGTATAATGGAACAAATAAATCGGGAGAATGTTGAATCATGGCAGAAACGATTCTGGAGATGCGCAAGATCACCAAGAAGTTCTCAGGAGTTGTGGCCCTTCGTGATGTCTCCTTGCAGGTGACGAACGGTGAGATCCATGCACTGGTCGGGGAGAACGGTGCCGGGAAGTCGACCCTGATGAACGTCCTGTCTGGCGTCTATCCCCACGGCACCTATGAGGGAGACATCATCCTTCACGGTGAGCACTGCAGCTTCAGGAACATCAAGGACAGCGAGCAGCTCGGGATCGTCATCATCCACCAGGAGCTTGCCCTCATCCCATTCCTCTCCATCGCGGAGAATATCTTCTTAGGGAATGAATGCGCGAAGTCAGGGTTCATCAACTGGAATGACACCACCAACCGGGCCGCTGTGCTGCTGAAGCAGGTTGGACTCGATGAGAACCCCAACACCCTCATCCGCGATATCGGGGTCGGCAAGCAGCAGCTCGTGGAGATCGCGAAAGCCCTCTCCAAGGACGTGAAGCTGCTCATCCTCGATGAGCCGACCGCGGCACTCAATGACGAGGAGTCTGACAAGTTGCTCACCCTGCTCACCGGGCTTCGTGACAAGGGCGTCACTTCGATCCTGATCAGCCACAAGCTGAACGAGGTCGAGAAGGTCGCTGACAGCATCACGGTGATCCGTGACGGCCAGGTCATCGAGACCATGTACAAGGAGAAGGAGCCGTTCCATGAGGACCGCATCATCTCCAGCATGGTAGGCAGGGAGATCACCGACCGGTGGCCAGGCAGGGACAACTCCATCGGGGACGAGATCTTCAGGGCTGAGGAGTGGACGGTCTTCCACCCGCAGTATGAGGAACGCAAGGTCATCAACAAGGCCAGCTTCTCCGTGAAACGAGGAGAAGTCGTGGGATTCGCGGGACTCATGGGAGCCGGACGCACAGAGATCGCCATGAGCATCTTCGGCCGGGCATACGGGGTCGGCCACTCAGGGAAGCTCTTCAAGGACGGGAAGGAGATCCAGCTCAACTCCGTGACCGACGCGATCGATAACGGGATCGCCTACGTCACCGAGGACAGGAAGAACTTCGGCCTCGTGCTGATCAATGATATCAAGACGAACATATCATTGGCGAACCTGAAGAAGGTCACGAACTCAGGGGTCCTGGACCTCAATGACGAGATCTACCAGGCCGGTGAATACCGGAAGAAGCTGAACATCCGCTGCAGCGGTCTCCAGCAGCCGGTCGAGAGCCTTTCAGGCGGGAACCAGCAGAAGGTGGTCTTGAGCAAGTGGCTCATGGCCGAGCCGGACTTCCTGATGCTCGACGAACCAACCAGGGGGATCGATGTCGGGGCGAAGTACGAGATCTACACGATCATCAACGAACTGGCGGCTGAAGGGAAAGCCGTACTCATGATCTCATCGGAGATGCCCGAGCTCTTGGGCATGTGCGACAGGATCTATGTAGTGAATCAAGGGGAGATCGCCGGATGCCTCACAAAGGAAGAGGCATCCCAGGAATCGATCATGAAGACGATCATGAATCATCAGAAGGCATTAATAAGGGAGTGACAGATGAATAAAGTGATGTCAATAGTAAAAAACAATATCCGCAAGAACGGTATGTTCACGGCACTGATCTTTATCATGCTGCTGTTCCAGATCCTGACAAGGGGGATCCTCTTCAGGCCGATGAACGTGAACAACATCGTCCTGCAGAACGCATACGTCCTGATCCTGGCAACGGGGATGCTGCTGTGCATCCTCACCGGGAACATCGATCTCTCGGTCGGTTCCGTCGTAGCCTTCGTCGGCGCCGTCTCGGCTATCATGATGGTAGACTGGGGATGGCCGGTACTCCTGACCATGATCTTCGCACTGCTGATCGGGATCGCGGTAGGGGCTTTCCACGGCTACTTCATCGCCTATATGAGGATACCGGCGTTCATCGTCACCCT
The DNA here is from genome assembly GCA_963677595.1 of Spirochaetia bacterium. Taxonomy (GTDB): domain Bacteria; phylum Spirochaetota; class Spirochaetia; order CAKZLE01; family CAKZLE01; genus CAKZLE01. The sequence goes on from OY782041.1 coordinate 394,567, forward strand.
GGCAGGGATGCTCATCTGGCGGGGACTCACGATGGTCATCCTCAAGGGGCAGACGAAAGCCCCGTTCGACGAGAGCTTCCAGGCGATCGCCGCAGGGTACCTTCCCGGGCGTGACTGGAGAATCGGGGGACTGAACATCCTGGCACTGCTCATCGGGATCGCCATCTCGATCATCTTCACCCTCATGATCCTGCGCTCCAGGCGGAATAAGGTAAAGTACAACTTCGAGGTCCCCTCCTTCTGGATGGAGCTCATCAAGATCACCCTGATCATCCTCGGGGTCAACCTGCTGACCGTCAGCCTCGCACGCTACAACGGCATCCCGATCATCCTCGTGCTGCTGCTCTTCCTCATCTCCCTCTATACGTTCATCACCCAGAGGACGATCTTCGGGCGCCATATCTATGCCCTCGGTGGGAACGAGAAGGCTGCCAAGCTCTCAGGAGTGAAGACGAAGCGGGTCATGTTCCTCGTCTATACCAACATGGGACTGCTCTCAGCCCTGGCCGGCCTCGTAGTCGCAGGTCGGCTCAATGCCGCCACCCCGAAAGCCGGGAACATGTTCGAGCTCGATGCCATCGCATCCTGCTTCATCGGCGGCGCCTCGGCATCAGGGGGTATCGGGACGGTCGTGGGAGCGATCGTCGGAGGTCTTGTCATGGGTGTCCTCAATAATGGTATGTCGATCATGGGCGTCAGCGTCGACTGGCAGCAGACGATCAAGGGGCTCGTCCTCCTCGGGGCCGTGTTCTTCGACGTACTGACCAAGAACAGGGGCAAGGCTGAATAACCACTGCTTCACCGAATCCAACAGACCGGCAGCTCTTTCTGAGCCTGCCGGTCTTTTTTTAGGTCATGCTTCCGTGTTTAGACCTTTCCAAAACCGGACCCCCTCAAGGATCCCATCTGCAAATGATGCTGAGGAAAAGTATACCCTCCTCCTCTGTTTCAGGTCCGCTAGTTCCGGTTCATGGTTGCCGACCACGATCCCCTTCATGCCGCCGATCAGCATGTCGCGGTCATTCCCCGAGTTCCCAGCAGTGTAGATGTTCCCTATCGGGAACTGCCACTTATGGGCAAGGTACCGGATGGCTTTCCCCTTCGATGCCCTGCTCGGGAGGATGTCGACATAGGAACCATGGGAGTAGATGAGGTTGTAGGAGAGCTTCCTCTCCATGAGTGCGGTATGCATGAGCGGGAGGGCCTCATCACCGGGCATGGATGCATCAAGATCATAACTGACCTTGAACGGACGCTGGGCTGCAGGGTTCTCCTGCAGCTTCAGCCAGGGGAAACAGCTCAGGGCTTCCCGTATCTGTTCAGGCTTCCACTTGTACTGGATATGGGAGGACCAGCCGGTATCATAGAGGCCTTCGTCGAAGTAGTAGATCTCAGAACCGACCGATGCGATGATGCAGTCCACATTCACGATCCCATGGCTCTCCAGGATCTCTTTCGCGGAGCTGATATCGCGGCCGGTAGCCACCCCGAACCCGATAGTCTCATGCTCCTCCATGAAGCGCAGCAAGGCTCGGACTGCCTCATCATCACCGAGCAGCGTATCGTCGATATCGACGATGAGCAGCTCCTTGAGGGAATGGATACGCTTCCCGATACTCGCATACTCCTTCCCAGTGGCGAAGGGGTCGCTCGCCCGTTCAGCCTGCAGCTTCTCGAGCTCACTGATATAGGTACGGCTATGGTGTTCCCAGCTGTAGGTCTTCCTGGTGTTATTGATGCCGTGCTCGGAGAGTTCGCTCCAGCAGGAAGAGTCAGTGAGTACCTTCTTCATAGCCTGAGCGATGGTCTCAGGGGCCTCGATATCGACCAGGATACCGCTTTCGCAGTTGCGCTGGATATCCACGGGCCCGCCCTTGTCGGTGGCGATGAACGGGAGCCCGCAGGCTGATGCCTCGATGAAGGTCAGGCCGAAGGTCTCAAGGTAGGAGGTGCTCACGAAGACGCCGCCGGTGAGCGCTGCTATCCGGTACATCTCAGGGACATCCTTCTCGGGGTCATGGTATTTCGGGATAGCCATCTTCCCGTAGAGGTCATACTTGTCCATGGCAAGGAGGATGTCGGTCAGGACCTGACGCTCCCCCTCCTCCATCGTGCTGATGTCCTCCCGGATCCCGGCGAAGACCGCAAGGTTCGCGATGGCCTGAAGCTCCTTGTCCTTCCCGTACACATCGATGAGGATGTCGATGTTCTTCCTCGAGTCTGGCCGGCAGAGTGCAAGGATCAGGGGCTTCTCGGGCTCGAAGAGGAACCGCCTCAGCTCCATCAGGGTCCGGTGGTGGGCCTGCTTCGTCTGTTCGTCGATCTCACTGCCCTGGATCTCATAGTAGTAATAGGGGAAGAACTTCTCCAGGGAGACCCCTGGCGGGTCCGTGACGTACCGGGGAGTATCCCGGTGCTCATACTGCCCATAGAGGCTCTCCCGTTCATAATTCGTGCTGGTGACCACCAGGTTCGCCTGTGAGAGGATCTGTTCCTCGGCATCGATCCTCGTCTGTATGGCAAACCGGCTTCGTGCCTGCTGGTCATCCATGCCCGTTGACCGGAGGAAGGAGAGCTTGTTCCTGCCCAGGGAGTGGCCGGTGAAGATGAGCGGGATCCCGAACAGACCCGAGAGCTTGGCTGCCACATAACCGGCATCGGCATAATGACCGTGGAAGAAGTCGGGAAGCCGGTCCAGGCGCTGCAGGTACTCGATCAGCCTGTCAGTGAACTCATCAAGATGAGGCCAGAGCTTTTCCTTGCGGATATAGCTCTTTCCCCCGCAGGGAAGACGTACGACCGCTGACTTCTCATTCAGCTTCTCGCGCCCGACCCCATAGGAGGAGTGGACCCTCCTGTCAACGATCTTCCTGGTCGCGAGGTCCACATAATCTACCTCTGCCTGCTGCGAGAGGCTCTCCACCAGTTCGATGATGTAGCGGGTCTGTCCACCCGTATCTGCATCCCTGCCTATCTCCGGTTGGTTACCACGGACGAGACCGTGGATATTGATCATCATAATATACATATATTAGTTAGTGTACAAAATATTTCTCTGTCAGTCAATCGGTAAACCGTGAGTAGCAGTATCTTATTATGCTTATATACAAAGATTTACTTGATTTCTTACTGAACCACACTAGATAATTAATAGTTAGAGGTGGAAGTAGTTAGCCCCTACAGCACACGAAGCACCCCATTGGAGCAGATATGGCCAGGCTCGAGATGTGCATAGTACTCCTTGTTATAGCTGATGATCTCGCCGCCGGCTCGCTGGAGGATCAGCCCGGCTGCAGCCTTACCCTCGATGCTCGACCCGGTGTCGATATAGGCATCGATCCTTCCCCGTGCAACATTGCAGATGGTCAGCGATGGGGTGATCAAGGGCAGGGCCTTCCTGCAGCAGACCATAAGGTCCCCCCACTCGGAGGCATACTGTTCCATGGCTTCAAGGTTCGCACTGAAACCGAAAGCGATGAGGGCTTCTGAGAGCTCCTCGGTCTCGGAGACATGGATCTTCTCCCCATTGAGTCGTGCATGCGCATCGCCCCTGAGTGCCGTGTACAGTTCATCGGCGACAGGGTTGTAGACATAGCCTTCGACGATGCCTCCATCTGCCTCAAGGGCAGCCGAGATCGCGAAATAGGGGACGCCGAAGACGAAGTCAGCCGTCCCGTCGATCGGGTCGATGATCCAGCGGCGCCCGGAACTCCCGTGGTAGCTCCCCGACTCCTCCGCATAGATGCCGTCATCCGGGAAGAAGCTCCTGATCTCCCTGATGATGAACTTCTCCACCTCCTGATCAGAGACCGTGACCAGGTCATACCGCTGTTTCTCCGAGACCTCCCGGGCAGAACGGTACTCATCTGCGAGATACTTCCCGGCGGACCTGATGATCGCCTCCATAGTCCTCATGCTGTTTCTCCCTGATTTACATTCTTTACATACTGTTTACAGCAGTGTAACAACGATGACTGAATTATCTGGTATATTCAGTATATCAGCTTAGCAGTGCTGATACGAACAGAACAGTACCTTTTTTCATAACTCCTTTTTGTGTTCAGCCCCTCACATCCTCCTCAGGGGCTGTTTTCATATTGAGGCTATATGCGTGGTGTGGGGGACCTGCTACAGATACTGGTAGGAAACTGCCGTGACCCGGTCAGAAAGGTGGAAGTTCGCCTCCCCAAGATGGACCACAAGCCCTCTGGCGATATCGAGGCGGGGATAGGTATCCATGAACGCATGGATGCCGAGCGCATCTTTCTTCGCCGGCCTGGAAGTGGATTTTATCTCGATAGGATAGAACCTGCCGTCCTTCTCCAGGACGAGGTCCACTTCTGCCCCCCCGTGACTGCGCCAGTGATAGACCCCCACCCCGAATGGGAGCATGCTCAAGGTCTTGAGGATATCTCCCACGATGAATGTCTCGATGATACTTCCCCACTGCGGATGGGATGGGATCGCGGCATGAGAGGAGAGGAACAGACTTCTGCACAAGAGTCCCGTGTCGGAGAGATAGCCTTTCGGTCTACTGCTGATACGTTTTACCGTGTTCCCTGAGAATGCCGGGATCTCTATCCACTGGAAGGTCTGCTGCAGGATATCGAGCCATCGCTTCGAGGTCTGCGGGCTCACCCCGATATCTCGCCCAAGCTGGCTGAAGTTCACCTCCTGGGCACTCAAGGCAGCACATAACCGATAGAACCTCCCGAACTGCTGCAGGTCGGAGATCTCAGCCATAAGGCGGGCATCCCGCTCCACATAGGTCCTGAGATAGGAATCAAGGTAGAGGGGAACCATATCCAGCGGCAGTTCCTGTACCCCCGGTAATTGCCCCCTGTACAGATGGTCATTCAGGATGGACTGCAGGTGCTGCTGATTCACAGGAAGCCCCGCATCCGCTCCCTCCTGAAGATACTGCTCGATCCAGCGGGTCATCCGTCCCGACCCCGCCATCTCAGGCAGGTGGTATCCCATCAGGCCCAGCAGGACAGCCCTACCTGCCAGTGATTCTGAGATCGTCCTCAGCACACCCCACTGCTGTGACCCGGTTAGGACGAAGCATCCCGGATCACGTCCCTGATCAACGAGCCGTTTGATGACTGGGATCAGCTCCGGGGCATACTGTATCTCATCAAGGACCACAGGGCCTGGATGGTTCTGGAAGAAGAGCTCGGGTTCACTGCGGGCATTCTCGACATCAAGGACAGGATCGAACACGATGATCTCATGCGTCCCTGAGAGCAGGTGTGTAAGCAGGGTCGACTTGCCGACCTGCCGTGCCCCGGTCAGCACGACCACCGGGAAATACTCCATCACCTTCTGGAGCCTTTCTGTCAAGAACCGGTATTGATAGTTCATAATACCAAACTACCACACGTTACCTTGATAATCAATGATGACATCTTTAGTTTTCAAGTTAGATTCCAGAAACACCCTGCTGCAAGGTGACGCCTGACAGCCCTCGATACCACATACCGGTCAGTAACCCATCTCCCACCAGGTGATCCTCACCTGGTCCGCACTGAGCAGGTCCTGATCCCCGTCCCCGTCAAAATCGACCGCGTCGGTATGCCGGCCGTAGTAGAAGTCTGTCGCTATCTCCCTATAGGCATAACCGCCGGTGCCGTCATTCTCAAGCCAGAGCAGTGTTGCTGAATCATTCGTGACGAATGGCCCTGATACATCGAGATCACCGTCCCCGTCGAGGTCTGACAGTTCCACGGAATGGTAATTCGAGGTAGTCGATCCTGCATCATAGATCGTGGCGGCAGTGAAGGTACCTGTCCCGGAATTCTCATAGAGGGTGATGTACTGACGCCCGCTGCTGATGATGTCCACATCCCCATCACCGTCCACGTCACCGGTATCGAGGGCCTTGCCGCCATCCGAGTCCCCATCGAACTGGTGCGAGGAGAAGTTCTCGGAACCGTCATTCTCATACCACAGCAACTGACTGTTCCCTGCGATGATGATGTCGGTCTCACCATCCCCATCCAGGTCATCTGCGTTGATGATCCAGTACCCGTAGAAGGTGTCCGGGAGCGTTCCTTGAGTAAACCCCTCACCGATATTCCTGAACCAGCATACCGAATCATCCCCGGCTGCAAGGAGATCAAGCTGGCCGTCACCGTCGATATCGACAGGCTCCAGTGAGCAGGGATCCGCGAAACCGGAGGCTACCACATGTTCGGTGAACGACCCGGTCCCGTCATTCTCGAACCAGCTGATCACATCATCATAGTAGGCGACTGCAGCGACATCCTGGTCCCCGTCACCGTCGAAGTCAAGGACTCTCAGTAGCCAGGCCCCGGTGAGATCCTCCTTGATCGTGTACTCAGGATAGGTGGAGGTGCCGTCATTCCTGAACCATACGAGGTCTGCCCGAGAGTTTGAGGGATACTCGCCGTCAAAGGCCGTCCCCGCGAAGTCTATATCACCGTCGCCGTCAAAGTCGGCTCCTGCGACTTCGGTGCCCAGATAGAACCAGTCAATAAGGACGTGCTTCCTGGTCCCGGCGGCTGTACTGCCGGTAGCAGACAAAGAGTATTCGGAATTCCCTGGGAACCCATAGGCATACATCCTGAGATCGTAAGAGGTCGACGGGGACAGCTCCTCGATCTCCGTCGAGGTCTGCCCATCAGCAACGTACTGCCGGTTCTCCGCCGGGTACTCCGCATCACCTGCTTCCTTATACTCGATGCAGAACCCCGTCTCATTGGGGGAGTCATCGTTCCATTGGAGGCTCACGCTGTTCCCGGAAGCAGGTTCCACCGATAGGCCTGAGGGAGGTGCTATGGAGCCATTAAGGGAATCGCCGGGACCGGCAATGATGAAATCATCGGGAAAGGAGAACTCGATCACCATGTCACCGTCTATCTCGATGTTCTCTGCGATGGTTATGTAGTCGACACCGGGGGCGACCGGCTGTCCTCCAGCCTCATCAACCATATCGATATAGCCGCCGAGGGCATGCAGTTCCCCGCCTGCGAACTCCATGGGGGACTCATCCTCCGAGTAGGTATCGTACAGCGTGACCTCTACTGTGGCTGATGCTATCGTCACCGTGGCCTGATACCCGAAGGGATCGGTGAAACTCGAGCCGTCTGACTCCACCGGGCTTTCCAGGCAGATGAACTCCTTACCGATGAACTCTGTCAGGTTCGTGATCCTGACGGTTACCGTCCCGCTCGCAGGGTTGGTCCCGGGGACAGGGCAGCTTGCTACAAACAGGGAAAGGATCCCTGCTGCCAGAAACCATACAATCACCCGGTATCGGAAGCCTCTTTTGTTCATCTGTTCTCTCTCCCTCCAAAGGCAGATTTGAAGGAGAGACCGTTGGGGTACCGGGAAGAGAAGTTCTGCTGCAAAGCGACTGCCCTCTAGGTAAACGATACTGCTTCTGCACCTGGAATGCAATGGAACTGAGAGAAACTTCCTGGCCAAAGGAACTGTACAGACTTATGCATATCCTCCCCACCGTGCATAGCCTATTACCTCCCCATGCAGGTACGAGATCAAGAAGACCAGGCCGATGAGCATGGACATGGACCCGCTAAAGGATTGCGTGCTGAAACTACCCTCAACTGGTAATATACAGGAGTAAGACACCATGCTATGCTTTGGAAAGCAGTTGGTAACTGCTTGATTTCTTTGAACAAGGTTTTGAGTATCCCCCGGTCGATACCGCGGGGATACTCACCTCCACAAGACTCATGGGCAGCTCGGATCTTATGGTGAAAACCTTGAATACCTTGTATACTCATATGTATGGATAGTGAAGTTGAGAGCGGTTTAGCGAACCTTCCTGAGGTGATCGAGAGGATCAAGGATTCCCTGGTTCAAGTGTATCACCCTGAAGCTATCTACCTCTTTGGATCGTATGCCTGGGGAACTCCTGACAAACACAGCGATATTGATGTTGCCGTGATCCTTGACTCATCGGATCTGACGTTACCAGAGAGGATACGGCAGTCTTCGGATATCCTATGGGGTATCGGAATCCCTGTTGACATCCTGGTGTATACCCGTGAGGAGATTGAGAATCGGGCTGCTTTTCGTTCTACACTGCAATATAAGATACTTCATGAGGGAATGAAGATCTATGAAGCCGTATGAAACATGGCTATGCAAGGCACCCATCCCATGGGTTACCCAGAGACCAGCACGGGACGGATGACCTCCCTGTGGGGAGCAGTTGCCCCTGACGGGGAGCCCAGCCGCTCTATGAGCATCTTCGCCGCACGCTCGTAAATCCTCCGCTGCTGGATGTCCACACTCGGGAGACGGTACGGGATGATGTCCCTGACAGGGTTCGCATCATAGCCGACGAGGGGTACGCCCCTGAAGGTGACCCGGTTGAGTACCCTCAGCATGAGGACATCATTGAGGGAGGCAATCCCGTCAGCCTCCTTCCCCGAAAGCTCAGCCATCGGTATCATCTCTTCCAGTCTCCGGTACCTGCTTTCCATCTCGAGGACGACCGGTTCACAGTCTGAAAGCTCCCTCCACCTACTCAAGAACCCCTGGAGCCGGTCGGCATGGGGGATGACGTCCTGGAGGTGGCTGGTCAGGTAGAGCGGTCTCTTCACTCCCCGGTCATAGAGCTCCTGGGCCTGCAGCATCCCGCCGTACCGGTTATCAGTAGAGCAGCTGTAGAGATGCTCATAGGCATTGGTATGGTGGGCAGCCACATAGGGAACCCTCACCTTCTCTATCATCGATACCTCATGCTCGTCATCCACATCGAAGAAGAGGAATGCATCTGAGGACTCCTGCAGCGCAAGCAGCTCCTCCTCGTCGGAGACGGTGGCGAGGTTGAGCGTGTACATCGTGTGGTCGATCGTCTGTTTCACCCCCTTGATCACGTCGCCGTAGAACCAGTTGAATACCGGGAGGTCGTTCCAGTAGTAGGGTCTCGCCCCCTTGTCGAACTCGACCAGGGTAATGATGCCCGTCCCCTGCCTTCTCAGCGCACTCGCTGACTTGTTGGGGGTATACCCGAGCCTCCTCGCTGCTGAGGTGACCGCAGCACGCTTTTCCGGGCTGACCGAATCGGGGCTGTTATAGACCCGGGAGACGGTTGCTGAGCTCACCCCGGCCTCCGAGGCTACCATATTACGGGTGACTGAGGTTCGATTCTTCTTGACAAACTGCTTCATACCGGGTATTGTACACGTGTACATTAGTTTAATCAAGCAGGATCGAAAGGAGTTTTTTTATGGATCTGCAGGAACACCCTCACCGAAGGTATAACCCGCTCTTAGGAGAGTGGATAAAAGTCTCCCCCCACCGGACGAAGCGTCCCTGGCAGGGACAGGTCGAGAAACCGCAGGTCGACCTGCTGCCTGCATATGATGAGAAATGCTATCTCTGCCCCGGCAACGAACGGGCAGGCGGTCACACGAACCCCGAGTACACGGGGACCTTCTCCTTCACCAACGACTTCGCGGCCCTGATCCCCGATGTGCCGGAAGGAGCTATCAGCACTGGGCCGAACGGCATGCTGAAGGCTGAGACGGAGCGGGGCATCTGCCATGTCATCTGCTTCTCCCCAAGACATGACCTGACCCTCTCGAGGATGGAGACCGAAGATATCCGGAAGGTGGTAGACCTCTGGGCAGACGAGTACCGGGAGCTCGGGGAAAAGGACTTCATCAACCATGTCCAGATCTTCGAGAACCGCGGGGCGGTCATGGGTTGTTCCAACCCCCACCCCCACGGGCAGGTCTGGGCTGAGGAGAACATCCCGGACATACCGGCGAAGGAGATCGAGAACCAGACAACCTATTATGAGGAGCATGGCTCCTCCCTCCTGTGCGACTACCTTGCCTATGAACTCGAGCAGCAGGAGCGCATCGTCCTCGAACAGGAGCACTTCGTCGTGCTCGTCCCCTACTGGGCGGTCTGGCCCTACGAGGTCATGGTACTGCCGAGACGGCCGGTTAGCAACCTCCTGGAACTCACGGATGAAGAACGGGCGGACCTGGCAGTGACGATCAAGCGTCTCGGCATCAGGCTCGACAACCTCTTCCAGACCAGCTTCCCCTACTCCATGGGGATCCACCAGGCCCCGACTGACGGAAAGGACTACCCGATGGTGCAGCTGCACCTCCACTACGCCCCCCCGCTTCTGCGTTCAGCGACCGTGAAGAAGTTCATGGTAGGCTATGAACTGATGGCTATGCCCCAGCGGGACATCACCGCCGAGTCGAGCGCTGCCAGGCTGCGTGAACTGCCTGAGACCCATTACCGGGAGACCCTCTGACATGAACGATATGAACACTGAGAACCTGCTGAAAGGCATCTCATCCGGACTGCTCAACCCGACCTATCCCTCGCTCTACGGAAGCCTCTATGACGAGCATGATATGGACGCACGGTTTGCGTCCCTGGTGGGGCGCCACCAGGCTCTCTTCGGGGAGCAGGAGATACTTCGTCTCTACAGCACCCCGGGGAGGACCGAGCTCGGGGGTAACCACACTGACCACAACCACGGCCATGTCCTCGCGGCAAGCATCAACCTCGACACTATCGCAGCGGTCTCTCCTACTGACGACATGGTCGCCGTCCTTGACTCCGAGGGGTTCGACCCGGTCTCGATCGACCTGAAAGACCTCTCCATCCACCCCGAGGAGGAGGGCACGACCCATGCCCTGCTGCGGGGGATCGCCTCACGCTTCGCGGCAAAGGGTTGCAGCCTTCGGGGATTCCGTGCTGCGACCTCTACCCGGGTACTCAAGGGGTCAGGCTTGAGTTCCTCAGCTGCTGTTGAGGTACTGATCGGCACCATCTTCAACGACCTCTACGCCGAGAACAGCTGTTCGACCACGGAACTTGCCATCTTCGGGAAGTATGCGGAGAACACCTACTTCATGAAGCCCTCAGGCCTCATGGACCAGATCGCCTGTGCGAACGGGGGCATCGTCGGCATCGACTTCGCCGACACCGCTGCCCCGGTGATCGACCCGGTCGCCTATGATTTCACCTCCCGGGGCTACACCCTGGCAGTCGTCGATACCGGCGGGAACCATGCGAACCTGACCCCGGAGTATGCCGCCATCCCCACCGAGATGCGCGCCGTCGCGAAGGAACTCGGGAAGTCTACCTGCCATGAGATAACATTCGATGAGCTTCTTGATCATATGGGAACACTTCGCAGCCGGCTCGGCGACAGGGCGGTGATCCGGGCATGTCATTTCCTCAGCGAGGATGAACGGGCTGTGAAGATGGCAGGACTGCTCCATGCAGATGACATCACAGGGTATATCGCCATGGTGCGGGAGTCCGGGAGGTCCTCAGGCATGTACCTGCAGAACCTCTACCCCACCTCACTGCCCCAGGAACAGGGGGTGACCCTTGCCCTCGCCCTGACGGACGGGTTCCTCTCCGGGGAGGGTGCCTGCAGGGTTCACGGGGGAGGCTTCGCCGGTACCATACAAGCATATATCCCGAACGAACGGTTCAAAGAGTATACGATCCGGATGGAATCGGTCTTCGGGGACGGGAGCGTGACCCCGCTGGCTGTCAGGAACGTGCCGACGGGGAGGATCAGCTAGCCGAAGAGGTTTTTGACCTCAGCATCGATCTCAGTGAAGACGCTCTCCTTGTCGAAGAGCATGGAGAGTGCTTCAGGGATCGGCAGTTCCTCGCCGATCACCGGCTCCACGATCGTCTCGAACTTCGCTGGATGGGCGGTGGAGACGACGATGGTGTCAGGATCCTCCACATACCGGTTCCGCACGTACTCGCCTGCTGCGGTATGGGGACATACCGCATAGCCGTACTGCTTCCAGACATTCGCGATCGATTCCTTGATCTGTTCATCGGAGACGCTGAAGGCACTGACATGTTTCCTGATCTCCTCGATGGAGTCATACATATAGCGCATACGTTCCATATTGCTCGGGTCTCCCACGTCCATGGCATTCGCCAGGGTGGCGATGCTCTGCCGTGCCTCATAGGTACCTGATGAGAGGTAGTCGGGGATGGTCGTGTTGGCATTGGTCGCCAGGACGATGTCCTTGATCGGAGCTCCCATCTCCTTGGCGAAGTAGGCCCCAACAGAGTTCCCGACATTGCCGCTCGGGATGATGAAGACAGGCTCCCGTCCCGTCTTCGCCCTGTACTGCACCGATGCATAGACGTAGTAGACCGACTGGGGGAGCAGTCGCCCGAGGTTGATGCTGTTCGCCGAGGTGAGCCCGTACTTCCCTTTGAGCTCACTGTCCATGAAGGCCTTCTTTACCATGGCCTGGCAGTCATCGAAGGCGCCCCTCACCGCATAGGATTCCACATTGTCACCCCAGCAGGTGAGCTGCTTCTCCTGCCGGGCAGATACCCTCCCCTTGGGGAAGAGTACCTTCACCCCGATATGGTTCTTCCGATGGAAGGCGGCGGCCACTGCCCCGCCGGTGTCGCCGGAGGTCGCCACCAGGATGGTAAGGGGCTGCTTCTTCACCGCATAGGAGTGTTCCATGAAGCTTGCGAGGAACCGTGCCCCGAAGTCCTTGAATGCGGCAGTCGGCCCGTGATAGAGCTCAAGAACGGCTTCTGTGCCATTGAGGAAATGGAGGGGTACCGGAAAATCGAAGGCATCCTCGCAGATCTCCTTGAGGGAACCCTCGAGCGGGTCCGCGATGAAGAAGGGGGTGAGGACCTCATAGGCCATCTGCTGGTAGCTCATCTCAGGGTCGAGGAGCTCCTTCGGGAGCTTTGGCAGCTCCGTCGGCATATAGAGCCCCCCGTCCGGTGCCAGTCCCTGCAGGATGGCATCGAAGGCGCTGACTTCCGGTGATTTTCCTCTTGTACTCACAAATCTCATTGACTGCTCCTCTTCTCTTCCTTGTAGTCTCTCTAGAAACGTGCCCCGAGGTATGCCCCGAGCCGCAGCAGGTCGGCGAACACGCCTCCTGCCGTCACTTCCGGTCCCGCACCAGGTCCCTGGATGACCAGCGGCTGCTGGTGGTACCGGTCGGTGGTGAATGCCACGATATTATCTGTGCCCGAGATCCTCGCGAAGGGATGATCCTTGGGGTAGCCCTTGAGTTCGACCCTGCAGGTGCCCTGAGACGGTTCTATGATCCCGACATACTTCAGGAGCTTTCCCTCTGAAGCGGCTTCCTGCTGCATCGACAGCAGCTCATCATCGATCATGGGGAGCTGCTCAAGGAACTCCGCGATGGAGACATCGTTCAGCTGCTCTGGTACGAGGTTCCGTACCGGGACCTCCTCGATCTCAGGCCGCATGCCGATCTCGCGAGAGAGGATGACGGCCTTCCGTACGATATCCATGCCGGTGAGGTCATCCCTGGGGTCGGGTTCCGTATAGCCAAGCTCCTTCGCCTCCCGGACCAGCTGGCTGAACGGCACCGTGCCGTCAAAGCGCCAGAAGAGGTACGCGAGGGTTCCTGAGAAGACTCCTTCTATCCTCCGGATGGTATCACCTGTCTGGATCAGGTCCTTCAGGGTCCCGATGATCGGTAGGCCTGCCCCCACGGTGGTCTCATAGAGGAAGTGCTTGCCATGCCTGCGGCCGACTGTCATCAGCTCCTCGTACTGGGGATAGGGGAAGGTCCCGGCCTTCTTGTTCGGCGTGATCAGGTGGATACCCCGTTCGATCCAGCCCTTGTACTGGGCCGGCACGACACTCGAGGTCGAGCAGTCGATCAGGACTGAATGGGGGAAGTAATCTGCCGCTACGTGGTCTGCGAACCGCTCGAGGTCCGCGGGCTCCCCGGCACTGTCGAGGGTCTCCTCCCAGGATGAGAGGTCGATCCCCTGCTCGGAGAGGAGCATCTTCCGAGAGTTCGCGATCCCGCGTACCCGCAGGTCGACGTTGAACTCCGACTTGAGCCGCTCGGACTCCGCTGCTATCTGCTTCAGGAGGGTGGACCCTATGAGGCCCGGGCCGATGAGCCCGATGCTCAGGGTCTGCCTTGAGAGGAAGAAGCCTGCATGGAGGGCCCTCAGTGCCTTGGTCGCGTCAGAGCTCCTGATCACCGCACTGATGTTCCGTTCACTCGACCCCTGGGCTATGGCCCGTACATTGACATGGGCCTTCCCGAGGGCACCGAAGAACTTAGCCGCGATACCCGGGACACCGGGCATCTGCTCACCGACGGCGGCAAGGATGGCACAGTCAGACTCCACCTCGATGGAGTTGATCCGGTAGCTGTCAAGTTCCTCCGCGAAGACACGCCTCGCGGTAGCCGAGGCGAGTTCCGCATCCTCCGAAGGCACGGCGAAGCAGATGGAGTGCTCGCTCGATGCCTGGGAGATCAGGATCACGGAGATCCGGCTCTCCCTCATGGCGGTGAAGAGCCGGGAGGAGACACCGGGCACCCCGATCATCCCCGCCCCCTCGATATTGATCAGGGCTGTCCCGTGGATCGCGGAGAACCCCTTCACCTGCTGGTTGTCTGCTTCAGCCCGCTGCGGGAGCACCAGGGTCCCCGGGTGGGTGATATCACGGAAGCACCTGAGCCGGATGGGGATCTGCTTCGCGATCGCGGGGACGAACGCATGCGGGTGGAGGACCTTCGCACCGAAGAAGGAGAGCTCGGTAGCTTCGGCATAGGTGATCTCCCCGATGACGACTGCCCCGGGTACCTCCGCCTTGTCTGCCGTGGTGAGGAACTCATCCTCGTTCCAGAAGGTGATCTCCTTCGCCTCGAGCAGGTACCCGCAGGCTGATGCGATAAGCTCGCTGTCGGTGTTCCCGTTGTCGAGGAGCTTAGCCGACCGGTCGGAGACCCAGCCGCCAGAGATGCAGATCGTATCACACTCCCCGTGTTCGGCGATCTGTTCCTGCAGCCGCTCGAGCGATGCCTGGTAATCGAAGCGGATGCCGCTCTCATCGATGGTTCCTGAGAAGATCCGGGCTGAGTCTGCGACCACCACCGAGTGGCCTGCCTGCTCGAACCTGCGCTTGAGGCTGCTCAGGACCCAGGAGAGCTCGATGGCGTCCACATACTTCCTGGAAGCCATGGATGCATCCCGGATGAGCCAGACCGCCTTGAGGATGTCCTCGATCTGGTCGAACCCCTCTTTCAGCTCCTGGTGGAGCTCTACCTGCTCACTAGCCCCGGCAAGCCCCTCAATCGTGTCGGACCAGGCTTCGAACCGGTTCTCGAGCTTCGCCCAGATGGAATCATCATGGGCGATCGCATCATCGATCAGTGAGGTCAGGGAACCGGTCTCCTGGCCCAGGGGTGAGACGACGAATACCGTCGCCCCCCCGGTGTTCTCCCGGATCCTCACTACCTGGTCACTTCCGTGATCCGTGACGCACATCGCCCCCGATATCGCATGGATGCTCCAATCGTTCCTGTCGTTCTTCATACAAGCTGCCCTCATCGACCCAAGGCTGGTACCAGCAGATGGCCACTGGTATCAGCTTCAGGGTATAAAAAAAGGACCCTACAGTAAGGATCCTCTTTCTGGTTCACACCACAAGACTAATCACGAATATGTGATTATACCTTCTGTACCTTTCCGCTCTTCAAGCATCTAGTGCAGACTTTGATGGTCTTTGTGGTTCCTTCGATGTTGGCTTTGACTTTCACGATATTGGGCTTGAAGACACGTTTGGTCTTTACGCCGATGTGCTGCCCGACACCGCCTTTCTTCTTAGCCTGTCCTTTCCTTGGTACGTTATTTCCTGCGACCGTACCCTTTCCGCATATCTCACATCTACGTGCCATACTATATCTCCACCTTATAGGAATAATGCTATACATCTATGATCGAACATGTCTCATCTTCTCTTCTCCGGACATGCATCGACATCGCAGATATCAGAATATGAAACTATAGCTCGTTGAAAATAGCAAATAATCAGGATTATGTAAAGTCCTCTCTTGCAATTATTATGAATTTTGGTAAGGTGTGAACCATGAACATCCTCCTGCATGCGCTGACACTCTCACAATCGGCACACCTCGCGCTAACATCCTACAAGAGAACGCTCTACAGGGAATCTGACTGCGTCTCGGCGATCGCGCTGCCGCCGCTCATCCCCCTCGGCTGGGCACCTTCTGGATCCGGGTCTGATCCTCCCTATATCACCCCGCTCACCGAGCCGCTGGTAACGGGCACGATCCCCCTGCGTTCGGGAGATTCCTGGTACCTCCCGACAGACTGGACCCATAAGGGAGAAGATGGGGATCCCCACTCCATGCAGGGACTCTTTACGGTATACCCGGGGATCTACATCTGTGCCGCAGAAGAGGGGTTCATCCCCTCCCCCCTAGGGCAGTCCTGCAGGGTGACGGATCTCTGGCTTTCCACCTTCCGGCTCACCGTCAGGGAGACTGTCTCCTGGTGGGAAGACCTCTTTGTCTCAACACTCTCTTCCAGGCATATCAGGTAATCAGAGGCCTGCCTTCAGGCAGATACCAGTGATCGGGCAGTCTGCACAGGAAGGCTTCCTGGCATGGCAGTACTCCCGTCCATGGTTGTTGACCGTCATGGAGAAGCGGTACTGGTACTGCTCATCGAGCAGCCCCGCGATCGCGTACTCCACCTTCACGGGGTCGGTCTCTTCCGTCAGCCCGATCCGCTTCACCACCCGCTTGAAGTGGGTGTCCACGATGATCGCCGGTTGCCCGAAGACTGAACCGAGCACCACCCCGGCAGTCTTCCTCCCGACCCCCGGGAGGGTCACGAGCTCCTCCATGGTCCTTGGGACGTTCCCGCCGAACTCTTCGACGATTCCCCTGGCAGCCCCGATGATGTTCTTTGCCTTCGCACGGTAGAAGCCGGTCGAGTGGATGATCCGCTCGACATCCGACTGGTCAGCAGCAGAGAGCTCCTCCGGGCCGGGATAGGCACTGAAGAGCTCGCCACTGATCAGGTTGACCTGGCGGTCGGTCGTCTGGGCGGAGAGGATCACGGCTATCAGCAGCTCGTAGGGGCCCTGTGCATGGGCCTCGAGGAACCCGATCTTCTCTGGATAGAGTCGGTCAAGCCGTTCATGTACGGTGAGGGCAAGCTCCCTCTTCTGTGTGATCGTCATCATCGCTCCTGGGACTGAGAAGGCCCCTGATGACTGTCAGGGGCCTTGCGGTTACATATACTTCTTCAGCTCTTCCACGAGCTCGTCGGTACCCGGTATGATCGACGGGTACTTCAGCTCCCCGTTGATGTAGATACTCGGGAGGCAGGAGATCTTCAGCTTCTGTATCCTCGCGATATCATCGGGGTTGTTGTACTGGTAGGAGGCGAAATCGACCGCATCGCCGAGCACCTCCTTCGCAGACTTCGCCGCTGCCTCCATGTAGGTGCAGGCGGCACAGGCTACCGGGTCGAGCAGGAAGGCCTCCATCAGGGGCTTCTCAAGGTTCTCGTAATCAGGCAGCGCGACTTCGATATCATCGAAGGAGGTGCCTGAATGGTTCTCGACGAGCTTACGTACCACCTCGGTCTCCTGGACAGCCTGAGCTACCGCTACGGCGTTCTGGGGCGGTACATCATAGGGCATGTCGCAGCCCGGGGCAACGATCAGGTTCTTCGTAGTCGAGAGCCCTGCCGCAGAAAGCCCGTCGAGCATGTCGACGGTGTACTTCATGTTGTCCTGCTGGTTGCCGAAGAGCATGACCGTGGTCAGCGGGATGTTACCCCCGAGCACGACGTTGTGGCGGTCGGTGATCTTCTTGGCCTCGATCATACTGACGTTCTCGTCCACGGCGATCGCATCGGGACCGCACTGGCACATCAGGTCTATGTTGTGGATGGCATTCCCGCATACGAAGAAGGAGCTGTAGGCTCCCTTCTCCCGTATATAGGTAAAGAGCTTCGTATAGGGTTCGAGGAAGAACTGGGTGAAGTGCTTCGGCGAGATCTGCGACATGAGCGGGTCCACCGGCACGATGATGTCCATCTCCTCCTCGATGTAGAAATCAGACATCCGGCAGGCGACTTCGGTAGTATAGGCAAGCAGTTCATGGAGGGCATCCGGGTTCTTGATCATGTCCATGAAGATCTTCGTCCCCCGCAGGTGGGAAGCCAGCGTGAAGGGACCGCAGAAGAGCCCGTAGAGAGCCGTGTGGTCCCCCACTGCCTCCTTGAACCGCCTCATGACGTTCCAGACCATGGGGAGCCTGCCGTCATCCTTCTCGATCATCTTCTCAGGGATCTTCGATTCCTTCTTCAAGGGATGGGAAACGACTGAGGGGAGGTTCTTCTCCACCCACTTCAGCTCGCAGCCGAGGATCTCGGCCTCGAGCTGCAGGTCGAACATGACCGTCTGCCCGTCCGGGCTGTAGAGCCTGTTCACCTCGAGCAGCGATTCCAGCAGCTTGTCCTCATCCTGGAGCACCTCCAGGGCATTGTATCCCTTCGTCTTCCCCGCATGGATCCCTGCATAGGGAACCCATGCAGGCCGCGGGACCTCCTTGTGATTCAGGATGTCAATGATCAACTCTTTTCCATTCATCCAACCGGTAGTTTCTCCTTATATGAAATTATCTGACCTTGCCCAGTGCCCGGAGGATCTTCTCCGGGGTGATGGGCAGTTCTCTCATCCAGACGCCTACGGCATCATGGATGGCATTCGCGATTGCCGGAGCGGCGCCGTTCATGGCGATCTCCGATACGGACTTGCTCCCGAAGGGGCCGAAGGGGTCCGTCGTCTCGATGAGCTTCACCCTGAAGTCCCCGGGGATGTCCCCGATCATCGGGGCACCGTAGGACTCGAGGTCCGTGGTGAGGCAGGTCCCGTCAGCTGCCAGCTTCACCTCCTCATAGAGGGTATGGCCGATGGACTTCATGACCGCCCCGTAGATCTGGCCCTCTGCCAGTTCCGGGTTGATTGGTGTCCCGCAGTCCTGCAGTGCGTAGTACTTTTGGACGGTGACCTTCCCGGTCCTCCGGTCCACAGCCACCTGCACGAAGTGGGCACCGTAGGGGAAGGATGCATCGTCACAGGTGAACGAGGCATGTCCCACGAGCTGGCCGATGCCGTCCCCACCATGGGTCGCCTGGGCGATCTCCCGGAAGGAGACTGAACCGCTGCGTCCGTTCACCTGCTCATTGAACGCAAAAGTGAGATCGTCTGCGGGTTCGCCGAGCAGCGCTGCTGCAGATGCGAGGATCTTCTTCCGCAGCTCCTCCGCGGCGTTCCTGACGGCACCGCCGGAGAAGAAGGTGCCGCTCGATGCGAAGGCACCGGTATCGAAGGGTGTCTGGTCGGTATCGCCGGAGATGATGGTGATGCGTGAGGGATCCATGTTGAGGATCTCGGCAGTCATCTTGACGCTGATGGTGTCGAGCCCGGTACCGAGGTCGGCCCCGCCCGAATGGATGATCACCGACCCGTCATTGAGCAGCTTCACCGAAGCGTTCGACAGGTCGAGCCCGGGGAGTCCTGATCCCTGCTGGATCAGCGCCATCCCCTTCCCGATCTTGATATCGATGTCACCACTGGTCTCTTTCTTTCCCCACTCGATCATCTTCGCGCCTTCTGATACCGCACGGGCAAGCCCGCAGCTCTTGATTACAGCAGGGGCTCCTTCCCGGCCCTCACCGAGGCACCTGAGGATCTCGAGGGTGACACCCTCATCGACCCGGTTCTTCTCCACGACTTCGAGCATATCGATTCCGAGTGCATCGGAGAGCTCGGCGATGGCCATATGGAGTGCATAGTTTGCCTTAGGAGCACCATAGCCCTGGTAGGCTCCCGTCGGCATGATGTTCGAGTAGAAGACATTCACGTCAAATGCGATGTTGTCGCTCAGGTAGAGCGGCAGCGACTTGGAACAGCCGTTCATCGGGACGGTAAGGCAGTGGTTGCCGTACGGCCCGGTATTAGCCTTGAGGTCCATGTACATGGCGGTGAACGTCCCGTTCTTCTTCGCCCCGAGCTTCACCCGTATCTTCATCGGAAAACGGGAGACACTGTTGGTGTACTCCTCCTCCCTGGTGAAGTGGAAGAGGACCGGCTTCCCAGTCACCCAGGTGGCGAAGGCGCAGACATCCTCGAGGAGGATCTCCTGCTTGGAACCATAGCCGCCCCCGACTCGCTCCTTGATGACACGGATCCGGTTCTCATCGATCCCGATCACCTTGGAGACGATCCTTCTCACGAAGAACGGGACCTGCGTCGAGGCATGGATGACGAGCCGGTCGGACTCCATCCTGGTATAGACGATATGGGTCTCGCAGGGAGTGCACTGGAACTGGCCGGTCTCATAGGTCCGCTCGATGACGGTATCAGCCTCGGCGAACCCCTTCTCGATGTCACCGATAGCCCCGGAGACGCTCGCAGCCTTGTTCACATGAGGGTCTGCCCCGATGGGGAACTGGATCTCGATCCTCCCGTCGCGCGGGTCGGCTCCCCGGTTCTTCTCCTCAAGGTCCTCAGGTGCCCCGACGGCATAGGAGACCTTGGCATTATGGACGATGGGTGCTCCCGGTGCTGAAGCCTCGTCGATGGAGAACACAGGTTTGAGCACCTCGTATTCCACCATGATCGCATCAAGTGCGGCGATGGCATGCTCCTCGGTATCAGCCACGACGGCAGCTACCCGGTCGCCCACATGGTGGAGCTTCTGGGAGAACATGCGCCGGTCATAGGGGGAGGGTTCAGGGAACCCCTGTCCTGCAGGTGTGTAGTAGGTATCGGGGACGTTCTTGTAGGTGAGGACGAGCTCCACTCCCGGCTTGGTCTCAGCGACAGAGGTGTCGATCATCTTGATATAGGCATGGGCATGGGGACTGTGGAGCATCTTCATGACCAGAGATCCCGGGAGCACCATATCCTCGACGAAGGCACGCTCCCCCCTGACGAGTTTCGCGCCGTCGACCTTCCGGTGTGCCTTGCCCACATACTTCAGGTCATCCCTGAACTCATCGCTCACGCGCATGACGGCATCAGAGTCCTTCATCCGCCTTTTTGCGAGTTCCACGGCATTGAAGAACTGCTCATAGCCGGTAGCACGGTTGTAGAGACCTGAGAGGGCATCCTTGATCTCTTCCCGGGTCGGGTCCGGCCTCCTCTCGAGCAGTTCGGTCAGCAGCAGCGCCGCTGCCGGTGCATTGTAGCCCGACTGGACGATCCCGGCATCGATCATGGCTGACTGCACGGGACTCAAGGGCCGGTCCATCGAGGCGAGGGACTCAGCCGTCCTGATCTCGTGCCCGTCTATCTGGGCCGTGACCATCAGACCGGCATTCACCGGCCTGCCGTCAAAGAGGATCGTGTCAGACCCGACGAACCCACGGTGGTTGTCGCTGTCGCGCACGGAGAGCATCCCCAACCGCTTGAGGAACTCCTGCAGGTTCTCACCCGCGGATGCCTGTTCATTCCGGACTATGCCATTCAGGGTAAAACTCACTTTCATGACAGCACCTCCCTGCATGCTTCGGCACATGCGATCACGGTCCGTGCCGCAATGTAATTCTTATAGGCTGCAGTCCCTGCTGCATCACTGACAAGCAGGTTGAGTTCCCTGAATGCCAGATCGAACTCATGGACTGAATGGTCCTCTCTCTTGGTGAGGAGTTCCTCGATGAGCGGCAGGCGCATCGGTCTCTCACCGAACCCGGTCGCGACGAGTCTGGGATCCAGGCACTTCCTGTCAGCAGAGAACCACATGGAGAGGGCGAAGCTCATGATCACCTTCGAGGCACTGGACTGCCGAACACGCCTGACAGCGCTTGCCTTCGAGTTTATGGGGATGAGGACTGCCGTGATCAGGTCGCCCCTGCTGGAATCCACGTACTCCTCGACCGTGACGGTCGACCCGTCGGCAAGTTCGACTCTCGCCCCGAGCACGATCAGGCTCGGGACCAGCGCTGAATGGGTCCAGCATGCCGCTATATTCCCCCCGACCGTGGCCATGTTCCGGACGCTGCGCGAGTAGATCCCCCGGGCAGCCTCCTTGATCACCGGCATGACCAGGGTCGAGTCGATGAGTTCCTGCAGCCTGACGGCAGCACCGACCCTCAGGAGACCTCCCTCCAGGGATATCCCCCCCAGCCCCAGCTCACCGATCGATATCACGTTCGTATAGGGGGAAGCTGTATCCATGTGGTTGATGCTCGTCCCCCCGGCATAATAGCCGGCATGACTGTAGTGTTCGTACAGGGAGACCGCCTCCTCAACCATCTGAGGTTGTTTAAAGTTCCTAATCATCCAACCCTCCAAATCCTTTTCATATCTGTCCCCTGATTGTAGCCTGAATCTCCGTGAACTGCCATGGGCCTTTACTGTGCATCGCTCAAATAATCGAGCAGCGAGACCTCCTCACCGGGCTCCTTCACGATCACCTCATGGTCCCACTCCTCGGTGAAGAGTTTCAGCATGAGGCGCTGGTCTCCCGTGATCTCATGGTACTCAAGATCGTAGAGTTCACAGAATTTCCTGGCAAGCTCCTTGTAGGGAGTCGTATCATACTCCCCGGTATCCACGACGGCTGCCCGCTCGTAGTGTTCCAGGACCATCCTGGTATACTGCTGCGCCAGCTCCTCCCCGTACCGTTCGATGTACTTGTCATACTCGAGCAGGTGGTAGGTCCCGTCCTCGGACTCGATGAACCGTTTCGTGAGGAAGAGCGTCCCGATCGCCTCGTTCCGGTGTTTCTCGAAACAGGTTTGGGAGCCGCAGAAGAGGGCTATGCAGTCGTGGATCCTCGGGAGTATGAGACGGTGGTGCGCAGAGGTGAGCCCCACCGTCGCATTCGAGCAGAGACCGTAGCCGAGCACGATCGTATCCCCCTTGCCGGGAATCCCGTCGATCACCTCCTGGAGGTGTGACCTGAGGAGGTCCGGCTTCTCATGCAGGGAGAAGGATTGTCTCATGATGATCATATCATCCGGGATGATCGACCTGGATTCTACCAGGATCGTATCACAGATGATGAGGTAGGTCTTGCTCATACTCCATTACTCATTAGTATTTACTCGTTCGCTGCAGGGCTCTCACCCCCTGCAGCGTATTCCCGCGGGACTAGATGTTCAATGCCCCGATGATGATCGGGTCTGCCGCACCGCCTGCGGCTCCCCTGGTCACCAGCTGCTTGCAGAGGTCCACGCATTCACTTGCGGTGTTCGAATACCCGTCTGCCTTGATCATCGTCGTCCACTGCGGGGTGACAGGTCCTCCTCCGAGGATGACCTGGTACTTCTCCCGCATGCCCATGGCACCGAGGGTCTCGATGAGTTCCTTCTGGTACGGGAGGCTGGTGGTGATCAGGGTCGAGCAGGCGATGATGGTCGCGTTCTCACGCTGTGCAGCATCGATATACTCCCTGACGCTCACGTCGATCCCGAGGTCGATGACCTTGAAGCCGTTAGCCGAGAGGATCGCCTTGACCAGGTTCTTCCCGATATCGTGGTGGTCACCAGCCATCACGCCGAGCACGACCGTGCCGGAATCTGCACCTGCACCACCGTCTTCCCGGATCTTCGCAAGGAGCACGTCCATCGCCATGGTGGCAGCGTCACCGGCGAGCATCAACTCAGGGAGGAAGGCCTCCCCGTTCTCGAACTGCTCACCCATCAGGTCCATCGCAGCCTGGATGCCGCCCCGGATCATCTCGAGGGGGTCTATGCCCTCCGCGATACTCTCCTGGGCGATCTCGAGTGCGTCATCCTCTTCACCTTCGATGACTGCATCATATAGTCTTTTGATCAATTCGCTCATATCTGTATTTCTCCTAAACTCTTGTTACTTCGTGATCAGATTGCATCAAGCGGCAGGCCGAACTCTTTCGCCCTGGTCCGTACTTCGTTGTATGCAGCCTCTGCTTCCGGCAGCGGGCGGAAGTTCTTGAGGTCCCACACTTCCTGTACCGGCTTCCCGATGTTCGGGGTCTTTATATTCGCCTCGAATTCCGGGAGGAACTCATTAGCCAGGTCGTTCACGGCCGAGAGGTCCATACCGGATGCAGCATGGGCAACCTCAGCACACCATCGGCAGTCGAGGGGTGAGAGGTAGTCATTGAACTTCCCGCCTGCTGATCTCGGGCCTGTCGAGAAGGATGCACCTGAAGCGGCGATGATCGATACACCTACGAGCGTCTCGTAGAGCAGTTCCTTCGTTCCCGGACCCGACACCTGGTTCGCGATACCGTGGGTCAGGAGATGGGTGTTCCTGCTCAGAGCCTGGTGGGTCATGCTCAATGCCCAGAGGCCTTCCCGGTTCACGTTGGAGAGGTACCTGATGTCGTAGAGCTCCCCGCCGCCGACGGTCGAGAAGAGTACGGCATACTGGAGCAGTGACGCCGCGATGCTCGAGATGACCGCACCCTCGGGAGGTCCCGGCATCCCGCCGATCATTCCCGGAGAACCGGCGAATACCATACCGCCCATGGCGAGGGTATGTACTACCTTGTGCATGGTCTGGTTGTTGATCTTCATCTCCGAAGGATAGAGGATCAGTGAGAGGTCGGTGGTATAGAAGTTGTCCCGTGTCCCATAGCAGAACTGGCCGAACTCGGTGACCGCGGAGATGTTCCCGATACCGGGCATACCTTCTCTTCCTGCTTTTCGCCGGAGCACCCGGTGCATACGTCCCTGCTCATAGCAGAGCAGGGTCTCTGACGGGTCACCGGGGAGGGCCTCCAAGCCGTTGATCGCAGTGAGCGACCCGCTCTCGAGCAAGTCGACCTGCGGCTGGCGTGCGATCCCTTCAGTGATCCAGGGCCATGCCTCTTCCGACATGGTGATCCCCAGCGATGACCCGAAGAGCATCGGGGTGGGGTCTGAGGGGGTACGTGACTTCATGATCCGCTTGTCGTGCCCGAACCCGAGCTCGACCTCTGACGGTGCGAGGTGGAGCGTGGTCACGAGCTCCTCTTCATCTATCTTGATGATCCTGTCGCGTGCCTCGTTGAGCATGCCGAGTTCCAGGGCAAGTTCGAAGCCTGCCTTGTAGAACTCATCGGCAAGCTCCATATCGGTGTTGACAGGGTTCTCCTTGTCAACGGTCTTCTGCAGGTTGTACTTCTTCAGCATCGACTTGACAGCCTTGGGGACTCGCTTCACATCCCAGTCATGGGCGCTGCAGTACTCACCTTCTCGAGACCTGCGCAGGATCTCGGTAAGATCAGGTTTCTGTTTCATACTATTCTCCTTAACCAAATGTTTGACTTCTTCATCTCAGGAGGCAGCGGCCTCCCGTGTTTATCCTCGCATACGGCTTCCTGTCGTGCAGTATCGTATATGAGCTATCCATCTTCACCAAACAAGCTCCTGGTTTTAGACTTGTCCCGGACAAGGTTGCGAATGCTTGCAGGTCGGCCTACGCCTTGACGTCGATCTCCCTATCCTACCTCCTTACTCATTCGCTGCACCCTCGAAGTACATATTCATAGCCAGGTCCCTGGAAAAACCCTTCCGACCTGACAGGTCGATGATCCTCATCTCATTCCTCATGGTCTCGCACCGGTCCCGGAACTCCCTGCTCAGCAGGGCAGAGACGGCGCTCCTGCCCGAAGTGTTCCCGACACAGACCACCCGGTCGGCAAGCTGCGGCGGGATCAGACCGATCTCCGCAGCACTCGATATCCTGATGCGGCTGCCGAAGCCCCCGGCGATGTAGAGACGGCTGACCTCATCAGCCGTGATCCCTGCTTCATCGAGGAGCGCCTCGATCCCGGTACGGATCGCTGACTTGGCAAGCTGGATCTCCCTGATGTCAGCCTGGGAGAGGTAGACGGTCTCCCCGGAGATGGTGAAGGCAGGTTTCCCCTTCACTTCAGCCATCCTCGAGGATAGCGCATGTTCACCTCTGGCAAAGCGTCCTTTCCGGTCGACGAGTCCTTCCCTGACGAGGAGTGCGGTCACATCGAGCACCCCGGATCCGCAGACGGCTGCGGGGACCTGGTCGTGGATGGTCGTGAACCGCAGCGCTTCCCCGTCATAGGATACACTGTCGATCGCCCCGGAGACCCCGCCTGACCCGCAGGAGAGGTTCGCCCCCTCGAAGGCAGGGCCGGCGGCAGTCGAACAGGCGAAGAGTCCTGCTGGACTTTTCAGGACGATCTCCCCATTGGTCCCGATATCGACGAAGAGGGAACACTCATCAGCTGTGTCCAGATGGACCGCAGCAGCCCCCCCCACGATATCGGCCCCGATGTACCCAGAGGCACTCGGGAGCAGGTAGACGGAACATCCTTCAAGTTCGCTGAAGAGATCCCGGATGATCTGAGAGGAGGTGAAGACCGGATTGAACGGTACCCTGCTGATGCTGCCTGCATCGATCCCGAGCAGGAGATGCAGCATGGTGGTGTTCCCTGCGACGGCACAGGAGGTGACCTGCCCGGTCATGATCCCGTTCCGCCCGCAGAGCTCCAGGATCATCTCCTGCAGCTGTTCGGTGATCACACGTGCGAGCTCTTCAGAGCCTTTTGCCTTTATCAGGGTATAGCCGATACGGGCGATGACATCGGCACCCGCGATGTGCTGTGCGTTCAGGGCCGATTCGGTATCGATGATCTCCCCGGATGAGAGGTCCACCAGGTAACATGCTACGGTAGTCGTCCCGATATCGACTGCGATACCGTAGAATCGTTCCACGCCCTCAGCAGGGCAGACTGAGATGACAGTCCCGTCGCAGATATGTGCCCAGATCCCTGCCGGCTGCTTCATGTCCATGAGATGCCGCATCATGACCGGCAGCTGGTGGAGCACGACAGGAGAGACATCCGCCACGGCGATACCGCACTGGTCAGACAGGGCTTCTATGACCCGCAGGGCACCATCTCGGTTATCGTCGAAGGTCGGGACACTCATCATGACACGGAAGCTCTCGACAAGCCGTCCCTGCAGGTGGTCCTCAGACTCTCCTGAGAACCCGGTCTCGACCTCCATGATGCGCTGTTCTGCAGCTTCGGCAATGGTGAGGTCACCCTCAGCAGTCGCATAGCAGGCAAGCCTGATACCCGCGATGATATCATCCTCACTGAGGTGCTGTTCCTCCTGGGGTCCCATCGGGGAGACTTCACCGGAGATGATGCGGATCCTGCACTTCCCGCAGGTCCCCGCTCCCCCGCAGGGACTCGTATACCCGAAGGCCTGTCCGCTGTCTGTTATCATGCTGCTGATCACGGTATGGAGATCGGTCCCGAACGCTGCCTTGGTAGTGAGTTTCTGGGGTATCATGGTTATACTGCAGCTGCGTGCCTCAGACATAGATACTTACCGTTCCTCCCTGAAGTAGGGGACGCCGAGGCTCTGCGGGGCATTCCCCCGGGCCTTTCGCCTCATCGAGTCGAGCACCAGGACGATGATCGTCATGACGTAGGGCAGCGAGTCAAGGACGTAGATCGAGACCGGCAGGTCGAACTGCTGCAGGCGGAATCCCACGATATTGAGCCCGCCGAAGAAGAGCGCACCGAGGAACGCCCGGTAGGGGTTCCATTTGGAGAAGATGACCAGCGCCACAGCGATCCATCCCCGCCCGGAGATGATCGAGTCCTGCCATGCAGGTACATAGATCAGGGAGAGGTACCCTCCGGCGAGGCCGCAGAGCACCCCGCCGATGGCAAGGTGGATGTAGCGGTACTTGATGACCGAGATCCCGAGGGAGTCTGCAGCCCTCGGGTTCTCTCCGACCATCGACCCGTTCAGGCCGTATCGTGTCTTATAGAGATAGATCCCGACGACCACGATCAGCACATACGTGATATAGATCATGTAGTCCTGGTTGAAGAGGATCTCACCGATGACCGGGATATCACCCAACAGGGGGATCTTCACCTTCACGAAGGTGGAGATGATCCTCTCTGGGGCCCTCGTCCCGATGATCGGCGTCCCGATGAAGCCGGCGAAGCCGGTACCGAACATCGTCAGGGTGAGCCCGGTGACGATCTGGTTGGCCCGCAGGGTGATGGTGACGAAACCGAAGATCATGGCCCCGAGCACACCGGCGAGGGCCGCTGCGATGAATGACAGGAGTGGGCTCGCTGTCTGGAGGGATACCATGAACCCGATGATCGCACCCATGTACATCATACCCTCGACACCGAGGTTGAGCGAACCGCTCTTCTCGGTGACGAGCTCCCCCATCGTGGCGAGGAGGAGCGGGGTCCCGGCAACCACGGCGGCCCCGAGAAAACAAACGAACCAGTTCAGGTCCATATCATGCGCCTCCCTTTGCTGAAGTCACTCGCTTCGATTCCCGGATCACCCGGTACTTGAGGAAGAACTCGCTTCCCAGGACGAAGAAGAGGATGAGTCCCTGCAGCAGCGATGCTGCTGCCTGGGGTATCTGGAACACGGTCTGGATATAGGATCCTCCCTCCACCATGACGGCAAAGAGGAAGGAGACGACCAGGATGGCTATGGCATTGAGCTGGCCGAGCCAGGCGATGATGATCGCGGTATACCCTACCCCGTTGCTTACATCTATACTCAGGGTCATGTTCACCCCGGAGACCTGGATCATACCGACGATCCCGCAGATCCCCCCGCTGATGAAGAGGGTCCCGAGGATGATCTTCGAGGTAGGCATGCCCGCATAGCGGGCTGTCGCCTCGTTCTCCCCGATGACCCGGATCTCATAGCCTCGTTTGGTGTAGTTGATGAAGAGGTAGATGAGGACGACCAGCACGGGTACGAGGATGATCCCGATATGGACGCCGAACAGCTTGGGCAGCTGGGCGTTCTTCACGAGGTTCGGGATCTTCGGGTAGCCGAATGCGTGTTCATCCTTCCAAGCCACGTACTGCAGGTAGGTGATCCACTTCAATGCCACGTAGTTGAGCATGAGGGTGAGGATCGTCTCATTGGTCTTGAACTTCACCTTGAGGAATGCCGGGATCAGTGCCCACAGCCCGCCGCCGACGAGTCCCGCAGCCACCATGAGCGGCAGCAGGATGATCTTCGGGAGCGACTGGAAGTTGAGGCCGACATAGGTGGCGGCAGCTGCCCCCATCATGATCTGCCCTTCCCCGCCGATATTCCAGAACTTCATCCTGAAGGATAAGCCTATCCCGAGGGCAGTCAGGGCATAGGGGATGGTCCTCGTGAGGGTCTCCCGGACACGGTAGCCGGATCCCAGGCCCCCGTCTATCATGGAGGCGTAGACCTCGAACGGGTTATGCCCGAGGAAGAGCAGGAGGAATCCCGAGAGGGTGAATGCAAGAAGGATCGCATAGACGCGCACGCGGATCTTCTTGGCCATGGAACAGGTTTCAAGCGGTACGATCCTAGCCATTGCTGCACTCCTCCCCGATCGTCGTCATCAGGACTCCCAGTTCATTCTTCGTGATCTCGTCAGGGTTCGCGATCCCTGAGACCTGTCCGCAATAGAGGACCATGACCCGGTCGCAGACTTCCAGCAGCAGGTCCAGATCCTCTGCCAGGAGCAGGACCCCGGCCCCTCTGGCCTTCTGCTCATTGAGCAGTTCGATGACCTTGTGGGTGACCCCGAGATCGAGTCCCCGTACGGGGTAGGAGGCGATGAGGACCTTCGGGTCACTCATGATCTCACGCCCGATGAGTATCTTCTGCAGGTTGCCGCCCGAGAGAACGCTGATCGGCCGGTCGATCCCGGGATGCATGACATCGAGGGATTCGACGAGCCGTTCGGTCATCTCGTAGGCACGCTTCGAGTCGATGAAGATCCCCTTGCCTGCATGGTAGTCACGGAGCATGACGTTGTCGACGAGGCTCATGCTGCCGACCAGTCCCATCCCGAGCCGGTCCTCAGGCACGAAGTTGATCGGGACGACACCCTGCCGGAAGATCTCACTCGCGCTCTTGCCTGCGATCTCCTTCCCGTTCGCCTTCACCGACCCGGAATCTATCTTCTGCAGGCCTACCAGGGCCTGGCAGAGCTGTTTCTGGCCGCTCCCCGATACCCCGGCCACGCCGAGGATCTCGCCGGCATGGAGGTCGAAGGAGACGCCCCTGAGCTGCCGCATCGCTGCGGCATCATTTACGTGGAGGTCACTCACCTCCAGGACGACGTCTCCAGCGGGGACCCTCAGCCTCGGGAACTCCATCTTCATGGACTTCCCGACCATGATATCAGCGAGCTCCTTCTGGGTCGTCTCTGCCGTACTGAGGGTCTTCACGACCCTTCCCTTGCGCATGATGGTGACACGGTCGCTGATCTCCATGACCTCATACAGCTTATGGGTGATGATGATCGCTGTCTTACCAGCATCACGCATAGTCCGGATGATGGAGAAGAGCCGTTCGGTCTCCTGCGGGGTCAGTACGGTGGTTGGTTCATCAAGGATGAGGATCTCAGCCCCCCGGTAGAGGACCTTGAGGATCTCCAGTGTCTGCTTCTGCCCGACGCCCATGTCCGAGACATAAGCTTCCAGGTCCAGAGAGAGACCTGTCTCCCGGCAGATCTCAGCGATCCGTTTACGGCAGCCCTTCCTGTCAAGGAAGAGTGAGCCGTTCGGCCCCGCTATGATATTCTGCCAGGCCTTCATGGCATCCACCAGCTTGAAATGCTGGTAGATCATGCCGATGCCTGCATCGATGGAGTCTTGGGGAGAGCCGAAAGTCTCCTCGCTGCCGTCGATCATGATGGTCCCGGCATCGGGGGTGTAGATCCCTGAGAGGATGTTCATCAAGGTACTCTTGCCCGCCCCGTTCTCGCCGAGGATGGCATGCACCTCTCCCCGCCTGATGTCCAGGTCCACATCGTCATTGGCCTTGAGGGGACCGAATTCCTTGGTGATCCCCCGCATGCTGATCACGACTTCATTACTCACCATATACTCCTGCATCTTATACGAAGAAGATGCTGAGGAATGAGCGGGGACCGCTCATTCCTTTGCATCATATAAACTGACTTGCTGGTTACTCGATAGAACCGATGACGCCGTCAACGAGGAAGCTCATGCCGAGCTTGTCGCCGTCGCTCATGACTTCGCCGTCTGCCAGTACGAGGTTGCCCTGGTTGTCATACAGCGGGCCTGCGAAGACCTCGAAGGAACCGTCGATGATCTTTGCCTGTACCTCATCCACGATCGCCTGTGCCCCTGCAGGAGCGTTCTTGCCGAGCGGTGCGAGCCGAACGACATCGTCTTCCATGCCGCCCCAGTAGTTGCTTGCGTCCCAGGTGCCGTTCATGACTTCCTGAGTCACTGCCACATAATAGGGATCCCAGTTCCAGTAGGGAGAGGTGAGGCATGCTTCAGGTGCAGCTGCGTTCATGTCCGCATGGTAGCCGACACCCCATACACCCCTGGCCTCTGCTGCCTGGAGGTTCGCAGGAGCAGTCTGGTGCTGGGCGATGACGTCACAGCCCTTGTCGATGAGTGCGAAGGTTGCTTCCTTCTCGTTCGGCGGGTTGTCCCAGTCAAGGGTCCAGGTCACTTCGACCGTCACGTCTGGGTTCACGCTCTTTGCACCAAGGGTGAAGGCGTTGATTCCCCGGACGACTTCCGGGATACTGAAGGCTGCGATATACCCGAGCTTGTTGGTCTCGGTCTTGAGTCCTGCCACGATACCGGAGAGGTAACGAGCCTGGTAGATCTTTCCGAGGTAGTTGACCGCATTCTCTGTCTGCATGTATCCGCCGCAGTGGAAGAAAGCGACTTCCGGATGCTCTGCAGCGACTTCAAGCATATAGTCCATGTAGCCGAAGCTGGTAGCGAAGATCATCTTGGCACCCTGGGCGATCATGTCCCTCATGACTTTCGCACTCTCCTGGGTGTTGGGGACGTTCTCTTTGTAGAGGGTCTCCACGCCGAGCTCCTTCTCAATAGCCAGCCTTCCTGCATTGTGCTGCTGGGTCCAGCCCATGTCACCGATAGGTCCGGTGAAGACGAAACCGACCTTGAACACCTCTTCTTTCTTCTCTTCCTGAGCCCCGCCCGCGAACAGCGGAGACAGCACCAGCAGGATCGCTAAGAGACATAGCACTTTCTTCATACCCTAAACTCCTTACGTGTAGCCAAAATATTCTCATCCGCCATACAGGCGGCCTTGAGTCTATCCAAAAGACATCCACATACACCGCTGAATCCACGGCTATGGACATACCTGCTACCACACAGGTCTGATACTGAGACGGATTCTGTTCGTTAACATTGATCCACACTAGATGTGCGACAAGGAACTGGCTGTTTTAGACTTGCAAAGCCTGCAAGGTTTCGTGGTTACTGTGTATACATAAAGTGCTCATGTATCAGTTGACCATAATAGATTCTGAACCATATCGTACCATCTGCTCAATAATTATGCAATCTTTTTCATTATATTACATTTTGTTGTCTGATTTTACGATTCAGTACCTACAGGATGTCATGGTGTTCCCACCAATCATGTCTTATCTTAAATAAATGCAATTTTCATGCCATCAATTATATAGAGCATATTATCAACAAAACGGGGAGATTTTGCAACAATTTTTAGATGATAACGAACAATATTCTCATGATGTTGCAGAACAAAACCTATCCTGCAACATCACGCATCACGTAAATGTAGGATTCCGTCACAGAATCCTACATGGATGTCAGGATTCTTCAACCCGGTGCAGATAGACGTCCTGCTGCGGATAGGGGATCGTGATATCCTCGGCATCGAACCGGAGTTTTATCTCCTTCACCAGGTCGAACCTGACAGGCCAGTAGTCTGCTACCGCTACCCAGGGTCGTACAGCGAAGTTCACGCTGCTGTCCCCGAGTTCGAGCACCGCGACCTTGTAGGCGGGTTCCGTGAGAACTCGTGCTTCCGCATCGAGGATCTCCACCAGCAGCTTCTCGACCACCCTGATATCGTCATCGTAGCTCACTCCGATGACCAGGTCGATCCGCCTCTGGTCCTTGGCGCTGTAGTTGGTGATGGTCCCGCCCATGACCTGGGTGTTAGGAACAGTCACCATCTTGTTGTCAGGGGTGGTCAGGGTCGTGGTGAACATCCCGATGGCGGCGACGGTGCCGGCAGTCCCCCCGCCCTCTATGTAGTCGCCGATCTTGAAGGGATGCAGCAAGATGATCAGGACGCCTGATGCGAAGTTAGCGAGCGATCCCTGGAGTGCCAGGCCGATCGCAAGGCCTGCAGCACCGATGACTGCGACCAGGCTGGTTGTCTGGACCCCGAGCTGGCCGAGGGCTGCGATGACGACGAAGGCGAGCAGCAGGATGTGGAGCAGGCTGCCCAGGAATGAGGTCAGCGTTGCATCGAATTTACGTCTCGTGAAGAAGGCCTTCATCCCCTTCACGATCAGCTTGACGGCAATCAAGCCGATGATGAGGATCAGGATGGCGAATACCACGTTCAACCCGTAGGTGAGTATGAGTTCCTGTACCGTTCCCAGGATATTTGTCCAGTCCATAATGCACTCCTCCAGAAATGTGTATTTTCCCTATCATACCATATTTGCAGATCTCGAAAAACTGCTTTGTACATTCTATGAAAATATGGTAATTTAGTTCTCATGGATCAGAAAGTCATAAACCATATTAACAGCAAGACAAGCATACCAGCGCAGCAGGTGATCCCTGTCCTGCGTCTGCTCGATGAGGGATGTACGGTCCCATTCATCGCCCGATACCGGAAAGAGGCGACAGGGGGTCTGGATGAGGTCCAGATCATCGCTGTCCGTGACACCCGTGAGATCTGGAACGAGCTGCAGAAGCGGAAGGAGGCTGTACTCTCCAACCTCAAGGAGCGGGAACTCCTCACCGGGGAGCTCGAGCAGGCCATCGCTGATGCAGAGACTCTTACCCGTGTCGAGGATATATACCTCCCCTTCAAGCAGAAGAAGAAGACGAAGGGAATGGTCGCCAAGGAGGCCGGTCTCCAGCCGCTGGCTGACTGGCTCTATGCCAGGGGCACGCGGCGCGAGGATGTTCCCAAGGAGAAGGTCCACGAGAAGGCTAAGGAGTTCATCAACCCGGAGAAGATGATCTTCGCCCCGATCGAGGCCCTGAACGGGGCCAAGCATATCCTGGCGGAGCGGTTCAACGAGGATGCAGAGATCAGGCAGGAGATGCGGGACTTCTTCCATTACAACGGGGTCATGTCCTCCCGCCCGGTACCGGGGAAGCATGACGACCGGGATGCCCAGAAGTTCAAGGACTACTTCCAGTGGGAAGAGACTGCCTCCAAGGCTCCCTCCCACCGGATACTGGCAATCCTCCGGGGTACCGATGAGGGATTCCTCATCTCACACTTCAGGCCGGATGAGGATGAGGCGGTCATACGGCTGACCAGGCGTATCCTGGGACGGATCGACCTGGAACGGAACCAGGCGGCTTCATGGCTCGAGGCTGCCATCATCGACGGCTACAAGCGCCTGATCGCCCCCTCCCTCGAGAACGGGCTTCGCAAGGAGTGCAAGGACCGGGCTGATGAGGATGCGATCAAGGTCTTCACCGATAACGCACGGGAATTGCTGTTAGCCTCACCCCTTGGGTCGAAACGGATCCTCGCAGTGGACCCGGGCCTGCGAACCGGCTGCAAAGTAGTAGCGCTTGATGAGAAGGGAGACCTCCTCCACCATGATGCGATCTACCCCCTGGTCCCCCATAGGAAGGAGCGTGAGGCTGCTGTCCTGATCAAGAACTGGATCAGGCTCTACCATATAGAAGCGATCGCCGTAGGCAACGGTACCGGCGGCCGGGAGGCCGAACGGTTCCTCAAAACCACGATAAAAGATTTGGATCTAGACATCCCCGTGATCATGGTAAACGAGAGCGGCGCATCGATCTATTCTGCCTCCAGGGTCGCACGGGAAGAGTTCCCTGACAAGGATGTCACCGTCCGTGGTGCGGTATCGATCGGCAGGCGACTCATGGACCCGCTCGCAGAGCTGGTCAAGATCGACCCGAAGTCGATCGGGGTCGGCCAGTACCAGCATGACGTGAACCAGTCGATGCTTGCCCAGTCGCTTTCCGACGTCGTCCAGTCCTGTGTGAACTCGGTCGGTGTCCAGATCAATACGGCCAGTGCCCAGCTGCTCAAGTATGTATCGGGGATCACCCCGAGGACTGCCGAGGCGATCACCAGGTACCGTGAGATCCACGGGCCCTTCCGAGACCGTTCACAGGTCATGATGGTCACCGGTATCGGAGCAAAAAGTTTTGAACAGTCAGCGGGTTTCTTGCGGATCAGGAATGCAGAGAACCCGCTGGACAGCAGCGCTGTCCACCCGGAGGCTTACCCCATCGTGGAGCAGATGGCAACAGACCTGCAGTGTTCTATCAAGGATCTGGTTTCCATGCCGGAATTACGGAAGAAGATTAAAATACGGGATTATGTTACAGATACCGTAGGTATTCCAACCCTTGAAGACATCATGGGAGAGCTGGAGAAGCCCGGTCGTGATCCCAGGGAGGATTTCACCTATGCCTCCTTCTCTGACGACGTCCATGAGATCACGGACCTCATGCCGGGGATGGAACTGCCGGGAGTAGTCACCAACGTGACGGCATTCGGGGCATTCGTTGACATCGGGGTACACCAGGACGGCCTGGTCCATATCAGTAAGCTGGCCAACCGTTTCGTGCGGGACCCGAACGAGATCGTGACAGTAAACCAGCAGGTAACGGTAACCGTCGTAGATGTTGACCTGGACAGGAGAAGGATATCGTTGAGCATGTGTGATTAGTCAACGGGATTTCTCCATACCCCTATTGACGTTGCAGTAGGTTCTATATATACTCTGATTTCGTCTGACGGGGTGTTGCCTAGTGGCTAAGGCGCCTGCTTTGGGAGCAGGAGATCGGAGGTTCGAGTCCTCTCACCCCGATTAACATATGCGCTCATAGCTCAGCTGGATAGAGCAACGGCCTTCTAAGCCGTAGGTCGCAGGTTCGAACCCTGCTGGGCGTAAACTATCCCTCCTTCAAACAGACAAATTCACTCACAATCTACGACTCATGATTTTGTCACATATTGCGAATCCCAGCGGACGCATATGGGTATGTAATACACCCCTACAACCAAATAACATGTATGAGGAGTGCTGGTCGGATGACGTGATCATGCGTGCATGACTATCCCCGTAAGTTGGGTGATAGATTCAGACGTAATGAGTATGTATTTTGCAGGAGGCGAACCCAACTTATGTTAGTAGAATATTTTTTCCGAATGTCTTCCGAATTCTTTCCTAAATCATATCAGATCCAAATTGAGCGTCTCTGAACAGCTTGCATATCTCAATCCGATATATTAGTTTGCCTACTGAAATCTCCCAATTGTTGACTCCTCTATCTGTATAAGCTACTATGGATTACGGAGATTGGATTTAGTTCAATGAAAGGGAAGAGGCAGGAGGAGGCTCCTGCCGAGTACCACTCCACAAGCAAAACGCATCCATTTCGGGTGCGTTTTCTCATATCTAAACCGACGCACGAGAGTCGCCTCAGAACGCTCCGACCACCGAATAGGGTCATTAACCGATTCATCCCCGCAGGTGCGGGGAACGGGACTCAATCTCGCCCCTTGCTGACTCAATATACGGTTCATCCCCGCAGGTGCGGGGAACAGTTTCACATATTCAAGATTTTTATATGCATGATCGGTTCATCCCCGCAGGTGCGGGGAACAGATCAGGTATGTCCAGGAGCAGACGAACTACCGCGGTTCATCCCCGCAGGTGCGGGGAACAGGTTCTGGACGAGCAGGTCGGTGAGCGCAAGAGCGGTTCATCCCCGCAGGTGCGGGGAACAGACCATCTTCATAAGTTCCGTCAATCTCAAGAACGGTTCATCCCCGCAGGTGCGGGGAACAGGTGCAGCGCTACAGTTAGCTATTTGACTACAACGGTTCATCCCCGCAGGTGCGGGGAACAGTCCGCATCACGCTTGATGTCGATCCCCAAAATCGGTTCATCCCCGCAGGTGCGGGGAACATTCGTAAATGTGTCCAGGATCGGTCTCAAACTACGGTTCATCCCCGCAGGTGCGGGGAACAGTCCGCATCACGCTTGATGTCGATCCCCAAAATCGGTTCATCCCCGCAGGTGCGGGGAACATTCGTAAATGTGTCCAGGATCGGTCTCAAACTACGGTTCATCCCCGCAGGTGCGGGGAACAGTACCCGGCTTTCTCCATACCTTCCATACAGTCCGGTTCATCCCCGCAGGTGCGGGGAACAGACAGCTACTATGCAGATATTGCCTTCGCATCTCGGTTCATCCCCGCAGGTGCGGGGAACAGGTCTTTGTATGATCCGAGTTCACGAATGGCAGCGGTTCATCCCCGCAGGTGCGGGGAACAGAAGGTGTACTCCCGTTTCGGCTGCAGTATTATCGGTTCATCCCCGCAGGTGCGGGGAACAGAGCTCTTTGCCATACTGCAGCGTATGGGCGATCGGTTCATCCCCGCAGGTGCGGGGAACAGGATCTCACACTGATCTGTGAGAGAGTTGTACCCGGTTCATCCCCGCAGGTGCGGGGAACAGGCGGCGGCAGGAAAGATGGAAAACTTTGCAGACGGTTCATCCCCGCAGGTGCGGGGAACAGGCGGTCACTGAGGAAAAGGACAAGTATACATCCGGTTCATCCCCGCAGGTGCGGGGAACAGTGCACCCATTCAGGGGCCTGCGTGAACAGGTTCGGTTCATCCCCGCAGGTGCGGGGAACAGGAAAACTCATCCTCAATACCGCAGTACTTGGACGGTTCATCCCCGCAGGTGCGGGGAACAGAATCTCTCAGTTCACGAACTCATGCAAGGTTGCGGTTCATCCCCGCAGGTGCGGGGAACAGGTATTCTACGGAGTACCTAAGGTTCAGGAGAGCGGTTCATCCCCGCAGGTGCGGGGAACAGTTGATTGGCTCGTCGATGACTGCGGTAAGTTCCGGTTCATCCCCGCAGGTGCGGGGAACAGGTAAAGATCATCTTTGCTCTTGTATGGGTAATCGGTTCATCCCCGCAGGTGCGGGGAACAGTACGAGCGTACGTACTCGTACTACAATCTCGGCGGTTCATCCCCGCAGGTGCGGGGAACAGCTTTGTCCCCGCGAGTGCGTTCTGTTCATATTCGGTTCATCCCCGCAGGTGCGGGGAACAGACCTCAGCCGAAGAATCTGATCATCGTTCTGGCGGTTCATCCCCGCAGGTGCGGGGAACAGACTTACGAGTAAATTATACTCATATAATGAGATAAATCAACTTAAATTTTCTACCATGATTTTTCTATCGGTTACTATCATATGCACGCTTTAAATAGCTATGTCAAAAACGGGGCGTGTCTTACTCAAACAGGTTGAATTTAAGGTTCATTGGCAATAGGATCAAAAGCAACAAGTTTGAATCCATCTAATTCTTCTGGGCGCCTTCGATTTTTCCCGGCAGTGATGAAATCAAACCCACTTTCAGTATTAGTACTCCATCCCATAACCGCATTTCCATCTCCCAAGTCAGAGGTTACTATTGTCCAGAGCATTTCTCTGACCCGTTGGCTTAGATTCCCTATGAATACTCCAGATCTGACTTCGATCATATAGACGGCCAGACGCCCTCGCACTCTGG
This sequence comes from Spirochaetia bacterium, assembly GCA_963677595.1. Taxonomy (GTDB): domain Bacteria; phylum Spirochaetota; class Spirochaetia; order CAKZLE01; family CAKZLE01; genus CAKZLE01. Next base: position 432,964 of record OY782041.1, read on the forward strand.
GAGGAGTGTTCTCAAGTACGATGACCAACATCACCAACCCCTTTCGCGTCCTCAAATGCAGGCCCCACACTCTCAGGTGGTTTGGTAGGCAAATCAAGACCGCCAGCTTTTAGCACCTGTTCGATTGTAGGTATGATCTTCTTAAGAAGCCGCCCACTGCGAAATACATCCCTACACGCCAAACGAACTCTTGATTCTACTGCGCCCACCCCCTTAGCCGCTTCCTTGAAGGCTATAGGAACTACCGTGTCGAATTTGAAAATGTCTGCAATATCAAAAACAAAGGACCTTGGTTTCCCACTATGGATGAATCCTATCGCTGGGGAGTACCCAGCAGCAAGTATTCCAGCTTCACAGAGCCCATAGAGACTTGATGTAGCCGAACTCAGAGCTTTATTGACTGGATCTGCGGAATCCCAATGGTTAGGATCATAGTTTCGGTTCTTCCAGGTCACACCATACTGATTAGCCAGGTTCTTGTAGATTTGTTTTACCCTTATTCCTTCAATCCCCCTGAGCTGTTCGATACTTCGCCTGAGCGGAGCTCGTTCATTGAACCGTATTCTGTACATCTCACGAACAATATTCAAACGAGCTGTATCATCCAAAGCAGATTTTGCTTGAAAGAGTAATTTATCAGAGCGTGCTCCTCCTGGTTGGCCTGTAGAATATAGTCGCACCCCTCCATCTCCTACCCAGATTAATAAACAACCGACTTGGGCTGCCAGTTTGACAGCTTCATGCGTTATTGTCGTACCCGTCTCCAACATGATGCAAGCAAGAGAACCAACAGGGATCTGTTTCCTTACTCCAGTCTTATCAACCAGGACGAAAGCACCATGTTCCACATCGACCTGGCCATACTGGAGGAACACCATAGAGGATCGTTCTTTAAGCATGATCGGCTTTGCGGGAGCCAATCCAGATAATCGTCTTTTATCCATGTTTGCTTTCCTAAGATATCCCTGCTAGTGACAGGAGACCGAACCCAAACCCTTTAGCACGCCCAAACCCATTCACGAGGCCTTCAATCGCAAGTTCAGGGTTGTTGATACGTATGATCCCATCAAATAGGACCCCACCGATTTCTAACCTGCTCTTCTGACTGGTGCCCAGTTTCCGTATCACGGTAACAGGTTCTCTGATACATTCCAGAGTCTGAAGTGTGATCTGTAACGCCCCGAATTTTCGCTTCATCCAATCATGACATTCATTCTCATCCTTCAAGGCCACTCTTGTTCCCCTCCTCCCATATTGACCTGAAGGGATACTCTTTGTCGGATTGGCTCGCAACCGAAATCGATAAGACTTATATCTCTCCAGATTGATTGTTAATCTCTTAGTTTCAATCGTTCCGCATGAAGAAAGTAGAGAATCAGTATTAATTCTAGCATCATATCCATGCTGGATTAGAAGCGTGGGGACAACCCGTTGATAACTATCCAAAGCAACTTCCATACGATAAAGAACTCTATTCTCAGTTCTTGTATCACCTACTAGTCTGTATACGGCTTGATGCACTAGATATGGGTCAGAAGCCAACTTGATTGTCATAGGATATGCCGGAAGCAGCTGTACCCTTGTTAGACCTATTTGACATGTATATGTATTCAGCATTATTACCTCTCCACATCATCCGATGATTTTAACATTCCGATAAATGGTTTTCACATAACGAGTTTTGTATGTCCTCTTATAAATATCAAAAGATCCGGGGATATCTAATCTCGTCTCTCCTCGCTTCTCTTTATCCGGAACTATAAACCTGACAGATTTACTATCAGATTCATCTAAATCACAATCAAGATCAAGTGTAAGCCTCATCCCAAAGTCACGTGATATCGGGATCTCTTTCTCTAAGATCTCCTCAGGAGATTTGTTGGTCAGAAACAGGCTTTGCATCTCTGGGTACAAAATCGGACAGGAAGGGACATATGATTTTCTCCCAAAGAAGGGTGGATAAACGGGACAGGACAGTGCATCAAATATTCTACGAAGAAGCGTTTCTTCTCCCTCTAAAGCTACATGGAATTCCGCATCAGATAAGAAATCCCTATGGATCAACTGATCCTGCTTAGTTCCACTAGCTGTAAGAACCCCTTGAGCAGTCTGAAACTCCTGCTGAAGGATTCCTTCCCGATCAACACGTACTGTCATCTCCAAGGAGCAGAGAAATGATATATCCTCTGAACGTTCTATTCCCATTGCAGCTGCTATGAGACCAACAATACCAGAGAAAGTCGGTTCCCGTTCCGTATCACGATACTCAAAACGACTTCGGCTGCCCCATGACTGCATGGGGGCAGCAATGTGTAATAGAATGAATGACATAATTAGTTATTCCACTTTGAACTCTTAGAAGCTACAGCTTTTTCTACTGTTTCCAGAGTCTCCGCTAAAGAACCATCGCTTTTTGAGATAGTGAATCCAGTTTTTATTACTGAGTCAGACACACCATAAACTTTAGCTAAAGCTTCCCAATAGTTTATCATAGTTTCGGATGTCACTTCTTCAAGAGATTTATCAGAATGTGATGTTACAGGTTTTGAGAAAGCACCTGCCAGATTCCACAGTTTACCATCATCCCGTATTAGGACTAAAACAGAGAAAGGTGGATTATGGGCTGCCATGGAATTCTGCTTACCGGTAGGTATAGACTCGATGAATGATCTAATAAAACCGCCAACCGTTGCTGAGGTAAGATAAGAGTTGAACCCTAGATTGCTGTACAAAGAAGAAACATCAATATTGGCATACCGATAATGGCAAGACCCATTCATCTCTGTATATCCGATCATCCCAGCTCCAGTCTCATCTTCAGCATTCAGATCATCAACTGCGGTGAAGTAATCAATATCCATCGAGACTTTATGAGATGAGATACTATGGGCGACCTGACACGATGCGTCAACATTCAGTGTTTTATCATCTGCAAACATTCGTCCGAACAAAGCAATGTCGGCAGCATAGGCTTTACCTGTATTTGAAAAGATCTTCTTCATTTCTTTTATAATCTTCTTACGAGCTGAATCATTTGTATTTTCCATTAGCAGTATATCTTTGTTTACCACCAACTGACTTACAAGTTCTTGGATATCCTGCTCTCCTATATATAGAAGATACTCCGTATCTGTCTTTTTTTTAATCTTCACGCCAATAATCTCAGTAATGCTTATCTCACTTAATTTCACAGCTTCTTCTTCATCCAATGCAAATGAGGATACCAGTTGCTGTATGATCTCACCCATGATCTTCTTTGTTCTGATTCCGGTATCACCACCAGCACCTTTCACTGTTTCAGTAAATACAGGATTGGTTCTAATTGCTCGTTTCCATGCCTGACTACTGATTCTAGCTCTCCGTACTCCTCCAAACACACAGTCCTTGGGACTCCCGACATCATCTCGATTCAGGTTGTTTGTTGTAAAATTCTGAATTGCATGAATCTCAACATATAATCTTCTTTCATTTGCCATAGTGTAATCCTCCAATGTGATTTTATCCTCTGTAGAAATCAGAAACCCAACGCTTCTGTACCGAATTATCCTCGTTTGTCCAAAATGCGATATCCATCGCTAACGCCTCATAGTCCTTGAAGGACATCGGAGTAGTTGTTTTAGATATCCGTTGGACAATCCCACGCAAACGCCTGCCTAAAAAATCCATCTCCGTAGAGATTATTGTCTTCAATAACCGTTCTGTGCTTGAGATTTTATCATTACCTGAAGGATCAGCATGCATCTTCTCTTCCAACTCCAGTTGATGCAATTTTGCTCCAATAGACGAACCATACTTTCCCTCAATCTCAGTTTGATCAGTATTTCTAGCCGGCCCAACAGAAGGGGGGAACATGCTATATACCTGTGCAATTATCAACGCCTCTTCAATATATAGAGATTTCCTTGATCTACTACTGACTGGCAGGTGTGGAATAATATAGGGATAAGCAGAGACTTCAAATACCCCTCCCCTTATCGAATTCCTTAATTGTGCAAAAGCCCCTGTATCACCTCGATTTCCAAACTCAGATGAATTCTTTGGTTGGAGCTTCCATAACTCAAAAACGAGTTTCTTTGGCCAAGGTATCTTTTTCTGTCCTGTATCGACCATGTTCCTACACCTCCTGCAATAATAGGCCTAAAGCCTGTTTCTTCTTGTATATACTACGTCTTAAAAACCGTCTTGCTTTCTCTTGTGCTGGAAATAATCGTATATCATTCTTCACGAATTGGTTGAAAAAACCAGCAATGCTCTCTTCGGCAATCTGAAATACTGTCATCAGAAATTCGTTGCTTTCAGGGTTTGCATCTAAACTATGTATGAACTTTGTAAATGTAGTTTCTAAAGCAGCCCAATAACAACGAAGAACATAACTATTACGTGCAAATCTGACAGCACTGGAATCTTTACGCGACTTTCCTTGATCTTCCCCTAGTGCTTCTGCATAGAATCGTTCCAACGTATACTGAATGGTCCCACCCATTTCTTCTGCTAATTCCAGATTTGTTTTTATGAATTGTATGAGTTGCGGATTCTGGCCATCCACCAAATGCATCGGTAAGTTCAATGACTCCTTACGCCATAGAAGAGGTTTTGCTTTATCATTAGCCAGTGCCATAACAGAGACAGATCGCCAATTTGAAAGATCTTTGTAATATTTTCGATAAGAGTTATAGATCCGTATCGATTGAGGAGAGATATAGGCTCTATTCTGCTTCTGGGAGACTGCACCTATCAATGCTCCGATATCTCTCCATACCGCTCTCTCAGGGGCTAGACTCACCACATGGTATTCCTGTTTCTTTAGATCTTTGCCTTTGGATGTCCAGGGCTCATCCATGACATCCTGTACCACACCTTGAGCAATAGCAATACACTCAATACTAGCAGCAGATCCATTTGATAAATTGGGAATCAGACGAACATATCTTGACCATGGAAGAAACATCTCAAGGAATGAAGGGTTAAGTGGATTACCTTCTCGCCCAGCATGCGGTAGCCTCGTAAAATCTGCAGGCAGATTCTGGGCCCAAGGAGGGTTGCCAAGGTTTTGAATAGACCTTGTATTACCTACTATCCGAAATTTCTTCGGGATCGTATTGAATAGGATTGTTTCAAATAGTGAATCCCCATCAACTAATGTAGGCATTCCTGCAACCAATGAGGCATGATTGTAACTTTTCTGAAGACCAAGATAGTTCGTTGTTTTTTTATTTAGACCTCCTAAAGAAAAGAACTGCGACGTTACCAGCAATCGAGCTGATTCTTGTGGACTATATGATTTTATATGCGTATCGAGTCTATGGGAGAAAAGCGTTTTATTGTTACCAGAAGCTTCAGCTAGATCTAACGTGACTAAGGGAACAGGTCTCTCATCCCCTGTTTTTGTATCTATATTCTTCAAACCCGGTATTTGCCAGAATGGATATTTTGGATGAAACAGGTAGAATCGATCTTTCCATGGAGATTCTTCAAAATACTCCTTAAGGAGTCTCTCATCAAAATGGTATAAGGTGAATCTCTCTTTCCAATCCTTCTCATCCTTAATATCACCAAACATATGCTGTACGAGCCCTACCAGCATCCGAAGTATACTGATTGATTCCAACGGGGAGTTCAACTCTAACTCTTTGATCTCATGTGCATCCTTCAACAGATTAGATAATCCGCATGAGATTGATGAGCCATCTTTATAAACCACGGGAATCCAGGGTTCATAACGTAAATCATACATGTCCATATGCTAAATCCTCCTAAAGATGTAGAACACTTTCACATAATCGAGAGTCCTGTTTCGTTACTGTATCTGAAGACAATACCCTCTATCGAGGCTTGTGAATTAGACAACACGAGAGGACGAGCTCCCGCTAGAAACCAATGAGATTTCCAGACTTCAGGTACTTCCATTGCTAACAGTTTCTTTACAGCATGCGTAGAAGTAACTTTTACCGAACGATTGATTAGTATCTTAGGATCGGCATTTTCAGAAACGTTCTCGCTCAACAGCACAACATCAATTGACAAGCCTCCGAGTCTCGTAGCAATTCTTTCATCTTCAAGATCAAAGAACCTATCAGCAAGTAATGTAAGACCTGGGTCATACTCAAAGGCTTGAACAGGACTCAAGGATACATGATTTGCTTGATTTCTTTGTGCATATTTGACTCCAAGAGCCTCTTCTTCCCAGAGTTCGAATTGTTCCTTTAGATCAGGAGGTATTGAAATAGTTCTCTCCTCCTCATCATAGACCATCGCTAACAATGAACTGTCATCTCCAGGCAGCTCGATACTATCTCCACAGGTCTTCAGAGCTTGTAGGCTCTTTGCCAATACAGCTGGCAGGTATACTGCTGACGGTCCTGATCGGAATCTGAAAGTGGCTTCTTCCGGGATTAAGATGGCCATTACGGGCGTGGCATGAGAATTCCTTTCCCGAGTATGCCTATGCAGCCGGCCTGCCCGTTGTATCAGCAGGTCAATGGGAGCTAGATCAGAGATAAGGAAATCAAAATCAATATCCAGGCTCTGCTCAAGCACCTGAGTCCCAATGATCACAGCTCTCTCGGGTCTATCACTTGATTTAGGCCCCAGCAAGTTGGAAAGGTCCTGTTCCCAAGCATGCCTGTCTTCTCTCGTGAATCGCGAGTGGGCAAGTAGTACAGGTATCGAGGGATCTATAGTATCTCTTACTCTTTCTGCAACATTCTGGGCATCACTAACTGTATTCAGAATACACCCTATACAACCCCCCTTTTCCACTTCTGTCAGCAACAGGTCAGTTATTTGATTGTAGAACTCATCATCAGTGATACAAGAATGAATCAAACGGAGGAAGACTGGCTTGCCCGGGATATCAGGAATCGGTTCTGATTGAATAAGCTCGTCAGTACACACAGTAATATTCGGACCCGCAAGCAGGTCCATTTTTTCATATTGCGTATTCCCGGAGTAGGCAGAGATCAAGTCAAGTTTCATTTGAACGGGTAATGTCGCAGATAACAAAACAACAGGGGTCCCTATTGCATGCAGCCAAGAGAGTAGGTCACAGATGATACTGCTCATATATGAGTCATAGGCATGTATCTCATCAATCACGACGGTCTTGTCAAATAAACCTAACATCCTCACAAACTGGTGTTTGGTGAGCATGCTAGCAAGCATAATCTGGTCAACCGTCCCAACAGCATTTCTTGCCAGGAGGGCCCGTTTCCGCCCATTGAACCAATCATAAGCCAGGACAGTTTCGTCAGACCCGTTTCCTGTTCGCCCCCTAGCTAATAGTGTCTTAAAATCTTCATTCATAAATGATTCAGATTGAGCTAAATGAAACGAGGTCGGAGAGTCTTGATATAGCCTCTGGAGGAAACTCTTGATCCTTAAGAACATCGCATTGGTTGTTGCCATCGTTGGTAATCCAACATACAATCCCCCAGTCCCTATCAACCCCTGATTTCTCCTCAAAGCATAGGAATATGCACAGGCTTCCGTTTTTCCAGTTCCTGTTGGGGATTCAACTATAGCCATGTAGGGTTTTTCAAGCTTACCGGTCATTTCAGCCAGCAGCGTCTGTCCGCTGTTTGGGATCCATGCTGAATCCCCATCCTCTGGGCTGAATAGATCATTAAAAAGAGCTTCTCTGAGTTTACTCATGAACCAATCCCACCTCAATAAGAGTCTTACGGATTTGATCCATCCGAATGGTACGATACGCTTTATCGGTTTCTGCTTTGACAGGAAACGGGAGGGATGAGCCTATCCAGTCTGCAAGACTGACCAATCCTGCTCCCAGCATTGTCCACTGTGGTGTGATCCATTCCGGATTATCTGGTAAGGGGAATATTTGTTCATCTGGGAACCATAAAGCACAAATGGCTTTTACATGATCCATTCGAGCCTGTTCCCATACGTCATGAATTCTATCATCTGCACCTGGTGCATAATAATATCCATGATGTGCTGCAGGAATCTGAGCAAACGCACTGATAATATCAGGATCACAATCAGGCCATAGACACCCAAAGAATGCATCTAGAAATTCCGCAGTATCCTGTCCATGCGAAGAATGTCCGTTAGTCATCAAAGGTCCTGGATAGCCTTGAGAAAAAAGATCTTGTCCTAAAGACTGTACTTTATTTTGGAAGATAGCTGTTATCTTGCCAATGTCATGCAAAGCAGCAAGACAACATAATGCTTTCTTGCCGGTGTCCTCTTCCTCATAAGGGCGACATAATATATCTTGCAGTGAGAAAAAGCGACTATCAATCAGAAACTCTGCGGTGAATCCCACATCTATTGAATGATGATACACCGAGTGTATTGTTTCCCAAGAAATCGGTATTTCTGAATCAATAGGAGTTTTTGCCCAAAAGATATCCATCGTTCACCTGTTTACTGTATTTTATGATAAGACCAACCCCGGCTTTCCGGAAGTAATCTCAATAATAAACATACATACTATTGTAGTGCATCGGGATGTAGGAAACAACCAAAATATGAAATAATTATAGTGTATTAATTGTGTAATTTATAGAAATACTTCTACCATATTACTTGCTACAGCACACAATACACAGGGCTAAGGTATATCTTAATCTATAATACACTTTTTAACATTATCGCTTATAACTAACTTGTCAAATACAGCTCACATACTCTATTTCTGTGTGTAGTTATAGAAAACCTCTTATAAATTTTCTTCCTACGTTTGCAGCAGCACACTTCATAGGTGTGGTTTTTGAATGCTGTATAGGGGCTACTTCAACCCCCTTACACATTACCCAGGGGCACCTGAACAACCTCACTTGTCTCAACTTATAGGATTTAGCTGATTCCATACGAGTATCAGCAGAAATCGACTCATCTATACAGTTTGAATAGACACTACTTACTCTTGACGATACTATCTTGACAGGTTATCATATGCATATGATCATTGGCTTTGCATCCAAAGAGACAGAGAAGATATGGCTGGGGAAGCTTTCAAAGAAGCTCCCCCAGGATATTCAACAGACAGCTCGACGGAAACTCAGGATGCTGAACAATGCTCAAAGGCTTGATGATTTGAAGCTTCCACCCAATAACCGGCTGGAAGTGCTCAAAGGGGATAGGAAGGGATATTTCAGCATACGGATCAATGTCCAATGGAGAATATGTTTCTCATGGGAACATGGGAATTGTGACCATGTTGAGATAGTGGATTACCACTAGGAGGAATAGAATGGACAGATTACCAAATATACATCCAGGTGAGATACTGCTGGAAGAGTTTCTGAAACCCCTGGAGATAAGTGCTTATAGACTCGCGAAAGACATTAATATCCCACAGACTCGTGTTTCACTCATCCTGAAGGGAAAGCGACGAATCACTGCAGATACCGCATTACGACTCTCTGCATTTTTCGGCACTACACCGCAATTCTGGCTAGGCCTCCAAGATGATTATGATATCGAAGAAGAAAGAGTTCGCATAGAAAAAGAACTTGCGCTCATAACCAGGATCACTGCCTGAATACATATGCCTTGCCCGTAGGCTGGAATAGTACGCCGATCTTGACACTCTAAATTTCGCATAGTTTTTACAGCCTTGAGTCCTGCTAATATCTCAAGCCCACCGTATCTAAAGGAGTCGATTTCGACTCCTTTAACCTACGATATCCCATCTGCTAAACCGTGTGTCAGCATAAAACTCATCATACTGGACAATTTCCACAAATTTCGAAAGAATGTGAGGAAAGGAGTTCATATTGTGATGAAACGAGAACATGTGCTTCAGGGCCGTGAAGATATCTGCAGCTGTATTCGGCAGCATCGGGAGAAGATGAACAACATGCTGCCCCCAGCCGTCATCTTCGACATCGACTCCACGATCATGAATACTGAACCCCGTAATCAGCGTATTCTTGCGGAATTAGCTTCTGAACACCCCGAGTTCAGGGATTATCTGGCACCGCTAGGACGAGATGGCATCGGCTGGAATATCGCCCGAGCACTGGAACGTGAAGGGTTGTCAGACCCTACCCTGCTGGCACTATCCCTGCGATTCTGGAAAGACCGATTCTTCCATAACGACTATGTCATCTCTGACGAACCATATCCTGAAGCAATCGACTGCGTGAAAGAACTGGAGGAAGAAGGATTTCATATCCTGCTCGTTACAGGACGTGATGAGCCTGGAATGGGAATCGGGACGAGGGCTCATTTTGCTGAATACGGACTGGAGGAGCGTGAGACGCTTCGCTTCTTCCTGAAGCCCGACTTCGCTATGAGCGATGTCGATTTCAAAGGGTCATTCTGCACTGACGCGGCACTGCACTACTCGATCACGGCAACGATGGAGAACGAGCCGAAGAATGCGAATCTGTTTAACAGAACATTCCCAGACGCACTCCACATCTTCATCGAGACGATCACCTCGCCGGACCCGGAACCGCTTGATACCAGCATCATCCGGGCCCGCTGGTGCTAGATGAATCGCTGCCTGATCTCGGCACTCACATAGTCTAGGATCGATACCGTGACAGCGATGAACCAGACGGCGATCCCCGCAGCCCGATAGTCGAGCAGCCTGATATACTGAACGAGCAGGAACCCGATACCGCCTCCACCGACCATACCAATGACCGTTGACATCCTCACGTTTATGTCCCAGCGATAGATTGTGAAGGAGACGAATGGCGGGATCATCTGCGGGACGACCGCATAGAGGATCGTCTGAAGCCGGGTTGCCCCGGTCGCCTGGATCGCCTCGATCGGCCCGTCGTCGATGTTCTCGATCGCCTCGGAATAGAGCTTGCCCAGTGCCGCGATCGTATGGATCGTGAGGGCCAGGATACCGGCAAACGGCCCGAGACCTACCCATACGACGGCGATCAGAGCCCAGATCATCGGTTCGATCGATCGTATAATATTAAGGATAGCCCGCACGATGTAGTAGATCGCCATTGTGACCCAGGAGCCGGACATGAGGTTACGGGCAGCAAGGAAGCTGACCGGAACCGAGATGATGATACCGAACAGGGTCGCCATCATTCCCATGAAGATCGTCTCGATCATCAGCTCAATCGTCAGCCGCAGCGGCTCACTGGCCAGCGGGCCGCCCACCTGGAAGGTCTGGCGCGCCTCGACCGTGTGTATCTGCTGACCCACAGCGCTCGGCGGTACCAGACGGTATGGCATGACGAGATCGAAGGAGAATCCCCCTTCGGCATCGGTCATCACCGTGACGTACTCGCGGTTCTGCCTCGGTCTGAACTCATTACCCCCGGCATCTGTCCACCATATCTCGGTGAAGGTGTCAGGTTCAAAACCTGAACCCGTGATTTTCAACGTATCACCGAGGATCATGTTGTTCGCACTGTCGGTATGCGACATATTTCCGAAGTTCGGCTCTGAAAGCAGGTATGGTTCCCCCTCTACCTGCGGAGCAGGTACGGGAGGGTTCTCCGTATCATCCACGAGGATCTTTGCCTCTGCGGAGATCCTCTCCTCATCATAGGTGATCGCAGCCTCCCAGGGCCAGAGGATCTTGGAGAGAGGCGGCCATGCGTCAGGGAACTCTTTTGCCATCTTGACCAGGTTGATCTCACTGATCTGCCAGCCGACAGTGAAGAAGAGGATGAGGATCACGACGAAGAGCATGGGGCTCTTCTTCTGTTTGCCTGCAAGCAGCCACGCATCACGGCTGTTCCAGAGCCAGACAGCAAGGATCCCGAGGAGCGTCAGGGCAACGAAGAACGGGGCCCTGGAGAAGGCCTTGGCAAGCTTTGCCGCTGCTGTGACCTCGAGGTGGGCAAGCAGGTTGATCCTCCAGATAGCAAGGCCGATCAGGGTCACCATGGAGATCAACAGCAGAATACCCCTGCGGACCTGGCCTGCAAGCAGTTGGCCGAAGCCGGGTATCAGGAGGGAGAGGATAGAGAGGGTGATCCGTTTCTTCCCTGCTTTCGGGGTTCCATCGGACTTGTTCATACGGCACCCCCTTTTCCCGAGATCGAGGCATCATCGACACGGATAGCCTCCTCTCCGTACACTTCCTTGAACTGCTCATCCGTCATGGTACGAATATCGGCTCCAGTACCGCGGTAAACTACCTTGCCGTCCTTGAGGCCGACGACTTTCGTGGCATACCGCTGTACGAGGTCAAGATAATGGAGTGAGCAGATGACCGTGATCCCCTGCTCCCGGTTGAGTTTCTCGAGATAGCCGAGGATCGAATGGGCAAGCACCGGGTCAAGACTGGCGACCGGTTCGTCTGCCAGGATCAGCTTAGGGTCCTGCATGAGCGCCCGGGCTATCCCTACACGCTGCTGCTGCCCTCCTGAGAGCTCATCGGCACGCTTCCTGGCTTGGTCCTTGATGCCGACCATCTCGAGGGCATCGAAAGCGCGTTTGCGGTCCTTATCAGGGAAGTGGTAGAGCAGACTCTGCATCGGGTTCACATACCCGAGTCGGCCGGAGAGCACGTTGGTGAGCACGCTCGATCGTTTGACCAGGTTGAAATGCTGGAAGATCATGCCGATCTTCCTCCTGACCTCCCGAAGCTCTTTCGGCGGGACAGCACTGATCTCGACACCGTCCCAGACGATCGCACCGTCGGTCGGTTCTATCAGCCGGTTGATACAGCGCAGCAGGGTGGATTTCCCCGACCCTGACAGGCCAATGATCACGAGGAAGTCCCCCTCCTCTACTTCAAAACTGACGCCCTTCAGGGCCTCAGTGCCATCGGGATAGGTCTTTCTCAAGTCTTTGAATTCCAGCATGGCAACCTCTGTTAACTAGGAGAAGATAAGAAAAACCAGGCAGTCGGGAAGCATGGTGATCATGTTCCCGGCAGCCTGGCAAATTGATGGTTAGTTCAGTTCGGTGATATCAAGGCCGGCAGCCTGGAGTACCTGACGGAACGGATCGTAGAAGGTATCATCGTGTTCTTCGAGAGCATCCCACTGGTACGCTGTACTCAGTGCAGCTTTTCCCTCTTCGGTAGAGACGATCTTCAGCAGGGCTGCGACGATCTTCTTTCGCATCTCGGGATCGAAGGACGGGATGAACTGGACACCGTCATTCGGAATGTCGGTCGTCAGGCCGATGATCTTCACGTCGTCCATGACATTGGGGTAATCACCCTCTACACGTGTACGTGCATCCACATAGCTGGCACCTGCATCGACATCCCCGTTGAGGACAGCTGCGACTACTGCGTCATGGCTTCCTGCATCGACGATTCCCTTCAGGTCGGTAGGATTGACACCTGCTGCCCGCATGGTCAGCATGGGAATGATCCAGCCGCTCGTTGAGAGGGGGTCAGGGCGGGCAAAGGTCTTCCCTGCCAGGTCGGCAGGAGAGTTGATCCCGCTGTCGGTACGAGCCATGAGCTGTCCGTTATAGGTCGGGCTCCCATATCGTACGGAGACCAGGGCTGCATCAGCAACACCTCGATCAGCTGCGAGGACATATGCGAAGGTAGCCAGTGAAGCCATGTGGGCTTCAGCAGGTTCGCTTGCCATAGCCTCGATGACCCCTGCATACTCGGTAGCCACATTGGTGTCGAAATAGTAGCCTGTCTCCTTGTGCAGAAGGTCAGCGACATCCTGGGCACCTGCAGCCACACGCTCCATCTCACCTGACGGGACGAATGACCAGATGATAGGATTCGCCTCCGTACCGAGCGGAGACTCCACGGCACCCTGAGCGAAGATTGCGGCAGCACTGCCGATGAGACAGAACAGAATAGTAAGAATCATGATTTTCTTCACAACGTTTCCTCCTTGTTGAAACTCTGTGATCGATCAACTCCCAAAAGACTGGGAGAACTGACTGTGGACCCCCCGAACACTCAGCCAACTCACAAACGGTATCATCGTGCCCTAAGGCCCCGACCCTTCCTGGTTCTCTCCAGTCTTTGACGATCCTGATAAAGAACCAGACAAGAGTCATTACATAAGACTATAGTTCAGTATAGCCCTGCTGCACTTAAAGATAAAGGGGAAAGTGCAAGTTCATGGATATCACTGAGATTTTCAACCACAAAAAAGAGAGTACCGCGATCTGACAGCGCAATACCCTCTTTCTATGTTTTGTTTTTGATGTGTCAGCTTATTCGACGATATAGATCCAGCCTTCAGGCCCCTCTATATCACCGAACTGGATACCGCAGAGGGTATCGTAGAGCTTATGGGTCACTGGTCCCGTCTCGGTCTCGGAGTAGAACACATGGAGGTTCCCGCCGTATTGGATCCCGCCGATCGGTGTGATCACTGCAGCGGTACCGCAGGCACCGGCTTCGATGAAGTCGTCAAGGCTGGTGATCGGGACATCACGCTCGATGACGGTCATCCCGAGTTCCCCTTCCGCGATCGCGATCAGGGAGCGCTTCGTGATGCTTGCTAAAATCGAGGGGGACTTCGGCGTGACGAACTCATTGTCAGCCGTGATCCCGAAGAAGTTGGCTGCACCAACCTCCTCGATGTTGGTATGGGTCGCAGGATCGAGGTAGATGCAGTCAGCGTATCCCTGCTGTGCAGCTTCCTTATGGGGAAGCATGGAGGCTGCGTAGTTGCCGCCCACCTTGGCCTGACCTGTACCCTGGGGTGCGGCGCGGTCCATCCCCGTCACGGAGAAGTTGACCGGTGTCAGGCCGCCCTTGAAATAGGGGCCTACCGGGACACAGAAGATCGAGAAGATATACTCAGGGGCGGGCTTCACCCCGATGTTGCTTCCGACACCGATCATGAACGGGCGGATGTAGAGTGTAGCCCCCGTTCCGTAGGGCGGGACCCATTGCTCGTTCGCCTTCACCACCTGCATACAGGCGTCGATGAACTTGTCGACCGGGATCGTTGGCATCAGGACCCGCTGGCAGCTCAGCTGCATCCTCTCGGCATTCAAATCAGGCCTGAAGAGCCTGATCTTCCCATCTTTTCCCCGGTATGCCTTCAGCCCCTCGAAGCACTGCTGGCCGTAATGGAGGGCTGTGGATGCCTCGCTTATATGGAGGGTATTGTCTTCGGTCAGGACACCGTCATCCCAGGATCCGTCTTTCCAGACTGAAAGGTATCTCTTGTCAGTCTTGATGTAATCGAAACCGAGCTTGTCCCAATCGGGTAATGTGCTTGCCATAGATATACTCTCCTTTTTATCATGTATGAACTGCTGCGATGCGGTATCGCAGTACAAGAATCATACAACAATATGAAAAGCGGTACAATTATCTCAAGAGAATTTCAGTAAAAATATACAGGTTTTATTCTGACTGAACACCGGTGATCTGTCGAGAAAAAGGTCAATCCTTCTTAGCGTCACGCTGTTCCTCGAGCCGCTTCTCCATCTCCGGGTTCTTTGCCATGAAGCCGCTGATCGCGTTCGAGAAGGCATTCTGCCTCCTGTCCCGCAGCGTGAAGTACCCGGTTACCGACACGATGATCCCCCCGATGGTATCGATGATCAGGTCGCCCATGGTGTCATGCAGCCCCGATTTCTGCATATTGGTCCCGAAGAAGAGGTCCATCAGGTATTCGAACACCTCCCAGACCACCCCGCAGGTCACCGCGAAGCAGAGAGCGAAGAATGCGATAAAGAAGGGGGACATGACCACATCAAGACGGGAAGCCTCGTTGAGGATGTAGACCAGGAGGAACCCGACCATGCCGAGCAGTACCCCGGACCAGCCATGGAGGGCCAGGTCCCACCACCAGAACCGCTCATAGTAGTTGTTGATCTCCCCGAGGAACTGGGCCCCGAAGATGAAGATGAGCAGTA
Source organism: Spirochaetia bacterium (assembly GCA_963677595.1). Classification (GTDB taxonomy): domain Bacteria; phylum Spirochaetota; class Spirochaetia; order CAKZLE01; family CAKZLE01; genus CAKZLE01. The sequence goes on from OY782041.1 coordinate 448,717, forward strand.
CGATCTGGAATGAGGGAGGGAGACTCACATGGATGCTCCGCTCGAGGATCGAGGGTATGAATGTCAGCAGGAACGATGCTGCAGTCACCGGTACCATCGACCAGTTCCCGGTGACCAGGCTGATCACGAATGCTGCGATGAAGAGGAACCGCAGGAAGTATGCCAGGATGAGATCCCCCCTCTTCAGGAGCCTGCTGCCCCATAACTTTCTTGTCTTACTACCGTTCATCCTGCTACTTAATCATATTTCCCGGTTAACATCAATCTCTCCCTGCCCTGCTGCTCCCGGACACGACATACCCTGCCTTCCGGACAGCTTCTTCCGCCTCAGCGATATCCACATCCCCGTCAATGAAGGCACATCCACCTTCCAGGCTCACATCGACGGTCTTCATTCCCGTCACAGTTCGCAAAGCCCTTTCCACACTTGCAGAACAGTGACTGCAGTCCATCCCCTCGATGCCGATCCTCGTCAAGCTGTCAACCTTTATCTGGAACTCCTCATCTTCCCCTATCGAGCGTGCTGAGGTACGGAGACGTACCTTTCGAATCAGCACGATGATGAGCATGAGCAGGAAGAAGATGGAGACACCGATCTCGAAGATCGTAAACGGATTCTCTCCCGGCAGAAGAGCCTCCGTACTGGAAAAGGGCTGGAGACCAAGTCCTGTATAGATGAAATCCATCAAAAAGCCGAAGATCATACTGCCGGTTATGATGGTAACCAGGTACCTGACTGTAGTCTTCTTCCCCAGCATCCGGGTAATGATCGCAAGGGATGCCGCATTGGTCGCAGGGCCTGCGACGAGGAAGACATAGGCCGCTCCCGGGGAGAGGCCCTTGGCGATCATGGCTACCGCGATCGGGATGCTCGAGGTCGAGCAGATATACATCGGGATCCCGATCAGTACCATGAGTACCATGCTGATGAGGGGATTCCCTATGACCGACCCGGCAAAGAAATCCTCGGGAATGAGCAGGGTGATGGCTGCAGCGATCGCAAGCCCGATGAGGAACTGCACCGCGATGTCATCCAGCAGTTCGAAGAATGCATAATCGAAGATCTTCCTCAGCTTACCAATGATCCCGTTCTCTGTCAGAGTTTCCACAGTTACTGCAGGCTTTCCCGTATCCATCTCATCCTTCCGACGGGCAGGGCGGCCTGTCTTCTCGAAAAGGAAATCCGCGATCCCGCCCAGGGTCCCCATGACGAGGGCTGCCGCTGCCTTGAAGATGGCGAACAATGGTCCGAGCATCCCCCAGGTGGCAGCGATGCTGTCTACCCCGGTCTGGGGGGTCGATACCAGGAACGAGAGCACAGACGACTTGGACGCCCCTGAGTTCTTCAGGTACACGGCAGTCGGCACCACGCCGCAGGAACAGAGCGGGAGCGGGACCCCGAAGAGGGCTGCCTTGAATACTGAGGAGACAGTATTCCCCCCGATATGGCGGGAGACGAAGTCCTCCCTGAGGAAGACATGGAGTACCCCAGCGATGAGGACCCCCAATGTGATGTAAGGAACCATCTCGATGAACAGGAGGACCATCTCACTGAAAAACCGAACGATACTATCTACTACCATTGCTGCGCACCTTCCTTATTCATCTGTATGTTCCAGCCCGATGGCAAGGATCGCAGTTATATGATCATCGCTGAGTGAGTAGAAGACATGCTTCCCCTCTTTGCGGTAGCGAACCAGGCGGACCTGCCTCAGCAGCTTCAGCTGGTGGCTCACGGCAGTCTGCTGTAGTTCAAGCATCCCTGCGATATCATGGACACAGAACTCACCCTGCTTCAGCAGGAACAGGATACGAAGTCGTGTCGGATCCCCGAAGATCTTGAAGAACTCCGAGAGGTCCTGCAGCTCCTCATCCACCGGGAGCTGCTCCCTGAACTGTTCTGCCTCTCCCTCTTCAACACAGCCCCATCTATTCTCTTCCTCTCGTCCCATGCTTCCTCCATGAATCACTTCATAATTACATATGAATATGTGTTCATATGTATAATACATAAGCATGATTCCGTTGTCAATACGAACCGGTAAAAACCATGCAAGAATCTTTCCCTCTTCCCTTCCACAGAAGACCATATCAGGCTATAGTCTTCTTTGGATAACAACACTGGAGGAGTTAACAGCAGATGAGTACAGAAACGATCAGACTGTTATGCGAATTGTCGGACCTGCATGGATGCCCGAGCGGGGAGCATGCGGTACGTGCCTATATGAAGCAGAGACTGGAACCAGTCTCTGACGAGATCGTCTATGATAACCTCGGTGGCATCTTCGCCGTCAAGCACTCGGAGAGGACTGATGCACCGCGTCTCATGATGGCAGGCCATATGGACGAAGTCGGGTTCATGGTCATCTCGGTCACTGCAAACGGGATGCTGCGGGTACGGAACCTCGGGGGTATCTGGGGCAATGCGCTGCTGCAGCAGCGGGTAGTCATACCGGTACAAGGGACCCTGATCCCCGGTCTGATCGTACCCTGGACCTCGAGGCCGGACAGTACTGCACCAGTCACGATCGATGATGTCGTCATCGACATCGGTGCCGCCTCTGACCAGGAGGTCGCCGAATGGGGTATCTACCCAGGCCAGCTGGTCTCCTTCGACACGAAAGCGGTCTTCATGAACAACCAGAAGTACATCATGGGCAAGGCCTGGGACGACCGTGTCGGCTGCGCGATGGCCATCCAGGTCATGGAAGGGCTCAAAGACGAATCACTCGGATGCGAACTCATCGCCGGCGGGACCGTACAGGAGGAAGCCGGCAGGAGGGGTGCTGCGGCAGCGGCCGGCCTCATCAAGCCTGACCTCTTCTTCGCCCTGGAAGGGCCTCCTGCCGCTGATATAAGCGGGGACCCGAAAGCCTTCGGCCGCCTCGGGGAAGGGGTGCAGTTCCGGGTGATCGACAGGGAGTTGCTGTTAAGCCCTGAACTGAGGGACCTCTTCCTCGATATCGCGCATACCCACCACATCCCCTACCAGTTCTTCATCTCCCCGGGTGGGACGGATGCCGGGATCATCCAGACGACCGGCAGGGGCGTACTCTCATCAGTGATCGGCATCCCTGTCCGCACTCCGCACACACCGCAGTCGATCATCCATATCGATGACTACGAGGCGGCAGTGGAGTTCGTCCTGCAGTTCACCAGGGCCTTTGACCGGTCGGTATTCGAGAGCCTGCTGCCCAGATAGGGTCTCCCGCCCATTCGCAACCAGCGGATGGGCCTGCAGTGCCCCTCAGGCACGTGAGAATGCGCAGGAGTCCATCATTCACCGGATTTCGATAATCTATCCCAGATCCAGCCGATTCCCAGCAGGACCAATACTCCGCCGTATAGGGCCACCGGAATGAAGGTGATCTCATAGAGGTGCGAGAACCCCCGTACGAACCCGTAGACCAGCAGGATCATGGCGACATAGGTACTGATAAGGAGTCCAGAATAGAACCTGCCCGGCTTCCAGACATATACTTGTGTGAAGACGAACATCGCAAGGAACCCGAAGAGGAACATCGGCCAGATCTCATTATGCTTGTATATCGTGATCAGGGTCCCGTGGATGGTCACGAGTGACTCGAGCAGGACGATCCAGTACCGGTTCAGGTGTGTCTTCGTACCGACGAGCTGGATCTGGGTAAAGAGCAGGAACATGTAGATAAACCCTGAAAGCAGACCCCAGTTCCCCTCCATGGGATGGAACCAGAAGGTGTAGACGACAGCCCATGAGATGAAGATACCGTGCCGCTTCCTGATGAAGGAGAGCATCTTTGCAGGAGGTGCGAACCGTTTCCCGAAGAAGAGACCCCTGACGGGGATCATCATATAGAGGATAAGCACCAGCATGACGATGACCGATCCCTGTGACGTCCAGATCGGGACATCCCGTGCCAACCCGTCATACCAGACATGGGTCTGCAGCAGGTGCAGGAGCACGAAGAAGATGTTGGCAGCCAAGAGCACATACTGTACCCTGCTGATCTCGTTCTTACCTGATACTCTCACCTTCCTGGCACGCACCACCAGGTACCAGATGACTATCTGATGCAGCAGGTACCCGATGATGTACGAGGCTCTTATAGCCCATCCCGTCCGGGCAGTCTGCCAGTAGTACCAGGAGGGTCCCTGGTCAGGTGGTAATGGGTGGAATACCCGCACCAGCCGGGGGCCGAGCAGAACCATGACCAGGGTTACCAGCCCATAGGCTCCCAGGGATAGGAGCAGGTATCTCCTGCTGCTGCTCATATCAGACAAGCTCCCAGAAACCGCTCTTTATCGAGCGGTAGATCGCATCGATCACCCGCTGGTTCTTCCGTGCATGCTCAAGGGCCCCTGCGAAGGGCACCCCTTCCAGGATGCTTTGCCTGAACGCCTCTGCCTGCAGGGTGTACTGGTCACAGGTACCGAACGTCTCAAACACACCCATATCCTCAGGCAGGATGCCTGTCAGCTTACTGATCGTGAGCTCCCGGTCATTCGGGGCATTGAAGGGGGTGTCGAGGGTCAGCACCCCTCTATCCCCGTAGATCCTCATCTGCTGGTAGCCTGATATCTGCATCGAACAGGTGAAGGAAGCCGTACAGGAGGGGAACTCCATGATGACTGAGGTGACCGAATCGATACCGAGTTCTGGATCGATGACACCCTTGGCCACGAGACGTACCGGCTCCTCCCCGAGGACCATCCTCATGGTGACCACAGGATAGACCCCGATATCATAGGAGGAACCACCGCCGTAGTCCGGTTTGTTCCGTATATTACCCGGATCGGGATTGTAGAAACTGAAGAACCCGTCGACGTGACGGACTGTCCCCACTTCACCGGAATTGACCAGCTCCTTCACACGTTTCCATCTCGGGTGGTGGAGGACCATGAAGGCCTCGCCTGCAAGTAGTCCAGTAGCATCCCGGAGGGAGATCAGCTCATTGATCTCATCGGCATGCAGGGCCATCGGCTTCTCGCACAGGACATGCTTCCCCGCCTCAAGGCACTTCTTCATCCAGTGGACATGCATATGGTTCGGGAGCGGGATATAGACCGCATCTATACCGGGATCAGCAAGCAACTCCTCGTAGGAGGAGAAACTCCTCGGAATGCCGAGTTCCGAGGCGACTGCCGCAGCCCGCGCGCCATCGCGTGAAGCGATCGCATCTACCATACAGCCTTCTGCCTTCTGTATCGCCGGAATGACCTTCGTCCTGCCGATCTTTGCCGTGCTGAGCACACCCCATCGAATGATCCTGTCCATTGTCTTCCTCCGAATACTCTTTTTCATTTTTAGTATACCACAGGAGCGGACAGAAACGGTATACATAACGGGAAGTGAAAAAAATGGCTGCCCACGAATGAGCAGCCTATAGATTCAATTAAGTGAATTACTATTTCAGAAGCTTGAGGTCGTTCTCCATACCCTTCTGTGCGAAGAATCGTGGTGAAGCGAACCAGTTGTCATCTGCAGCAGCTTCAACAGTACCGAGGAACTTGTCACCCATCATGAAGCCCTTGATCAGGTCAACTGAGTAGGATGACTTCACTCGTGAAGCGATCTCGCTCTTTGAGAGTCCAACACCTCGTGAGAGGAATCCGCCGACATCATAAGCTCGGTAAGCGTTGAGGACTACCGTATAGGTCTGGTCTTTCTGGAACTTCTCAGTCGATCCGTCAGCCTTGATGAAGGTCTTGATGTTGACCTTGTCGCCGGCAGGTTTCTTGACGTCTACGACGTAGTTGATTCCAGCAGCGCTGTCGAAGTTGTAGTAGTCGAGTCCGCCGAGGAGGTTGTCGTTGATGGTCTTCATCACGTTGAACCAGTTAGCGTATGAGTACTCGAGGTATGCATCGATCTCAGCACCAGTCATCTCTCCGGTATAGAGCCATGTCTGGTTGCTTTCCAGCCCGAATGCTTCCATCACGTAGAGGGCGTCACGAACAGTGATCGGTCCCTTCTTCAGGGTGATGTTGGCTACTGGAGGAGCAGCGAATGAGATCTGTGCACCAGTCATCTGCATCTGCAGTGTGTGCATGATATCGACCATAGCGGAGTCGCCGAAGAGTGCATCGTTCGCATCAACGTCATTTGCAAGGTATCCGATCGGTGTTGACAGGACCTTGTCGAGTTCGTCAAGAGCGAAGCCGAATGCTGCCTTGGCAACGGGGCTTACAGGATAAGCAGCCATGCTCTGTGATCGGGCTGTTACCTTTGCGACATCGAACTTCTTTGAAGCCTTGTCCCATGAGAGGACCAGGTCAGCAGTAGCTACTGACTTAGCATCTTCCATGGCACCGACAACGTAGATAGTCTCGCCGTCAGGGTTGACAGCCTTTACAGTCTTGGTACCGGCGATCACGAGGTCGAGGCCTCGAACCTGCTCAGCAACCTTGATACCGTCATCTGAACCTTCTGTCTGGCAGAGGGCGATGATCACATCAGGATTGACCTTAGCCTGGATGACAGGAACCATCTTCTTGGCTGCGGTGACCATGTCTGCGATCTCGATGCCTGCGCCGGCAGGAACAGCGATTGACGGAGAAGTCAGGCCCATGACTGCGATAGTCGCACCGTTTTTCTCGATCACTGCATATCGGAATCCTTCGAAGTTCCTTCCTGACTGTGAGCTTACGACGTTAGCTCCGATCCAGGGGAAGGCTGAGTCTGAACCGATCTGGAAGAGTACTTCAGCACCCATGGCTGCATCGAGTGCGCCGGGGACTGCAGCATCATAAGCCATAGCGTTCATGACAGCAGGTACGATATTGTGTGAAGCGGGATACAGGAGGTTGTTGGCATCTACCAACAGGCTTCCCTGCATGACGTTACCACCATCCAGGAGAACGACGCCCTGTGATTTATCGCCTCGTTCCTCTTCGATGAAGGAATAGATCTGAGCAAGTGAAGTATCAGCTGCCCGACCTGTTACCAGGTTATCAGGGAATAGCTTGCCCTGAATGTCCATCGTTGCGATAACCTTGATATTGATATCTTCAATAACTGGTTCTGGTGCCGGAGCTGGTTCCGGAGCTGGTGCCGGAGCTGGTGCTGGCTCAGGTTCTGGTGCTGGTTCCGGAGCAGGAGCAGGTTCTGGCGCTGGTGCTGGTTCCGGAGCAGGTGCCGGTTCTGGTTTCGGAGCTGGCGCAGGAGCTGGTGCTGGTTCAGCTGCCTTGACCTCTTCGGTCGCAACCTGTACTGGCTCTTCCTCAGGAGCAGTAGTATTACATCCGGCTAGGGATATGATCAAAACTAAGCCGACCATCAAACGCAAGAGTGTTTGCTTCTTCATGTATTCCCCCTAAATTCATTGTTGTTTCTGTAGTATAACATGATTATGATATAAGGCTTGAAAAAGATAATCAAGCTTTTTCCTTGTTTTTTACGATTCTACAGAACATTCACTTTGTATTATCTATCTTAAAAGATATTTTGTAAACCACAATACGAAAAAATCACATTCCGTACCGCGGCTTACAATATTAAAGCTCTCTGGGAAAATCTGGTTACACTGAAGTATGAAAAACATTGTTTAACTAGTCCAGAACGCAGAAAAGACCTATATCCGATAACGAGTTACCTCGAAGAATTTTTTTTAGGTTTTTTGGCGGGAAACTTCAAATCATGCTGCAATCAATATATTTCTGGACAATCACACAGCAAAAGTAAGGTCCAAGATAAAAACGACCTGATGATGCTTCATTCTTTTTCTGAGCTGGTACTCTTTGTTGTGATGCAGATGATTCCTGCCTATCCAACCTCCGGGAGCTCTGACCAGCAGGTCGTGTAGCGGGACGAGAGCAGGGCGCGCCTCATCCGCCACTCCTCGCTGCGGCCGGGGCTGCGGCAGGTGATCACATCCCGGCCGTAGAGTTCCTGCAGGCGGTAGACCGCCTCAGCCGCCCTCCTCCGCTTCTCCCTCCCCTCATCGAAGAAGTCGGGCTGGTAATGGTCCGTCCCGTCGATCTCATGGAGGTAGATCCCGACCTTCGTGTAGGGAAGACCCTCGAGGAAGATGGCATGGAGTCCCCTCACCGCAGGCCCCACGATATCAGGGAGGTAGCAGGTTGACCTCGGCAGCCTCATGCTGATGCTGTTCCCGTAGTAGGAGGGTTTGTGCCGGTGGGTCTGGAGAAATACAGTGATCATCATCGCTTCCGACCCCTGGTCCTGGAGCTTCCGCACGGCCGTCGCCGCATAGGAGACGAGCGCCGTCTCGATGGCGTAGAGGTCAGTGAGCTCCTCGCTGAACCCGAGGGAGGAGAGGATACCCTTCCGGTCCGGCCTCTCGACCTCCCGCTCGATCGCATGGGTGCCCCTGAGCTCCCAGACCGTCCGGAGCGTGGTGAACGTCAGGTGTCTGCGGACCCAGTCATCCTGGCACTGGCGCAGGTCCCAGGCAGTGATGACCCCCTTCGTGAAGAGGAACCTCGCCTTCCGCGTCCCGATCCCCCAGACATCAATGAGGTTAAGCCCTTTCAGGACCCCCTCCTCCTCATCGTCCCGCAGCAGGAAGACACCGCTGCCCCGCTTCGCATACCGGTTGGCGATCTTCGCCAGCGTCTTCGTCCTGCCGAAGCCGACGGAGACGGGGATACCCGTCTGCATCCGGACCGCGGCCCTGATCTCGCCGCCCAGCCTCACCAGGGCGGGGCAGTCCGCGCTGCTGAAGAGGAAGGCCTCATCGATGGAATATACCTCGACAGGGTCCCCGAAGGACCTGATCACCTCCATCACCCGGTTGGAGAGGTCCTGGTAGAGCGTGTAGTTCGAGGAGAATACCGCCGCCCCGCAGGATGCGAGCTGGTCCCGTACCTGGAAGTAGGGGGCGCCCCTCCGTACCCCAAGCTGCTTGAGCTCGCTGCTCATGGCCACGATGCACCCGTCGTTGTTGGAGAGGACCGCTACCGGGACCCCTGCGAGGTCGGGGCGGAAGACACGTTCACAGGAGGCATAGAAGCTGTTGCAGTCGATGAGCCCGACCATCACCCTACCCCTGGCGGAACTGCCGCACCACGGAGGTCACGACCCCGAAGAGGAGGAAATCCTCCTCCGGCCCGATGACGATCGGGTCGAACCGGTCGTTCTCCGGCTGGAGAATGACCTGCCCGCTCCGCCTGAAGAACCGCTTCACGGTGAACTCCCCGCCCACGGAGGCCACCACGATATCGCGGTTGGAGGGTTGGAGGGACCTGTCCACCACGATGATGTCCCCCGGGTATATCCCGGCCCCGAGCATGGACTCACCTGAGACCCTGAGGCAGTAGGTGGAAGCCTTCCGACGGATGAGCAGTTCATTGAAGTCCAGGCCGTCCTCGGCATAATCTGCCGCAGGGGACGGGAATCCTGCATGGATCGGGGAGATATAGAGAGGGACCGTGATCCGGCTCAGTTCGCTTCTCAACAATATACTTAACATAAGTTAAGTATATTACAGGATAGAGAGATTATCAACCTCAGGTATACCGGTATACTGAATATCACTGATCCCCGGCGCAGTAGAGGAACCATCCCGGGCATAGAGCGCTCGTGAGACGGGATGGGCGAACAGCTCATACTCCCTTCCGCCCATCAGCCGGTCCACCTCCTCCGCCGGCAGGGCGGCATCGAGCCATGCACCATAGTTCCCCGGTTCGATGAGCAGCGGCATACGGTGCTTCTTGTTGTGGATCGTGTCCACGATCCCGGCAGCAGGGACGGTGAGGACCGAGAAACCCCGGTAGGCCCTCCCGGTCTCCGGGCCGAACCAGTCCTCATAGATGCCGCCGAGGGCGAAGAGCTCTCCCTTCCGGTGAAGGTAGAAGGGGTAGCTCTTCCCCCCGTAGGCGTGCGGCTCGAAGAACCCGCTCACCGGGATGAGACAGCGCTTCTGCTGCTTCATCGAGTCCCGGAACGAGGGAAGCTGCCGGACGGTCTCGCTCCTCGCATTCAGGGTCTTCTCCCTGATCGCTAGGGCTGCCTCCCGGTCCTTCGCCCAGCGGGGGACCAGTCCCCATACCCCGGAAGAGGCCATGCGCCTGTCACCCGCCGGGATGATCGGCCAGGCGGGGTGGGAGAACCCGGACCGCTGGTGATAGAGGATCCTGCCGCCATCGGAGGCGAACGAGGGGTGACCCTCGAATACTGCGCCGAAGTCCTCCTCGAGCTGCAGCAGATCCGTGACGATCGACATATTGAAACACATGGGACGTTCCCCCTTCCCCCCAATCCTATCACAGATGCAGATACCATACACTGATACCTACCGCTTTTTTCCGGTTTGTGGTATACTCCAGTCATGCAACCGGCACACACATTACTATGGTATGACCTGGAGACGTTCGGCACTCATACACAATACGACAGAATAGCTCAGTTCGCTGCCATCAGGACGAACATGGACCTCGAGATCGTCCAGGAACCCATGGTCCTCTACTGCAGGATCACCCCGGACTACCTCCCGGACCCCCTCGCCTGCCTGCTCACCGGAATCACGCCCCAGGACACCCTGGAGAAGGGGCTCCCTGAGAAGGAGTTCATCGACCGGGTCTTCACCGAGTTCTCCCGCCCCAATACCTGTGTCGTGGGCTATAACAACATCAGCTTCGATGATGAACTGGTACGGAATGCCCTCTACCGGAACTTCTACGATCCCTATGTGAGGGAGTACGCCAACGGGAACAGCAGGTGGGATGTCATGGACATGCTCAGGGCCGCACATGACCTGCGGCCTGATGGGATCACCTGGCCGAGGAATGAGAAGGACAGGCCCTCCTTCAAGCTCGAGCACCTGACGAAGGCCAACAACATCAGCCATGAGGATGCGCATGACGCCCTTGCCGATGTCTATGCGACCATCAGTGTCGCACGGCTCGTGAAGCAGCACCAGCCGAACCTCTACAACTATGCCTTCTCCCACCGGCTCAAGCGGACCCTCAAGGGTGAGATCGACATGCACAAGCAGACACCCTTCCTCCACACGGCGGGTTCCCATACGACCGAACACGGCTGTTCAGCACTGCTGATGCCGCTCGCGGCAGACCCGCACAACAGCAACGCGGTCTACTGCTTCGATCTCTCACACGACCCGGAGGAGCTGATTCACGCAAAGACGGAGGACCTGAGCTCTCACTTCATGCTTACTAAGGTCAGCCTCAACAAGTGTCCATTCATCTCACCCCTGTCGATCTTCACCGACGAGGTAGCAGACCGGCTCCATATCGACAAGGAGCTGTGCAGGAAGAACTACAAGCGCTTGAGGGAACGTCCTGACGTCATCGGGAAGATCCATGCCTTCTACGGTGCCCCCTACCAGGAAGCGAGTAATGACCCCGACTTCCAGATCTACTCCGGGGGCTTCTTCAATGACGATGATAAGGAACGCTTCTCCATCATCCACCGCGCTGATCCCGGGGACCTGCTGCAGCTGAACCTCAGGTTCGAGGACAAGAGGATCGCGGAGATGCTCTGGAGATACACCTGCAGGAACTATCCAGAGGCGCTCTCACCCGAAGAGAAGCGGAAGTGGGACAACTTCTGCGCGAGCAGGCTCCTCTTCCCTCCCGGGGATATCATGATCAGCTACCAGTTCTATACCCGGAAGATCAGGGAGAAGGCGGAGAGCAAGGAGACCACAGGTGAGCAGAAGCTCATCCTGAAAGCCCTCGAGGAGTACGGGAAGCAGGTCCACGACGCCGTGATCATAACGAGGTGATCACCCCGGTCCTCAGGCCGACCCGCTTGAAGGCATCAATAGCACGATCCAGGTCCTCATCCGTGTGGGCAGCGGAGATCTGGACCCTGATCCTTGCCTTCCCCTTCGGCACGACGGGATAGACGAACCCGATCACGTAGATCCCCTCTTTCAGCAGCTCATCTGCGAACGAGACGGCAGTGACCTCATCATAGAGCATGACCGGTACGATCGGCGTATCACCTCTCACGATATCGAATCCGGCTTTGACCATCTCAGACTTGAAATATCTCGCTGATTCGGTCACGCGCCTCCGTGCAGCTGAGTCGCCCTCGAGTTTGTCCAGCACGGCCAGGGTCCCCCCGACGACTGCCGGGGCAAGGGTGTTCGAGAAGAGATAGGGGCGTGAACGCTGCCTGAGCAGCTCGATGAGCTCCTTCCGACCGGAGGTACAGCCCCCGTTCGCACCGCCTAACGCCTTGCCGAAGGTGGTGGTGACCAGGTCGACACGACCAAGCACACCGCAGTACTCGCTCGTCCCCCGGCCGTTCTCCCCGATGAATCCCGTGGCATGGGAGTCATCGACCATGACGAGGGCATCATACTTCTCGGCAAGGTCGCATATCCCCTTCAGGTCTGCGATATCCCCATCCATGGAGAAGACCCCGTCGGTAGCGATCAGCCGGTACCGTGCATCCTTCGCCTCTACCAGGCACCGTTCCAGGTCCGCCATATCCGAATGGGCATAGCGGAACCTCCGGGCTTTGCACAGCCGGACCCCGTCGATGATGGAGGCATGGTTGAGCTCATCGGAGATGAGTGCATCCTCCGCTCCGAGCAATGGTTCGAAGAGCCCGCCGTTCGCATCGAAGCAGGCGGCATAGAGGATGGTATCCTCGGTGCCGAGGAACCTGCTCACCCTGCTCTCCAGCTCCTTGTGGATCGCCTGGGTCCCGCAGATGAACCTGACCGAGGAGAGGCCGTAGCCCCACTCCCGCATCGTCCGGGAAGCCGCCTCGACCACATCGGGGTCATTGGCGAGGCCGAGGTAGTTGTTCGCGCAGAAGTTCAGCACCTCCTCTCCCGTCGACACCTGTATATGGGAATCCTGCGGGGTCGTGATGATGCGTTCCCGCTTGTAGAGCCCCTGTGTATCCAGCTCCTTGAACAGACTCCTAAGGTCATCCTTCATCCTGTCAAACATCCTCTTTGCCTCCTCTTCTTCTGTCCTGCAGGGTCCTGATCATATCTGCAGTCATGGCATGCAGGTCATACTTCGGCTTCCAGCCCCACTCGACCCTGGCAGCATAATCCTCAAGGGAGTTGGGCCAGGAATCGGCGATAGCCTGCTTCACCGGGTCGATCTTGTAGCTGATCTGGAAATCCGGTATATGGTTCCTGATATAGGCTGCCTGCTCTTCCGGGCAGAAGCTCATCGCGGTCACGTTGAAGGCATTGCGATGCCTCAGCCGGCCCCCGTCAGCCTCCATGATGGAGACAGCAGCCTCCACAGCATCAGGCATATACATCATGTCAAGGTAGGTGCTGCCTGAGAGCGGACATTCGTACCTTCCCTGCTCGACTGCCGCATAGTAGATCTCGACGGCATAGTCGGTCGTCCCGCCCCCGGGAGGGGTCATGTTCGAGATGATCCCGGGGTACCGGACCCCTCTCGTATCGACATCGTACTTATGGTAGTAGTAGTCGCACAAGAGCTCTCCCGCCACCTTCGTGATGCCGTACATGGAAGTAGGCCGCTGTACCGTATCCTGCGGCGTGAAGTCCTTCGGTGTGGTCGGCCCGAAGGAACCGATGGATGAGGGGGTGAAGATCGAGCACCCCTCGCCCCTGGCCACCTCTAAGGCTACCATGAGCCCGTTCATGTTGATATCCCAGGCTACCTGGGGCTTCATCTCCGCTGTCGCGGAGAGCAGCGCAGCCAGGTGGTAGATCGTATCGACCCGGTATTCCCTCACCAGCTCGGCCAGCCGCTCCCCATCCCGGCAGTCCACCTTGTAGAACGGCCCTGAATTGACCAGTTCCACGTTGGCATCATCCCTGATGTCGGTGAGGATGACGTTATCGCACCCGTACCGCTCCCTCAGTGCTACGGCGATCTCAGATCCGAGCTGTCCGAGTGACCCGTTTATCATAATCCGTTTCATGAACTCTTACCTGCCTCTCTTTCTTGACGAATATCCTGATTCACAATACAATATAGTGAACTGTTTTCATTATAGTAAACTTGTTTCACTATGTCAAACCTGTTCCACTATATCAAACAGAGACCGGTAAGGAGATAATCAATGGAAAGACCACCGAAGATCGGCAAGAACATCCAGCAGCTGAGGAATTCACAGGGATTCACCCTGAACGTGCTCTCCGAGCGCAGCGGGGTATCCAAGGCGATGCTGAGCCAGATAGAATCTGATAAAGTCAACCCGACGGTCGCGACCGTATGGAAGATAGCCCAAGGCCTCGGGGTCGAGATACATTCGCTCCTCGCGGGTGACACTGAACCCCAGCGGAAGTTCAGGATCAACCGGTACGAGAACATCACCACCCTCGACACCGATGATGAGGGAGTCCACATCCACGTACTCTCCCCCCTGAGCATGGTGGAGGATCTTGAGATGTATATCCTGACCATCGCCCCGGGTGCCAGTCTCTCCTCGGATGCCCACTTCCCGAAGACCGAGGAGTTCCTCTCGGTCATCAAGGGGGAGGTCAGGGTGCGGGCCGGTTCCAATACCGGTGACCTGAAGAAGGGGGATTTCATCTCATACCACTGTGATATCGAGCACTCCATAGAGAATATCGGGAAGAGCGAGGCGAAGGTCCACCTCGTCGTGCGGTACAACCAGCAGATCAGCTCCGGACAATAGGGACGATGCGTCCCTCCTTCCGGGCCCGTTCGGCAGCGAAGCCGATCCGGTAGCTCACAAGGAGCTCCTCGAGTGTTGGGGTACTGTCCTCCTCATGGTTGAGGAAGATCGATTCCATCAGCCCGATGTCCCCTCCGCCGTGACCGGAGGGGGTATTCTTCTCCTCCCAGAGCAGCCACTTCTTCCCATCTCGGTGATCGAAGTACCAGAGCCGTTCCCCGGCCATGGTGAACCACCCCTCGAGGGTCCCTGCCGAACCGTCGATACGGATCCACCGTCCCTCGAGGTAGGAGTGGCCCTCCATGGTAAGGACCGCACTCTTCCCGCCTGCTGTCTGCATCATGACCACCTGGTGGTCGGGCACGTCATTGTCACAGCGGTATACACACCTCCCGTAGGGTCCGTCCTTCAGGGCAGCGAGCTTCCCTTCGGCAGTGAGGTCGGTAGTGACAGCCGTGGCAGGCCAGAGGTCCCATTCCGAGAGGAACCTCAGCGGCCTGAACCTGCTGCAGAGTTTTCTCACGAACTCAGGGCATGCGGTGATGAACGTACCTGCTGCCCTGAGCAGCCGGCTCTCAGCATGCCGGAACCCGCTGACTAACGGCAGAGCCTGCCGGTAGACCCGCGGGGCATACCAGGGGCATGTCCTCTCTTCCGGACATCCGTCCAGGCAGTAAGGGGGAGCCCCCGCAGGTGCATGTGCCCCGGTGTACCACGTAAGGGCCCCGGTCGAGGCGACGGAGATGACAGGATCGTCGAGCAGCCAGGAGATGATGTCTATGTCATGGCAGCATTTGGCGATGACCACCGGGGAGGAGTCTGCCTCCCTCCGCCAGTTCCCCCTCACATAGGAGTGGGAGAAGTGCCAGTAGGTGACGTGCTCAGCCTGCTCGATATGGATGATCTCCCCGATGAGTCCTGAGGCGATGCTTCGTTTCACGGTTGAGAAGAACCCGGTATACCTGAGGACGTGGCAGAGGTAGAGCTTCCGCCCCAGCTGCTTCGCTGTACGGTAGACCCTCTCGCACTCCTCTTCGGTCACCCCGAGCGGCTTCTCGAGGATCACGTCGTACCCGATCTCCATCGCGGCGACTGCAGGCCCCGCATGGAGCCGGTCCTGGGTGCAGATCAACGCTATATCGGCCGGTATGCGCTCCTGCAGCAGTTCTTCGTACGTAGGGAAGAGCGCTTTCTCCCCTAAAGAGAAGAGCTTCGCGGCAGCGGACCTCCGGAGGGGGTCAGGTTCTGCGACCGCGGTTACCCGCGCAGCCTCCGGATGGGAGGCGAGCCAGGTCCCGTAGATATCAAGGCCCCTGAGCCCTGCCCCGATGAGTACTACCCGCTTGACCATGGTCAGGTTCCCGTATGGTTGTGGAGATACTCCTCTACCTGGTCAGGGTCAAGATCATCAAGGGGATGCTCATCGCAGTAGGAGGAGAAACGCCGGAGCCACTGGTCCTTCCCTCCCTCCTGCTCATACTGGTACCGCATGAACTGAATGAGGTGCCTGAGGGTATGGC
This sequence comes from Spirochaetia bacterium, assembly GCA_963677595.1. Lineage (GTDB taxonomy): Bacteria > Spirochaetota > Spirochaetia > CAKZLE01 > CAKZLE01 > CAKZLE01. The sequence continues at coordinate 464,785 of OY782041.1, forward strand.
GATTGAGCCCATGCTCCATCATGCAGGCCTGTTCCTCGGCTTCCCCGGGTTCGATCCCGATGATCCGCTCGAAGAACTCACAGATGATCCGGTGCTTCTGGAAGACGAACTTCGCCTGGTTCTCGCCGGCCTCAGTCAGGGTTACCAGGCCGTAGGGCTCGTAATTGACCAAGCCTTCCCGTGCAAGGGTCTGCAGGGCGGAGGTGACGCTCGGCTTGCTGACATCCAGCTCCTCGGCGATCTCCTTCGGTCGTACCACCGGTTTCTCCTGCAGGATCTTATGGATCGCCTCGAGGTAATCCTCCTGGTTGCTCGTCATCTTTCTTTTCACCTGCTCACTTCCTTATCTTCCGTATCATCAGTCAGTGTACCCGCTATCTGCTTCATCCGTCAACAATGGTATTGCATCACCCAAACCATTTGGCTATACTCGCACATTATGTGGAAATACTACTCGAAAGCCATACTTGCCTGCCTGCTCTGGTCAACTGCCTTCGCAGGTGTCAAGCTGGGACTCACCTACGCTGATCCCCTCTTCTTCGCAGGCATCAGGTTCATGCTCGCGGGGCTGCTCGTACTGCTGCTGACCAAAGAGCGTAAGAACCTCCTGGGCTTCCTGAAAGCCAGCTGGAGGACAGCCCTCCTCGTCGGCCTGCTACAGACAGGGATCATGTACGGTCTCTACTTCAACGGGGTCAACCTGCTCCCGGCAGCCATTGCCGCGATCATAAACGGTGCAGGACCTCTCGTTACCGCGATCACCACCCATTTCTGCATCTCCAACGACCGGCTGAACCGCCAGAAGGTCATCAGCCTCTCCATTGCCCTCACAGGGGTCATCCTGATCAGTATCGGCAGGAACAGCGGTACCCCGACAGGGAACGCCGAGCTGCTGGGGATCGGGCTGCTCATCCTATCGAGCGTCACGAACGCATTCAGCCAGGTGATCGTCAAGACCCGGCCGAACAGCCCGCTCCTGCTCAATGCTACCCAGCTCTTCATCGGGGGCTTCATGCTGCTCGCTGCCTCACTGATCTTCGAGGGCAGGCCGACCTTCGACCTCCCGCTCGAGTTCTATGGGGCTCTCCTCTGGCTGAGCATCGTCTCCGCCGCGGCATTCTCGATCTGGTACACCATGCTGCAGGTACCGGAGATCAAGGTGAGTGAGATCAACATCTTCAAGTTCATCATCCCGGTAGCCGGTGCGATCCTGAGCTGGATCATCTTCCCCGCCGACAAGGCGGACCTCATCAGCGTCACCGGCATGGTGATCATCGCCTTCTCGGTCCTGCTCTACTACCGCAACCGCCCGGAACGCATCTAGAACTCGATCCCCTTCTGCGCGGGGATCCCCCGGGTGAAGTGATGCTTCACATCCCGGATCTCCGAGACCATATCGGCGAGTTCTATGACTGGTTCCGGCATCTTCCTCCCGGTCAGCAGCAGCGTCGGGAGTTCCTCCCGATGCCCTGAGAGCCAGGAGACCACTTCTCCCGCATCGAGCCACCCATAGGTGAGCACATAGGAGATCTCATCGAGGAGGATGAGGTCATAGCGCCCTGAGAGCATCCAGCGTTTCGCCTGCTCCCAGCCGTTGCGGACCTCCTCGATGGACCTGCTGTGATCCTTCTCCTTCCAGGTGAACCCGTTCCCGTAATTCTCCCAGTCGATCCCGAGTCTCTTTGCCGTCTTGTATTCGCCCCAGTCTTCCGGCCCGCTCTTGATGAACTGGAGCACCCCGCACTGCCCCCCATGGCCGCAGGCCCTGAAGATCATCCCGAGTGCCGCTGTCGTCTTTCCCTTTCCGTTGCCGGTATAGACCCCTATTATGTTCTGTTTCATCTCATGATCATACCACCTCTTCTTGATGTTGTCATGCACTCGAACTATACTGTCACGCATGAGTATCAGACGTATCGACATCGCGGCAAGCACGGCACTCTTCGTCTATGCAGCGAGCATGGTCATCACCCCTATCTGCCTGCTCGCCATGGCTGAGGATTTCTCGTTCACCTACACCGAGGGAGGAGCCCTCGGCGGCGTGAAGAGCTTCCTCATCCTTGCCAGTCTCTTCATCAGCGGGTTCATAGCCGCCAAGCTGTCCAAGCGCATTGTCGTCGGGGTCGGTATGGCTGTCGTTGGGCTCTCCTTGATCGGTGCCGGACTTGCAGGCACCTACCAGTTCGTCATGGTCTGCATGATGGTCATGGGTGTCGGCTGCGGGTTCATCGAGGCCTTGACCAACCCCCTCGTCCATGATGCCCATCCGGGGGAGTCGAACAGGTACCTCAACTATGTGAATGCCTTCTACTCGATCGGGGTCGTCGTGACCGTCCTGGTCACCGGCTTCCTCCTGACCTACCGGGTCCCCTGGAGGACCCTCTTCATCGTGAGCGGGTCGCTCACACTCATCACCTCGGTCCTCTTCTTCCCGAAAGACGACTCGATCGTGGAGTCAGGCTCTTCAGTTCACTACACCTACTGGATGAAGTGCATCAGGCAGCCGGTCTTCTGGGTCCTGGCCGTTGCCATCTTCTTCGGGGGTGCCGCCGAGGCGGCCTTCACCTACTGGAGCGCAAGCTATATCCAGGTCCATTTCCACGCACTCCCCCATGCAGGGGGTATCGGTACGGCACTCTTCGCCCTTGCCATGGCTGCCGGGAGGATGACGACCGGGAAGCTGACAGAGAACCACTACAAGGATCGCTGGCTGCTGCTCGCGGTATCGGTCGCCGGGTTCCTCGTGAGCCTGGGGATCTACACGACTCCCTCGTTGCTGCTCTTCTTCCTGATGCTCTTCATCTCAGGGTTCGCCGTGGCACCCTACTGGCCGACGATCCAGTCAGTCTCCACGACCTTCGTCGACGGGGACTCTACCCTGCTGTTCATCCTCCTCTCCTGTTTCGGGGTACCGGGCTTCGGGGCCGCCCCCTGGGTCATGGGCTACATCGCGGACACCCACTCACTCAACACAGCCCTGATCGTGATCCCGGTCTGCTACCTTGCCGTCATCATCTGCTGTGTCCTGCTCCTCGTCCTCACAGGGAGAAAGAAGGCTCTTCAGCAGCTTTAGCTTTACTCCCAGTCTCTCCCATGCTACTATCTTGTTACATCCTGTAACAGAAAAAGGAGGGGCTTTGATGTACCGATGGGAAGACCCTGCAGTCTTTGGGATCAACAAGGAACCGTCCCATACCTCCTTTTTTCCCTACGACAGCCTCACCGCAGTGATGGACCCTGCAAAGTCCGGCGGACCCTGGGGTGATCCCGACGACAGAGAGAACGGGGAGAGATCCCCCTGGAAGCTCTCTCTCAACGGGAGCTGGCGATTCAGCTTCTCGCCGACCTATAAGGAACGGGAGCTCTCGACCGAGGATGACAGCTGGGATGAGATCACCGTGCCGGGAGTCTGGGAACTCCAGGGATACGGCACCCCCTACTACCTCGCCTTCGACTACCCGCCGGCGATCAGCAAACGCAAGAGCTGCATCCCCCGGATAGACCATGCCGATACCCCCACCGGGATCTACCAGCGGCGGTTCTCGCTGCCGGGAACCTGGGCAGGGAGGGTCATCTACCTCCATTTCGGGGCAGTAAAATCGGCGATGACGCTCTGGGTCAACGGCATCGAGGTCGGGTACTCCCAGGGGTCGATGACGCCGGCTGAGTTCAGGGTGGATGAACTCCTCCAGCAGGGGGAGAACATCATCAGGGTGGAGGTCTGCCGGTACTCTGACGGGACCTACCTCGAGGACCAGGATATGTGGTTCTTCAGCGGGATCTACCGGGAGGTCTATCTCTATGCGGAACCCGCCGTCCATATCAGGGACATCTTCACCAGGGCCGACCTTGATGAGGGGTACCGGGATGCCGCGCTTTTGAACAAGCTCAGCATCCGGAACACCTCCCCTTCCCCTGCGGCAGGTTCGGTGGAGATCCTCCTCGGCCGGGATGAGTTCACCTCCCTTGCCCTCCTCCCATTCGAAGTCGACGCCAATGCGACGGTCACCGTCGACACAGCCAGTACGGTTCTTTCACCATCCCTCTGGAGTGCCGAGGTGCCGAACCTCTACCGGGTCATCCTCTGCCTCAGGGACGGTGACGGGAGGGTGCTGGAATACAAGAGCCACCGTACCGGGTTCCGGAAGATCGAGATCCGCGATGAGCAGCTCCTCTGCAACGGGAGGCCGATAGCCATCAGGGGGGTGAACCGGCATGAGTTCGATCCCGACTATGGCTGGGCTGTACCTCGGGAGCGGTACCACGAGGACCTGCGGATCATGAAGCAGCACAACATCAACGCCATACGGACGAGCCATTACCCCAATGATCCCTATTTCTACGACCTCTGCGACGAGTACGGGTTCTACGTCATGGATGAAGCCGATGTGGAGACCCACGCGATCAGGAGAAAGGGGATCCCGGGATCCGATGACCGGTGGAAGGCCGCGGTCATCGACCGGATGGAACGGATGGTCCTGCGGGACAGGAACCACTGCTGCATCTTCATGTGGTCCCTCGGGAACGAGGCGGGGCATGGGGAGAACTTCATCGCCATGAAGGAAGCTGCCCTTACCCTCGATACCACACGGCCGTTCCATTACGAGGGGGACCTCCTCATGGACGTCAGTGACGTGATCTCCCGGATGTACCCGAAGGTCGAAGCCCTCGATACCGTGGGGAACCACCAGGACCTAAAGATCTCCCTCTCCGATTCCATCATGAACCACCTCGGGGCAGAGCACAAGCCCTGCAGGGCTGACCGCTACCGGGGGAAGCCGATGATCCTCTGTGAATACGCACATGCCATGGAGAACAGCCTCGGCAATCTCGACGAGTACACCGACCGGTTCGAGCAGTACCCCAACATCGCCGGCGGGTTCATCTGGGACTTCGTCGACCAGTCGATCCGTACATGCGCAGATGACGGTACCGAGAGGTGGCTCTACGGCGGCGATTTCGGTGAGGCGAAGAGTCACCGCTACTACTGCGCCAACGGGATCGTTGCCGCGGACAGATCCCTGCACCCATCGATCAGCGAAGTAAAGAAGCAGTACCAGCGGATCAGGTTCTCCCTGAACCGGACGGCAGGCAGCCTGACGGTCACCAACCTCTATGAGTTCCTCGACCTGTCAGGCTACCGTCTCACCTTCACTTCCTCTGCGGACAGGCAGGAGGATCGGGAAGAATCACTGATACTGCAGGACCTGCCGCCGCAGGAGTCCCTATCGGTCACGATACCGGAAGGACTCAGCTTTGAAGGCTGCGAGACGGTCCTCACTGCCTCTGTGCTTACCCCGGAAGCATCCCCCTGGGCGGATGCGGGACATGAGATCGCCTGGGAGCAGTTCCTCTTCGATCCCTGGGAGGGGATCGAAGAGAAGTCCGGCACAGCCGCTGTCTCAGTGACCAATTCGGCTGATTCTCTCATCATCAGTGGAGGTCCCTGCACCTACCGATGGTGTAAGGCTACCGGTGCACTGACCGGTCTTGAGATCGGGGGGAAGAACCTGCTCGCAGCCCCGCTTGTCCCGAACTTCTGGAGGGCAGCCACCGATAATGACCGGGACCTCTCCAACCTCTTTCCGCACCTCTCTCCCTTCTTCCCTGACAGGCGTTCCCGCCGTGGTACGGAACGGCTGAAACTGAAGCAGTTCGAGGTGAGTCGGGAGGACGGGATACCCATCGTGACGGTGCGCTTGCGCTCCCGGCTTTTCCCAGCCGGACTCACAATCACCTATACCGTATCGGATAGCCTCACGATCACGATGGAAGGGACCCCGGGACGGGACCTCATGCGCTTCGGGATGACCTTCGGTCTTACCCAGCGTCTGGATACCTTCTCCTGGTACGGGCGTGGCCCCGGAGAGAGCTACTGGGACCGGAAACAGGGCATGAAGGTCGGGAACTGGTCCCTGCCGGTAGCAGAGCTTCCCCATCTCTATATGAGGCCGCAGGAGAACGGGAACCGCAGCGACATCAGGCGATGCAGCATCACAGATAGTGCGGGTTCTGGGATCACGATCACCGGTGACCGGCAGCTCTTCGGGATGGGGATCCTACCATGGACCCAAGAGGATTTGGATAACTCTGAGCATATTCACCAGTTGCCGTATGGAAAATTTAACACGTGTACGATAGACTATAGGCAGAGGGGTGTCGGGGGGGACTTCCCGGGGATGATCCACCTGCATGATGCATACAGGATCGCCGGAGGGGTTCCCTGCAGCTATCGTATCCGGATCACCCCTGAAGGAAGTGAGCATGGCAGAAGAGACTGAGGAACTGACCCCGTTACGTATCAAGCGAAGGAACAATCTCCTGGAAGTAGCTGAGGACTTCTTCATCGAGCACGGTCTGTATACCAGCACGATGGAGGATATCGCAGCAGCGTCGGGGATCTCACGGCAGACGGTCTACCGGTATTACGGCTCCAAGGAGGAGATTGCCTTCGCTGTCGAGATCAGGGTCCTCAAACGGATCTTCACCCGCCTCGAGGAGCTCTTCACGGCTGCCAGCGGACTCGGGATCAAGAAGATCTTCGATATGTCCGAAGCACTGATCACCTCGTTCGTGGATGAGTACCAGCGGGAACTCAAGTTCACCGGGGTATTCGACACCTATTTCCAGAAATATCCTGAGACCCGGTTCTATGAGGAGATGAAGGCTGTCCTGAAAGGCTTCGAGAACCCCTTCACGAATATGATTCTCGAGGAGCTCAACCAGCGGGATCTGCAGCTCGACTACCCGCCGCAGCTCATCGGCGAGATGATCTCGAACTCACTGCTCTCCCTCTGCCAGCGGGTGCTGCTCAGGAGGGAGACACTGACCGAGGAGTACGGCACGGACCCGGTCATCCTCGTCCCCATCCAGCTCAAGCTGCTCATCAAGGGCCTGATGAGCCAGATCTGACCAATACTGAACAATTCATTCAAGAAGAACCCGCTCATTGTAAGCGGGTTCTTCTCTTCTGGGGCAATGAAAGATTCTTATAGCGACTTCAGGTATGCATCGATGCCTTCAGCGGCATTCCGTCCCTGCGCAATGGCATGGACCACCAGGGAGGCTCCCATGACGGCATCACCGGTAGCGAACACACCGTCTACCGAGCTCATGTAGTCCTCTTCCACGGCGATGTTTCCGCGTTCATCGGTAGCGAGGCCGAAGCCTTCAACCAGGGGAGAGTCCTTGTAGGGAACGAACCCCATACTCAGCAGCACGATGTCAGCATCGATGAGGAAGTCCGATCCGGTGATCTCCTTGAAGGATCGCCCTTCCCAGTCCAGCCGGGCACAGCCGACCTTGGTGACCTTCCCGTTCTTGCCGTAGATCTCCTTGGTGGCGATGCTCCAGAGACGCTCGCAGCCCTCCTTGTGGGAGGTCGAGGTCCTCAGGATCCTCGGCCACTCCGGCCAGGGGTTCCCTACCTCACGGCCCTCCGACGGCTGGGGGAGCAGCTCGATCTGGGTCACGGACTTGCAGCCGCGCCTGATCACGGAACCGACACAGTCAGAACCGGTGTCCCCGCCCCCGATGACCACGATCTTCTTCCCCTTGGGATCGATCAGCTCATCCTTGGGGATGGTGTCTCCAAGCACCTGTTTCGTCTGCTGGGCAAGGAAATCGAGGGCAAAGTAGACCCCCTTGAGGTCCCTGCCGGGAACAGCGAGGTCCCTCGGCTTCGGGGTACCCGCAGCGATCAGCACCACATCGTAGTTCTTCTTGAGGTAACGGGTCGAAATATCACGCCCGACCTCGACCTCGGTCTCGAATTTCACACCCTCAGCCCGCATCTGGTCGAGCCGTCTCTCGACGACCCCCTTCTCCAGCTTGAAGTTCGGGATGCCGTACATGAGCAGCCCGCCGATCCGGTCGGACTTCTCGAACACGGTGACATCATGTCCCTGGCGGGCGAGCTGCTGGGCTGCAGCAAGGCCTGATGGCCCTGACCCGATCACGGCAATGCTCTTTCCGGTCTTAACCGGTGCGACCTGGGGGGTGATCCACCCCTGCTCCCAGCCGTGCTCGGCGATCTTCATCTCGATATGCTGACAGGTCGTCGGCTCATCATTGATCGAGAGGGTACAGGCCGCCTCACAGAGGGCGGGACAGATCCTCCCGGTGAAATCAGGGAAGTTGTTCGTCGAATGGAGGAGCTCTAAGGCCTCCTCCCAGTTGTCATGGTAGAGGGCATCGGAGTAGTCCGGGACCCTGTTCCCCACCGGGCAGCCGTACATATGGCAGAACGGCACACCGCAGTCCATGCACCGGTTAGCCTGCTTCTTGATCTGCTCATCGGAGAGATCTACCTGGACCGGATCGAAATCCTTCTTACGCTCATCCACGGGCCGGTACGATGGTGCTTGCCGGTCGATCGTCATGAATCCATTATGTTTAGCCATCATAGACCTCCTCGGTTACTGACAGAGTCTCATTGTCCCTGTCCTCGTTCATCTTCATTCGTTCCAGTACCTTTCGGTAGTCAACGGGGATGACCTTCACGAAGAGCGGGAGCTGGGCTTCCCAGTTCTCGAGGATCATCTGTGCTACCCGGCTTCCCGTCAGGTCGTAGTGCTCCTGGATGAGTCCCTTGAGCACATACTTGTCATCCTTGCTCCAGACACCTTCGAGCTCTACCATATCGAGGTTGCACCTGGTATCGAAGAGCTCGGAAGGATCATAGACATAGGCGATCCCGCCGCTCATACCTGCGGCGAAGTTCTTGCCGGTATCACCGATGACGACCACCGTTCCCCCGGTCATGTACTCACATCCGTGGTCACCCACACCTTCGACTACCGCGGTAGCCCCGCTGTTCCGGACAGCGAACCGTTCGCCGGCCATCCCGTTGATGTAGATCTCACCACTGGTGGCACCGTAGAGCACGACGTTCCCGCTGATGATGTTCCGCTCTGGCTTGAATCTGGATCCTTCGGTCGGGGTGAGCACGATCTTTCCGCCGCTCAGGCCCTTCCCCATGTAGTCGTTCACATCACCCTTGAGATCGAGCGTGATGCCGGGTGCGAGGAACGCACCGAAACTCTGGCCTGCGGACCCCTTCAGCTTTATCGTGAGGGTGTCATCCGGGAGGCCGTCAGGCCCGAACTGCTGCACGAGCCTGCCGCTGATCGCGGCCCCCACCGTACGGTGGATGTTCCGTATCGGGAACTCGATCGTCGTCGGGGTGGGGTCCTTCCAGAACTTCTTGAGCTCTTTCTCGATCGCGAGGTCGAGGTCCGTCGGGTGGTTCTCGATGATCTTCTTCGTGAAGTGGAGCACGGGCTTGTCCTCGAGGTGTTCCGCATTGAGGATCTTCTCAAGGTTCACATGGTTGGCCTTCCACTTGTCGATAGCCGGCTGGAAGTCGAGCAGGTCGACACGTCCGACCATCTCCTCGACACTCCTGAATCCCAGCTGGGCCATGTACTCCCTGAACTCCCTGGCGACGAACCGCAGGAATGCCTCGGCGTAATCGGCCTTCCCCTTGAACCGTTTCCTCAGTTCAGGGTCCTGGGTGGCCACACCTACGGGGCAGGTATTGAGGTGGCACTTCCGCATCATGACGCATCCGAGCGTGATGAGCAGGGAGGTACCGAACCCGTACTCCTCAGCACCGAGGAGGGTCGCGATCGCCAGGTCACGGCCGGTCTTGAGGTGACCGTCCACCTGGACGATGATCTGGCTCCTGAGGTTGTTGAGGATCAGCGACTGCTGGGTCTCGGCAAGCCCGAGTTCCCACGGCAGTCCTGCATGCTTGATAGCGGTCAGCGGGGAGGCCCCGGTACCGCCGTTCTGTCCTGAGATGAGGACCCTGTCGGCCTTCGCCTTCGCGACGCCGGAGGCGATGGTCCCGACACCCGCTTCTGATACCAGCTTGACTGAGACCTCGGCACCGCTGTTGACGGTCTTGAGGTCCTTGATCAGCTGGGCGAGATCCTCGATCGAGTAGATATCATGGTGGGGCGGAGGTGAGATGAGCGTCACACCGGGTGTGGTATGACGGATCTTCGCGATATACTCGGAGACCTTCGCTCCCGGGAGCTGTCCGCCCTCCCCGGGCTTGGCTCCCTGGGCCATCTTGATCTGCAGCTCGTCTGCACTCATGAGGTATTCGGTGGTCACGCCGAACCGTCCGGAGGCGATCTGCTTGATCCTCGACCGCTTAGAGTCGCCGTTTGGCAGGGGCTTGGACCGTACCGGGTCCTCACCGCCCTCACCGCTGTTGCTCTTCGCCCCGATCCTGTTCATGGCGATCGCCACAGTCTCGTGGGCTTCCCTGCTGATCGAACCGATGGACATCGCTGCTGAGACGAACCGCTTCGTGATTGATTCCAGCGGCTCCACCTCATCGAGAGGTATTGGCTTCGTATCCTTGAAGTGGATCAGGCCCCTGATCTCACCGTTCTCCCGGTAGGACTCATCCATGAGGGAGGAGAACTGCTTGAAGACCGAGTAGTCGTTCGTCTTGGTCGCATGCTGGAGCTTGTAGATGGCTTCAGGGGACCAGTAGTGCTTGATGCTGTTCCTCCGGTACCGATAGGCACCGCCGGGCTCACGCAGCCTCGGGGCTATCCCGTTCGACGGGTAGCTCTGTTCCATCCTGGCGGCGGCTTCCTTGTTGAGCTCCTCGAGCCCGACACCGCCGATCCGCGATACGGTACCGGTGAAGTAGGTTTCGATGATATCGTGGTTGAGGCCGACTGCCTCGAAGATCTGCGTATTGAAGAAACTGTGCAGGGTCGAGATACCCATCCTGCTGAAGGTCTTCAACAGACCCTTCTTGATGGCATTGACATAGTTGTCGGATGCGATCTCTGGGGTGAGGTGGCCGAGCTTGCCGGTCTCTGCCAGGTCCCTTACGGTAGAGAATGCGATATACGGGCAGAATGCATCACAGCCGAAGGCGATGAGCAGGGCGAAGTGGAAGACTTCCCTGGCTTCACCGGTCTCGATGATGATACCGATCTTTCCGCGGAGTCCTTTCCTGATCATATGCTGGTGCAGGCCGGAGACCGCCAGCAGTGAAGGGATCGGGGCCCTTCCCGGGCCTGCGTTCTTGTCAGTGAGGATCAGCAGGGAGGTCCCTGAGTTCGCAAGCTCCTCAGCCTGTTCGAAGATCCCGGCAAGGGCAGCTTCGAGGTTCTTCCCCGTCTCGTCCGGCTCGAAGGTAATATCGAGGTCGACGGTCTTCAGGTCCTCATGACTGTTGTTCCTCAGACGCATCATGTCGCGTGTGCTCAAGATCGGGTGACCGAGCTTCAGTGCCCGGTACTGCGTCTCCTCGATGTCGAGGGGGTTGCTCTCGTTCTCGATATAACTCTCGAGGGACATGACGAGCTGTTCCCGCAGGGGGTCGATCGGCGGGTTCGTCACCTGGGCGAACATCTGCTTGAAGTAGCTGAAAAGGAGGTCAGAACGGTTGGAGAGGACAGCGAGCCCGGTGTCGTTCCCCATCGACCCGATCGCCTCCTGGCCCTGTTTTGCCATCGGGGTCATGAGCGTCTTGAGGTCCTCGTCGGTGTAGCCGAAGAGGATCTGCTTGTGGAGCAGCTCATCCTTGTCCATCTTGGGCACGCCTGACGGCATGAAGAGCCCTCGGAGTTCGATCTTCCGGTCCTTCACCCATCGCCTGTAGGGATACTGCCTCGAGAGTTTCGCCTTGATGACGTTGTCCGGGACGATGGCATGCTGCTCCAGGTCGACGAGGAACATCTTCCCCGGCTGGAGCCGGCCCTTACTCCGGACCTGCTCCGCGGGAAGGTCGACGACCCCGGTCTCCGAGGCCAGGATGATCAGGCCGTCCTGGGTCACGGTATACCGTGCCGGCCGCAGGCCGTTTCGGTCGAGTGTTGCCCCGATGTACCTGCCGTCGGTGAAGACGACAGCTGCAGGGCCGTCCCACGGTTCCATGATCGTGGTATGGTATTCATAGAACGCCCGTTTGTCAGCGCTCATCTGGATCTCTGGGGAATAGGCCTCGGGGATCATCATCATCATGACATGGGGGATAGACCTCCCTGCCATGGTGAAGAGCTCGAGGACGTTATCGAAGATCGCGGAGTCCGAACCGGACTCATCGATGATCGGGATGATGTCCCGGATCTCGTCCCCGATGACCTTGGAGGACATGAAGCCCTCCCTTGCCCGCTGCCTGTTTATGTTACCCTTCACGGTGTTGATCTCACCATTGTGGGCTAGATACCTGAAAGGCTGTGCAAGCCTCCACTCGGGGAGGGTATTGGTACTGAACCGTGAATGGACGATCGAGAAGGGGCTGGTGAAGTACTCATCAGAGAGGTCCGGGTAGTACTCCGGCACCTGGTCCCCAGTGAGGAGTCCTTTATAGACGATGACGGTGTGCGAGAGACTGCAGATGTAGAACTGGCTCAGATCAAGGTCCTTGGGTTTCTCAAGCGCCTTCTCGATCCTCCGGCGCAGGACATAGAGCTTCCGCTGCAAACATTCACGCTCCTGACCGGGCATCGTGATGAAGAACTGCTTCACCTGCGGCTCGGTGGAGAGCGCGAGCTCTCCCAGGCAGGACCCGTCCACCGGTACATCCCGCCAGCCGAGCAGGTTGAAGCCGTTCGCGGCGATCACTTCCTCGGTTGTCTGGACACAGACTGAGGCGGCATGGGGCTCGGAGGGGATGAAGGTCATCCCGACTGCATAGCATTCATCCTCAGGGAGGGTGAAATCCACGATCACCTTGCGGAAGAAGGCATCAGGGACCTGGCACATGATGCCTGCCCCGTCACCGGTGAGGGAGTCCCCTCCGACAGCACCACGGTGCTGCAGGTTCTTGAGGACCTGAATCCCTTCCTGTATGATGGAATGGCGGGGTTCGCCATCCAGATGCGCGATAAAACCCACTCCACAACTGTCATGCTCGAAGGAGGGATCGTACAGCCCGTAGGATCCTTTCCTGCCGGAAGCATTGCGGTTTTCCGCAAATCGTTGCCCAGGATTGATTTGTTGCATATAGTCTCCTATCGATAGAATTGTATATTTATACAAAAATTATGCATATTTACTAAGGTTAACGTATATTATTCAATAAAACAGGTTTTGGTCAATAGTCCAACACCCGGTGAACAACCCACTAGATTATTATAATAAATAGAATTAAGATCACGTTTTTAGGTATACAGAAAAATAGCCCATGGGGTATTTATATATTCCACATGATGACTGAAAAAGATGCGTAAAAAAGAAAAACCCTTCCCGGGATATTTTCATATGCCGGAAAGGGTTCAAGTATAGCAGGAAAACCCTAGTACTGGGAAGCCGCCTTGAGGTATTCTGCCTTCACATTCTTCAGTCTCAGGAGTTCTGTATAGGCATCCGGTGAATGCGTGGCATCATGGACCTCCTCCATGATGGCGATCGCCTGGTCGAACTGGCCGAGGACCTCATAGACGATAGCAGCATTGAAGCCGGCAGCCATGTTGGTGCTGCTGTACCAGAGATCAAGGTAGATATCGAGGGCCTGCTGGTACTGGGAGTTCTTGATCAACTCTTCAGCCATCTCGGATCTTGGGTTCTTGGTCTCATCCTTCTTCAGGGACCGGTACTCACGTACGTAGTAGGGAGCAAGCTGCCTGCTGATCGTCGACTCGAAGCCCCTGATGATGTTCTGGTAGAGCGGCTCGAGCAGCGGTGCGGTGAAGGTGTTGGCATTCTCTATGAGGGTAGACCGGCTGTTCTCCCCTGAGAGGTACTTGGTAGCGAGGATCTGTCCCCGCTTCAGGTCGATGACCGTGTAGCTGACGCCGAGCTCGACTTCCTGCACGAAGTAGTTCTCGATGAAGATATCGAACTGCTGGGTCGTGTCGTTCCAGACGCTCTTCTCCCGTTCCTGGACCTGTTCGTAATAGTCAAGGTCCTCGATCGTACCCAGGATAGCGGCCTCGATCCCAAGATTCTCGTAGAGGATCCGGTTGGTGACGATCGCTGATGCCGCAGAATGCTGGTACGGCCTGATCTGGTCCTGGGAGACCACCGTGAAGTAGTTGGTCCGGTTGAGGGTGCTGATGGTCCTCTCCGTCATGTAGTCGGCCACATCATCATCAAGACCGATACGGTAGCCGGTGGTGGTGAAGTCATCCGAGTTGCCAAACAGGATATCGAGGATCAGCTTCCCGGCGAAGACCTCGTCCGAGATCTCGTAGGGATCGTAATCGAAGACTGCCAGGGTCCGGTAGTCAGCCATGTTCACTTCAGCCGGCTTGAGGACATCGAATCCGATGGTCGTCGCACAGCCGGTGAACGCCAGGGTAAGCAGTATCAGGAGGATACCGGTACAGGTCACTTTTTTCATACTCATACTCCATTTGGTAAGCTTGAGCCCATTATACCACAGGAGGGCACTCCGGCAGGAGGCCTTTCTGTGAAGATTCTGGATCTCATTGTTCTCAACCGATCCGGAGAATCCCGGATCACACTCTCTCCACTACTGCTAACCATCAATCATGCGCAAAGGTTACACCTCTCAAGATACTGGCCAGACCCCGCGCTCCTGCAGCTGTTTCTCAGCGGCTTCTGCCCAGCCCCGGTTAGCGATGGGGCTTGCGGGACTCGGGTGCAGCACCCAGGTCACTCTCGGCTTGGCGCTGTCGGGGAACTCCATCCCTGCCAGGATGGAAGCGAACTGCTTCTCGGCATACTTCCCCACCCCGACGAGGATCTCTGGTTTCATCATCCTGATGACCTCCCTGACGTAGCGGTCGCAGACAGCCTCCAGCGGCTCCCTGTCCGATTTCAGGAGCTTGTCCGGGGTGAGGTTCTTCCCGCTCGGTTCCATGAACACCAGCGGGCAGTAGTTGAGGACGAAATGGGCAGCGAAGAAATCGTCCGGGTCGGGGTACTTCTGCGACATCAGGCCCCAGAGCCGCTGCCCGCTCACCTCGCTGCGTGTCGTGTAGAATCCGAGGATCGGCCGTTTCGGGTGTTCTCCCCGCGGTTTCCCGACCTTCTCCTCGATCCCCATCCAGTCCCGTACGGCATTGATCTCGCCGAAGGGGACCCCGGTCTGGGCCATACCCCAGGGGCCGGGATTCATCCCTAGGAAGATGATCTTCTTCTTTCCCCGCCCGAAGCGCCTCAGGTAGGCCGCATGGGCTTCCCAGGCATAGGTCAGGGGGTTATATACGGTGAGGTCGTCACGGCTGAAGGAGAGCCGGTCGACCTCGTCCGAGAGTACGTTCGTTCGTGCAAGCAGTTCTTCGATCATCAGGGTAGTCCCTACTCCTCACTCATGCCGTGGCGGTACCATCGCCTGCCGGGCTGAGCGATGCCTCGCTTCCTGGAGATGACGAAGAAGGAGATGACGACGAACAGCACATAGGCCAGGCAGATGAGGAGGGCAAGCCAGAACAGCCCCGGGTTGTCCCTGGACACGCTGTAGGCCGGGAGGTTGATGCTCAGGATCAGCGGGATCGCGAAGACGAAGGTCAGCCCGCTCGAGTACATGTAGTCTGAGGCGACCGGGGTCTCGAACTCGGGGTCGATGACCCGCAGGAGGGCCAGGCCCGTAGGCATGGTACCCGTCGATGCCCCGAAGATGATGAGCGAACGGTGGAACTGGTGGTCGACGAACATGCGTGAACAGATCCAGGGCAGCGTGAAGTAGGCAGAGATCCCCCCGAAGGTGGTGAGGATCAGGATCGGCAGCCAGTAGTGGGCGACGACGACGAGCGAGATAGCCGCGATCGAGGCTGTCACCATGATATCGACGGAGATCCCGGAGATCCTCGTCATGGTCCCGTTGTCTACGACATACTGGAGGTTCGTCTTCCCGAGCAGAGCCTTCACCAGGAGGGCCGTGAGGGCGGAGAAGATGAAGTTGATCCCCCAGAGGTTGGTAGCCAGTTCGTTCCCGAGGTTCCCGAAGACCGACAGCAGCAGGGTGAGCAGGTGCAGCAGCCCGTATGCCAGCAGGTAGACGGCGAATACGAACGCCATGTTGAAGGTCATGGAATCAATGGCCTCTGACTCCGTGGAAAGATGTCCGGCTGCAGGCCGTTTCTTGTCACGTCCGAAGATACCGCTCGAGGTGTCCTTGTTCCGGATCTTCTCGACCTCCTCCTCTGAGATCCAATGGCGCTTCAGCCCGAGGTTGATCAGGAAGATACCGCCGAAGCAGCCCCAGAGGAAGCCGATGGCAGCGAAGGTGAGGCCCGTGGACCCTGCACCATCGAATCCGAGGGCTTCCCACCCCGTCCCGATGGTATAGGCCTGTCCCGGCCCGAGCACGAAGCCGAGCGGCAGGGCGAACCCTATGGCGGGGAAGAGGTCCGGCATGATCGTGTTGATCAGCAGTGCGACGATCAGCAGGCCGCCGACACACTGTATGGCGTACTGCGACAGTACCCCGATACTGGTCGGGAAGATCCGCTTCTTCATCGCCTGTGTCGCTTTCGGCGACTTCCGTAAGGTCATGGCGATGAAGGAGAGGTTGAGCAGGTGGTAGACCAGCTGCCCGAGCGAGTCGGTCCCGAGGGCGAACTTCGGGGCAATGAAATTATAGAAGACCAGCAGGATGAACCCGGCGGTCAGGGCATTGGGGATCAGGAACTTCTGGAAGAATGAGACTTTCGACCTGATCGCCGATGCAAGGAGCAGGGCTGATGAGAGGATCCCGAGATGGATGAGCAGTGTCCAGTTATAATCCATTATTACCTCCGATGGTTATTTCTTTCGTTTCGTTCTCCTGAATTGCTTCATATACGGCAAGGTACTTGTAGGCGGATGCCCTCGGTGCCGGGAACTTGAACCGGTACATGGTGTTCTCATGGTAGAACTCCAGGTTCCGCTGCATGGCGACAGCAAAGGACTCGATCTCGGTGAAGGGGAAGAAGGATTCCTCACCCTTCATCTTCATGGACAGTCCCTTGACCGTCATGTTCACCTCAGCGGTCCCGAGGACCTTCATCCTCCGGTCCCGGTACCCCTCGAACACCCGGACGGTATCACCGGGGAAGATGAGGTCCTCCGGTTTCCAGTGATCGTCCCGCAGACGCTCGGCAAGGGTCTCCTGCTGCCAGATATTCCAGTCCGAGACGGTCTCGAACCCGCGGGTACTCCCTTCATGGGAGAAGAACCCGTAGGGGTCCATCGTTGCGGTATACCCGCAAGAGGTGCAGGAGACATCATTGCCGAGGGAACGCATGCTGGCCATCTTCCCGCACTCCGGGCAGATATAGAGGACATGCTCCACGTACTGGGCACGCTCATCACTCTTGAAGATGGTCCGCTCCCTGCGCTGCACCTTATAGGCGTCCTGGTAGATCCGTTCGGTAAGCATCTTATCGATCTCGCTCACCTTCATGCCTGCGAAATCCTCAGGCATGATCGGGTCCTGGTAGGAGATGGTCAGCTTCCCCTTCCGCCGTTTCGCAGCCCATCTCGGGAGGGTGAAATACCCCCCGTCCAGGGTCATGATGACGACCGGGACCTTGAGCATCCGCACCAGCTTCGCCGTCGCGTAGAAGAGCGGGAGCCCCCGCCCGTCCCAGGTCCGCTGTCCCTCGGGGAACATACCGACGACCCAGCCCTTCTTCACGCTCTCGGTGATCTGCTTGATGGTATAGTAGTCGGACCTCGATTTCGATTTGGAGATGGAGCCGATCAGCCTCCTGAGCAGGTACCGCAGGTACTTGTTCCTAAAGAGGGTGTCAGCCGCCACCCAGTGGATATGGCGGTTATGCATCAGGGAGATCAGGATCGGGTCATATGTGTTGACGTGGTTGGAGAGCACCAGGTAGGGGGGCTTGAGCGCGAAGCTCTTCCCTTCATTGTGCGTGCTCATATTATACATGGGTCTCATGGGGATCCTGTAGAGATTCTTCACGACCGTGACGAATCTCCTGGAGACCGTCACTTCCCGATCATCTTCTGGCTTGAGCTCATTCATTATGGTTACATCCCTATACGCTGTGTTTTTAAAATAGTAACCTGTTACGGGAAATATAGCAATGATCGATTAAGAAAACCGGACACTGCAGGGACCGAGAGAGTTTTCTGATACTTTTACCAGTTGCCTCACATTTTCTCATGGCAGGATCCCCGCTTATATGCTACAGTACTCTGACCATGGATTACAAAGCAGTGATATTCGACAAGGACGGCACCCTCTTTGACTATTATACCGTCTGGGCCCCCGTGTTCCGGGACCACATGGACATCCTCCTCCACAAGCTTGGCAGGAGCGGTGACGAGCGGCTGAGGGGAGAGATCCTGAACATGCTCGGGATCGATACAGACGGCATCAACCCCGACGGCCTCATCTTCAGGCATAACGGCCCGCTGATGCTCGTCACCCTCTACATCTTCAGCAAGCGAAACAGGATCTCCTACCCCACCCTCATCCAGGGCTTCAGGGAAGGCTTCGAGGAGGCCAAGAACCTGATCAAGGAGTCCCTGGTGAAGCAGACCGACCCCGAATCCCTCATCCCCCTCTTCAGGAAGCTGAAGGAGGCAGGGTACCTCATCGGGATCGTCACGAGCGACAATTCTGAGAGCACGAAGATCTGCCTTGACCATTTCCAGATCACCCCCTACATCGACATGATCTCCACCTACGATGACCATTTCAAGAAGAAGCCCCACCCCCAGTCCTTCGAGGCATTCTGCAGGAAGTTCTCGCTGAAACCGGGGGAGGTCATCGTCATCGGGGACGCACCGGTCGACATGACCTATGCGAAGCGGGGCGGGGCCGGCTACAAGATCGGCGTACTCACTGGTTCAGGGGACCTCAAGCGGCTCCAGAAAGGTGCCGACGTGATCTATGAGGATATTTCCTCGGTCATGGATGACCGAAAGATCTTCGCCTGACGCATCGCCAACTTGTACAAGTATAAGAATCTCTATAGATTATGAACTATCAAGCGTTCCAGGGGAAAGACCGTGTCGACAGTTCTCTTCATTTTCGTACACAACATCATACCGGTATTCATCGTCATGGCTATCGGGTTCATCATCGCTAAGAACTTCGATATCCAGATAACGAGCCTGACGAAACTCAACTTCTATGCGATATCTCCCTGCTTCATCTTCGCAAGCCTCTACCCTGCCGAGATACCGGCGTCCATGGGGCTCGTCGTCCTCTTCGTGATCGCCTTCACCGCCCTGTCCTGGGCTGTGAGCTTCCTCGTGAGCAGGCTGCTGAAGTTCAGCAGGTCCGAGGGGAGTGTCCTGATCAATTCGATGATCTTCATCAACTCGGGGAACATGGGCTTGCCTATCATGGCCCTCGTCTTCGCCGCCTCCCCATTCCTCGAACATGCGATGACCGTCCAGATTTCGGTCCTCTTCGTTCAGAGCGTCACCACCCAGACCCTCGGCTTCTATATCTCGCACAGCGGGAGCGAGACAAGCCACTGGAAGGAATCCCTGAGGAGTGTCCTCAAAATGCCCGCGATCTATGCCGGTCTCCTCGTCATCATCTTCAAGCTGATCCCGATAGACCTGACGACGATGTTCTTCTGGCCCTCCCTGGAATATGTCCGGGCCACGATGATCGGGTTCGCCCTCATGACCTTCGGGGTCCAGCTGGCGAAGACCGAATGGCGGATAGACAGCTACAAGGTCTTCGTACCCGTCATCCTGAGGCTGGGTATCGGTCCCCTGATCGCCCTCGCGCTCATCCTGCTCTTCAGGTTCCCGGCGGAGACATCCCAGGTACTGCTGATCTCAGCGACCATGCCGACAGCGGTGAACACCGCACTGATTGCCGTGGAGACCGGCAACTCACCCAAGTTCGCCTCCCAGGTCGTCATGGTCTGCACGATCATGAGCCTCTTCGCCCTGACAGCTGTCATCGCTATCAGCGGCAGCCTGTTCCCGGTCAGCCTGTAGTATAATTCATTTCCCTATCCATCCCTTTATCCCTATATTTACCATAGAGAGGGGACGCTCACAAGATGAGAAGATTCTCATCAGATGTGATGCATCTCATCAGGTCCCCTTCGACTGAGGAGGCTTAAGCCATGAGAACCATGAGACCGTTGGATGAGAAAGAAGCATATGTCATAGAGAAGAAGGGGACAGAACGACCCTATACCGGCGAATACTGGAACCTGTTCGACCAGGGAGTCTACCTCTGCAGGAGGTGCGGTACCCCGCTCTACCGGTCAGAGTCCAAGTTCCCCTCCGACTGCGGCTGGCCGAGTTTCGACGACGAGATCCCCGGCAGAGTCAGGAGGCAGGTCGATGCCGACGGGTACCGGACCGAGATCCTCTGTGAACACTGCAGGGGACATCTCGGCCATGTCTTCACCGGCGAGCACTATACCGACAAGAACACGCGCCACTGCGTGAACTCCCTCTCCATGCAGTTCGTCCAGACCCGGCAGGCGATCTTCGCCTCAGGCTGCTTCTGGGGGACCCAGTACCACTTCAACAAGGCCAAGGGAGTTATCCACACCACCGCAGGTTTCACCGGCGGCAGGGTGAGCGAACCCTCCTACCGGCAGGTCTGCACCGGGCAGACCGGGCACCTCGAGGCAGTCGAGGTCCTCTATGACCCGGAGCACACCAGCTTCGAGGAGCTTGCCAAGCTCTTCTTTGAGACCCATGACCCGACCCAGACTGACGGCCAGGGTCCCGACATCGGGGAGCAGTACCTCTCAGCGGTCTTCTACCACAACGAGCATGAGCGGCAGACGGCAGAGGAGCTCATAGCGATCCTTGAAGGGAACGGGCTCAGAGTCGCTACCAGGCTGCTGCCTGCGGGGATCTTCTGGCCGGCCGAGGAGTACCACCAGGACTATTATGAGAAGAAGCACGGTACTCCCTACTGCCATATATATACAAAGCGTTTCTAAAGAGGCTATACTCGATCCCATGATACATCTCAGACACATAACCGTACGTAAACAGGGTAAGGACATCCTCGATGACCTCTCCCTTGACATAGCAGAGGGGGAGAACGTGGCGATCATCGGACCCAACGGGTCCGGGAAGTCCACGCTCGTCCATGTGCTCACCCACCAGATGCACCCCGTGCAGGTGGAGGGGATGGAGAAGTCCATCTTTGGGAAGAGCCGATGGAACGTCTACCAGCTGCGGAAACAGATCGGCATCGTCTCCGACAGTCTTGCCGAGCTCTGCAATACCACCTACAAGGCCGAGGACATCGTGGTATCGGGGTTCTTCAGCAGCATCGGCATCGACTTCTACCACCAGGTGAACGATGAGATGCGGTCAAGAAGCATGGAGATGATGGAGTTCATGGGTGTGGGCCACCTCGGGGCCAAGCCGATGAACCGGCTCTCTTCCGGAGAGGCACGGCGGGTGCTCATCGCCCGCGCGCTGGTCC
Source organism: Spirochaetia bacterium (assembly GCA_963677595.1). Lineage (GTDB taxonomy): Bacteria > Spirochaetota > Spirochaetia > CAKZLE01 > CAKZLE01 > CAKZLE01. The sequence continues at coordinate 486,104 of OY782041.1, forward strand.
ATGACCCGGGGACCCTCATCCTCGACGAGCCGGTTTCCAACCTGGACCTGAGGACCCAGAAGCAGTTCAAGGAACGGGTGCGGGACGTCGCACGGAACGGGAAGCATATCATCCTGGTGACTCATGACCTCGCCGAGATCATCCCCGAGATCGAGCGGGTGATCATCATGAAGCAGGGGAAGCTCTTCACAGAAGGGAAGAAGGAGGAGATCCTCACCCCTGCTATCCTCTCCGAGGTCTTCGACACGAAGGTCTTCGTCGACCACCACGAAGGCTGGTACAAGGCCTGGTGCTAATAGGCTGTATGCAGCCCGGGGAGGAGCTCCTCCCCGATTGAGAGGCCCGGGCTGAGACGGATTCCCGCTGACAGGACCAAAGACGGCTGGTCATCGTAGATCGGGAATCCCCGGTTGCCTGAGAACGAGAAGATCTCATGGGCGACCCAGTCCTGGATCAGGTGACGGATCGGGTCATACTGCACCCCTGCAGACAGTTCCATGTACTCATTCGCATAGCCAAGATATAACAGCGAGAGGCGGTACGGCCGCCCGACCTCATTGACGAACCCGTTCGGGTACCGATACCCGAATGAATCGAAGGCGACCTCCCCCGGGTAGACCTCCGGCCCCTGGACCCGGTTCCCGGTGAAGAGCCGCAGCCCGAGGGAGAACTCCTCATTCGTGCTCTCCCTCTCCCAGACAGTCCGGAAGGCCGCGGTACGGTACCGGTCCTCGGTGTCGCTCAGGAAGAGCCAGGTGAAGGGGACCCCGTCATTCTCATATATGAACCTGATGCGATTGTCCCGGCTGAAGAGGAAATAGTTGAAAGCAATGGAGGCAACCCCGGTACGCTGCCGGAACTTCGAAAGCTCCCCCGTCCCGAACCACCAGTTCGTCCCCAGGGCATAGGAGACGAAGGGCCCTTCCACCCCGACCATGGGGGAGATGCGGAACTCCATACCCTTCTCCCCGAAGCCCTTGAAGTTCGTATGGTATGCAGAGAAGAGCTCCAGCGAGGGAACGACATCCCCGATATCGGTCGGGAACCCGACTGCGAGGTCGATGCCGGCAGACAGGGTGAAGGACCCCTGCCCAAAGGAACAGCGCAGCTCAGGCTGCAGCCTGAACGCTGTCTCCCCAGAGACGGTGAAAGCAGAGAACAGCAGTACTACAAGAACCAACCTGTTCCTCATATATACATGGTATGGCCTTCACGGGAGGAAAGCAATACCTATCTTCTCAGGCTTTGGCTGAGGTGTCCAGCTCGGGAGCAAGGTGGTGGATAGTTATCTCATGGGCAGTCCCGACCGCGTCGAAATCCACCTCCCAGATATCGCCGTTAGAGGGGATCCATTCAGGATAGGAAGGCAGGGTGCAGGTCAGCACAGCATGCATGAGGCGCATGGTCACCGCATGGGCCACGATGAGCCAATCCCCCTCTTCGAGGGTTTCGAAGAAGCGCCCCACCCGTTCTGCCAGCATACGGTAGGACTCCCCTCCTCCTGAAGGGACCCAGTCCCACCGCTTCAGGCGGTCATGCATGTAATCAGGCTGGTGGTTGAGTTCCTCATAGCTCATCCCGGAGTACTTCCCAAGGTGCTGCTCGATAATGAGGTCATTCGTCTCTAGGGGAAGGTCGAAGAGTTCCATGAAGGGAGCGGCAGTCTGCCTGGCACGGGACAGGGGGGATGAGAGAATATGGTCGATCCCCCCGCCAGATGCTTCGAGCAGGGCTTTGAACCGTCCGGCGATCAATGATGCCTGCAGCTTCCCCTCCTCGGTGAGTGGGAAATCCTTCTGGGATGCCAGGATCCCTCTGCTGTTCGCCTCGCTCCGGGCATGTCTCATGATGTATAGTCTCATGGATGATAAGTATACGAGTTTCATCCATGCAGCTCAAGACACAACGAATAAGGGGGCTGCCTCACATGAGACAGCCCCCCGATTGTTCTTCTCTACCCAAGGATCAGAGTTTGACCTTGGCTCCTACGATGAATGCCTGGTTCTGGTTCTGGCCGGCGTAGTTGCCCATCTCCCGGCTGTAGTAGGCAGCATTGACTTCCAGGACAAGCAGGTTGAGCCCGCCGCCGAAGGTGATGTACCCCTGGTTGATTCCGCCACGGACTTTCAGCATACGCAGCAGGTTGATCTCAGCCCCGAGGTGGATGTTCTTCCAGAGGGAGTCGTTCTCGATATTCTCCGGGTCGCTCCAGAAGGTATGGGTGTACTCAGCAGTGAACTTGAAGTCCATCAGCTCCTTCGCAGGGGAGTCATAGCCGAACCCGCCGGTGATCGACATCGGGATCACGTAGGTGTAGCCGGAGACCGGGTCACCCGTCAGGTACTCATAGAGTTCCATCGGGCCGCTCCCAGTGGTAACGGCGGTCTCGATCTCAGCCATGGTCTGGCTGGAGGTGATGAGCTCCGTCCCCCCGATGTTGTTCACGGCAGCACCGATGGTGAAGCCCTTACCCATCTCGAGGATGGCACCGGCATCGAAGCCGTAGCCGATACTCATGTCGAAGGGGAAGGATGCGGGATCGAAATCACCGCCTTCCGAACTCTCGCTGAGGAGGCTTGCCACTTCGGTGACCGAGAGCCGCTCGGACGGCCTCAGCCGCACGATACCGCGGGCATCAGCCCCGATATGGAGCTTGCTGTTCCCCATGCCGAAGCCGTGCGATATTCCTGCAACCAGGGATGAGGTCACGACCGGGTCGACATAGAGCGAGAGGGCCGTCCCCTCCTGGGTGATCAGCATATCAACATCGGTGAGGAACCCCAGTCCAAGCCCGAAGGCCGCGAGGCCGAGCCCGATGTTCACGTTGGTGCCTACCCCGCTCTCGAGGTCAAGATCCTCCAGGATGCTCAGGATGGCATCCTCAGGGGCAGGCATCTCCTCCGACCCCTGGATCGCCTGGACCCACAGATCGATGATCTGCTCGGTCGGTACGAAATAGGGACCGACGTTCACTGAGGCGAAGGTCAGCTGTCCGCCCTTGCGGGACAAGCCTGCAGGGTTGGTGAACAGCGACTCGAACCCGCTCGCGATCGGGACGTTCGATCCGCCCATAGATTCTACGATCGGCGAGAGCAGGTAGACCGGGCTATCATCGATGACCACGGTATCTTCAGCGAAGGCAGCGCCGCCGCACAGGAATATCAGAATCAGTAGAGATCCAAGTAACTTCTTCATCACTCACCTCCTTCCTCGCCGCTTGTCGGCATCCAGTTGGCGGGGTTATAGGTCTCCGGGTCACCCAGGACTAACTCAAGCTCCGCGTAGATGTCTGAGGAGAGGTCCACCAGGTCGAACAGATAGGGGACCTTCTCCATGGCTGCATAATCGGCCATGAGCTTGTTCGTCGGGGTCGGCACTTCACCGAAAGCCCAAGGAATCTTCACGAATCCTGCATAGTTCATGTAGCCTGCCATGGCATTCCACATGTCATATTCGTCATAGTAGCCGCCACGGGTGATCAGGTCATACTGCAGGCCGTCGGGGAACTCGTTCCCGGCCACCCCGTCGACATCCTCGTCCGCATAGCTGTAGGGAATGGCATCAGCGACGTACTTCAGGGTGATCCTCATGAACTCATCAGCCGTTCCCTCATCGACTGCCTCGATGGTTATCGCATCGGTCGCATTGATGAAATCGGTGAACGGGTCGATGGTGATCATACCGATCGGGTCATCAGGATCCACCTTGGCCGCATAGTCTATCACGAAGCCGATCATGGACATGACGGTCATCTTCAGCCCATCAGCGTTCAGGGCGCCCTGCGGGGTGAGGTATTTGCTCCCGAGGCCTACGAGTTCCTGCTCCCCATCAGGATCGAGCGGGTCGACAGGCTCGATGCTCAAGGTCGAGAGGAATGCCCTCCCGGCATCTGCCATTGAATCAAAGGTGTCTACCGTCACATCGAAGGTCTCGAAGTTGAGCTTCTCAGCCATGGTGTCTATGATATCCTGGACCGGGTTGGATTCGCTGCCCCCTGCTGCCTCAACATCCTCGAAGGGGTTGGGGATGTAAGCCCCGAAGGTTGCGTAGACCTGGTCTACCAGCTCGCCTGCATTGGAGATCGAGTCGGTGCCGTAACCGAGATACCGGTCAATGAATACCAGAAGTTCCTCAAGCGTGACGCCCGGGAGGGTGTCAGTAGCAGGGATCATGTACTGGTCAAGGTCATCGGTGAATACATTAGCAGGATTCTGCAGTTCCACCAAGTCGATGATCGAGGACCTGTTCTCATCATTACCAGTCCCGTCAAGCTCGATACCCGGCAATGATGCGGTGTCAGTATACGGATAGAACTTCACATTCTGTTCAGCCGTATCGGATGCGATATCGCGGGTGTACATGACATAGTACTGGTCAGCTCCTAAGGCAGTATGCCCCTGGAAGACCAGCTGGATCTTCGATGCCAGGTTCGAGAGCGTCACCGTATCTGTGCTGTCAGAGTCATTGAATATGATCGTCCTCTCGGCAAGCGACCGTGACCGGAACGTACCCATCTCTCCGAGCATGGAGAGCAGGATATCTGAGGTATCCTCGACGAGGACCCCTGCGTTGTCATCGGCAGCCATCCTGACAGCAACTGATGCCGTAGCGGCATCCTGCAGGACCTCTCTCAGGGCCTGTACCTCTTCAGCCGGCACATCGGCCTCCATCGCATCATCAACGATCTCTTTGAAGGTCTTGGTCGCGAGGGCCGCTACCTGGTCTTCATCATCGAGGTCGATATCGAGGGCTTCGAGTACACCGTCGACGATCTTGTCCAGGTTCTCGGCGACCTGGTCCAGGTCCCCTCCGCCTGCCTCGAAATCATCGAGTGTGTCATTGTCGGCCATCTCATCGATCAGGTCAAGGTAATCGGTCAACCCTTCATCGACAACCACTGGGCCGGCACCCCCATCTCCGCTCACTACCGTGAAGCCTGTCAGGTCGATATTCCCCTCTCCGTCATCGGGGACGTCCCCCAATGCATCCTCCAGGTCATTCTCAGAGAAGACAGGAAGCTTCTCGAAGCTAGAGAATATGTTTATGTCGCAGCTGGAGAATGCGAAAAGCAGCCCTATGAGTAAAAGGGCCAGAAACATGCTTTTTCTCATAATTCCCTCCATTCAGGATTTGTTCGTGTTCATTTCCAAGCGAAAGCAGTCTGTATCTGTATGTATTATAACCAATGGGAATAGGGATTGTTACTGTAAAACAGGAAGATAATTTAGATAATGGCAAAATTTAACCTATTACTAAGCAAATACTTAGCAACTGATCATAAAAATAGCCGCCCGGTAGGGGCGGCTTGATCATCATTCTTGTGAATCTCTTATCAGATCTTGACCTTGGCGCTGATCATGAGCTCTTCTGAGAGATCCTCATAGGTCATCCTGCTCTTTACGGCCTCGTCGACATAGTCGCCGAAGTAGGTAGCATTGACTTCGACAAGCAGCAGGTTGATCCCCGCACCTGCGGTGATCCTGCCCTTGTTGAGCCCGCCCCGGACCTTGGCGATGCCAAGCAGCGAGACCTCTGCACCGAGCTGCAGCTGTTCGATCAGGGTAGGCTCTTCGATGACAATGGACTTATCCGCGGCCAGGAGGGTGTCTAGGTCCAGCTCATAGTCTGCTGCGAGCCTGAGCCCCATCATGTGCCCCCTCGGGGTCTCATAGCCCAGCCCGACCTTCGCAGTCATCGGGAAGGTCAGGACGCTCCCGTTCGCAACCAGGTACTCGTAGAGTCCATCAGGCTCAAGAGTCTCCATCATATCCCCGATATTCTCAGCGGTATCTCCAATCCAATACAGGTCCATATCGCCGATGTTCTCGACGGAGATGCCTGCAGAGAGCCCCCCAGGCAGGTCCAGGATCGCTCCTGCGTCGAACCCATAGCCCGCTGCGAGTTCAGCATCGGATTGCGAGAGGGTATCGTTAATCAATGCATACTTAAGATCAGTCTCCTGGAAGGTGCCCATGGCAAGGCCCTTCAGGTTAGCCCCGATACTCAGTGAGGCAGGTCCCATGTCGAACTTATGTGATAACCCGAGTACTGCCTCACTCTTCAGGATACCCTCGAATTTGATAGAATCCATATCATAAGCCTGAGAATAGATGTTGTACTCCGTGATGATCCCTGCACCGAGACCGAAGGCGCTCAGCCCGGCACCGACGTTACCGCCGATCGTGATCCCGTCCTGGATCCCGAGTTTTGACAGGTCAGCGAAGAAGGCATCCTCATCCCCGTTGTACCAGACATCATAATGATCGATGATATCATCGAAGTCATAAACCGTATCAGGGTCCAGACTCTCCATCGGTGCGAATACCGTTGGATCCGGGATGAGGTCAGCATAGAAGTTGAGTGATGTGAACACCAGTTCCCCACCCCTCCTGCTGAAGCCTGCAGGATTGTTGAACAGGGCTTCGAACCCATTGGAGATTGCCGTCGAGGCGCCGCCCATGGCTTCTACCTCAGTGAACATGAACTTTTCCAGCGTATCAAGAGTTGCTGAACCTGCGAAGACCGGTGTTACGATCAGCAGGCACACTATCATCATAATCATGAACTTTTTCATCTCGTTTCCTCTCAATTGTGTGTTGTGTATAGAGTGTCAGTGCAAAGCAGTCTATCCTGTAGCAAGAATATCTGTTTGCTATACAAACCGCAAAGCAGTAAGATAGTTACAGGTTCTACTCGAAGATAGCACTACAATGTACCTATAACACCATATTAGGAGAGTCAGGAATGCTTGTCAAATGGTTTTTCCGGAGGTTCTTCCCTTTAACAGAAATCACGCAATTCAAAGATATCCTTGCCGTGCAGCCGCATGCGGACGATCTTGACATCGCGCTCGGCGGCACGATCGCCATGCTCGCAGAGAGGGGGGCGAGGATCACCTGCGTAACGGTCACCGATGATATCGGACAAGGTCCTGAGGGCACGCAGAGTATACGTCGCAAGGAGCAGGAGGAGGCAGGGAAGATATCGGGAGTGAGTGACTTCATCTGGCTTGGGTACCCCGATGCGGGGTACTGGGACGAGGAGGCCTTGCGGAGGGATCTCATGAGGATCATGAACAGGGTGAAGCCGGACCTCATCCTCTACCCTGACCCCACCCTCACCTTCGAGGCCCATCCAGACCACCTGAAGACCGGGAGGGCAGCCGCCGCAGCCGCCCTGCTCTTTCCCTATTTCTCGTCCGACGGAGCGGCTGCCGTCCCCCCGCCTGCCGGGGAGAGTACCATGGACTCAAGGGTGACCGTCGGCATGTACTTCTCCGACAAGCCGAACACCCCGGTCTTTTTACCAGAATTAGCGAGTATGCCCATTTTCCCCATTTCAGCCCTGTCTAGGGCTATTTTTTTGGCCATTACGAATTTTTAAAGAAATATTACTGTGCTACGTTGTACCACGTTGCGCCACGCTACCAAATGTGTTACACTATATTACACAGGAGGTAGCCCATGTATGTCTCCGTTATCCCAGAACACGCAACCGGCAAGCATCTGATGCAGTACGTCACAAGTACCCGCAAAGGGAAAAAGACTAAGAAAACCACGGAGGAAACCATCGGCTATGTCGAGGACTTCCTTGATCGCTATGATGACCCGGTCGCTCACTTCAAAGCAGAGGCCAAGCGGATCACAGCAGAGCGGAAAGCTCAGCAGAAGACTATAGGGGTTGAACTCCAACCCGATGCACGGCTTCCCTTCGATCCGGATACCCACAGCTTCTCCCGTGAATTCAACATCGGCCATGCGGCGATCAGTCAGGTATTCCACACCCTTGACCTCCACACCTTCTTTGATCGGCGCCGGATAAAGCTTGATGTGCAGTTCAATCTGACCGCTGTCATGAAACTCCTCATCTATGAGCGTATTCTGGCTCCTGCCTCCAAACGCGCTACCTGGAAGTCTCGAAGGCGATACTTTGACAAGATGGACTTCAATCTCAATGCGGTATACCAGACCCTTTCTCACATCAACCCCTGGACTGATGACCTGATCGCTCACCTGCATGCGAAGATGGTAGAACTCTATGACCGGGATACCACCCTCATGTACTATGATGTGACCAACTACTACTTTGAGATCGACGAAGCTGATGATTTTCGCATAAGGGGAATCTGCAAGGAGCACCGTCCGTTACCGATCGTGCAGATGGGGCTGTTCATGGATGAACAGGGCTTCCCGGTGTCCTTTGACTTGTTTCCCGGTAATGTCAATGACTGCCTGACCTTTGAAGCAATGAGCGAGCATGCCAGAACCCTGTTTGAGGCCAAGCATCTGATCTTCGTAGCTGACAAGGCCATGCTCACGGGGAACAACATCGCAGATGTGATCCTCCATCATAACGGGTATGTCTTCAGCAAGTCGGTACGGGGCGGGACGAAAAAACTCAAGCAGGCGGTCAGGGATCCTCATGGCTATCTGCGGTTTGCGGAAGACGGGAAGCTCATTGCGCCTGGTGACAACGAGACGGCAGTCTGGTCCAAGTACAAGATCCTTGATGAGCAGAAACCCACCTATGTGACGAACACGGACGGCAAGCGGGTAGCCTCCTCAGGTGTTGGCCACTACCAGATCATCTATTGGTCACGTGCGTATGACAAACGAGCCAAAGCGCAGCGGCTGGAAGCGGTAGAGCATGCGCTTGATGCATCATCACGGCAGAGTAAGGAAGTCATCGACAGTAACTACGGGAAGAACAAGTATCTGATGACCATGGTCTATGATCCCCAGACCAAGAAGTATACCGACAACTATAAGGCCAAGACGGAGTTTGATGCTGCCAAGCTTGAAGAAGATGAGTCGTTTGACGGATTCTATGTCATTGAGACCAATGTGACGGGGCTCAGACCGTTTGTCGATGCCAGGGGACATGAGACCGGTGAACTCGAGCCTGCGTTTGCCACACCTCACCGCTGGCTCAAAGAAGAGGGCATGCTGCAGCTCAACCGGCCGATTGGCCCTCTGGATATTATTACGATGTACCATGGGCTGTGGAAGATCGAACAGTCCTTCAGGGTCACCAAGAGTGAGTTGGATGCCCGTCCGGTCTTTCTGTCTTTAGAGGATCGAATTCATTCCCACTTCCTTACCTGCTTCATCGCTCTGCTCATCCTGCGTATCCTGGAGCATGAACTCGATCATGAATTCTCAACAGAGCAGATAGGGACTTCCCTGAATCAGGCGAATGTCGCAGAGATCACTGGGGCAACGTACATGACTTTGCAGTACGATGAAGTCCAAAAGGCTTTGAAGGAAAAGATGGGAATCCCGTTCGGCATGAATGTATACTCGAGAGCTGCGATCAAGAAGATGATCGCTGAGACGAAAAAAAACCGGAAACGGTAGGGACGTACTACAAGTTTTTTTAGCCAGGTGCTGACCTATTGTGTTGTATTGCAATAGGTTAGCGCCGTCATTTCCTAAATTGGTAAAAACACAGGCTATAACACCATATTAGGAGAGTCAGGAATGCTTGTCAAATGGTTTTTCCGGAGGTTCTTCCCTTTAACAGAAATCACGCAATTCAAAGATATCCTTGCCGTGCAGCCGCATGCGGACGATCTTGACATCGCGCTCGGCGGCACGATCGCCATGCTCGCAGAGAGGGGGGCGAGGATCACCTGCGTAACGGTCACCGATGATATCGGACAAGGTCCTGAGGGCACGCAGAGTATACGTCGCAAGGAGCAGGAGGAGGCAGGGAAGATATCGGGAGTGAGTGACTTCATCTGGCTTGGGTACCCCGATGCGGGGTACTGGGACGAGGAGGCCTTGCGGAGGGATCTCATGAGGATCATGAACAGGGTGAAGCCGGACCTCATCCTCTACCCTGACCCCACCCTCACCTTCGAGGCCCATCCAGACCACCTGAAGACCGGGAGGGCAGCCGCCGCAGCCGCCCTGCTCTTTCCCTATTTCTCGTCCGACGGAGCGGCTGCCGTCCCCCCGCCTGCCGGGGAGAGTACCATGGACTCAAGGGTGACCGTCGGCATGTACTTCTCCGACAAGCCGAACACCTTCATCCGCTGCGGGAAGTACCGGGGGCAGAAATACCGCGCGATCGCGAAGCATTCCTCACAATTTGATGAAAAAGGATTCAAATCCCTCAGGTTGTATGATACCTTTCATGGTAGGTACACCGGTCTTTTTCGGGGTTCGCCATATGTGGAAGGGATAAAAGTCCTGCCGGCGACCCTGCTGCACTGTATACCTGAAGCGAGTAGGTATTAATAAAGTCTGATCATAAAAACTGGAGTGTTATGAGCCCGCAGGTTACTTGGCTTGGCCATGCATCATTCAAGATATCCGGATCGAAGACCATCTATATCGATCCATGGCGGATCGAAGGATCCCCGCAGGATGCCGACATAATCCTCATTAGCCATAACCATTATGACCACTTCTCCGTCTTCGACATCGAGCGGGTCGAGCACAAGAGGACCATCCTCTTCGGGCCGCTCTCCGTCATCGAGGAACTTCACCGGGGGAATCCCTTCAAGCCGTGGGACCGTGCCGCCGGGGGGAATACCGAGATCCTCGGGACCCCTGCGTACAACCCCAGGAGCCCCTTTCACCCGAAGGCCAAGCAGTGGCTCGGATTCGTCATCTCCATGGACGGGAAGATCATCTACTTCTCAGGTGATACCGACCTGGTCCCGGAGATGGCTGACCTCCCCGGGGGGATCGACATCATGCTGGTGCCGGTCAGCGGGATCCATGCCATGAACCCGAAGCTGGCGATCAAAGTCTGCGACCTCATCAAGCCGAAATACGTCATCCCCTACCAGTGGGGTGATACCATTGGCACCATCGAGGATGTTGACTACTTCTGCGAGTATGTGACATCGAGCAAGGCGATCAAACTGCTGCCCGGCAACTCGTTCAACCCATGAGAGAAAGGAGGACACACCTGCGGTGTACGGTTCAGACCACGTCACTTTACAGGCTTCACGGCAGGTGGTAGCATACAGGTAATGAAGACACTCATACGCAATGCGACTATCATCCCGATGGCAGGGAGAGACGCTCACAGCCTTTCCGGCAGTATCGGGATCACTGACAGCCTCATCTCCTTCGTCGGGGATGCCCCTGATGATTTCAGACCCGACACCACCATCGACGGGACCGGCTATATCGTCATGCCGGGCCTCGTCAACGCCCATAACCACCTGAGCATGACGCTCCTGCGCAACTATGCCGATGACATGGATCTGTTCACCTGGCTCAACGAGAAGATCTGGCCGGTGGAAGCGAAGCTCACCAAAGACGACATCTACTGGGGCTCCATGCTGGGAGCCGCTGAACAGATACGCAGCGGCATCACCTCCTTCGCCGACATGTACTTCCACCAGGAGGAGACCGTCAAGGCGATCGCTGCCGCGGGGATCCGTGGAAGCATCAGTGCGACCTTCTTCGGCGACCGAGATGATACCGATTCCAGGATCTCTGAGACGATCTCCCTCCATGAACGGTACCACGACAGCAGTGACGGCAGGATCTCCATCGACATCGCCCCCCATGCCATATACACCTGTACAGACTATACCCTGCGCAAGAGCGCCGAGATCGCAACCCAACTCGGGTGCAGGATCCATACCCATATCTCCGAGAGCCGCAAGGAGCACGAGGAGTGTATCGCCAGCCACGGCATGACGCCCCTTGCCTACCTGGAAACGATGGGCCTCCTCGAGCTTCCTGTCTATGCCGCCCATGCAGTCTACCTGGACGATGATGACATCGCCCTGGCAAAGAAGCATAAAGTATCGCTGGTCCACAACCCCACGAGCAACCTGAAGCTCGGCAACGGGTTCGCACCGGTCGAGAAGTTCCTCGATGCCGGCCTCACCGTGGCACTGGGGACTGACGGAGCCTCGAGCAACAACAACCTCAACCTCTTCGAGGAGATGCATATCACCTCCTTGATCCATAAGGGATTCTCCGGGGACCCGACCATGCTCAGCGCCTATGAGGTCCTGAGGATGGCCACGATCAACGGGGCCCGTGCCCTCGGCATCGACGGACGTACCGGTTCGATCGAACCGGGCAAGGAGGCGGATCTCATCCTGATCGACACACGGGTACCGCACCTGCAGCCGGTAGGAGACCCGGTATCAGCTGTCGTATACAGTGCCCAGGCCTCTGACGTGGATACGGTCTTCTGCCAGGGAAGGATGCTGATGCAGGGGAGGAAGCTGATGACCCTTGATGAGGAGGAGATCATCACCAATGCCGCAGCTGCCGCTGCGAGACTGACACGGACACCATAGGAGAAGGTACCGATGAGAGAACTGAGCGAGAACTTCGAGACACTGGCATTCACGGACGGGAAGCTGGTCATGCTTGACCAGAGGAAACTCCCGACGGAACTGACCTACTACACCTGTAACGATTACCGGGATGTGGAGTTCGTCATACGAGACATGGTCGTCCGGGGGGCCCCGGCCATCGGGGCGACAGCCGCCTACGGCTTCTACCTTGCCGCAGTCGAACTCGCCGGGGTCGAGGATGACCAACAGTTCATGCAGAAGCTCCAGGAAGCCAGCGATTTCATGGAAGACGCACGCCCCACGGCAGTGAACCTCCGGTGGGCCCTGCGCAGGATGATGAAGAAGACCGGGGAGCTCCTTGGAAGTCCCCGGGAGGAACTACTCTCCCAGCTGAAGACATTGGCAGACTACATCAAGCAGGAAGACATCGACATCAACCGCCAGATGAGCCGCCACGGCAATGAGGTCATCGGGCAGAACGCCACGATCCTCACCCACTGCAATACCGGGGCCCTCGCCACCGCCGGCTGGGGGACAGCCCTCGGGGTCATCAAGGAAGCCTATGTCTCCGGCAAGGACATCTTCGTCTATGCTGATGAGACGAGGCCGCGACTGCAGGGTGCACGCCTCACTGCCTGGGAGCTCAAGCAGGCAGGCATTCCCTCGAAGCTCATATCGGACAGCGTCGCCGCGACCCTGATCAGGGACGGGAAGATCGACTGCGTGATCCTCGGCGGTGACCGGGTAGCGGCGAACGGCGATGTCTGCAACAAGATCGGGACCTTCATGCTCTCGGTCATCTGTAAGATGTACGGGGTCCCCTTCTACAGCGTGGTGCCTGTCTCCACGATCGACTTCGAGATCGAGACCGGGGAGGAGATCCCCATCGAGGAGCGTGATGCTTCCGAGGTCACCCACGTCAGGGGCATGCAGATCGCACCGGACGGTATGGAGGTCTATAACCCCGCGTTCGACGTGACTCCCCACCAGAACATCACCGGCATCATCACCGAGGTCGGGATCATCCGACCGCCCTACCGGGAGAACATCGAGAAGATCAGGAAGGCATATGCGGAGAAGCAGTGATGGATAAAGAAACAAGACGTATCGCGACCGACCTGGTCCATGGAGGCGGGGAGACAGCAGGGGATGCATCCAAGGCCCTCAACCCGCCGATCTACATGACCTCGACCTTCACCTTCGACTCGATTGGACATGCCGACGAGGTCATGTCCTTCGCAAGCGACGACTATGTCTATACCAGGGGGAACAACCCTACCCTGCGCCTCTTCGAGGACCGCATGAGCATTCTCGAGGGAGGGGCCGCATCGGTTGCCTTCGCATCTGGGATGGCCGCGATCTCTTCCACCCTCCTCGCCCTGGCCTCCCCGGGAGATACGGTACTCATCCACCGGACGCTCTACGGCTCTTCCTACACACTGGCGACCCACCTCCTGCCGAAATGGGGGATCTCCTATATCGCAGCGGACCTGCGGGATACCGAAGCAGTGCGGAAGATCTGTTCGGGGAACAGGATAGCCGCGGTCTACTTCGAGACCCCGGTGAACCCGGATCTCGCAATCATCGATATCAAGGCAGTTGCGGATGCAGCCCATGCATACGGTGCACAAGTCGTGGTCGACAACACCTTCGCCTCTCCCTGCCTGCAGAACCCGCTCTCCCTCGGTGCGGATGCGGTCCTGCACAGTACGACGAAATACATCTGCGGTCACGGTGATGCCCTTGGGGGCGTCGTCACCACCACGAATGAGGAGCTTGCTGCTACGATCAAGTTCGGCTATATGTGTGAGCTCGGCGGGGTCATGAGCCCCTTCAACGGATGGCTGATGCTGCGGGGACTCAAGACCCTCCAGCTGAGGATGGAACGTCACTGTTCAAATGCCCTGTGGGCAGCTGAGCATCTTGCATCACACCCGAAGGTACGCCAGGTCTTCTATCCCGGGCTGTCAGGCCACCCTGACCATGAGCTTGCCGCCAGGCAGATGTCAGGGTTCGGGGGGATCATCAGCTTCGAGGTCGATGGGTACCTGAAAGCAGCTGCCCGCTGCATCGATAGCTTCTCCATGGCGAAGATCGCCGTGAGCCTCGGTGACTGCGAGACACTGGTCCAACTGCCTGCAGCGATGACCCACCGCGGCTATGACCGGGACCGGCTCGCGGAGGCAGGCCTCACTGAGAGCATGATCCGCCTCTCGATCGGTATCGAGGACATCGATGATATCATAGATGATATAGAGAGGGCCCTGGAGGCCGTCTGACCTCCAGGGAACAAGAGAATCACTTTATCTCGGATACCTTCTTCAGGGATGCCACGATCCCTGCAATGTCCGAGAGGTTCGTGGGGATCACGATAGAGTTGGACTCCTTGGCGATCTTCCCGAATTCCTGCAGGTACTGTTCGGCGATCCGCAGGTTCACGGCATCGGAACCGCCATCCTTGGAGATCTCCCTGGCGATGAGGCTCAAGCCGAGGGCTGTAGCCTCAGCGATACGCTGGATCTCCTGGGCACGCCCTTCCGCCTCATTGATCCTCTTGATCTTCTCACCCTCGCTCCTGAGCTCGATCTCGCGCTTGGCACCCTCTGCGACGTTCACCTTTGCCTGCTTCTGCCCCTCTGATTCCGCGATGACGGCACGTTTCTCACGTTCTGCACGCATCTGCTTCTCCATCGCTTCCTTCACGCTCTGCGGGGGCATGATGTTCTTGATCTCGTATCGGGTTATCTTCACACCCCAGGGGTCAGAGGCCAGGTCCACGGCCTGGACGATCTCGGCATTGATGTTGTCCCGCTCCTCGAAGGTCTTATCGAGCTCGAGCTTACCGATGATACTCCTCATCGTCGTCTGCGCGATCTGGGAGGAGGCGAAGACATAGTTGTCGATCCCGTAGGAGGCCTTGTCCGGGTCCACTACCTTCAGGTAGAGGATGCCGTCCACTTCCACGGCGACGTTGTCCCGGGTGATGCAGGTCTGTGATTCCACATCGATGGCGACCTCCTTGAGGGTGTGCTTGTAGGCGACCCGGTCCACGAAGGGGACGAGGAAGTGGAGTCCTGCCGTCAGTGTCGCCTGGTACTTCCCCAGGCGTTCCACGATGAATGCTGACCTCTGCGGTACGATCCGTATATTCACCATGATGAGGATCAGGACCAGGACGATCAGTGCGATCAATGCGTATGTCATACGTTTTTCTCCTACTTATAAAAATATGTTGTGTTGTGCTTATGCTTTTCTCACGGTAAGGACCAGCCCGTCCCTCCCGGTGACCTCGGCCTTCTCCCCGGCAGGGATCATCTCGGAGGATTCTGCCTTCCAGGTAGTCCCCCGGAGGAAGAGTGAACCGGCATGGCCGGGACGGATCTCAGCGGAGACCTCCCCGGTGAGACCGACTAAGGAATCGGCGGTAAGGTCCTTATCCCCAGAACCGCGTCTCCTGCTGACTAAGAATTTCCTGAGGAGGATCAGCGAGAGGACAGAAGAGACTAAGAAGATCCCCAGCTGGAACTCGATGGAGAACGGGATGATCAGAAGCAGCAGGGCTGCCACCCAGGCCCCCACACCGAAGAAGATCACGATGAGTCCGGGGATCACGAACTCCAGGATCATCAGGACGATACCTGCAATAAACCAGACCAGGGACGCACTCATTACTCAACTCCTCTCGATAATCGTCTGTAGAATCTATCAAAGTTCAGTATAACAGAAAACAGGCATATTGCCAGTGAATACTCACTGAGAACTATTTGACCTGGAGAGGAGCTGCATACTATACTTTTTGCCGGAGAACCTTCTCCTGATTATGAGCTATAAGGATAAAAAGTTGATGAACATACGAACGATCGTACTGACAGCCCTCTTTGCTGCACTCATCGCGACAGGCTCCTATATCGCCATCCCGATGGCACCTGTCCCGATCACACTCCAGACATTCTTCATCCTCTCAGCAGGCCTGATCTGCGGGAGGAAGGTCGGTACCGGGTCCGTCCTGGTCTTCCTGATCGCGGGAGCGATCGGGCTCCCCGTCTTCTCCGGCGGCACCGGGGGGATCGCCCACCTGGCAGGGCCTACCGGAGGCTACCTCTTCGGCTACCTGCTCAGCGGACTTATTGCAGGTACCTTCTCCGACCTGGCCAGGAAGGTCCCCAGGAAGGACGATTCCAAGGAAGAAGCCGGGAGCGGCGTGCTGGTACTCCTCATCATCGGCGGGATCGCCGCTGCCTGTTCAGTCTACCTCATCGGCCTGCCATGGCTGAAGGTCAACCTTGACTTCACCTGGACAAAGGCCTTTGCTGCAGGGATGATCCCCTTCCTCATCGGTGATGCGATCAAGACAGCTGCGGCGATCATGCTGGCACGAGTCCTCTTCCGGCGGATCGATGCCTTCCTGAACCAGGGAGCATGAGATGAGCCAGCTTGAGATCAGCGGGCTTACCTTCCGGTTCCCGGACGGGACCACGGCCCTCCGGGATATCAGCCTCAAGATCGATGAGGGGGAGTTCGTAGTCATAACAGGCAAGAACGGGTCGGGCAAGACCATGCTGCTCAGGGTACTCAACGGGCTGATGCGTCCGACCTCGGGCAGCGTCGTGATCAACGGGATCTCCGTGACGGAGAACCCCTTCGAGGCACGGAAGCAGCTCGGCCTCGTCTTCCAGCAGTCAGACAACCAGATCGTCGGCCAGACGGTCATGGAGGATATAGCCTTCGGGCTTGAGAACATCGGGATGAACCGCGATGAGGTCAAGATCAGGGTCAGGAAGGCTCTTGAGCTCACCAATCTCGAGGAGCATGCCTCCCAGCGCCCGAGGACCCTCTCCGGGGGCGAGAAGAAACGCCTCGCGATCGCGGGAGTCGCTGCGATGTCCCCTGCGATCATCGCGCTGGACGAGCCCTTCTCCAACCTTGACTACCCGGGAGTACTGCAGGTACTCAGGCAGCTCGTGGACCTCCACGAACAGGGACATACCATCCTGCTCGTCACCCATGACCTCGACAAGGTGCTGGCCCACGCCTCCCGACTGGTCCTGATGGACCAGGGCTCCCTCATAGCCAATGGGAGACCATCCGAGACGATCGGTTCGGCATCCCTGTGCGGGGTACGAACACCTGCTGGAACCGATGAGCAGGCGATCAGGACGATGACATGGCTGAACGACTGATCTTCCATTACCATGCACGAAAGACCATAGTCCATGCCCTGGACCCCCGGGGGAAGATGTTCACGCTCCTTGCGATGACGATCATGCTCCTCAACCTGAAGACCTTCGGGTTCCTCCTGCTCCTCCCCTACCTCTTCCTCTCGATGGTCGCTGCACGGATGCCGGTACGGGAATACCGGAGGGAGATGCTCTTCTTCCTCATCTTCTCCTGCATGATCCTGCTCATGAGATGGTGGGGTACGGGAGACCTGCTGACTGCGGTGACAGCCTCAGGGCGGTTCCTCGCAGTCGTCATCCTCGGGCTGATCCTCGCCGATACCACCAGCCCCAATGAGATGGCATTGACCCTCTACTGGCTCATCCGTCCTTTCTCCAGGAAGACCGCTGCCAGCATGGCTGCGAAGCTGAACCTTACCGTCAGCTTCTTCCCCGTGATCTTCGATGCCTCGAAGGAGATCCAGGAAGCACGCAGGTCCCGGCACGAGGATGCCAGGAGGAAGCCGGTACGCAGGCTGGTCTCCGTGGGGCGACAGCTCTTCGAGGGCCTCCTCGACAGGGCCGAGGATATTTCCTATGCGCTGGAATCACGATGCTTCGATCCGGAGATCCTGCACGGGACTCTATCCTGGAGATTCCGGGACACCGTCTATCTCATCCTCTCCGGCAGCTACCTCATCTTCGTGCTCTACCTGTCCATCATCCCATGATCTTCATCGATCCCCGGTAGAGCGACACTTCCGTCGTGATGATCATAGCCCCTTCCTGCTTGTCGAGATCTCCGGTGATCTTTTCGATACCTTCCACGATCTCATGCTCACGATCCTCAGGGACTAAGGCCATGATGGTCTTGCTCTGGTTCTTCCGCTCATTGAAGAAGCCGATGAAGGTAGCGAACAGCGGTATGTTCGATATATAGGCTCCCATACCTGATGACTCGATGATCGTAGCCCCGTCGATCCCTTCCTGGATGAAGTACTCGAGGATATGATAGAGGAACTCCTCCAGATAGAGGACCACGTACATCAGCTTCATCTTCCGTTTCGAGGAGTCCCCGACGGCACTCTGGTCGACCGAACGGAGGAAGGTCTCATAGAGCACACCGGCCGTCTTCGCGGCAAGCAGCTCTTTCTTGACCCTGCCGGTCATCAGCGTCCGCGAGATGCTCGCCAGGATCTGCACATGCTCGTTCACCTTCTCTGCAGGTCCGATGATGGTGAAGATCAGGTTGACCTTCTTCTTGTCAAGGGCATCGAATTCCACACCCTGCCGTGACATGGCGATGAACACCACGAACTCATCCAACCCTTCGAGCCGCATGTGGGGGAGCGCGACCCCGTCCCCGAACCCGGTAGACCCCTCGGCTTCCCGATCCTTGAGACCCTGGTAGATCGCATCGATCCCGAACGACCTGAGCTTCTCATGCCTCACCGCGAGGGCAGCCAGTTCATGAAGGACATCCTGTTTTGTCCTGGAGGTGAGCGATACGCTGCAGCAGTCCTTATCTATGATCGTAAACAGTTCCATTAGTCTTCCTCCATTGCTTTTACTAACGCTGCCCTGGCAAGGGACGGGCCGATCAGTTCATTCACGAACACCGACAGCAGCACGATATTCACCATCTGCGAGATCATCTCCTCATACAAGTGCGCCAGGCCTGAGATCATCGGGGAGGCCTGGATCAGGAGGACCAGCCCGATGGCGACCCCGGCCTGGGGGATCATGCAGAGACCGAGCTGCGTCTTCACGCAGCCGGTCAGGCCTGAGATCTTAGCCCCGAGCCTCACCCCGCTGTATTTTGCCGCCGCCCGCATGATGATGAAGGCGAAGCCCACGATCAGGATCTCACGGTTGAGCAGGACATGCGGGTTGAGTTCCGTTCCCGCGATGACGAAGAAGAGTGCGTATATAGGCGGGGTCAGCGGCTCGATCGAACGGAAGATCCTGTGGTTCCTCGGGGATGCATTGATCAGGAGTGTACCTGCCGCCATATTGGACATGAGCGGGGAGAGATTGAGGATGATCGCCAATGCTGTCTCGATGAAAATGATCCCCAGGGTGATCAGGAGGATCTCGTTGGTGCCGTTCTTCCTTCGGGTCATCATATGGATCACCCAACCGGCAAACGCCCCGATGAGGAGGGAGAACCCGATCTCCTCGAATGCGTGGAGGATCAGGTGCCCTGCGCCATGGGCCTCCGGGTTGAGCATCCCGATAGCCAGGGCGAACACGACCCCGAAGATGGCAACACAGCCGGCGTCATCGAGGGCGACGAGTCCGTAGAGGTAGTCCACGAACCTCCCGTGAGCCCGGAGTTTCTGTACGATCGCAACGGTGGCGGCAGGGGCCGTTGCCGTGGAGATCGCCCCGAGCAGCAGGGCAAAAGGAAGGTCGATCCCAAAGAGGGCCATCGTGACAGATACGACGGCGAAAGCCAATCCCACCTGGAAGATCGTCATGATCACGATCTCCCTACCCATGCGCTTGAGCTTTGCGGAGTAGAACTCACCCCCGATCGTCAGGGCGATCAGGCCGAGTGCCACGTCCGTCACGAACTTGAGGGATTCTCCCATCTCATGATGGACGAGGCCGGTGACGGCGTCCCCCATGATCAGGCCGGCGAAGATATAGCCGGTAATCTCCGGCAGCCGTATCTTCGTCACCAGTTTTCCCATGACGTAGCCGAAGAACATCAGGAGACCGACCGTGAAGAGCCCGCTATGGTTCACGACATCACGGAATGCTATCAGTTCAGTTGTAATAAGGTTCATAGCTCATTGTACCGGCAAGATGAGGAGTTTTCAATCAGTAATGTAGAGACATTCACAGTTCATCAGTATATACTCCATGCCATGGATAATAAGCTACTGTTCCCGTTACTCGCAGTCATCACCGGAACCCTCATCACAATCATGGTGCAGTTCAACACCCTGCTGGCAGATGTGGTTGGGCTCGTCTTCTCTACCTTCGTCATACAGCTGGCAGGCCTGCTGCTCTCAGTCGTCGTCATATGGGTCTCGGCCCCCCCGAAGGGGCAGCCGGTCAACCCTCTCCTGCGTCTCGGCGGGATCCTCGGGGTCGGCATGATCCTCATCAACATCCTCTGCTTCCAGAACATCGGGGCCTCACTTACCCTGGCCGTTTCGCTGCTTGGCAGAACCCTCACCTCCCTTGCTTATGACCTGACGGGGTTCATGGGCATGACGAAGTACCCTCTTGAGAAGAAGAAGATCGCCGGGCTTGCCGCAAGCATCCTCGGCATCCTCCTGATGGCAGGGAGGGTGACGGATGCCAGCGGCTATATGCTTCTGGCATTCCTGGGGGGTTCCATCCTGGCCACACAGCTGATCATCAATGCGAGATTAGCCCTGAAGATCGGCCTGAAGCGCTCCACGCGGAACAACTTCATCGTGACTGCAGCCTGTTCCCTCATCCTGGTCATCTTCCTGAAGATAGATATGGCTGCAGGTTTCCGTGCACTGCTCTCGGTATCCATGTTCCATGCACTCGGTTCGGGGTGGCTTGGCGTCATCGTCGTCCTGCTCTCCAGCTGGATTATCCCCAAGATCCCGACGGTCTACAGTTCCCTGCTCCTCTTCTCGGGCCAGTTCCTCTCAGCACTGATCATTGATGCCGTCCGTTTCGGGTCGGTATCAGCAGGGCAGCTGGGCGGGGTTCTCCTCATCCTGGCAGGGATGCTGTGGAATATACGGGTGGATCTGATCGGGGTCAAGCAGAAGGAAGGACTCCAGCAGCAGCCTGCCCAAGAGTAACGACAGCCCTGTCACCAGGGCTGCCCGGCATATAGTGGAGGGTGTGATGATCATGTTCGCACAGCACCCGGGTATTACACTGGAAGCTGGTGACAGATACAGGTTAAAAGGGATATACTGATTCCCTATGGATAGACGAATCGGGTTTCCGGTCATGGCAATACTTACCGGGACCCTCATCACGGTCATGATACAGTTCAATACCCTCCTCGGGGGAGCGGTAGGTCTCTTCTTCTCCATCCTGGTCATCCAGCTCTCAGGGCTGGTGCTCGCTGAGCTTGTCATCCTCATCCTGAGACCAGAGAGAGGTGAACCGGTCAGTCCATGGCTCAGGATGAGGGGACTCATCGGTGTTGCCATGGTCCTCTCTAACACCCTCTGCTTCCAGCAGCTCGGGGCATCGCTGACCCTTTCCGCGGTGATCCTCGGGCAGTCGACAACCTCACTGGCCTATGACCTGACAGGGTTTCTCGGGCTGACGAGGTATCGGTTCAACAGGGAGAAGATCATCGGTTTCGCCCTGAGCCTGGCGGGCATACTCCTGATGGCAGGGAGGATGACAGAGCACTGGACCTTCATCCTCCTCGCACTCTTCACCGGGACCCTCACGATCACCCAGATGGTCATCAACGCCAGACTCGCCGGCAGGATCGGGCTGATGCGGGCGACCCGCAACAACTTCATCTGGGCAACCGGGTTGTGCATCCTCTTATGCCTGGCACTGGGCATACCCCTGACGGACGGGTTCCGTTCCCTCAAGGATGTCCCCCTGCACTACAGCCTTGGCGGCGGCTGGCTCGGGGTCATAGCCGTAGCCTTGAGCAGCTGGATCGTCCCGAAGATACCGACAGTCTACAGCTCACTGCTCCTATTCTCAGGGCAGATCACCATGGCACTGATCCTTGACGCGTTCAGGTTCGGCTCAGTATCGATCGGGCAGCTCGGGGGCGTTCTGCTCATACTGGCAGGGATGCTGTGGAATATACGGGTGGATGTGAAGAAGGCTGCTAACGGATCCGGTAGCGGGGAGGAGTTTCAGCAGCAGTCTCCTCAAGAGTGATGAACCCCTCGTCCACCAGGGCTTGCAGGCACTGCTCGATACGCTCACAGGGAAATGAGAGGGTATCGAGGATGGTCTGCCGGGATACCGGGCCACGCTCGGTGAAGATAGTGAGGAGCTCTCCCCTGATCTGGCGGTTCGAGTTCTCGAATGCACCCTGCTTCGTGTAGTGTGCACTCCTCCTGTTGGGGTTCGGGACCATCCGCTTGAGGAATACCCCGTAATCCATGAAGGCGTAGTACCAGTTCTTCGGGTCCTCCCGGTCGAGTACCTTCTCGAGCAGTCCGTAGAGTTCACGGTCCCGTACATTCTCTACCCCGTCGAAGAAGAAGTAGAGCAGGACACGGCGGATGTTGGTCTCAAGATAGAGGGACGGCATCCCGTAGGCGAATGCCAGTATGGCTGCGGAGGTTGCCGGGCCGACCATGGGAAGCTCAAGGAGCAGCTTCCCGTCTGCCGGCAGCGTCCCGTTGTACCGCTCAGCCGATATTTCAGCGATCTTCTTGAGGGCTAAGGCGCGTCGGTTGTAGCCGAGGCCCTTCCACCGTGAGAGGATCTCAGTCAGGGAAGCCGCTGCAAGGTCAGTGAGTGTCGGCCAATGCGTGAGGAACTCCTCGTACTTCGGCAGCACCCGTTCGGTCTGTGTCTGCTGGAGCATCATCTCCGAGAGGAGGATATGGTAGGGATCCGAGCTCTCCCGCCAGGGGAAAGCCCGTTCATGTTCATGGTAATAGTCATAGATGATCGTACGGAACAGCTGTAGGGCTTCAGGCGAACCGGCCGCACCGGCAGGGAACGGCGGGGGGAGCCGGTCGAAGAGATCGCTGCCGCACCCCATCATTGCCTGCTCTTCTTCACCTTCTCAGCCTTCCTGCTGATCGAGTTCCAGACACCTGAGAGGCCCATGGCCTTCTTCATCATCTTGACTGTCTCCCGTGCCTCTGCACGCATCTTCTGCGTCCCGTCGAAGATGACTTCGTCAACCAGCCCTGAGACATTCTCAAATTCCGCACGCTTCTCCCGGATGGGGTCGAGCATGGTATTGATAGCGTTCGCGAGCTTCGTCTTGACCTCGACATCACCGACACGACCCTCTCGGTAGCGGGTCTTGAGGTCCTCGACCTCAGCCTTGTCGGGATTGAACACATCATGGTAGATGAAGACAGGATTGCCCTCGACGGTCCCGGGGATATCGGCGCGGATACGGTTCGGGTCGGTATACATACCGTTCACCTTCTTGGTCACCGTCTTCGCGTCATCGGAGATGTAGATGCAGTTGTTCAGGGACTTGGACATCTTCGCGTTCCCATCGGTACCCACGAGGGACCCGACCTCCCCGACGAGGACATCGGGGACGGGGAAGACATCCCCGTAGAGGTAGTTGAACTTCCTCGCGATCTCACGGGTGAGCTCGACATGGGATTCGTTATCCTTTCCGACAGGGACAAGGTGGGCTCTCGGCATAAGGATGTCGGCAGCCTGGAGCACCGGGTACCCGAGCAGCCCGAAGGGCATCTCGTTGAGGTGTGCCGACTTCGCCATGTCCTTGAGGCTTGGGATCCGCTGCAGCCTCGGCACCGATACCATCATCTCGAAGAGCAGGTTCATCTCATAGATCTCTGGGACAGCTGACTGGAGGTAGATGACCGACTTCTGCGGGTCGATCCCGCAGGAGAGGTAATCGAGCACCATCGCCCGGGCGTTGCCTGCCAGCTCCGCGATACTCTCCTTCTGGGGTTTCGTCGTCAGGGTGTGCAGGTCCGCTATGATGAAGAAGCACTCATACTCATGCTGAAGGCGGACCCGGTTCTGCAGTGAGCCGAGATAGTGTCCAAGATGCAGTTTCCCGGTAGGTCTGTCACCGGTCAATATTCGTTTACGTTCCATGATTAGTCCTCTTGTATCTGATGAGATGGTGATCTCGCAGGTGTATTGTTGTTTCAGATGAGTATAGTCCCAGAAGGGTTTTTTATCTACCCCCTCCTGGGTTCAATCATCGACGCCCGGGCTCGGGTGCCGCTTGTTCCGCCGGGCAAGCCGCTCGCGGGCATACCGCTCCTTACGCTTCTGTTCCGCGATCTCTATCTGCTTGCGGTACTGCTTGCCGCTGCTCAGGAGCACGGCGATCGGTTTGAGCTCCTTGACGTTGGCACAGAAGATCTGCATGGCGGCAGTCATGGGAACGGCGAGGAACATCCCGGCGATCCCCCAGATGTAGCCCCAGAGAGCCAGGGAGACGAGGATGATGAAGGGACTCAGGTTGAGCTGGTTGCCCTGCACCCTTGGGTCGAGGATGTTCCCGAGGACGATCTGGATCGAGGCCATGAGTACAGCCACATAGAGGACTGAAGCATAGTCAGGGTAGTACTGCACGATCGCGAGGAGGATCGTGGTGAGGGTGACGATGATCGACCCGATGGTCGGGATGAAGTTCATGACGAAGGCAAGGACGCCGATGATGAAGGCGAAATCGAGCCTGGTCGCTACCGCCGCAAGGTAGAAGAGCACCCCGGTACTGATACTGATCAGGGACTTGATCGTGAGGTATTTCGAGATCTGCCGGTTGATGCGCTCGAACATGACGGCGAGCCGTACCCAGCCATGGTTCGGCATGGCGATCTTGAGCTTCGGGATCAGGGACTGGCGTTCAAGCAGCAGGAAGAGGACGAAGATGAAGACCAGGAACGCATAGGAGAATATGTTCACCGCCTGCCCGGACAGGTCGGAGAGGACGGTCAGGAAGACACCCTGCCAGTTCACCGAGAGCGACTCGATGAAGCTTATATCGGTGGAGAGGTTCAACAGGTTGGTCAGGGATGAGTCGACCCTCTGGATGAGCATCGAGATCCTTGCCGCGTAGACCGGCAGCTCGAGGATGAGGGTGTTCACGGCATAGGAGACGAAGAAGATCATGGCGAGGAATACGAGGACGAGGAGGATCATCGCCAGGCAGATCGCGAGCCACCTGGGGAAGCGCATCTTCTCGAGCCTGTTCACGAAGGGGTTCAGGATGAAGAAGCAGAAGACCGAGATTACGAGCGGCAGCGTCACCGAGACGGCAAGTTTCAGGACCAGTCCGATGGCTATGGCAGCTACGATGTATACTAACGATTTGAGTGATCTTTCGTATAGTCCCATGAATTCACTATAATCCACCTTGGAAAACATGGCAATATCTGATAACTATACAGGTATGAAAAGTTCTTCCAAACGGCTTGACAGGATACAGATCGTCCTCGTGGAGACCCAGGATGCCGCGAATATCGGGGCTGTCTGCAGGGCTATGAAGACCATGGGCATATCGAGGCTCGCCATCGTCAGCGGGGAATCCTACGATATAGACCGGATCAAGACACTCAGCCTCCATGCCTATGACCTCTACGAGAACCACCGCAGGTTCGACACGCTCGAGGAGGCCCTGAAGGACAGCACCCTCTCAGCAGGTGCTACCCGCAGGAGGGGGAAGTTCCGGAAGTACTTCTCCCTCTACCCGGAACAGTTCGCGCAGAAGGTAGAGGAATCAGGTTCTGAAGGCCTGGTATCGATCGTCTTCGGGAGGGAGTCAAGCGGGCTGTCTGACGAGGAACTCGCTGCCTGCGACCTGGCGCTGAACATACCATCCTCCCCTGCATTCCCAAGCCTCAACCTCTCCCAGGCAGTACAGGTGATCACCTACACACTCTTCCGCACCCTTACTCCGAAGGCAGGGTACCTGCCGATCGACCGGGAGCGGCTCGACGGGGTGACCGGTACGATTGCCGATTCATTCGAGCAGATCGATTTCTACAAGCAGGATGAGCAGGAGGAGGTCCGGCGTTTCTTCCGGGACATCCTCGGGCGGGCAGCCCTCTCAGAGGCTGAGGCGGCACGGGTCGAGAAGATGTTCACCAAGATGGCAAGGATCAAGATCCATAAGTCATGAGTACCGTGATAGAATAGGACATACGAACCAGGAGGCTGGAGTGAAGAGTATAGAGAAGAGAATCAACGCGTTCGGGTACCTCGATGAGCTCATCGAAGGCTATGAGGCCTCATCCGGGGCGAACTTCATCAACGAGCGGAGGCTTCCCAACCTGCTGGCGATCAAGAACATCCTCGACACGCTGTTGGAGATCCTCTTTCCCGGGGTCTCCGGCTCCCGGGACATCACGAGCGACAACCTCGTCTTCGTGATCGGGGACCTTCTGAGCACTGTCCGGTCCGAGCTGCGGGATCAGATCGCCATGGCCTTCAAGCACCAGTGCAACGAGAAGGAGTGCGGCCATACGCTCTGCGACGATAAGGCGGACACCGCCGCGGATACCCTGCTCGGCAGGCTCCCCGCGATCCGGAGATCCTCAAGGAGGATGTGGCAGCAGCCTATGCGGGGGATCCCGCAGCAACCTCAGAAGAGGAGGTGGTCATCTGCTACCCCGGGGTGCGGGCCCTTGCCATCCACCGGTTATCACATGAACTCTACAAGCTCGGGATACCCCTCATACCCCGGATGATGAGCGAGACCGCCCATAAGGAGACCGGGATAGACATCCACCCCGGGGCTCAGATCGAGGAGGGATTCTTCATCGACCACGGCACCGGTGTGGTCATCGGGGAGACGACGATCATCGGCAGGCATGTCAAACTCTACCAGGGGGTAACCCTCGGGGCCTTGAGTTTCCCGAAGGATGACCGGGGCAACCTCGTCAGGGGCCAGAAGCGACACCCGACTATCGGGGACAACGTCACGATCTATGCCCATGCCACCATCCTCGGGGATGTGACCATCGAGAACGGGGCTGTCATCGGGGGTAATGTCTGGCTGAAAGAGGATGTCGATGCCCATACGGTCGTGACCAGTGAGGAACGCCCGGTCAACTACTTCAAGAAATCTAGGAAGTGAGCAGCGTATCGATGATCCCGCCGCCGAGCACATAATCCCCGCAGTAGAAGACTGCCGACTGTCCCGGGGTGACCGAGGCGGGCTCGTCAAGCTGGACGAGGATCCGGTCAGACATCCGTGCGATCCTGCACGGCCTCTCCGGTGAGTTGTACCGGATCTTCACCATGATCCGGCCCTCTTCGGCCAGTTGGGCAGTACGGTCGGCTGGGATGAACCAGTTCTCGTCAGTGAGACTGAACATGTCATCGAGCAGGGACTCCTGCCTCCCGACAACCACCTGGTTCTTTGCAGGATCGAGCCGCTTCACATACCAGGGACCGTTCCCCAGTCCCAGGCCCTGCCGCTGCCCGATGGTATAGAACATGTACCCGCGGTGGGTGCCGAGCCGGTTGCCCTCCTCATCCACGATCGGTCCCTCACGGCGCACTACCTTCTCAGAGAATATCTCGATGAGCTTGTCGGTGTATTTCCCCGGGATGAAGCAGATATCCTGGCTCTCCTTCACGCTAGAGTTGGGGAAGCCCTCCCTCAGGGCGATCTCGACGATCTCCTCCTTCGTATACTCCCCAAGCGGGAACCGTACATGGGGGAGGATCTCCTTCGGGATGCGGTAGAGCATGTAGGACTGGTCCTTCTTACGATCTTTCCCCTTCTCCACACAGACATGTCCATCGAAGGTCGAGACCCTGGCATAATGGCCGGTTGCGAAGAGGAGGTCTTCAGGATCTGCACAGATCCCGGAGGTGAGTGCCTGTTCCCGGCACCGTTCGAAGAAGGCCGTGAACCTGATCCGCTCGTTACAGCGGACACAGGGGTTGGGGGTCCTCCCGTCATAGTACTCATGGGCGAAGTCATCGATGACCGCCTCATTGAAGGCATCGACCATATTGAACCGCCAGTACGGGATGCCGAACCGTTCGGCGAGCCGTGCAGCCCTCCCGAGCGTCTCGTCATTGCAGGTCAGCGAATCCGTACAGATATCATGGGAAGCGCCGATAAGGCAGGGGTACTCTTTTCCAAGCAGGTAGAGCGCGACCGAGGAGTCCACTCCCCCGCTCATCCCGACTATCACACATTGCTCATTACTCATACCCCATCATACGGGAAACACCGGACTCTTGCAATCTGCTTATACCGAGGTAAGGATCCTGCCGCCGCAGGGCGGTATGCTGACCCAACTCACCCCGTTCTCGATATAGATCCGTTCTCCCCCCGCAAGGCGGTCGGTGAAGAACCGCCTGTCATGGACGCCGGAGAGCTGGATATGAACCGGCTCGCCGGTCATGTTTATCAGCACCACGGTCTCCTCATCCCCATAGCCTCGACAGAAGCCGAAGTACCCGTTGGAGAGGACCGCCTGGCGGTAGTCCCCGTACCGGAGGGCGGGATCCGATCCCCTGATATCGATCAGCTGGCCGATGAATGACGCAAGCGCATCATCTCCCTCGAACCCGGGACTCAGGCGGGGGCGAAGTCCCCGGTCCGAGGTCCCGGTCCTCTTTCCGGTCATACCCTTCTCGCTCCCGTAATAGACAGACGGGACCCCGGGCATCGTCATCAGCAGGAGGTAGAGGGTATGCAGGTGCTTCTTCTCATGGAGGAGACTCGCTACCCGGTCCACGTCATGGTTGTCCACGAAATTGTAGAGCGGGCGTCCCTTCGAGATCCCCTCGCTGCCGAACTGCCTGCCAAGCTCGTAGGCGATCTCAAAACAGTTCAGGTCATTGTGTGAGGAGTAGAGCGCCTTATAACACTGGTAGTTGGTAACGGAGTCCAGCATGTCGTAGGTACGGTAGTCCCCGTGGATCACCTCCCCGAGCAGGATGAAGTCCTCCCGGCAGGAGCGGCAGACAGCCCTGAGTTCCCGCATGAAGTCCTTATCGAGGCAGTAGGCCACATCGAGGCGGAGACCCGAGATCCCGAAGTCATCGATCCAGCCCCGTACGGCAGAGAAGAGGTATTCCCGCAGCCCGCGGTTCCCCAGGTTCAGCTCCACCAGTTCAGGATGTCCCTCCCAGCACCGGTAGGAGAAGGGCTCGTACCCGTTCGGTTTGGAAAGATCGATGTAGAACCAGTCCAGGTAGGGGGAGGCCTCCCCCCTGGCGATCACGTCCTGGAACGCGAAGAACCCCTTCCCCACATGGTTGAACACCCCATCGAACATCAGCCGGATGCCGGAAGAAGCGAACTGGCCTGCCGCCCATATCATGTCCTCCCGTGAGCCAAGCCGTCTGTCTATCTGCAGGAAATCGACCGTATCATAGCCGTGGTACTCGGACTCTAAGACAGGTCCGAGCAGCAGGGTATCGAAGCCGGACTCCTGCAGGTACGGGATCCACCCCGTGAGCTGGGCGAGCCTGTTCACGTGCGGATCTCTATCCGCATCGAGCGCACCGAGCATCCCTAGCGGGTAGCTGTGGTAGATGCAGGCATCCTCGAACCAGCTGTGTGCTCCATCATTATCAATATACTTACCATTCGGTATATTCGTGTTCATAAAAAATATCCATCTCCTCTCACAATGAATAGATCCCGTACATGTACTGCTTGATCACGGCCTCTGGACTCCACTGGCCGCCATTCTTCCCGGAGTACAGCTGATGGAGCAGGAAGTTGTTCAGGGTCCCGGTAAGGATCAAAGCCAGCAGCTCCTCATGGCCCCTGAGGTTCCCGTGCTCCGGGACGGAGCGTACGAAGAGGTCCCGGAAGACACCCCTGAAGCGCTCCATGAAGGGGGAGATCACCGAGCTAGCCGCATGTGTTGCGGGAAGGTAGGTACAGGAGAGCTGGAGGGAGGCCGAAGCCCTGTGGTCCAGGCCATACCGGGAGAAGACAGTCGCCAGGTCGACCAGCACCTTCGCGAGGTCCCCGGAATACCCTGCAGCCGTCGCCTCGAGCGCCCTCAGCAGCGGTTCGAAGTGATTCCTGCATACTGCATCAAGGAGCCCCTGCTTGCTGGAAAAGTAGTAGTAGAGGGTAGGTTTCGTTACCTCCGCGGCATCGACGATCTCCTGAATACCCACAGCGTCATAACCTTTCTCGGAGAAGAGTCGTGTTGCTGCTGAGATGAGGATCTCCCGTTTCGTCTGTTCCATACGGCTATTATATACCGAACGGTAAGTAAGTGTCAAGGGTTTTTAATTGACACCTACCCTCTTTCAGGTACAATGGTCACTATGAACAGATCCTTCTTTTCACCAATACCCAGGATCCTCGCCCACAGGGGAGACTCGGCATGCTACCCGGAGAACACCCTTCCCGCCTTCGAGAGCGCCAGGGACCTCGGGGTAGATGTCATCGAGACCGATGTCCATATCACGAAGGACGGCAAGGTCATCATCTGGCATGATGACACCCTTGACCGAGAAACCAACGGATCAGGGATCGTGGAAGCCCACACGATGACTGAACTCCTCTCTCTCGATGCCGGGTATAACTTCTCCAACGATGACAGTCTTTCCTTCCCTTTCCGGGGAAAGGGGGTCAAGATGCTCCCCTTCGAGGAGGCCCTTGAGGCCCTCCCTGACATGCGGTTCAACGTGGACCTGAAGACGAAGGACACAGCACTCGGGGATGCCTTCATCGAGATCGTACGGAGACAGAAGGCCCAGGACCGGGTCCTCTGTGCGAGCTTCCACTCTTCCAACCTCCTTCATGTCCGGAAGGCTGCCCCTGAGATAGGGACGAGCATGGCGACCGGGGAGGTGCTCAAACTCCTCCTGCTCCAGAAGCTCCACCTGCCGGTCAGGAAGGAAGCCATCCCGGGGATCGCTTTCCAGGTCCCGGTGAGCCAGGGACCGATCACAGTGATCACCCCTGGGTTCATCCGGAGGTTCCACGAGTTAGGGCTGTTCATCCAGGTATGGACGATAAACGATGCAGATGAGATGCAGAGGCTGCTCACTCTGGGTGTGGACGGGATCTTCACTGACGATCCAAGGCTCCTGCTGGAGGTCGCGGGAAGAAATGAGGCCTCAGGCGGGTCAAACGGATGAGCAGACAGGTCATCTGTGAGCCAGTGCTCACGACAAAGCAGGTCGAGGATATCCTCCAGCTCTATGCTCTATGCAATGCCGAAGATTCCACTTCCTACACCTTCGACCCAGAAGATAATTTCAGGAAGGGGGATGAGGTGAACACCTTCGGCCTCTATGAGGGGGACAGGCTCATCGCTGCCCTCACGATCTTCGCCCCCACGCAGCGGGAAGCGGAGATCACCGCACTTACCCTCCCCGGGAAGAGGAGGTCAGGCTGCTTCAGCTCACTCATGAGGTATGCGCTAAAAGAGATCCAGCGCCGAGGGATCGTATCCATCCTCCTGGTATGTGATGCGGAATCAGAAGACGGGTTGGGAACCATCTCCGGTATGGGTGCAGCATACGAATACTCCGAGTACCTGATGGCCTACCGGGCAGGGACGCCAGCGGTCACAAGGTCAGGAGTGGCCGTATCAGAAGCAGTACCATCGGAGAGAGAGCGGCTGGCATACATCAACCATGCAGCCTTCAGCAGTGACCTGTCCGAAGCGCGGAGTATCATAGACGAGTTCCTGCACAGCACACGAAGGAGGCTGTACACCATCAGGTTCAACGAGGACATCGTCGGCATGATCGGTGTCTATGACGAATCTACCCGGGAGTATTTGTACGGGTTCTGCATCGAACCGAAGTTCCAGCATATGGGTATCGGGAGCCATGCATTAGCAGAGGCTGTGAGGACCTGCTCACATGGAGAGAAGGAGATCACTCTGGAGGTCCAGGCAGGTAACAGGCATGCGCTGCGCGTCTATGAACGTGCAGGTTTCGCTGTACAAGCTGAATTCAGGTATTATCGTATGGGAATGCAGGTATGAGGGGCTTAAAACAATTCAGCCATCCGATTGCTCGAATGGCTGATGTGTCGGGAGCGACGGGGATTGAACCCGCGATCTCCGGCTTGACAGGCCGGCGCGATAACCAGCTTCGCCACGCCCCCTTGACTTGAAAGAATTTGCCCTATTTGCCCGGTTTTGTCAACCCTTTTGCGTGAAAATGGCCCCGTTTTTTCCGCACTCCCCTACTGTAAGGGATAACTCTTTTCCCAGTATAGAGAAAGAGTCAATTGAGAAAAAGGAGATGTGAGTCGGGTCCTCCTTGTACCACCAGGAGCTGAAGGCTTCCTGATCCATGTTCCCAGTGGTCATGGTCCTGATGACCATCCGTCCTCCAGGAGCCAACAAATCTCCCAAGCGGGAGAGTGTATCGACTGGATCGGCAAGGTGTTCGATGACCTCGAGCAGGATGATGAGGTCATACTGCTTTTCGGAATACGAGGGGTCCTCACAGAAGTAGCGGTCGTATGAAGTAACCTCGAACCCCAGCCTGCGAAGCAGGATGGACAGGACCGGTTCTGGTCCTGAACCGAAGTCGAGGATCGATGCTCCTATGGGGCAGTTCGGCAGGACCGACTGTTTGATGAACTTCTCAAGATAGGCAATATACCCGGTATTCTCGAAGCTGTTGTCATGCAGCAGGTACCGCTGCTTCTCATCAGGCTCACCGAGCCTGCAGGATTCATCCAGCTGGATAAATCCGCAGTGTTCACAGCGATGGTACCTCCGCGTACCGCGTGAATAGAACAGTGAGAAGCTTTCAGATATGCAGACAGGACATACCATCTGTACATCATAGCAAACTATTTGCTTTCCTGGTACTCCCCCCGTATACTGTGATCAAGGAGGCGTCTATGTCAGGATCGATCATTCTCTACTTCCAGGAACATGCGAACAGTTTCCTTGACCTCCTGATGCAGGGTATAACGATGGCAGGAGAGCAGATGGTCTTCATTGCCGTCATCACCTTCATCATCTGGAACATCTCGAAACGAAGCGGCTACATGCTTACCTACACCCTCATGACCTCCTCGATCCTGAACGGGCTGCTCAAGCTGATCGTCCACTCCCCGAGGCCCTTTCAGGTGCTCGAGGGTATCGAGGGCAAGAGGCTCTCCACCGCAGAGGGATACTCCTTCCCCAGCGGGCATACCCAGGGAGCGGTCACCTTCTATACAGGTGTTGCTCTCTGCCTGAAGAAGCGGCGGTATATGGCGGCTGCCGTGATCATTGCCGGTCTCGTAGGGCTCTCACGGGTCTACCTCGGCGTCCACTGGCCGATCGACGTCATCGGCGGGTTCACGATCGGGCTGCTCTATACCCTGGTCATGTTCACGCTCTTGGAGAGACTCATTGACGATCCTATATTCAGGCAGCGGCTGAATCTCATAACGGCAGGTATCTCAGCAGCGGGACTGCTGGTCCTCATTCCTCTGGCTTCAGGGGATTCTGTCCATTATGAGCAGTACCACAGCCTGATCAAACTCCTGTCGATCACCGGCGGGTTCACGATCGCCTCCTTCTTCGAGGAACGGCAGGTCCACTACGATACCGCCGGGTCACTGATGATCAAGCTGCTCAGGTACGTCATCGGCCTTGCAGGAGCCCTGCTTATCATGTACGGATTCAAGCTGATCCTGCCGACCCATGAGATCTCGACGGTGATTCGCTATGCAGGAGCCGCACTCTGGGCCTTCTACCTCTACCCGCTGATCGGCATCAGGATCCGCATGGATTCTGACGGTACGACCCTGTTCACCGTATTGACTCCTCCAAATGATTAGAATACTATCTAATTATCTAAAGAGGATGCTATGGGTAATGTCTATAAGGCGCTCTCCGACCCCACACGACGTTCGATGCTCTCGCTGCTGAAGGATTCCGATCTCACTGCAGGGGCGATCGCCGACCAGTTCCAGATGACTGCACCCTCGATCTCCCACCATCTCTCCATCCTCCATGACGCAGGACTCGTGACCCGAAGGAAACAGGGCCAGCATGTCATCTACTCGATAAACACGACAGTCCTCCAGGATGTGATGAACTGGCTCATGGGACTGCAGAAGGACGCACCATGAAAGCATACAAACGGTTCTATTACCTCTTCATCCCTATTGCCCTATCATTGATCGCGACCCTCGTCATCTACTCGAAGCTCCCCGACCAGGTTCCCTCACACTGGAACGCAGCCGGGGAGGTCGACAGCTACAAACCACGGTACTTCGTCATCTTCACCGCCCTGCTCCCGGCCCTGTTCATCTGGCTACTGAGCGTCATCCCTGCAATCGACCCGAGGGCGAAGAGTTATGAGCAGCACAAGAAGGCATACTCCATCACCGCTGTCTTCGTCGTCATCTTCATCCTGGCCATCCACTGGTTCTCCATCCTGGCGTCTCTCGGCATCATCCTCCAGATAGAGTATGCGATCAAGCCGATGATCGGTATCCTATTCATCATCATAGGGAACTACCTGCCCCAGGCAAAGCAGAACTACACCTACGGGATCAGGACTCCCTGGACACTCGACAACGAGGAGGTCTGGCGGAAGACGACCAGGGTCGGTGGAAAGGGGTTCGTCATCTGCGGGATCATTATCACCCTGACCGTCCTGCTCCCGGCAAGGCCCTCGTTCTGGATCGTGTCTGGGTCGATCGTCTCGCTGATCGTCCTGATCTTCCTCTACTCATACCTCGTCTACACGAGACTGGCAAGACAGGGAGACAAACCCTGATCTTCGTAATATTTCACGTTATCTAGTGACATAAAACGCAAAGCACCGTAGTATAGTCCATGTGCCTCCCGTTAGGCGCAGAGAATTCTTTAATGAGATGAGTAATACATATGAGAAAGATAACAACTGGGCAATTCAATGATTCCCTCTATCCAATCATGGATGGAGTTGGTCTGGTAGCACGGAACTATGCCTACTGGCTGAATGAGAAATATGGGACCGGGTACTGTATCGGGCCAAAAGTCCCCGGCTTCGTCGACACTGAGGACTTCATCATTCGCTTCCCGACAATCCCTATCCCAGGAAACGCCCCCTACCGGTATGGCCTGCCCTGGCTCAAGGGATTCTACAGCAGGATCGACTCGATACCTTTTGATCTGGTCCATACCCACTGTCCTTTCGTAAGCGGAAAAGTGGCCCTGCATGTTAAAAGGAAACGGAACATTCCATTAGTGACTACCTTCCACTCGAAATACCGGGATGATTTCAAACGGGCATTCAAGACAGAGACTTTTGCAGATATGGCAGTGAAGCAGATCATGAAATTCTATGATCAAGCAGATCTTGTATGGGTCCCCAATGAACCGACGATAGATGTCCTGAGATCTTATGGGTTCAAAGGCACCATCGAGGTAAGTATCAACGGTACAGACCTTATCAGCCCGACAGAGCAGGAGCTTGCAAGCCTCAAAGCAGCCGGGTATAGGAACTCTGGTGCCAAAGAGGGGGATTTCATCCTGCTCTTCGTAGGACAGCACCGGTGGGAGAAGAACACGAAACTGATGATAGACGGTCTCAAGGAGATCTCTGACTCTGGCTATGCCTTCAAGGCATTCTTCATTGGGACAGGTCCTGAAGCCGATGAGATGAAACGGATGGCTTCTTCTTATGGCCTTGATGACAAGGTTGAGTTCAAGGGAGTGATACGTGATCGTGAGGTGCTGAAATCATATTATGCAATCAGTGACATCTTCATGTTCCCGTCTCTTTACGATACTGCCTCTCTTGTCATGCGGGAGGCCGCAGCATTCAAGGTACCCACCGTCCTGGTCCGGGAGGCATCTACAGCAAAAGGGGTCGAAGACGGTAAGAACGGGTTCCTGATAGATAACGACTCTTCTTCCTTAGCCCAGAAGATCATCTATGCCATAGACCATCCGGAAGCACGTGATGCCGCAGGAGAGGGGGCGCAGAAGACTATCTACCTCCCCTGGGAAAAGGTGGTTGACCAAGTGCATGACAGATATCTGAAGATTATCAGGGATTATACATAGAGAGGTTATAGAGATGACATATGATAATATTGTAGTCGGTGCCGGGCTTGCCGGTTCTGTTTCTGCCAGGGCTCTTGCAGAAGCTGGTAAGAAAGTACTCGTGATAGAACGTAACGGTCATATTGCAGGCCATTGCCATGATTTCAGGAATGAAGCGGGTATCACGGTGCATACCTATGGACCGCATATCTTCCATACGAAAAGCAAGAAGGTATGGGACTGGGTACGAAAGTTCTCAGATTTTATCTACTACCAGCATCGTGTTCTCAGTTTTGCAAATGGGCAGCTCCTGCCGTTCCCGATCAACAGGGATACCATATCCCAGCTCTTTGGAGCAGATCTTACCATCAATGAGGTCGAGGAATTCCTTGCCGGAGAAGTCGCTGCTTCAGAATTCAGCACACCCCCAAAGAACTTCAGGGATGCCGTAGTCTCCCAGGTGGGGGAGACACTTTACTCGACCTTCTTCGAGAACTATACCAGGAAACAGTGGGAACGGGATCCTGCTGAACTCTCTGCGGATCTTGCCAGACGGATACCTGTCCGAAAGAACCGGGATGACAGATACTTCTCCGACCAGTACCAGGGTATCCCGGCAAACGGCTATACTGCGATGGTTGAGAGCATCCTTGACCATGAGAGCATATCAGTCATGCTGAACACCGATTATTTCAACGTACGGGATCTCTTCAAGGCAAAAGCAACCATCTACACTGGGGAACTTGACGCATTCTTTGATTATACCTACGGGACCCTCGAGTACCGATCCCTTGAGCTAGAGTTCAAGACCCTCGACACAGCGGAATACCAGCGGGCTGCTGTGGTCAACTACCCGAATGATTATGATTTTACCAGGATCACCGAATTCAAGAAACTCAGCGGAGAGATCTCAGATAAGACAACTCTCTGCTTCGAGTACCCAAAAGCATCAGGTGAACCCTATTACATCGTACCTGACGAAAAGAACTCAGCTATGAGGGAACGGTACATGGAACTGGCAGCTGATCTTGAGAAGAAAGGGACACATCTCTTTCTCGGCCGTCTTGCAGAGTACACCTACTACAATATGGATCAGGTCATAGAGGCTGCCTTGAAAAAAGTCCAGCCGCTGATTCAGAAGTAGCACAGGCAGCAAGGAGCCATTGCACACTACGTTTCAATGGCTCCTGCTGTTATTTCCCCGACTTCTTAATGATCTCCTCTACCTTCGCCATATCGAGGGATTCGTAAGCATCGTTCTCCTTGTATTCCTTGGGCAGTCCGATGTTCTTCTTCCCGTACTTGATGTACGGCCCGTACCGTCCGGAGTAGATCGCTATCTCGACCCCGGCTGCATCCTTGCCCATGCTCTTGAGCACTGAAGCTTTCCCCCTTCCCCTCTTGGGTTCGGCAAGCATCTCCAGGGCTCGTTCGAGCGTCACGGTATAGAGGTTGTCAGTTGCCTTCAGCGAACGGAACTCCCCGTCATGACCGACGAAGGGCCCGAACCTGCCGTTGTTCGCGATGACCTCCTTACCTGTCTCGGGATGTATGCCGAGGATCCTCGGGAGATGTATCAGCAGGGAGATCTCCTCCACGGTCATATCATCTGCCGTCTTTCCCTTCGGGATGCTTGCACGCTTAGGCTTCGGGTTATCGGGGCTCTTCTCCCCGAGCTGGTAGTATGGCCCGTACCGACCGCTGAGCAGGTAGATCGACAGCCCGGTCTTCGGGTCTTCCCCGATAGGCTCAGGCCCCTCCTTCTGGATCGCTATCAGCTTCTGGATCTCCTCATCAGTCAGGTCAGCCGGCGCGATATCCTCCGGGAGCGATGCATGGATCTCCTCCCCGCACTCCTCGGCAGTGCAGAGGATGTAGGGACCGTACTTCCCGATCCTCACCCCGTCCACCGAATGGACCTGGGGCATCGCTATCGTCCGTGCATCATCCGGCTTGATGAGCTTCGCCTGGGTCTCCACCTCGTTCAGGAGTCCCTCCTTCCCGAGGTAGAATGCCTCGAGGTAGTGGGCCCGTTCGGTGTCCCCCTCGGCTATCTGGTCCAGCTTTGTCTCCATATCAGAGGTGAACCCGTACTCGATGAGGTTGGAGAAGTTCTTCTCCAGCAGCTGGATGACACCGAACCCGATGAAGGTCGGGGTGATAGTAGTCCCCACTTTCCTGATGTATCCCCGCTCATTGAGGGTGTTGATGATCGATGCATAGGTCGAAGGTCGTCCGATCCCGAGCTTCTCCAGCTCCTTGACCAGCGAGGCGTCGGTATACCGTGCAGGGGCCTTTGTCTGGTGGCTGACCGTCTCGATCGACCGGGGATTCAAGCGTTCCCCCTCCTTCAGTTCAGGCAGCCAGCTCTCGGAGTTGGCCAGCATGGCTTCGGGGTCATCACTGCCCTCCACATACGCCCTGATGAAGCCGGGGAAGATGATCCGTGTCCCCGTTGCGGAGAACTGCGCATCCTCGACGGTGAACACGACCTTCGTGGAGGCCTTGACCGCCTCGGCCATCTGGGTCGCGAGCGTACGCCTCCAGATCAGTTTGTAGAGGGAGAGCTCCCTCCCTGAGAGCCCGGATTCCTCAGGAGTCTTGAAGACCTCGCCCGAGGGCCGGATCGCCTCATGTGCCTCCTGGGCGCCCTTGCTCTTCGTCGTGTATTGACGGGGACCGTCAGAGAGGTAGTCCTTTCCGAAGAGCCTGGTGATCGCATCCCGTGCGGAAGCGATCCCGTCATTGCTCAGGGTGGTAGAATCCGTTCTCATATAGGTGATCAGCCCGTTCTCATAGAGCCGTTGTGCGACCCTCATGGTCTCTCGGGCTGACATCTTCAGTTTCCTGTTCGCCTCCTGCTGCAATGTGGAGGTGATGAATGGAGGGGCAGGCCGTGACCTGTTCTCCTTCTCCGTCACGCTGTCCACTTCCCAGGGCTTACCCTTAAGCCGTGCAGCAAGTCCTTGTGCAGCGTCCCTATCAAGGACGAGGGAGTTCTTCCCGATATAGGCACCGGTCTTGGAATCATAATCCTTGCTGCCTGCGACCCGCTTACCACCGACTGAATCCAGCTTCGCCTCGAAGAGTCCCTCATCGCTCGCCTGTTCCTTAGAGAGGGTACCCTTCAGGTCCCAGTACTCAGAGGAGCTGAAGAGGATCCGTTCCCGCTCACGTTCAACGATGAGCCGCAGCCCGGGAGACTGTACCCGTCCTGCTGAGAGGCCGTAAGCGATCTTCTTCCAGAGCAGCGGGGAGATGGTATAGCCGTAGAGACGGTCTAAGATCCTCCTGGTCTCCTGTGCATTGACCAGGTCCATGTCGATCTCCCTGCCTGTCTCGAGTGCCCGGTGGATCGCCTTCTTCGTGATCTCATGGAAGACCATCCGCTTGAAGGGGACCTTCGGTTTCAGGACGTTGACCAGGTGCCAGGAGATACTCTCCCCCTCACGGTCCTCATCCGTCGCGAGCAGCAGTTCATCGGCATCCTTGAGCCGGCTCTTCAGTTCCCGGATCACCTTGCCCTTCCCCTTCGGGGTCACGTAGAGGGGCTGGAACCCGTTCTCCACGTCGATCCCCAGCCTGGACCATTCTTTATCCTTATAGGCTTTCGGGATCTCGGTCGCGGTCTGGGGGAGGTCCCGTATATGGCCTACACTGGCTTCGACCACATAGCCTGTCGGCAGGAACTTCTTGATGGTCTTTGCCTTCGTTGGTGACTCCACAATAACTAGTACTTTCTTTGCCATACTTAACCCTTAACTCCCCTGTTGATCCCGGTGAACATGTGAGAATCTTCAATTTCATCGAGATGATTCTAAGATATATTCAACTGCAATGTCTCTATTATTACCTATCAATGAAACGAAAAGTCAAGGGGAAAAATCTTGATGCGCATCCACAATACTAGGTATACAGCCAAGTATCTTACTTTCATACAAGGTTTTATTTACAGTTTTGCCAATCCTCCGGTTGATGTCTCCCGATAGAGAGAAGGCAGTGCCTTGCCCGTCTCGTTCATGACGGAGACAACATCGTCGAAGGAGATCCTGTGCCTGCCGTCCGAGAGGAGGCTGTAGTTCATATGGTTCAGGGCCCTTGCCGAGGCCAGGGCATTCCGCTCGATACAGGGGATCTGCACCAGTCCCCCGATCGGGTCACAGGTGAGCCCGAGGTGGTGCTCCAGCCCCATCTCCGCGGCATACTCCACCTGGTAGTTCGTCCCTCCCATGAGCTGGGCACTTGCCCCGGATGCCATGGCACAGGCGGTCCCGATCTCCCCCTGGCACCCGACCTCCGCCCCGGAGATCGACGCATGCTCCTTGACGATCGCACCGATCAGGCCGGCGGTCGCCAGGGCACGGAGGATCCTGTTCTCGTTGATCTTGTAGACCTCTTTCTGGTACATGAGCACTGCGGGCACCACCCCGCAGGAACCGCAGGTGGGGGCTGTCACGATCCTGCCGCCGGAAGCGTTCTCCTCCGAGACCGCCAATGCGAAGGCGTAGACGCGTGAACGCTTGCCGATCGGACCGCTGAAGTGCATGGCCTTCGCATAGTATGAAGCAGCCTTCCTCGTGAGGTTCAGCCCACCGGGAAGGACTCCCTCGTGATCAAGGCCTGAACGTATCGCCTGCTGCATCACCTGCCAGACCTCGCGGAGGAACTCCATGATATCTTCCTCCTCATGCTCGACGACGTACTCCCACATGGAACGGCCGTTATCAGTGCACCAGGAGAGAATCTCCCGCATCGTCGTAAGCGGGTAGATATGCTGCTCCCCGGGGTTTTCCCCTTCTGAGACAACCTTGCCTCCCCCGACGCTGTAGTAGAGCTTATCTGCCAGGACTGAACCGTCAGCGGAGAGGGCCTCGATCAGCAGGGCATTCGGGTGCCGTTCCCTGACTACTTCAGGTTTCCAGATGACCTCACAGGAAAGCCCTGCGCGGGCAGCCTCCTCGATGAGTGCGGCATCGGTCATATGCCCCCTGCCTGTCGCGGCAAGAGCCCCGAAGAGCGTGACCCGAAGGCTGTGCATAGAGGTGTTCACGGCAAGGAACCTCGCCAATGCGGTCCTTGGTCCCATGGTATGGCTGCTCGAGGGGCCATACCCGATACG
Source organism: Spirochaetia bacterium (assembly GCA_963677595.1). Classification (GTDB taxonomy): domain Bacteria; phylum Spirochaetota; class Spirochaetia; order CAKZLE01; family CAKZLE01; genus CAKZLE01. The sequence goes on from OY782041.1 coordinate 527,243, forward strand.
ATAGATTTCTTTAATCGATTCCATGGGACCATACTATAACTGATACTGACATTTGAAAAGGGAAATATTCCGGCTCGATTATCAACAGAACATTTCATAGTTGACAGGTTTCAGGGTTTAGTGCTATGTATATATTTACGTGTTCATACATTGAACCCGGGGGTATAGCTCAGTTGGCTAGAGCGCTTGAATGGCATTCAAGAGGTCAGGGGTTCAACTCCCCTTACCTCCATTAGTAAATGTATGTGACGTAAATAATTAACTTTTCTAAACTGGTAAGGTGTAGCCGCAAAGTAGCCATTTAGGAAAGTACAATGAGATACAAAGAACCTTTCACACTATACCCAAGAAAAATTTCTAGTGGCAAAACTGTTTGGTATTACCGCACATATGATGAGTATGGGGTTAGAACAACTGGGAAAAGTACGGGTGAAACCAATAAAACACGAGCAAGGCTCTATTGTCTGGATCTATTAAAGAAGGATCAACTCATTTCAAAGAAGATGTCATTCTTTTCTGAATATGCTGAAGGTTGGTTTGAATGGGATACCTGTTCTTATGTTAAAACTCGTAGAGTGCGGGGAACAGAGAAACACCCCGGAATTAAAAAGAGTTATGCTGCAGATCTGAAAAATCGATTAAAAAGAGATATCCTCCCCTCTTTCCAACAATATAAACTCGATAAAATCACTCCAAGAATTATTGAGAATTGGGTGATTAAGAAACGTGATGATGGTCTTGCACCAAAGAATATTAACAACTCACTCTCTGTTCTTCGAATAATGATGGAAGAAGCTCATAAGAATAAGATCATTCCGTCCAATCCGGCTGAACTCGTTCAACCTCTTCTTGTTGAAAGAAAAGTCAGGAGAGTCATCACCCTAGACGAAATCAGAGAATTGTTTGCTAAAGAGAATATGGAAAAACTATGGAAGAATAACATATATTACTACACTGCAAATTTACTGGCGGCCTCGACGGGAATGCGCCAGGGAGAAATACGGGGGTTATTGAAGAATCATTATTTTGGGGATTATGCTTTAGTAGAATTCTCTTATGGTCAATTCGGCTTCACAACAACTAAAACAAATGAAAGAAGGAATGTTCCAATCCCTAAAAGAACACAGATATATATCGATATGCTGTGCACACAACCATGGGATTATATTTTTACCATGAAAGGAACAGTTCCTATAGGAAGTAGCAAGCTAACAGAATCATTGTACTCTGCTCTTGAGTTGATGGGTATCACTGAGGCCGAGCGGAAAGAACGATACATTACTTTTCATGGGTGGCGACATTTCTTTAATACGTATTGTAGATCAAATAACATTGCAGACTCAAAGTTGCAATCTGTTACAGGACATAAAACACAAGAGATGGTCGAGAATTATACCAATTTTGAACTTTCAGACGTTAAGGAGATTACAGAACTTCAGAACTCAATGTTTGTTGATTAGGTTGATTACAAGATAATGGTTCTTCGTTACTCATTTGAAACCGATCATGCTAATCGGGTAGAAAGTGCACTACTCTTGGCACTCATGGTCTACACGAAATACTGACCAGAGTATGACCATCGTACCTCAGAGGATATTCTCAGAAAGTTGCAGCCGGTTTTAGAGGTGATTGAAAAGAGATCATATAACTTTCAATCAATGACTTATGAATATTATTTTGTTTTATAATGTTATGTAACATATTGTTATCAGCTCAGTTTTATATATAAGTAACTATCACAAAAAGTGAAAGGAGTCCCAATGTCATTACTCTTTGCCTTGAGCAGTTTGGCAATTACCACCATTGGCCTCTTCATTGTTTTGCTCGGAGCAAGGCCTGACAGACTATTGGATGAAGGGGGCTCCCCTAACGGCCCAAAACAAAAACTTTCTCGGAATAGAAAGATTCTGATAGTTTTGGGTATCTTGATCATTGTGATTCATGCTGGACTTGCAACTCTTCATATTGTCGTTCATGCTCAATGATTCGCCGTCACACCCTGCTTCTTCTCATAGGTCCTCATCCCCGCAAGCCCCAGCATCCCGGTCATAATCGGGATCATCAAAGACAGATCGATTACCGGGAACTCAAACGTCTTTCCTGCAGCTGAAAGGACGGCAATCGCCCAGGGCCGGAGGATATAGTTATTCGCCAATGATAGCCCGCACACCCACCCGATAAAGGGCCGCCAACCAGCCACGAACACAGATTGGTGCTGCGCTTCAGCAAGATTGATCTCGAGCTGCGTATGCTTCTGCAGATTCTCAGCTTCCAGGGCAATCTTCTCAAGCTCAGCCTTCTTCTCCGGGCTCATCTCTCCCGTGATTGCGGACCTGATCCCGGTCGCCAGGTTTGAGATCCCATTGCTTACCGACTCCACCACGGTACTGGCAGCTTCAGCCGTCTCCTTCGCCCCGAAGATCTTTCCCAGCCAACTCATGAGGGATCCTTCTGCTTGTCTGCCAGCATATCAGTCCGCTTTGCTATGTTCCCCGATACAGCCTTGATCCCATACAGGGAGATGATCAGCAAGGCCAGAGGACCCAGGACCGCATTGATCACCGCAATCGGAGTCTCACTGATCACGGCCAGGATGCAGATCGTGAAGAAGATCAGACACCCCACCATCCCCATGGTCTTCTTTGCTACTATTCGATTCATGATGTTTTTCATACCATCCTCCCCTATTGTATCGCAGTCTCGTTGAGGTAACTCTTGATCTCATCCTCAACACTCGAGATGTTCCCGTTGCACTTGCCAGTCCTCACCGCATCGATTAAGCCCAGCATCCCCTTGAAGAGTAATCGGTTCTCCTGGACCCGGTCCTCTCCCCGCTTCCGCATGGTCTTCAGGTCTGCAGAGATTCTCACCATCATCGTAATCAATGCCCCGATTATTGCAGTGGTCCCCGTTGCTGCCAATGTCGTGAATAATCGAACCCAATCAATCATGCTTAATCCTCCTACACGTCCTCAGCATCTGAAAAATATGAGATATTTTCTTTTATATATTCATAGAGAGCAGTGATTATTGACTCTCGAGAAATTGCACCATCTATTCTTAAAGCTGTAAGACTTGCAACCCGTGTGGCTGTATATAGCCAACAAGACCTACCCATATCTGGAAAGGATTCATCATCAAAGGAACAGTGATATAGTGTTTCCTCCTGTTGAGATGCTTCTATCGAAGCATAAGCACTAAGCCGATACTGAACACCATTTGTAGTAAAGTCTATGTTCACTTCAGACACTTTCCAGTACGCATCAAGTACTTCGTAATATATTTTACAGTCCTCTTTACGAAGAGTCTTTTGCAATCCCATTGCAACCTCCTAATCTAATCTCAGCGCAAACCAATCAAAGGTAGTGGTGAACCCAGCGGTATTGTGTATATAAATTGTTGAACCCGATTGATAGCCGTGAGTCCCCCACATATCCGTGTTGTTATTGACGTTGTACGCCTGGTGAACTCTCCAAGTCCCTGATACTCCGGTAGCGACTGCAACTCTACTGTTTGCTGATATGGTTACCGATCCATATTTAACCCCTGGACCTCGTATAGAGTTTAGATACGTCCACAATCCTGCTATGTTCCCATTATTTAAGGGTAAAAGTTCGTTTGTATCAAACCGGATATTCTGCCCATTATCAGGGCCAATCTGGAAAGCATGGTCTACACTGGTTTCAGAAGCATCCTGAGTATTGGTTAAGCGTTGTTTAGTAAGTTCAAGAACTCCATTTGACGCTTTCAAATACTCTGTACCAATGTTATTTTTTATAGAAAGTCCATACATAGACCCTTGAGTGAATGACCAAGTGTCGGTAGTAGAATGGCCTAGCTCATTCCCAAACGAGATTTTTACATTATTACCTAGGTCATAGGAGGTCCCAGCCGTGATTGCGGTAGGAGAACTCCATGTCCCACCTACCAATCTCCATTGAAAATATTCTACTGGTTTGGAGGTTTTCCTCATCGGTCTTGCTCGTCTGTCTAGTCCAATACTAGCCCATGTATAACTTCCATCTGACATATCTACTTGATACCAAGTTCTATCGTCATCGTTATAATACTGATAAGCCCAATATAAGTTTTCCCTTAAGCTTAATGCCGTCTTTTGTGGGTACATCGCAAGCACTTGTTGAAGATTACCTAAAAACCAATCCGAGAAACCACCTTGTGAATAGGCGTTACAAGCATCACGCGCCTCCCATGCATTATAGTAATAATTATCTGGATAACTCCCGTTATCCCAATATGGTGAAGCCGCTTCTAAGTACCTGTAACCATCATCCCAATTGCCTTTATCATAAAAAACGGTTCCACCAGCTTCCCCGATGCCTCCGACAGAATATGGCGCAGACACTTGCCCTGTTGAAATCTTTACTTCATACGATGCCTCAATTGTTCCATCTTGGGTAATTTGTAAATCATTTAGTCCAGAGCCAGTGTAATGTATAGAGGTAATACCTGCATCTTCCTTGACGGCGACTCTTGCACTATCAGAGGCCCCATTACCAGACCTGAAGGTGCCAATGAATTCTCCATCTTTTGCTTTGAAGATTCCATTACCTCCAAGAAAGAATCCCTTACCATCAGCGGGAGGATTCCCATTTTCATCATATCCAGAATACACCACCCCATTGCCTGTTATTCGGATCTTCGTTGCTATGAGATATAGAAAATATGGAATCCAATAGAATACACTTGGATCAACAATTTCCGCATCATATGTAGGGGAAGTCTGATTATAGGCATGCCCAATGTATTGCCTGGTTCCTGGGATATCGCTTAAGTTGCTTCCATCTGCATCATCGGCATAGGCGACCCACATATAATGAGAAATGCCATCAATACCATCTGTTCCATCGGTACCAGTTGGGCCCTGTGGTCCAGTGGCCCCTTGAGGGCCTTGGGCTCCCGTGGCGCCGGTTTCTCCTTGTGGCCCTGTTGCACCGGTTTCCCCTTGGACACCTTGAGCTCCTTGAGGACCCGTAGCGCCTGTTTCTCCTTGGATACCTTGTGGCCCCTGCTCACCATCTGAGACATCTATGATTGTGATCTGGTTCTTGGTAATCAGGCTCATACTACTCCTCTTAACTTACCGAGCAGGTAATGGTGGATTTCACATCCACGTCAGTTGTCCCAACTGAGATGCTTTTCCCGGTTTTGGAAGCCGAAGCATCCGCAAAGGTCCGGGCATTCCCGTCCTTGTTCGTGATCGTCCAGGTATAGGTGTACCCAGCCCCCCCGGCGTCGATCTCTGCCCCATTCTGGTACAACTTTGCCGTCAGGGTGGTAGTCCCTACCCCATTCTTGAAGACCGTCCCGGCTGAGGATTCAATGACAACCTGGATCGGGTCGGTCATGTCGGTGAAGGCAATCACGTCATAGAAAGAATCCCCGTTGGTAGGACTTGCCGCATCGTTGTCAGTGATCTTCACCTTGAACTGCTGCAGCCCGTCAACCATTGCCGGAGTGATGGCCAGGGTATTGCTCGTCTGCCCTGCCATGAGATCCCAATCAGCGCCGGCCCCCTCATCCGCATTCCCGGGAGCATACTTGAACCACTGGTATGAAAGCAGCGTGGTGTCCAGGGTTGCCCCTCGGTAGAGCTCGGCCTTTGCTGAAAGGGAAGTAGGTTCACTGTTCTTGAAGACATTCCCGTTCGGCGCATGAACTGCAGCCACGGCAATATTATTCCCGTCGATCACCTTCGAGAGGTTGATACTGACCTTGTAGGTAAGATCCAACCCGGTAGCTGCATCATGGTAGATGATCGTACAGAGGTACTCGATCGCACTCAGAGAACCAGTCAGCTTATTAGCTGAGACGGTGAGAATATGACTCTTTGCCCCCGATACGGCTTCCCCGGACGTGAGCGCCGAGAATGAACTTTGATCAGAGGGTTTGCGCTGCCAGGCAACTGACTGCACCGCTGAATCCGTGATCTTATCGGTCCCGCTTCCCAGGATGAAGAGACTGGGAGTGAGCACCAAAGAGGTACTTCCCCAGTCTGGGGTAAACGTCCCGGTATCCGCTGAATACCGCTGAGTTTTCGGTAAGTTCGATGTGATGAACCCGGTGAGGGTCAACGCATCGTTATAATCCATAATCGTAATCTGTCCAACTGAAGCAGCCATAGTATTTTCCTCCTATATGAGCTCGCAAAAGAATGTCGCTCGTTTCTCGACATCACTGTCCGTTATCTGAATACTCTTCCCCCCGGTGGAGTAATGAGCCGAATTCCATACCGCATCACTTTGCGTATCCCCTGATGTCCTCGACCACCGAAACCGTGAAGGGAGATACTGGTCCGTGATATCCTGCCCGCTCTGGAAGATGTGAGCTTCCAGGGTGGTATCCGTCAGTGCCGGCCGAAAGATATCCCCATTCGTTGAGAGGATCTGCAGCTGTACCGCCGGCTCCCCCTGAGGCCCTTCATACAGTGACCATGTGTATTCAGCAGGATCCTCACTTGGTATTGAAGATTCTTTATTGTAGGCAATGCCTAAATAGGGCTTACCGGCAGGATTTTCACTCATCCCCGATCCATTCGCATCATCAGCATACCTGATCCAGTTATAGAAACTTCTGGCAGAATCTATACCGGCAGGGGTCTCCTTCATCACGACAAAAGGGGTTCCTGCAGGGATGAACTCAGTTGTTTCCGTACATACAAGATGGGTGATCATACCGGCCAGGGTTTTTCCCTGTAAGCTATGGTCATAGGTGTCAATCACACAGGGAACAGGATCCTTACCGGGAAGTTGCACCACTATCCGTGCTTTCCTTTGCAATTGCGGTAAAAACGAGGTGGCAAACGAGAACTGCCGCACTCGGTCTTTGCCTTCAGTCACCTTGAGAGAGAGCACCTGGTTGATCTGATCGGGAGAGGCAGCATACTTCCCTTCAATCTCTTCGTCTACATACAGTACTTCATCAGTTACTACCGGATCAGAGAATTCTACTTCCTGCTCTTTCGTCTGACGGTACGGAACCCCGCGAATCGTGAGTTTCCGTATTCGACAGACAGACGCCCCCGTATTCTGTAGAATAATCTCGGAACAGGTTGGCAGTTGCCGGGTATACGCATTTGACCCATTGCAGGAAACCAGGGTTAGGGCACCTCCCTCATATACGATCTCTGCAGTACTGCTGCCATTTGAGAGGGAAGGAACCTGCACTGATGATGCATAAGGATACGCTTCACCTGTGGAGGGATCCTTATACTTCAGCTGCGCTTTATCTGCCGCTGCAGGACCTGGCCAGTATGCTCCTGGCTGCAACTCGATAAGGCATTGATCCAGTTCCTGATTGTAATTATCCGTGTTTTTATAGATGATCCGTTCAGACAATTCCTCAAACACGGCAATCGTACTTTTTGCCCGATTACAGGTAACTGCCCGATACGAGATCTCAACCGGCCCAATGATTCGGGATGCATTCCCCGAGATCGCCACTGTAGGGTTACCTTGGAAGAGCCATTCAGATACCGGTTCCTGAAAGTTCTCTTCCAGCGGGGACCTAAATCGGAGTCTCCCAAGATGATCAAAATAGCAATCAGCATGGTAAGCTTCTGCAAGTAGCTGTAGTTCCTTCCAAATAGTTTTCGAGCCAATCTGCACCACCGGAAGCGTGTAGGGAATCTTCACGGTATCAAGTGAGGTAATCCCCATCTTTGCAGCAAGGATATGGATGATGGAACTTGCAGGATTACTCGGGTTGCTGATCATGCAATTCACCATGAGCACATCAGAGGGCTTGCGCTTTGTCCCCTTTCTACTTGTGGGGTCTACCAATTCAAGGGAGACCTGATCATTGGTACGTAATCCTACCGTACGTTTACACCCATCATCCGATACATACCCAGTCCAGATACGATAGAAAGACAACCCATCAATGGAGCATTCAATTGCTGCAGAATATCCGGCAAACATACCCTCTTCAAATGCACCTCGATTCTTCATTGAAATATGCCATTTCTGGTATTCACCAGCAGCAGTGCAGGAAAAATTCACCGGGTATAGCTCGAAGTTCTGATCATCGAGATCAAGGATGACCTTCAGATAGCGCGCTATGCTGGGTTCTTTCAGGGCATCCCGAATAGCCTCTGGCAGAGGTATCATGTATCCCATACCTATGCTACCCCTGAGATGATCTCAACATTGCCGCCAATCCCGGCATAGGCTTTGACTGCTTTTACGACATACTCTCCAACTGCTTCCATGCCTCCATCCCCGATGACATTACCTTGGAAGTACTGGTGCACTTCAATGGTCACCTGCTGCACCGAAGTGCTTGATCCGGTACTCCCTGTAGTATTCCCAATCAATGAGGATCCCGATGCCGTTAAGGTCTCATAATTAATCGTATCGAGTCTCCCTGCATCCAGAGCCCGCTCTGCCATCCGGTACTTGATGTTCACCCCCAACCAACCCAAAACCCCATTCACTCCATCAATGAGCCCATTAACAATTTTTGCAACTCCGTTATGAATCCAGTTGAAGAGGGTGATCAGCATATTCCCGACCGGAACAATCACGGAGTTATACATCCACAGCCAGCCCTTTGCGACAATCTCAATAATACCGCCCAGGGTCTTCAATACTGGGGCTATCACCTTTCCAATCGTCTGCCCAAGTATCCGAAGTATCCCTACCATCGGGGCTAATACCTCATCAATAACCGGTCCCAAGATATCCATGACACCGCCGAGGATCGTTGAGATCGGGTCCATGATTGCCGTTACCGATCCCAACCCTTTAACCAGGTCAACAATCTTTCCTCCAAATGATCCAAGGAGCTCACCAAGCCCTGATGCCGCGTTCTTCAAGATATCAAGTATCCCTGTCCCTCCGGTTCCCGGCAGCGTTCCCTTTGACTGCTGATACTTGGCCGTCTGGGTAGCTTCCTGCTGGGCCTCAGTATTGTCTTCGGTGGCTTCCGTTTGGGCAAAGCTTGCATCCATAAGCCCCTTGATATCGCCCCCAACAGCAGAGAGGGCCCCGGCAAGGTGCCCGAAAGCAGCCGTTCTCACATCCTTGGTATTCGCAGGGCCTAAGGCTGTTTGTACGTAGGTTACCAGGCTATCCTTTGCCTGGACGAAGGCGTCCTTGATACCATCTGTGACATCTTTGAATGTCGCATCATTCGATGTAGGAGCCGTGACCGGATTGATCCCCCCAATATAAGCTCGTGGAATATCATTCCCTGTATCTTCAAGCCGTGCGATCCCGCCCGAGTACGCTTCTCTTTTACTGGCACGTAATGGGTGCTTGAGCGTCTGGGTAACATTCCAAGCTTTCTCTGAAACAATATTTATCTGATCGATAAAGAAATTGATCACCGATCGGAACATATCCTTGAACCCGGTCCCAATGGTCTGTCCGATGTTCCAGAAGGCTTCTCCAATCACATTGATTTTCTCGATCATGAAATTCAATCCAGAGACCACTCCTCCTTGAATAGCACCCCAGGCTTTCTGAAATCCAAACTTGATTGGCTCCCAGATCACCGCACCGAGGAGATTGATCAGGGAAGCCATATACTGCAGATATGCTTCCCCGGTAGCTTTGAACCATTCCCACATAGCTGTCCCGAGTGATTTCCAGTATTCGACGGTAAAGATCTGATCGATGAATGCCTTGATAGCCTCTACGATCGTCGCCACATAGTCCGGGAGATTCCCGATCACCGTCACGATTCCGGTCAACACAGCTCCCATGTTCTGTGCAAATGCCTGGAACGTCTCTGAATCACGCAGTTTCCCCAACATCGTGATCACCGACGAAAGGACCTGCTTGATTGCCGGCAGCAAGGTTTCCATGAGCTCCGCGAGCGTTATGTTGAGATTATCCCTGAAGGTTGAGATCACCCCATTCAAGGTCTGCGATTGCTTCTCAAGCATCCCGGCAAATTGGCCCTGCCCGGTAGTCAAGGATGTTAGGGCCTGATCGACATCAGCAAAGCCAACCTTTCCAGCAGAAACCATCTTGAAGAGTTCCTCGGTAGATACACCATACTGATCAGCAAGGGTCTGCAGGATCGGTACGCCCGCTTCAGTGATCATGTTGAGTTCTTCGAGTGAGGCTTTTCCCTTCGCATTGATCTTTCCGTAGGCCCGTACCAATGAATCAAGTTTCTGCTCATTCCCCATAGAGGCATTCCCGAGCATTTCCATCTTCTCTTTGACGGAATCTGCCCCCACCCCAAACGCCATGAGGTTCTGTGCCCCCTTGGTAATGGTCTTGAATTCAAGCGGGGTCGACGCTGAGAAGTCTCGCAGCTCCCCAATGACCTGTTGGGCTTTTTGGGCATTCCCGATCAAGACTTCAAATGAGACATCAATCTGCTCAAAGTCTGCAGCCTGGGAGATCCCTGTCTTTAATCCCTTGAAGAGAAGGACCAGTCCGCCAATCTTGGTAGCAACAGCCGCCAATGAGGAGACCATGGACTTGGACATCGTCCCGGTTACCCCCGAGAGTTTCCCTAAGGATTTCCCGGCTGAAGCGGCAGCCTTTGAGACGTATTCTGTGCCATTTATCACCACGCTTACTTGGTTGCTTGCCACTGTTGCTGTATCTCCTCATTGCGAAGCGCGTTCCATCGATTACGAATAATGTCATAGACCGCCAGATCATAGGCCGGCTGGTCTGCCATGCCCCCATCATACTTGAATCGGGCATAGGTCCCTTCCCCATCCAACAAGCGGATGCAGTCAGCAACCCACGGCCCCCAATACTCAATGAGCTCAACCGGATCACTGCCGTCCGGCAGCAGATCCCCGTACTCGAACTCTACTCCTTTGTAGATCCATTCGGTGACATCTCGGATTTCGGTGAGCTCGTTTCGGCTAAAGGGCGATTATGTTCCGCAATACATCCTAAGATTTCTCCCGCAATCTCGGGGTATTCCAGGAGATCCCGCACAAAGGAATCATCCACCACCGATGAGTGCCGGGTATCGAGTTCTCCCTCACAGAAATTGTGAGAATCAATCCCGAAGGTCAACCTGGCTTTGCATAGGTCATAGGTTGCTGCGGTATCCCCATCCATAAGCGCTTCAAGTTCCTCTGCGGTGAGCAGCTCCATGATCTCCTGCTCACTCATATGCGCAAGTTCCGATCCGCGCTCCTCGGCTTTCTTGGTTACCGAAACCAGGGCTTTCCGATTGACTCCTTTCTGCAGCCGCCGCATCTCTTCATTGATCGCATCTTCCCCAGCCTTCGAGAATTTCCTCGGCTTGATCCAGTATCCTGGAAAGGTCGTTAAGATCTTCTTTCCCCCAACAACGGTTCGCCTGGCATCATCTTTCCATCCCATTACGCGTCATACCTCCCTGCATCAGTAGTGAGTAACATGATCTGAACCATCGGGTCATAGCTCATCTGATCAATCACCTGATAGGCAAACTGCAGATCAATCACGTTCCCGGATTCTGTGGGTTCCCCCTCGGTATATTGCACTGCTGGCAGATCAATGATCGCCAGTTCCGGGATATCAGCTGCATACTGGCCCCCCTGGAATACAGCAAGCAGAGAAGCAATCCCATCATCGAGGACCTTACTGCGTTCGGCCTTGGCCGATGCATCGGTGCGGATCTTGAAAGACCCGGTAGCATCAAACTCTCCTCGGGCATGTTCTGATTTATACAAGGATCCCTGTCCGTAGCCGACATCACTGTCATGGTTGTTCTTGATATCAACCGAGAACGATTTGATATAGCTATACTTCGTTCCCGATACGAAGGAGGAGCCCCGGAAGAACCGCATCGGCTCCTGAGGAGGAAGCGGAAGCGCTGATGCTTCCTGACCTCCGGTGTGGGTAAGCCCAATCAGAGATAATGAAGCTGAAGCTCGTCCTTTTAACTCTGCAGATATCGATGCACCATCGGCTACCATCCCAGCAGAAAGGATATTGTCTGTGATCCCATCTGCCTGGATAGAATAGGTAGGCCGTTCCACTGTCCCGAGCACACTCTTGATCGTGTGTAGGTACACCCCGGAGGTGTCACTTGAAAAGAAGATGACTACCTGGCGATCCTTCCCCTGGGCTGCTGTTATGGCAACGGGGTTAATCGTCGAGAGGTTATCAGGGCCGAACAGGATTTCTGCCTCATATGCTGCATATCCATTCAGGACGGTTTGTAATTCAAGAAGGGTATTCACACTTTCATCTGTCAGTGTCTCAACCCCAGCGGTTCCAAATGCTGGATCTGCAGTCTCTGAACCCAGGCTCCCAATGAAGGAAGAGATCTGCTGCCCCGCATCGGTGACCATGATCTTGCAACTAGGTTGTACTCCGGTATAGCGAAGCAATATCGCCCCGCCAACCTGCTTGGGTGTGGTATCTCCCCCCAGAAGCGAAGTGAGTCCCATGCCGATCCCGGAACAGGGGGCAAATTTCAACGGAAACTCCCCAGTAACCTCGATGGAGTCAGTGTATACCTTCCCCTTAGAGTTCCTCCCCGTGACCACCTCATCGCTCTGCTTTGAGGGGGTTGCTTTCAATGTCGGGATCCCGGTAATGGGAAGCCTGGCTGTACGTGCTACAGCCGTTCCGGGAGTTGCTTCTTTCCCGCCGATACACGCTACTACATGTGCCTTCTTATCCATGATTCATATACTCCTTTAGGTATGTGTGTATTCAGTGATTGCAATACTGACAACTGCATACTGTCGATTCCCCGTGCCCCCAGGATAGAACTCTGCCTGCGTAACTTCTGCATGCTCACAGAGCCCATCCAACTGATCATTGCTGGTCACTAAACTGGTAATGGCATCGGCATACTTCATCGCCTGCTGCAGCACCAGATCAGAATCATATCCATCAACCGATATCAGGCAGTCTATTGAAAGGTCAGACTGCAAAGATCCTTGATAGACATCCCTGTCAAAGTCAATGCGGGAAGGGCTCACCAGTACACAGGGTTGAGGTCGTCCTTTCTTCTCATAATCGGTTCCTATTCCCACGTACTTGATTCCACGCTCATATTCGGCAATATGCTGCTCCACAAAGGCAGCTACCCCGCTGGTGATCCGGTATGATGCATCAAACCTCATATCTTTATACCCAATGTCTTCATCTCAGCATCGATCGCTTTCACCGCAATACGGTTTAGCTCCCCTGAAGCCAGAAACCCTCGGATTCCAGGATAGAAGAACGGCCTCGGCTCAATGCGGACGGAGGAACGATAGATCACTTCCCCATCAATCTCAAACCGCAGCGCTTTTCCCTTCGCCTGGATGTTTGCCCCATGATGCTCATAGATCGATGCTAACGCCGGAGCCTTCAAGCGGTAATACGCCTTTCTGGTCTTTCGATACTGGATCCCTTTTCGCATCTTCCCGCTCCGCTCGGTGAATCGGCTGTTCATCTGCCTGATTACAGCCTGCTTTGCCCCAAAACTGATTCCTGAAAGTACGTGGTCGAGTGCTTCAGGAGACCGCTTGCTGAGCTTCTGCAGCTTCTCACTCACCTCATCACTGAAGGTAATGGCAGGTCGCCTATTCATACACGCTCCACGCGATACCCGCGAAAGACATCCTTGATCGATGGCGGAAGATATCGCTCATAGGCAGTATTGATCCCTTCAGATGAACTGATTGTCGCCACCCCTATGGCATGGTCATTGAACCGGTCCATCAGCCAGGAGACCCCTTCAATGGTTGCCTGTTTGACATCAGCGGGAATCTCGGTATACCCGATGGTGGCAACCAGCTTGATTGTCCGCCTCCCCTTTGGGGCGAGCCGGTCCAGCAGATAAATCAGTCCTGCATCCTGATCAACGTCGTAGGACTCTGCGGGTATCAAGGTATCAAGTCCAAATTCCCGAGTCCTATCAAGGTAGAGAGCCGAAACCACAGTGAGCGGGAATGCCGGAACGATAATACATCGGCCAGCATGTCCTTCGAGATACATTTCTTCGTTCACACGCTCACAGATGATCCTTCCTGACAGACGGTGTGCTGTCGCACTCATGGCATTAATACACCAGATCGTACGCTCCCGGAGTTCAATCGGAATCTGCAGGATAGCCTCAGCCTCTTCGACGCTGATCAGGGCAGTACTGATGAGTTCCATAATCTACCGCTTCTCCACCGCTTCTTTCGGGGTCGCGGTTTCGAGTTCGGTAGCTGTTGAGAGCACCTCTGCATACCCGCAACGCGCTAACTCGAGGGCGACCGATCGTTCCAGGATCGGCATGTCCCCCTTCACAAACGATCCATGGGGACCGGAATGTGGAACAAGAACCTTCACGTGTGCGAGGGTTTGCGAAACTTCCAGTGGTGCGTTTTCGCTTTGTGTAGGCTCTGCTATTGGCTTCTTTGGCATCATTGCCTCCTTGTGTATTGATACATCTACAGGGGAGGACCCTCCCCTGCACGAATCAGCGCTTATGCTGCTGCCATGGTAAGCTTCTTGATTGCATCAGAGAGCATCACCGACGCATCCAGCCGCTCGAATACGCGGTACCCCACCTGCCCGCTTTCTGCATAAAGCTCATTGAGCCGCTGTACGGACCGGGCTCCTCGCTGGGCGATGGTGTAGTACTTCAGGTTCCCGAAGATCAGCGGCGTTGCCCCGGCTGCAATGGTAGGCATCCCCAGGGTTTCCTCAAAGGTGTTCCCCAAGAGGCTGTCAGGCTGCCCAGCGGTGAGTGCCGGCTGCCAGATATACCGCCCTTGAGCATCCTTCATTTTCCGGATCACTTTCGCGGTATCGGTAGCACCTACCCAGATAGCATTATTCCGGTACTGCTTCTTCAACGAATACTGGAAGTCGATGAGCTCATCGGTGGTAAATGCCAGCGTTGATGCTGCCGTCTTCCCCAAAGAAGACCCTGCGATCAGCCCACCAATCTCATTCGCTCCGGTTCCCTGGCAGAACTTGATGTCCTGGGCTTCTCCGGCGAGATCGGCATAGTTGGTTGCCAGTTCGCCGAACAGGTCATACCCGGAATCAGCCAGGAGTTCCTCTGAGAGTTTGACCAGGTAGGTGAGCTTGTATGCGGTCAACGCCTTTTTGTCATAGGTCGGCGTACTGTCCTGGAAATCTTCCGCTTCACCCTTCCAGTACACCGTTCCGCGGTTGTTGCTGATCGGGATTTCCCGGTCATGCTTGAGGTTCAGAACCTTTGCATATTTCCTGATCACTGCGATATCAGGTAAAGCTCGCATAATAGCCTTATCCAAGTCTGTTGGTGCTAAGTATCCGCCGTTTGCATCGGTTCCAATCGACATGGCCCGCAGTTCACCGGGATCCCCAGTCTGCAGGTAGCGGGTATATGCGGACCGATACTCCTCAGTCTCGAGAATAGATCCCCGCTGCTCCCCTTCACCTTCAGGATTCGGTCGAGTACCTGAGAAGTCAGTGGTTCTGAGCTCTTCCTCAGCTGCTTCCTGACGTTTACGCAGCTGAATATCGGCATTGACCGAATCAAAATCAGCCATGATCCCTTCATATTTAGATCGTTCCTCGGCAGTGAGATCTCGTTTCTCACCATCTGCGGTATCCAGAATGCCTCGTGCTGATTTCAACAGCTTTGCTCGTTTGTCTAAGAGTTCCTGTAATTTATGCATGGTTGTGCTCCTGTTCATAGAGATATAGTTGATCTCGCAAGATCGAAATCGGTGTTTCTCCTGGTTCCGCTCCCGTTGGAGCTGCCTCACCTGACGTTTCAGGCTTCGGCTGGTTCCGGCAGATCAACTCTTTCGACCTAGCATAGACTTCAGTTGTAGGGTATGCCGGCTGGCATACCGGGGAGAAATCAGGGAGCTCGGAAAACTCCTTGATGGTCCTGATATCCAGGATGGAGCCGTCTTCGTTCTCTTCTATGCTCCACTCATCCTGACCGCGGGCAACTTTGAACCCGAAAGACATCTGGTTCACAATCCCGCTCATGATCGCCTCATACCCATCCCGGCCCCAGACGGTCCCCTGGACCTCGGCCCGTATGAATACCCCATGCTCATCCTCGGTAGCTTCCAGCGTGCCGTTCTCGAACCCAGCCATAGGTTTCGAGGTATCATGATTCCAATACACCTTTGTGGTTCGTTTCCCCAGGGCTTGTGTAGCCGCTCCCGGTAGGATCACTTCTACCAGTCCCGGCCACAGAACGGTCCGCTGGTTGTAGACAATCGGATATCCTTCGATGATCATCTTGTCTTTCTCGACAGTTACGCGGAGCTCTTCTCCGCCAAACTGCCTGAATCGTCGTTCAATTTCCGTCCTCATATACCCTCCGCTACAATGTCACAGTCACATCCATCGTGGTACGGTGCATGTGATCGATTGGTATGGGGAATAAGCACACTCTGTGCCCCCTCGGGCTTGAATTCTTCCCCTTTATAGATGAATGATTCTTCTATCCCGATCACCTTCCCATTCAACGCACTGCAGAACGGGCAATTATCCCCATGGGCTACCGATCGAATCTTGGTGATCCCGGCGATCCCGTATGCTCCCTTGGCCAGATAATTCCTGAGCCTCGTCACTTCCCGCTGCTCTATTTTCTGCGCGTTCGTCTCCTCCCAGCTATCCATCCGCCTGTTGATATCCTCTATAAAATCTTCGGTAGCCTCCTCGATGAGCTTCACCAGTTGTCCCTTTGATGAGGAGGTGTACCGAAGCGCAAATGCACTGACATATTTTGTGAGTAACTCACTGTAGGTATCAGGAATTTCAGCGGCAAGACCAACTTCCGCGGCATACACCCCATAAAGCTCCTCACCCATCTTCCTAAAAACCGGGGTAAAGAGCTCTTGTACGGTGGTCGTGAAGGAAGGATAGGTATCCTTCAGCCAGGTGATCATCTCGCCAGCTGTTTTTCCCTCAATCGCCTCGCGAATCTCGGCAAGTTCCTGATTCACCATCTGCTGCGCAGTATCTCTGACCTGCCCCCGGTACCGATCTGCGATAAACCGCCGGTCGGCAAGCGAACGATACTCGATCGATCGTCTCTCCACTCCTGAGAGACTGCCCCTGTTTGCCGCAGAAGGCCTTTGGTCTCCGGCAGAGCCCATGACGGCCAGGGCCTGTTCATCACTCAGTCCGAAGAGGATGTTCAACTGGGAGATGCCGGCATCTTTCGGGATGACTCCGGTATTCACTTTTTCCACAATGGCCGTGATTGCCGTGGTATTCGCCGTGGTTGACTGCTGCTCGGTCGGCAGCAGGTTCCGCTTATCACCCATATTCAGGGGGGCTAAGAAGATCTTCCCCATTCCGTCAGGCTGGGGATTCATATCTTCCAAGGCCCTGATCTCATCCGCATTCATCCACCCATTCTCGATCGCGATCTTGTAGGCTTCATACCGGCTCTTGATATCTCCTCGAAGTAGCCCCTCAAGGGAAAACTTAATATATTCATCATCTCGGAGCAGTTTCATGGTGAGTTCCTGCTCTAACCGGATCACCCGCGGCCGCCATGTGTAGGCCACCGCTTCAATGGACTGCTGCTCAATATTGCTGAAGGTTGCCTTCTCGAGATCCCCGATCATATGCGGCTTCATCCCAAACCAGCGGGCAATCTCACTGTTCTGGAACTTCCTGGTCTCGAGAAACTGTGCATCCTCATTCGTAAGCCCGATCTTTTGGTATTCCAGACCATCTTCCAGGATAATGAGGCCGTGTGATTTCTCGAGCCCCTTGTACTTCTGATTCATCTCTTCGCGCAGCCGGTTAAATGCCTGATCACTCAAGCCTTTCGGGTGCCGCAAGAAACCGCCCATGTTGGTGCCCTGGCCGAAGAACCGCGATCCATACTGCTGCGCTGATAATCCAAGCCCAATAGACTCCCTGGCCAACTGGATCACCGAATAGCTATCAATCCCGTTTGACCCCAGGCCCCGAAAGTGCAGAATCTTGCTTGCAGGAAACTTGTGTCCGGTCGGTAGGTACTCATAGATGAGCTGCTGCTTACTTCCCCGTGTAATCCGCATATGATCCGGGTGAATCGGCCAGAGTTCTACCGGGTCCCCATAGCCATTACGGACAATCTCAGCAAATGCCTTTCCCCGCAATTCAAGATGTCCCTGGATGACTTCCCGGAACACATTCGCGGGCATCTCAGGATTAGCTTGTCGAGTTAACAGCTTGGTCACAGGGTGGCTCGCCACCTCTTCACGTCCTGCAGTAGTACGCCTGAAGATATGCGCCGGGATCGTAGAGATCGTTTCGGTCGATAAACGGACACAGGCAAAGACCGCAGAGAGATTGAGCGCACTATGATTGGTCACCGTGATGCCAGAGGCAGTTTTTGGCGCAAAGATATCTTCCCAGCCGGAGGCGTCCTGCAAATTGATCACAGTTCCACCTAAGGAACGAGCGGCAAACTGCAGCATTCTAGATCGTAGACTCATACGGCTCGCACTCCTCGTTTGTCATACACACTTCCGTTGATATTCCCATGGACCGCCCGATCGAGAGACATAATTGAGGTGACCGTCCCGTCAATCCGTTTCCCGGTCTTCTTCCGTTCCGGTTTTACTGGCTTGATGTTATCTGATGGGTCTGATTTCACCTCGGTACAGCTGATCATCCAAGCTGTCACCGGATTATTCCCGTGATTGATCTCCCTCGCCAGGACCTTCTTCTCAAAATCTTTCGAGGGAGCGCTCATCGAGGCATACCCCTGGCGAAATTGCACCATTTCCATCCCCTCATCCATGAGATTCTGGACGATCTCGTTGGAGTTCCAGGGGTCATATGCAATCTCTTCAATCATGAAGGTATCGGCATCCTTGCGAATCTGGGCTTTAATGAAGGCATAATCAATCACATTTCCAGGAGTCGCAAAGACAAATCCGCGATCCCGCCACAGCAGATACGGCACTTTATCCCGTCGCTGGCGATCTAGGAGATTCTCTTCCGGGATGAAGTAGCGATACAGGAAGATATACCGGGGATCAAGGTCTGTAGGGGGGAAACAGAGCGTCCATGATGTGATATCGGTACTGGTTGAGAGGTCCATGGCCCCATAACAGGTACGGCCGGCAAGATCAGCTTCATGCACCTTGCCCCCACATGCGGCCCAGGCTTCATCGCCAATCCAGGCAGTCACAGCCTGCGTCCATATATTCAGATTCTTGGTTTTCACCGAGTTCTGTTTCTGCGGGGTGGCCAAAGCTTTCCGAACCTGGGATCTGATGTATTCCTCGTAGACTGACACACCCAGGTTCGGATTCGCTTTGATCCATACGGTTTCATCTGTCCAATCATCGCCCTCATCCAGAGTAAAGATAATCCCAAAGACATCCTCCGGGACCGGGTCCAAGGTCCCGGAGAGGATCCCGACAACCAGGGTGCGTTCTTCCTGGTAGCAGGGGCAGTTTTTATCATAGCCGGCTGTGGTAATGATGTAGATAATCGGCTGTTCACGTGCCCCCATACCATCTTCCATGACATTCAGGAGCTCTGCAGTCTTATGCGCATGGTACTCATCGATGAGGGCAAAGTGCGGGTTCTGTCCATCTTCAGTATCGGAGTCCTTACCAAGCGGACGCATGAGCGCATTACTCCCCGGAAGGGTCACCGTCGAGTTCTGTTTGTAGACCTTGCACTTATTCCGCAGGAATGAATGCTTCCTGATCTGCATCTCAGCTTCCCGCCAGCCGATCTTGGCCTGGTCCTTCTTGGTTGCTACCATATAGACCTCAGGCCCCTCTTCGCCGTCCATGAGCAGGCAGTAATTCGCCGATGTTGCTCCGAAGGTGGTCTTCCCGTTCTTCCGGGAGACCTCGATGTAGGCTTTGGTGAATCGTCGGGTGTGGGTATCTGAGCGTTTCCACCCGAACACACACCAGTCAATAAACTGCTGCCAGGGCTCGAGCGTGATATTCAATCGCTCTTTGGCCCATTTACCCTTCGTGTGTTTCAGATCCTGGGAGAAATTAATCTTCCGCTCAGCTGCCTTCTCATCGAAATAGTAGGGGAATCCTTTGGTATTCTGGCGCCTGAGATCCCGAACATGGCGCTGGACCGCCTGTTTTACAAACACACAAACCGTAATGCGGCCATGTAGCACATCCTCGATGTATTCTTTGGCTCTAACCATGGGATTCCTCCCACATGAGCTCCATCTCGCTCTTCTCTTCAGGCTTCTTCCCGGAGATATCGATCCGGTTACGCGCCACCGGGGTGAGGCCAAGCTGAATCGCATACTTGAGGAATTGCTCTTTCCCTTTATGCATAGTCGTGAGCTCAAACCCGGTTTGGGAGTTCCTGGTCTTCAGGTACTCGGCAAGCTTCTGTGCATGGACTTTCATCTTGAATGATGAGGACCCGCACTGGGGGCAGTAACCATCGTCCACGATTTCCCCGCATTCGGTACAAGTCCGGTATACGGGTTTATAGATAGCATCCCTGGCTTCACGGAACATGTTGTAGGATTCGCAGCAGATCTCAAGTGACTGCCAGTCAACCTCACTCATGATCCCGCTGGATACCAGCTCTTCGGCCAACTCATCCCATAGCCGTTTCCCATATTTCCCGATATGGCTGGGGGCATTCCGTACGCCGCTGCTCATCGTCGGTTCGGGTTCCTCACCCACTTCGCGGTCGGGCCGAAAGGTTCCTTGATGGAGTTTTATGATCTTCGGTTTTCGTGGTCTTCCGCTCATAACCCCTTATCTCCATTTTGACCATGCACACACGGAGCTACTCCCGCGGTAGGATCGCGATAGATTGTAGAGATTCATCTACCCCCTCCCCCTGCTTGAAGCAAACCGTCCTTGGTGATCCCGAATCACATCTTCGGTGGCAGTCTTGCGGTTATGGTCAGAGATTCTCTTCGGTACGAGATCATACTTTCGGTGGTCAGGTTCTATCTGAGGATTGTAGGGAGGATTATGATCGACCGCATAACACGGCCATAGGTCGGTGGGGATTCCTGCTGCAGATAAAACTTCTTCTCGAATCTTCTTCCATCGATGGTCATAACCACGCTGATAGGAAGAGGATCGCTGCTTGATTTTGTCTGCAGATCGTTTACATGAAGGGCAATGAGATCCAGTACCTGAAAATGTTCTGCGGCATCTGATACAGATGACTTTATCGTTCCGCTGTGCCATGATTTTAGTGTGATACTGGTAGAGACTTGTATGGAAGGACTAACGGCCCAATCTTGGGCCGAATAAAAAAGAATACTCTATATTACTGATTTTCCTCTCTGTTTTAAACATATCACTCCTGAGTTTGATTTTTTGCAACTTGTTATTATACATGCAATTATGAGTCTTTCAAACAATAAACATTTGACAGCAGTAAGGGAAGAATACTATAATTTATTTGTTCATATTAAAAAGTATATATCACCAAAAAACTCGTATACTCTTATCCTTCAATTTATTTTAAGATTTAAAGATATTATTCTTACATCCTGAAAATACTCTTTATTCCCATGTAATTACCTTATTTAGTACTGTATTTTCTGTATTGTAAATTATTACTATAAAAATAAGAGCATTTACACTTTTATAAAACATTATTTCCTATTATTAAGAGTTTTTACACTTGCATTACTAGTTTTTATGGTTTAATATTTTATGTAATAAGTGCTATCGATAGTAAAAAAATTCAGGAGTATGAAATGAAAAAACGATCACTGAAAGGCGTCGTAGCTTTAGCCGCAATTCTTGTTTCTGGTTTTGTGATTCCAAATCTGGGATTGATGGTACCTGCAGCAGGGGTTGGGATTGCTGTTGGTTCTGCATATTTTGGAGCATGCGCTGTTGCTTGTGGAGCAACAGGTCCTGCTGGTTGGGGAATCTTTGGTCTGATAACAGCTTGGTCTCTCTAAAAATTTAACATGATCTACAGTAAAGGCCTTAGCCTTTACTGTAGTAATATTATGAAAAAAAAGAAATTTCCAATTTTAGCATCCCTCATGATCTGGGGGCTAATAATAATTACCTCATATTACTTTTCTTTGTCTAAAGAAATAGAAATAGATAAACTTTTAGAAATGTCTCCATTAAATATATGGATTAAGAACCTTTTTGTTTTAGGTTTATATATTTCAGGCATATTTACATATGGTATATCAACAATAATATTAATAGTATCAAATGCTACTTATATAGGATATATAGTAATTCCATATGTAAAACACTATTCTCAAATTCACCCATTAATATGGATTTTTGTGGTCCTTGAACTATTTTCATATATACTTGCATCTTCAATAGGTCTTCCAAATTTCCTGCGTTTATTTAACGTGAAGATGAGAAAAAATTATAAAGTAGATTTAGCATTAACTATTCTATGTAGCTTATTACTACTATTAGCAGCATTTCTAGAAAATCATGATATTAATTATATTAATTCTCAACTGGAGCTTCTATGCAATATTTAAAATTCATACTAATTCTTATTTGCGCCTTTGTTCAAACAAAAGTACAAATAGTTAATTTTTCATTTATAGATCTTTCAGATGGGGCAATACCATCAATAGTTAATTCAAACATCTATTTAGCTTTCATGACATTAATACAATTCTTTATTTATATCGTCTTAGCTAAAATATATACAAAAGCATATTTTTACTTTTTTTTATATGATTCTGAAATAAAAGACTCAGAGCAAATTCTCTATAATTCAATTTGCAGGTCTTATATTGTATTTTTAATCTCAGGTATATTATTTCTTTTTTTTGCAAGAATCCAACCAGGTTCTTATGAATTATATATTTTTGGCACACACAAAGATGGAAATTCTATAAATAGCTTTGTTATGTTGGCATTAGCCTTTATTCAAGCTATAATAGTTTTTTTTCAATTTTATATACAAGTTCTTAAGCAAGAGGAAAATATCAATAAATTTCTTAGATTATTAACTCTTTGTATAATATTACTAATCGTACATTTACCTGGAGTGATCCACTTTGGAGGAACTTTTTGATTCAAATTAAAAATATATCAAAGCAAATATCCAATAACTTAATTCTTAATAATATTAGTTTAGATTGCCCAGAAAACAGTATTTATGCACTCATTGGGCCTAATGGAGTTGGAAAAACAACATTAATAAGATGCATTCTAGGAATTTATTCAATTCAAACGGGTAAAATATTCATAGATAAAGTGCCAGTTATTTATAATAATTTTTCAACACCATCACATGTTGGTGTTTTTACAGACGATGCAAAAATGTATCCGAATCTTTCCGTTAAAGATAATTTAAACTATTATTATTCTTTTTATGAAAAAAAAATATTTAGCAATAATATTTTGTTAATTATTGAAGAACTTGGATTAATGAAATATTTAGATACTAAATATTATGCCCTATCAACCGGGAATAAAAGGAAGTGTGGTATAGTTAGATCCCTTTTAAATAACCCTAAAATTATTATTTGGGATGAACCTTTCGCCTCTCTAGACCCAGAAAGCATCTTTGAATTAAAAACTCTTATTAAACATCTTAAAAGTTTGAAGAAAACAATTTTTATTACATCAAACGATCTTAATCGTCTTGAATTGATTTATGATAAAGTAGGTTTTTTCTATACAAATGAACTTTTAGCAGAATACCAAGCAAATTCCTTAAAAACCATGTATAAGGGCTCTTCACTAGAAGAAATATATTTCAAACTAAAAAAAGAGATTGTTACATATGATTGAAAATAAAATATTCCTTTTTGACTTAAAAAATATTTTAAGAGATAAAAAAACAATGATCACCGTTTTTATTAACTTACTAATCCAATTATTATTATGCTTTTCATTAGTCATAATCAAACTTACAAGCAAAGAAAGCATTTTAGAGCCCCTTGCTATTTATATAACTGAAAATTATTCTCCTTTCTTTTTTCTTATTAACTATATTTATCCTGTCTACATATTTGTCTTATTATCTGTAATCCCCTTTGTAATCGGATTATCACTTGTAAGTTCAGAGAAAGAAATGGGAACCTTAGAATCTTTACTATATTTACCAATTAAAAGAAGAAGTATTTTTTATACAAAAATCATATGTCTTTTTATTGTATCTTATTGCTTATCTCTTATTTGTGTTCTAACCCAACTAATAATATTTGTAATATTTTCAGGTCCACAAACATTAGATCTATTGTTTTGGATTAAGTACTTACTAATATATTTACCATTCTGGATAGCCTTTATTTCTTCAATTATTACCATTATTTCCACAATTTCTAAAACCACCAAAGAAGCTAATCAGTTTTCATTAGGTTTTTGTTTTGCTCTACTAATTTTAGTTCAAGGTAGCACCATTTTTAAAATCAATATATTTTCACATTATTTTTTTCTGATTATTTTAGTTTTATCTGTTATACCAATTATAATGACTCTTATATGGATTGCTAGAAATTTACAAATTGAAAAAATACTTTTTAGGATTTCAAAGTACTGATGATAATTCATCATCAATTGTGCAAAAATCAGATCCTCTAAAATAGAATTTACCACTTTTTAAAAGTCGTTTAATATGGCTCGTAGAAGTATTCAAAGCTTGAGCACAATCCTTTATTGATTCAAAATTCTCAGTTTTATTGGATATATTCCAAAAGACAATCACTGGTCTCCGTCGCATACGTTCCTCCTAAAACAACTCCTGCTGTCCCATATCAAGATCATAATTTGCTGTCAGCACTTCTATCTTGGTAGTCTTCCGATTCTTCGATTTCGAGTTCACACTCATCTTCATTTCTAGTTCTCTTTGCTCCCATCCATGCTCTTTCGTGAATTCTTTCAAGATGTCACTGGGGTATGAACTCAGGAGGAACCGACCCTCAATCTTTGAAAGGTGCTCCAATAGTTGACGATAATCTTCTTCAGAATATCCATCGTAATGACCGCAGTCAGATCCGATGTAGGGCGGATCACAATAGAAGAAAGCATCTGGAGCATCATAACTTCTGATAATCCTCAGTGCATCAGTACATTCAATATCAACTTTCTGCAGTCGAATAGCATAATCAAGCGTGAAAGAATTCCGCTTATTCATCACCTTCAATGACGTCTGACCAGTATGGTCATACCCATAGGTCCCGCCAAGCATCGAGCCAAAACTCTGTGCTGCAGTTACCCATACCGCCCAGGCGCGCTTGATTTTATCAAACATATCCGGGTTGTTATAAATCACATTTGCCTGACGGTGAATACTCCTACTATGGAGACTGATCTGAATCTCTTTTTCCAATGATACGTAGTCTCTCTGTATGACCTCATAGAAATTGATTAGTTCCGCATTGACATCGTTGATCACTTCATTCTCTGATGGTTTCTTGCTGAAGAAGATAGCCCCTCCTCCAAGAAACGGCTCACAGTACGTTCTATGTTCTGGGATCAAGGGTAAAATGGTCGATACTAATTGCTGCTTTCCTCCGTAATACGTCAAAGGTGTCTTCATACTTATAGTTCCTCGTTATTGATGAATTAGGACGATTGAACAACTGGATATTATCCGGTACCATACCGCTATTCAAAATATAAGCTTGCTGGATGGTGGTGGGTTATCCTATAGGTGTCACAAGCACCTGTTCGGGAGTTGCTGCTCCTGAACCGCTGTCCTTTCACAGTTCTCATTCATAAAAATTCAGTGAAACTCACTTCCTATTCTTGGTCTTAAATGCCTCTTCAAATCCACAGGCAGTGCATACAAATTTCTTGCCGTTGGTAAAAAGCTTTTTCTCACACGTAGGGCATGGTCTTACTGACATCCAATAGGTCCCAGCATAGAGCCCATTGATCAGCTCTTTCTTTTCCCCTACCTGGAACATCCCTCTGGTGATACCCCCTATCGGTTCCATTTCACGGCTCCATGCAAATATTCCTCGACGGCCATACAGGACATTCCCAAGACACCTGCAAGCATCATCTCAATACCCATACCCCGAGAAGTGTGTTTGGTATGCACCACGGCTACCCCATCACATTCCAGCATCGCTTTGAGGTCTTGCTTCATCGCATCTTCCCAGGTTGCAGGATCCTCAACAATTTCAACCGGATTGACTACCTCATACCCGGCTTTCCTCATGCGTAACGCAGCTTCCTGGAATTCTTCGCGATACTTGGGATTTTGACTGATCGGCCCCGACAAATAGATCTTCATACTGCTGTACTCCTCCTGATGTACTATTTAGTAATTCGGCAACGCCCGTTTATTCATCTTCACATGCACATACATGTCCTGCGTCATGGCAGTGCTATAATGTCCGAGATATTCTGATACTGCTTTGATTGGCTGCCCATCCTCAATCATGAGGGTAGCGAAGCTGTGCCGTAAGCGGTGTGCTGATACCGGTCTCCCGATAATCATCTTTCCATATCGATGCAACTCCCGAGATATGTAATTCCTGGAGAATTTCCCTCCTCCGCGATTACAGAACAAGGCTCCCCGCTGAAATATCCCACCTGGATGGAATTCCTTCATAATCTTTCTGAAGAGATCCTGGTCTATGTAGATAATCCGCTCTTTCTGGCCCTTCCCCATGACGGTGATCTCATATTCATCCTGGACCGTGAGCTCATAATTACCCCACGTGATATTCACCATTTCAGAGACACGGCATCCGGTATTAATCAAGAATCGGGCAAACAGGTGAATCCGCGGGTTGATATGGGAAAGATGATCCATGAATTCATTCAACTCATCCCGTGACAAGATCCGCTGGTACGATACCGCATTGGTCTGTTTCTTCTGGGACTTGATTGATCGGAACAGCTGATCAATTTTGTATTGCTCGATCACCGTCCAATGATCAGGATTTTGTTTTGAAATCTCAGTCACGATCTTTTTCACCTGGGCTTTCCGCACATTCACCGTATTGGCTGAGTATCGCTTACTGCTTCGCGCCTCCTCGATGTAGGCGACCAGTGATGGAAGGTCAAAATCATAATCACTGAATTCGAGCCAGTAGATCAGCTGTTTATTCTTCTCTACATAGGAGCCAAACCGGACATCATCCAGAAGAAAGTCTACCTGCTTCTCGGTAAGGTATTTCTTGGTATCCACAGTAACAGCGAGTGAAGAAACAAAGCAGGCAGTATGGTTTCTGAAGGGGAATCCTTTCAGGTTGGTATACCGGGCATGCTTCTTACATTCAGTGTTTTCGGTATCAAAAAATACGCACGTTTTACACGCCATAATCTCTCTCTTTTCTCCCCTCAAAATTTGTTTTGGTAGCGAATTTTCATAAAAGTAAAATGTAAAAATATTTCTTTACTTTATCGGTAATTATAAGCCGTCAAGTACGACTTTGTTAACGGAATGCTAATTCTGTATACTTTCTTCTAACTAGCTTGTTCATCACCGCGCTTGGGCACCTCGACATCATCGGTATTCGTCACCCAAACCCCGTCTTGCAGCTCCATAAACGTCCGGCATTTCCGGCACATCCGCACCCCGGTAACACTGCCGAGCTCAGTACTCCCGCAGGTCGGACACACGGTAGGAGCCTCTGGAATCCGGTTCTTCTCTTCAGGACGTTTGACCATCGCCAAGGCTTCAATCTGGGAGGAGAATACCTTGTACCGGTACCCGGCCTTCTCTGCGAACCAGGCTATGTTCTGGACCTTGTCAGTAAAGAATATCTCGAGCATGAAGAGTACTTTCTCCATTCCGAAGCGGGAGAGATGCTGTGAAATCAGGTCGATCTCTTCAGTGGTCAAGAGAGCTGGATCATACCCAAAGCGATCATGGTATGCTGTGCAAAATGCCTTGGTGATTTCCTGAACTGGATCTGAGAGAGAATGATCCTCTTGGTTTCTCTTTCTCTCTTTAAGCATTTTATTTCTTTCTTTAAGCATTTGTTGCCCATCACCGTACGTACGGCTAGCCGCTGGGCGGTCAGCTATACCACCGGTCTGTTTTTCATTCTGAGCCGGTGGTATGGATTCCGACCCTCCGGGTGTATGTGTAGTTCCAGCCGGAGGGTTGTTTTCTGTACCTTCGGCCGGGATTCCTTTTTTTACCGGTGGTATGGATTCTGTACTACCGGTCATAAATCCGAATAATGCCAGTTGGCCAGCTTTCTCAGGATCGTAGGTTTCCTCAATCTGTGGCTCCCATCGGAAAAAGTTAACCTGGATAAACACATCATGCAGCTTGCCGGAAGAGTCCCGCCGTTGGACGTAGGAGATCAGCCCCTTCGTCTTCAGGAACGCCTTAGCCCGTTTAATCTTCACCTGTCCCCATCCAAGCCCTTTACTCAAGTACGTGTTATTTGCATGAATGACATTCGTCTCCTGTAGCCTGGCGGTGAAGAGTAGATGGTCATAGAGTTGTTTGGCCTCCAATCCTTCTTGCCGGTTTGCCAGGAACATCTTATAGAGCCCGACCGAACAAAAAATGAGATCATAATCCTTATCGATGTGTACATTCACAATATTCTGATCATCCATCAACTTGCCTCCTGTGATATTATGTGATGTTCAATGAGTTTTCGTCTGATATAGTCAACTCCTCGTTGGTATACGAGGGTTTTAAGTGAAATACTGACTTCTCCATTTGCCTTATTGAACCGCTGCTCAATAACCCGGAAGTATCCCCGATCCACAAAGGTTTGATACGGGATATTATTCTGCTGCAGTACTTGAATCTCACGAAGGAAGGTAAAGAGCTTATTTCGCCCGATCCCAGGGATACCCAGAGTCTTGGCAACAGACGCCATTTCGATCGCCGTCTTAGAGCCTGCAACCTGATCATAGAAATCGGCCTTCGGCTTGAGTTCGAGGAGTTGTTGCTGCTGTTGATCGATCTTTACCTGAGCGACCTGCAGGGCCCTGGCTATGACTAGATCAGGGGAGTTCCAGGCTTTCTCAACTTTGATAAAGTATTCCCTGACCTCTTTCCCCTTCTCTGACCGGGACAACATACAGATGTGTTTCGCGATATCGAGATTGAGGAGGAAGTCTTCAAATGGCCTACCGCCGGTACTTTGTAAGGGTAACCTGACAAAGTCTATTCCTTCAATCAGATCCTCGAGGTGGGGACCAATCCATGAAGCATACCGCATCCTGATTTCCAGGGCGGTATAGAGATCATGCGCAGATACGGAATCTGTACCGATCTCCTGCTGATAGGTAATCGGAACCAATTCGTTCATAAGGTGACTCCCCGTGCATCGGGGAGCTCATCCTCCTCATCGAACCTATCCGAACTCCGATAATCATCCAACCGGGCAAACACGAGCTGGGTCTTCTGGCACAGCTGCAGTTGGATGGTACTTGATGAGATTTCAAGCGGTTCTTGAAAGTGTGGGCACCAATCGCCACACTCGATGCCGCTTGTCGACATTAGCGGACATTCCTGTTGGATATATGCACCTTTTCGACAAATAAGCAGTAATCCATCTGATGTAATCATTCCGGTAATCATGGTTTTCCCCCTATACAATGAAGCTGCTACAGAATCTGTGGCAGCTTGTTTCCTGATGAGATGATAGATTGTTCCAATAACGTGATATACTTCCCTACGAGATGATATGAGAGCGGTGTGAGATCTGATCTGGGATCATGGGCTTTCGCAGATATTCCCGCTGATAGGATCGATCGTATCTTTAGATTGGTGATCTGGTAGTCAAATACTCTACTCATGCTTCTACCTGGATACTCAACTGCACTTGCTCACCCGCAACGAGACCTCGATAGAACGCACGAGAACCGCGTGGAGCCTTTACCGATACCATTTCTTCACCTCCTAGCTGGTCAAGATACTCATGCAGCGCCTTATCCTCAGTTACGACCACTGCCCGAGTCTCGGGATCGATTTCTTCCTGGTGGTACATCTGGGAGAGGTTATAGGCGATGGTGTAGGCCATACCAAGCCGGAACTCACGTCTGTACTGCTGCTTGGCCTGTCTGGGTATCTGTTGCTTTGCTATCCGATCGATTGCACCGATCAGATACACGGCCATCCATGTGGCAGTTGCGATGTGGGCTTTTTTCCCAACAAATCGCACGCGGAAAAAATCTTTACGATAATACCCGCCAGAATATCTTGAATACACCGCTCTACAGAAATTGGTCCTGGCGGTCACATCATAGATAGTTCGCCGCCAATCCTTTAGTCTGTGTCCGGATGTAATCTCAGATTCCTCAATCTGCTCCTGTTCAATCTCAAGGTCTTGTATTGAGACCTTGTATTTCATCATGAGCTTATGAGCCATGATTGCAGCGGCTTCCGCTTCGGCCTGAACAGGAGAACCTTTCAGAGCTAAGAGCTTTTGAATCTTCTGCAGTACACGATCGAGCTGATCTCGCTCCTCCATGTTACCCTCTCCCCTGCCCCGAGAGATCAACTCCCATATCGGTGAGGTCTTTGGTGCTGTACCGGATACTGATACATATCAATCCTAGAGAAACGATACCTATACAGATACATGCAATCATCAATGTCTCCTTATGAAAATTGCCGGTCTTTCCCGGCTGCCTAGCAGTTGGCGCTACTTCTCGTCTTTCCGAGCCGTCAAAAACATAAGCATGCTGCTTCTTGCAGCGGATAGCACCGGCAGGATTCGAACCTGCGATAAGTAGGTGTGACAAATCCTCCTAATCAAACCGATTCAGTGCTGTATGCCGGGTTCCCCCGGCATCAAAATTGGAAATTACTATGAAACGTATGTCTACCAATCATCGAAAGAAAACTGATATACATTGCACCTGTACGCCGGTGCCTGCTTTATTTCCAGCTCATACGGGCAAGGATTACTCATTAGGTCCTGGGGCGATATCAATGAAGAACCTCTGGCCTTCCTTGAAACAGGAGTCTGTATCGTTGGTTTTCACGAAAAAGCTTGAGGCAGCAAGCAGAGTAAAGGGTGATGAACTTTCATCATCCTGAGAAGATTCTTGACCAAGCACAACCACATCTACTGCCTTCAGGCCATTCCCATAATCTGATACCTTATGACTGATACACTCGAACCTCATTGACAGCTTCTCCTCTCTGAACAATCACTACAGATATATTGGGGGATGGTGGACTTGAACCACCGACCCTGCGGGAACCAGGGCTTATCCTATATTGCCTGGCTATATATCGCCTGGGTCCCGATGCTCTGACCATCTGAGCTAATCCCCCAGGTACCGGCAACGCCGGTCCTATGAAAAGTATGGGAACATTTCAGGTTGTTCCCGGACCTCCCAACATGTACTCATCACACTCTGCAGGTGGCAGATTCGAGGGGCCGATGATTCCCCTCCGGTCGGTCAGGCATTGGCATTCTACCTGGTCTCGTATAGCTACAAACATCGGGTTATGGATTGGACGGGACTTGAACCCGCAGCCGCTACTGGCTCCTATATTCCAACCCGTTTCTCGTCTCCCCTGGTAAGGTGTAGCCATTTCGCCTTACAGATTCACCAGACTCTACGATCTGATGTTTTTATAAACAGCAACAACTTCTTGTGCATCTATAAACTCGTCCAACTGTTTTTTTGTGAACATGACCCGTCCATTCAACATTTTCATGTAATCAATTTTCCTGTTCCCCATCATTCTCCGAAGTGTTGACTCCGAAATTCGGAGATACTTTGCAGCTTCAGATACCAGTAGTAATGGAGAATTCAATTCGTTAATTGAAACCGTTGCAAGATTCTTCATAATCCCTCCTGCCGGGTATCGTGATACCCAGAACGTTATATAAAATGCTGAAAACTGTAGGGCCGGCCACTGAGGCGCAGTGTAGCCCTGCAGCATCAGCAATCTATTTCTTTTGTTTCACGGGTATACCGTTCAAGAATTGCCTGGCGAATCCACCAACCTTTTTTCTGGCCCTGAGTTTTTAGAAGTAACTCAAGGTTTTTGTTTTCTGTAGGTGTGAGGTCCGTCCGAACTGTACAAGTTTGTTTCTCTTTGATTACATCAACATCAATCATGTTGCTATAATAGTCTCACTTCTGTGACATGTCAACCATTTTTTTCCAGTTTTGTACCTTTTGTGATACAATTTGCCATGGACCAAGATATTTTAGAGTTTTGGAAACGATTCGATACTCTATGCCGAGCACAAGACCTTTCTCTTCTGGAAGTATCAAGCCTAACAGGTATAAGCTATTCAAATATCAGGAATCAAAGGACAAAACTCATACTTCCAAAGACTATTGCTACGCTAAAAATTGCCAAAGCTCTGAACACAAGTGTTGAGTATTTAATAACTGGATCGGGATCAGAGCAGATTGTGGACCCCGTCATAGATATTGTATTAAAACGTGAACCCCTTAAAGATCTGATGATTAAAATGATCAGTTTAAACGATAAACAACTAGCAGCCATTTCCACAGTTGTCGATTCCTATATGCCGGATCAACCGAAACATCAGAGCCAGGTCGGATAATCCCATTTCCCCAAGTACCTGAAAAGTACTGACGTTTGGGAGGATATCCAAGAAAAACTTATACATGACTTATTTACTACTCTTTATCTTGTCTTTGCTACCACATCTTAAATGATGTTTTTATATCTCATGCTGTACTTATACCCTCTTATGGGTTATCATTATTATAGATCCTGTAGGAATGGGTAATGAGTAATACTAATTTAAAGGATTTATATGCCATATTATTTTGTTAATGATGTTGCTCAGCATGATGGATACCATGAAGTTCATGATAGTTCTTGTGGATGGATTGGTCTAAAAAAACATTACACAGACTTAGGTTGGCATGCAAACTGCCAGGAAGCAATGAATGCAGCAATATCCTCTTGTAGATGGTTGTAAGTTTTGTTGTTTCCATTGTCATAAACGATAGAGAATATACAATAATGAACTCATGCCTTAATTGTTATAATCTGACACAAAACTGGATAAGTATGGAGCCAGCAACTCATAATCAAACCCAATCTGAACCTGTTTCAGAAGAGAGAAGAGAAATTCTTAAATCCACTGTAACCCCCTTTAATAGGAATAGACCTTCCTGGATTTCATGTTCTTATAGTGTTTGGGATTATGAAAGAGTGTTAGAACCCTTACAATTACACGAAGCTATTACGAAATCGAGAAATAACTGTCCAATGTTTACTCCTTTCTCTAAACACAAAGAAAAACTTATCATTCAGGGAAAAGTAATCAGGAATAAAACAAGAAAAGAAAATTTAAAACAAACAATAATTAGAATATGGAGACCTGTAATCACTGCAGTGCTTATTGGCTTAGTAACCACCTATATCTTGAAGAAATAATAATAGGAATATTCAATGGCTGAAACGAAAAACATAAGTGAAATGGCAAATAGAATATCGGAAGAGATATTCAAAGTATTTGGATGGGAAAGAGTTGGTCAGAATGATAAAAACTGGCCATGTATCAATCCAGATCACAAGAAGAAGACTCACCCTACGGATTGTGTTTTTACATATCCTGATCCTTACTCGAATTCGCATACATACTTCAATTGTGACTTGAAAAGTTATAAGGAAACATCAATTACAACAAAATCATTTCGAGACTCATTAATAAGTTTAGCTATGGGGAGTTCCTGTGCAAAAAAAAGTAAGGAATGGCAAAACGCTTATATTACAAATGAAGTAAATTCTAATATTCATGGATTATTATTTATCTTTAACTATAATAATTTATATGATAAAGACTTATATATTGAGTTAGAAAAAATTACCAAAACAGCTTTACCATTGAATATCAATACAAAATTATTTCTTATAACTCCAAAAGATATTAGACTTTTAAATACAATTGCTAATGATATCATGGTATCTATAGGAAAAAATGTATTACCATCATTTGAGAATATTTCCTTTTTTTATCCGGATCAAGATAGCAGGATCACAACGAAATCAAATTGGAAAAAAGCTGCTACGATAGAAATGTTGAAAAGCCAATGGATAATCTTAAAACATCGTAAAGATAGTTCAATCCCTAATTATGATGGTTTGACAATTTACTATAAAAGCAGAGGGACGATTAGAGAAGAATTCGTATATTTAATTGACTATCTAGTGCATTGGCAGATAATTAGCAGCATCAACAATATTACAATCAAATTAGTCAATCCAGATGAAAGTGCATTTGAGTTAGCTGAAAAAGCCAAATCTACTTACTGTTCAAGATATAGTATTTATGAAAATCATGAATCTACAATAAAAAGTATAAAAATCAAATCAGTTCAAAATGTAATTCCTACTTTTTATGAAGCAGAAATTGGTATGGAGTAATTAATATGGAGTTTAAATCAGTTTTTTACCCTACAGAAATGGATTTATATGATGCTTTCATCTCAAATCACCAGAAGGTGACAAATAATTATCTAATAACGTTGCTGAGAGATAAGGGTATTTTGGTTTCCAATGATTGTTCACGAGAATTCTTAGTAGGTTATGTTTCACAATTAAATTTTGATTACCTCGAATTTAAAAACATTTCAAACTATCTTACACCTAGCAGTAGATCGGAAAAAACTACTTCAGAAATTATTGAAACTGAAATCAATGATGATGAAATACTACAGGGCTTTGATAATCTAAAAGAAGCAAGAGGGAGTCATAATGAAAATTATAATATTGTTCTTCTTGAAGGAGCAAACACCACAAGAATAGAAATTTTCTATGAAGAAGTTGATCATTCAAAAACAAGAGTAATCCAAAAAGTCACTAAAGAAGGATTTATTGATATAGTAAAAACTGATAAAGGAATAAAAATCCGTCATACATCAAATGATAGAGTAGCGAGAATTAAAGATTCTTTTATTAAACAGATCGCAGAGAACAAGGACGATAAAATTGAACCTATTAGAATTTCATTTAGCGGTATTGCAGATTTAAAATACCAAACCATATTCTTTACTAGTTTATTGAAATATATAAAAGGATTGACTCCTGAGACTGTTGTCAAAATAAGTCTTAGTAGAGATGATATTACCCCACTTGATTTAGATATTGACGATGCAGAAAAAGAGGACCTAGAGGATAATATGCGTCAATGTATTAGAAAAGCAAGATTTGATGGGGAAAGTCTTTTAGAAACAGACATCTACCAAGAGTTGAAGCAAAAAGGATATTATTTAACATCAATGCGTTGGATTTCTCTTGAGAATCTAAATAACCCGAGGAAATTTGAATTTGAAGCTTCATTTGTGGATAGAGGATATGCAATTGTTTTTGAATATTCGCTTAAGGGAGTATATAATTTTAAAAAAGAAAAATACACAAACCTAATTACAAAAATACCAGAAGATGAGAAAAAAAATCTAATATCCAGATTTGAAACTGCAGCAAATCAGGTTTATACTAAAATAATTAACGAAATCAAAGAGTTGAAAAATGACAATAAGAACATATAAGATCAATTATAACTTTGATTTGGATATCCTGTTTAAAGGGATGCAATCCTGCCCATATAATGAAGATGAAAAAAGTGGGTACTTCATTGATAGCTTCATTAATAATCAAATTGAAGGACGATTTGTTTTAAAAAGAATCTTCTCCGAAGAATCTATTTCTCCAATAGATGGAGAAATTCAACTTAACGAAATAATTCAATTTGAGGTTTTTCATTTCAAGATTTTTCATGATAATAAAATACTGATGCTCTATAATTCTCCAAGAAGCACATCAATTTTCTTCACTAGTATTAACTCTCTATTCGATTTTTCAATATCAATAGAAAAATGTGATTTGAATCTTTTAAACTTTATTGAAAACGTGAAATTAAAAACTGATATCAATGAAGTTATATATTTAGAATTATGTAATATCTCATTTTCGAATCTTACAAAGGGAAAGGTCATAATTTCAGGCAATGAAAATGTTATACCATATATTGAAAAAGCAACATTCCATTCCACAAACTATGAGATAAATCGATTAGGTTTAAAAATAATTTTTAATGACAAACCAATTAGATTAGATATTACAAATACTGGGTCTTATAGGGTTGCTGATTCCTATGCCCATTTTGTTCTCCCGAAGATCTCTGAAGCTATACTTGATTATTTTGAATGATCGTTTTATGTAACCAGTTATGTAGCCAATTGAGTGCTATTGACCTATATAATTTGGTATATTTTAATATTGATTAACTTTTTATTTTGTTATATAGTATAAATATATAAAATTTTAAATGAGGCTTCTTGCGGTTCAACCCACATTCCTCACTATTTCTCAGCAAAAAACGGGTATTTAATTTCGGGCTAAAATCGGTTTAAAAAGCGCTACCCTTCATCGTCCAAGAGGACCAAAATGGCTTCATACGCATCCTGAGAGAGCTTCTTCATGGCATTCATCGTCTTCTCCAGGGTTCTCCTGTTCTCAATCCATGGTTGGAGGACCTCAGCCTGCTGCTCTGTGAGCTTCCTGGCTACGGTCTTCCCGCCCTTTTTGGTCGTCCAATAGTAATACGGTCCATGCTTGGCCTCAGTGTCTGTATGACACTTGCACGAGGGGTTCCCGCAGGTAAGAAACCGTTTGGAGATGGATCCTGACCAGATAAATTCGATCGTGCTCAGTTCCTTGGCGAGTTCCTGCTGTTTGCGGCGAAGTACCTGAAGGCGCTTCTGTGCCGTCTCGGTGGTCATGACTTGACTCCTCTCTTGTCCTACTGTATAATACAGTAGGTTCAGTGATCAGTCAAGTCCTGTTTCCACGACCGCTACAGGAGGATACCGATGGCCAGTACTCCGCCCCTTTCAACCCTGTTTCAGCATACCAGAATCTATACCCATTCCTACCTGCCCATTGCGGCGGCCTACTGCCGCATGCTCGGGTTGAGAGACATCGTGGATGCGGCGGTGGAGACCCGTATGCAGCTATCTCCGGGGCTCGTGGTACAGACGATGGTGCTCGATGTCCTGCATGGACGGTCGCCGCTGTATCGGATCGAGCAGTTCATCGAGCAGCAGAACCGCAGCCTATTGCTGGGACAGGAGGTAGATCCGCATCTGTTCAATGACACGAACATAGCTCGGTCCCTGGATGCGATCTTCGATGCCGGCCCATCGAAGATTGTGACCGAACTGGGGATTCGGGCAGCACAGGTCTTCGATCTGGATATGCATGCCCTCAGTTACGATACTACCAGTACGAGTGTCTGGGGGGAATACCGGGGGAGTGAGCAGGAAAAGACCCCGGGGCCTTCGATCGTCCTGGGGCACTCCAAGGATCACCGACCGGATCTCAAGCAGTTCATGACGGAGTTACTGTGCGTGGATCATGGGGTCCCAATCTTCAGCAGTACCCTCAATGGGAACTCCTCAGACAAGACGTCTAACAATGCGATGCTCACACGGATCAGTACACTGCTCTCCCGACATGGGTTGGGAGATGGGGCCTGTATCTATGTTGCAGACTCGGCCATGGTGACGCAGGAGAATCTGGAGGCTTTAGGGTCGATGCCATTCATCAGCCGTCTTCCGGCAACCTACGGCGCATGTGACCAGGCAATAAGGGAAGCGATCGGAGCGGGTCGCTGGAGTCCCATAGGCATGATGGCTGAAACACCAACAGGGAAGAACCGGCCTCCTGCGATCTATAAGGGGTGCGAGACGACGGTAACGTTGTATGAAAAGCCCTATCGCGGGGTCGTGATACATTCGAGTTCCCATGATAAGCGAAGGCAGAAGAAGATTGACAAAGCGATTGAGCAATCGTTGAAGGAGCTGAACGGGAAATTGAAGAAAGTTCAGCGACAGTATTACTGCAGCGAAGATGCGCAGGTTGCTGCTGCCAACCTCGCTGCGGTCTCTTCCCCGCTGCACTCGTTAACGGTTACGATCCAAGAAGTGGCGGTTCGGCGTCGTGGACGTCCCCCGAAGGAGGGTCCGCCGCCTGTAGATCTGCGGTATGAGTTGAACTGGGAGATCACCGAAAAGTCGGACAAGCTGCAGGTGCTCAGAGAGCAGGCAGGATGTTTTGTGCTGCTTACCAATGTTGCTGTTGCATCGCTTGATGCCGCATCGGTACTGCGTACGTACAAAGGCCAGTATGGGATCGAGAGTGATTTTTCATTCCTCAAGGATCCCCTGGTAGTCAATGACCTGTTTCTGAAAACCCCTTCCCGCATAGATGCATTGGGGATGATTCTCGTGATCGCCCTGATGGTCTGGCGGTTGATGGAGCGGCAGATGCGGCGGTATCTCCAGAAGGAAGGTACTACGGTACCAGGCTGGGACAACAAACCGACGGCAAAGCCGACTTCATTCATGATGAGTACCGTGTTTGGCGGTATCATGGCGGCAGAGATGGGAGCAGAAGCGGTGCTGGTAAATCCGCTCTCTTCCCGTCAGTTGGCCTTCCTGTCTGCATTGGGTCTTGATGAACGCGTATTCTACGACAAGGGGGTGAGGTGTGTCCTGACCTCTCTGCATGCATGAACTTCGTAGGTGTACCTGCGTCTGATCCTCAGAACCTATGAGAAGGCTGGTTACTGTCCTGATCATCAGCATGTCTGTTCAGACGGGGTAGCAACCAGGCGGATTTGCCGATTTTTATGCCGTGTGGAGGATCGGTAAGGATGAATAGCCCTTCGTAGTCTCAATCCTTTCCTGAAATGGAAAATCCTGCTATGTGTGCGTCATGAAAGTGAGGAATGTGGGGTTCAACTCCCCTTACCTCCACAAAGGAAGCCGCTGCATCTGCAGCGGCTTCTCTCTTGGTTGACATGTTACGATTTTATGATAAAATAGTAACATATGAAGCAAGAGAAACCGCTCTCAAAAACTCAACAAATCCGGAATCAGATACTACGGCTGGAGAAAGGAACCATCTTTTTATCGGATATTATTGATCTAAGCGATAGATCTGTGCTTCGAGTGATTCTATCACGCATCATTGCTGAAGGATTGATTGAGCGGCTTGGGCCCGGAATCTATCTATACCCGAGATATTCAGCATTACTGCAAAGAAATGTAACACCATCTCTAGAGGAAATCGCACAAGCCATTGCACTGAAAGAACACTCAAGGATTGTACCTTCCGGTTCGTATTCAATGTACAAACTCGGATTTACAACACAGGTTCCCACGAAAGCTGTGTTCCTTACTGATGGCTCACCTAGAAAGATCACATTGGTCGATGGCAGAACAATCTTATTTAAATCAACGACGGCAAAGAACCTTGCTTTCAAAAATCCCCTTATGCAGTTATTGGTCTCAAGTCTCAAAATGATGAGATCAACCAATATCTCACCTGAGCAGTTAGTAAAGATTCGTTCTTTACTCACACATATACCTGATAAGGATTTTCAATCTGATATCAAGCTGGCACCGGAAAGGATCCAAAAACTATTGATCCAACACAGGGAGGATACCCATGTTGCTCTGCAACCTATCGAAACAGGATAGAATAGATATTTTCAATGAAGCTGAAACACAAATGTTTATCGTTAGTAAAGCTATAGAGAAGGACTGGTGGGTATGCATTATATTGAAAGCCTTATTTTCAACTAAATTTTATGATTATCTTGTTTTCAA
Organism: Spirochaetia bacterium; assembly: GCA_963677595.1. Classification (GTDB taxonomy): domain Bacteria; phylum Spirochaetota; class Spirochaetia; order CAKZLE01; family CAKZLE01; genus CAKZLE01. The sequence continues at coordinate 566,625 of OY782041.1, forward strand.
GGGAGGTACTTCGCTTAGCAAAGGCTGGCACCTTATTGAGAGGTTCTCTGAGGATATCGATATTTCCATCCAAAGGGAATATCTTGGATTTGGGAACACTCTATCAAAAACACAAATCAGCAACAGATTACGTCGTGCTTCATGCTCTTTCGTAAGAACAGATCTGAAAAATGCTGTATCAGATGAGCTTTTAAAACTCGGAGTACCGGCAGCCCAATTCAACATCTCTGTGGAAAAAACAGCAGTGACCACTGTTGACCCGGAAAGAATCTTTGTCGAATATGAAAGTGTCTTTGATGATCCAGTGAATACCTATATTCACCCAAGCGTGATCATTGAAGCTGGGGCTAGAAGCATCTATGAACCCGCATCAAGAAGAACGATCAAGTCATTCATCTCGGAGTTATTCCCCAATCAGCCTTTCTCAGATACAGGAGTTGTTGTACATATTGCTCCTGCAGAAAGAACCTTTCTTGAAAAAGCATTTCTTCTTCATGAAGAATTCCATAAGCCAGAAGAATGCATTCGATCTGAACGAATGAGTCGCCATCTCTATGATCTGGAAAGGATGATGGACACTCCTATATCGAAGGTTATAGGAAACACAACGATGTACCATGAAATAGTGGATCATCGAAAAAGGTATTTTGGCCTTAAAGGATTTAACTATGATACATTGGACTATGGGTCCATAGATTTCGTCCCTCCTGAGACTGTTGCCAAGGTATGGAAACAGGACTATCAGGCTATGCGTGAATCAATCATTTATGGGCCTTCACTAACATATGAAAGCTTGATTGCACGTATTCAAGAATTGAATCGTATATTCCACCATCATGCTACAGATAGCACATCGAAATTTCCTTAACGCAAAGTATTCTACAGGATGATCGACTACCGCATCCTGAACGGTATGCAGTATGCAGCTGGCACTGCATACTGCTCTCGGGAGATTTATGCATCCAAAGGTTTATGGCAGAACCACCAGTCAAATCCCTCATACTCATCAAGCCGCTTCTCAGCAGCAGCCTGACTGTTTGCCGGCGGGATGATGACCCGGTCACCGATGAGTTCGTTCTCTGGCCATCCCGCAGGTATTGCTACTTTGTTGTTATCGGCTATCTGCAGGGCTTTCACCGCCCTGACGATCTCGTCCATGTTCCTGCCGATCTCCTGGGGATAGTAGAGGACCAGCCGTACCGCTCCCTTCGGGTCCACGACGAATACCGCCCGGACTGTGTTAGAACCCTTCCCCGGATGGAGGAGCCCGAGTGAGTTGGCAATCGCATCATTCGCTGCGACGATCGGGAAGGTGATCTCGACTCCCAGAGATTCCTTGATCCACTGGACCCACTTGATATGGCTGAAGACCTGGTCTACCGAGAGGCCAACCAGCTTGACGCCGAGAGCATCGAACTGCTCCACCCGCTTCTGGAAGGCCACGAACTCCGTGGTACATACCGGGGTGAAATCAGCCGGATGGCTGAAGAGGACGAACCATGACCCGTTCATATCATCGGGCAGGATCATCGGACCATGGGTGGTGTTGACTTTCAGCTGGGGAAACGCGTCTCCGAGGAGAGGCATATTGATTGACTCATTGTTCATACTAAGAATCCTCCTGTTTTGTTTATGGCTTAATGATAATAATTATCATATTTAATGTCAATATATTTTTGTAATAATTATAAATCTTAATTTATATTAACCACTAGGTAGGAATCATTCATAGATACGCGACGGTACAGGGATGAGAGTCGGTTATAGAGTTTGCCGTATTGGGACAGCCTGAGGTCCAGGCCTTCAGGAGATGAGAGAGCAGGAACACCGCTCTATTGAAGATATTCCCCAGTATATCTTCAGGTGATGCATGCTAAATGAAACCTTCGTCTAATGCTAAATCATACTCATCGGGATAATCTTCGAGATCATCAACAAAGATATCATATACCTCATAATACTGATAATCATCGTCATCACTATATAACTTCATATAGTTGTTTGCAGCAGCTTTTGAAAGAAAACAGCCGATGGGGCTTACCCCGTCGGTTACGAACCATAACTTATCTTTCATTCCATACTCCGTACATGTCAGAAAATTGAGTTCTTCAGGCTGGGGAACGGGTATAGGACGGACCTATGGTTCACGACTTATACCTCCTAGAATAGCTCAAATCCTTTCCAAGTAAGATATAAGCAGACACCGTTAGCGTGCAGGGTCCGTTTGTCTGCCAAGATTTATAAAAATCTAGGTTCAATATAATCGATTTTGCTGTTTTGTCAATTCTTTTATAGAGAGACAGGGCCTCCTTTTTCCCGGGAGAGAGAGTGTGTTCCAGCCGGGAGCAGGAAGCCCTGTCAGGATTACCTACCGATACTGCAGACATCCCTGGGACAGGGATCGATGCACTGGTAGCACTGCAGGCATTCGTGTCCAAGGTTGTAGCGCTTGCCGTCCTCCCTGGTCTGGATCGACCCTGCAGGGCACTTCTTCTGGCAGATCCCGCAGCTGATGCAGCCCGATTCATCGATCTTCATCGAGACTCCTGCCTTCCTGGAGGTCAGGCTCAGGATCGTGCCGAAGGGACAGAGCCGCCGGTGCCAGAACTCCTCCTCGAAGATGAGTGTGACGAGGATGGAGAAACCGACGATGTAGAGCAGGATGTTCACCTTGATATGAAGCATCCTGGTCGCGACCATGGCGGCGATGAAGAGGATGAGAAGGATATACCTCACGGCAGGATGCGAGAGTACCTTCGGGGAAGGCAGCCGCTTGATCTTCAGCTTCCGGTAGATCCAGTCGATGGGACGGAATAGCGTGTTCATCGGGCAGACCCAGCCGCAGTAGTAGCGGCCGATGAAGATCGATAGGATGACCCCCGCAGCGAAGATGACGAACCAGAGTTGGAGCTTGTGGTTCACCGTCAAGGCAATGAACAGGATAAGTGCGGCGATCTCAATGACCCACCTGATGATATACAGCCTGTTTCTCTTCATACGATCCCCCTGTGCGTGATGCTGTATCAAGCATACGGCTTAGGGTCACTGCCGTCCGTGATTGTGATCACACACTAAGGGATTAACAGAAGATCAACCAGGTGTCTCGGCATCTGCTGCCATGGGAACAGGGTAATGGACCGTGACCTGCGGGAAGGGGATCTCGACCCCCTGTTCACGGAATCGCTCATGGATATCGATCATGATGGAGTTCCGGGTCTCGATATACTGGGTCTTATCGAACCAGACACCGAACTTGACGGTGATGCCGGAGTCCCCGAAAGCGTTGACCATCCTGAAGGGTGCCGGCTCGTTGAGACAGAAAGGATTGTCCCTCCCGATAGCCTGCAGGATCGCGAGGACCTGTTCCAGGTCGGAGCGGTAGGCTACCGACAGGAGGATATCCATCCTCCTGATGGGAAACCGCGTGATATTGATGATATCGGTGGAGATCATCGTCTCATTGGGGATCCTGATGAGCAGGTTGTCGAAGGTCCTGAGCATGACCGAGAGCAGCTCGACCGAGCTGACCACCCCGGTCTTGTCCCCTACGGTGATGACATCCCCGATCTCGAAACTCTTCTCGGTGATGATGAAGAACCCGCTTATGATGTTACCCAGGCTCTTCTGGGAGGCGACACCGAGGGCGATACCGAGGATACCCGCAGCTCCCAGGAGGGCAGTGAGGCTGATCCCCAGTTCGGAGAGGACGATCACGATCAGGATGAGGAACCCGGCATAGTTGATGAGCTTCATCCCGATCATGCGTGTCTGCCGTTTCGCCCTACTGAAGACGGACTTGGTGAGCAGGAGCTTGATCAGCCGCAGCAGCAGGAACCCGACGAGGAGGATGATGACGACCTTGATGATCTGCTGGTACTGGATCGAGGCGAAGAACTTCGTGATCGACTCTTTACTGAATATATCCATAGCCTACCCTGAATAGAGATTCTTGATATAGTAGAAGCTCCGCTTGAGGATACTCTGCGGTTCTGCCTTCTTCGAGAGCGAAACGAGTTTGAGCTCGTTCTCGGGGTCAGCGGGAGACTTCCGGTAGACGACTTGGCTGACCTGGTCCTGCCCCTTGAAGGTGATGTGGACGGGGCTGGCGATGAGCACCGTGGGGCTGTGGAAGATCGAGAGATTCGCCGTCCTGAAGACCAGTCGGTCGAACGCGAGACTCGCGGATGACTTGTTGATGACCACGAGCGGGCAGTACACACTTATATGGGGTCTCTCGTAGTCGGAGATCCTCGGGAATACCCGGCTCTCCATGTGGTAGGCGAACTCCCCCTTCTCGGGACCGTCGACATAGCATCGGGAGATGTCCGAAGGACGGTACTCGAAGAGCAGTGTCTTCTTCTGCTCTGGACCGAAAAGGAACTTGATGGAGAACGGGATCTCGAGGAAGGCATTGAACTTCATGGCTGGGAGGATCGTGATGGTATCGACCGGCTTGATGAGGATCGGCAGGTCAGGCAGCCCCGGCTCCATATAGACCGGGGTATCAGAGCCGATGACGAAACGGTGAGCCTCCTCATTCCCGTTCACGGAGATCCTGATGAGGATCTCCCGGCTGTTCTTCACCACCTCGAGGGTATGGCCTTCTGCCAGTTCGAATGAGAACAGCGTATCAGTGAACTGTATCTCCCCCCAGGGGATCCTCTCTTCCTGCACATGGACCTCACATCATTCGTCTTACTGACAGTATACCTGTTGAGAAGATTTCTTTCCATGGAAAAATATATTATACTGTCTGAAACCAGGGATCGGAGGTGACCGTATGTCCAGATTCTTCAAGAAGCGGGATGCAGTACTCGGCAAGCGCCCGGGAGAACTCGTCTATATAGGCAAGCACGGTACGAATGTACTCCGTGCCGATACGATCAGCTATACCCATGCAGGGCTTGCGGAACAGGAGGGGCTCCCCGCTGACAGGGTCCCGAGGTCGGCACCGGACGGGAACCTGTGGGTCAATGTCGAGGGTATCTCCGATGTCCCAGCCATGGAACAGCTGGAATCCCTCTGGGACCTCGATCCTCTGGTCGCGGCCAGTATCATGCATACCGGGACGAGGCCGATGATCATGAGGACCGGGGACGGGATCTTCTTCCTCATGAAGATGCTCTGCTACGACGAGGACCACGGGAGGATCACCTCCGAGCAGCTGAGCATGCTCATCACCGATTCCAGGCTGATCACCTTCCAGGAAGCTGCCGGGGATGTCTTCGATGCTGTCAGGGCAAGGCTCGGGGATGTGAACTCACGCCTCAGGCACAGCGGCGTTGACTACCTCGCCTTCTCCCTCATGGATTCCATCGTGGACAACTATATGCTCATCATCCAGAACATAGCGGAAGCGGTAGAGAACATCGAGGAGAAGATGCTCGAGAGACCCGACGAGACGGTCATCCCCGGTCTTTTTACCAGAATTAGCGAGTATGCCCATTTTCCCCATTTCAGCCCTGTCTAGGGCTATTTTTTTGGCCATTACGAATTTTTAAAGAAATATTACTGTGCTACGTTGTACCACGTTGCGCCACGCTACCAAATGTGTTACACTATATTACACAGGAGGTAGCCCATGCATGTCTCCGTTATCCCAGAACACGCAACCGGCAAGCATCTGATGCAGTACGTCACAAGTACCCGCAAAGGGAAAAAGACTAAGAAAACCACGGAGGAAACCATCGGCTATGTCGAGGACTTCCTTGATCGCTATGATGACCCGGTCGCTCACTTCAAAGCAGAGGCCAAGCGGATCACAGCAGAGCGGAAAGCTCAGCAGAAGACTATAGGGGTTGAACTCCAACCCGATGCACGGCTTCCCTTCGATCCGGATACCCACAGCTTCTCCCGTGAATTCAACATCGGCCATGCGGCGATCAGTCAGGTATTCCACACCCTTGACCTCCACACCTTCTTTGATCGGCGCCGGATAAAGCTTGATGTGCAGTTCAATCTGACCGCTGTCATGAAACTCCTCATCTATGAGCGTATTCTGGCTCCTGCCTCCAAACGCGCTACCTGGAAGTCTCGAAGGCGATACTTTGACAAGATGGACTTCAATCTCAATGCGGTATACCAGACCCTTTCTCACATCAACCCCTGGACTGATGACCTGATCGCTCACCTGCATGCGAAGATGGTAGAACTCTATGACCGGGATACCACCCTCATGTACTATGATGTGACCAACTACTACTTTGAGATCGACGAAGCTGATGATTTTCGCATAAGGGGAATCTGCAAGGAGCACCGTCCGTTACCGATCGTGCAGATGGGGCTGTTCATGGATGAACAGGGCTTCCCGGTGTCCTTTGACTTGTTTCCCGGTAATGTCAATGACTGCCTGACCTTTGAAGCAATGAGCGAGCATGCCAGAACCCTGTTTGAGGCCAAGCATCTGATCTTCGTAGCTGACAAGGCCATGCTCACGGGGAACAACATCGCAGATGTGATCCTCCATCATAACGGGTATGTCTTCAGCAAGTCGGTACGGGGCGGGACGAAAAAACTCAAGCAGGCGGTCAGGGATCCTCATGGCTATCTGCGGTTTGCGGAAGACGGGAAGCTCATTGCGCCTGGTGACAACGAGACGGCAGTCTGGTCCAAGTACAAGATCCTTGATGAGCAGAAACCCACCTATGTGACGAACACGGACGGCAAGCGGGTAGCCTCCTCAGGTGTTGGCCACTACCAGATCATCTATTGGTCACGTGCGTATGACAAACGAGCCAAAGCGCAGCGGCTGGAAGCGGTAGAGCATGCGCTTGATGCATCATCACGGCAGAGTAAGGAAGTCATCGACAGTAACTACGGGAAGAACAAGTATCTGATGACCATGGTCTATGATCCCCAGACCAAGAAGTATACCGACAACTATAAGGCCAAGACGGAGTTTGATGCTGCCAAGCTTGAAGAAGATGAGTCGTTTGACGGATTCTATGTCATTGAGACCAATGTGACGGGGCTCAGACCGTTTGTCGATGCCAGGGGACATGAGACCGGTGAACTCGAGCCTGCGTTTGCCACACCTCACCGCTGGCTCAAAGAAGAGGGCATGCTGCAGCTCAACCGGCCGATTGGCCCTCTGGATATTATTACGATGTACCATGGGCTGTGGAAGATCGAACAGTCCTTCAGGGTCACCAAGAGTGAGTTGGATGCCCGTCCGGTCTTTCTGTCTTTAGAGGATCGAATTCATTCCCACTTCCTTACCTGCTTCATCGCTCTGCTCATCCTGCGTATCCTGGAGCATGAACTCGATCATGAATTCTCAACAGAGCAGATAGGGACTTCCCTGAATCAGGCGAATGTCGCAGAGATCACTGGGGCAACGTACATGACTTTGCAGTACGATGAAGTCCAAAAGGCTTTGAAGGAAAAGATGGGAATCCCGTTCGGCATGAATGTATACTCGAGAGCTGCGATCAAGAAGATGATCGCTGAGACGAAAAAAAACCGGAAACGGTAGGGACGTACTACAAGTTTTTTTAGCCAGGTGCTGACCTATTGTGTTGTATTGCAATAGGTTAGCGCCGTCATTTCCTAAATTGGTAAAAACACAGGGTATACCTGTTGAGAAGATTTCTTTCCATGGAAAAATATATTATACTGTCTGAAACCAGGGATCGGAGGTGACCGTATGTCCAGATTCTTCAAGAAGCGGGATGCAGTACTCGGCAAGCGCCCGGGAGAACTCGTCTATATAGGCAAGCACGGTACGAATGTACTCCGTGCCGATACGATCAGCTATACCCATGCAGGGCTTGCGGAACAGGAGGGGCTCCCCGCTGACAGGGTCCCGAGGTCGGCACCGGACGGGAACCTGTGGGTCAATGTCGAGGGTATCTCCGATGTCCCAGCCATGGAACAGCTGGAATCCCTCTGGGACCTCGATCCTCTGGTCGCGGCCAGTATCATGCATACCGGGACGAGGCCGATGATCATGAGGACCGGGGACGGGATCTTCTTCCTCATGAAGATGCTCTGCTACGACGAGGACCACGGGAGGATCACCTCCGAGCAGCTGAGCATGCTCATCACCGATTCCAGGCTGATCACCTTCCAGGAAGCTGCCGGGGATGTCTTCGATGCTGTCAGGGCAAGGCTCGGGGATGTGAACTCACGCCTCAGGCACAGCGGCGTTGACTACCTCGCCTTCTCCCTCATGGATTCCATCGTGGACAACTATATGCTCATCATCCAGAACATAGCGGAAGCGGTAGAGAACATCGAGGAGAAGATGCTCGAGAGACCCGACGAGACGGTCATCCCCGATATCGTCTTCCACAAGAAGGAGCTGCTCTACCTGAGGAAGACGATCCTCCCCTTCCGGGACGCCCTGCGCCAGTTCCTCAGCGACCTGCCGCCGCTCTTTGCCGATTCCGAGCGGTTCCTCCAGGACCTCCTCTCCAACCTGCTCCATATCGTGGACACGATCGAGGTCTACCGGGAGATCACCTCAGGGCTGCAGAACACCTATGACTCCTTCATGAACAACCGGCTCAATGACATCATGCGGTTCCTCACCATCTTCTCAGTCATCTTCCTGCCGCTGACGCTGATCACCGGGATCTACGGGACGAACTTCGACTACATCCCGGAGCTGCACTTCGCCTATGGGTATCTGTTCCTCTGGGGGACGCTGGTCATCTCCACCGTGGTCATGATCATCATCTTCAAGAAGAAGAAATGGCTCTGAGACCTTTTGGCAGAACGATCGATCCATGATAGAATAAACTCTATACAAATAGACAAAGACGATAAGGAGACTTGCCTCATGATAGGAGTTGAAGAGTATACCGGGAGGATAGACCGGGTCAGGACCCGCTGCAGGGAGGAGGGCCTCGATGCGTTCCTGGCAACCTCGGGAGACAACCTCTATTACCTGACAGGTAAGTCCTTCATGCCGTTCGAGCGGCCCTTCATCCTGATCATCAGGGCTGAGGGTGAACCGACGTTCATCGTCCCGCAGCTCGAGGTGGACCATCTCCGGGTGATCAGCCATATAACGGATTTCGTGACCTACTATGAGTACCCTGCCGAGCAGGAGAAGAGCTGGCACACGATCCTCTCACAGCAGACTGCAGGCATGAAGAGGATCGGGACCGACCTCTATACCCGGTCGGAGATCTTCAGCCTCCTGGGAAAGGAAGCTGAGGTGGAGTGCTTTGACTGGGTCTACAGCCAGAGGTTCACCAAGTCGCCGGCGGAGATCGATATGCTCAGGGAGACAGCCCGGTATGTGAGGGCCTCCATGGGTGATTTCATGGGGAAGGTACGTAAGGGGTCCATGGTCCTCGACACGCTGGAACCAGCCAAGCAGGCACAGAAGAAGGCCATGATGGACCGGGGATTCGATATCGACTTCCTCGCGTTCAACTTCCTGAGTGCAGGCTGGCCTGATGCCGCAGGGGCGGAACCACACAGCATCCCGAACCCGGCCCACCAGTTCACCGGGGGGCCGAACATGATGGTCATGTCCTACCGGGTGGACGGCTATGCCATCGAACTCGAGCGTACCTTCTTCACGGGAGAACCGGATGATACCATGAGGGAGCGGTTCGCCCACATGCTCGAGGCACGGGAGATCGCCTTCTCCATGCTCAAGCCCGGGGTCGCCTGCCATGATGTGGATGCGGCAGTGAGGGAGTTCATCATATCGAAGGGGTACGCTGAGAACCTCATCCACCGCACCGGCCATGGGATGGGGGTATCGAACCATGAGGGACCCTTCCTCGCCATGGGGTCACAGACCATCCTCGAACCGGGGATGGTGCTCACCGTGGAGCCAGGGATCTATTTCACCGGACACGGAGCATACCGCCATTCCGATACGGTCGTGATCACAGCGACAGGCTATGAGTGCCTGACCGAGTTCCCGACCGATATCGGGAGCCTGACCCATACAAAACGGGCAGGATTGTCCACGGTCCTCAAACGCATGATCCTCTCGAGGATGCTGGAGAAAGGCCGGAGGGAAGCGTAGCTACGCCAGGACCTGCTGGGCGACTTTGAGCGTGTACAGGTCCGGGATCGAGCCGCTCACCCGGCTATCACCATCAAGGAGGTCGAGCCGGAAGGCCATCTCGCCCTCCTCATGGAACAGGAAGGGGTTCATCGCCATGATGATGTTGAGCTTCTTTGCCCCAGGCCTCCTGTTCAAGTCGGCCGTCGCAATCACATTGACCGGTCCCCCATCGGTGCGGGAGGAGAGCCTGGCACGACAGAAGGAGGCAGCATCCTCCCCTTCTTCAAGCACGATCCGGATGAAGAAGGCGAGGTTCTTGGCCCTGGGCCAGGAGTCCTTCTTTGCCGGGGGGACATGGAAGATTATCGCATCATCATAGATCCCCATCAGGGAGTGCTTATTCCCGACCTCCCTCCTGATATCCTCACAGATGATGCATGCTTTCAGTCTCATACGTTCTTCACTCCTTGGGGCAGCTGTCGCCGGGTTCGGCGGTAGCGGTATCGAAGTCACAGCAGCCCTCCTCCAGCTGTAACGCCGGGGCGGCCGTGCAGTAGACGGTATCATCGCAGGGTGCACTCTCCGGGCTGACCGTCTGTACCGGGTTCGGGAAGGACATCCCGTCGATCAGCTTCCCGGTGATCAGCTTCAGGAAGTACTTCTGGGAGAAATCATAATCATACTTCTCCTCTGCAATATCCAGCAGCCAGGGAAAGGTCCTGAGCATGTTGAAGAGGGTATACGCCGCAGCACTGGGTCTTGAGTTCCCCGTCTTCCACTTCGATATCGTCCGCTGGGGCAAGTCGAGGACCCGCTCCATGGAAGCGAAGCTGTATCTGTTCTCAAGGAAGTACTCGAGGATGTTCTCCATGGCTTCCTTCTTCAGATCAGCCTCTGCAGCCTGCAGCAGGGCATCCGGGTCTCCCTCGGCATACACCTCATATTCACAGCTCCCGCACGTACGTGTGCTGTAGTCGACCGTCCTGGAACTCCCCGAATAGGGTTCGGTGACCACAAGGGAATCATTCCTGATGACTACCGAGGCCTCCCCGCACAGGGGGCAAACGTTTCGGCTCATGTTATACCTCCGTTATACAGGCAGCCGTCCACAGCGAGGGAACAGGTCGATCGCTTGAAGGACTTCAGGTACCATCTCCCGCTCACCGGGTTGTTGAGGAAGGCGATGTACCCGGTCTTCCTGCCCGACGTGAACAGGTAGGAATCCACCCAGACGGGATGCTCCCGGTCTGGGATGATATGCCCTACATGATTCCTCAAGACCTCCGACCGATCGAACCTGAGGTTCTCCAGTCCGCCGTTCCCGATGAAATCGAGCAGCCGCCCCGTCCCCCGTATGTTGAAATCGGCATAGGCATCCCTCACAGCTGCCGGCCTGACATCGATGTTCGTATGGGTCCGGCAGGAACAAAAGAACGCCTCGGCTGTATATACTACCATGCCTGTACTACCAGATTATACGTTACGTATACGTTTGTCAATGTTTCGTATCTTTTTTCCATACCCACCATAGAATTTCTCCTCCTTCACAAGGATATTCACCAGGACACCCGAGAACCAGGCTCCTGCATGGTATCTCACTGAACAGATTCCCGCTATTTCCTAGTTTCATGACGGGCTTCCCATTTCAGGGTACCCCCCCCCTACCGCCTGGGATCAGCCATTAACCTTTTACCGGTATGCACTCACTGTGTTACAATGGTAGGAAAGGAGATGGCGAGCCATGGCGATAGAATTCGATATGACACTCTTCCTACTCAGGAACCTGGGAATCGTCCTCGCTTCCATCGGCGCCGTGCTCCTGACGGCCTGGCTGGTCAAGGGGAGACCGAAGCAGCTCAGCATCAGGCATTCCCTCATAACCATCGGGTTCGTCTACGCGGGGATGCTCCTCTCGATCACCTTCTTCGTGATACTCCTGCACCATACTTTCGAGCAAGAGGATGAGATCGCTGACCACAACCTGGAATCTGTCTATCTCGCCTTCGAGCTGAAGCGCTCATCAGACGATCTCACCCGTTTCGCACGCTCCTATGCGGTGACGGGCGATCCCGATTACGAGGAGTATTTCTACCGAAGCGTTGCTGTCCGGGACGGGGTCATCCCCCACCCTGCGACCATCACCCCCTTCTACTGGGACTACGAAGCTGCAGGAGAGATGGGGATCGACACGAATGGTGAGTCCTACAGCATCGAGGAACGGATCCTGGCACTGGAGCTCACCGCAAAGGAAGAGGAGAAGCTCCTGGGGGCAAAGAAGGAGTCGGATGACCTGATCAGCCTCGAGCAGCGGGCCTTCAATGCCATGAAAGGCATATTCCCCGATGAGGCAGGTGCTTATACGGTCGAAGGGGCCCCTGACATGCCCCTGGCACAGCAGCTGCTCTACGGGGAGGAATACCTCCAGTCGAAAGCGGCGATCATGAAGCTGCTCGAACAGTTCTTCTCGCTGCACCAGGTGAGGATGTCCAGTGAGAAGCTGCTGCTGTACACCAAAGTCAATGCGCTCATGGTTACCATCACCCTGCTGGTCACCATGATGATCGGGTTCTCGGTCTATGTCTTCTTCCTCCTGAGGAGTCGCATCATACAGCCGTTCAATGCCTTCGAACAGGGGGCGGAAGCCTTCAGGAAGGGGGATTTCCAGCACCAGATCGAGGTCGGTTCAGACGATGAGATCGGCTCCCTCGCCGCACTCCTCAACACGACCGCACGGAGCGTCGGGGAGAGGACCTCCCAGCTCCATGCCACCATCGAGTCGACCACTGACGGTATCCTGGTACTCGACCTGAACCAGAAGATAACCTCGTACAACGCTCGGTTCCTCAGGATCTGGAAGATAACCCGGGAGATGATCGAGACGGAGGATGACCAGACCATGTGGGAGGTCTTCCTCTCCCAGCTGCAGGACCCTGAGGGGTTCATGAGGAACTTCGAGCATATAACGGCACATCCCGAGATAGAGGACTTCTCCACCCTCCTCCTGCAGGATGGACGGATCATTGAACGCTATTCCAGGCCCCAGCGCCTGGAAGACCAGATCATCGGCAGGGTATGGAGTTTCCGGGATGTCACGGAACGCTACCAGACAGAGGCTGAGATGAGAAAACTCTCCCAGGCTGTAGAAGCCAATCCCGCCTCTGTCGTGATCACCGATACGGCCGGGACCATCGAGTACGTCAACCCGAAGTTCAGCGAGATGACGGGCTACGCTCCCGAAGAGGCCATCGGCAGGAAGCCGAACCTGCTCAAGTCTGGTACCCATGCCCCTGAGTTCTACCAGGGACTGTGGGACACGATCTCTTCCGGGAGGGTCTGGCACGGTGAGCTCTGCAACAGGAGGAGGGACGGCTCGCTCTACTGGGAATCGGCATCGATCGCACCGGTACAGGACGAGCAGGGACGGATCACCAACTATGTCGCGGTCAAGGAGGACATCACCGAGCGCAAGGAGCTGGAGACGACGCTCAGGACACATGATGAACGGCTGAAGGAAGCGGCCAAGATAGCGGATCTCGGTTATTTCGAGGTTGATCTCCATACCCTGAGAGGGACCTTCGATGAGTTCCTGTGGGAGCAGCTGGGGACCTCGATCGAGGAGGAGGGAACCGATGAGATCAAGGTCAGCACCTACCTGGAACGGTTCTGCCACCCTGATGACCGGGAGACTATCACGCGTGAACTGCAGCACCTCATGGAGGCTTCGGAGGCCCTCTACACGGAACTCGAATACCGCATCATTAGGACGGACGGGACCCCCCGGAACGTCTATGTGCGATACAGGCTCCAGCTTGACGGAGAGCATAAGCCGCAGAAGGTATATGGTGTCATCCAGGATATAACAGCAAGGAAGCAGGCGGAGCTGGAGATCCTCAAAACCCGGGAAGAAGCGAAAAAGAATGAGGAGAAGCTGATCGAGGCTGCCGAGATCTCGAACCTGGGCTACTTCGAGCTTGACCTGCATACCCTCATTTTCACCCTCGACAGCCTCCTGTGGAAGCAGTTGGGCACATCTATCGAGGAACAGGGGGGGAACAGCATCGACGCAGCCGAGTACCTGATGACCTACTGCCACCCTGAGGATCGCAGCAGGATCGAGTGGCACATCCAGCGGTCACTGGCCGCGCATGAAGTGATCGAGGACCAGATGGAGTACCGGGTACTCCTGGGGGACAGTACGATCAGGAATTTCGATGTCAGGTACCGTGTCCTGGTTGATGCCCAGGGAGTACCCTACAGGTCATACGGCTTCCACCATGATGTGACAGGTCTCAAACAGGCTGAACAGGAGATCCTGCTGGCTAAGGAGGCTGCCGAGAAAGCCACTCTCGCGAAGAGCGAGTTCCTCGCCAACATGAGCCATGAGATCAGGACCCCGATGAACGCGATCATCGGGATGAGCCAGCTCGCACTCAGGACCGAGATGCCCTCCAGGCAGAGAGACTACCTGAAGAAGGTCGAGACCTCCTCGAGGACACTCCTGAACATCATCAACGACATCCTCGATTTCTCCAAGATCGAGGCCGGCAGGCTCGATCTGGAATCCATCCCCTTCTCTCTCGATGATGTCCTGACCACCCTCTCCGACATGATCGCGGTCAGCTGCCAGGCCAAAGGGATCGAGTTCGTCTTCGATACCGATCCCCGGCTCTCCGGGCAGCTGGTCGGGGATCCCCTGAGGATAGGACAGATCCTTCTCAATCTCTGCAGTAATGCCGTCAAGTTCACCGATGAAGGGGCGATCGTACTTACCGCCGAGGTAGAGAAGCAGTATGATGCGGGGCTGATGGTGCGGTTCAGCGTACGGGATACCGGGATCGGCCTGACAGTCGAACAGCAGGAGCGGCTGTTCCAGTCCTTCTTCCAGGCTGACTCCTCGACCACCAGGCAGTACGGCGGTACCGGCCTTGGGCTTGCTATCTGCAGGAACCTTAGCACCCTCATGGGCGGGGATATCGGGGTGAGTTCCCAGCCGGGAAAGGGGAGCACCTTCTGGGTCACGGTTCGCCTTGGGGGCCTATCCGCAGGATCTAAAGCCTCTCCTGAGAGTTCGCAGCGCCGCAGGGTCCTGATCGTAGAGGGCAATAAGACGACAGCGGGGGCCTTGGGCCGGATGGCGGAGAGTCTCGGGCTGGAGGTAACGACAGCCGATTCACCGGGGGAAGCCGCCGAGCTGCTGGTACAGGAAGAGAAGGAGGTGCCTATCTCCATGGCGCTTATCGATGCCCGGCTGCCGTATGCAGACCTGCAGGGGATCGGGGGCGAACAGGTACGCACCGTCGTCCTGGTCACCGCTTTCCTCCAGGAAGAGCTGATCAGGGACGCCGGGGAAGTAGGGATCACCTCCTACCTCATCAAGCCGGTCTGCAGGTCTCAGCTTGGCAGGCTGGTCGATGGAGAGCCGGCCGGTATCCAGCAGGGAACGGCTGGGCTTGTCGAAACCGTAGATATCGAACCGATCCGCGGGGCAAGGATCCTGCTCGTCGAGGACAATGAGTTCAACCAGCAGGTTGCCGCCGAACTGCTCAGGGGTGAGGGGTTCTTCGTCACGATAGCCGTGAACGGGGAAGAAGCCGTGGAGGCCGTCGTCTCAGCAGGGCCTGCATCATGGGACGCCGTGCTCATGGACCTCCATATGCCGGTCCTGGACGGGTTCACGGCGGCACGTAGGATCCATGAAGATGAACGGTACAGGAATCTTCCCGTCATTGCCATGACCGCAGATGCCCAGGAGGGTACAAGAGGACGGATCGCTGCCGGGGGGATGGTCGATTTCGTGACCAAGCCGTTCGAGGTCGGCACCCTCTTCTCGACCTTACGGAAATGGATCAAGCCGGGAAACCGCACACTGCCGGAAGGATACAGCATACCGGGCAGGGGGCAGAAGATCTCACTTATACTGCCGGGCATAGATTGTGATGCAGGACTCGCGAGGGTAGACAACCATCCCGGCAGGTATCTGAAGCTGCTGCGAACGTTCGTCTCCAACCAGGAAGGGACAGCCCTCCTCATCCGGGACAGTCTGGATTCCGGGGACCTGGAGACGGCATACCGGGCAGCCCATACACTCAAGAGCGTCTCCGGCACCCTCGGTGCCAAAGCCCTGCAGGAGAAAGCAAGGGCCTTGGAGACCGCCCTGCAGCAGGGGGAAGCACCAACTGCCCGTACCTTGTTGGAGGACGTCAGAACGGTACTGCACAGCACCCTCACGGTCATCCGTAACGGCCTGCCGGAACTCGAACTGCTGTACCAGGATGAGGGATCCGGTGATGGGGAGAGCCTCCAGGAGCTCTCTGCACAGCTCGGGCAGCGCCTGCTGGAAGATGATGCACGGGCTGAGGAGCTCATCGAACGGATGCTGGTCATGGCTGAAGGGCCATTGGAGCGGGAGGCCTACCGGTCGATCCAGGAAGACATCCTGGATATCGAATACAGGAAAGCCTACAAGAAGTTAACACAGATGGAGAGAGGAGGATCCGATGGCTAAGATCCTGATCGTTGACGACTCCGCCGAGAATCGCGGGATCATCAAGGGACTGCTGGGAGAGTCGCATACTATCTATCTCGCGAAGGACGGCAGTCAGGCCCTGCGCCTGGCCCGGACACGGGTCCCGGACCTCATCCTGATGGATGTGGTCATGCCGGTGACTGACGGGTATGAGGCCTGCAGGATCCTGAAGGGGGACAGTCTCACCGCTGACATACCCATCATCTTCCTCACCTCACTCGATGAGACTGATGATGAGACCAAGGGACTGGAACTTGGTGCTGTCGACTATATCACGAAGCCGATCACCCCCGCGGTCCTCAAGGCTCGGGTCAGGACCCACCTTGAGCTGAAAGCCTCGGGAGACCTCCTGAAGCGCCATAACGAGGACCTTGAGGAGAAGGTCCTCGAGAGGACACGACAGCTTGAACAGCTCCATGATGTGACGGTCATAGCCATGAGTGCCCTTGCAGAATCAAGGGACTTCGAGACCGGCTACCATATTCGGAGAACCCAGTATTATGTGGAGGCCCTCGCACAGGAACTCAGGGAGAGACCGGGATTCAGCGAAGCCCTGACCCCCGAGAACATCGTCTCGATCGTGAAATCCACACCCCTCCATGATATAGGGAAGATCGGGATCCCCGACAGGATCCTGCAGAAGCCGGGAAAACTGACCGCGGAGGAGTTCGAGATCATGAAGCAGCACACGATCATCGGCAGGGATGCCATCATCGCCGCAGAACGATCCATGACGATCACCGATGATTTCCTGCAGTACGCCAAGGAGATCACCTGTTCCCATCATGAGCGGTGGGACGGCACCGGTTACCCGGAGGGGTTGAAAGGCGGGGAGATCCCCCTCTCGGCACGGATGATGGCCATCGCCGATGTGTATGATGCCCTGATCTGCCGCAGGGTCTATAAACCACCCTTCTCCCATGAACAGGCTGTGAAGATCATCACAGAGGGAAGAGGGACCCATTTCGATCCCGACATGGTAGATGCGTTCCTCGAGATCTCCGACCAGTTCCGCATGATATCAAAGCAGTTCAGTGAGACAGAATGACACAGAAAAATGCTTACGATTCTGTAGGATGAACAGGGAGAAACCATACAATAATGTAATCTTTACCAAAAAATGGATAGCGTATTCATCGCATGACAGGCCTGAATCCTACGTTTTCTGTGTTTGGTACGGAAAATGCTGCTAAAACAGCTGTGACCTGATTCATTATAATCAGGATCTTTCATACACTGTTGTGTATCGAATAAACAAAGAACTATATGGAAGAGGAACGCATGCAGCACCGAATGGTTGGAAGACATATCGCACGGGTGGACGGGCCGGAGAAGGCCACGGGAAGGTTGGAGTATATGTCCGATATCACCGTGCCGGGTATGCTCTACGGCAAGATCCTCCTCTCACCATACCATCGTGCTGAGATCGTGCATCTCGATCACACCGAAGCCATGAAGGTCAGGGGTGTCGTGAAGGTCGTCACCGCAGATGACATCCCCGGGGAGAACGCCCGCGGGCTCATCATACAGGACCAGCCGGTCCTCTGCGACAGGTTCGTGAACTTCAAGGGCGACGCGGTCGCCGTCGTCGTTGCGGAGAGTGAGGAAGCGGCATTAGAGGCCTGCAGCCTCATACAGGTCGACTATAGAGAACTCCCGTATACCAGGACAGCCGAAGAGTCCCTTGAGCCGGGTGCCCCGGAGATCCATGAGGGCGGCAACATCGCCGCCCGGAATGCCTTCAGCTCTACCGATGATATCGAATCAGTCTTTGCTAGAGCACCCCATGTCTTCGATGAGACGTTCGAGACCGGGTACCAGGAACATGCCTACTTAGAGGCAGAGAACGGCTTCGCAGTCCCCCGTGAGGACGGCAGTATCGAGATCTGGTACGGGTGCCAGCATGGGCATCGGGCCAGGAGGGACCTCCAGGCGATCCTGGATCTCCCGTTAGAGAAGATCGAGGTCCACTCCCACCCCCTTGGGGGAGGCTTCGGGGGGAAGGATGACCTGCTGCTGCAGGGGATCCTCGCAGTATGCGCCCTCGCCTGCAGGCGGCCCGTCGCAATCAACCTTACCAGGGAAGAATCCTTCCGGATGAGCCCGAAGCGGATGCCCTTCCAGATCAGGACGAGGATCGCAGCTGATGCAGAAGGGAACCTGCTGGCACTCAAGGTGAATATACTGGGCACCGCTGGAGCCTATATGTCCTACGCGCCGGCGATCCTCGATTTCGCCCTGGAGCTCTGCACCGGGATATACTTCTTCCCCCACCTCGATATTGAAGGCAGGGTGGCATACACGAACAGCCATCTCGTCAGCGCGTTCCGGGGGTTCGGGAACATCCAGGTCGCTTTCGCTATCGAGTCCATGATGGACATCATCGCCGAGAGACTCCAGCTCGACAAGCTCGAGCTTCGTCGCCGGAACATGGTCACTCCCGGGCAGAAGCATAGTTTCGGCAACGTCTCCAGTACCAGCTATTATTCTCAGGAGCTGATAGACAGGGTAGAGAAGTCCGCCCTTCTCAACCGGGCTGGTGAGTTCAAGGCCGGGGCAGCTAAGCCTTGGCTGAAGCGCGGCATCGGCATCGCGACGACCCATCAGGGCATGGGGTTCGGAAGCCCTGCCATTAACGATGCCTCGACCTGTGAGGTCGAGCTCCGGGAAGACGGGAGGCTCCATGTCTTCTTCGGTAATGAGGATATGGGACAGGGAAGTATCACCACCCTGCTGATCATGGCTGCCGAGGCGATGCATATGCCGATCGACCAGATCTCCTACACCAATGGGAATACGGCATTGACCCAGGACTCAGGCCCGATCACCGCATCACGCGTGACCTATGTCTCGGGGAAAGCCGTCTGCCGCTGCATCGAGAAACTCCAGGGTCACATAGCTTCAGTCCTGAGCTGTGAAGTCGCAGAGCTCAGCTATACTGATGGAGGGGTGAACGGGAGAAGCTGGCAGGAGATCGCCGGGATGCTCCCGCCCGGGGACAGGCGCCAGGCACATACGGAAGCGATCGCGAAAGAGGGGTTCCAGACCTCAGTCAGCCTGAACCTCTTCTACTGCCATGCTGCGCTTGTCGCCGGGGTGGAGGTCAACACCCTGACAGGAGAGACGATGGTACTTGAGACGGAGATCATCGTCTCCAGCGGGACGGTCATCAACCCCCTCGGGTATGAGGGGCAGTGTGAAGGCGGTGTCCTCATGAGCCAGGGGTTCGCCCTGACCGAGGAGTACCAGGACGGGACGAGGAACTTCCAGACCTATATGGTCCCGACCTTCGCCGATATGCCGGAGATCAAGGTCACCCCGATCGAGGATCCCGAGGAGACCGGGCCGTACGGGGCCAAGGGACTTGGTGAGATAGTCAACGTGCCCGGGGCCCCGGCAATCATCAACGCGGTACATGATGCCGTGGGGATCAGGCTCATGAAGCTGCCGGCGACCTCCCAATCGGTGCTGACTGCCCTGACCGAAGGCATGGCATGATACAAGAGATCACGAACAGAGAAGAGAGATAAGATGCTGCATATACGATTTACACTGAACAACGAAGAAGTCGAGGCTGCTATCCCAGAGGGGACCAGGGTCATCGACCTGATCAGGGACACGTTCAAGCTGACGGGGACCAAGGAGTCCTGCGGCCAGGGGGAATGCGGGTCGTGCACGATCCTCCTTGATGATGAGGCCGTTCACTCCTGCCTGCTCCTGGCAGCCCAGGTAGATGGGCATCGGATCGTGACGATCGAGGGACTTGAGAAGGACGGCGAACTCGATGTACTGCAGCAGGCATTCATCGATGCCGGGGCGATCCAATGCGGATACTGCACCCCCGGTATGATCATGGCGGCGAAGGGGCTGCTGCTTCATAATCCATCACCAAGCCCTGAGGAGATCAGGGAAGCGATGTCCGGGAACCTGTGCCGGTGCACCGGGTACAAGAAGATCGGTGAAGCCGTCGCGCTGTCAGCCGAACGGCAACAAGGTTCGGGGGTATGAGTATGAGGCTCTCCATAGACAAGATCTATCAATGCGAAACCATAGACCAAGCCCTGGATCAACTCAAGCAGGATCCTTCAGCGATCGTGCTGGCGGCAGGGACGGATATCATCCCTACCCTTCGTGACCGTGTTCAGGAGCATGTCAGGCTCGTGGACCTGCAGGGTATACAGGGACTGGACCATATCAGGCTTGAGGAGGGTGTTCTGAGAATCGGGTCCATGGCCATGCACCAGGAGATCGCGGACAACCCGGTCGTGGGAGACCTGCTGCCGGCCCTGGCCCAGGCCTGCCGGGTGATCGGATCCCCGCAGATCCGCAGGCGTGCGACCATCGGGGGGAATATATGCCATGCATCGCCAGCGGCAGACACCCTGCCCGTTCTCGTTGCAGTTGGTGCCCATGCAGTCATCAGAACCCCGGAAGGGACGAGAACCGTCCTGCTGGAGCAGTTCACTACCGGCGTGAAGAAGACGGTCATGCCGCAGGCTGCGATCCTTGAAGAAATAACGATTCCCATCCCTGCAGGCGGTTGGAAGGGGAACTACTACCGCCTGGGAGGGAGGAATGCCCTCACCATCTCGATAGCGGCTGTTGCAGTCATACGGGATACAGACGGGTTCCGGGTGGCTTATGGGTCCATGGCCCCGGTCGTAAGAAGGATCCAGGCTGTTGAGACATACCTGAATACCTGTGAGCATGCAGACAAGGCTGTCCTGAATGATCTAACGACCCAATCCCTCTCCCCTATTTCAGATATTCGGGCTTCAAAGGAATATAGGACACAAGTAGCTGCCAACTTCACCTGGCTTGGGTGGCAAGAGTTGATGGGTGTGTGAGGGAGCCCAGCCTGCACGTGTATGGTATCTGAGGTTTCATTCGTCTTACTGTCTTACTTGCCTGGTATAAGAAGTTATAGTATGCTTTGAGTATGAGATTGAGGGAAAAGGAACTGGCCATCATTATATCAACGTTGAAGGAGCATACTCCTGATGCATCGATGTATCTCTTTGGAAGCCGAGTCGATGACAACGCCCGCGGCGGTGATATCGATCTTTTTCTCTCCACTAATAGAGAAGTCTCCCTGGACGAAAAGATCAGCATGCTCACTCATCTCGCAAGGAACGGGATCTGCCGCAAGGTGGATCTCATCATACAGACACCTCACAAGAGGCAGCATACCCTGTCCCGGGAAGTGATGAAGAGAGGGATTCGATTATGCTGAAAAAGAATCCTCAACTCCTGTTCAAGGACTATCTCGTCAAAGCTGAATTGCATATAACTAGAGGCAGAACCGCTCGTGAGGAGATTCAGGGATGGGATCTGTTGTCCCCTGCTGTATTTCTTGATCCTGAGAAAGTAAAGACGATTGATTCTTTCATCTTCCGGTTCGTGAAGCTCCAGGATCTTATCGGCCAGAAGCTCTTCAAACTCTATCTGGATGTCGTAGGAGAACTTCAGGATGATATGTCCTTTCTTGATGTTCTTGACAGACTCGAGAAGTTGCATATTATCAAGGACTCTGACCGATGGTTTGGTTTTCGTAGACTGCGCAATGAACTCACGCATGAATATCCTGACAATGAGTCTGAGATTATCGAGGGTATCACACTTGCTCTCGAGGCCTTCGATGAGACGGTCATGATCATAGATCGATTGAACATGGAAGCGAAACGGTTTCCTGGGGAGTGAAGGACTCGGGTTGACGCCTTAAAAAAATATCGGCTGAGATTTCTCCCAGCCGGTAATGATTTTTCATCGTATGAAAGTTCATAAGGAAGAGCGGCTGAAGGGAGTCGAACCCTCGTCACGAGCTTGGGAAGCTCGGGTAATAGCCGTTATACGACAGCCGCAGGTAACCGAACACAAGTCATTATACCGAACTTGAAGAATTAATCAACTATTTATGGTCAATTCATCAGAATATAGTAAGCCACCCGGGCATCCTGGTTGAGCTATGCCGGAATATCACATCCTACAGAGTATCAGCATTTTCAGACGCCGGTCTTTTTACCAGAATTAGCGAGTATGCCCATTTTCCCCATTTCAGCCCTGTCTAGGGCTATTTTTTTGGCCATTACGAATTTTTAAAGAAATATTACTGTGCTACGTTGTACCACGTTGCGCCACGCTACCAAATGTGTTACACTATATTACACAGGAGGTAGCCCATGTATGTCTCCGTTATCCCAGAACACGCAACCGGCAAGCATCTGATGCAGTACGTCACAAGTACCCGCAAAGGGAAAAAGACTAAGAAAACCACGGAGGAAACCATCGGCTATGTCGAGGACTTCCTTGATCGCTATGATGACCCGGTCGCTCACTTCAAAGCAGAGGCCAAGCGGATCACAGCAGAGCGGAAAGCTCAGCAGAAGACTATAGGGGTTGAACTCCAACCCGATGCACGGCTTCCCTTCGATCCGGATACCCACAGCTTCTCCCGTGAATTCAACATCGGCCATGCGGCGATCAGTCAGGTATTCCACACCCTTGACCTCCACACCTTCTTTGATCGGCGCCGGATAAAGCTTGATGTGCAGTTCAATCTGACCGCTGTCATGAAACTCCTCATCTATGAGCGTATTCTGGCTCCTGCCTCCAAACGCGCTACCTGGAAGTCTCGAAGGCGATACTTTGACAAGATGGACTTCAATCTCAATGCGGTATACCAGACCCTTTCTCACATCAACCCCTGGACTGATGACCTGATCGCTCACCTGCATGCGAAGATGGTAGAACTCTATGACCGGGATACCACCCTCATGTACTATGATGTGACCAACTACTACTTTGAGATCGACGAAGCTGATGATTTTCGCATAAGGGGAATCTGCAAGGAGCACCGTCCGTTACCGATCGTGCAGATGGGGCTGTTCATGGATGAACAGGGCTTCCCGGTGTCCTTTGACTTGTTTCCCGGTAATGTCAATGACTGCCTGACCTTTGAAGCAATGAGCGAGCATGCCAGAACCCTGTTTGAGGCCAAGCATCTGATCTTCGTAGCTGACAAGGCCATGCTCACGGGGAACAACATCGCAGATGTGATCCTCCATCATAACGGGTATGTCTTCAGCAAGTCGGTACGGGGCGGGACGAAAAAACTCAAGCAGGCGGTCAGGGATCCTCATGGCTATCTGCGGTTTGCGGAAGACGGGAAGCTCATTGCGCCTGGTGACAACGAGACGGCAGTCTGGTCCAAGTACAAGATCCTTGATGAGCAGAAACCCACCTATGTGACGAACACGGACGGCAAGCGGGTAGCCTCCTCAGGTGTTGGCCACTACCAGATCATCTATTGGTCACGTGCGTATGACAAACGAGCCAAAGCGCAGCGGCTGGAAGCGGTAGAGCATGCGCTTGATGCATCATCACGGCAGAGTAAGGAAGTCATCGACAGTAACTACGGGAAGAACAAGTATCTGATGACCATGGTCTATGATCCCCAGACCAAGAAGTATACCGACAACTATAAGGCCAAGACGGAGTTTGATGCTGCCAAGCTTGAAGAAGATGAGTCGTTTGACGGATTCTATGTCATTGAGACCAATGTGACGGGGCTCAGACCGTTTGTCGATGCCAGGGGACATGAGACCGGTGAACTCGAGCCTGCGTTTGCCACACCTCACCGCTGGCTCAAAGAAGAGGGCATGCTGCAGCTCAACCGGCCGATTGGCCCTCTGGATATTATTACGATGTACCATGGGCTGTGGAAGATCGAACAGTCCTTCAGGGTCACCAAGAGTGAGTTGGATGCCCGTCCGGTCTTTCTGTCTTTAGAGGATCGAATTCATTCCCACTTCCTTACCTGCTTCATCGCTCTGCTCATCCTGCGTATCCTGGAGCATGAACTCGATCATGAATTCTCAACAGAGCAGATAGGGACTTCCCTGAATCAGGCGAATGTCGCAGAGATCACTGGGGCAACGTACATGACTTTGCAGTACGATGAAGTCCAAAAGGCTTTGAAGGAAAAGATGGGAATCCCGTTCGGCATGAATGTATACTCGAGAGCTGCGATCAAGAAGATGATCGCTGAGACGAAAAAAAACCGGAAACGGTAGGGACGTACTACAAGTTTTTTTAGCCAGGTGCTGACCTATTGTGTTGTATTGCAATAGGTTAGCGCCGTCATTTCCTAAATTGGTAAAAACACAGGTTATACCGAACTTGAAGAATTAATCAACTATTTATGGTCAATTCATCAGAATATAGTAAGCCACCCGGGCATCCTGGTTGAGCTATGCCGGAATATCCCATCCTACAGAGTATCAGCATTTTCAGACGGGACTGAAGTTCGAGGCATCTCATTATCAAGTATCCTGTATAGGTACTCTTTCAGAAGCATCTTGACCGTCGTTCCTCTCTGTATTGCTTCTTGTTTGATCCTGTCCTGCAATTCGTAAGGAACCGTGAATGAGTATTCATCCATTGGAGAGATGAACAGGGATCCATTGACTGCTGTACTCATCTTCCTCAGGATGTCGTAACTCGGCTTGCCTTTCATCCTGAGTACCCGTGAGATCGCGCTTTGCTTTGTCCCCATGGTTCTTGCGATATCATCTTGGGTCAAGTTCTGGATATCTTTCAGGAATTCAAAATCGAGTATGAACTGTGATAGAGCACCCCATGTCTCTTCGAATTCAAGAAACTTTTTATCCCCTTCAACCAATTCATCAACATATGAATCGATATCATCTATGGGCTTCAATTCCAATGAATCAAGTTCTGGATTCTCTTCTCTTCTCATATTCCCTTACAGCCTCCCTCTTGATTCTTGCAGCTCGTTCGAATTCAGGCGGGATCTTATCATTCCGCTTAAATTCCGCATGTAGGATCAGTATGGCATTCCTCCTGGTTGGATGCGTAATAAAATAGATTCTTGTTACTCCATCAGAACAATGGTCTGACGGGATCCTGATCTCTGAGATACCGCCTCCTAATGACTTAAGCTTTTTAGTCATATAGTGAACTCCCAGACTGTCCAGATCAGTTTGCTGCAGAACTTTCAAGAAAGCTTTCAACTGAAGCATGATAGATTCCCGTCTTCTGCGTCGCAACGTGTCAAACAGTCTTTTCAACACACTTGTACCGACACAGTTCAGTTCTGTCGGGTATTGGAATATTTCCATCCAGACTCCTAAAATATAACATATTTGTTATATTTGTCAATGTAAAATCGATCCACTGCATGTGTACTGAAGCGATACATACAGGCAGGACATGTATCAATACTACGATAGACTGACAAACTAACCTATACCCTTCTTATTGTACCTGAACCGGTAAATTACCATCTTCTCAGCAGGTCATCTTTCTAGCCCTCGTTCAATCCTTTAGCAGCAGGTAGTACCGGCAGGCCAACCTTTATCATGTTGAGGCAGGAAGTCATTACCGTGGTGTGTATCAATAGTGAAAAGAGGGTAAAGTATTCTTATGATCAAATGATGGGAGTCGGACCCTCGTCACGAGCTTGGGAAGCTCGGGTACCAACCGTTATACAGGAGCCGCAATACAGGAACTTAGATCTTTTCACTGAACATGCAGCATGCAGGGTCAATTCATCAGAATATAGTAAGCCACCCGGGCATCCTGGTTGATCCCGACCCCGATGATCACGTCCCCGAGGAAGGAGCTTATGCCTATACCCGCACCACTCCCGAACTTCAGGTCTATCCCATCGGTGCTTGCCGGGAACTCATCCCAGCCGTTCCCGAGGCGGAACTGGGTGATACCGTAGATATCGGCTCCAATGACCTCCGAGATGGTCTTGAACCGGTGCTGGTAGGCAACCCCGATCATGAGCGAATCATTATAGACATTCCGGCTGGTGAGGTATCCTGGGATACCGTCCCAGCCACCGATATCGAACCCCATCTGCCTGTTTGTGAACCGACCCCTGTAGGAGCCGAAATGAAGGTCATAAGACAGGGTCCCGAACTCGGTTATCGGTATATGGTGATCATGTTCCAGGAAGATCCGGTGGTACCAGCTGTCCGAGGGTATCATGGAGAACTCGATGAAAGAGGAATGGATGATCCCGCTGTGGATGAACGGATGGTGTTCCGTATCCTTCCAGATGAAGGAGGGGCCGAAGACCAGGTCAATGTCCGTCTGCACATCCACGGCCTCAGGATCCTCCCCGTAGAGCCAGGAGATATATTCAGAGAAGTGCGCACCTATCTCAGTGAACCTGCCGAACAGCAGCCCCGCTTCCTGCCTGGCAGAGAGCAGGATGGACCTCTTTATCGTCTCATCAGCAGCCGTCAATTCCTCGTTATAGAGGTTCACCGTCGGGTGGATATACCCGAAGGAACCTATCGGGGTGAAGAGTTCAAGGTCCAGCTTGAACTGCTCCCCGAGCTTCATGTCCATCATCGCGTAGGCATGGGTACCAAAGAGCTCGGTGAACACCAGGGAGGCCGTAAGGGCCGGGTCAAGGTACCAGGGAACTGCTAGGTTCGCCGAATACTCGGCATCAAAGGCGAAACCGAGCCCGATCGAATTCCTCCCGCGGTCTGAGAGGACCGGTGAGATCTCCAGGTCGAACCCATCGTCCGCAGGGACCAGGGCATATCGGATGGAATCGTACCGGCCGGTCGCTACGAGCCTGTTGATCGACCTGTCAAGCTCCTCGAGTGTCGCATGGTCCAGGGTCGTCTCCCTGATCCCCTCGAAGAGATCCAGCGGGAACAGTTCATCATCGGTCGCCAGGGAGACTGCAAGGAATTCCGGGTTCGGGAGGCTCGCATAGACCCCTTCCCGGTCAGGGGCAGGGATGGGGATATCACGGGTCTTGGAGACCTGGTCCCGCAATGAGAGGAGCTTTGCTTCCAGTTCCCTCGCAGCAGCCTCTCCTCGCTTGATGAACTCTTCATACTCGGTGAACATCGCCGCATTGAGACCTGAGAGGTCCGGTTGGATCACGAGATCAGCCAGCTTCGCATGCTCCTCCTCGGTGCTGTCGAGGATGATCAGCAGCGTCTGGGTCAGGATGTCGATGCTCGAATTCAACTTCTCAGGAGACGATACCTGCTCAGAGTCGACATCGACCGCGATGATGATATCGGCTCCCATGGATCGTGCGACATCGACGGGGAGGTTGTTCCTCACTCCCCCGTCGAGGTAGTAGTTCCCGTCGATCTCATAGGGGGCGAATACGGTAGGTATCGACATAGTCGCCCGCATCGCATCAGCGATCCTGCCGGAGTCGAAGACCTTCTCCTCTCCGGTCAGGAGGTTGACGCCGACACAGCGGAACCTTCGGGAGAACTGATCGAAATCATCGATATACGAGACCTTGGAGGTGACCCGTGAGAGCATGGAGAGGATCTTCTGGTCTGAGATGACCCCAAGGGAGGTCCCGAACCCGTCCTTGTCGAATGAGAAGGAGAGGATATTCTGCTCCCCGTCGATGACCGGACCGAAATAGTAGTCATAGGGGCTGGAAGGTGGAAGGAAGAGATCTACCCAGTCCGTGGAAGCGACTGTCTCCTGGATCTCTTCAGGGGTGTACCCGATCGCGTACAAGCCGCCTGCAAGTCCTCCCATGCTCGTCCCCACCACGATATCGACGGGGATACCAAGTTCTTCGATGACCTTGAGCACCCCGATATGGGCGAAACCGAGCGCAGCTCCCCCTGACAGGACCAGGGCGACCTGGGGATCGCGTCCTGCTGCCTCATCCATCGACTCTGCCGGCACTGCCGAACAGATGAGGAGGATGAAGAACACAGCCGCAAGCGATCGTTTCATGTCAGGCTATTCCTTGTAATAGAGAGGGCTAGACTCCCAGTTCTGCCCCGATCAGGCCGGGGTTCCCATTGATGAAGGATTTCCAATCCAGTTCCTTCTTCGACTGCAGCTGCAGTCTCCCCACCCCGAGCAGGCCGCTG
Organism: Spirochaetia bacterium; assembly: GCA_963677595.1. Lineage (GTDB taxonomy): Bacteria > Spirochaetota > Spirochaetia > CAKZLE01 > CAKZLE01 > CAKZLE01. Next base: position 595,027 of record OY782041.1, read on the forward strand.
CCTGCCGCGATGATGACTCCGTGCCCCGCAACGGCACCGAGGACCGTTCCCGGCCTTGTCGAACCGTCGACCGTGATACCGGGGATCTCATCGGTAAACTCATGGACATCACTGAGCATGAGGGTATTCCCCTGGTAGCTGGTGAAGGCCTTCGGCCAGGGGTAGTATGCACGGACCATGCAGGAGATACTCCCTGCAGATTGCCCCCAGTCGATCAGGGCATCCGACTTCTGGATGAACGAACAGTAGGTGGCCCCATCCGGGTTCTGGGCTTGCGGTACGGCAGTACCGTCAACCAGGGAGCGTACCGCCCTGCAGAGCACGTCAGGGCTCTGCAGCGATACATACGCGCTCAGGGACTCGGTCGTCTCGGTCCCCTCGAGGGGGAACCTCAGGACCTCGAGGATATCACCCTCGTCCATCCCGGGAGAGATGCGCTGCACTGTGATCCCCGTCTCCTCGTCACCTGCCCGGATAGCGGCAGGGATCGGGGTCGCACCCCGATACTTGGGCAACAGTGAAGGATGTACGTTGAGTCCACCTTCAGGGAAGACCGCGAGGAACTTCGGGCCGAAGATCCTCCCGAATGCGAAGGAGACCAGCAGGTCAGGTTCCAGGCTGCGTACCGCCTCACGGGCTTCCGCATAGAGGTGGTCGAACTGGAGCACGGGGATCCCGAGTTCCACTGCCTTGGTTTTCACCTCGGTAGGGAGCAGCTTCTTGCCCCTGCCCTTCTTCCTGTCCGGGTTTGTCAGGACACCTACGACCTCGAACTCATTCGCAAGGGCTTCGAGACAGGGAACAGCGATGGCTGGACTGCCGGCGAACACGATCCTCATCTTCAGACTCTTCGCTTTCTCGGTCTATGCTTCTTCTCATATGCCTTGAGGAGCCGCTCGCGGCGGTCCTCAGGTATCCTGTCGACGAAGAGGACCCCGTTGAGGTGGTCATACTCATGCTGGATGACCCTGGCTAGCATGCCTGAAGCCTTCAGGACAAAGGCTTTCCCTTGGAGGTCCTGGGCCTGGATGGTGATCCCTGAAGGCCTGACGACTTCGGAGTAGACACCGGGAACACTCAGGCACCCCTCCTCATAGGCGACTACCTCCTGGGAAGTCTCGACGATCTCAGGGTTGATGAAGACTCGCGGCTCATCATCCTTGGGATGCGTCACGAAGATCCTCTTCCCCACAGCGATCTGCGGTGCAGCAAGCCCGATACCGTCATCATCATCCATCGACTCGAACATGGCATCGACGAGGAGCTTCAGCTCAGAGCCGAAAGAGGTCACAGGTTTTGCCTTCTCACGTAAAATATCTTCACCAATCGTTACTATTTCCAACATGCCTGTATGATACCGATTCCATCTGCGATGGTCAATGAATATCAGAGTAAGTTCACCGGGTCGAAGTCTATCTCAAGGTAGACCTTGCCGTCAGCCTTATACACGGAATCAAGATAGCCGACGACCCGGTGCAGGGACTTGAACTCACGGCTCTTCACGAGGATCTGGAACCGGTAGTTGTTCGATATCTTCGCGATCGGGGCCTCGGCCGGGCCGAGGATCTCGACTTCTGACATCTTGAGCTCCTCGATCATCCCCGAGAGCACCTCCGCCGCCGCCTCAGCCGCCCTGTTGGCATGTGAAGCACTCCTGGACCTGAAGACCAGCCGGCAGAACCTGGTGAAGGGAGGGAAATCGAGCTCATTGCGCATCTGCAGCTCCTGCTCGAAGAACTCTTCCAGCTTCCCTGCCGCGGCTGCCTGGATCGCGGGGTTCTCCGGATGGTAGGTCTGGATGATGACCCGTCCGCTGTCGCTGAACCTGCCGGAACGACCCGCTACCTGGAGCAGCAGGGAGAAGGTCCTCTCATACGCCCGGAAGTCAGGCAGGTGCAGTCCGCTGTCAGCGAGGACGATCCCGACCAGGTCCACGTCAGGGAAGTTCAACCCCTTAGCTACCATCTGGGTCCCAAGCAGAATATCGAGCTTGTGAGAGGAGAACTCATCGAGGACACCTTTAAGCTGGTGCCGGTCCTTCGTCACATCTGCATCCAGCCTCCCGACACGGGCGGCTGGGAAGGTCCGCCTGACGGTCTCCTCCACCAGTTCCGTCCCAAACCCGGAATACCCCACATCGACCGACCCGCACTCAGGGCAGGAGGTGATCGGGCGCTCCGAGTACCCGCAGTAATGGCATACCATCCGGTGCTTGTGCCGGTGGTAGGTCAGCGGGACCGAGCAGTGCCGGCAGTGCATCTCGTAGCCGCAGCTCCGGCAGTGGAAGAAGTAGGAGAACCCCCGCCTGTTGAGGAAGAGGATCACCTGCTTGTCCCTGGAGAGGACCTCGCGAATCGCTGTGACCAGCTCCCGGGAGAGGATATCGGGCTTGCTGTGGATATCGATGACCTCGATCTCCGGCATCGAACCGCCCGATACCCGTTGGGGGAGGTCCAGCCGGCGGATGCGGCCGGTCTTCATCAACCTCCATGCCTCGAGCGACGGTGTCGCACTGCCCATGACCACCACGGCCCCATGGTCTGCAGCACGCTTCATGGCGATCTGCCGGGCATGGTAGCGGGGTGTCGAACCGGACTTGTAGCTGTTCTCATGCTCCTCATCGATGATGATCATCCCGAGCTCCCTGCACGGTGCGAACACGGCACTCCGTGCACCGATCACCAGGTGGACCTCATCACGGAGGATCCGTCTCCACTCCTTCAGTCGCTGCGAAGGGGTCAGCGCAGAATGGAGGATCGCCACGTCATCCGGAAACCGCTCCTTCACCATGGCTGCCAGCTGATGGGTCAGTGAGATCTCGGGCACCAGGTAGATGACGCTCTTCCCCCGCCCTATGAACTCCTCTGCTGCCTGGAGGAAGACCTCGGTCTTCCCGGAGCCTGTCACCCCGTAGAGGTAGTAGAGGTCATCTTCATGCGCGAGTATCGATGCGAGGGCTTCCTTCTGGTGTGAGGAGAGGCTGATCCCCTCCTGTCTTGGGGTCTCCTCGATCCCGAGGGACGGGACCTCGACCTCACGTCTGCCGCCCGGGATCATCAGGGAGAGAGCCTCTCCCTGAGAACAGAGGTAGAGGGAAGAGACCCAGGAAGCGAGTTCTATCTCGGCCTTCCCGAAGAGGGGCTCCTTATCGATGACGCGTTTGATGGGCTTGATCGGGTAGGAGGATTCATGTTCCTCGGCTGTGCTGATGACATAGCCGGTCAGGTTCCTGTTCCTGAACGGGGCGGTGACCCTGAAACCTGCCTCACAGGGAACATCATCTGCAGCCTCATAGGTGAAGGAGCTGCGGAGAGGCAGGTTGAACAGGACGTCTATGTACATGGCTACTCACCGGAAGCCGGGTCGAAGACCGAACGCAGGAGCTTCAGGTCCTCCCAGACCGGACGGCGGTACTTGTCAGGGTACCTGAGGACGGCACTCGGGTGGTAGGTAGCTACCAGCGGTATGCCGCGGTAGGAGTAGACCGTGCCCCGCAGCTTGCCGAGGCCGTCTGTCGTGTCGAGGAGGATCTGTGTTGAGATCCTCCCGACGCAGAGGATGGTCTCAGGCTTGATGAGCTCGAGCTGCCTGTTCAGGTAGGGGATACAAGCAGCCTGTTCCTCCGGAAAGGGATCTCGATTGTCAGGAGGCCTGCACTTGATGATATTGCCGATGAAGAGGTCGTGCTGCCGGTCGAGATCGATCGCGTTCATCCAGCGGTCAAGGTAGTTCCCCGACTTCCCGACGAACGGGAGGCCGCTCTCATCCTCCTGTGCCCCGGGTGCCTCCCCGATGACCATGACCTTGGGATTCATCACACCGGTCCCTGGCACGGGATGCTTCCTCCCGGAACAGAGCCCGCACAAGGTACAATCCATGATCCGTTCGGCGATCTGGTCAAGGTCCAGGGAATCGAGGGTCTCCTCTTCCGGTGCAGCTGTCTCGATGACCAGGTCCCCAGTCTCCAGCACCTCTTTCCGTCTGTCCTTCCCCTGGAGGAGCTGGTGCGTTCCCTCCAGGATATCCCAGTACTGTTCGATCCTATTCATATTCCACTCTCTCCAGTCTCAAACCCATCGCGGGGGCAGTCGTCCCAGCCCTTCCCCGGTCAGCTGACGCAAGGATATCACGCATATACTCAGGGGGGAAGCCCTCCCGTGCTGCATCCAGCATCGTCCCGACGAGGGAGCGAACCATCCTCCAGAGGAAGGCATTCCCACAGATCGTGAACTCCAGGGCTGCCCCGTTCATGTTCCATGATGCCTGGTAGATCTCCCGGACCCGGGACTCGCTCGCATCCTTTGCCGTCGTGAAGGTCGTGAAATCATGGACCCCGACCAGGTATGCAGCATAGCCGTTCAGCTGTGCCAGGCCAGGCAGCTGAGGCAGGCTGAGGCAGAAACGCTGGTCCATCGGCGTCATGCTCGCATAACTCCTGACCACGTATCGGTAGGCTCTCCTGAGCGCACTGTACCGTGCATGGAAGTCAGGGGAGACCTCCTCAGAGCGGTAGATCCTCACATCCCCCGGCAGCCTACTGTTCAGGGCAGGCACGAACTTGTCGGCAGGGATCGATGCGATATCGGTATCGAAGTGGGCCGTCTGGCCTGTGGCATGGACCCCGGTATCAGTCCTCCCCGAGCCATGGAGCCGTACCGGGTGGCCATGGACTGCGGCCAGGGCCTTCTCGATCTCGCCCTGTACTGAGCGGTCGACCGGCTGGACCTGCCAACCGCAGAAATCAGTACCGTCATACCCGATGAGGAGTCGGATCCTTCTCTGGTGTTCTCCCATGATCAGCTCTCGAACAGGACGACTGCAGCCGCAGTCTTCGATTCATGGGAGAGCGACACATGGATGCTGCCCACGCCAAGCTGCTTCACCGCCTCAGCGGCTGTCCCATGGAGCCTGAGAAAAGGCCTTCCAAACTCATCGTGGTCAAGCTGGATGTCGGGAAGCGACAACCCCCGGAGCCCCTTTCCCGTCGCCTTCCCGAACGCCTCCTTCACGGCGAACCGGGAGGCCAGGAGGACCGCACGGGACTCCCGGCTCTCCATGATCTCCGCATACTCCTGCGGGTGGAGGAACCGCCTCATGAACGGGCTCTCTTCGGTCAGCTTCTCCATCCTCGACACGTCCACGATATCGAGTCCCATACCGATGATCATAAGGACGCTCCCGGTGCCAGGTGTATCCTGATCCCCGAGGGATCCGGGATCACCTGGAGTTCTCCGATGGTCTCGAATACCAGCCCCCGGGTGATCCTCACTGGGACGGTGACCGTCCCCTCCTCGGTGATGCCGGAGATATCGATGAAGGCGGAGATGTCTTCGGGGTAGACGGAGAAGACATCAGCCTGGTCTCCGGTGATCTCCACGTCGACCGTCTCAGGGTAGGCGGTATCGATGACGAGTGAGGCATTGCCGACTACCGTCAGCGGGATCTCGAAGGAACGGTGCTCGACCGAGATGAGCTGCACGAAGAAGTAGAGCAGTACGGCTACCAACAGGGAGATGATCTTGACCGGCCAGTCGAAGACCAGCCAGTTGAGGAACTTATTCTGTCTCATCATGCGCCTCCTCGATCTCCTCCGGTGTCACGTCATAGTAGTTGAGCAGGGCTATGAGCATCTTGTGGATGGTATCGGGTACGAGATCATAATAGAGATTGGCATTATAGGCAAGGGACATGGCTCCTGTCTCCTCGGAGACGGCAAGGACCACGGCATCCGTGTCCTCAGCCATACCGAGAGCCGCACGGTGCCGTGCACCGAAGCTCTTCCTGATATCGGCCTGCTCGCTCAGCGGGAGGAAACAGCCGGCGGAGAGGATCTTGCGCCCCTGGATCAGCACGGCCCCGTCATGGAGCGGTGTGTCATGGTCGAAGATCGTGAGGATCAGGGCACTCGAGAGGTCTGCATTCAGCCGGGTCCCGGAATCGAGGATCCCCTTGACGCCGAGTTTGCGCGGGAAGACGATCAGCGCCCCGCGGCGCTTGGTCGAGAGTACGTCGAGCGCGTTGATGATCGTATCGATCTGTTCGCTGGTCGTCTGGGAGCCGAACCTGAACAGGCCCCTGCTGCCGCCCCACAACCTGGTGAACGCCCGCCGGAGTTCTGGCTGGTAGATGATGGCAAGGACGATGATGATGATCGGGGTCAGTTCACGGTACCCCCACAGGATCGTCTGCAGCTTCAGCAGGTAGGCAAGCAGGTAGAGACAGGCCATATAGACGAACACCTTGATCATCTGGACGGCGTTCGTCTGAGAGACCGTCGTATACACCTTGTAGAGGAGAAAGGTCACGATCAGAATGTCTATTGCAGGTATGATGATCTCTTTCACATACCAGATTGCCAGGATCTCATCCAAAGCAGGCTCCTTCGTTCCGGGTCATATATCTCACAGTATAGATGCTGTTCCCAGTTATCACAAGAGCGGTGATATCAGGCGGAACACAGAGTTGCGAAGTTTACGCAGCGACGATATATTATGGTAGTCCACCATGGTGAACCGGCGGCTTGCCTCGCAATCCTGCTCGAACTGCCTGACGAACTCCTTCGCCGTCTGCGGGTCATAGAAGGTGGTGTTCAGCTCGAAATCGAGGAAGAAGCTCCGCTGGTCCATGTTGCAGCTGCCGCAGGTGACGATCCGGTCATCGATGATCACGACCTTGCTGTGCAGGAATCCCGCAGTATAGAGATAGATCTTCACCCCGGCCTTCAGGAGCGACTCGAAGAAGGTATGGGCAGCCCAATACGGGATCAGCTTGTCCGGCCTGCCCGTGATCATGAGGTTCACATCCACCCCGCCGAGTGCCGCATTCTCCATCGCCGTCGTGATGCTCTCATCGGGGATGAAGTAGGGGCTCTGGATGATGACCCGGTCATTCGCATTGGTGATCATCGTGAAATAGAGCTGCTGGATCGAGTACCAGTCCGAATCTGGCCCGCTCGAGAGCATCTGCACCCCGGTGAGGTTGACCCCATGGGTGGAGAGATCGAGTTCCTGGAAGAACCTGCCGATATCCTCCACGACGCCGCCGGAATTCATCCAGTCGGCGAGGAAGATCGACTGCAGGACACCCGAGACATTCCCTGCGAACCGCATATGGGTGTCCCTCCAGGAATCGAACCGCTTTCCGCCGTCGATGTACTCCTTCCCGATATTCATCCCCCCGGTATAGGAAATCCGGTTGTCGATGACGACAATCTTCCGGTGGGAACTGTAGTTGAGAAGCCATGCGAAGAAGACGTTGCTCGGGTCGAGGAAGTTGCGGTACTCGACCTGGCTCCGGCGGAGCCTCCTGCGCCCCCTCCTGGAGAAGGTGAACTTGGAACCGGCACCGTCAACGAGGAGTCGAACCTCTACCCCTTCTGCGGCCTTGGCTTTGAGGATCTCCAGGATCTCCCCGCCGATCTCATCGTCACGGTAGATGAAGTACTCGATATGGATCGTTTTCCTGGCACTTTTAAGGTCCTCGATCAGGTCTGCGAAGTGCGGCTCCCCGGTATGGTAGATACGGCAGTCATTGTTCCCCATGACCACCCCGTTTGCCGCCCGCATGGTCATCATCATGATCTTGTGCATATCGGAGCCGATATGCTCCTTCTTCTCGTTGATCAGCTCCCGCTGGTGGGCAAGGACATCACTCAGGTAGGTGCCGTACAGCTCCTCCGGGCGGTATTTCACCAGCTTTCGCTTCCGCCAGTTGATGCCCGAGAGCACATAGGCACCTACCCCCACATAGGGGATGAGGAACATGGCCATGATCCAGGCAAGGGAGGACTGGGCCGTCTTATTGTCAAAGAGCAGCTGGATGCTGAACGACACCGCCAGCACCAGTGAGATGATATAGAAGATGGAAAATCCGCCTATCTCCATCGAGTGGTATCCTCCCGAACCCCTATCAGTCTGCCCAGTCCAGGGTCCTCTCTACCGCCTTGTGCCAGAACCTGATCTTCTCTTCCCGCATACCGGCATCCATGTCCGGCACCCAACGCTTCTTCTCCTTCCATTGGGAGGAGAGCTCGTCGGTATCCTTCCAGAAGCCGGTCGTCAGTCCCGCAGCATAGGCTGAGCCGAGCGCGGTCGTCTCCGCGACTGCCGGCCGTATCACCGGTATATTCAGGATGTCAGCCTGGAACTGCATGAGCGGCCTGCTGTTGATCAGCCCGCCGTCCACCTTCAGTTCAGTGATCCTGATCCCCGAGTCAGCTTCCATCGCATGGAAGATATCGTTCGCCTGGAATGCCGTCGCCTCCAGGACCGCCCGCGCGATATGGGCTGAGGTCGCATAGCCGGTCAGCCCGCAGATGACCCCCCGTGCATCCGAGCGCCAGTAGGGTGCGTACAGGCCGGCAAAGGCCGGTACGAAGTAGACCCCGCCGTTATCCTCGACCGTCTCGGCCAGGACATCGATCGCCGGGGCTGAATCCACGAGCCCGAGGTTGTCCCGAGTCCACTGTACCAGAGAACCCGCAACCGCGACCGATCCTTCCAGGGCATAGACGGGCCTCTTCCCCTCCTCCAGGTAGGCAACGGTCGTGAGCAGTCCTTGGGTCGAGTGGCAGAGTTCTTCTCCGATGTTCACCAGCATGAAGCAGCCGGTCCCGTAGGTGTTCTTCCCCATCCCCTTGGCGAAGCAGGCCTGCCCGAAGAGCGCCGCCTGCTGGTCCCCGAGGATCCCGCAGACGGGTATCTCCCCGCCGAAGGGCCCTGCTGCACTCGTCATCCCGTAGACCCGTCCCGTGGACGGCACGATCTGCGGCAGTGCCTGCCGCGGAACGCCGAAGGTCTCAAGCAGCCCATCGTCCCATGAGAGCGTCTCGATATCCATCAGCAGGTAGCGCGATGCGTTGCTCGCATCCGTGATATGGACACCCCCGTTCTTCCCACCGGTCAGGTTCCAAGCCAGCCAGGAGTCGATCGTCCCGAGCAGGAGCTCCCCGCTCTCAGCCTTCTCTTTCAGGCCAGAAACGTTATCAAGCAGCCAGCTGATCTTCGAGCCGGCAAAGTAGGGGCTCAAGGGGACCCCTGAGCGCTTCTGGATGGCCTCAGCCTTCCCGCTCTCTGTCAGGCTGTCGATGAGCTCCTTCCCCCGGAGGTCCTGCCAGACGATGGCATGGTGGTAGGGGATCCCCGTGCGGGGGTCCCAGGCGACCACCGTCTCCCGCTGGTTGGTGATCCCGATCCCGGAGATATCCTCCGCGGTCGCACCGACAGCTTTAAGGGTCTCCCGGATGACCTCCTGTGAGCGCTCCCAGATTTCCAGGGCATCATGCTCGACCCAGCCCGGTTTCGGGTAGATCTGTTTATGTTCCAGTTGGTGTGACGCCGCTATCTGCCCGTCATGATCGAACAGTATGAATCTTGTGCTGGTCGTCCCCTGGTCAAGGGACCCTGCATACCTCTTTTCCGCCATTCGTACAAGCTCCTATTTTATTGATGTGTTGGACTCTCATTATATAGCCATACCTACGGTTCTGAAAAGGGCAAGAATCAATCAGCCGTATCCCCGTCCCGCTTCCGGACCCAAACATGGTAGGCATCGACCAGCCGGCGCATGATGACTGATCCCATCAGGGCCCCGATGAGGTCTGAGAGGAGATCCAGCAGTTCCATGCTCCTGCCGGTCAGCGGCTGCACCAGTTCGATGGCTCCCCCGAGCAGGGTGCAGTAGGCAATGGTCAGGAGGATCTTCATACCGGTCCTCTCCACGAGTGCATTATGGAGGAAGGAGAGGAAGAGGTATGTCAGTGCCCCGAGAACGGCGTAGCCGAACCAGTGGGCGAGCTTGTCGTTGATGGTGTGCCCGCCCATGACCCTGTCAGCCGGCAGCAGTGACAGGACCAGGATCCCGAGGTTCACCCCGACCCAGAGGATGGTGCTTATGATCCTGATGACCTTATGACGTTTCAACATTGGATAGTACTCCCTGTGTGGATCCCCTGGCAGGTCTTCCTTCGTGACATCTCCGCCTCGAGCTGCTGCACGAAGGATCCCTTCGCCCCGAACCGGAGCGGTGCGGCAAGTCGGTGTGCCGGGGTATCGCAGACCACCCGCCCGATGATGATATCATCAGGGATCCGTTCGAGGAAGAAGATCGTATTGGAGAGGTGCCGCTTCACTGAAGGCGGGCAGAACTCCCCGGCAAGGTACTGCCGGTACATCCTCGTACGTATCGGTATGTGCAGGTTATGGATCTTCACGGCATCCGGATGGATCTCCCTGACCACCTCTGCGGTCCGGGATACCTGGTCATATCCCTCACCCGGCAGGCCAAGGATCACATGGAGAGAGACCTTGATCCCCCTGGCACGGAGTATGGAGACAGCAGTAGAGCACTCCCCTACGGTATGGCCGCGCCTGATAAGCCCTAAGGTCTCATCATTCCCGCTCTGCAGCCCGAGTTCCACCCAGACATCCTGCAGGCTGCCGCCACGATACGATGCGATCAGGTCAGCGTTGGCTTCCGTGATGCAGTCAGGTCTCGTCGCGATGATGAACTCGGTGAACTCTTCCTGGGATAGCGCATGGTCATAGATCTCTTTAAGCTCAGCCAGGGGGGCGAAGGTATTTGAGTAGGACTGCAGGTAGAGGATGAACCTCTCTGCACGATAGCGCCTGCACAGGAACGCTATACCCGTTCTCACCTGCTCGGTGATCGAGGTTTTGCGCATCTCCATGGACAGGGGGCCTTCCGGGCACCCCGCTCCTTCAAGCAGCTCCTCGCTGATCCTCCCGGTCCTGGCCATACCGCTCTCTGACGAACGGTGGTAGACGGCTGTGGCCCCGAGGTCATCGCAGTAGGTGCAGCCGCCGTGCCGGTCGCTCCCCCGGTTGGGGCAGCTGAATCCTGCATCGACCCCGATCCGGTAGGTTGGGACATCATAGAGATCCTTCAGATACGACTTGTATGTTCTGTACGGCTCGATAGTACGCTCCTGCCACCAGTGTTCAAGGCGTGATTATACCACTCCTCCCTGATGCATGTCCATCAGCCTGCAGGCAGCGCTGTCACGGTCCCTGGGTAGAATTGCCTATACCGCCGGAATGATTCATTATGGGGTATTCCTTGACAAACTGTCAGAAAACAGTACCTTCAATAGCAGGAGACATGAGATGGATGAGAGAAACGTGAGAACACTCCTGGACCTGGTCGTCCAGGCTGACAGAGAGCTCGGGGATGCCCCGGCCCTCGCCTTCGTGGGCGAAGAACCCTGGAGCTACCATGAAGTCTATTCGGCAGCCAGTACCCTGGCCGGCCAGATTCGCGAGAAGGGGATCAAGCGCGGGGACCGGGTTGCCTTACTTGCCGAGAGTTCCCCGCGATGGGGCATCGCCTATTTTGCGGGAATCCTCTCCGGGGCAGTCATGGTCCCGATCCTGCCCGATTTCCACGAGCAGGAGATCCGCTCCATCCTCGAACACAGTGAGGCATCCTTACTGCTCATCAGCAGTAAGCTGGGGCAGCGGTTCTCCCCTGAACAGGCCGGGCTGCCGAGCTTCGTGCTGGAGGAGGCCATCGGCAAAGCCGCAGATCCAGTCGAGCTCGAACTCCCGGTTATCGCCCCGGATGACCTGGCCTGCATCATCTATACCTCAGGGACGACCGGCAACTCCAAGGGAGTCATGCTCACCCACGATAATATCATCTGCAATGCCTGGACCGCAGAGAAGATCCCCAACTGGACCGAGACGACCAACGCCCTCTCCGTGCTTCCCCTGGCGCATACCTATGAGTTCACGATCGGGTTCGTCATCATCCTCCTGAAGGGAGGGACGGTCTTCTACCTGAAGAGACCGCCTTCTGCAAGCGTGCTCATCCCTGCCCTGAAGAAGGTACGGCCGCAGATCATGCTATCGGTACCGCTGCTGATCGAGAAACTCCACGCCGGCATCATGAAGACGAAGGTCAATAACAGGAAGCTCCTGAAGGTGCTGTATACCCTTCCCCCGACCAGGAGACTGCTGAACAAGGTCATCGGGAAGAGCCTCATGGAGACCTTCGGGGGGAATCTCCACTTCTTCGGTATTGGCGGGGCTCCGCTCTCGAAGGAGACCGAGGTCTTCCTCCGTGAAGCAGGGTTCCCCTTCTCCATCGGCTACGGGCTGACCGAGACTTCCCCGCTTGTGGCGGGCGGCCTGAGTGCCGACATACCGTTCGGCTCTACCGGGCCGGTCCTCCCGAACCTCGAGTACGAACTGCGCCGCAGCGAAGATTCCGGGAAGGACGGGGAACTCTTCGTCAGGGGACCAAGCATCATGCAAGGGTACTACAACGACCCCGAAAGGACTGCAGAGGTACTCTCTGACGACGGCTGGTTCAGGACAGGGGATCTTGGAAGGATCTCGTCTGACGGTTCCCTGACCATCTCCGGGAGGGCGAAGACCATGATCCTCGGGTCGAACGGGGAGAACATCTACCCCGAACAGATCGAGTCGGTCATCAACTCCCAGGACTATGTACTGGAATCGCTGGTGACCCAGGATACGAAGACCAAGGGACTCGTTGCCCTGATCCACCTCGATTATGACCAGTTCAGGGATTCGCTCAAGGAGGGAAGGATCCTCAGGGAGCTCCACCACCTCGAACAGCGGTTTCTTCACAGGGGGGAGGAATCGTTCGAGGAGCAGGTCAACAGGTACCTGCAGGAGATGCTTTCAGCCGTGAATCGGCAGCTGTCTGTCATCTCGAAGCTCTCACAGGCTGTCGAGCAGAAGGACCCCTTCGTGAGGACACCGACACAGAAGATAAAACGGTTCCTCTACGAGATATAGCCGCCTCACAGGCAAGATCATGTAACTCTTCACGGCATAACCAATTCTCAAAACTACAGTTGACAGTTCAGGCTTTCTGTTGTAAGGTTGAATCAATAAGATAAATAGGGGGTTTTTATGGCCACTGTAGTTTTGAAGGACATCACTAAGATCTATGATGGTGGTGTCAAAGCGGTTGACAGCGTCAATGTCAACATCGAAGACCAGGAGTTCGTCGTACTCGTAGGTCCGTCAGGTTGTGGTAAATCTACTACATTGAGAATGGTTGCAGGGCTCGAGGATATCTCAAGCGGTGAACTGACTATCGACGGGAAGGTCGTCAATGACGTACCGCCGAAAGACAGGGATATCGCGATGGTATTCCAGAACTATGCGCTCTATCCTCATATGAGTGTGTACGACAACATGGCATTTGGACTCAAGATCCGGAAGTTCCCGAAAGAGGAGATCGAGCAGAGAGTAAAAGAAGCTGCAAGGATCCTCGACATCGAGGAGCTTCTTGACAGGAAGCCGAAGGCACTTTCCGGTGGACAGAGACAGCGAGTCGCTGTAGGCCGGGCGATCGTCCGACAGCCGAAGGTGTTCCTGTTCGATGAGCCGCTCTCGAACCTGGATGCGAAGCTGCGAGTCCAGATGCGTGCAGAGATCTCATCTCTTCACAGCAGGCTGAAGGCTACCATGATCTACGTCACCCACGACCAGGTCGAAGCTATGACCATGGCGGACAAGATCGTAGTCATGAAGTTCGGCGTCATCCAGCAGATCGGAAGCCCGCTCGAGCTCTACAACGAACCGGCTAACAAGTTCGTGGCAGGGTTCATCGGGTCACCACCAATGAACTTCCTCAATGCGAAGATCGTCATGGAAGGCGATACCATGGTCGCAGACGAGGGAGACTTCAGGATCAAACTCAACGATGCACAGAAGAAGCTTCTCAAGGACTATGTCGGTAAGGAAGTCGTCTTCGGTATCAGGCCAGAGGACATCTATGCTGCTCCCAAGGCAGTAGAAGATGAGACGATCAACGCTGAAGTGACTGTCGTCGAGCCGCTCGGAGCTGAGACTCACGTATACATCAATACGAAGAGCCACCAGCTGATCGCACGACTCGAGCCGTCCGTTATGGTAACGGTCGGACAGCAGGTAAGCTTCAAGCCGGACCTGGAGAAGGTCACCTTCTTCGACGGGGAGACTGAGATCGCGATCCGATAACAGTCATTGATCCACTAGGAGAGACCAGTCATCGCATGATGACTGGTTTTTTCATGCCCTCATGCAAAGCAGGAAACTAAAAAACGGGATCCTGATCATCCTCACGACCAGGGTCCCGTCTACTATACCTTGCTTGAATTCCCGTTACTTCTTCAGTGCGAACGCATCCTCGATCGCCTGGTACATGACCTTCAGGGCATGCAGGTACTCATGGTCATAGACACCGATGATACAGGTGATCATCGATCCGCCATAGCTCAAGTACCTGATCGCGATCCCTTTTGTCGCTAGAGCTGAGGAGACCACGCCAAGGACACCCCGAGCCTCGTAGAGGCCCTCCCCCACGAGTCCGATCATGGCCAGTTTCTCTTCCGTGCAGATCTGGTCGGGTTCGAGCTCTCGCTTGATCCTCTCCACGAGGTCCGGTTCGTTCTGCAGCAGCTCCTGCCTGAAGTAGCAGGAGAGGGAGTCGAACCCGTCCGAGGAGAACTCAGGCACGATCCCGTAGACTTTCAGGATGGTCTCGAGCTTCAGCTTGTAGTCTGCCTCCTTGTTGAGGAAGTGCTTCGTGATGTGGAGCCTGCAGTAGCCACGTTTCCCGGAGATCCCGACGATCGGGAGGACATCGGTATTGGACCGTTCTGGCATCATCATGGTGCCTGAACCCTGCGGGTCATTGGTATTCTTCACGCAGATCGGGATGCGCACCGACCGTACCGGGGCGATAGCCTCCTCATGGAAGACGTTCGCTCCGATGGATGCGAGCTCCCTGATCTCCTGGTAGGTCAGTTCATGGACCACCTCGGGATCATCGACGATCCTCGGATCAGCCATCTTGATGCCTGATACATCAGTCCAGTTCTCATAGAGATCAGCCCCGACGCTCCGTGCAGCGATCGCCCCCGTGATGTCCGAGCCCCCGCGGGAGAAGGTCTTCACCTTCCCGTCAGGGCCAGAGCCGTAGAATCCCGGGATGATATAGCGCTTGGTCAGGTCGATAGCGCCTGAGAGGAGCGTATAGGTCTTATCATTGACCGTCCCGTCCTTGTTGAGCAGGATATATTCTTGAGTATCGAGGAACTCCCATCCGATACCGGCAGCGATGACCTGAGCACTGAGGAACTCACCCCTCGATGCAGCATAATCGGGACCGGCACCCCCTGCGATATTCTTCTCGATGAGGTCTATCTGCCTCGCGAGACCCTCTGTGGGGATCCCCAGGTCCTTCGCTATATCGAGGTAGCGGGTACGGATCTGGTCGAACTCACAGCCCCATGGACTGCCATCCGAAGCCAGCCTCTGGCAGGTATACAGCATATCAGTGATCTTTATATCATCACTGTTCCGCTTCCCCGGAGCGGAGACGATGACGATCCGACGTTCCGGGTCCATCTCCAGGATCCCAGCGACCTTTCTGATCTGGTTGGAATCAGCTACGGAAGAACCACCGAATTTACATACTATCATTACTCATCCCTCTTTCTGGTTTTATGGAGATTGTAATGAGAACTGTGATTTAATGCAATGAGGCAACGCTCAGATCAGGATATCCTTCAGCTGCCGTTTGGGGACATGGTGGACCCCCTCAGCATCCCGGTAGTAGGTGACGCTGTCTCCCGGGTTCTTCAGCCTGTCGATGATGACCCGCTCTCCCCTGAGGCCGACTGCGATGACGAGGAGGATGGTATACCTATCAGGGATGGAGAAATCCCTCCTCAGCTTCTCCCGGTCGATCGATGCGAGGATGCAGCTGCCGTACCCGAGGGTGGTAGCGCCGTAGGTGATCGTCGCCGCTGCGATGCCCGGGTCGAAATAGACCCGCTTGGTCACCTCAGTATCCTGCAGCATGAGGATGTACCCGGAGGGTCGTTCAGACTCTTCCGGACCATTCCAGGGCATGGCAGACCCCCAGGTCAGGGATCCGAAGAGGTTGTCCCGATCTCCTGCTGCCGTTATGATCCGGTATCGGAGCGGCTGCTGGTTCGCGGCAGAGGCTGTGTACCGGGTAAGGTCGATGAGCGAGAGAAGCTCATTGGGCGTGACGGATCTCTCCTGGCTGAAACGCCTGCAGCTGCGGGTAGCATGTACGATATCAGGATAATTCATAATGTGCCCCTTTTCGATACTCAGAATCGTAGCAGATGTGGGAGACTAATGCAAGTTTTACCTCAGAAACAGGATCACCGCACAGCGGTGTCGTCTCTTGCAAAGAGGGCGAACATCCTATAGGCTGTCCCCATGAATGAGATGAGTTTAACTGCGGCACAGCTGCAGGAGCGGATAGCATATTTCAGCAGGCTGATCACGGAAGAACGGCTCGCCCGGATCAATGAGGTCCTCGACAGGAGGACCCGCTATGTGTCGGTCGTGCTCGAGGATATCTTCCAGCCGCACAATGCCAGTGCAGTCCTGCGAAGCTGCGACGGGTTCGGGGTCCAGGACGTCCATATCATAGAGAACCGGAACCATTTCAAGACGAACAGCAGCATCGAGCTCGGCACCGCCCAATGGCTCTCGATCCACCGCCACCGGGACCGGCAGGCGAACAACACGATCGAGACGATCAAAGCCCTCAAGGCTGACGGCTACCGGGTCATCGCGACGAGTCCCCACCATGATGATGTGAACCTGGAGGCACTTGACGTTGCGAAGGGCCCGATGGCGATCATGTTTGGTACCGAGCTCACCGGCTTGAGCGAAGATGCACTCGTCCATGCAGATGAGTTCATGAAGATCCCCATGTACGGTTTCGTCGAGAGTTTCAACATCTCGGTCTCCTGTGCGATAACCCTGCACCATATAACCCATGTCCTGCGAGCTTCAGGGGTCGACATCTCCCTGGGCGAGGAGGAGCGGCTCGAGCTTCTCTACCGCTGGGTCAGGAACAGTATCAAGCACCCAGAGCTCCATGAGGGGAACTTCTCAACCTAAGATTTACCTGCACTTTCACGGTTTTTACATGACTTCCTCTGCTTCATGGGCTAAAATGAGTACAAACGTCTCCATGGAGCATGATGTATGAAAGATTCGAAACGATCCATCTGGTCTTGGGCTTTCTATGACTGGGCGAACAGTGCATTCGCGACGACCGTCATGGCAGGTTTCTTCCCTGTCTTCTTCAAGGCCTACTGGTCGACCGGCTCGTCGGTGCAGCAGAGCACCTTCTATCTGGGGCTCGCCAACTCGATCGCCTCGATCCTGGTCGCAGCCTTAGCCCCGATCCTCGGGGCGATCGCCGACAGGGGAAGCATGAAGAAACGACTCCTGATCTTCTTCGCCTATCTCGGCTGCATCATGACCGGCGGCCTCTGGTTCGTGCAGGCAGGCTTATGGCCAATGGCCATCATCTTCTACATCACGGCAACCGTCGGGTTCTCCGGAGCGAACATCTTCTATGACTCCCTCCTCCCGGCAGTAGCATCACCGAAGAGGATCGACTACACCTCCTCCCTGGGGTTCGGCCTCGGGTATATCGGGGGCGGGTTGCTCTTCCTCATCAATGTGGTCATGTACCTGAAGCCGTCACTCTTCGGTATCGCCGATGACGTCACTGCCATCAGGATCTCCTTCCTGACCGTGGCTGTCTGGTGGGCTCTCTTCACGATCCCGATCATGCTCTTCGTCAAGGAGCCTGAGATCTATGAGAAGATCCCTGCATCTCAGGCTATCCGGGAAGGGTTCAGGCAGCTCGGCCATACGTTCAGAGAGATCCGGCACCTCAAGGTCGTCGGGGTCTTCCTCATAGCTTACTGGCTCTACATCGACGGTGTGGACACGATCGTGAGGATGGCAGTCGACTACGGGACCTCCATCGGCTTCCCGGCGGAATCACTCATCGTGGCGCTGCTGCTCGTCCAGTTCGTGGCCTTCCCTGCTACCCTGCTCTACAACCTCTTCGGGAAGCACATCGGGGTGAAGAAAGCCCTCCTCGTGGCCATAGCGGGCTACTCGATCATCGCAGTCTTCGGGTTCTTCATGGCAGAGACCTGGCACTTCTATGCCCTTGCAGTAGCCATCGGCCTCTTCCAGGGCGGTATCCAGGCATTGAGCAGGAGTTTCTACACGAGGCTGATCCCGGAAGAGCAGTCGGCCGAGTTCTTCGGGTTCTTCAACCTGCTCGGGAAGTTCGCCGCTGTCATCGGGCCGGTCCTCATGGGGACTGTCACGCTCATAACCGGGAGTAACCGGCTCGGGATCCTCTCCCTCGTCGTCCTCTTCATCGCCGGCGGCCTGATCCTGCTGAGAGTTGATGAGGCTGAAGGGGTGAGGAACCTGGCAGCCTATCGGGAGAACACATAATCCTCTGCTGCGGCAAGTACCTGCTCGAGGTTCCGGTAGTGGGACCCATTCCAGTAGATCTTGCCGCAGTCAGGACACCGATAGAGTTCGTCGACCCAGTGGATCGTCTCCGCTTCGAGCTGGTCTGAGATCTCTTCCTTATCTGCCTCATCCAGGATGCCGTCACAGTTCGGGCATCGGTAGAGCAGTCGATGCCGGCCGGCTAGTCCAAACCGGTACATGACCTCACCGAGCTGGATCTCACTCTCCGTGCTCCGTATCAGCATCCCCTTCCGTATCTCCTTATGTTTCAGCAGTTCCCTGCTCCTGGTCAGGATCACCCCGGAACCAGTCTTCCCGGCAAGTTCCTCAGGGGTCAGGTCCGGGTCATAGACCGCATCGAACCCGAGCAGCCTCAGGTAGGTAGCGAGTTTTCCGAGATGGGTATCGAGGATGAAGGTCTGCTCCGCATAGGGCTCGGGAGATATCTGGTCCACTGCCGCAGTGACACCAGGTTCCAGGATATGCGATTCACCGACCGGCTCACCGTTCACGTAATACATACCGACTTCGGGATGGGGGATCCCGATCGACTCGAGGCAGTCCTTGATGCTCTGGTGCTCATGCCAGGGAAGGATCACAGACGAATCACGTACCGTCAGGTGGGAATAGATCATCCATGCGATCGCTTCCGGGACTTCTATTGAGATCGTGCTGTGTGTGTTCATGTCAGATGTACAGGTGCTTAGCCGTTACCTGCTCTATGGCATTCAGTTTCTCCACAAACTCCCTGACGACAAGTTCGTTCTCCGCGACCTCGAGGATGATCAGCCCGGAGGTGCTGCAGCCGTTCTCCGGCATGTCATGCAGTCCCAGACGCACCCTGATCATGCATCCATGCTCGGTAAGCAGTTTCTGGACCTCTGCCGCATGGGCAGTCCTGGAGTCAACTTTGATCACAACAAGTTTATAATGCATAGGCCTCTCCTTCAGGAAGAATTTCTATACCTTATTATACTACTCAGGTCACGAGAAATACAGCATCCGGGAATGAATTGATTAATTCATTCCGGCAGGCTACAATAGCTGTATGACAGAACTGTTGAGTAAATTCATACCGATCTTCCTGCTGCTTGCAGCAGGGTATATCCTGAGGCAGAAAGGCCTCCTGACAAAGCACTTCGTCGATGACATCAAGAAGCTCATCGTGACGCTCACCCTGCCCTCCACGCTCTTCCTCTCCTTCCTCACGATGGAGCTGAAGAGCTCCTATATATCATTGTTCGCTGCCACGATCGTCTACTGCTTCCTGCTCTTCTTCGCCGGCATCATGATGAAGAAAGCGAAGCTGTGCGTCCACCCCTACTCCGAGTTCTTCTATACGGGATTCGAGTTCGGCATGGTGGGAGTGGCCCTCTTCCTCAGCCTCTTCGGCGCTGAGAACCTCTATGCCATCCTCCTGCTCGGGCTCGGCCATGAGTTGTTCATCTGGTTCTTCTATGTACCGGCGCTGCAGTTCAGGAGTGAGGGGAACCTCAAGGTAGGGGCAGTACTGGCCTCCTTCTTCACCTCCCCGATCATCATAGCCATCATCTCGGCGATCATCCTCAATGCCTCCGGTATCTATGAATCGGTGGATTCCTCGGAGATCACCGGGGGGATCATCTCAGCACTGCAGATGGTCGCGGCGATGACCTCCCCTCTTATCCTCCTGGTCATCGGGTTCCAGCTCAAGTTCGAGACCTCAGGGCTGAAGAAGGCCCTGAAGCTCATCGGCCTGAGACTGATCTTCGTATGGGCACTGGGGATTGCCTTCATGCTCTTCACTGATGCCTTCATCATGGAGCTTACCGACCTGATGAAGTATGCCTTCATCACCTTCATCGTGCTGCCACCGCCCTTCGTGATCCCGGTCTTCCTGCCGAAGAGCGCAAAGGAGGAGAGCCTCTTCTACAACAACTCGCTGGTCATCTACACCGTGATCACCCTGATCCTCTATATGGTGATCATGCTGATCATCGTCTGAGAGAGCTATGCTTCGCGTTTTTTGAATCAAAACCTCCTTTTTCCTGTTTAGAATAGGCAGGAGGTATCAAACATGGCTTTATCATTCACGTATGAGGGAAGGACCGTCTACCCGCCCACCAATGACGTCGTCTTCAAGGCGATCTTCGCTAAAGAAGACAACAAGGACCTGCTCTGTTCCCTGCTCAACAGTTTTCTCGATCTCCAGACCGAGGGCCCGGAAGATATCGAGATCGTGGCTCCTGAAGTCAACCGGAAGTATTATGATGACAAACTCATACAGCTTGACCTGAAAGTGAAGACAGCTAAAGGTGAGCATATTAACGTGGAGATCCAGGTCCGGGATGAACATAACATGGAACAAAGAAGTATGTACTATGTCTCTACCCTGTTTACCGACCAACTGACTGATGGAATGGATTATTCTGAGCTCCAACGTGCTGTAGGACTGAACCTTCTGTGCTATAATACGAAGGGGAACACGAGGTTCATCAGACGATGGACCATGCATGACAGGGAGACCCAAGAGGAGGTCTCCGACAAAATCGAACTGGTATTCGTTGAGCTGCTGAATACTGAGTATGCAGACTTGAAAGGCCTGCGGGGGCAGTGGACGACTTTCTTGACTGCAGATACTGAAGAGCCGCTCAAAGAACTCTGTACGGCGAATGCCATGTTTCGGAAGGCGGTGGATACCTTGGTATATGTCAGTGAAGAAGAGGAAGTTCGCTACTACATGAATATGAAGAAGAAAGCTCGCCTGGATGCTGCAGCCCGAGAGACACGAGCGAAGAGAAAGGGTATAGCCATAGGGGAAACTTCGACAATACGAAGAACTATCATCAGGGCATTCCAACTTGGTTACGATCCTGCTGCCATAGCTGACCTTACCGGTGCGTCTCTCGAGGAGATCGAGAGCATCAGGATAGAATTGGGAAAAGAATCTGAACAGTGATCCTTCTGCATCACGAAGCTCTGCGATGCAGTCAACCTGTTCGGGGAAGGCGGTGGATACCTTGGTATATGTCAGTGAAGAAGAGGAAGTTCGCTACTACATGGATATGAAGAAGAAAGCTCGCCTGGATGCTGCAGCCCGGGAGACACGAGCGGAGAGAAGGGGTGAAGCCCGAGGTGAAGCTCGAGGTATAACCAAAGGGGAAACCTCGACAATACGAAGGACTATCATCAGGGCATTCCAACTTGGGTGGGACCCTGCTGTCATCGCAGATATCACCGGTGCATCTCTCGAGGAGATCGAACGCATCAGGAAGGAGTTAGCGTAGTCGGTCCTCGTTGTTTACCTGAAGCAGACAAGGCAGCCTGAATGGCTGCCTTGTTAGTTAATGTTTGGTCTATTCCCACTCCACCGTTCCAGGCGGTTTGGACGTGATATCATAGAGGACCCGATTCACCCTGGCTACCTCATTGCAGATCCTGTTCGATGCGGTCTGCAGTACTTCCGGGGGGAAGCGGTACCAGTCTGCCGTCATGGCATCCTCACTGGTCACAGCCCTCAGGGAGCAGACTTCCTCATAGGTCCTCTCATCTCCCTGGACCCCGACGCTCTTGACCGGCAGCAGGCAAGCCAATGCCTGCCAGATCTCTCCGTAGAGCCCTGCTTTCCTGATCTCATCGATGAAGATCGCATCGACATCCCGGAGGGTGTCGAGGCGTTCTTTGGTGATCTCCCCGATGCACCTGATCCCAAGCCCGGGGCCGGGGAAGGGATGACGATAGACCACCTCATCAGGCAGTCCGAGTTCCTTACCGAGTTCTCGTACCTCATCCTTGAAGAGCTCACGCAATGGTTCGATGAGCTCGAAACGGAGGTCCTCGGGGAGTCCCCCGACATTATGGTGACTCTTGATGGTCGCAGACGGCCCACCGGTAGCCGAGATGCTCTCGATCACGTCTGGGTAGAGGGTCCCCTGTGCCAGGAAGTCCACATGGCCGATACTCCGTGCTTCATGCTCGAAGACCTCGATGAACTCCTTCCCGATGATCTTGCGTTTGGCTTCCGGCTCTGAGATACCCTTGAGCTTGTCGAGGAAGCGATCCTCGGCATCCGCATACTGCAGTCGTATATGGAAGTTGTCCCGGAAGACCTGGATCACCAGGTCAGCTTCCCCTTTCCTCAGGAGGCCGTTATTCACGAAGACACAGACGAGCTGGTCGCCGATCGCCTTGTGCAGCAGCGCGGCAACCACGGAGGAATCGACTCCCCCGGAGAGGCCGCAGAGCACGATCCTGTCCCCCACTCGCTTCCTTATATCGGCCACTGCCGTGTCGACGAATGATTCCATGCTCCAAGACTCGGTACAGCCGCAGATCCCATGAACGAAGTTGCTGATCAGTCTCGTCCCATGCTCGGTGTGAACCACCTCGGGATGGAACTGTACCCCGAACATCTTCGTCTCAGGATTCTCGATGGCCGTGAACTCACAGTTCTCGGTCGAGGCGGTAAGGCTGAATCCCGCAGGGAGCCGGCAGACCGAGTCCCCGTGACTCATCCAGAGCTGGGTGCCTGGACCGATACCCTCGAAGAGGGGGGAATCCTTCACGCTCCCGAGGGAGGCAAAGCCGTACTCGCGCTTGTCAGGCCGCTGGACATCCCCGCCGAGCATCAGCGACATGACCTGGAGGCCGTAGCAGATCCCGAGGATCGGGATTCCGAGCTTGAAGATCTCCGGGTCGGGTCTCGGCGACCCCTCGACCCTGACACTTGCCGGTCCCCCGCTGAAGATGATCCCCTTCGGGTTCAACGCCTTGATCTGGTCGATCGAGGCATTGAAGGGAAGGATCTGGCTGTAGACGTGGGTCTCACGTACCCGCCGTGCGATCAGCTGGCTGTACTGTGCCCCGAAGTCCAGTACGATGATTATCTGGTCATGTTCGCTCATCATTACCTCGTTATCTGGTAGTTCAGCGGTTCCTCAGTGATCGTGATGTCATGAGGATGACTCTCATTGATCCCTGACTGGGTCACCTGGATGAATTCGGCATGCTCACGCATCTCGGCTATCGTGGCACACCCGCAATACCCCATACCTGCCCTTAAGCCACCTACGAGTTGGTGAACATAGGCTGAGAGAGGCCCCCTGAAGGGAACACGTCCCTCGATTCCCTCGGGAACGAGTTTCTCCGCATCAGTCACTTCTGACTGCATGTACCTGGCCTTGGATCCTTTCTGCATGGCCTTGACCGATCCCATACCGCGGTGGACCTTGTAGTTCCTGCCCATATGGGTGATCACCTCTCCCGGTGACTCGGCAGTACCGGCAAAGAGGTTGCCGATCATGACCACATCCGCCCCGACACCGATCGCCTTCACGATGTCACCGGAGAACTTGATGCCCCCGTCAGCGATGACCGGAATCCCGTGCTTCTTCGCCACCTCGACGACATCCATGACCGCGGTGAACTGCGGCACACCGACTCCTGCCACGACACGCGTCGTACAGATGGACCCAGGGCCGACCCCTACCTTGAGGGCATCGACACCGGCTGCGATCAGCTTCTCTGCCGCATCCTTCGTGACGATGTTCCCCGCGATGACGTCGATCTGGGGGAACTCCTTCTTGACCATCCGGACCGTATCGGCAACCATGACGTTGTGGCCATGGGCACTGTCTACGACAAGGAGGTCCACTTCAGCCTCGACGAGGGCACGTGCCCGTTCAATCTCGGCGGCCCCGGTGCTGATCGCTGCCCCGACTCTCAGCCTGCCGGAAGCATCCTTGCAGCTGTTCGGGTAATCCTTCGCCTTCATGATGTCCTTGAAGGTGATGAGGCCTTTCAGGATCCCCTTCTCATCCACGATCGGCAGCTTCTCGATCCTGTAGGTGTGAAGTAGTGCACTCGCCTCTTCCAGAGATGTCCCCGGGCCTGCAGTGATGAGGTTCTCCTTCGTCATGGCATCGGAGAGCTTCATGGAGAAGTCCTTATGGAATCGAAGGTCCCGGTTGGTGAGGATGCCCACGAGTCTCCCTGCATCATCAGTCACGGGGATGCCTGAGATATGGTACCGTGCCATCAGGTCTGTGGCATCCTTGACGGTGTTATCAGGCTTGAGCGAGATCGGGGTCGTGATGATCCCTGACTGGGAACGTTTGACCTTGTCTACCTCTGCAGCCTGCTCCTCGATGGAGAGGTTCTTGTGGATGATCCCGATCCCCCCTTCTCTCGCCAGCGCTATCGCGAGCCTTGACTCGGTCACGGTATCCATCGCCGCGCTCACGAGCGGGATCTGCAGCTCGATGTTCCGGCTGATACGGGTAGTCGTATCGACATCCCGGGGGACGATCCTGGACTCTGCCGGGATCAACAGCACATCATCGAATGATAGTCCTTTCCTGATCTCTTTCATCACCTGTTCCTTATCTGTATGTGTTCTCTATGCGATAAGGGCCGTTCTTCCTCGCGAAGAACGGCCCTATTGTACCTTACCAATAAAAATCCCTGACTGGCGGGTATGCCCGGTAGACGGCGCGTGTCAGCAGTAGTCCACCGACCACACCGACGACGTTCTGTATGATGTTCCCGGGTATCTCAGCGAGTGCTGGGCCGAAGCCCGACATGGCAGCCCCTGCCAGGTAGTAGAGCGCTACCATGATGAGCGTACCGAGCAGGCCGGCGAAGATGACCCGTATCTTCGGGAACGCATCCTGCACGGACGAGCCGGATCTCACGGCGCCCCTCATGACGGCCCCTGCGGCGAATCCCTGGATGCCGTGGATGAAGAACGAGATGATAGCCCATTGCGGGTATCCGCCTATGATATCAGCCAGACCTGTCCCGAGGCCTCCCGCGATCATTGCCGTCACCGGCCCGAGTGTGAATGCAGTGAAGTAGATAGCAACATCCCCGAGGTTAATATAGCCACGGGTAGGTGCGATCGGGATCCTGATGATCAGGGTGAAGACTGCAGTCACGGCTGTGAGTATCGCAATGGAGGAGACTCGGAAAGCTGGTGATATATGTCGTTTTACATCTGGATTTGAATCTTCCATATGGTGTCCTTTATGTCTGTCAGCTTTAATAACTCTATCTCACCTAGGCAAATATGCCGGGGAGAACCAAGAATATGACGGCTATCATAACGGAAATCACAAGATGGGTAAAGAGCTTTCGGTCATTATTCAGCGATTTGTATGCTCTTCTTTTCTTCCGAAGCCCTGAAGCCCCGAATCCCCGGTGCTCAAGGCTCATCGATAGTTCCGGGATCGTCCTGATAGAGTAGATCATAACAGATGTGAGGGATGGAATCAATGAAGCAAGCCGGTGTGAGAACCGATTCGTGGAGCTATCTGCCCCCATCCTGAGGCGATGGGCATCCTGGACCTGTCGGTATACCCCACCGAGATAGGGAATGAACCGCAGCGACATGGTGATCACCAGTGCCGCGTTGTACGGGAGCCGGAACCAGCGCAGGGTCAGGATGACGGTAGACATCTCCGTCGTCCTGAAGAAGAGCGAGAAGAGATAGCTGATCGAGGTGAACCGTAAGAGCAGCCTGCCTGTGATCAGGAAGGGGTCCTGGAGGTAGAAGGGAGGTGTCAGCACCGCGATGAGTACCAGGATCGGCCATACGGCGATGATCGGGGTAAAGACCATCCTCCCCCCGAGGGATGTTGCAGTGACCATGACCAACAGCAGGAGCAACCCGCCATGCAGGGTGATAGGCACAGGCAGGAAGATGTATGTAAGAAAAAAGACCAGAAGGACCAGCTTGACCCTCGGGTCGAAGCGGTGGAGATAGCTGGTGCCGGGGAGGTAGAGGGTCATCTGCATAGGTTCTTCTCCCCGGTGATCCTTCCTGCTTCCATCATCACGATCCGATGGGCGCAGTGTTCGGCGATCCTCATGTCATGGGTGATGAAGATCAGGGCATCGACCCGTTTGGCCAATAGCGAGATGATCATGGTGTAATCCTCGAGGGAGATCCCTGAGTCAGTCTCATCGAGGATGCAGACCTTCCTGTCCAGCAGATAGTAGACTGCTGCCTGAAGGCGCTTTCGCTTGCCGTAGCTCATGATGGCAGGCGGGGACTGGAGGGCCCCGAGCCTGAAGAGCCCTGCAGCCTCCGTGATGAGCGGTTCTGCCTCCTTCCTCCCGATCCCCTTCTGCTTGAGCCCGAACCCGAGCTCTTCATGGATGGTGGGCAGGAATATCTGGAAATCGGGATTCTGGAAGAGGTATCCGGTGTGCTTGGTCAGGGAGGTCGCCGAGGCAACCCCTTCCCGCGTCAGGATCCTGCCTCCCTCAGGCTTCAGCAGCCCGCAGAGCAGCCTGCAGAGCGTACTCTTTCCCGACCCGTTCGGTCCGTACAATGCCAGGACCTCCCCTCGGTAGAGATCGAGCCTGTCTATTTGGAGCGAGAACTGGTGTTCCTGGTGTGCAAAGGTGAACGAGAGGTCTTCGACTGAGAAGATGCTCTCCTCGGTGGCTCTACTGACAGCAGGGAGCGCTACGCTCCCAAGCCGGTCATCCAGGGAGGAGAGGACCGTCTCTTCATCAGAGGTGAGGATCGTGTTCCCTGATTCCTGGGTCACGATACAGCTGAACCGGTTCCCGTAGCGGTGAAAGAGCTCAATGTCCTTCGAGGCCAGGATAAGGACACTCTTGCCCCGTTCTGCAAGTGAGTGGAGGATCTTCTCCCTCCAGCGGGTATCGAGCTCCTCGAAGGTCTCATCGAGGACCCACAGGTCCGGGTCTACCGCATCGAGGACAGCCATGAGCAGACGCTTCTTCTCCCCCCCGGAGAGGGAAGCCGGGTTGCTTACCCGGTAGGACCCAAGTTCATAGAAATCTATGACCCGCTCCAGCCGTTCTTCCATCTCCTCATGCGTGAGTCCCATATGTTCCAGGGGGAAGATGATCTCATCCTCGCATACCGGCATGAAGAGCTGCTCCTCCGGGTTCTGGAAGACCAGCCCTATCGTCCTTAGGAGGTCATGGGCCGGGTTTCCGATCACGGCCTTTTCACCTATGGTGACAGAGCCTGAGAGTCTCCCGCCGTGATACATAGGGACCAACCCGGCCAGCAGCCTGCCAAACGTCGTCTTCCCGCTCTCTGGACGACCATAGAGGATATGGACCTCACCTTTGAACAGGTCTAAAGAGACATCGGTGAAGAGCGGGCCTGAAGTGGTCCCGGGATATGAGGTATAGGTGAATGTAAGGTTCCTGATCTCTGCTACTGTGTTCATCTGCACATCAAACAGTACCGGGTTACGGGGGTTTTGTCTATCATTACCCATCGAGAACCCTATTTTTCATATCCAGCCCTTTCCTTAGTACCAACTTCGTACAAGAGTGATTCAATACGGGACTTTGCGAAACTCGTTCGGGGTGAGATCTACGATCTTCCTGAACGCCCTGATGAAATGAGAGGATGAGCTGAACCCACAGTGTTCCGCTATCGTCTCGATAGTCGCTCGGGAATTGGTAAGCAGGCGTTTTGCTTCGAGGATCCTCCTATTCTGCAGGTATTGGTGCGGGGCAAGGCCTAACTCTTCCCTGAACAACCGGCTGAAATGGAATTGACTATAATTGAAACGGGCTGCTATTTCATTGACCTGCAGCGGTTCGGCATAATGCTCATCAATGAACTTGACTGCTCCTGCGATTTTCTCGTTACTGCAGCCATCTTCATGGTCTGCAACCAGATGTGTGAAGATACTGTGTAGATGGAGTGACCGGATATGCCCATCACCATTCCCGCTCTTCAGCAGCTTCATCAGTTCCGCCATATGGGCACCAGCTGCCTTTGCAGCATCACCGGTGAAATGGGATCCCCTGCTTCGATAGATATACTCGATATATTCGTCTGTGATATTCCCGGAGAAGTGTACGAACGCGAACGTAACCGGTCTTTGGGCATAATAACAGTTCGGATATGCCCCGCTGAGCAGCACCACATCCCCCACTCCTGCGACCCATACCCTGTCGCGATACTCGAAGCACAGCTCCCCTTCGAGCATATGGAACATGATGGAAGAATCAAAACATGGACGATCTATACGATAGGGATAGTCACAATGATACACTGCCCCGAAATGGACATTGAACAGGTACCGATTGACGAATTCGCTGACAGTCGGGAAGTATATGCCCTCTTTCCCGAGCACACCCCGTTCAGGGATTCCTGTCTCGCTGTCCAAAACCAGGGTCGTCGACCTACCGATCACATCAGTCTTCATACAGTACCTCGTGAATTCAGGATACACGATAGAGCAAGATTTGTATATTATTAAGCAATTTTATATAGTGACTTCTCTAAACAGTAATATATCATACAATTAAAGAACCTCTTGAAGCATCACACTACAATATTGAAAGCAAGATAGTACAATCACTATAAATTCGACAGGTGAGAGCCAAGGAGAACGGACATGACAGGAAAAGAGCGGGTATTGGATGCGATCAACCATAAGTCCGGAAAAGTGCCGGTCGATTTCGGATCCAATGCGGTAACCGGGATGCATGTATCCATCGTTCAGGCCCTGCGGGACCATTATGGGTTAGAAGAACGTCCAGTTAAAGTGATAGAGCCCTATCAGATGCTCGGTGAAATCGATGACGAGCTCAAACAGCAGATCGGGATCGATGTAGAAGGACTTTTCTCCCCCCTATCGAACTGGGGGTTTCCCCTCACAGACTGGAAGGAGTGGACCACTCCCTGGGGACAGGAAGTCCTGGTACCGGGGAAGTTCTCAGTCTCGACTGAAGGCGGAGCCACATTCATATATCCTCAGGGTGACCGGGACTCAGCCCCCTCCGGACATATGCCGGAAGGCGGGTATTTCTTCGATACCATCATCAGGCAGAACCATTTCGATGAGAACACTATCAGGGTCGAGGATAATCTCGAGGAATTCACGCTTTTCAATAATCAGGATCTGCAGTTCTACCGGGACCATAAGCAGTGGGCAGCCAATTCTGATCGGGCTGTACTTGGAAGCTTCCCTGGAGCCGGTCTTGGTGATATAGCCCTCGTACCCGGCCCCGGCCTGAAGGACCCAAGGGGGATCCGAGACGTGACCGAATGGTATATGTCCATGGCCCTGCGGCAGGACCTCCTCCATGAGATCTTCGCTTCTCAGACAGATATAGCCCTGCAGAACCTGCAGACCTACAAAGATATTCTCGGGGACTCCATACAGATCGTGTTCACCTGCGGGACCGATTTCGGCACCCAGAATTCCCAGTTCTGCTCGACTGTCGCATTTGATGAGCTCTACCTTCCCTACTACCGAAAAGTGAACGACTGGATCCACAGCAATACGAACTGGAAGGTCTTCAAGCACAGTTGCGGGGCAGTAGAGGGATTCCTGAGCCATTTCATCGAAGCCGGGTTCGACATCATCAATCCAGTCCAGTGTTCCGCTGCAGGGATGGACCCAATGACTCTCAAAGAACGTTATGGTAAGGATATCACCTTCTGGGGCGGAGGGGTGAACACACAGCACACGCTCCCCTTCGGAACACCGGAGGATGTTCGGAAAGAAGTCCTTGAGCGGCTAGAGATCTTCTCCCGTGATGGGGGCTACGTCTTTGATGCCATTCATAATGTCCAAGCCCAGACACCTATTGCCAATGTGGTTGCCATGCTCGAGGCTGTGCAGGAGTTCAATGCCTGAGGAGAGAGACTGGTCGGAGAAAAGGGAGGGCACCATGATCTGCCATGATGCCCTTCCTACAGCCGGATCTCTCTTACTATCAGTAGCGAATCGAGTTCACTACCTCATACATCGCTACGATATTCTCCGGGGGGATCCCCGGGAGCATGTTATGGATCGGGGTGAACACGAAACCACCGTCCTTCATGAAGATCTCACAATTCCTCTTCACCGCATCCCTGACCGACTGCTCATCCCCGAAGGCCAGCAGGTTCTGGGTATCAACTCCACCACCCCAGAACACCAGGTCTTTCCCGAACTCGTTCTTCAGTTCCTGGGGATCCATGTTAGTACATTGGGTCTGTACCGGGTTGAGGATATCAAGGCCCGCCTCGATGAGGGAGGGAATGAGGTCCTTGATCGCACCGCAGCTGTGGATGAACGTCTTGAGGCTGGAATGCTCATGGACGAAATCGAAGACCGCTTTATGGTACGGGAAGATCAGTTCTTTGTATAAAGCCGGGGAAATCAGCGGGGCAGACTGCATCCCGAGGTCATCCGAGAATATGATGACATCAGCATAGCCGTCTACGGCCTTGAGGTATTTCTCGAGATTGACGAAGTGCCTCTCCAGCATCGTATCAAAGAGCATCCTCACCTCGTCAGGCTCTACCAGCATCTTCATGAAGAACTCATCATTCCTGTAGAGCCACTGGCCGGGCTCGAACACGATGTTGCTGTAATTGGCCGTGATGCAGTAGTCGGTCTCATCATACAGCTTCTTGGCAGCCCTGTTGATATTCTCATAGAAGTCCGGTTCACTGTCATGGAGGAACATCGGGTCCTTGATCGTCAGCCAGCTCACCTTCTTCATGGCTTGCTCCAGATCATCGAAGTTCTCGTTCGTCTTGCCGTAATATGGATAGATCTGCTGGTCAAAATAGAACGCACCCTCAACCATGGAGGTGAGCACATCCCCGTCATCATCAACGACGACCCATTCAGATCCTCTCTTCTCCAGCTTAGCCCAGCCGGGGAACTTCGCCTTCGATCCATCGGGGAGTGTCCAATCCTTCCACTCAGAGTCGTTGAAACTGTAGACTCTGGCAAGGTCTACTACATCGATCTGGAACTTATCAAGGTACCATTGCTCAGGGAGCGCAAGCTGCTGGTTGACATCATAGATCCGGGTCGTACTGCCAGACACCCCGAGATACTCCTTCACATCGTTATACAGCATAGCGCTGATACCTGAGGAGTGCATACCGCCGCAATCAAGGGCTATCTTATCCGCTTCCTTGTGATTCAGGACAGCCCGTACTCGCTCTCTTCTTGTCATGTTATCCTCCTCCTTTTCTTGAAAACCATCCAGAACAACTGCTGCGCGCTCACTGCAGGAACGCTTTATTCCTCAGAACCCCTGAGATGATGACAAGCTGTGGTGTATGGTAATGAATCAGGGCGATCCTGAAAGCTCTTCTGCTCACAGGAAAGCCCTTATAAATCGTAGTATCTAGAAGATACCCATGATCGCCTTGACGGCGGTCGCAGTATCTTTCTCCGGGAACAGTTCGGACCCGACGATCCCCTCGTACCCCAGCTTCTTGAGGTGCTTCATCACATTGGGGTAGTTGATCTCACCAGTCCCCGGCTCATGCCTGCCCGGGGCGTCTGCGATATGTATATGACCGATCGTATCCACGAACTCGGAGAGGGTATCACAGATTTTCCCTTCGTTGAGCTGCATGTGGTACACGTCATAGAGGATCTTCACCCTCGGTGACCCGATAAGCCGTATCATCTCTGCTGCCATCCTGGTGTTCTCCAGGAAATTCCCCACATGGTCTGTCGTGATGTTCAGCCCTTCCAGGTTACAGTTGATCCCAAACTCCTCAGCCATGACAGAGACATCCTTGAGCATATCATACATCGAACAGAGCTTGACCGTATGTGAGAGCTCGGTGTAGTGGTTCACCACCACTCCCCCGTCGCCCAAAGCATTGGAGTGGATCGTCACGCTCAATGATCCTAGTCGCTTGGCTACCTCCAGGGACTGCCGGAGAAAATCCAGATATTTCTCCTTATGGGTCGGGTCTACCAATGAATAGTCAGCATCACCATTATACCCGCAGATGCCAATCCCTGCCTCATCGGCGAGGCGTCTCACCTCGTCGATATCCTTATCTCTCCAATCCCAGAATTCCACAAAGTCGAACCCATCCTGCTTTGCTGCAGCGAAGCGTTCTTCCCATGGCAGTTCTGTATATAATGTCTCTATACAGGCTGCAGTCTTCATCCGTCGATCTCCGATAACTTGACTGGTCGATTCTCTTCAAGCGACTTCAGTGCGGCAAGAGCGATCACTACCGGCATCCTTCCATCATTACCTGTTACAGGTACCGGGGTATCCTCAGCGACTGCGGTAACGAATGCCTTGAACTCATTGACATATGCTGCCGTATATCGCTCAACGAAGAACAGCGGATGAAGGTCTTTCTGGATGGCTTTCCCACCGCTGAGTACAACGGTATTCGTATCCATGTTCTTTGCCTCGAGCATACCTTCAGACCCGAACGCCTCGATCCTCTGGTCATATCCATAGACAGCCTTTCTGCTGTTGTCAATGATCCCGAGTGCCCCGTTCGCGAACTTCAGGTTGATCACACAGGTGTCGATATCACCAGCCTTCCCGATCTCGGGGTCAACCAGGACAGCGCCTGCAGCATACACCTCTTCGACTTCACAGCCGGCGATGAACCTTACCATATCGAAGTCATGGATGGTCATATCCCTGAACAGGCCGCCTGACCGGCCGATGTACTCGATCGGTGGTGGTCCCGGATCCCGGCTTGCTATCCTGAGGAAATGCAGCTCGCCGATCTCGCCCCGGTCGATCCCGTCCCGCACTCGTGCGAAGTTCGGGTCGAATCGCCTGTTGAATCCTACCTGCAGCTTGACACCGCACTCTTTTACCACAGCAAGGGTCTTGTCGATCTTCGCAAGATCCAGGTCTATCGGCTTCTCACAGAAGATATGCTTCCCGGCCTGCGCAGCAGCCTGGATATAGTCAGCATGGGTATCGGTACTCGAACAAATGACGACAGCATCAATCTCTGAATCTTCCAGGATATCCTCTATCCGTGATGTAGCCAGGGGAACATCGAACTTCTTCGCTACTTCCTCAGCGACTGGAAGATATGCATCGCAGACAGCCTTCACACTCACACCATCGATTCTCTTGGTGAGTGTCTCAACATGAAACGAACCAATCCGACCGGTTCCGATTACACCTATATTCAACGTTTGCGGCATACACGCCTCCTTGTTTTTTTATGATGTAACTCTAACACCAGCAACAGGTACTGTCGATTTTTTTTTATTTCTTCCATAAATTGGTATAAGATATAGATAAGAACCATAATGCTATTAGCCTGATACAGGCTGTTAAGGTTTCCTGTTGGCTCAGGAAGTTAGGAAGAAGCGAGGTAGAACAGATGGGAAAGCAGAGATTACGGATGAAAGACCTGGTAACGGAGGTGTTTCTCTATCTGTCAAAGAAGTTCGACCAGAGCAGCCTCGATTCGATCAACCAGCTGGTCGTCCCGATCGAGGAGATCCGCTCCTATCTCAATGAGAAGTACGCCATCTCCTACACGAGCAACCAGCATATACTCAATCAGTTGAAGAGTTATCAGGAGGAACTCGGGGAACCGCTCTTCAAGAAGATAAAACCGAAGAGAGACTCCGACGACCTCGCCATCACCCTTGAGAGCCAGCTGAAGAGCTACAAGCAGAAACAGCTGCTCTATATCACGCAGAAACTCAAGATCGCGAATGCTGTCTATGACAAGATCCTTCACGAGACGGAATTTCAGCCGGTTCGGCCATTGAATATCTTATTGGGAGCCGGTTCCGAGACGTTCTATGTCGCAAAGACCCTGGTTTCGGGGATCAAGGAACAGGGGATGCAGTTTCGGGTCTACACCCATAACCTGGGAGTCATCAACTACCTCATGGAGGAGCTTCCCCATCTGGGGGGACTGGAACTCTATACCCGAAATGAATGGATCGACCCGGTCAACAATCTCCTCATAGCTACTGGGGAGGATCATTACCTTACGGTGAAATACGACTACATCATACAGGCCGCGACCTTCATCGCCGATAAGAAGCTCTATGTGGAATCCCCGAAGGAGAATATCCAGAAAGGCGATATCCTCAACCACGCACATGGGCAGAAGATCCTCATCCTCACGAAGCATGAGTTCATCTCCACCCATATCAACAGTATGGAATCGTATGGGACACTGGATCTCTATGATTATGTCATCATCCCGTATTCCAGGGAGACACAGAACAGACAGAAGGAGTATTCAGAAATATTGAAAAAATACGTGGGCAGCGTCATCGAACCTGATATCACCCACTACAATTACATGGTGTACAAGATACTGAAATAATATGAACAAGGCTGCCGTATGACCAGCATTGATCTAACGGCAGCCTCTATCTATCTGCATTCAGGACGCTATTTTTTCAGTGACTTCGCAGCTTCTACGATCTTGGCTGCAGTAAGGCCGAATCGATCCTGCAGGTATCCCTGCTTGCCGACTTCACCGAACTCATCGTTCACTGCTACCCTTCTCATGAGGGTCGGCAGGTTCTCTGAGAGGTACTCACTTACCGCCCCGCCGAGTCCTCCGATCTTCTGGCCGTTCTCGCAGGTCACGATCGCACCAGTCTTCTTCGCATACTCTGCCACAAGGGCTTCGTCAAGCGGCTTGACCGTATGCATGTCGATGACAGCAGCACTGATTCCCTCTTCTGCGAGGATCTCCCGTGCCTTGAGGGCTTCGCTCACCATCACCAGACCTGTGGCGATGAGGGTCACGTCAGTCCCGTCCTCGATGACGATGCCCTTGCCCAGCTCGAAGTTCTGGTCCTCTTTGTAGATGGTCATGGCGCCTTTCCGGTGCAGCCTCATGTAGACTGGTCCCTGGTGCTCATAGACCTTCTTGGTAAGCTTGTACAGTGACACGGTATCGCAGGGCTCGACGACCACCAGTCCGGGGATCACCCGAGTCAGGGTGATATCGCAGAACGGCATGTGGGTCCCACCGTTGAACTGGGCGGTCACTCCCGGGTCAGACCCGACGAGCTTCACATTCTGCTTCGCATAGTTCACGGATAGGAAGAACTGGTCGAACGCCCGTCGTGTGGCAAAACACCCGAAGGTAGAGGCGAAGGGGATGAACCCCTGGGAAGCGAGACCGGCAGCGACACCGACCATGTTCGCCTCAGCGACACCGGCATTGATCATCCTCTCAGGGAATTCGGTCTTGAACGCCTTGGTCCCGTTCGCTGACATCAGGTCAGCATCCATGACGACTACTTTATCATCTTCCTTTGCCAGGTCGATGAGCGTATCGGTATATACCGCTCTCATATCTGCATAGGTATCTAACTTCTTCATCTTACTTCTCCCCCTGCAGCACTGCGATAGCTTCTTTTGCTGTCTCATAGGTGAATGCCATGCTGTGTGAGCTAACCAACCCTTCAGCAGGTGCGAACCCCTTTGCCTTGATCGTATCGCAGACGATCATGGAAGGCCGGTCCGTGACCTTCTGGGCATTGTCGATCGCTTTCGCGATGGCTGCCACGTTATGGCCGTCGATCCTCTGGACATGCCAGCCGAACCCGTTCCACTTGGTGGTAATATCATCGATGCCCATGACATCGGCGGTCTCCCCGTCGATCTGCATCTTGTTGTAGTCGGTGAAGGCGATCATGTTCCCGAGCTTGTAGTGAGCACCGAACATGGCAGCTTCCCAAACCTGGCCTTCCTGGCTCTCACCGTCACCGATGATCAGGTAGGTATGTGCGTCGATGCCCTTCATCTTATCTGCAAGCGCGATACCCATCGCAGCTGAGGTTCCCTGTCCAAGAGACCCGGTGGTGAAATCGATCCCCGGGGTCTGGTTCATATCACAGTGGCTGGGAAGTCTGGTCCCGCCCTGGTTCAGGGTATGCAGCCATTCTTTCGGGAAGAATCCCTTGTCTGCCAGTACTGCGTAGAGAGCTGGTCCGGAGTGGCCCTTCGAGACGACCAGCTTGTCCCTGGTCTCCATCCTCGGGTTTGCAGGATCCACATTCATCTTGTCATAATAGAGCACTGTCAGGATGTCGACCACTGACATGGCTCCCCCGATGTGACCGACTCCGAGGTACCCAACCTCATCGATCGTGAGCACACGAATATCCTTCGCTTTCTGCTCTAGGAAGGTCCTTTGTTCTGCTTCCATTTGCCTTGTTCCTCCTCATCGTGAAGCTGCGTAATAGTGTATCACATCTTACACGACCGTATGTTGTTCATGGAGAGGTGCCCATACCACCGCCCCAGTTTCTCTATGCATCATCAGCCGATCTTCCAGGTTCATATCGTCCCGGCTTCAGGCATCTGCCTGAGTCGCCCCTGGAAAAGCACCGACTGTCTCTGCATCTCCATAAAAGATACAATAATTCGACAGGAAGTTCTACACCTTCTCTGGATACAGCGAAGCCCCCGCAGGATACGGGGGCTTCAGGAGTTATATATACTTCTTATTCAGAAACTGTCGGCTATTGCTTCAGTGACTTTACCGTCTCTACGATATCTTCAGCCATCAGCTTG
The DNA here is from genome assembly GCA_963677595.1 of Spirochaetia bacterium. Taxonomy (GTDB): domain Bacteria; phylum Spirochaetota; class Spirochaetia; order CAKZLE01; family CAKZLE01; genus CAKZLE01. The sequence goes on from OY782041.1 coordinate 631,614, forward strand.
TATCGCTTCTGCAGGTAGGCAAGGTCCCCGACCTCGCCGAACTCATCATCGATCCCCATCCGTCTCACCAGTGTGGGGTGGACTTCAGAAAGATAATCAGCCACAGAAGAGCCCAGGCCGTTGTATCGCTGGGCATTCTCGATCGTGACGACCTTCCCGGTCTTCTTCGCATACTCAAGCACCAACGCTTCATCCAGAGGCTTTATGGTGTGCATATCGATGACTGCGGCACTGATTCCTTCAGCCTCCAGCAGTTCTGCCGCCTTCACGGCAGCATCCACCATGACCAGACCGGTCGCGATCAGGGTCACGTCGGTCCCGTCGGATAACACGATCCCCTTGCCAAGCTCGATCGGTGTCTCATCGGTATACCTGACGGTCGTCCCCTTCCGCTGGAGCCTCATGTAGGTGGATCCCACGTGGGCTGCTGACTGCTGCGTCAGCTTGTAGCAGGAGACAGAATCAGACGGCTCGAAGACCACGAGACCCGGGACCATCTTCATCAGCCCGAAATCCTCGAACGGCATGTGCGTCCCCCCGTTCATCTGGGAGGTGATCCCCGGGTCAGTTCCTACCAGCTTCACGTTCTGCTTCGCATAGTTCGCCGAGAGGAAGAACTGGTCGAATGCCCTTCTCGAGGCAAAACAGGCAAAGGTATGGGCGAATGGGATCAGCCCCGTGGATGACAGCCCTGCGGCGATCCCTACCATATCTGCCTCAGAGATCCCGACGTTGAAGAACCGGTCAGGATACGTCTTCTGGAACCCGCCGGAGTTCACGCAGCCTGACAGGTCAGCATCCAGCATCACGATCCGTTCATCATCTGCTGCAAGGTCAGCCACAGCTGCTACGAACGCATCCCTCATATGATCGAATGTGGTAAAATCTTTTGCCATATCCCTACACCTCACTCTCTAGTTTCTCGATGGCTGCAGCTGCCTGCTCCGCACTGATTCCCATACTGTGGTTGGCCTGGATGCCTTCACCGAAGCAGTAGCCCTTACTCTTGATCGTGTCAAGCACGATCATCGAAGGCTTGTCAGTCACCTGCTGAGCCGCCTCGATCGCGGCATCAAGCGCCTGGAAATCATGTCCGTCGATCTTCTGCACATGCCAGCCGAAGCTCTTCCATTTATCATCAAGCGGGTCCATCCCGATGATGTTGTCGCAGTAGTCGTCAAGCTGCTGCTTGTTGTAGTCGGTGAAGGCGATCAGTTTCCCCAGCTTGAACTGCGCTGCAGTCATCGCGGCTTCCCAGACCTGCCCCTCCTGGCTCTCACCGTCGCCGAGGACAAGGTAGGTGAACCGGTCTATCTTCTGGTATCGGTTCCCCATTGCGATACCCACTGCCGCAGATGAACCCTGCCCAAGGGAACCGGTAGTGAAGTCCACTCCCGGGGTCTTGTTCATATCACAGTGGCTCGGCAGGTTCGTCCCGCCCCTGTTCAGCGTATCGAGCCATTCTACGGGAAAGAATCCCTTGTCTGCCAGGGTCGCATAGACAGCAGGCCCGGAATGGCCCTTGGAGACGACGAGCTTGTCCCGATCCCGCATCTTCGGGTCCTTCGGGTCGACCTTCATCCATTTGTGGTAGAGGATCGTCAACAGTTCAACTATCGACATCGCTCCCCCGATATGGCCTGCACCAAGATTCGCGATCTCATCTATCGTCAGCTTCCTGATATCCTTCGCTTTCTTCTTCAAAGCCGTCACTTCAGCTTCATTCAGCATCTATTCTCTCCTTACAACTTGTTCATTCTCTTCTGGTCTATTGAAAGAACAGGCTGCCCCCCGACGTATCAGGAGACAGCCCGTAGGCGGTTATGGTGTTATTTCAAACCTGCTGCTTTCTCCATCGCTGAGATAAGCGGCAGCTTCTTCCCTGATACATACCGGACCATGGCACCTCCTGCGGTGCAGACATAGCTCATCTTCTGTATATCCGTGAATCTGGCAGCAGCGTTCACGCTGTCCCCTCCACCGACCACGGTAAATCCTGGGGCATCAGCGATTGCTTTCCAGATCTCTCTCGTCCCCACCTCGAAGGTGGGGTCCTCGAACACGCCCGCAGGCCCGTTCACGAAGACTGTTCCGGCTCCATTGATGCTCTCCCGGTAGGAGGCGATCGTCTTCTCGCCGACATCGAGGTACATCAGTTCGGCAGGCATATCTGCTACTGCGATCTCTTTTCGTTCCCCGTCAGCTTCATAGGCCAGGTCTTCAGGCATCCTGATCTTCCCCGGAAATTTCTCCAGGTACTCCCGTGCAGGTGCTATGAATGTATCCAGGCCCTTCTTCGCCAGGAACTCATCGACCTTGCTGCCAAGGGACTGTCCCGAGGCGATGAGGAACACTTCCCCCGTCACCCCGCAGGTCAGGATCTCATCTGCTGTCCCGTTTGATAACACCTGCTCCATCATACCGAACGCATCCGAGATCTTCGCACCTCCAAGCACGAACACCGACGGGTGGGAAGGGGCAGTCATCACCTGGTTCAGGGCCGATACCTCGTTAAAGAACAGCGGTCCCGCAGCACTCGGCAGCAGCTCCTGGAAGGCCACCATGCTCGGGCAGTTCCGGTGCGCAGCCGCGAACGCGTCATTGACGTAGAGGTCGAACAGCGGGGCCAATGATCTCACCAGCCAGGTGTCGAGCATCTCTTCCGGTTTCAGCTTCACCGCATCCTCGAAGGTCGAGATCTCCTCGCACAGATACCGCAGGTTCCCCAGCAGTACCGCTTCACCCTCATCGAGTGCCTCTACCGCGCTCTGCGCCATCGGCCCGCATACATCGTCGATGTACCTGACCTTCCGGCCGAGTTTCTGACTCAGCTTCTGCGCATGCTCTCTCAACGGGATCAGGTTCTGGTAATCGAGCGTATCCCCCTGGTGCGCGATCAACGCAAGCTTCGCCCCGTTATCGAGCAGCCACTTCACCGTCGGCACGCTCTTCTCCAGCCGGTTCTCGTTGACTATTGCCTTCGTCTTCGGGTCCACCGGGGAGTTGATGTCCACCCGCAGCAATACCCGCTTACCCGAGACATCAAATTCCTCCATCGGCTTGAACCCTAACGTATGCTCTTTCATCGGTGCTCTCTTACTTCATGCCCAGGTACTGGTTCGTTGCTGCCGTCCCCTCTTCCCTGGTCGCCTGCATCCCCATCGCGGCCCTGATCCCGTCTATGTTCTCCGGGATGACCACGGACTCCTGCGGGATGTTGATCGCGAACATGATGTCATCCCCTGACTTCACGATCGACTCTTCCCACAGCCCGATCTCATACATGTCACCTCGTGCATTCCCGATATCGCGTGCCCAGCGGAACATCGATGCGTTCCCTAAGAACCCGTCTGCCAGCTTCACCGGCATGATCCGCGGATGGTTGGATGCCATCTCCCACAGGTCCTCTTTCGAGATGCCCTTCTTCGGTGTTGCCGTCACCGTGATGATATGCCCGTGGGTCACCGGTGTGTGCACCAGGATACCCGTACACGGGATATGGGGCATGATCGTCATCAGGTCGAGTGCCTGGTGGCTCGGTGCCTTCTCCACCTGCAGGGCATTGGTCAGCCCTCTATGGTAGTCACCCGGGTCTGCCACCCTACGGATGATCGTGATCGCTACTTTCTCGAGTCCGACACTACGGTCGAGCATGTCCACCGCACGGATGAGCCCGGTGGTGTTGCAGCTCGTGAGCTTCAGGTAGTCTGCACCGATGCCCTGCTCGTAGTTCGCATAGCCGTGGAAGAAGACGTCTGCGATATCATTCTTCTCGCCGCCCTGGAACACGGCCTTGGTGCCATGCTTCACATACAGCTCCTTGTTCCGTGCGCCGATGCCGCCAGGTGAGCTGTCGAGCATGATGTCGCACTCCTGCACGAGTTCCTCGAAACTCCCTGATACCGGGATCCCGGCATCTTCTAAAGAGGTGTTCTTCGGGTCCACGTTGAACATCTTATACGGCATGCCCCGGTATTTCAGTGCCCGCACCGAGATCGTCGGGGCTATGTCGGCAACACCTACGAGCTCCATGTCTCCCTGGGCCGCAACTCCGTCTGCCAGTCGCTGCCCGATCACGCCGTATCCTGCTACTCCTACTTTGATCTTGCTCATCCGCTCTCCCTCCATATACTATGATTCCGTTATTGGTTACCTCATAAAAGCAATCATTTCACTCGTTGTATTCAGTATGGGGACTATGGGTACACCCAAATGGTTGGTCACATCAGACCATTTCAGAAGTGACCTTCTTCATAATCTCTGCATACTGTACTAACATCAGACATTCTGACTATATCATAAAATGACGAAAAGTCAATGAAGAATTTTCATTCAATCTAAACTCTGCTCCAATCCACATTATGAGTATTTCAACACCTTGCTAATAAAGAGTCTGAATCAAATCTCTATTGCAATGGTGCTAGTATCATCATATAATCTGAAGATACAGTTACACTTTGAGGAGTGAAAAAAAATGAGGCCAATGAATATTGGGATTATCGGACTCGGAGATATCAGTACAGCATATATCGAGAACCTGAAACAGTTTCCTCAGGTCCATCTGCTTGCCTGTGCCAGCAGGGGTATAGAGAAGGCACGCGCTGCTGCAGGGAAGTTCGGGATCGAACGCCCGTATGCATCTGCAGACGAGCTCATTGCCGACAACGATGTGGATATCATCCTGAACCTCACCATTCCGGCAGTACACGGCAAGTACAATATCGCAGCACTCAAGGCAGGGAAGCATCTGTATTCTGAAAAACCCCTTGCCGGCACCCTCGAGGAGGCAGACGAGATCATTACCCTGGCATCCTCCAAGGGGCTTACGGTAGGATGCGCCCCCGATACTTTTCTCGGCGGGCGGCTGCAGACTTGCAGAAAGATCATCGATGACGGGACGATCGGGGAGATCATCGGAGCCGGGGGGTATTGCCTCTATCATGGAGTCGATACGTTCCATAATTCTCCCTTCTTCTATTTCAAGGAAGGGGCAGGTCCCCTCCTCGATATAGGCCCCTATTACATGAGTGCCCTGCTCTCCCTGATGGGGCCGGTACGGCGCTGCAGTGCCATGGCAAGGAAAGGTTCAGATACCCGTACCGTTCTCGGCGGTCCCCACAAAGGAGAGACGATCGATGTAGAGGTCGATACCCACATCATCGGGAATCTCGAGTTCACAAGCGGTGCACTGGGGAATATCATCACCAGTTTTGATGTCTGGGATTCCGAGATGCCGCGTATCGAGATCTACGGCACGAAGGGAACGATCTGTATCCGTGATCCTGATCCGCTTGACGGGCCGAACCTCTTCGGGGGAAACGTCCTGCTCAAGACAGAGAAGGAATACCGCTGGTATGGCTTCCCGAGAGATGACAACCCATCACCCTGGATCGATGTCCCCCTGACTCATCCCTTCGTTTCTACGAGTCATGCAAAGAACAGCCGGGGCATCGGGGTTGTCGAGATGGTCAAAGCAATCGGAGAAGGTCGTACACCCAGGGCAAGCGGTGAGCTGGCTTACCACTCGTTGGAAGTGATGCTCAAGATGCTGCGATCAGCCTCGGAGGGGAGGTTCTTCGAGATCGACAGTACCTTCACCCTTCCTGAAGCACTGCCTGCAGACTACCTGACGCCCTAAACAGCAGCGCTATGATCATTTCCGGAACTGCGGGGGGACATCTCCCACGTTGAACCCGTGTTCATAGATATACTCAGGGGTGAACCCGATCCGGTAGTTATCATCAAGTGAGGAGATGACTGCAAGGTCATCCTCCGATAATGAGAATCCCAGGATATCATAGTTCTTACGGATTCTTTCAGCATGTGTGCTCTTTGGGAGGGCAAGGATGTCGTTCTGCAAGTGCCATCGCAGCGTGATCTGCTCAGGGCTCTTTCGGTGAGCTTCTGCCAGCTCGGCTATCTTCGGGATCTCTGAGACCCCGCCCCGCATGAGCGGCGACCATGCCTGTATGAGGATCCCCTGTTCCCTGCAGAACTCCCTGAGTTCCCTCTGCTGGAGCCTGGGGTGGAGTTCCACCTGGTTCACGGCCGGCTTGATCCTGCAGACTGACAGCAGTTCCTCCAGCTGTGCTATGCTGTAGTTACTGACTCCGATCGCTCTGACCTGCCCTTCACTGTGAAGCTGTTCGAGAGCACGCCAGGACTCGAGGGCCAGCGGTCGCGGCCAGTGGATGAGATAGAGGTCGATGTACCCGATATCGAGCTGCTCCATCGAGGAGGTGAAAGCTCTCATGGTAGCATCGTACCCAAGATCATCCATCCATACCTTAGTGGTAACGAAGACCTCCTCACGCGGGATACCGCTCTCCCGCACTGCCGCACCGACACCGGATTCGTTCTGGTAATATGATGCGGTATCGATCAACCGGTATCCAGTCTGCAGGGCTTCCCCCACGACTCGGCGAGCCTCTTCGGGGGGAACCTTGAAACTCCCGAATCCCAGTGAGGGGATCGGAATGGTGTTATAGAGAGAAAAATGAGTGTCCAATGATTTCTTCCTTTCTCGTGACCAGGATTTCGAGTTGGCACCTCAGGGTTCATGGGTGGTCCGGGAAAGGGGCTCTCCTCACGGAGAGTCCCTCTTTGATTCTATTTCTGTCCTTCAAGTACCTCATCAAGAGGGGCATCCGGCCAGATGGCAGCCTTAGGATCCATGACCCAGGCATGTTCATTGCGGAAATTCCGTGAATCAGGTCCGAATTTATCAGCAGGCAGGTGGGGAATGATCCAGATATAGTACATCGCATACCCAGGTGCTGCGCATTGGGAATGGGTGACCCCTGGCGGGATCGCATAGGTATCCCCATTCTTCACTTTGTATACGTCATCTTCAAGCTCGGCATGTCCCCAACCCTGTTCCGGGAAGAACCGGTAGTGGTAGATCTCTCTCTGAGGATGGTCATGGGGCGGATAGCTGGACCACTTCCCCGGGAAATTTATGACCTCCCCAAGCACGAATGCTGAATCTTCCGCAGTTGCCGCATCGAAGAAAGTACGCACCAGCCGGGTACTCGTATCCTGCAGGGTCCCCTCCCCGAACCGGTCAGCACGGTACTGCCCTGGTTCCCAGAGACGCGGGTGAAACTGTTTCTCATTCACCACAGCGGTGACTGCCAGTTCGGAACGGTCGGAAAGTCCTTTCAGCTCCACTCGGGTACCAGCCGGGACATGGAGCACTACAGGATCATCTTCCAGGACATTCACCCTTCCAGCTTCTATGGAAACCGGTCCGTCCTCCCCTGCCCAGCCCATCTGGATCGTCCCAGACATGAGCAGGAACGCACGTTCCGTTCCCTCTTCATTCAGATAGGACTCTCCCTCACTCAGGACCAGTATCCCGAAATCTGTCATCCAATCAGCATATTCGCCGGTCATCTTCGTCACCGGTGTATACCCGGGTCCGAACTGTTTCTTCTCATTCCGTATGATCATGAACCATCCTCCCTGCATTCTCTCATCTGTATAGCTGGTTGTGGAATACCACATGTATAAGACCAACCATGTTTTGTGTTATCATCCTATTGTCATACAATACAAACAGTATAGAGGCTGTCTGTCCTCTTGTCAAACAGGAAGATGCACGAATTCATACTTTTTATAAGAAAGCCCGAATCTCTCTTTCTCAGGGAGCAAAGGGACACAGAAAGAGAAAATCTGCTGATATCATAAGAAATTGGTTGACTTCTTGTAATCATATTGTATGATAATCATACGTATTAAAATAAAAATACGAAAAGCGAGGATAGCTATGAAATTAGGACTATGCACAGATGTGTTGGGAGATCTTTCTTTTCCAGACATGTTGGATAAGGTCAAGTCGTATGGGATCGAGTATGTCGAGATGACTGCAGGTGGCTGGGCAGGCTGCCCGCATGTCAAGACTGCTGAACTCCTGGCTGATCCTGAGAAGCTCAAGGCATTCCAGGCAGAACTTGATAAAAGGGGAATGAAGATCGGAGCCCTCAACTGCTCTGGAAACCCGCTTGCTCCAGGAGAACTGGGAGAGCTCCATACGAAGACATCGTATGCGACTGTTGAGCTTGCAGGCAAACTCGGTGTTAAGAAGATCGTCATGATGTCCGGTCTGCCTGGTGGGGCTCCCGGCGATATGACACCGAACTGGATCACCTCGACCATCTCCTGGCCGGACTACATGCCGGGAGTCGTTGAATACCAGTGGAATGAGGTAGCGATCCCTTGGTGGAAGAAGTTCGTCGCACATGCTAAGGCCCATGGTGTGGAGCAGATCGCCATAGAGGAGTTCCCGAGCCAGTTGGTCTATAATGTGGAGACCCTCATGAAACTCCGCAATGCAGTGGATGACATGATCGGGATGAACCTTGATCCTTCCCATATGATCATCCTTGGAGCTGACCCGATAGCCGCAGCACGGGCCCTCGGTAGTGCCATCTATCATGTCCACGGCAAGGATGCTCGCATAGAGCGCGGCCTTGCCGATATCAACGGGCTCCAGGAGTCCAAACATGTTACGGAATCGGCTTCCAGGACATGGAACTACGTTGCTGTGGGTTGTGGACAGAACATGCAGTGGTGGAAGGAATTCTTCTCTGTCGTCGGGATGATGGGCTACGATGGGGTCGTCTCTCTTGAGATGGAAGACCTCACGATGTCCGTTGAGGCAGGTCTGCAGACCAGCATCGACGCACTGAACCAGTCGATCATCAAATAACAGGCTGCCCTGATGCATATCAGGGTACAGCTGTGCTCAGAAGCAGTTTCAAAAGGAGGAACGTATGAAAATAGCATTCGATGTGGACGTCCTGAGAAGGGACCATACCATCACCGAGATGGTGCACCAGGTCGCTGACTGGGGATTCAAGTATATCGAGCAGTCTCCGCACGACCAGATCAATCCGTTCTACAAACATCCCCTCTTCTCCAGGGAAGTGGAACAGGAATACCGTAAAGCACTCAAGGAGACCGGTGTCGAGATCTCTTCGTTCATCGTCGTGTATCGATGGAGCGGCCCGACGGAGGTACAGCGGCAGCATGCGGTCGCGAACTGGAAGAGGATCATTGAGATTGCCGACAGCATGGGAGTCAGGGTCATCAACACCGAGCTCTCAGGGGACCCGAACCAGCAGGAAATATGCAACGGCATGTTCTTCAGGTCAATGGAGGAACTGCTTCCCCTGTTCGAGAAATATGACATCAGGATGGAGATCCAGGCGCATCCCTACGACTTCTGCGAACTCAATGACGAGACCTGCGACCTGGTGAAGTCATTCAGATCCGATAACGTGAAATATGTCTATTCGGCATCCCATGGGTTCTACTACGATGAAGGAAAAGGCGATGTGCGGCATATGCTGAACTATGCCGGTGGTGACTTGTCCCATGTCTTGATCGCCGATACCTGGAACCATACAGCTCTTGCCGGTGCAGGCCTCAGATATATAATCAATCCCCCAGGAGTCGATGCCGTCATACACCAGCACACTGCGATGGGTGTAGGAGAAGTCGACTTCGAAGGAATCTTCGGCACCCTCAAGGAGATGGATTTCGCAAACAGGAATTTCAAGGTCGGCGGGGACGCGATCGTCTGCGTCTCCTATTTCGGCTTCCCAGAGACCGTCGGCAAAGACGCGATCGCAGCACGAGAGAGGATCGAGAAAGAACTGCTCTAGCATGTATGGCACTATAAGAAGGTTACGGGTTCCTGCTTGTCAGGAACCCGTTCTATTTGCTTTCGGGACCCATTAAACGGTTCAGCTCAGTCCATTGTATTCCCGTATGGAGTCAACAACAACCATATGGTCATCGACATGGTTCGGCAGCCCGGAGACACATATGGATCCGATACAGCCAGTCCCCCTGATGTTGATTGGATACCCGCCTCCTCCTGCCGCATAGTCATCAGGGGCCAGCTTCCGATCCTCGAGGGTCGCACCATACGCTTCAAGCCAGTATTTGAAGCGAAGGCTTGACATCTCCATCAGCTCGACACTGTTTCGTTTCCTGACCATCCACAGCTCACTGTCCTTCCTGCTGCCGTCAGGGAAGTACCTGAACACCACCAGCCCATTGACCGTGATCTCGATGGTAAGGGGATCACTGAACCGTTCTCCTGCCTTCTTGTTGATGATCAGGGCAAGTGCCAGCGCATCGCTCCTGCTGAAGGAGGAGAACATCAGCTGCTGTTCCTCCTGTTCAAGACTCGCATTATTCAATTCCATCTTTTCAGGGATCATACACAAACCTCCTAATTCTGCTACGATATGGTTTACAGCACAAAAAACCTCCCACCGGACACACCAGCAGGAGGATATTTTCATAATTAGATGAGCAGTAACTTCGTTTTGATTATTTCTTACCGCCCTTCATCGACTTCGTCGTGACATCCATGATAACAGCAACAAGGATGATCACACCCTTAAGGATCTGCTGCCAGTAGGGTGACACGTTGGTCAGGTTCAGGATGTTCTTGAGGATCCCGACGATGAGCCCGCCGACGAGCGTGCCGGCGATCGACCCCACACCACCGGAGAGACTCGTACCACCGATGACTGCCATGGTGATCGCATCAAGCTCGTAAGTGAGACCTGCAGCAGGCTGCCCTGAGTTGATTCGCGACATCAGGATGACACCGGCAAGACCGACGAGACTCCCGTTCAGGACGAAGGTCAGGATCTTCACCTTGTTAACATTGACACCGGATGCGATCGCCGCCTCCTCATTGCCGCCGATAGCGAAGATATACCGGCCGAACCTGGTCCGCTTCGACAGGATGATCATGAGTACGAACACGATCAGCATGATGACGACGGGGATGGGGATCCCAAGGAAGAACCCTTTACCGAACGTGCTGAACTTATCGATATCGATGATCGGGTAGCCTCCCGTATACAGGAGGGCAAGACCTCGTGCAGCTGTCATCATGGCAAGCGTCACGATGAAGGGAGGAAGGCGGAACTTGGTGATGACCACCCCGTTGAACAGTCCCGTCGCGGCACCAGTGAGGACACCGACGATAAGGCCGATCCAGGGGGACCCGGTTGCGACGAAGGCACTCGTTCCGATGACACCCGCCAGGGCAACTACCGACCCCGAGGAGAGATCGATCATTCCAGAGATAATGACGAGAGTGACACCATACGCGATGATGACGATGATGGACATCTGCCTCAAGACATTAAGGATATTGGTAACTGTTAGGAATACCGGTGACAGGATCGTCGATATGATGATCATGAAAGCCAAGATGAACAGATATCCGTAATTCGCGAATAACTGTCTGAAAACGATTTTTCTACCAAATGTCCCTTTGCTCATTTTTTTCCTCCCGTAGCAAGACGCATGATACTCTCCTGAGATGCATCTTTGCGGTCTATAATTCCTTTTAGTTTTCCTTCATGCATGACTGCAATCCTATCACTCATGCCCAGTATCTCCGGCAGCTCGGATGAGATCATGATGACCGCCATCCCGTTTCCAGCAAGCTCACTGAGCAGGCGGTGAATCTCTGATTTAGCTCCGACATCGATACCGCGGGTAGGTTCATCTACGATCAGCACATTGACAGGCCGCATCAACCATTTGCCGATAACAACCTTCTGCTGGTTACCCCCGCTGAGGTTCTTCACAGCCACATCCAGGCTGTGTGTCTTGATCTGGTAGCGTTCCTTGGCAGCTTCAGCCTCTTCACGCTCATACTTCATATTGAGCAGACCATACTTGGTGAACATCTTCAGGCTTGCAAGTGAGAGGTTCTCGAGAATGGGCCGTTCAAGCACCAAACCGATGGCCTTCCTGTCCTCGGGAAGATATACCAGCCCTTTCTCGATCGCATGGTACGGCTTCGTTCCCTCGTACGGGAGTCCTTCGAGAAACATCTCCCCGGAATCCAGCGGATCAAGACCAAAGATAGCACGAGCTACTTCAGTACGGCCGGCTCCCATGAGGCCTGAGAACCCAATGATCTCACCATGTCGTACAGTGAAGCTGACATCCTCAAAGACGCCTTCCCTGTTCAAGCCCTTTGCCTCGAAAGCGATATCGCCGATCTCAGTCTCCATCTTTGGGAACAGGTTCGTTAACTCACGTCCGACCATCATGGTGATCAGTTCATCCTCTGTCATATCGGTGATCGGACGGGTATCGACCCACGTTCCGTCACGCATGACCGTGATATCATCAGAGATCTCGAAGATCTCATTCAGCTTATGTGATATATAGACGAACGTGATACCTTTGGCCTTCAGATCGTTGATGAGCTGGAACAGCGTCGCGACTTCCGTCTCGGTGATCGCTGATGTAGGCTCATCGAGTACGATCAGCGTCGACCCGCGGTTGATACCTTTCGAGATCTCGACCATCTGCTGCTGTGAGACACTCAATGTCCTCAGCGGAGCCTTCGGTGAGAAATCTCCCAGGCCGACTGATGCCAGGTAGCCTTTCGTCTCCTCGTTCATCGCCTTGATGTCAGTGAATATCTTCTTGGAATCAAGCATCTCGCGGCCAAGGAACATATTCTCGGCGATCGTCATATCAGGGACAAGGTTCAACTCCTGGTATACGGTCGAGATCCCTGCGAGGAGTGAATCCCTCGGGTTCTGGATATGGAGCAGATTCCCGTCGAAGTAGATCTCGCCGCTGTCAGGGATGTGCTCTCCGGCCAGGACCTTCATGAGGGTGGACTTCCCTGCACCGTTCTCCCCGATGAGGGCGTGTACAGTTCCCGGTCGAACATTGAATGTAACGTTATCAACAGCTTTTACACCAGGAAATGTTTTCGTTATATTGCGCATCTCCAATAAAAACTCTTCGTTGGCAGCCAATTGTAACCTCCTTTTGGCAATGCAGTCTCCCCTGCTGCAGAAACAAGGTTCACTGCATCACTTCGTAGTGAATTGAACCGAACAATCTCAGCTGGGCCATCAAGATATGCCCGAAAACTCCAGGTCATGCACCTGATAGTCTAGCCCAGACTATTCAATCCAGCAGATCGGCATAGGCATGAGGGAGGATATGCCGGAACAGTAGTATTCCGGCATATCCCATAACCATTTGCCTTTGGTGTTTACCTATTAATCATCCGGGTTGGTCGAATCGATCGGGTAGAACGGAACGATATATCGCTGGCCGCCGCCTTCACCGTTTGCCATCATCTGGGCAACTTCAGCACCCTTGGCGCCCTGGCCCTTAGCATCCTGGACTACAGACATGGTCATCTCACCAGCCTTGAGAGCTGAACGAGCACCATCGGTACCATCAATACCGGTGACCATCACGCCTTCAAGACGACCTGCGCCCTTCAGGGCTTCGATAGCACCAAGAGCCATCTGGTCATTTGCAGCCACGACGAGGTCGATCTCAGGGAATGCCTGGATCCAGTCTTCCATGACGTTCATACCAAGGTCTCTTCGGTAGTCACCGGTCTGGCTTGCAAGGAGCTCGATGTCAGGTCGCTTGTCGATCAGGTTATCCATGACAGCACCTTTTCGTGCGATCGAGTGCTCCATTCCTGGTGAACCTTCAAGGATCACGACCTTACCACCTTGTGGGACCTTGTCAATGAAGTAGTTTGCCTGGATAAGACCAGCATCATAGTTCATACTACCGACATATGCGTACATAGGTCCTTCGTAGTTACACTCTGAATTGACACCGACAACGGGGATACCGGCTTCGATCGCTTCCTTCACTACAGGCACAAGGGCTTCAGCATCGAGGAAACTGATTGCGATGACATCGACCTGCTGGGAGATGAATGTCTCAACGGCAGCGACCTGCTGGGCTGTATCCAGGTTAGGGTCGATCACATTGACCTTCATACCGAGAGCCTCTGCAGCTGCTACGAACTCATTCTTCAATCCATTCTGGAACACATCAGCAGCACCATGGAACGTATACCCTACTGTGAGCGTACCATCGTCTTTCTGACCTTGAGCGAACACCCCACCCGTAACCAGTACGAGCACCACAAGAACAACTAAAAACTTTTTCATAGAACCTCCTAAAGTTTTTCGTATCGGCTTTTCCCCGATACATTGTTTTCTGTTAAATATTATTATTACATCAAATTAGTCAGTTGTCCAGTATTTTCTGATTGTCTGAACATCTGATTAATAGATATAAAAATATCTTCCCTATCTTTTTCTACCGAAAAAGAATACTTCTCAATCTTACCTGTATGTTAGGAAGGAAACCTCAGCATCATGCATAGAATTCCGGCATCTTCTCCACTGACATCTGAACGATTGCGCCGCTTTCCCTTGCCTGGGAACATAACTCTGCATTCTTGGAAGCGAGATACCCATCCCAGGAGTTGGGGCCGTCTACCCTGTCTGCCTTACTGGAATTGATCCAGGCCTGAAGCTCGGTATCATACGCATCAGTGAAGCGCACCCTCCAGTCTTCAGGGATGGCTACTGATTCGTAGAAATCGAACTTGATCGTCGGGGTAGCAGGGGTCGGCAGGTTCACTGTACCGTTCTCACAGCAGACCTCAGTCTTGATATCATATCCGAAGTTATTGGCAACGAAGATCTCAAGGTCGATCCTGATCCCGGATTCAGTCTCAAGCAGCAGGATCTGCGGGTCATGCAGTTTTGCATGGGCATTCCGGTTCTTCTTGGGCATGATCACCTGTGCAGAGACATACTCCTCACCAAGGAGCCATCTAAGCACATCAAGCTCATGTACTGCAGTATTCTCGATCTCCATCTCGGTAGTGTACATGTCAGGGACTGCAGCATTCCTGTGTGCACAGTGCAGCATCAGCGGTTCCCCGAGTCGACCTGAATCGAGGATCTCCTTCAGCTGGGTATATGATTTATCATATCTTCTCATGTAACCGACCTGGACAAGCTTCTTCCCGCCGGCGATCTCTGCATCGACGATACGACGTGCCCCGTCTGCCTTGTCGGCGATCGGCTTCTCACAGAATACGTACTTCCCTGCTTTCAGGGAGGCCATGACATACTGTTCATGGGTCGGGTCCCAGGATGTGATGATGACCGCATCGATACCATCATCCGCGATCATTGCTTCCCCGTCCTCGAACACCTTGAGGTCCCACTCGGATGCTATCTTCTTCGCATTCTCGATATTCACATCGCTGACTGCTACGACTGTACCACCCTGAAGTCGGGCATTGATCCGCTCGATATGTGATTGACCGATCATCCCGGCCCCTACGACGCCAATTCTCAAATCACTCATAATAACCACCATCCTTTTAATGTCTTATTATCATATAATGGAAAATACGAATTGTCCATCTTTATTTCTAAAAAGGAAATCTCGTAATCAATCTCACCTGTCAGGAACAAGCTTATGGGATAGTCTGGGATCCCCAGGGCGGCTGAGGACCCAGCTATCGTTAGATGATCATGAAAAACAGGCTCACAGAGATCAATACTGACGTGCCTTGTCAATATTCTCTTTCATCTCCTTGAATGCCTTCTGGACTGATTCGGAACGTGATACCTCTGCAGTACCAACCCTCCACCAGCCCAGATATCCGTTCGACATGGTCTTGGGAAGGACTTTTACATCGATGAGCGTCGATACCGTCTGTGTCTTCGCATCACGAAGGGCCTCTACCAACTCCTGCTCACTTTTCACGGTGTAGGTCTTACATCCGTAAGCCTCAGCACTCTTGGCGAAGTCTATGGCAACCAGGGAGCCATCGAGCTTGCCTGTCTTCGGGTTTCTATGCCGCATCTCTGTCCCGAAACTACCGGATCCATTCTCCATCTGCAGGTTGTTGATGCAGCCGAAACCGATGTTGTCGAACAGGACGACATTGATCTTCTGCCCCTCCTGCACGGAGGTGATCAGCTCAGAATGCAGCATGATATACGATCCATCACCGACAAAGGCATACACCTCTTTATCCGGTCTAGCCAGCTTTGCGCCTAACGTTGCCGCGATCTCATATCCCATGCAGGAATACCCGTATTCCATATGGTAGGTGTCAGCCTGCTTTGGCCTCCACATTCGCTGCAGGTCACCCGGCAGGCTGCCTGCGGCACCAACTACGATCGCATCGTCATCGAGTTCGGCATCAAGGATTCCCAGGACCCTTGTCTGGGTCAGTTCGGACCCGAGGACCTCTGCATACTCTGCAAGTTCCTCATCAAGGTCGCCGGGGATCTCAGGGATGAAGTCCCCATCTCTCTTGATGCTGTAAAGTCTCTGGAGTTCATCAGCCCACTGCTTCCGGACCGTGTCGATATAACTTCGTTCGTAGGAGCTCTTCCAGCCTTCAGCCTTCAGTGCTTCCCTCAGGGCGATCAGGGATTCTTTTGCATCCCCTACTACCTGGACAGCATCCAGTTTATATGCATCGAAACTGCAGATGTTCAGGTTCACATATTTGACGTCCGGATTCGAATAGATCCATTTCGAGGCAGTCGTGAAGTCAGTGTAGCGGGTCCCGACACCGATGACCAGGTCGACCTCGTGGGCGATGGTATTGGCAGCCAGGTTCCCGGTCGTCCCTACTCCTCCCAGATTCAGGTAATGATCGAAGGGGATAGCACTCTTCCCTGCCTGCGTCTCTGCGAACGGGATACCGAACTCTTCCGCGAAGGCCTGGAACTCGGCAGCTGCCTCAGAGTAGCGGACTCCGCCTCCACAGATCAGCATGACCTTCTTCCCCTCTTGTATGCGTTTTGCAGCAGCTTCGATCGCAGCCGCTACCGGCGGCCTCCGTTCGATCCGGTGCACCCGGCGCTGGAAGAAATGTTCAGGGTAATCATAAGCTTCTCCCTGCACGTCCTGCGGGAGGGCGATGGTGACAGTCCCAGTCTCAGCAGGGTCTGTCAACACACGCATCGCACTGATCGCAGCAGACATGAGCTGCTCAGGCCTGGTGACTCTGTCCCAGTATTTACTGATTGCCCTGAATGCATCATTCGTCGAGATGGACAGGTCAGACGGCTGCTCCATCTGCTGGAGGACAGGGTCAGGCTGGCGGGTAGCGAACACGTCTCCCGGCAGCAGGAGCAGCGGTATCCTGTTCGCTGTTGCGGTAGCGGCTGCCGTCACCATATTGGCTGATCCCGGACCGACCGAGGCTGAACAGGCAATGATCTGTCGTCGATGGTTCTGCTTGGCGAAACCAGTGGCGATATGGGCCATTCCCTGTTCATTACGTCCCTGGTACATGATCAGGTCGCCTGGGTTCTCTTCCAGGGCCTGGCCGATTCCTACGACGTTCCCGTGACCGAAGATCGTGAAGACCCCCTTCACGAATTTCTGCTGTTCTCCGTCAAACTCAACATACTGGTTGTCAAGGAATCGTATAAGTGCTTGAGCGACTGTTAATCTTACTGTTTTCATAGAGCCTCTCCAGTGAATTATCTGTATGTCCTATCATCATACAATCGGATAGTCGATATGTCCACCTTTATTTTCAGATATTCTGCTCAATGATCGTACTTAGCTGTCCTTGCGACTATTTTGGGGTGAACAGCCCTTACATCGCCTCCTTCCTCTGGAACAGCAATCCCAAGAAGATGCAGTATTCGGTCGAAATGGTCCCAATGGCGTTTCATCGCCATATCAGTCGGCTGGTTCTCCAGTGAGTCGATCATCTGCGCATGATCCTCAGCAACTGCACCGAGATCATTGATCTTCAGGTAGGTAAGCAGTATCTCGTTCGTCAGGAAAGCCTGCAGGGTATGATACATGCCTACGAAGAGCCGGTTCTTCCCTGCCTCGATGATCGTCTCATGGAATGAGTAATCGGCTTGGACCATCTGGTCGACCTCACCGGTCTCTGCGATTTCCCGCATATGGTCGATGATCTCCCGCAGCTTAGCAAGGCTCTCGAGAGCAGCTGGTTCCTTCTGCCCAAGATCCTGGATGAAATGGCGGAAGGAGATGAACTCAATAGCCTCGCGGAGTTCATAGACATCCCGCATATCGTCTTCACCGAGCACGAGGGCCCAAGTGATGGCTTCAAGGGAAATATTCGCCCGGTCCTGGATGAAGGTACCTTTTGCTGCCTTGGATTCCACGACCCCGAGATGGTGGAAGACCTTCAGTGCTTCCCGGATAGAGGATCTGCCGACCTGGAACATCTCGGCAAGTTCCTGCTCGGTTGGCAGCCTGTCACCGGGTTTATATGTCCCTGAAGCGATAAGCTCCTTGACCCGGTCCATCACCTGTCCCACGACCGTATTCTTGTGAATCGGTTTTTGGATAATGTTCTTTCTGTCTGTTCTTGTGTTCATGCTGCATGTTATCCTATTTGTGAAATATGGAGAAATTCTCCTAGTAAGATTTCACTACATAATTCCCGAACTGTCAACTATTATTTGTCAGACAATAACACTAACACGCAAAAGATCGTGGATTCTACTACCTTTAATAGTGTTCACTCTCGTTTACCCAAGGTGAGCTTCGCCTTGTTCCGGCACGGTAATTTTAAAAAAAGATTGCATTTTTAAATGTATTGTCATACTATATGATAATACTTGCAAAGCGAGAGCTTCTTCGGTATCTCTTAGGATAACAATATGGAGAAAGGGAGATATACAATGATTACACTTGACAGCAGTAAGGTTCACCTTGCCTGTGCGCCTATCGCATGGACCAATGATGATATGCCCGAACTAGGCGGGAAGAACACCTTTGAACAGACGATCAGCGAGATGGCACTTGCCGGGTTTTCCGGCAGTGAAGTCGGTGGAAAGTACCCGACAGACAGTGCCATCCTGAACAAGGCTCTCAGTCTGAGGAACATGACCATCTGCAATGCATGGTTCTCGACGGAGTTCACCTCGAAGCCGGCTGAAGAGACCTACCAGGCATTCACCAAATGGGCTGAATTCCTCAAGTCAGTAGGTGCCCGGGTCATCGGGTGCTCTGAACAGGGAAACTCGATACAGGGGACATCAAAACCGGTGTTCTTCGAGAAGCCGGTGTACACCGAGGAAGAATGGGATCGCGTAACCAGCGGTATGAATCGCCTTGGGGCGATCGCCAAGGACCTGGGAATGAAGTGCAGCTTCCACCATCACATGGGGACCGGGGTCCAGACGCCGAGTGAGATAGATCGGTTCATGGATATGACTAACGATGATGTGTACCTTCTCTTCGATTCAGGTCATCTGATGTACTCGGAGCAGGACCCAAATGCGGCATATAAGGTCCTGAACACCTATGTGGACAGGGTAGCCCATGTGCACCTGAAAGACTGCCGGATGGAATTGGTGAAACGGGTCTATGATGAGCGTCTCAGCTTTCTTGACGGCGTCAGGATGGGAACCTTCACGGTCCCTGGGGATGGGGACCTTGATTTTGACCCGATCTTCAAGACGCTCCAGGAAGCTTCGTATGAAGGCTGGATGGTCGTTGAGGCTGAGCAGGACCCTGATATAGCGAATCCCTTCGAGTACGCACTCAAGGCCCGCACCTACATCAGGGAGCATGCCGGACTGTAGCCCGGCCCAGAAAAAAAGGAAGGAGTAACGAATGGGAACTGATATTAAATTCGCATTGAATCATATGGTGTGTCCGAGCTTCAGCTATGAGCGGTTCACACAAGGAGCGAAAGCACTGGGCATGTCTGCGGTCGAGTTCCGCAACGACATTGGCGATATGAGTGTGAACAGCATGGAAAGTGCAAAAGCAGCAGGTCAGGCTGCACGTGCAGCAGGACTGAAGGTACTCACGATAAATGCACTCTATCCCTTCAATATCTGGAACGATGAACGGGCTGATCAGGCAAAAACGATCGGGGACTTTGCCCAAGAACTGGGCGCCCAGGGCCTTGTACTCTGTCCGCTTGTCGACGCAGACTATGACTTCAGTCAGGAAGATAGACAAGAGCAACTGAAGCAGGCTCTGATCGGTCTCAAGGGGATCCTCCAGGAAAGGAATCTGCAGGGCTTTGTAGAAGTCCTGGGATTCCCCATCTCCTCCATTCGATTCAAGAGAGATGCTGTCTCGGCGATCAGGGAACTTGGGTTCGAGGGCACATTCGCCCTGGTACACGACACATTCCACCATAAAGTTGCTGGTGAGGAAGAGTTCTTTGCAGGGAATACTGGCCTGGTTCATATCTCGGGGGTCGAAGACACAACTGTCGCCTACGACCAGATGCAGGATTCCCACCGTATCCTGATCGGGGATCAGGACCGCCTCGATAACGCCGGGCAGATCAAGACGCTCGCTGAAGGCGGGTATGAGGGGTATTTCTCATTCGAGCCGTTCAGCGAACCCGTTTGGAACCTGGAAGACCCGATCGGAGCGACACGGGAGAGCATGGACTTCATCCTCTCGAAGCTCTGATACAGATGTTTTCACCTGAATGCTATGGACAATCCTGAAAAAGGAATCTAAGCTGACACAAAACAGTGTATTGGAGTACATATGATCCCACAGATCGTTCAGGACCACTGGCTCGTCTTAGCTGTAGCCGGATTCATCATCGGCCTTGACAAGGGAGGCATAAAGCCTCTAATCATCGTCGCGATCTATCTGATCACCAGCATCATGGAACCAAGCATGATGCTGGCTGCTCTTGCACCGGTGATGTTCATCGGTGATATCTTCCCAGCCATTCACTACAGGAAAGACACTAACATCGCTGTGGTCTTGAGATTCCTGCCATGGGTGACTGTCGGCCTGGCTGTAGGTGCCCTTATTGGGATGAGACTCTCGGAGCAGGTGTTCGGGGTCCTGGTCGCAGGGATCATCCTGGTCATGAGCCTCATCCTCACCCGTCTGGAATTCCGTCCTTCAAAAACGAGATCGGCATCTCCTGGCTGGATCAGTGCCGGGCTTGGCCCTGTTGCCGGGTTCAGTTCCATCATAGGCAATATCGCATCCGGGGTCACCAACATCTATTTCCTTTTGTTCGTACATGACAAGCGCTCATTCATCGGATCGAATGCGATACTCTATCTCACACTAAACGGGATGAAACTCATCATCTATGCATTGTTCTGGAAGGTCATATCACCGGAGACTCTCGGGATCTCCATTAGCCTGGTGCTGCCTATCATCCTCGGCACTGTGCTCGCTACCTATATCGTGAAGCTCTTCCCTGAGAAGGTCTTCAGGATCATCATCCTGTGTTCTGCTTATTATGCCGGGATCGCCATGCTGGTGAGGTACCTGTAGGATCAGCTCCCCTGTATGATACCGAAGACCCTCTCCGGGATCCCCTTGAGCTCTTCGTCATCCATCCCTGCCGTATTGATCGGCTCGTGGATGGTAAGGGTGACAGGTGTTATGAGCTTCATCCCCTTGCGCTGTTCCATGACCTTATAGGAGTCATGGATCGTGATCGGGATGATAGTTGCCTTCGCCCTGGTAGCCAGCTTCATGCTGCCTGCCTTGAACTCGCCGAAGTGGTCGCCTTTACTCCTCGTCCCCTCTGGGAAGATCACGAGCGGGTGGCCGTTCAGGCAGCGGGATACGGTAGAGAAGCTCACGCTAGCTATCTCTGCGATATCCTTGATCGTTACGCGGTCATGGCTCATCAGAACTTCTTCATTTCACCCGTCTCAAAGGCCTCCTTACAGGTATATGCTATCTCAGAGACTCTCGTCCCATCGTATACCGTGACCTCGGGCTTTCTGTTTTCAAGGATACAGTATACAAACTCCTGAAGCTCATTTACATAGGAACTCTCGAATCTCTCGAGAAAATTCTCGCTGCATTCTCGTCTCACACCGGAGGTGTCAAGGATCTCAACCAGATTCTTCTGCGGTATCGAAGCGATACGCAGGATCCCTTTCGTACCTATGATCTCTGTCTCAACGTTATAGCCGTGGGGGGCAGTCCGGCCAGCGAAGAGGAATACCATCTCATCATTCCCGAACTGCATGAGGCAGGAGACATTGTCCCCGTCGTTGTACTTTGCGAACTCCTCATGGGCATAACACCCGCCGATGGCATAGACGCTCTTCGGCTCGGTCCCAAGGAACCAGCGTGCAAGGTCGATATCATGGACAGCCATGTCGAGGAACTCCCCGCCGCTATGACCTGCGAACGCGATCGCTCCGTCAATGAACTTCTCCGGGTCCTGGCTGTAGGAACGGAACAGGACAGGTTTGCCTATCTCCCCATTGACGACCTTATCGTATGCATACCGGTAGGATTCATCGAACCGTCTCATAAACCCCAGCATGAATACCTGTTCAGGATAGGACTCGACAGCCTTCTCGGCTTTCTTACACTCCTCGACGGTAGTACCCAGCGGTTTCTCACTGAATACATGCTTGCCGCAGGAGAGTGCCTTCTCTATCTGTGTCGTATGGAGGAACGATGGGGAGACGATACAGACCGCATCGATCTCCTCGCTCTCCACCATGGCATCGAAATCAGTGAACCGATGCACAACTCCTAGCCTGTCAGCGGTTGCTTGCATTTTAGCTTCATCCACATCACAGAGCGCCGTGAGCTCCGCATTCCTGACCCTGTTCGCGATATTCTCCGCATGCTGCAGCCCGAGCCGTCCCAAGCCGACAGAGCCTATACGTACTTTCTTCATATCATTAATCCTTCCTCATCTTCAGACTGATAACTACTACCACCACTGCCACGATGATCTCGACAACCGCAAGACTAGAAATAAACCCGGTGTATGCATAACTCAGAACCATATGGGCTTACTTTTCTGCATATCGCATCCATCCGATTCATCTATTTTCAAACGTTTACATTATTATTGCTAAAGATCCAATTTGCATGGATATTGAATAATCTCTATAAATCAAGAAACAAGAACTACCCTGACAAATACATACAACATGTCTGTTTAAGCTAATAATTTCATTGTTGGAAACTACTGTATTATGAAGCATCGGTTGTTAGAGAATCACTCAAGTCCGAGTCGTTCAAACTGTTCTTTGGGACTATCATGTTCAGTCAGAGCCTTTTTCATGAGGTTCTTCATATAGGCTTCGACAGCTGGATCTTCTATCTCGATGTTCTGCTCATAGTCTTTCTTCAAATCGAATAGATGATTTGAACTATGATAAGAAGTTCTCAGATCGAAACGCTGGGATACATTCCTGAAATTGAAATTCTCCCCAGCAATTGCATACACTGGGAAATCAGTCCAGGAGAGGAACTGACCCATGCTGATGTTACTATAGTCACCGATGCTCTCACCGCCTATATACTGATTCAGGGTTGTCGGCATCGATGTGTACAGGTTCAGAGGGGTATTGTCAGCCTTATCGGGACATTTGAAATACGTATATCGACCATCGGTAATATTCATGCTCTGCCCGAACAAACCATACAATACATAATCCCGCAAAGAATCTTCACTTTCATCTATCAGCGGGAACAGATTCTTTCCATGGATCTGATTCGAGAACTCATCTTCATGTATTCCATGATGTGAGGCAATTGTCGGGAATAGATCGATATTCTGTGTCAGCGCGTCAATGCGTTTTTCGGTCTTCTGTCCCGGCACATGGATGAATAACGGAATATGATAGACTTCATTATATGCAGACATATAGTTCTTCGCCATCAAGCCATGCTCTCCAAGCATATATCCATGGTCAGTGGTGAAGATGATCAACGTATCATCCCATCTGTTCTGCCTGTCTATGATATCCAGTACCTTTCCTATCCATGTATCAGACATAGACAAGGTCGCAGCGTATCTGTTCCTGATGTGTTTGAGATCTGCCTCGGTACCTGTGAATGGAGCATATTCCGGCCAGGTAAACAGTTCATCCTCGTACGCGTCATCGTACAGATCCAGAAACTCCTTCGGTGTATCAAACGGCTCATGAGGATCGAATCCCTCTATCCAGAGAAGGTAATCGTCCTCATCCCCATGCCGTTCGAGCCAGCTTGCTGCAGCCTGGAATGTTTTCGGCGTGGTGAAATCCGAATCCTTCTCAAAGGCTTTACTGTTCTCATGATAGAACTCATCATACCGCCCTTTGTGAGCCGGTGTTGAGAAACCCGCAGGGGACCATTCAAGACTGTCATGCTCCTGCCCCCTGAAACATTCCCACGTATCAAATGACTGGCAGTACCCCTCTCCGCCTGTTTCCAAATAGTGATAATGGTCGGTGACCATATGAGAACGAACAGATTTCTTTCTCAATAAACCAGGGAGCATACAGTCAAAAGCTTCTACGGGACCCCAGTTCCTTTCCAGGAAATTCAAGCGGCCGGTGAACATATCTCTACGAGCCGGCATGCATGGTGCTGACCCAGTCCAGTGATTGTCGAATATGTATGAACAGCTCTGAATGCGTTCAAGATTAGGAGTGCTGGTGAAAGCATCGTCATTGTATGTTTTCAAAAACCGTCTATTCACGCTGTCATTGAGTATAACTATAGTTCTCATTGATATTTATCTCCGGTTCAAACGGTAAAATTCATATATTTATTGAACACGAGTGCCGCCCCGCCCTGGATCATCTTCTCTCCTCCCAGCGTTAACCAGGTAGTTGAAAGATCCATGTCCGGATAGTATCCGGAGTTCTGATCTATATGCTGAATGATATCTTCGAACATTTCCCTGAATTTGAATGCCATTCTCCCGCAAAAAATAAGCTCCTCGGGTCTCAGCAGATATATGTAATTTCCCAGAGCTGCGACATATGCTTCCTTGAACTCTTCCAGGATATAGGTGATTTGGGCTCCATTCTGTTCTGATTCCAGTGCTCTTGAGATCATCTCCAGATCAGAGGAGAACGTCCAGGGAGCTTCCCTGAACCTTGTTTCATCCTCGATTCTTGAGAACTCACCTGTGTCAATAAACGGTTCCAGATTTCTCCTGAGAGAAGATATGGTCCCATACGTATGAAGGCATCCACGACGCCCGCACACACAAGGAGCTGCCTTGAAGTTTATGACCTGATGAGCCAATAGGAAACTCTGGTCCCGATGTATCACATTCGACTTTCCCCTGTTGTAGAGCGATTGCCCAATACCTGAATCCAGCCATAATAACCCAATGTCCTTATTGAGATCATGATCCTGGAAAAGCAGTTCCCCCATCAGGATCGTTTCCGCGAAATAATCTATGGTAACCGGCGATTTAATGGTATCCTCAAGCATGTCTGCGATCGGGATATTGCGCCACCCGGATAGTTGTTCCGGAACAAGAATCGTTCTGCAATCATTATCCAGGGGACCGACCACCCCTATCCCCGTTCCGAGAATCTTCTCTTTGTCGATGGTACTGCTCAGCTTCTTCCAGGCCTCTCCAATAAACCTGATAGCCTCTTCCGGCGTTCTATGATCGCTATACAACCCCTCAATGGACTCAAGGACCTGTCCCCCAATATTACACAGTCCAATACCTAACACATCACCGTTCAGATACACTCCCAATGCATATGCGGCTTCCGGGTTAATACTGTATTCACCAGCCTTCCTTCCGCTTCCCTTACTGCCTGTGATCAATCCCGCTTTCTCCAATTCTACAATGAAGCGATTGATATTCGTTAGGGATCCCCCAAGAGCCTTGACGATTGCACTTTTTGAGATTGGGCCCTTCTGGTGTATCAGCAGATATACTGATTTCTCCGTGACCCTGAATTCATTGATCTCACTGAACTTTCTAAACATGTATTACCCTTCCATTGGTGAAACTCTTTTCGTCTCTTTTTTACTACCATCTGAATGCTTCAATGTAAACCATAATGACCCTGCAATCATAAGCACATTGATAATGATGAGAATCAACGATACAGGCCTCTGAAAAAATATCATGATCCCATCCTGCGAAAGAAGCAGGGACCGCCTGAAATTATTCTCAAGTAAAGGCCCCAGGATCATCCCGATGACAATCGGGGCAAGTGGGTATTCGGCAAGTCGAAAGAGTATCCCTACAAGACCGAAAGCAAGCATCACCCAGAGATCAAAGACAGAAGCCTGAAGGGCAAAAGTCCCTATGGCACATAGTAACAAGACGATCGGAATGAGGAATGATTTCCTGATTCGCAGCACATAGATGAACAGGGGGGTTGCCAGGATACCGATGATCAATAAAAAGATATTTGAAGAGAGATATACGAGGAACACCCCTCCCACGATATCCTGGTGATGTTCAAACAGTGTCGGTCCCGGGAAGAATCCCAATATAAGTAAGGCTCCCATCAGAACAGCGGATGTTGCATCTCCAGGAATACCTAGTGCCAGCGTTGGTATGAGTGTCCCACCGACTGTGGCATTGTTGGCGCTCTCTGTGGTTACCACGCCACCTGCCTCTCCTTCCCCATAGTGTTCATGGGGCTTAGCTAAAGCCTTCGAAAGAGCATACGCCGTGAAGGAGCTTATTACCCCTCCTGCACCGGGAAGCGACCCGAAAAAAGCCCCGATAATCGACGATCGTATGAGGTTTCCCCAGTGTTTCAGGACGAGGATTACTGACTTGAAACTAGCGGTGAATATCTGTATCTCAGGTTTCTTATTCAGGTCTTTACCCATTATCTGGAACACCATCTCCGAGATCGCGAACAGCCCCACGACTACAGCAACAATGTGAAACCCATTCAACATCTGGTACGACCCGAATGTGAATCTATAGCCGGTAGAGAACTCATCCGTACCTATGGTTGCAAGCAGCAAGCCGAAACATCCTGCTAGAAGCCCTTTGATCAGCGACCCCTTGGAAATGACCGATATAGCAATCAGCCCGGTAACTGCAAGGGCTGTATATTCTGGCGGAGCAAACCGGCTGGCAAATTTCGCAAGGAGGGGAGCGAACAGTATCAGGATGACACCGCCTAGCAGACCTCCGATGGATGAAGCTGAGATCGCTATGCCAACGGCATCGGAGGCTCTGCCTTTCTGAGCCATCGGATACCCGTCCAGCAGCGTCGCTGCAGCAAGGGGAGTACCGGGGATCCTCAATAAGATTGCAGAGATGGACCCTCCACACGAACCGCCGACGAATATGGCAATCAAAAAGCCCATTGCAGCTACAGGAGGTTGGGTAACTGCAACGGGGAGCATAAGTATTATACCCATCAGAGGACCAAGCCCAGGAAGTGCCCCAACGATAAGACCGAAGATGACCCCTAACAAGGTAAGAGTAATTGAGAGGGGTGAGAAGAACAGGGATAATCCTGCACCAAGTGATGTTACTAACATATCAGTCCTTCCTACCAGGGTATATTCAGCTTGAATATTCCGCCAGGCAGTACAATCTTTAAGAATGATTCGAATACAAAAGCCAGTAAAAAAGTGGTTATAATACTTGTCAATACGATCTGAACAGGTTTTCTCAGACCGGATACACAAATGATTCCAGCCAGCATCAGAGGCGTTGCTATATAGTATCCTAAAAACCCAAGCGCCCATAAATATGCTGCGAAGATCGCGAGAAGCGATACCGGCCGAATCAGGTTTGAGAGAGTGTGTGTAGTGCTCACTTCACTGCTCTGACGGCTCTCCGCTCTGATGCTATGGGTAACAAACCGCAAGATAAGCAGAATGATCAAGAAGACGCTAATAATTATAGCAATGGCTCTTGGATATGCTGCGGCATTATTATACGGACCGCCAGAAGCAATACCACTCTCTGTCATATCTGTCATGATTTGTTGAAACACAATGATCACTACTACTGCAAAGAAGAGTACGACCAACCATTCTGCCAACTTGCGACTATTCATGTATCACCCTACCCTTAATTAAAGTTTACTTAATTCAGCCTGCTCCCACTTGAGAGCATTCCCCATACTGACCAGTTGATCATAGACAGAGCTTACGATCTCTTCGTATTGCTCATCACCCCACTCAAGCGGCACAAACCCCAGATTCTCAATCTTGGTCCGTACATCCTCTCTTGCCATGACTTTGTCCATAGCAGTCCTCAATACCTCGGTCACGTCATCAGGAGTATCCTTTCTCACCAGCCACCAATTCCAACCCATAGGTCCTAAATTTGATAATCCAAGATCGATATCAAGGTCTGCGAAGCTTGGAGCCCCATCGAAAGTAGCTTTTGCCCCGGGAAGCTCAGACAAGACCAACAGCACTTTCAGGCTCTCTTTGTCTGTGAGATAGTTGCCAACATTAAGATACGCGAAATCGAGCACACCAGCTTTCAGGTCTTTGTCTGAATCACCTGCAACCGTATATGGGATCTGCTGTGCAACCACACCATAAGTCTGCAGTATTTTAGCAATGACCATATGCGGAAGATTATTACGTGAACCAGTCGAATACCTGAGTTCACCAGGATGGGCCTTCCCATATTCCATCATCTCCTCAAAGGTATTCCACCTGGTCTCATTCACATTGCATGCAATTGAGAATGCATTGGATGCAGCAGAATGCAGCGGCTTGAAATCATCATAACTCCAGTCTGCATTGCCAAGAATCGGTTGCAGAACGAGGGGAGCAACGTATCCATCGATAATGGCATACCCATCTGCAGGTTTGTTCATTGCAGTCTGAAACGCCTTTGTTCCTGAAGCACCAGGCGTGGAGATGACAGTCATAGAGACTCCCAGCTCTTCACCCATCGCAGCTGCAATGATCTGGCTGACAGACATCGAGGACCCAGGCCCCCAGGGGAATATGTTCTCGATTGTCCTGACTGGGAAATCGATACCCTCCGACTCACTGGAACCATTTGCGAAAACTGATACAGCCGAAAGACATACCATCGCAACGACCAGAATCATTAATCCTTTTTTCATCTTCTACTCCTTTGATAGTCAATGTTATTCATCAAACACTATTAGAAGATCCCCATAGCTGATTATACACCGATTAATAGGTTTGTTGACTTTTTTTGTTAACCAATTTAGTTATCTAAATAGCATTACAGCATTTCCTCTTACCTGCAAGAAGAACCCAGCCATTACTCCGAACCTGCATAGAACTTCAGGTAATCCTCCAGATGCGCATTCCAATACTCCCTGCTATGGGTACCTTCGTTAAGATAATATTGCGACTCGACTTGTCTGTCCTGCAACAACGAATACAAGGCTGCCGTACCGTTGAAGAACCCCCAATCGTCCTCACTGCCACAATCCAGATATACAGACAGGTTCGAGATATCCGTAACCTGGGCTATTCTCAGAGGATCCCGCAGGCTCCCAAGTTCTTCGTCAGGATATAATATCCCATTAAACGCCACACTCGTTTTGTCAGTGGCATCTTCAAGAAAGAGTGCCGGACTATGTCCACCTACCTTGCTGAATAGATCCGTATGCAGGAATGCGCTATGGAGTGCAGCCAAGCCACCCAACGAGCAGCCTCCGATATACCGGCTTTCTCTGCGTGCATCTGTGGAATAAGACGCATCAATATGCCCTACAAGATCTGTGACAATATAGTCTTCATATTGACCACGGGTCACACCCTTTTCATCATACGGTTCAACAGGAGTATCCGACGGAGCAAACCAATTGAAACCTGCACTGTTATCAACATCAGGTGTGACAATAATCATTGGGGTCATAGTACCTGAGAGTACCAACTCTCTAGCCTTTTTGAAGAGATCATTTGTCGTCCAGGCATCTTCATCCCCTGTCCTGCCATGCAGCATATACAACACAGGGTATTCCTGTTGACTGCTGTAGCCTGGGGGAAAGAAGATATTATAGTTTTTATACACCCCTAAGCTCTCACTATAGAATGATGCTTTTTGCTCCAAAACTGTATAATACGGTTTTCTCTCGACAACTCCTTCCGCAAACAACCCGACAACCAGCTGCATCAACACCAGAAATACAATCACTCTTTTTCTCATTTCCCAATTCTCCTCCTTTTTGAAAAACGTGAATATTCAAACGCACCAATCCGGCACATTCTTCAAGAGTCTATGTGTTAATCTCGATTCGGCCGATGAAACACACTGTGACAGTGTTTATCTAATAATCCTTGAGGGCTTCATCAGTACCTCAATTGTTGTTTGTTAACTTTTTTGGTTATCTAATACGATATTAAACCAACATATTTCTGCTGTCAAGAAATTTTTCCAACTTTATCAACCTTTTTTGTCAGCTAAAACATATCAGACTTGATTCCCCTACCAAACATTCACATAACACGCGTCTATCGAGAATCCGGTATATCACTTTTGATCTTGTACTGCCATCCTCGAAAAGAGTTCCACGTACACATTGGGTCTTATGGGAATACAGCCAGACTCTAACACCCCCGTGATTATTCGACCCATCCGATTGATAATCAGGACGATGCTCGGTACGAGTGGAATAGAGTGGATGCTTTTACAGATATGTATCAGAATACTCAATAAGCATGTGAACCCAACTATACTAGGCAATTAGAATTGCCACCAAGTTTCCAAATAGTTAATTCACCATGCATACAGAGAACAAGAAATATAGACCCGCATATGTCTACTGCATTGAGATCACAATCAATTGCTTAGTTATGATCCTCTAATTCAAATACTCGTTTAAGGAAATCAACAATCCGATTCAATGTTATTGACCGATCAGGCTCCTTGTTAAACCAACCATGCGGCTTCCCTGAATATATTTCCAATTCCGTATACGTCCCGAGTTCAGAAAGCACCTCTGCATACTCTATCGACTGACTGCAGGGAGAGCACTCATCCCCTCCCCCATGAAGCAATAACGTAGGAGGTGTTCTTGAAGCCGCTTTATGGAAAGGAGATATCTCTTTAAATTTCTCAGGTGATACTTCATACCGTTCTCCAACAAGTGCCTCAATAGCATCAGTGAGGCGATCCTCTTCAATCAGCTTGAGAATATTGTATTCTCCATTAAGGAATATTGCAGCATTCGGTCTTGCTGAAATCGTATCAGACATAGCTGTCCCGCTTAACATCGTCAAAGCTGCTAAGTGGGCACCAGATGATCCTCCGCAAATGGCTATCTTCTCAGGATCTATACCAAATCGCTCTTGATTTGTTCGTAGCCATCTAACGGCTGAGTGGACATCGTGAAGGGGTGCCGGGAAACAGGCTTCTTCGCTGAGACGATAATCAAGATTCAAGGAAATGATACCTAACTGCTCTGCTAGAGCTTTTGATTGGAAATAGAACTGGGAAGGAGATCCGAAACGCCAACTGCCTCCATGTAAAAAAACAATTGCCGGTTTCTTTGATTTCTCCTGATACATTTTTGGGAGAAACAGATCTCCATATACAGCTCGACCGAAATCACCTTTCTCACGTACAACCTGCCGAGGACAAAAGAGTACAGAAGCCCCTGCTTGGAAGAAGACGGCAGCTTCTATGTTTTCGACTTCAGAAGAAATCTTTGTAACTCTGTTTATCCTCATGATCTATGCCTATTCTATATATGAAGTCCAATCTGCTAGAGAGAAGGGAATACTGTTCCCTTGACTCCCTCTTTAAGAAGAATATGATGATCAGTGAATATCGTCTTTCCGGCAGGTTCCTGCACATTTATCATGAATTCAAACAGAGTCATAACAGAGCGATACCCCACTTCAATCGGGTTGTACCAGACTGCGCAATGAACTCTATTCTTCATCATAGCCTCATGAACTGACGGGGAATAGAACGTTGTGACAGTCTTTACCGTCTCAGCTTCTTTTGTCTCCTCCAAGGCGCGCAAGCCTCCAGAAAGGACCGCGGTTGTAAAGAACACAGCATCAATATCATGATGCTTTTCCAAGGTTTTCTTGACTAGGCCATAGTTGGTAAACTCATCATTCTGAAGCTGAACGATTTCCCTGATTGAAATCCTCGGATACTCTTCTGATAAGCACTGGTCCAGACCTTCAATAACCTTTTCATGACTCAATAGGTTCAAGGATGGTGTGAATACTATCAGATCACCTTTCCCATCCAAGAGAAGCCCAAATAGGTTAGCAGCAAGCCGCCCTTGAAGAACTCTATCATGTCCTACATGACAGAGGCAGTCCGGGTTTTCAGGATTACCACCTAGAAGAACAAGCGTGATCCCGTTATCGTACAGCTCCTTAAGTTTCTGATCCACAATGGGATCATTAATAGGCACAACTACCATGTCCGTGATATCATCCTCAAGCAGGGCATCGATCATACGAACCTGGTCGAGTGCGTTGAAGTCGGTTCCCTCTTTGATAACCACATCTACCCCGAAATCTTTGATCTCTTCTGCAGCTTTTTTTACTCCCTGGAGAATAAAATCATGATAATCATTATGCTGGACATGAAGAACAAACCCAATTTTCCTGTTCTTATTGCGGGTAGCTAATGACTTCGCCACCATATTGGGAGTATAATTCAGAGCTTTCGCTATTTCGAGAATGCGTTTCTTAACCCCCGGATCAATACGTCCCCGGTTGTTCAGAGCCCTGTCCACTGTCCCCCTGGAGACGTTGGCTAGTTCAGAAATTTGCTTTATTGTAACGCCCATGTATTCCACCTAACACATTTGAATCTATTGTAGAAAAAACTCTAATCTCACTCAACCCTGCAGTTCAGTTCTTTCTCGAACGAAACAGCTGATTACGAAATCGCTTTGATAATACTTCTTGTCCGTTTGCGTCGGGATGCAATCCATCGGGAAGATACTGTAAATCTTCAGGCCCAAACAGATCCAACCCGTTAATATAATAAATAGATGAATCACCATGCTTCCTGAAAAGTTGGACAACCCCTTCAAGAACAGACCTCATTTCAACCAGAGACATTCCCTCTTCATTGTACCTCTTTTCCTCACGTTCAGGACAGAAGATCGGAGATATAATATACAATGGTGTGTATGGATGTCTTTGTCGGATAATCTCAATGAAGCCAATGGTATTCGGCGAAAACATCCTTCTGCCAAGCCTGCCGGGGTATGTGTTTATCCCAAGTTCGCACGTGATGATGTCTGCCTGCAGATCCCTGAGAAGCAGTCCCACCATGGGCTCGATCAAGCAGTTAGCTCCAAAACCAAGATTCGTTAGATGAAGATCTTCCAATCGAGCCACCATAGCTGTCCAAGTCCTTGATGGTGAGGCAGCACTCCTTGATTGACTGATCGAACTCCCATAATGAATCCAGCGCTGTTGATGCTGTCGCGTCACCTCCACACTACTTTCGGACGTAATCCATATCCCCTTTACCCGGCACTTAAAACGCGGATCCAACCAAATCTCTACGGCTTTTTGCTTAGAACCCAAATCTGCAAATAAGAATGAATTATTATCTTGCTGCAGGGTTTTCGTTCCCTGATTCACCCCATCACTGTATAAATCAACACGCATAGCTGAATCTGGATCATCAAGTTCAAGTTCCAGGATCTCCGAATCTGTTAGGAGACAGATCCTGACTCCTGAAGCCTGGGCAGGAGTCGGATCACTCCACCCCGGACAGATATCATCCTGCAGGAAGGGGAAAAAATCCCTTCTTCCAAAGTCTATTCTCCATGGAGCAACCCATTCTTCTGCAACCTCTACAGAAACGGCTCCCTCAAATGTGTACAATCCCTCACTGCAGCTTATGAACCGTTTTGATGCCATTTTATCACTCAACCAATCTCATCCCTATCGTACATTGCTATGATATAGGGATGATTCTCATCGTACTCTGCCAAGGGGTGTGCATCAGGGACCCATCCGATCTTCCTTATGTTCTTTCCCATGGTCCCGGTAAAAGCATCTCCAAGATCTTCCCTGCACCGTTCTACTTCATTTTGTAAATCCGCTACAATTTCGGGATATTCAGCATATAGATTCTCTTTCTCGCTGATATCATTTCTCAGGTTATAGAGCTCCTTCACTACTTCATTTTTCATTGATTTCAGGATCTTTGCTGATTTCTCAGTTCCATCATGGTCTCCACTTGGCCGGCCAGCATGTTCTCGTCTTGATACATGAAGCTTCCAGTCACCTTTCCGAACAGCTTCCAAGTTGTCACACATATAATAGAAGAAGGTAGTACGTTTTGATTCCTCAGTTTTCCCAAGAAGCAGATCTGCCATTTCAATACCATCAATTATCCTATCAAGAGGAATCTCTGCACCAGCTAATTTCGCCAATGTCGGGTATAGATCCATAGCATTAAATAGTTGATCATTGACTCCTGGAGTAATTGTTCCTTTCCAATGAGCTACGAGAGGGACTCTCAATCCACCTTCCCAGGTAGTTGCCTTAGTCCCCCGCAACGGACCATTACAGTCTCCAACATCATTTCGAGATCCATTATCTGAAGTGAACAAGATCAAAGTATTCTCATAAACGCCGCATCGTCTCAATTCATCGACCAGAACTCCCACTGACCAATCTATAGCAGCCACACAGGCTCCGTAGTCACCATTTCGTGACTTATCAACAAAGCACTGGGCAGCATAAAGTGGTCGATGAACATGCATATGCGCAAAATAGAGAAAGAATGGCGTTTCCGTATTCTTTCTAATGAATTCCACACTCTTCTCTACATACCGTTCGGTCAGGCCCCTCTGGTCGGGCTGCAATTCAAGGATTTCCCTTCCATGCATAAGTGGTAGCGGTGTCATTGTCGGGCGTGTCGGGAGAGGAGCCATATCATTACTGTAAGGGAGTCCATAATAATCATCGAACCCATGGTCCATCGGTTGAAATCCTGGTTGATCACCACAGTGCCATTTCCCCACATGCAGAGTCTTATATCCCACAGATTTAAGCACCTTGGCAATGGATACTTCTTCAGGGTTGAGACCAATATCATACCCAGGAAAGAGAACCCACTCCCCATGGAAGGATCCAAATCCTATCCTCTGTGGATAGCAGCCAGTCATCATAGCACCACGAGAAGGAGAACAGACAGGTGAAGCCATGTAAAAGTCGGTAAAACGTCGTCCATCTGCTGCAAGTGCATCTATATATGGGGTATCATTCTTTACTGACCCATAACAACCGAGATCCCCAAAACCTAAATCATCACAATTTATCAATACAATATTAGGCTTCATCACTAACCCCTTGAACATACTATTCTTTCATTTTAAGATGATTCTAATCATCATCTTCAGCATCCATTTCAATATCTATCTTATTTGCGGCAGCCTCAGCTATGGTTTTTGCTTTCACTGCTTTTGTCTTTTTCATTGAGTAAAAGGTAAGTATTATGGTTATCACAATGATTACCACAGCAATCGGTCTCTCAAAAAAGATCATCCAGGAACCGTCTGACATGATCAGGGAATTCTTCAAATTCTCCTCTGCAAGTGGACCAAGTATGAATCCAAGAATAAATGGGGCTTGCGGGAAATTGAACTTCTTCAGGAAATACATAAAGAAGCCTGCTCCTGCCATGAGGTAGACATTGAACATAACATTGGCAGTTGAGTAAGCTCCAGCTAAACAGAATAGGGCAAGCAGTGTAATGAGGATCGGCTGAGGCACTTTCGCTATTTGAGCAAATATTCTGATGAGAAATTTTCCTGCAAGGAACATCACTATATTGCAAATAATAAACCCTACCATGATTGCATACATAAGAGGTCCCTGATGCCTGAATAGTGTAGGGCCTACTTCCAGACCATGAAGAGAAAAAGCTCCTATCATAGTTGCGGCAATCACACTTCCAGGAATACCAAGAGTAAATAGGGGGATGAGAGAAGTACCAGTCACTGCATTATTGGCTGCTTCAGGTGCTGCAACACCCTCTATCACACCGGTACCAAAGAGGTGCGAATTCTTAGAGCTTCTACGCTCCTCGTTATAAGCAATCATTGCGGCAATGGCTGCACCTACTGCGGGAATAGCTCCGATAATAGATCCGATTGCAGTGGATTTGAGAATTGTTGGAGTCAGCTTCTTCTTCTCTTCCCATGACAGCTTGTCATGCCGTGCAATTGTAGCTGTATAGTGGAACTCTTTTGCATACTCCTTCTTCAAGATCATATTCAGTATGTTGGGGAATGCGAACATCCCGATAAGAACAGGCAGGGTTTCAAGTCCCCGCATAAGATAGATGCTTCCGAATGAAAACCGAGTGATTCCGGAAGAAGAATCTATCCCTACTGTGGAAAAGAGGATCCCAAGACAACCGATGATAATTCCTCGAACGATACTTGTCCCGCTTATTCCAGCAATTACCGATATCCCGAGGACTGCCAAAGCAAAGTACTCTGGAGGACCGAATTTCATAATGTATTTGGATATGAATGGCGCCGTGAACAACAAAATGATAGAACTGATAATCCCACCGATAGTTGATGAGATCAAGGCCGTTTGCAATGCTTTCCCCGGATTGCCTTTTTTTGCCAGGGGATACCCGTCAAATACCGTTGCCATAGCAGATCCTGTACCTGGAGTACCTACAAGTATTGCAGATATAGATCCTCCATAAGTTCCTCCAACATATATACCAAGCAGCATCATGATACCGGATAGTACATTCAGTGCATATGTAACCGGCAGGAACAGTATTACAGCCAAGTTGGTGGTCAGGCCGGGGATCGCCCCGAAAACGATCCCAATTATCACGCCAGTTATTATTAAAATTATATTCTGAAGGGTGGAAAGATCAACAAACCCATTCAGGATCATTTGAAAGTAATTCATAGCCAATCTTCTCCTTGTTTATGGCAGCGGTACATTTAGCAGGTATTTGAATGAGAACCATAGAAAAGCTGTTATGCCGAGGGTGAAAGCATAGTAAGATTTTTTCCTGATCTTCATAAACAGCAAAGCTCCTGTACAGAAGAGCAGTGATGATGCCAAGAACCCGAGAATCGGCATAGCTATCACATACACTACAATGATCAGGAAATAGCGAAGGGCATGAAGCTCCCCGGGAATATCTACAGTGATATACGAATCTATTTTCAGTACAAGGCTCTTCATTACAAGCACGATACCTAAGCCAATCATGAGATAAACTATCAGTAGCGGTACATAGTCTGAAGGTATCGCATTTGACAGTTTCTCCGCTCTGATCTTGATTTGGTATGGAATAATGATCCTCACAATTAGTCCCATGACAATGGCAACTATTCCGGACCATAGATTTTCCCTGAATCTCAATGAAACCATACACTACTCTCCTTCTGAGATATTCCTCTATAATCTATTCAAGATTACTTAGCTGCTTCTAGCCATTAAATACGTACTCTTCTCTTACAATATCACATTCCTAAAGCATGTTTTAAAATCCTGCCAATCAGATAATTTGCCTCTGATTGGCAGGTGGATACAAAAGGGTAGATTACCGGAGACTATCAAGATACATTTTAGCAGCTGCAATCTTTCGATCTATTTCAGCCTGGGTGGCTTCAACAGAGGGATCTGCTACTTGGACGTAACCTGCATCTGCAAATTCTTTCATGAATGCAGGATCACTGAATACCTGATCCAAAGCATTCGCGAATATATCAACAACTGCCGGATCAGTACCAGCACGTAGAGCCAGGAATGCAAGGTTATCCCAACTTATATCATATCCAAGGGTCCTAAGTGCCGGAACACTTGCATATCCAAGCTCACTGTATCCGGAAAAGTCCTTGTCATCATAGACACACAGGGGGACGATAGATCCATCTTCAATATAGGCTGCTCCCATATTCAGGGCAACAAGACAGACATCAGCAGTTCCAGAGGCTACATTGACTAATGCGGTAGGGTATCCCTTATCAGTGATGATATCAGAGTCGATCCCGAGCTGATTAAGCAGGTATTTCGTCATGATATAGGTAGCTGAGTTCACACCAGCAGCAGAGAATTTTATAATTTTCCCCTTTGCATATTCCTGGAGCTCTTCTAACGAATTAACCCCTAAAGAAGCGTTGATGAAGAGACCGATCTCAACTGTGTCTGTTCCAGCTACGATGATGAAATCATCAGAAGTATACTGCAGAGTATCGAATAATGGGGCAATAGCTAGTGCTGCATCTCCATTGAATGCCACTGCATTACTATTGGGTTTCTCAGAAAGGAACTGGGTCAGTTCTACCGCACCTCCTCCGCCAGGAAGATTATTGATTGCAAAACTGGTATCAAGAATCGGCTCTAGATATTTTGCCATAATCCTCATTTTTACATCCATATTGCCCCCAGGCTTGGCGTTAACATAAGCTGTAATTGGTCCTGTTGGCCAAGCGACTCCCTCATTGGAACTTTCGCTAGCCCCATTAGCCACGATAGGGAATGCCACAATTGCAATCAACAGTAATGTGAATACTAATTTCCTCTTCATCGTTCTCTCCTTCTTTTTTTATCTAAAACGGGGAATTCCCGTCTTTCTTAGGTTTGATTTACTGCCTCCAAAGCCTTCTCTCTCATTTCTTTCCCAGCTATTCGATGCTGTAGAATTGAGAAATCATAGAGATCCATTAGCTCTTTAACCGTATCCAAATGGTTTGAAGCTATATTTGACGTTTCATCAGGATCATTAGCCAGATTGTACAGCTCAATCTTTCCATCCTCATATTCAACAAGTTTAAATTCTTTGGTAATAGTAGCCCACCAATTACGAGCTTGGGGCCTCTTTTCACGGGGTCTTTTTATAGAGGGATATCCATGATCCCTATTGAATTCATCAATAAACTCACTATCAGACTTGGTTTTTACAAACTGCGCATACTCCTCATACCCTTCCTCCTGATGGCTGTTTTGTATACCATTACATAACATAATGGCTTGATACTCTCTCACCCCAGCAGCATGCTCTTTCGTCGCAAGATCTTTCAGCGATACAGAATCCATCTCTTCAGGGATAGGGATATCAGCAAAGTCCAGTATGGTAGCAGCAAGATCATGCAGCTGCACCAGTTCATTGGATATGTTGCCTTTAAAAGTTCCTTCACCAGAAATAACCAAGGGTATAGATATTGACCCAAATTGAGGTTTGCATTTGAAGAACATGTTATGATCTCCAAGCATCTCCCCATGGTCAGAGGCATAGATGATTATTGTATTCTCCAATTGACCAGTTGCTTTCAGAGCGGCAACAAGATGCCCAATCTGGGTATCTATATTCTCAAGCATCGCTCCATAATTCCTACGGACCTCATGTATGCTGTTAGAATTCCCAGCATACTGCACTGGTTCAGGAAAAATCGTGTCATTATGAAGCCTCTTCATTTCCCGTGTAATATCCCATGGATCATGAGGACCGGAAAAATTCACCATCAGGAACCACGGATTTTGCTTCTTTGTATAGGACAAAAGTAAATCTACCGCATTCTTTGTAACCCAATTATCAGCATAAGCATCATGGGGCAGCGGGGTCTCAGAGGTCTCATACACGTTGTAATAACGCTTAATATAATCGGCCCGGTGTATCCCAAGAAGTCCATGTTCATGTAAATAGTTACCGTAGGGGCCTCTTGGTTCCTTAAAAGATGAGAAAACAGCATCATATTTCCCTTCACTATCCACAGCATCAGTGAATCCAAGGATCTCTAACTGATTGATCCAACCACTCTTTCCCCAAAACAGGACTGGTTTGTGAAGATCAAACTTCCCCACTCCTCCAACAGAATACCCATTTTGTTTCAACAATGAATAAAAAGTAGGCTGGGTGAGCGGATAATTAAACCCATTATTATACGCTTCAATATGGTTATAGTGCATACCGGATGCAAGGCAAGCTCTAGAAGGTGAACAAAGCGGTGAATTACA
This sequence comes from Spirochaetia bacterium, assembly GCA_963677595.1. Taxonomy (GTDB): domain Bacteria; phylum Spirochaetota; class Spirochaetia; order CAKZLE01; family CAKZLE01; genus CAKZLE01. The sequence continues at coordinate 671,091 of OY782041.1, forward strand.
TATCGCACGAGAGAAAGTTGTACCGTTCTTCATGAGATTAACAAGATTCGGCATACGTAATGGAATAGTCCCCTTCTTTTCATGCTGTTCATCAGTTACTGTAATTGACGGCAACCAATCACCTCTATGCTGATCAGGGAATACTAGTAAGATATTTTTCTTCATCAGATTGTCTTCCTCAACAAAACACTCCATCATCCATCTAATGCGTGCGCGTGCACGCTTTGTAGTATTAGATTACCATGATTATTTTGAGTTGTCAATTCTTAAATTTTCTTTATAATTTAAGCTAATTTTGGAAGGATGTTATATTCTTCAAAGAACCAATATTTACTATATACTATTCTTGCGTGTGCGGTCACTCTTAAATTTCCAACTCCCCTAATCTATAGATATATCAAGCAAATCAGAAAGTACTTTTCATAAAAATCACCCCTAACTCAAAGAATGATCTCACCTTAAGGCGTGGATAGTCAGGACTCCTCCTAACAACCGAGCCATTGTTGGAATCGGTTGAATTTATCATGACAACCTACTGACCCTTATGTGATTTCCGGTTTGGTTATGGCTCCACCTTGCTACAGATAGCCCAATTCCCCAGGATGTTGATAAAGACGGGAGTAAAAGCTGTGTAATGGACAATAAAAGCTAAAAGTGGGTGGTTTCAACCTTAGCAATGTTTCAACTACCACTTCTTGGGATTCATTTCATCCCGGTTTCTACCTATGGACATTCCGTCCCCAGCTATCTATGCTGAATCACATCAAGAGACCTAAGGAGCTCCCATGATCCCACAGCTCATTCTCGACCACTGGGCAATCATCGCCATTTCAGGCTTCATCATCGGCCTCGACAAGGGAGGCATCAAGCCGCTCATCATCTTTGCCATCTTTCTTGTCACCAGCATCATGGAACCGACTATGATGCTGGCAGTATTTGCCCCGCTGCTTTTCCTTGGTGAGATATTCCCAGCAGTCCATTACCATCACGATGCTGCCAAGCCTGTTCTCTGGAAGGTGCTCCCCTGGGCGCTAGCGGGTCTCGTGATCGGTGCTGCTGCAGGCACCCGCTTCTCGGAAGAAGGTTTCGGGCTCTTCATCGCTTTTACCATCGTATCCATGGGGATCCTGCTCACATTCATGGAGTTCCACCCCTTCAGCCTGAGAGCTGGTCATGAGATGTGGTTTCGTATCTTTCTCGGATTGCTTGCTGGAGTCGTGGCAGTCATCGGGAATGTTGCAGCAGGGATCACGAACATCTACCTCCTCTACCACATCAGAGAGAAGAAGGCATTCATCGGGACAAACTCCCTGCTCTACCTCTTCATCACCGGGGCTAAGATCATCATCTACCTGCTGTTCTGGAGGATCCTCTCTGCAGAGACACTGCTTATCTCGCTCTGGCTGCTGCCAACCATAGCGCTTGGTCTGGTTGCCGCTACCATCCTTGTGAAGGTCATCCCGGAACGGGTCTACCGGTACATCGTACTCGGGTCAGTCTTCTATGCCGGGATCGCCATGTTGGTGAGGTACCTGTAGGATCAGCTCCCCTGTATGATACCGAAGACCCTCTCCGGGATCTCCTTGAGCTCTTCGTCATCCATCTGCGCCGTATTGATCGGCTCGTGGATGGTAAGGGTGACAGGTGTTATGAGCTTCATCCCCTTGCGCTGCTCCATGACCTTGTAGGAATCATGGATGGTGATCGGGATGATTGTAGCCTTGGCTCTGGTAGCCAGCTTCATGCTGCCTGCCTTGAACTCGCCGAAGTGGTCGCCTTTACTCCTCGTACCTTCGGGGAAGATCACGAGCGGGTGGCCGCCCTTGATCACCTTTACTCCGTCGAAGATGGCCTTGATCGAGGATCGGGCACTGGAACGGTCGATGAAGACGCAGCCTAAGGCCTTCATCCAGCTGTTGAGTACCGGGACCTTCGTCAGTTCTATCTTGGCGACGAAGCCGAGCAGGACCGGGATGTAGGTGACGATCATCGGGATATCAATGTAGCTCTGGTGGTTGGAGACGAAGCATATCTTCCGGTCCTCAGCCGGTATGTTCTCGAGCCCCTTGACGATGACCTTCCCCCCTAACGATACGACGATCCCCCTGGAGAGGGCTGAACCGTTGAGCCGCAGCCAGGTCTCCCCTGCCTTCTTGAGCCCGATGAGGCTCAGCAGCTTCGCGGGGAGTACCCCGATGATGAGCGATACGATAAAATGGAGGATGATGTAGATGGCCGCAAGGACAAGCTGGATCATTTTCATGGCAGTCCGCTCCTATCGAAAGTTCTTCTGGTACAGTTTGGCATAGATTCCGTTCATTGACAATAACTCATCATGCTTCCCGGACTCAGAGATCTCTCCATCAGAGAGTACGATGATGGTATCAGCATGCTTGATGGTACTGAGCCGGTGGGCAATGACGATGGAGGTCCTGCCCTTGGCAAGTCGTTCGAACGCCTCCTGGATCACGGATTCAGACTCCGCATCTAGGGAAGAGGTCGCCTCATCGAAGATGATGATGCTCGGGTCCTTGAGGAAGACCCTCGCGATCGAGATCCGCTGTTTCTGTCCCCCGGAGAGCTTCACGCCCCGCTCGCCTACCAGGGTTTCAAAGCCCTCGGGCAAGCCCTCGATGAACTCGAGGATGTTAGCAGCCCGTGCCGCCTCGACCATCTCCTGCTCAGAGGCATCGGGCCTTCCGTAGAGCAGGTTGTCGGCGATCGTGGAATCGAAGAGGAAGACATCCTGCTGGACCACCCCGACCTCCTGACGAAGGCTCCTCTGGGTGACCTCGGAGATATCCTGCCCATCGATCCGTATGGATCCGGACTGGGGTTCATAGAACCTCGGGATGAGGGATGCCAGCGTCGTCTTCCCTGCCCCGGACTCCCCGACGACTGCATACTGCTTCCCCCCGGGGATCGTGAAGCTTATATGTCTGAGAATATCATCGGGGGAGGACTCATAGGCGAAGGTCACCTCCTCGAAGGAGACCTTGCCTTCGGTCACCTCGAGCTCTACGGCATCGGCATGGTCGACGATGTCAGGCTCAGTATCCATAACAGCGATGAACCGCTCGAAGGCGGCAGTCCCCTGCTGGTACTGCTCGGTGAAGTTGATCAGCCGGTCGATCGGCGGCAGCACGATCCCCACATAGAGGATGAAGGTCACCAGGTCGTAGACCTCGACCTGCCCCCGCGAGATGAGGACGACCCCGCCGGCGACGACGGTGAAATAGTAGAGTTCACGAAACAGCGACATACCGGCATGGAACCGTGCCATGACGGTATAGACCCGCTCCTTCGCAAGCTGAAAGGAGTTGTTGCTCCGGGAGAACTTATCCTGTTCGATCTCTTCGTTGCTGAACGACTTGACCTCCCGGATTCCCTGGACTGAGTTCTCCACGACCGCGTTGATGTCAGCGATCTTCTCGCGGACGTTCCTGAACCCCTTTCGCATCTTCTTCCCGTAGGTCAGGCCCCAGATAAGCATGATGGGAATAGGTATGAGGGAGACCAGCGATAACGCGGCATTGAATGAGAACATGAACCCGTAGGCACAGGTGATCACGATCACGGAGATGATCAGGTCCTCCGGGGCATGGTGGGCCACCTCGGCGATCATGCCGAGGTCATTGGTGATCCTCGACATGAGGTGGCCGGTCTTCACGTTGTCGTAATAGGTGAAGGAGAGCTTCTGCAGGTGGGAGAAGAGATCTCCCCGCATGTCCGCTTCCATCCTGACACCGAGGATATGGCCCCACTTGATCCGTATGAGGTTGGCCAGGCTCCCGGCGACGTAGATGCAGAGCATCCAGAAGAGGACCAGGATGATCCTCCTCATATCCTGCTGCGGTATGTAGGTCTTGAGCAGGTCCCGTGTCAATGCAGGCAGCAGTACTGCCAGAAGTGATGAAATGACTGCTACCGCCATGTCCAGGATGAAGAGCATCCTGTGCGGGCGGTAGTATCTGGTGAATCTTCGTATCATATGTTCTATTAATCTGCTTCTCTTATTTCCCGAACAGCTTGGAAAGGAACCCCTTCTTCGGCTTCTTCTCAGGCTCCCTGGCCTCAGTCTTCACAGCGGGTTTCTCCTGCACAGCTGGTTTCTCTTTCACCGGCTGCTTCGGTTTACTGCCGCCCTGCGGCTGCTGTGGTTTCTTCGGTGCCGAAGGTCTCCCCTGGCTGCCATTCCGGCTGGATGATTTGCCACCCTGGTTGGATGGCTTGCCGTTCCTGTTGGACTGCTTGCCGTTCCTGTTGGACTGCTTGCCCTTACCTGAGCCGGACGACCGTCTCTGTCCATCCTTGGGAGCCCCTGAACGGTTATTACCCTTCCCGGACTTCTTCTCGGAAGACTTGTTCTGCTGTTCCTGCTTCGCCTTATCGGTGTTCAGATCCCCTCCGTAGAGGTTCTTGTAATAGGCCAGGCGTTCATCGAAGGACATCTGCTCGATCTGCTCGAGTTTCTTGTGGCTGGCACTCTGGCCTTTCGGCCTGTGCTGCCCGGTCCGCTTCCTTCCCTGTCCCTGGCTCTGGCCCTGGTGCGGTCTCCCTTCGCCGCTGCGCTGTCCCTGCTGGCGCGGGGGCCTGGATGCATGCCGGTTCTCACCCCGGTGTGACTGGGAATTCCGGTTGCCCTGTTTCCCGCGGGAACGGTCCCTGGAGTCTGACCTCCTTCCTCCGCCTCCACGGTAGTCCCGTACCAGCTGGCTGAATGAGAGGTGGGCACTCTTGTCCTTGACGAGTGGGTACTCTTCCTCATCGGCCCAGACGACCGGTATCTTCATCTGGATATACTCTTCGATAGCCTCCAGTCCGTAGACGAACTGTTCACATGCCAGCGTGATCGCCGCCCCGCTCTTACCGGCACGGGCAGTCCGCCCGATCCGGTGGACATAGTTCTCGAAGTCCTCGGGGATATCATAGTTGATGACAAGTTCGAGGTCATCGACATGGAGACCTCGTGCCGCCACATCGGTGGCTACGAGGAACTTGATCTCGCCCCGCTTCATCTTCCCGATGACCTGGAGCCGCTTCTGCTGAGGGAGATCCCCCATCAGGGCATGTGCGCCGTACCCGTTGAGTTCGAGCCGTTTCGAGAGCTCGACAGCCATCGATTTCGTATTGGTGAAGACGATCGCACTCTCCGGTGCATGCTTGGCCAGCAGCCTCAGGAGCAGGGAGAACTTCTCCGACTTGCTCACATGGAAGAGTTCCTGGTTGATCTCCTTGACGGTGACCGTCTCAGGCTCGATCTCGATCTCCTTCGGCTCGTTCATGAAGTCCCAGGCGAGGTTCCTTGCCCGCACCGTCAATGTGGCGCTGAAGAGCATGGTCTGCCGCTCTTCCCGGTTCCGCATCTTCCGGAACATATCCCTGATGTCGGGATAGAACCCCATATCGAAGAGGCGGTCCGCCTCATCCACGACGACGACGTCCATCTTCTTGTAGTCGATCTTTCGTGCCTTCTCGTAATCAAGGAGCCTGCCGGGTGTCCCGATGAAGACATCGACACCCTTCTTCAGCAGCTCATCCTGATGCTTGTAGCCGATCCCCCCGAAGAAGGTCCCGACTCTCAGTTCAGGGAGCCCTTTCGAAAGCTTCTTAGCGTCCTGTTCGATCTGTACTGCGAGTTCCCTGGTGGGGACTATGATCAGGGCATTGAAGTCGGCGCCCTCGGGGCGCTTCGCATATTGCTCAAAGATGGTTATGAGGAATGCTGCTGTTTTTCCGGTACCAGTCTGTGACTGTACCATGACGTCCTTGCCGCCGAGTGAGTGTGAGAATACCCGCTCCTGGACCGGCATACAGGTCTCGAAGCCAGCATCTTCGATACCTGCGAACGTTTGTTCTGTTAATTGTAGTTCACTGAATTTCATAATCCTTACTATATAGGTTTTTACCAGTAAAGACTATAGGCAGAGGACGAAATAGGGATACCCTTTACGGGGAAAGAGCATCCCGTTCCATATAAAAGAATTATCCTCAGGCGTCGTACTTGACGCGGTGCCGCTCATAGAGCTGCCCCTGGGACACGTAACAGCGGCCGCAGACCTCGTTCACGGAACTCATGAAGGTCGGCATGTTCGTTCCCATCCCTTCCGATGAACCGAAGGGTACATCATCTACCATCAGCCGGTACTCATTGGCCCGGAGGACGGCTTCCGACTTATGGGGGAAGAGCCGAAGGAAGAACTGGGAGCCCTCGTCCTCCGAGAAGAACTTCTCCGTCGAACGGTATTCTTCGACCCACTTCCTGACCTGCTCCCCCAGCTCGGTCCTGGTCAGGTCCTTCCCCTCCGGGATTCCGAAATGGAGGTGGAACCAGAACTCGATTCCCGGCTGATTGTACACGATATGGATCTTCCTCCGATTTGCGAGCGCAAGCTGGGATGGGAGGAGCTCCTTCTTGATCTCGAGGTCCTTCGGGTTCACGACACACCACACCTCCGAGAAGCCCTCGATGCGGCGGATCCTGATCGCCTCCTTGACCATGAGCTCAAGATTGACTGCCTCGGGACTCTTCGTGACCACCGTCATGTTCGCATAGCGGCAGTCACGGCGCATCTGCAGGAAATAGCGTCTCTCGATCTCATTGCAGGTATACACCAGCAGTGGGTTCCTGGGTTCTCTCAGATCATGTTTCCTGGCCATCAGCTGCCCTCCTTCCTATTCCTGCGAATACACTCTGACAGGATCGGGACCGCCCCGAACGCCCCGTTCAGGTACATCTCCTTCACCGAGTCATCCTTGCGGATCACGAAATCCGCCAGGCTGAAGAACCGGGTCCCCCCTTCGACGTCCTTCGTCGTCAGCCAGATCTCGTCATACCGGTGCTGTCCCTTGTTCATCGGCGTCAGGTCCACCCCGGTGGTCAGCAGCTGCGACTTACTCAGCCTGGTCTCATGCGTGAACTTCTGGTACAGCTCCTCAAGTACGGTATCATGGAGCAGCAGACCGAAATCATCAGAGACCAGGAAGAGACTCCTCTGCCTTGCCAGCCAGGAGACCGCAGCCATCATCGTGATGCGCCTCGTCCCGAGAGACTCGCTGGAGAAGTAGGAGGCATACCGTGAACGGCTGACTCCATGCACATAGACCAGCCGGTCCTTCTCACCTTCCCGCTCGATGACATTCAGCTCCTTCACATCATTGAAGTCCATAGTATGGAGGAACTCGAGGACCCCATCCTTCATGGAGGGGTAGCGCTTCATGAAATCGATCAGGAACTGCTCGCTCACAGAGGAGAGCCCGATCGGGATGACGACCAGCGCATCGGACACCCATTGGTAGAATGGGAGGAGCGATTCGCTCCCTTTGCGGGCAGCACCGCCAATGAAGAGCTGGTTGGGAGCGAGCTTGTTGCTGAACCGCTTGCGCACCCCGACATACTTCTTGCCGTAGCTGTAGCGATAGACCGGTTCCTTATCGAGACTGATGAGTTCACGGTCGAACATCCTGTTTGTCGCCCTGCCGACCCGGCGGTAGAGCGATTCCCTGTGGACCCTGACCGCATCGGCAGAGAGGGTATAGGTGTAGTAGACGGGAAGTCCACTCTCCTCGTCCTCTCCCTGGATTATCTGGACCTGTATGGTACTCGGTGAGCGCTTGCACGCGACATCATAGGCAAACGCTGCCCCGGCAAGACGATGGAGCGGTTTATCCTCCTGGGAGACGATCATGGCCTGGAGCATCTCCAGGGCCCTGATGACCGTACTCTTGCCGGCACCGTTCGGCCCGATGACCGAGCAGTACTTGAGCAGGGAGGTTCGTTCATCTACTTCAATGAGATGGTCGGACCTGAGTCTCCGGTCGATGATAGAATCAAAGGTGAGGGTCTGGGGATTCTTGATCGACCTGAAATTCTCGATGGTGATATCTACAAACATGGGCACCCCCTGATACCTAGTCTAATACACATCAGGAAAAAAATGTACTGAAAAATGGATTTTCCCCTCAATCAAGCCCTAATAACAGCTTTGAGCGGTCATTTTCCTCTTTGAACCGGGCCCACCGACCATAATCGATGTTCCCTCGGCGTTTTCCGTGGTTGTCGCTGGCGATGAAGTCCACCCACCCCATATCCAGGTATTTCACGACTTCCGGGTTAGTGAGCATCTGGGCATTCACCTGGAAGAGCACCCCCATCTCCCGGAGCCGCTGGGCGATGTAGTTCTCGGAAGAGAACCACGCATACCGTTCTATATGGGCGAGGATGATCGTCAGCCCCTGCATCTGGAGCTTGAAGACCTCATCAAGGAGGTAGAGCGGCTCGACCTCGGTGTTCGTCTCGATGAGCTGGAAGCGGTCGAGGAAGGGGATGAACTTCCCGGGGTTCGGGCTCATGTAGAGCTCGGAACCGAGCAGGGCAGTGATCCCTGCCTCACCGGCTGCATCCCTGAACCAGGAGAAGGCCTCACGGATCAGGTGGATCTTCGTGGTCACGTAGGGGTCATGGAGGTGCGGCGTGCAGACGATATAGGAGAATCCTGCCTGACGGTACTCCTCGATCAGGGCAAGGCTCTCTTCCCGCGTAGCGACCCCGTCATCGACGCCGGGCAGCAGGTGGGAATGGATATCGATCACAGGCCATTCTCCTATTCTTTATCATCCGTCTCCGGGCTCTCAGGATTATCCTTCTCAAGCTCGGCGAGGAAATCGTCAGTATGCATCGACAGGACCGAATCCGGGTTGGATGTGACCTGCTTCTCGTTCTCCCCGATACGTTCGGGATTGACCAGCTTCCACTCTACCAGGTTCCCCTCGTTCCGTGCGAGCGTCTCTACTCCGGAGTGTTTCCGCCTGGAACTCTTCTTCCTCTTGGAGTAGCCTCCGTACCCGTATTTCTTCTTCTTTCTCCGGCGCTTTCCGGTCTTCTCGCCAACAGAGTTGTAGTAATAGTAGTACTGGTAGTAGTTATAGGAGTTCTCCCTGGTCATGTCATTCAGGACGATACCGAGGATCGGGATCTCAGAGTTCCTCACCGACTCCCCGGCAAGCCTGGTACCGTGCTTCGAGGTGATCCCCATACGGACGACCAGGATCATGCCGTCCGAGATCCTTGAGATGATCAGCCCGTCAGAAGCTGCGAGCAGCGGCGGCAGGTCGATGATGATCCGGTCGTACCAGCGGCCGAGTTCGGCGAGCATCTCCACGAACTTCTCTGAGGCGATCAGGGAGGTCGGGTTCGGCGGCAGGGGACCTACCGGAAGCATATGGAGGTTCGGGAGGTTGGACAGGGGCTGAAGGATGAGGGACTTGAGCTCGACCTTCTGCAGCAGGTGGTTCACCACCCCGTCAGTGGACCGGTCAAGGCCAAAGGCCTTCTCGATCCTCGGCTTCCTCATGTCAGCGTCGATGATGAGTGTGCGCAGACCGTTCTGGGCCATGGCGATGGCGGTGTTCGCGGTGATCAGCGTCTTTCCTGAAGCCATCTCGGAACTGCAGACCGCGATCACCTTCGGGGTCTTCACGCTGCTGTAGAGGACGTTCGTCGCTACCAGTTTGAAGGATTCCGCAGCCGGAGCTGTCGGGTCATTGTTCACGACGAGCTCATTGAGCGGGTCACCCGGGTCTGGATTCATATGCGGGATACGCCCGAGGACAGGGATGTTGAACCCCAGCGCCCGGGTGATGGACTCCTCATCCTTGACCGAGTCGTCGAAGGCCTCGATGAGGAAGACGACCAGTACCCCGAGGAAGAGGCCGAGGAGGACACCGATCGCGAGCATCATCTGCTTGTTCGGCTTGATCGGCCTCGGGTTGGTGATCGCATGGTCGATGATCGTCGAGGTCCCTGATACGGCAGCCTCAGCGATCTTCGCCTCCTCGAAGTTCTGCAGGAGCAGCAGGTAGAGGTTCTCCTTGACCGTGACATCCCGCTTGAGGTCGAGCAGTTCCTGCTCGAGAGCAGGCAGGCTGGCCATCTTCTTCTCATAACCGGCCTTCAGCTGGTTGAGGTAGGTGATGTTTATATCGGCCAGGATCTCCTGGGTATAGGCTTCAGCGATCTGCACATAGTAGCTGCGCAGCACGATGGAGTTCTCGGATGTCTGGGTGAAGAGCACCTTGTCGGTGATCAGGGCCTTGATCTCATTCTCGAGCTTCACGGCCCGGGTGTTCAACTCATTAGAACGGGTGGTCGAGGTACTCTGCAGGGCATCCTTGTAGCCGAAGAGCTCGAGCTTGGCCGTGGTGAGGGCTGCGATCTTGCCGCTGATATCAGGGTCCTTCTTGAGCTCATCGAGCGTCGCTACCGTCCCGCCCTGTTCCCGGATGGTATCGGAGAAGACCTTCTGCTTGTTGCGGACCTCCTCCTTCTGCAGGAGGTAGGGATCGATCTGCTGGTCGTAGGTCGTGATGCTCTCGAGGAGCACCCTTGCCTCCTCGTCAAGGAGGAAGACGTCGTTCTCCTCCTTGAACTGCCTGAGCTTGTCTTCAGCCTCGATCACGTTCGATGAGGCTGGGACGATCTGGTTCTCGATGAACTCCCGCCTGATGGAGAAGTCGTTCTGGGCAAGGTCCTTGAGCAGGTTGTTGTAGACGACCGCAAGGGTGTTCGCTATATCACGGGCGAGCAGGTAGTCATCGTGCTCAACCGATATCTTCACGATATTCGTGTCCTTGACCGTAGCCACCGATATCGCATTGCTCAGGCTGTTGACCAGTGAGTCGACAGTCAGCGGCGTGGTGTAATTATACTTCCTGGTATAGGTGTCGATGAGGTCAAGTTCCTCGATGATCTTCTCGAGGTTCCGCCGGGACTTGATTATCTCTACCTCGGTCGCGATCTTGGTGGAGGATCCTCCAGCCTGGATGGCGAACAGGTCCTCGAAGGAGCTCCCGCTCTGAGAGGGTTCGATCCACAGGGTAGCACTGGACTGGTAGATAGGGGTAGCTTGATACAGGTAGGCTACGACCCCGCTCACGACAAGGATAAAGGTCAGAATCAACCACCACTTTCGGTTTATGATGATCCGCAGGATCTCCTTCAGTGAGATCTCATTCTGGTCATCCTGGATTATTTGCTGTTCCAAAGGCTTCTCCGTTCATGTGTACACACGTCATTCAGGCAGAACCTGTCAGGCTATTCTAGCCTGTTTACGTAAGATAGGAAAGAGGATAGCGGCTATTCCGCCTCAGTTGGCCTGATCAGTACCCCCTGATCAGTCACCACTACCACCACATCCCTCATACCCTTGATAACAACGGGTTCCTCAGTGTAGTTACATACCATGGCCCCGGAGCAGTCCTGTAATTCTACCGGTGAACCAGAAAACCAGTGGTTCCCCTCCCCATCGGCCTCCATATAGGGTGTGAGCGATTCCCAGTTGCCGAGATCGTTCCATGCGAGCTCACGGGGAGCCGGGATCAGGAGGATCGATTCGGCGATACGCTCCATGAGGGCATAATCGATCGATTTATTGAGCCCGGCCTGCTTGATCCGGGTATAGGCTTCAGTCTGGGTCATGGGACTGCCGGGGTCGGCAGCCTCCAGCAGGGGGGCAAGGATCTCCGGGCATGCTGATCGGGCAGCATCGACGAACACGGATGCCTTGGCAGCGAAGATCCCCGCGTTCCAGTAATACCCGCCCTCAGCCAGGTAGGATACGGCGGTCTCCCTGTCCGGTTTCTCCACGAAGCGGTCGACCTCGAACAGGCCGTCCTTTCCTGAAGAACCATCTCGCACCTTGATGTAGCCGTAGTTGGTCTCCGGTTTCGTCGGGCTGATCCCGATGGTCACCACCCGGTCAGTCTGTGCGGCGGAATCGGCAGCCTGTGTGATCAGTCTCCCGAAGAGGGCAGAGTCCATCTCATGGTCAGCAGGGATGAAGCAGAGCACCTGGTCCTCAGGATGTTCGAGCCCCTCGGTGAAGTAGGACATCGCTGCGGTATAGAGGATCGCCGCTGCCGTATTGCAGCCGAAGGGCTCATCAAGTACCGTGATCTCCCGTCCCAGCTGTTCCGCCTGGGCCCCGACGGCCTCCACATACCGGGCTTCCGGTATGACCATAAGGCGAAAGGATTCCGGTATTCTCCGGATCGTCTTCTGCAGCAGGGTCTCTCCCTTGATCACGGAGAGGAACTGTTTCGGCAGTCTACCCCCATCTGTCCTGGAGAGGGGAAAGAGTCTCGTCCCGCCTCCGCCGGCCATAATGCATACGGTATGTCTCATAGATTACACTCTACGATAACATTAGAATTACGTCAATCAGCATGAGGAGAAGAAACCGGCCATCCGGTCCATCGCACGCTCCCTCGAAGCGGTATCGGGGTCATAGGGGACCAGGTGTGAGGCATCGGGCAAATGGAGGATTTCGACCCTGCCCGGAATCCGCTTCTTGAGGTATGGCCCGACGGCTTCGGGGACAGTAGGGTCCTTCCCGCCGGTCATGACAAGCAGGTCAGCGGTGACCCGCGAAAGTCCACGGTTCGCCTTCACCTGCAGCCGGCGCATCTCGTTGAGTTTCCGGAAGTTGAGCCAGCCCCAGTACTCATGGCCGAGGAACTCATCATCACCGGGGTCCCGGTCGTCGAAGAAGGTGACGGAGGGGTCAGACTTCCAGGGGATCACCATACGGTGGCGAAACAGGCTCACGAGACCTATCAGGGGAAAACTCCTCTGGGAGAGCTGAACAGCAGGTGCCATCAGCACCATCTTCCCGACCTCGAACTCCTCCGCGAGCAGCAGTGCCAGGAGCCCGCCCATCGAGTGCCCCAGGAGATGGACCGTCGGGTAGACCGCGGCAAGATCCAGGTAGGCTTCCCGTGCGGCGGTATACCAGTCCCGGCCGGTCGACCGGTCGAAATCCTCCTGGCAGGTCCCGTGCCCCGGGAGCCGCGGGACCACCACGGAGAAGCCCTGGTCAACCAGCCGTCCTGCCGGCAGGGCAAGTTCCCCGGGATACCCGCCGAACCCGTGCAGCCCGAGGACAGCGGCTTTCGCATCGGGGAGGTGGCGGCCCATCGGCATGGCGCATCTCCGTACCGGTATACTCCTCATAGCCGCCTCAGCACATCAACTCATTGAGCAGGTCGATCCTGCTGCTGACGTGAGTCTTATGGTAGATGTTCGATATATGGTTGTTCACCGTGCTCGTGGAGATCTTCAGCTCGCCGGCGATCTCCTTACTGATCAGCCCCTGCTGGATCAGCAGGATGATCTCCCGTTCCCGATCGGTGATGTGGTACTCCTCGATCTTCTTCTCATCGATCGAGTTCCCTGCCGATTCCGGGATAGTCCGTACATAGTTGAAGAGGTAGACCAGGATGATCAGGGAGGACCAGAAATAGTAGATCGGTATGGTGGAGAGCCGCTCGAAGCTGAGGAAGAGGTCGACCACCAGGAAGGGGATCATGAAGGCTGACAGGATGATGAAGGCCCTGCAGATCAGGCGGACATCCCGGCTCCTGATCGCCCGGAGGTTCTTGATTATGACCCCGAGACAGAAGATGAAGTCCCCGAAGAAGATGAGCCCCATGAGGGACCGCACCAGGAGGCTGAACGAGTAGATGCTGCCCAGTACGGCCAGGGCCAGGAAGCCGACCCCCAGCACGGCGAATACGGTCCTGTAGGGGTCACGCCAGGGATGGGCGATGACCCAGGTAGTGAAATAAGGGATGAAGTAGACCAGGAAGGCTACAGAGAGGTAGAGCAGCCATAACGTGACCAGGTTGAAGAGCGGCGAGAGCCCGCCGTTCAATTCCCCGGTGAAGCCCCGCAGCCCGAAGACCAGGAGCAGGAAGGTGATCATCAGCTGGAAGACGAGGTAGTACTTCGTCCAGTCATAATCCTTGCGCAGGTGGAAGAGGATCGCGAGACAGAGGTTCATCGACCCGACCGAGAACGCCGCGACATACAGGATGATATTGACTGTGAACCAACTCATGTATGGAGTATAGACACCTCCTTCGGTCCGGGTCAAGGGGTTCATGAACATACAGCAGTGTGTACGAACAGACCGGCAATCTTCGGAGCTTTCCTTCTGATCCTCATGTGATCGTGGTATAGTATGCACAGGAGGAAACGCATGGAAGACAACCTGGCAATCGATGACGATCTCCTAGCCCTGGCCTGGCAGCTTGCCGGTCTCAAGACGAAAGAGGAGACGGTCAATCAGGCACTGAAGGAATTTGTGCAGCACAGACAGCAAAAAGCGTTGATAGACCTGTTCGGGACAATTGAGTATGACCAGGATTATGATCATGCACACCTGAGAAACAGGAGAGCTGACAGACAACATCAGTGAACCTGAAAGAATTGCTTTAGCCGCCAGTCAGTGGTACGCTTAAGGGATGAAGAAACGAACGGTACTACGGATCACGGCAGTCTCGCTTGTACTGATCAGCGAACTGCTCTTCACCCTCCTCTTCTCAGGCAGGTATGAAGCCGCCACAGGGGGCAAGTCATTCCTTGACATGGCACCGATCTTCAGTAGTAAAGCCCTGCAGGAGTATGTCCGTTCATTATCTGCAGAGGCGGTGCGGATCTATACCTCTATGCAGGTCCTCGACCTCATCTTCCCGCTGATCTATACGTTTACGCTGATCCTCTTCATCCCCGGGAGACCGGGATCCCGCTGGCTATACATCCCAGCGATCGCCGGGATGGCCTTCGACTACTGCGAGAACCTGGTCATCTACCGCCTGCTCCACTTCGGCACGGCAGGCATCATCACGCCGCTGCTCCCCTGGGTGACAGTACTCAAGTTCTCATGCATCGGGATCACGCTCCTGGCTGTGATCCTTCACAGGATCCCAAGGCGGTGATTCTTTATATAGGAATACTCAATCTCCTTGAAGGCAGCATGGAGCCGTTCAGTGTTGGGGAAGGACGACCCTAAGACGGTGTCGTCGATCATGGAGACTGGCATGGCACCCATGCTCGTGCTCGAGATGAAGAACTCATCGAAGAACCCTTCCGTCAGCTCCTGAAGGCTCGTCTCGGTGAAGGCTATGGCCATACCCAGCCCTTCAGCTGCTTCGAGGATGTGCTTCCGGGTGACACCGGCGAGTACCCCCGACCCGGGAGTATAGAGGGTATCATCCCTTATCCCGAAGACATTGCTGCGGGTCCCCTCTATCGCCATGCCGTACCTGTCCACGAGGACAGCCTCGAAAGCCCCCCGGGAGTTCGCCTCCCGCAGGGCGAGGTAGTTCAGCAGCAGGCAGTTCGACTTCACTTCCGGCTCGATCCGCTCCCCGTGGTAGGAGATGACCCTCACCCCTTCAGCGTACTGGTCGTCTGTATAGGTCGGCAGCTGCTGGGAGAAGACGAAGAGGTAGGGATGGTCCCCGCCCACGAGCTGGATCCTGAGCGATGCCTCTTCCAGGCCGTCGGTGAAGATGAGCCGGTAGACCGCATCGGTCAGGAGTGCCCCGTCGAAGTGGTGTGGCATCCCCAGTTCCACGGCAGAGGTGAAGAGCCTGTCGATATGGTCCTGGAGGAAGAGCGGTATCCCCTCGGAGACCTTGATCGATTCATAGACACTGAAATTGAAGAAGACCTCCCGGATCGAGAGCGGCAGGACCGCTTCTGATTCCGGTATCAGCTCATACCCCTTCAGGGCATGCCTGTTCTGATCGGTACTGTTCATATGCCGCTTGAACCTCTTAATGCTCGGTATCTGTCATTCTCAGGATCTCCCGAGGCTGACTGCCCCGGGCGGGACCGACGATGCCGCGCTCCTCCATCTCCTCGATCAGGCGGGCCGCACGGTTGTAGCCGATCTTCAGCCGTCTCTGGAGATAGGATGCAGAAGCGCTGTTTCGGCTGTAGACGATCTTCAGGGCTTCGTCCATGAGCGGGTCCCCGGTACTCTCCTCGAGCTCGACATCCTCATCCTCGAAATTCTCATCATCCCAGAAGAGCTCCTCCTCGAGGTAATCAGGCTCCCCGTTGAGCTTCACCTGCTCGACAATGCGCTCGACCTCCTCCTCGGAGAGGAACGAACCCTGGATTCGCGAGAGGGAGGGGTCCCAGGATGAGGAGAAGAGCATATCGCCGCGGCCGAGCAGCTTCTCTGCCCCGGCCTGGTCGAGGATGATCCTTGAATCGGTGTTGCTGGTGACCATGAAGGCGATCCTGGACGGGATGTTCGCCTTGATGATCCCCGTGATGACATTGGTGGAAGGCCGCTGGGTCGCGAGGACCAAGTGGATCCCGACAGCACGCGCCATCGCGGCGAGCCGTGCAAGATAGGTCTCCATCTCCTTGCCCGCAGTCGTCATGAGGTCTGCGAACTCATCGATCACCAGGACGATGTAGGGCAGCTTCTCCTTCGCGTACTCCTTCTCACGAATCCGCTTGTTGTACGTCTTGATGTCACGTACGTTGAGGTGGTCAAGCAGTTCATACCGCCTCTCCATCTCATAGATGCAGTACTGCAGGGCCTTGATCGCCTTCTTCGATTCGGTGATCACCGGCGTCAGCAGGTGCGGGATGTCGTTATAGAGCTTGAGCTCGACGATCTTGGGATCGACCATCATCAGCCTGACATCCTTGGGGGACCGCCGGTAGAGGATCGAGCAGATCAGGGAGTTCACGCAGACCGACTTACCTGACCCGGTAGCCCCGGCGATCAGGAGGTGTGGAGTCTTCACCAGGTCGATGACCTGGGACTCCCCCGTTATATCTTTGCCGAGGACGATCGGTATCTCATAATCGGCATGCTCATCCACTGCGGTGAGCATCTCCTTGAAGGAGACGATCGACCGCTTCTTGTTCGGCACCTCGATCCCTACCGCCTGTTTCCCGGGGATCGGCGCTACGATACGCACCCGGGAAGCGGCAAGCTGCAGGGCGATGTTGTCTGCGAGACCGGTGATAGCCTGTACCCGGATCCCGGGAGCAGGGAGGATCTCATACATCGTCACTACCGGCCCCTTCTGGATGCCGGTGAGCTCCGCATCGATCTTGAACTCCTTCAGGGTCTTCATGAGGACCTCCCCGGAGACCCTCGTGAGCCTGTCGATATCACTCGAGATGTCGGGGTAGGTGTCGAGCACGTCCTCAGGGGGGAAGACGTAGCCAAGGGCACGGAGGCCGGTGGCGAGTCTCGCCTCATCAGGCACGTTCGCCGACTCCGTGATCGAGCTCTGGATCTTCGTCAGCCTTCCCGCTATATCAGGGCGCTTCCGGTTCTCGAACTCAGGGTTCTCCGGCGGGATCTTGTGTACCACATGCTCCCCTATGGTGATCCTCTCGGGCTCCTCGGCTGTAGGTTCGGCTGGTTCCTCAGCCGGTTTCTCGAGCCTGATCGCATGGAGCCTTCCCTTCATGGGAATATCGTCCCGGGAAGGCTTGACTGGCTCCGCAGCCGCAGGCTGCTCTTCCCCGGAGGGGTCGACCTCATCGATCGTCTGCTCAGGCTCCTCTTCAGGCTCTTCCGGTAGGTCGAACATGGTGGTCTGCACCTTCTGCAGTACGGGGAGGTCAGGGAGGTCGGGGAAGGTGAGCCGCAGGTCCGAGGGGTCAGCCTCCCTCTCATCCGGGACAGCCAGCTTCAACTCCTGCCGTTTCCGCTGCTTCTCCTCCTCGATATCATCGAGGAGCTGCCGTGGCTGACTGCCGAGCGAAGTGTTGTCTGAATCATCGTTCCCATTGAGCGCGTAGTTCTTGCCGCGCCTCTTCGAAGCCTTCCCGAACAGAGTCATCGACCAGAGCAGGAAGAGGATAAGTTCCAGGACCAGGACCACGAGGAGGATCTTGGAGCCAGACTTCACCCCGATCATCCGTTCTATCCACTGGGCAAGGGCAGTCTCCGTGGGGCCTGTCTGCAGGTGGAGGAAACCGACGATCGTCGCATAAGGGATCGCGGTGAAGGGGAAGATCGCCTGGTAGGGGTGATGCTCGTCAATATAGAGGGCGAAGAACCCGCAGAACACGAGATACGCCGGGAATGCCCAGACCGTCTGCAGGAACAGGGACCTGAGCAGGGTATCTGCCTCCAGGACGAAGCCCGGGAGCGGCAGGGAGACCATGGGACTGCTGAGGATCAGGACCGCCAGGGTGCCGATCCCAAGAATAAAGAATAGTGTCGCTGCACTTATGCGGAAGCCTCGTCCTTTCACGTATTCCCCCTCCACCGGTTCGTTAGGTCTCCCCATTATAGCAATACCAGCCCTATGATACCAAGGGGTATGAGATAGATACTGAAATAATAGAGCCGGCCGGACCCGATCAGCCAGATGAGCATCCTCAGGCTGAGGTACCCTGAGACCAGGGCTGCAATGAAGCCAGCGGCGACTGCCCCTGGGGACATAGCCTCAGCCAAGGCCCCTGCATCACCGCCGGTGAGGATCAGCGCACCGATGATCGCTGGGATCGATATGATGAAGGAGAGCTCCCCCGCCCTCTTCCTGTCGATCCCGAGCCAGAGGGCTGAGGAGATGGTGATGCCTGACCGGGAGATCCCCGGCAGGGTCCCGAGTCCTTGGGCGATGCCGATCCAGAGCCCGTTCTGGTATCTTGGCTCCTGCTCTGCAGCAGGATGGGTGAACTTCGTCGATACCAGGACCAGTCCCGTGAAGATGAAGAGGACTGAGACGGATCGCGGGGTATGGAGCATGTCGACTGTCTCGAAGTAGAGTCCGAGACCGGCGGTCACAGCGGTCCCGATGATGAGCACCACCGTCAGCCGGAGGTAGTACCGGTCATCCTCACCGGCCCTGCCCTTCAGCCCGTGAGCCAGTGCCCGTATGATATACCATATCTGCATGCGGAAGAACCCGATGACCACCAGGAGTGTCGCAATATGCATGAGTACGTCGAAGAGGAGCGGGACACCATCCATGGCGAAGATATCCTTCAGCAGCAGCAGGTGCCCCGAACTTGAGACTGGGAGGAATTCTGTCACACCCTGTACGATACCTAATAGGACAGCTCGTATGATTTCCATGGTACCAGCATACCGGGATTGGGTGACTCGGACAAGTAGGGTTCTTCAGATCCCCTTCGAAAGCATGCAGATCGTACGCTGGGCATCGAGCCGGGGGACCGCATAGGGCCTGAAGTCGACCTGGTACCCTTCGAGCAGGGTATGATCGACCTCCCCGAGCTCCTTACGGGCTTGGTCGAGCTGTCCCTTGTAGGCGAACATGGCCCCGCCCGGGGCAAGCAGCCCGTCGAGAACTCCGAAGATCTCCGGGAGCGGCCTGAAGGCCCGGAAGAGCAGGAGATCGAAGGTCCCGGTGACCTCCGTGATGTCAGATTGGAGGATGGAGACCCTCTTCGAGAGCCCGGAGGCTGCAAGGGCATTCCGCAGGAACCCGACCCTGCGTCCTGACCGTTCGACGAGGGTGAGCGGGAGCTCAGGCAGCAGGATAGAGAGCGGGATCCCCGGCATGCCGTTCCCCGAGCCGAGGTCGGCGGCGGCTGAGACCTGATGTGAAGACAGCAGTTCCAGCAGGATGGGAAGCGGGGCCAGCGAATCGATGATGTGACGATAGATGATCCCCTCATGGTCGGCAGCGATCAGCTTGTAGACAGGATTCCACAGCTCGATCTCCGTGAGATACTTCTGCAGGGATTCGAGCTGTCCATCAGCGATGTCGAGCCCAAGGGTTCCCAGGGCTGAGACGAGTCCTCTATCCACGTTCCCTCCTCCCGAGCATGACCATCAGCACGGCAATATCGGAGTTTCGCACCCCGGAGATCCTGCTTGCCTGCCCGACGGACAGGGGTCGGACCTTCCGGAACTTCTCCTTCGATTCGTTCGAGATCCCCTCGAGGGCATCATAGTCGAAGTCCTCGGGTATCCTCATATGCTCCATCCTCTCGAACCGCCGGACCTGCTGCTCCTGGCGCTTGATGTACCCCTCATACTTGACATCGAGCTCAGCCTGGTCCACGAAGGCCGGATCATACCCCTGGAGTTCTGGGATCGCCACACGAGCCTGATCGATGGTCACTTCAGGGCGCTTGAGGTACTGGTACCAGCTCTTCCCCTCATGCTTGCGCTGCCGCAGGAGCTCGGTGATCTCCTCGATCCCTTCGAGCTTCCGTTTCAGCCGGTCAAGCGCCTCGTCTCCCTGCAGGCCGATCTCATACCCCTTGCGCATCAGCCGCTGGTCTGCGGCATCATGCCTGAGGTTCAGCCGGTACTCGGCACGGGAGGTGAACATGCGGTAGGGTTCGTTCGTCCCCTTGGTGACCAGGTCGTCTATCAGCACCCCGATGTACGCCTCGGACCGGGAGAGGATCATCGGATCTTTCCCCTGCAGGTTCTGAGCAGCATTGATCGCAGCCATGAGGCCTTGTCCTGCAGCCTCCTCATACCCGCTGGTCCCGTTGGTCTGTCCCGCGACATAGAGCCCCCTGAACCGCTTGCACTCGAGGCTGGGATAGAGCTGGGTCGGGTCGATGAAGTCATACTCCACCGCATAGCCGGTTCGCATGACCTGCGCCGACTCGAGCCCCGCGATCGAGTGGATGAAATCTTCCTGGACCTCTTCCGGCAGGGAGGAGGAGATCCCGTTGAGGTACATCTCCTCGGTGCCGACCCCCTCGGGCTCGACGAAGATCTGGTGACGGTCCCGGTCCGGAAACCGTACCACCTTGTCCTCGAGTGACGGGCAGTAGCGGGGGCCCAGGCCCACGATCTTCCCGCCGTAGAGCGGGGAACGGTGCATGTTCTCCCGTATGATCTCATGGGTCCTCTCATTGGTGAAGGTGATCCAGCAGGAGAGGGACGGCCGCTCGATGGCATCCCGCGAGAACGAGAAGGGCTGCATCACCGGATCCCCCGGCTGCAGTTCCATCCTGTCGAAGTCGAGGGAGGAGCGCTTCACCCGTGCCGGGGTCCCGGTCTTCATCCTCCCGAGGGTCAGGCCCATCCTCCGAAGGGAGGTCCCCAGCCCGATAGCGGCAGGTTCCCCCAGCCGTCCCGATGAGGCGACATACTCCCCTATGAAGATCTTCCCCTCCATGAAGGTCCCGGTCGTCAGGACCACGACCTTTGCACGGAATCGTCGGCCTCGCTCGGTGACCACCCCGGTCACCCTTGTCCCGGAACCATCGAGGATCAGGTCTACCACGGTATCCTGGAAGAGGGAGAGCCCCTTCTGCTGCTCGAGGGTCTCCTTTGCGAGACGGTTATAGCTGAACTTGTCTGCCTGTGCCCTCGGAGCCTGGACCGCCGGCCCCCGACGCCTGTTGAGGATCCGGAACTGGATCATGGTCTCGTCGATCAGGTTCCCCATCTCCCCGCCGAGCGCATCGATCTCCCGGACCATATTGCCCTTGGAGAGGCCCCCGACAGCGGGGTTGCAGGAGAGCCGTCCGATCGCATCGAGGCTCTGTGTGATCAAGAGGGTCGAGAACTGCAGTCGGGAGAGAGCCAGTGCTGCCTCGATCCCCGCATGTCCCCCGCCTATGACGATTGCATCTACATCCATGGTATTCCCCTCATCATTTCCCGACGCAGAAGCCCGAGAAGATCGTGTCGAGGATATCGGAGGTGGTGACCTCCCCGGTGATCTCACCGAGGGCATCCATGCACTCCTGGATATCCGGGGCTATGACGTCGAGCGGCATCCCGTCAGCGACTGCCGTAGCGGCACTCCCCAGTGACTCGCAGGCCCTGTCGAGCAGTTCCTTCTGCCTGAGTGAATCGATCATGATCCCATGTTCGGCAAGGGTGTCGAAACTCTCGATCCTGAGCCGGGATATGATCTGCTCCTCAATGGAAGCGAAGCCTTCACCAGTCAGGGAACAGAGCCGCAAGGCTCCGTCAGGGCAGAGGTCCCCCCTGATATCCGACTTGTTCCAGACGAAGATGTACTCGGGGTGATCAGCCATGAGGGATGAGACATCCTCGTCCTCCCCGATGAGGTAGACCACCAGGTCAGACTCCTCGAGGATCCGGACGCTCCTCCTGATCCCCTCCTCCTCGATGGAATCCGTCGACTCCCGGAACCCTGCCGTGTCAAAGAGCCGTACCGGGACTCCCCGGACTGAAATCCAAGACTCGATGTAATCCCTCGTGGTGCCGTGGATATCGGAAACGATGGAGCGGTCCTCCTTGAGGAAGAGGTTGAACAGCGAGGACTTCCCCGCATTGGTAGGTCCTGCAAGGGTGACCCGCACCCCTTCGGAGAAGATCCTGCCAGTCCGGTAGGTCGCACTCAGCGCCTCGAGGGCCTCCTTCATCCTTCCCATCGCTTCCGTGTCGATCTCCTCATCAAGCACGACCTCGTCCTCGGCATAGTCGAGCTGCAGTTCGATCCTGCCCAGGATCGTGAGCAGCTCCTGCTTCACCGAGTCGATCTGCCTGAAGAGCCCCCCCGAGAGACGATGCAGGGCGAGGCTGTGGGCTTGGGATGACTTGGCTGAGACGATCTCCTGCACCGCCTCGGCCTGCGTGAGGTCGAGTTTCCCGTGCATGAACGCCCGCAGGGTGAACTCGCCGGGGCGGGCATCCCTGAACCCCGAGGCTTTGAGCGCCTCAAGGATCTTGCGGATGCTCACCAGGGAGCCGTGGCAGAAGATCTCGAGGGAATCCTGCCCGGTATAGCCGTGCGGGGCACGATAGAGGGCGGCAGTGACCTCATCGATCTCGGACCCATCTGCCGGGTCGATGAACCTCATATAGTGTATGGTATGGGATCTCCCGCCCAGCAGGACCTCAGGATGAGAGAAACAGGGGGCGGTAAGCTCGATCGCCCCTTTGCCGGAGACCCGGATCACGGCAAGGGCACTCTCCCCCCAGGGAGTAGCCAGTGCCGCTATGGGATCATCTGTATCATAATAAGCATATTTCATCATCGCGATTATATTCCACAAGGCCTGATCCTTCAATAGTATGCGGTTACCCAACCTCCACAAAGAGGTGAATTGACTCTCCTCCATATACTCTAGTAGTATGAAGGCAATTCACCAGAGGAGCAGGAGATGAGAGACCTTACAGTCATCATGGAGCAAGTCAAACAGCAGATCCCCCAGGTCGGGGAGTATCAGCTATCGTTCTTCCGCAAACCGGATGCGCTGCAGGGCTATGAGAAACTGCCCCGGGAAGTCGTCACCGACATCGATATCGCCAGTGAGAAGATGATCCACCGGATCCTCCTAAACATCCTGCCTGAGGCGGGTTTTTTCGGGGAGGAGACTGCCCGACAGCTCAGTGATGAGTACACCTGGGTCGTCGACCCGATCGACGGGACGCTCAACTTCCTCAACGGTATCTCTGAATGGTGCATCTCGATCGGCCTCCTCTACCAGGGAAGCCCCGTGCTCGGCCTCATCTACCGGCCGGTATCGGGGGAGAGCTTCCATGCGGTCAAGGGAGGCGGTGCATGGCTCGGTGAGACGAGGCTCCCCGTCTACGGCTATACATCAGGCCTGCAGGAGGCCTTCCTCGCGACCGGCATGCCCTTCCGCTCTCCAGATGTCTCACACGGGTTCTTCACGACAGCGGAAGCTCTCCTGCCGAAGTGCCGGGAGATCAGGCGGCTGGGTTCTGCAGCCCTGGACTTGGTCTACTGCGCAGCGGGGTTCTTCCAGGGATACTGGGAGACAGACCTCATGGCCTATGACGTCTGTGCGGCGATCGCCATCCTCCAGGAGACCGACCTGGTCATCCAGGACTTCTTCGGCAACCCCTACGACCTCTTCTCAAGCAGGTCGCTGCTCGTCGCCCGCCGGGAGATCATCGATGGGTTCGCACAGATCGTACGGACAGGCTATAGCCCCTACATGGGGATCCTGCTGGAAGGGTTCGACCAGACCGGGGGAAAGGGATGAAATATATCGGGGCGCATGTCAGCGCTGCCGGTGGACTGTTCAATGCCCCTGAGCATGCACACCGGATCGGGGCGACTGCCTTCGCCCTCTTCACCAAGAACCAGCGCCAATGGAATGCAAAACCGCTCACGGGTGAGGAGATTGCCAGGTTCAAGGAGGCGATGGATCACTACGGGTACTCACCGGAGCAGGTCCTTCCCCATGACAGCTACCTGATCAACCTCGGGAACCCTGACCATGAGAAGCGGAAGAAGTCCCTTGATGCCTTCATCCATGAACTTGAGCGTGTCTCGGCCCTGGGCCTGGACCGGCTCAACTTCCACCCTGGTGCGCACCTGAAGGAGATCGAACCGGATGCCTGCCTGACCCTCATCGCGGAGGGGGTCGATGAGGCGCTCTCTCGGGTCCCGGGGGTCTCGGCCGTCATCGAGACCACGGCAGGCCAGGGTTCGGCCCTCGGGAGGAGGTTCGAGGAGATCGCGGCGATCATCGACCGGGTATCTGCGAAGGATCGCGTCGGCATCTGTATCGACACCTGCCACATCTTTGCCGCCGGGTATGACATCAGGACACGGGAAACCTATGAACGCAGCATGGAGAGCTTCTCCTCGATCATCGGGTTCGAGAAGCTGATGGGAGTCCACCTCAACGATGCGAAGAGCAGCTTCGCAAGCCGTGTCGACCGGCACCACAGCCTCGGCAAGGGGACTATAGGGCTGGACAGCTTCTCCTTCATCATGAAGGATGAACGGTTCGACGGGGTCCCCATCATCCTGGAGACCATCGACCAGGAATTATGGGCTGAGGAGATCAGGCTCCTGCACAGCCTCATGGAGTCATGAGATGAGAGATGTTTCACTGTTCAGCGGCCGTGACACCCCGGTCGTCTTCGGCCATCGCGGGTATTCAGCAAAGGCACCGGAGAATACCATGGAGGCATTCGCACTCTGTGCTGAGCAGGGAGTATCGGGCATCGAACTCGACATCCACCTCTGCTCCACCGGAGAGCTGGTCGTGACCCATGACTTCAACGTGAGGCGGGTCACCGGCTTCGACGGGATCGTGGAACAGATGGGGTACCGGGAGATCAGGACCCTCGATGCGGGTTCACACAAGGGCCCCTCCCATGCAGGGGCATACATCCCGCTGCTGGAAGAGCTCTTCACGAGGTTCGGGGACACCTTCGTCTATGACATCGAGCTGAAGCAGGAATCCTGGCAGGATACCGGGCTTGCATCTGCCCTGTGGGAACTGATGAGGAGGCACTCCATCGAAGGGTCCTGCATGGTCTCCTCCTTCAACCCCTTCGCAGTCAGGTCCTTCAGGAAGGCCTCAGGGGGCAGCATCCCCACGGCAGTGATCTACTGCGTCTCAGACGATGTCCCGAAGATCCTCCATCATGGGAAGGGGCGACTCATCGCAGGCTGCGATATGCTCAAGCCGCATTATCCCCAGATCACTGATGACCTATTCGCTCGGGACCATGATCGAAAGGGGTATCCTCTCGTGACCTGGACGGTGGATGATGAGGAAGAGATCAGGCGGCTCACCCGCCTTGGCGTGGAGGGGATCATCTCGAACGATCCCGGGAAGACCCTCGCGATAACGTCAGCCTGCCGCTGAACAGCCTATAGCAGCTGCCCTATGATCAGGGAGGCTGTAACCTGCCCGAACCGCTGGAAGGCCGCGGTCTTCGCATCGACTGCGGTCGCCCCGACCGCATTGGCAGCGACGGTACCCGTCTCCGCGAAGACCGAACCGTCTGAGAGGGAGTAGATCCTGGCCGATCCCTTGACTGAGACCACCTGTGACCCTCCCGACTCGACGATGGAACTGACTCCGGCAGAACCGATCACCACGATGGACCGCGAATCCTTATAGGTCGTCCTCGCATAGGCGAGGATCTTCTGTTCATCCTCCATATCCTTCGAGGGCTCTATCCTGTTGACGAAGATCCCGTCCGCCTTCAGGGATGAGATCAGGGAATCCATCGTCACAGTCGAGCTGGAGAGCGACCCGTTCTTCTCATAGTCGAGGAAGGAGACCACGATCACGGAACCGGCGACAGCCGATGTGATGGAGAACTCGAAGTCGAGCCCCTTCTCCGCGATAATGGACCGGATCCTCAAGAGAAACTCATCATTGACCCCTGCAGCCTCCTCGATGAGGAGGAGTTCCTCCTCCAGGTCGAAATAGGCGCTCAGGACCCCAGCCCCCCGGAATCCCGTATGGCTCGGTGCGATCGCTGCGGTCCCCTTGTTGCCGGTGGTCACCACCATCGTCTGCTGCCTGACCTTCCCGGCAGCATTCTTGATCGGGAATACCACCTTGATCGGCAGGCCTGAGATCTTCGGTGCGAAGATACCCGATCCCCGG
Organism: Spirochaetia bacterium; assembly: GCA_963677595.1. Classification (GTDB taxonomy): domain Bacteria; phylum Spirochaetota; class Spirochaetia; order CAKZLE01; family CAKZLE01; genus CAKZLE01. Next base: position 697,213 of record OY782041.1, read on the forward strand.
GTGACCTGGACCGTGTAGGAACCCTTGGAGGGATCTGAAGCTACATTGGTGAGGTTCAATCCCTCAAGGACGGAGATCGCAGACCTCATCAGCCCCTCATACCGCACCTTCGACTCAGCCAGGGGGGACGTATAGGCATAGAGGGCTGCCTCAAGGTACTTCTGGAATGCCAGGTAATCGTTCTGGCCCCGATATGCGGCCTTTGCCTCGTTCTCAGGTTCGTTTATCTTGTCCTCATCGGCCTTGATCGTATCAAGGTTGTCCCGTACGAGTTTGCTGATCGTCTTCCGGTTAGCCTCCGCAAGGAGGTTGAGTTTCAGGCCGCCCGCATCCTCCCTGACGAACTCCTCCGTGACGGAGAGTCCCAGGTCAGCGATCGCCCCGGTCTGCAGCAGCTCACGGGCATACTGCTCCGGTGTGCTGTACCCCAGGAACTCCGAGATATCGAGGAGCAGCTCCTCAAAGGCGAACTGCCGTGCCGTCATCTCGAACCCGTCAGGATCCACTCCCTCTGACACGAAGTAGACCTTGGTCAGGGAGTTCGCCGGTTTCTCGATGACCCATACCGGGACATCCTGTACCCAGGCCTGCAGGGTCGAGCAGCCGGTAAGGGAGACAAGGATGAGGAGCAGCACCACCACTGCCGCTGCAGCCATGCTGCGTTCAAGGTATCGTTTCATCTGCATCCTCCTTTTCGTCACATCCCGGTATTGAATGTCAGGGAGTTCCCCCTCTGGTAGGTCAGGTAGATCCCGTCAAGCTCCGGGAAGAACTCCGCAGTCTCATAGACCAGGTCCGCGAGGTCATCGACCGTACCGTCGAAGACGATGGTGTAGCGGGACTCCTCGACAGAGAAGGAGGTCCTCACCAGGGACCCTACCTGTTCTGCGAGAAGCTTCTGGAACGACCTGATCATCTTGTCGTCATAGGTCTTCATCATGATAAGCTCATACGGCGTACCGCGCCCGGCATCATCGGTGAAGTATCGTGAAGCGGTATTCATGATCTCCAGCATCCCCCGGGAGACCTCTTTCGCCACAGCCCCGTCAACCGCCGCGGTACGGGTATTCCCCTGGACGGGGTCCTCTGTCTGGATGAAGACGCTGCCTCGGCCTTCAGCGGTCGATGCCTCGAAGCAGCTCAGGGAGACTGAGGCTTCCGCATAATAGGAGCCGCCCCGCTCATAGGAGGAGGTGCTGACAGCCACGTCGATGTAATAATCGGCATGGAGGCGGGAGGCGATCCACCTGAGCATCGATGAACTACCCGTCTCCTCGGCGAACGCATACTCCTGGTCCTGCTTGATGGACTCGATCTGGCTGAGATCGATATAGGTGAAATCGATGGAGGAGAGGTACCGGTTCGCCGTCAGGACCGCTGTCCTTGAGGTGAAGGGGTCGGAGACCTGCTTCTCATCATAGTAGACGAGGAAGGTCGGCTTGATCCCGTCGCTCCAGTCGATTATGGAATCCTCGAGCACATCATCCAGGGATGCGGCATCCTCATACTCTATGGGGTCCTGGTTCGGCAGTCTCAACGATATGGAATCCTGGATCAGGCCGCCGTAGATACCCTGCTTCCTGAGCAGCTCGGAGAGCTTGCCCAGCTGCAGCCGGACCGAGACGAGGGCCGTATAGGTCCCCCGGTCATAATCCCAGTCAAGCAACTGCTGGGATGAGGAGAGTCGGTACGCATCAAGTCCCGTGATTCCCTTGAGGATGCGGGAGACCTGGTCCTTGTACACCAGGCCGCTCTCCTGAAGAGCAATGACTGCCGCCCGCTGCAGGGCATCCCGCACTGCGTCGTCAGCAGCTTTTTCCTCGGTGCTGCCGGTACCGATCCCGTAGAAGAGCGGCATGGCCACCCCATCGGGAACTACCTGTTCCTCTTCGGCATCACCATCGGTCTGAAGGTCGTACCGCGGACCCCGGTAGACTGATGACACACAGCCGGACAGGCTGATCACAAGCATAATGAGGATCAGCACCCCGGCTAACTTCTTCATATTCATCGCAAACCTCGTATACATAGTTTTGGAATAATCCATTCTTTGGAAGCACTCTACAGTAGTATACCTGAATCACAGGCGAAAGGTTACATGGGGAGAGAGGTAGGGAGTCGATTTCAGCAGGGTCGTCCCCCCTGAGAGCCCGAATACCTGCTCATACCCTATATCGAGACCGAACTCATGGTCACTCGAACCGTACCTGCCGATCCCGGCATGGTAGGATCCCCCACAGGTCCAGTCCGAGTCAGTCCCGGATGAATCCAGGTAGACCCCGAGGCCGAGATCCGCCCCGATATCGAAGAAGAGGTTGGACCCTGTCTCGAACCGGGCAAGGAAGCCCTGCGTGATCCCGAGGTGGAAGCCTGAAGCCTCGATCGGCCAGGGGAGCCCGAACGGCGAGTCTGTCCAGCTGAACCCGACATCAACCCCCGCGGCATACTGCATCAGGCCCTGCGGTCTCCTGATGATCACCTTCCCCGAGAGCCCGGTATACCCCAGGCTCTGGAGCACGCCCAGCCGGAGGGACAACCCGGCATCCCCCTCCTTGGGGAAGAGTGCCAATCCCGCCTGGATCGGCACATTGGTATAGTTGATACTGAATTCGGCAGCCTTCGGGAGGCCCTCCTCCGTCTCATAGAGATCACTGATAGTCAGGGCCCCAAGCTCCCTGCCGCCTGAGGGGTCCAGGATGAGGAAGGTGTCCCCCCTCTCATACCCCTCCTCCCCGGAGAGTGCTGCCGTGATGTATCCGTTGAAGAGGCTCGAGACCAGCAGGAAACCATCGCCGGTGATGAAGCGAGAGATTTCATACCCCACGGAAGTCTCATAGAGTTTGAGGCAGCCCAGCAGGGCAGCATCGGCGGTCCCTCCTGTTCCCAGGCAGGGGAATGAGATGGAACCGGAACCGAGGGTTCCGGAGACATCCCATCGGATGTCCATCCTGATGACCTCGAGCCTGTTGCTGGAGTCATAGGAGTGTTCGATCGACTCGATCACCGGCTCCAGGATGATGTCGGCATCCTCGAAGGTGGTGATCGGGTAGAGGTATCGCTCCTTCACTGCCTGTATCGTGACCTGGCTGAACACATAGGCAAGGTCTACCTCCAGGGAGGGGATCTCATCCTCCTCGATGGTGACATCAGCGATAAAGAGCACCGGGGAGGAGGCGGCAACGAGCCCTGGAAGAGGTGAGACTATAAGGATCAGGCTCAGTAGAGCCCTTGCTGCCCATCTGTACATCGGCTACCCTTCCCGGCTCCAGGATCGTATGAGCTCATCGATGACCGTGACTGCCGCACTCATCGCCGGGACTGCAGCCCATTCGAGCCGTGAGTGGAAATTGAGCCCGCCGCCGAAGATGTTCGGTGCGGGGATCCCCATCTCACTGAGCCGCGAACCGTCAGTCCCTCCCCTGATGGGCTTCATGACCGTCTCGATCCCCAGGGTCTCGAGTGCACCACTCAACTTCTCCATGACGATCGGGTCCTTCTCGATATACTCCCTCATATTCAGGTACTGCTTGACCGCTTCCATGGTCACGGTCCCTCCCCCGAAGCTCTCCTCGATGACCCGGCAGAGGTCCTCCAGGAAGGAAACCCTCCTCTTCATGCCGTCTGCATCGAAATCCCGGAGATTCACGATGAGCCTGCAGTGCTCGGCATCGCCCTTGATCTCGTTGGGGTAGTAGTACCCCTCCCTGCCGTCGGTGGTCTCAGGACTCTCCGACTGCGGGAGCATGCCCATGAACCTGGACGCCATTGTCATCGCATTGATCATCCTGCCCCGGGCTGCCCCGGGATGGATCATGACGCCGGTGAACTCCAGTTCGACCCGCATGGCATTGAAGCTCTCATACTCGATCTCCCCGAGGCGTCCCCCGTCCATCGTGTAGCAGCACCGTGCATGGAGCTTCTCCATGGGGAACCCGTCCATCCCGTGGCCGGTCTCCTCGTCAGCGGTGAAGATGAGCTCGATCTCACCATGCTCCACCTCGGGATGGCTCATGTAGTAGGAGGCAGCACTCATGATCTCAGCCACACCAGCCTTGTCATCAGCACCGAGCAGGGTGGTCCCGTCGGTCGTGATCACCGTCTCTCCGACATAGTCGAGCAGGTGGGGGTTCTCGGCCACGGTCAGGACAAGCTCGTCATTGAGCCTGATATCCTTCCCGTCATACTCCCTGATGAGCTGGGGCTTCACATCCTTACCCGATACATCCGGGGAGGTATCGACATGGGCCATGAACCCGATCGTCGGGGGGACTCTCCCATCCTTCATGGTCGAGGGGATCCTCGCTATGATGAACCCGTCGGGGGTGATCTCCGTATCTTCGATGCCGAGCCCGGAGAGCTCCTCCATGAGCAGGTTCAGCAGGTCCCACTGGCCTGGTGTCGTCGGCTTGGTACCGACATGCTCATCGGAACGGGTATCTATCTTCACATATCGCAGGAATCGCTCTACGACTTCCTGTTCTATCTCATCTCTTCTCATGTTCACAATCTCCTTGTTCCTGTACATCTGTTGTAGTGTTCGAACTCAGGCAGGGTATCATCCGAAAGATGGGTGAACCCCCTGAGCCTCCGTATCAAGGGAGGGTTCCAGGCCGCTCTTGCTGCCGGCCTCACTCCCATATCCTGCATGATGGGGATGAATGTTTCAAGTCTTTTCTCGAACTCTTCATAATCCCCTTCCCCGAGTCCTGCCCACATCCGCTCCGCCATGGCGGTAAGGCGGGGAAATACCTGCCAGTGGAGCCGTTCCTCGGAGTCGACCCACTCTGACCACAGGGGTCCCTCGAACCCGATCAGGGATGAACTCACTGATCCCTTCTTCAGCGCCCTCGGCAGCATCCTGAATGATTTCCTCAGGGGCAGTACCGCATAGGACTGGTCAAGGTAGCTGTGGAAGTAGTCCGAGGCGATGACGTCCCTGCCGTCTTCCAGGGCCCTGATAACCCGCTTTCGCCTCCGTTTAAGGGGATTCCAGTACTGGATGATTGCTGCGGGGTCTTCCCGGCTCCCATCAAGGATCTCGTTCCACCCGATCGGGACCTTCCCGAGACCTTCGAAGATCCTGTAGACATCGGAGAGGAAGAGTTGCTGCAGGTCCTCGACATCCTCCGAGCCGTGCTCCTCCAGATAGCCCCTGCAGACCTCGCAGTCGGACCACTGTCGTCGCGGGGCCTCATCCCCCCCGATGTGGACCCATCTCGAGGGAAAGAGCCCAGCGATCTCGGTGAATAGACCGTTGAGGAACTCCCGCACCTCTGCAGACCCGGCACAGAGGGTGTCGGTAAAGATCCCAAAGGTTCCGGGGACTTCCAGCGGACGCTTATGGCAAGAGAGTTCAGGATAGGCAGCCAGCAGGGCAGAGACATGCCCAGGTATGTCGATCTCGGGAATCACCTCGATCCCGAGGGAGGCAGCATAGCTGACGATCTGGGTAACATCTTCCTTTGAGTAGTATCCCCGGTAAGTAGTGCGGTCCCGCTCCTTCGATCGCCTGCCGCCCGTCTGGGTCTCCTTCCGGACAGAACCGATTCCCGTGAGGGCAGGATACCCATCCAGCTGGAGCCGCCATCCCTGGTCATCGGTGAGATGCCAGTGAAACCGGTTGAGTTTATGGAGGAGCATGGCATCAAGCAGCCGCTTGATCGCTGTAACGGGGAAGAAATGGCGGGAGCAGTCGAGCATGAACCCCCTCCAGGGGAAACTGCTGCAGTCGACTATCCGCACAGGGATACAGACTTCTGCCTTCAGCATCTGCCTGAAGGTCTGCAGGGCATAGAGGCAGCTTGTCCCCGACGAGCCGGTGATCAGCAGCTTCGTTTGCGAGAGTTCAAGCCAGTACTTCTCATCAGCTGAAGGGAGTTCTGGATCCACAGTGATGGTCACGGCTGCTTCAGCTTGTACCATGGTGATTCCCGGCAGGAGTGATGTCAGCAGGTCGATGATAGCTGCTTCTTCACCTTCAGGGATCCCGGTGACCTGTACGGTATCGAGCCTGACCTCACCCCAGGGAAGGGGGTGGTCGGAGAGCTGGGTAATCTCTTTGGGCTTCGGGATTATATCATACACCTTGCGGCCTCCATGCACGTATGCATCATACCATACCGGCGTAAGTTCCGCTATGAGGAAGGAAGACGTGCCGGCCTGCAACTTCTCGAGGTAAAGCAGAATCCGGGAATTGTCCTGTACCCCCCGAATCTGGTAGACTGTCAGCCATACAAGGGGAATGTGATCCCCATCGGATACGAGGAGTCGATTCATGAAACACATCATCATTCTTGCCGACGGAGCAGCAGATCACCCGATCGAGGCATTGGGGGGAAAGACCCCGCTGCAGGCAGCGAATACTCCCAACATCGACGCGCTGTGCGAACGGTCCCGGCTCGGCATGCTCGAGACGGTACCGGCTGACATGCCTCCCGGCAGTGAGGTCGCGAACCTCTCTGTCCTCGGGTATGACGTGAGACGGGTATACCAGGGACGCGGGGTCCTCGAGGCTGCCAGCATGGGAGTAGATGTCGCAGATGGTGAGCTCGCTATGCGCTGCAACCTCATCTGCGTCAATGACGGAAAGATCAAGAACCATTCTGCCGGACATATATCGACTGAAGAAGCCGAAGAACTGATAACAGCATTGAATGAACACTTCGACAATAAGGGATTCTCGTTCTACCCGGGAGTGAGCTACCGGCACCTCTTCATCCTTACCGGTGGCAGTGACAGGATCAGCTGCACCCCACCCCATGATGTCCCGGGAACTGCCTGTGCTGATGTGATGGTCAAATCAATAGCGCCGGAAGGAAACGAGACTGCAAACCTGCTGAACTGGATCATTGAGGAGTCACAGACGATCCTGCAGGACCACCCGGTCAACAGGAAGAGGATCGAGGCAGGCAAGGACCCAGCCAACTCAGTATGGTTCTGGGCACAGGGATACCGTCCTCAGATGGAGACCTTCGCCGAGCTCTACGGCAAGAACGGCTCAGTCATCTCCGCTGTCGACCTCATCTTCGGTATTGGAGTCTACGCAGGGTTGGATCCGATTCATGTGGCAGGTGCCACCGGATTATATGATACGAACTATGAGGGGAAAGCTGAAGCCGCCATTGAAGAGCTGAAGAAGAAGGATTTCGTATTCCTCCACTTCGAGGCAAGTGATGAGGCAGGGCATGAGGGGGACTTCGAGCTGAAGGTGAAGACCCTCGAATACCTGGACAGTCGGGCAGTGAAGCCGATCATCGAGGCAGTCTCACAGTTCGAGGAACCGGTCTCCATCGCGATCCTGCCGGACCACCCGACCCCATGTGCCATCAGGACCCATGTCCATGACGCAGTCCCGGTGCTGATCTTCAATCCTGAGGTTCCCGGGGACGGCATCACCTCCTACGATGAGGAGTCGGTAAAGCAGGGTTCCCTCGGTACCATGGTCGGCCCGCAGTTCATCAGGACCTTCTTCAAGGAATAACTCACTCCACCCAGACGCAGGAAGACCTCCCGTAAAGGGAGGTCTCTTCTGGAACCCTGCAGCCGGAGGGCTGCATGACCGTGTCATGGATGACAAGGTCTAAAAAATAAAAAAATCTGGCGATTACCTACTCTCCCACGGCTAACCCGTAGTACCATCGGCGTGAGAGGGCTTAACTTCCGTGTTCGGGATGGGAACGGGTGGGACCCCTCTGCTATGATCACCAGATTACTTATTTGCTTCACCTCAGCAGTGCCGGTTGTACACCGTCCACTGCTGTAGCAAAGCAAATTGTTCAAAGAATTATAGAATAATATGGTCAAGCCTCACGATGAATTAGTACTGATCAGCTCAACATGTTACCATGCGTACACTTTCAGCCTATCAACCAGATCTTCTCTCTGGTATCTTCAGGAGTCTTATAGACTCAGGGATGTCTCATCTTGAGGAGGGCTTCCCACTTAGATGCTTTCAGCGGTTATCCCTTCCGAACGTAGCTACCCAGCAGATACCGCTGGCGCGATAACTGGTACACTAGAGGTTCGTCCACCTCGGTCCTCTCGTACTAAAGGCAGATCCTCTCAAACATCCAACGCTTGTGGCAGATAGGGACCGAACTGTCTCACGACGTTCTGAACCCAGCTCGCGTACCGCTTTAATTGGCGAACAGCCAAACCCTTGGGACCTGCTCCAGCCCCAGGATGCGATGAGCCGACATCGAGGTGCCAAACCCTACCGTCGATATGAACTCTTGGGTAGGATCAGCCTGTTATCCCCGGAGTACCTTTTATCCGTTAAGTGACGGCGCTTCCACTCGCTACCGCCAGATCACTAAGACCTACTTTCGTACCTGCTCGACTTGTGAGTCTCGCAGTCAAGCCACCTTTTGCCTTTGCACTTACCAGATGATTTCCAACCACCTTAAGGTGACCTTCGCGCGCCTCCGTTACTCTTTAGGAGGCGACCGCCCCAGTCAAACCGCCCACCTGGCATGGTCCTCTATCCAGCTTCATGGACAGAGTTAGAAACCTGAAGTATGAAGGGTGGTATTTCACCAACGACTCCCTACAGCCTAACGACCATAGTTCTTAGTCTCCCACCTATCCTACACATCATAATCCAAATTTCAATGCCAAGCTGCAGTAAAGGTTCACGGGGTCTTTCCGTCTAACCACAAGTAATCGGCATCTTCACCGATACTTCAATTTCACCGGATTTCGCGTTGAGACAGCGTTCAATTCGTTACACCATTCGTGCGGGTCGGAACTTACCCGACAAGGAATTTCGCTACCTTAGGACCGTTATAGTTACGGCCGCCGTTTACTGGGGCTTCAATTCACTGCTTCGCTTGCGCTAACAACTCCTCTTAACCTTCCAGCACCGGGCAGGTGTCAGTCCGTATACATCTCTTTGCAGATTCGCACAGACCTGTGTTTTTGGTAAACAGTCGATTGAACCAGTTCTCTGCAACCACCATCAAGATTTGACTCCCAATACTGGCCACACTTCTCCCGAAGTTACGTGTGCATTTTGCCGAGTTCCTTAACGCGAATTCTTCCGAGCGCCTTAGCATATTCAGCTCGCCTACCTGTGTCGGTTTACGGTACGGTCCCCATATAGTTATCTTTAGAAATTATTTCTTGGCACGACGACTCCACGAACTTCGCTCACCCGTAGGCTCGCTCGTATTCATACCTCACCTCAACTGACGGATTTGCCTATCAGTCTCTGCAGCTTAGTACTTGAACCGGGACTACCATCGCCCGGCTTCGCTTCGCCCTATGCGTCATTCCTTCAGACTATACAGAGGTACGGGAATATTAACCCGTTTCCCATCGACTACGCTTTTCAGCCTCGCCTTAGGGGCCGACTAACCCTTGGGCAGATGACCTTTACCCTGGAAACCTTAGGCTTTCGGCGGACGGGGATCTCACCCGTCTTTTCGTTACTCATGCCTGCATTCTCACTTCTATCCCCTCCAGCAACCCTTACAGGTCACCTTCGTCGGTACATAGAACGCTCCCCTACCCACAGTACTTAAAAAAGCACTATGCCGTAGCTTCGGTGCCATGCTTAGCCCCGTTACATTGTCAGTGCATAACTACTCGACCAGTGAGCTATTACGCACTCTTTAAAGGTATGGCTGCTTCTAAGCCAACCTCCTGGCTGTCTTCGCAATTACACTTCCTTTCCCACTTAGCATGACTTGGGGACCTTAGCTAACGGTCTGGGCTGTTTCCCTTTCGACTACGGACCTTATTACCCGCAGTCTGACTCCTATACATTATGTTACGGCATTCGGAGTTTGATTAAGTTTGGTACCCGGTGAAGGGCCCGCACCCATTCAGTGCTCTACCTCCGTAACTGTCCATATAAGGCTAGCCCTAAAGCTATTTCGGGGAGTACCAGCTATCTCCAAGTTTGATTAGCCTTTCACTCCGATCCACAGTTCATCACTGCCCTTTTCAACGGACTAGTGTTCGGTCCTCCACTTTGCTTTACCAAAGCTTCAACCTGACCATGGATAGATCACTTGGCTTCGGGTCTACCGCATGCAACTATTCGCCCTATTCAGACTCGGTTTCCCTTCGGCTCCGTGACTCCTATCACTTAACCTCGCTACATACGGTAACTCGCAGGCTCATTCTACAAAAGGCACGCCATCACAAGATCACTCCTGCTCTGACCGCTTGTAGGTCTACGGTTTCAGGTTCTATTTCACTCCCCTCCCGGGGTCCTTTTCACCTTTCCCTCACGGTACTATGCGCTATCGGTAGCTGCCGAGTATTTAGCCTTGGAAGGTGGTCCTCCCAGATTCCGACAAGATTTCTCGTGTCCCGTCGTACTTAAGCAAGATGTCCACACAGCCGTCATGATTTCAGGTACGAGGCTTTCACTCTCTCTGACTGCCCTTCCCAGTAGCATTCCCCTATCATGTCGGTTTCTTACTGCGCGAGGGATCATACGCTCCCTCTGACATCCCCTTGCAACCCCCTACATGCAACGCCGTACAGCTTACACACATAAGGTTTAGGCTCTTCCCGTTTCGCTCGCCGCTACTCGGGGAATCTCGTTTGATTTCTCTTCCTTCAGGTACTTAGATGGTTCAGTTCCCTGAGTGTCTCTCCCGTATGCTATCTTGTTCACATACGGGTGACCGGTATCTCTCCAGCCGGGTTACCCCATTCGGACATCTGCGCTTCATCGGATATGTGCTCCTACACGCAGCTTTTCGCAGCTAATCACGTCCTTCTTCGACTGGCAGCTCCAAGGCATCCTCCGTAGACCCTTATTCGCTTGACCATATTATCCTATAATCCTTCTCTATCACCTTCTTCCAAAGGTCTACCATCCGTCACTCCCGTGACAAACAGGCTATGTCAATCGGCAACTTGCGTTACCGTGTGAGATTCCGCTTATCAGTAAAATCTCAAAAAAATGGACATACTCACTATAGTTAGCAGCATGCCACCATCTGGACCTAAAAAAAATCCGGATGCATTTTCATCCACATAAGCGAATGAAGATGAGTGGGCCTGACAAGACTTGAACTTGTGACCTCGCGCTTATCAGGCGCGCGCTCTAACCACCTGAGCTACAGGCCCATACAAAGTAATCAGAAAAGTGAAGGAATAGGTAACCATAAGGGTTGGCGAGATTACTCGCCTTGTGACATCCTGTTACGGCTGCCACCGTCCTACGGACATTGATGAGATTACTCATCTGATGGGTTTCCCCATCTTGGTTGAAGGTCAGGAGTGAAGCTCCTTCCCCTCTGGACTGTACATCGAGTCCATTCTTTCGTTAGAAAGACCCTTTCTTACTAGAAAGGAGGTGATCCAGCCGCACCTTCCGGTACGGCTACCTTGTTACGACTTCACCCCCCTTACCAGGCATACCTTCGGCACCGTCCCCCCTTGCAGGTTAGACTAGCGACTTCGGGTACCCCCAACTCGGGTGGTGTGACGGGCGGTGTGTACAAGGCCCGGGAACGTATTCACCGCGCCATGCTGATGCGCGATTACTAGCGATTCCAACTTCATGGAGTCGGGTTTCAGACTCCAATCCGTACTGAGACCGGCTTTTTGCGATTCGCTTAACGTCGCCGTTTCGCTGCGCTTTGTACCGGCCATTGTAGCACGTGTGTAGCCCAGGACATAAGGGCCATGATGACTTGACGTCGTCCCCACCTTCCTCCGGTTTGTCACCGGCAGTTCCATCTGAGTCCCCATCGTTACATGCTGGTAACAGATAGCAGGGGTTGCGCTCGTTGCGGGACTTAACCCAACACTTCACAGCACGAGCTGACGACAGCCATGCAGCACCTGTATACCGGCTGCAAGCAGCTAGGTCATCTCTGACCTATTCCAGTATATGTCAAGCCCTGGTAAGGTTTCTCGCGTATCATCGAATTAAACCACATGCTCCACCGCTTGTGCGGGCCCCCGTCAATTCCTTTGAGTTTCACCCTTGCGAGCATACTCCCCAGGCGGTGCACTTAATGCGTTAGCTTCGGAAATGAATGTAACCACCCATCTCCTAGTGCACATCGTTTACGGCGTGGACTACCAGGGTATCTAATCCTGTTCGCTCCCCACGCTTTCGTGCCTCAGCGTCAGTATATAGCCAGAAGTTCGCCTTCGCCACCGGTGTTCTTCCAGATATCTACAGATTTCACCCCTACACCTGGAATTCCAACTTCCCCTCTTATACTCCAGTCATCCAGTTCTCAACGCATTCCCCCAGTTAAGCCGGGATCTTTTACATCAAGCTTGAATAACCGCCTGCGCACCCTTTACGCCCAATGATTCCGAACAACGCTCGCCCCTTACGTGTTACCGCGGCTGCTGGCACGTAATTAGCCGGGGCTTATTCCTCTGTTAACGTCATCACACGGCCATTCCCTGCCATGCTTATTCCTCCCAGAGAAAAGAACTTTACAACCTCTCGGCCTTCTTCGTTCACGCGGCGTCGCTCCGTCAGGCTTTCGCCCATTGCGGAAGATTCTTAGCTGCTGCCTCCCGTAGGAGTCTGGGCCGTGTCTCAGTCCCAGTGTGGCCGGTCACCCTCTCAGGCCGGCTACTCATCATCGCCTTGGTAGGCCGTTACCCTACCAACTAGCTAATGAGCCGCAGACTCATCTCCGTGCGGAGCCGTAGCTCCTTTCTTCTCTCAGCCCTTCCAGCTAAGAGACCGTATTCGGTATTACCCCATGTTTCCATGAGCTATCCCCAACACAGAGGCAGATTATCTACGTGTTACTCACCCGTTCGCCACTTTCCATACACCGAAGTGCATGTATCGTTCGACTTGCATGCTTAAAACGCGCCGCCAGCGTTCGTTCTGAGCCAGGATCAAACTCTCCATGATATAAGTTAAGCATCCGAAGATGCTCATTACCATTGTTCGTTTTCCCCTGTCTTCTCGCTGACTTGCCCAGTTGGTCTTCGACCAACTGGCCTTCATCTTTGAATTGACTTAGGACCCTTACGGTTCCTATTCTTCATCCTTCACTTTTCTTATTTCTCTGTCAAAAATCATGCTCCATCTGAGGTGTTACCCTCAGTGCGCTCGACATTTATACCAAATGGACCATCTCTTGTCAACAACCATATTGAAAAAATCACGAAAAAAACGGCCCGGGGATGGGTAAACATCGATATCATCTTATCGGGGAAGCAATAACCGATTCATGGTGCTATGCGAGCAGGTGTTCTGCGAACCGGGCGAACCCACGTCCACCTGGGAGCTCTGTACCATAGGCCGGGAGGTCTTCGGCCTCCCACCCGAGGCCCTCCAGGTCACCTACCCCTATCGATACCGGGAAGGCTCGGAACAGGGGGATGTCATTCGTCGAGTCACCACAGTAGACCGACTGCCCGATGAGCTCATCGAACCCAAGGCCATACCGGTGCTGCATGAAAAGCTTCACCATATCGAGCTTGTTGTAGCTGCCGAACCAGCAGTTCACGTGGATCGAGGAGACCCCGAAGGAGGCGCCGACCTCTCCACAGATATCGGTGATGCGCGCTATCCCGTCCTGGTCGAGGAACGGTGGTTCACTGTGGTGATCGAATGCGATATCGAAGATCCTGCAGAACTGGTCTGAGGAGAGTTTGCTGCCGGGCACCTCCGAGAGGACCCTGCCGATCAGCCGGTCTGCCCGCTCACGATAGCCCTCCCGCTCGATGCTCGGGTGGTGGTAGATCCCCCGGCTGCCGTCAGATTCGGTATAGAAGGCGAGCGCCCCGCTCTCCGTGATCACCGAATCGATCGGCCACTGCCTGAGATAGGTATCTGACCAGCCGGCAGACCCGCCGGTGACGGGGATGATCCTGATCCCTGCATCCTGCAGGGAGTAGAGGGCAGCGAGCGTCTCCGGCAGGAGCCGTCCGTGCGTGGTTATCGTGTCATCCACATCCGTCAGGATAAACTTCACCTGCTTCAGCAGTGTCCGATCCAGTGTTTCCAGGTGCTCCATACCAGTCCCTACCGGGTCATTCCTGAGAGTTTAGGAAGGGCATCACGCAGGTAGCTGACAAACGACAGCAGCGATGCCAGGGCAGCGAGCATGAAGAGGTACGGGAGGACCGTCCCGTAGAGCTCCAGCCATGCCGGGGTGTCGGCGACCATCCGGATGAGGACTGAGTAGAGGATTCCCAGGATCGCGGAGACCGCGTAGAGGACGGCTTTCATCTTCCCCCAGATCGAGGCAGCCATGGCTACCCCCTGCCCCATGAGGATCATACGCAGGAAGGTCACCCCGAGCTCCCGGTAGAGGATGATCAGGAACGTCCATAGCGGCATAATCGAGGAGAAGGCAAGACAGACGAAGTAGGTCATCCTGCTCATGACATCGGAGAAGGGGTCAAGCACCTTGCCGAGGTCTGTGACCATGTCGTACTTCCTGGCGATGATGCCGTCGAGCAGGTCACTCGCCTCGATGAGGATATAGACGATCACCAGCATCCAGGTCATGAGCTGCAGGTCAGCTCCGGTCCATTGGGGCAGGAAATAGATGACGAAGAACAATGGAGCCAGGAACAGGCGGCTCATAGTCAGTTTGTTAGGCAGATTCATAGGGTTTCAGCTCCTTACCATTGATAGATATGTGCATATTTATCCCAAAGATACTCAATGAAGCAGGAGGAGTCGAGTACTTCTCCCGTCACCTTCTTCAGGAGTTCCGCAGGCTCATAGATGCTCCCCCTCCGGTATATCTCCGTGTTTAGCCATGCTGCCGTATCATGCAGGTTCCCTTCTGAGATTCTCTGCGGGGTATCAGGCAGCTGCTTCAGCAGCGTCCGGTAGAACTGGGCCCCGTAGAGGTTCCCCAGGGCATAGGTCGGGAAGTACCCGATCAGGCCTGCTGACCAGTGGACATCCTGGAGCACCCCGTCGCTCGGTTTCTCCGGCGTGATCCCCAGCAGTTCCTGCATCAGTGAGTTCCAGGCCCAGGGGAGATCCCCCACCTTAAGGTCCCCTGAGACCAGCCGTTTCTCCAGCTCGTAGCGCAGGATGATATGAAGGTTGTAGGTGACCTCGTCGGCGTTCACCCTGATGAACGAGGGTTCGACCCTGTTGATCCCCCGGAGGAACGCATCCTTGGTGATCCCGCCCAGCTGTGACGGGAAGAGCCCCTGCAGCTGCGGGTAGTAATACTCCCAGAACTCACCCGACCGGCCGATGATGTTCTCCCACAGCCGTGACTGGCTCTCGTGGATCGCCATGGAGACACCATCTGCCAGGACCGTGCCGCGTGTCCGTTCATTGGAAGCCCCGAGCTCGTAGAGCCCGTGGCCCTCCTCATGGATCGTACTGAAGAGGGGGGAACTCACTGAGGGTTCCGTGTAGCGCGTCGTGATTCGGACGTCATCGTAGCCCACGGTCGTGGTGAAGGGATGAACAGCCTCAGCGAGCTGTCCCCGCTTGAAATCGAACCCCATGTCATGGAGGACCTGGCGGCCGAACTGGTCCTGCAGGTCTCTCGGGTACTCCTCATAGAGGAACCGGTCGTCAGCCTGCGGGCAGGAGGTGATCCTCTCCAGCAGCTTGAGGACCTCAGCCTTGAGCGGGGCAAAGACCCCGTCTATCTGCGCTGAAGTCATCCCCGGCTCATAGTCGTCGAGCAGGGCATCATACGGGAGCCCCTCATAGCCCACAGCTTCGGCATACTCCCGCTTCAGGCTGATGATCTTCTCGAGGTAGGGGGCGAACGAAGCGAAGTCCTCATCCTTCCTGGCTGAGACCCAGGCATTCTGGCCCCGGGACTCCGCTTCGCTCATGGCGACTACCAGTGTCTTGGGCACCTTGACTGCCCTGTCATACTCCCGCTTGTGGATCCGCCTCAGGGCATGGTCCTCCACGGACTGTTCTTCCCCGCAGGCTTCGAGGGCCTCTCCCATCTCCGGGGAGGCAGTCAGGTCATGTATATAGCCCTTGAGCAGCGAGATCTGCGCTGCCCGACCCTCCAGCCCTTCAGGGGGCATCTGGGTCTCTTCATCCCATTCCAGCAGGGCTGCGGTATGCTCGAGCAGGACGATCTCCCGGTCTATTCGTTTGATCTCATCTAGTGCTTGCTTTCTGTCCAATGTTCACTCCTGTGTATCACTATGCTTCATCGCCCGCTGCCAGATACCATAACCGGATGCCCCAAGCAGGATGAAGATGATCACCGCATACTTGAACACATCGATCACGGAGGAGGCCCTCGACCCGAAGATGAAGACTGACCAGAAGATGACCCCCGTGGTGGCGAGCACCCCTATGATATCATAGAGAAGGTAGGAACCATAGGGGATCTTCACATAACCTGCTCCCATATGCAGGATATTCCTGAACCCGAACGGGATGTACCGTCCAAGGATCAGCATCTTCCTCGTATGGCGGCTGAACTGATGCTCCACCCAGGCTATGCGGCGATGATATCTCTCATAATGGCGTTTTCGATGTTCTGACTGGTCTTTCTTCCGTACGAACCGGGCTTCGATCACCGGCTCGAACGCCCTGCCGAACCAGTAGGATACCTGGTCCCCGCTGAAAGCACCGAGCAGCACTGAGACTGCCAGCAGCGGTGCCATACGGGGATAGGCGGCGGCAAGGGATGCCGCCGCTATGTTCAGCAGGTCCTCCGAGAGGGGGACATTGGCCCCGGCTGCTGTCAGGAGACAGAATATGATCGCCGGAGCCAGCATGATATGGGTCTGTAGGTACGTTATGATCGTTTCCATACCACCCCTGGTACCTGAGTCTTACAGGACCTCTTTGTTCTCGACCTTCTCCTGGAGGAAGGAGACGAACTCCTCCACGGGGATCCCGTTCTCCTGCTTCCCGTCACGGTACCGGCAGGAGACAGCGGTCTCCGCTTCCTCCTTCTCCCCGATGATGAGCATATAGGGGATCTTCTCCTTCTGTGCGTTCCTGATCTTCGCGTTCATCCTATCGTTGCTCAAGTCCGCAGATACCCTGAAGCCCTCTGCCTTGAGCAGCTTGACGATCTTCTTCCCGTATTCGTTGAACGGTTCCGCTACCGGGATGATCCTCACCTGCTCAGGTGCGAGCCATGGAGGGAAAGCCCCTGCATAGTGCTCGAGCAGCACGCCGAAGAACCGCTCGATCGAGCCGAGCAGTGCCCGGTGTACCACGAACGGCTGCTTCTCAGCCCCGTCGGAGTCAACGAAGGTCATCTTGAACCGCTCAGGAAGGTTGAAGTCGAACTGTACGGTGGAGAGCTGCCAGTCACGACCCATCGCGTCCTTGATCTTGAGGTCGATCTTCGGGCCGTAGAAGGCGCCGCCGCCCTCGTCCACGTCATAGTCGAGCCCTTCGGCCTCGATAGCCTTCCGCAGTGACTCGGTCGCGATGTCCCACTTTGCCTTCTCACCGACGCTCTTCTCCGGCATGGTAGACAGGTATGCGCTGATGTCCTTGAACCCGAAGGAACGGAGCATATAGAGGGAGAATCGCAGGACCTCGAGGATCTCATCCTCGATCTGCTCAGGGGTACAGATGATGTGTGCATCATCCTGGGTGAAGCCCCTTACCCGGAGCAGGCCGTGCAGAGCCCCTGAGTTCTCGTACCGGTAGACGGTGCCGAGCTCAGCCCACCTGCAGGGAAGCTCCCGGTAGGAGTGCTTGGTGTTGTTGTAGATCATGATATGGAACGGGCAGTTCATCGGCTTCGCATAGTAGTTGGCCTTGTCCATCACCATCTCGGGGTACATCCCCTCCTTATAGAAGTCGAGGTGCCCTGAGGTCTCCCAGAGCCAGGATTTCCCGACATGGGGGGTATAGACCATCTCATAGCCGTTCTTGTAGTGCTCAGCCCGCCAGAAGTCCTCGATCGCCAGGCGGATCCTCGCGCCTTTCGGGTGCCAGTAGACGAGCCCCGGGCCTGCCTCCTCGTGGAGGCTGAATAAGTCGAGCTCCTTCCCGAGCTTCCGGTGGTCCCGCTTCTCGATATCTTCGAGGTGCTTCATATGGGCACGCAGCTCTTTCGGGTTCGTCCATGCGGTCCCGTAGATCCTGGTGAGCATGGGGTTGGTCTCCTTGCCCCTCCAGTACGCGCCTGCTATGGAGAGCAGCTTGAACGCCTGGGCGTTCAGCTCCTTGGTGGACTCGACATGGGGTCCCCGGCAGAGGTCCTTGAAGGCCCCCTGCTCATAGATGGAGACCTCCTCATCCTCGGGGATCGCCTTAAGCAGCTCGAGCTTGTAGACCTGGTCCGAGAACTCACTCTCGGCCTCAGCCCGCGAGACGACCTTCCGGACGAACTCCTTCTTCTCCGAGATGATCCGCTTCATCCGCTCGGTGATCTCCTCGAGGTCATCCGAGACGAGCTGCCTCGGCAGGTCGAAGTCATAGTAGAACCCGTTCTCTATTGCCGGGCCGATCGCGATCTGTGCCGCGGGGAACATCTCCAGTACCGCCTCAGCCATGACATGCGCCATCGAATGCCGTATCCTGTGCAGTTTCTCGTTACTATCGTCAGCCATTATCTCCTCCTGGTCATATGGACAAAAAAACCTTCATACCAGACGTCCTTCACACATGAATCACGTCTGATACCAGCTATCAGGATCATGTGTAAGGACGAAACGTATGAAGGTTCTTTCTTCAGCAGTTCCGCGGTCCCACCTTACTTCCTTCAGGAAACACCGGAAGGCTCTTCATTGGCTCGTTCACGCAGAGTAACGTCGAGGCCTACACCGACCATGCATGGTCGTTTCGATTCGAAGCTCGGGAGTGGTTTTCAGGAGGGGAAAGCCCGAACATCTTCCAGCCGATGGATGTTCTCTCTCTTGGGTTTCCATTTCCCTACTCGTCTCCGTCCTAGCCTGTATGAATACTATCGTGAAATGTAAAGGTTTTGTCAACAAGAAACTAGGAAAGAAGAACAGGCTCTGATGAAAAATACATAAAAACCCCATTGACTAAATATATTTTTATCGATATATATTTACCCATAAGAACAACCAACAGGAGGACACTATGGGTGTTAATGCATTCTCGGTTCCACGAAATATGGTATATGGCGAGGGAGCCCTCGCAAAGCTTGCGGACCTTCAGGGGAAGAAGGCTGTCCTGGTCACAGGCGGATCTTCCATGAAGAAGTTCGGGTTCCTCGACACGGCAGTCAGCCACCTGCAGGAAGCCGGCATGGAGACGGCGATCATCGACGGCGTTGAGCCGAACCCTTCCGTGGAGACAGTCAGGAGGGGCGCGAACGAGATGCTCGAGTTCAATCCCGACTGGATCGTAGCGATCGGCGGCGGTTCCGCCCTCGATGCGGCAAAGGTCATGTGGTGCTTCTATGAACACCCCGAACTCGAGTTCGAGGATATCATCACCCCGGGATCGATGCCGACCCTTCGGAACAAGGCGAAGTTCATCGCTGTCCCCTCGACGAGCGGCACCGCTTCCGAGATCACGGCATTCTCGGTCATCACCGACACGAAGGCCCATATCAAGTACCCTATCGTCTCAGGCGAGATGGTGCCTGACCTCGCGATCATCGACCCGGCACTGCCGAAGAAGATGCCTTCCTGGATCACGGCGAACACCGGGATGGATGTCATGGCCCATGCGGTAGAGGCTGTCGCATCAACTGCCGCAACCTCCTATACGACCCCTTATGCGGTAGAGGCGATCAAGCTCGTGTTCGAGAACCTCGAGAACGCGTACACCAACCCTGATGACATGGCTGCACGGGATGCGATGCACAACGCATCGGCATTAGCAGGTATGGCCTTCACCAACGCCTCCCTCGGGCTCGTCCACTCCCTCGCCCACAAGATCGGCGGGGAGTTCGGCGTCACCCACGGGCTTGCCAATGCCATCCTGATGCCGTACATCATCGAGTACAACAGGCAGTTCACCGATGCATACGACAAGGTCGAGAAGACCCTGGGCATCGCGAACATCGCTGAAGCCGTCAGGGAGCTCAACGCGAAGCTTGGCATCCCGGCAACCTTCAAGGAGTGCGATGAGGTCGATTTCTCAGAGGCAAAGTTCACTGCCGTCCTCGACCGGATGAGCGCGAACGCCCTTGCCGACCCCTGCACGCTCACCAACCCCGGCACCCCGACCGTAGAGGATGTCAAAGCGATCTACACGGTCGCCTACTATGGAACATGATTCATGCTGACCCCGAATCCCGCATGAATTAGAAATAATACAAGAGAATCCCATACCATTTCAGGGAGTATGATAGCCATGCTCCCTGATCTTTTTCTGCATCATCGATCCCTGCTGTCTTTCCAGGCTGCAGAATATTATCAGCGTAGTAGAGACAATTATCTTGCTAATCCAATGATTATTGATTACTCTTGTTCCATGAATCTAAAAACAGGAAAGATCATATCGACCATCAAAGACCAGGTCTACGACGTGCTCAAGGAGAACATCGTGAGCGGCATCCTGCAGCCAGGAGAGCGGGTACAGGAGGTCCAGATCGCTGAACAGCTCCAGGTCAGCCGGTCCCCCGTACGGAATGCCATCAACCGCCTCGTCGGCGAGGGACTCCTCGAGAGCATTCCCAACAAGTGCGTATGCGTACGGCAGTTCACGGACCGTGAGATCATCGAATCCTATGAGTTCCGTCTGATCATCGAGAGATACTCGATAGAGAAGGTCCTCGAGCACATGTCCCCTGAGATCGAGAAAGAACTCAGACGCTTCAAGAAGGAGTTCCTCACCTACTCCAGCTTCGACCAGCTGAAGTCCTGCCTCAGGACCGACACGGAATTCCACGACTATATCGTCACGGTCTCCGGCAACCATGTGATCAAGGAGGCGCTCGACAAGGTCTCCATGATGATCAGCCCCTTCAGGACCCTCGCCCTCTCGAGAGAGAAACGGTTCTATGAATCGGTAGAGGAACACACCGGGATCATCGATGCACTGCTCGACAGGGACGAGCAGCAGGCTGAGGCATACTGCATCAGGCACCTCACTCGTGCGAAGGAAGAGATCCTCACCCATCTGACGAACCAGTAACCCGAAATAACCAGCCAGCTGTCAAAACACTTCAAAGATTATGTTTGACATGCTCTCGTATCGATGTATAATGTATACATAGTACATGATATATGGATGGTTTATGAAGAACATAGCATTGGCGTACGGCACCGGCACGATCGCGGTGAACGTACCGGAAGAGAATCTGGCAGCCGTACTGGAGATCCCTGAATCACACGGCAGTTCATCGAAGAGCGAGTCAGCGATCGTACAGGAATCACTGGCTGCGCCGATCGGGAGGGATCCCCTCTGGAAACTTGCCCAAGGCAAGGAACACATCGTAGTGGTCACCAGCGACCATACCCGGGCGGTACCGAGCGGTATCACCATGCCCTTGATCCTTCAGGAGATCAGGAAGGGCAATCCCGCTGCTAAGGTCACGATCCTCATCGCTACCGGCCTCCATCGGGGCATGACAGAGAACGAGATGAAGGACCGCTTCGGCGAGAAGGTCTTCGAGGAGGAGACCATCATCAACCATGATGCCTTCGACGAGACGGCTTTTATCAATCTCGGGACCCTTCCCTCGGGAAGCAGGTGCGAGATCAACCGGATCGCGATCGACTGCGACCTGCTCGTCGCCGAGGGGTTCATCGAACCCCACTTCTTCGCAGGCTTCTCCGGCGGCAGGAAGAGCATCCTCCCGGGGATCGCCTCCCAGGCCTGCGTGAACATCAACCACAGCGCAGATGCGATCAAGCACCCGCTCTCAAGTACCGGGATCCTTGACGGGAACGTCATCCATGAGGATATGATCCGGGCAGCCGAGATGGCAGGGCTTGCGTTCATCCTGAACGTGCTGCTTGACGAGAACAAGAAGATCATCGAAGCCTACTGCGGGGATGTGGACCAGGCCCATCGTGCAGGGACTCACAGCCTCATGAACCGTTGCGGGGTACCGCAGGTCCCTGCAGACATCGTGATCACCTCCAACGGCGGCTACCCGCTCGACCAGAACCTCTACCAGTGCCCCAAAGGCCTTGACGCCGCCCTTGCCTGTGCTTCAGAGCAGGCTGTCATCATCCTGGCAGCTTCCTGCTCCGACGGCCTCGGGGGTGAGAACTTCGGCAAGCTGATGCTCTCAGCCCCACCGGAGACACTCCTTAAGAACATCCTCGCCACCCCGCCCGAGCACACGATCTCTGAGCAGTGGTGCGCCCAGAGGTTCTCCGATGCCCTGCTGAAGCACCCGATCATCCTCGTCACCGACGGGATCGACCAGGCAACCGTAGAACAGATGAATTTCATATATGCCGCCTCCGCGGATGAGGCCCTGCAGAAAGCCTTCGCCCTCAAGGGTGAAGATGCCTCTGTGACCGTCATCCCCGATGGGGTCGGAGTCATTATAAGGAGACAGGAAGCATGAGCGAAGAGATTCGAGCTATCAAGAATCATGACATTGACAATGTCGCGACGTTATTCGGTACTGCAGAGGCAGGCAATATCGTCACCATCATGGACAAGGCAGGGAACAGTTCCACTGTCACGGTCCTCCAGGATATCCCGTACGGACACAAGATCGCCCTCACGGTCATAGCCGTCGGAGAACAGGTCACCAAGTATGGTGAGGAGATCGGCATCGCCACACAGGAGATCAAGGTGGGCGAGCATGTCCACGTGCAGAACATCGACAGCATCCGTGGACGCGGCGACTGGGACAAGGAAGGAGAGAACGCATGAGTGCAGCATTCAAGGGATACAAGCGTGCCGACGGGAGTGTCGGGGTACGGAACCATGTAGCGATCATTCCGTCAGTCGTCTGTGCAGATGAGGTCGTGGAGGCTATCGTCGCCAATACGGTCATGACCCAGGGGATCATCCATCACCAGGGATGCTGCCAGACACCGCCGGACCTCGAGAGGATCACCGACTGCCTCATCAAGATCGGGGAGAACCCTAATGTGGGGGCATCCCTCATCGTCAGCCTCGGCTGCGAGGGTGTCGATACCGACAGGCTCGAGGAAGCCCTGAAAGCAACCGGGAAGCCGGTCGAGCGGATCAACATCCAGGAACTCGGCGGCACCAGTGCCGCCATCCAGGCAGGGATCGACAAGGCACAGGAGCTCGTCTGCAGGATCTCGGACCAGCAGCGGACCGAGGCAGACATGTCGCAGTTCGTCATGGGCATCAAGTGCGGGGCTTCCGATACCACGTCGGGTGTCGCCTCGAACCCCGTTATCGGTTATGTGGCGGACAAGGTCGTCGATCTCGGCGGGACGGTCATCTTCGGAGAGACCACCGAGTTCATCGGGGCTGAACATATCCTTCAGAGAAGGGCCAAGGATGAGTTCGTGGCATCGGAGATCGGCAGGATCGTAGACGAGATGGAAGCACGGGCCAAGGCTATCGGTGTCGATATGAGGAAGGGCCAGCCTACCCCGGGGAACATCAAGGGAGGGCTGAGCACCATCGAGGAGAAATCTCTCGGGGCGATCGTGAAGTCGGGGACCAAGACCATCGAGGGCGTCATCGAGTATACCGAGGTCCCGAGGGGGAAAGGCCTCTGGATCAAGGACTCACCGGGACGTGAGATCGAACTGCTCTCAGGCATGGCTGTCGGGGGGGCACAGGTCATCCTCTTCTCGACCGGACGCGGGGCACCCCAGGGCTTCCCGGTAGTTCCCGTCATCAAGATCTGCGGGAACCCGATCACCTACGACCGAATGAGCCATGATATGGACATCAATGCCGGGAGGGTCGTCACCGGGGAACGTTCGATCGAGGAGATCGGTGAGGAGGTCTTCGAGATGATGCTGCGTGTGGCATCGGGCGAGACCAGCAAGGGAGAGGCCATCAAGTACACCAAGTCGATGGACTTCTACTGCCTGGGACCGGTCATCTAGTTTCATGTATACTGGGGGTACCGACCCAGACACAGTGTGTGTGGTACCCCTGTAAATAATTTACTCAAAAGGAGCGTATATAAGATGGGTGATGTTAATGTTGTAAGAGTCATCATCGGGCTGATCATAGCAATCGGTGTCATACTCTATCTCGTCACGCGAACAAAGGTTCATGTCTTCCCTGCTATGATCATCGGTGCGGTAGCAGCAGGGTTGATCGCAGGTCTACCTTCCGCAACCGTGCTTGACTCAATCAAGAGCGGCTTCGGGGGCACATTGGGTTCCATCGGTATCATCATCGGATTCGGTGTCATGATGGGAGCGATCTTCGAGGTGAGTGGGGCAGCCAAGCGTATGGCTATCACATTCATCAAGATCCTCGGGAAGGGGAAAGAAGATGTAGCGATGATGATCACAGGTTTCATCGTATCGATACCTGTCTTCTGCGACTCGGCTTTCGTTGTCCTTGCCCCTCTTGCGAAGTCTCTCTCGAGGAACACCGGCAGGTCATTGACCGCTATCACCTGTGCTCTTGGGACAGCACTCCTGGTTACCCATTCACTGATACCTCCAACACCAGGCCCCTTGGCTGTAGTCAGTTTCTTCGGGCTTGATATCGGAGTGTTCATGCTGTACAGTTTCATAGCTGCGATCCCAATAACCCTTGGCGGTCTTGCCTATTCCAAATGGGTCGGGAAGAAGCTCTTCAAACTCCCACATCCTAACGGAGACCCGATAGAGCTGATCGACAGACCCTATACCAAGGAAGAGCTCGCTGATTCCACACAGATCAATGAAGCAGAACTCCCGGGGACGTTCATCTCATTCGCCCCGATATTCATCCCGATCCTCCTGATCCTGCTCAACACAGTCGGGAACATGGCTGGTTTCACCGGTACATTCAAATCAGTAGTCGCAACGATCGGTAACCCGATCGTAGCTGTCGGTATCGGTGTCCTGATCGCGATCTACGGTCTTGCAGGAAAGATGGATCGTAAAGAGGTCGTAGGGATCCTCGACCACTCCATCAAGGATGCAGGCATCATCGTGTTCGTCACTGGTGCAGGCGGGGCTCTCGGGGCAGTACTCAAGGCAAGCGGTGCCGGCGATGCGATCGCAGGGCTGCTCGTTGATGCCAATATCCCAGGGATCGTCCTTCCCTACCTCATGGCATTCCTCCTGAGAATCGTCACCGGTTCAGCAACCGTAGGGATGCTGACGGCAGGTTCAATATCAGCTCCTATCCTTCTGGCAATGCCCGGCGTGAATCCCTATATGGCCGGTCTTGCCTGCTGTATCGGATCGATCGGTATCACCAACCTTCATGACAGTTACTTCTGGGTCGTTAACAGGACAACCGGTCTTACTGACGTCAAAGAGATGCTGTGGCACTGGTTCGGGGCAGTCCTCTCACTCTCCGCAGTCGGTGTTGTTGTACTGTTTGTCATGAACGCTATTCTCTAATCAGCTTCAGGATGCGATTGTATAGCTTGTAGGAGCTGCCGGACCGGTCAACAGATCGGTCCGGTCTTTGTATCCCCTAAGCGAATTTCCGCTTCGTCAGCCGCGGGTCGGCGATGCAGCCGGGCCCCCCAATGCAGCCTTCCTCACAGCACATGACCTCTATGAGGTCAGCCTCGGGGGGACGCTTCTCCCAGGTCTTCATCAGCCTGATGGTCTTCCTGTCCAGCCCCTGGATACTCATGATCCTAAGATCGCCAGCATCCCCAAGATGGTCAGTGATAGCCCCGCCTACCCCGCCAGCGGCGGCGAATCTCCTTGGCAGCTTCCCGAACGTACCGTAGGTGTCCTCGATCTCCTGCGTGTCGATATCCTCAGCGACGAAGAAGGCAGCCAGCTCCTCGAAGGTGAGCACGGTATCGACATAGGGGTCCTCAGCCCCCTCCTGCTTCTTGGCTATGCAGGGACCGATGAAGACCGTGAAGGTCCCGGGGACATCCTGCTTCGCCTGCTCTGCCGAATAAGACATGGGGCTCCGGGTATGGGAGACGTGCCCCATCAGTTCCGGTATGTGCCGCTCGACACTCGATACATAGGCACTGCAGCAGGAGGTAGTCATATAGTTCCCGGCTGCCTTGTTCTCGAGCAGTTCCGCAGCCTCATGCTCGACGGTCAGCTGTGCACCCTGCGCGACCTCTATGACCTGGTCGAAGCCCAGCTCCTTCAAGCCGGAGAGGATCTGTCCGAGGGTCCCCGGGAACTGCCCGTCGATCGATGGGGCAACTAACGCAGTGGTATGCTGTGTACCGCTCAGCCGCTTCGCCACATCGAGGATCTGGGACCGCTCGACGATCGCCCCGAAGGGGCAGGCCCGTGAACAGCGTCCACAGTCGATACAGGCCTCACGGTCGATCTGGACCTGGCCGTAGTCGTCCTTGCTGATCGCCCCCACCGGACAGACATCCTCACAGGGAACGGGTAGGTAGTTGATCGCGCTGAAGGGGCAGACGTTTCGGCACTTCCCGCAGTTGACGCACTTCTCCTCATCTATGAAGGCACGGTTCCCCTGGAAGCTGATCGCATCCTTGGGACAGTTCGTCTTGCAGGGTCTTGCCAGACATCCCCGGCAGAGCTCGGTGACCTGGTACTTGCTCTTCGTACAGGAGCTGCAGCCCCCCTTGATCACGGTCAGGATAGGAAACGGCCTGACTGGTCCTGCTGCAAGTGCGGCTCCCGCATAGCTGCTCAAGGGTGTGTACTCATCATCCTCGGTCTCGAGTTCGACGCCCATCAGGGATAGCAACCGGCTCCTGATCATAGCCCGATCCTTGTAGACACAGCATCGGGAATGGTCATGGTCCCGAGGGATCATCGCCACCGGGATACGGTCTATCCCCGTTTCCAACTCCCCGGCGAAATAGAGCCTGAGGACAGTCGTTGCCAACTCCCGCCTTAGGTAGGTGTATTGGTTCTTCTGTGTCAGCATGTGTCCCTCCTCCCGGTCGTCAGGTCAAGGACGTCCTTCAGGATCGCATCCGCGATCTTCCCGATAGTCGCCTCCCCGACAAGCACTCCGTCGATCACCACGAACGGGGGCCTCATCCCCGGGAGCCGGCAGTGACCGGTACAGTTCTTTCCCTTGATCCTGACAGCACGATCGATATCGTCTCTCGTCAGGCCATACTCCTGCCATCGGGCCTCAAGCTCATCCCCGAGGAGCAGCAGTTCTGCTCCTCCCATGACGAAGCATGCCGTCCCGGTGCAGATCTCAACGGTGACTGGTTCCATGGTCTCTTCTCCCATCAGATATATTCTATAGACGTCTCTTTCATATAGACATCTTCCAGCACGTTCCTGATCCGCTGGATGATCGTTCTCCGTATCCCGATATCGAAGGGGATGTTCGGGTCC
The DNA here is from genome assembly GCA_963677595.1 of Spirochaetia bacterium. Taxonomy (GTDB): domain Bacteria; phylum Spirochaetota; class Spirochaetia; order CAKZLE01; family CAKZLE01; genus CAKZLE01. The sequence continues at coordinate 724,426 of OY782041.1, forward strand.
TGGTGCGCCTCGTTGATCTTCGTACCGACCAGGAAGAAGACCCGATCACTGGCATGCAGCAGTTCGAGATACGAACGTACTGCATGTCCCGGGAGCCCCTCCGTGGGGGTCTGCTCCTCGAGTTCACGGGCTACCTGGTTGAGCGTAAGCATCCCCTCCGTGACCAGGTCGGCACCTTTCATCGTCGAGGCGGGCGGTATATCAGGGGTCCAGCTAGACAGGTCCACCTGGACGTCGCGATCCAGTTCCCGGGCGAAGATCTGGGCGGTGGTACCGCCGGAGACGATCTTCCTGCCGTCGAACTGCATGACCTTCTCCACGAGCCGCCTGTCCTGTCCCGGGTCGATCGGAGGACCGGTGGCGATGATCAGGTCCCGCGGCTGCCGGACCGTGATGACCGCACAGGTGATGTCATCCTTCGGAACCCCGTCATCGAGACTCCGTGCCTTGCGTATCACGCTGTTGGCGAGCTCCTTCGATGAGATCCCGGGGGTATCCTGCAGCACCTTCTCCACGAACTCACCCACACCGCTGCGTCTCCACCCGAGGGGGTACCGGGCTGTTCCCAACCCTGCCTGGGTCACCCCGTCGGTGAATATGACGAGACGGTCATGGTTCGAGAGGGCAAGAGCTGATGTGTAGATATGCTCATCCTTGAACGCCCGTTCCCGCTCCAGGGTCATCCGCTGTTTCGGTACGAGCCGTCCCTCACTCCCCCTGAACAGCAGGGCTGACGGGTTGTCATACTCGGTGAGCTGGACGGTGACTTCCTTCGTACCGTTGAACTCCAGTGTCGCGATCGTGAAGGTCGCATAGCTGATCTTCCGTTCACGGCAGACCGGGAGGGTGTTCATGATGATCTCCGCGGAGTGTTCCGCATCCAGCGGGCTGAACGAGAGTTTCTCCGCCATATGGGCGGTGAGGTTGGCCAGCACGTTCGCCTTCACCCCGCTCCCGAGCCCGTCAGAGAGGGTGCAGACGATCCTGGAACGTTCAGGGTTCCTCGAGGAGAGGAAGACATCCCCGCCTATGCGCTGCCTATGCTTGTAGAACTGGGCATAGTCCACATCCACCACATATCTCATAGCTGGTCCCCGGGACGCTCGAACACGTCGATCATCGAACTGAGCATGATCTCCGTCTCCGCAGCATTCTCCCCGAGCAGGGAGGCGATCTGCTGGACACTCTGGAGGTTCTTCTGGATGACTGCCTCCGCGCGTCTCATGACGGCATCCCGGTTACGCGTGATGGTCGTGGTATCCTGGAAGAGGGCACCAGCCATCCGTCGGTTGTCGATGGAGAAGAGCGTCACCTCGATGATCCGCTGTTCATCCTCGTGCTTCCGGTTCCGTACCTGGGAGATCCCGCTGAAGACCTGGGAGAGATCATGCTCAAGGTCGATGAAGCGCTTGAGCATGCTCCCCGACACCTTGCCAAGCTCTACATCGTCGGCTTCATAGGTGACGGAGGAGAAGAGGTTCAAAAACTGTGCGTTGCAGTCGACGATACGGTACTCCCGATTGACGATCACCACCCCCATGGGGAGGGTCCTCAGCAGCATGTCGACCTTGCTCTGCGCCTGCTTCCTCATCTTCGTCACGCACATCTCCGGTTCCGCCATATCAGCGAGCCAGGCAGCCGCGAAATCCCTGCAGGAGGAGTACCCACACCCGCCGCAGTCGAGACGTTCTGCCTCATCAGCCTTCCCAAGCTTCCGCAGGGCCTGTTCTATCTCGAAGGACGCGGGACCTGCCGGCAGCTGGTCTTGTGTGACGGGCAGATGGTACTGGAACGTGATCGACGGCGGGGTCGCCGGCCGTTCCCGGCTCTCGCCCCCGAGCCCTCCGAGCCGTTCCCTGGTATACCGGCTGCCGACCGCCTTCTTGATGATGGAAGCAGCCCCCTGCAGGCAGCCGGGACCGTTCACACATCCCCCGGCACAGCTGAGCATCTCATAGAACCGGGGGATCCGCCCGATGAGATTCACATCGCTGCAGGCCTTCTTGATCCCCCCCAGGGATTCCAGGACTGCCGCGGTCCCCGCGATGCCGGTTGTACGGTCCTGCAGTCCCACATCCCCCTGTTCTAGGGTCGCGATCATGCCGTTCTCAAGCGCGTAGTTCGTCGTCTCACCGGCAAGGTAGGGTACGAATCGTACCGGTTCATCATCCACAGGAGTCGAGGCTATACCGTACCAGCTGCCCATGGGATCAAGTGAAGTACTCTCCCCTCGGAGTGTCTCGGGCCTGTCAAGGTCCATCCCTCGCTCCTGCAGCCAAGCCGTGAGTTCCCGGTAAGTCAGCACCGCATCAGGCAGCCCCGGGTTCCGATCAGCCTCGAGTTTCTTGGAGATGCACGGCCCGATGAAGACGATCCCGACATCCTTACCGTACAGGTCCCGCAGCAGGAGCGAATGGGCCCCCAGGGGGGAGGCAAGCGGGGTCAGGGAGGAGAGCATCGACGGGTAGTACTTCCTGACAGCCTCCACGACCGTCGGGCAGGCGGTCGAGATGTAAGGGAAGTCCGACTGCTCCCGGAGCAGCCTGTCGACCTCTCCTGAGACGATCTCGGCACCGAGGGCGGTCTCGGAGACCCCGGCGAACCCGAGGGCGACGAGGGCCTTGAGCAGCTGCTCCTCCTTCCCGATGAACTCGGTCACGAACGAAGGGGCAAGCGATACGTAGACTGCGTCCTTCTCCCTGAGCAGCCGCTTCACCTTCGGGACATCGTTTCTGATCTTCTTGGCATGGGCCGGGCAGATATCGACACACTTCCCGCAGAAGATGCAGCGGTCATGTGCGACCCTGGCTGAGCCGTCCTGGACCTGTATCGCCTTGACCGGGCAGACCCGCACGCATTTATAGCAGTCGCGGCATTGCGTCATCTCCGTGTATATCGGCTCAAGCTTCATCCTGTCCCCCCTCTCCTTCGAGCAACGCGATGATGTCACCGGCTCCCAGCCCCTGATAGAGAACCCCGTCGACCCGGACATTCGGGCCTCGTGAGCAGTCCCCCAGACAGAGATGACCGGATAGTTCTATCCGGTCCTCTTTCCGCGACGCACAGTAGGCTTCCAGCTCCTTGAGCAGTCTCGCGTTCCCCCGCGCGAAGCAGGAGGATCCCATACACAGTTCAATCTTCATCATCGACCTCAGCAGTAAGAAACGCTTCCAGGACCATGGGCAGCGGGAGGGGGAGACAAAGGAAGGAAAAACGTAAGAACCCGGTTGCTCATGCCTATGGCCTGGAAGCTGTATGTATCAAGCTGAAGGACGGCATCGCCGTCCTTCAGCCGTTTTGCCTGTTACTTCCCTTCCCCATAGAAGGCAGAGAGGTACATCTTCTTGATCTCGGAGATCAGGGGGTATCTCGGGTTCGCCCCGGTACACTGGTCATCGAAGGCCTGCTCGGAGAGCTCATCGACCTTGGCGAGGAAATCCTCTTCTTTGATCCCCCACTCCCTGATGCTCTTCGGTATGTTCAGCCGCTGCTTGAGATCCTCGATCAGCTCCATGAGCTTCACGACCTGGTCAGCATCGGTCTTTCCGCCCACCTTGAGGTAATCAGCGACCCTGGCATACCGGCTGATGGCAGTCGGGTACTCGTACTGCGGGAAGGCAGCCTGCTTGACCGGCACATCCGTGGCATTGAAGGCGATGACCTCATTGATCATCAGGGCATTGGCTACCCCGTGGGGGATGTGGAATGCCGCCCCGAGTTTGTGGGCCATGGAGTGGCAGACCCCGAGGAAGGCATTGGCGAATGCCATACCGGCCATGGTCGAGGCATTGTGGACCTTCTCCCGTGCCCGTACATCGACACCCCCGTTCTCGTAGGCTGCAGGCAGGTACTTGAAGAGGATCCTGATCGCCTCCAGTGCGATCCCGTTGGTATAGTCGGTAGCCATGATGGAGACGAAGGCCTCGAGGGCATGGGTCAGGGCATCGATACCTGACGCAGCAGTCAGCCCTGCAGGCATCGAGGTCACCAGCTCGGCATCCACGATCGCCATATGGGGGGTGAGCGCATAGTCCGCGATCGGGTACTTCATCCCCGTCCTGTCATCGGTCACGACCGAGAAGGGGGTCACTTCCGAACCTGTTCCCGAGGTGGTTGGGATCGCTACCATGGTAGCCTTCTTCCCCATGCTCGGGAAGGAGTAGATCCTCTTCTCGATATCCATGAAACGAAGTGCCAGCCCCTCGAAGGAGACGTCGGGATTCTCGTAGAGTAGCCACATGATCTTCGCGGCGTCCATGGGGGATCCCCCGCCGAGGCCGATGATCACATCGGGCTGGAACGCCTTCAGGATGGCTACCCCCTCATTGATGGTACTCAAGGTCGGGTCGGGCTTCACCTGGTGGAAGCACTCGGTATCGATCCCCAGTTCATCGAGCACCCTGGTGATCTTGTCGACATACCCGTTGTTGAAGAGATAGGAGTCGGTGACGATGAAGCATCGCTTCTTCCCCTTGAGCTCCTGCAGGGCGATCGGGAGGCACCCGTACTTGAAGTAGACTTTCGGCGGTATCTTGAACCAGAGCATATTCTCCCTCCTCTCAGCAACGGTCTTGATGTTCATCAGGTGCTTGACCCCGACGTTCTCACTCACGGAGTTGTTTCCCCAGCTTCCGCAGCCGAGGGTCAGTGAGGGCTCGAGCCTGAAGTTATAGATATCGCCGATCGCACCCTGTGAGGCCGGCATGTTGATCAGGACACGGCCGGTCTTCACGACGTCGCCGTACCGCTTGATGCGGTCCTGGTTCTGGAGGTCAGTATAGAGGACCGAGGTATGGCCGAATCCACCGAGTTCTACCAGTCTCCGTGCCATGTCGACTCCTTCGTCGAAATCCTTGCATGCATAGAGGGCAAGACAGGGGCTGAGCTTCTCATGGGCGAAGGGCTCGGCATGTGATATATCCTTCACCTCGCCGATGAGGATCTTGGCTGTCTCCGGGACCTCGATGCCTGCGAGCTTGGCGATCGCGGAAGCCTTCTGCCCGACGATCGCGGCATTGATCGTCCCCCGCTTCTTGTCGAGGATCACGTCCCTGACCTTGTCGAGTTCCTTCCCGCCCAGGATGTATGCTCCCCGGTCGGCGAACTCCTTCCTCACTGCGGCATAGAGGTTCTTATGGACGATGACAGACTGTTCTGAGGCACAGACGACCCCGTTGTCGAAGGTCTTGCTCAGGATGACCGAATTGACCGCCATCTTGATATCTGCCGTCTCATCGATCACGGCCGGGGTGTTACCCGCCCCTACCCCGATAGCAGGTTTCCCTGATGAGTAGGCCGCCTTGACCATCCCGGGACCGCCTGTTGCCAGGATCAGGTTGATCGCATCATGCTTCATCAGCTGTGCTGAGAGTTCGAGGGAGGGTTCCCGGATCCAACCGACGAGACCTGCCGGTGCACCGGCAGCCTCTGCAGCCTTCTTGATGATGCGTGCGGCCTCTACGGTCGACTCCTTGGCCCGCGGGTGGGGTGAGAAGATGATCGCGTTCCGCGTCTTCAGGGCGATCAGCGCCTTGAAGATCACCGTCGATGTCGGGTTCGTCGTCGGCACGATACCGCAGATCACGCCGATGGGCTCCGCGATCTTCTTGATCCCGAAGGACTGGTCGTCCTCGATCAGCCCGCAGGTCTTGGTATCCTTGTACTTGTTGAAGATGAACTCGGATGCAAAGTGGTTCTTGATCACCTTGTCCTCGACGATCCCCATCCCCGTCTCCGCTACTGCCATCTTGGCAAGCTCGATCCTTGCCTCATTGGCTGCGATCGCCGCATTCCGGAAGATCGTGTCGACCTGCTCCTGCGTATACTTCGCATAGACTGCCTGTGCCTGCCTGACCTGTGTGATCAGCAGTTCCAACTCCTCTGCCGTCTTGGCACCGGTGAACTGGACATCATTCGTGGTCTTGGTACTCATACGTAAACCCTCCATTACGATAAATTTTTATCTATTTAGTTTACGCCACCACTATACACAGATTAATCGATACATGTCAATCGATATAAATATATCTTTTAGAGTTTTTTGGGGTTTTTCTGATTATTTCGCTTAGTTACCGGACTTTCTTCCGTACAGTCCGCTTCTTCTGCTCGATGGAGGTACGCAGCTTCGAGGAGAGCTCGGCGAAGCTGGTCGCCAGGTCCGTCCTCTGGACGATGATCTCCTCAGGCAGCCTGAGGTTCTTCGGGGCGAAGTTCCAGATGCCCTTGATGCCACCCGCTACCAGCCGTTCAGCGATCTCCTGCGCGTAGATCGCCGGGACAGTGAGGACTGCGATGTTGATGCCCATGGACTCGATGACACCTTCGAGCTCATCCATCGCCTGTATCTCGATGTCATAGCTCTTCGTCCCGACCTTCTTGGGGTCCTCATCGAAGATGGCCACGATCCTGAGCCCATAGTTCTCGAACCCTTTATAGCCGACGAGGGCGTTCCCAAGGTGTCCGGCACCGACAAGGATGGCATCAGAGGTATTGTCCCAGCCGAGATGGTGCTCGATCGCATGGATGAGTTCGGTCAGCTCGAAACCTACCTTTGGTTTTCCCTCGACACCGGTACAGGCCATATCCTTGCGGACCTGTATCGGCTTGAGCCTGAGGTCGACCGCAAGCTTGGTCGCCGAGACCCAGGTGTCACCATTCGCCTGATAATCCTTGAGCATGCGCAGATAGGCAGGGAATCTTCGTATCGTCGGCAATGGTATGGAGAAAATGGTTTCTTTACTCATAAGCACCTAATCATCATCAAAGTGGACCGGAGTCAGGAACTCCTGGCTCCGCTAAGGTAAACTATAATACATGAACCAAGTAAAATCAATCGGCGCTTGGTACTCAGGCCATATTCCTGAGTTGCCCTTCGACCGCCTCGATCAGCCAATCCGGGGTCGAAGCCCCTGCGGTGACCCCTATCTCACGGAAGACGCACATATCGGCGGTGACCTCCTCCGGCGAGTTAATATGCCAGACGTTCGCGGTACACGCAGCGGCCAGTTCATAGAGCCGCCTGGTGTTCGAACTGCCCTTCCCACCGATGACGATGACCGCTTCCACCCTGCTGCAGAGTTCTGTAAGTGCCTGCTGCCTGTTGCTCGTCGATGGGCAGATGCTCCTCACGACCGTCAGGGGGAAGCCTGCCGCATCCGAGAGGAGCTGCAGCTTTGCTGCGATCCCGTCAAACCGGGAGCTCGAGAAGGTCGTCTGGGACAGGAGGGTCACCGGTCGGTCGATAGTGAGGGAGGATACCTCCTCGAGTCCATGGATGATCCGGACCCGGGAAGGATCCGCCGCAGCCCCTGCCACAGCCGTGACCTCGCCGTGCCCCGGGTCACCTACCAGCACCACGACATCGCCGGCATCAGTACGCTCCCTGACGATCCTCTGGGACCTGAGGACTCTCGGACAGGTCCCGTCCACCAGCCGATAGCCCGCCTCCTCGAAGGAGGTGCGCAGTCCCCCGGGAATGCCGTGCGCACGGATCACCGCGATGCCGGGTTCGGCATCTTCCGGGTTCGTGACGATCCCCACGCCCTGGGAAGCCAATCGTGCAAGGTACTGTTCGTTGTGGATCAGCGGGCCGATCGTATAGACCGGCAGCCCCTCAGCCTTCCCGAGGCGTATCGCCTCCTCGACCTTCAGGATCGCGCTCTGGACTCCGGAACAGATCCCCATGACCCGTGACCGTACAATATGCATACTGCCTCCTACCGCTTCAGGCTGAGCGCCGCACCCTGCCCCACCGGCAGGATGGTCGAGTAGTACCGGGCATCGGCGAACAGCCTGCTGTTGTACTGCTGCACATGCACACCGAGTCCCTTGCGGATCTTCGGGTCGAACTGCAGGAGCGTGTCATCGGTGACGAGCAGTCCCCCCGGTGCGAGGAGCGTATAGATATCCTCGTACACGATATCATAGACATACTTCCCGCAGTCCTGGAAGATGAGGTCATACTGCTCCCCGGCCCTGACGGCCTCGGGGATGAGCTCCTCGACATCACCGAACCGGAACTCGAGCACCTCATCGATCCCGGCCTTCCCGAAGTTGCCGGCAGCCTCACGGCTCGTCCGCTCATGGTTGTCCATGGCGACAAGCACCCCGCCGGTCTCCTTCACGGCCTCTGCCAGCCAGATGGTCGAGTAGCCGATGCCGGTCCCCAGCTCCAGGACCCGTCTTGCCTTCCCCAGCCTGATGAGCAGCCCGAGCAGCTTCGCGAGCTCCGGCTCAATGAACGGCTGTATATCATCCCGGTGCGGGGCCTCCGCATCAAGGAGCGGGAGCAGGTCATTATCATAGGAGACGAGCCCCCGTATATAGTCTATCATCCGTTCATCCTGCATACGGATTCCCTCCAGTGGCTGTGACTGCCCCTATCATAGAAGAAGCCGCCCTGCAATGCAAGGCGGCTTCTGGGATTACTGGTTAACAACGACTATTTCTTAGTCTGGCGTTTTCCCTTCTTCTTCCGTTCGATCGACGGGATCTCAACATCCTCGTTCACTACGGTAAGCTTTGCAGGCTCTGCGGAAACAGGCTCATCAGCTTCGGCAGTCTTGCCGAGATGCTCGTCCGACTTATGCTTGATCCTCTTCATGAGGGTAAGCAGTACCGGGGAAGCGATGAAGATCGATGAATACGTACCGACCACGATACCGACGATGAGGTTGAGTGCGAACAGCTTGATAGAGCCGGTCGCGAAGATGAACAGCGGTATGACAGCCAGGAGCGTGGTAAGTGAGGTGATCAATGTCCTGCTCAGTGACTGTGTGATACTGGTATTGATGATCCCGGAGAGGGCTGAGCCCTTCATCCCCTTGGTGTTCTCCCTGATCCGGTCGAACACGACGATGGTATCATTGAGGGAGTAACCGATGATGGTCAGGACCGCCGCGATCGTGGTGGTCGACACCTCGAGCCTGAAGACGGCGATGAAGCCGAGCATGATCAGGACGTCGTGAGCCAGGGCCGTCAGGGCCGAGATGGCATACGCGAGCTTGAACCGTACCCAGATGTAGATCGCGATCAGGATGAGCGCGACGATGACCAGGATGATCGAGCTTGTGGTAAGGGCTGCCGAGAACTTGGGCCCGACATAGTCAGAACCCTTGATGACGACACTGTGGTCCCCGAACTGGCTCTTGAGCAGCGCGAAGATATCGGCTTCGAGCTCATCCTTAGCCCCTTCGGATTCAGTCTCTGCCCTGATCTGGAACTCCTGGTTGTAGTCGTCACCGACGACCTGTACCTGGGCCACGTTCATCGAGGAGAGAGCCTCCCTCATCTCATCGATGGTGATGAACGAGGAGGAATCAGCATTCGCGATATTCACATATACCGGTGCTGCCGAGATCTCATAGGGAAGGCTCAGGCCAGTGACGATCGAGTCAGTCGATGCTGAGGCAGGGCCGATCAGGGCCGCCTCGACACCGTAGGTCCCCTGCAGGGCACCCACGAGATCCCCGATGGTCGGGTAGGCAGCAGCAGTGAAGCTGGTAGCAGCGACCCCATTCTCATCCCTGAGCGTGAGGACCACGGTACTGCCGTTGACATCGAAGGTGATCTCCCCGGAAGTCTCCGGGACGGTCAGGGAGAATCCCTCATCGGCTATCTGGACCCGCTGGCTCAAGCCCGCCTGGAAGTCGATACTGAGGTTGAAACCGCCGAGCACGATCATGCCGACGATACCGCCGATGATCAGCAGGATTGACAGGCCGAACATATAGTTCCGCATGTTTGTGAAGTTGATGGTCTTAGTACTCATTACAGCCTCCAGTCGATGTGCAGTTTCTCTACACCCCTCTGCTCTACAGCAAAGTCAAAGATGAGTCGTGAGACGAACAGGGCTGTGAACATTGAACTGACGATACCGACAGCAAGGGTGTTTGCGAACCCTGCCACGGATCCTGAGCCAAGCTGTGAGAGGACCAGGGCCGCGATGAATGTCGTTATATTCGCATCCATGATGGTCCAGAAGGCTTTCTGGAACCCGGCCTTCACTGAGGCTTCAGCCGACTTACCGAGTCGGTACTCCTCCTTGATCCTCTCGAAGATGATGACGTTCGCATCAACGGCCATACCCACAGTGAGGATGAGACCGGCGATACTGGTCAGCGTCAGCGTCAGGTTGAACGCTGAGAGGACTGAGAGCATCAGCACCAGGTTCATCAGCAGCGCGATGCCAGCGATGATCCCGGCCCTCCGGTAGTAGATCGCCATGAAGATGATGACCAGGACGAACCCGATCGCGATCGCACGAAGACCGCTCGACACCGCATCCTCTCCGAGGGAGGCACCCACAGCCTGCTGGTTGATGACGTTCAGCTCGATCGGCAGCGCTGCCGTCTTGAGGACGATAGAGAGCGCCTGGGCCTCTTCCGAGGAGAAACCGGTGATCTGGACACTTGAACGGATGGGTTCGCTGATGTTAGCCATCGCCTTGACCTTGCCGTCCATGACGACCGCCATGGTCTCGTTGGTATGGGTGGAGGTCAGCTTGTAGAAGATCTCGCCGCCGTCATCATCGAGCTGGAAGTTGACGGTAGGACGACCGGTTATGGGGTTGGTCCCCGTTGTAGCCTCCATGATATGGATCCCGTCAAGACCGACTTCCTCTTCGAGGACTACGAGCCGCTGGAGCTCATCGATCCCGTAATCGTCTTCCACATAATAGCCGGCAACGATCTTCCCTGCGTCAAGGAAGTCATGCTGCTTGATCGCACCGCTGTCGGTGAACTGCTCCGCAGGATTCTCGGCAACATACGCCTGTACCTGCTGGGAAGCTTCCTCATCCACGATGTGGAAGGTCAGTGAGCCTTTACCGAGGAGGAACGAGTTGATCCGCTCAGGATCTGCCGCACCAGGCACATCGACGAGGATCTGGTCGGATCCCTGCAGCCTGATGTCAGGTTCGGTCACGCCGAACTGGTCGATCCTGTTATTGAGGATCTCCATATCTTCCTGTACCTTGGCTGAGACCTCTGCCTCGGAGATGTCCCTGCCGACCTTCTCGGCATATGCATCGGTATCTGCCTCGAGCAGCACACTCATACCGCCTGACAGGTCAAGACCGAGCTGGAGGACAGAGGAGCTGTCTTCCTTGATCCCGATCAGATCAGACCGGTAGTAGTTTTCGATCGCATTGAACAATCCCTGCTCTGTTGAGAAGGCCCTCATCACATCTTCAACGGTCCAAGCCCCTGAAGGTGTATCAATTCCGCGACTCTTATATGAATCTTTGGCTACTTCTTTCAAGTAGTCGTAGTCTCCGGGGAGGGCATCTGAGACACTCATAGCCTTCAGGTCCCGGAGCTCCTGCGTCGCAAGACCTCGAGCATACTCTTTGATCTGCTCTTTCGATCCTGTCGCAAGGTCCTTTGTCTCCTGTGGTACCGCAAAGTACCAGCTGATCGTCGGATAGAGGAAGACCCCTGCGACAACCAGCACCAGGAGCACGATGAACAAACGTCCGCGTTTAGTCATTGTGAAACTCCATTAGAGATATTAATCAGAAGGGTCAACCCGGTACGGGTTCACCCCCTGCTCTCTCGTATTCTTATTTTTTTTCCTGCTCTGCAGATTCGGTCTCTTCAGCATCAGCCGCTTTTTCGACGGCTGCAGGCTTCTTCACGGCACCTTTCTTCGCAGCAGGTTTTGCGGCAGCAGCCTTCTCTTCTTTCTTGTTGATGACGCTTGAGATAGCGCCTTTCGAGAATTCGATCTTGGCATTGTCATCGACCTTGAGTACGACCGCATCATCCTTCACGGACATTACCGTACCCCGGATGCCGCCGATCGTGACGACCTTGTCGCCCTTCTTCACGGCACTGATCATCTCCTTGGTCTCCTTCTCCTTCTTCCGCTGAGGACGGATGATCAGGAAATAGAAGACAAGGATGATTAATCCAAAGGTGACGAAGGTCGTCACCATGGAACCTGACGTTGCTTCTCCACCAGAGGCAGGGGCTGCCATCAGTGCAGGAAAAGCTGAAAATAATGCTGTCATAGTATGATTCCTCACATGTTTTTTATTGATAGTATCGAGAAAAAGTATCATTTTAATCCCCAGTAGTCAAGGAAGATTCCCAGAGCGCAGATGGAAGTCTCCCTACTTCCTCGCTTTTTCCTCCCCCCATCGTCACCAGAGGCAGATCTTATTCAGATGATCTGTGTTGACATCTGGAAATTCATGGGGTATCATACGTAAAAGATTACGTAGTCATTTCTATATGGCAAATCTGTATTCATACATTGAGAGAGGCAACAGCATATGTCGACATTACGGGAAAGGAACCTGCAGCGACTGCGGGAAAGCATCGCGGGAGAGAGATCAGACGGCCATGCCGTCTTCAACTTCTATACATTCCCCTTCTTCAAATCCATCACGGGAGTCAACCTCGACGAGTACTTCCATAATCCGCAGGTGACCCTCGACTGCCAGGTCGAGGCCCTGGAGCTGCTCGACGGGATCGGCAACCCGGTCCCGGACATGGGGGCCGTCGCTGAGGCCAGCGGTCTCGGCGGGGTCGTTCGGTTCGATGATGCGGGGTTCATCTCGGTACATCCGAACCCGAGGATCGCTGCCGCAGAAGGGATCAGCGACCTGGACTGGCTCGAACCTGGCGACCCCTACGGTGACAACTACATGGGGCAGGCCCTCAAGACCCTGGAATACATGGTAGACCATTGTCCCGAGGGGTACAGGATCAACCCGCATCCGGTCATGGGTCCCTTCACGGTAGGGGCTAACATCAGGGGGATCAGCCAGTTCAGCATGGATGCACTGCTCGATCCGGACCTGGTGGAGAAGATCATGGACGTGGTCATCGAGACGACGATCAGGTTCATGAAGGCCCAGGAGAAGATCCTCGGTTCCCTTCACCATATATTCATCGCGGATGACCTGTCGGCATTCCTGAGTGAACCGCTCTACCGTGAGCTCATCCTCCCCGGCTACCTCAGGCTGTTCGAGGATTTCCCCAACACCCAGCGATGGCTCCATAACGACTCCACAGCACGGCATGTGGCACCAGCCATAGCAGATTCCGGCATGGTCGCCTGGCAGTACCTGCCCGAGATCGCGCCGATGGATGCACTCGAGTTGACAGGGGGGAAGTTATCACTGCTCGGGGGGCTGAGCCCGCTCGACCTGCAGGGGTGGACAGAAGAGGAGACCTATGCGAACTGCACGAAGGTGCTTGAGTCATTCAACGGGAACAACCGCTGCGTCCTCGCAGCTGGAGGTTCGGTCAACCAGGTGCCGATACCGAACCTCAAGGCCATGTTCAGGGCTGCAGATGACTTCAAGCTGTGATCAGGCTTAGGTGAGTGGAGGTATGCATCGGGATTCGGTGCGTCCCTATCGTACCAGCATGACCCGGGTGATGGCATCTGAGGGTTCAATGACACCGAACATCTGCTTCAGGTCCTCGGTCGTCATCAGGGTCGTACCTGCTATGGTATTGTACCGTTCACGGATGAGTTTGAGGGAGTCCTGGTCGTTATCGAACAGGGCACCGCTCAGGGCGAATCGATACAGCCCCTTCCCCACCAGTTCCTCGATCGAAGCCTTGCCGTAGGTCTTCCTTGCCTGCCCGTCCACCAGGGCAGTGTCTCCCTGGTACCCGATACAGAACATATAATCTTCACGTTTCATTTGGCTGCTCCTAAAAAAAACACCTCCCGCTTACGCGGGAGATGCCAATCCTGAAGTTGTACTAAACTCTTTCGAGCTTTACTAAAAACCCTTATCAGTCAGCTTACATCATGCCGCCCATGCCGCCCATGCCGCCCATGCCGGGAGCTCCGCCGGCCATTGGGGCCTCAGGCTCAGGCAGGTCGGTGACCGCACATTCGGTGGTCAGCAGCAGTGCTGCGATGGAAGCTGCATTCTGCAGTGCACTTCTCGTGACCTTCGCAGGATCAATGATACCAGCTGAGATCATGTTTGTCCACTCCATCGATGAAGCATCGAACCCGATGCCAACTTTCTCATGTTTTGCCTTGTCAGCGATGATCGATCCATCAAGACCTGCATTCTCAGCGATCTGTCGGATAGGCTCCTCGAGTGCCCTTCTCACGATCTTGTAACCGACCTGCTCCTCATCGGTGAGCTTGTCGAGGTCTTTCCCCTCGAGTACCTTAACGACCTGGATGAGGGTCACGCCGCCGCCAGGGATCACACCCTCTTCGATGGCTGCACGGGTTGCTGAGAGCGCATCCTCGACCCGGTGCTTCTTCTCCTTGAGCTCTACCTCGGTAGCAGCACCGACATTGATGACGGCAACACCGCCTGCGAGCTTGGCAAGTCGTTCCTGGAGTTTCTCCCGGTCGTAATCAGATGTGGTCTCGCCGATCTGGGCCTTGATCTGTCCGATCCGAGCCTTGAGGTCAGCCTGCTTCCCTGCACCGTTGATGATGGTGGTGTTCTCTTTCTCGACCTTGACGGTCTTCGCCCGGCCGAGCTGGGTGAGGTCGGTGTTCTCGAGCTTGAGCCCAAGTTCCTCTGAGATCACTTCACCGCCGGTAAGGATCGCGATATCTTCGAGCATTGCCTTCCTTCTGTCACCGAAGCCGGGAGCCTTGACTGCCACGACGTTCAGGGTTCCCCTGAGGCTGTTGACTACGAGGGTCGCAAGGGCTTCACCCTCGACATCCTCAGCAATGATCAGCAGCGGCTTGCCTGACTGGGCGATCTTCTCCAGAACGGGAAGGAGGTCTTTCATGTTCGAGATCTTCTTGTCGAAGATCAGGATGAACGGGTCATCGAGGACAGCGGTCATGTTGTCCCGGTTGTTCGCGAAATAGGGGGAGAGGTAGCCACGGTCGAACTGCATACCCTCGACGAAATCGGTCGTGGTCTCGATGTTCTTTGACTCCTCGACGGTGATGACGCCGTCCTTGCCGACTTTCTCCATCGCCTGAGCGATCTCATCACCGATCTCCCGGTCGTTGTTCGCAGAGATGGTAGCGACCTGTGCGATCTCTTCCTTGTCCTTGATCTCTTTCGCGATCTTCTTGATCTCGACGACTGCATCAGCTACAGCGCTGTCGATCCCACGCTTGATCCCCATGGGGTTGATACCTGCCGCAACGCTCTTCATCCCCTCTTTGGTGATCGAGTATGCAAGTACGGTCGCTGTGGTCGTTCCGTCACCGGCAACATCATTGGTCTTGGTAGCTACCTCTTTCAGCAGCTGTGCGCCCATGTTCTCGAACGGGTCCTCGAGCTCGATCTCCTTTGCAACGGATACTCCGTCCTTCGTCACGGTGGGGGCACCGAATTTCTTATCTAGAAGAACATTTCGTCCTTTCGGTCCCAATGTCACTTTTACTGCACTTGAAATCTTCTCAACACCCGCAACCAGTGAACGTCGAGCCTCCTCATTGAATTGTAGCTGTTTAGCCATGGTTCAACCTCTCCTATATTCTTTAATAATGGTTTTCAACAGTGATTTGGTATTTGTCTCTAAGTAAAATACATATAATCATTTGGATTATCAACAAAAAATCTCTTTTTTTCAATAGATTTTTCTCCCGGCAGGGCCGGTTCCTCCTCCCCGGGGGAAACTTCTGCCCTCTCCCCTGCCGTGAGGACGGGATCCTCCCCGCCTCCTGGCCTTCCTATCGTACCATCTGCTTCCCATCTGCACAATGGGCTCGCTGCCTCCTGTAAAAAGTCAACTCACTCTTGTGTTTCAGGTTGTTGTGAACTAGAATCAGAGAGAATAACGAGAAGGATTCGATATGCAGTACCTGATCCAGTTCCAGATCAATATCTACGCAGTTCTCATGCTGCTGGTCATCTTCATGATCACCAGCATGCAGATGAGGATCAAGTTCCCGTCAAAGAAGCTGCTCCAGCTCATCATCCTCGTGAACATTGCCAGCATCATCACCGAACCACTCACCTGGGTCTTCGATACCCAGCTCTACCCTGCGGCCTTCCTGATCAACCACGTGACCAACTTCCTGCTCGTCCTGCTGAGCCCGGTCCTTGCCGGCCTGTTGATCTCCTATGTGGACATCACCCTCAACAATGACCAGAGGCGGCTTAGGAAGCGGCTCTATTACCAGGGGCCGGCCATCCTGGTCTTCATCCTCCTGTGCATCAACTTCTTTACCCCCATCTACTACTGGATCGAACCTGAGCTAAACCTCTATCAGAGCGGTCCCCTCCTATGGGTCAATTACGTGCTGATCCTCATCCTCTACCTGTATACCTACTTCCTCGTCCTGGTCAATCGGAACAAACAGGACCTCAGCCGGATCCATACCCTCGTGGTGATCCTCTCCCTGCCCGTGATCGGGATGATCATCCAGACATTGGATTCCAGGCTGAACTTCTCCTGGACCACCATCAGCCTGGGAATCCTCGTGGCCTACTCCTTCTTCGAGACCTCTCCGGGGGAGAAGGACTACCTGACCGGCCTCTATTCCCGCTCCAGCTATGACCGGTATGTGCACCAGCTCATCGACGAACACAGGGACTTCCAGATCATGATGATCGACCTCAACGGGTTCAAGCAGATCAATGATGTCGAAGGCCACCATATAGGGGACTATGTGCTCCTCGAGTTCTCCAAGATCCTCTTGCAGACCTTCTCCCGGGAGCAGATGGTAGCACGTCTCGCTGGCGATGAGTTCGTCATCGTCATCGAATCAGCCGGGTCAGGACAGGTCCAGGTAGAGGATATCTACTCACGCTGCAGGAGGCACATGAACCCCCTCATGCAGCAGCTCCAGTTCAGTTACGGCATCGAAGCCTACCAGGACGGTGTCACCTTCAATGAGCTCTACATCCAGGTGGACAAGAAGATGTACACCCACAAAGAGGAGCTCAAACGGATCCAGGGACCGTGATGCTTCGTATCACAGACAGGATATACGGTTTATATAGCGGTTAAGGTATTGTCATTTTCCCGTGAAACCAATAGAATCACCTTTGTCACAGCGGCTGATCCGAGGGACAGACGCTGCTCCTGCCGGCGTGGTGAAATTGGTAGACACGATAGATTCAAAATCTATTGGGGGCAACCTCGTATCGGTTCAAGTCCGATCGCCGGTATTCATTCTTTCCTATAAATCATTACATATTTAATAATTATTTTTTCGCATATTGCAAAGTGTTACCAAAAGTGTAAGCTTTGTTAACTCAAATCAGTTTCTTGAGGAATCTGAACTGGACGTAGGGATTTCTGCTGGCTTCCATGATCTCCCAGAAGAAATACTGTGTATCAGGTAATCTATAGGCTTTCCTTCTAATCGTCGTGATCAGATTGTTCAACCCTGCGAGTTTTCCTGAAGAGATGGGTCTCAAGCAAGGTTGAGAATCCCATCAGCCGTTTCTCGATCGTATCAGCAAATGAGAGAATCTCTGCTGTGTTGCTTTGTCTGGCAATTTTAAGCCAAGACATAACGCTTGCCCATGAGGTTCCTTGAATGCCTCATCAAATATCATGCAGCTAAGAGCCCCCCTTGGCTGCATATTTATAACATACTTCTACTTGTATTTTTTTATTATGCTTCAGTATAATTGAGGTATGTTGAAGAATACAAAAGACACCAAACGGGAACTAATAAAATTCAATAGTACACATATGGTCACCGGGACTATCCTGCTGTTTTTATTACTCTTACTTTTGTCTATCACTATTATTTCAATATCCAACAATATACAGTCTGAGCAAAAAAAGTCTGAATTCATCCTTGAGAAAAAAATCAGTCTTGATGGAGCAGCCATCTCAATTCAAGAGACCCTCTCCTTTATCGCTGACGACCTTTTAATGCTTAGCGAATTACTACTTTCTAAACCACTTGCAGCGTGTTCTGATGATACCAGGAGTGATGCAGAACGGATATTCAGAAAAACTGCCAAGATCACTCAAAAATACGACCAAATCCGCTTTATCGATGCGGAGGGAATGGAGCAGGTAAGAGTCAACTACAACTATGGAAATCCTGAAGCTGTTTCGGTTGAGAACCTGCAGAATAAACGTAATCGTTACTACTTCAACGATAGCATACATCTCAACAAAGGGCAGGTCTACGTATCTGTTCTTGATCTCAATATTGAACATGGCGATATAGAGACCCCCTATAAACCAATGATACGGTTCTCAACCCCAGTCATCGATGACGCTGGAAACCTGTACGGAGTAGTTGTATTGAACTATCTTGCCGGGCATATCCTCGACCTGTTTCGGCAGATGTTCCCGGAAAGCTCTACTGAAGGCAGCACGGTCATGATGCTTAATTCAGATGGGTATTTTTTTGTTAATGAGGAACAACCCGAACTAGAATTCGGGTTCATGTTTCCTGACAAACAGGATACCTGCATCCGTATAACAAATGACGCAGTCTGGTCTCTGGTACAGATGAATGAGTCAGGCAGTTTCTTTGAAAATGGGAATCTTTATGTATTCTCCCATTTACATCCACTGGAAGACAATTGGATATCCAGCAAAGATATTCTTCAAACTGAATCACAACTAATGGATCCTGATGATTACTACTGGATCATCCTATCTCAAATGTCGGATTCCTACTTTAAGCAGCATATCATTCCTGATACAAATCTCGGAGTAGCCATCGCATTGGTATCTCTATTGATTCTCCTTAGCATCGCAGCCTTCCTTTCCTATTATCGGGAAATCCGGCGTGTTGATTTACATAATACGAGAGTATTTGCCAGATATGACTCAATGACTAAGCTGAACAAACGGGAATATGGTCTCAACCAGTTGGAGGTTCTCTGTGAATGGAAAAAACAGAAAAATGATACGTTCGGTATGCTCTTCCTTGATCTCAACAAGTTCAAACCTTTAAACGACACATACGGGCATCAAGCAGGTGATTTTTGTCTTGCAACTGTAGGGAATCGTATCAATTCCATCATCAGAGAAAACGATATCGCTATCCGCCTTGGCGGTGACGAGTTCCTTATCGTCATTGAGCATTTAGTAACCAGTAAAAGCCTTCTGGACATTGCCAAAAGGATGAAAACTGAAATTATCAAACCTATTTTGTTTGAAGAAATCAGCTTCTCCGTGGGGGTGAGTATCGGAATTGCATGCTACCCCACTGACGGCAAAACGATTGATGAATTGATTACCTGTGCAGATAATGCTATGTATGAAGCGAAACACACTGATGAGGGGATAGTTTTATCCTGCAATCAATAACTTGAATCTCTGCGGGTAATACTAGCACTGAGTTGCCGATACTCCTTCGCAGTGGATGCACATGAATACCTTGCCGTTCGAGAACAGCTTTCTGCCGCAGGAGGGACAGGGCTTGAAGGTCTCCCAATACCCGAGTGTGCCGGTCCGGCAGTGCTTCGAGCGGAAGAACAAATTGCAGTTACTGGTACCTGAAACATCGGTCAGTGATCTCATAGGCATCCTCCATTCCCTGAGGGTACCTACACTGGTAGCAGACTCCTGTTTCCTAACTGTGAGCAGATGACGAGAATTGTATGAGATCTTTCAGAATCGTGCGAAGCTCATGACGAGTCCAATCATCCCACCGAACACCCCGCCCCAGATGACCAGCCAGCCAAGGTGCTTTGCGATCATATCCTGCACGATCTTCTTGACGATCTGCGGTGTGAGTTCATTCAGTCGCGACTCCACGATGGTGTCGACATGGTCCTTCACGGTGATGACCAGGTCTTCCTGTCCCCCGTATGCCCCGATGAGGGCCTGCTGGAACTGGTCATCCGAAGCCTGCTCCCGGATGAATCCCCTGATCTTTCCCTCGAACGGCTGCCTGAAGCCTTCAAGGACCGAGGCACCACCGAAGAGGCCCAGCATCCCGCCGAAGGAGGATTCCAGAATCATGGAGGTCAGGGACCCGAAGGCCCCGTCATAGTTGATGCAGTCCAGGGCCGGCTCGATATCGAGCTGTCTTGGTTTCTCGAGCGTTTCCGAGAGGAACTTCCTCATGTTCTCCTCGGTGAAGAACTGCTCCATGATCAGGGTCTTGATCCCGCTCTTGAAGTCCTCGAAATGGTTCGGGACGACCCCTGACCCGTAGAGGAGCGGGACCTTCTCGAAGAGCATGTGGACAGCAAGCCAGTTCGTGACTGCCCCTGATAGGGCAAAGAACCCCACAGACCTGATCTGGTCTCCCCAGAGAGGAGAGAAGTAGCCTGCAAGTATCACAAGCAGTGCCAGTAGGTTGGTTGCCAGACTCTTATTCATGTAAAGACCCCTTCTTCATTCGTAACTCGAAAAGAATATACAACTTTTTCCACGGGAGGGGAAAGCCCTGTGATGATCCCGCTGAGACCCGGCAGGGGGAAGAATGCAATAGTTTTACCGGTTTGGCACCGTATTCGCTTGCATTGTGTAAAATGGTCTCTATATAATGACCTATAGCCGCAAGGAGAAACATGTGAAGGGAAACATCTCTATCTGGGTCTATATCTACCTCATCATCCATGCACTCTTCTCTGCATCGATGGCTGCGGTCGCGCTCATCGACCCCTCGTTCCAGTTCACCGGCCTCCTGCAGACCTCGGCAGTCATGCACCCGATCGGGCTCTATGCCAACAGGGGGTTTGCCATAGCTGCAGCTACCCTGTATGCAGTGTTCTACGGCATCAGAACCAGAAGGCCTTCGCAGATCACCAGCATCCTCCTGATCTTCTTCCTCACAGACCTCCTGGATTTCATCCTGCTAGCCGTCAGGGGGGATTCCAGCTGGCTCATGTTCGCGACCTATCTCATCCTGTTCTGGATCCCTGAAGTACTCTCCCTCCTCTACCTGAGCAGCAGGCTCAGGATCCACAGGAGAAAGGCAGATTAACCCCCCTGTTTCCTGCATGAGTCTTGCTTAAAAACTCTTCCATTCAGCCCTCTATGGTAGTAAAATGAGAGCGTGGGAAAAGAGGTGAACTATCATTACCATCGGCTTGATCGATCATACAGTCTTTATGAATATCAATCTGTGGGAGGACCTGGGGTCCTATATACTCCCTGACTCCATCAGGCTCTTCATACCTTCATCCTATGTCAGGATCATCACAGGACTCATGGAGGAATCCCTCGACCCGGAGCAGAAAGAGCAGCTTAGCCAGGTCATCCTGCTGCTTCAGGAGATAGGGCGCAGTGAGACCGGGATCGAGTACATGGAGTATCAATCAGCAGCCCTCGTGCGGACGACCTCGATGCAGGCCAACCTCGCGATCCTGGAGGGACTGCAGGAACTCGAGCGGTCATTCCCGGATGCGGAGATCAGGTTCTTCTCCCAGAACCGGTCCCTCCTCCGGGAGGTCAGCCAGCTCGGGTATATGACCGAACGCATTCACATCCCGTTCAGCAAGGACTACCATGACCTCTTCTGGGATCCCTACAACCCCGAATTCAGTGAGGACCCTGCCGTAGCCGTCGATATCCACCCCCTGGGGATCGACCCCGGGGCGCTCTGGCTGATCACCGCGGACGAACCGGGTGAGGACCAGCGCAAAAGGGTCCTCGAGGAGATAACCGCACGGTTCCCGATCGAGGCGATGTTCAGGGCTGACAACAACCCGGCAGGGGCCCCGATTAACTACTCCCTCCCGATCGATATGGTCAGGATCATCATCAGGAAGGCCGATGAAGATACGAGGGAGTTCATCAATTCCGTCTATGAGACCTGGATCGACGATATCACCGGCTGGTATGAGGAGATGGTCCAGCGAAGCAGCAGCTCACTGAGGATGAACAGGCTCCAGGTCGCCCTGAAGAGCAACCACCATGAGACCCTCCATGACCTGAGGATAACCTGCTCCCTGCCAGAACGGCTGATCGTCCTGCAGGATCCCGTTGCTGACGGCAGCCCACCGGAACTGCCGAAGATGCCCATTCTCACCCATAGGATGTGCTCTGATATCGATGCGATACCGCCGGAAACCTACCTGCGGCTCTTCGGCGAGGACCTGCGTGATAGCACATTGCTCTCCCCGACCTGGCAGGGACTCATGGACGAGTCCCAGGACCGGGATGCGGGACCTCAGGTCGTCGAGTCACAGGATCACCAGGTCACCTTCTCAGCAAGCAGCCTGCTCCCCTTTGATGTACTCTCCATGGAGATAGCCTGTTCTTCAGGGAATGACCTGCAGGGTGATACACCTGCTGCGATCACCTGCCGGATTGAGGCTGAGGAACTCGAGATACCGATCACGACCACCAGCACGATCCCCGTGGTCATAAAGAGGAGGATGATCCTTCCGTTCGTACGGCACCAGCTCAATGCTGCCCTGGCACGGATGTGCTGATCAGGGCCAGGGGAATCGTTCAGCGATCATGTCGACCACTGCATCTGTGGTCTTCAACCCCAGGAGTTCCGGTACGGCGGCGCGACACTCCTCATAGGAGAGTGTGCTGATGCGCTGTTTCACGGCAGCAAGCCGGGAGGGCTCGGCACTGAATGAGTCGATACCGATACCGATCAGGAACGGCAGCATCATAGGGTCACCGGCAGCATCACCGCAGACAGAGAGGTACCCCGATATATCAGGGCGGACCGGGAGGATGTTCTCCACCAGGCGATGGAGAGTCCTGAATACCGCAGGGTGGAAGGAGGTATGCAGCTCACCCACCCGTTCATTCCCGCGGTCCACTGCCAGGAGGTACATGATCAGGTCATTCGTCCCGACACTGAGGAAGTCAGCTTCCTCTGCCAGCTCGCCGGCGATCTCGACTGCGGAAGGGATCTCGATCATCGCGCCCAGTTTCGGGTCCGCGCAGTAGGGGACCCCGTTCTCCTCCAGCTCCCTGATGCATTCAGAGACAGCGTCCTTCGCCTGGAGGAACTCATCGAGGGATGAGACCATGGGGAAGAGGATCTTCAGGTCAGTCCCCTCCCCGGCTCTCAGCATCGCCTTGATCTGCTCCGAGAAGATATCCATCGCCTCGAGCGAATACCTGATGCCCCGGAACCCGAGGAAGGGGTTCTCTTCCGTGATCATCTCGGCATACCCCGGCAGTTTATCCCCGCCTATATCGAGGGTACGAAGAATGACCTCCTTGCCGTCAGCTATCGTGCAGATCTTCTCATAGACATGGAACTGCTGGCTCTCGGAGGGGAAGTCGTTCTGGATGAGGAAGGGGAACTCTGACCGGTAGAGGCCGATCCCCTCGGCCGCGCGTTCGAACCCCGCTTCCGCATCATGCAGGATATTGACGTTCACGTTGACATGGATCCGCCTGCCGTCTGTCGTGACAGACTCCTTCGGCAGGTCGACGGGTGCCAGTTCGGTACTGACATCACGGATCTTCCGGTACTTGGCAAGCACCTTCTTGTCAGGGTCTATATGGAGCACTCCCTGGGTAGCGTCAAGAAGCAGGGATGACTTCGGCGGCAGCTTCAGGATCTCCCGGTTGTTCACCAGCAGCAGCGGGAGCCCCAGGGAACGGGATAGGATCGATATATGGGCCGTGAGCCCGTGCCCGAGCAGGACTACGGCCTTGGCATTCTGGACCCAGAACCGGACCAGTTCCGACGGATAGATCGTCTGGGCGATGATGACCAGGTCAGAGTAGTCGCTGTGGTCGGAAGCCTTGTTGAAGAGGTTCGCCAGGAGGCGGTGCTCGAGGTCACGGACATCCTGTTCCTTCTCCTGGATCCTCGGGTTGTCGGTACTGGCCATCAGCTGGGCATACATATCGGAGACCGAACGGACTGCGGCGTCGACAGACTCTCCCCCCTCGATCTTCTCCCGCATCATCCCCGTGAAGTTCGGGTCCTTGAGCATCAGGTAATGGGCCGTGAAGATCAACCCCGCAATATCACTGAGGCTCTCCCCGAGCTGGTCCTCGATCTGCTTGAGCTGGTCGAGCGTGGTCTCTATGGCGGTATCGAAATCCTCGATGGTATAACTCTTCGACCCTTCCGGGATGAGGTCGTCATCCAGGCGGTCCTCGAGGACGAACTGTTCGCGGTTATAGATGAAACTCTTCCCCTCCACGATACCCGGGGAGGCCCCGACTCCCTGGAGCGGGGATTCGATCGCTACCGCCGAGGCCTCAGGGGCCTTGAGCGAGAGCAGGACACCGGCACTCAGGACGGCGGAAGCCATCTGGGAAGCGATCGCCATGAGGATGGTCACGTCCTTCACCGTGAAGAACCCCGACTCCTTCTTGTGCAGGGTGATGACCCCGATCCTATTGCGGCCTCTGCGGATCGGGACAGCGAGCAGGGACTGGAACTCATCCTCCCCGATACCGGGATAGGGCTTGTACTTGGGGTGCGACGGGGCATGGTCCGCCTTGATGGGGAAGAGGGTATCCATGACGGTACCCGTGATCCCTTCGCCGCGCTTGATCACCAGCTTCCCCACGAACTCCCCGGAAAGCCCCGCAGTCCCCTGGAGGGTGAGCGTCTCGGATTCCTCATGGTAGATGAAGAACGAGCAGGAATCAGCATTCATGTGGGTCGCGATCAGCGTGGAAAGGTCATTGAGGAACACCTTGAGGTTGGTGCTCTTCTTCATGATCTCCGTGAATTCCAACGTCTTATTCAGTAATGAGAGTTTCTTTACCATAGACCCGTACCTTTAAAAGTGTGTTCTAGTATCATACTATATAGAGAGATCATACGACAAGGAAAAACCTACAGGAGTGATTGTGCAATCCCGCCTGCTGTCGTATGATGCACAAAGATGGAACAGAGAACCCCTGATCGAGCAGTCACCGCCATGATCTGCATCCTCTCCATGCTCCCTGTCATGGCAGCAGCCGCAATGGCTCCCATACTCGGGAGGTTCGCCGAACTCTATCCGGATTCCCCGGACCTCACCATCCGAATGATCCTGACCCTCCCGCAGCTGCTCATCATCCCCGGGTCCCTGGTCTCCGGCAGGCTTGCCTCACGGGTCAGCAAGAAGACCCTGCTCCTTATCGGCTTGGCCCTCTACAGTGCCGGCGGCCTCTCTGGGGGGATCTCCTCATCGATCAACCAGCTGCTTGTCTCACGTGCAGTCCTCGGCATCGGGATCGGCATCATCTTCCCCCTTACCACGAGCCTCGTCCCCGATTACTTCAGCGGGGAAGGAAGAATCCGCATGCTCGGCCTGTCGGCCGCCATGAACAACCTCGGGGGAGTCATCGCGACGCTCTCCTCAGGACTCCTCGTCTCCCTCTCCTGGAGGGCCCCCTTCCTGATCTACCTGACGGCAGCGGCTGCCATGGTCCTGGTCATCACGGTGCTCCCCTCCTATCGTGCAGCCGTCGGGGTACAGGAGGAGCAGGCAGTACGTCCCTACCGTAAGGTCCTGCCCTTCCTGCTGGGGATCCTCGGGCTCAACCTGATCTTCTATACCATACCATCCACGACCTCGATGACCATCCGGGACCTCGACCTCGGCGGCCCGGTCTACTGCGGGGTCATGTTGGCGACCCAGAATCTCTGCTCCTTCGCAGCCGGGACGGTGTTCAAGCACGTCTACATGAAGTTCAGGGCCCGTATCCGGTATCTCAGCATGGGGATCATCAGTACCGGGTTCCTCCTGTTCATCCTCTTCCCGAAGACCGCAGTACTGCCGGTCTCCCTGATCCTCATCGGGTCAGGCTACGGGCTGCTCACCCCCTACTACCTGCTTAGGGTGAGCTTGGGGACGACCCCGGGAAGGAGGACCTTCGCCCTCTCCCTGGCGAGCTGCAGCATGTTCCTCGGACAGTTCCTGAACCCCGTCGTGCTCTCGCTCATAGGGAAGGGCTTCGGGCTTGAGATGCCCACGGGTGTATCACTGGTCCTGATCATCCCGTTCGTACTGCTGATGGGGCTCTTCGACCTACGAGATCGTCGCTCCGAAGGGCATCAGGGCTAGACGTGCCAGTTTGAAGTGCTGTTTCCCGAAGGGGATGCCGATGATCGTGATGCTGAAGAGCAGTCCAAGTACCAGGTGGTAGATGCAGAGCTCCCAGCCGAACAGGATGAGCCAGATGATGTTGCCGATGAGCCCGAGTGCCCCGAACTGGCCGATGCTCACTTCGGAACCGAAGGGCAGCAGGGTAAGGGCTGATACCTTCAGACACTGCTTCCCGAAGGGGATCCCGATGATCGTCAGCATGAGGATGATACCCGAGACTGCCCAACCTATGGCTCCGATGAGCCCGCCGAATACGATCCAGATGATGTTTCCTACTAATCTCATGCATCCATCATGCCACAGGTTCCGGGATTGTCAAGACAAATGCACTTGACGCCGGAGAGTATAACCAGATACCTTATAGATATTGAAAGCTATTTCAGGGGGATATTTATGAAACGAAAGTTGTTCGCAGGGATCTGTGTATTGTTGCTGGTTTCCGCCGTGGTCACCGCAGGCGGTGTCCAGGAGACGAAGATCGCTCCACTGGTCGTGGGAATGGAACTGCAGTATCCCCCGTTCGAGATGAGCGATACCGACGGGAACCCGACGGGTATCAGCGTCGAGATCGCCGAAGCACTCGGCGAGTATATCGGCCGCCCGGTGAAGATCGAGAATATCGCATGGACAGGTCTGATCCCCTCCCTCCAGACGGGGAAGGCCGATATCATCATCTCCTCCATGACCATCACCGAGGAACGTGCGAAGACGGTCGATTTCTCAGACCCCTACATCAAATCCGGGCTGACCCTCCTCATCGCCAAGGACTCCCCGGTCGAGCAGTTCAGCGACCTGGATGCACCGGGGATGGTGGTAGCCGTCAAGTCAGGTACGACCGGGGCGACCATTGCGAAGGAGCAGCTCACACAGGCAGAGGTGAGACTCTTTGATGAGGTCTCTGCCTGCGTGCTCGAGGTCTCTCAGGGGAAGGCCGATGCCTTCATCTACGATGCCCTCACCGTCTATGAGAACCACAAGAAGCATGCGGGGACGACCAGGGTGAATATCACCTCCATACCGGGAACCGACGGGTACTGGGGTATGGCCATCAAGAAAGGCAATGATGAGTTCAAAGCCCAGGTGAACGCATTCATCGGGGAGTTCAGGGAGGACGGCGGATTCAACCGGATCGCAGACCGCTACCTCGGTGAACAGAGGGCCCTCTTCGAGGAGTCCGGCGTCCCGTTCTACTTCGACCTCTAGGGGTCGGAAGGAGCCCGAGGACAGGTGAACGTGAGAGCACTGCTTAAGACCATCACAACGGAACAGAAGGGGAAGACCTCACCATGGTGCGTGCGCGTACTCAATGCCGCCGTCCTGCTGGCCCTGGTCGGCATCGTCTTCTCCCTCGGCTTCTCCTCGCTCTCCTACTCATTCCGCTGGGACTCGGTCTGGGAATACCGCAGCAGCATGCTTGACGGGTTCCTCATGACGATCCTGCTCTCACTGTGCTCCCTGGTGCTCAGCATCCTCATGGGATTCCTCTTCGCTGTGACCCAGCGCAGCAGGGTCCTTCTGGTACGGTACTTCTCCCGCGGCTATATCGAGATCATCCGGGGCACTCCCCTGCTCGTGCAGATCCTCATATTCTTCTACGTCATCGCCAATGCGGCAGGGCTCGACAACCGGTACGCGGCAGGGATCCTCATCATGTCCATCTTCTCGAGTGCCTACATCGCGGAAATCATACGTGCCGGCATCGACGGCGTGGGAAGCACGCAGTTCGAGACAGCCCGGTCCATCGGCCTGACCAGGGGACAGACCTACCGCCATATCGTCTTCCCGCAGGTGATCACCGGCGTGCTCCCGCCCATGGCCGGGCAGCTTGCCTCCCTCATCAAGGATTCCTCACTGCTCTCGATCATAGCCATCAAGGAGTTCACCATGGCCGCACGGGAGGTGAACGCGAACACCTTCTCGACCCTGGAGAGCTACATACCGCTGGCTGTCGGCTATCTCCTGCTCACCCTCCCCATCTCCTTTATCACGAAACGGCTGGAGAGGAGGTTCTTCTATGAGACTTAGCCTCTCAGGGCTGACCAAGCGCTACGGGGATCTCACGGTACTCGACTCCCTCGACCTCGAGCTTACTGACATCTCTTCACTGGTCCTCATCGGCCCGTCCGGCGGGGGGAAGACTACCCTCCTCCGGCTGCTTGCCGGTCTTGAGCAGGCTGATGCGGGATCGATCATCGTCAATGAACACGACCTCGCCTGCCCGGAGGAGGAGCTGATCCTCTACCGGCGGAGGATCGGCATGGTCTACCAGGCCTATAACCTCTTCCCCCACCTCAACGCACTGGAGAATATCATGCTCCCGCTCGTCCAGGCCCAGGGGGTCCCGAAGCGGGAAGCCAAGGAGCAG
Source organism: Spirochaetia bacterium (assembly GCA_963677595.1). Lineage (GTDB taxonomy): Bacteria > Spirochaetota > Spirochaetia > CAKZLE01 > CAKZLE01 > CAKZLE01. Next base: position 752,652 of record OY782041.1, read on the forward strand.
GCCTTGACCCTCCTGGAGCGGTTCAACCTGGCTGAGCATGCCTTCAAGCGACCGGTAGCGCTCTCCGGGGGCCAGCAGCAGCGTATCGCCATCTGCAGGGCCGTGGCGATACGGCCGGAACTGCTCTTCTTCGACGAACCGACCTCCGCCCTGGACCCCGAGTACACCTCCGAGGTGCTCGACCTGATCGAAGAGCTCAGGGAGGAGCATATGGAACTGATCCTGGTGACCCATGAGATGGGATTCGCCCACAATGCGGCTGACCACATCCTCTTCATCTCCGATGGGGGCATCATCGCACAGGGAGCCCCAGACGATCTTTTCGGCCAGGATGCACACCCCAGGGTACAGCGGTTCTTCGACAAAGTCCTGAAGTACAGCTGAATATTCCACAATTAATCCTATACATTATCAGTACATGTGTTTATAATCCTCATAGAGGAGGATGAGCAGTTGACACTAATTATCTATGCCACAAAGCATGGTGCTGTCAGGACCTGTGCTGAGATTCTCTCAGAGAAACTTGCCGATGACTGTACCATTACACATATAAAACATGACCAGATACCATCATTGGATGAATATTCCTCAGTTATCCTGGGGTTCTCAGTCCATGCAGGGAGCATCCCCGCATCCATCAAGAAGTTCACCGAAGACCATATCGGGAAACTGAAAGGGAAGCGGTTCGGACTCTTCTGCAGCTGCCTCTCGGAAGAAGACCAGGCGATCTCCTACTTCCACAAGAACTTCTCGACCGAGGTGATCAAGGCAACGAAGACCATCGGTATCTTCGGGGCAGAGGTGACCTTCGAGAAGATGAACCCCTTCGAACGGTTCATCATGAAGAAGATCACCAGACGCAGGGAGAGTTTCTCGACGATCAACCAGGAGAACATCGGGGAGTTCGTCAGGCTCTTCGAACTGCCGCAGGAGTGATGCCTGAGGAGGGGGGGACCCCTCCCTGAAACCGACATCCACCCTACACCCCATCTTTTTGTCCCACCATACGGTGCGTTACAGGGGTACTATGCCTCATTATGGTCGGATCGAACTGGGGATGATTAGGGGTCAATTAATTCTATGAAAATCAGATGATAAAAAAACTTTCAGTATCGTATCTTGACAATAGTGTATGTAACACACTATTGTATAATCATGAGTAACGATCAGGATGGAATTTCAGAGAGACTGCTGCAGGAGTATCACCGGGGGACACTGACCATGGTGGTCCTGTCGCTCCTTGAGGTGCAGCATTACGGATACGCCCTTGTCCAGGAGCTGCAGGCTGCTGGGATGGAAGTGACCCAGGACACGGTCTATCCGCTGCTTCGGCGGCTCGAGCAGCAGGGCCTGCTCTCCAGTGAGTGGATCGTAGAGGGTTCACGCCCAAGGAAGTACTACCGCACCAGCCCGAAGGGAGTTGAGGTGGTGAAGCGTCTCAAGACACAGTGGCTCTCCTATACGGAGACGATCAGGAGGATAATCACATGAAGTTGACGCAGGATGCGCAGTATCTGCTGGACAGGTATATGCTTGCTTTCTCTCGAAGGCTTCCGCTCAGGCAGCGGAAAGAGGTAGTCGATGAGCTCAGGGCCTCCCTGCTCGATGAGCTTGAGGCACGCTGCGGGACCGATGAGATTCCAGAGGAGCAGGTGAGGTCCCTGCTCGCCGAGTTCGGCGCACCGGGTCGGCTCGCCTCATCCTATGCAAAGGAACAGTTCCTCATCGGCCCAAAGGTGTTCCCCCTCTTCAGGATGGTGCTCTTCATCGTCATGATAGTCGTCAGTGCCGTGGGGATCATCAACATCGGGATCTCCCTCTCCTCCTGGGATTTCGTCGGGATCCTGCAGGACCTGCTTGGTCTCTTAGCCTCGCTCATGACCGCCCTCGGGTTCATGGTCGTCGCCTTTCACATCGTGGAGCGGACGGCATCGAAGACGGACTGGCATGATGAGCTCTACGATGGCTGGAAGGTCGAGGATCTCCCCGAGATCGAGACACGGGCACCGGTCAAACTGTGGGAGCAGGTCATCGCGATCGCGGGGTCGCTCATCCTGATCCTGGGGCTCAACCTGTTCGGCGAGAGGATCGGGGGATGCCGTACGGTCGGGGAGACCTGTATCCTCATCCCCGTCCTGAAGGATGGGTTCTTCGCTCTGCTGCCCTTCCTCAGCCTTCGCTGGGGCCTGAGCATCGTCCTTGCAGCGCTGCTGATCTGGAAGCGCAGGGAACTGCCGGGCTATAGTATCTTCGCGATCATCCTCAGCTGTCTTGACATCGCCATAGGCATCGTGTTCCTCCGGGGCGGGGTCGATACCTTTTTCGCACTGGATGACCTTACCGGGACGCCGCTCGAACCGGTGATCGGGATCTTCAGGATCATGTTCTACGGCCTGATCATCTTCCTGATGGTCATGACAGTCATCGAAATCGTAAAAAAAATCATAGAGTTGTTTAAGTTTCCTGTTACAGAGTAGATGAAAGATTGACTAGGAAGTGTCTATGTGGTATTTTCTAAGTGCTTTATTGTTGAGTATGTATTGTATTTGAGTTCTTCCGTCTCTCCTGTCTCTTTCTCTAGATCGGACCTGATGAGCATTGACTTGGTAAATTACATTCCCATAAAGTAAATTTATGATCTCCGTAAATAAAACGGAAAGGATGCTTATGGCAAAGAAAATTTATGTAGGTAATATGAATTACGCTACAACAGAGGACCAGTTGTTTGATCTGTTCGGACAGTACGGAACTGTCAGCAGTGTTCGAATCATCACCGACAGAGAGACCCAGAGACCTAAAGGGTTCGGCTTTGTAGAGATGGAAGAAGACGATGCAGCAGATGCAGCAATCAGCGAGCTTGACGGCAAAGAATACGACGGCCGAAACCTTCGTGTGAACGTCGCTCTTGAGAGAGAGAGACAGCCGCGACGAAACGGCTACAGATAGATCGCTCTTCTGTAATTGATGAGGACTGCCGGAAGGCAGTCCTTTTCTTTTCTAGGCGAGGGTCCCGGCCAGCCCGATCTGTGCAGCGACCGGCTGCATCCCCCGGATCGTCCAGTCGATGACCTCAGGGAGTTCCATCCCGAGCATCCCGGCTCCCCGTTCTATGACCGAACGGTCCACCCCTGCAGAGAAGGCTTTCGTCTTCCATTTCTTCTTCACCGATTTCACCTTCATATCCAGGATACTCCTCGAGGGCCGTACCAGCGCGGTCGCCCCGATGAGGCCCGTGAGCTCATCGATGGTATAGAGGGTCTTCTCCATCCGGGACACAGGCTCTATATCGCAGCAGAGCCCCCAGCCGTGACTCTGGACTGCCCGTACATACTCGGCAGGCCAGCCAGCCTCGGTGAGGATGTCGTGCGCCTTGATGCAGTGTTCGTCTGGAAACCGTTCATAGTCGATATCATGGCAGAGCCCGATGACTCCCCAGAGTTCCACGTCTTCCCCGAACTGCTCGGCGAAGTAGCGCATGACAGCCTCGACTGCCAGTGCATGGGAAATAAGGTTCTCTGCATGTACATGTTCATTGAGCAGCTTCCATGCTGCCTCCCTCGTGATGCTCATCTGTCTTCCTCCTATCTGCTCATCCGGTATTCCCCGGAATACCAGACGGTTGTGCCATCCCCTGTCTCCAGCACGATCCCGCCATGGGGATCGAGGCCAGCCAGGATACCGGTAACCAACCGGTCACTGTCCGGGTCCTTCCCTGGATCGGCAGCCTCCCCCGGCTCGAGCGTGATCTCCTCACCGAACCGGTAGAGCCTCGACTCTATGTACTCCCGCCAATCTTCCAGGGAAAGGGCCCATGCAAGGGAAGCAAGTAGGGGTTCGATCAGTTCGACCGGTTCTGCAGGGTTCCCGGCCACCATCCTGATGGAGACCGGATCCCTCCGGTAGGACTCCCCTTCCGGTACAGGAGGGAACCCTGCCTGGTTGACATTGAGCCCGATCCCTATCAGGAACAGTCTGCCGGTACTCTCACAGAGGATCCCGCAGACCTTCCTCTCACCGATGAGGATGTCGTTAGGCCACTTGATCCGGGATGCTATACCAGAGACCCTCTCCAGCAGCCCGGCTACTGCGATCCCGGTCCGCAGGGGCAGCTGCTCCGGCGGGAAGGAGAGGTCATCACGCTCGAGGACCAGCGTCATGAGCAGTGACTGACCAGGGGAATCGTGCCAGGACCGTTTCTGTATCCTCCCCCTTCCCGACCGCTGGTGGCGGGTAACGGCGATGGTCCCAGGGAACCCGGTCTCCCGGTAGAGTTCCCTGGCTGTCTCCATGGTGGAATCAACCTCATCGAAGAGATAGACGGGAGCTTGGTGGAACGGGTTGTCAAGCGGGAGTATCCTCATACCCGAATGGTAGTATTTCACAAACAATTATGCAACATCTAAATTTCACCTTGCATTAACCCTCCTCATAATGTATCCTGTCTTTGGCAGCATAAAATTTTATAAAGTATTACCCTATATGAATTAAACCGCCATTTCTCAGCACACAAATATGTGGTCTAATTCTCGAATTTTTTTGTTGCGGCGAAAGTTTTTCTGATCTCAGCCTTGGTCATATACTTCCGGCTGAAATCAATGCCTGTAGCCTTCCCAATAGCTTCTAAGCAGGGATCGGTATGGTAGAACCGGTAAATGTTGTCCCCAAGGTAATAAGCCTTTGACTCTCGTAAGGCGTTTAGAATCTCGGAAGTAGTAAAGACTTCACCGATCTGTTTCTCCAGTAACCGCAGAATGGTCAAGGCCAGAAAGCTTATCAAGAAATGTGCCTTGATGTGATTGAGCGTGGATACGAAGACCGGCCTGGTTTTCAAATCCTTTTTTGAGATGCGGAAGGTCTCCTCAATCTCCCATAGCCCACGATACTTCCTGACAACCTGGCTGGCCGGCAGATCAAGCTCGGTAGTGAAAATCGCATGAAGTCCATCAAACTGGGCATCACGAGCAAGTTTCTCCTCATCAATCGCCAGGAGTTGTTCCACATCTACCTCTTCCCCACTCTCCTTAGAGAATGAGGTGGTAGCAATATACTTGCGAACATCATTTGAGCCAATCACCCGTCCGGAAGCAATGCGCTTCTGTAGCTTCTCAATGATCTTAGCCCGCTCCTCTTTCGCTTTGGCAGCATACTTCGGGGAATAGCTGACTACGATCTTGACCGTATCAAGCTTCACGGAGGTCTTCTTCCCTTCCAATGAAGAGACGTGGATCTCGTAGGGGGTAATGATCTCCTTGAATCGCACCACCTCATCCGCATACGTATGCTTGGGATTCCATGGCCGTATCTGCTTGAAGAGCTTACCGGTCTTGGGGTCTGTTACGGTATCCACAAATGAGTAGCCGGAGGTATCGAAGGCGAACTTCTTCAGTGCATCAGTACCCTTCTTCAGGGAATAGGCAACAATGAAGCCTTGTTTGTTGAGCAGGACCTGACGAATATTGTCTCCACTGAACATCCCGTTATCGGCAACAACCACGACTCGCTGGTCCTTCGGACGGAAGGTGGAATTGACATCAGAAAACGAATCGAAGAAGGTTTTTGAATCGTGGGTGTTCCCTTCGAAGAGTTTGAACGAAAGGGGAAGTCCCTGTGCATCAAGGAACAGACCCAGCTGGACAATGGGAAGCGGACGAAATTCTTTGGAAGGTCCCCGAATGCGAAAATCATCCTCGCGGTCAATCTCAAAATAGTAGTTGGTCACATCATAGTAAAACACAGATTTGTCTCTGCCGAAGACCTGCTCAATACGGGCATCGAGTGCATGCACGATCGCATCAGAATGGGTTTTAAAGAAATCAAGAGAGCGATAGACATCCTCAAGGGAGAAATCCATCTTGTCAAAGAATTGGTGTTTCTTTTCAAAGGATGCTTTCTTGGAGCCTGGATTGATCAGTTGGGAGTAGACGAGCATTTTCAGGATCGCATTATGGTTGTATTCGGCCTTTGTGTACCGTCTGCGGTTATTGATTACATAATCGAGTTCAAGGAGATGGTAGAAGTAGCTGAAGGCAGCAGAGCCGAAATTATAGATCTGCTTTGCATCCTCAGCGGTGAGCTTCTCATTCATGGGGATGGGGAGGCTGGTAACAACCTGTTCAAGAGCTTCCTCCTGTTCCGCGCGTTCAAGTACAGATTGAATGAATGCCTCGGGGTCATCGTGTTCGCGCTCTAGCACATCATAATAGCCGAGGCCCTTGATGACACGGGACTTGGACTTTCCTTGTTCGTCACGATAGGACTTGGAGATGGAGATACTGGTGCGGCCGGTCTTGTAGGTGTTCCGTTTTACAAACATAGGATCCTCCTATGGTAGTAGTATAGCATATGTCTCTACATAAGTCGGCAGATATATGTTTCTTATATGAAAAAAAATGCTGTCCGGAATCTATGCCGCAGATAGCTGGGAGCAGGATAATTGGTGGGATTGAGGGGTGGCTGATAGCTGGGGACCTGTCAAAGTCCGGAAGCGGGAGTATCCTCATACCCGAATGGTAGTATTTCACAAACAATTATGCAACATCTAAATTTCACCTTGCATTAACCCTCCTCATAATGTATGTTTATACAGTAATTTAAGTATAAATATACACTACTTCAAACATATAAGAGGATATTATGCGGGAACGGCAGAACCGATTAACCAAGATCAAGGAACTGATAAAGCTTCATCGAATAGACAGCCAGGACATGCTTCTGGAACTGCTTGTCAAGGAGGGCTACAGCGTCACCCAGGCGACCCTGTCCAGGGACCTGAAGATGCTGAAGGTAGGGAAGATCTCTGACGGATGGTCAGGATACTACTATGCGCTCCCGGACAATGACCTGATCAGTGAATCGGAGAAGAGCTATATCCAGGATGTACGGCGCGGGGTGCTCTCGATCGAGTTCAGCAATAATATCGGGGTCATCAAGACCCGGCAGGGCCATGCCGACAGCGTCGCGCTCGCCCTGGACATCCTCTCCATCCCGGAGATTCTCGGCACCGTTGCCGGGGATGACACGATCTTCATCATCCTCCGCGAAGGGATGACCAAGGAAGACCTCTTGGAGAGCTTCAAGGTCAGGATCCCCGAGATCGATGCATAACCTGCACAGAACACTATAGATATAATCCCGGAAACTGACTATCCTGTAGATAGGAATACCACGTTATACAAGGAGCGTATTATGGCGTTACACTATACGGATCTGGACAAGACACGGTCATTCGATGAACTGTGCACGTTGAAGCCGACAGCCCTGAAAGAGGTGCTGGACGGCAGGAGGGTCTCAGCATACTCGATCCCTGCGGGGGGATCCCTCAGCTTCAACTTTGCGGCAGCTCCGGTAGCCGATGAACACATCGCACTACTTCAGCAGCTTGCCGATGAGCAGCAGGTCATAGAGAAATACCACGACCTCGCCAGCGGCGAGATCATGAACACCGGGGAGTCGAGGAAGGTCCTCCATCACCTCACCCGGGGGAAGCTGGCTGCCGACGTCATAGAGGACGAGCAGGACCTTGAACGGTTCTATGCCGCCCAGCTCAAGCGGATCGACACCTTCGCCGGGCAGGTCCATTCAGGACTCATCACCGGTTCGACAGGGAAGCCCTTCGATACTGCCGTCCAGATCGGGATAGGCGGGTCAGACCTGGGGCCACGGGCCCTCTACCTGGCTCTTACCGGGATCATGCGCAATCAGAAGATGACCGCAGAGTTCATCTCCAATGTCGACCCTGACGATGCAGCTGCCGTCCTGCGACGTATCGATCCTGAGACGACCCTCTTCATCCTCGTATCAAAGAGCGGCACCACACAGGAGACCCTGACGAACCGTGACCTGGTCCTGCAGACGGTCCAGGCCTCCGACATCAAGGGCTTCGATGCATCGAAGCATATGGTTGCCGTGACCAGCAACTCAAGTCCGCTCGCCTCCTCCTCGGACTACCTGGAGAGTTTCTTCATCGATGACTATATCGGGGGGAGGTACTCCTCCACCAGTGCGGTTGGAGGGCTGGTACTCTCGCTCGCGTTCGGGACTGATACCTTCCGGGAACTGCTCAGCGGCGCCCATGAGGCAGACAAGCTCGCACAGCATCCCGACATCACGGAGAACGCACCGTTGATGGATGCCATGATCGGCATCTACCAGCGGAATGTCCTCGATATGAGGACGACTGCGATCCTCCCCTATTCACAAGCCCTCTCGCGATTCCCAGCACACCTCCAGCAGCTCGATATGGAGAGTAACGGGAAGCAGGTCAACCGGGACGGGCAGCCGATCGCCTACCGGACAGGCTACACCCTCTTCGGGGAACCGGGGACCAACGGGCAGCACTCCTTCTACCAGCACCTCCACCAGGGGACCGACGTGACCCCGCTGCAGTTCATCGGGTTCAATGAATCCCAGTACCAGGAAGACATCATCATCGAGGGGAGCACCAGCCAGGAGAAGCTGAACGCGAACCTGGCTGCACAGATCATCGCCTTCGCGAAGGGCCAGGACCATGAGAACCTCAACAAGCGGTTCCCCGGGGAGCGGTATTCAACCCTCATCCATGGGACGCAGCTGACCCCCTGGACCCTCGGGGCGCTCCTTGCCCATTTCGAGAACAAGGTCATGTTCCAGGGCTTCATCTGGAATGTGAACTCCTTCGACCAGGAGGGTGTACAGCTCGGGAAGATCCTGACCAAGAAGGTACTCTCGGGGAACATCGAGGATGATGCCCTCGCAGCCTATGTGAAGCTGCTGTCGTAGGCACTTTAGCCGCAGGGTTAACAACACGAAGAGCTGTCAGGGATTGACAGCTCTTCGTTTTTCGGGACAGATACCTGTGATCCTCTCAATCAAGCAGGGATGATGCGATACTGTGATCGGTGATCAGGGTCGTCAGGAGCCCGCCTCTCAGGGCTGCCTTCACCGCTTCCGCCTTAGCTTCCCCGCAGGCTACCCCTACCCGTTCATCCACCTTTCGCAGGTCCTCGAAATCGATCCCCACGATCCGGCGGTTGGCTGACAGGTCCATGTACGCCCCGTCGCGATCATAGCTGTACCCGCAGATATGCCCCACTGCCCCATGAGTCTGCATCCCGTTAGACTCCTCGCGGGAGAGGAACCCGGCACGCACCAGCGAACTGGAGTCCGGGTCATTCGACCCGATGCCCAGCAGGATGACGTCCAGGTCCTGGGTCCTGATGATCGTCTCCGCGATCCCCGGTTCCTGGAGCAGCATCTTCTTCATCTTCTCGCTCTTCACCATCACCGGGCACTGCAGGGGAAAATAATGGCCATGGAACCGAAGGGCCAGCTCCCGTGCCAGCTCCATCCCGTCATACTGCGGTTCCCGTGCGCCGAGCCCTCCCATCAGCTGGACCACGCTGACATCCTTGAGCTGCTGGAACGGTACCTGGTGGACCAGCTGGTAGAGGGTCGTCCCCCAGGAGATGCCGAGCTTCAGGCCGTCCCTGAGCAGGCTCGTCACGAACCCGGCAGCCTCCTTGCCGACCCGGTGGAGGAGGAACTGGTCCTGGTCCTTATCATAGGAGGGCAGCACTACCACATGACGCAGTCCGTACAGCTGCCTGATCGAGTCCCCGAGCGTCGTCGCATTCGAGGGGTCATCGACGATGTGGATCTGCACGATACCCTCTGCCTTACACTGTTTCAGGAGGTTCGATACCGTAGGCCGGGAGATACCGAACTCAGCGGCGATCTCCTGCTGCGAGCACTCGTCGATGTAATACCTTCTTGCTACGGATACCAGAAATTCCCTGCTTCTCTCCACACCATGACCCCTTTACGAAACTGCGTCCTATCCTTGTTATTATTGCTTATAACCTGCCATGTGTTCAAACACTTTTACCACGGCAGAGGCATTCTCCTCCCCGAATCCCATGTTCTCCCCGACCTTGTTGAGCTCATGGACGACATTCGAGAGCAGTACGGGTACCCCGATGGATTCGGAGTAGTTCCTGATGAGTTCCGTGTCCTTGACCATGGTCCTCAGGTGGAACGAGACTTCGAAATCACGGTTGATGATGGAATGGCCGACCCCATCTACGACCGGGGACCTGAAATCTGATTCAAGCCAGAGTTTGACGAGCTCTTCCTGGTCCAGCCCGGCCTTGCCTGCCATGACCATCGACTCGCAGATCGCGGCTACGATCGTTGATACCAGGTGGTTCCCGCAGAGCTTCGCTGCGTAGCCTTTGCCGTTCTCTCCCATATAGTGCCAGGTCTCCCCGATGCACTGGATGACCGGCAGCACCTGCTCATAGACAACCTTCTTGCCCCCTACCATGATCCAGAGGCCGCCGTTCTCAGACTCACCCTTAGTCCCATGGACCGGTGCATCCAGGAATTCCGCCCCCTTCTCAGCAAAGAGTCCTGCTGCCCATGCAGCCGTCTCCGGCAGCTGGGTACTCATATCCATGTATACCTGGCCTGCGACAGCATGCGCGACGAGCCCGCCATCGCCGAGGAGCGCACTCTCGAGGGCTTGCTTGTTCCACATCATGATGATCACGACATCGGCCCCTTCAGCAGCCCCTGCAGGAGTTGCGGCATAGTCAGCCCCTGCATCGACCAAGCGCTGAGCATTCGCTTCTGTCCTGTTGTAGCAGCATACTTCATAGCCGGCATTGAGGAGCGTCAGCCCCATCCCGGTTCCCATAATACCTGTCCCGATCACTGCGATCTTCTTCATCTCTTCTCTCCTTCTTTCTGGTCATATGCTACCAGTTCCCTCGAATCATCCTTAAGATGTTCATAGGTCATCTGGTACTGTCTTACATATTCACGATAGATCCCGGTCTTCTCCAGATCGGGTTTGACGGTCTTCGCGATCCGCACCATCTGCGATGCAGCCTCCTTGATATCCCCATAGAACCCGGCTGCCACAGTCGCCGCGATCGCGCTGCCGAGCGAGACTGCCTGCTGCTCCTCGGGGATGATGATCGGCTTCCCGGTCACATCCGCATGGATCTGCATCCAGAGGTCACTCTGGGTCGCGCCCCCACAGGTGATGATCTCGTCGATATGGACGCCGCCGGCTTCCATAGTATCGAGGATAATCTTGGTCCCGTAGACGACCCCCTCCATGATAGCCCTGAAGATATGGGCAGGGCCGTGCTTGAGGGTAAGCCCCCTGATGACCCCCCTGCTGTTCGGGTCGACCCACGGGGTCCTGTTTCCCTGCCAGTGCTCGAGAACGACAAGCCCCTCCGATCCCGGGGGGATCTCGTCCGCTTTCTCATCAAGCAGCTGGTAGATCGATATACCCCGCTCCTTCGCCTCGTTCGTCATAGCCTCACTCAGGAAGTTGGTCACGAACCACTTGATGATCGACCCAGTCGAGATCTGTCCAGCCTCAACGACCTCCATGCCCGGTACGATGGCACCGGGGAAGGTCCCGAAGATCCCGGCTGCATGGAGCTCGGTCTCGGTCATGCCGATATGGAGCTGGGAGGAGCCGGTGATCAGGGCAAGCTTCCCGGGTTCCAGGGCATTGACGCCGATGACGCCCATATAGGCATCGGCCCCGCCGCCGGCGACGGGGATACCTGCCCGCAGGCCGGTCTTCCGGGCGACCTCGTCACTGATGCCCCCGATGACCTCGCCGATCTCGACGATCCGGGTAGGAAGCTTCTCGAAGATGTCTCCCAGCCCGATCTTCTCATAGAGGGAACGGGGGAACCCGCCCTCCCGGCTGTTATAGAACCAGCGGATAGACACCGTATTGATATTCGCCGTGATCTCCCCGGTCAGCCAGAATGCCATCCAGTCCGTATGTTCGAATATGGTGTGGGCCTGCTGGTAGATCTCAGGCTCGTTCCGCTTCACCCAGAGGTTCTTGCAGGGGAACCACTCCGGCGACACATGGGAGAACCCCACATACTTCAACGCAGGGTCACCGCAGTTGGCGATCTCCTCAGCCTCCCCGGCTGCCCTGATGTCCATCCACATGACGGCATCCCGCAGGGGTGCACCATCTGCATCGAGGTGGACCACTGTACAGCTCGTCCCGTCGATTCCCACCCCCTCGATCTGGTCGGGTGTGATCTCGCATCCGGAGAATGCCTTCGTGATGGATTCGAGCATGGAGGCATCCCACTGGATGACGCTCTGCTCGCCCCAGCCCGGATGCCTGTGTATGTTCGTGTTCTCGCTGATGCCGAAGCTGATGCACCGGCCTGTCTCATCGTAGATGCCGGTACGGATGCTCTCCGTGCCGGCATCGATCCCCAAAACGTATCTTGCCATAGTTAACAACCCCTTTTTAGTTGATTATGCGCTGCAGTCCCTCTATGTTCTCCTCGATATCGCCGGAGAAGATCCCGCTGCCGACGATCGCGATCGTCGCCCCGGCATTCATGACATCTTTCAGTGTACCAGCATTCACGCCGCCGTCAACAGAGATATCGGTCTCGAGCCCATGCTGCCCGATGAATCGAGCTAACTGTTCGATCTTCGAGAGTACCCGCCCCTGGAACTGCTGCCCCCCGATACCGGGGTTCACTGCCAAGATGTTCACGGCATCCACCATCTCAAGGAAGGGGATGATCTCCCCAGCCCCGGTCTCAGGCGTGAAGCACATGCTGACCTTCAGCCCATGGTCCCGTATGAGGCCGATCAGTTCCTGGTGCCCCTCACAGGACTCGTACTGCAGGTTGATCATATCAGCACCGGAAGGCAGGAAGGTCTCAAGGATGGATCGCATATTGTAGACTGCCAGGTGCGCATCGAAGAATGCCGTACTCTCCGGTCGGACATCACGGATCAGCTGGTCACCGAAGATGAGATGCCGTGTATAGTGACCGTCGCAGATATCGAAATGGAATCGCCTGATCCCGGACCGCTCGGCAGCTTTCAGGTCCCTCGCTATATGTGCATGATTCGCTGCCAGCACAGATGCACAGAGTTCTATCATCACATAACTCCTTACTATTTGTATATTATACTACCACTACTTTACATATGTAAATTGATATTTTGTGTTTTTACAAAATTTAGAAAAGAGTTATGCAGGTTCTTCATGTTGAGGCTGGAGCATTGTTCAGTACAAGGGCATTCCGTTACAGCACAAGACCTATCTTCTTGGCAATAATACGAGAAAGTACTTCAAAATCTTTCCTAGAATCAGCAACGGCATTCGCGTGACTACCTATTGCTCCATCGGCAGATGTCAGTTGAAATATCGGTTTGCGATGTTCCTGCCCCATAGGGATCAGACTCCGATAATGCTTGATCGTTGCTAGACATAGTGGGTCCTCTATCTGTTTCATTGATACTGGATCTCTTTCATTCAAGACGAATCTTCTGTAGACTTCTGGGATCCTATTCACCCATTTGTCATATGCCTTGACCGGGCGTTCAAGACGAACACCATGCTGTTGGCATACATACCCAATGGGAGACATTTTTCCTTCGGGTAATCGCAATCCCTGATATACATCTGATTCACTGCTCCCTGCCCAATTATCCAATCGCTTACGCCATAGGTTCTTCCAATTCCGCAGGGTCGGTCCTAGATTCTTCAACCCTTGAAGGGAGAAGAGATCAGCTCCCAGGGGAATCACGACAAAGTCAGTAGCGATAAGCACAGACCTATTGATAGCTCCTAGGTTAGGTCCGATATCTACTAAAATAAGATCAGCTTCAACCTTTCCAGCTGCCATCTGCATAATCTGCCAGAACGCAGACAGGATCCTCAAGGGGCGGTACAGATTATTGTCACGCATACTGTTTGGCCATTCTGCTGAAAGTGATTCTTCAAATGCTGACAACTGAACATCTCCGGGTACGAGATACAGATCAGTTGAGATTCTTTGCAGGACTGGCTCAATAAGGTCGCCGACAGCTGTTAATGGCTGCAGGCAGGAATAGATCGTAGATCCTTCTTCAGAACGTTCCCAGAGCGTCTCAATCTTATCCTCTGATAGAAATGCGGCTGTCAGGTTGGCCTGGGGATCAAGATCAACTACAACCACCCGTTTTCGCAAACCTGCATACATCCAAGCAAGATGATAGATCAATGAGGTCTTCCCGACCCCTCCCTTATTATTAAAGAAAGTAAGGATAGGTGAATTCATAATCTACTCCATATCTCACATAGGACTCTAGTCTGGTTAACATGAAATACCAAGGGTGGGTTCCCATTTTTTGCTAACTCTCTTTCAGCTATGGCAATCCCCCGACCGAAAGCCTGAACGAAACCGAACGTCTTCAAGACATCCCCAATGTTAGGGTTCCTGTAATCTGTTATACCAGGTTCGCCGAAATTCTCAGGTGTCACATTACCATACGGCCCCCCCGGACTGGTGATCTCGATCCTGTCATTGAACCAATACACCCGTATCGGTGTATTGGTTCCCTCATAAGTTCTATGAAGGACAGCATTATACAGGATCTGATGTACTGCAGGTAATGGATACAACTGATTTCTTGTATGGGTTGCTGCGGACGTAATGTCCATCCCCACCCTGTTATGGGCCCTCAGTTTTTCTTCTGTTCTACGCAGGATATCAACGAGAGTTCCACCAATCATCTCCTCATCTATAACTGCATCTGTCAGTTCCGTACCATCAATCCTGAGGAATTGAATATATGCACCTGGAAGAAAATCCTGCGGACTCTTCCCCAATGCCAGTAGACCCAACACTGTAGGAGTAGTGTCCGATGGTGATACTATCATCTTACAGGATGCCAGGCGCTCTTCGTATATCCTGCCATGTGCTTCAAGAACATCACTGGCAAAAGCTGCAGGAAGATACTCATTCTCGAATATCACTCTTGATAGATCCTTGATCGTTGCAGTTGGAATGGGGTACAAGTCGAATGGACGAAACTTGTACCGTTGTTTCTCTATCAACACAGAATCTGTTAGATTTGCCATACATTACCCCATACCATTCATGATACATATTCCCGGAGGCATATGACTGTCATCGACTGCAGCTCCGCCTGACTCGTCCCACGTATCAAGCTGCTCCTGCTTCAATTGACACCCCATCGTTCATCGACTTACTCTTTGACAGTACTTGAGGACCTAACAGAAGTCAAATGCTCCCATTGATTTCGCCGGATTTATCATGATTTCATATGGTTAGGCCTGATTCAAACAATGATCATGTTATCCAGACTGTTCTTTACATTTGATAATATCTAATATTTGTTTTTACAAAATTTATAGACAATCCCATAATCGGGGCTTATACTGGAATGCATGAAAGATGAACGTATACAACGAGCATATGAGTTGGGGTTCTCCCATGAGAAGGAGTTCCGGGGTTGTGCCCAGTGCACCGTCGCTGCTATTCAGGATGCCCTGGGCATCGTGAACGATGACGTGTTCCGTGCTGCGAGCGGTCTCGCGACCGGGGGAGGGCTCACCAGTGATGGTTCCTGCGGGGGAGTCATAGGCGGCGGCATGATGATCAGCCTCCTGTTCGGCAGGCGGCGGGAATTCTTCGATGGTGACGATAAGAACAAGTACACGGCGTTCAGGTTGGTGAAGGAACTGCAGCAGCGCTTCCTTGATACCTACGGGTCGGTGATCTGCCGTGACATCCATGAACACCTGTTCGGCAGGAGCTACGATCTCTGGGATCCCGATGAGAAGCAGCAGTTCAATGATGCCGGGGCGCATTGTGACAAGTGCACCTCTGTCGTGGCCCAGGCGGCAGCCTGGAGTGTGGAGCTCATCCTCGAAGAGGAAGAACGAAGAAAGGCCAGCCAGGGAGATTGACAAACTCCAATGTTTGTTTTATGTTAATTCTAACAGATAAATTGTTAGTTTTAACATAGAGGTAGCCATGACCCCTGACAAGAGAAAACAGTTCATCCAGGATAGGCTCTATAGGGTATCAACGATCCAAGTCTCGGACCTTGCGGAGGAGCTCTCCGTATCGGAGATGACCATCAGGAGGGACCTTTCCGAACTGGAACGCTCCGGTTTCCTTCGCCGCACCCATGGAGGGGCGGTACGGGAAGTCAGCAGGAGCTATGAACCCCCGTTCGATCTCAGGCAGGCACAGAACCGGGAGGAAAAACAGGCGATCGCTGCCCTGGCTGCCTCCTGCGTCTCCGAAGGCGATACCATCGTCATCGATTCAGGTACCACTGCCCTCCACCTGGCTGAACAGCTTCTCACCTTCACCGACCTGAAGGTGATCACCCCCAGCATCCCGGTAGCGGCGGTCTTCCTCAACCACCCGACCATCCAGGTCCTCGTATCGGGTGGGACCATGCGTTCCCGCGAGGGTTCGCTCATCGGGGAGTATACCCGCAGATTCTTCGAGGACCTCTATTTCGATATCTATTTCCTCTCAGCGGCAGGCATCGACCCTGCATCAGGGATCACCGAATACATCGTGGAAGATGCCCTGATCAAGCACTCGATCCTCACCCATGCGAAGAAGACGGTCGCCATGATGGCCTCGAGCAAGTTCGAGACGACCGCCTTCGCGTCAGTCTGCCGCCTGGATGAGATCGATATGCTCATAACCGACACAAGACCCCAGGGCCCCCTTCTGGGAGCCCTGGAACAACATAATATCATAATACAATTCCCGAACGATAAGGAGTGATACCGTATGAACTGGTTAGATGAGATCTTTGAAGTGAAGAAGCCCGTGATCGCCATGTGCCACCTGCAGCCCCTTCCCGGCGACCCTGACTATGATCAGGAGAAGGGCATGGACCATGTGATCGAGGCTGCACGATTCGACCTTGAGGCCCTGCAGGAGGGAGGTGTGGATGGAGTCATGTTCTCCAATGAGTTCAGCCTCCCCTACCTCACGGAAGTGGAGCCGGTGACCTATACCGCGATGGCGAGGGTCATAGGTGAACTGAAGGACAAAATCAGGATCCCCTACGGGGTCAACGTCCTGTGGGACCCGAAAGCGTCGATCGACCTGGCGGTGGCGACTGATGCCCTCTTCGTCCGAGAGATCTTCACCGGCGTCTATGCCAGTGACTTCGGTCTCTGGAACACGAACTGCGGGGCAGTGATCAGGCACAGGAACAGGATCGGCGGCAAGCATGTCAAGCTGCTCTTCAACATCGTACCCGAGGCTGCCATGTACCTCGCCCCGAGGGAGATCACCTCGATCGCCAAGTCGACCGTCTTCAACAACAACCCGGATGCGCTGTGCGTATCAGGCCTCACTGCCGGGGCTGAGACCGACTCCTCGGTACTCAAGGCCGTCAAGGATGCCGTTGGTGATACACCGGTCTTCGCGAACACCGGTGTGAGACTCTCAAACGTACGGGAACAGCTCTCGATAGCAGACGGGACCGTTACGGCGACGACCTTCAAGCGGGACGGTGAGTTCTACAACGAAGTCGACGTGAAGCGGGTCAAAGAGTTCATGGATGTCGTGAAGAGTATCCGATAACGGAGGAGTATATGGATAAACGCTGGAACAGGCTTGCGGAGATCCTGGTCAACTATTCAACGAAGGTACGACCCGGCGAACGGGTCATGATCGCGATGATCGAGCCGGAGACCTACCCCCTTGCACAGGCAGTATACGAAGAGGTGATCAAGGCCGGCGGGTACCCGCAGATCCAGCTGCTCTCCGAGCGGCTGCGTCGCCTGACGCTCCTGTACGGGTCGGCAGAACAGGTCTCCTGGGTACCGGAGATGGAGAGCTGGGGTATGGCGTGGGCCGATGTCTACATCGGGCTCAGGGGTGCCCACAACCTCCACGAGCTGGACGGTATCCCCTCTGAGAAGATCTCGGCCAGCCAGAGCGCGATGGGGAAGGTCTCGGCCATGCGCTGGGAGAAGACCCGCTGGGTCCTGGTTCGGGTTCCCAACGAGTCATTCGCACAGCAGGCCCATACCAACCTCGAGGAGCTCGAGGATATGTTCTTCGACTCCTGCTTCCTCGACTGGGAGGAGGAGAAGCGCAAGTGGGACCTCTGGGCCTGGAAGCTCGAGCAGGGTTCCCGGATCCGCATCACCGGCAGGGGGACCGACCTCTCCTTCTCGGTGAAGGGGAGGAAATGGGTCCCCTTCGCCGGTACCCAGAACATGCCCGACGGGGAGATCGCCACGGCACCGATCGTCGATACCGTGGACGGGATCATCTCCTTCGAGCACCCGGGAGTCCTCGGGGGCAGGCTGGTGGAGAGGATCAGGATCGCCTGGGAAGACGGGAAGCTCGTCGAGGCAATCTCGGAATCCGAACAGGAATTCTTCCAGTCGATCATCACGAAGGATGCAGGCGCCTCCCGGATCGGCGAGTTCGCCATCGGGACCAATATGCGCATGGACAGGTTCTGCAATGACATCCTCTTCGACGAGAAGATCGGGGGGACCATCCATATCGCACTGGGCAGGGCATACCCTGAATGCGGGGGGCTGAACACCTCCTCCATCCACTGGGATATCATCAAGGATTTGAAGGACGGCGGGATCGTCTACCTCGATGACGAGCCGATCCTCAAAGACGGCATGATCCTGCTCTAAAGGGAGGCTGCACATGAGACCCTGTTTTCTCGGAATCGACATAGGCACCGGCTCCTCAAAGGGGGTCCTGACCGATGAGCACGGGACCATCCTGGCCCAGGATTCTCTTCCCCATACCGTCTCCTCCCCCCATCCCGGCTGGTTCGAGCAGGATGCCGATGCCGTATGGTGGCATGATTTCGTCAGCCTGAGCAGGTCCCTCACGTCACAGGTACCGGCCGGGTATGCCGTCATGGCGGTCTCCTGCAGCGCTATCGCTCCCTGCGTGCTTCCCGTCGAAAAGGACGGTACACCCTTACGAGCCGGTATCCTCTACGGGATCGACACGAGGGCGGCAGCCGAGATCGAGGAGCTGACCTCCGAGATTGGGAAGGACGCTATATTCTCCATGACCGGGCAGCAGCTCTCTTCCCAATCGTGCTGCCCCAAGATCCGCTGGATCGAGAAGCATGAGCCCCATATCTTCGAGAGGACTGCTAAGTTCCTGACAGCCACGGGCTATGTGAACTACCGCCTGACGGGGAACTACTGCGTTGACATGTATGACGCGATCGGCTATGCCCCCCTCTTCGACCTTGCCGGCCGCAGATGGGATGACAGCTATGAGCAGGCTGTATGCGACCTCTCGCTGCTCCCGGAGATCCTCTGGACGACAGAACCCTGCGGGAGGGTAACCCCTGCAGCAGCTGAGGCGACGGGCCTGCCCCCGGGTATACCGGTCTTCTCAGGTGCCGCCGATGCAGCCGCAGAGGCTGTGGCCGCGGGGGTTTCGGCTCCCGGGGACATGATGATGATGTACGGCAGCAGCAACTTCTTCATCATGAGGACTGCAGCCCTCCTCCCGGCTCCCTCCTTCTGGGCTTCCAACTTCCTCTCTCCCGGGGAGTTCGTCCTCACGGGGGGGATGACGACTGTGGGATCGCTGTTCAACTGGTTCACGGAAACGTTTCCCGGCAAGACCATGCCGGAGTGGGAAGAGCTGGCATCTGCCTCCCCGCCCGGGGCGAGGGGGATCATCACCCTTCCCTACTTCGCGGGAGAGAGGACCCCGCTCTTCGATCCGGATGCGAAAGGGGTGTTCTTCGGCCTCACGCTGCAGTCTGGTGCAGGTGACCTCTTCCGTTCCTGCCTCGAGGCAGTGGGGTTCGGGATACGCCACAACCTGGAGGTCCTCTCACAGGAGGGCCAGGATGCCCGGCGGATCATCGCCATCGGCGGGGGGATCAACAGCACCAACCTGATGCAGGCTGTCTGCGACATCACGGGAGTGACCCAGGCCATACCCGACTGCACGCTTGGCGCCTGTTACGGCAGCGCCTATATCGCAGCCGTGGGCAGCGGGATGGTGGGCAGGGATGCCAGGTGGACCGGGATCGAACGTGAATACACCCCGGAGCCTGCGAACCGATCGCTCTATGATGAAGCCTACGGCAAGTACCGCTCCCTCTACGAATCAACGAAGCACATCCGCTAAACCAAGAACAGGGCAGAACCGTTAGGTCCTGCCCTGATGAGGAGGAGTGTGCTTATAGTCTGTCAGCCTTCGACTGACAGGTAACAATCATAATCGTCTGCGAGGTCCACCATGAAGAAATCCTCTTCAGGCGTCGTTGATTGGAAGACGACGAAGGTCCTGGTGACCTCCTCTTTCGTCAGCGGGGCATGGTGCCATACCCCCTTCCCGAGCGTGACGGCACTCTGCCTGGGGACCTTGAAGGCCCTGGCAGCTTCGATGTCAGGCTTCTTCGGGTCAGCAGGGTCTGAGAGGGCGACGACGATGTAGATATCATCGGTGGGGATGAGGGTCTCCTCGCTCTCGGTATGCTGCTCAAGGTTGAACTCATCAAGGCCGTTCTTTCCGTAGGTCTCAACGATCGATATAGAGGTCTTCCCCTCATAGCTCATCTCGCTGAGACGGTTCCAGAACTGGAGCTCGTCATTCGAGGCATCCGCCTCCCGGGAGTATACACTGATAACCTGACCGAAGGGGGCGAAGCCCTCAGGATCGATCGTCTCACATCTCAATACACGTTCTTCCATGATCATACCTCCCGGTTCACGTAATCGGATATGACACCCACGACCAGTCTCCCGATCGTTGCGCCCGGGTCCTGGATCGTGCGGGACTTCTCCTGGTAGTAGGCAGCCCTGCCGTGCTGAGCCACCATATCAAGGGTAGCCTCGAGCCCCTTCTGGGCTGCCTCGTCAGCTGCACGCATCACTGCGGGGAGGGCATCCCCGGCGCCGGCTGCTGCCTGGGCCGCCTCGGCCGCAGGATAGAGGGCATCGATGATGGTCTTCTCTCCGGGCTTGGCCTTGCCGCGGTCCATGATCCCTTCAACGAAGGCTGTGAGGAAGGCTGCTGCATCCTGGGCAGCGAACACTGTCGTCCCTTTCAGCGCCTTACCGCCGCGCATGAACCCCGTTGCCATGAGCGTACCCATGGTCGAGGGGGCAGCCTTGGCCATAGCCATCCCGGCCTTCATGCAGAGGGTCCCGATGTCCTCATCGCCAAAGGCGGCGGCGAACTCATCCGCGGCAGTGAAGACTGCCGCCATGGTGAGCCCGAGGTCCCCGTCACCCATCGCGGAATCAAGCTCTATGAGATGGTCCCTGTTCTCGAGTGCCATCTGCTTCAGCTCACTGAAGAGCCCCTTGAAATCCTGTATGGTACACTGTTCCATGCTATGCGCTCCTACAGCTCACGCTGCTCGAAGAACGGGGTGTAGGCTGGTTTTGCCAGATACCCCTTCAGCTCATCATCAAGCTTCAGGAGGGAGATCGAGGCCCCTGCCATCTCCATGGAGGTAGCGAACTCCCCGGCATAGACATGGAAGACTGAGATACCCTTTGCCTCAAGGATTTCCGCGACCTTGCGGTACATGATGTAGAGCTCCTCCTTGGGGGTCGCGCCGAGCCCGTTCATGAGGACTGCCACCTCATCACCCGATCCATACGGGAGGTCCTCGATGAGGGCATCCATCATGGTCTGAACCACTTCATCAGCAGGCTTGAGCGTCGACCGCTCGATGCCCGGCTCGCCATGGATCCCCATGCCGATCTCCATCTCATCCTCGCCGATGGTGAAGGAGGGTTTCCCCACCTCAGGCACGATGCAGGGGGAGAGTGCGACACCCATGGTCCTGACGTTTGCGCAGACCTTCTCGGCGACTCGCTTCACCTCATCAAGGGAAGCCATCGAATCAGCACAGGCACCGGCTATCTTATAGACGAAGAAGATACCGGCGACACCACGCCGCTTATGTTCCTCGCCCTTCTTCGAGGAGGCTACATCCTCCCCGGCGACGACCTGTTCCACCCTGATGTCTTCCATGTCAGCCATCTCTGCCGCCATGTCGAAGTTCATGATGTCCCCGCCGTAGTTCCCGTAGATATAGAGGACCCCGGCCCCGGAATCGATCTCCTTCGTCACCTCGAGCATCTGGTCGGCACTCGGTGACTGGAAGACACCCCCGACCGAGCAGCCGTCGAGCATACCTTCCCCGACATAGCCGAGGAAGAGCGGAAGGTGACCCGAGCCTCCTCCGGTCGCGATCCCTACCTTGCCGGGTCTCTTCTTCTTCGAGACCAGGCACCGGTAATCATCATTGGTGATGGTCACCTCAGTCGGATGAGCGGCAAGGATACCCTTGATCATATCATCTACGAACTGTTCCGGTGTGTTCAGAAACTTCTTCATGCTGCGCTGCCTCCTTTCGAGGCTTTTTCCTTGTTCATCGCCTCGATCTTTTTCTTAGCACTATTCTTATTGATCAGGTAATTCAACACCATGACGAGCAGCAGGGCGAATCCCCACATGAACTTCTTGAAGAAGGGGCTGAATGCGAGGATGTTCAGGCCGCTCTGTGTTATCTGCAGGATGAATATGCCCATGACGACCCCGGGAATGTTCCCGAACCCGCCGTCGGGGTCTACCCCGCCGAGGACCACGACCAGGATAGCCTGCAGGACATAGGCAGTACCGTAGCCTGGACGCATGGAGTTCGCCCTCGAGATCATGATGATCGATGCCAGTCCGGCCAGCATGGCAGTCAGGATGTAGGTCTTGATCAGGACCTTCGTGTTATCGACCCCGGAGAACCGTGAGACGACCGGGGAAGAGCCGATCATGAACATGCTGAAGCCCTGCTGTGTCCTCCTGAGCAGCACACTCACGAAGAAGGCAGCCGCGATGAACAGCAGGAATGAGATCGGGATCCCGAGGACGTTCCCGTTCCCGATCACCATGAAGGATTCCGGGAACCCGCTGACGCTGTGTCCCTCTGTGAGGACGATGGCGAGCCCCATGAAGAGTCCCTGCGTCCCGAGGGTCGCGAGGATCGGCGGTACGCCGAGGAATGCGATCAGCGATCCGTTGACCAGGCCTGAGATGACCGAGACCGCCAGGATGGCAAGGACTGCCAGGATGATGGCAAGGCCGGCATTGGTCCCGTTATCGACTGCAGCCGAGAGGATCTTCGCGGCCACGACGCCGGTGAAGTTGGCTACTGCCACGACAGAGAGGTCGATCCCGCCCGTGATCATTGCCAGCATCATAGCCAGGGCAAGGAACCCGAACTCGGGGAACTGTGAGGCCATGGACTGGATGTTCATGCCGGTCAGGAACTTACTGGGCATGGCGATGGACATGATCAGGACGACGACCAGCAGGATCATGAAGAGAGTCCTGTTCTTCGGGTTCTTGAACCCGGGTATGATGCTCAATTTTCCAATACCCATACTACACACCTCCCAGGGATGGATTGCGCTTCTGCTGCAGTTTGTTCTGTGCATAGGTGATACTCACACCGAGGATGATGATTACCCCGATGAAGAACTGCTGCCAGAAGGACGAGAGGCCAAGCAGGATGAGGTTCTTCTCGAGGATGGTGATCAGCGCGACACCGAGCATGGTCCCGGTCAGGGTACCAGTACCCCCGCTGATCCTCGCACCGCCGAGAACGACAGCCGCGATGACGCTCAGCTCTGTACCTACCAGGTAGTTCGGGTTGCTGTAGCGGATCAGCGAGAGGTGCAGGACCCCCATGATCCCGGCCAGCATGCCGACGTAGCAGTAGACGAAGAACTGGATCTTCGTGGCGTTATAGCCGGTCCGCTGGGCAGCTTCCCGGTTCCCGCCGATCGCATAGATACCACGACCGATCATCGTGTACTTCAGGATGAACCAGGTCACCAGCACGATGATCACGAGGATGAGGAAGAAGATGGAGAGGCCGTAGGCTGACCCGTCTGGTCTCGTGATCGTGATGATGTTGATCTTCCCGAAGTCCTTGATGCACTGCGGGAGGTCGCCGACGTTGACGGCCTTGGTCCCCACGACCTCAAGCAGGAGCCCGTGGAAAACGCTGCTCGTCCCGAGCGTGGTGATGAGGGTCGGGAGCTTGAAGATCGAGATGAACACGGCATTCACGGCCCCGAGCGCGATCCCGAGCCCGATCGAGATGAGGAATGCGACGATGATGTTGTCCACTCCCGATGCGATCAGGACATTGACCGATATATACTGGCCGACGATGGCGATCGCCGTGCTGGAAACATCGATACCGCCGGAGAGCAGGACCAGAAAGACCCCGATCGCCAGGATGGCAGTACCTGAACTGCTCCGCAGCAGGTCGAACATGTTCTCGAGTGTAAGGAAGACCGGGTTGATCATGGTGATGACGAATGCGAAGATCACAACGATCAGGAACACATAGGTCTCGGTATGTTTGAAGAGTCGTCGTATGTTCATGCTTCAGCTCCTACTGCTGTCTCCCCTGTCACGATCGCGTAGAGTTCATCAGCATTGGTAGTGGTGGAATCCTCGATCTCGCGGATGATCCTCCCGCCCGACATCAGGAGGACGCGGTTGCAGTTGTCGAGGATCTCCTGGATCTCGTCCGAGATCATGATGATCCCCATGCCCTCCCGGGCAAGGTCCCTGATGATGTCATGGATCGTATGCTTCGACCCGATATCGATGCCGATCGTCGGTCCGTCGAGAATGAAGACCTTCGGGTCGATCGCAAGCCATTTGGCAAGGACGACCCGCTGCTGGTTGCCTCCCGAGAGGCTGTTCGCAGGGTTGGCGCCGGTCGGGGTCTTGATCTGGAGCTTCTTGATCCAGTCATCCCCGGACTGCGTCCTCTGCGAGGTATTGAGCAGCCCCACCTTCCCGAGGAAGCGCTTGAGGATCGTGATGACGATGTTGTCGCTGATCGACTGCTCGACGAAGAGGCCCTGGTTGAGCCGGTCCTCAGGGAGGAGCGCGATCCCATGAGCCATGGCATCACGGGGACTGGTTATCGTCACCTCGGTACCGTTCATGGACATGGTGCCGGTATCGGGTTTGTTCAGCCCGAAGATCGCCTGGACGACCTCGGTCCTGCCCGAGCCGATGAGGCCCGTGATCCCGAGGATCTCCCCCGGCTGCAGGTCGAAGCTGATATCGCTGAACTGCCCCTCCCTGCTGAAATCCTTCACGGAGAGCAGGGGGGAAGACTGCTTCATCTTCTCATCATAGATATACGGCCGGAACTCGAGCTTCTTCCCCGTCATGATATAGACCAGCTTGTCATGGTCGAGTTCAGAGGTCGGGTATACCCCGACGAGCTTCCCATCCCGTATGATAGTGATGTTCTCCGAGATCTCGAAGACCTCGCTGAGCTTATGGCTCACGAACAGGGTCGCGATCCCCTTGGCCTTCAGCTTATGGATGATCGAGAAGAGATGGTCGACCTCTTCCTTCGTAATGGCCGAGGTAGCCTCATCCATGATGATCAGCCGTGCGTTCTGGGTCATCGCCCTCGAGATCGCCACGATCTGCTTCTTTGCCATGGAGAGGTTCTCAACCCGCTCATCAAGCGGCAGGTCCTCGCCGATCTCGGCAAGGGCAGCCCGTGCGGTCTCGTGTATCTGCTTCCAGCTCACCGTCTGCTTATTACTCTCAAGCATCTGGTTCACCGCGATGTTCTCTGCTACGGTGAGGTTCGGGAACAGCGAGAGGTCCTGGTAGATGATCTGGACCCCTGCACGGATCGACTCGATCGCCTGTGACCCATGCAGCTGACGACCATCGATCTCGATGGTACCTGAATCAGCAGTATGGACACCGCCTATGATCTTGATCAGTGTTGACTTCCCCGACCCGTTCTCCCCGATAAGGCAGTGGATCTCACCTTTGGAAATCTGCAGACTCACATCATCAAGGGCCTTCACACCGACGAAGGACTTGCTGACATGCTCTGCCTTAAGAAATATATCTGACATACTCACTCCTAGTCTCGTACAAACTCATACCATATTACAGAAGAGGAGACCCAGGTACTGGATCTCCTCATCCTTCTATTTCATGGATTAGAGCATATAGCTTCCATCAGAGTTGGTCCAGTCGCTCAGGTTATCCTTGTTGACATCGACCCATGCCTGTCCGTAGACGACCGGCACACCATCAGCATTCTTCTTGATGATAATACTCTCGTATCCAGGAACACCAAGGTCGATCCCTTCCTTGATCTCCTCGCCCTTGAGCATCATGTATGCGAGTTTCGCAGTTGCGTAACCGGCATCAGCAGGTACCCAGAAGTGGATTGACTTGGCAGCACCGCTCTTGAGGTAGTCGCCTGCGACTGACGGCAGACAGGTACCGAATGCGGCGACCTTACCGATCAGGCCCTTCTCCTCGATCGCTGCAGCAGCACCAGGAACGGTACTCATGGCAGAACCCATGACAGCCTTCAGGTCAGGAGTCTTCTTGAGCAGTTCAAGGGTCCTCTCGTAGGCGATCTGCTGGTTCTCCTGGTCCTCTTCCCGGTTGGCGGGCTTCACGAGGTTGGGGTACTTCTCAGCCATCTGAGCCATCTCACCATCGACCCACTGGTTGTGTGTCGGTGAGGTCAGGAAGCCTACGAAGGGCTGCCAGATGCCTTTCTCGCCCATCCAGGCTGCCATGACATCCATCATATGGCGTCCATACGCTTCGTTATCGAATGCCTCGAGGTCATAACTTACCTGTTTCTGGTTAGAAGCCTCGTGGGTGAAGGTCAGGATACCAGCCTCGTTGGCTTTCTTGAATACCGGTACGAGTGACTCAGGATCGTTCGGAACGACAAGGATCGCATCCACGCCCTTGGCGATCAGGTCATTGATGATAGCGACCTGTGCAGCAGGGTCTGCGGTATCAGCACCGACCTGGTATGCATGCACATCATCATACTCTTCATTGAACTTCTCGATTCCCAGTCTCATGTTGTCGAACCATGCGACTCCTTCAAGCTTGACTACCATAGCGATCTCGAACACATCACTATCTGCGGCAGCTTCTTTCTGTCCTCCAGCAAAGATGATCCCGGTGGATGCAACCACTAAGATCAGCATCAGTAACACTAGTCTCTTCACAAACAGCCTCCTAAAAAATGTTGAAAAAGAAATGTCGAGCAGTCCTGCACAGCCGTCAGGCACCTCCTTCCGGTCGGGCAGTCCTCCTTACCTCCTAAGTATCTCCCGTGAAACCAGATTTGTCAAATGTTAATTTCAAATATTTAGATTTACATTTGTTAATCCAATCACGATACTTCCTGATACCATACAGGTCCTCAGATACTCCATCATAGAACCGTTAAAATCCCAAGTCAAGAAAATTTTATATAAATTTTCAACTATTTTTATATAAACTTTTTTCTTGTTTTACCTATAATTTTAGTTTACACTATGGCCTAGGATACGAATTGGGGAAGATATGAAGATTACAATCAAAGATATAGCACAACAGGCAGAGGTCTCCGTCTCTGCCGTCTCACTTGCCCTCAACGACAAGCCGGGGGTGAGCCGGGAGACGAAGGAGAGGATACTCGCGATCGCCCAGGAGATGGGGTACGAGTTCACCGCTCGGGACACGTCAGGAGCTGAGGCCGTAGTACGACTTCTGAAGATCCAGCGCCACGGCCATACGATCAACGCAAGCCACAATATCTTCATAGATGACTATATCGACGGGATCAACTCGATCGCATCACGATCGGGGATCACCCTGGAGATCGCGACCTACCATACCGACACATCTATCGAAGAGATCGCTGAGATCATGGGCAGGAACACCCAGACGAAGGGGTACCTGATCCTGGGTACCGAACTGAGCGCCTCTGATGTCACGACCCTGATCGAGACCGGCAAGGATATCGTCTTCATGGACACCTTCATCGACTACATCCCCGCCGACTTCGTTGATATGAACAATACCGATGCCGTCTACAAGATCGTCACCTACCTAGTCGGCCACGGGCATACCGAGATAGGCCTGATCACCAGCAGCGTCCCGACGAGGAACTTCTACCTCCGTGAGCAGGCCTTCTACCAGGTGATCGAGCACCTCAGGCTCCCCTATATGGACCAGTACATCGTGGATGTAGATTCCACCTTCAACGGGGCCTATGAGGATATGAAGCGGTACCTTGAGGGGACCCCCACCCTGCCGTCAGCCTACTTCGTCATCAACGACATCGTGGCACTCGGCTGCATGAAGGCCCTCCAGGAAGCAGGCTATGCCATACCCGACGACATCTCGCTCATTGCCTTCGACAACCTGCCGATGGCCACGATGGTCTTCCCTGCCCTCACGAGCATCGATGTCTCCAAACGGAAGATCGGACAGAATGCCCTGACGATACTCCTCTCCAAGTCAGAGCACAATGAGAGCGCCCCGCCCATCAAGATGCTCATTGGGGGAGAGCTCGTCGAACGGGACAGCGTAAGGACCCTTGAAAAAGCAAAGCAAATGACCCCCTCGGAATGTTCGTTTTAACCCCAAATAATCCAGCAAACTGCTCCAGCCATTGAACACTTGGCAGGAGCAAGACTATTATTTAAATTGTAATCATTATAATCTACTTTACATTTATGTACTAATCATTATAGAATACTCAGGATTAGGCATATGCATAGCATGATGTACCTGTCCCGTGATTCGGTAAATTCAAAAAGTCATACAGCATACACACACTACATTCATGCGGAAGCAGGATGTAAGTAAGGGGGATAAGCATGGCTAGCGACAATCGGGAATCACGAATGTTGGACTTTGCGAGGACCTTCTCCGAGATGGACAGGGAGCAGATTTTCCACTTTGCCGGTATCCTCTTCAACATCTCGGAGAAGATCGGGTTCGAGAACAACGTGAACAGGATACTCGAGACTGCCGGGAAGTACCTCAATGTGAGCAGGGCCTACATCTTCGAGGATGACCTGACGCACAACTTCACCAGCAACACCTTCGAGTGGTGTAATGAGGGGATAGAGCCGCAGATCAATGAGCTTCAGCAGATCCCGTATGAGATCATCGCCTACTGGCCAGAGACCCTGAAGAATCAGAACATGATCTTTACCCACGATATCCACAGCCTCCCCGATGCTGTGGTGGAGATCCTAGAACCCCAGAGTATCCGCTCCATAGCGGTATACCCCCTGAGGGTAGATGATGACCACCAGCTCATCGGATTCATCGGCTTCGATGAATGCACGAGGCAGAGGGTCTGGACGAATAGCGAGCTCACCTACCTCGCTATCACAGCCCGGATCCTCTCATTGCTCTACGACCAGATCAGGCAGGAGGTTCGACTCAACCAGCTCTTCGATGACCACCCCTATGCCCAGATCTTCTGCAGGGAAGAGGACCTCGGGATCGTTGATGCCAACCAGGCATTCCTTGATCTGTGCGGGTACAGCAAGGAGGAGGTCCTGGGTCTCTCCGGCTGGGATTTCGGGCTCTTCGATTCCGGCACGAACAAGGACGAACTCCTCACGTACCTGAAGGGGCATGAAACGTTCAGGATCTTCGAGAGCAGGTTCTACTCGAAGGACGGGACCATGTTTACCGGCCTCTTCGCGGGGCAGATGATCGAGCTCTCCGGGGTCAGGTCCTGGCTCATCGTCATTACCGATATCTCCAAGCGCAAGAAACTCATCGCCGATATCGAGGAGCAGAAGAACCGCTTCGAACAGATCATCGACGCGACCGGTGTCGGCACCTGGGAGTGGGAGGTCAAGACCGGGAAGGTGACGTTCAATGAGGAATGGGCCAACATGCTCGGCTATACCCTCGAGGAGCTTCACCCAATCTCGATAGAGACATGGTTCAGCCTCATGTATCCTGAAGACAGGCCTGAGAGCGACAGGCTGCTTCAGGAACACTTCAGAAAAGTCACCCCCTGGTATGAATGCGACATCCGCATGATTCACAAGGACGGAAACCTGGTCTGGATCAACGACAGGGGAAAGGTCACACAGTGGGATGAAGAAGGGAACCCTGTCAGGATGTTTGGCACCCATACGGACATCACCGTCAGGAAGCAAGAGGAACTCGACCTTGAGGACTCGTTCAACTCCCTCATGGAAGGAGCCAAGAACAAGTCCGAGTTCCTCTCCCAGGTCACCCATGAGTTCAAGACCCCGCTGAACATCATCCACAGTCTCAGCAGCCTCCTGCTCGACATGGAACTGACCGAGACGCAGAAGAACTACCTGCGGAAAATCGAGAAGTCCGCGAATGAGCTCTACGGGTCAGTCTCGAACCTCTTCGACCACACAAGGATCGAGGCAGGAAGATTCATCACAAGCTCATCCGACCTCTCCTTCACAGACCTCTTCTCCGAGATAGCTGATTCATTCAGCTTCACCAGTGAGGATACAGGACTCCCGCTTCTGAGCGAGATCGATCCAGGGCTGCCCGAGTGGATCCATTCAGACGGGACCATCCTGAAACACATCATCACGAACCTCATCGGTTTCGCCTTCAAGAATGCGAGAAAGGGAACGGTCCACCTGATCGCGAAGAAGTCAGCCTCCGGAGACCGGCTGCTGCTGACGATACTGTTCAGGGGAGGAAGGGAGAATCAGGCACTCATACAGTCTCTGGTCAGTGAGGATCCCCTTACCTATGAGGCAGGATTGAGCATGCTCACCACGAAGGAGCTGGTGAACGTGCTCGGTGGAAGGCTCACCGGGGAACAGATCGGAGCAGAGACGACCCGTCTCACCGTCGATTTCCCCCTGGTGTCGGGACGCAAGGAGAATACCAGGACGACCGGGACACCTCCTCTTCCTGACCAGGGAATCACTCTTGCAGGCCCAGCCGGCACCCCGAAACAACCCAGCAGCGAGGAACTCCTCAGCATGGTGACCGACCTCACGGACTTCAAGGAGACCATCGCCCTCAATGACCCTGCGGCAGCCTCGCGAACCTTCAACAGGCTGCTTGAACAGGAATACTTCAGGGACCTTCTCGGACAGATTACCAGGGATGAGATCACGCACTGCATCAGGAGCTATCGTTTCGCGGAACTGCAGGACCTGGTCTCAGAGCTGATTGACGGGTTCAGGGGGGTGCAGAGATGACAGGGAACAAGACCATCCTCATCGTGGATGACGTCATAGAGAACATCGACATCCTGATCGGCATCCTTGAGGGGAGCTACCGGATCCGGGTCGCGACCTCAGGGAAGGAAGCCCTTTCCCAGGTACGGAAAGAGCAGCCTGACCTCATCCTCCTCGACTTCATGCTTCCTGACATGAGCGGGTACGATGTCTGCAGGGAGATCAAGGCGAACGAGGAGACTACTGCGATCCCGGTCATCCTCACATCTTCATATACGAACATCCAGAACGAGGAGCTCGGCCTGCGTGTCGGAGCTATCGATTTCATCTATGAGCCCTTCGTCTCTGACCTTGTCCGGATTCGGGTGCAGAACCACCTGCAGATCTATGATAAGCACCGCGAACTCGAGGATGAGGTCTCTCGAAGGACCAGGAAAATCCAGCAGGTCCAGGATGCCATGATCGCTTCCTTCGCGTTCATGACCGAAGCCAGGGACCAGGAGACGGGTGACCATATCTTCCGTACCCAGCAATACTTCGAGATCCTCGCAGAAGAGGTCTACTCCTGCAGGCCGGGCCTATTCAGCTTCGAGTCCATCAAACCCATGGCCCTTTCGAGCTCCCTCCACGACATCGGGAAGATCGGGATCCCGGACCAGATTCTGCTCAAGCGGGGACCGCTCTCACCCGAGGAGTTCGAGATCATGAAAGGACACCCGAGGATCGGCGGGGAGATTCTGAGGAAGACCAGTGAATACCTCGGGGGCAAGGAGAACGACTTCCTCCTCTTCGGCAAGGAGATCTCTTCCTGCCACCATGAACGGTGGGATGGGACGGGGTACCCCAACGGGTTGAAGGGAGAGAGAATCCCCATTTCGGCACGGATCATGTCCATTATCGACGTCTATGACGCCCTGCGTTCCGAACGGCCATACAAGAGGGCCTTCTCCCATGAGAAATCGATCTCAATCATCTTTGAGGGTGACGGGAGGGTACAACCTGAACATTTCGATCCCCTCATCCTTGAGGCTTTCTCCAACCTTGAACCGGTTATGGAGAGGATCTCCTCCGCTGCCCATCCAAGCCAGTATAGCAAGGACAGCGAGAAAGTCTTCAATGTGAACATCTGACCTACTATACCCATTCATGCCAACCAATGAGTTTCATCTGCTATAGGGGTATGCAAGGGCACAAAAAAAACCCCTCAGGGAAAAGGAGGTTAAAAACCCTGAGGGGAACATCAAAAGGAGGTCGATGAAAAAAGTCTTATGCTCTTTCATAACAATAACAACGTCCTGCCACAAAAGGTTACAAAAAAACTTTTTCAACAACTATATAAATAAGTTATCTTTGCCGGATAACTGATTTAACTTTGTTTCGCCTATAACATAGTCATAACCGAAAAATAAATCAAGTACCTGCAACACATTTTCACACTTTTTTTATCGAATGAAAACTGCTGCTTCAAACACTATACATAGCGTAAGATTCTTCTTCCTACGCTATATGGTCAATTCTTCATGGAAAAGGGCTGTCTGGTATTCTCCAGGACATCCCTCCAGAGGCTCCCCTCGATCTTGACCCTGTTGCGTTCTGCAACAGCTACCCGGATCGGGATATGCACGAACTTGTTGTTCAGGAGGCTGATCAGGGTCCTCGTCTTTCCCGCCATGGCAGCGTGGACCGCATGGGCCCCGAGCCGTGAGCAGTAGATGGAATCGTTCGGGTTGGCAGGGGCACTTCGGATGATGTAGCTCGGGTCGATGTACTTGATGTTGACCTCGATCTCCTCATCATCGAAATACTGCGCGATCCTCTCCTTGAGGTACTCCCCGATGTTCACCAGCTTCTTGTTTCCTGAGGCATCGGTCTCCTTCGTCTCCTCGAGCAGGTTCTGTCCTGCTCCCTCAGCGACGAGGATGACGGCATGGTCCCGGTCGAGGATCCGGTCTTTTTACCAGAATTAGCGAGTATGCCCATTTTCCCCATTTCAGCCCTGTCTAGGGCTATTTTTTTGGCCATTACGAATTTTTAAAGAAATATTACTGTGCTACGTTGTACCACGTTGCGCCACGCTACCAAATGTGTTACACTATATTACACAGGAGGTAGCCCATGTATGTCTCCGTTATCCCAGAACACGCAACCGGCAAGCATCTGATGCAGTACGTCACAAGTACCCGCAAAGGGAAAAAGACTAAGAAAACCACGGAGGAAACCATCGGCTATGTCGAGGACTTCCTTGATCGCTATGATGACCCGGTCGCTCACTTCAAAGCAGAGGCCAAGCGGATCACAGCAGAGCGGAAAGCTCAGCAGAAGACTATAGGGGTTGAACTCCAACCCGATGCACGGCTTCCCTTCGATCCGGATACCCACAGCTTCTCCCGTGAATTCAACATCGGCCATGCGGCGATCAGTCAGGTATTCCACACCCTTGACCTCCACACCTTCTTTGATCGGCGCCGGATAAAGCTTGATGTGCAGTTCAATCTGACCGCTGTCATGAAACTCCTCATCTATGAGCGTATTCTGGCTCCTGCCTCCAAACGCGCTACCTGGAAGTCTCGAAGGCGATACTTTGACAAGATGGACTTCAATCTCAATGCGGTATACCAGACCCTTTCTCACATCAACCCCTGGACTGATGACCTGATCGCTCACCTGCATGCGAAGATGGTAGAACTCTATGACCGGGATACCACCCTCATGTACTATGATGTGACCAACTACTACTTTGAGATCGACGAAGCTGATGATTTTCGCATAAGGGGAATCTGCAAGGAGCACCGTCCGTTACCGATCGTGCAGATGGGGCTGTTCATGGATGAACAGGGCTTCCCGGTGTCCTTTGACTTGTTTCCCGGTAATGTCAATGACTGCCTGACCTTTGAAGCAATGAGCGAGCATGCCAGAACCCTGTTTGAGGCCAAGCATCTGATCTTCGTAGCTGACAAGGCCATGCTCACGGGGAACAACATCGCAGATGTGATCCTCCATCATAACGGGTATGTCTTCAGCAAGTCGGTACGGGGCGGGACGAAAAAACTCAAGCAGGCGGTCAGGGATCCTCATGGCTATCTGCGGTTTGCGGAAGACGGGAAGCTCATTGCGCCTGGTGACAACGAGACGGCAGTCTGGTCCAAGTACAAGATCCTTGATGAGCAGAAACCCACCTATGTGACGAACACGGACGGCAAGCGGGTAGCCTCCT
This sequence comes from Spirochaetia bacterium, assembly GCA_963677595.1. GTDB lineage: Bacteria > Spirochaetota > Spirochaetia > CAKZLE01 > CAKZLE01 > CAKZLE01. The sequence continues at coordinate 786,707 of OY782041.1, forward strand.
CAGGTGTTGGCCACTACCAGATCATCTATTGGTCACGTGCGTATGACAAACGAGCCAAAGCGCAGCGGCTGGAAGCGGTAGAGCATGCGCTTGATGCATCATCACGGCAGAGTAAGGAAGTCATCGACAGTAACTACGGGAAGAACAAGTATCTGATGACCATGGTCTATGATCCCCAGACCAAGAAGTATACCGACAACTATAAGGCCAAGACGGAGTTTGATGCTGCCAAGCTTGAAGAAGATGAGTCGTTTGACGGATTCTATGTCATTGAGACCAATGTGACGGGGCTCAGACCGTTTGTCGATGCCAGGGGACATGAGACCGGTGAACTCGAGCCTGCGTTTGCCACACCTCACCGCTGGCTCAAAGAAGAGGGCATGCTGCAGCTCAACCGGCCGATTGGCCCTCTGGATATTATTACGATGTACCATGGGCTGTGGAAGATCGAACAGTCCTTCAGGGTCACCAAGAGTGAGTTGGATGCCCGTCCGGTCTTTCTGTCTTTAGAGGATCGAATTCATTCCCACTTCCTTACCTGCTTCATCGCTCTGCTCATCCTGCGTATCCTGGAGCATGAACTCGATCATGAATTCTCAACAGAGCAGATAGGGACTTCCCTGAATCAGGCGAATGTCGCAGAGATCACTGGGGCAACGTACATGACTTTGCAGTACGATGAAGTCCAAAAGGCTTTGAAGGAAAAGATGGGAATCCCGTTCGGCATGAATGTATACTCGAGAGCTGCGATCAAGAAGATGATCGCTGAGACGAAAAAAAACCGGAAACGGTAGGGACGTACTACAAGTTTTTTTAGCCAGGTGCTGACCTATTGTGTTGTATTGCAATAGGTTAGCGCCGTCATTTCCTAAATTGGTAAAAACACAGGCTATAACATAGTCATAACCGAAAAATAAATCAAGTACCTGCAACACATTTTCACACTTTTTTTATCGAATGAAAACTGCTGCTTCAAACACTATACATAGCGTAAGATTCTTCTTCCTACGCTATATGGTCAATTCTTCATGGAAAAGGGCTGTCTGGTATTCTCCAGGACATCCCTCCAGAGGCTCCCCTCGATCTTGACCCTGTTGCGTTCTGCAACAGCTACCCGGATCGGGATATGCACGAACTTGTTGTTCAGGAGGCTGATCAGGGTCCTCGTCTTTCCCGCCATGGCAGCGTGGACCGCATGGGCCCCGAGCCGTGAGCAGTAGATGGAATCGTTCGGGTTGGCAGGGGCACTTCGGATGATGTAGCTCGGGTCGATGTACTTGATGTTGACCTCGATCTCCTCATCATCGAAATACTGCGCGATCCTCTCCTTGAGGTACTCCCCGATGTTCACCAGCTTCTTGTTTCCTGAGGCATCGGTCTCCTTCGTCTCCTCGAGCAGGTTCTGTCCTGCTCCCTCAGCGACGAGGATGACGGCATGGTCCCGGTCGAGGATCCGCTTCTTCAGGTGTTCGAGCAGGCCGTTCGGCCCATTGAGGTCGAAGGGGTTCTCGGGGATGAGGCAGAAGTTGACATCACTCATCGCCAGGGCGGTATGGGCTGCGATGAACCCGGACTCACGCCCCATGACCTTCACGAGTCCGATGCCGTTGATCGCGTCGGTCGCCTCGATGTGGGCTCCCCGTACCGACTGCACGGCAGTGCTCACGGCAGTATCGAACCCGAACGAGCTCTGGATGAAGGAGAGGTCGTTATCGATGGTCTTCGGGATCCCCACGATGGCGATCCTCAATCCACGCTTCTCGATCTCCTCACCTACCTCGTCAGCTCCGCGCAGGGTCCCGTCGCCGCCGATGGTGATCAGGATGTTCACGTTCATCCGTTCGAGGGAATCAACGATCTCCTCGACCCGGTCACCGCTCCCGCGAGCTGAACCGAGGATCGTCCCGCCCTTCATCTGGATGTCATCGACGACATCCGGGTCGAGGGCAACAGGTTCATAGGGGCTGTCGGGCATGAGTCCGCGGTACCCGTACTGGATGCCGCTGATCCTCCTGACCCCGTAGCGGTACCAGAGGCACCTAACGACTGCCCTGATGACGTTGTTGAGCCCCGGGCAGATCCCGCCGCAGGTGACTACCGCCGCATGGACATGGGCGGGGTTGAAGTAGATCCTGTCACGGGGACCGGCAACCTCGATCAGGTCCTCATTGCCGATCTCGGGGATCCCGTCGTCTCCCGCATGGGCGTCGATATTGAAGAGGATCCGCTCGGAATCCTGTACGTAGTTGGCGATACTGTCACCCTTGATGTTTGACATCTCGATCGGTGACTTAATCTTAGCCGGCCCGAGGGTCCGTATCGTGAAATCATAATGATTCTTTGTCATGTGCAAGTTCCTCATTTAATGCTCCCTCGAACTCAGTGAATCGTTCGTTGGCATACTGCTTGACATCCTGCTGAAACTCATCATACAGGGTGATTAGCCGCTTCCCCAAAGGAGTCAGGACGGCACCTTCCCGGGCCTCCCCTCCTCTTCTTCTCTCAAGCACCTGACAGTCGAGTTCCTGCTCCAGGTTCTTCAGCATGCTGAATGCCTTGGAGTAGGAGATCCCGAGGCCTGCAGCGGCACTGCGGATTGATCCCTCGAGGGAGATCTCCTGCAGGAGCCACAGGACCCCGATCCCCATGAACTTCTCATGGGTCCCGCCGGTCAGGTAGATCTTGAGTTTCAGTTCCATAGTTCTCCGGCAGCATCGAACAGGGTCTTGTAGAGGTCTTCTACATCATCGACATCAACACTGGAGAAGGCTATCCTCAGGTACTTCCCCGCTATGGAGATCGCACCGATGCCGTAGGTTTCCAACAGGTGGAGTCGCAGGGCTTCGGCATCACCCTTGCAGGTGAAGGTCATGAAGTAACCGGAGTTGAACGGGAGCGGGACGAGAGTATCGTTATCGCTGTACTCAGCGAGGACTTCCCGTACCTTGAGGTAGCGTGCCTTCAGAACCTTGAACGCCTCGGCTTTCTCCGATTCATAGGTCGGGCTCTGCAGAGCTTTGAGCAGCAGCGACTGTGCAGGCCGGCTGCAGTTCGACACGGAGGACCGGATCGCACCCATGGTCTTCTTTACCAGGGCATCGTACTGCGCCTCGGTGAACCCCTTGCAGCCGTACGTCAGGAAACCAACACGGAACCCCCAGACGAAATCCTCCTTGGTGGACCCATCGACCTTCACGGCCAGGATGTTCTCGTGCAGGTCCGCGATATAGGCGAACAGTGACTGTTTTGCGGTCTCTTCCTCATAGAAGAGGCCGAAGTATGCATCATCGGTGATCACGAGGATCTTCTTCCCGAGATCCGCCTGCCGCTTGAGGATGGCCACGATGGCCTCAGCCTCGGCAGTCGACGGGGAGTACCCGGTAGGGTTGTTCGGGAAGTTGAGGATGAGGGCGGCTTTATCGCCGGGGGTCCCCTCGATGCTCTTCTCGAGCCCCTCGAGGTTGATCATGCCGTTCTCGGCGAAGAACGCGAACGGGACGATGGTCGATTCCCTCCGTTCCTCGAAGATCAGGCGGTAGTTGCCCCAGAACATATCGGGGATGATGATCGTATCGCCCTCGTCGAGGAAGAGGTCTGCAGCCATGAGGATCCCATGGGTGAGGCCGCTGGTGACCAGCGGGTTGGAGATCGCGACCCCGTCAAGCAGCGGGTTCTTCTTCACCATCTCCTGCTTCCAGGCAGCCCGCAGTTTCGCGTCCCCTGGAGTCGGGGCGTAGGTGAAGATATCACCGGCATCCAATCCCGGGATAGATTCATGTATGGAGCTCAGGTACATGGGAGACGGTCCCTGTGTTGCCATACCTACGGTAGCATTGTATCGCGTAGCCTTCTGCTTCGCTTCTGCGGACTGGGCGACGATCCCCTTGGGGAAGTACATCCGCTTTCCCAGGTCTGACAGCAGGGTCTGTGCGGCAGTACCCTCAAGGACCTGGTTCAACTCAACGGCGATTGAATTCATACTCGACCTCCTGGTCATTTTCTTCGGTTCTGTGCCTGATAGTATCGTAAGATCGAAACTATGTGAATATCTTATGATAGGTTATGAACAACTATCGGCCTGACAATAGGATAAATTCAGCTTCTTCCACGATCTCCACACCAAGTTTCTCAGCCTTGCTGAGTTTACTCCCTGCACCGGTACCGGCAAGCAGGTGGGTGGTCTTCCCGGTGACTGAGCTCACGACCCGGCCGCCGAGCTCCTTGATCAGCTCCTCGGCCAAAGAACGGGGCTTGAATTGGTCGAAACTGCCTGTCACGCACCAGACCTGGCCGGCAAAGACCATCAGTCCTTCAGCAGGCTGCTCCTTTGCGGCAGCCTCGAAGGAGAGGCCTGCCTCCCTGAGACGGGAGACCCGCTCCCGCAGCCCGGGGTCCGAGAACTCCCGGATGAGGCTCTCCGCGATCTTCTGTCCGATCCCCTTGATCGCGATGAACGGCTCACTCTCCCCGGCATCGACGAGCTCGAGCAGCAGGTCCATGGAGCTGATCCCGGCATCGATGAGGAGCTCCGCCATCCGCTTCCCCAGGTCGGGCACCCCGAGCGACCGGAGGACGACGGCATACTCCCGCTCCCGGCTCTTCTCGATGCTCTCCCGGATCTGCGCGACCTTCTTCTCCCCGAATCCCGGCTCTCCCTTGAGCCGGTCGTAATCGACCTGGTAGATATCGGGGATGTCCTTCACCATCCCGAGGCTGATCAGGGTCGTGATCGTCTCCCTGCCGAGTCCCTCGATATCCATCTGGTCCCTCCCGACGAAGAAGACCAGCCGGCCGTATACCTGGTCAGGGCACTCCAGGTTGGGGCAGAAGTGGTGGGCCCCCTCCCTGACGAGGGCAGTACCGCAACTCGGGCAGGTCCCGGGCAGCTTCCAAATACCGTTACCCTCGCTGTTCTTCTCCAGGACCTCCTCCACCGCAGGGATGACATCTCCCCGCTTCGAGACAGCGACCGAGTCCCCGATCGCGAGTTCGAGCATGTCGATATAATCCTGGTTATGGAGCGTCACGTTCGAGACGGTCGACCCGCCCACGAGGACCGGCCTGACCCTGGCCACGGGGGTCACCCTGCCCGTCCTGCCGATCTGGACGTCGATCGATTCCACGACCGTCGCCGAGGTAGGGGCCTCGAACTTGAAGGCCGTAGCCCAGCGCGGGTGGTGTTCGGTATAGCCGAGCTCCTCCCTGAGGGGGAGTTCATTCACCTTGATGACCAGCCCGTCGATCTCGTAGTCCAGGGCATCCCGTTCGGCGGTCCTCTCTAATATCCTCTCCCGCAGCTCTTCTTCGCTGCTGCAGAGTGTCGTATGCGGGTTGAGTCTGAACCCCAGGGCTTTCAGCTTTTCGAGCAGCTCGAGGTGCGTCCTCACCTCCGAGAAGAACCCCTCATACATGAAGGCATCAAGGGGAACCTTTGCAACCTCGCTGCTCCTGATCCGCCGGATCGTGCCTGCGGCCAGGTTCCTCGGGTTCGCATACGCGGTCTCCTGGTCCTTGTTGAGTTGTTCGAATGCGGCCTTCGGGAGGTAGATCTCGCCCCGTACCGCTATGTCGAGCGGTTCAGGCAGCCGCAGGGGTATGCTCCTGATCGTACGGACATTGGCCGTGACATCGTTGCCCACAGCGCCGTTCCCGCGGGTCACGGCCCGCGCGAGCAGCCCCTGCTCATAATAGAGAACGATGGAGATGCCGTCGATCTTCTCCTCGAGGACGAATGAGACCGGCTCGTCGGTCCTGCCTTTGAGCCGCTCCATCCAGGAGAGCACCTCTTCCGGGGAGTAGGCTTTGTCCAGACTGAGGACCGGGATGGTATGGGCGACCTCGGGGAGGTCCGATGAGAGGTCCGACCCGACCCGGAGTGTCGGGGAGTCCTCCCGCCTGTACTGGGGATACTCACCCTCGAGACGGAGCAGGGTATCGAACTTGAGGTCATACTCACTGTCGCTCGCAGGCGAGGTGCCGCTGATGTAATAGGCCTGCTGGAGCTCATCGAGCTCTGATGACAGCCGGTCTATCTGCTGCCTGATCTTCTCTTCATCTCTCATGCTGTGAACATCCCCCATAAACGCTGTGTTGCCGCCCTTTCAATATTGCAGGTACAGCAACTACATGATACTTTTAACATAGCATGAATACAAGCATCACCTTCAACAAAGATATGAGTATCCATACCATCAGGCATCCCGACATGATCTTCGGGCAACTCGTCAGGTCATCGATCCCCAGGGGGACGGTCACCTCCATCACGCTCCCCAACCTCTCGAAGGACTTCATCGTGATCTCCGCACAGGATATACCGGGATCGAACAGTGTCCGGGTACTCGACGAGACGATACCGCTGCTCTCAGGAGACCATATCATCTACCGTGACCAGCCGATCCTCGCGATCTTCGGTCCTGACCAGGAATCGGTCCATCAGGCCGTCTCGAACGTGGTGATTAGCTATGCTACCGGGGACCAGCCGTTGGAGGCTGACCAGTCCCCTGCCCATGAGGTGACCATGCACTGGGGAGACTGCGCGACCCTGCTGGAACAGGCTTCCTCGATCGAGGAGCATACCTACCTGACCGGGAACGAGGAGCGCACCCCCGCGACCCCCATCGGGGTGATCGCCGTCAGTGAGGGGGAAGAGCTCACGGTCTGGGCCACGACCCAGTGGCCGTTCCACATCAGGAACACCATCTCGGAGGCCTGCGGGCTCTCCAAGAGACGGGTCTCGGTCTACCAGAACCCCTACGACCATACATCAGCAGGACTGCTGGTCTGGCCTTCCGTGCTGGCCGCACTCGCATCGATCGCATCCATGAAGAGCGGGAAGCCTGCGAAGCTCCTCTCCCGCGACCCGATCCATCGTCCCGAGCTCATCATCACCAGGAAGACAGCCCTCGATGACGATATGCTCCCTGTTGCCGAGAAGGTGGACCTCCAGGTTCACCTCGGGGTCATCCCCCTCTTCGCAGACGAGATCCTTGCCCAGATCATCACCGGGGCAGTCCCTATGTACCATCTCGAGGCGTGTGAGATCACGGCACGCATCGTGACCTCCCCTGCCGCCCCGCGACACTACTACTTCGGGTTCGGCTTCCCGCTCGGGCTCTTCTCCACGGCAGCCCATGCTGCCCATATAGCACGAAGGAGCATGGTGAACCCGGCAAACTGGCTCATGAAGGCAGTGAAGAACTCCCACGCAAGACCACGCCACCTCGTCCACCTGAGGACCGCACTCATCAAGGAGCTCATCGATCAGACGATAACCCGCTCAGATTTCTCCAGGAAGTTCGCCGTGTATGAGATGCAGAGGAGCCGCAACCGGATGATCTCCACCTTCACCGGCTATACCAGGGGTATGGGGATCGCTGCCGGCTCCGGGGTGAACGGGTTCTCCAACACCAGCATGAACGAGTACAACTTCTCCGTCGAGGTCACCCTCGACGTGAACGATGCCGTCAGGGTCCGCACCTCCATCATCCACTCCAAGGCACGGGAGATCTGGAGGGAGGCTATCAGGAGCCAGCTCGGGGTCGATCCTGAGGACATCGAGTTCAGTACCGGCTCCACTGCCGGGATGCTCGATTCCGGCCCGGACATCCTCGACCGGGACCTCACCGTGATCCCGATGCTCCTCAACCGGTGCTGCGAGTCGATCAAGAACCAGCGGTTCAAGGAGCCGCTGCCCATCACGGTGAAGCGGTCCGTCAAGCGGACGAACAGGGCAGCGACCGATGAGGGCATGAAAGCCCAGTTCTCCCATGCGACCTGGGGAGCCATGGTGTTTGAACTGACGATAGACCCGGTCTCGCTCAACCCGGAACCGATCGGGATCTGGATCACGGTCAGCTGCGGCAGGATCTATGACCGTGCCGCCCTGAAGAAGAAGATCCAGTCGGCGATCCTCAGGGAGCTCGGGTCCATCATAGGGGGCGAAGCGAGGACCGGGCTGCAGCCGGCGATCGATATCCAGTTCCATGCAGATGAGGAGAGCGATACAGCAGACCCGACGCCGAACATCATCGGGCTGCTCTATGCTGCCTATACCTCAGCCCTTTCCCAGGCCCTGAACGAACCGGTCACCTCCATCCCCGCAGGTGCCGGGGAGGTACTTGAATTCCTTGGAGGGAACTTGTGAAGATATCATGCATGCTGAACAGCAAACCGGTCTCGTTCAACACCTATTCCGACAAGCCGCTGAACCTGCTGCTTACCGAGGAGGCCGATATTCCCTCGCTGCAGGTCGGCTGCGGCACCGGGAGGTGCGGGAACTGCATCATCCTCCTGGATGAGAAACCGGTCCTCTCCTGCCTTGTGCCGGCATTCTCCGTGGCAGGGAGGAGGATCGTGACCTTCGAGGGGTTCACGAAGAGCCGCTACCATACCGACATCAGGCGGGCATACCGCCAAGTCGGGGCAGCCCCCTGCGACCACTGCTATGCGGCGAAGACCCTGCTCATCCACTCGATCATCAGCGACAACATGGACCCGGACCCAAAAGATATCATCCAGGAGATGGATATGAACTCCTGCAGCTGCGTGACCCACGAGGAGCTTGTCGCCATCGTCGGTGCAGCCGCAGGGTTCAGGAGGAGGAAGCGCCGTGTACGAAGGAGTTAGGGCACCGGCAGTCTTCAACCCGGAGACGATCTTCGAGGCTCTCGATATCTACCAGCGGTACCCGCGTTCCATCCTCTGGGCCGGCGGGACCACCCTGATGAGCCAGCTGAGAGAGTACCCAAGCCATGACAACAAGGATATCCTCTATCTCGGGGGAGTCAGCGAACTCAGCCGCATCACCAGGACCGAGCGCTATATCGAGACCGGGCCGATGGTCTCGATCCAGCGGCTCCTCAATGTAGGCCAGCACATCCTGCACCCGGTGCTTGCCGATGCCTGCCGACGGCTCGGGCCGTCGATCATCAGGAACCAGGCTACCATAGGCGGGAACCTCTGCCACCCGAACCTCCGGCTCAACCTGGCGACCGCCCTCATGATCCTGGAGACCCAGGTGGAGATCAAGGATTCCAGGTCGACGAAATCATCGACGAGGTGGGTCCCCATCCACCGTCTCTACAAGCGTGACGGTTCGCTCGGCCTGCTCCACGGGGAGATCATCACCCGTATACGGGTCTTCTTCGAGGAGGCGAACTTCCAGCGGTTCCGGGTGATCGGCGATCCCTTCTGCAGCCCCAAGCTTGCCGTTATCTTCGCCGTCTTCGCCAAGTACGAGAAATCGACCATCTCGGAGTTCCGGTTCTCCCTCTCGCTCCCGGCGATCGATATCTTCAGGAGCAAGGATATCGAAGCGTCCATCACCAGCAGGGACCTCCCGCTCTCATCAAAGGAGATCGCCTTGATCTCGGGGCAGCTCAGGGAACTGCTCCAGGGGTACTCCTCCAAGATCACGAAGGTCCAGGTCGAGCGTTCGGGACGGGTCCTGGAGCAGACGCTCCAGAACCTCAACACCCGGGTCTTCGCGAACTGAACTCTTTACAGAGACAGATGGAGCTTGGTATAGTGAGGGGATCGAAAACCATAAGAATCTGAGGTTCCCATGACTGAATTCGTACACCTGCACAACCACTCCGACTTCTCACTCCTCGACGGTGCGGCCCCCGTGGGCCGGATGGCTGCACGAGCCAAAGAACTGGGGATGTCAGCAATCGCGCTGACCGACCATGGGAGCATGTTCGGGGCCCTGAGATTCTACCAGGCCTGCAAGAGCCAGGAGATCAAGCCGATCATCGGCTGTGAGTTCTATGTCGCCCCGAGTTCCCGCCACATCAAGTCGGGTACCGAGTCGGGGAACAAGTACTACCACATGGTGCTGCTGGCCATGGACGGAACAGGCTACAAGAACCTCATGTACCTCGATTCCGTTGCCTATACCGAAGGGTTCTACTATAAACCGAGGATCGATGACGCCCTGTTGGAAGAACACCATGAAGGCCTCATCTGCCTCTCAGCCTGCCTTGCCGGGGAGATCGCCGTACACCTGTCGAACAACCAGCTCGAGACCGCCGAAGAGCGGGCTCTCTATTACCGTGACCTCTTCGGGAAGGAGAACTACTACCTGGAGCTCCAGGACCATGGGATCCCCGAGCAGAAGACGGTGAACACCCGGATGGTCGCCCTCTCACAGAAGACGGGCATCCCCCTGGTCGCCACGAACGACCTCCACTACATCGAGGCCGAGGATGCCAATGCCCAGGATATCCTGATCTGCATCGGTACGAACCGGAAGAAGCACGAATCCGGGCGGATGCGGTTCGAGACCGACCAGTTCTACCTCAAGTCAGGCGACGAGATGGCTGAGCTCTTCAAGTTCGCCCCCGAGGCTATAGCCAACACGGTGAAGATCGCCGAGCGGTGCAACCTGGAGATCGAATTCCCCGGCCCGCTGCTTCCTGATTTCGCGATCCCGGAGGAGTTCGACAACCCGGATGAGTATTTGCGGCATATCACCTACGAGGGGCTTGCCGAACGGTACCAGGAGATCACCGACGAGATACGCGAACGGGCTGAGTTCGAGCTTGGCATCATCATCGGGATGGGGTTCACCGGCTACTTCCTCATCGTCTGGGACTTCATCCACTGGGCGAAGGAACATGATATCCCGGTCGGGCCGGGACGAGGGTCCGGGGCCGGCTCGATCGTCGCCTATGCCATGACCATCACCGATATCGACCCGCTGAAGTACCAGCTCCTCTTCGAGCGGTTCCTCAACCCGGAACGGGTCTCGATGCCCGACTTCGATATCGACTTCTGCTTCGAAAGAAGGTCGGAAGTCATCGACTATGTCACCCGGAAGTACGGTACCGACCGGGTCGCGCAGATCATCACCTTCGGGACCCTCAAGGCGAAGGCGGTCATCAAGGACGTGGCGAGGGTCCTCGACATCCCCTTCTCCGAGACCAACGAGATCAGCAAGCTGATCCCCGCAGACCCGAAGATGACGATCGAGAAAGCCATGAAGGAGGAGCCGAAGCTCAAGGAGCTCGAGCAGAAGGGCGGGATCTATGCTGAGCTCTTCGACGTCAGCCGGAGGCTCGAGGGGCTGAACCGACACTGCTCCACCCATGCGGCTGGTATCGTCATCGGGAAGGATATCCTGACCGAGTATGTACCGCTCTACCGAGACTCCAAGACCGGGGGTATCTCCACCCAGTACACGATGGACCTGCTCGAGGAGTGCGGGCTGGTCAAGATGGACTTCCTCGGGCTGAAGACCCTGACCCTGATCAAGAACACCGTGGACCTCGTGAAGAAACGCGGTATCGATATCGACATCAGCACCATCCCCGAGGACGATGAGAAGACCTATCACATGCTCTGGGACGGGCAGAGTTCCTGTATCTTCCAGTTCGAGTCTTCCGGCATGCAGGGGATCCTGCGTGATGCGAAGCCGAACTCGATCGAGGACCTCATCGCCTTGAACGCCCTCTACCGTCCGGGCCCGATGGCCAACATCCCGAAGTATGTCGCCAGTAAGAACGGTGTCGAACCGATCGTCTATCCCCATCCTGACCTTGAGGAGTCCCTGAAGCAGACCTACGGGGTCATCGTCTACCAGGAGCAGGTCATGCAGGTAGCACAGACCATCGGAGGCTTCACACTCGGCAAGGCCGATATCATGCGGCGTGCCATGGGGAAGAAGAAGGTCAAGGTCATGATGGAGATGAAGCAGGAGTTCATCGAGGGTGCCGTCTCCCGCGGCTACAAGGAGGACTTCGCCAACTACATCTTCGAGATGCTCGAGCCCTTCGCCGGCTACGGCTTCAACAAGTCCCATGCGGCAGCCTACTCGGTCGTCGCCTACCAGACGGCCTACCTCAAGGCCAACTACCCGGTGGAGTTCATGGCAGCCAACCTGACCAATGAGATCAACTCTCCGGACAAGCTCACGACCTACATCAACGAGACCAAGAGCATGGGGATCGAGATCCTCCCGCCTGACATCAATCTCTCCGAGCAGCGGTTCAACGTCGCCGACGGGATGGTCATCTACGGGCTCAACGGGATCAAGAACGTGGGGACCGCAGCCGTCGATGCCATCATACGTGAACGGGAGGAGTCCGGGCCCTACACCTCCTTCATGGACTACCTCAACCGGGTCGACCTGAAGGTGGTCAACAAGAAGGTCCTGGAATCCCTCATCCAGTGCGGGGCCTTCGACAACCTTGGGGATACCCGTTCGACCCTGCTGAGGAACCTCGAGGAGGTCACGGAGTACGTCTCAAAGCGGAAGGCTGCCGAACAGTTCGGGCAGGCCTCCCTCTTCGACATCCAGGAAGAGGAGGAGCTCGGGAACTTCCAGATGCAGCAGGCTGAGGAGTTCTCCCTGGCTGAGAAGCTGCAGTTGGAGAAACAGCTGCTCGGCTTCTACTTCTCCGGCCATCCCATGGATGAGTACCGCGACATCTGGAACCGGACCGTCCGGGTCGACCTCTCCAAGCCTGAGCACCTGATGGACAAGCAGGCCTGTAACCTCGTGGGGATGGTGAACAGCGTCAGGTCCATCATCACCGCGAAGGGAGAACCGATGGCCTTCTGCCAGATCGAGGACTTCAACGGGAAGATCGAGCTCATCCTCTTCCCCAAGACCTGGGCCAAGTACCGCCACCTGATGGTCGTCGATGCGATCATCGGCTTCACCGGGAAGATCGATACGGCGAAGGGAGAGCCGAAGTTCCTCGTAGATACCGTCGTGGAACCGAACGAGCTCAAGCAGAGCGGGGTCTCCCAGGTACATGTGAAGATCGGCCGGGAGGTGTGCACCGACTCCAACCTCAACTCCCTGCGGGACCTCTTCCTCGAATACCTCGGCAGCTGCTCCCTCATGCTCCACATCTATGACAGCACCTTCGAGAAGGAGCAGGTCGTGAAGGCTTCAGGACAATTAAATGTTGCTTTTTCCGATGATTTTATCGATACTTTAAAGAGGAACCCGCTTATATCAGATGTCTGGTATGTCTGATTGAGGTTCCCGTGGTATACTACCAGGAACAGGAGTACATATGCAAACTGCGGCAGGGCTGCTCGGCGGCCTCTTATCACTCTACTCGCTGGCGATCGTCATCAGGATCGTCCTCTCATGGGGCGGCATGGGCGAACTCAGGTTCGGCTCATTCTACCGGATCCTCAAGCAGGTCACCGACCCCTACCTGAACCTCTTCAGGAACATCCCGGGACTCCAGAGGGGAAACCTCGACTTCTCGCCGATCATCGCCATGATCATCATCGGGATCGTCAACAACGTCCTCTCCATCTTCGCAGCCCAGGGAAAGATCACCTTCGGGATCATCCTCGCGCTGATCTCCAATGCCGCATGGTCTGTGATCTCGTTCTTCCTCTTCCTCTTCATCATCATCGCCGTGTTCAGGGTATTCCTCGAGTACCGCCCCACGGCGAACTCGATCCAGTATATCGCCATCCTCGACAATCTCCTCCGGGGCCCGGTTGACCGGATCCACCGGCTCATCTTCGGCGGGAAGGAGACTGCGACCAAGACACTCCTCCTCACGACGGCAGGGACCTTCATCCTCCTCAGGATCGTGCTGAAGGTAGGGTTCAATTGGCTCGCTGACCTGCTCGTCGGGCTGCCGTTCTAGGGATGGAGGCTGATGTTCCTCGGGGAAGTTCGGACATCGATACGTGAACTCAAGGGGGTGGGACCCTCCCGGGCGAAAGCCTATGCGTCTTTGGGGATCTACACCTTCCAACACCTGCTCTCCCATATGCCGAGGGGCTATGAGGACAGGCAAAGACCCATCCCCCTCTCCGAGGCGGCAAAGCACAAGTCGGCATACGTCATAGCCGAGGTCATCGCCCATGACACCATCGGGTCAGGGTACAAAAAGACACTGAAGGTCATCATCTCAGACGGCACTACCAACGCATCCCTCCTCTGTTTCGGCAGGAACTTCCTCGACTCCCTCCTCGCCGTGGGGAGGAGTTTCCACATCTTCGGCAGCTTCAGCTTCCACTACGGGGAGATCCAGTGCAGTGCCTTCGAGGTGGAACCCTTCTACGAGGGTTCAGTACCGAAGAAGTTCGGCTCGATCCTCCCGGTCTACCCCCTGGCCTCAGGTCTGTCGCAGAACACCATCCGCAGGGACGTGAAGAACCTCCTGCTGCAGACAGCCTCATACCTTGACGACCTCATCCCCGAAGGACTGCAGTCTACCCATGGCCTCCTGCACTACGGAGAAGCCCTGCAGCAGCTCCACTTCCCCGACACCCCGCAGGCGATCACCAGGGCACGCAAGACGCTCGCCTACTGCGAACTCTTCTACCTGCAGGCGACCCTGGTCAGGAAACAGCTCGCCCGCAAGCATGAGATCCAGGAAGCCCGGGGAGCCACTGCAATCCCGCTGCCGGGGCTGGACGACCAGAGATCCCTTGCACAGCGGCTCATCGGGTCCCTGCCCTTCCCATTGACAGCGGACCAGGTCACGGTCCTCCATGAGATCATCGCGGACCTCGATCGCCCCTACCCCATGAACCGGCTCATCCAGGGTGATGTCGGCTCAGGGAAGACCCTGACAGGCTTCATATCGATGCTCCCAATCATCGAGACGGGCGGCCAGACGGCCTTCATGGCACCGACCGAGCTGCTCGCAAAACAGCATGCTGAGTCTGCAGCCCGCTTCCTCGAACCCCTCGGGGTACGGATCGCCCTCCTGACAGGCTCGGTACCTGCGAAGCAGCGCCTTCCCCTGCTCGAGGCACTCAAGGCAGGGGAACTCGACTGCATCATCGGGACCCATGCCCTCTTCTCCAGCGATGTCGAGTTCCATGACCTCCAGTATGTCATCATCGATGAGCAGCAGCGGTTCGGCGTGGCACAGCGGATCTCCCTGACCCAGAAAGGACGGGCCCCCCACCAGCTGCTGATGACCGCCACCCCAATCCCCCGGACCATGGCCCTCACCCTCTTCGGCGACCTCGACATCTCGACGATCAGGACGATGCCGCCGGGACGGCTCCCGGTGGTCACCCACCTTGCGGCAGAGAAGAGCAGGCAGCGGGTCTATGACGCGGTACGGGTGGAGATGGAGCGGGGGCACCAGGCCTACTTCGTCTACCCGAAGATAGAGGCGACCGAGAACTCGGAACTCCGTGACGTCCAGACGATGTATACCTTCCTCGAGAAGCAGTATCCAGGCCTCGCAGGCGGACTCATCCACTCGAGGGTCAGCGAGGATGAGAAGGAATCGATCATGCACCGGTTCCGTACCGGGGAGATCGACTACCTCGTCTCCACGAGCGTCGTGGAGGTCGGGGTCGATGTACCGAATGCGACCTGCATGATCATCGAGCATGCCGAACGGTTCGGCCTATCCGCCCTCCACCAGCTGCGCGGCCGGGTCGGCCGCGGCACCGAGCAGGCCTATGCCTTCCTCGTCTTCTCAGACGACCTCCAGGAGGATGGGAAGAAGCGCCTCAAGGTGATGAAGGAGTCCCATGACGGCTTCTACATCGCCGAGCAGGACCTCATCATCCGGGGTCCCGGCGAGATCACCGGCGGACGGCAGTCCGGCTACCTCGGGCTGGTCTTCAGCGACCTGGTCGGGGATCTTGAGATCATGAAGCAGGCAAGGATCGATGCGGAGCGGATCCTCCATGCAGATGGGTCACTCCTGAGCGGGGACCATGCGGTGATCAGGGAGGTCTTCAGGAAGGCACCGCCCTTCGATGACCTGCTCGTCGAGTAGCCGATTGCATAAATCCCATGAGAAGCATATCATAGGCGATACGGACAAGGAGTACTACTGATGCGAATCACAGGCGGCAAATACCGCGGACGGACGGTCACCTGCCCGCCGGGGGTCATCCGGCCGGCCATGGACAGGATGAGGGAATCCCTCTTCTCGATACTCGGCCCCATGGAGGGGCTCTCGTTCCTCGATCTCTTCTCAGGATCGGGTCTTGTCGGGATCGAGGCGGCTTCCCGGGGCTGCGAACCGGTGCACTGCGTGGAGATGGACGGGAAGAAGCGCAGGGTCATCAAGCAGAACCTGAGCATGGTAGAGTCTGACATCCGGCTCTATATGATGTCGGTGCAGAAGTTCACCCACCTTGCCCCCATGAGCTATGATATCGTCTATGCTGACCCGCCCTTCCCCATGAAGGGAAAGGATACCGTCTCGCAGATGGTCATCGATGCGAAACTGGTGAAGCCCGATGGGCTCTATATCATCCACTACCCCTACGAGGATGCCCTTCCCGACGAACTCGGGGAGTTCAGCTGCTACGACGAGCGGAAATACGGACGATCACACCTGAGGTTCTACCGAAAGGAGAGCTGAAGAACCTCTACATCCTCCCTGTAAAACAGAAGGCTGCCCCAAATGCCCATCCGGCACATGCAGCAGCCTCTCTATCATGATCACATCAGCTGTACAGCTTATTCATCATCCTCATCATCATCGAAGAGGAAGACGTCGATCGACAGTTCCTCGAGCTGTTCCTCAGTCACGGTCCCGGGAGCCTCGGTCATGAGGTCCGTCGCCTTCTGGGTCTTCGGGAAGGCGATGACATCCCTGATGGAGTCGGTCCCGAGCAGGAGCATCATGATCCTGTCCAGCCCGAGGGCGAGTCCGCCGTGAGGGGGAGCACCGTACTGCAGGGCATCGAGGAGGAAGCCGAACTTCTCAGCTGCCTCTTCATCCTCGATCCCGAGGATGGAGAAGATCTTGTTCTGGGTCTCATGGTCATGGATCCTGATCGAACCGCCGCCGATCTCGCTGCCGTTGAGCACCAGGTCATAGGCATCGGAGTCGATCGACAGGATGTCCTCGACTGAGCCGTCGAGCTTGTGGAGGTCTTCAGGCTTCGGCGAGGTGAAGGGGTGATGGACCGGTGTCGGGTTCCCGTCGTCATCGGACTCGAAGAGCGGGAAGTCCACGACCCAGGTGAACGCGTACTGGTCATCACTGATCAGGTTCAGCCGCTTGGCGAAATGGCCGCGCAGGGCTGCAAGGCAGTTGCAGACGATCTTCTCGGTATCCGCGAGGAAGATGATGACATCCCCGGTCTGGGCGTCCATCGCCTTATAGAGGTTGGAAGCCTCCTCTTCCGAGAAGAACTTGATGATCGGGGACTGGGGTCCTGACTCATTCATCCTGATCCATGCGACACCCTTCCCCCGATAGGGTTTGACGAAGGGGGTCATGGCATCCAGGTCCTTCCGGGTCAGCTGGTCGCTGTAGCCCTTGAGGTTGATCGCCCTGACCACACCGCCGGCTTCGATCGCATTTCTGAAGACACCGAACCCGGTATTCCTCAGTACATCCGTGATATCGGTGATCTCAAGGCCGAACCTGAGATCCGGGGCATCAGAGCCGTACTTGAGCATCGCTTCCTTATAGGTGATGTGCGGGATCGGCGTCGTGATATCGACGCCCTTGAGGTCTTTCATCAGCTTCGCGAAGAGGCCTTCGAGCAGGCTCATGACATCATCGCTGGTGACGAACGACATCTCGAGGTCCACCTGGGTGAACTCGGGCTGACGGTCGGCACGGAGGTCCTCATCCCTGAAGCATTTGGCGATCTGGAAGTAGCGGTCGAAGCCCGATACCATGAGCGACTGCTTATAGAGCTGCGGGCTCTGCGGGAGTGCGTAGAACTTTCCGGGGTTCACCCGGCTCGGTACGAGGTAGTCCCGTGCCCCCTCAGGCGTGGAACGACCGAGGATCGGGGTCTCCACCTCGATGAACTCATGCTCGTAAAGGTAGGAACGGATCAGGGCCGCAGCCTTGCTCCTGAAGATCATCTTCTGCTGCAAAGCAGGGTTCCTCAGGTCGAGGTACCGGTACTTGAGCCTGGTCTCCGCATGGACACTTGTCGTGTGGAGCAAGTCGAAGGGAGGGGTCTTGGACTTGTTCAGGAGCTCGAAATCGGAGACATAGACGTCGATGTCCCCGGTGGCATGGTTCGGGTTCTCCATCCCTTCCGGTCTCCTGCGCACGACTCCTTCGATCCCGATCACATACTGGTTCCTCAGGGTATGGGCTACCTTGTGGGCCTCCTCAGAATGTTCAGGGTCGAAGACGATCTGGGTGATCCCCCATCGGTCGAACAGGTCGATGAAGGTGACGCCGCCATGGTCACGGTAGCTGCCTACCCAGCCGTTGAGCACAACACTCTGGCCGACATCGTTCGCTGTTAGCTCCCCACAGGTGTGTGTCCTATTCAATCTCATATGTTATTCTCCTTCATACCTTCTGACATCTACAGTTCGAGCAGCCGCATCAGCAGGGATCTCACCGCTGCCGGGTCCGCGGAGCCCTTCGTCTCCTTCATGACCTTCCCCATCAGGAAGCCGACAGCCTTCTGGTTCCCCCCCCTGATATCCTCGACTGCCGCAGGTTCTGCGGCAAGGACATTCCTGACCAGCTCCTCGAGCCCGGACTCATCGGTCCCGGCATCGAGTCCCAGTTCAGAGATGAGCGTCTCAGGGTCCTTGTCCTCTTCGAGCATCTTCTCAAGTATCTGTTTTGCGATATTGGCATGGATAGTACCATCAGCCAGCAGTTTCATCAAGTCACAGAATCGCCCGGGCGTCAGATACGTCCTGGAAATCGGCAGGTTCTGCCGGCTCAATGCCTTGGCAAGCTCCCCTTTCATCCATTTAGCGCTCTCGAGGCGATCCGCACCCAGGGCGGCGACTGCCTCGTAGTAGTCAGCACGGTCCTTCTCAGCCGTGAGGAAGACCACCATGTCATCCGGGAGGCCATACTCAGCCGCCATACGGGCCTTCCGCACCAGCGGGAGCTCTACCATGGCATCCGAGACATCCTTCAGGAAGGCTGGATCAGGGATGAACGGCGGGATGTCAGGTTCCGGGAAGTACCGGTAGTCATGAGCGGCCTCCTTGGTCCTCATCGACTGGGTCTTCTTCTTGTCCGCATCCCACAGCCTCGTCTCCTGGATGATCGTCACTCCGGTCTTCTTCGCACGTGCCTGGCGTTTTTCCTCGTACCGCATGGCCATCTTCACGTTCCGTGAGGAGTTGAGGTTCTTGATCTCGACCTTGGTCCCGAGCCCCTTGCCGGGTCGGTTGATCGAGATGTTCGCATCGCAGCGAAGAGAACCCTCTTCCATGTTCCCATCACAGACACCGAGGTACCTGACCATCTGCCTGAAGGCCTGGAGGAACTCCTCCGCCTCCTCCCCGCTGGAGAGGTCCGGCTCGGTCACGATCTCGAGCAGGGAGGTCCCTGCCCGGTTGTAGTCGATCAGGGATCGTCCGCCCGAGTGGATCATCTTACCGGCATCCTCCTCGAGGTGGATGTCGTGGATCCTCACGCGCTTCATCTTCCCCCCGCTCTCGAACTCGAAGTACCCATTGATCCCGACCGGTTCCTGGAACTGCGAGATCTGGTAGTTCTTGGACATGTCAGGGTAGAAGTAGTTCTTCCGCTCGAAGAAGGTCTTCTCCGACAGCCTGCAGTTCAGGGCCTCCCCTACCATGTACGAGAACTTCAGCGCCTCACGGTTCACCGTGGGCAGGACCCCGGGATAGCCGAGGCATACAGGACACACATGGCTATTCGGTGCTGCCCCGTACTCGAAGCGGCAGTCACAGAATGCCTTGGTCTTCGTCAGTAGGTGGATATGGACCTCAAGGCCTATGAAGGTATCAAACGCTGCCATTATCTCACCTCCCCTGTGAGCTGGAGGGCCCCGGGTGCCTTCTGCGGTGTATGTACCGTCCTGAATGCCCGTGCCGCACTGAAGAGGTCACGCTCACAGAACTCGGGAGCCATGAACTGGACACCGACGGGGAGTCCGTCCTTCACCCCGGTGGGAACACTCAGGGCAGGAAGGCCTGCCAGGTTTGCCGTGATCGTATAGCGGTCGGCCAGCTTCTGCTGGAACGCCGTCAGGCTCTCCCCTGACGAGGGGAACGCCTGGGTCGGGAAGACCGGCATCATGAGGAGATCCACCTCCTGGTACATGGCTGCCAGCTCCTGTTTGATCAGGGTCCTGATCTTCTGGGCCCGGACGTAGTATTGGTCCTGGAAGCCCGATCGCAGGACGTAGGTCCCGAGCAGGATCCTCGTCTTGACCTCAGGCCCGAAGCCCTGCTCACGGGTCTCCCGGGTCATGGCCTCGACGTCAGCCTGTTCGGCTGCACGATGGCCGTACCTGATCCCGGTATACCGGGCAAGGTTGGCTGATGCTTCAGCCGCCGCGATGGTGTAGTAGACCGGCACCACATACTTTAATGAATCGAGGGAGACCGGCACGGTCTTCCACCCGAGGGATTCGCAGGCTGAGACTGCCTCATCATAGGCATCCGCAACTGCCGGGTCCAGGCCATCCCGTTCCGAGAGGTACCCGATCGTCATGGAGTCCCCGTTGACGGGGGTGATCTCCCCTTCCGGGTCCCGTGAGGTCTGGTCCATGGGGTCTGAACCCTTCATGGTATCGAAGACCCTCTCCATGATATCTATATCCTCGGCGAGGACGCCGATGCACTCGAGTGATGATGCATATGCCACGAGTCCGTAGCGTGAGACCGCACCATAGGTCGGTTTCAGGCCGTAGACCCCGCAGAAGTTCGCCGGCTGGCGTACCGAACCGCCGGTATCGCTGCCCAGGGCGAAGGGCACCATGCCCGCAGCCACTGCAGCTGCCGAACCGCCGCTCGAACCGCCGGGTACCCGCCTCTCATCCCAGGGATTGACGGTCCGCTTCAATGCGGAGTTCATGGTGTCAGACCCCATCCCGAACTCATCGAGGTTCACCTTGCCTACCGGGATGGCACCTGCTGCAAGCAGCCGGGACACTGCCGTGGCTGAATAGGGAGAGTTGAAGGTCTCGAGGATCTTCGAGCCGCAGGTCAGGTTGAACCCCTCCACCGCGATATTATCCTTGACCGCGAACGGGATCCCATTCAGTGGGGAGCCCTGGTTGTCGGCAGCCAAGGCCTGTCCCTTCCCGGGGTCCAGCTCGAGGAAGGCCCCGACCTGCTCATCCTTGGCAGCTATCTGTTCGGTGTAGCCGGCTGATGAGAGCAGGCTGTTCCATTGCTTATCTGTCGCCATTCCCCGCCCCCTACAGCACGTTCGGGATGATGAAGTGCTCATCATCGTGTTCGGGACCTCGCGAGAGCAGGTCCTCGGGGGCGATCACGGGAGTCTCCCGTGCGATATCTTCCCTTACCGACTGCCGTGCCGTGAAGGCATGGGTAGTGGGGGACAGTCCTTCCACATCGACCTCCCCCATCAGGGAGAAGTAGTCGAGCATGGTAGTCACTGCCTCGGTCAGGGTCTCTACCTCATCCTCATGCAGATGGAGCATGGCAAGAGAGGCTGTTGTCTCCAGTTCTTTTCTATCCATTGAATTCCGCTTTATTATATTTTGTGCATAAATATACTCGAAATGGGCAGAAAGGTACAGTGGTCGCGGTGCAACACATCAATCTTTCAGGAGCAGGTACCGGCTCCAGAGGTGCTCCCTGCCGAGCGAGTCGGCATCATGTTCGATCCCGATGGTCGTGAACCCGGCAGAGGTAAAGACCCCCTGCCATCGGGTATCATCAGAGGCACTGTAGAACCGCCCCGATGCATCGACCTCGCTTCCAGAATCTACAGGGCCCCGTATGGATATACAGGCCTTCCCTCCTGAAACAAGCACCCGGTGGATCTCCCGGCATACTGCCGCGGCATCGGCTTCAGGGAGGTGCATGAGGAAGGCGACCGATATGACTGCCTTGAACTGTAGGTCAGGATATGGCAGTACACACGGCAGCTTCAGGCAGGTCAGCCTGCCTGAGAGTTCGGGATGCAGGCGTTCAGCTTCAGCGATCATCGCCGCCGACCCGTCGACCCCGAAGACGTCGAGTCCCATGCCGAGCAGGAAGGCGGCATCCCTGCCGGTCCCGCAGCCGACATCGAGGACGGCATCGCCTTCCTTCACGTACTGAAGGACCGATGAGAGGAATCGCCGGCTGTCTGCCTGTTCGTACTGCCGGGCACTCTCCCGGGCATGCGTCTGGTAATATGCCAATGTGGAGTCGATCAGCCCCCTGCCCATAGCCCCTCCTGTTCTGTTACAGTATGTAAAGATATATCTTTTCGAAGGCTTCCATCCCATGGTATACTGCAGGGTGCAGAAGGACAACCGTACATGACGGTGAGGAGATCATTCCCATGAACTATATTCTTATCCTGTTCGGCCTTGCAGCCCTCTACTACCTCGGTTCGGTCGTCATCGGCCTGGTCATGACGAGGAAGTTCATCTTCTCGAAGAACAAGTCCCCGGAATACACCTATGCGAAGTGTAAGGAGTTCGGGGACTACACCGATGAGGAGTTCGCCTCCTACCGTCTCGAGGATTTCAGCCTCACCTCAGAATACGGCTATACACTCCGGGGAGTTTGCTCCCCCGGGAGTGACCCCACGAAGACGGTGGTCTTCGTCCACGGGCATACCTGGACCTGGCACGGCCAGGTGAAGTACTTCCCCCTCTACCGGGCACGGGGCTACAACATCGTGGCATACAACCACCGGAACCACGGGGACAGCGGAGGGGAGAACTGCACAGCAGGCTATTTCGAGAAATACGACCTGAAGAAGGTCACCGAATGGGCACGGGAGCGGTTCCCGGAAACGAGGATCCTCGGGCTCATGGGAGAGTCCCTCGGTGCTGCGACGACCTGCCAGGCCCTCCCGCTGGTAGAGGGCCTCTCCTTCGCCCACGTTGACTGCCCCTATGAGGATATGCTCGGCCTCTACGACTACCTCCTGTCCATCCGGCATATACCCCGGGCCATGAGGAATCTTGCGGAGAGGTTCAGCATCTCCTATACGAAGAGGAAGGCAGGGTTCGACCCCCATGAGGTGTCTCCCGGCAGGTCAATCATGGAACGTGATGTCCCCATGCTCTTCATCCACGGTGATGCTGATACCTATGTCCCGACGAGGATGTCAGTCTCGATGTATGAGCGGAGAAAGGAGTATGCAGATACCACCCTCGTCCTGATCCACGGGGCGAAACATGCCCAGTCCATCAGGGTCGATAGGGAGACCTATGTAGGTGCAGTGGAAACGTTCCTGGAGCGGGTGGAGCAGCGGTAATCATATATCTACCGCCAGGTCATTGATCTCCTTTTCCGGCGCTGTTCAAAAGAAGTAATTCTTTAATTACCTCATAAATCCAGACACGTACCCGTTGAACATCCCTTAGGATCCTCTCAGGTGAAGTACATTCCATATGCTTGGACATTACCTTGATGGTATCTGGAGTTATATGATCCTTTCCCAGTGCCTTTATGGCCTGGACAAGCAATCGGCTCTCTCGGTAGGTAAAACCTGCTTCTTTCATAGCAGTATGCTTGAATTCCAGGATACGGGTGCCAATGGCATATCTGCGACTTGGCCCGTCAGAAATATATCGGTACCTGGCAGGAACTTGTGTTGAAAGCCCCAGATAATTCAACGCAGTGATACCGGAAGGCTGAATGCGCCAGTTGAATTTCCGGGCATACGCATATGCGACCTGTTCCATATCAGGACTGAGGTCTTGTTGGAGCATCTCACTGTAGCGGGGATAATGATAGATCCCCTGGGAAATCCGGTGAATAGTTCCTTTCTTTGACAGATCAGAAAGAGCTTTACGGATCTCCACATCAGAGAACGATGGGATAAAATCGATCTTCGAAAAGACCCAACCCCTACCTCGACTGTAAATTCTAGCAAGTATTTTATCTGAAATAGATTGCATATATATATTCTACCTATAGTTCCCACTCCATTTTCGTACCACACAAGATGGAGGCCCCCGATATGTGATGCTGGAACCCAATTTCGGTTCAGTATCCCTTATCTCCTTTTAAATGGCTTGTTCTCACTGAAATACCCACTATAAATCTGATAAATCAGACACAATGCTGACCATCTTCTTGTCACAGGAGGAGGAATGTGGTACTATTGTGGTACGAATACAGAAGTACCACAAGGAGTATGCAGTGGCACACTACATCAGATACCAGAACAAGGCAGATAAGACCTATGCGCAGATTATTGATGCGGTCAGGGTGGACGGCAAGAAGGAAAACCACTATATCGCCAGCCTCGGTACGGTAATCGATAAAGAGCAAGGGGTCTTCAGATCAAAAGAGCGAGGGATCTACACCTATACCCTGGAGGACGGATACGGTGAAGCTCCTCGAGAGATTGAGATGCTCCATGAAGGCATGAAGCGGGAGCGGCTTATCCTTGATTTCGGTGACAGTTATATGCTGGATCACTATCTGAGGAATTCCAGTCCGTTCTTTGATCTGTTCTCTGCTATCCTGCCACAACAGCGTGACAGTCTGTTTGCGCTTCTGTTCTTCAGGCTCCTCACTGATAAAAAGGCCTATATGTATGCACAGTCCTGGCATGAAGGGAATTATGCAAGCATTCTCTATCCAAACGCACGACTCCAGAGTCAGCGGATCAGTGATTTCCTCACCGCACTTGGTGATGAAGAGGTGGGCCGGGGCTTTTTCTCTTCCTATCTGAACCAGCTGTATCCGGATCATACCGGCACGGGGATTCTCATTGACAGTACCGGGCTGCATAATGCGGTGGATATGCCGTTGACCGCACTGAGCAACCATAATGGAGACATCAACTTTGAGACACGGTTGATCTATGTGATTGACCGGTTCAACGGCATGCCGCTGTACCTGCGCTATTGCCCCGGGAATGTAGTCGATGTAACCACATTGTGCACCACGGTAGAGGAGTTACGGCAGTTAGGAGTACGGACAGACTTTGCGATCGTAGATGCCGGATACTATAGTGAAGATAACGTTGATGCGCTTTATGCAGCTGATATAGCTTTTGTCTCCCGAGTGGGCCCCAACAGGAAGCTGTGCAAGACGCTTATCGAAACGCATGCCCCAAGTATCCGACAGGCACAGTATATGGTGCCGTTTGGTAATCGAATCGTGTATATGAGGCGATTCTCCGTTGATTTGCATGGACATCCCGGCTATGCCTATTTGGGCGTTGACATGGACAGTCGCAATTTGCAGGAGAAGAAGGTGTCCCTGCAGGCGCTCAATGACAGGCTCCCATTTGATGAGATAGACAAGAAGATGGGGAAGTTAGGCTCCTTTGTCCTCGTATCCTCTCAGA
The DNA here is from genome assembly GCA_963677595.1 of Spirochaetia bacterium. Lineage (GTDB taxonomy): Bacteria > Spirochaetota > Spirochaetia > CAKZLE01 > CAKZLE01 > CAKZLE01. Next base: position 811,855 of record OY782041.1, read on the forward strand.
AGATGGAGTGCCAGGATATGCTGCCCCTGTATTATACGAGAACACAGGTGGAGCAGGTATTTGATATCGCCAAGAATAATGCTGATGTGGTTCCGCTCAGGATTCATGGAGAACAGACCCTTCGAGGTCATCTGCTGCTCACATTTCTCGCAACGGTACTGTTTCAGCAACTTCAGAAAGACCTGGTACTGCATACGCAGAAAAAGGACAAACTGAACCCTGAAGGCAGTTTCTTCGTACTGAGAAACCAGAAGTGTAAAGTATATGATCGACTGGTGATTCCACAAGAACCGACAAAGAAGATGAATGACATCTATAGACTTCTAAAGGTTCCTACCCCAACTTCCATCCCCTATACGCGGTTGTAAGTCCTGTGGTACGAAAAGGGGGTGGGAACTATAGTTCTACTATTATTCTTCACAAAATAATAATATTTTTTATGAAGAAATCTAGAAGTGTATCACCTATGTAGGTGCAGTGGAAACATTCCTGGAGCGGGTGGAGCCTATGTCTTGAGCAGGCCGTGCATGATGATCTCCAGGGCCTGGTTGAACATCCTGATCCCGTCGACCTCATCACCCCCGATGAGCGTGGACTTCAGGAGCATGATGTAGATGGTATAGAAGAAATCTGCAGTGACCCTGGTGTCGAAATCCCGGAAGACCCCTTCGTTCTTCCCCTCATCGATGAGCTTCATGATGGTATCCCTTGACTGCAGGTTAATATCCCGGTACCGCTCATCACGCAGCACCTGGGTGAGGATGATCGGGTCCTTCAGGATGATCTGCTTAAGCTCCTCGTCCTCGTTGAGGTAATGGAATGCGTTCGTCGACATCTTCATGAACCGTTCCCGCAGGTCACCGATCCCGTCGAGGGAGTCCGTGACACGCTCATACCACTGGGCCATCGCCTCCATGACCACCTGGTCGTAGAGGTCCTTCTTGCTCTTCACATAGAAGTAGAGGTTGCTCTTCGTCATAGAGAGTTCGCTCGAGATATCCTCGACGGTGGTCTTCTTGTACCCATACTTGGCAAATACCGTCTTTGCTGTCCTGAGAATAAGAGCTTTCTTCTTTTTGGATTCCATACGTACGCCACCCCTGAATTTTTAACCGGTAAGTTCAGTTATTTCTCTATTATACTAGGGATAAACCATAAGTCAATGTATTTTTAGCTAGTATGTCCAGATAATAGTGATTGTATCGTATGATATTGGGTAGATAATTCAGTATAGGCAGTATAGAGCTCCAACCTGCTCTCCAGGAGGGTGAGCCTGGCCAGGATCAGGTCGGTCTCCATCCCTATCCCGTTGGCATACTGCTGCTCCCTGAAGGAGATGGACTCCTCATTGACAGCGATCCGGTTCTTCGCATGCTCTATACGCTGCTGGGCATACTCGAGCTTCGATGCTGCCTGCCGGAAGGTGTAGAGGATCTCCCGCTCGGCACTCACCCGGGAGTTCACCGCCTGTTCGACCGAGAGGGATGCCGCATCCCGCTCGATCAGCATCGTGCCGCCGTCCCAGATCGTGGTGCTGATCGCCACGGTCGCATTGAGCGAGGCATCATCCTGCCGGTACCAGTCTGTCTCGATGAAGGGAAACCGTGAACCTGCATAGCTCAGATCGAACCGCAGTGCCAGGTCAGGCTTCCAGTAGATCGTGTTCTTTCGGATCCGCTCTGCCGTCTCCTGCAGGCTGATGTAGGAATCGAGCAGCTCTATCCCCACCTGCTGTTCGAGGATAGCCTCAGGGGCCATTGCCTTCAAGGCTGCCGTATCATAGGCGAGCATCCCAGCGGTATCAGGCCGGTGGTCTGACATCTCAGGCGTGAAGTCCGGGATACCCAGCAGTCTCCCGATCTCGCTGCAGAGGGCATCGATCTCCACCGAGAGGCTGTCCCGGCCGAGCTCGACCTCATGGAGACGGATCTCCGCAGAGAGGACCTCATCTTTCAGGATGAAGCCGTAGGTGAAGTTCTGCTCTGAGATCTCGACCAGCCTGGCTACCTGCACAGCCTGCTGGTCGATGATCTCCTTGATCCGCTGCAGGTACCAGAGGCTGTCCAGCATCACCTCAAGCGTGGTCTTCAGGGTATTGTGTTCTGACTGGAGGGTGAGCTGCCCGATCTCGACCCCGTTCTCCGCCATCCGGATCGAGTCGGAGATCTTCCCCCAGGTGAAGATCGGCTGGGTGATCGAGAGGTTGAACTGGTAGTAGGTGGGTTCCTGCCCCCCGTAGAGCTCTATGGGACCTCCCGCCGACGAGGGTTCCATCCCTGCGGGCCAGTCGATACCGGCCAAAAGGTCATCGGGATAGACCACGATCGCCTCCATGGGACTGGTCATGTAGGTCCCCGTGATATCGCCGGTGATCGACGGGAACCTGGCAGCCCGGGCACGGGCAAGGTCGAACGAGCGTTCCGAGATCGCGAGGCGATGCTCCTCAAGGCTGCTGTTCCCGCTCTCGAGCAGGTCGAGCATCTCATCGAGCGTATAGGCAGCGACCGATGACGTACCGGCAAGGAGCAGGCTCACCAGGAGGAGCAGGAGGCGGTCAGAGAATCTCGATCTCTGCATAGTTTCCCCCGTCTATATCGGCATAAAGGACCATGGGTATCGCCTGGTCCCAGAGATCATCCCTGTCTGAGTCGATCATGAGATAGACCGAGAGGGCTGATCGCCTCCCGGTATAGGTCTCATCCGTCCAGGAGATCCCGGTGAAGGCGAAATAGCCATCGCCCTCAGTCCCCGGCCTGGTCGTGTCGAACATGTAGGCATCGTCGATGGAGTCGGCAGCAGGCTGGACATCGGTAAGGTAGAGCCCGGCGGCGACCCCGTTGTATCCCTCGTCATAGGTGTCGGTTCGGTCGAGCAGATCATTGTCTACCGAGGATGAACTCGGGTAGGAATCCGAGAAGAGGTACCCCGTGAACTGCTGGTCGTCAAACCGAGTCTTCCGTCCTGTGAACTCATAGGTGACATCGACATCATCGGTGATCGTCTTCCCGTAGAAGCTCTCAGCATCATCCCCGTACGGGACCGGTTCCCATGCCGCGTCTGCCGCATCATATGCCTCTTCGAGGAGCATATTATCCTGTTCGATGACGATGCGGATCGGGGCTGTCCCCTTGTTGTCAGAGACCGAGGGCTTCCGGTCAAAGGAGATGCTCACGGAATACTCTCCTTCAGCATCGGTCGTCCCGCTGTAGGAGACTCCCGTCGGCCACACCACTGAAGCCGCATCGATCGCACCGCCTGCGGTATACGACCACTCCTCGGCGAGGTAGATCCTCACATCGGCATCGACAACACCGCTGTTGGTACTGAGATCACTCAAGCTGACCGTCACCACCGTCTCATTCTGTTCCTGCGCCATGACGATGTCATTGACCGAGAACGGCACCCCGTCGGTAAGCTCCACCTGGCAGTAGGGATCATCCTCCCCGTCACCGTCGGCATCCCAGCCGCTGTCTATGATATCGCTGTCGGCATGGTGCTCGGTTACATAGCGGGAGTGGGTATAGACGATCCTGGCAATGGTGGTTCCCTCGTTCTGTGCATGGGACGGCTTCTGCGGATAGGTCACGGTCAGGTCATACTCCCCGTCATCCCCGGTCACTACCCTCCCCGTCGGGTCTTCCGGCCAGGTGACCGTACTCTCATCTATGCTGCCTCCCACATACTCCCAATCCTCTGCCACATAGACTGCGGCATTCACGTTGGCAAGGGGGGCCGCGGTATCGTCATAGACGGTACCCATGACCCTGGTGGAATTGGTACGACGCTCCACCAGGATGTCGGGAACCGTATTGTCCGTATCGGAGAGGACGAAGATATGGTCGGGATCCGTGTTCTTCTGCAGACCGTATCCCTCATGGTAGATGAGGAAGAAGACCTCCTCCCGGTCCGCGGTCTTCCCGAAATCGGGATTGAACGATTTCCAGGTGAAGCCGCTAAAGGTATAGGTCCCGTCGGTATCGGTGTACTCGATCATGAAGTAGGAAGGGGTACTCCGCTCCTCGGGAAGGGGCCCATCCTCATCGCCGCCTGCGAACCAGGCGGTATAGTCACTGTCCCTGGCATCCTCCGTGCTATAGAGGTAGATATGGGCACCGTCAAGCGCCCCATCGTCCCCTGCCTGCGCATACTCATCTGCGTCATAGACGCTCCCGCTTATATAGGCACTGAAGACCGAAGAACAACCGGTAAAGGCAAGTGCGGCCAGGATGGCCAGGATGATCAGACGTCCGTATCTCATGCTTCTCTTCTCCTTTCGATGACGCCGTAGAGCGCCGGGATGATGATCAGGGTGATCATCGTCGAGGTCAGCAGCCCACCCGCGATCGCCTGCCCGAGCGGGGCGTAGATCTCTGAGCCCCCTCCGCTGCTCATTGCCATGGGCAGTACCCCGAACAGGGTTGTGAGGGTGGTCATCAGGACCGGGCGGAGCCGGGCTGCCGCCCCGTTCACGATCCGCTCATGCAGGTCCTCCTCTTCCCCCTGGTTCATCCGGTCGATCAGCACGATCGCATTGTTCACGACGATACCGGCCAGGGCGATGATCCCGAGGAAGGCGATCAGCGAGAGATCGGACCCGAACAGCAGCAGGCCGATGATAACCCCGATGAAACAGAAGGGGATGCTCGCCAGGATGATGAGCGGCTGAACGAACCGTTCGAACTGGATGACCATCACCATATAGACGAGGAAGACCGCGATCAGCAGGACGAGGAGAAGCGTGGCGAGAGAGTCACTGAGCAGTGAGGAGCTCCCCGCGATCTCCCACGAGATCGAGGGATCGAGGATCCCGGTTGCGAAGGTCTCCTCTATGCGCGCCCTGATGTCTGTCGTGTCCTCGACGATCGAGTACCCGGTGATCACGATCGCCTTCGCCCGGTTCTTATGGTTGATTGTCGAGAGCGAGGTATCCAACCGAGTGTCTGAGAAGGAGCCGAAGGAGATCGGGTCGCCGCTGTATGAGGGTATCGAGACCTGTTCCAGGGTCGTCATGGTGATCGGCTCCGTAGCAAGGGACGATTTGAGCATGATCGGGTATTCCCGGTCCCTGCTGTCCGTGAAGGTCCCCACCTCGATGCCGTTGAAGAGGATCCTGGAGGTGAAGGCAGCCTCCTGGGCAGAGATCCCGAGTCGCCCCATGTGGTCAAGGGCAAGGTCGGTGATCAGTGACTCCTGGTCCTTCTGGATGTTGATCACCGCCTTGTTTATCTGGGGATCGGCAATCAGCTCATCCCGGACTCTCTCAGCTGCAGCGGAGAGCTTATCCATGTCATTCCCGTAGAGCTCCACCTGGAACCCGCTTCCCCCGGAAGCAATGGAGAGCAGCTTGTCGAACCCGCCGTTCTCCACGACCGCATCGACATCGGGAACCGTCTCAGGGATCCTCTCCTGCAGGGTGCGTATGATCTCGAGGATGCCGCGATCCCGCTCTTCCGAATCGGTGAGGATCACCTTCGCATAGGCCTGGTTCGGGGTCGAGTGGGACCGGGAGAACTCACTACTGAAGCCCGTGAAGAAGGTCACGTACGCGATCTCAGGCACCTCCCGTTCGAGCAGGTCCTGGACCTGCTCTACCTTCGCATGGGTCTGCTCGAGCCCGTACCCCTGGGGGAACGTGAGGTAGATATAGAAGTCGCCCGTATCGGTCGAGGGGATGAACACCATCCCAAGGGAAGACATCGCGGCAACGCTGACGATGAGGATCACGACGGCTGTCAGGATGATGAAGAACTTGTGCCTGATCGCCCAGGAGATGAGGGACCGGTACCCTGCCTCCACTGCCTGCATGGGATTGAAGCGGCGTTTCGGCAGGGCTGAGGTATCAAGCAGCGGCTCGATATGGAGATGGGTCGCGAGGAAGGGGACGACGACCAGAGCCACGAGCAGGGATGCCCCCAAGGCGAAGATGATGGTCAGCGAGATATCGGTCAGCATGATCCCGATGATACCCGTCAGGGTGATCAGCGGGATGAATACCGCGATCGTGGTGGCCCCGGACGCGAAGACGGCAGCACCCACCTCATTCGACCCCAGCTCCGCGGCATGGATGACCTCCATCCCAGCATGTTCATGCCGGAAGATGTTCTCCAGGATGACGATGGAGCTGTCTACCACCATCCCCAGGGCAACGATCAGGCCGGAAAGGCTCAGGATGTTCATCGTCTGACCGGCGAACCGCATCCCTATGAAGGTGAAGACGATACTCAAGGGGATCGATATACCGATGATGAGCGTAGCCCTGATGTTCCCGATGAACAGGAGGATCACCAGGACTGCCATCGCGGCGCCGATGATCCCGGAACGGACTGTCGTGCTGAGGGAGTCCTGGATCATGGTGCTGTCATTCTGGATCTCCTTGAACTCGATGACCCCGCTGTACTGGCGTTCATAGAGTCTCAGGATCTCCCCTATCTCCCCGATGATATCGATGGTGTTCCCGTCAGACCGCTTCGTCACGTCGACGACGATGGCTCTCTGCCCGTTCACCTCGATCATAAGCTCCTCGGGAGGATACTTCAGGTCGATCTCCGCGACATCGGAGAGATAGATATAGGCCCCGTTCTGGTAGCCGATGATCGTGTCACGAAGCTCCTCGAGCGTCGTGTAGGTCCCCTCCACATTCAGGAAGATCCGAGAGTCTCGGTAGGTAGGAGTCCCGGCAGGCATCGATACGTTCGATGCCCCGAGCACCTGGTAGACCTCCATCACCGATATCCCGAGCTGCTTCAGGACATCGGTATCGAGGACGATGCTCACCTCCTGCTCCCGTCCCCCGTAGGCATTGACCTGGCCGGTCCCCGTGACCCTGCTGATCGAGGGGATGATCTCATCGGACACCAGGCGGTAGAGCATGTCCGGGTCTCGGTCGCTGATGACGGCAAAGGAGTAGATACTGAGCATCCCCGAACCGCCGACGAAGGCATAGGGGGTTCCCGACACCCCGTCAGGGAGGCTGCCGCTGACCCGTTCCAGGTTCGCCCGTACATCAGGGAGGACCTCATAGGGGTCGACATCCCCGGCGAACTCGAGGGTCACCATGCTCACCGAGTTCTGGCTCTGTGAGGAGATGGTCTTGATACCCTGCAGGGTGGTCATGGAGTCCTCGATGATCCCGGTGACCCCTTCGACCGTGCTGGCATCGACACCGGGGTACTGGGTCACGACCATGATCGTGGGGATGGAGACATCCGGGATGAACTCCTGGTTCAGGGAGGTGAGCGCGAGGATCCCGAAGACGAGCACGGCAAGGCCGACGATGACGATGATCGCGGGATGGTGGATGGCGAACGATGAGAGCTTCATAGGGCTACTCCCGCTCCTCCGTCATACTGACGTGCTGCCCTTCCTTGAGGAAGTGCTGGCCGTCTATGATGAAGAGGTAGTCCCTCATCTCCGCGGGGATGACGAAGGACACATCATCAGAGGCTTCAGGGGAGATCCTCCGCTGGTGGGCCGTGCTGGTCTTCTCATCCACGTACCAGAGGGTCCCCTCACTCGCGAAGGTCGCATAGGGCAGCACATAGACCCCCGTGATCTCCTCCAGGACACAGTCCGCATCGAGGTACATACCGGGGGTGATCCCGTCAGGCTGGTCGAGCGAACAGGTCACCTCGAAGGTCTTCGTTGCGGGATCGATGAGCGGGGCGACCCGGACTACCCTCCCGCTGAGGACCCGCTGCGGGAGGTCGGGCCGGTGCAGGCTGATCTCGACAGCCGTGCCGGGGGAGGTGAACTCATCATAGTGGATCTCCGGGATGCTGATCTTCACCAGGAGCTTCTGCAGGTCCGAGACGGTGACGATCGGCACCTGCGGCCCGACGAGGGACCCCTCGGAGGCTTGTCGGATCAGCACGGTACCTGATACCGGTGCCATGATCTCCGTATAGGAGAGCTGGAGCTGTGCGAGTTCATACTGGGAGAGATAGGCCTCATACTGGGCCTTGGTCTGGTCATAGGTCTGCTTGGTCGCAGCCCCGGTGGCGAAGAGGCTCTCGACCCGCTTGAAGCTCGACTCGGCAGAGATATAGGCAGCTTCTGCCTGGTCGACCTGGAGTTGGTAGGAGGTCGTGTCGATCTTCCCGATGAGCTCTCCTTTATCGATGGTGTCTCCCTCCTCGACGAGGAGTTCATCAAGCCTCCCGCCCACCTGGGGCAGCACGGTCACCATGCTCTCCGGCTCAACCACACCGCCGCTGGATACGACCCTGCGGATCGAGGAGAGTTCAGGCCGTATCGTCTCGACCACCGGGTCCGGGATCACCGCCTCAGGCTCCTCCTCCACGGTGCGGTTGTTCCAGTACCAGACACCGATGAGTATGATGAGACCCAATATGATATATTTAAGCAAGCCCGTAAAGAACCGTTTCACACGCAGCATACCTCCGCCTGTTCTCATCTTATCGTCAGGGAAGCTCTCCTGTCAGATACCATCTGTAAGGATCACAGGTGACGATTGTCACCTGTGAAGTATGCTGCCTGTCATATAGGAAACCGGCAGGTCGTATGGTATAGTGTCATTATGAAACCGAGAGGTGTGGTGCCATACGAACCGGGACTCATTATGATCTTCAGGCTGTTCTGTGCAGCGGTTGCATTCATCCTCTTCATCTTCGCGGCCTTCCCGCCATCCTTCTACACCGTCTTCCTCCGGACCCGGGTTTGGCTCGGGATGGGCTCCGCCTACGCAGTCGTTGCGGCCTACCTGATGATCCCGAGGGTACGGGCCTGGACAGGCCGCTACTTCCTCCAGCCGCCGATCATCGCGACGATCATCATCCCGATCTTCAGCCTCAGCTGGCAGCCTCCCTTCTACCTAGATGACCTGGTCAGTCTGAGCATGACGACTTCCTACAGCCTCTCCATCCTCCTGCTCTTCCCCTTGATCATCACCGCATGGCAATACAACTTCAGGATGGTCATCATCCTCTTCGGGGTACTCGGGGCCATGGACCCCCTCATCTACCTGATCTCCCTCGGTCCCCAGGACAGCAGGGTCATCGCCTATCTCTACTTCTCCCTGATCAGGATCGTCGCCTTCGTGGCTATCGGCTTCATCATCACGGAGCTGATGAAGAACCAGCGGAAGCGCCAGAGTCAATTGATCGAGATGAACAACCGCCTGAAGCTCCAGGCAGACGTGGCACTCGAGCTCTCCGCGGCACGGGAGCGCAACAAGCTCTCCCATGAGCTGCACGATGTACTGGCACATACCCTCTCGAGCCTTGCTGTCCAGCTGGAGGCAGTGAAAGCCTCCTGGGAGACCGGCGGGGAAAAGGTCGAGACACTCCTCGACAAGGCGCTGGATAATACCAGAAGAGGGCTGAAGGAGACCCGGACGGTGGTGAAGAACCTGCGGTCCGAGCCTCTTGTCGACGTTGGGTTCAACGATGCGGTGAGGCTCCTCACCCGGGACGCGGAACGGAGGGGGGACTTCACCGTCCAGCTGGATCTCGAGGAGAGCATTGACGACTGGGAGTATGAGACGATCCACGGGATCTACCGGATCATCCAGGAGGCTCTGCAGAACACGATCAAGCATGCCGAGGCGGACCTTGTGGAGATCAGCCTCACGGAACCTGAAGCGGGTATGACTGAGATCCGTATCTCCGATGACGGGAAGGGGTTCACCACCCCGAAGCTCGCTGACGAGTACCATTTCGGGATCAATATCATGAAGGAGCGGGCCCGCTCCATCGGTGCTGAGTTCAGCATAAGTTCAGCTGAGGACTCCGGTACTCAGATCCATCTCAAGTTCAGGAGAAGCCAATGATCAGGATCTGCATCTGTGATGACCAGGATATCGTGCGGGAAGGACTGCAGACCATCCTCGACACCGCCAGGAACATCGAGGTAGCCTTCACGGCTTCAGACGGACAGGACCTGATCGACAGGCTCGAAGCCAGCACCGGCTCCCTGCCGGAATTGATCCTCATGGATCTGAAGATGCCGATGAAGAACGGGATACAGGCGACGAAGGAGGTCCTCCATACCTGGCCTGAGATAAAGGTCCTGATCCTCACCACCTATGCCGATGACGAGTGGGTCATCGACTCCATCAAGGCCGGTGCCTCGGGCTACCTGCTCAAGGATACCCCCAAGGCAAAGCTCATCGACGCGATCAGCGGAACGGTAGCAGGCAACACCTATGTCGATCCCTCCATAGCGGGAAAACTCCTGCCGCTCATACAGCACCAGCCTGTCTCAATGAAAGTCCCCTCCCATGACCTCACGGACCGGGAACGGAAGATCCTGTTATACATCGCGAAGGGATTGTCCAATACCGAGATCGGGGAACGGCTCTTCCTCTCGGCAGGGACGGTACGGAACTATGTCAGTGCGATCTTCACGAAACTCGAGGTCTCCGACCGCACCGAGGCTGCCATCGCAGGCCTGCGGGAGAGCATCTTCACCCTTGATGAGATATAGAGATCTCCGAGATCTAAGGAGTCTACTGATTCCCGGGATCTACTGATCCCATGGATCCCACGGGTAGGCTGCAGCGGCTGCAGCGATCTGGTCATCAGTCACCTCATGAGTGATCGCAAGATCCCCGGGATACTTCACCAGTGAGAGGAACCGCTCACCCGTCAGGGAGCGGAGCAGGTCCCCGTCGATCCCATCTGAAATGAGTCTCCTCACAAGGTGCAGGTAGCCGGAGAATCCCGGGATCCCTGAGGCTCCCGCAGCCTTGTCTGCGAGGGTATGTGGAGCGTGGTCGCTCTCGATCCAGTCGATCCTCCCGGAGAGGAGCATCTCATAGATCCGTTCCTGGGCTGCAATATCCCTGAGGGGCGGGTTCATCTTCAGGAGGTTCCCCCTCTGGTCAGCAGCTTCGCTGTTGAGCAGGGCATGGTGCGGTGTGATACCGCAGCTGATGGTACAGGTGACCCCTTTCTCCCGCATCTCCTCTATGTACTCGACCGTGTCAGGGTGGCTCACATGGCAGACATGGAGGATGCCGGAGAACCCTGCGTCTTGAGCGAAGGATACCTGGTCCTTCACCGATGCAAGTTCCGCTGCTGCAGGACGTGCCAGACTGTGGCTCTCCGGATGGGAGGGATCCCAGAGCTCGGGATGCAGTTCCGACTCCTTCTCGCAGTGGACTGCGAGAATACCCCGGTACCCGTACCCGGCAAGCTGCCGATAGATCTCCCGCTGGGCTTCTGTATCGAGGATCCCCATGTTGCCGGTCGAGTGGCCGGCGAACAGCTTGAATCCGATCACCGTCGGGAAGAGCTGCTCATAGAGCTCGAGCATGGCCTGCCGCTGGGCATAGTCATTGGTCAGTCCCGCATAGAGCCCATAGATGAAGTTATCAGGCAGGACCTTCCGGGCATCGGCGATCCTGCGCAGGACAGTCTCCCCGCTTGTCAGCGGGGGAGCGGTGTTTGGCATCTCGAAGAGTCCCGTAAGACCTGATCTGAGGGCTGTCTCCATACCGTTCCGGAGAGTCTCTTTGTCCGACTGTTCCCAGTCACGAAGGTGTACATGGGGATCTATCATAGGAGCTCCGGTGCATGGGTCTTGAGGAAATCGAGCCGTACGAAGGTCCCGTACTGACAGGTCAGCCGGTCACCGCAGGCACACTCCCCGCACATGCCGATACCGCAGAGACTCGGGCGTTCCATCGAAAGGAAGATCCGCTCATCGGGGATCCCTCGCCTGCTCATGAGCTCTGAGGCCCTGCTCATGAAGACCTCCGGGCCTATGGTATAGAAGGCACAGTCTTCCCCTGTCTCAAGCTCCTCTTCCATGACGGAGATGACCCTTCCGGGGATGCCGTTGTCATAGACGGGGATGAACTTCCCATACATTTGCAGTTCATCCTCGAGGAGGGCTTTAGGAGTCTCCCCCTCATTACCGGATGCCCCATAGTAGCAGGTGATGGCTGTTCCCTCCCCTGCAAGTCTCTTCACCAGTGAGGGGACTACCGCGATGCCGGTTCCCCCTGCGAGGATCACCGCCTCTTTCGTGCCGGCAGTCTCGACCGGTTCCCCGTAGACTCCCCGGACATAGATCGTATCCCCCGCCGTGATATCCATCATGGCATGGGTGAATTCACCCCGGTCCTTGATGATGAAGGTCAGGGGGCTGCTCTCCGCGATCGAGAAGGGTTTCTCCCCGACTCCCGGCAGCCAGATGAAGGCGAACTGCCCCGGACCACACTCCAGCTTCCCGTCAGTGTAGAACACCTTCACTCCCGGGCTGTGTTCGACCACCTCGGTCACGGTGCAGGGAGTGAACTTCATCTGCTCATGGTCGTAGAGATATGCACCAGCGGTGTTAGATCCTGAGACGGCATCCTCAAGCAGTGCCGAGGTATAGGCTGCCCAGTCCCGCTGGTGGACCCTGCCGAAGGCGCTGCCGATACCGATGGTATCGGCACCTGCCTGCTTCATGGCCCTGATATCTTCGGCTGAGGAGACTCCGCCCATCCCGATGATGGGATACTCCTCACCGATAGCGTCACGAATCTGTGCGATGACTTGGACGGCACGTTCACGTACCCAGTCGCCGCTCATGCCGCCCTTGCCGCCGATCTTGTTGTTCAGGATCGGGGCCCCGGAGTGCTCCTCTACGTAGAGTTCGGGCCCCACGGTATTGATCGCCGCGATGCCGTCGGCACCTGCATCGATCAGTGCCTTGGCGATCCCCCCGATATCTTCCACGTTGGGGGTGAGTTTCGGGATGATCAGCGCATCGAACCCATCGCCCACGGCTTCACGGATACGCCTCATGTACTCGGTCGCGATGTTCACATCACAACCGATGCTCGAGCCGAATCCGGCCGAAGCATGCGGACAGGAGAAGTTGAGCTCGATCAGATCGGCGACCGGCTCGAATGCCTTCACCAGGCTGATGAAATCCTCCGGAGTGGATGCCGAGACTGACACATTGAGCAGGGCCCTGAGGTCGATGCGTTCCCGCAATTCCTCCAGCTCCCTGACAGCGATGGCCATCCCGGGGTTACGTAAGCCCACGGAGTTGCCGAAGTTACCCCTCGACGGCTCGGTGATGATCGGTTCCCGATTACCCGGGTTCGGCACCACCTGGTAACTCTTGGTGGTGATCAGCCCGATCGCGGGCAGCTCCCGGTCGATATACTCGACCAATTTTGTCTTGGTCGATGCGACCCCTGAGACGGTCCCCAGGATATAGGAATCCCTGGTATGGTTGCCTGCAAGCAGGTTCTTCACGTACTCCTTACTATTCAATCATCTCTCCCTATGCAAGTGCCTCTTCGATCTCGTCATTGAGCTTCCGCAGGTTCTCGAGTACCACATCAGCCCAGTCCTCGGGTATATCCCCGCCCTTCCAGGGATGGGTGATCCCGCTCGAGCTGTTGATCCGTGCCAGCGGCAATTCATAGCCTGCCTTCTTCAGCCTGGTCACGACCTCGGAAGCGCTCCCTCCCTGGGAACCGACGCCCGGGATGAGCAGCGGTACCGGGGAACCCGAGGATGCATAGCGGGCAGCCACCATCTCGAGCTCATCAGGGCTCGTCGCCCCGACGACCGCGCCGATCCCCTCATGGATGCGACTCCAGCCGATGATGGTGTCAGCGACCTTGAGGTAGAGGTCCTCATCACCTGAGATGAGGTTCTGCAGGTCCTTCCCCCCGGGATTCGAGGTCCTGTTCAGGATATAGATCCCCTTGCCTTCTACCATGAAGGGGGATACGGAATCGGTCCCCATGTAGGGGGATACGGTCACGGCATCTGCCTGCCAGCCGTCAAAAGCCTCGATCGCATAGTTCAGGCTCGAGCGCGCGATATCGCCGCGCTTGGAGTCGAGGATGACCGGTACCCCGGGGAAGAAGTTCTCGAGCATCTCGATGAGGTCCGCCAGGGCTAACGACCCGGTGAAGTCCTCCTCGAGCGGCCGGTCAAGGGCGCTGTAGTACCCGATGTTCGGCTTGAAGGCCCCGGGGTAGACCCCGAGGAGGTTCATCTCCTTGAAGATCGTCCTGAAGAAGGTGTTCAGGTCTGCCCGGACGGAGTCTGTCCGTACCGGCAGGTACTCGACGATCGGGTCGAGGCCCATGCAGACCAGGGACCTGGTATGGGCATAGCTCTCACGCAGCTGGTCGACATAACTCTGTTTCTTTTCCATCTGTCTACCTCTCTACTTTCGGGAATCCGTTGGCTTCACCCCATCCGAAGGGGTCCTGCTTCCACTGCGTCAGCAGCGCTGCAGCAGTCTTGTCGATATACCCGGTCTCCACTGCCGCCTCCACCATGATATCATAGGTGAGGATGGTGATGGGCGTACAGGCCGGATCCAGGACTGCGAAGTTATCAAGAGCAGCCTGGAGGCCGTAGGTGAAGATCGCTAGGCAGTAGGGTACGTTCCCGTCTGATGCGGTGATCGCCTCAACCGCCTTGATGGATGATCCGCCGGTCGAGATGAGGTCCTCGATCAGGACGACGGACTGCCCCTCATAGGTCCCGCCAACGGGGAGTCCCTCGATGGCGTTCTTGAGGCCGTGACCCTTGCTCGATGACCTGATATAGGTCAGGGGCAGCCCGAGTCGGTCTGCGAGGGTAGTCGCATGCGGTATCCCCGCGGTCGCCGTCCCTGCTACTGAATCCGGGGTGACCTCAAGGGCCTCGAGCAACTGGAAGAACCCTTCGGCTACCAGGGCACGCACCTCGGCATCCCGCAGGAGCTGTCGGTTGTCGTTGTAGATGGGCATCCGGTAGCCGGAAGCCCACTGGAAGGGTTCGGTCGTGTTCAGCCTGATCGCACCCATCGCGAATGCCTTCTGTGCCAGTGACAGACCGATGGTCTGCTGTATCTCTGTAATCCGATCAGTGTTCATTATGCCTCCCTCTCTGTCCAGATCTCTTTAAATGAGTGGTGTTTCCCACAATATTCACATACAAAATGGTCGGTCTCGGTCTTCCAGAAGAAGGCCGGTACTCCCTCGTCGTGCGACGGATGGGAGATGCAGTTCGGGTTGCTGCAGGCCAGGTCCTCGAAGTTGTAGATCTTCGGGGGCAGGTGCATCCGGTACTTCTCCTTCACCTCCCCGTTCTCGATGATGTTCAGCGTCGAGCCAGGGGCCAAGGCTGCGAGCCGCTTGAGCGAGGTGAGGTCGAACTGCTTGATCTCCGGGCGGAACATGATCCCCTTGTAGGACTCACCGGACTGCGAGGTGGAGACCCAGTCACCGCCCTTGCCGTAGAGGCCGAGGACCCTCGTGATCGTCACCATATGGGCGCGGATCTCGCTGGTGGTATCCCCCTTCCCGATGTGGTCGATGACCACCCCGTCTGCTATAGGATGTACTCCCTCAGAGTACTGTACTGACTTCTTTGCTGCCTTAGTCTCGACCTTCTCGATGAACTCGACCTTATCGGTTATGGTCTGCTCTTCCTGCTGCGGAATGAACTCACCGCCGATCTTCCCGCTGAAGAGCCCGAGCAGTACGATCCGCACGAGCATGCCGTTGGAAGACTGTCGCTCCCAGCCGTTGAGCGGGGTGCTGTCAAGGAATGCCGGGATCACCGGGTGCGATTTATGCCTCGGGAGCGGATGGTAGAACTTCGTCCCCTCCTTGATGCGGTCCACATGGGACTGTCGGCAGGTGATGCTCTTGCGCAGCTCATCCTGCTTCTGCAGGATCCTGTCTCCCATCCTCTCGAGCTGCGGGCGGGTGAAGTACCATTTGTCCGCGACATCATCCTGTGCGAGGTACTCATCGATCGAGGCGAAGGTCCTGACCTCGTAGCCGTGCGACTGCATGGTCTCCACATAGGATTCCGGCATCGCCAGCTCCTCCGGTGCGATCAGGTCTATCTTCACCTCCTTGAAGATCGTCATACCGTTCGCCTTGGAGTGGACCGTCCTCCCGTGGAAGAGGTCTCCCACTAAGGCGAGGTGGATCGAGTCGGTCAACCAGTCGTTATCCTCAAGGAAGGTGTATTCATCGAGGAGCTCCTGGGTCGGGTGCTCATGCTTGCCGTCCCCGGCATTGATGAACGAGGGGCTGAAGGGCAGGTTATTTCGCTCTGCATAAGCTGCAGTCTCCTCCTGCAGCCATCGGCACACCCCCTCGAGCTTGCTCCGGATGATGAATACCCGGTTGTCATAACCGGCGAGGGTGTTGAAGGTATCGGCGTAGCTCTCTCCCTTGTTGAAGGAGGAGCTGTCCGTGCTCAGCGAGGAGAGCTTCACCCGGTGGAACTTCGCCGCATTCTTGAAAGACTCACGGGTCCTCGTGCTGTCCTCGAGGAACACTTCGTAGATCCCGAAGTCGGGATCATCGATCCGGTAATCGGCAAGAATCTCCTCATCACCGGCCGCGATCGCTTCCTTGAGCTCCCTCGTCTTCCTGAACAGATACATCCGTTCTTCATTGGACAGGTCATTGATGACAGCCAGGGTCCTTCCCTTAAACACATGCTCCATGGATACCTCCTCTCTTCTCATCCGGGCAAAAAAAATGCCGGTCCTAATAACCGACGTTTACATATCATGAACAGAAAACCATGACTGGACCACACATGTGCAGCCTGCTACGTCATTTCGTCTCCTGATCCTATTCATACTCTATCTATACCTATTATTCCTTATCTGAACCTATTGTACCAGATTTCTAGCGAATATAGCAATAACTCTTTACTTGGTCAAGAGGAAGCAGGGGCACAGACGTGAAAAAGGGAAGCCCGTTTTAAGGACTCCCCTTCTCTACGTCTGCTTCTCCACCCTAGAAGATAGCGAACATCGCAGAGACGCCTGCCTTGATCTCAGGGTTCGTGAATAACAGCGCCGGATCGATATCTGCGATATCGGTCAGGCTGTAGCCTGTTGCCATCAGGCCGCTGATGCCGATGGAGAAGTCTCCCAGCTCCAAGTCAGCAGTCCCCCTGAGGTTCAGTCCCCACTCCATGGGATCCGGTCCGAGGTCGGTCCCGACCTCTTCCCCGATGTTCACGGTGAAGTTCGGTCCGGCTGAAATACCAAGCCTGAGGATGTTGAACAGTGACAGCGAAAGTCCCGCATTGGCATAGACATCGAGTGCCAGCTCCTCATCGATTCCCGGGGGAGTGACCAATGCCAGTGCATTGACCTCGATGACGGACAGGTTCATCCGTATGTCAGCCCCGAAGGTGTAGCTGGATGGGTCCTTCAGCATCTCAGGATTTATTCCCATATTCTCAGCTTCCAGGTCCAGTGTGGTGTTCAGCAGTGCTGCAGGTCCCACACGAAGACCGATCAGATCAATAGCGAATATTGATGCTGGGACAAGCATCAACAGCGCCATCATGACGATTACCAGTTTTTTAGCCATAATAAGCCCCCTCATTTCCAACTCTTTGGTTACTCATAATAACGTTCCATATATATAATCCAATCTGGGCTGGGAAAGTTACACATCTTCAGAATTACGGCAGGTCAGCTTGGCCTCAGGCCGAAAAAAAGGCACATCCGAAGATGTGTCTTTCTCTCATGCAGGTATGCTGCCTAGAGCTGGAAGAGTGCGGAGACACCGACGATACCGCCGATATCATTCTCGTCAACGACTGCTTCAGGATCATCAGTATATCCCATGACATAGCTGCTGAGGATGAACGGCCCGAGGATCAGGTCAGCATTGACCTTTGCATTGTATGCCAAGATAACACCATCTGTAAAATCAGTCAAATAGTTCGCTCCGACTCCAGCACCAAGACCGATGATCCCGAGATCCAGGTAGAGGCCTGCATCAGCCATGCCCATTAGGACTCCCAGGTCACTATCATAGAATGCAAGATTACTGATCTGGAACAGGCTGAAATCGAGTCTCAGTTCAGCCCCATACATCAGGTCTTCAGCGGTGATCTGTTCAGCGATCAGATCAGCATTGTCTATAATATCACCAAGGGAAACAGGTACCAGATCATTATACTCATCATATTGCATTGGCATAAGCATTGCGGTAGCACCGATCGACAGTCCGTCCCCTGCGAAGACTGCAGCAGGGATAGCCAGCATCACAGCTATCATGATAATTACTATTCTCTTCTTCATTTTCTTCCTCCCAAACTATTTACTCATTTTTTCTTAGTAACTTTCTCTCAAAGGTTATACAACGATACAGACAAAACGTTACAAAATTGTATGCATGATTTGATGAAAGTTACATTGCTCATTGATACCTATTATACATATGCTTTTGAATATAGCAAGAAAATATTCAGATGCCGAGTATTTCAGTAAGGAAATTCATGCAGTACCGATAGGAATCAGTCAAGTTCCCATCAATAACGACAAAGGAGCTGCTGCGGAAAGGTATGTGCCTTTCCGCAGCAGCTCCTCATTCACCAGGTATGATCCCTATCCTACAGCTGGAAGAGGACCGACACCCCTGCCCTACCCGTCATATTCCCCAGGTCGGGATTGTCTATAAATTTCTTAATATCCTTGGTATAGCCCATGAAGTAGGCACTGAAGACAGTCTCCCCCAAGATGATATCAGCTTCGGCTTTCACGTTATAGCCCCACCGGTAAGCCTCTACATCCTCATGATGCCCTTTGTCATTAATAACGATCAGGTATTTCGGCCCTGCTCCGAGCCCAAGCCCGACAAGTCCGAGGTCCGCATAGAGCCCGACATTCGCAGATGCCTCGATGGAAGGCCCTATATCCAAAGCTTCAATCACTATGTTCCCATACTGGTCATACACATCAATGATCGTCTTTGGTAGATAGATCCCGTTCACACTCGCCTGAAGAATACCGAAATCGATCCTGGCCTCTGCTCCGAGTGTGAAGTCTTTTGGATCCGGTTTGATTGTATCGATCTTATCTATCAGTTCATTGAACGTCATCGGGGCATTATAGAGAGCCGTAGGGCCCACCCAGATGCCGTCGCCGGCGAATACCGCAAATGAAACCAGCAGCATGCATACTGCCAGTACTGTGATCCTGATCTTGTTCATAACTCATTCCTCCATCCGGTATGCTGCCTAAGCGACAACATACTCCCTATAAAAAATACTCATTCCCTCTTGTCCATTAGACAACCGAACCGGGGTTCATGTTACAAAATAGTGTATCTTCTGTCGTCTTCCGGTATAATACAGCTATGACACGAAGACTCAGTCTTATTGCAGGGATGGTGATGATCATGGGCTTCAGCCTCATCTCAACAGGATGCTATATCCTCTCACAGAGCGGCACCTACCTCTCAGACCGTATGCAGGCGCGTCCTGTAGAGAAGGTACTGGCTGATGAAGCAGTATCAGAAGAGACGAGAGAGTTCCTCAATACTGTGGGGGATATCATCTCGTTTGCCGTCAACGACCTCGGCCTGCAGGAATCGAAGAACTACACGAAGTATACCGAGCTCGATCGGGAGCATCTCGCCTATATTGTCTACGCCTCCGATGAACTTGCTTTCAACCAGTACATGTGGGATTACCCCTTCCTCGGAAAGCTTCCCTACCAGGGCTACTTCAGCCTGGAATCGGCACGGAAGACTGAAGGGAAGCTGCAGGAGGAAGGGTATGACACCTTCGTCAGCATCGTCGATGGCTTCAGCTCCCTCGGCTTCTTCACCGACCCGCTCTATTCATTCATGAAGGAGTATTCCCTCTACCGGCTGGCAAACCTCATCATCCATGAACAGACCCATGCCACCATCTGGGTGAAGAAGGATGTCGCGTTCAATGAACGGCTGGCTTCCTTCGTCGGGGATACCGGGGCCAAGCTCTATATAGAGAAGCGCTTCGGGAAGTCCTCTCCTGAGTATGAGGAGATCTTCAGCAGGGAGGCGGACCGGGAACGCTTCCTATCGAAGATGGGGGAACTGAGAGGCGAGCTGGAAACGGTATACACAGATACCTCCCTGACTGAGGAAGCCAAACGGGAGAAAAAGGGGGATGTGATCACCCTCTTCCAAGAGGATCTCAGATCAAGGTATGATGAGGAGTTCAAGACCGATGCATACCGCTCCATACCTGATATGACGCTGAACAACGCATACATCGGGCTCTACCATGTCTACTATGGGGATGATACGGTCTTCAAGGACCTGCTCAGCCACTTCGGCAATGACCTCGGCCGGTTCATCACGGCCCTGAAGCCGCTGGACCGGACGAAGGATGATCCCTACAAGGTCATCGGTTCGATAACCGAGGGTCCCTTCTGAGCAAAGCGGTAGCCTCGAGATGGGTAGTCTGCGGGTAGAAGTCGTAGCCGTGGAACAGCCTGAGGGAATACCCCCGCTTCGTGATCGTCTTCAGGTCCCTGGCCAGGGTCACGGGATTACAGGAGACATAGAGCAGCCATTCCGCACCCCAGGAGAGCATGAGATCGATCACACTGCCAGGCAGCCCGGTTCTCGGGGGATCAACGACTAGCAGGTCCAGGCCAAGGCCGCCCCGGCCTTGTACCCAGTTCTCGACTGAATCGGTATGGAACGTCGTCTTCGTAAGGTTCCGCTGTGCGAACTGGAGGCATCGTTCCTCCCGTTCCACTGCTATGACCTCACGGTACTGGTCCTCGAGGAATGCGGCGAAGGTCCCTACCCCGCTGAACAGATCCAAGGCCCTCGCACCCCAGAGATGGGGAAGGATATCACCGAGGAGCTTCTCGAACATGACCTTGTTGGACTGGAAGAAGACGATCCCGTCCAGGGCAAAGGAGTGCGACTTGCAGTCGGGAGGGGAGATCGTCTGGATGACCTGGTCCTGCTCCACGGCAGCACCATCATCCCCAACGACGCTGTGGATCTCACGATCCGGCAGGTCGGCCTTCCTGACCCAGTTCTTCCAGCCGAAGTCCAGGATCTCAGCCAGCCTGGGATCAAGGATCGGACAGAACTCCAGACCCACCACATCGTTCGAGTTTTTCCCGAGGAAGCCCATCCTGCCGTTCTGGAAATCGAGATGGAACTTGGCACGGGTCCGGTACTCCCACATCGGGCCTCCGGTGAGCGTGAACCTGCTGCCGAACTCGTCGAGATCGATCCCGCCGATCCGTTTCATGGTATCGAAGAGAATCTGGCGCTTTATCTCAAGCTGGCTCTCCTGCCTGATATGCTGGAGGTTGCATCCCCCGCAGAGGTAGAAGTAGGGGCATTTCGGTTCTGCCCGCAGGGGAGACTCGGTGATGACCTGGTCGATCTCTGCGCGGGCAAAATCCTTCTGGTTCCTGGTAAGGCGGATCTTCACCTCCTCCCCGGGCAAGCCCCCGGGGACGAAGAGCACCCGCCCGTCCGGCAGGCGGGCCAGGCCGTCGCCGCCTGATACTACCTTCTCGATGTGAACTTTCAGTTTCTTTCCCACGTCATATATACCCATATCGTGAATCCCTGTTATTCCCCTCTCGTCCAGCCTTGCCTGGAGTCGACTATCATCAACCCGGGCAAGTATATATGACTTCTTGAACTTTTACTACCGTAGTTCAAAGCAGTTTGACTTTGACCAGATACCCAAATCCGATCCCGATATAATTACCCAGCACCCATCCCGCGATCCCTGCGACCATCCCCGCCATGATCACCGACCGGTTCCGCAAGGAAGCGGCGACTACCGGCACGAAGGGGGGAGAGAAGATGAGAGAAGTGGCCGTGATCAGCTGGGTGTCCCCATCGACACGAAGGATCTTCGAGAAGATCACATGGAGGATGAAGGTGAGCACGATCAGCACCGCGACATACGCCATCATCACCGGTGCCGTCTCTGAGAGCTCCCGTATATTAGCCATAGAGCTCACCACCAGCGAGAAGACCAGCAGGAAGTAGTACCCGAGCTGGAAGGTGAAAGCCGTCTCCTTCAGGTGCCTGTTGAATGACCCGATCACCCCGAGGGTGGTGATCACGATGATGGCAACCACCGGTCCGATCCAGTCCGGCACGAAGAGGCTCAACCCTCCACCGATGGCGAAGATGACCAGGGAGAAGAGGAACGCCCGTACCAGCGGCGGGATGTTCTGCCGGTTGAAGCCGGAGAAATAGGGGGTGAACTCCTTCTGCCCATAGACTGCATTCGGATCATGCTCTTTCCGCCTCCCGGTCTCGAGCGACCCGGCACTGACGGGGAGTATGATCCTGAGCAGCTTCGGCAGCACGGAGATCATGAGGAGGAAGAGCACCCCGCAGACGACCACATCGGAGGCATGCACCGCGATATAGGTCGTGGTATCGACCGAAAGGGCCGTACCGATCGCCGCCATGTTCGGAGTCCCCCCGGTATAGCAGCCAACGAGCATGCCGGCGACCTTCCAGGCATCGGGACCAATACGGTCCGAGAAGATCAAGAAGGTGACAAGCGAGCTGATGACCACGGCGGCCAGGGCCCCGAGGAAGGCCCTGATCACCAGCGATGACTGGTTCCTCCAGTTCGCTATATGCATGGAGAAGAAGATGAGCGGCAAAGCTATGGGTACTGTCAGGGTGGACATATAATCCTGGATCGTCAGGATGTTCTCAGGGAACACCCCGATGTTCCCCAGTACCAGACCGATAGCATAGCAGATGACGACTCCCCCGATCGCATCGAGGACCGAGGACTTCGAACAGGCATAGAGGACACCGATGGGGATGACCATGAACACCACAACCCAGATGATCGTAACTCCAGTCATGGGAACCTGCCTCTATCTCAGTTCAGCATCTGCGAGTCTGCAGAACTCATCGACGTATCCCTCAAGGATCGTGATCCCTGACCTCCAGAACTCCTCACTCTCGATGTCGAAGCCGGCCGAAGCGGTAACGGTCTCCGACGATTCCTGGCCCGTGAGCTGGAGCATCTGCACATACTGCTCACAGAAGGGGGCTCCCTTCTGCTGGTACTGCGCATAGAGCGCCATCCCGAAGAGCT
The DNA here is from genome assembly GCA_963677595.1 of Spirochaetia bacterium. Lineage (GTDB taxonomy): Bacteria > Spirochaetota > Spirochaetia > CAKZLE01 > CAKZLE01 > CAKZLE01. Next base: position 834,684 of record OY782041.1, read on the forward strand.
GGCCGAACGCATAGGGGTAGTTGTAGAAGGCAAGGTCCGTGCTGTAGTAGTGGCCCTTCACGGCCCACATGTAGGGGTGCAGTTCCTCTTCATCCAGGGCATCCCCGTAAGTCCGCTTCTGGGCAGAGGTCATCATGGAGCAGAGCTCTTCCGGCGCTACCTCCTTCCCGGCCCTCCGGGCGAAGAGGTCGGTCTCGAAGTAGTACCTGCTCAGGATATCGACGACCGGTTGTGCGGCCTCCGCCAGGTACGACTCGATCATCGACAGCCTCTCCCCATCTGCAGCCTGCTTCAGGGCGCCCTGGAAGATGACGGTCTCGGAGAAGATCGATGCCGTCTCAGCCAGGGTCATCGGGTAGTCGCGGAGCATAGCCGGCTTCCCGTTGAGGACATGGCTGTGGAAGGCATGCCCGAGCTCATGTGCGACCGTGGAGACGCTTGAGAAGGAACCGTCGAAGTTACAGAGGACCCGGCTCTCCCCGACAAGCGGGAACCCGATACAGTAGGCTCCCCCGACCTTGCCGTCATCGGGCTGGGCATCGATCCACTGCTTCTCGAACGCCTCGCTCGCGAACGCTCCCATCGGGGGATAGAACTCGCCGAACTGCCTGATGATGAAATCCCTCGCCTCGCTGAACTCCCAGGACCTCTCGTCCGATCGGATCGGGGCGAAGATGTCGTAGAAGGAGAGCTTCCCCAGGCCGAGGAGCTCAGCCTTCTTCCTGAAGTACCTCCTCAACAGCGGCTGGGCCTCCTCGAGTACGGAGATGAGGCTCCCCAGGGTCTTCATGGTGATCCTCGAGAGCTGTGCGGAATGCGCGACATTCGAGGGATACCCTCTCCGTGTATCGAGAGCGACCGTCGCCCCCTTCACGCCGTTGATCGCGTAGCTTAGCGGGATCTCATGAGCCTTCCAGGTCTCCAGCTCCTTCCTGAACGCCTTCTGTCGTATCTCCCGGTCTGGGTGGAATGCCAGGGCACGCAGCTCGATGACACTCTTGCGTTCCCCGGTCTCCTCATCCCAAAGGGCCGATGCGGTCGAGGAGACGGCCTCCTGGAGTCGGCCCCAGGCATCGCCCCCGCAGCGCTGGAGCTCGGAAGCGAGCGCCTCGAGCTCAGGAGCCATCTGGCGGGCAGATTCCTCTGCCAGGCGGCTGATCGTATAGGCATAGTGGGAGAACTCCCCATCACTGCCGCAGAGGGCGGTGAGTTCACCAGCCCTACTGCCCACGGCATTCTTGAAGGCGACACCGGCTGCCTTCACCTGCATGGAGATCGACTCGATCTCATGGAGGGTCTCCTGAGCCTGGGTATCCCTCGTGTTCACGGAAAAGCGGGTATAGGCATAGGACTCCAGGTTCTCATAGAGATCTGACATCATGTTCACATGGCTGATGGTATCCTTGAACCAGTAGGGCAAGTCAATCGCCTCAACGGAAGGGAGTTCCTCCGCCTGGATGATCACGGCCTCGCAGGTCTTGTAGAGGAGGTTCTTGTTATCCTGGAACGCATCGCTTTCCGGGCCTGTATAGATTGTGTCCAATGTCCATCGTGGAAGAGTCGGCATGAAAGCTCCTTTATGTACGGGTTATGCAGGAACACAGATATCCTGCTCATCCCATTATCATAGGAGAGTCCGACTGCGTCAAGGTGTCACGTTTCTAGATGTCTTCCCCGTATTCGGCGATCTTGTTGATCAAGGTCCTCCGGGAGATCCCCAGCTCCTCGGCAGCGTGGGTACGGTTGCCTTCCCACCGGTGCAGGGCCTTGATGATCGCCCGCATCTCGATATCCTTGAGGGTCTGGGGTTCATCGGTCTCGATGGGGGAATCTATGATACCCTGCGTATCACGTTCCGGCATCTCATGGAGCACCACCCCGCGGAGCTCGAGGTCCGCCGAACAGATCTCGTCTGTTTCAGCGAAGATCACTGCGCGTTCGAGGATGTTCTCGAGCTCCCGGACGTTCCCGGGATACTGGTAGGCTTTCAATGCATCGAAGGCATCTTCCGAGACGCCGATGATCGAGACTCCCATCTCGCGGTTGAGCTTGGCTATGATCTTCGCCGTGAGCACCGTGATATCCTCGAGCCGTTCCCTTAAGGGGGGTATCTCGATCCTGACGACGTTCAGCCGGTAGAAGAGGTCCTCCCGGAAGGCTCCCTCCCGTACCTGGTCCTCGATCTGCCTGTTGGTCGCCGCTATGATCCGCACGTCGATCGGCAGCGGAGAGGTTCCGCCGAGGCGGGTGATCTTACGGTCCTGCAGGACCCGCAGGAGCTTAACCTGGAGGGCAAGCGGCATGTCACCGATCTCATCGAGGAAGAGGGTCCCGCCGGAGGCCACCTCGAAGAGTCCGATCTTCCGCTGGACGGCACCGGTGAAGGCACCCTTCTCATAGCCGAAGAGTTCACTCTCGAGCAGCTGTTCAGGCACCCCCCCGATATTGATCGCCACGAACGGGCCGGAATTCCGCACCGAGGTACGGTGGATCTCGCGGGCCACGACCTCCTTGCCGGTCCCGCTCTCGCCGGTGATCAGGACGGTAGCAGGAGTCTTCCCGATTCGGCTGATGATCTCCTTGATCCTGACCATCGCTTCCGAGGAACCGATGAGCCGCTCCCCTTCATCCGCACCCTTCCCGAGCTGTTCGGATTCCACGAGGTTCCGCATCCGCTGGTTCTCGATCAGCTTGGAGAGCCTGATGCTGATCTCCTCTGGGTCGAAGGGCTTCTCGATATAGTCCTGGGCACCCTCCTTCAAGGCGGTCACCGCATCACGGATCTCCCCATGGGCTGACATCATGATGATCGGCATGCGGAATCCCTCATCCCTGATCCACCGGATCAGGCTGAGTCCGTCCATGCCCGGCATCCTGAGATCCACGAGACAGGCATCATAGGTCTTCTCCCGCAGCATCCGCTGGGCCGAAAGCCCGTTCTCGGCACTGTCGCTCTCCATGCCCTCGAGCTGGAGGTAGGTTCCCATCAGCTTCCTGATATTCTTCTCATCGTCAACAATCAGTACATGCATCACATACTCCTGGGGATCATGACATCCACGACGGTTCCCCCGCCTTCGCGCTTCTGGTAGGCGATCGTCCCGCCGGCGGCCATGATGAATCTCCTGGTGATCGCCAGCCCGATACCCGACCCATTTATCTTCGTCGTGAAGAAGGGATCGAACAGCTGTTCCGTCCCTCCCTCAGGGAGTCCTCTTCCCCGGTCTGCCACCATGATATGGACCTCATGCCGTGAGGTCTTCACCGTGACTGAGACCTCCTCGGCACCCGCCTCGCAGCTCTCGATCCCGTTCTTTACGAGGTTCTCGAAGATCGACCTGGCCCGGTCCCGGTCGATCCTGACGGCAGCATCATGATGGCCTTCCTTCGTCAGGGGTATCGATATGGAGAACAAGCCCGTGATCTCCTCGAGGAACTCCATCAGCTCGATATCCTCGGGATCGCCGACCGGGTTGCGTAGGAAGTCCCCGACCCGGTCAGAGAGGTTCTTCAGCCTGAGGATCTCGGTATCGATGACATCGAGCCCCTCGTGGTAGTCATCGGGGATCGTCTTCCTCAGGACCGCGGACTGGATGGAGAGGGCACTGAGAGGGTTCTTGATCTCATGGGCAAGAGTACGGGCAGCCTGCCCCATCCGGACCAGGCTCTCCTGCTGGGCAAGCTTCTGCCGGTACTCCCGGTTGCGCTTGAAGAAACGCAGGAGCGAATAGAAGATGAAGATGAGCAGGCCGATGACGACCACAGTCAGGCCGTTCCAGAGCAGCATCTTCTGGCGATAGACTTTTCCGTCGAAGGCTATATAGAGGTATTCAGCTACCGGGATCTCGATCTGGTCGAAAAGGAACTGTTCGTTATCGGGGATTCGGGAGGCCGTGAAGGTAAGCTTCGCCTTACGGACGTACTCAATCAGCCCGGTAGATTTGTCATAATCGGCGAAGTTCCCTTCGGAGAAATCATAGGTTTCTTTGTTCAGGGATGAGGGGACCTCCCCGAGACCGGCCATACGGCGGCCGTCCTGGAGGTAGACACCGATTCCCTTGATCTTCGAGTCGCCTGCAAGAATATCTTCTGCCGTCAGGGTGTTCGTCTGCACCCGAAACAGGTAATCTGCAAGGATCTGCTCCGCATCATACCGCAGCAGTACATCCTCCCGCTCGATCATGGAGGACATCAGAAGCGAAAACAACAATGCTATGAGGATCAGGAGCACTCCTGACACCACGATCAATGAGATCTCTTCTTTATCCATTCTGGAGAAACGTTTGAACATGCATGCTCCTCTTCCACACCGATAATCCCATTGCATGAATCATGCCACACCATTCCCCAGCATAAACAGCCTTCCGGGGTACTGTGAATCGTATACAATGAGAATCTTTAACCTAGTATGACACAAGTGTGAATTTTTTGCACAATAAAGGGGTTGAAAACTTGAAAAAGTTATCAACCCCTGGTTGATTCAATGGGTATTGAATCATTCCGGCCTGTTACCAGTCCTTCTGCGACTAAGTCAAACGAATATAGTCTTTCACGCGGTCAAGCAGATATAACACCTCTTCCTGGCTTGACGGCTTCCTGTCATCAGGATCGACGAAGAACTCGAACGGCTTCACTTCCAGGATCTGTGAGAACTTTTCTAGTGTCTTCACAGACGGGAAGCTTCTGCCTACTTCGATCTCTCCAACGAACCCTGCTGAGATTGAGCAGAACTCAGCGAGTTTTGCTTGTGAAAGGCCCTTTGACTTTCTGAATCGCTTCAGGTTGCTGATAAAAACCTTCTGTAGATCCGGTACATATTTACTCATATATATACAATACTATATAAATCAAATAATGTGTACCCTTTTTGGTGATTATTTTTGAATTTTACTCATTAATAGCACAATTTCATGTTTAACAAGGATTTAACCGTTTATATCTTATTCTTTTCTGTATCAGTATTTAAATACTTGACTTTTTAAGTCGATTATTCAATAACGTAAACAATGACTCGGTCAGCTAGAGCAGATGACCGCCCCCGTCCACCCGCAGGACCTCCCCGGTCACGAATTCAGAGGTGATGAGGAAGCTAACGGCACGAACGAGGTCGTCTGTCGAACCGGTCCTCCCGACAGGAAGGGTCTCGGACATCCGCCTGAAATATGCCTCATCGCGTCCGTCCTTTGGGAGGATCGCTCCCGGGGCGATCCCGTTCACCCGTATCTGCGGGGCCAGGTCGACTGCCAGGGAGCGGGTCATGGTGCTCAATGCTCCTTTGGAGATGTAGTAGGGGCTGAACCCCGCTGCCGGGTTCCCGATCCGGGAATCGATCATGTTGATGATGCAGCCGGTCTCTGAAGCTTCATGGGTCTCCCGGAAGGATGCAGCGAACTCCCGAGACAGGATATACGGGGCTGTTACATGGACGGCAAGATGCTCTTCGAGCAAATCATAGCCGGATCCTTTCTGGAAGACTGACGCAGAATTGACCAGCCCATCGATCGGTCCCATGATATCTGCAGCACGCGCGATCAGGGAGGCTACCCCATCAGGGTCCCTGAGGTCCTGCTTGAGCAGGCAGTACTCACCCCCGAGCGCCTCGATCATTGAGGCAGTCTCTTGCGCCTCAGCCTCTGAGGTATGGTAATGGATGATGATGCGTGCACCTTCCCTGGCAAGCCCGAGGGCGATTGCCCCGCCAACCCGTTTAGCGGCTCCCGTGATCATGAATGTCGCGTTCTCTATTCTCATTGCCCATACTATACCGTGAACGGATCACCGGGTAAATAGTACGGGAATTATTTCATTCAGAACTGGACAGATCAAGGATTATAGGGTAAAGTGGTATAAGATAATTGTCATATGACAGTTATCGCAGAATCCCGTATCATCGGACCTTTCCTGTTTCGATGCTACAACATAACTCTCTCTCATATAGCCGCCTGTGTTACAGGCGGCTTTTTATTTGACTTTTGCTCTTCATCATCCCTATATTCTTAACTACTGATATATGAGATCCAGTGAACATGAATACTACCGGCAGGCCCTGACTGCCGTGAATACAAGGAGTTCAGCAATGAACCGTTCGAATATGAACATACAGAATGACCAGGATAACCCTAACTGGAATGAAGCCCGAGGACAGAATGACAAGAAGGAACCGGGGATCCACAGTGAAGAAGGTACCTGGTATGACAGGCTCAAGAACAACAAACACCGTTTCACGTTCTTCTATATCCTGCTGATCATCATCGGCATCATGGTCGTGAACTCCTTCCTCACTGCTGACCGCAGCAGCACGGAGATCGAGTACAATGTCTTCAAGGAGTATATCATATCCGGGGAGATCAAGCGTGTAGAGATCACCGATAAACAATACATCGGATACTCGGTGACCAGAGACCTCGTCCTGCAGGCACAGGAATCACAGAACCTGCAGTCCATGATGGGGATCACGACCTACAAGACCTACCAGGTCGATGACCCCAACTTCATCCCACTCCTGGACGAGTACGGGATCGAGTACTACGCCGCTGCCCCGGTTGAGCCGAGTCTCCTCTCAACGATCATCAGCTGGGTACTTCCCCTGGCGATCATGCTGCTCATCTGGCGATTCGCCTTCTCCAGGATGAACAAGGGGATGGGTCAGGGAGTCATGTCTTTCAACCAGAACAAGTCCAAGATCGTCGCTGAGAGCGACACGAACACCAGGTTCTCCGATGTCGCCGGTGCCGACGAGAGCAAGCAGGAGCTTGAGGAGGTCGTGGACTTTCTCAAGAACTCGGAGAAGTACACGGCAGTCGGCGGCAAGGTCCCGAAGGGCGTCCTCTTAGTTGGCCCTCCGGGAACCGGCAAGACCCTGCTGGCAAAGGCTGTCGCAGGGGAAGCCGGCGTTCCCTTCTTCAAGATGAGCGGGGCGGACTTCGTGGAGATGTTCGTCGGTGTCGGTGCGGCACGTGTCCGTGACCTCTTCCGCCAGGCACGGGAGAAAGCTCCCTGCATCATCTTCATCGATGAGATCGATGCTATCGGGAAATCGAGGACGGGAAGCATCTCCGGCAATGACGAACGAGAGCAGACACTGAACCAGCTCCTCGTGGAGATGGACGGATTCGACTCACGCTCGAGCGTCATCATCCTCGGGGCGACGAACCGTCCGGAGATCCTCGATCCTGCCCTCCTGAGGCCGGGCCGGTTTGACCGGCAGGTCCTCGTGGACAAGCCGGACCTTGAGGGACGACATGCCATCCTCAAGATCCATTCCAGGGATGTGAAGCTGTCGAAGCAGGTCAACCTCAAGGCAATAGCCCAGGCGACTGCAGGTCTCTCTGGAGCCGACCTTGCCAACATTGTCAATGAGTCTGCACTCCTGGCTGTCAGGAACAAGCGTACTGCTGTCGAGCAGGAGGACCTGATGGAGGCTATTGAGAAATCGATTGCCGGCCTCCAGCGTAAAGGCAGGGTCATGAACGAGAAGGAGCGGGAGCGGGTCGCCTACCATGAGGTCGGCCATGCGTTATCGGCTCATTACACCGAAGGTGCTGACCCGGTCATCAAGATCTCGATCATCCCGAGGGGCCTTGGGGCACTGGGGTATACCCTGCAGCAGCCCACAGAGGACCGGTTCCTCATGTCGGAGCACGAACTGCTCAACAGCGTCGATATCCTGATGGGAGGACGGGCTGCTGAGGAGGTACGGTACGGTGAGATCTCCACCGGTGCAGGCAATGACATCAGCAGGGCAAGCGACCTGGTGCGAAAGATGATCACCGAGTACGGGATGAGCGAGAAGTTCAGGAATATCACCCTGCCAAGCGGCCAGTCACGGACCATGCTCGGGACCGGTATCGGCGGGCAGAAGGAATACTCGGAAGAGACCCAGGAGTATATCGACTCAGAGACCGCCCGGATCGTGAACAGCCGGTATGAGAAGATCATAGAACTCCTCAAAGACAAGGGAGCCCTCTTGGAGAAGATCACGAGGAGGCTCCTCGAGATCGAGTCCCTGACCGGGGACGAGTTCAAGGGCCTGATCGATGAGTATGAGGAAGCCTTGGCGCTGACCTGATACCAACAGGTTCGTATGATCCAGAGAATACAGGGAGGCAATTCGCCTCCCTTTTCTGGATGAAAATACCACTTTCATCGATTTCCACGGTATAATACCTCTAGCATCGTTGCGTTTATTTCTATATGGTATGAGGAAATTCGGTCGAATAGACGGCGTACCCTCCACAGGGGTACCTCAACATACATAGCGAGGGTAGGAGAAAGCATCATGAGGTTCTTTGCACAGACTGCTGCAAATATCAATGACATAACGGCTTCCGAGATCAGGGATCTCGGCGGTGACAAGATCAAGCTGGTCCCGGGCGGGGTACAGTTCCAGGGGGATACCGAACTCGGGTATCGCGTCTGCATGTTCTCACGGACGGCTTCAAGGATGCTGGTCGAGCTCGACCCGGCAGTCGAAGGCCGTGCAAAGGTCAAGGTCACGGACAAGGACTCCCTCTATGATGCTGCCTATGCGATCGGCTGGGATGAGCACTTCACCTCTGACATGACCTTCGCTGTCACCTTGACGGCAACCAGGGCCAAATGGCTGAACAACACACAATTCGGGGCCCTCAGGGTCAAGGATGCTATCGTCGACTACATGCGCCACAAGCACCAGACACGTCCCGATGTCGATGCGAAGAACCCGGATGTGACCTTCCACGTTCATATCTCCGGGACGCAGGCGATCTTCTACCTGGACTTCTCAGGTCAGGGCCTCCATAAGCGGGGGTACCGTATCCACACGAATGAGGCGATGCTCAAGGAGCACCTTGCTGCATCCCTCCTTCACCGTTCAGGCTTCAAGACCTTCCATGAGGAACTCCCTACCCTGCTTGACCCCTTCTGCGGCATGGGAACCATCCCCATCGAGGCTGCTCTCGTTGCGACCAACACCGCCCCGGGACTGATCACCGACGGGCGATTCGGCTTCCTCAAGTGGCTCGGGCACATCCCGGCTGTCTGGGATGCGGTCAAGGCAGAAGCTGAAGCACAACGGCGTCCTGCGAATGCCAGGATCCTTGCCTGGGATATCGACCCGAAGGCGATCGAGTATGCTAAAGAGCATGCCGAGCGTGCAGGTGTCGCAGAAGTGATAGACTTCGAGGTGAAGGACTTCACAAGACTCAAAGAGACGCTTCCAGCCGGTATCATCGTTACCGATCCTCCCTATGGGATCAGGATGGGAACCTTGAAGGAGGTCACCCTCCTCTACCACCAGATGGGCAAGATCCTCCCGGACCATTTCCCCGGCTGGAAGGTGAACATTCTCTGCGGAGAACCTGAGATGCTCGAGGAGATACGCTTAAGGCCCTCCTCAACGAACGCTATCTACAACGGATCGATCCAGTGTGTCTTCGCACGCTATGACATCTTCGATGCGGAGAAGCGAAGGGAACTTGAGGAGAAAGCGGAGGAACGAAAGCGCGCCAGGCTTGAAGCTCCCCTCGGGGAACGTGCCGAAATGTGCATGAACCGGATCAAGAAGAACAAGCGGATGATCAAGAACTTCCTGAAGAAGAACGAAGTCACCAGCTACCGCATCTATGATGCAGATATTCCGGAGTTCGCAGCTGCTGTCGACATCTATGAGAACAGATGGGCTCATATACAGGAGTATGCCCCGCCGAAGACCATCGACCCGAGGAAGGCTGAGGACAACTTCAGCCAGCTCATCGATGCGGTCCAGCGAGCGACCGAGATCCCCTATGAGAACATCTACACCAAGCAGAGGAAGAAGCAGAAGGGGTCTGAACAGTACACCAAACTGAACACGAAGGGGCAGATGTACATCATGCGTGAGCATGGACTGAAGTTCCTCGTAAACTTCACTGACTACCTCGATACCGGCATCTTCCTCGACCACCGCCCGATAAGGGGCAAGATCCAGGAACTCGCAAAGGGCGGCAGGTTCCTCAACCTCTTCGCCTACACCGGGACAGCTACCGTACATGCCGCAGCAGGCGGGGCCCTGAGCACGGTAACCGTCGATGCATCACAGACCTACCTCAAGTGGGCTGAGGAGAACATGGCACTCAACGGGTTCACCACCATGAACCATATCTACTACAAGGATGACTGCATCCATTGGTTGAAAGCCAACAAGGACAAGTTCGACCTGATCTTTCTCGATCCCCCGACCTTCTCCAACTCCAAGTCCAGGAAGGATGCCTTTGATATCCAGAAGGACCACAGGGGTCTGATCATGCTCGTCATGAAGCACCTCACCCCCAACGGTACCCTCATCTTCTCAAACAACTTCAGGCGCTTCTACATGGACCCGAAGCTGAAAGAGCAGTACCTTGTAGAAGAGATCACCGATGAGTCCATCCCCGATGACTTCAAGAGGAATCTGAAGATTCATCGCTGCTGGACCTTCAGGCCAAAGCGGGTCGTCACCAAACCGACTGCACCGAAGGCTAAACCTGCTAAGAAGATCGTATTGAAGAAGCCGATCGAGTAACCGTACACGCAATATAGTTAAGGCTCTGAACTGGGAAATACGGTCCTGTTCAGAGCCTTTTTATTCGGTCATAATAAAAGCCGCTCTCGCGAGCGGCTTTTATATATCAGATTTCTATCAGAATCTTAGAGAGTAATTGAAACCTTAGCAGCTACGACACCCTTGTCAGCGCCAGCAACGTCAGTTGATTCCCAACCGAGGTATACTGTTGCACCATCAATAAGTGTTGTACTTTCAACGTATGCAGCAAGGTCAATAGCACCAGCGCCAGCAGCAACAGTGTATCCACCTGCGAGAGTTACATCAAAGTCTTCCATTGCGTAAACAGCTTCAACACCAGCGTCCCAGTCACCTGCAGTGGTTCCATCAGTAGCATTAGTTGTCAGTGTATAACCACCATCGACAGTAAGAGCAAGCTCATCAGTTGCGTCCATCTCTACAGTTGCCCCAATAACCTGTGAGGTAAGGAGCAGATCACCGTTAAGAGTGATTGTAGCAGGATCAAGAGCTGCAACAAGCTGAGCATAGAGGTTGTCACCATAGTATGCATCAAGTGAGAATGCATCTACAGAAGCAGAAAGTGAAGCGTCAAGATCTGTGAAGTTATCAACTGTATCAACAGCGACAGCAACAGCAGTTCCATCCATTTCGTAAGCAAGCTTGAGACCTGCATCGAAAGCACCATCAAATGCAGCTGCAACATCTACAGTCACGCCATCAGCAACTTCCATTGAAGTAGCAGCGTAAACAGCATAATCTAAATCGCCATCATCAGTTGCATCAAGAGGATCGCCATCTTCATCACCGTTGTAGAAATCTACACCAAGAGTGTAGTCTTCATATGTAACTGCGATACCGCCGCCGTCACCAAAGTCTCCAGCTACGTCATCTTCGTTGTCATCATCCTCATCATAGTCCTGGTAAGATGCAGCATAGCTGAAATCATCAGCCATTCCAAGGATTGAAACTTCCCAGTTCTCACCAACGATCTTTGCTGTGTCAAATGAGAAATCAGATACGATCTCATCACCAAGCTCATCAAGCAGACCACCATCATCACCAACAGTGTCTGAATCATCAGCATCAGTACCACCGATGTTCACATCGATAGAACCGCTCATCTCGATCACAGCGTATACGTCTGCATCGCCCATTGCACTAGCATCACCTGATTCAAGTGTGAAGCTGAAAGCAACGTCATCACCATCCTGATTGTCTACAAAGCCAAATTCATTTGTGTCAAGGTCATACTGAAGAGCGAGGTCTGCAGTACCAGTTAAAGTGATGTCAGCGAAAGCCATACCGCCGATAAGAAGCAGTGCCAAAAGTACGATAGAAATTTTTTTCATACTTCCTCCTAAAAAGTTCGGGGCAGGCCAAAGACCCGCGTAATTCCCTTTTATTTAGCTATACTTCGACAATTATAACAATCGAGTCTATTACTGTCAAGAAATTATCATAATAGTAAGTTTTATCTACTATACAATGATTTCCGACCGTTTTTAGGCTTTTTTTGTTATGCTTGTCTCCATTTTTTTTGCGTACTATCCTCTTTAGTACGACTACAAACTATAACACATAAAACTTATAATAGTTAAATAAAATATGAATTTATCATGAATAAATTCAGATAATACTATGTAAATCTTCTCCTACCAATGAATTATATCTCGATCTTCTGATTATCCCGCCAGGTTTCCACATCCAGGGAGTATCGCTGGCTCAATAATGTGAATCCCCTTCGGTCCAGGGACGGGGCCAATGATTTCGACCTGCCGCTCATCTCGATCATGACTTTGTCTGCATGTTCCTCTGATGCTTTCCTGCATAAGGTGTCTATCAATAACTTGAAGATTCCCAAGCCCCGGTACTGCGGCTCAACATAGAGCACCCTGACATTATATATAAGGGATGCATTGTCGACCCTGATCGGGGCAGCCCCGATGAACCCGGCGAACTCCCCTGCCGGGGACTCGATGCAGACGGTGAGCCACGACTTATCGAAGTTGTTCCAGGTAGCCGTATACTCCCCGAGCAGCAGCTGCTCCAATGGGTACCCGATACCTGAGAACTCCGCAGCGAGGCGCTCCTCGCTGATCAGTCGTATATGGTCCTTCCAAGGGGAGAGGTCATAGGAAACGATGAAGTCGGAGAGGATCAGGTCCGAGACGTTCTCCTCGGGTTCCCCGAGGCTCTTCAGGTAGAGCAGTTCCGTCTGCTGCTCGTACCAGGAGTAGATCTTCTGCTTGATCTCCCGTTCCTTGTAGTAGAACCAGAGCCGTTCGACTGCAGGTTCCTGCTTGAGCACGTTCTTGAACTCCCGGAAGACCCCCTTCCCCCGTGCGAGGGCTGACCGCAGTTTGTCGCGGTAGATCGGGTTGCGCAGGGAGGAGACGAACTTCTCCATGGTCCGGAACCCGTCCGAGGGTTTCCATTCAGGCAGTTCGATGAACCGGCCCTCATCCTCGAGGTCTCCCTCGCCCAGGAGTTCCGGGCCAGAGGGGACCCCTGTCTTCAGGTCCAGGATGTACTCTGAGGACTGGTCCTCCATGCAGAAGATGATCTGGTAGACCAGTTCATCGGTAAGGGGCGGTATCACATGATTTCCGGGTTTTGTCTGTGTCTTCGTATCCATCGGTGATTATTGTACCCTTAAGTGAGGCGGAAGTAAATAACAGATTCCAATCATGTGAATACCGCCGGGATAAGGGCTTACCCCTTGACTTAGCGGTAAATAAATACGATATTCAAGGGGTGAATAACTTATTCAGGAGAGTATAATCAATGAGTATTATTGAATTTATCGAGGCAAGGGAGATTCTCGATTCACGAGGAAACCCCACAGTAGAAGTTGATGTTATCCTTGAAGACGGCTCGATGGGCCGGGCTGCAGTACCGTCAGGTGCTTCAACCGGAGTCCATGAGGCAGTCGAGCTTCGGGACGGCGACAAGGAGAGATTCCTTGGCAAGGGCGTTCTCAAGGCAGTTGAGAATGTGAACAACATCATCGCAGCTGAACTGATCGGACTCGACGCACTCGACCAGGTCGACATCGACCGGACCATGATCGAGCTTGACGGCACAGAGAACAAGGGAAAACTCGGAGCTAACGCTCTTCTCGGTGTTTCCATGGCTGTTGCTAGAGCTGCTGCTGACTACCTCGGCGTTCCACTGTTCAAATATCTCGGGGCATACCACTCATGTGTGCTTCCCGTACCGATGGCAAACATCATCAACGGCGGGTCACATGCTGACAACTCCGTGGACTTCCAGGAGTTCATGGTCATGCCGGTAGGCGCTTCCTCAATCAGGGAAGCCGTCAAGATGACTGCAGAGGTCTTCCATAACCTCAAGTCCATCCTCAAGGCAAAAGGCTACAGCACTGCAGTAGGTGACGAGGGCGGTTTCGCTCCTAACCTCAAGTCAAACGAGGAAGCCTGCGAGGTGATCATCGAGGCAATCGAGAAAGCCGGCTACAAGGCTGGAAGGGATGCGGACTTCATGATCGCTCTCGACCCCGCGATGTCAGAGCTCTACGACAAAGAGAACAAGGTTTACGAACTCAAATGGTCAACCGGTGCTAAGCTCACCAGTGCCGAGATGGTAGACTACTGGGCATCATGGACCGAGAAGTACCCGATCATCTCTATCGAGGATGGTATCGACGAGGATGACTGGGACGGCTGGAAGCTCCTTACCGACAAGATTGGCGACAAGGTCCAGCTCGTCGGCGACGACCTCTTCGTGACCAACACCAAGAGACTCGCACAGGGAATCGAGAAGGGCATCGCCAACTCGATCCTGATCAAGGTGAACCAGATCGGTACCCTTACTGAGACCTTCGAGGCAGTGGACATGGCTAAGCGAGCCGGTTACACCGCTATCGTATCACACCGGTCAGGCGAGACCGAGGACAGCTTCATCGCTGACCTGGTAGTCGCTCTCGAGACTGGGCAGATCAAGACCGGTTCAATGAGCCGATCAGACAGACTTGCCAAGTACAACCAGCTGATGCGAATCGAGGATTACCTCGAGGGAACAGCTTCCTACCCCGGGATCAAGGCGTTTAACGTTAAAGGCTAATTGACACCCGTCTAACGGAACTTCACAGGAGTGCTTCATAACGAAGCACTCCTTTTTTTAAAGCTTCTCCTACTTGTTGAATCAAACCACACGTTTTCCTGTTTATATATAGGTATGAGAAGAAAAACAAGAATCATATACCACAGCTTCATGTACCGGGGGATAGAGCTCCTCCCGATCACCAGGGATGTCGTATTCAAGGCAGTCTTCACCGACCCGGAGAACAAGCCAGTCCTGTTCTCCCTGCTGCAAGGCTTCCTTGATATCACGGCGGCATCTCCCGAGGACATCGAGATCGTCTCCGGCGAGAAACACCGCCAGTTCTACGATGACAAGCTCTTCCGTCTCGACCTGAGAGTGAAGACCACCTCAAATGAGCATATCGACGTGGAAGTCCAGATACAGGACAAGAAGGATATCGTCAAGCGGAGTATCTACTACACGGCTTCCCTGTTTGCGGAACAGATGAAGAAGGGATTGAAGTATTCTAAGCTTGGCAGGACTGTAGCTTTGAATATTCTGTGCTATACTATCCCTGAAGGGGAGAACAAGCCGTATATAACGAGCTATACCCTTCACGACAAGGAGAGCCTTGAGGAACTCACAGACGCTTTTGAACTGGTTTTCGTGGAATTACCCAAAGCCCCGCAGCTGAATGGATTACGAGACCTGCAGGAGCAATGGACAGCGTTCTTCACTGCTCAGGATGAGGAGACACTGAACAGGCTCTGTGAAACGAACAGCCTGTTCGAGAAGGCGGTGGACAAGATGGTATATGTAAGCCTGGAAGAGAGACAGCGGTATGACCGTGATATGGAGAGAAAGACCGAATTCGATGCGGCAGCCGAGGAGCAGTATCGCCTGGAAGCCTTGGAAGAGGCAAGAGAAGAAGGTCTTGCGACAGGTGCTCGGGAAAGGCAGATAGAGAGTGCCAGACGGCTCATCATGGAACATGCTGAGAACATGTTCATATCCAAGATCACGGACCTCACTGAAGCAGAGATCGAAGCTTTGAGAGCAGAGATGTAAGACTGTTTCGTTAGAATCATCCCGGTTCTATGAAGTTCTGACTGGACAGGCTCTGTGAAACGAACAGCCTGTTCGAGAAGGCGGTGGACAAGATGGTATATGTAAGTCTGGAAGAGAGACAGCGGTATGACCGTGATATGGAGAGAAAGACTGAGTTCGATGCTGCAGCCGAGGAACAGTATTACAAGGAAGAGGTTGCTATGAGACTCTTTGCAGAAGGAGTCGACACGCCCTTCATCTCCCGGGTAACAGGACTCACTGAAGCAGAGATCGAGGCTTTGAGAGAGGGATCCTGATTATTCTTCCATTTCACTGAAGAGCTCATCTACCCAGTGCTTCACCGGGCCGTAGGAGAATCCTTTTCGTGCCAGCCGCTGCATAAGTTTCTCAGGGGTATCCCCCCGCTTATAATACCTGCCTACGGCCTCTTTCGTGATCTGTGATTCATCGAGCTCCGCGGCATCAAGCGCTTCTTGTGCCAGGCTGCTGTCCACACCCTTCTGCATAAGCCCTGCCAGGAGCATCTTCCGACTCTCCGGCTTCTTCCTGAGCCGTGAGCGTATCCAGATCTCGGCGAATCGCGCATCATCGAGGTACCGTTTCCCTATAAGATAGTCAATGGTCTCAGCGATGATGGGTTCCGGGTACTCACGCTGCAGGAGCTTCATCCGCATCTCCTGGATACTGTGGTCCCGCATGGCAAGCAGGTCGAGGGCCTTGGCCTTGACCGTGACCCGTACCGATTCTTCCTCGAGGGAGAGGTACTCCTCCTCCGTCAGCTCCTGCCCTGTTGCCAGGCCATAGGATTCCGATACTGCCTTGGGAATAAAAAAAGAGGAGCCATCCCCTGTGACAGCGGTAAGACCCCTGCCGGATGCTCCTCTCCTGATACGAGCGTACATATGTACGGATACTTATCGTTTTGAGAACTGGAACTTTCTTCGTGCTCCCTTCTGCCCGTATTTCTTTCTCTCGACCATTCTCGGGTCTCGAGTAAGGAATCCGTTAGCACGGAGGGTGCTGATGTTCGACTCATCGTAATGTGCCAGGGCCCGTGCGATGCCGTGTCGGCAGGCACCAGCCTGTCCTGACGGTCCGCCGCCCTTGACGTTGATGACGACGTCGAACTTCGCGAGTGTGTCGGTAACATCCAGAGGCTGCTTCACGACATAGACGAAACTCGGGTTCCCGAAGAACTCATCCACAGTCCTGTCGTTCACTTTGATCTGACCGCTTCCCTCTCGGAGGTAGACACGTGCCACAGCAGTCTTTCTTCTTCCTGTTCCCAGTGCAAGGTTTACATTATTTGCCATTCTTTCGCTCCTAACTCTTACAGTTCAACCTTGATAGGTTTCTGAGCCGCATGCGGATGATCCGGACCGGCATAGACTTTAAGATTCGTGAAGAGGGTCCTTCCCAATCGTCCTTTCGGCAGCATGCCTCGTACAGCGTTCTCCATCGGGAACACAGGCTTTCGGGCGATCATGTGCTTGTAGGTCTCTGCTGTCAGCCCGCCGGGGTAACCTGAGTGTCGGTAGTAGACCTTCTTGGTCTCCTTCCCGCCGGTAACTTCTGCCTTCTCAGCGTTCACGATGATGACAAAATCACCGAGATCCTGGTGAGGAGCGAATTCAGGTTTGTTCTTCCCTCGAAGAATCTTTGCTGCCTCTACGGCAACACGACCAAGACGTTTCCCTTCGGCATCAATGATGTACCACTTCTTCACTACGTCTTTTGGTTTTACAAATATCGTTTTCATATCTTCTACCCTATTATAGAAATAGCTTTAACTGCGTAATAGCGGTGTATCTTTTCACATATACCGCGTATTGTCAAGAAGTCTACGGCATAGAACGTCAAAAAATGACGCAACTATCCCTATAGACCCTGCTGCCCGTTCTGCTTGATTTATCCCTACCGTATCAGTATCTTCTTCCTATGAAGATAACGATAGACACAACCAGGTGCGCCGGGTGCAGCATCTGCCACCATATGGCTCCCACACTCTTCAGGATGAACGGCTACCATGCAGAGATCCCCCAGGATATGGTGGACCGACTGCAGACCGACGAGATCCTTCAGCATAAGCTCCAGGAGATCCTGGAGACCTGCCCTGCAGGCGCTATCTCGGTCACATATGAGGAAGGTAACGGTCCTTCCCCAACAGACAAGGAATAGGGCTTAGTTCCGACGCCCTGCTCCCGTATCCTGTGGTAATCGTTCACGACAGGCAGAGGTGTGCTCTCCCTGTCTTCCCCTAGCTCCCGTTGACCGACCTGACGAACCTGAGAACCCCCTGGATCTCACCCTCGGAGAATTCCCTCGGGATGATGATCGGATAGTTCTCGCCGGGAGGCAGAAGCACTCCCTGCTCCAAGGCCTTCTTGAAGACCTCGATATAGGCCGCCGAATCAAGTCCGGTATGTATATACGGTCCACGCCGGTCCCACTCTAGCAGGTCCAGCATCCTCTGGAACTCCGACCCGTACCCGACCGAACTGTGCATCGTCCTGATCAAGGCGGATATCGTCTTGATCAAGACATCGATCAGGAAAGGCGAGAGCATGTCAGACGGGGGCAGCTTCTCAAGCAGTTCCGTATTGCCGACACATACCACGTACGGAGCAAAACTCCCTGGGAAAGGGAAGATTGGCAGGAGTAAGTCTGGCTTGACTTGCTGCTCCGGTATGAATGGCCTCCAATACATGATCTGCCCGCTGGTGCTCGAGGTTATCGCGGGGTCGAGGGTCTGGGATCCCCGTATCCGTTTCCCGAGCGCCAGGGAGACAGCCTCCATGGCCCGTTCTCTATTCGCATACAAACGAAATACTGGATAATCAGTGAACATGAGTTTTAATATTTTTTCAAGCCTTCCATCGTAGATTGAAGGATATTCTGCAAATAATCCTCGTGCTATGGTCGACTTGACCGCCTGGGATAATCCCGGGGGCCGGTGACCGAGGATAGCCCTCCCGTTGTTCTGGTAGAGATCGATATACCTCCGGCCTTTCCGGTCATATAATCGGTATCCCCTCGAACGGACGATGATGGGCATGGTATATGCATCTGAGTTCACTGATCTTCCCATGGTGTGTATCCTACCAGTCCTTCGCGATTTTCTCAAGCGGTGCATACTTCGGGAGGAACGTCTTTTCCCCTCCCGACTCGAACCTCACGACGACCATCTCCCGGCCGCTCTGCATTCTCGAACTCATGACATAGCCGGTACCATACTCATTATGGTAGACCTTGTCCCCCCGGGCATACTCGCCTTCCTGTGCAGCGGCCTGCTGGGTCCTGTCGGCATTCAGCCTCCTGGCGAAAGATGACGGTTCGCGGTGGCCGGTATCCCGGTAGCCGTGACTGTAGCCGGCATCCTGTCCGGGGAATCCTCCCTGAGCGCGTCCCGAGCGCTGCACATGCTCATCAGGCAGTTCGGAGAGGAACCTCGAGGGCATCTGGTACTGCGTGCGGCCCCACATCGAGCGTCGATGGCAGGCGGTGAAGTAGAGCTCGTCCCGTGCCCGGGTGATGCTGACATAGAAGATCCGCCGCTCCTCCTCGATATCCTCGTCACTCTCGTTCGCCCGTCCGGGGAAGAGGCCTTCCTCCATCCCGGATATGACCACCCGGTCGAACTCGAGACCCTTGGTGTTATGCATCGTGATCAGAGTGACTCCCGGCTGGTCTATGGGGTTTCGGTCCCCCACCGTTGAGGGGTCGAGCTGGAGGGTCTCGAGGAATGAGACGAGCCCGGCCCGGCCCTGCGGGTAGAGTGCCACGGCATTGACGAACTCCTCGAGGTTGAGCAGCTTCTGCGTGGATGCGATCTTGTCCTGCTGCCGGTAATGCTCGATCACCCCGAAGTCATCGAGGGCTCCCTTGGTGAACTCGGCGAGATCTGCGCTCTCGAGTCTCCCCGTCATCCGCCCATACGCATCGAGGAACTCAGCAGCCCCGCTCTTAGCTTTCCCCTTGAGCGTATGCTCAAGGGCAGAAGAGAGTCCTGCGATGCAGTCTCCCTGCTGCATGGCTCCAGCGGCAATGATCTTCTCGAGGGAGGTCGCACCGATCCCGCGGGGCGGCTTGTTGACCACCCGCCTGAAGGCGACCTCGTCTGCCGGGTTGAGGCAGAGCGAGAGCAGGGCCAGGGCATCCTTGACCTCTTCCCGCTCGTAGAACTTCAGAGCCCCGATGATCTTGTAGGGGATCTTCCGCTTCATGAAGATCGTCTCGAAGGGTGCTGACTGTGCATTGGTCCGGTAGAGGATCGCGGTATCATCATAGCGGTGGTCCCGCGAGACCAGGTCGGCACAGTACTGCGCCTCGGCGAACTGGTCCTCGAAGAAGGTGAGAGCCGCCTTCTTCCCGTCCTCCCGGTCGGTCCTCAGGACCTTGCCGTGCCGGCCGGTATTGTTCTTCACCACCTCCGAGGCGATCGCGAGGATCGTCCCGGTAGAGCGGTAGTTCTGTTCGAGCTTGATGATCCGGGTATCGGGAAAGTGGTCGGGGAAGGTCAGGATGTTCCTGAGCTCCGCCCCCCTGAACCGGTAGATCGACTGGTCGTCGTCACCGACGACACAGAGAAAAGATTTCGGGCTGTAGAGCTGCTGCAGCAGCATGAACTGGGCAGCATTGGAGTCCTGGTACTCATCGACGAGGATGACCCTGAACCGCATGCAGACCCGCCTGCGGATCTCAGGGTTATGCTTGAGGAGCTCCACGCTCTTCTTGATCAAGTCCCCGAAATCAGCATTGCCCACCGAACGCATCTTCTTCTCATAGGCTGCATACATGGCCGGAAAGCGCGGATCGAAGGTGACACTGGTGAGGTCATCCTCAGGAGTGAGGCAGTAGTCCTTTGCCCGGCTGATCCACTTCGCATAGGGTTTGAGCTCCTTGCGCTTGAAGTCCGGGTGGAGGCTGTGCAGCAGGGTCACCGCATCCTCATCGTCATAGATCGTGAAGTGGTCCGAGAGTCCCGCCTCGACAGAGAAACTGCGCAGGAGCCATGCCCCAAAGGCATGGAAGGTACGGACCATGGTATGCTCCGCACCCTCGGTCATGGTACTGAGGCGCTCCTTCATCTCGAGGGCAGCCTTGTTGGTGAAGGTCACGGCAAGGATGGAACGCGGATCGCAGCCGAGTTCCTCGATGAAGTAGGCGATCTTGGTCGTGATCACCCTGGTCTTGCCTGACCCGGCACCGGCCAGCACCAGCAGGGGATGGGTATGTTCGAGCACAGCTTCCCGCTGCTGCTCGTTGAGCATCGCGAGATACTCTTCGGTATGTTTCATATCAGGCCCCCTGCACCGGCACGGCTTCCAGGTCGATCCCGACGGTGCGGGTGATCCTGCACCTGATGAGATCCCCCGGTTCTCCCGTCTCGGAGAGCACGACGGTGAGACCGTCGACCTCTGGTGCCTGCATGGGGATGCGCCCGATCAGGAGGTCCTCATGGGGGATGACCTCCTCGATAAGGACGTCGAACTCCCGCCCTACCCAGCGCTCTAGCCGTTCGTTAGTGATCCGTTCCTGCAGCTCCTCAAGCCTTGGCTTGAAGGCTTCAGCCTCGGCAATGACTTCCTCATGGGTCGACTCATCCCGATCGGTGAAGGCAGGGGTCCCCTCCTCCAGCGAGTAGATGAAGCTCCCGACCCAGTCGAGCTGTGCGGATGCTATGAAGTCGAGGAGCTCCTGCCGTGCTTGTTCATCTTCGTTCACGAACCCGAGCAGGAAGGTCGAGCGGATGACTGCGTCAGGCAGTTCCTGCCTGATGGATTCGAGGAGCTTCAGGTAGGACTCGGCACTCCCGGTCCTCCCCATCTTCCGCAGCACGGGAACAGCCGCATGCTGGAAGGGGATATCGAAATAGGGGATGATCCGCTCCCGCTCCTTCACCAGGGCTGGGAGTTCAGCCGGGAAGTCATCGGGGTGGATATAGAGCATCCTGATGATGAATTTTCCTGGCAGCAGGGACATCTCATCGAGCAGCTCCATGAACTCAGGGGCTCCCCGGTCCTTCCCGAAGGCTGCGAGGTCCTGGGCGATGAGGTTGATCTCATAGACGCCCTTGTCAACGAGCTCTTTGACTTCATCAAGCACCTGTTCCCTGGTCCTCGAGCGCAGGCCGCCCCTGATCAGGGGGATGGCGCAGTACCGGCACCGATGGTCACAGCCCTCGGAGAGTTTGACATAAGCAGAGCCTGCGAAGTTGAGCAGTTTATCGCGATGCATGTACTCACGTCCTGAGATGTCCGGGTAGTCAGGGAGGGAGACGACATGCTCGCCCGCCTCGATCCTGTCGGCGACCTCCGTGATCTTCCCGAGGTCCCGGTTGCCGAAGAAACCGTCTACCTCGGAGAACTCCTCAGAGATCTCTGTCGCATACCGCTCGGAGAGGCAGCCGGTCATGACGATCTTCTTCTCCGGGTAGGCCTCCCTCAGCTCGAAGATCGTGTCGATCGACTCGATCCTCGCAGGTTCTATGAACCCGCAGGTATTGACGAGGATGAGGTCGGCTTCCTCAGCCGTCTCGGAATATATCCAGTGCCCGCTCTCGGTCAGGCTCTCGAGCATGACCTCCGCATCGACCTGGTTCTTGGCGCAGCCAAGGTTTTCGATATAGAATTTTTTCATGCTGCTATCTTCCTCTATTGTCCGGGCTTGGTCAATAGAGGCCAGGATGCCAATCTATTACCTGCCGTCAAAGAGATTACACCTGATTGAAAGTTGAGGATCGCCTTTCGATTCAGCGAGAACGAGTCTTCACCCTTTTCTATGGGGTTCTGTCAGCATCAGTGGTATAATGTTGAAATAAATCATGTTTTGTATTAGGATCGACAGGTTACCTGTAATGCTACGCATGGCATGCAAAATCTTACAACGAGGAAAGTCTATGACTAAATACATCATCAGACGCTTGCTCGGAATGATACCAACGCTTTTGATCATCATTACCATCAGCTTTTTTATCATCCGAATTGCCCCCGGCGGTCCCTTTGACTCCGAGAAGGTACTTCCCGAGCAAGTTATGCAGAATATCGAGGCCAAATACCACCTCGATGAACCACTGGTCGTCCAGTACGGACGATACCTGTTCGATATTCTCAGAGGCGATCTGGGGCCATCCTACCGGTACCAGGACCATGACGTGAACTTCTATATCTTTTCCAGCCTGCCTAACTCGATACTTCTCGGGCTCATCGCCCTTACCATCGCCATCATCTTCGGCATCAGTGCCGGCATGCTCTCGGCGGTGAGACAGAACACCTGGGTGGACTACACGTCCATGTCGATCGCTATCGTGGGGATATCGGTCCCGCTCTTCGTCATCGGGCCGGTCCTGCAATGGATCTTCGCCATGAAGCTCGGCTGGCTGCCGACCTCCGGCTGGATCGACACCGACTTCGGTGCGAAGACGCTCATCCTCCCGGCGATCACCCTCTCGCTCGGGTACTTCGCCAACATCGCGCGGCTCATGCGCTCGAGTATGCTCGAGACCTTGAGGAGCGACTATATCAGGACTGCGAAGGCAAAGGGACTGAAGAACTCAGTCATCCTCTTCAAGCATACCCTCAAAGGGGCACTGCTCCCCGTCGTCAGCTACCTCGGGCCGGCCTTTGCCGGTATCATAACCGGGTCTGTCGTCGTCGAGCAGATCTTCCGTATACCGGGGCTGGGGAAGTTCTTCGTCCAGTCATCGTTCAACCGTGATTATACCCTGATCATGGGAGTAGTTATCGTCTATTCGGCGATCCTCATCGTCATGAACTTCATCGTCGATATCATCTACTCCTTCCTCGATCCGAGAATCTCATATAAATAGGAGTCAGACATTGGCAATGTTTAAAAGAACAAAAACAACTGCGGTCAATGAATTTGACCAGGAGATTCAGGGGAACAGTCTCAGCAAGGACGCCTGGAAGAGACTGAAGAAGAACAAGATGGCAGTCGCCAGTATCGTGGTCGTCATCATCTATGCCTTCCTCGCCATCTTCGCATCGGTACTGCCGATCTACTCCTACAAGGAGATCATCCTCGACCACCAGCACCTGAGGCCTTCACTCACAAAGACAGCCGGCGAGCTGATGCTCGAGAAGACCAAGAAGGATATTTACTTCAAAGCCTATAAAGCCGGCAGGGTCGAGATCCCCGCCGAGGACAAGGAAGCATTGAAGGAGATGTCCCCGAACCAGATCTGGGACTACTTCTATGAGATCGGCGAATCCGGCGGGATCGAATTGAATGCCGCTGAGACCAGGAAGCTCGAGAAGATGGTAGAGGACATAGCCACCGAGCTCATGTTCGACATCAAGCGGGTCAACTTCCTCACCGATGCAGGCAAGACCGTGAACATCACCAAGCTCTCCGTCGATGAGCTCGTGACCATCTATGCCGACCTCCTCGGAGTCGATGAAGCTCCAGTACTTGCCCAGAGCGAGAAGGAGGTGAACCTCCAGGTCACCAACCAGACCAAGGTCATCAATGACGGTGTCTCAGACGAGGAGATGGAGGTGCTCATCGCAGAGAGGTTGGAGAATCTCTCCGAGAAGGAGCGCAATGCCCTGCTCGTCACGACCCTCGCCAGCAAGATCGAGTACTCGGTCGAGATGGTAGCTGAGGAGGACCTTGATGCTATCGTCCAGGAAGGAACTGCTAAGTTCCCGCTCAAGAAGGACGTCCAGGTCACCGACAGGCTCTCCGCGACGGTCAAGGCTACCAAGATGCATGACCGGCGATACTACTTCGGGACCGACTACTCCGGACGTGACATGCTATCCCGTATCATCTACGGCGGGCAGGTCTCCATCGCCATCGGCTTCATCGGGACCATCACCTCGGTGCTCATCGGTATCGTGGTCGGGGCATTCGCCGGCTACATGGGCGGCAAGGTCGACTACATCCTCATGCGTATCGTTGACATCATCTACGGCCTGCCCTACATGCTGCTGGTCATCATCATGATGGCGATCTTCGGACGAAACATCCTCAACCTCTTCCTGGCACTTGCGGTCGTCAGCTGGCTGACCGTTGCCCGAATGGTACGTGGACAGATCATCTCCCTGAAGAACTCGGAATTCATCGAGGCAGCACGATCCATGGGAGCTTCCACTCCGAGGATCATCTTCCGACACCTGGTCCCCAACTCATTGAGTGTCATCATCGTCTTCTCCACGTTGAGAATACCGGCGTTCATCATGATGGAATCATTCCTCTCGTTCCTCGGGCTCGGTGTCTCGGCACCTTATGCTTCCTGGGGATCTCTGGTCGGTGACGCGGTCGAGGGCATGACCCTCTACCCCTGGCGTCTCTTCTTCCCCGCTGCCGCGATGACGATCTTCCTCTTCGCCATGAACTTCCTCGGTGACGGGCTCAGGGACGCATTCGACCCGCAGAGCAAGAACCAGTTATAAGGAGAGCCGAACGTGGAAAACAACAAAGAGAAGATTTTAGAGGTCAAAGGCCTCCAGACATATTTCAAGACAGACAGCGGGGTGGTGAAAGCCGTGGACGGCGTCTCCTTCGACCTCTACCGGGGAGAGACCCTCGGTATCGTTGGTGAGTCGGGCTGCGGAAAATCAGTCACCAACCTCTCGATCATGAAGCTGATCCCCTCACCTCCTGGAAAGATCGTGGGCGGGGAGGTCATCTTCCAAGGAAAGGACATCATCAAGCTGCCTGAGGACAAGCTGCGCAAGATCCGGGGGAACAGTATCTCGATGATCTTCCAGGACCCGATGACGAGCCTCAACCCCTTCCTCAAGATCTCGACCCAGATGATCGAGACCATCATCCTGCACCAGGACATGAGCAAGGCAGAGGCAAAGAAGAAAGCCATCGAGATGCTCAAGCTCGTAGGCATACCTGCCGCTGAGAAGCGGATAGACAACTATCCACACCAGTTCTCCGGCGGTATGAGGCAGCGTGTCATGATCGCCATGGCCCTCAGCTGCAATGCTGACATCCTCATCGCCGATGAGCCTACGACGGCTCTCGACGTGACCATCCAGGCGCAGATCCTCGAGCTCATCGACGAGCTCTCCAAGAAGCTCAACACGGCGGTCATCATGATCACCCACGACCTTGGCGTCGTGGCCGGCATGTGCGAGAAGGTCTGCGTCATGTATGCAGGCAGGATCGTGGAGAAGGGAGCTACCGATGCCCTCTTCGCCAACCCGCTTCACCCCTACACCTCTGGGCTGATCCAGTCAGTCCCGCGTCTCGACAAGGCAAATCAGGGCAAGCTCTTCTCGATCGAAGGACAGCCGCCGAACCTGATTGACCTCCCGGACTGCTGTCCCTTCCATCCGAGATGCGACAAGGCCATGGACATCTGCAGGAACAAGTACCCGACCCTGGAGGCGGCTGAACCGGGCAGGGAAGTAGCCTGCTGGCTCTACAAGAACAAGGGGGAAGCAAAATGAGCACGAACACACCGATCCTTGAAGTGAAGGATCTCAAACAGCACTTCCCTATCGAAGAGGGAGCCATCATCAGGCGACAGGTAGGCGCGATCCGTGCGGTCGACGGAATCTCCTTCACGGTGAACGCCGGGGAGACCCTTGGGATCGTCGGAGAGTCCGGCTGCGGCAAGTCAACGACAGCCCGTGCCATCGCACAGCTCTATAAGCCAACTGCAGGGGAGGTCCTCTATGAGGGTCAGGACCTGGTAAAGCTCTCCAACAAGGAGATGCTGCACATCAGGAAGAACATCCAGATGATCTTCCAGGACCCCTATGCATCCCTCGACTCACGTATGACCGTCCGCAAGATCATTGCTGAACCGCTTGAGATCTACAACAGCCGGGGCATCATGAAGATGACTCCTGAGAAGATCGAGCATCGTGTCGAGGAGTTGATGGAACGCGTGGGACTTTCACGCTTCTACAAGAACCGGTACCCGCATGAGTTCTCGGGAGGCCAGCGGCAGAGGATCGGGATCGCCCGCGCCCTCGCCCTCAACCCCAAGATCATCCTGGCCGACGAGCCGGTCAGTGCACTGGATGTTTCCATCCAGTCACAGATTCTCAACCTGCTGACAGAACTCCAGAAAGAGCTCGGGCTGACCTACATCTTCATCGCGCATGACCTGGCTGTCATCGAGTACATCAGCACGCGGGTGGCCGTCATGTACCTCGGGAAGATCGTCGAGATCTCCGAGTCCAAGGCACTCTACAAGAAGCCGCTGCACCCTTACACCCAGGCACTGCTCTCCGCGGCACCGATCCCAGATCCGGCGATCGAGAAGAAACGCCAGAGGATCATCCTCACTGGTGATGTACCGTCTCCCGACCAGGAGCGGTTCGGCTGCTACTTCTATGACCGATGCCCGAAGCGGATGGATCACTGCAAGACGCACATCCCGCCGATGAAGGAGATCGAGGCGAACCACCAGGTCGCCTGCTGGCTCCATATCGAGGAGAGCGAGTGGCCGGAGTAGCCATACCATAGTCAAGAGTAATCAAGGGAGCTGCCTTCTTAATCGGAGGCAGCTTTCTTATTTCTCGATGTCTTCTGTGATCTCCATGTCCTGCGAGAGGGGTTTGCCGCAGTAGGAGGCGATCGTCACGGCGGCCTGTTCGGTCCGGCCTGCAGACTTCTTGTGCCGTATGATCTCGATGTCGTGGATCTCCCCGGACAGCAGGGTCACGGCATAGGTGGTGTAGAGACGGTTCGCACGGGACTTGATCTTCGAGGTCACCTCTTTCTGCCCCTTCTTGAAATGGTTCAACTCGAAAGCCTCGATCTCATTGAAGCTGAATTCCCGCCTCCGAGACAGGAACACCAGTCCGATCCGGTAGGATACCAGCTGCCGTTCACGGTCAAAGACCCACTGTTCCCGGTACCCGGCTGCAAGCAGCATGATCACCACGAAGACCATGGGCAGCACCATGTTCGAAGTGTCGTTCTCAGAAAGATAGGTGCCGGCACCGATGATGATGACGACCGCGAAGAAGAGGTAGACCGCCCGGAAGAGTCTCCCGATCCCGTAATAGAGGACCCCGTCTTTTTCTGTCAGGTGGAGTTTGAGCATAGAACAGACCTTTTACCCTTAACCTTAATAGAAGTAAACATATGATACCATGAAAAGATACAACAATTTACCATTACCGTGCAGGATTTTTGAAAAAAGTGCCGTCACTCACCCAATGAAGATTTTCCCTGCATACAAATGAGTAAGAATTTATATCGGAGGCGTTAAAAAATCAATTTTCACTTGCTTATTTGCGTATTTTGTCTTAACCTTAACTCTGAGGAAAAAAATTTATTAAGGAGACATGAGCATGAAAAAGCTATTGACTGTTCTATTATGTCTTTCCCTTGTACTAGGAGTCTTCATCTCCTGTTCAGGTGAAAAAGAAGAAGCTGCACCTGCAGCAACACCTGCAGCTGAACCTGCAGCTACTCCGGCACCCGCTCCTACCCCAGCAGCCCCGGCAGCTGAGGAACCCAAGGCTGAGGAACCGGCACCGGCTCCTGCACCAGCTCCCGAGCCAGTCGCTGCTGAACCTGCAGTATTCAAACTGGTTAACGGCGCTGAACCAGAGTCACTTGATCCGCATATGATTCAGGGTGTACCTGAGCACAGAATCTACGAATCGATCTTCGAAGGTCTCTATGCTTACGATCCTGAAACAGCAGATGCAGTTCCCGGACTCGCAGAGAGCTATGACGTAAGTGCTGACGGCACTGTATATACATTCCACCTGAGAGATGCAGTCTGGAGTGACGGCGTTGCCATCACCGCTCAGACCGTCGTTGACTCATGGCTGAGAGAACTCAATCCTGAGACCGCTGCACCCTATGCATGGTTCCCGTCAATGTTCGTTGCCGGTGCCGCTGAGTACAACGGTGGTTCAGCAGGTCCTGAAGCTGTCAAGATCAAGGCCCTCGATGACATGACCTTCCAGATGGAACTCATCGGACCTCTCCCCTACGTCCTCGGTGCACTCCCCCACTACTCATTCGCAGTAGTTCCGCTGCATGCGATCGAGAAGTACGGCGATGCATGGACATCACCTGAGAACTTCGTAGGTAACGGTCCTTTCACTCTCAACGAATGGAAGCCCCAGCAGTATATCTCAGTCGTTCCTAACGAGACTTACTGGGATGCTGATGCAGTACAGCTCGACGAAGTCATCTACTACGCAATCGACGACAACAACACCGGGTACAACATGTACCTCAACGGTGAGGTTGACTGGATGACCACTGTTCCTAACGACCAGATCGAAGCTGCCCAGATGAGGGATGACTACAAGGCTAACCCACAGCTGGCTACATACTACTATGTATTCCAGGTTGAGAAGGCTCCCTTCGATGACGTGAACGTCCGAAAGGCATTCTCACTTGCTATCGACCGAGAAGCCCTGGTAGACCAGGTCCTCCGATCAGGCCAGATCCCTGCAGTAGGTATCGTTCCTCCGATGACTGGTTATGACGGTCTCGGCTACCCGGAACAGGATATCAAGGCTGCTCGAGAACTCCTTGCAGATGCAGGCTATCCTAACGGTGTCGGCTTCCCCAAGACTGTTCTTCTGTACAACACTTCAGAAGGTCATAAGAAGATCGGTGAGTTCCTCCAGCAGGAATGGGAGAAGAACCTCAACGTAACCATCGAACTCGAAAACCAGGAATGGGGTACCTACCTCACCAACAGGAACGAGGGTAACTTCCAGTTCTCAAGGGCTGGATGGGTCGGTGACTACCAGGATCCGAACACCTTCCTCGATATGTTCATCACCGGCGCAGGCATGAACGGTGGTCAGTACTCCAACGATGATTACGACACACTGATCAGCCAGGCTGCACGAATGGATCCGGGTGCTGCACGATTCGCAACCCTCCTTTCTGCAGAGAACATCATCATCAACGAAGACATGGCTATCATGCCACTCTACTACTACGTTACTCTCAACATGATCGACACTGACAAGTGGGGCGGCTGGTTTACAAACACCATGGACTACCACCCAACCAAGGACATCTACCTGAAATAGTCAGTAGATAGTTAAGTTAGATTGATTATCGGCGGATCACTTCGGTGGTCCGCTTTTTTGTGCTCTTAGAACAAGGTTTACTGTTTTGGCTAGACTTGTTATTACTAGATGAAACTTGGGCTTTATCGACTGATCCGCTCCAAAGCGATCCGAATCAGGCGGTCTGTCTGGTCTGCAAGGAACAGCGGGATGTTCAGAACTGTCCCGTCGAGATGAAGGTTCTTAAGAGAATAGCGGATACGCAGTCTTGTGGTATCAGCAAAGAGCTTCCCATAGGTATTCAAACTTGGGCTTGCGACCTGCACCCCGGCTTTCACTTCCACCGGGAAGATATCATTGTCCCTCTGGAGGATGAAATCAACCTCGGCACGCGATCTCCCATCGTTCCAATAGCGCAGCGGGACTTCATAGATGTGGCTGAGAGCCTGCAGGATATAGTTCTCGGTCAAGGCCCCCTTGAACTCAGTGAACAGCCTGTTCCCTTCCCCGAAAGCTGCAGGAGAAAGCAGTGAAAGCTTCCTGAGGAGGCCGGTATCAACCAGATACAGTTTGAATGCTGACAGGTCATCATAGGCCGTCAGCGGTAATCGGGGAGTTGATGACCGATACACCCGTTTGACCAGGCCTGCTGCGTTCAACCACTGCAGTGCATCCTCATATTCCCGTGCCCGTGCCCCCTGCTTGATCAGCTGGTATACGAACTTCTTGTTCTCCTTAGCCAACTGCGAAGGTATTGACCGCCAAGCCAGCGAGATCTTCGGGAACTCCCTGCGGTCCGGGTATTTCATGAAGTCCCGTTCATACATCTCGAGTATATTGCTTAAGCCCGATTGGATGAGTGCTATATCCTTCTCCGTTGCCCACCGGTACACAGCTTCAGGCATCCCGCCTATGATGAAGTATGCTTTCAACTGATCATATAGCCGGCTGAACAGCACTTCAGGAACAGGATCGAATTCCTGTATCGACTCGCAATACTCCCTGAGGCTGTCCTCCCCGCATGCGGAAAGGAATTCTGAAAATGTCATGGGGTCCATGTGCAGGATATCGACCTTCCCGACGGGGAATGAAGTCGGTTGTGAAAGGTAGACTCCCAGCAGGGAACCGGCACAGACGACATGATACCCCGGGGCCTGCTCACAAAAATATTTTAACGATGTTACGGCCTCAGGGCATGCCTGGATCTCATCAAGGATGATCAGGCTGCTCTGTTCCTTGATGACTACCCCTAACGTGAATCTCAAGGTATTCAGGATACGCTCAGGCTCCCTTGTCGCTGAGAATACCTGCTTCAGGTCCGGGTTCTCCTCAAAATTGACATAGGCGACCTGTTCATACCAGCGTGCCCCGAACTCTCTCAACAACCAGGTCTTACCGACCTGACGTACCCCCTGAAGGATCAGGGGCTTCCTGAATCTTGAGTCCTTCCACTGTACCAGCTTTTGCAGGATATCGCGTTCCATACTGCTGATTATAGGCTCATTCTGACCTTCTGTCAAAAGTTATCACATTATTCGCCACGATTATGTGGAAATAATCACACTTTTTCCGATAATTATGTGTTTGTTTCAGAACCCTAGAAATATTGTTCTCCAAAGACAAATTCGTTTGCTGCTCTATTGCATTTACGTACGTATTGCTTTAAATCTATTTCAGTTGTACAATGTACATATGTTGGTTTTAGTTGATGCAAACATATATTTAGCGGTAATCCTTGATGAACCAGAAAAGGGCAGAATCATTGAGGCAACACAAGAAGATGACCTGATATCACCGGTTGTTTTACCTTTCGAAATTGGGAATGCTCTTTCTGCTATGTTCAAGCGGAATAGATTACATAGAAAACAGATAATCGAATGCTATTCAATCTTTCAAAAAATTCCGGTCCGACTGATTGATGTTAATATTCAAGCATCATTGAAGATTGCAGTAGATTATGGAATTTATGCTTATGATGCTTACTATTTAGAAATTGCAAAGCGGTTTACATGCAGCTTATTGAGTTTAGATAAACGTATGCAGGAAGTGGCTGCCGATCTTGGTATTCACGTATTGGAGGTTTAATTGAGAGTTTTCAATTATTCAGAAGCAAGACAGAATTTCGCCTCAATTTTAAATTTGTCATTAGAAGAAGATGTGATCATTGCAAAGAAAGATGGAAGTAGGTACAAGATTGTCCCGCTCAGAGAAAAAGAACGTAAATCCCCATTTGATATAGCTGGAATTTCTAGTACGATAACTACTGAAGAGATTCTTGATATCATACGTGAGACACGTGAGAGCAACGGATAAGATTCCGCTGGAGAACTGTCTTAAGAAGCTATGCTTCTCCATAACAATTTTTTGCTACGATAATATGGTGTTTATCACACTTTTCCCAATAATTATGTGATCACTTTATTCTGTCAACAGTGTCCGGGCATAGTGAAGCCGCCCTCTCGGGCGGCTTCATCGTGTGATTGATCTCTCTTACTCCCTAGTTCCCGATATCATCCATGATGGGGTCCACGGAGAGTATCACATCCTCTATAGGAGCCCCAGGAGCGACCATGGGGAACGCTTTATCATCGATCGGTATCTCGCAGTCGATAAGGACCGGTCCGTTCGCTGAGAGCGCTTCTCGCAGTGCTGGCTCGATCTCTTCGGTGGCACTCAGGCGCATGCCCTTCACCCCGAAGGCCTCTGCGAGCTTGACCCAGTCGATCGGGTGATCGAGGGTGGTTGCCGCATACCGCTTCTCATAGAAGAGCGTCTGCCACTGCCGAACCATACCCAGGGTGTGGTTGTTCAGCAGGACGATGACCACCGGTATGTTGTATTTCGCGAGGGTCCCGAGCTCGTTGCAGTTCATCTGGAACGAACCGTCTCCCGCTATGCTCACGACCTTCTTGTCAGGCATCCCCATCTGGGCACCCATCGCCGCACCGGTGCCGAAGCCCATGGTCCCCAGCCCACCGGAGGTGACGAAGGTTCCCGGCTTGGAGAACTTGTAGAACTGGGCGACCCACATCTGGTGCTGCCCTACCTCGGTCACGATGATGTCATCCTCGGCGAGCAGTTCATGGAGCTTCACGATGATGTCCCGAGGCCGCTTGTTCTCGGTGGTAACCCTGATCGGGTACTTCACCTTCCAGGCCTGGATCTGGTCCATCCACTCCTTGTGGTCATAGGTCCCTTCCATGAGACTGTTCATCCTCTCGAGGACGACCTTGACATCACCGATCACGTGGTGATAGGTCTTGATGTTCTTGTTGATCTCAGCCGGGTCGATGTCGATGTGCAGGATCTTCGCGTTCATCGCGAACCGGTCAGCACGGCTGACGACACGGTCGCTGAAACGAGCACCGATAACGATCAGCAGGTCCGACCGTGATACCGACATGTTCGAGACCTTCGACCCGTGCATACCGATCATACCGGTATACTGGTCATGAGCAGCAGGGAACGCGCCCTTGCCCATGAGCGATACCCCGACCGGTGCCTGGACCTTCTCAGCAAACTCGAAGAGTTCCTCTGATGCCTTGGAACAGATGACCCCGCCGCCGACGAAGATGAACGGCTTCTTCGCTTCCTTGATCAGTTTGAGGGCTTCTTCGATCTCATCATCCTGCACGAGTTCGGCATGACGCTCGATCTCCTTCGGCTCCTGGTACTCATAGTCAGCTTCGAGGGCCGTGACATCCTTCGGGATATCGATGAGGACAGGACCGGGTCGTCCTTCCTGTGCAATGTAGAAGGCCTCACGGATCGTGTCAGCAAGCTGTGAGACATCCTTGACGATGTAGTTGTGTTTGGTGATCGGCATCGTCACCCCCGCGATATCGACCTCCTGGAAGCTGTCCTTGCCCAGCAGCGGGACCGGGACGTTACCGGTGATCGCCACCATCGGGGACGAGTCCATATACGCTGTCGCGATGCCTGTCACCAGGTTTGTGGCCCCCGGGCCTGAGGTGGCGATACAGACGCCGACCTTCCCGGTCGCCCTCGCATAGCCATCAGCGGCATGGGCTGCCCCCTGCTCGTGGGCTGTCAGGATATGCTTGATCCTGTCGCTGTTCTTGTAGAGTTCATCATAGATGTTCAGGACCGCACCACCCGGAAAACCGAAGACGGTATCGACACCCTGCTCCTTCAGACATTCTATAAGGATTCTCGCTCCTCTCATTCTCATACATCACTCCTTTGGGCAGATCGTCAGGATCGCGATCCATCCGATTCGCCATGGAAGTTTTTCATTCATACTCACACCATCAATATAGTCAGTAATCACGAAAAAACAAAAAACTTCTTCTCAGTGGAAAGGAATCCCTTGTGGAGTTCCTCCCTCTTACATACCTAGGACGATGACAGCTTCCTAAAACTTGAAAACTGCCCCAGTACTTGCAGATGTCACCATCTTCGCATATCGGGCAAGGTAGCCTTCGACCTTTCTCGGTTCAGGCTGTACCCAGGCCTCTTTACGTGCCTGCAGCTCAGCATCTGTAATATCGAGCTGGATCAGGCCGTTCGGGATGTCGATGTTGATCGTGTCCCCCTCCTGTACGAGTCCGATCGGTCCGCCCTCTGCCGCTTCCGGCGAGATGTGGCCGATGGATGCCCCGCGGGTAGCGCCGCTGAACCGTCCGTCGGTGATGAGCGCGACATCCTTGTCGAGGCCCATCCCCGCGATAGCGGAGGTCGGGGAGAGCATCTCCCTCATCCCGGGACCGCCCTTTGGTCCCTCGTAGCGGATGACGACGACATCACCCTTGTTGATCTTCCCGCCGAGGATCGCCTCATTGACAGCCTCCTCAGACTCGAAGACCCGGGCAGGGCCGCTGTGCTTGAGCATCTCCTTCGCCACGGCTGACTGCTTCACGACACAGCCGTCCGGCGCGATATTCCCCTTGAGGACCGCGATACCGCCGGTCACGCTCCAGGGAGCGTCGATCGGCTTGATGACGTTCGTGTTGCGGTTCACGGCACTGCTGATGTTTTCAGCCACGGTCTTACCCGTTACCGTGATGCAGTCGAGGTTGAGAAGGTCCTTCTTCGAGAGCTCCTTCATGACTGCCTGCACACCGCCGGCAGCATAGAGGTCCTCGATATGGTCATCGCCCGCGGGGGAGAGATGGCAGAGGTTCGGGGTCTTCGCCGACACTGCGTTCGCGATATCGATGTTCAGGGTGACCCCTGCCTCATGTGCGATCGCGGGGAGGTGCAGCATGCTGTTGGTACTGCAGCCGAGGGCCATGTCCACTGCGAGTGCGTTCATGAACGCCTTCTCGGTCATGATGTCCCTCGGCCTGATGTCCGCTTTCAGCACTTCCATCACCTGGTGTCCCGCCTCCTTGGCAAGCCTGTCGCGTTCAGAGTAGACTGCGGGGATCGTCCCGTTCCCGGGAAGCCCGAGTCCAAGTACCTCAGTAAGGCAGTTCATGCTGTTCGCCGTGAACATTCCTGAACAGGACCCGCAGGTCGGGCAGGCATTATTCTCATAGGATTTGAGTTCTTCCTCAGTCATCTTTCCGGCTGAATACGCCCCTACAGCCTCGAAGGTCGTGGAGAGGCTGAACGCCCCCCGTTTATCGTGGTGACCTGCCAGCATGGCACCGCCACTGACGACGACGGTCGGTATGTTCAATCGTGCGGCAGCCATCAGCATGCCCGGCACGACCTTGTCGCAGTTCGGGATCATGACCAGTGCATCGAAGGCATGGGCCATTGCCACAGCCTCGATGGAGTCGGCGATCAGCTCCCTGGTACAGAGGGAATAGCGCATCCCCTCATGCCCCATGGCGATGCCGTCGCAGACACCGATCGCGGGGAACTCCATGGGAGTCCCCCCATTGGCACGGACGCCAGCCTTGACGGCATCAACGATCCTCTGCAGGTGGATATGGCCAGGTATGATCTCATTCTTCGAGTTCACGATCCCGATGAATGGTTTCTCTATCTCACGGTCAGTAAGACCGAGGGCCTTCAGCAGTGACCTGTGCGGTGCACGGGTCACCCCTTTCTTTGCTCTGTCACTTCTCATATCATGCTTCTCCTATAACGCTTCGCGTATCAGACGGCCCATCTCGGCAGTCCCGATGAGCTTCATCCCGTCACTCATGATGTCCCCGGTCCGGTATCCGTTCTCCAGGGCATTGTCTACAGCCTTCTCGATATCGGCAGCCTCCTCGAGGAGCCCGAAGGTATAGCGGAGCATCATAGCCACGGACAGGATCGTCGCGATCGGGTTGGCCTTATCCATCCCGGCGATGTCGGGGGCTGAGCCGTGTACCGGCTCGTAGAGCCCGAAGCTTCCCTCCCCGAGGCTGGCCGATGGGAGCATCCCGATCGAGCCGGTGATCATGCTCGCCTCGTCGGAGAGGATATCCCCGAACATGTTGGTCGTGACGATCACGTCGAACTGGTGCGGGTTGCGAACCAGCTGCATGGAGGCGTTGTCCACATACATGTGGTTGAGCGTCACTTCGGGGTAATCCTTAGCGACCTCTTCCACGACTGCCCTCCATAACCTCGAACTCTCGAGGATGTTCGCCTTATCGACGCTGGTCACCCGCTTGTCGCGCTTCATCGCGATCTCGAATGCCAGCTTCGCTATCCTTCTGATCTCAGGTTCAGTATAGGCGAGGGTATCATAGGCCTTGGTGCCGGAGGGGAGTTCCTCCCTACCCTTCTCGCCGAAGTAGATACCGCCGGTCAGCTCACGGACGACGCAGATGTCGAGTCCGTCACCGATGATGTCGGGACGAAGAGGGCAGGCATCGATGAGCTGCTTGTAGAGGATGGCAGGTCTCAGGTTGGCATAGAGCCCAAGTCCGGCGCGGAGCCCGAGCAGGGCCTGTTCCGGCCGCTTGCTCCCCTCGAGGTCATCCCACTTCGGTCCGCCCACGGCACCGAGGAGGACTGCATCACTTGCCTTGCAGGTATCAAGGGTCTCCTGCGGCAAGGGGATGCCGTGCACATCGAGGGCTGCACCCCCGGCAAGCACTTCGGTGTAGCTGAAGGAGTGGCCGAACTTCTCCCCGATCATGTCGAGGACGAGCTTGGCCTCCTTCACGATATCGGGGCCGATCCCGTCTCCGGGTACTACTGCAATCTGTATGTCCATATCTCTTTTCTCCTTATCAAGAATATCTATTCGTCAGCCGCTCAGGCATGCAGCAGGCGGTACTCCAGGGAGTCCACCAGCGCAAGCCAGCTGGCCTGTATGATGTCCGTCGAGACCCCGACCGTAGTCCAGGTCCTCATGCCGTCCGTCGATTCGATCAGGACCCGTACCCGTGCAGCCGATGCCTGCTTGGAATCGAGCACCCGCACCTTGAAGTCTGTGAGGCTCACATGCTTGAGCACGGGGTAGAAGACCTCGAGTGCCTTGCGGAGCGCCCTGTCCAGGGCGTTGACCGGTCCGTCACCCTCAGCTGCCGTGATCTCCTCTGCCCCGTCAACAGAGATCTTGATCATGGCTGAGCTGCTCATCTCCTTCTTGTCGCTCGGCTGCTCCCCAATGATCTTGAAGTGGTCGAGCTCGAAGAACGGCCGGTACTTCCCGAGGTGCTTCCTGATCACCAGCTCGAAGGAGCTCTCTGCTGCCTCGAACTGGTAGCCTTCCATCTCGAGCTCCTTGAGCCGCTTGATGATGGCTTTCGTCTCAGGGGAGTCCTTGTCGAGGTCAGGGGAGATCTTCTGGATCTTCTTGAGGATCATCGACCTCCCTGAGACCTCGCTCATCAGCAGCCGCCGCTCGTTGCCGACCAGGTCGGGCTGGATATGCTCAAAGGAGAGCGGGTTCTTGTTGATCCCGTCGATATGCATCCCGCCCTTGTGGG
Organism: Spirochaetia bacterium; assembly: GCA_963677595.1. GTDB lineage: Bacteria > Spirochaetota > Spirochaetia > CAKZLE01 > CAKZLE01 > CAKZLE01. The sequence continues at coordinate 872,138 of OY782041.1, forward strand.
CGAAAGAACTCTTCCCGACATAGGGCATACCGTGCGGTATCCTGATGTTGGCGATCTCGGCGATGATCGTCGCCGTGCTCGTGAGCATCTCCAGGTTGCCTTCCGGCAGGCAGGGGATGCCCATCTTCTGCTCGAAGGCAGGGATCAGGGAGGAGAGGTTGGCGTTCCCGCACCGTTCCCCGAAGCCGACGAATGTCCCCTGCACATGGCAGGCTCCTGCTTCTACGGCCTGTACCGAGTTCGCGACCGCCATCCCCCCGTCATTATGGGCATGGATGCCGATCCTGGACCCGGGGCAGTGCTCGAGGGCAACCCTCGTTGCCTTATGGACCTGGGAAGGGAGCGCCCCGCCGTTCGTCTCACAGAGGACGAGCGTCTTCGCCCCTCCTTCGATCGCGGCATCGAGTGTCCGGAGGGCATACTCGGGGTTGCTCTTGTACCCGTCGAAGTAGTGCTCGGCATCGAAGATGACCTCCTTCCCCTTCTCCTTGAAGAAGGCGATGGTCTCCCTGATCATCGCAAGGTTCTCCTCGAGGGTAGTCCTGATGATGTCAGTGACATGGAAGTCCCAGCTCTTGCCGAAGATCACCACGACCGGGGTGTTCGCCACGAGCAGGGACTGCACGTTCGCATCATCCTCCACCTTGATGTCCCGCCGCCGGGTACTCCCGAAGGCCGCGAGTCTCGCATGCTTCAGGTCCATCTTCTCGGCATAGCTGAAGAACTCGAGGTCCTTGGGGTTGGAGCCGGGGTTCCCGGCCTCGACATAGGAGACCCCGATCGCATCGAGTGCCTCGAGGATCTGTATCTTGTCATGGACGCTGAAGGAGATCCCCTCTCCCTGTGCACCGTCCCTCAGTGTCGAATCGAAAATCTCTACTGTTCTACTCATCTGTTCATCTCACCTGCCAATCTGTTCACGGCATAGAGACATGCCTTGATGCTGGCCTCCACGACATCAGTACTGACACCGCGGCCCTTGTATACCCGCTCATCCGACCGGATCCGTACCGAGACCTCGCCCTGGGCATCCTTCCCGCCGGTGACGGCATGGATGTTGTACTCCTCGAGGGTGAAGGGGATGCCGGTGATACGTTCGATCGCCTTGAAGGAGGCATCGACAGGCCCGTCACCGGTAGCCACATCCTGGAACTTCTTCCCGTCCCTGCTCAAGGTCATGCAGGAGGTCGCCGTCATCATGTTGCCTGAGTTGATGACGAACCGCACGAGCTTGTAGGTCTCCCTGGTGTCAGTGGAGCGGTTCTCGATCAGCGCCTCGATGTCACGGTCGGAGACGACCTTCTTCTTGTCCGCAAGCACCTTGAACTGCTTGAAGACCTCATCCATCTCGGCCTTGTCGTCAGTCGGGAACCCGAGTGACTGCACCCGGTCGATGAAGGCATGGCGGCCGGAGTGCTTGCCGAGCACCATCTTGTTCTCATGGAGCCCGATCGATCCCGGGGTCATGATCTCATAGGTCTCGGTGTGTGCAAGGACACCGTGCTGGTGGATCCCTGACTCATGGGCGAAGGCGTTCGCCCCCACGATCGCTTTGTTGGGCTGGACCGACACACCGGTGATCGTCGAGAGCAGCCGGCTCGTCCGGTAGATCTCTGTGGTCTTGATGTTCGTCTCAAGATCATAGAAATCCTTCCTCGTATTGAGGATCATGGCGATCTCCTCGAGAGCCGCGTTCCCTGCCCGCTCCCCGATGCCGTTGATCGTGCATTCGAGCTGGGTCGCACCGGCCTTTGCCGCTGCGAGGGTGTTCGCCACCCCGAGCCCGAGGTCGTTATGGCAGTGGACCGAGATGATCGCCTTGTCGATGTTCGGGACATTGTTCCTGATCGCCGAGATGAGGGCGCCGTACTCGTCCGGGGTCGTGTACCCGACGGTATCGGGGACATTGATGACAGAAGCCCCTGCATCGATGACCGCCTCGAAGACCCGGTAGAGGAACTCCCAGTCACTCCGGGAGGCATCCTCGGCTGAGAACTCGATGTTGCCGCAGAGGTTGCGGGCATAGGCGACCATGTCGCGGGCCTGGGAGAGGACATCCTCCGGGTCCATCTTCAGCTTGTACTGCATATGGATCGGGGAGGTCGCGATGAAGGTATGGATCCGCGGGCTCACTGCCTTCTGCACAGCACCCCAGGATGCATCTATATCCTTCTTGAGCGCCCGTGAGAGCGATGCTACCGTACTGTTCTTCACGGCTGCGGAGACAGCCTCGATGGCTGCGAAGTCACCGGGGGAAGCGATAGCGAAACCGGCTTCCATGACATCGACCTGCAGGGCTTCCAGCTGTTTTGCCAACCGCACCTTCTCATCGAGGTTCATGCTGTAGCCCGGTGCCTGTTCTCCATCCCGTAATGTCGTATCAAAAATATAAACTCGTCCTGCCATCTCCTGTTCGCTCCTTACAATTCGACTTCACATCTGTCCGGCAGGCGAACCTGCCGGGCAGACTACTCATGGTATGCTACTTCTTCAGCCAGCTCATCAGGGACCGGAGCTTCTTACCGACGATCTCGATCGGGTGGTTGGCTTCGATCCTCTTCCGTGCATTGAAGTTAGGCCTTCCGACCTTGTTCTCCATGATCCAGTTCCGTGCGAAGACACCCTCCTGGATCTCGGTGAGGACGTTCTTCATCTCCTTTCGGGTCTCATCGGTGATGATCCTCCGACCGGTCATGTAGTCCCCGTACTCAGCGGTGTCGCTGATCGAGTACCTCATGTACTCGAGGCCGCCCTGGTTGATCAGGTCGACGATGAGCTTCATCTCATGGCAGCACTCGAAGTATGCCATGGTAGGTGAGTACCCGGCTTCCACGAGGGTATCGAACCCGGCCTTGATGAGCTCGGTGACTCCACCGCACAGTACAGCCTGCTCGCCGAAGAGGTCAGTCTCGGTCTCCTCGGTGAAGGAGGTCTCGAAGATCCCTGCCCTGCCGCCGCCGATACCGGAAGCGTAGGCCAGTGCGATCTCCTTCGAGTTGCCGGACGGGTCCTGGTTGATGGCGATGAGGCAGGGAACGCCCTTGCCTTCCTGGTACTGGCTCCGGACGGTATGTCCCGGGCCCTTCGGTGCGATCATGATGACGTTGACCCCTGCAGCCGGCTTGATCTGGCCGAAGTGGATGTTGAAGCCGTGAGCGAAAGCGAGGTAGTCGCCTTCCTTGAGGTTGTCCCGGATGCTGTCGACATAGAGCTGTGCCTGCAGCTCATCGTTGACGAGCAGCATGACCACGTCTGCCGCAGCGGCAGCTTCAGCTGCTACCATGACCTTGAGGCCGTCTTCCTCTGCCTTTGCCCATGACTTCGACCCCTCATAGAGGCCGACGATCACATTGACGCCTGACTCATGCAGGTTGAGTGCATGTGCATGTCCCTGTGAACCGTATCCGATGATCGCTACCGTCTTTCCCTCGAGCAATCCCATGTCCGCATCTGAATCGTAATAGATCTTGTCTTCCATTGTCTTATAACTCCTTCCTATTCATCTCATCACTGATGGTCTCATCGCCGCGCCCGATTGCTGACATACCGGTGCGTACGATCTCCTTAATCCCAAAGGGTTCGACCAGCCTGGTGAAAGCCGCCAGCTTGTCCTGATCCCCTGTAAGTTCCATGGTAACTGAGGCAGTATCCACGTCGATGATCTTCGCCTTGAAGATATCGGCGATCTGGATGACCTCCGAACGCATCTGCTGTGTCGCCTCGATCTTCAGCAGCAGCAGTTCCCTGTATACTGACTCACCCCGCTTGAGCTCCTTGATATGGAGCACGTCGATGAGTTTCGCGAGCTGTTTGGTGATCTGTTCCAGGATCGCATGGTCCCCGCGGACGACGATGGTCATCCGGGAGATAGCCGGGTCCTCCGTCTCTCCCACGGAGAGGCTGTCGATATTATACCCCCGCCGGCTGAATAACCCGGCGATCCGGCTTAACACACCGGAGTGATTGTTCACTAATACGGATAAGATATAACGATCCATACTCAACTCCTTTACGCATTGTCTCTCATGCTTTAAACATTCATGAACAGGGAGTGCCATGCCCTCACCACCCATGATATACGATTCCTAGGAGAGATGCATCAACAGACACCACTCCCTAGGCCTTTTATCACTGACCTTTGGCTACGGTAAGCACTATAGGCTGATAATTACGAGGTTAATAAGGGTAATAAGAATTACTAGAACGGGCAGAAGTACAATCACGGGAGTGACTGCAGATAGTATCAGGGAGATACTCACGACAGAGAGGAGGAGAAGAAGGGATACGATTAAGAACGCCTTGAAAGATTCGGGTTGTTGTCCTGTTTGCTCAGACCGCTTCGCCATCCAGTCACTGTATGAGGGACGACGACTCGTGCGGGAGCAATTCTCCATACACATTGTCATAATATACCTCTGTATATACGTATTTGTCTTAATGTATAACCCTGCGGTGAGATAGTCAAGAAGCATCATGAATTTTATCAGTATATTTCCTGCATAAATATTACCCTTTTTGCATAATTCATATTGCTAATCTTAATCCCGTGCTTTATGCTCCTGACTATGAACAAGACTATCGCACGACACAGCATCGGAGGAACGGTGCTCGTCCCCTCCTCGAAGTCCCAGACGATCCGGGCGCTGCTCATAGCGACTATGGCAGACGGGAAGAGCACGATTCTCAACCCACTCCGCTCGCAGGACACGCTCTCCTGCCTGGAGGCCTGCAGAGCCTTCGGGGCCGGGATTACCGAGATCTCCGACGGCTGGGAGGTCACCGGGATCTCCGCATCCCTCCCCTCTGCTGAACCGCTCGTGATAGATACCGGGAACTCCGGCACGACTCTCTACCTCGGGGCAGGGATCGCCGCTTCGCTCGGCAGGCCGGTGATCTTCACCGGGGACGAGCAGATCAGGAGCCGGCCGGTAGCTCCGCTGCTGAAAGCCTTCGAGGACCTCGGGGCACAGATCAGCTTCGAGATCGACCAGTCCCTCGGACTGGAGGAATCACTGAAGGAGGGCTGCCCCCCCTTCATGATCACCGGGCCGCTCAAGGGAGGGTTCACCTCCATCGAGTGCCCGACGAGCCAGTACCTCTCATCGCTGCTCCTTGCCGCCCCGCTTGCGGAGGACCAGTCGATCATAGAGGTGCCGCTGCTCAACGAGCGGCCCTACGTGGGGATGACCGAGGCATGGCTTGCCGAGCAGGGCATCCGCTACTCATCCTCCCCGGACGATGTCTTCATCGTCGAACCGGGCCAGCACTATACCCCCTACAGCAGGGCGGTCTCCGGTGACTTCTCCTCCGCCTCGTTCTTCTTCTGTGCGGCGGCTATCACCGGATGCACCCTCACCCTCGAAGGACTCGACCCTGATGACACCCAGGGTGATAAAGATATCCTCCATGCTCTCGAACAGATGGGCTGCTCTATCTCATGGGAAGGCCACAGCGTGACGGTCACCGGGCCGGAAGACGGGCTGAAGGGAGGTATCTCCCTCGATCTCAACCCGATCCCCGACACCCTGCCGGTCCTGGCAGCGACTGCCTGCTTCGCCGACGGTGAGGTTCGCCTGGAGAACGTGCCGCAGGCACGGATCAAGGAGACGGACAGGATCGCCGTCATGTGCAGCGAACTGGCGAGACTCGGTGCCGATATCTCCGAACTGCCCGACGGGCTCGTGATCAGGGGGACCGGTTCCCTCACCGGCGGGACCGTCTCAGGCCATGGGGACCACCGGGTGATCATGGCCTGTGCGACAGCCGCCCTTGCCTGTGATGAGGAGATCACCATCGAGGGAACAGATGCTGTCGATATCACTTGTCCCGACTTCTTTACTCTGTTAGACTCTATCATGAAATAAGAGCAACAGGAGTCTTACATGACAGATCTCAGAAGTGACACGACCACAAGACCCTCAAAAGCTATGAGGGAAGCCATGATGCATGCCGAGGTAGGCGACGACGTCTACCGGGAGGATCCGACGATGAACCGCCTCGAGGAGACGGCCGCACGGATCACCGGCAAGGAGGCTGCCCTCTTCGTCTCGTCAGGTTCCATGGGGAACCTGATCTCGCTCTACATCAACGGCGGCCGGGGCAACGAGGTGCTGACCAGTCGCGACAGCCATATCCTCCTCCACGAGGTGGGTTCCCCCGCAGCCGTGGCAGGCGTCCTGCCGATCGGGCTTGATGCCGACCGGGGCATCCTCGATGCACGGACGATCGCGGCCCATCTCCATCCCAGCGATTATGCGGTCTCGCCTGTCACCCTCATCGAGGTCGAGAACACCATGAACGGTACCTGCTACCCGCAGGAGAACCTTCATGCGATACGGTCCCTGGCTGATACCCACGGGTTGAAGGTCCACATGGACGGGGCACGCCTCTTCAATGCCGTGGTCGCCCAGAAGACCTCTGCACAGTCCATCTGCCGCTATGCAGACACGGTGAGCTTCTGCCTCTCCAAGGGCCTCGGGGCACCGGTGGGCAGCATGCTCTGCGGCTCTCAGGAGTTCATCGACCGGGCCCTTGCCGTGAGGAAACTCCTCGGGGGCGGCATGCGCCAGGTCGGGATCCTCGCCGCTGCCGGTCTCTACGCCCTCGAGCACAATGTCGAGCGGTTGGCCGATGACCACCGGCGGGCACAGCAGATCGCAGAAGCACTTTCCGCATCCAGCTGGGCAGAGGTTGACCCGGCAACCGTCGAGACGAACATCATCTTCTTCCACACCCCGGACGTGGATGCCGCTGAGGCAGTGAGGCGGCTTGCCGAGAAGGGTATCCTCTGCTTCGCCATGAACGGTGAGGAGATCAGGATGGTGACCCATCTCGACATCACCGATGAGGATGTGGAGAAGACAGCCAGGGCCGTGAAGAGCCTCTTCTGAACCTACCGAAACCCTATCTTGACACCACTCTATCAGACTGTATCAATATACTGTTTTTATACCGAAAACTGCATATTGTGTGGACAAAACAGGTCTTCTACCGTATAGTGAAGTTTTAAGATTCATGGAGGTACTAAACGTATGAAAAAGATTCTATCATTACTCATCCTGATCACACTCATCGCCGCTCCAGTGTTTGCCCAGGGGGGCATGGAAGACGAAGGCAAGATCAAAGTCGGTTTCTCGAAGATCATCCAGCACCCGGCACTCGACGCAGTCGAGCAGGGCGTCATGGACGTCCTCACTGAAGAGGGTGTCAATGTCTCATTCGATCTTCAGAACGCTAACGGCGATATGACCACCGCGAACTCCATCGCCCAGAAGTTCAAGGCAGACAAGGTGGACTTCGCAGTCGGTATCGCGACCCCGACCGCACAGGCCCTTGCCAACGTCATCACTGACGGGGTGGTCATCTACTCGGCAGTCACCGACCCGGTAGCTGCAGGACTCGTAGAATCATACGATAAAGGATATATGAACATCACCGGTGTCTCTGACATGACCCCGGTAGATGCACAGGTCAAGATGCTCAAGGACCTTGCGGGCGTCACCAAGCTCGGCCACGTCTACACCAGCGGTGAGGCGAATGCAGTACTGCTCGCAGACATGACCAAGGCTGCCTGTGAGAAATACGGGATCAAGTTCGTTCCCGCAGCAGTCACCAACACCTCAGAGGTGAAGCAGGCTATTCAGTCCATCGCTGACAAGATCGACGGTCTCTATGTCTCTACCGACAACACCGTCGTCTCAGCTATGCCTTCACTCGTGGATGTTGCGAACACCAAGGGTATCCCGGTACTTACCGCTGACCCGACCTCCTCTACGGGTATCGGACTCGAAGTCCTGATCGCCTGGGGCTTCGACTACTACAAGGTCGGACGAGCTACCGGGTTCCTCATCAAGGACATCATCGACGGTGCTAAGCCTGCTGACATCGGGACAGTCTTCATGACCGAGGCTTCTGACATCGAACTCTGGATCAACCTCGACAATGCCAAGAAACTCGGGATCGAGATCCCTGAGGAGATGATCAGGAATGCGACTGCCGTCATCGAGAATGGAGAGACCAAGTATTAATCATGATTGAAGGAATTATTGTCGACGGCCTGATCTTCTCATTACTGGCACTGGGAGTGTTCATCAGCTTCAGGATCCTGGACTTCCCGGACCTGACGGTTGACGGATCGTTTGCTACTGGTGCCGCGATTGCGGCTATATGCATCATCAACGGTCTCGGCATCCTCGTTGCCACGCTCCTCGCCTTCATCGGCGGGGCGCTGGCCGGGGTACTTACCGCTGCCATTCACACGAAACTCAAGATCCCGAACCTCCTGTCCGGGATCCTGGTCATGACCATGCTCTACTCGATCAACATCAGGATCCTCGGGGGACGGGCGAATGTCCCGCTGCTCAGGATCGATACGCTGTTCACCAAGGTGATCAGTCTCGGCGGGGCCATGCCGAGGGAGTACAGCCTGCTGATCTTCATGGTCCTCTTCGTGGGGATCATCAAGGTGCTCACCGATACCTTCTTCCGTACGGACCTCGGCATCACGCTCGGTGCGCTCGGGAACAATGAGCAGATGATCAAGACCAACGGGGTCAACCCCGACACCATCAAGGTCATCGGCCTTGCCCTCTCGAACGGCCTGGTCGCCCTCTCCGGGGCACTCCTCGGCCAGTACCAGGGGTTCGCTGATGCGAAACTCGGGCAGGGGATGATCGTTGAGGGACTCGCGGCAGTCATGCTCGGGGAGTTCCTCCTCAGGTCCAACAAGATCTTCTACATCACGTTGAGGATCGTGCTCGGGGCTATCCTCTACAAGGGCATCATGTTCTTCGGGCGGTACTACGGGTACTACATCCACATGACACCAAGCGACCTGAAGATGATCACCAGTATCCTGGTCATCCTCTCCCTGGTCATCGCCAAGAGTCAGGAAGCCGCTGGACAGAGGAGGAAAGAACGAAAATGATCAGACTCGAATCAATCTCAAAAGTCTTTCATCCCGGTACGGTGAATGAGAACCTGGCAATGAACAAGGTCTCCCTGAACGTGAACCCGGGGGACTTCATCACGATCGTCGGAAGCAACGGGGCGGGAAAGACCACCCTGTTCAACCTCATCTCAGGATCGATCTTCCCCAGCGGGGGAACGATCCACATCCACGATGAGGAGATGACGAAGGTGCCTGAGTACAGGCGTGCGAAATACATCGGGAGGATCTTCCAGGACCCTACCCTCGGTACGGCTGCGAACATGTCTCTCGAAGACAATATGGTCATCTGCAGCAAGAAGGGGTTCAAGGGTATCAGGATGAGCCTCAACCATGCACTTCGCAGGAAGTTCTCTGAAGAGCTCAAGCCGCTCGACATGGGGCTCGAGAACCGGCTGAAGGACAATGTCGGCCTGCTCTCGGGAGGCCAGAGGCAGGCCCTCACCCTCCTGATGACCGTCCTCTCCCGTCCTGACCTGCTGCTGCTCGATGAGCATACCGCAGCCCTGGACCCGAGGAACGCCCAGATCGTCCTGGACCTGACCCAGCAGTTCATCACTGATTACAACCTCACGGCTATGATGATCACCCACAACATGAAGCACGCCATCGACTACGGCAACCGGCTGCTCATGATGGACAAGGGGGAGATCATCCTCGATGTCGCCGGCGAGGAGAAGGAACGGCTCACCGTCGATGCCCTCGTGAAGAAGTTCCACGAGATCAGGCGGGTCGAGTACGCGACCGACGAGGACCTCCTGGTGACCTGAAGAAACCGGGATTAATTTTGGAACTATCGAAGCAGCAGGTTTGAATCCTGCTGCTTCTTTTTATATACTGACGGTAACGAGCAGCAGGAGTGATTAGATGGATGTATTGAGGATCAGCGAAGAGATAGCGGAGGCCTTAAGAACCGGGAAGCCGGTCGTGGCCCTGGAGACGACGATCGTCTCCCATGGGATGCCCTACCCGGAGAACGTCGAGACAGCACGGCTGCTCGAGCGGACGGTCAGGGAGAATGGTGCAGTCCCGGCGACGATCGCCATCCTGGGGGGCAAGGTCCATGTAGGGATCACGGAGGATGAACTCGAGTTCCTCGCCACCAGCGATGCTATCATAAAGGCCAGCAGGCGGGACTTGCCCGTTGTCTTCGCCAAGGGACTCCATGCAGCCACCACGGTCGCCACCACCATGATCTGTGCCAATATGGCCGGGATCAGGATCTTCGCCACCGGCGGGGTCGGGGGCGTCCACCGCGGGGCCCAGCGGACCTTCGACATCTCGGCAGACCTCCAGGAACTCGGCAGGACGAATGTCGCCGTCATCTCGGCAGGCTCGAAGTCGATCCTCGACCTCCCCCTCACCCGCGAGTACCTCGAGACCCTCGGGGTCCCAGTCCTCGGTTACGGGACCGACGAGCTGCCAGCCTTCTACACCCGGGAGAGCGGGCTTTCCGTCGACTTCCGGGTAGACTCCCCTGAAGAGGCCGCTGCCGTCCTCCATGCGAAATGGGACAATAGCCTCGACGGCGGCGTCATGATCACCAACCCGATCCCAAAGGAGTACGCCCTCGACAAGGCCTATATAGATGCCATGATCGAGGAAGCCGTCTCGAACGCCCGGGAGCAGGGGATCGAGGGCAAGGAGGTGACCCCCTTCCTGCTGGACCGGGTCAAGGAGCTGTCCGGGGGAAGGAGCCTGAAGGCGAACATCGAGCTGGTCAGGAACAATGCAGCCGTCGCGGCACGGATCGCTGAAGCATACTGGAGGGACTGATGGGACGATTTGACTTTGACCTGCCGATACACAGGGGCGGGACCGACTCGGTCAAGTGGGACCCGAGAACGCTCGAGCTGCTCACCGGGTCTGCGACTGCACTGCCCATGTGGGTTGCGGACATGGACTTCACCGCACCTGCGGAGGTGATCGATACCCTGAAAGAACGATCGCTACACGGCGTGTTCGGGTACCCGAGCGAGACTGCCGTCGAGGGGACCCTTGCATCCTTCCACAGGTGGGCAGAGACCCGTCACCAGTGGACTATCCCCTCAGGGGAAGCCCTCTACTCACCGGGATTGCTGACCTCGATCGCCATCCTCATGAACCAGCTGACCGAACCGGGAGACGGGATCCTCATCCAGACCCCGGACTACAAGCCATTCTTCGACATGGTACACCGCAATGGGCGGATCTTCGTGGAGAATCCTCTCTCCTACGACCGGGAGGGCCGACGGTTCACCCTCGATCTCGAGGATCTCGAAAGGAAACTCTCTTCGGGGAAGGTCAAACTCATGGTCTTCTGTTCCCCCCACAACCCGGCAGGCCGGGTCTGGACCGGGGAGGAGATCAGTGAGGTTCTGCTCCTCTGCGACCGGTACGGTGTGCAGGTCATCTCTGATGAGATCCATGCCGACATGGTCCTTGATGCGCATACCCACATACCACTGGCAATGGCAGGGAGGGAGATGAGCCTCCCGCCCATCACCTGCATGGCTCCGTCGAAGACCTTCAACATCGCCGGGGAACATTTCTCCCTGACGATCATCCCGGACCCGAACGTCAGGGAAGGGTTCAGGAAGAACCTGCAGCGGCTGAACCTCTCGCATCCGGGAGTCCTCATCCTCAATGCAGCGCGGGCTGCATACGACCATGGGGGACCCTGGCTTGATGAGCTGCTAGGATACCTGCAGGGGAATATAGCGGTGATGGAGAAGAGATTCAAAGGACTTCGGACGCTGAGGCTGATCAGGCCGGAAGCGAGCTTCATCGCCTTCATCGATGCTGAAGGCTTGCTGCAGGAGGCAGGGGACAGGAGCCTCGCCACCTATATCGCGGGGAGGTGTGACGTGGCCCTCCATGACGGGCTCTGGTTCGGGGAGAGGGGCCGGGGATTCGTCCGTATCAACTACGGGACCCAGCGGGACCGTCTCAAGGATGCCCTTGACCGGTTCTCGGCAGCCGGGCTATGACCTGAAGAACCCCATCCCCTTCGGCGGGGTATACTCCCCGAGCACGGAGAGAGCCTCCTCCGCTGCCTCCACATCCTCCTCGAGGACGAGGATCCGGTAGCCGGAGGTGAAGGTCACCCCCGGGTAACTCCCGCCGGCATCGTCACTGGAGAGGAAACAGGTGATCTGTGCATCCTCCAGGAGCCCTTTTGCCGCATCAGCCTCGAACCGCTGTTTGTATTCCCGTATGACTACAGATCCCATCGTTCATCCTCCTCTTCACGCAGGTACCATATCCTGCCGCGGGCCGGTTTTCCCGTATAGCGCGAATACGCAGCTGCATACTGCTGCAGCTGGTACTGGTGGGCCTGGGGATACCGCACCGAATCTGTCTTGAAATCTATGATGGAGACCTCCCGCGGGGTCTCGATCACCAGGTCTATGACACCCCGGAGCAGTTCTCCCTCATCTCCCTGCATCATGAAGGGGACTTCGGACTCGATCACGGCATCCCCTTCTGACCTGCAGGCAGTGAGGAACCTGGATGCGAGAAATCGTCCGGTCAGCAGGCGGGCATCCTCCTTGAGGGTCGCCTGCTGGGCAGGTGAGAGTTCCCCCAGCTCCCCGGGAAGGGATACCTCTTCATCCACTCCTGTCATGGCAGCCTCGATCAGGGCATGGCAGTAGGTGCCGAAGGCAGGGACTGCATCCCCGGAAAGGAACCGGTCAGAGGCAATTCTCTGCAGCCGTACCCCGTCACCACTGGTGTGCTCCAGCTCCCGGGCCTTCTCGGTGATCCCGAAGGTCCTCTGGTGTTCTGTATAGATGATCTGCCCAGCCTCGGTGTAGAGGCCTGCTGTCCGGCCCGACTCATAGGCAGAAGCCCTCCCGCTTCGCATCTGCAGGACCTCACGCTCGGTCAGGCTGTCGAGGGACCTCAACTCGACCTCGACGTGCGAACTACTCTGCGGCAGTTCAAGGGTGGCCTGCCCTGCTGTCGGGTCACCCCGATCGAGGGAGAACCCGTCAAGGGCCAGGTCCAGGAGGTTGCGGGGTACCGATGGGTCAGCCTGCTTCCCCGGAGCCTTCCAGCAGCCCGAGAGATAGAGGTGGCCCTCCGCCCTCGTCATGGCCACATAGAGCAGCCGCTTCAGCTCGGCTGCGGCGACCTGTTTCCTCAGCTCCTTGTCACGAAGGAAGAAGTAATCACCCCCCTTCGGGGTCTTCTCCGCACAGGTGATCACCGGAGCGGAGAATTCCGAAACCAGGGAGAGGACCTCCTCGGTATCACTCATGCCCTTGTTCCCCATATTGACCACGAAGACCACCGGGAACTCCAGCCCCTTGGACTTGTGGATGGTCAGGAGCTTCACGCCGCTGTTGTCGGTTTTGAGCAGTTCGATATCGGGGACCTTATCGCTGCTGCCGAGGTGGACCCTGATGCCGTCAAGGAACTCGGCAAGGGACTCTCCCTTACGATCTGACTGCAGGGCGAGCTCACGGGCGTACTCGAAGTACTCCAGGTACCGGTGGTTCTGGGTATGGTTCATGAGGAAATACCGGTAACCGCCCTCATACCAGAGGTACTCGACGAGCTCAGCCTTGCCCGCGGTACCGGCAAGGGCAAGCAGCCCTTCATAGAGCTCCCTGGCACTGCAGTACCGCTCCCAGGCAGGGTCCCCATCCCCAAAGAGATCGTCGAAGGAGGGGGCGAAGGAATGGAAGTCTTTCGCCCCGGAGAGCATCCTGAAGAGCAGGTCATCATCAAGGTGCACGAAGGGTGAGCGCATCAGGGCAGCGAAGGCATGCCGGTCGGTCGGGTAGACGATGAGCTGCAGCAGCTGGTAGATATCATTCAGCGGGGCTTCGAGGAAGAGTGCCCGCACAGTCTGTGCATTGAACGGGATGTTCAACCCCCTGAGTGCCTTCTCGAACCGCATCTGGTTCGAGAGACTCCTCATGAGGATCGCTATGTCATCATAGCGCACCGGGCGGACCTCACCGGAGGCCCCGTCGAAGACCGTTTTCGTCCCGTCAGACACGATCCGCCTGATCTCCCTCGCGACATGCCAGGCCTCTATATCGGTATCGTGGAGAGGTGCGTCCTCTGAGATGAGGGAGTCATCGATCAGCCCGTCCTCACCGTCGCTCTTCTCTTTATCAGTCCCTTCCCTGATGAGCAGGGAGATCCCGGGATGGATCCCCTCCCTCGGTCCCCGGTAGGAGAGCGGCTCGAACTCTGCTTCGAAATCTGCCTGGGCATCTCCCATGATGTTCTCGAAGATGAGGTTGAAACTCTCGATGAGTCCCGGTTCGCTCCGGTAGTTGGTATCGAGGGAGAGGGAGCTGCCGCCCATGCGGGAGATCTCTGAGGAGAGATGCTTGAAGACGCTGACATCCGCCCCGCGGAACCGGTAGATCGACTGCTTCTCGTCCCCGACGAAGAAGAGCTTCCCCTCAGAGAGCTCCTCTGCTGCCGGGATGCCCTCTGCATGGCAATCCTCCCGCTCCGAGAGCAGGTAAAGCAGCTGCCGCTGCAGGTCGTTGTTATCCTGGAACTCATCGATCATGATGTGTGAGAATCGCTTCTTGTAGTAGTCCCTCAGCGGGAGGTTGACCGTCAGGATGTCCACTGCCATCTGTGCGATGTCGGCGAAGGAGAGCAGTCCTGCTGAGCGTTTCCTCGCCATGAATTCATCCTGGAACCGCCCGATGAGTGTATAGCAGGCTGCTGCCTGCTCCTCGTGGATGAGGAGGTTCAGCAGCACCAGGTACGTTGGCAGGATGGTCTCCTTCACCTCGCCGATGAGCTCGTTGAGCATCGGCAGGTCCGGGTTCTTTGCCGAAGGCTTCGCCCCGGACTTGCGGGGCAGCGGCAGGGAACTGACGGCCTCATACAGCAAAGGAAAGTCATCGGTCTCATCGATGAGCCTCCTCACCTCAGTGGAGAATGCCCAGGCCTTTTCGAAGGTCGCACCCTTGCCGTTCAGCTCTGAGATCATACTGCAGCGCGAGATGAGGGTATCTTCGAGGATCCGGTACTCCCTGTGGTAGAACCCGTACTGTTCAGCACAGGCAGCCGGGTAGTCATGGGTCCTCGATGGGCACATGTGGTAGAGGGCAATCGGGACGAGGAGGTGCTCATAGACCCCGGTGAAGGAGTGGAGTGCGAGCAGGTGCTGCATGGCAGGGTCCTGCAGCTCCGCATGGATGAAGGAGAGGGCTGATGCCCCTGCCATCTCCCGGAGCGCCTCCTCATCCTGGAGGAAGGAGGCAGCATAACCGTATCGCCGGCAGTCGCTCCGGACGACCTGGGTGCAGAAACTGTCGAGTGTCGAGATCTGCGCCCGTTCGAGCAGGGGCAGGTTCTTCGCCACCACGGGGTCATCCCGGTGGGAGATGAGCATGCTGTGGATCCGCTCATACATCTCGGCAGCAGCCTTCCTCGTGAAGGTCAGCGTCAGGATCGAGTCCACCGTCGCCTTCTCCTCCATGACAAGGCGGAGGAAGCGGTAGGAGAGCACGGTGGTCTTGCCCGACCCGGCCCCCGCTGAGACGACGGTATTCCGGTCACTGAAGACAGCCTCCCGCTGGCGGGAGTCGAGTCCTTTCTGCTCTAGTATCTCGGCTATGTTCATCGTATGGAGAACCTTCCTCTGCAGATATCGCGGAAACGGCATTGCTGGCAGTGTTTCGGGGGAATCGAATCGATCCGGTAGTCGGCTGAGCCGATCCGGTCCACCATCACGCCTATCTCCTCGAGCATCTGGTCGATCACCTGCTCGAACCGCTCCCGGTCAATGAGGACATCCCTCCACGCATAGGGGAGGATGCTCACGTACTTCTCTTTCGTCACATCATAGTAGAGCGCGTTCACCACCTCTGTCGTTCCCGGGTCCTCCTGCTCGGCAAGGTAGGTGTAGAACGGCAGCTGGTAGGAATTCGGCGGGCCTGCGCCCTCAGCGAAGCTATTCGGCTTCACCCGGCAGTTCTTCTTGTAATCGATGATGGCAGTCTCCCGTCCCGGGAGCCTCCTGCTGACCCGGTCCTCCTGCCCCTCAAGGGTGTAGTCCCCCTCGTCAGGGGTGTAGGAGAGGCGGGTCTCGAGCTGATGCAGCGAGAAACCAGGGAGCGTCTCGAGTTCCCACTGAAGGAGGGATGGGAGCTTTTCATGGAGCAGACGAGCGATCTCCGGCACGACGGCAGGAGAGACCGCCTCACGCGTCTTCATATAGGCTGAGATCACCTCCTCGATGATCCCGTGGAGACGTTCCTCAGCTTCATCAAGGGATCCTTCGGTCAGCAGCCCATCCCGCTCTTCGGAGAGCCACCGGAAGAACTGCTCACAACAGGAATGTATCAGGTTCCCGACCGCCATGGGGTCGGTGTATGCAGCCTCATAATCTACGTCCTGAATCTTGAGCCCGTAGTGCAGGTACCAGCTGAACGGACACTTCACGAACTTATCGAGGGATGTCGGGGAGACACTCACCCTCCCCCCCTCGGTATGGAATACCCTTCGGAGCGTCTCATACTGCGGTTCCACACTGCCAGCCCTGTTGGTGAGATCCCTCCAGCTTCTAGCGAAGACCGTCTTCTCAGCACGCCGGAACCCATTGGCCTGGACCGGATAGAACCGGTGGAATGGTGATGGCTCCCCATCACCGGCCCAGAGTTCCAGTTCCCGGGTATAGGGATCATTCCCGTAGGCCGGGCCGCTGAAGGACTCGATCATGGAGGAGGCCATGAAGTAGTGGGGGGCGAGCTGGTCCCCGTCACGGGTCCTCCTGCTGTAGGAGAGGGCGGCAAAGCGGCCTGAACGCTGGTAGACGGTGAGGAAGTCCTCCGTCAGGTCGACCTGCACCGGCCCGAGGCTCTCACGGTCCCGCTCGGGGAGCATGGAGAAGGGGTCCACGGTCACGACGGCATGGTTCTGGTCCAGGCCGAGTATGAAGTGGTATTCAGGGGCGATACCCGCTGCTGCACCGTAGGGATAGACTGAGATCCCCCCTGATGAACCCTGCTGGACATACCGCGTATTCTCCATGAGGGTGAGCCAGGAGGCGTAGACCGGGAACCCCTTCGGCAGGTCGATACGCTCCGTGGCATCCGCGAAATCCTGCAGGGTCCCGATGCAGTAGGAGAGCACGGCACCTCGTTCATCCTCCGGGGAGAAGGGGTCGAGGAACTCCTTCTGGAACCCCCTCAGTCGTGCGAGGAGCTCTGCGGGGTCTACCGCAGAGGTGATCGAAGTGATCCAGTCCCGCAGTGAGAGATAGCGGGAGAGCTGCCCGCCCTGCCGGGGGAGCTTCTGCTCCCACACATCGACCGGCCTGCCTGAGGGCCCGGTATAATTCCTGATGCAGGACCCCTCGATACCGGCAGCGACCAGCTGCCCGTTAAGCTCCCGGTCCCTCCAGGCATACCCCTGCTCGAGCAGGAGACGCTTCATTGAGACCAGGGAGAAGGAGTCCTGGACAACATAGCTGATATCGCGGAAGAGGCGGGAGACCGGGTAGTCCGAGAGCCGCTTCCCGCTCCGGAAGTGGATCGGCAGGCCCCGAAGGCGGGCCTCTGCGGCAAGGTCCTGAGCCATCCCCTCGTAGTCGCAGAGCGTGACCACGATATCTTCGGCAGGAATTCCTTCAGCAAGCAGCGCCTCGATCCTCCCGACGGTATTGACCACCTCCACCCGCGAGTTCTCGAACCCCATCAGGGGAAGTCCCGGATTCTCGTCATGGACTGAGATCATGGTGATCCGACCTGATTCGGAGAGCTGCTCCCCGACCCGGTACATCTCGGTCATGATCTCGGGGAAGACGAGCACGAAGCGGCGGTCGGCCGAGCGGAGATACTCCTCATCAAGGATCTCCGGCTCATAGAGCGGCTCGAACAGGTCATGTTCAGCGAGGAATGCATGGTATCGCTGCAGCAGCAGGCTTATATCATGCTGGAAGGCTGGATCGAGGGTCTCCATGCAGCCCTGCAGGGTCTGCAGGTGCGGGCACAATGCCGTGATGTCACGGGCGAAATGCTGTGAGTCCTCACTGCAGGAGGGCGGGACCAGAAAGGAGAGGAAGGGGACAGCTGCGTTATCGAGCAGGATGTTCACGGCGAAGACCAGCCGGTAGACACTGTTGGAGGGGGTCCGTTCGTCCTTCCTGGGGAAGAGGCGTGAGCGGCAGGTGTCCCACGATATGAACCGGTCCTCCCGCATGACGGGGAAGGGGGTACCCTCCATGCTGACGATCCGCTCCAGCCAGGAGCGTGCCACGGTCTCTGTCGGGAATACGCAGATCGTTCGGGGGTCCCTGAGGGCTTCGATCAGTCTTCGAGATAGTTCTTCCATACACCTTTCGTGAGACTGAGATAGTACCGGTAGTACCGGTTCGCGGCGTCGATATCCTGCTCGATGAACCGGCAGTAGTCTCCGACGAGCTTGAATATCACATAGCACTTCGGGGAGTAGTGCTTGGGGTTTCCCCTGACTTTCTTCACCTGCTTCTGCAGCAGGGTGAAGGCCGCGTTGTTGTTCCCCGTCTGGAACCAGAGTTTCACCAGCTCGATGGAGCAGAGCACCTCATTGTTGTCCAGGCCATGGTTCTGGTCATACTGCAGCAGGGCCTTCATCAGCTTCTCGGCCTGGGAGCCCCTGTTCATCTTCAATTCCAGGGTCGCAAGCGTCAGGGTGGCAGTCGCGTACATTTCGTAGTTGTTCTCTTTCTCCGCATACCTGATCGCCTCGATGCAGCTGACCCTCGACTGCACGATATCCTTCTGCTCCTCGTAGAGCAGTGCCGCGATATGGTAGATCCGACTCCTCGGTTCCTCGAGGTTCCAGCGCTCCACGACGGTGATCGCCTGCTTGATGTAGTTGAGGGCAGTCTCGAAGGTCCCGTTCGACTGGTAGATCAGTGCCAGGTTGTAGAGCGGTTTATAGGCAATGGCACTGTTCTTTGATTTCCTCGCTTCCTGGACCGAGGCGAAGTAGTACGAGATCGCTTTCTTCTTATCCTTGCGCATCTGCCAGACAGCCCCGCGGGCATTGAGCACGGAGGACATCTGTTCATGGTTCTCACGGAACTTGAACACTTTATAGGACTCATCGAACATGCGGTCTGCCAGGTCGAGCTGCTTCAGCCCAAGATATGCCTTCCCCATATATTCAAGCGCTGCACCGTAGAGTTCACGGTCGCCTGACGCCTGGGCCTGAGAAAGAAGATCCTTGCTCCCGGCTAAAGCCATCTCAGGGTTCTCTTTCAGGTCTCGTTCTATATGGAAGCGCAGCATGCGCTCCTGCGACATATCTAAGTCCTGCATGGGTAAAGTATACAATCAATGCAGGATTAACACAATAAGAACAGGACAAATGCCCAATACCCCCATTCTCCACAGCTGTTCCCTGTGGACTAACGGGCAGGATCATATCATAATGGTTGGTATGCAGCAGCGACAGCCGTTTCTTATGGGAGCCCTCATCATCATCGCAGCCTGGTGGGTCGGGGGTGCAGCCTGTGTACGACTCTTCTCACAGCTCCTCCCTGACACCCTCACAGGCAGGTACCTCAGCCTGAACAGCTCGTTCATCCCCTTCATCATCGCCCTGGTCCTAGTCATCAGGAAGCTCCTCTCCATGGACTGGGGAGAGTTCGTCGCAGATGGGAAACGGATGACTATAGGATGGCCCCTGCTCATCTTCCTCCTCTGGCTGCTGGTCTTCTCCCTGTCGACCTTCCTCGAGTACCGTCTGGACCCGGGCCGCTTCACCAGGGGGGCAGCCCTCCCCGACTGGGCACGGTTCCTCCCGATCCTCCTCTTAGTCACCCCGCTCCAGACCGCCGCAGAGGAGCTCCTCTTCAGGGCCTACCTCGCACGGTGGATGCAGCAGGCGAGGATCCACCGGGCACTGATCATCCTCTTCTCAGGGCTGCTCTTCCTCTCAGTACACCTGCTCAACCCCGAGATCTCCCGGTATGGGGATACCCTCTGGATCTATCTCTACTACCTGCTCTTCGGCTCATCGATGATGGCGATCGCCCTCGCAGAGGGGAGCTTCCTCCTCCCGATAGTCATCCATACGGCAAACAACCTCTTCTCCATAGCGATCGTCAACTATGAGGGGACCGTCCTTGCCGCCCCCTCCCTCTTCATCGACACAGTTCCCGACCCGATGGTCTCCTGCATCACCTTGAGTATCGGGGTCCTTGCGACCTTCGGCATCCTGAAACTCAGGATTGACAGAAGCGCCTCTTTACCGTAGATTTGCTCTTGTACGAGGTGTATATGTCCAGAAAGAATGATCTCTTAGAGGGTATGAGGGCAGGCCTGCCCATCTGCATAGGGTATTTCCCGGCAGCTATCGCCTTCGGCCTGGTGGCCAAGGACGCAGGGCTCCTCTTCGGGGAGGCTGCCTTATTCTCCATCACCAACTTCGCCGGTGCAAGCCAGTTCTTCGCGGTGAACCTCATCGCGACCGGTGCCCTGATCTCTGAGGTAGCGATCGGTGTCCTGCTCGTCAACCTGCGATACCTGCTCATGAGCGCATCCCTCGCACCCAAGATACCAGAGAAGAACCCGGCCATCCGTGCCATGATCGCCTTCGGCAATACCGACGAGGTGTTCTCGGTGGCCTCCACCCGTAAGGGGCTGGTATCCAATGCCTATATGTACGGGATCGAGACGATCTCCTGGGCTGGCTGGGTCAGCGGCACGATCACCGGCTACCTGGTGGGATCGGTCCTGCCTGCATCCATCCAGAACAGTGTCGCGATCACCCTCTACGCAATGTTCACCGCCCTGCTCACCGCTGAGGTGAAGCGGGAATACCGCTACCTGCTCATTGCAGGGCTGGCTGCCGTGCTCAACTCGCTAGCTGTCATCTATCTTGGACTCTCCACGGGCTGGGCATTCGCCTGCTCCATGACCATAGCGGCCCTCTTCGGAAGTCTTTTCATTAAGGAGGAAGCCCATGAGTAAGGAGATGCTTCCCTATATCCTGGTATCGGCTGTGGTGACCTTCACCCCGAGGCTCATCCCCTTCCTCATGAAGGGGCTCGACAGGCTCCCCTCCCCTGTGGCAAGGTTCCTCAAGCTGCTGCCGATCGCAGCCCTCGGGGCACTGATCTTCCCGGGAGTCCTGCTCGACTTCCAGCCGACGGTGATCGCCGGGATCTGCGGGATCGCAGCAGCGGCCCTGATCGCCTGGTTCAGGGGCGGCATGATCCTGCCGATCCTCATCAGCATCGCGGCGACCTTCACGGTGATGCAGCTCTTCTAAAAGATACCGAGCTTGAAGAAGTCATCAAGGAATCGCGCGACCCCATCCTCGGCATTGGAAGGCGCAGCGTAACGGGTCTTTGCCCTGACCTCATCCTCGGCGTTCGCCATGGCCACCCCAACCTCGGTCAACAGCAGCATCGGGAGGTCGTTATGGCCGTCCCCGAAGGACATCGCCTCTGCAGGGGAGACCCCGAGGTCATCGAGCAGCATCGAGAGGGCTGTGCCCTTGCTGATGCTTCCATTCATCATCTCATAATAGAAGGGCAGCGAGTAGCACTGCTGCAGCCGGTCCCCGAATTCCTCGGCGAGCTTCCCTGCAGCAAGGCTGATCGTCTCCTTGTCATGTGAGATGTACATGAGCTTCGTCAGTTCGAGTGAGTCATAGGTGTCGAAGTCCACGACCTTCCCCTCGAACCCGATATGGTTCTGGTAGTTCTCGATCTCCGGCGTCGTCCGCTCATAGAGCAGCCCCTCATGGCGGAACCCGTGGAGTGCGAGCTCATAGGCTCTGCCGTACTCGATGATCCGCCGTGCGACATCCTCATCGAGGAGAACCTCATGGGTAGCCTTGCCCGTCATGCCGTCAAAGACTGCTGCACCGTTATAGTTGATCGAGGGAGAATGGATCCCAAGCTGCACCTGGAGCGGGCGCATCGCCCGATAGCTCCTCCCCGTGGCGAGGACCAGCGCGATGTCTCGTGCCTTCAGGGCCTCGATGGCCTCGATCGTCTTCGGGGTGATCTGCTTCTTGGGGTCAAGCAGGGTTCCGTCGAAATCGAAGGCGATCGCCTTGATGTCGATGGTGGAGCAGTCGGTATGTATCATGGTATAGCCTCCCGGGAAGGTTCCTTCCCGGGAGAACTCTACCACTAATCCTTAGTGTGCTTCAACCAGGCCCAGGACTTCAGCCTTGAAATCGGAGAACTCGATCCCGTTCTCCTCACAGAAGTCCCTGAGGATCACGGTCTTCGAGGGGACCTCCAAGCCGAGAGCCTCCTCGATGGTCTCGAGCGAGACCCCCATATCGATCACGTCAGCGACCGTGCTCTTACCCTTGATGTCAATAACCCCGGCAGCCGTAACGGTCTCTTCCTCATGCTCTTCTTCAGGCAGGTCCGTGACGGTCGTCCCCGGCAGTTCGAAGACGAAAGCCCCGCTGAGTTCTGCATACTGTGCATCGGTGATCTTCCCGGCTTCTTTGAGCATAGCAAGCCCCCGGTCAGTGAGGATCGACTCTTCACCGATGGTGAACGGCAGTCCTGCCCACAGGGCTGTCAGGTACCTGATGCTGTCAGTCCCTATCGCGACATAGAGCTCCTCGACATCCTTGGCCAGCACGGAATCTGCGATCGCGGTATCGTAGCCGTAGGCTTCTGCCAGGAACTCCGCGGGAATACCGAAGGCTGCCTCGACGTCAGCGAAGCTGTAGGAGCCCCTGATGTCGGCGGGATCGGAAGCTCCGGCGAACTCGCCTTCCGTGATCAGTTTCGGGATCTTCCCTCCTTCAGTCTGCCACCAGCCGATTGCCATGGTCAGGAAGATGCCTCCGAACATGATCACCAGGAGTACAGGGGCGATGACCTTCCGCGAGATGGCGAGGGTACTGCCGCTCTTCGGCCCGGTCACGTCCACGGTCTTCACCACGGGACAGGCAGCCTCGGAGGTACACTCCATACAGGAGATGCACTGGTGGTCACGTACCCGCTCCCCGGTCGAGACGGAGATGCCCATCGGGCAGGCACGGTCGCAGGCTCCGCAGTCGATGCAGGTGGCAGCCTTCCTCCTGACGGGGAAGATCCTGAACCAGTTCGTCATCCCGATCAAGGCTCCCATGGGGCAGGCATACCGGCAGAACGGCCGGGGGACGATGAGCGATAAGAGTATCACCAGTCCCAGGGTAACATAGCCGGTGATCGCGACCTCACCGGTCCAGAAGTTGAATAATGCATAGTAGGGGTCATAATCGGCGAAGATGAGGGTAGCTGACTTGGCGGTCATCACCACGACCCAGATGAGGACCACATACCTGAGGTATCGAAGGACCTGGTCCAGGGTGTTGGGGATGATCTTCCCGTACCGTTTCTTGAAGAGCTTCTTCCCGAGCTTCCCTATCCAGTCCTGGAAGGTCCCGAAAGGACAGACCCAGCCGCAGAAGAGCGGCCCGAAGAGGACGGCGCTGATTAGGACGATCCCGGCAAGCACCAGTGATGATGCATGGATCTTACTGATGAAGGACCCTGCTGCGATCAGGTTATAGAGGGTGACGACCCCGCCGAAGGGGCATATGGCATGCAGGGAAGCCCCTGCTATGAACGGGATGGTGATCCCGGACTCTGCCAGCGTATGTGCGACCGCGGTCAGTGCGATCAGTAGAAAGAAGAAGAGTTGGATGCCCTTTCTCAAGCGGTTTCTCTTTTTCATCGTGATTCTCCCCTGTATTACGTAGTGGGGTAAGTATACCACCAAACCAGCATATTCCTCAAATTAAGTTTTCTCCATCTCACCTTAGCCTGAGGATAACACTGGTATCTGGAGGCGAATTTTCTTGAGGCTCACCGGATACATACAATCGATGAATCGTTGTTTTTTTCCAACAATTCAATACTGTCTCACTCATCATGTGATTTTTTCACAAATAGAATGTTGAGTTTTCAATCTTAGTATAGTACGCTTAGAACAGGAGAACTACGATGTTATCAAGATTCACTGTCGGGAACTTTCTTTCCTTTAAAAGACCGCAAACCTTTTCCATGATCGCCGGTCCCATACAAAAACACAAAGAACGGCTGTACCAGGCTCAGGACATGAAACTCTTGAAGTTCAGTTCGATCTATGGGGCTAATGCAGCAGGAAAGTCGAATCTCGTGAAGGCTATGAAGTTCGCGAGAGATCTCATCGTACAGGGAACAGATAAGGTCCCTGATTCCAGCTGTTTCAAGCTTGATAGGACTTATCAGGATATTCCCTCGTACTTCGAGTTCGAGATCTGTATCTCCGGACTGATGTACAGCTATGGGTTCGAGATGCTTCTTGCAAAGAAGGAGATAACCGAGGAATGGCTGATCCAACTGGGAGATGGGAAGGACCAGGAACTATTCTATCGGAATACCGTCACTGGGAAATATGATCTTGATGAGACACTGCTCAGCCGTAACGAAGACATCGGTCGCCTTGGCATCTATATCAGCGATCTGAGTGCTGTGAAGGATAGATTCTTCCTCAAGGACATCGTAACGAACAAAGAGACTGCGTACCTGGCGAATCCCAGGCTCAGGATCTTCAAAGAGATCTTTCAATGGGTCTCCTCCCTGGATATCTCCTTTCCCAATTCCCCAGTTTCCGGGTATACCTGCTTCTTGGCAACAGCTACTGACCAGATCCTGGAAGCTGTCAGGACCTTCGCAACCGGCATCAGTCATGTAGAAGCAAGGGAAGTGAAGAAAGAGGCTGTCCTGGAAGATGCCGCCCCTGCTGCCAGAAAGGAGATATCCAGGGTATTGGCAGACCTGCCCGGCAGTACAGCCAAGGGAGCGCGTTTCAACTGTAATGGGAAACTCTATCTTGTACACATGAACGGGGATGAGCAGGTCTTCAATGAGATTACCTTTGCACATGATAATCTCAAGCATATCCCCTTCACGCTGGCAGAGGAGTCAGATGGGACACAACGTCTGTTGGACATGCTGACTGTTCTTATATGTACGAAAGAGCCTGCGGTATTCATCATAGATGAGATCGACAGGAGCCTGCACCCGCAGATGACTGTCCATTTCGTCAAGAACTTCCTCTCCTTAGCGGCGAGCAAGGACATACAGCTCATCATCACCACACATGAAAGCCACCTTCTTGATCTCTCGATCCTCAGGCAGGATGAGATCTGGTTTGCTGAAAAGAACCATGCGGGAGCGACACTCCTGACACCCTTTGACCGGTTCAAGGAGCGATTCGACAAGAAGATCGAAAGGGCTTACCTCGATGGGAGGTACGGCGGAGTCCCTCTCTTTGATTCTTTCTACTTTCCTACGAGGTATACTCAAGAGGAAGAATCGGAGGACATGGTGGGAGAAGCTTGCAGATGGGGCCAAACCGAATGAGAATCGAGCAACCGTATGGCTATCGATTCGATCAGGGATTAGGTCCCATCGAGCCGAAATATAAATATTTCATAGCATGTGAGGGGAAAAGAACTGAGTATGTGTATTTCAAAGGACTGATGAGAGCCAAATCTGAACTCGGTATTGATCCTTTGATAGATGTCATCCCTATACAACATGATTCTCAGACAGGCAGTCATCCATTGAGTATCCTTGATGAAACACAGGAAGTTCTGTACGACAGTGAACGATACTTCCCTGAAACAGATACTGTTTGTATTATTGTGGACAGGGATGCCGGCAGTTTCTTTCCAACACAATATGAAGAAATGGTAGAGCAATCCGCATCATTGGGATTTAGATTGATCGTCTCCAATCCATGTATAGAGCTTTGGCTGTTGCTTCATTATACAGACCTTTCGAACTACGACCTCCAACAGATCCGTGAAAACAGGAAGAGGGGTAATCGAACGTATACCGAGATCCTGCTTAAAGATGACCATCTCCAGGGAAGCTATAATAAACACCGCATTCAGTTCGATAGAAATTTCAAGCCGTATGTCCATAGAGCAATCAAGAACTCCAAGATGCATGCAACTGCACTAGACCAACTGAAGGTAAACGTCGGTACTAACATCGGGCTGCTCATCGGGGAGATGCTGAAAGAGCCTGCAGATCAAGCCGATACACACTCCCTAAGCTCCTGCACTCATAAATGCTGAATCTATTTCCTCCGACTCTACCACTTTCCCATGGAAACATATTATAGTATAGAAGAACGTTGTAGACGATGAAATGCAGAATATGATCAAGGACTATTGCAGGAGGACTAGGCATGCCGGTATTCGTTAACAGGACCCTCAACATGAAGAAGATCAGGATGATCGGTTTCGACATGGACTATACCCTTGTCGCCTACCATACCGAGATCTTCGAGAAGCAGGTCTATGACCTGGTCATGCAGCGTCTTGCGGAACAGGAGGGGTATCCTGAGGCAGTCACCACCCTTCCCTTCGAGTTCGACCGCTCTATCGTGGGGCTCGTCATCGACCTGCGCAATGGGTACCTGCTCCAGCTGAGCCGGTACCATAAGGTGAAGCGCTCCTACTACGGGCTGGATGAGGTCCCGTTCCGGGAGCAGAACGCCATCTACCGTAACATGGCCATCGACCCCCGGGATCCCGACTATGTCAGCCTCGACACGGCCTTCGCCATCTCGACTGGCGTCATCTTCTCCCAGCTCGTCCAGCTCAAGAAGGAGGGTGCGGACCTCCCCGGCTATGCTGACATACTCTCCACGGTGGGATCCACGATGGACAGCATCCACCAGGACGGGACCCTCAAGGAGATCCTCAAGGCAGACTTACCCAGGTTCGTCATCAGGGATCCGAAGGTGGCACGGGTACTGGAACGGTACAAGCGCAACCATAAGCAGCTGATGATCATCACTAATTCCGATTACTCCTATACGAAGGCCCTGTTAGACTATGCCCTCACCCCATACCTCAAGGATCACCAGAGCTGGAGGGAACTCTTCGACATCGTGATCACCTACGCCGACAAACCGAGGTTCTTCGAGCGGAACAACCGCTTCCTTGCCGTCGACCCCGATACCGGCCTGATGACCAACCACGAGGGGCCGATCACCAATGGCATCTACCAGGGCGGCTGCTCGAGCAGGCTCCAGGAGGACCTGGGGCTGCAGGGCAGCGAGATCCTCTATCTCGGTGACCACATCTACGGGGATGTCGTCTCGATCAAGAAGACCTGCAACTGGCGTACAGCCCTGGTCCTCGGGGACCTCGACCGGGAGATGGAGGGCGTACGCGCAGCGTACACCACCCAGGCACGGATCGATGAACTCATGGACCAGAAGGCAGTACTGGAGCAGGAGATCAACGAGGCTGACATCAAGCGGTATGAATCGCAGGGACGGACCTACACCCCGCTCGACTCCCAGTACCAGCAGATCGACGGGATCAACAACGAGATATCACGGCTCATCGGTGCATACTCCACCTTCTTCAACCCCTACTGGGGGGAGATCCTGCGTGCTGGGTCGGAGGAGAGTCGTTATGCTGACCAGGTAGAACGGTATGCCTGCATCTTCATGACGAAGGTCTCGGACCTTTATGACTATTCACCGAGGTTCTACTTCAGGCCTGGCAAGCGTATCCTGCCCCACGAGCAGGCAGTCATCGATGAGATGGGAACGGATTAGATTGAATCAGTGACGAAGGGGTGCCTCAGGTACTCGAAGATCGCCGCGACCTTGTCGCTCAGCGAGACGATGAAGCTCTCTGAGTACTTCGGGAGCTGGCGTGTCTTCGGGAACATATGCTTCACGATGATATCGGCCTCACGGTGTGAGACTTCGAAGTGGAGCCGTGCATTCTCCAGCGCGATATGGGGATGCTCCTTCCCGTGGGTAAGACGGGAGGCATCAGCCTTCTTCTTCTCCCTCCAGTCATAGAGGAAGAAGTCATGGAGGAGCCCGCCCCGGGCTGCGGCATGGTAGTCTATGCTGAGCAGCTTGGAGATCGCATACGCGATGAAGGAGACGCGCTGCACATGGTCGTAGATGTGGCCTGAGTGGTGGTGGTAATCCTGCAGCTTGAGGAACTCCTCATGGTAGAGGATATCACCGACGAGCGAATGGTGCTCCAATCGGGTCGGCCTCAGCTTCGTGAAGGTGGTATGTTCCGCACGCACGGAGATATAGAAGAGATGCAGTCCGTACAGGAGCGCAGCAAGCGCAGAGATACTGATCATCAGAGATACATGGGATAACAGAAGGCTGCTGGTCACCGTCACTGACAGCAGGATAAGCACCAGGTAGAACAGGCGTCTTACAGTACGACGATCGAGCCATGAATGTTTCTGGCCGTCAACTCGTATACACATTGTTCAGGTAATATACTGGCAAACCGTTGACAAGTCAAGAGATGGACCGGCCATCCGGGAGAGATTCCCTTAGGAACCAGGGTTTGAGAAAAATCTTTTAGAAACTCAACTTTGGTAACCTGCGTTACTTTCACGATCCGCCCCTTCCGTTATATTCTACCTATGATGAAAGCAAAGATAGAGTTGACAGATACGTTATATACGATCATAACGACCTACCCGCAGACGCGGGAGGTCTTCGTCGCAAACGGCTTCCCCCAGTTCGCCGATGATGCGCAGCTACAGGGGATGGGTAAGATGCTGACCTTCAAGGCAGCCATGCTCGCGAAGAAGAAGAACCCCGAGATCTTCCTCTCCCTGCTCGATGAGGTAATCGAGCAGCATGCCATGATGGCTGAGGAGGGGGTCCAGGCACCGGCTGTCAGGCAAAGTGCCTGCTCGATCGCGGGGATCCTCCCCTGCCCGGTGAAGATCCCGCTGCTCGACGGGTTCGGCGAGTTCCTCAAAGGCTATGAAAAGGAACGGGGCAAGACCATCAGCTACCGGCTCAAGTCCGCCTCCGGCGGCCTCGGCTGGCTGGAGGAGGAGATACGGGACGCGAAGGGCCCTGAGGACCTTCCTGACCTGGTCATCTCCGCAGGTTTCGAGCTCTTCTTCGACCGAGAACGCTACGGTGCCTTCCGGGATGAGGGCATGTTCAAGGACCTCTCCTCCTTACCTGAGTTCAACCGCAGTTTCGACGGCCTCGGGCTGAAGGACCCGAAGAAGAACTACTCCATCGTCGGGGCGGTACCAGCGATCTTCCTCGTGGACACCCTGGAACTGAAAGGACGTAAGGTCCCAAAGACCTGGGACGACATCCTCTCCGAGGAGTTCGCAGGCTCGATCAGCCTGCCGGTCGAGGACTTCGACCTCTTCAACGCGGTCTGCCTGACCCTCTACCGGGAACGGGGGATCGAGGCGATCAAAGCCCTGGGACGGAACATGCTCTCCTCGATGCACCCCGCCCAGATGGTCAAGAACCGGAGGAACGAGGAGAAGCCTGCCGTGACCGTGCTCCCCTGGTTCTTCACCAGGATGATCTTCGGCAACACCAGCCTCCAGGTCGTATGGCCCGAGGATGGGTCCATCCTGAGCCCGATCTTCGTCGCGGCGAAGGAGGAGAAAGCCGAGGAGCTCGCACCGGTGGTGGAGTTCTTCGAGTCAGAGGCAGTGGGAAAGATCTTCATGGAGCGGGGATTCTTCCCGAGCGTGAACCCGCAGGTAGACAACACGATCTCGGCAGACCAGAAGATGCAGTGGCTCGGCTGGGACTTCATCTACGACCATGACCTCTCTGCACTCATCAGGGAGTGCACGGAGGCATTCGAAGGAGCACAGGCATGAACCTGGTAACCGTATCGGGCCCTCCGTCATCGGGGAAGACCTCGGTCATCCTCAAGACGCTGGCCTCCCTGAAGGACCGCTCGCTCAAGCCGGCAGTCGTCAAGTTCGACTGCCTCTATACCGATGATGACCAGCTCTACGAAAGAGCCGGCATCCCGGTGCGCAAGGGGCTCTCCGGCTCTCTCTGCCCCGACCATTACTTCGTCTCGAACATCGAGGCCGTGGTGGACTGGGGCGTGGAATCTGAGTTCGACCTCCTGATCAGCGAGTCGGCAGGCCTCTGCAACCGGTGCTCACCCTACATCAAGGGGATCAAGGCGGTCTGCGTCATCGACAACCTGAGCGGGATCAACACCCCGAAGAAGATCGGCCCGATGCTCAAGACTGCCGACATCATCGTCATCACCAAGGGGGACATCGTCTCCCAGGCTGAGCGAGAGGTCTTCGCCTCCCGGGTCCAGGCAGTCAACCCGAGGGCCGTCATCCTGAACGTCAACGGGCTCACCGGCCAGGGCTGTTATGAGCTGAGCACCCTGCTGCTCGATGAGGATATGCAGATCACCTCCCTCAAGGGGAAGGAGCTGCGCTTCAGCATGCCATCAGCACTCTGTTCCTACTGTCTCGGTGAGAAACGGATCGGCGAGAGCTACCAGATGGGCAACGTGAGGAAGATGGATATGGAAGGGGGGAAGCGGTCATGATCTACGAACCACTCAAGACCCTGCTCGAAGCGCACCCCTACATAGACAGCTTCCTTCAGGACAACCATATACCAATCGAGGGGAATGAGGAGAGGAATGTCAGGGAGATCATCGAGAGCCTCCCGGAAGAGACCATCGAGGAGTTCGCCTACGACATCGACGCCATCGAGCAGAATCTCGTCCTCTTCATCACCCAGATGCAGGAGTTCCTCCAGGATGATGAGCAGGCAGTCACCTCGATCACCATCTTCCCCGGGACTGACAAGAGCGGAACCCCGGAGGGGTTCGAGCGCCTCGAGCTCATCCCGGGACAGATCATCTCCATCGTGGGACCGACCGGGTCCGGCAAGAGCCGGCTCCTCGCAGACATCGAGTGGGTCGCACAGGCAGACACCCCGACCAACCGCACAGTCTACGTGAACGGGGAGATCCCCGAATCCAAGTGGCGCTTCTCGATCTCGGACAAGCTCGTCGCACAGCTCTCGCAGAATATGAACTTCGTCATGGACCTGAGTGTCGAGGAGTTCGTCAGGATGCATGCGGAGAGCCGCATGCTCGAGCATATAGACACGGTCGTCGACGGGATCATCGCGAAGGCTAACGACCTCGCAGGCGAGCAGTTCACCCCCGACACACCGATCACCTCCCTGAGCGGCGGGCAGAGCCGGGCCCTGATGATCGCCGATACGGCGGTCCTCTCACGCTCCCCGGTCATCCTCATCGATGAGATCGAGAATGCGGGGATCGACCGGAAGCGGGCACTCGAGCTGCTCCTTTCCGAAGACAAGATCGTCCTCATGGCGACCCACGACCCCGTCCTCGCACTGCTCGGGGACAAGCGGCTCGTCATCAGGAACGGCGGGATAGAGAAGGTCATCGAGACCACCGAGGAGGAGAGGTCGATCCTCTCCGAACTCGAGGAGCTCGATGAACGGGTACAGACATTACGGAATCTCCTCAGGGCAGGAGAACTGTTACATGAGAACAAGAGGAGTAATTAATATGCACGAAGGATGTTCAGCACAGTTTACAGGCGGGTCTGAAGTAGTGGACAAATTGAGGATGATGGGATTCTCGCAGGAGAGCCTCCCCTCCCCGTTCGTCATCGAATGTGAGCATTGCGGCACGTCGTTCATCATGAGGACGTTCGAGGCTTCCTGCCACTGCGGCATGGTCTACGGGGTGACCCCCTGCCATGCATCTGCAGCAGAGAACGTGAAGGCTGCAGGCGTAGGCTACTGATCCCGGACTTCATCCAAGAGGTGCCTTGCACCCTGGATGAGGAACCCGAAGTCCGAGGAGAGAACGGCATACCGCATCCCCAGCTTCCGGTACTCCAGGAACTGTTCAGCATTCCCGACCACCGTCCCGAAGGGGATGCCGCAGTTTCGGCAAGTACCCATGGCCGTACGGAGGACCTCCTGTACAGCTGGATCTTCCGGATGGCCTATCCTGCCGGCAGACTGCGACATATCCATGGGGCCGAAGAAAACCGCACTGGTAATCCCGAGGGAGAGCTGCTTCTCCAGCTGCCGGGCACTCTCAACTGTCTCGCAGTGGGTGACGATCATCGTGTCCTGCTGTACATGGCTGACATAGTCATCAATCGGGAACAACCCATACGCTGCTGCACGGCTGGTAGTGGCAAAACCTCGCTTTCCTTTCGGGCTGAAGAACACGGCATCTGAAACTGCCTTGAGATCTTCAGGGGTATCCACGTTCGGGACCTGGATGCCTGCTGCACCGGCGTCGAGGGTCTGGAGAATTTCCTGCACGTCCCGGCTCCTGACCCGGACAATCGCCTCGACACCTGAGAGCTCGGCAGCTCTCAGCAGGTTCGTGAGCGTCTGCTTGCTCATCCCTATATGTTCATTGTCAATGATGATGAAGTCAAGACCGACCTTCCCGAGAATCTCCACCACTGCAGGGTCCGTGGACTTCACGAAAGTCCCGAAGACCGTCTCCCCCTTCCCCATCCGTTCCTTGATTGTCATGAGAACTCCTCCTCCAGCCAGAGATTGATCGCCTCACTCACCAGATAGGGCTGTTCTACCGATGAGAGATGTCCGCAGTGCGGTATCACGTCCACCTTCGCACTAGGCAGCAGGGAGGCCAGGTGGTCCTGCCTCGGCTTCGGGGTCAGCCTGTCCTGCTCTCCGTAGATAATCATTGCCGGTTTTCGGAACCCTTTCAGCACCCGGGAGTAATCGCGTCTGCCGGCAAGTGCATCAGCATGGAGCGCATAGGTTTCTGAACCTACCCGGTCTGCCATCTTCCAGACCAGCTTGACCATGTCCTGGTCCTCAACGTGGTCAGGATGGACAAGACTGTCCATCAGGTACTCAGCCGACATCCTGCCGGTACCCAGCTCCCCAGCACGGGAGACCAGGTCATACCGATTTCGAGAAACCTCTTCGCTCTCGCTGAGGGCATTGGTATCCATGAGGATCAGACCGGAGACCAGGTCCGGCCTCTGCCGTACAATCTCCATTGCCAGGATGCCGCCGAAGGAGAGACCGCAGAGGATCGAGGGCTCCCTGATCGACCCGATGAGAGATCGTGCTATTGATGAGGCTCTCCCCGCAGGCGGGATCTCAGCACAAGCCGCCCGAAATCCGTTTGGGAGGTGGCTGACCTGATAGGAGAACAGGTCGCAGGTACACAGCAGCCCCGGCAGGAACATGATATCCACGGGCGTGCCCTAGACCAGTTCAGGGGCAGAAACGGCATCGCCCTTCACCACGCAATAGGTATAGCTCCTGCCGCGGATGCAGTCGATGCGGACCCCCAGCCCGGTGGGAAGGTTATAGGTATCGCCGGGACCGAGGACGATGGGCATCAGTTCCGTATCGCTGAAAGTCAGCCTGACATCACCCCAGTAGTTGATCAGGACCTGGTTCTCTGACCGGCGATGCATCGGCACGTACCCGCCGGTCTCCATTTCATAGGCATAGACGCAGAGCCCGTCACGGCTCTTCGCCTCGAAGTCATCGGGATGGTCCGGGCTGCCGGATACGTGGTGACATGAGAAATCGCCAGAAGAGGAGAACCTTCTCACTCTCGGTGTCCGGTCCTTCCTGAACGAGACGAACTTCAGCATCTCCTCGACGGAATAGGAGTCAAACTGCCGTACCTCTTCCATGCTGAGGGGCTCGAACAGTTCATCGTCAGCAGGTACGGGGTCACCGAGCACCGTATCTGCAAGGGTGTTATCCCTCTTGAGGTAGAGACCGTACTTCTGTCCCTCAGCGAGGATCGACGGGTGCCATACGATACCGCCCCCGCAGTCGTCTCCCCCGAGGGCGACGAACATGAAACCGCTCTCGGTTCCCACGACCTCGAAGCCCCTGAAGCAGTGGACGGGGACGGTTATGAGGTCCCCGGGACCAAGAAGCGCCTCATACTCCCCTTCAGCTCCCCAGTAGATCCGGAATGTACCTTTATAGACCATGAAGACCTCAGCCGAGTTGTGGCTGTGCAGGGAGTTGAGGATTCCCGGCGGCTGCCCCGCCGCCCCGATGTGGAACCCGTCGGTCTCCATGATATGGACGGGCTGTCTCGTGTCCTGGGACACCCCCCTCCCCACGATGCAGTAATTCTCCTTCAGGTGGCTGCCCGGAATCCTCGCATCCACGAAGGCGGCCCTGGCATACCTGAGGTCGGCGAACCGTACAAGCGGTTTATTCGAATCATAGTTCATACCCATCTCCTTTACTGACTACGTAATCAACTATACTCAACAACTCTTTCAATATTGTACTCGAAACAGGGAGAAAATCCAGTAAAAAGTGTATGATTGCGTAATTATTTACCTAAATCGTAGCCAATCGAAGCAGTTTCTTAGCCTACCCTTGTGTGATTACGTAAACAGGCAGTCCATATTCCAACAATAATTACCCCCTCACATAATAGATAAGGTATTTTGCCCCAATCCCTCGATTTCTATATCCACAGTATCCCTTGGTAGATGTTTCTTGAATGATTCGAAGTAATTCGGTTCTGTCTTTGTTCCTTCACAGAGAATCAAGAAATATTCCCTATACTTCTTGAAACCAGTTCTTCTTGTTCTGGATTGCTTCACATATTTATGTTGTGTTTCTTTATTGAACGTGTGGCTTCTACTCATTCAACTCCCCAAACCTTCCGAAAATCCCCGATGAATGGGATCGCCCCATACCGTCCTTGAATATAATCATTCTCAAAAGAAGCATCATTACGTACCTTCTGCCCTTTTGGCATGATATAGTCGCTTAGTGAATACAAGTCAGTATCCTCAGAAGGGGTCTTTTCTGTGAACCATATCTGATCACGTCGAAAGACTTTCGTACGGAGCAGATTGGTATCATGAGTCGCAAAAATGAATTGTGCCTTATGTTGATTAGTCAAGCTGGAGTTGAACAATCTCACGATGGCAGTGGTAAGCTTTGGATGTAGTCTTGCATCTAATTCATCAACAACAAGCACCTTCCCATCCAGTAACGCAGCAAGTACCGGGCCCATCAGCCGAAAGAATTTTTTACTCCCTTCCGATTCCTGTGATTCAAAATCCAAATCTGTGCTGCCAACAATTCTGTTCTTTTCATCATATAGATTATGATAGGTCGAAATACGGGAGTTCTCCTTGCCCATCTCATGTTGGATATCAACATTCTTGATCCCCAGGTCAGCGATCTTCAACAGTTCGATTATTCTTTCTTTGTGCTCAGGAGACTGCAGCATCATCTTTTCAGTAAACTGCTGATAAACCCTATCCTCGATACCAGAAATGATAGTGAGATCATGGAACCAGTTAATGATTTTCCCGCTGATCTCTCCATTCAGTTGAGCACAGACTGAAAGGAATAATGCGTTGTTCCTTGTTCTTCCCTCTAATCCACTTCCTTCTGGAAAGAGTTTACTGAACACCTGGATGTTCTCACCTTCCCTGATGAATAATGGATACTCTTTGATCTTACGACTGCTCAGTAACCACTCTGCTTGTATCGCAGAATCATCAGCTTCAAATCCATATCGGTATTTTACCTGCCCGATCAGGAATGTGATCTCAAACTTAGATGGTTGGTGCAGGGTCTCCGTACTCAACCTGAAACAATCGATATGCAATGGTTCGCCAAGTTGTACATCTTTTGACGAATTGAGAACTACCCATTTCATCTTCCCCAAAGCTTCAAGCAGATTCGATTTCCCACTCGCATTCGCCCCATACAGAACAGCACTCTTCAGGACCTGGTACCTGCCTGTGTCAATGATATTCTCTTCCCAATACTCCTTGATTGGGTTTGCAGCAATAAGATCAAGGGTCTTCTCATCCTTGAAGGATTTAAAATTACTACAGGTGAAATTGATTAACATACTACGCTCCTACCTGATCAGCATCTTCAATCTATGTATAAGAATACTGCTAAATAGTACATATTTCAACATATTTTGAGATAATTTCACAATAATCATAAGAATTATAGCGATATCAAGAAAAAACAGAATGTCTCATCCATTAGGATGCAGCTGATCCCTGGCTGCTCGATACAGCAGGAGGAGTTACCCCTCTGCCGTGTTGAACCCAGTTATTCAACAGCCCTATTCTCATATTCTGTGATCCATAGTATTCTGTTTGGCGGAGGTTTGTAGATATGCCATTCTTTCACTCACGTGATGACCTGGGGAATCCATACAACGCGATATCAGAGATTTGTCATCGCTGTCCTGAACCGGTATGCATCACAAAGAACGATAATATGGAGCTCTACCGCCTGCTTGATGATGGGTTGAACTCGATGGAAGCCGGGGGACTTAGAACCTCCGAGGAAGTGTTCTCAGAGATCCGCCAGAAGCTGCACCGTTAACAAGATGGTCATCACCCGCTGTGCAGGTGACGACCAGTCTCTTAGTCCCTCGTCAGTGCCCGGTACTTGAGCCGTTTGGGGATGATGGAATCCACCCCGAGTCTCCGTCTCTTGTCTTCCTCATACTCACTGAACGATCCCTCATACCAGAAGAGCGACCCGTCATCCTCGAATGCGAGGGTATGGGTGCAGATCCGATCGAGGAACCAGCGGTCATGGCTGATCACCACCACGCAGCCGGCGAAATCGAGGATCGCGTCCTCGAGGGCCCTGATGGTGTTCACATCCAGGTCGTTCGTCGGCTCATCGAGCAAAAGGACGTTCGACTCCTCCTTGAGGGTAAGGGCGAGGTTGACCCGGTTCCGCTCCCCTCCGGAGAGTACGTCCAGCTGTTTTTGCTGGTCGGCACCGACGAAGTTGAACTGTGCGCAGTAGGCACGGGAGTTTATCAGCCGCCCGGCGATCCGGATCTGCTCCTGCCCCCCTGAGAGGCACTGCCAGATGCTGTCCTTGGGGTCGAGGTTCTCCCGCATCTGGGTAGCATAGCCGAGGGCTACGGTCTCCCCCCTCCTGACAGCACCGGAGATCGGTTCAAGCTCACCGGTCAGGAGTTTGAGGAAGGTCGTCTTCCCCGCCCCGTTTGGACCGATGATCCCGACGATCCCGCCGGGAGGCAGGGAGAAGTCGAGGTTGTCGATCAGGAGCCTGTCCCCATAGCCGGCACTGACCCCGGTCCCCTCGAACACGAGGTTCCCGAGTCTCGGGCCCCTCGGGATCCTGATCTGCAGCTCCTTGTCCTGGTCCCTGCTGTCGGAATCGGCAAGGGCCTGGTAGGCCCCGATCCTCGCCTTCGACTTGTCATGCTTGGCACGAGGTGACATGCGGATCCATTCGAGCTCGCGCTGCAGGGTCTGCTGTTTCCGTGACTCCTGCTTCTGTTCCACCCGCAGCCGTTCCTGTTTCTGTTCCAGCCAGGAGGAGTAGTTCCCCTTCCAGGGGATCCCCTCCCCGCGGTCGAGTTCCAGGATCCAGCCAGCGACGTTGTCGAGGAAGTAGCGGTCGTGGGTCACGGCGATGACGGTGCCGGCATACTGCTGGAGGTGGTGCTCGAGCCAGGCGACCGACTCGGCATCGAGGTGGTTGGTCGGCTCATCGAGCAGGAGTATATCGGGCTTCTGCAGCAGCAGCCTGCAGAGGGCTGTCCTCCTGCGCTCCCCTCCTGAGACCTTGTCGAGCGGCATATCACCGGGGGGACAGCGAAGGGCATCCATCGCCATGTCGAGACGCGACTCGATATCCCAGCCGTCGAGCTGCTCGATGCGGTCCTGAACCTTCCCCTGCCGGTCGAGCAGGGCGTCCATCTCCTCGTCAGTCATCTCTGAAGCGAACCTCTCGTTGATCTCCTCGAACTCCCGGAGCAGGGAGAGGACCTCAGAGGCCCCCTCCTCGACCACTTCCCGCACCGTGCGTGTCTCAGCCTTGAGCGGTTCCTGCTCGAGGTAGCCGATGGTAAAGCCTGCTGAGATGACGGTCTCGCCGTCGAAATCCTTTTCGACCCCTGCGAGGATCTTCAGCAGGGTACTCTTACCCGACCCGTTCAGTCCCAGGACCCCGATCTTCGCCCCGTAGAAATAGCTCAAGTAGATATCCTTGAGGATTATCTTGTTCTGGTATCTCTTCGAGACACCAACCATTGAATATATGATCTTCTTGTCGTCTGCCATGGAAGTGAGTATGCCAGAAAACGGGGAATCTGGTAAGAGGGAAAAACGCCTCTTTTCATCTTCCATGCTACACATCCGCGTTCTCTTACGGTATGATGTTCCAAAAGACAAGGAGTCCATTATGTGCGCGCAGTACTATTACCCTGAAGGCTACCGTTCGATCCTTTCCCTGTCGGAGACAGAACTGGCCATCTCGAAGATCAAGGAGTTCTTCCAGACCTATCTCTCAGCCCAGCTGAGACTCAGGCGGGTCACGGCCCCCCTCTTCCTGGAGGCAGGGACGGGCGTCAACGACGACCTCAACGGGGTGGAAATGCCCGTCTCGTTCAAGCCTAAGGGGATGGACGGCACCATCGCCGAGATCCCGCAATCTCTGGCCAAGTGGAAGAGGATGATGCTCGGAGACTACCGCATTCCTATCGGTTACGGCCTCTATACCGACATGAATGCCATCCGACCCGATGAAGAACCGGACAATCTCCACTCCTACTACGTCGACCAGTGGGACTGGGAGCGTTCTATATCAGCAGAGCAGCGCAGCCTGGAGTTCCTCAAGAGCACGGTTCGCAGGATCTATGCGACCCTCACAGCCACGGAGTTCATGGTCTATGAGAGCTACCCGGAGATAGAGCCCATCCTCCCGGAGAAGATCACCTTCATCCAGGCTGAGGATCTCTGCAGGAAGTACCCCGGCCTCACTCCCACCGAACGGGAGTCAAAGGCGGCTAAGGAGTACGGTGCCCTCTTCGTCATCGGCATCGGTGCAAATCTCTCGGATGGGCAGCCCCATGATGGGCGTGCCCCGGACTATGATGACTGGAGCAGCCTGACCGAAGGCGGATACCGCGGCCTCAACGGGGACATCATCCTCTGGAACCCGGTACTGAACCGGACCTTCGAGATATCCTCCATGGGAATCCGGGTGGATGAGGAAGCGCTGCTCAGGCAGCTCGGGCTCAGGGGATGCATGGACCGCAAGAGCCTCCACTTCCACAAGCGGCTGCTGGCCGGTGACTTCCCCCTCTCCATCGGGGGCGGGATCGGCCAGTCACGGCTCTGCATGTTTCTACTGCGCAAAGCCCATATCGGGGAGGTGCAGGCAAGCCTCTGGCCGGAAGAGGTCAGGCGGGAGTGCATGCTCCACTCCATAGAGCTCATGTAACGAGCACGATTTTTTATTTGACTACACCTCACCTCCTCGTGTACAATCATGATAACAACAAATACACACGTGTGTATTGATAGGAAAAGGCAATTGGGAACGAACCGGGTCACGATCAAGGACATCGCAAAGAAAGCAGGGGTCACCCACTCCACCGTCTCACGGGCACTGAACGACAGCCCCCGCGTGAAGCAGGAGACGAAGGAGTTCATCAAGCAGCTCGCCGCTGACATGGGGTTCCAGTTCAATGCGGCAGGCAGGTCCTTAAGCACCGGGACCAGGGGGATCATCGCCGTCATCCATGACGGCGAATGGGACGGGTTCGGGACGAGCCAGTACTTCAACCTCCTCTTTGCGAGCCTGCGCAGGACCCTGGAGTCCTTCGCGCTCGATGCCCTGGTCCTCGAGGCCAGCAATCCCGAGACCGGGGAGAGCAGCATCCAGAGGCTGATCATGCAGAACAAGGTGGATGGGTTCATCCTCGTCCACTCGAAGATACCTCAAGCAGACTACCGGTACCTTGCAGAGCACGGCGTCCCCTTCGTCCAGCTCCATTCCCGGCCGAAGTATGTACCTGCCGGGGGTTTCCCCTCCTTCTTCACCGACAACATCACCGGGGGCCGTATCGCGACCGAGCACCTCATCGCCTGCGGCTGCCGCAGGGTCATCGACATGGTGGGGTACAAGCGCCCGGCCGGTGAGTTCGCTGACCGGCTGCAGGGATACCGCGAGGCTCTCGCAGCCCATGGGCTTCCCTATGATGAGGGGCTCATCCTCTTCACTGACTGCTCCTTCCAAAGCGGGTACCGCCGGGTCATGGAGCAGAGGGAGCTGTTCAGGGCCGGTGACGGCATCTTCTGCCAGGCGGATGTGGTAGCCTTCGGGGCGATCACGGCCCTGAAGGAGCTCGGCTGGAAGGTCGGTGAGGAGATCCAGGTCGTCGGGTTCGATGACACCCCGATCTGCGGGCTGCCGACCCCGTCCATCACGTCGGTACATCAGCCGGTCGACGAACTCTCCCGCAAGGCCTGCCGGCAGCTCCATGGGATGATCCATGGGACGGGAGATACCAATACCATACAGGAAGAACTGCACCCATGGCTCGTTGAGCGGGGGTCCACATCCAACGATATGAGGGTAAGATAATGAAGATCGTACTGATCGGCGCAGGAAGCGCACAATTCGGCTACGGGATGCTCGAGGATATCTTCCAGAGCAAGAGACTGCAGGGAGCACACATCGCCCTGCTCGATATTAACCGTGAGACGGTAGATACGGTCTACCGGAAGAGCGACCGGTTCATCACCGAACACGGGCTCCCCTACACCATCTCGGCGGGAACGGACAGGAAGGAGGCCTTGGCCGGGGCCGACTTCGTGATCATCTCCATAGAGGTCGGGGACCGGTTCGAGCTCTGGGACCAGGACTGGAAGGTCCCGCAGCAGTACGGGATCCGGCAGGTCTACGGGGAGAACGGGGGACCTGGGGGCGTGTTCCACGCCCTGAGGATCATCCCGCCGATCCTCGAGATCTGCGATGACATCATGGAGATCTGCCCCGATGCGGTCGTGTTCAACTACTCCAACCCGATGACTGCCATCGTCACCACAGTGAAGCGCAAATACCCTGACCTGCAGTTCATCGGCATGTGCCACGAGATTGCCTCCCTGAAGCGCTACCTCCCGGCGATCATGGAGACCCCGCTAGAGAACATCGCCTTCCGTGCCGCAGGCCTCAACCACTTCAGCGTGTTACTCGATGTCCACTACGCAGATTCAGGGAAGGAGGCCTACCCGCTGGTCATGGAGAAGGCCCCTGCCCTCTTCTCCACTGAACCGGGTTACAGCGATGCCCTCGCCTTCGCTAAGAAGACGGGCATCACGATACAGACCGAAGGAGCCGTCGAGCGGTTCTTCTCCGAGGTGAAGGAGAGCTCCCGCCCCTGGACGGACAGGACCCTCTTCCGGGAGATCATGGAGCGGTTCGGCCTCCTACCGATCACCTCTGACAGCCATATCGGGGAGTACATCCCCTGGGCCTATGACGCTGCCGACCACCAGGGGATCCTCGACTTCTACACCTTCTACCGCTTCTCGCTCTCCCAGGAGTACCCGGAGCTCAAGCTCCGGGATGACGGGGCCCACGAGCGGACGGTCCCGATCATCGAGGCCATCCTCGAAGACTCATGTATGGAGGAGGCTGCGGTGAACATCCTCAACGACGGGTACATCCCCGACCTGCCGCAGCGCATCGCCGTGGAGGTCCCGGGTATCATCTCCGGCAAGGGTATAACCGGGGTGGCCTTCCCAGACTACCCGAAGGGCTTCGGCGCCCTCCTGCGAAACTACACCGGGACCTACGACCTGCTTGCAGATGCCGTCCTCGAGGGCAGCCGGGAGCTCGTGATCCAGTCACTGCTCGTCAACCCGGTGGTCGACACGGTGAGGAAGGTCCCCGAGCTCGTCGATGTCATGCTCAATTACCAGGAGAGGTGGCTCGGCTACCTGAAATAGGAGACTTGAGTCGCGGGAGGCTCCCCGCGACTCAACGCTCCTTCCCAAGCAGGAAATCGAGTGCGTTCATACAGGTGATACCCTGAATCGCCGTAAGAGGATCCTCATCCATAGTAAGGATATATTTGGGGTAATGGTCGTTCACGGAAAGCAGCGGGGCAAGCTCACGATTCAGGACCGATTCATCCCGTATGGTCAGAGAAACCTGGTAATAACGGGTCCCATACTGGTCTTGGGCAATGAAATCGATCTCCTTGTCCCCTGACTTCCCGACGAATACCCGATACCCCCTCCTCCGCAGTTCCAGATAGATGATATTCTCCAGCATATGGCCCAGATCACGTCTGGTATCCCCGAGCAGCAAGAACCGCAGCCCAAGATCTGAGGCATAGTATTTCTCCAGCGTCTTCAGGTACTGTTTTCCCTGGATGTCATATCGATGGACCCGATAGAACAGGAAGCTGTTGAGCAGTGCAGTCACATACTTTTCTACGGTGGGGGCGGAGGTCCTCCTTCCTGCCGAAGTCAGCGTGTCAGAGATCTTCTTCATAGACACAGGATTACCGATCGTGTCAAACAGGAATCGTACCACACTCTCAAGTATCATCGGGTCAGAGATCCTGGTCCTCTCAATGACATCTTTCAGGATCACCGTGCTGTAGATTCCCTGCAGGTAATCACGAATAGTATCATTCTTCCCCCGCAGCAAAAGCGTATAAGGAAACGAGCTGAATGAGAGGTAATCCGCATATTTCCGCTGCAGATCCCCTTCCCCCAAGAAGGAGACATATTCTGCGAACGACAATGGCAGCACCTCGATCTCGATATATCGTCCAGAGAGAAGCGTAGCCAGCTCTCCCGACAGGAGATACGCATTGGATCCTGTGATGTAGAGATCCAGCGATTCATTGAGCTGCAGGCTGGCAAGAACTCTCTGGAAATCAGGGACCTGCTGGATCTCATCAATGAACACATAGGTCATGGCATCCTGGTCCATGGTATCAAGAATATAAGCATGCAGAGCATGTGGATCCAGCAGTGCCTGGTTTCTCATATCTTCAAGATTGACCCAGATCACTTGTGCCGGTGTCACACCGGTTCCCAGAAGGTATTCCCTATAGATCTCCAACATGGTGGATTTACCACATCTTCGTATCCCAGTGAGAACTTTTATTACTCTCGTCCCTTGTGCTTCAATCAATCGCTTCAGGTAAAGCGGTCTTGGTATATAGCTGCTCATAACACCTACAGTATAGCAGAAACTGATGAGGTATGCAATTTTTTTAAAATACATTTTTAAAAGTTTGTTTATAGGCATAGTTTTTAAAATCCATTTTAAAAACTTTCAACATTGTCCTGATGAACCACCTACACCCTTAACTTCTTGTACTTTTATTACTCAAACCACTTTTTCGCGACAAGCCAATACATAAATCTTTAAAATATAAGGAGAAATAAACGGTTTTCAGTTGAATTCCAGGCCCAGGTCTGCTATACTTAAGGTATAAAGTATTACTCAATACGAGGTGAATATCATGTACCTAAAGACCCTGGTTGACCTGCCGGATGTCCCCGGTAAAATCGTGATTCAGACGAAGAATAATTCGTCCTACGTGCACTTCGAATACGATCGGATCTATGATGCTGACAGGAAGTTCAATGTCCCCAAGCGGGTTGTCATCGGCAAGATTGCTGGCAACGATAAGCACAAGATGTATCCGAATCCAAATTTCCTGAAGTACTTTCCTGCCGTTGATGTTTCGCCTAGTCGTACGACTGATCCAGACCGGAGCTGCTGCCTGAAGATCGGTTCCTGGTTGGCGATCCGCAGCATCATCGAGCACTATGGGATCGAGAAGACCCTCAACCCCATCATCGACAAGGATACCGGGTTCTTCCTGGACCTTGCCGCATATTCCCTGATCAGCGAGAACAATGCCGGTCAGTACTATCCTGACTATGCTTATTGCCATCCGTTGTTTACCAACGCCATGCATATCTACAGCGACTCTAAGGTCTCAGACTTCCTTAACACCATGCCTGAGCACTGGAGTGTGGAGTTCCTGAATGCGTGGAATGGACGTAGGGATCACCGAGAACGGATCTACATCTCCTACGATTCCACGAACAAGAATTGCCAGGCCGGGGACATCGAGATCGTCGAGTTTGGGCATCCAAAGGATGAACAGGGGCTTCCCGTTTTCAATTATTCGATTGCCTATGACAAGACGAACCAGGTCCCCTTGTTCTATGAGGAGTATCCCGGCAGTATCGTAGATGTCTCACAGCTCCAATTCATGCTGGAGAAAGCACTCAGCTATGGATACCGGCATTGCGGGTTCATACTTGACCGAGGATACTTCTCCAAGGCGAATATCCAGTACATGGACGCCTGCGGCTATGAGTTCGTCATCATGGTCAAGGGCATGAAGGACCTCGTCTCCGGCTTGGTTCTGGAGCATCAGAGGAGCTTTGAGACTGACCGGAGATGTTTCATTCGTGGGCACCGGGTGTATGGGAAGACCATCAAGGCACCGCTGTACGCTGATGATACACGAGAGCGGTATTTCCACATCTTCCATTCCTCAACGCTTGAATGCAGCCAGAGAGGCAAGCTTGAGGCTAAGCTGGAGCGGATGGAGAAGAGTCTCCTCAAGCATCGGGGACAGGCGATCACGTTCCCGAAATCGTACTCCCAGTATTATGAGCTCTATTTCAATGAGCAGGATGGATCAGCTAAGACCCTGGTCCACTGGCGGGAACGGAACGATGTGATCCAGCGGGAATTGTCCCTATGCGGCTACTTCGCCATCGTCACCTCTGAGCAGATGACGGCCCAGGAGGCTATGGATCTCTATCGGAGCAGAGATGCTTCGGAGAAGCTGTTCAGAAGCGACAAAACCTTTTTGGGCAACAAGAGCCTGCGTGTCCATTCCGACCAGGCTGCGGATGCCAAGGTGTTCATCGGGTTTGTCGCTCTCATCATACGCAATCGTCTCTACAACCTGCTTAAGGATGCGATGGCGC
The DNA here is from genome assembly GCA_963677595.1 of Spirochaetia bacterium. GTDB lineage: Bacteria > Spirochaetota > Spirochaetia > CAKZLE01 > CAKZLE01 > CAKZLE01. The sequence goes on from OY782041.1 coordinate 916,666, forward strand.
GGATGGAAAAGAGGCCAAACTACATGACAGTCCCGGCGGCAATCAAGGAGTTGGACAAGATCGAGATGGTACGCCAGTTTGACGGCATCTACCGGCTCGATCATGCCGTAACGAAGACCCAGAAAGTGATCCTGGAGGCCCTGGGCTTAGATCCTGCCTCGGTACAGACTACAGCTCAATCCATTAGTGGGGTATTGGCTGCAACAGGCACATCTGACAAACAGGAGGGATCGTGATGGCTCGCACAAGGACGATGGCATCGATTGATGCAAAGATCAAGAAGGCCCAAGATGCAGTGGAACAAACGAAAGACCGGTATGATGCTGCCGTAACTGAACTGGAACGATGGTACGAAGAGAAGAAGAACCTTCAGCTGCAGGAACTTGCCCAGGCGCTCAACAAGAGTGATAAGAGTTTTGAAGACGTGATGCGATTCATCAAGGATGGTACCCGCTGAGGCCTCGATGTAGACCTTGAGTAATAAAAAGTCAGGAAGTTAAGTTACACACATCCCTATTCACATCCAACCCTTTCTTCATATATAATATATGATATAACGATTCGAGGGGTGTATGATGGACCATATCCAACAGGGAATAACAGTGATCTACGGGGAAGACGATCTGCAGCAGATGACGGTGGACCTGCTCGAGACGGTCGAGCTGGCACAGAGGATCCCAAAGGGTTCCCGGATCTGCCTGAAGCCGAACCTGGTAGTCGCGAGCCCTGCAGACGGGGGAGCCACGACTCACCCGGAGATCGTCGAGGGGGCCATCCAGTACCTGCAGTCCCACGGATTCGACTCCATCACCATCGCGGAAGGTTCCTGGGTCGGGGACAGGACTGACCGGGCTTTCAAGCGCTGCGGTTACACCGACCTCTCGAAACGGTATCAGGTACCCCTGATCGATACCCAGAAGCTCAGCTATGACTCTGTCTACACCGATGACTACAACCTCAAGATCTGCGACTGCATGAGTGAGTTCGATGTGCTCGTCAACATGCCGGTCCTCAAGGGCCATTGCCAGACCTGGTACACCGGGGCATTGAAGAACCTCAAGGGCTGCATCCCAAACAGCGAGAAACGGAGATTCCATTCCGAAGGGCTCCATGAGCCGATCGCACAGCTCAACACGGTGCTCAGGCAGGACTTCATCATCATGGACGGGATCTGCGGGGACCCGACCTTCGAGGAGGGGGGATCCCCCTCGGACATGCACCGGATCCTCTTCTGTACCGACCCCGTCCTGCTCGACAGCTATGCCGTGACGCTCCTCAACATGGAACCTGAAGAGGTGCCCTACATCACGCGCTCAGCGGAACTCGGGGTCGGCGAACTCTGGGACCCTGCTGAGGCTATCAGGGAGATCAATGAACCGGAAGAACGAAGGGACTCCTTCAGCAGGGACCCCATCCTCGGACAGATCGCCGCGCAGATAGACCAGCGGGATGCCTGCTCCTCCTGCTATGCCAATCTGGTGGAGGCAGTGAAGAGGACAGGGACTGACAAGCAGTTCGTCATCGGCAGGGCGTTCAGGGACAAGGAGGCCTGTGAGCATACTGATGGCAAGGTCGGCATCGGTAACTGCACCTCCAAGTGCACGAACTTCATCAAGGGCTGCCCCCCATCAGTGGAGGAGATCATGGGGAGGATCTCCTAAGTCTTTGATACAAACCATTCAGGTGGACAGGTTATTGTAATTCCTTTATAGGTTATTTCTTTAGGGAATATACTATTAATAATATGCGACTGTTTCATTTTGATAACGAAATCTGCGTGTTTACGTAAATCATTACTCCATTTACCATAGGGAGGAAAAATCCCAATATCTTTATTAGGAAAACACTTTTTTACTTCTTTGATAGCATTCAAGATATCAGAATCACCTGAAACAACTACAGCTTTATCATATTCATCTAAAAATGCATTCTTGAATAATGTAATTGCTAAATTGACATCTGTGTTTTTCTCTTCTGCGCTACGGAATACTGATCTGCATTTTGGACAGAATCGATCTTTCTTCTTGAATTCTCCCTCTATAATATTGACACCTTTACTCATAAGAGCCTTTATATACACTCTATGTCTCTTTATCGTTCCTTGGCCATTGAAAGGATATATTGCTGTAAAATAGTTTATACTGGCTAACTCTTCATTGGGTCTCAATAAACTTGAGAACAAGCTGTATAAGTCAAGCCACTTCACAGAAGAGTTCTGTTTTTCTTTGGCTAGATTGCGCAGAGAGTAATAAAGATTGAATCCATCTACAAAGAATGATACTTTTGTTTTCATAAAAAAACCCAGGCCTAACCTGGGGGTCTATGAGTCAAACTCATAGGGATGTTTTCTAATTATAAAATATAATATAGTCGCACATACGTCAAGATATCCTTCAAAAGAAATCCTGATTTGCGCAAGGCATTACAAAATCGAGACAAACCTCTTATAAATACTGAAACAGTAGCAACGTGTTTGCTCTTTCTCAACACTCAAGATCTCTCTCTGGTATAGATCTCGATCCACTCCGGGGTCTGCTCATCAAGGAAGGCCTTGAGCTCCCTGAAGTGCCCCGTCTCCTCTGTATGCTGCTTGAACCAATCACAGATCAGGTGGTCAGCGAACGTCTCGCTGTCATCCTGCAGGTACTCGTGCATGTCAGTCATGGCATCCTCATCGAACATCTGCAGCCCGAGGATTATTCCTTCGAGATGTACCAGTTCCTCCTTATGCTTACCGAGCCTGCGGCACTGGTCCATCTCACTGGTATACCCCCTTACAACCTCTTCCATCATCTCGTAGGCTACATCTATCGGGTCACTGTACCCGCCGCCCCGCTGCGGTCCTGAGGCATCCCAGCAGTCCTCGATCTCCAGGGAACACAGTTCATCATACAGACGATCTGCTATCCCGGAAGGATCCACCTCCGAGATGACAACATCTGCCTCCTTGACCACTGCTGACGCAATAGAGGCATCCCTGCTTACGAGGGTATAGAGTATGCGCAGCGCCTGATCCCCGTTCAGGTTCCCGGCGATCTTCTTCCCCTTCTCGATAATCTCCTTACTCTTAGGCTTAGCGGCCATCATCCCTCCTCATCAGACCTTGCTCACTTCATCCTTGAAGGCAGGCTTGTTGGAATAGGTTACCAGCAGATACGTCTTGACCTTCTCGGCCATCACAACACCACCGATACTCTTGAGCCTGGTGATCAGGCTGCAGACCTTCCGATACCCTGCACGATCCCAGGCGCGCGAGGCATCATGCAGGATCAGCTTCGCATACAGTTCATATACTTCATCGGGATACTCTTTGACCAGGATCTCATCATAATCCAGGAGCTCGTGGGGCGACGCCGCCACGAGCGACAGGAGCCTCCCATATTCTTCCTCAGCGATGTAGACCCTGGCTGCATACTTCTGCATCAAGAACCCCGAAGTGACCTGGACCAGGTCATCCAGCTGGTCCAGGAACAGTGGCGCTGCCTGTTTCCACTGATCGTCAGGGAAGCAGGCCTTATACCGGAGGAAGTCATCGAAATCCTTCGATATGAAGTACAGGTCAGACAGTGCCGACTTCAGCTCCTCGGGCTTCCCGGCTGCTTCATAGATGCGGCAGCGTTCCTTGATATACGCTATCTCAGTTCGTTCGTCATCCTTCTTACGAGCCAGTTTCTCTCCCTCACGTGCCAGGGCTTCCGCATCCTCGAACCGGCCGGCATCAAAGGCACGTCTGATCAGGCGTTTCCTCATCTTCGGGTACTGGATATATCCTTCCAGCAGGGCAGTGACTTCCTCATCTGTCATATAGGTGCTGTACAGCCTATAGAGGACCTCCAGAAGCTCGTATGTCAAGAAGGGGACCTGATGACTTGCCGCTCCTTTCAGACTCGAGCGCAGGCAGGAGGCAAGGAGATCGACATGCTCCCTATTCCGACAGAGGTGTTCAGCCAGCTTCAGGAACTCCACCTCCCGGTCGGCCATACCATGGGCTCGTACCTTCTCTACCTGCTTGATGAAGCAGCTGATGTACTCAGTACGTACCCCGTCGGTGAGATCATCGAGGGTGCAGACCTGCTCCATGATCTCCGGCAATTCATACAGGGGATCTATCAACTCATCAGGGAACTCCTCCAGCTCATAATAGGCTTTAGCCAGGGGAAAGAAGACGGCAAAGGAGAGGTCGAGCACCTCCCGGGGTTCCATACGATCGTATGCGGCATACACATAGCCCATGGCCTGGTCGATCAGTTCTTTGTGGTACTCCGCCGTCTCCTGCGCTTCAACGGGCTCCTCAGTGAGTTCATATAAGTCTATCAGGTCATCCATGGCGGTCTCAACCAGTTCCCTGACGGTATCCAGGCTCGTTTCCTTGGTCTCGGGGGCATTGCTGCCTGCGATAAAGGAACGGACCAGCATCCCGTTGTCGGGATCCTGCCTGATCAGTACCTTCAGGAGTTTAAGCAGCTGCTCACGGTCGAGGGCCTCCAATGCCTCGATAGTCTGCCCCGCCCAGTCCAGGGAGACCTCACCGTCACTATCCTTGATCCCAAGCTCCTCCTGGAGCTCATACAGCACGGCAGCCATATGCTTACAGTTGTCCTCTTCGGCGTAGGGACAATCGCAGGTGATGCTGGTGATCTCATAATCGGAAGTCAGGGTGAGGGAAACCTCATACGGGTTCGACCCGTATACCAGGGCAGTCCAGGAATCCCCTGAATGCTCAAGGTCCTGCACTCTCCCGTCATCGTAATAGCCTTCCCCGCGTTTCAGGATATGGGGCTGGAACAGGTCTTCGAACTCGTCAAGGAATACGCTCTTATGCTTCATCACTGATGGAACCTCCTGCAACAGGTACATATACTTGAAGTATAGCTGAAAGTGAGTACATCCGCCACAAGAACCGAATACTTTCCATTACCGGCCGGCAGAGTAGTAAGAGTCATGCATATCGTTTGTGGCATGGACACCCTCTGGAATCTGCAGTATCATAGATACGTGGTTCCTCTCTTTATACGGTCATGAGGATTCTGGTGAACATGATCAGTACCAGGAGGAGACACCATGTCAAACCATTACTCATTAGCAACAATCAATTCAGCACACACGCATACCTTCCAGAACGAGGCAGAGATCAGGAGAAGCTCCCAGGTCGTCTGCTGTTTCTGCGGGGCCCTCTATGACCCTCACAGGGAAGAGATGGACTGGTTCGAGGACAGGGATGCACGGACGTACGTCTGCAGCCGCTGCGGGATCGATGCAGTCCTCGGGGACGCTTCAGGCTTCCCCATAAAGGATCTCCAGTTCGTCCGTGCATGCTGTGCTGACTGGTTTGCCGGCAGAGAGATCAAGATCTTGAGAACAGATATGTGATCTGCATGCAGCAGACTGCTTCTCACGATAGCCTCTTCCCATAGCACGGATGATTCATAGTACACATACGATGTAATGATTTTTCACTTTTTCTCTCATATATAAGCATTTTTCAGTATTCTTCTGAAATATAAGCATTTTTCAGATAGAATAACCGTTATTCAGGTAGCCTCGGCCTAAGTCTTGTGGAGATGCTTCCCCCTATCGATAGACAGCTTGAGCAGAATTCCTCTATCAGTGTGTCCAGGATACCATCGAGCATGACCTGCCTGAAGAAGCGGATCATCTCATCCACTATGATCGATTTCGAGTCACGATACAGAAGCAGATCGCGATGCCTGACAAGACGGTATATCTGCTCTACAGGTTCCTATCCCAGAACAAGGGAGTCCTCTCTAAGAGGGCACGGGAGAAAGAGTTCTCCCTGTTGACCGATGATGAGATCGATGGGATCGAGCGTCTGTATATGGTCATATTCGGGGATTGAACCATGCGTAAGCTATGAGATCCTCCTGGTGATCCCTGTCCCGTTATGCTTCCTGAACGCAGTGGGACTGCTGCCGGTATGTTTCTTGAAGACCACATTGAAATAAGAGATGTTCTGGAACCCGACCGCCAGGGCGATCTCGGTGACGTTCCCGTCAGTGGAGATCAACAGGTTCTTTGCCGCGAACACCCGTTTTGTCGTGATGAACTCCGTGATGTTCACCCCAAGCTTCTTCTTGAAATGCCTGCTGAGGTAGGAGGGGTTAATATTGAGGTGCTGGGCTATCCTGTTCAGGTTCATATCCTGGTCATAGTTGTTGTTGATGAAATGGATCGCCCGCTTCACCACCCGGGACTGCTCGATCTGGCTCACTTCACAGCTGTGTTCCTTCAGGACAGGGTTAGCGGTCCGGTACAGCGGGATGATCTCCTTCATGATGATACTGATGAGCGAAGCCTTGTAGAAATCATGCTTGAAGGTCTTCTCAACACACTCACGATAGAGCCGCTGCGCTGCCATGAAGATCAACTGTGAAGTCTCTGAGATGATGTCAACGATCGAGGTCTTCTTGATCTCATCGAAGAAATGGAGGGCGATCTTCGAGTCATTCGCATCGAAGAACTGCCCGATACAGCTATCGACGAGCAGCAGGACACACGCATACTTCCCATGCTCGCAGTCACGGATCCTGAAGACCTCGTCTGCAGAGATGATGGCAATCTGGGACTCCTGCAGGATGGTCTGCATCGAGGAGGTCTCGAAGAGGCAGGTCCCGGTCATGCAGAAGAGCATACCCGTCTGCCGGAAGGTGTTCCATTCAGCTTCCTTCTCCTTCAAGGAATCCTGGTAGAGACTGATCCGGTAGTGATCCTTATGACTGAAGCACGTATTGATTGCCATACCGTTTTAACGATCTCACTCCCCTGCCCAGCAGAGGCTGGCAGAACCGCAGATCTCAAGATCATCCTTACTCAGGTAGGAGTAGGAGACCCCCTGGATCCCATTCAACGTCGCGATATACCCATTCTCATAGAGATAGTCATGGACCCGGTCGAAAAACCACCGGTTCTCGATCACCTTGCCCGTGAAGATGATATACTCAGGGTTCAGGATATTGATGAGATTGACCACCCCGATCCCCACAGCCCGCAGAGCCCTGTCTACGACCTTCCGAGCCAGGGGATCTCCCTGCTGAGCTTCTGAGAATATCTCATTCGATGAGAGCAGGCCCATCATCTCATAGGCCTTCAGGCGGGACTCGGGGTAGAGGGGAAGCGCCTTAACCACCTGCTTGACCAGGGCAGACTCACTGGCTATCCGTTCCAGGCAGCCCCGGTGCCCGCACTCACAGGGCTCCCCATTGTATTCGACACTCATATGGCCGATCTCACCAGAAGCATTGTTGGCCCCGCTCACCGGCCTCCCCTCGCTGACGATACCCATCGAGATGCCGTTGTCGATATTGACGAGGATGAAGTTCTTCGTGATGCGGCCGATCCCGAAATAGTTCTCTGCATAGGTGGCGGCATGGATGTCATTGTCTATGAAGATGGGGATGGATACGCAGCCTTGCAGCAGCTCTACCAGCTTCACCGGGGTGGAGATCATGGCCAGGATCGAGTTCAGCCAGAGACCCTTCTCCCGGTGGATCTGGCCTGGAAGACTGATCCCGATCGCAGCGGGAGGTGCTCCTTCCCAGTCTGCCAGATACCCCGTGATCGATGCCTCCAGGGCGGAGACTGAATCCTGTTGATGCCGTATGGCGATAGGCTTGACCCGTTTGTTTCGGATCTGCCCTTTGGTATCGACCAGCCCCATGACGATCGTGTCGATATTGAAGTTAACTCCCAGATACAGTCTGTCCATGCATCACCCTTCTTGCCTGAAGATTTCGTTGTCCAGTATCAGTCAAAGCAGTGTATACTGCCTTGGCTGACACTGCAACAGATTTCCCCGCTACGTGTGAGCCCATGCCCTATGCCAGGGGCTCCCCGGTCGGGTCGTAATGGGCTGCGAAGTCTATATCCTTCGCCCTGACATCATGACGCGGGGTCCCGACCTCCACCCCGAGCTTCAGTCCCATGAAATAGCCATACAGCCAGAAGGGGATGACGTACAGGAGGGGGGTCACATACTCATCAAGCCCTCCCGGCATCCGGATGATGTGTGAGGCGAGTTTCCCCAAGGGTTCACTCACCACATCGGTCAGGACGATGGTCGGGGTCTTTGCCTTCGCCGTACCGGAGAGGATGTCGAGGACCTTGGATGACGAGGTACCATTCGGGGCTATGATGAACATTGGGGTCTTCTCGTCGACCTCCCTGAACCGTCCGTGTGCGAACTCCTCGGTCTCCTCGCCCTCACCAAGGATCCAGGCGAACTCGGTGATCTTCAGGGCTCCCTCTTCCATGATCCCCCGGTTCGGTCCTGTCCCGAGGACGAAGACATTCTGTGCCCCGATCTCATGCATGACGGCTGCCTTCTCCTCGATCTCCTCGGAGATCCCGGGCAGGGCTCCCAGAGCCCCGTACAGCAGTTCCAGCTGTCCCATCCAATATGCTTTGTCTTTCTTGTTATCGGGGTCAGTGACGTTCCCGATCTCTACTGCCAACAGGTACAATGCCAGAAGCAGCTGGCTGAACGAGGTCGTCCTCGCCCGTCCGACACTCTCGTTCCGGGAGTCGGTCTCTACTGCATAATGGGCAGCCATATGGCAGGGAAGGTCCCCTTCTCCGGAGATCGAGATGGTCAATGCCCCATGCTCACGGGCGAACTTCAGGGACTCCTCGACACTCTTCGTCGTCCCGAAGGCGGTGACACCGATGACCAGCTCCCGTTCCCCCTTCAGGATCTTTGGGTCCACGTAGTTGCGGAAGCAGAATGCCGGTATCGCCTTCGCGGAGATCTTCGCGATATGCTCGAACCAGGCCTCCCCGACATAGGCATCTGCAAGCGACGAGCCATGGCCGACGAGATAGACGTGGTCTATCATGCCGAGGTTCACTTCCCTGATGATATCGGAGATCCCCCTTGCAGAGATCCTGCCCGACTTCTCCCAGGTCTCACGATCACTGAGTGACATGATCCTCTGGTACAACTTCTCATTCCCATTCATACTTCAAGCTCCTGATTGTATAGTGTTTCCCAACCGAGGCAGGCAGCCCCCAGGACCCCGACGAATCTGGATCCAAGGGCTGACACACGCAGCTCTTTGGGTTTCTTCTTGGTATTCTTCCTCACATATCGGCGGACGACAGCCTCGACCTTCGGCAGCAGCCACCCGTCGCTGACGACTCCTCCCCCGAGGATGACCGCACCCGGGTCGAGGAGGTTGATGAGGTTCACGATCCCTACAGCCAACCCTTCTACAGCCTTGTTCACGACCAGGCGTGCAAGTTCATCACCGTCATCATAGGACATGAAGACGATGGGCATGCCGATCTTACCATCCCGTATATGCTTCCCCAGCGATGACTGGGGAAACTCAGAGATGCGCTTCAGGACCTGTGTCGAGATACCGTTCCCGGATGCTATCGGCTCCAGGCAACCGTAGAACCCGCAGGTACACCGCTCCCCGTTGGAGTCGACGAGGGTATGCCCGAACTCCCCGGAATAGTTCGACTCTCCCCGGACCAGTCTCCTGTCGCTGATGATGCCGACAGCGATTCCCGTACCGATATTCATATAGACGAAATCATCATAGGACTTGCCGACACCGAAATAGAGTTCGGCCAGTGCAGCACAGTGGATGTCGTTATCAATGGCCGCAGGGATCTTGAACTGCTCTTCAATGATTGCCTTCAGGGGTACCGAGGAGAGGGTCGGTATCATGGTATCACTCAGCCACATACCCTTCCGGTTGTCGATATGGCCCCTGATCCCGACTCCGATCATGACGGGAGGATGCTCACAGTACGCATCAAGGAAGTGGGCTATACTGCTCATGATCGTATCCACTGCCGCCTCCGGGCTGGATTGGTCAGATACATAGAAATCAGTATGGAGCCGGTCTCCCCCCCGTGTGACACTGCTGATGCATATCTTCGTCCCCCCGACATCTACGCCAAGTACAAATTCTGTCTGTTCAGGATGTTTAGCAATCACCAGTACGCTCCATATCTTTACAAAGGTTACTTAGTAGTAGCATGCAGCAGGAACTGCCCGCAAACACTATTTTTACCAATAGTTTTGTTATTTTTACGTAGGGACTCTCAGGAACCTGCTACCATGGATCATATAAAAAGAGGACCCTTCCCGTACGCGGTATCGTGCAAGCTCACACTACCCGGGAAGGGCCCAACATCCTGAAGTTGTATCATGAACCCTGAGCTTAGGGATGGTACGCTATGGGGTAGGAGAACGTTCGAACCTATTCCTGCTTCAAGGCCATCGCCAACAAGAACCAGCTCGCATGGGGGATCCACTGCTCACCCCAGCGCCAATTGTCATCGACCCGTTCGTCAGGCTCAGAGACGAACTCTATGCCATGCTCATCCTCGATGCCGCTGGTGATGCCGTTGACGATCCCTCCGGGGCAGTTGAGGAAGTCATACCGTCCCTTGAAGAAGTACTGGATGTTGTTCCTGCCGTAGCCCTCGATCATGGAACTGTCATAGGGGTTGAGCCCCATGATCCAGTCGAGGGGGTCCTGGGCCATCTTCTTACAGTCGGCAGAGAGCCTCTCATCATCCGTGACGGAAGCCACCAGCATCGCAGCTGAAGCCAGGGATGACAGCCGTGCGTTATCACCCTGCCACCAGGGTGCCGCGGCACTGGTATGGGGGAAGAAGAACCGCCCGACGAGCTTCCCCTCCTCCAGGCACTCCAGTCTGGGATAGCCGAAGGGGTTCGTCACCGACTTGGTGAGGTGGATCTTCCACCGCATCAGCTCTTCAGCAGTCCTGATCACCGTCTGGCGCCTCCTCTCGTCAGTCTCCAGCTCGACATAGCCGAGCAGGGCGACGATCGGCAGCCCCTCATCCGAGGCATGGTAGAAGGGGATCCCGTCTGCAACCTCGAGCCTTCGCATACCGTCTGCCACTTCGACTGAGCGCCCAATGATCCGGCGAGCCATGGTCCTCGCTGAGACGAGGTACTCATACTCCTTCGTCGTCTTATAGAGCTCACTGGCCGCGGTCAGGGCACAGTATTCGTCGACCAGGTTCCACTCACCATCATTGGTGTAGCGTTCATTATGGGCAAGCAGGTGATGCCATGCCTGTTTAGCGCACTGGAGGTACTCCTCCTGGGAGTAGTCGCTTGAGGGGAGCCAGTTTCTACCGGCAGCTGCCAGGGCGGCTATCGCCATGCCTCCGCCGCTTCTGAGACTGGCCTCGTACCGCTCATCGGTAATGACCTCCTCATCGGCCTCTGCAGTCTTCGCCCATACCTTGTTGCTGCTCTTCCGGTACTCGAAGTCGATCATCCGCGAGCCCTGCACGGGTCCCAACGGGTTGATGCGCTTGATCGAGAGGAGGAACGAACCGTTCGGCACATGCATGCGCATCAGGAAGTCCGCTCCCCAATACCCTTCATCCAGCAGCCGCCTGGAGAGCATCGTATAATACTCATTCCCGCTTCCACACACACGCTCATGCGCTTTGAAGAAGAGATAGGCCGACAAAGGATGCTGCTGCGGGTTGCAATAGCTGCTGTGGGAGAGGTGGGAGAGATGGATGCCTACATCACCCGAGGCGTCATACCACCCCCCATGCACGTCCAAGCAGCCCTCCCGGGGCCCGTTGAACCGGAGGGTGCGATCCTCATGCAGCCACTCCCCACTGGATCGCTGGGCCTTGAAGTAGTAGCTCACGGCATTGATCATCCTCATGGTGATGAGGAATCTCCTGACCTCGAAGTCAGGAGAGACGTCATTCCCGACCTTGATCCGGTAGGTCCCCTCGTCAGTGATCTCACAGAAGGTCCCGGTATAGTAGGTTCCCATCTCCCAGCGGTCAACGGGCCCTGCATAGGCCAGGGGGGCGGTGAACACTTCAGTCCCGAACTCGTCAAGGACGGTGAAGGTCTCAGGTACTTCTCCCTCTCTGCACTGCACGACGACCTTCTTCTCCCCTGCTGCAGAATACCCGATATGGTTGGTCAGTATCTTCATAGTCACTTCCTTATTAGATGGTATCAGCCCTTCACGGCACCGGCAGTCAAACCGGAGACGACCTGCTCCTGGGCAAGGATGTAGAGGATGAGCGGCGGTGCCAGCGTGACCACGATGGCTGCCATCATCGCCCCGTAATCGGTCCCGAACATATTGCTCACCATCGACAGGATCACGCAGACCGGTTTCTTCGCCTGGTCAGAGATATAGACCAGCGAGGTGAACAGGTCGTTATAGCTCCAGATGAAGACCATGATGGCGATGGTCGCCATCATCGACTTGCACAGCGGCAGCGCTATATGCAGGAAGATCCTGGGGATACTCGCCCCGTCGATCACGGCAGCCTCGTCCAGTTCCAGCGGCAGGGCCCGCATGAAGCCGGTCATCATGATGATGGAGAAGCAGAGGTTGCCGGCAGTCTGCGGTATGATCGCAGCCAGGTAGTCACCCCTGACGAAGGGGATGTAGCTGAGCGTGACGAAGTTGGGGATCACGGTCGCGAAACTGGGGACGAGCAGTCCCGCAGTCAGGATCGACATGATGTACCTGCTAGCCTTCATCCTGAACCGCCCCAGGGCGAAGGATGCCATAGAGGCGAAGATGATCACGAAGAGGACGACTGACCCGGAGATGATGAAGCTGTTCTTCAGGGACCGCACCAGGTTGACGTCGGGATACTTCGTGATAGTCGAGAAGTTGGTGAAGTCGAGTCCTGTTGGTATAGAGAGGCTGCTCCGCAGTATCTCCATCGAGGGCTTGAACGAGTTGATCACGACCCAGAAGAGCGGGATGATGGTCGTCAGGGCCCAGAGGATCAGGACGGTATAGGTGACTGCCTTGAGCAATCGGGAGCGCAGTTTCTGCGCCTGTGGTGTGCTAGCCGATTCGAGTCCCATCAGTACTGCTCCTTTGGTTCCAGTATCTTCCGCATGATCACGGTCACGCCCACCCCGATGATGATCATCAGGATCGATATAGCGCTCGCATAGCCGCCATTGCATCGCATGAATGCGGTCGTGTACATATAGGTGCTCAACAGTTCACTCGAGTTCAGCGGCCCGCCATTGGTGATGATGAAGACGAGGTCGAACACCTTGAAACATCCCGAGATCACGAGGATCACCACTGATATGATGATATCGCGAAGCATCGGTATCGTGATGTAGAAAGCCTTCTTGAACGGCGTGATGCCGTCGATCTCGGCAGACTCATAGATCTCCCGCGATATCTTGGACATCCCCGTCAGGTAGATGACGAAATAGAACCCCACATACTGCCACATGATGGGTATGGTCACCAGGAAGATCGAGCTCTTCGTGTTGAGCCATACCTGCTTCTCCTTGCCGAAGAGCTCGATGACCAGGTTCAGCAGTCCGTACTCGTATCCGTAGATGAGCTTGAACATCAGCCCTATGGCTGTCGCCGAGATCAGGATCGGGAAGAAGTAGACGGTCCTGAAGAACTTGAACATCCGCTTCGTCCCCGATACCAGGATCGCCAGGACCAGGGAGACCCCGACCTGGAAGAGGAATACCCCACCCATCATGATGAAGGTGTTCCTGATCGATTTCATGACCACCACATCTTTCAGGAGGCGGGCATAGTTGTCAAAGCCGGCCCAGGTCTGCCTGGGGGAGAAGTTCTTCCAGGCAGTGAAACTGTAGTAGACTGTCTTGAACATGGGGTATGCAAGGAATACCAGGATCAGCAGGGCTGCCGGTGCCAGGTACGTCATGTAATACCGTTTGCTTCGTAGAATCATATACTCATTCCTTCATGATCGACCCGTACCAGGGGTTGAAACCCCTGGTACGGTATCAAGGACCTTAGTCGTTCAGGGACCTTGCTGCTTCCAGTACTTCCTCAGGGGTGCTCATACCTTCGCAGATATACTGCACTCCCGGTTTCGTGAGGGTCAGCCACGCTTCACGTGAGACCTGGCTGTCCACGGCAGGTGCTGAGAAGGTCGCGGTATTAAGCATCTTCACGGCACTCTCCTCAAGGCTCGTTGCACCTTCAGGCACATTGCAGGTCACTGCAGGACTCCCGCCGATGGCGATGAACCTGGTCATGACCTCGGGGCTCGTCATGTACTTGAGGAACTCGAGGGTAGCATCATCACGTTCTGCCGCCTTCTTGCTCATATACCAGCCGCTCCCGAATCCCGAGAGCACGGTATTGGCCCCGCCGACTCCGCCGGGGAGTGTCGGCATGGCGATGATCCGCATGTTCTCATTCCCCTTGAGCCGTGATACCAGCCAGGAGCCGTTGATCATCATGGCTGCCTTCTCATCAGCGAACAGAAGCCTGATGTCATCCTCTGACATGGTCATGGCATCCGGCGGAAAGGCGCCTGCCTCATAGAGCTGCTTGACTGCATCCAGTGCCGGTGCCCAGGAGTCTCCGAAGTAGTCCTTCTGGCCCTCCGTGCCGACCTGGGAGAGGATAAAGAGTTCGATCAGGTAGTTCGGCTTTGCCAGGGTCGTGGAGAAGGTCGCGATCCCGTTCTTGTTGAAGGTATCGACACTTGCCAGAATGTTCTCCCAACTCGTCGGCTCTGCAAGCCCGAATTCGTCGAACAGGCCCTTGTTGTAGTAGAGTCCCTCGAAATACCCGATGAAGGGGATACAGTACTGCTGGCCGTACTTGTTCCCGGCTGCCATGGCACTTGGCTTCAGGTTCCCTGCCCAGTCTGCATCTGCTTCCATCAGGGAGGTGAAGTCAACGAAGAGTTCCGAGTCGACCATCGTCTCTCCCTCTGCCCCGTTGTAATAGAGCATCAGGTCCGGCGGTGTCTTCGCAGCTACCTCTGAATGGATCTTGGTCCTCAGCAGGTCATTCGCCCCTGCTGTCGGCTGGCTCTCATCCACGATGGTCACATCGGGATGCTCTTCCATATACTCATTGATCACCTCTTTCCAGACAGGCGCCCACTGGTCTGAACCTGCAAAGAACGTGACGACACGGATCTCTTTCGCTGACCCTTCCTCGCTGGCTGCAGTCTCCTGCCCGCCGTTCGCGAATGCCATACTTATCACCATCGTGATAAGCAACATACACACTACTACTTTCTTCATGAAAACCTCCATATATGTTAGCCTTACTCCGTAAGGTCTTAGCCAAAACAGGGATCTGCCGGCCCCAACAGCTCCTTCTGGGACCTGCTCCAGACTGCGAAGCCGCAGGTGGCGGCAACGAGCAGGAGCGCACTGAACAGGATGATCCTGTTTACCCCGTAGTGTTCACCGGCTACCCCCCCGATGAACCCGAAGAGGACCTTCGATCCCACGATCCCGAAGATCATGTTCAGCGACTGTCCTGTCGCCCGCAACCCTTCCGGTACACTCTTGCCGATATAGGTGATGATGCAGTAACTGAAACTGGTATAGCCCAGGCCGTGCAGCAGGTTTGGCAGGATGGCCAGGGATGGGTCCTTGATCAGGTAGAGCAGGAGCCAACGGACAGTCGTGGTGCATCCCGCGACCAGCAGTATCCAGCGAATACCAAAGTGATCGACCAGGCGGCGGATCACCAGCAGCATCGGTATCTCGGAGAGGGCGCAGCAGAACATCATGAGTCCCACCTTCGCGCTATCCCCTCCGATGGTTGTGAAGTATATCGGGTAGAACAGGTAGAACATGTTCAGTCCGATCGAGAAGACCAGGTTGTAGAGGACCATCACGATCAGCTGCCTGTTCCCGAACAGTTCCCGGAACTGCTTCGCTCCCATAGCCTTCCCGGCTGATCCTTCGATCCTCGGGAGCAGCATACTGATGAGGAAGCCCAGTCCCAAGAACCCTGAGACCAGGGCGAAGATCCGGTAGTAGGAATCAGCGATGAGCCATCCTATGCACAGGACCGTCAGGCAATACCCGACCGTCCCGCCGAGACGGATCTCCCCGTAGCTCCTCCTGCCGTCCCCAAGCAGTTCGAGGCTGCAGGTGTCAAGGAGGGGAATCACCGGGTTGAAGAATACCGCGAAGACGACGAACAGGAGGAACAAGGCGATATAGGTATGGACCAGGTAGAAACCTGCTGCCGTCAAGGCTGATGCAAGCAGCAGGAGACTTACCACCCTGTTCCTGTTCCGGGCCCTGTCCGTGATGAGTCCCCAATACAGCTGGGCGATGATCATGAACAGGGTCGAGACTGAGACCATAAGGCCGATCCGCGACTGAGAGATCCCAACGGAATGGAGGAAGAGATTCACATAGGTGTTGTAGATAGACTGTCCTGCATAGAACAGGACATATACTGAGAAAAGGTGAAACGGGAACCCGTCAGGGATCGTATTATGCTTTTCTGCAGATGCTATGTTCAAGCTCAATTTGTCGTACTCCGGAATCCAGGAAAGACCCATGCATGGTTTCGATCATCGGGCTAGAGTATGCAACTCCTCACGTACTCTTACAACTTGGGTTCTCAGGGGTGAACCCCATCCACCCTAGAGTCTTGCCAACAACCAACCGCAACTGGGACTTCCCGAAATTCAGTTAGGATACCTATTAGTACCATGCAGGAAATGAGCCCACAAACACTATTTTGACCAATAGTTTTACTATTTTTACTTCGCCGCTCGAAGGGAGGCGCATACCCGGCCAAGCCCGTACTTAGGAGACGCCACTGAGACCGATTCACTGAATCTAAACCATACCCCGGGGAAAAACCTGTTCAATTCTTGGACTTGCAGGTATGATGAATAATACTACCGTGCAATCCGTGATGCTCCATGCGCTGGATTGTGCATCAGAGGGAGAAGCGTATGATCATTTACCTGGTGGGGATGGCATGTGTCGGCAAGACGACCATCGGCCGCATGCTGGCAGAGAAGTTGGGTTTCACGTTCTTTGACATCAATGAGATGGTTGAAGAGTACTACGAGATGCCGATAGAGAGGCTCCAGGATGAATGTGTCTTCATGAATGAATTCAGGAATCGGGCCAGTGTCGTCCTGGACCTTGCATTATCGAAGAACATCGACTCTGTTATCGCAGGGACCCCGGCCGGCCTGAAATTCGCGTACCTCAGCGTATATAAGAGACACAAGAAGAATAAAGACCTCTATTCCATACATGTGTTGGATACGTACGAGAACGTACTGAACAGGCTGACCTTCTTTGACAAGGATTCCAAACAGATCTTTGGCGTCCTCAATGACTCAAACCGGGATTGGTACCGGAAAGATATCAGGTTAGATTACAAGTACTTTGAATCGTCATACAAACGGGCCGATATCGAAATCAATATTGACGGGGTGAAACTCGAAGACACCCCGGACCTCTTCATTCGGGAGCTCAAGGCAAACGGGGTTGAGCTGCAAGTACCATGAGAACTGCAGCATAGGCTCATGAAGTGAATCGGTGATGCTTGGTTTTGAACGATCTGTGATGCATAGTCTTGCGTTTGGCTTATTTTTGGACTATAGTCTAATTATAGAGGACAAAAATAGGAGTCCATTCCAATAATGAATGCTATCCGCACTACCTACCGAAGATTATTACAGGGTTATGATTACCCGAAGAAGCGGTATCTCTACCGGGACTTCTCCCTTGAGGAACGCCTTACCGGGATCATCGGAGCAGGGGGCACCGGGAAGACCACATTACTCATCCAACCTACAATAAACCAAAAAGTAGAGCCATTATCTTTCATCGAATTCTCCTCCTAAAGCACTCTTGTCATTTTGATTCCTGACATCAATCAATACATGAATGATGTCATTACTGTTGTCATTTCGCATCATAAAGGCTTCCTGGATCTCCTCAAGCGGATATATCCTGTCAATATACTGATCCGTATGAATAAGACCATCTTTCACAAGGGATACCGCTTCCTTGAAATAGCGGTACATATCTATATCCCTCCTCGGTTCTGTCGAAATGATCGAGACCCGTCGCCTGTGGACCTTGAAGAAATCAAACGGCTGCCTGGCTGTTCCTATCCCGCCATATAACACTACTTTCCCACCCACACGAGTTATATTGACGGCATCCATGACACAGTCTCCTTCCAAGAGGCAGGGTATCACCACATCAAATCCATCCGGGTATTCCTGCTTCAGGAAATCAGCAGTCGACGTGTCGCTGTCCGGGAGGCATATCGCTTTAGTTGCTCCATACTGTTTGGCAAATTCCAAGTTTCGTGTTTTCAGGTCAGTGACAACCAACTCCTTCGGAGAATAGAGCGAAAGAATCTGTGTCAACATCAGCCCGCTCACACCCTGCCCCATGATGAGAACTGAGGTCCCCGAGTCTATCTCAGAAAGTTCAGCGGTATGTATCACTCCTGGCATAATCTCCATGAGGCTTATTGATTTTAACGAAAACTCGTCCGGCATCACCTGAATATTGAATGGGCGGCAGGTGATATACTCAGCAAAGGCACCCCAGACATACCGGCAGACAACTTTCATACCAGCTGCAAGGCCATGGACTTGGGTCCCCACTTTATCTATGATCCCGGCTACTTCGTGTCCTAGACGTGCAGGGAAACTGATAAATTCCGGTTTCCTTGTCCCCCGAAAAGCTTCCAGATCTGACCCGCAGATTCCGACAAAGATTATTTTCACCCGTACTTCTTCCGGACCCGGCTCAGGAATTTCTGCTTTAGCCAGCTTCAGGGAATATGGTTTCTCAAGAATCGCAACGCGCTGCAATGATTTGTCATCTTGATCGTTGATAATATGCAAATCGGCAAAGGACATCGTTGTCGGCATAGATACCTCCTAGTTTTCTAGTAAGATTCTATCCTATTCCCTTTGCCAGATATTTGTTTTAAATGGATCAATAGGTATCAAAAGAGGAACTTTTGTTCTCTTACTCTGTTCCTATCTGTAGCTTATTCACAAATCCAGGATGTATTAGAATATCCTGTCTGATCTGCTTGTGGAGGTTGTTACGCCAATGTCCGGGAGGTATCCCTTCGATCTTCTTGAAGCTTTTCGTGAACTGATGAATATCAGAGAATCCTATCATCTCAAAGATCTCTTTCAATTCATACGTTGTATAACTCATGAGTTCCTTAGCTCTCTCAATTCGCAGTCTTTCCCTGTAGCTCATGGGAGTCATCCCCATATCTCTTTTGAACTTGACACTTAAGTACCGATAACTGAAACTGAATACCTGCTCAAGATCAGATGAAGTTATGCCAAAAGAAAGATTACATTCCAAATAGCGTATGATCTTATTGGTCAATGGGTTTATGCTGCATGAACTGAGCTGTAAACTTGGGATACTCTGTATAGGAGATTCAGTCTCTTTGCTGTACCAGCTTTCCAGGATTAATAGAAGATTACTTACATTTAGTCTGCAAAACTCCTGATACCACCTATTTTTTCGTATGCCCTGAAAGCGTATCTGCTCTAAGATCTGTTTAATCTCTTCAGTTATAGGTTTCGTAAGAGGAGAAATATTACTGCAAATTTCAACAAGATTGCTATTATTGATCATGAACTTCACATCCAGTGTCACCAGATTATCAGTATAAATCTCAGAAAATCCATGAGATTCTCCGGGTGATAGGAAAATTATTTGTGGCGCTGATATATAAATATCCTCACCGTTCAGCTGCAATTGACAGGAACCATTCACAATATAGATTAGCTGGTAAAACGTATGTGTATGCTGTTTCAGATACCAGTTCCTTTCATAATCAAACCGAGATATCCAATATACTTCAACATCTGAAAATAAATTCTCCATGAAATCATGGTAGTAGAGTAGTACGAGCTAGTCAATAATTACATCAAAAGTGGTAACTACTCAGGTCCTCAACCCCGGAATTAGTCGAGGAATGACAGAGAGAATGAGTTAGTAAATATCGCAGAGAGGGCTTCATGAGGATTTCCGCCATTCTTCCTGACCGTATCAATGATCGAGAAGATCGTACAGAAATTAGAGCCACCAGATTCAGACCGGAAGGTCCCTGCTACTTTCATCTTTAATTTGCTTAACCTGAAGCTGCGTTCTGAGCTAAATGCGAATTTTCGTATTTTCCTGTGAGAATTCATTTTCTTGTCGTGAAGGTAATTCTGAGAGCAATCCTGCTTCCCTGATACAGTCTCGGTAGCCGCGGATCGTCTTTCGTTCAAAACCAGTGGCATCACTGATACATGTTATTGACTGCCCATCCTGCAGCCTTCGTAAGATCTCTATTAATTGCCGGAAGTTTTGGATTATTCGAACCTTTTAATCACCGAATCCATCTCTTCCTACCGGGAATAGGACCTAACTTAGACTACGCAGATAGTGTAAGCCCGCCTGGTCTGCGATGCTATCGAGCAGGTACTCATCGTCATCGGGTCCTTTGGGTCGACCTTCATCCATTTGTGGTAGAGGATCGTCAACAGTTCGACGATCGACATCGCTCCCCCGATATGGCCTGCACCAAGATTCGCGATCTCATCTATCGTCAGCTTCCTGATCACTTTTGCCTTTTTCATCAAGGCTGTTACGTCTGCATCTTTCAGCATCCTGTATCTCCTCAGAATCGTGTTCTTGTGTGGTCTTGCTGTATATGAAAACGGGCTGCCGCCCGATACTCAGGAGACAGCCCGCAGGAGGTTTTACTGTATCTATTCTTCTTTTCCTGCCTTCTCCATCGCGGAGATCAGCGGCAGCTTCTTCCCTGACAGGTAGCGCACCATAGCACCACCGGCTGTGCAAATATAATCCATATCTGCCGGGTCACAGAACCGCGAGGTCGCGCTCACGCTGTCCCCGCCCCCGATCACCGTATAGCCAGGCGCCTTCGCGATCGCCTGCCAGATCTCTCTCGTCCCGACCTCGAAGGCGGGGTCTTCGAACACGCCCGCAGGCCCGTTCACGAAGACTGTTCCTGCTCCGTTGATACTCTCCCGGTAGGAGGCGATCGTCTTCTCGCCCACATCCAGGTACATCAGTTCGGCAGGCATATCTGCTACTGCGATCTCTTTTCGTTCCCCGTCAGCTTCATAGGCCAGGTCTTCGGGCATCCTGATCTTGGCCCCATAGTGGTCCAGCAGATCCTTTGCCTGGCCGATGAACTTCGTCAGTCCCTTCCCCGCCAGGAACTCATCGACCTTGCTTCCCAGCTGTTTCCCCGAGGCGATGAGGAACACTTCCCCCGTCACCCCGCAGGTCAGGATCTCGTCTGCTGTCCCGTTGGAGAGCACTTGCTCCATCATCCCGAACGCATCCGAGATCTTCGCACCTCCGAGCACGAATACCGACGGATGCGCAGGGGCAGTCATCACCTGGTTGAGTGCCGATACCTCGTTAAAGAACAGCGGTCCTGCAGCACTCGGTAAGAGTTCCTGGAAGGCTACCATGCTCGGGCAGTTCCGGTGCGCCGCGGCGAATGCATCATTGACGTAGAGGTCGAACAGCGGGGCCAATGACCGCACCAGCCAGGTGTCGAGCATCTCCTCCGGTTTCAGCTTCACCGCATCCTCGAAGGTCGAGATCTCCTCGCACAGGTACCGCAGGTTCCCCAGCAGTACCGCTTCACCCTCATCCAATGCCTCTACCGCGCTCTGCGCCATCGGCCCGCAGACATCATCGATGTACCGTACCTTCCGGCCGATTTTCTGACTCAGCTTCTGCGCATGCTCGGCCAGCGGAATCAGGTTCTGGTAGTCGAGCGTATCCCCCTGGTGGGCGATGAGCGCAAGCTTCGCCCCGTTATCGAGCAGCCACTTCACCGTCGGCACGCTCTTCTCCAGCCGGTTCTCGTTGACTATTGCCTTCGTCTTCGGGTCGATCGGCGAGTTGATGTCCACCCGCAGCAGTACCCGCTTGCCCGAGACATCAAATTCCTCCATCGGCTTGAACCCTAACCTATGCTCTTTCATCGGTGCTCTCTTACTTCATGCCCAGGTACTGGTTCGTTGCTGCCGTACCCTCTTCCCTGGTCGCCTGCATTCCCATCGCTGCCCTGATCCCGTCGATGTTCTCCGGGATCACCACGGACTCCTGCGGGATGTTGATCGCGAACATGATGTCATCCCCTGACTTCACGATCGACTCTTCCCACAGCCCGATCTCGTACATGTCACCCCGCGCGTTCCCGATGTCACGCGCCCAGCGGAACATCGATGCATTCCCTAGGAACCCGTCTGCCAGTCGTACCGGCATGATCCTCGGGTGGCCCTTTGCCATCTCCCACAGCTCTTCCTTCTCGATCTTGTTCTTCGGTGTTGCCGTCACCGTGATGATGTGGCCGTGGGTCACCGGTGTGTGCACCAGGATACCGGTACACGGGATATGGGGCATGATCGTCATCAGGTCGAGTGCCTGGTGGCTCGGTGCCTTCTCCACCTGCAGGGCATTGGTCAGCCCTCGATGGTAGTCACCCGGGTCTGCCACCCTCCGGATGATCGTGATCGCCACTTTCTCGAGTCCTACACTCCGGTCGAGCATGTCCACCGCACGGATGAGCCCGGTGGTATTGCAGCTCGTGAGCTTCAGGTAGTCTGCCCCGATGCCCTGCTCGTAGTTCGCATAGCCGTGGAAGAACACATCTGCGATATCATTCTTCTCGCCGCCCTGGAACACGGCCTTGGTGCCATGCTTCACATACAGCTCCTTGTTCCGTGCGCCGATGCCGCCAGGGGAACTGTCGAGCATGATGTCACACTCCTGCACGAGTTCCTCGAAACTCCCTGATACCGGGATCCCGGCATCTTCTAAAGAGGTGTTCTTCGGGTCCACGTTGAACATCTTATACGGCATGCCCCGGTATTTCAGTGCCCGCACCGAGATCGTCGGGGCTATGTCAGCAACACCTACGAGCTCCATGTCTCCCTGGGCCGCTACCCCGTCTGCCAGTCGCTGCCCGATCACGCCGTATCCTGCTACTCCTACTTTTACCTTCTTCATATGTCTCTCCATCATTCGTTATAGTCTTGAGGCTCTATCTCTCAGGGAATGCCTGCGAGAAACTGTTCACGAGGCCCCGTGCATAGGCACCGAGCGAGACGGTGTCGGACATCAGCATCAGCAGCTGGTATCCCCGCTCATACTTCGCTGTCGCCTGCTCCCAACTGCCGCCGACGGTAGCAAGGATCTTGTCGATCTATTAAATCTCCATCTACACAATATTGACGGTATTTCCCTAAAAGATCATCAAGGGAAGGCAGAGCCTCAATCAGTCCTATACTCTTGCATTTCTCAGAAGCACAGACCAGGGCAATCAAACTTGCATCGACGACGTTGTAATCATTTTTCAAAGCCCAGAGGAAGCACCCGTGGAAGGTGTCTCCGGCACCATTCGAATCAACAACTTTGACGAGAGGGGCTGGATAGTGTGAAAGAGTATCGTTATGAACTATATTTATACCATTTTCTCCATCAGTAATGATCAAAGACTCAATACCTTTACTATGTAATTCATGGTAAATTCCCAAAAAATCTCTTTCTCCGGTGAAATGTTCTGCCCATTCTTTGGAGGGTATGCAGAAATCAACATATGGTAATACATCATTGATCCCTTCTGCATCATTCGTCGGGCTCACATCCATTACGATTCTAGCTCCGGAATCTTTAGCTGCGTGAAGAACCTCTTCAAGACCGGTTAAAACGGTACAATCAAAAATCACAATGTCATCTTCACAAAAAGAGACCTTAACATCTTTCCATGAATGCTGCTTACTTCCTGATGGATAATGATAGATAGTACGGTTATGGCCAGTATTCACTATAAAACTGAAGGAAATGTCACCAACTTTTGACACCGCACTCATATCGATCTTTTCCTGTTCCAACTTATCAATGAGCCAATCAGATTCAGTTGTATTGCCGACTACAGAAAATAGTTTGACTTCTTCCCCATAAAAGGAGCAGACTCGTAAAGCATTGGCAACCATACCACCCACGGTCTTCTTATATGCTTTAATGTGATTTGCCGTGTTCTCTGCCGGGTAGGAATCTACCGTACAGATATAGTCGATACAGGCTTTCCCGAATCCATAAATCATAACGAACCTTTCACTCTCTTTTTATTTAATCTTCATAAAATCCAGACAGGCAGCTAATAATGTCTCAGGATCCAGCCCATATGTATGTAATAGTTCAGGAGGACTTCCTGACTGCCCGAACCTGTCATTAACTCCGATTATCTTGTGTTTGACAATATCTTCAGAGGCTAACACTTCCGAAACTGCACTGCCCAACCCGCCAATTACTGAATGCTCTTCCATAGTGACTACTTTTTTAGTTTCTCGTGCATGTTTTATGAGCAATTCCCTGTCTATCGGCTTTATCGTATGAATATTGATCACAGTAGCACTTATACCCTGTTTTTCAAGATTCTCTGCTACTTCAAGACCGGCAGAAACCATGATCCCTGTTGCAATAATTGTCAGGTCACTCCCTGAACGCAACATATGCCCTTTCCCTATCTCAAAATCATAATCATCTGTATGAATCACAGGCGAAGGGGATCGTGAGATCCGAAGGAACACAGGTCCTTCAAATTTTACCGCGGCATGAATGGCTTTCCTTGTTTCTACAGAATCAGAGGGAACGATTACGGTCATGTTCGGCACAACTCTCATAAGTGCTATGTCTTCAATTGCCTGGTGACTTCCTCCATCCTCGCCAACGGTTATTCCGCCATGAGTTAGTGCAATCTTGACGTTTAATTTAGGATAACAGATCGTGTTGCGTATTTGTTCGTATGCCCGGCCAGCCCCAAACAGAGAAAACGTACTGATTATTGGAGTCAAACCAGACAAAGCGAACCCTCCGGAAATACAGACCATATTCTGTTCAGCAATTCCTATATTGTAAAATCTTTCAGGGAATTCTTCTGCGAATTTACATGTTTGGGTTGCATGGGCCAGATCAGCATCCAATACAACAACTTCACTGTTCGTCCTACCGATGTCTACCAAAGCTTCGCCATAAGCATTTCTTGCTGACTCTAATTTCCAATCTTTCATTTGCCTGCCTCCAATTCATGCATAGCTTTCTCATACTCCTCATCATTTGGGGCTTTGCCATGCCAGGAAACATTATCTTCCATGAAAGAAACGCCCTTCCCTTTAACAGTATTAGCTACAATACATTTTGGTCTGTTTTCCGATTTTAACTTAAACGCCTGCTCCAGTTCGATTACATTATGTCCGTCTACTTCCTCTACCATACATCCAAAGGCTTTGAACTTTGCGGAGATGTCTCCCAGGCTCATAACTTCACTATTCGTCCCATCGATTTGCAGTTTGTTGTAATCAAGTATTATTGTCAGGTTATCCAATTTATAATGGGATGCAGCCATTATCGCTTCCCAGATCAATCCTTCCTGGCATTCACCGTCCCCGATAATGGAATAAACAGTATGCTTCATGGATAGTTGCTTAGCGGCTAAAGCCATTCCTACAGCAATTGAAAGCCCCTGCCCTAACGAACCTGTGGAGGCATCAATACCTGGGACTTTCCTAAAATCCGGGTGACCCTGCAGCTTGTTTCCCAATTTTCGTAACCCAAGCAGATCCTGTTTAGGGAAAAAATTTTTCTCAGCAAGCACAGCATATAATGCAGGAGCACCATGCCCCTTGCTCAACACCAGTCTGTCTCTATCAATCCATCCCGGGTTATTGCTATCAATATTCATTATTTTGTAATACAGTACCGTAAGCACTTCTACCAGAGATAACGATCCTCCCGGGTGACCTGAACCTGCAGCATGAATCATTGTTATAATCTGCTTTCTCAGTTCATTTGTTATATTCGTAATATCATGTTGTGACATGTTTTTAAATTTCCTCTTTTCCTACATGGATGATGCCATCTAGAACAATACAAAAAGGAAGGCATCGGCACGGAAACGGCCTGCAACAGACAGTTCCCGTACCATATGCCTTCATACTCGTTACTTAGTCTGCATATTTCGCAAATTCCGCATCCCAATAGGCTGCTGCATCATCCAATGCCTGCTGTGCAGTCTTCTTGTCTGTCAGGAAGTTCTGGATCTCAATGGTGAACTGTCGCTTCAGGTCAACCGCCTGCGGCAGATAGTTGTCGATCACCTGCATATTCTCAGTATTGATCTGCTGGTCGGCAAACACCTTCAGATATGGGTCATTCTGGAAATACGAATCCTGCATCGTAACTTTGTTATACGGGAAGAATCCGGTTGCCTTATCCCACAATAGCTGGCCTTCTGCACTCCCCATGAACTCCAGGAACTTGAATGCCGCATCCTTGTTCTTGCTGTCCTTGGTGATACCCAGCACTGATCCAAGCACGATGTTTCCACTTACTTCCCCTACGGGCAGCGGTACGACCCCAAACTTCAGGTCAGGGTTCGCTTTCTGCTGGATCCCCACACCCCATGGTCCTTCAAACATGAATGCTACGTTCCCCGCACTGAAATTCGCACGTTTCTCTTTCTCCCCTGCATTCAGCTCGCCGGGAGTCATGACCTTGTAAGTCTTCATCAGGTCTTTCAGGAAAGTGATCGCCTTTACCCCTTCAGGACTGTTGAACGCTGCTTTCGATCCGTCCAGGATCTTCCCGCCTGCCTGCATGATCAGGGGGAATACTTCATAGTTGATGGTAGTCGGTGGTTCTGAGGCAATATTCCCGGTAAGCGCATAGACACCTTCAGACGGGTTGTTCACCTTGATGCAAGCAGCAACCAGCTCGTCCCAGGTGGTCGGAGGTTCTACACCGGCGTCTGCCAGGATCTGTGTATTATAATACAGCCCGATATTCCCGTTCGTTACCGGGATCCCGTACAGATGTCCCTTCCAAGGAAGCATCGCAGGTCCGGCCAATGCGTCGGTATAGTCTTTCGGCAATGCTGAGATATAGTCATCCAATGGCACGATGATCCCTTGGTTAGCAAACTCAGTGACCCATGCGCCTGATACGGTTACGATGTCTGGCGCCATGCCGGCCATACTCAGGGTCAATACTTTGTCATGCATCTGCACGAACGGGATATTATCGAATATCAGCTCGATATCCGGGTTCTGCGCCTCGAATGCACGCTTTACCTCATTGATCTTGTCTGGTCCCTGCTCGGTGATCCAATGCAGCAGCCAATGAATCTGTACCTTCTCAGCCGCTGGTTCCGCTTTTTCCTGTTGCGCCCCGGCGAACAGCAGACCTGTCACCAGCAACAAACATGCAACTATCATGCTTACACGTTTCATATAGTCCTCCTATTTTTTAATCTGGTACGACCGTACCATTTTCAACCCTTTTTGATGTTATGTACCCTAATATCGTTACCGTTACCGTTACCGTTAACGTTAGACTACAACGGTTTCTCCCTCTTGTCAATTTTTTTTGCTTATTAATGATCCCCTATTTCTTCTAGAACGAATTGTATGATATTTATCTTTTTGCAATATTTCGATTTATAGTAATTCAATTATGAAAATACGTGATTCCCTTATAATTCAATGGGATACTTACCAAATTTCATGGCAGCTTCAATCATAATCATTAATGAATCACCTGTAATGGGATATGAGATAGTATTTGAGCTAGATAGAATATATCCTCCTCCTGTTGCTGCCGCTTTTATACAATCCTTAGTTTCCTGTACTATCGCATCTTTATCACCACTTGGTAAGGTTCTGCCACAATCGACATTCCCCATAAGCGTTATCTTATCCCCGTATTTCTGCTTGATAAGCCCGATATCCATACCTGCATAAGGTTCAATCCCCTGGTACCCATCTATCCGCATACCAAAAAACAAATCCTGTATTGGCATAATATTGCCATCATTATGTTTTAGAACCTTCACATTGTGCTCATGACAATAATCTGCTATTGCATTTACTTGAGGAACTAAATACTTTTCAATTAATTTTGGAGGGAATAATGGGCCAGAATTCATCGCCCAATCTGTTGCTATTATTACTGCATCGACACCACAGTCAATATATCCCTTAGCAGCTTCCAACCCATAGGCAGTGTACAGATCACACAATCTTTGAGTGATTTCAGGCTCCATTAGCATCAATTCCATAAATTCTGTATACCAGCTTCTCCCTGAAGGTATCAGATTTGGAATCTTTGCCATACAGAATAGATCTCCGCCTGCTTTCTCACAAACTATCCGAGTTGAATCAAAACAGCTCTTATCTATCATATTACCTTTTGTCTCTTCAAGATAATCGAGATGTTTGATAATCCCATTTGTTCCTTCAGATTTCTCTGTTGAATCAGATTCCATAACTACATCAGTTTCTTTATTATACTTGAAAGATCTGAACATCCCCGTTTTCAAATCCTTTTCTTCCCAACCTTCAGGTGTCAATTTTATTTGCAAACTCCCATCCCCTGGCGGGTCTAGTTCCGTTTCAAGTAAATCATGACCAATTTTACTAATTAAATCTAACGAATCCTGTGCATATTTCTCTACAAAAGAATCTCTATCCCCTCTAGACACATACTCAGCCATTTTCATATACATCCCAGCTTCACCTGTTATCGCATCACGTTGCAGTATCTGACTCGCTGCATGTGGCATAATATGCATTTCGCCAATCGGCACCCTATCTGCTTCTTCGTGGCTAAACGCTTTTAGCACTCTTTCTTTTGATGTCATTTGCACACTCCTCTTTTTATCTTATGATCTTTTGAAAAACGACTCATTTCTTAAAGCCATACTATTTTTCAATAGTGTTTTTTTATTTCATCCTTTCTATACTACGAAAATTTAATTAGAGCTTTAATTATTGACTTATCTTTTTGAATATCACTAAAAGCTTTTTCGATTTCTTCTGGCAAATACACACGTGATATGAGTTTTTTCAAACTATCATTGATTATCCCGGTATTGATAATCTTTGCTGCTGCCTGGAAGTGATTCAGTGGGTGTATTCGCACTCCTTTAATAACGAGTTCACGCATAATGATTTCGTTGGTATCCATTTCAGGAAGTTTTTCAGGGAAACCGATGAATACAATAGTACCGCCGGATTTTGCTGCTTTTAATGAAGTTTTATAACCGAATTCAGATCCTGTTACCTCGAACACCCGATCAAACCTTTCGCCCATATTCTGTTGCATGGTCCTCTCAAACATATTATTGGGAGAACTTGAGTCGATTACGTTAAAACCCATCTCTTCAGCAAACTTAATCCGTTTTTGATCAATTTCACATAGTACGATATTGGAAGCACCATTCATTTTCGCAACTGACGCAATGAGCAGCCCTATGGTGCCTGCACCGATTATCAGAACCGATTCCCCTATAGCTAGTCCACTTATCAAAACATCATGAACAGCTACCGATAAAGGTTCTGCCAGAGCTGCGACTTCTGCATCGATGTCAGATTTTATCTTTATGACTTTATCCACTGCAGCCTTTACATATTCAGTATACGTTCCATCCTGGTGTACGCCGAAGATAGATATTTCTTTACAGAGATTCTGTCTCCCAGCAACACAGTGTTCACATGTACCGCAGGATGTCAGTGGATGGGCAACAACAAGGTCCCCGATGGTAAAATCTAGAATCCGGTTTGAACGTATATCACTAACTTCACCGCAGAATTCATGTCCCAAAACCAGTGGAGGGGCTGCGGTTGGATGTTCAGCTTTATAGACATGCAAATCTGATCCACAGATACCTATAAATTTCACTTTAAGTAATACTTCGCCTTCATTGAGCTCAGGCATCCTGCTGTCAACTTCTTTTATATGCTCAAAAGCATCCATTAGAAGAGTTCTCATGATATTAATTTCCCTACCTTTTTTATTTCATTATTAATATAAATTCTTTGCGGTCGTACCCCGTATTATCAACTCAACATCCAGTTCTATACTCTCTGTATTCTTTTTGTCAGTTAACAAACGCACTAGCAGGTCAACCGCTTTCTGTGCCTTCTGCAGGATCGGCTGGCGTACAGTAGTCAACGGAGGATCAAGGTATTTGGATATAGCAATATCATCAAAGCCAACGACAGATATGTCATTTGGGATGTGGTAACCTCTTTGCTTTATTGCATTCATAGCTCCGATAGCCATAAAATCACCTGAGACAAATACTGCCGTTATCTCATTTTCCCTGAGCAAACGATTCATTTCTAACGTCCCCGATTCTATGGTATTGGCTCCCTCTGCAACCATATCCTCCCGGAACTCGATATTGTTTTCTTCTAATTTTTCCTTATACCCTCTCAATCGATCGATACTACTGGCCAGGATCTGCGGTCCATTAATGAAAGCTATTTTCCTATGCCCAAGTGAGATCAAATGATCTATAGCTAGAAGTGCCCCTAAATAGTTATTAACACATACTTTCGGATACGAATTCTCAAAAGGAACATGAGATGTGACTACAAAAGGTAACCCACTTTGCGTGATCGTATCAAATATCTCTGTATGGTCTGTCCCTGGACTGATGATCAAAACCCCATCGATCCGATCCTGAAAGATAACACTTTCGAAATTAATGTTATTCATTAATAATACATAGTAATCCAGCTTATTCGCCTGGTTCAAAATGCCTCTGATCATTTCATCATAAAACGGATTCATAAGCAGACGATCAGTATCATGGGGAATCAGCACTCCTATCATTCTGCTGTTCTTGTTCTTCATTCCTTTTGCTAAGGCGTTAGGATGATAATTGTACTTTTCCACCATGTCCAGAATTCTTTTTTTAGTTTCCTTGCTAATGTCATCCTTATCATTGATGGCACGGGAAACAGTCATCTTTGACACGCCAAGCTCTTCCGCAATATCTGCAATAGTATATTTTCTTTTATTCATATTGTCCTTCCACCTAAGAAGTATTTTTTAATTAACAATTGATGTCATAAAATATTACTGTTATCATGTCTTAGCATATCAAATTCAACTACATTAAAACACAGCCTAACAGAACCCTATGCCTTTACACTGCCTGCTGTAAGTCCCTGCAGGAAGTATTTCTGCAAGAACAGGAATATAAGGATAAGTGGTGCACTGGCTAAGAAAGTCAATGACATAAGTGCGTTCCATTCTGTTGAATACTCTCCGATAAGCATTCCTATCCCTATAGTCAATGGGCGAACATTAATGGTATTGGTCAGAATTACGGCGAAGAGATATTCATTCCAGGAGAGTATGAAGGTATATATTCCAGTAGCTATCATCCCGGGTATACTTGGCGGTAGAATAATATAGAAGAAAGTCCTCATTATTCCACAGCCATCAATGATTGCTGCTTCATCGAGTTCGCGGGGTATTGTGGCAATGAAGTCCCTCATCATCATTATAGAAAACGGCAGGGAAAACGATGTATACGCCAGGATCAGAGCTATATACGTGTTATATATCCCGATTTTGACAGAAAACAGGAAGTATGGAATACTTAATAACACCATGGGGAACATTTGCGTTATCAGGATGTATAACAATGCTATATTTCGGCCGCGAAACGAAAATCTGGAAAAGGCATATCCAGACATCGCTGAAAATATGATACAGATCAATGTTACCGAAAAGGAGATTATATAGCTGTTCACAAACAATCTCAATAAATCCCTGTTTGCGAAGACCGTGCGGAAAGATTCCAGGCTCGGATGTTTTGGTATTACCTGTAAAGGGGTGATAAACACTTCAGCATTAGGACGGAAAGCTATACTAATCATCCAAAAGATTGGAACCAATACGGCAAATGATAAGATTAAAATAACAATATAAGTAGATTGATTTCTTTTTAACATTTTAACCTACCTCTTTAATTTTCCAAAACTTATTTTCAGATAAGGAATAGCTATGAGAATCATAACTGTCAACATAATGATCGATGATGCCGATGCATAGCCGAAATCAATCCTTCGGAAAGCCTGGTTGTATATAAACGTTGACAGGATCTCCGAGGAGTTCATCGGTCCCCCCCCCGTCATAAGGAAGACTAGATCGAATGCCCTGAAGTTCCATATTATCTCCAACATCGTTACCGTGAATATGATTTCCCTTATCTGGGGTATGGTGATATTCACCAGTCTCTGGAATCCGCTAGCCCCGTCAATCATGGCAGCTTCATACAACTCTTCAGGTACTGTTTGTAGTCCTGCAAGGAGCATCAGCATCATGAAGGGGAACCCACGCCAGATGTTAGCCACAATTATTGAGAACAACGCTGTCCTTTCATCTCCAAGCCAGGGGAAATAGACAAGGCTATGTATACCCAGCATTTCAATTACACCGTTTACCAGTCCAAAAGGTGTGAAGATCAGGATCCATAATGCTGCAATAACAGTTGAAGACAGCAGCCATGGGAACATCAGTATAGATCTGAAGAATGAGCGAAATATTGAATTGATCGGCCTATTCAGTAAGAGAGCTACCCCCAGGGAGAAAACCAATTCAACGCCTACGCTACTGAAACAGAATATTATTGTGTTTTTTGCTGCATTCCAGAAAAGCGGGTCAGTAAATACATTAATGAAGTTCTGCAGAGATGCGGTAGAAGTATCTGAAGAGATAGAAGTAGATTCAGAGAAGCTGAACTTTATAATCTGATACATTGGATATCCAGTCAACAATAGAATAATCACCATGGCAGGAAGTATCAAAGACAACGTATCAAAAAACTTCACCATCTTTTTTGAGTTCCCTGCCATTAAAGGTTTGGGTGCTTTCATTAACTCAGATTTCCTCATAATTTTTCTCCAAATGAAATACTTCTAATTTTAATTATTCATCCAAAGACCAAATATCTGCGTCAGGTTCTGCAACCCAGTTATATTCAGGCAGAAATATTGGTGCTGTATATGGATTGTCATCAAAATGCCTGATAATCCAAATGATATACATCGCATACCCTGGGGCCGAAACCTGGGGATGAATCTTCCCATCTAGCAGGATTACAGTATCATTATTCTTTACTTTGACGACATCTTCACCAATCTCTGAATGACCATACCCGTCTTCAGGGAAGAATTTGTAAAAATAGATTTCAGGCTGTGGGTGGTTATGCGGCGGGAAACTTGACCATCTACCCGGTATTCCGACAACCTCACCAAGCACCAGTTTGGATTCAGGTTTTGTTGAATAATCAAAAAGAGTCCTTACTTTTCTCTTTGAGGCTCCTTGCATGACACCTTCCCCTCGAATCTCTACCCTGCAATCATCTTTACTAATAAATTCTGAAGGTAATATAAATTCATTTACAGTTTGGACATAAGCTATTTCTGTATTGTCACTTTTTGCTATTACTACAACGTCAACACCAGCTGATACATGCAAGGATGTTGGATTCTCATCTAGAAAAGATGATCGCTTACCGCCTGCCGTCTGTCCTTCCCATTGGAATTCAACTTCACCGGTAATAAGCATAAAAACCCGTTCCAACTTTTCTTCTGATACATACCGTTCTGATGTGTCAAGTTTTATAATCCCAAAATCCATCAATGCCCCATCTATTTCTTTGGATGACACAATTTTATTATAACCCTTAGTAAAACTCTGATCCTGTTTTATGTGCACTTCATTCTCCCGTATATGATACTATAACACTTATTTTATTCATGATAAGAAAAAAGAAAGGCATCGGCACGGGAACGGCCTGCACTAGACAATTCCCGTACCATATACCTTCATACTCGTTACTTAGTCTGCATATTTCGCAAATTCCGCATCCCAATAGGCTGCTGCATCATCCAATGCCTGCTGTGCAGTCTTCTTGTCTGTCAGGAAGTTCTGGATCTCAATGGTGAACTGTCGCTTCAGGTCAACCGCCTGCGGCAGATAGTTGTCGATCACCTGCATATTCTCAGTATTGATCTGCTGGTCGGCAAACACCTTCAGATATGGGTCATTCTGGAAATACGAATCCTGCATCGTAACTTTGTTATACGGGAAGAATCCGGTTGCCTTATCCCACAATAGCTGGCCTTCTGCACTCCCCATGAACTCCAGGAACTTGAATGCCGCATCCTTGTTCTTGCTGTCCTTGGTGATACCCAGCACTGATCCAAGCACGATGTTTCCACTTACTTCCCCTACGGGCAGCGGTACGACCCCAAACTTCAGGTCAGGGTTCGCTTTCTGCTGGATCCCCACACCCCATGGTCCTTCAAACATGAATGCTACGTTCCCCGCACTGAAATTCGCACGTTTCTCTTTCTCCCCTGCATTCAGCTCGCCGGGAGTCATGACCTTGTAAGTCTTCATCAGGTCTTTCAGGAAAGTGATCGCCTTTACCCCTTCAGGACTGTTGAACGCTGCTTTCGATCCGTCCAGGATCTTCCCGCCTGCCTGCATGATCAGGGGGAATACTTCATAGTTGATGGTAGTCGGTGGTTCTGAGGCAATATTCCCGGTAAGCGCATAGACACCTTCAGACGGGTTGTTCACCTTGATGCAAGCAGCAACCAGCTCGTCCCAGGTGGTCGGAGGTTCTACACCGGCGTCTGCCAGGATCTGTGTATTATAATACAGCCCGATATTCCCGTTCGTTACCGGGATCCCGTACAGATGTCCCTTCCAAGGAAGCATCGCAGGTCCGGCCAATGCGTCGGTATAGTCTTTCGGCAATGCTGAGATATAGTCATCCAATGGCACGATGATCCCTTGGTTAGCAAACTCAGTGACCCATGCGCCTGATACGGTTACGATGTCTGGCGCCATGCCGGCCATACTCAGGGTCAATACTTTGTCATGCATCTGCACGAACGGGATATTATCGAATATCAGCTCGATATCCGGGTTCTGCGCCTCGAATGCACGCTTTACCTCATTGATCTTGTCTGGTCCCTGCTCGGTGATCCAATGCAGCAGCCAATGAATCTGTACCTTCTCAGCCGCTGGTTCCGCTTTTTCCTGTTG
This sequence comes from Spirochaetia bacterium, assembly GCA_963677595.1. Lineage (GTDB taxonomy): Bacteria > Spirochaetota > Spirochaetia > CAKZLE01 > CAKZLE01 > CAKZLE01. The sequence continues at coordinate 951,398 of OY782041.1, forward strand.
CGCCCCGGCGAACAGCAGACCTGTCACCAGCAACAAACATGCAACTATCATGCTTACACGTTTCATATAGTCCTCCTATTTTTTAATCTGGTACGACCGTACCATTTTCAACCCTTTTTGATGTTATGTACCCTAATATCGTTACCGTTACCGTTACCGTTAACGTTAGACTACAACGGTTTCTCCCTCTTGTCAATTTTTTTTAATACTTTGTTTCTCTACTTGGATATTTCAACCGCTACAAACCTTGAAATTTTAAAAAAAATAATTATAATAGCCTCTAATAAACGTTATTTACCTTTTTTCATTACCGTCTTTTACCTCAATATTTTTTCCTGATAGAGAGGTATCTTCATGAACAATTATACTCAGTCCGGTTTGGTAAACACAAAGGACATGCTGAAAAAAGCATATGAAAGGCACTATGCAGTCCCTGCTTACAATTTTAATAATCTTGAACAAGTTCAAGCCATTGTTGAAGCTTGTATAAAAACCAATTCCCCTGTTATTTTGCAGGCATCTAAATTCACATTCGCATACTCGAGTATCCAGTTCGTAACAAATCTCGTGAGGGGGGCTGTTAGTCATGCAAGGAATCTCGGATCCAATATCCCGATCGCTCTACACCTAGACCATGGAGATAGTTTTGATCTATGCAAGATGGTTATTGATCACGGATTTTCTTCTGTTATGATTGACGGTTCACACCTTTCATTTGAAGAGAATATCGCTTTAACTAAGCAAGTCGTGGATTATGCAGGAAAATATGAAGTCACAGTCGAGGGTGAATTGGGAAAACTGGCGGGAATTGAAGATAATATCAATTCTGAGGAATCAACCTACACAAAACCTGATGAGGTAGTAAACTTCGTGACTTCAACGGGTGTTGATTCACTGGCTATTTCAATCGGCACCAGCCATGGAGCCCATAAATTCAAACCTGAACAGTGTTCAATATCTTCAGAAGGCCTGCTAATACCCCCGCCCCTGCGTTTTGATATCCTTCAGAAAGTCTCGGAAAAATTACCTGGATTCCCTATTGTCCTTCACGGATCTTCAACAGTCCCGAAAGAATTTGTCACTATTTGCAATACATACGGCGGCTCCTTGGCCAATTCGATTGGTATCCCTGAAGACCAGTTGAGTAAAGCTTCCAAAATGGCCGTCTGTAAGATTAATATTGATTCCGACGGTAAACTGGCCATGACTGCACTTGTACGAAAATTCCTGCATGAGAATCCGAGTGTTATAGATCCAAGGGAATTCCTGAAGGCTGGCAGAAAGGAACTCATAGATATGTATATCCATAAAAACAGCTGCGTGCTTTTTTCCGCTGGAAATGCCTGACTTGGTTCATACCCAGCTCATACAGATGCAATAGACCCAATCAGTTTCTCATTGAACTTGATTGGGTCTGCATAGGACCCATCATTCAACTGACAAATCCATCCTGTTGGAACCTGAACTTTTTCTATTTTATTGTTGAGAATCCACCATCAACAACAAGGTTGTGCCCTGTAATGTATGCTGATGAATCTGACGCTAAGAATAATGCTGCCCCTTTTATGTCTTTTCCCATTGTCCCCATTCTCCTGGTTATGGTAGCATGTTCATAATCAGAAACAAAATCTAGAGGAAGGTCACCTTTATCGAATCCTCCTGGCGAAATACAGTTCACACGAATCCCAGAAGGAGCAAAATATGCTGCCAGATCTCTCGTCATCCCTATCACACCTGCTTTGGAAGCAGAATAGTCGATCGGCTGTTCCATCTTACCGTTCTTCCGATACATTTCACGGTCCCTGCCTACAATACCCGCAATTGAACCTAGATTGATAATGTTCCCACTAGCCTGTTCAACCATATAAGAACCGGCACATTGACTACAGAACATGGTCCCAAGCATATTAACCCTAATCAGATATTCCATATCTTCTGGTGCTCTCTTCAAGAAATCCCCTTCAGAGTTTCCTGATCCCCCGCCGGCATTGTTAACTAGAATATCGATCCTATTCATCCATGAGAAAGCGCTTTTCATCATGTTCTGTACTTGCTCATAATCACAGACATCAACTTCGAGAGGCAGCGTATTCACTGAGAATCTCTCTTTGATTTGATCCGTTGCCTGACATACTTTATCAAAAGATCTGGATGCGATCACTATATTGCACCCGGCTTCTGCCAAACTACAGGCTATATCGTATCCCAGCCATGAATGTCCGCCCGTGATAACTGCGACTCTACCTGTAAGGTTAAACATATCCAACATTTTTAATTCTCCTTACCATTTCCGAAGATTTATAAAAGCCTGAAGTTATTATTCGACAGGAAAGTTTCTTTCCGAATAATAATAATGTATAAAACCAGTCTATTCAAATTTTTAATCTTACTTTTTTCTTCCATGAACCACAAGGCTGTATTTGATATTTCAAAATACCTGCTTTTAACAAAAAACTTGACATATTGAATCATCAGGATAAGAATATAACTTTCTGATGGGATTACCCTGTATTTATGAATGGCCGGATCCTTCCATGCAGGATAGCAACAACCATACCGGTAACAGGCTGTAGAGTCTTAACCGCTCTCCAGTCTATCCATATATCCTGCATCACAGAACCTGCTGTATCCGTTATACCGTCTTTGACAAGGATTCCAAACAGATCTTTGGCGTCCTCAATGACTCAAACCGGGATTGGTACCGGAAAGATATCAGGTTAGATTACAAGTACTTTGAATCGTCATACAAACGGGCCGACATAGAGATCAATATTGACGGGGTGAAACTCGAAGACACCCCGGACCTCTTCATTCGGGAGCTCAAGGCTAATGGGGTGGAGCTGCAGGTACCATGAGAGCTGCATCATAGGCTCATGAAGTGAATCGGTGATGCTTGGTTTTGAACGATCTGTGATGCATAGTCTTGCGTTTGGCTTATTTTTGGACTATAGTCTAATTATAGAGGACAAAAATAGGAGTCCATTCCAATAATGAATGCTATCCGCACTACCTACCGAAGATTATTACAGGGTTATGATTACCCGAAGAAGCGGTATCTCTACCGGGACTTCTCCCTTGAGGAACGCCTTACCGGGATCATCGGAGCAGGGGGCACCGGGAAGACCACATTACTCATCCAATACATCAAGGAGCATTTTGATGATCCTAACTCGTGCATCTATGCCTCCCTGGACCATATCTACTTCCAGAGGACAACTGTCCTCGAACTCATAGAATCCCTCTATGAGTTCGAGAGAGTACGTTACTTCTTCTTTGACGAAGTTCACAAGTATCCCTCCTGGGCACAGGAGCTCAAGAATGCCTATGATTCGTTCCCAGATATCAGGATCGTGTATTCCGGCAGTTCTTCCATCGACCTGGTGAAGGGAGCGTATGACCTGTCCAGACGGAGTGTGCTCTACCATCTGAAGGGCCTGTCCTTTCGTGAATACCTGCTCTTCCAGGGAATCGCTGATATCGCGCCGGTAACACTCGAAGAGATCCTTACGGACCGGAGTCGCCTGGAGAAGGATCTCGGTAACGTCGAGGGCTTGTTAGGCTATTTCAAGGACTACCTTCGCTGCGGGTATTATCCGTTCTTCCTTGAAGGGGAAGGGACCTATCGACAGAAACTCCTACGGGTCATCGACAAGACGATCTACGAGGATATCTCCAACTTCTATAAGCTCAAGACGGAGAACCTGATCCACCTGAAGCGCATCCTTGCCTTCCTGGCAACCATACCCCCAAGGGAGCTGAACAGGAACAGTATCTCCCGCCACCTGGGAATCGATAACAAGACGGTAGAGAGCTACCTGCACATCCTGCAGGAGACAGGTCTTGTCCAGCTTGTACGTGAGGACCGGGGAGGCAGTGCCCTCCTGAAGCAGAAGGAGAAGATCTTTCTCGCCAATTCAGACCTCTATCATACGATCTGCGAAGAAACCGGTTTCGAAGCGTCAGTGGGTACATTGAGAGAAGTATTCTTCATTCGCATGGTAGAGAACTCAGGCCATCATGCATTCTATGTACGGCAGGGAGATTACCAGGTAGCCAACACGCTCTTTGAGATCGGGGGAAGGAACAAGACCCTGAAACAGGTCAGCCACGCCCTCCCCCATGCGTTTCTCGTAAAGGATGATATACGCATCGGGGGACGGCATGAGATCCCGCTCCACTACTTCGGGTTCCTGTATTAAAGAAAGCTCAAGGCATCAAACAACTATGATCAGATCACCTGGTGCAGGTACCGTTCGGCTATGATGTAGTCCTCTGTACCTTTCGAAAAGTCTGCATCCTCAGCGAGCAGCCTGCCCATGACCTCTTCGACCGAGAGTTCTGTATCGCTGTTGACGAAATCGCTCTTCTCCAGCCAATCGATGAGATCTGGTTTCACTTTACCCCTCAGGTTCTTGATCTCGCCCTGCTCCAAGGCCTCGAGCAGCAGGTTCCCGTCATAGTCATGCTCTGCCAGGAACTCTACTATCTGGGTCCAGTAGGCTGCTGAAGTGTTCACCTTCACATCGCTGTCTTCCAGGTCACTGACGGCAAGGGGCCTGCTCCTGCCGATCTGGGCTGTACGCTGGGCAGCCTGCAGGATCTCCAACCGCCGCTTCAAGCCGGGGTCGGTCACAGGCAGCTGCCCTGCCTGGATCCTTCCCTGCTCCATGTAGGTGAAGAGATCGCTCCCTTGCGTGAACAGGTACCAGCTGTGCAGTCCCTGGATCGGATCCCAGAGAACGGCACCGGGGACCATGAGCTTGCTGCCATAAGCCTGGTAGTCATCGACGGGTTCCGGTACGGGGGTATCGGTAGTCGTGTAGGCTACCAGAGGCTTTGCCTCTGCTGTATGGACCTTGAAGAGTTCGCTCAAGGCTACCTCATGGAAGACCTCAGCCGCATGCTGCCTGAACTTCTCGACCTCATCACCCTGTGCGGTGAAGTAGAAGACCTGCCGTTCGGAGGCGATCTCCTTCACAGCATGGATGACCTTTAATGCCCTCTCGTCATCGGTGTTGGCAAGGAGTTCATCCATGAAGATCGGCAGCCTGATGCCGCTGGTTATCTCCTGCACGGTGATGAATCCCATCCGCACGGCGAACAGGAGCTGGATCCGTGTTCCGTCCGAGAGTTCTTCAAGGGAGAGTGGCTCATTGTTTACCATATCGAAGGCGAAGAAGTCATCCTTGTTTACACGAAGCTGGTACCGGTTGGACGTGATCCGCTCTAGCCAGTGACTTGCCTGCTTCAGCACCTCAGGCACTGCCTCATGTGAGGACTCTTTCTCCAGCATCGCTGCCATGATACCGACTGCACGGCCAAGTACCTGCTGCTTCCTCGTCCTCTCAAGGTCCTGCAGTGCCCTCCGGTACCGTACTTCAGCCTCTGCCAGGCTCGAGCCCTCGATCAGGTGTTCATAGGAGCTTATCAGCTTCCCTTTCTTCTCTTTCTTTTCATCAAGGTCTGCAAGTTCTTCTTGGAGAACCTCTATCTTCTCTTCGATCTCAGCTAACGTAGATGCTTCACAGACAGCATAGGCTTCAGGATTCTGTGCCTTCCGCTTCTCAATATCGTCCTGCTTGGTTCGTAGCGTCAGGTTGACTGCATCCCAGGATTCCCTTTTCCCCGCTAGCTCTTTCAGGGCATATTCATCAGTGGATTCAAACCCGGTCTCTTTCCAGAAGGCTGCCAATTCAGCCTCTACCGCTGCTATATCCTTGATGCAGGAAGTCAGCTCTTTCTTATTGTTCTCGATCTCTATGATCAGGTTTCTGGCACGTTCTATCCTGGAGGCGAGGTTCTTAGCCTCGCCCTTCAGGAGGAATACTTGATCCTCATCACTGCCCAAGACAGCCTTCAGATCACTGCGTACTGAATCCAGCTTGGTAGAAGCTGTTTCATGACCTGCTCCCGCAGCTTTAACGGCTTCTACGAGATCTATCCATTTCAGTAGATGCGGGGAGTACTGGAAGAAGAGTGAATTCTCCAGATGGGGATTGCCAGGATCCAGTCCGATTTCTTTGCAGGCAGCTTCCCACTGGTCATAGAGACCTGAAAGGTCACTCTTAGCCTGTTCCAGTGATTTGCCAACCTTACTTCGTTCTTTGTTCCTGTCTATGGTCTCTTTGGTATTCCTGATCCGAGCCTCGATCTCACCGAGGAGGTCAGAAAGAACACCGAGCTCCAGCTCATTGACAGGTTCGAACCCGCAAGGTCCCAGTTCCTCATTGAGGTCATTCAGCTTCTTTTTCAGGTTTTCTTCATCCTGGTTGGTGGAGGTGCCTGCCGTCCTGGACGGAAGCAGGAAGTAGAGCCCTGCCGGGATGCCGATCGCCAGGAGGAACAATAGGGGGTGCAGCGTGATCCCAAGGATAAGGGCTATGGCGGTAACTCCTGCAGAGAAGGGTATCGCTCGTATCTTCGCCTTCGGGTCAGCTTCCCCGCCCTTCTTCAAAGACTCGAATGCGATATACTGCTTGATCAGGTCCTTCAGGTGAGTCCTGAGTTCTGCGAACGAGTCCGGGTCTTTGGCAACCTCCTCGGCTTCCCCGAGCAGGTCTGCATAATCTCTCTGTGCGGAGAGCCTGCACCGTACCGGTTCGAAGCTCATGGAAAGCTTCTTCAGCAAACCCACTGCTGAAGCCAGCCTGGACCGTTCAGGGGCTTCCGGGATAATCCATGTATGCTCCTGCTCCCAGAGCTTCAGGGAGCCTTCCGCTTTTCTGAACTCCTTGAATGCGGTCTCCTTCTCCCTGGAACTCTCATCCAGGTTCGTGGAGAGTTCAGTAAGCTGCTCGATGATGGAATGGTCGTTGAGGTGACCTTCAGAGACTGCACAGTCCTCAAGCTGGGAGGTCTTACGGTCTATTTCTGCTTCCAGCCTGCTCTTGGTAGCGTTCTTATCATCGAGGCTTCCCTGCAGCTGCTCGAACTTCTGATAGGAGTAGGTGGTCACCCCGGATATTCGCCCATCGTACAGGGAGAGCTTCTGCTCTTCCTCTTCGATCTCCGAGAGGGTCTTGCGCATCATGGAGGCAGCTTCCAGCAGCTTTGTCTGGTCCCTCAACCCTTGCTCTTCAGCAAGTGTATCGGTCAATGCCCTGATATCAGCGGAGAGGGCGTTCACCTCGCCCTGGCCTTGTCTCTTCTCCCGCAGGTCCTTCTTTGCCTTGTTCGCGGTCTTCGTCACCTGCTGATTGCTCTGGGAGAACTTCGGTATGGCCCCGGCTTCCTCTGCTGCCTTTGCAATATCCACCCCGCCCTGCATCTCGCTGTAGACGATCTTGTGGAAGGGTTTGGTCCTGTCATCTGCCTTGAGGAAATCGCTCAGGGAGAACCAGTAGATATCGGCCATCTCGTCATTGCGTCCAGGCAGCTGCATCTGCTGGTTATCCGCAAGCCGTGTCTGCACCAGGGTATGCCGCTGGATAGCAGCACTCCACTGCTCGCCTTCTGTCTCGATGGCGGCCCGGGCTTCCAGGCTCTCCGGGCTATGCGTCTTCCAGACGAGGGAACGGAGGGTCTGCCCCAGGGTGGTCTTCCCGATCCCATTCGGTCCCCAGATGACATTCAGGGCTGCGGAGAGTCCCTTGACCTCAGGGAATCTCCCACGGAGGAATCCAGGGGCTCGCTCTACTGTCACGTCCTTGACTGTATACTGTTTACTCATCATTCGCTCCCTGTGCGGCCATGCTCCGCAGCAGCTTCATCCCTGCCCTTCGGATCAGTTCTCTGGTGTCCATGCTCTCGTCAGGATCATCAAGCTCCTGTACCAGGGAGAATGCCTTTGTTCTCATGCTCTCTTCTTTCATCCGCTCCATCTCTGCGATGAGTTTCTCATCCGCTCCGATATCGAGGAGCTTTCGGGCAAGGAGGGCCTTGGGCCCTACGCCCTGTGCGAGCTCCTCGAGGTCGAGCTCCAGGCTCGTCTTATCATCGTAGTCAGGCAGGGGCGAGAGCTCTATACCATTCATCTCGGGGAACTCCCAGGCGGCGAGCTGCTCGCCTGTGAGCGACTGCAGGTCGAATGCCGGGGAGACGATCCCGGTGAAGGTGAGCTTGCAGTAGAGCTTCCCGCTGAACTGCTCGTCTGCCGCCCTGTCGGCATACCCCTGCAGCCCATCCTGGATATAGCCGGTTATCGTATCCTGGGTCACCGCTGTGTCCAGCGGGATCTCGCACTCCTCGAACCGGTACGGGCAGAGCTGGATGAACCGTGGGCTTCCCCAGGCGCCAGCCTGCGATTCCAGCAGCCAGGCCCCATGGGGGCCGCATTCACTGCTGTCCAGGGCCATGGGAGACCCGCAGTAGAGGTAATCGTCCGTCAGCTTATGTTTATGGATATGTCCCAGTACCCACAGTGCCTGTGAGCTGTTCTGGAACCTGTTCGCCGGTACCGGGGCATACCGGTCCGAAGAGACCTTCCCGTCAACATTGCAGTGGAGCAGCCCCAAGACGGGACCCGGGGCATCCAGGAGCCCTGGATCGAAGTCCTTAGCGAAGGGGTCTGAATTGTGTGTTGCGGAGGGGAAGGACCAGCCGACGAACCGGGTCCCGGCTATGTCGAGAGATTCCCATCTCCCGCCCAGGCCGAGGATATGGACCGAAGGCGCCTCCGCCGCCAGGCGGGGGAAGACCTTATGGTCATGGTTCCCGGCTACCGTGACGATTGCGATCCCCTGCTCCTCCAGTTTCCTGACCTGCTTCAGCAGCGGCCCGTAGGCCTCGAACCAGGCATCATCCTGGTCGATCACGTCGCCGGCAATGGCGAGCACATCGACTCGCTCACGGATGGCAGTCTCCACTACCGCATCCCATGCGGCAGAGTTCGTGAGGGTTGTTGAGCTGGGGATAGCGGGGATCCTCCCCAGGTGGATATCGGCACAAGCTAAGATTTTCATGGACTGGAATGCTCCTTCTTAGGGATCTTCTTACACATACTATCATGAATCATGGGTTATGTAAGGATGAGAGAAACGCCATCCAGGGTTCAATACTCCAGGGAGGCCATCCCATCCTCATAATCGTGGTAGACATCGAGGAACTCGTTGATCAGGGGCTGCTGGGCATTGTACAGGCTGAATACCTGGAGGTTATCTATGCACCTGGTCATGGAGACATACAGCAGCCTCCGTGTCGAGTTCTCGGCTGTTGCCTGGTCAAGTCTCGTTGAGACCGTGACTTCCGGGATGAACAGCATCACTACCGGGAACTCCACTCCCTTTGCTGAATGGATGGTCGATATCCTGATGCCGTCATCCTTCCTGAAATCGAAATCCCTGGCCTTGATCTCCTTGTATGCAAGACCTGCCTTCTCCAAGGCCCCCTTGGTCCTGGCAAGCAGGTCCTTCGAGGGGACGAGGACCGCGAGGTTCTCAGGCTCGTATCCCAAGGTCTCCAGAAAGAACTGAATCCGTTTCATCAAGACCGGGAACAGAGCCGTTACGGAGTCTTCCAGCCAGAGTTCCGGGGAGGGACCATCGCGGAAGGTATCCGCAGATGCATCCTGGGCTGCTGCCGGGATCTCTCCAGGCAATAGCCTGAACCGGTACATCTCAGCAAGATGATGGATCTGACGCGTATTCCGGTAATTCAGAAGGAGTGTAGAGGCATGCCCTATGATGTTCACCCCGAGCTTCTGGAAGGAGAACCCAGCCTGGTATATTGCCTGGGTCTCATCCCCGGCCATGACCAGCCCCTCTTCTGAAAGCATGGAAAGCAGCTGGATACCTACAGGGGACAGGTCCTGGACCTCATCAAGGTAGATCCGCTTCACGGAGAGCTCTGATGCAAGGCTGGGGTCCTGCTGCAGGGCTTGCAGCAGGACCAGCCTGCTGTAGCCTTTTGAGAATCCCTTCTTCTCATCCATCTCTTCCCTGAGCTTCAGTGCAAGTTCCCAGACCGCTTCCTTCTGGTTCCTCGAAAGAGCCTTCTTCATCCCTGCCCGAACTCCCGGCACCAGGATATAATCATCATGTGAGGTATCCCGCCCAAAGATCGCGGTCTCGAGTTCCGCGTTCAACTCTTTCCCTGTCAGGAACGGCAGGGTATCATCCGTGATGCGGTTATCGAGGAAATGGTAATCTATGGAATAGCCAGGATCGATCCTCTTCAGTCGTTCCAGGAAGAAGTCATCCACTGTCTTGACCTGGAATTCTGGCTCCCCATCTGCGAACAGTGCAGCCAGGTAGCTGTTGAAATGGACGAGTGCATTCGTGTAGGTCAGGAGATACCGTTCGGCTCCGGCACTGAAGTCAAACTGCTCCTTGGCGGCCTTCTGATGGGAGAGCAATGCATGGAGCAGCACCAGGGTCTTGCCGGTACCGGCACTTCCCTTCACCAGGTAATCGCCGAAATCCCTGATCCTGCTGCTGATCCGCAGCTGTTCAGGGGTCAGCCGCATCAGGGCCCGCTCGTAATCATACCTGGACCTGGTGTAGAAGGTGAACCGTTCCATGTAGGTCAGGTAGTCTTCCTTGAACCGGAGTTCTTCAAGCTCCCTGTCAAGCTGCTGCTTCTTCTCCCTGACATCGAAGAGGTCCTTCCTGAGTTTGTCTTGTTTATCATGCTGCTTCTGGAGTTTCAGCTCCATGGTATGTAATGTGTCAGACCTCTCTTTCAGCTCTGCTCTCAGACGTTCCAGTTCGTCACGGCTCACGGTCTGCTCAGCCAGGGCACGTTTCAGTTCCTGGTTCTCCTCCAAGGCCTGCTGCATCTGCTGTCGGAGATGATACAGTCTCTGGTGATCTTCCACAGGATTGAACTTGTCATCCCATGCAGCACGGAATCCCCGAAAGGTATCAAGTTTCGGGTCAGACCAGTCCACGAACATGCAGAAGTTGATGAACTCGCTGGTCATGGAGATCGCCTCATGCTTGGTAAGCTCCTTGAACTGGTGGCGTACCCCGTTGGTGAGATGGTGCCCGCCGGAAAGCTGAAACAGCAGTCTGGAATAGGAGTGCTGTTCAGGAGTTATCTGCTCAAAGAACAGTCGCAGCTTGTCACTGAACTTCTCGGTAAGAAAGGCAATCTGCGGGTCCTTCATGCAGATGTAGCACTCTATCCAGGAGAAGAGGGAGAGGACATAGAACCCCTCATCAACCCCGTAGAGGTTGATGATGCGGTCAAGGTTCATTGACAGTTCGGTTCTCTGTTCTTCCATACGCTGCTTCTCCTCACACACCAAGATCTATCATTATCCATTACTCAGTATCATCATAGCATAAATAGACAGGCAGCGTCAGCGATTATGAAGGAATGTCGTATTGGCGATTTACTTTTAGCATGTGAGCATGCTATGATTCCTCTATCAATGAGTAAATAGTCCGTATACGCAACTCGGGATCTGCATGTGCATGAGGGTAACGGGATGACTGTGTTCACAGGCCATCCATGAACATCCTCATCCTTACTGACCTCGCTGCTTTCATGGCATGGTCGGCTTTCTACCGGCTGTGATCGTCTCAACCCGTAAGTCTCTTGAGGGGTCTTCCTTCAAGAGGGAAGGAGCTGCTTACATGCGAAGAACGATATGTATACTGGTGCTGGCGGCAATGGTCATGACGCTCATGACCGGCTGTGATGCTTTTGGCCTATTCGGAGGATCCGGGACCGGTTCCTTCAAGATCGACGGGGTACTCAAGGCAGGCACTGACCGCGAGGTTACCGATACCCAGCTGGAATTATGGGTGATGCCGCTGTATACGGGAAGCGATGAACCTATCGCCCATTCCAGTGTCTATGAGTTGAGGAAATATCAGGCGGCAGAAGACGGCAGCTATGCTATACCGATGGAGGAGATCCCCAATACGGCATTCGTCATCTTCATCGTTGAGACCAACGAGACTGCCGTCTATGACGTACTCGGATTCCTCAGCTTGAGTGTCGATGAGGCTGAAGCACTCTCGACCTTCCCGAATCCTGAAGAGATCATCGATACCGTCGAGTTCGGTATAGTGGAGCTTATGGGCGATAGTAGCTATTCCAGTTTCTCCGACAACACGCTCACTGACAACAGGAGTGCATTCACCTCTGCAACCTTCGATGAACTCCATGAGAACGTGGTCCTTCACAATACCGGGCAGATGGCACTGAACATCCTGCTGAACACCAACCCAGATCCGGAAGTGAACGACTATTACGCGATCGACCTGAGAATGTCCTATCGCACCCAACTTGGAAGTTCCGTCCAAAACTCAGCGCAGGTCGACTGGGCTTCCGACGTGAAACTGAGGATATACTCCAGTGATTCCACTTCAAAGGCTTCGTTATTCACCCCGGACGGGACCAACCTTAAGGGGGCTGGCGTGTTTGTAGACCCGTACGGGGAACAGAGTGCCGTCCAATACGAATTCCCCATCTCGTTCGAGAACTTCAAGACCCATGCCCAGCCTGGACAGTTCTGGGAACTGCGGGATGACAGCGGCACGGTCCTGGCAAGCTTCGACATGTCCGTTGCCATGCTGCTCGATGACCAGGATTACCCGATCATCCCGATCACCGAACCCACCTATACCTTGGATGAGGGAGGTACTGTCATCGATACGGTGGACTTCAACTGGTTCTACTTCGAATCGGACGGTACCACGAAACACGAACTGACTGATCCTGTTGTACTGGAAGAGATCATCGGGAAAACGGAGTTCTATCTCCAGACTGACACGACTGACCCAGTAGTCACCTATATGTATCGGGACCCGGGAGAAGGAGGTATGGGAGGCATGGAGGGAGATGTGGCGACCGCCTACTCCTTCAGCCCGGTCCTGACCGAAGCAGCATTCCAGAACGTGTCATTCGGGTACCGCTTCACCCTGTTCAGGTGCTCCACATCGTGGTGGGAAAACTGAGATTCAAGCTGAATGTGCATCACTGATCCCCCGTAATGACAGCGGGGGATTCCTATTTCTAGGCTCTGAGTATTACTGAGAATCCGCCACATACGACCCAGCTTCAGGCTGATGCCTGTAGGCAGCCTTGAAGGAGAATTCCTGCAATCCACCCAACTCCTGGTAATAGGCTTCAAGGTCCGCTGCCAGTTTGGTCTCAAGCCGTTCAAGATCGTTATGAGCGAGCAGTTCATCCCAGAGGGTTCGTGAGAATGAGAGTATATTCAGGTCCTTCAGGTCTGCATGCTTCTGTTTGTCCGTGCGATCAGGTTTGGCATGGAACATGAAACGTTTGCGCTCGAACTTCTCGAAGGGGTTGGCAAGGATGCTCTTGCTCACTTTGGGCGCGGTATTCAGGTATACCTCCGTGTAGGGACAGCCCTTACGATCAACAGGCAGGTCATGGGCTAGCCTGTCCTGGTAGAACCGTGAATAGAGGTTGAGGAGCTCATCCAGGTTGCAGATCCCGTTCTCCTGATCCGCCAGGGCCAGGAATGAGAGCAGGAAGACCATCTTGTAGGAATAGGTGTAATCACCTTTCTCAATGAAGTCCCAGAAGTCCTGGTAGATCGTACTCTGGTCATGTTTTGCCAGGCCTCTCTCCTCCCGTATTCCCTCGACCCTGTCAGGCTTGAAATAAGACAGGGTACTCCTCCCGAAGGGGATGGAAACATCAGCCGTCAGTTGGCCCTTTCGCATCCAGCTCTTGATGCTGCCGGTAGAGACGAACAGTTCCCGGGCCAGCTGCTCAGGGCTGAGGTAAGCCCCGTACTTCTCCTCGAAGGTGAAGATATCGATCTCCTCGATCTTCCTGATAGCTTCAGTCAACCCAGACAGGAACAGCTCCTCCCTAGTTTGATCATCATGGTTGAAGATATCAGCCCAGGGCTTATAGAGCTTGGTTCCGGTCAGGGCATGGATGGACCAGGGGTTGGTGAAAGCCCCGTAGTTATCCACCACATCGATGATGTAGAGAGCCTCTTTCCCATCACACTTCCGGGTTCCCCGGCCGATCTGCTGGGTATAGAGTACCTTACTCATGGTCGGTCGTGCCATCACGATCACGGAGGTCTGGGGACTGTCCCACCCCTCGCTGATCAGGGAGCAGGAGGTCAGGAACTGCAGTTCCTTCTTCTCATACTGCTCAAGGTATTGTGCAGACTTCTTGATCGTTCCCGCTACAGCTTCAGCTCTGATCCCGAAATTCCTCAGGCATGCTGCCATACGTTTCGCATGGCGGACATTCACACAGAATACCACACCCTGCTTACGCATCCCCTCCTTAGTGAAGTACTTCTGGATCACCTTGGCGATCAGTTCATCCCGCGAGTCTATGACGATGGATTTCTCCAGGTCTGTTGAGACATAGTCCTTCCCCATGAACCGTATCTCTGACAGGTCAAGGTTGCTCTTCACCCGATAGGCATGGATTGGGGCCAGGATCCCTTGCAGGATAGCCTCTTTCAAGGTCATATCAGTCTCATACTGGCCGAAGACATCCTCCAACTTCCTTGCATCCAATCGCTTGTCCGTAGCAGTCATCCCGATCAGGAATTCGGGATTGAAATGTTGGATGGTCCTCTGTAGGGTTGGCGCCACAGCATGATGGGCCTCATCGACCGCTATATAATCATAGTAGTCACCGGGATAGTTGAAATAGTGGAGTCCCATCCATGAGTAGGTATGGATATCAATGGAAGCAAGTTGAACCCCTGCACGGATAATGGCATCCCGGACCTGTTTCTCAAGATGCTTCGTCGGTATGAGGATGAGGACTTTTGCCTCCTCATTGGTCTGGGACAGCGCCTTCAACTCCTCGATGAGGATCTGAGTCTTCCCCGTGCCTGTCGGGAACACGACCAAGGCACTCCTGAGACCTGCAGCCCTATCCTGCTGCAGGCGTTCGAGACACTGCTCCTGGTGGTCATATAACTTGAACTCCCTGTCAGCCTTGACATGGTTGATCGTCAGGAGATTCGTGCCGTCCCCAAAATAGCTCCTGATATCATCGATGAAGTTATCTTTGTCGACCATACTTCCGATAGACCAACGATAGAGCTTGTTCCCATTCGTCACGAAAGAGTTCTGTTTTCGCAGCTGATCTTTATACCGTTCCTTCCCGATAACAGCTGGATGATGGTATTGCTCACCATTCTGCTCAACCGCAATATAGTGATGGGGTTCCTCCATCTCTATCAGGTAGTCATAGAACTTCTCATTGCCGTGGATATCGAAGAATGAAGCTTCCTTGCAGATCTTATCGGAGGATCCCCTCCCATACAGGTCGATGAACGCATCCTCGAACTTGCATTCAGTCGGGGAAGAATCAGGGAATGCAAGAGCCCTGTCATAGGGACTGGACCTGAACTCAGCCACATCACTGGAATCAAGAGTAAAATCGACCAGGGACTGCAGGTCTCGTTCCGCCTCTTCAAGATCGGACTCATCCTCGATCACGAAACGGTAAAGGGAATCGAACCGATGCATCAGTTCGTTCTGGTGTCTCGTGTAGTCTGAGTAGTACAGTCTCCGGTCCCGGCAGATATCACGGTCGATGATGATGAGCCTGCTTCCCTGAATATCCTGAAAGCAATGGGAGGTGCGGAACGTACTGGTCTCAGTAAAGTCCCATCTCTTCAGCCATTCTCGTATTCTCTCAATCATCTCATCTCTGCCGTCTCAAGGAACAGTCTCCTGGAGAATCCTCCCCTATTCGCTCTCGGTGAAGAATGCGTTCTTGAAGAGGTCCATAAGCTGGTGTCTGTCATCGACTCCGGCCTTATCGAAGATGTTCTTGATGTGGGTCTTCACCGTCTGTTCCTTGATCCCCAACAGGTCGGCGATCTCCAGGTTCGAGCCTCGCGTCTCGCAGAGGGTCTGCAGTACATCCATCTCCCTCGGGGTGAATCCCATCTGGTCCGGATCGAGAGTCTCTCCCATCAGCTTGTCAAGTTTGTCCTTGACCTCCAGGAGACGGGTATGGTACTTCTTCGTGAGGCCGAGGTATCGGCTGAGCTCATCGTAGAACATGATCAAAGCTATCCCAAAGAAGAACACCCCGAAGAGGATGACATACAACCCTCTCATGACCATGTTGTCAGAGAAGGCAGAGTACTCTATGACCGCTGCCATGTAGATGATGAAGATGATCAGGCCTCTGGTGGCAAAAAACCTGTACTTGATCCCCATGAGCCCTGAGAGCATGATCAGGGCGAGCAGATACTGGTTCTGGTGGTCATCAAGAGCCGAGAAGGTGGTGATCAAGATGAGAACCAGGAGCTGAAAGCCTTTGTTTATGGTATCCAGTCTGATAATGATATTCTTTTTCGCTGTACCGAACCGGAGGCTCTCCCGGGGAATGAGGGAGAGGGTGATCATGATAAGACCGAAGGCGAGGATGAAGTAGTTCCACCAGGAGAACCCTCCTCCCTGCTGCATGTCAACTTTGGCAGAGGTTGAGATGTAGTTCATAACGACCACTAATAACCCGATTGTTCCGAACAGCGTACCGATTATATTGTGTACTTTCCGCTTCATGCGTCTTAATCCTCCCAGAATGATTGAATATAGGTATCAGGATCTAGAATCGGTCGAAATAGATCCTGGTAGGGTGCGAACGCTTCCTCGAGCTCCCCAGCAAGGGTCTCATAGTCCCACTTCCCGCTCACAAGAGGGTTATACTTTCCCTGTTGCATATCTTCCTGTCTGTCACGATGGTAGTCTTCGAGCATATTCCGCGCGATGAGAACCACTCCGGCATTCGCGATGGCCTCATTGCCGGAACTGATCGTCGAGATCAGCTTAAGCCTGTGCATGATGTGGACATCATCGGTCTCACCGTGAAGGTAGTATTCTTTCGTTCCGGGGAGTATCGACAACAGATAGGTCATCATGTGAGTCAGTGCATCCCGCCTCGGAGCAGCTGAAGCTGCAAGATAAGGTATTGCCGTAATGAGAAGGAGGGTCTGGTTACCCAACAGGCTCTCTTTCCTGCCATCGGGCAGGTGTATGATGCCAGACAGGTCATCAAGGATGGACTGCATCTCATCGAAGATCTCTGATCTGTTCATCTTCCCCCCCAGCTCTTCACCGCTCAAGACTCTTTAAGCTGTATGGAGTTCAGGCAGGAACACGACATACTCTCAGTAACAAAGAATCATTCGATGTATATATCGGTTATATAGCATGCCAGGAGTAAAATCAAGAGAATACGGATATTGATGCAGGCAAGCGGGGGGAGGTATGGAACATACTGGACTCAGTATGTTCCCCCGATCACGGATCCTGCTGATCATGCTCCTCTACCGTTTCAAGGAACAGTCTCTTGGAGAACCCTCCCCTCTTTTCCTGCTTACTGATCCTGATTTCCTCAAGTTCCTGGGCATCCGCACCATGCGTCTCCGCCAATGCTAACACCACTTCCATGATATCAGCCAGCTCCTCCAGGGAGGGATCATCAAGGTATTCAGCAACCTCTTCCTTCAGCTTCTCAGAAAGAAACCTCACAAATTCCTGTTCATCCAGTACCCTGGTTGTGCAGGAATTGCCGCTTGTTTCAATGATCTGTGGGATCCTGTCCCGAATGAGTTTGTTATAGGTCTTTTTCATCGTTCACTCTTCATACCCATAATCCATGGCTTATAGATACGAGTATACACGATACGGGCGGTTCCGATAAGGAATTTCTCTACCCCCACACCATCTCCCCGGTATCTATCCGGTAGAAGCAGCTGGTGATCATGAGGTCCGTGACCTGTCCGAGAATGGTTGACCGTTCTATGATTGCCCGTGCAACATCCTTGGTATGGGCTATGGTCACCGCATCGATGGACATGTGGTCCCTGACTACCGGCTGTATGGCCTTGATGAGGCTGGTAAGGTGCACCGAGTCCGTGGGGGAGTCTTCCACCGCCGCGGTGATCGCCCCGCAGGAGGAGTGGCCCTTTACCACGATGAGGCGTACGCCCAGGGTCGTGACGGCATACTCGATGCTGGCAAGGTCATAGTCGCTGACGACATTCCCCGCAGTCCGTATGACGAAGAGTTCCCCGAACCCTGCATCGAAGAGCAGCTCCGGGGGTATCCTGGAATCGGAGCAGGAGACGATGACCGCGAAGGGCTTCTGCCCGCCAGCCGTGAGCCGTGCCTGCCCGACAGACCTCTTTGCTGTCTCGCGGGTATCGCCGAAGAACCTGCTGTGGCCATCTTTCAATCTCTGAAGGGCTTGTCTTGCATCCATGAACGGTACTCCTGCTTTTCTACTATTCCTGACATATTGCACTCTTTTTGTCAAGATAAACAAGCGTTCGTGTCAATAGGACGGGAGGGCCAGCGGCTGCTCCTTAGCCCTGGGGATGAGGATCTGGAAGACGGTGATCCCCTCGCTCTCGATCGACTGGACCTCGATCTCCCAGCCGTGGGACTCGACGATCGACTTCACCGATGCGAGGCCGAGGCCGAAGCCCTCGCCCCTGCGTGAGGAGTCACCGCGGTAGAACGGCTCGAACATATGGCGGATCACATCCCGGCTGATCGGGTTCTCATGCCGGTTGATGAAGGCGATCCTGATATACTCCCCCTTGTACTGGCAGAGCATCCGTACCGGCTTGTCCTTGATCCCGTAGCGGTAGCTGTTCTGCATGAGGTTCTCCATGGCACGGGTGAGCAGGTCCGTATCGAAGGATACGACCGTGTTACGCTCGATGTCTATCTCATAGATGAACTGGTAACCGAGCAGGGCAGCCTCATCTGCCTGGAGGTTGGCGAAGTCCTCTAAGAAGGGACAGAGCATCTGGTAGGAGAGGTTGGACTGGAAGTCATTGTTCGTGAGCTTGATGTACTGGATCAGCTGGGCTATCCGCTTATCGAGGAGAGCACCCTTCTTGTTGATGATCTGCAGGTACTTGTCCCTCGTCTCCTTATCCTCGGCAAGGCCGTCGAGGAGCGCCTGGGAGTAGCCCGTGATCGAGGCAAGGGGTGTCTTGAGGTCATGGGAGACCCCGGTGAAGAACCGGGTCCTCCGGTCATACTCCTCCTTCACCTTCTTCCGCATGGAATTGATCGAGTCGGCAAGCTCGATGAAGGTGTCATCGTCGTAGAGGAGTATCGGGGTATCAAGGTCCCCGTCCGCCATCCGTTTCGTTCCCTCCTCGAGCTTCTCGAGGGACTTCGAGATCGACCGTATGGTCATAAAGGAGATGATGATGATGAACACCAGGATAGATACCATGGCGATGAAGTTGAAGTAGCCCCGGTAGGGCATGGTGAACCCAGACCCGAGGAGCACAGAGTAGTAGTTCCCGTCATCGAACCTGAGCCGCTTCGTCGTGACGAGCTGCTGGGAAGTCGCATCGGTGAGCGTCTTGAACCCTGAGAACCCCTCGTTCCGGTAGACGACGTTCTTCTCATCATCGAGGATGATGAGGAAGAACGGCTCGGGGAACTCAGTACTCAGCTGCTTCACCCGTTCCAGGGATACCCCGTCCTCGAGCTCGTTGAAGAAGTGGCCGGTCTTCCACTCAGCCGCCTTGATGATGGAACCAAGATCCGGAGCTATCAGGAGCATCGTGAGAAAGGTGACTGCGATCGGGACGATGAGCGTCCCGATGATGATCCCGAGGAACCGGTTCTTCAGCTTCATGCTGTCTTTTCCCTGTCGAAGAGATACCCCTTCCCATGGATGGTCTTGATGTACTGCGGGTTATGGTAGTCATCCTCTATTTTCTTTCGGATCCGCTGGATGTAGACAGAGACCGCCGAGACGTCGCCGAACTCCTGCCCCCAGATCTCCTCATAGATCTCCTGCAGGCTGAAGACGGTCCCGGCATGCTCAACGAGGAAGCGCAGGATCTCGAACTCGCGCACCGCGATGGGTACGATCTCCCCGTCCCGCTTGATATTATACCCGTCATAATCTAGCTCGAAGGGACCGAAGGAGAACTTCCGCTTCTCCTCACCGGAGAAGACCTTCGAACGGCGCAGGAGCGCACGGATCCGTGCGCTCAAGACCCGCGGGGCGAAGGGCTTTGTGACGAACTCATCGGCACCGATGCCGAGCCCCATGATCACGTCCTCGTCAGCCTCCCGGGCCGAGACAATGATCACCGGGACCGTGGAGTCCTTCCTGAACCGCTGGAGGAACTCGAACCCGTCCATCCCCGGCAGGTTAATATCGAGGACGATGAGGTCGAAGGAGGACTCCTCGATACAGGCGAGCCCCTTCTCGGCAGTACCCGCCCATACGGTATCGACTCCCTCGTTCCTCAGGTAGAGCTGGACCAGCTCTGCGATCTCCTGCTCGTCCTCTATGATCAGCACATTCGCTTTCATGGCTAGAAACTCGTACCCCCGAGCGAGAAGGTCAGGGAAGTCGAGAGGGTGCTGCCGTCGGAGAGCCCAAGACTGGAAGTCAGCGGATTGGCCGAGTACTCCGGCGTGAACTGGTCGCCCAGGTCCCCGTAGGTCATCGTCGCACCGAGGGAAGCCGAGATGTAGTCGGCGATGCCCCAGTTGATGCTTGGCCGCAGCATCCCGGACATGTCATCGAGGTTGCTGTACCAGAAGAGGCTCGTGGACACTGAATCGGTCAGCGTGAGGGAAGCCGTTGCCGCCCCGTAGTTGAACCCGGAGGTAGTGAAGGAGTTCGCGAAGAGGTCATCCCCGTTGTAGCCTTCACCGTTGAAGTAGTACTGGGCCATGAGGGATACCCCGAAGTCACTCTCATCGGCAGACCAGGAGTACAGGCCTCCCACCGTACCAGAGAGGTAGAGCTTGTCCTCGAACTCATGGAAGCCAGGCACGAACCCGTCAAGGGTTGATATACTGTTGGTCGACCCGTAGGAAGCCAGGCCCTCAGCGAAGAACATGATGTCCTTGAAGAGCGTCGTGGAAAGTGTCGCCATAGCCTTCGGAGGCTCGTCGTACTGGTAATATGCTCCAAGACCAACCTCGGCCCCACCGAGGACCTTCTCGTACTTCAGCGCATAGGCCAGGTCCTCGATCTCACTCGCACCATCAGGCAGGATCACATAGCCGTAGAGATTGTCGATCCCGATCGGTGCATTCATCTTGATCGACAGCGGCCCCTCGAGCTCGGCAGTCGGGTTCTCCGGATCAACCTGCGAGATGTTCAGCAAGTTGGCAGGTGAGAAGAAGTACCCCACCCCCCAGTTGAGTGCCTGCTTCCCCACTCGGAAGAAGACCCGGTCATTGATGTTGAAGTCGCTGAAGAGCTCCTTGATGCTGATGATGTCGCTTCCCTGCCTTCCTTCAGCAATCGCATAAGGAAGCTCATCCGGTGTCAGGACATCACTTACATACAGGGGATTCTCTACAAGGTATGAACCGCTCTCCGTGAACGGATACGATATATCAGCCTTCCCATAGACCCTGATCGATGCATCGGGACGTGCATCGAAGAAGAGGGTCGAGGAGAGGCTGGAGCCTCCCAGGCTCCAGTCAGAACTCTCATCATCGAAGTTGTAGGTGAAGGTTGGGGCCACTGCCATGGAGAAGCTCCCACCGATGGTGACGCCTTCCTCGTTGACGAGCAGCAGCTCGTTGAGGTTGAGGTCGGTCTCCTGCACGTCGGTGACCAGTGAGTCACTTGCGGTGTCCGTCTCTTCTCCGAAGAGGTCATCCATGCTTCCTGAATCATCCCCGAAGAGGGAATCGAGATCATCCGATGACTCCTCCCCGAAGAGGGAGTCCAGGTCATCGGCAGCGGTGGCCACCGCTGCCGGGATCAGGAGGATGAGGAGGATGATCAGTAGGTTCTTTCCTAAGGTTCTCATGCTTTTTCTCCTCCTCTATGCTAGTTGTTCACTCGTTCGACGTAGGACTTGGTGAAGATCGTATCAGGCACATCCTTGGTGGAGATGTCGCTGATGGTGATCGTCGTCTTCTTGCCCGCGATGAGCTCATCGACGAAGATCATCTTCGTCGGTATGAAGTTGGTCCCGGCCTTGGCGTAGGAGGGGTAGTAGCTCGTCCTCATGAGGCGGTCGCCGGCGCTGTAGTCCTCGGTCTTGAGGACGAGCGACCCGTTCTGAGTGACCCAGAGCTTCTGCGTCGGGTAGGTCACCTCGTCGTTGTTCGCCTCGATCACCATGATGTAGACCTCGTACTTGCCGAGCTTGCCCTCCTCGATCGAAGTCACCTCGTAGTCAGCTGCGACGGAGGACTCGTTGAAGTCCGAGTTGTTGGCATCGGAACCGTTGAACTGCTCCTTCATCGAGGTGTGGGAGAACTTCCTGCTCTCCGGGTCGTAGAACCAGAGGTTATCCTCGATCATCAGGTAGCCCTGCCCCTTCTGGGCCAGGGGCTCCTGGATGAGCATGAGGAACTTGTCGTTGTCGTCGTCACGGAACTGCTGTACCGTGGTCTTCTCGATCCCGTCCTCGGGATCCTCCGAGATGAAGGACATGAGGGCTGAGAAATCGGTACCGGAGAAGTTCCCCATGTTGTCAATCTCCTCGAGGATCCGCTGCCCGTCTGCAAGGGTCACCGCTGAGAGGGAGGCTGCTGCCATGATGAGGAGCATGGCCGAAAGTATCAGTAGCTTCTTTTTCATTCTTCTATTCCTTATTTGCCTGTTACGCCCTCAGGGCGTCAGCAGGATTCATCTTCGCAGCCTTCCTGGCTGAAGAACTAACCGAGAACAGGGTGATCACCGTGATGATCACCGTGACCAGCAGGATCATGGTCCCGACGATATGGAGCCCGAGGTACCCCCCGTTGAGGAGGAAGGCAAACCGGTTTGCCACCCCGAAGTTGATCAGGTTCACGATGAGGATGATCGCCACTTCAAGGATGATACCGATGAAGGCTCCCCGTAAGGCAAGGATCACAGCCTCGAGCAGGAAGAGGCGCTTCACGTCCTTCTGCTTCATGCCGACGGCCCGCATGGTCCCGATCTCCTTGACCCGTTCGATCATGATCATCCGGAAGGTGTTCATGATGCCGACCATGGTAATCAGGAGGATCACGAGGAAGACTCCCATGGCGATCCCGTTGAGGATGCTCACGATCTGGGTGACCGCGTCCATGAAGTCATTCAGTGTCGTTATATCGAAGCGGGTACCCTCCCAGGGCTCCTCATCCCCCTGCTCGAACATCGCCATAGGGTTCATAGAGGCCTCGAGCGTCTCCTTCGGCTTCACCGGGGACCCGATGGCCTCGATCTCGGTCCTGATCTGATCCGAGATGGTGTTGATCATCGTCACGTCCTTCAGGATGAGGTTGAGTGACTGGTACTCAGTCGGGCCGATCCCCACCAGTTCGTTCACGTAGTCGATGTTGGCATAGGTCGAGGTGAACCCGAAGCCCGTTGTGTCCTTGGTGAGGGCAACGACGGTGAACTCACCGACATTGGCCTGCCCGGTGACGGTCTCGAGGCTGATGAGGACCTCCTCACCGACCACGACGCCGAGTTTGGCTGCCATATCCTCCGGGAGGACGAGCGCCTTACGCTCACTCACCCGGTCGAGCGATCCTTCGGTCACGACCAGGGAGTCGACGAGTTCCGACTCATGTGACCAGTCAATACCGTAGATGACCCCGCTCTCCGAGGCGGAGCGGAAGATCATGGTCCCCCCAAGGGTGGACCGCTTCTGGTAGTCCGCTATATAGGGTTCGAACTGGGTCAGGACCGTCTCGAGGACATCGGTATCTGTGATCTTATGTACCGACTTGCCGCTCTCCAGCAGCTCCTCTCCGCTGATGTATATATGCCCACCAAGGACGGAGGAGAAGTTCTTCTCCGTGTTGGTGATGAGCCCGGAGGTGAGCGAGTTCACCAGCAGGATGATCATCACGCCGAATGCGATGGCAGCTGCCAGCAGGTTGCTTCTCCGTTTATGCCTTGATACATTCCTGTATGCTATTTTCAGTATATTCATTTCGCTCTTGCTCCCCTAACCGTTCTTGTTCATTGCCTCGAGAGGCGAGATCTTCAGGGCTACCGATACCGGGTAGAGACTGGAGATGACCCCCACGAGTGAGATCATGACCATCGAGAGGATGATAGCGCTTCCTGAGATAGCCGGCCTGAAGATCTCCCCGCCAAGGAGGATCTGCAGGAACTGGTTCGTCGCCTCGATCCCGATCGCCCCCATGATGAGGAGGACGATGACCCCGAGGGCCACCCCGACCAGGCCGAAGAGGATCGTGATGATCAGTGTCTCGATCGAGATCATGGAGCGGACGAAGCTCTTCTTCGCCCCGATCGCCCGCATGGTACCGATCTCGCCGTAGCGCTCCGATACCGAGATCACGAGGGTGTTCATGATGACGATCACCGCCACGATGGCGATGATGAAGAGCAGGACGTTGAAGACCACACTCATGGAGTCGGCCATCCTGGCCGACATCCCCGCACCCTTGATCCACTCATAGGCGGTGGCATCGATGCCGTTCTCCTCGAAGTAGGTGTTGAGGTCCTTCAGCACCCGGTTCGTCTGGTTGTTGTTCTCGAGCTTGACGAGCAGGTAGTTCCAGGCGTTCGGGTCGGTCTCGTTCACATAAGCCCTGCCTGAGGTGTCTCCGAGGATCCCGAGCCAGTCCTCCTCCGTGGTAGCCGCCGTATCGTCTGTCACGAGGGCGTCAGTGACCAGGTCATCGCCGAAGAGGGAGTCCATATCGCTGGAACCGAAGAGGTCGTCCTCTGCGAGGGTCCCGAGGGAGGACTGCTCCTCTGCAGAGAGGTTCAGGTCCTCGGCGGTGTTGAGGACCATCCCATTGAGGGTCCGTAAGTTCCCCTCATCGATGAAGCAGATGAAGGAGAGGTCGAAGGAGGCATCCCCGTAGTCGTGGATACCCCGTACGGTCACCTCACGGATCTTCGTCCCCGTGGTGGAGTTGAGCATGGTCAGCACGATCCGGTCACCGGGTTCGATCTCATCGTCCGCAGACTCGTTGAGCATGTCAGCCACGGTGGTGGAGAGGACGATGCCCTCTTCCCCGGGGCTGAGGAACTCACCCCCGGTGATGTTCACCCCGGTGGGGAACATCTGCTGGTAGGATTCGCTGTCGACCCCGAAGAGGAGCATGAACCCTTCGCCGAGCTCGCCCCACTTGGCCGAGGCTACGCCGTTGATCTGCCCGGTAGTCGAGACGACCTGGGGCAGGGACTCCACATACGCTCTCACCGACTGGAAGTCGGGGACCGTCTTCGGCTTCGACTCGAAGAGCTCGTTCGACATGATCAGGGAGACTTCCTCGAGCTGCGAGGAGGCGATGAAGATATCGCCGGTGTAGTTCTCCACATAGTTCTCTTTGATACCCTTCTTGACGGTATCCATGAAGCTGTTGCCGACCACGAGGATGGCGATACCCAGGGTGATGAGTATCCCGATGATCAGCGTCTTCGTCTTGTGTTCCTTCAGGTTCCTGAAGGCGATCTTGAACAGTACGCCGTTCATCCGCTACTCCTTCTCCTTCCTGACGTTCTTCACCACGACCCCGTCCCTGAGGCGGATGACGTGGTCAGCGATATCGACGATCGTCTGGTCATGGGTGGAGAAGATGAACGTGGTGCCCACGTCATTGTTCATCTTCTTCATCAGCTCGATGATCGCCTCGCCGGTCGTCGAGTCAAGGTTGGCAGTCGGTTCGTCCGCGAGGACGATGTCCGGTTTTGTCACGAGCGCACGGGCAATCGCGACCCGCTGACGCTGCCCGCCGGAGAGCTCATTGGGCTTGTGGGTCCTCCACTGCTCAAGACCGACCATCATGATGAGGTAGTCGATCCACTCCTTGCGCTCCTCCTTGCTCCACATGGTGCTCTTGTCGAGCAGCAGCGGGAACTCGATGTTCTCGTAGATGTTGAGGACCGGGATCAGGTTGAAGCTCTGGAAGATGAACCCCAGCGTCTGGTGACGCAGCCGGGTGATGTCGTTGTCCTTCATCCCGCTGGTCACGGTGCCGTTGATCGCCACCGTGCCCTCGGTCGGGGTGTCGATGCACCCGATCATGTTGAGGATGGTTGATTTGCCCGACCCTGACGGCCCGGCTATGGAGATGAAGTCCCCTTTCGTGATATCGAAAGAGACGCCCTTTACGGCGTGTACCTCGGTCTTTCCCAGCGGGTAGACCTTGTGTACATCCTTCAGTGATATGATCACGTTATTGTTCTCTGCCATGTTTCTAGTCACTCCTAACTCATTCGCTTTTTATGTACTTGTACCTATACATACCAAGGTACATTACTACAATAGTCATAACGCGGGAAGAAAGCCATTGTCAGAGCATGAATATTAGATAACAAATTGTTACGGAGCATGGATGCCCATGCTCCACACACTGTTTATGCTCGTGTTTGCTCTTTGATACTACACAGTACACCAGATACGCATGAATCCTATTTCGCAAAAATGGAAAATCCTTGTTTTTGCGAAATAGCGTAGTATACTTAAGCTATGAAACTGATAGAACGTACACAGTATATGAGCAGGCTCATCAACACCATCGGGACCCCTGATATCAAGGTCATCACCGGTGTGCGGCGCTGTGGGAAATCGAAGCTGCTGGAGGCCTTCATCGGGTATGTGGGGGACCATATCAGCGACGCACAGGTGATACATATAAACTTCAACCTGATAGAACATGAACACCTGATGGAATACCATGCATTGTCAGACTTCATCAGGGAAC
Source organism: Spirochaetia bacterium (assembly GCA_963677595.1). Taxonomy (GTDB): domain Bacteria; phylum Spirochaetota; class Spirochaetia; order CAKZLE01; family CAKZLE01; genus CAKZLE01. The sequence goes on from OY782041.1 coordinate 977,932, forward strand.
AGTATGTACCAGGCAAACGGAACTTCGTATGCATAGATGAGATCCAGATGTGCCAGGGCTTCGAACGGGCTGTAAACGGGCTTCACGCTTCTGAACAGTATGAGATCTACCTCACAGGTTCCAATGCATTCCTGCTGAGCAGCGACTTGGCTACCCTATTCACCGGCAGGACGTTGGGCATAGAAGTATTCCCCTTCTCCTTAGGGGAGTTCATGCAGTACTACGCATTGACCGATCCATCTGAAGCCCTCGAGCGCTATATCACAGAAGGTGGGATGGCAGGCTCCTATCTGTATCAGACACCGCAGGACAGATACCGCTATATCGAGGAGGTGTTCAATACGCTCATCGTGAAGGACATCAAATTCCGGAACAACCTCAGGAACATGTCGCTGATGGATCGGTTGACTGATTTCCTCATGGACAACATTGGCAACCTCAGCTCATCGAGAAGTATCGCAGGAGCCCTGACTGCTGGGAGTTTCAAGACGAATGACCGGTCCATCGCCTCATACGTATTCTATCTCTGTCATGCTTTCATCTTCTACAAGCTCAGCCGATATGACATCCAGGGGAAGAAGTATCTTGCCACACAAGATAAGTACTACCTGGTCGACCACTCCTTCCGGTATGCAGTACTGGGAACAAGGAACATGAATTACGGGAGAACCCTCGAGAATATCGTCGCAGTGGAACTGCTTCGAAGGGGGTATGAACTCTATGCAGGTGTGCTGTACAAGAAAGAGATAGACTTCGTCGCCGTGCGGCAGAGTGAGAAATGCTATATTCAGGTCTCTGATGATATAACGAACAACGATACCTTCAAGCGGGAGTATGAACCCCTGCTCAAGATCAATGATGCATATCCCAAGATGATCCTTGCCAGGACCCATCATGACAGCTATGACTATGAAGGGATCAGGATCTGGGACATCGGGCGATGGCTGATCTCGGGATGAGCAGCTGAAGTGCAGCGGATTCTTCTACCGAAGAGATCTATCATCCTTTAGTTTATGCACCTGAATGCACAAACTACCCTTAGTTTGTGCATCATCGTAATAAATACTGCAAATGAAGTGACCCATGATGATATTCCCCAGGGCGATCGAGACGTTTCTCAGCGCATGGCGAGATGATCCGTACCGAAAACCGTTGATCCTGCGCGGGGCAAGACAGACAGGTAAGACGACTGTCATACAGGAATTCGGGAAATCGTTTCCCCAGTTCATCTCCCTGAACCTGGAGAGGCATGAGGACAGGAGGCTGTTCCTCGAGGAGCGCCCGCTTTCACAGGTAGTTGATGAGATGTTCTTCATACACGATTCGAACAGGGCTGGTACTACCCTTATCTTTATCGATGAGATCCAGCACTCTTCCCGGGCTGTATCGCTTCTGCGATACTTCTACGAAGATTATCCCCAATACCATATCATCGCTGCGGGGTCGCTCCTTGAGCAGTCCTTCGATCTTGAGACCTCAGTCCCTGTAGGCCGTGTACAGTTTGCCTATATACATCCCGTATCATTCGAGGAATTCCTGCTGGCTACTGACGAGAGGGCCGCCCTCGAGGCATATACCACCATTCCCGTCCCCGATTATGCCCATCAGAGACTGTCGGGACTGTTCCAGCAATACCTGTTCATAGGGGGGATGCCGGAAGCTGTCAGGGTCTATCTGGAAGGAAGGGACTTAGGTCGGGTCAGTGCCGTACAGAGGGACCTGGTATCCTCCTTCACTGATGATATACTGAAATACACAGGGGTTCGTTCGATTCATGATGTCCTCGGGCATGTCTTCTCCCAGATCTTCTCCCTCCCCTGTGAACGAATCACCTATAACGGCTTCCAGAACAGCCCCTACGGATCCCGGCAGGTCAAGCAGGTGTTCACCCACCTGGAGAAAGCCATGCTCTGCCAGGTCATCCATCCCCTGACCAGGACTGAATTCCCCATGATACGGAATCTCAAAAAAAAACCCAGGCTGCACCTGCTCGATACCGGCCTCTGCTGCAATGCCCTTGGGATCCAGCAGGAACTTTTGTCCCTGCAGGACCTGTCCCAGGCGGCACACGGCCGGATAGCCGAACATATCGTCGGCCAGGAATTGAAAGCATCTTCCCCTGACAGCCTTGAGACGATCAACTTCTGGGTCAGGGAAAAGAGCCAATCCAGTGCAGAGATAGATTACATCCTGCCCCATGGGAATTCACTGGTGCCGATAGAAGTGAAATCAGGGAGCACCGGGACACTGCGGTCACTGTTCCAGTTCATGGACCGGGCAGGCCATGCAACAGCACTGAGGATTTATGGCGGCAGGTTCTCGGTGACCGAATTGAACAGCAGGGAAGGGAAACCGTTTAATCTTATAAGCATTCCCTATTACCATGCAGGGAAGGCGGTGCAGTATATCAGGGAACTCTCGGAGGATCCCCTCGAATACTGACTGAATATGGAAGGCTTATCTTCAACTTTTCAAACCAAACGTTCGTAAATATGGTATAGTTTTAGCATCCGGCAGCAGGATTACGGGATGAGCCGAACGAGACTGCCAGGAAAGAGAGCTGGACACAGCTACGAGGGTGGTACGGGTTTTGGGCAGCACAGACAGGAACACAACAGCGAACGTCTCTAGGGTTCTCGCCTCTCCAAGCTTCCGTTCCTCCCTTCCGGTCCTCGTTACCCTGCTGCTGGCGGTGATCATCGTACTGCTTACCCTGGCAGCGCTCAACAGCACCTATGAGTCCCATATAGAGAAGACTGCAGGGATCTTGGAACATGAACACCACAACATCCAGAACATCCTCAACACGGCCGTGGTCTACCTGGACCTGATGGAACAGGGGATCACCCATACAGCCCGGTACCATACCGGGGAGAGCCATGAGGAGCTGGACGACCGAATGCTGCGCTACAGCTCCTTCTATGCGGGGATGGGACCGGACTCCCCGGAGATCAAGGAAGAGCTGATTGCAGCCCTTGAGATCATCCCGGTCGTGCAGGTCCTCCAGCGTGACGAGCAGTCGATCATCCGGTACAGCTACTTCTCCCCCAACGGGTTCATCGTATCCTACCCGGAGGCTGCAGCGTCCGACCTCCCCTCCCCGGACACCTACGGGAAGATCATCGGGAACCTGGCCGATGCCTCGGTATTCAGGCTCGGGGAGGACAAGGGTATTACCATGCCCTATATGTCTGCCCAGTCACGCATACCGGTCGTCTCCTTCACGCAGCCTGTCACTATCGCCTCTTCCCCCGGGCAGGGCATGCTCGCCATCGATGTCACCCTGGAATCCCTGCAGGAGATCATCTCTGCACTGCCCGGGGAGGAGCAGGTCGAGACGGTCCTGGTCAGCGAGGAAGGCGAGGTCGCCTGCACCGCAGGGAACCTCCTCGGGGAGGAGCTGCCGACTCTGCTGCAGGATATAACCCAGGAGCTCTCGGATGCCGGCCCGGGCAATTCGGTGATCCGGCATGGAGCCTACACGATCATGGTCTCCAGGCTGGATGCAATTCCCTGGGACCTGGTCGCGATCGAGAGGACACGTACGGTCTTCTTCGAGCCGCTCACCTCCTACCGGTTCTTCCTGCTGATCCTTGCGATGCTCGTCACTGCCGGGGTCATCTATCTCTTCATGCGGCGATCATACCGAGAGGTCGAAGAACTGGCGGCAGAGATGGAGGTCTCGTTCGACCAGTCACCGTTGTTCCTGGCCAACCTGGACCGGGAGGGCCGGATCATCACGATCAACTCGAGGCTACTCTATTTCCTCCGTGCGACCAGTGAACAGGCCGTGGGCAGGAGGCTTGATGAGCTTGCCCGGATGCAGCATGTGGAGGGGCTTAAAGAGTTCTTCAGCCAGTCCATAGATAAAGTCAGGCAGGGAGAGACTGTCCGGGAGATCCTGAGCGGAACCATACCTGAGGATGGCACGGTCCTTCATGTCGACGTGAGACTCTCCCCGGTGCTGAGGAAGGACGGGAGCCTGCTTCTCATGAGCCTCGCTGCACAGGACGTGACCGAGAACTGGGAGCTGCATGCCGCCCTGGAGCGGGAGTCCCGGCAGGACCACCTGACCGGTCTGCTCAACAGGCGCAGCTTCGAGGAGCACCTTGAACGGGAGATGAGCCGCAGCGGGCGTTACAGCATCCCGCTCAGCTTCATCCTCATGGACATCGACAAGTTCAAGCTGATCAACGACAACTACGGACATGACTATGGGGACACCGTCCTGGTAATGATCGCGGAACTCATCAGTAAGAATATACGGAAGGCCGATATAGCGTCACGCTGGGGCGGTGAGGAGTTCATCATCCTGATGCCGGAGACGGACCAGGCAGCTGCAGCCATGACTGCAGAGAAGCTGCGGGTCCTGACAGAACAGACAGTGTTCCCGAATGATGTTCATATCACGATGAGCTTCGGGGTAGCCCAGTGGATGCAGGTGGAAGAACCACGCACCTGGTTCAAGCGGGCTGATCATGCCCTCTACCGGGCAAAGCAGTCCGGACGCAACCAGGTCGAAGAGTGCCGCTGGTGCAAGATGATACCGGTGGGAACCACCGGGCTCGACTGGAACCCCGTCTATGAGACGGGCAGCCCGATCGTCGATGGGGAACACCGCGAACTGCTCGAGATAGCCTCACGCCTGCTGAAAGACATCGATGACCACGCCCATATGGTCAGGGCACGGGATGAGCTCAAGAGTCATATCATCGAGCACTTCGCCCATGAAGAGGAATTGATGGACGAGACCGGCTACCCCGGGAAAGGGAAGCATGCAGCCATACACCAGCACTTGATAGAGCGCGCACTGCAGATCTTCGAGGAGATCGACAAGGGGTTCTTCGACAACTTCCACCTCTTCCTCATAGAAGAGATCGTCCTCGAGCACTTCTTCATCGCAGACAAGCCGTTTGTCGACTTCATGCAGCAGGAAGGTTCCAAGCCGGACTGACGGCCTGAGGTTGCCAGGAAGGATTCCCCTACCGGCCTAGATAGAATTGCCTATTGTACATTTCCCCGTATTTTCCCATCATAGGGGAAACCTGTACCACCTGTGAGGATACTATGGCACTGCTTCGCTGGATCGACACACACATCACCCTACATGAACACGACAACCCGAAGGAAGAGCGTGCGAACGCGCTGACCCACCTGCTCGGGATCCTGCTCTCGGCAGCGGCCTTCCTGGCCGTGGTCGTGAACCATGCGTCCTACAGCCGGGCCGGCCTGCTAGGAGCCTTCCTCATCTACACCGGGTCCATGCTGCTGCTCTACTCGGCATCCACGCTCTACCACCACCTGCCGCGCAACGTGCTGAAGAAGCTCTGCAGGGTCTTCGACCATGCGAACATTTACATCCTCATCGCGGGGACCTACACCCCGATCCTTACCTTCATCGGGTCGAGTGAGGCGAACTACCTCCTCCTGCTGCAGTGGGGTATCGTCGTGGCCGGGATCATCCTTACCCTCGCCTTCTGGGGACGGTTCAAGATCCTCCATGTCCTGCTCTATCTGGCCATGGGCTGGTCACTGGTATTCTTCTGGGATGCCGTCATCCCCAACATACCGAAGGGACTCCTGGCCTGGGTCCTCGCAGGGGGTATCACCTATACGGCAGGGACAGGCTTCTATGCTGCGAAGAAGCTCCCCTACTACCATGCGGTCTGGCACCTCTTCGTGCTCGGCGGAAGCATCTGCTTCTATATCGGGTTCATGCGCTACCTGGTCTAACTGGCAGGCTCGCACTCCGCCTCAGGGAAGATATAGTCCCTGACCACCGACCGTTCGACCGTTATTTCCTGCGAGACCTCGATAAACGTCTCTATATCGATGATCCTAAAGAAGACGCTCAAGCTGTCATGGAACTCATTGATCAGCTCCGACCGGATGGACCAGGTCTTTCCGTCTGCCCTCCTCCACCAGTCTGCCGGGTACCCGGCCGTGATGAAGAACGCCGGCTTCATCTCCATCCTGACCTTTGCAAGGACCTGCGCCCATTCCAGGACAGCATCGTACCGCTTCAAGCCGGTCTCCTCTTCATGGATGAACGGCGGCAGGTGGAGCGCGTTCCTGCGCGCTGCCTCCTCCTGAAGCCGTTCGACCTCAGGGTATGGTGTGGCAGGGCCTATCTTCTCCTCGTCGAAGATCCCGGAGAGGATAGTGATGATCCTCTTCGCCTTGCCGGTATACTCCCTGCGTTTCCGGTCGATCGATGACCGGAAGTCCTCAAGCCCGTGCTGGAGCACATCGAGACATTCATACAGGTCCCCGATGGCAGGGTTCCCCGTCTCCCTGAGCTGCCCGAGAAGAAGCTCCACCTGGCCGTCGAAGGACTCCCTGAACTCGTAGCACTCGTCGATCTTCTCCCTGATGATGCACGGGCACCGGTTAAGGTAGGTCTGCGCCGCCTGGTGGGGGACCCACAGCTGGTCCCGGTAGGTATCGAGGAGGGTGAGGACCATGTCCATCTCCCCGGCTTTCCTGCTGTAGAGAGAAAGGAAGAAACTGGAATCGAGGATGAAGGTACTCTCCTTCCATACCTCGAACATCTCGCTTCGTGTCGGTTCGAAACTTCCGGGAAAGATCTGTCTCATACGCATGCCTCACATTGATAGTATTCCACGATAAAGAGCCATACTACTGACTCATCGCGGAGAAAACAACTAGCTAGGCATATAATTCCGGCTTGCCCGGGGAGTTCCCGCTCCAGCCGATCACCCTGTACAGAAGTGCCATGCCGCCGTATACTGAGAATGTACCAGGATCACCCCGGGAGGTATGAAACGTGAAACGGGAACGACTCCTCACCAGATGGGCTGCATGGTCAGCGGTCTCTCACAGTAAGGCACTGCTGATCGGCCTGACCATCACCATCCTGCTCTCTCTCGGCTTCCTCCGTCTCGAGATGGAGATGACCTTCTACTCCATGATGCCCAGGAGCTCGGAACAGGTCCAGGACTTCGAGACGATCACCGAGGATTTCCCCTTCGCATCTCAGGTCGTCGTGGTCGTCGGCACCGACGGGAAGGCGACGACCGACCAGGTGAAGCAGACCATCGACGCCCTGCAGGAGGAGTTCTCGGACCCCGGCTACAGCTATGCGATCGCCGGGGTCTACAGCTCCCTCGACCGGGATTTCCTCTCCGACCACGGGCTCATGTTCATGAAGCCCGATGATATAGCGAAGTTCCGTGAGACCTACACAGACTTCAACCTCACTCCGCTGGTCAGAAGCATCAATGACGAGCTCGAGCGGGAGTACTCAGGGGACTCGGAGAACCTCGAGGATCACGAGCTTGCCGCCGTCTCCCAGTTCAAGGCCCTGAGCCACCTGCTCGAGCTCATCGACGGTGCAGCGGGTGGGGAGGAGACCGACTCCATGGAGGTTACCCGCACGATCGAGGACTACCTCCTCGGGGAGCAGTACCTGCTAAGCGAAGATGAGCGCATGGGCCTCATGTTCATCATGCCGACGATCACGATCAACGACTTCATGGACTACGGCTATATCGTGGAGTTCGAGCAGACTGCCAAGCGGATAGCCGCCGAACACGGGACCACCGCAGGCCTCACCGGCATGCTCGTCGTGGGGAAGGATGAGATGATGACCTCCGAACAGGGACTTGGTGCCTCTATGACCATCGCCTTCATCCTCATCATCGCGCTGATGATCCTGGCCTTCAGGATGAACTCCGCCCCCATCCTGGCAGGGCTCCCCCTCTTAGTCGGCATCATATGGACCACCGGGGCATCCGGGCTGCTCATCGGGCGGCTCACCATCATGACGGCCATGTACATGGTCGCCCTTCTTGGCCTCGGGATCGACTATGCCATCCACATCTTCGCCACCTATATCCAGGGGCGAGACGAGGGGATGACGTGGCTCGACGGAATTACCTATGCCTACCGGACCAGCGTGCCCGGTATCATCACCGGTGCGCTCACCACGGCAGCAGCCTTCTTCGCCCTGAGCTTCGCGAAGACCGACATCATGCGGGAACTCGGCCTCATCGCCGGGATCGGTATCGTCTGCGAGGCGGCAGCCATGCTCCTGCTCATCCCGCCGCTGCTCGGTCTCCGTCATGCCAGGCTGGAGAAGCGCGGAAAACCCGACACGATTGGCAGCAGGAAGGTCCGCATCAGCTCGAGCCTGACCGGGAGGGTTGGCTCCTTCGTGACCCGCAACCCGGGGAAGATCGCAATGGCCTTCCTGTCCGCCGGCATCGTGCTAGCCCTCTTCGCCCCGGGAGTCTCCATCGAGGACAACATCATGAAGATGGAGGCGAAGGGTCTGGAGTCTGTCGAGCTGCAGGACCTCCTTGTAGATGAGTTCGGGATGGCCCCGGACGGGATGTTCCTCCTTTCGGACGACCTGCAGGAGATGGAAGAGGTCACCGAGGAACTCAAAGACCTCGAGACGGTTGCCTCCGTCGATTCGATCACCGCATACATGCCTTCTAAAGGTGAACAGGCAGCCAGGGCGAAGGAGATCACGGCCTTCCGTGATGTGCTGGCCTCACGACCGGCAGCCGGGGAGACCATCGACAGCTGGGAACTCACCGATGAGATCTTCAGGCTCGAGATGAACCTGATAGAACTCGGGGACATGGCCTTCCTTGGGAACATGGAGCGGCTCTCTCCTGTCCTCAACGGGATCACCGGCATCGATGATGAGGGGAAGAAATTCAAGGAGACGGTGTTCGACCGGCTTGCAGTCTCGCTGGAGACCGAAGCAGTCCATAAGGACCTCTACCGGCTCCAGGAGCAAATAGATGCCGGCATGGGCCGGATCCTTGATGACATGGCTGACCCGCAGGAGATCACGGCAGACATGCTCCCGAAGATGGTCACCGACTCCTTCCTCTCCCGGGACGGGGATTCGTACCTGCTCTCCATCAGCCCGAAGGAGAACCCCTGGGAGGGGGCTAACCGATCCGCCTTCAAGAACCAGCTCGCCACCGTGACTGATAAAGCCACCGGGATGATCCTCGTGGCTGACCAGCTCACCTACATGGCTACCGTCGACGGGATCCGCTCCTCGATCATCGCCCTCATCGTCGTCGGGATCATCCTCCTGCTCGACTTCAGGAACCTCAAGCTCACCCTCCTCACCTTCGTCCCTCTGCTCCTCTCATTCGGCTCCCTCTTCGGGATCATGGCGCTCACCGGCATCAGGTTCGATTTCGTGAACATCATCGCGATCCCGCTGCTGATCGGGATCGGCATCGACGATGCGGTCCACATAAACCACCGGTACCGGCTCGAGGGAACCGGCGGGATGGAGCGGGTCATCACGAAGACCGGCACGGCGGTCCTCCTGACGACCGTCACGACGATCGTAGGGTTCGGCTCCTTCATCCCGTCGATCATGCGGGCTATGCGGTCCACGGGCATCGTGCTCTCCTTGGCGATGGCCCTGGCCTTCATCTACTCGATCTTCCTCCACCCTGCCGTGCTGGTGCTCGTCCATGAGAAGTTCGGGGCCTCCCTGGAACCCTGGGGGAAGAAGGAGGGACAGTCGTGAAGAAGCTCCTGACGATATGCATGCTGGTACTGGCCGTTAGTGTACTGACCGCTGAGGATGCCGAATCCATCCTCAGGCAGGCAGATGCTATCTTCACCTTCACCAACATGTACCAGAAGAGCAGCATGGTCATCTACTCGGGCTCTCAAGCCCAGCCCGAGCAGGTGATGGAGTCCTATTACCTGAAGGAGGACGGGAAGAGCCATTCGCTCATGGTGTTCCTCCAGCCCTCCAGGGTCAGGGGGACTGCCTACCTCACCATAGGTGATGACCTCTGGGTCCGCTTCGCCTCCACGGGAAGGACCCGCAAGCTCTCCTCCTCTGCCAGGCAGAACTCGGCGAGCGGAAGCGACTTCTCCTATGACGACATGGGGGAAGGCAGCGACGGGTACGCAGCAGATTACCAGGCTGCTTCAGTCGAGCATGCCGTGATCAAGGGGGAGGCCTGTTACCGGATCACTCTCACCCCGAACGACCCTGCAGGATCAGCCTATGACAAGGCTGTCTGCTTCATCACCGAGGATACCTACCACTATGTGCGGATCGAGCTCTACAGCAGCGGAGCCCATATAAAGACGATGACCCTCGAGGACTACCGGCAGGTATCAGGGAGTTACTACCCCTTCACGATCTCGATGGCCAGCGAGATCAGGGACTCTAAGACGGTGATCACGACCACCGAGTTCGAGTATGACAGCCCCAAGGTACAGAAGCGTCTCTTCTCGAAGTCTTACCTCGAGAGTCTGAGATAGGGGAGCAGGGCAGTGTACCCGAAGGAGGCTGTCCATTTCGGGGAGAATTTCTCAGAACTGTGTTTTCCCTATGGTATCTTGAGTAAGTGAAAACGCCGGTAGAAACGCCGGTAGAAATGACGATGAAAAGGGCGGACACTGGGAGGTAGGAGAATGAACCCTATGAGGAGAATACTCGTGAGATATCCAATACTGATCATCCTGACCCTGTTTGTCCTCTTCCCACTCACGGCAGGGGATGCATACCTGGGAGGTACGGCATCGACATCGGTAACGGCTCTCTTCTCAGATTCAGCTTTCACCTTCGATGATCTATCGTTCACGGCAGCCAGCTCCTTCGAGCTGGAGAGTGAGGGGCTCTCCTACTGGACGACGGTAGAAGCGACCGAAGACGGGGTGAGCATCAGCCTCGAGCGTCTCTCCCTCCTGCTCAACCTGACAGACCACCTGCTGCTCACGATCGGCCGGCAGGGACTACTCACCGGCTATGGCTACGGGTGGAACCCGTCTGACCTCTTTTCCGGTGCCAAGGACCCCACTGACCCGGAAGGGGGTCGCAGGGGGACGGATGCTGCTGCCCTGCTCTATGACGACTGGGACTCATTCACAGGCAAAGCGATCATCCTACTCGAGGCAGATCCCACGACGGAAGACATCTCCCCCTCCGATATTTCGATCGGCGGGGAAGCCGGTCTCCTCCTTCCCGCAGTTGAGCTCAAGCTCACCGCCCTAGCCGACCTTCCCGGAACGGGAGAGGAGTTGGCGCTCTCTGCAGGGGCAGCAGCCTATGCAGACATCGCGGGGATCGGGATCTACGGGGAGATCAATACCGACCTCGACATCCTCGCAGGCTGCGAGTACTTCTTCGAGAACGGCATGAGCCTGACGGCTGAGTATCTCTACCACCATGACGGCCTGGATCTTCCGGGCCGCCAGTCCTTCTTCACTGACCTGTACACCGCCCTTCTTGCAGACCCTGCGTATGTACCCGACTACCATCCCGGGTATTTCGCCCAGCACTACCTCCTGGCCAGCCTGGCCTACTCGACCTACGACCCCTCACTAGACCTGGTCGCAGCGGCCCTCTACTCTCCCGACTCCTCTGCCCTCATGCTCACCCCGTCAGCCAGTCTCCATACGGCATGGGGACTTACCATTACAGGCAGTTATGTCGGCCTGGTCAGCCTGCAGGCTGACCAGTACAGCGAGTTGGGACTCTACCCCTTCGACCATGCGGTGCAGGTCGGCTGTTCCTATGCCTACTAAAAAAATCAAGGCCCTGATCGTGTATGACCAGGGCCTCTAGATTGAACAGGCAAGCTGCTTATGCGAATCTGAACTTCGAGCTGTAGTAGTCGTATGCCTTATCTGCTTCCTTCATGATGTATGAAGTTACCGGGTTCTTACCTTCCTTGTAGGTATAGTCCCTGACTGCAACGTCAGCAAAGACATCTGCATCCTCTTTCATCAACTCGAACCAGTGCTCAGCCATCTCGAGGTAGAGGTCTGACTTGTTCTTTCCCCGGAACATGAGGCCGACTCTCCAGGAGTTCATCTCATGCTTGAGTGGGATATAGATGTTCTCATGGTAGCAGAAGACCCCATCGAAGAATGAGAGCTTTGTCCCGAGCTTTCCTTCGAGGTCTGTAATGTATGATTCTATATGATCTAAGAGAGTATTCCATTTCTCATCACTGCTCATGACCAAACCGACGTTTCCGAAAGCGATCTCTACATGGTTCCTTTTGTCAGTCATCTGTGACATATGCCACTCCTTATAATTGGTATTTCTTTATCGATAACATACTGAATCTTACAAAAATAATCAATAGTTTTTTAAAACTTTTCCTTGACAAATATCTTTTTTACCCCTTGTAGTGTTATTGCTGTATGTATTCTGTGTTTTATATGGTTTTTCTTGTGAATATTCTCAGAAAAATGAGTTCTTATGAAAAATATTACTTTTTTTACTTCTCAGCCCCATACGTTCCCGGCACGTCCTGTCAGTACGTTCCGGCCTATGTCCTTCACTTCCAGAGAAAAAGTCACGCTGGTATATACGGCTGTGCAGGGATCCTGTGCTATACTGGATTATGTTAATACAACCATGAGATGAGGTATGTCTATGAACCCTTCCCTGAATCCGCTGGTAACCTGTATCAAGGAGTCAGCTACGCTGGCCATCAACCTTCGAGCACGTGAGCTGCGAGCCCAGGGAAAGGAGATCTCCCACTTCGGGTTCGGCCAGGCGGCCTTCCCCGTTCCCGACATACTCCAGGAGGCACTTCGCAGCAATGCTGACAGCAACATGTACCTGCCCACCCAGGGGATGGTCGAGCTGCGGGAAGCAGTCTCCGACTATTACCACAAGCAGTTCGGCCTGGACTTCCCCGCAAGCCAGATCTGCGTGGGACCGGGAAGCAAGGAGCTGATCTTCCAGACCCTCTACCTCGTGGAGGGTGCCCTCCTCATCCCCGCCCCGAGCTGGGTCAGTTACGGACCGCAGGCATCACTTCGCGGGAAGGAGGTCTTCCCCATCGAGACCGAGCGGGAGAACAGCTACAAGCTCACCCCCGACGAACTGGATAGGGCATGCCACTCCCTCGGCCAGCAGCAGAAGATGCTGATCCTCAACAACCCGAACAACCCCACCGGGGCGGTCTACACCCAGAGGGAGGTCGATGCACTGGCCGAGATCTGCAGGGCCTACCAGGTGATCGTCATCTCTGACGAGATCTATGCCGGGATCGATTTCACCGGCCGGCCCCAGGCCAGCATGGCGAAGCCCTATCCTGAAGGGACAATCGTGAGCGGCGGGCTCTCCAAGCTGTTCGCCGCCGGCGGCTACCGCCTGGGCGTGATGCTCTTTCCCGAGAGCCTCGCCAACCTGATGGCAGCGATCAAGGCGATCATCAGCGAGACCTTCAGCTGCGTGAGCGCCCCGATCCAGTATGCCGGCCTTGCGGCCTATTCCCGGTTCGATGAACTCAAACCCTTCGTGGAACGTACCCGGGACATCTACCGCTTCGCCTCCACCTACTTATGGGACCGATTCATCGACATGGGGCTCAACTGCCCGAGACCTGAGGGGGCATTCTACCTCTTCCCCGATTTTGACAACTTCAAGTTCAAGCTGAGGAAGCACGGTCTCTATACCGGGCTGTCGCTCTCGAAGCGGGTACTCGATGAGGCAGGCGTCGCCCTGCTGCCCGGATCAGACTTCTACTTCATGGCCACCAATCTCGGGGCAAGGATCGCATCTGTCGATTTCGACGGTGCCAAGGTCTATGAGGCCTGGCCAGACAGGCCGGACGACCATGAGCAGGTAGTGGAAGAACTTTTCCCCAACCTGAAGATGGGGTGTGACAGGCTCGCCGGCTTCCTCAACCATCTGTAGGAGCAGGACCGAGGTAATAATGCCAGGTTGTCTTCGGATGGTGGCAGCAGCCCCATCCCGTCTCCCAGTAATGGATGGCAATCTGCCAAGGTTCATATTCCCAATTAGCAGGCTATGAAGATGTTGGGAAACATCAGTGCATATACAGTTGGTAATATAACCACCAGTTGGTAATATAACCAACACCTCTATGCCAAATGTTTGTTATTTGTTTTATATACAAGGAGTTATTATCGGTGGTAATATAACCGCCTGTTTGTTATATAACCAACAGCTGTTTGTTATCTGGCCTTGCAGATAGTATTGGGACCCTTTCTGGCAGCAGCGTGTTCTTAGCAGAATGTTACTATTTTGTAATGACATATATTGACTTTTGCGTTACACATGCAAATCCTATAGAAGAGGAGATCATTGTATGGGACAATCAACAGTGAATATCACTTTTCGGATGGATTCTGAGCTGAAACGCAATCTGGAACAAACTTGCCAGGAGCTGGGATTAACACTCACTGCAGCATTCACCATCTTCGCAACGAAGGTAGCCAGGGAGAAACGCATACCGTTTGAAGTTGCTGTTGATCCTTTCTACAGTGACCAGAACATGGCCAGACTTCATACATCTATTGCACAGATGGAAGCGCTAGGCGGGACAATCGAGGGTATCAGGGAATAATCTGTTGGTACTCTGTTCAACAGAGGTTGTCTCATATGGTATCTGCCAAACCATGTGCTTCGATGACCGTATCCAGTGTATGTGTGCTGCTTCGGCCTGCCCTGAGATCTTCTTCTCGCTTCTCTGCCAAATACACCATTTCCTGCTCGGATACCTTTTCCAGAAGAGCTTCCTGGATATAATACGTCTTTGTTCTTCCTGTCCGTTTTGCCAGATTATCGATGCGGTCAATCAGCTCTTCCGGCAGTCTCACAGATATCGTTCTTCTCATGACTGTAATCTCCTGAGAAGATTGTATCACATGTATTACGGGCAAGACAAACCAAGATTGGCACCAAGTTCAACAGGGAAAGATATCGTCTCCTGAACACCCTTGTTTTACCGTCGGACCGACCCAAATCTCTTCTACACCATACTTTCAAGATGGATTGCCATACGAACCCTCAACAGCATGACATTGGGGATCAGTTTATTCTCCGGCGTTCTCACGAGCAGGTTCATGTCCTCCAATGCCTCAAGGTCACGTATGAACGTACGCTCAGATACTTGCCTGTAGAGAAGCAGCACCTCCTGAGATGCATCCTGAAATCCTGAGCATGCCCTCCCCGGCTGCCAGTTCAGGACCAACTCCCTTCGTCTCCTGTGCAGGGAGCTGAGCTGAGCGGTATGCCGAGATCTCAAGGAATTGAACTGTTCGAATATATAGCTTCTCCACGCAATCTGCAGAGCGGATACCTGAACTGTATCCAACACCTCCCTCAACCCGTCAAGCAGCCCTTCCACCGCATACCGCAGAAACTCACTCAAGTCGTTGCTCCGGGTAGCCTGCCCGATCTTCGCATAATACATAGCCCTGGTGTCATTATAGTGGTTTGATAGAATGTGCGATGCAATATTCGGCATCCCCGCCCTCATCAGGATATAGAATTCCAGCAGCCGAGCTGTCCGTCCATTGCCATCCAGGAATGGATGTATCCAGGCAATATACATATGGGCAACTATAGCCTGTACTATTGCTTCCGTTATTGACTGGGCTGCTCCGAAATGGAACTCTGACTTCAGCCATTCACACAAGTCATGTACATACTTCGGGACTTCACTGAAGTTTGGCGCCCGGTAATCACCGACATAGACATTCCTTCGCCTGAACGTACCGGGGTCAGCTTGAAAAGACTCCCCTACATCCCTCCCGACCAGCTCATGCAGCTGCAGCAGAAGAGATTCACTGATATACTCAATATTATTCTTGAACACCAGCTCGCCCATGATAAAACTGAATGCACTCAGAATATTGCTGACTTCCTTCTCCTGATACTCCTTGCTTGGCTTCGGGGCATGTCCGACACTCCCGATCTTTTCGATCTCCACCAGAGAAAGGGTGTTCCCCTCGATGGCAGTGGTAGCCTGGGCTCCTTTTCTCATGGAGACAAGCATCAACTGCTGATGATATTGCGGAAGAATGGGTGTATCGGAGATGGCTTGTATCAATCCCTTACATTCACCAAGCATGCTGGCAAGTTCCTGGTCGATCTCCCATCGTTTCCTGAAACAGATATGATCATGATTGGTATGCATACAAGGCTCCTTTCATAACCATTATACGCAGAATAGAGACCATGTCAAACTCTATCATACTATTTAGCATGATTCCTGTCGCGATCAACAAGAAATCTGTCAAAGATTATATCTTTTCAGTATTAGCAGTTATTTGCCAATTTTCATGTTTTTGACAGAAAAGTTGTCAAGAATAATTCAGAATTCTGTCAAGCGTTTTGTCAAGCATCCTGTCATGGATGCTGTCTTTCAGTACAGTCCCTTGCAGATCGGGCAGTCGGGGTCCCGCTCTACGGAGAGGGTGTCTAGGGACATCGCCTCCAGGTCACTGAGCCAGACCTTGCTATACAGCCCCTCGTCCTGCCCAAGGATGATCTTCACGGCCTGCAGGGCCTGCAGGGAGCCGATGACCCCAGCCACGGCACCGAGGACCGGGACCGGGCCAGATGGTTCTGCGGGGTTCCCCCAGAAACAGCCGAGGCAGGCATCCCCCCTCCTGATATTCATCTGAAACCCGGTGTATGCGTTGATCCCGGCCTCCACAACCGGTATATCGAGAAGCATCCCTGTCCGGTTCACCGTCATCCTCGTGTGCACGTTATCGACACAGTCGACGATGACATCGTGGCCCGAGAGGAGCATGTGAGCATTCTCCTCCGTGACCCGTTCGGTATGGGTATGGTATGTGATCCCTGAATTGAATGATGAGAGTTTCTCTTTGGCTGATTCGGCCTTCATCCGCCCGAGATCACGCTCCCAGTGGAGGACCTGCCGGTTGAGGTTGGTCATATCAGCGGCATCATCATCGATGATAGTGATCTCCCCCACCCCTGCAGCTGCAAGGTAGTAGAGGACCGGGCTCCCGAGCCCCCCGGAACCGATCACGACAGCTTTTGCAGCAACAATACGCTCTTGGCCTTCCTCGCCGAAATCCGGGATGAGTATCTGTCTGGCATATCTCATGGCTTCAACCCCCTGAACTTATGTATATCCTACCATACCATGGGGATCAGATACAGGGTTCAGCCGCCTGCGGCGAGGGTATAGATCCGGATGTCATCACCATCCTGCAGCTTCGGCCGCTCAGAGGAGAGCCTCACGAGCCGGCCGTTGATGCTCACGGTGATGAAGTTCATCTCATCGGGCTTGAGCTCTTCATCCCTGATGAGTTCCTCGATAGTGACCTCGTCATCGATCTCTTTGGGCCTGGTGTTCACCAGGACCCTAATCACGTGCGACGACCTTCTGTCCCATCCTGTCGTAGATCTCCTGCAGCTGCTCATAGGGGACATCGAAATGGTTCCCGGTCATCGGTGAGGTCTCATCCCGGAAGCGCCGGGGCAGGTCCTTCACCTGCTCACTCCAGCCGGCCTTGAGGTTGAACTCCTTCTCCCAGCCGATGATCTCAGCACCGATGTCGATGATCTTCTGCCACGACCACTGGCCGCCGTAGAGTCCCTTCATCATCTTGACGAGAAGCTTGGAGAAGTACCCCATATCGGCACAGAAGGGCATGATGGTGAACATGCAGAAGCTGCTGTCGATCATGACCGTCAGTGCCTGCTGGAACAGGGCTGAGGCGACATAGCTGCCGTCCTCGTTGGCAGCAGTGGCCGTCGTATGGTCAGCCCCCTGCGGGGAGACCGCGAAGACGACCCCGAAACCCTTGTTGTTCTTGGGATCGAAGGAGGGGAAGGTCTGGCCGTTGACCTCGGCGACACGGTCGCACCCGAGGTATTCGCTCAAGGCACGGATGCCCGAGGCAAGCTGTACACCCTCCTCTTCACCGGTGCCTATCCCATCGATGAGCCTGATAGACCCTTCGGCATCACCCCACTCGAGACGACCTGCATCCATGAAGAGTGCCAGGGCATGACCGATCTCCATGGTATCGACACCTAACTCATCACACTTCCGTGAGATGACAGCTATCTGGTCAAGGTCATGGATGAGACAGTTGGTGCCGCAGAGCGCCACGGTCTCATACTGCAGCCCCGAGGTGATGTACTCACCCTTGTCGTTGCAGTAGGTGTTGGAACTCCTGATCACGCAGCCGGGATGGCATACGAGGCCATGTTTCCCGCCGTTCTTCTCGAGCTTGTCGAACAGGGCGTTGGCATCCACCTGGTCGAGTCCCTCACAGACCTCAGCCCGGAAGTTCTTCACCGGGAGCATGCCGTTCTCGGCCATGGGCCGCAGGACAGCCATGGAGCCGTACTTGGACCGGTTGGCAGTCCCCGGGTGCTTGAGCAGCGCCTTCGCAAACTCCCTCGCAGTCGTCTTGAAGAGTTCCTCATCGGCATAATCGGGTTTGGAACGGACTTCTGCGTTCTCGATGAGGAAGGCCTTGATCCGCTTGGATCCCATGACCGCACCGAGCCCCCCTCGTGCGGAAGCACGGCAGGGCTCGCCGGTGGCGAAGTCGGTGTTCATGATTGCCGATACCGGGTAGAGCTTCTCACCGGCAGGGCCGATGATAGAGATCGCACAGTCGCGGCCGAACCGTTCATAGAGTTTGTTGACAGCGGTGTAGGTGTCCGCACCGATGAGGTCATCGACCTCATCGAGGTGGGCCTCCCCCTTGCTGTCGATCCGTACGATGTAGAGATGGTCATCCTCTGGCATGCCCTCGACGATGATCGTCTTCACCCCGTGACGGGTCATATAGGTGGAGGTGAGCCCTCCGGAATTCGCCTCTTTGATCCCCTTCGTCAAGGGACTCTTGCCCCCGATGGAGATCCTTCCTGCTGTGGTGGCAGTCGTGCCGGCAAGTAACCCGACGGTCACGATGAGCTTGTTGTCCTTCCCGAGGGGATCACATGCAGGGGGTACTTCATCGGTGAGGATCTTCGCGACGAGTCCCCTCCCGCCAAGACAGCGGTATGCTTCAGGAACAGCTTCATACTGCACCTGTTTTGTTTCCATATCTACCCGCAGCAGTTTCATGATACGTCTCTCCTCTACTCTGAGTAGCGTGATTTCGTGATCTTTTCCGTCAGGACAGACAGAATGAACGCGATCACAGCCAGGACGATGAAGATGATGATCATCGGACGATAGGAACCGAGCACATCATATGCAGAGCTTATCACCGGTATACCCAGAGCGGTCCCCCCGGTGAGGATGGCAACGAAAATCCCAATGAACTTGTTGTAATCCTCACTCTTGATGAAAGAGGAAACGAAGCACGGGACAATAACTGTCTGAGAAGCTACCGAGATACCGAACACGATCGCGAAGATGACGGCTACCCACTGGCTGGCAGTGATCAATAGGATCAGGCTGCCGCCGATGAAGGTGGCAAAGACCACACCCATGGTCTTTACAGGCCCGAATTTGTCATAGAAGATCCCGAGTCCCATCTTACCGAAAGCAGCCGAGAAGTAGACGACTCCGGAGATAGTCGCTGCCACGACCGGATCGATCCCCTTGTCCTGCAGGAACACCGGTGCGATAACGAGTACCGGGTGGATGATGATACCCATGATCAGCACAGCGAACGCTCCAAGGATGAAGTTACCGCGCTTAAACCCTTCCTTATAGGTCAGGGTCCCCTCTTCATGGATGACCTCATCCCCTGCTTCACCGGCATTCTTGCCCTTGAGGTCTTTCGGTGAATTTCTCACCAGGAGAGTGATCACGATGACCGCTGCCAGGATGAGAATCGCGGAGACCCGAAAGGAGTACTTGAACCCATGCTTCTGGATCATCTCGCCCACGAGCATACTGAAGACCGTACCGCCGAACCCGCTTCCGGCGAAGATGAGGCCCATGACGGTACCTTTCTTCTTGGTGAACCAGTTATTCACCAGGGCCGCAGCAGATGATATCGAACTGAAGCCGAACCCAAACCCAAGCAGAGAACCTGCGAAGTAGAAAGCCGGCAGGGTCGTCGATATTGAGAAAACCATCAAAGCCGCCGTGATGATGATACCACCCATAAAAATCACTTTCCTGACCCCAAGTTTCTTCTGAAGGACCCCGAAAGCTAGATGTGCAAACATAGCGAAAACCATGAACAGGCTCAAGACGACCGAATATGAAGTTCGGGAGAATCCATACTCCTGGGTGATCGGTATCTGGTAGAGACTGTTCGGGGAGTTTGCTAACCCGACAACCATGAACGTCATGATAAACGCCCCGATAAACACAACCCAGGCATAACTTATTTTTTTACTCATTTCGACCTCTGCTATTCATTGGTTTACAGACACAAGTGACCATGTCTTACCATGGCCACCGGTTCGTATCGTATCAGGCATACGCCTGCATAATATCTAGTTGAATACGGCGCCTTCGTAGCCTTCCCACATCGCTGCCCCGTCCTTGATCCTCTTGACCCTGAACTCAGGCAGGCCTTCGCCCCACTCGGTAGCGATGAAGACGTCAGCCATCTCGCAGGCCATCCGCAGGCTGGTGGTGGTGCCGCCGAGGGCAAGGATGTTCGCATCATTGACGATACGTGAATCCCGTGCTGCCCAGACGCTCTCCACACGGGCACATCGTGCACCCTTGTTCTTGTTCGCAGCGATGCTGATACCCACACCGGTACCGCAGACCACGATCCCGAGTTCTGCCTCTCCGCCGGTCACGGCTTCTGCGACATTCCTCGCAACGGTCATATACATCACGGGAGCATCAGGATCGGTAGTCCCGACATTGTTCACGTCATGCCCCTGCTCTATCAGGTGCTTCTCAAGTCCAACCATCATCTCATAGCCGCCGGGATCGGCGCCGATCGCTAATTTCATCGTTTCCCTCCGTCAATAGTATATGTTCTTTTCATATGCACAGCCGCCATCCGGCAGCTGTGCATCCTTCAGCTTCGATACGTCGTTATTTCTTCTTTGCCGCGATAACAGCTTCTGCTGCCTCGACGATGTCCTTGTCGGTCATCTTCATGATCACCTGGAGCTCATCAGGCTGGGCAACCTCACCGAACCGGTTCGGTACACCGATCTTCTTCATCGGGACCTGGCAGTACTCGTCACAGAGGACTTCCGCTACCGCACCGCCGAGTCCGCCGGTGATGGAGTGGTTCTCTGCCGTGACGATGGCACCGGTCTCGTTCGCGCACTTGACGATGGTCTCGACATCGATCGGCTTGATCGTGAAGATATCGACGACACGTGCGGAGATCCCTTTCGCTGCGAGCAGCTCAGCTGCCTTGAGGCAGTTGTTGAGCATGAGGCTTCCCTCTGCGATGAGGGTGACATCGCTTCCCTCGCGGATGACGTTCGCCTTGCCGAGCTCGAACTCTGAGTCATCCTCGTAGACTTTGACGCTTGCCAGTCGTTCAGCACGGATGTAGTAGACGCCGAAGTTCTCGGCTGCGTTCCTGACTGCCCAGCGCATTGCGGCACTGTCCGCAGGCTCCATGATGACGGCATCGACCATTGGCCGTACCAGCGCGATATCTTCGAGTGCATGGTGTGTCCCGCCGTTCTCCCCGGATGAGATCCCGGGAGCCGAGGCGATGATCTTCACGTTGTTCTGCCCGTATGCACAGGAGATGTAGTTCTGGTCGCACATCCTTCGTGAAGCGAATACCGCGAAGGTGTGGCAGAACGGGATCATTCCGACTGCTGAGAGTCCTGCGGAGATACTCGAGAGTGACTGCTCCGCAACCCCGATATTGACATACCTCTCCGGGAACTCCGCCTGGAAGTTCGGCCCGAAGATACAGTTACCAAGGTCTGCCTCGACATCGACGATGTTCGGGTTCTCTTTAGCTGATGCGATGAGCTGCTCGTTGTAAGCCAGGGTCAGCGCTATATCGTTATAGTTCTCTTTTACTAGTTTTACCATAATGCAAATCTCCTTCTATATTCTCTTACGCAAGGGCTTCAAGTTCTTTACGAAGATCCGCAATGACCTCGTCCGCACCGTCGAATGCCACGCCTCTGCAGGCATGATTCCCGAGGACCGCCTCTTTTGCAGGCCATCCCTTACCCTTGATCGTGTTCAGGTTGATGAACCCGGGTTTGTCCGATGCCTTGCATCGCTCGATGGCTGCATCGATCGCGTCCACATCGTGACCGTCGACATCTTCCACGTGCCAGCCGAACGCCTCGACCTTCTTGCATACATCGCCGATACTGTTGATGTTGTCAACGAACTCGTCAAGCTGCTGCTTGTTATTGTCCATCAGGACAATGAAGTTCTTCACACCCTTGTTCGGTGCGATCATCATCGTCTCCCAGACCTGGCCTTCCTGTGCCTCACCGTCACCGATGATGGAGTAGACCATGTTCTCCTTGCCGGCGATCTTCAGGCCGATCGCCATACCCAGGGCACAGGATACTCCCTGCCCGAGGGAACCGGTCGTCATGTCGATCCCGGGTGTCTTGTTCTTGTCAGCATGGCTCGGCAGCCGTGTCCCGAGCTTGTTGATCGTGAGCAGTTCCTCTCTCGGGAAGAACCCCTGAATTGCGAGCGCCGAGTAGAGCGCCGGTCCGCAGTGACCTTTTGAGAGTACGAAATAATCCCTCTCATCCCACTTGGGGTTCTTGGGATCATACTTCATCTGCTTCCCGTAGAGGACCGCGATCGCGTCCGCTACGGAGAGAGAGCCTCCGATATGACCGAAACCATGCTTAGCCATCATGTTTACCGTCTCGATTCGAATTTCAAGCGCTAACTTCTTAGGATCGTCCACCATATGTGCCTCCGTTAATAAATATCAATTCTTTTGCCTGGTAAGGCAGTTCTACTCCTCGATGTCTCCATGAGGATGGATGATGACCTTCAAGGTAGACTTGTCGGTCTTGTTTGTATCGAGTGCAGTGAAGTAGTCATCCAGGTCGAACGTATGGGTGATCAGGAACTTCACGTTGCATTTCCCGCTCTGCATGAACTCGATCGCCCGCGGGAAGTTGTTCACCTGGCAGCTGACCCCGACATAGCTCTGGTTGTTGTAGTGTATCTCGTTGAGGAACTTCGCCTGGTTCTCGATCTGGATCTGTGAGTGGTAGCTGCCGTACTGGATGAACCGTCCGCCCTTGCGGAGGTACTTCATCAGGCTGCTGACCATTGACCATGCCCCGGAGGTATCGATGATCAGGTCGATCCCATCGGGAAAGAGCTCATCAAGCACCTTCTCATGCACGGAGGGGTCATTCCGTTCTGCAAGGATGGTCGATACCCCGTAGCTCTCAAGGGTGTC
Source organism: Spirochaetia bacterium (assembly GCA_963677595.1). GTDB lineage: Bacteria > Spirochaetota > Spirochaetia > CAKZLE01 > CAKZLE01 > CAKZLE01. The sequence continues at coordinate 1,000,999 of OY782041.1, forward strand.
GAGCCGTGACTGCACGAGCCCGATCGCCACAGACTTCTGGGCATTGGAGTGGTGGCAGAGCTGCGCCATGATGAGCCCATGAGGGCCCATGCCGCTGACTACCACGTTCTCCCCCGGCTGGATCTGTGCCCGGTCGAGCGCCTCCACCGCGCAGGCTACCGGTTCTGCGACCGTAGCCTCGTCGTATGAGAGGTGGTCGGGGATCTTCACGACATTACGTGCGATGATGTTCATGTACTGGGCGAACCCGCCGTTCTTGTTATGTCCGTGGGACCCGAAATGCTCACAGTAGAGCGGCTGGCCGTTCCTGCAGTACCAGCACTCCCCGCAGGGGACTGCATTGTCCGCTGTTACCCGGTCGCCGGGCTTGAAGGCAGTGACGTTCTTACCGACTTCCTCGATGACTCCGGCGAACTCATGGCCGGTGATCACCGGGTACTTCGCCAGGGAACCGCCGCCCCCGATCGTGTCATGGTTGATCTCCGCCCACTTGCAGATTCCGCAGGCCATGATCTTGATGATCACCTCATCGTCCCCGCAGGTTGGGTACGGAACCATCTTTATACTCGCGTTCGGGCGTCCTGCACCTTCATGCACGAGTGCTTTCATTGTACGCATGTAATGCCACCTCTCTTTAGTATGTAAATAATAAACTGCTGATTGTTCTTTTGTCAACCTAATATGATACATTTCTAATCATAACTAGTTTATTTATTATCATTAGTGATCTAAACCATGCCCGGTCAAGACTCCGAATGTGCTTTCACCTCGTCGACGTTCACGACCTCCATGTCGAAGCCGAGCTGGCTGTCCGTGTCGAAATAGGCCCAGACCAGGCCGGGTGTGTAGCGGTTCGAGAGTCCGTGCTGGACGAGCTCGACCCCGTTGGAGGCCATCTGCTCCTTAGCTTCGGCCATGTTGTCCACCGGGAACCCGATATGATGTACCCCGGGGCCGTGTTTTTCCATATGGGTCTTCCAGACCGATTCACCCTCGCTCTTGTCCTGGATGAACTCGAGGTCGATGTTCTCGAAATGGTAGATGCACAGGGTGTTGTTGAAGTTGCCCGGCTCATCCCGGTAGACCCCGCCGTCCCTCCTGATATTCTCCAGCAGCACATCGGGCTCCATGCCGAAAAGCCGCTTCATCGTCTCCATCGTCTCCTTCAGGTCCTTGACGACCACGCCTACCTGGTCGATCTTGCCGAACTTGTTCTTCTTCACAGCTGTCCTCCTTCCAATGGGATTTCTCTATCTTTGACAGCTTCATACTGTCTCCTGATCAATTCATAGGGGACGAGCCCGTAGGGGCATCTCGGCACGCAGGTCCCGCACTCGGTGCAGGTCGGGATCTTCTCCATGGCGAGCACCCACTGCTGCTGCATGTAGTCGTCGAAGACCATCCTGCGCAGGAAGCTCTCCATCCTGCCCCCGAAGGAGATGTTGATCCCTTCAGGACAGGGCATGCAGTAACCGCAGCCCCGGCAAAAATCGCCGCCGAGCGATGCCCGCTCCCGCAGCACAGCCTCAGCCATCGTCTTATCATAGTCGGGGCAGTCAGAGTCCAGGGCTAGGATCTCATCGAGTTCCCACTCCTTTTCGAATCCCCAGATCGGGACGACGTTCCCAAAGCTGTAGAGGTAGGAGAAGTTCGCCGCGATGTTCCGGATCAGCCCGCCGCTCAGCGCCTTCATGGCGATGAACCCGACATCCTCCTGCCGGCAGAGTTCCACCAGTTCCACATCCTGCTCACCCGAGAGCGAGGAGAAGGGGAACTGCACCGTCTCATAGAACCCGGAGGCTGCCGCCTCCTTCGCGTTCTTCAGGCTGTGGTTCGTGATCCCGATATGGCCGATGAGGCCTTTTTGCTTTGCGTCATACATGGCGTCATACAGCCCGTCTTCCCCGCCGGGAAGCGGTACGAAGGGGGGATTGTGGAGCTGGAAGAGGTCGATATGGTCGGTCCCGAGTTCCTTCAGGCTCTCCTCGAGGTCACGGGTCAGCTCCTCACCCGTCGAGGACATGGACTTGGTCGCGATGACGACCTCATCGAGTACATCCTTCAGGGCGATCCCGACCTTCTGTTCGCTGTCGGTATAGAGCCGTGCAGTATCGAAGAAGTTGATCCCGTGCTCATGTGCCCGCCTGAGCAGTGAGACCGCCTCAGCGGTGCTCCTCCTCTGGATCGGCAGGCAGCCGAACGAGGAGCGGCTCACCATGAGACCGCTCTTCCCGAGACGTACCCTCTCCATGACCTCTACCCGAATACCCTTCGCATGGTCGCGAGGTCCTGCTTCGCGAGGTCAGCAGGCTCCCCCTTCTGGTTGAAGGGTTCGAGGGCATAGTAGTTCTCGCTGACGAACCAGCCGGTATAATCGGTGCCCTTGATGAGCTCAGCCGTCTTGTGGAAATCCCCCATCCCCTCCCCGAAGAAGGTGCAGCCCACATTGTCGAAAGGGGCATCCTTGAGGTGGTAATGGTCGATCACCCCGGCAAGCGGGAGGATCTCGTCCAGGGGACTTGCTGTCCCGAACCTGATCGGGTTGTAGATGTCATAGCAGACCTTCAGTCCCTCGCCCGCGATATCGATCATCCGCAGGATCTCCTCCACGGTGAGGATACTCTCGAAGACGATCGAGACCCCGTGGTCGGCACCGACCTTGCAGGCCCTCTTGAACATCTCGGCGGTATTGAGGAACTCCGCCTCGTTCTCTATCTGGCAGGCCATGCCGGAGGTGAGAAAGAGCTCGGGGATCTTCATGGCCGCACAGGCCGAGATCCCCTTCATGATGCTGTTCCAGCCCGCCTCCCCTTCCGAGGTGGAGAAGGGGTACTTCATCGTCCCTTCCCGCACGAGGGTGTAGAGGTGAAGGCCCTGGTATGCGATCCCGTACCGTTCTGCCGCCTCGATATACTGCTGCTGCACGGAGGCACGGTTGAGGGGGAAGGACTCTTTCGCCCCGCCTGCATCACCGAGCTGGATCCCGTCAAAACCGACCCCAGCTGCGAACTGCACGGCATCCACGCCGGAAGCCGGCAGGACCCATTCACATACCCCGTATCTGTTCTTTCCCATAATCTTTCTCTCTTTATTTCTTCACCGGCCAGGCAGAGGATGATACGGCGATCCTCCCGGATCGCCGCTGCCTTCTGCCCCTGGTCCTCTAGTGATCCGGACCTGGTCAGTCTATCTCGATGATCGTCTTGATGTTGTTCTGCTTGTCCGCGATGGTGTCGTCATACGCCTGCTGGGACTGGTCGAACGGATAGACCTTGGTCACGATGCTCTTGATGTCGATCCTGCCTGAAGCTACCGACTCGATCGCTGCAGGGAAGATGTTCCGGTAACGGAAGACCGTCTTGATCTGTGCTTCCTTGATGTAGAGGTTCCGGAAGCTGTAAGGGACTTCATCAAAGAGATTCCCCACGATGACTACCGTACCGCCCCGCCCTACCAGATGGCTGGTCTGAGCATAGGTGATCTTGTTGCCGGCTGTCTCGAAGACCTGGTTGGTCCCCTTCCCGTCGGTCAGCTCCATGGCCTTCTTGATCGTATCGTCCTTCAGCGGGTTGATGACATAGTCGGCACCGATCTTCAGGGCAAGCTCGAGCCTGCTCTCGACCAGGTCGGCAACGATGGCCTTCGAGGCCCCCCAGGCTTTCGCTGCCAGCAGGGTCGCAAGGCCGATACAGCCGCCGCCGAGTACGGTGATGGAGTCGCCCATCGATACCTCTCCCTGCTTCACGGCATGGATACCCACAGCCAGGGGTTCGATCAGTGCTCCCTCGAGGGTGGACATCCCCTCAGGCAGCTTGAATGCCATGTAGGCAGGATAGCTCATGTACTTCCGCATAGCTCCGTCATAGGGTGGTACTGCCATGAACTGCACATCCGGGCAGAGGTTGTAGCGCCCGGAGAGACAGTACTCGCACTTCCCGCAGGGAAGGCCCGGTTCGAGTGCCACGGTATCACCGACAGCAAGATGCTTCACATTCTTCCCGACCTCGTAGACCACCCCGGCACACTCGTGCCCGAGGATCAGCGGGAGCTTGGTCTCTCGGGTGGGGATCCCGCCCAGCTCGAAGAGATGCGCATCGGAACCGCAGATCCCGACATGCTTCATCTGTACCCCGACCTCATCATCCCCGACGGTCGGCATGGGGATCTCCTGTATCTCGAACTGCTTGGCTTTTACCATGAATACGGCTTTGTTCTTCATAATCTGTCTGAACCTCGAATATTGGAATGGAATTGTCTAATAAGCATAATACACAATCATTTACCTGTCAATTATATTGTTGTTTTAGTTCGTACTATGATTGTTTATGATCATTATCTGTTTGCAAATCAGAGAACCAAGGGAGGAGATTCGCTCCGTTAAGACGGGGAACAGGGAGGCATGAGTGGCAGAATCGTTGGTGCCCAGCAGGAGGACCAAATGTTCTTTTTGAAAGAAGATATCAGAACATTCTTATTTTTCTAGTAAAAACCAAGATAATATGCTATATTATAGCCAGGTATGTGTTCATTTTGTACTTTTTGTTCTTATTCAGTCATGCCAATACCTGATCACCTATCCATAAGATAAAGGAACTGACTATGCAGATAAGTACCATCGCCTCCAACCGGCATGTGAAGATCCTAGATATCCTCTCGAAAGAGGGAAAGGTACGGGTAGATACGCTCAGCGACCTCTTCGATGTCGCCCCGATCACGATCAGGCGGGACCTGGACTACCTTGACAGCCAGAAACTCCTGATCAGGACCCACGGGGGTGCGACACGGATCGATGCAGGTCCCACCATCATCCCGGAGGAGAACTTCTCCGAGAAGGGGATCTCCCATACCTTCGAGAAGCAGCGGATCGCGCAGAAGGCTGCGGAACTGATCGAGGATGATGCCATTCTCTATGTGAACAGCGGTTCTACCGTCCTTTACTTCATCCAGGCCCTGAAGGACAAGCATATCAGGATCATCACCAACAATGCTGGTGCGATCGGGATCAAGAAGGACCCGTCCATCGAGATGGTCATGCTCGGGGGCGAATACCGGGAGAAATCGAGATCGTTCATCGGGATCATCACGATCGAGAACATCCAGAAGATAAACAGCACCCATACCGTGCTCGGCATCAACGGGTTCAGCCTGGAGCGGGGACTCATGACATCAGTCCTGCAGGAATGCACCGTTAACCAGGCAATGATCCAGAACACGAACGGGAATGTGATCGTCCTTGCGGATCACTCGAAAATCGGCAAGGTCTCCAACTTTGCCACCGCGACCCTCGACAAGGTCGACATCCTCGTTACAGATGATCAAGCCCCCAAAGAGATCATAGCTGAACTCGAGAAAGCAGGGATCACGGTGATCATTGCGTAATATGATCACAATCCCTTGATCGCGGCATACAGTCTTTTCTTCTTTTCCTTCAGGTCACTGAAAACCTTCACCCCTTCAGGTCCCGGCTGATACGTCCTGCTCTTCGTATAGCCTGCATACCGCGAAAAAGCTGCTTCATAGGAACCATACAGCCCAATCGTCACTGCCGTGCTCATCCAGGCACCCACGGCGGTCGCCTCCAGGTTGTCATACCTGGTCACGGGCATGCTGAACCCGTCAGCCTGCATCTGGTTGTAGAGATCGAACCGGGTCATCCCGCCGGCAACACTCACGGTCTCTACAGGTATCCCGAGTTCATCGATCAGGTCGATGTTCTCAGCAGTCTCAACGACGATACCCTCGAGAATCGACCTCGCAATATCACCCCGCTTCGTTGCCAGGCTAAGCCCGAAGAATACACCTTTCGCACCGGGGTCCCAGTAGGGGGCACCCCGCCCTGTCGGGTGCGGCAGGCAAACCACTCCATGCGATCCGGGGACCGAGTCCATGATCTCACGGTCGATCCTCCTGAAGACCGGCTCCCCCTCGGGGAGCTCCTCATAGAGTTCCTCACTGAGCCACCGGTAGATGGTCCCCGAGGCAAGGGTTCCTGCCTCGATGATATACCTGCCGGGGATCGCCCCGACATTGCAGAAGAGACGCTTGTCCTCATCGATGACCGGATTGTCGCTGCAGGCGATCACATAGGATCCGGTCCCGGTATTCACCACGATGTTCCCGGGGGCGATGAGGCCGAGTCCAAGAGCAGCGCACTGCTGGTCGCCACCGGCAGAGATCACCGGTATCGTATCACTGGAGTTAAGCATGTCCAAATATGGCCTTGTCAAGGCCCCGCAGATACTGCCGGGGGCAACGAGGTCGCAAAGGTGTCCCCTGTCGACCTCGAAGACCGAGAGGAGTTCCTCATCCCAGTCGAGAGTCTCGAGGTTGAAGAGGTTGGTACGGCTTGCCAGGGAGTGGTCGGTGACGAACCTCCCGGTCAGCAGGTAGATGATGTAGTCCTGCACCCCGATGTACTTATGGGCTTGCGCATGCAGCTCAGGCCTGTTCCGTCTGAACCAGAGCATCTTGACCCCGGAGAAGACCGAGGTGATCTTGAGCCCTGATTTCCTGAAGACCGTATCATCATGATGTAGTAGCTCCTCGCAGAGCGCATCGGTACGTTTGTCCTGCCACATGATCGCAGATGCCAGCGGAGTCCCGTCCTCAGAGACCGGGAATACCGGCGAACGGAAGGCCGTGACGCCGATGCCCAGGATATGGATCTCAGGTCCTCCTGCGATCTCCGTGAGTATCTCAGTCAGGGCGTCCTTCCAGATGAGCGGATCCTGTTCGACCCGGCCTTGCTCACGGAAAGAGGGGCAGGTATGGCGCTGGGAGATCGTGATCATCTCCCCGGAAGGGGAGAAGAGCACGCCCCGCATGCTGGTGGTCCCTATGTCGAGAGAAAGAATAGCCTCCATACATCCCCTCTTATTCACTTCTGTCCGTAATAGGCATCCTTACCGTGCTTGCGCAGGTAGTGCTTGTCAAGCATGGCTGACGGGATGCTCTCATGCCCAGGGGAAAGCAGCATGGTCTGGTAGGCCATGGCCGCAAGCTCCTCCATGACGACCGCGTTATGGACCGCATCCTCCGGGCTCTTCCCCCAGGTGAACGGGCCGTGACAGGCGACTACCACACCGGGCATCGCTGCCGGGTCGATTCCAAGTCCCCTGAACGTCTCGCTGATGACCTCACCGGTATTCACCTCATAGGCAGACTCGATCTCATCACGGGTCAGTCTCCTGGTGCAGGGGATATCCCCGTAGAAATAGTCGGCATGGGTCGTCCCGAATGCCGGGATGTCCATCTCGGCTTGTGCCCAGGTCGTCGCCATCCTCGAATGGGTATGGACGATACCCCGGCACTCCGGGAAGTCCCGGTAGAGCACGAGGTGCGTGGCAAGATCCGAGCTTGGCCTGTACGACCCTTCTAGCGTGATCCCGTCCATGTCAACGATGACCAGGTCATCTATGCCCATTGTATCATAGGAAACCCCGCTCGGCTTGATTATTACCCTGGTCCTGTCTTCGGTGATCCCGCTGACATTCCCCCAGGTATAGGTCACCAGGCCCTTTCTCGGGAGTTCGAGGTTAGCCTCCAGCACCCGTTCCTTCAATGCTTTCAATTCTTCTTTCATTCCAGATACCCGCCTTCTCTCATCTGCTCAAGCATCCACTCCCGGGCCTCACGTACAGCCGCCTCGGGATCGTCACTCTTCTCGGTCCACATCTCGATCAGGAAGGGACCGCGGTATTCCAGCTCCCTCAACAATGAGAAGACGCCGGGGAAATCGACGCAGCCGGCCCCGAACGGGACCTCCTTGAACTTCCCTGGGTACTCATCGGTGACTGCGAGGGTATCCTTGAGGTGGATGGCGGTGATCTGGTTACTACCCTTACGGAGTTCCGCCTCCACGTCATTGCCCCAGGCAGTCAGGTTCCCGACATCGGGATAGACGGTGAACCAGGGGGAAGGGAGCTCTTCTTTATAGGTGAGATACCGGGTAATGGAGCTCATGAGGGGAGTGTCCATGATCTCCATGGCGAGCATTACCTGCTCCCGCGCAGCATACGACACGGCTTCAGCCAAGCCTTCTCTGAACCACTGGAGGGTCTGCTCGTCACTCTCCTCATAATAGACATCATAGCCTGCGAGCTGGATCACCCGCACACCGAGATCTACCGCGAGATCCACGGCCTTCCGCATGATCTCCCGTCCCTTCGCTCGTATTTCGGGATCATGGGAACCGAGCGGGAACCGCCGGTGCCCGCTCAGGCAGATCGACGGGATCCGGATGTCGTGTGCATACATGGACGAGACGCAGGAGAGGCGCTCTTCCCTGCTCCAATCGAGCCTGGCAAGCCGTTCATCGGTCTCATCGACCGACATCTCCACGAAGTCGTACCCGCACCGTCTTGCCAGGGAGAAACGTTCATCCCAGGAGAGTCCCTTCAGCAGGGCCTTCTCATAGATACCGAGCTTGAGTTCATGTTCTGTAAGAGACTTCATCATCCCTACCAGAGCCTGTCGATCTCTGCCTTGAAAGCCCGTGCGACTGCCACTGGGTCAGGTGCGCCCGAGAGAGATCTGCCTGCGATGAAACACTTCACCGGGATTCCCTTGAAGTATTCAAGATCCTCAGGGTTGAGCCCTCCGGTAACGGAGATATTGAACCCCATCTCTGCCATCTTCCTGATCTTGTTCAGGTCGTTCTCTCCCCACTTCTGCCCGGCAAGCTCTGCATCCCGGCCCCGGTGGTAGATAGCCTGAGTCAGCCCGAGCTTCCGCCACTCGGCAGCATGCTCGAAGGTCCAGTCCCCGTAGAGCTCGACCTGGATGTCGCCGCCATGCTCGTCGGCTACCTTCTTGGCAGCTGCCATGGTCGCATAGGGGGCGGAGCAGATGACCGTCATCCAGGTAGCCCCCTTCTCGAAGACCTGCTTTGCCACGACTGTGCCGGCATCGGCAGCCTTGAGGTCAGCAAGTACGATCTTCTCAGGGTAGAGAGCCCGAAGGGTCTCCACTACCCGGGGAGCCCCTTCCGCGTAACAGAGGATCGTCCCTCCCTCCAGTACATCGACCTCATCAGCCAGGACCCTCGTGGTCTCCAGGGCTTCTGCCAGACTCAGGTGGTCCAGCGCTACCTGCAGCAATGGTTTACTCATATTCTCCCTCCTTGAACGTCACATAGTGAAATGTTCTATCAGTTCGTTTTTATGCTTTTTTATGTTCTATGAGTGTAATAGTAGAGCGATATCATCCATTTGTAAAGATAATAATGTTTCTTTTGTTCTTTTTTTATGTTTTTTTTGTTGACAAATGAACAGGGCGGGTGTTTAATAGAATTATAAGCAACTGACATCAGGAGTGATGAATGAAGAAGATAGATACCATAACACGGGAATCCTGGATCCTGTCGACCTTCCCGGAATGGGGCACCTGGCTCAACGAGGAGATCGAGGAGACGGTCGTGGCACCCGGGACATTCTCCATGTGGTGGCTCGGCTGTACCGGCCTGTGGGTGAAGAGTGAGGGCAATGCCAACATCTGCATCGACCTCTGGACCAAGACCGGGAAGAAGTCACAGAAAGACAAGCTCATGAAGCAGCAGCACCAGCACCAGAGAATGATCGGCTGCGTGGCACTGCAGCCGAACCTGCGGAACGTCCCCTGCGTGATAGACCCCTTCGCGATCAGGGAAGTGGACGCGATCCTCGCGACCCATGACCATGGCGACCATATAGACGAGAACGTGGCAGCGGCAGTCCTGCAGAACTGCGATGCTTCCGTCCCCTTCATCGGGCCGCAGGCCTGTGTGGACCTCTGGGTTTCCTGGGGAGTACCCGAGGAGCGATGCATCGCCATGAAGCCCGGCGATTCGGTCACGATCAAGGATACCACCATCAAGGCCCTTGACTCCTTTGACCGCACCGAGCTCGTGACCGCACCGAAAGGCGTCACGCTGAAAGGCAAGATGCCCCAGGAGATGGACCGGCTGGCAGTCAACTATTACATAACGACCCCGGGAGGTTCTCTCTACCACAGCGGTGACTCCCACTACTCCAATTATTATGCCAAGCACGGCAACGAGCACAAGATCGATGTGGCCCTCGGTTCTTTCGGCGAGAATCCGAGAGGCATGACTGACAAGATGACAGCTGTCGATATCCTCAGGATGGCAGAATGTCTCAATGCGAAAGTGGTAATCCCCATCCACCATGACATCTGGACGAACTTCCAGGCGGACCCGAAAGAGATCCAGGTCCTCTGGGAGATGAAGAGGCACCGCCTCCAGTACGGGTTCAAACCCTTCATCTGGCAGGTCGGGGGGAAGTTCACCTGGCCGGACGACAAGGACAGGATGGAATACAACTACGCCAGGGGCTTCGATGACGCATTCGCCATCGAGCCGGACCTGCCGTTCAAGTCCATGCTGTAGGAATGCGGCATGCATGAAGAGGATTTACAATTTCATGAGATGGAATGTGAGTAAATACAGAGAGGAAAAGGAGAGAATTATGAAGAAGAAGATTTTGTTGGCGTTAGTATTGGTACTCGCTGCATCGTTCAGCCTGATGGCTGCCGGGTCCCAGGAACAGGAAGAACAGCCGGCGTATCCGAAGAAGGATATCCAGTTCATCGTACCATTCCCGATCGGGGGATCCACAGGTACCCCTGCGCAGATCCTCATCAACTACCTTGATAAGGAATTCCCTGATGTAGATGTCGTCCTGAGTCAGATCACCGGTGCCGGCGGTTCTGTCGGTGCACGGTCAGTCATGGGTGAGAAACCTGACGGGTATACCTTCCTCATTGCTGTCCCGGGCTTCAGCGTCCAGAAGGTCCTGGCTGACCTTGACTTCACCTTCAGGGATTTCGAGCAGGTAGCAGCATACGGAAGCGCAGAGCAGGTGCTCGTCGTCCGTGGCAACTCGGACTACAAGAGCTTCGATGACCTGCTGGCTGCAGCCAAGAAGAACCCCGGCAAGCTCAACGTAGGGGCTCCTACCGGTACATCACTGCAGATGGCTACCCTTGCGATCGAGGCAGAGATGGGCGTTGACTTTAACATCGTCGATATCGGCGGCGTCTCAGTCAAGCCACCAGAGCTGCTCAGTGGAAGGGTCGAGGCGTACATCGACTCAACCGCAAAGACCATCCCCTACATCGAATCGGGTGATTTCCGGGCCGCAGGCCTCTGGGGCATTGAACGAAGCCCGTTCCTCCCCGACGTCGCTGCCCTGAATGAGTCAGGCTTCGATATGATGCTCGAAGAGGTACAGGGTGTATGGGCTCCGAAAGACACTCCTGAGTACATCCTCGAGGCTATGGCAGATGCGATCAAGACGGTCACCTCCAACCCTGAGTTCGTCAAGGAGTTCGAGGGCAAGGGCTTTACCAAGGTCTCGTACAAGGACCGTGCAAGCTATATCAAGTTCCTGGAAGAATATGAAGCAACCTGTGTGGAAGTCGCAGAGAAACTGATGTAAATTATGAGAGGGTGATGCAAAGCTTTGGCAGCAATACCAAAGCTTTGCATGCATCCAAGAGGTTATTATGGAAATACTATTTCTGGGGATACTGTTCATCATCTCGGGTATCCTGTTCATTCAAACACTATCATATTCAGTCCCCTCGTATGACACGTCTGGAGGGCCTGCGTTGTTCCCGCAATACATCCTGATTCTCATGATGATCTCTATTGTGGTACTGATCATCCAGCTGCTTAAGAACAAGTCAGGCAAGGAGTTCGTCTTCCTGAATCTCTTCAGAGGCCTGCGGGGGATGTTCCTCCTGACTATCGTGCTGTATCTCATTGCCTTGAAGTTCTTCGGGTTCTTCATTGCCACCGCGATATTCCTGGTATTCACCGTAAATTATCTTACGAATGAGTATACGTCATCCATCGGCACCGTGAAGCAGGTCATCATCCGGTCTGTCTTCCTGGTCGCATTCACTGCTGCAATCTATTTCCTCTTCGGAGATATCTTCAAGATCATGCTGCCGAAAGCTTCGCTATTCTAGACGGCATCGAGGTGTAAAATGATTGATATTTTATTAAGTGTTATAAATCCTTTGACAATACTTGTGATGGCTGCCGGGGTAGCATACGGGATTATCTTCGGGGCAATCCCGGGTCTCTCCTCCAGTGTGGCTGTTGCCTTGATCATACCATTGACCTACGGGTTCGATTCCCTGCTGGCGATCTCATTGATGGTTGCCGTATACGTAGGCGGGGTATCAGGGGGGCTGATCTCAGCTATTCTCCTGAGAATCCCGGGCACCCCGTCTTCCATCGTGACGACGTTCGACGGGTACCCTCTCGGCCAGCAGGGGAAAGCCGGCCAGGCCATAGGCTTAGCTATCTTCTCATCTGTGATCGGCGGGCTTATCGGGGCATTCTTCCTCATAACCCTTTCTCCGCTCCTGGCGAAAGTCACCATCATCTTCAGCCCGTTCGACTATTTCGGCATCACCGTATTCTCGCTGAGTCTCGTCTGCATGCTGTTGGGTGAGAATGCTGTGAAGGGGCTGATCACCACACTGATCGGGCTGACGTTATCGTTCTTCGGGACCAGCCCCATCGACGGCAAGCCGAGGTTCACCTTCGGGAACCACAACCTCGACAACGGTTTCAACGTGATCGTGGTCATCATCGGAGTCTTTGCGATCTCCGAGATGCTGAACTCCGTCCTCAAGGGCGGGGATAAGAGCAAGGAGACCTCCTTCTCGAAGAAGCAGGGATTCTTCCCGTCCCTCTCAAAGATCAAGTTCCATGCAGTGAACATGGTCCGTTCCGGACTGATCGGGACGGCTTTAGGTATCCTTCCCGGTCTGAGCGGGCCGGAGGCTGCCCTGATCTCCTACTCGAGGGCACAGAAACGGTCCAAGGAACCCGAGAAGTTCGGCCATGGCAGTGAGGAGGGCCTCGTTGCATCCGAAGCATCGAACAATGCCGTCGCAGGGGGAGCTCTCATCCCTATGCTCGCTCTCGGTATCCCAGGAAACGCCGTTGCCGCCGTCATCATGGGAGGGTTCATCGTCCATGGGGTCCAGGTGGGACCGATGCTCTTCACCAACAGCCCCAACCTGGTCCGGGGGATCATGATCGCCTTCTTCGTCGCGAACATCCTGATGCTCCTCATCGAGTCCTTCGCGATCAAGGGATTCGTCAAGATCCTCTCCGTTCCCAAACAGTATCTCTATCCTATCATCATCATGTTCTGCGTCATCGGCGTCAACAGCGTGAACAACCGGTTCTTCGATGCGATCCTGATGCTGGGATTCGGGATCCTCGGGTACATCCTCGAGAAGAACAAGTATCCGCTCGGCCCACTGGTATTGGGCTTCATCCTTGGAAGCATCATCGAGCTGAACTACAGAAGGGCGATCATGTACCATGGGACCTTTGCCAATATCGTGACGAGTGAATTCACCATCGGGACGGTATTCATCATCCTGGCAGCCATCCTGCTGTTCATGAACTTCGTCATGCCGATCATCAAAGGTGCGAACAAGAAGAAGACCGTATCAGATACGGAAAAATAATATAAAGGATTTATCGTAATGAAAGCCATACTGGTCATGATGGATAGTCTCAACAGGGAGTATCTTGAAACCTACAACGAAGACACACATGTGAAGTCACCGAACCTCCTGCAATTCTCGAAGGAGTCACGGGTCTTCACCAACCACTACATCGGTTCAGCACCCTGCATGCCGGCACGGCGGGACCTCCTCACCGGGAGACTCAACTTCCTGGAACGCGGATGGGGACCGGTCGAGGCATATGACACCACGATCAATTCCCTCATGAAGAAGAACAATATCTATTCTCATATCGTCTCCGATCATTGTCACTACATGGACCGGGGCGGAGAGAACTACCTGCAGGAATACAACACCTGGGACTACATCCGGGGGCAGGAGTATGACCCATGGGTCTCTCAGGTAACCCAGCCGGTGAAGGAGGACCACTATGGGGTCATCTTCACCCAGTACGAACTGAACAGGACTGCTTTCAAGACGGAGGAGGATTACCCTACCCCCAGGACGTTCACGGCTGCCTGCGAATGGCTAGAGAAGAACAAGGATGAAGATGACTTCTTCCTTCAGGTCGAGGTGTTCGACCCGCATGAACCCTTCGACACCCCCCAGAAATACCTCGATATGTACGACGACCACTATGACGGCCTGCGGTTCGACTGTTCTACCTACGATGCAGTCACCGAACCCGCAGATGCGATAGAGCACCTGCAGAAACGGTATTCTGCCAGTGTGACCATGACTGATGCCTGGTTCGGGAAGTTCATCGACAAGGTCAAGGAACTCGGGCTGTACGATGACACCATGATCATCGTCACCACCGACCATGGCCACCTGCTGGGCGAACACGGGTTCACCGGCAAGAACTACATGCACGGCTATAACCGGCTCACGAACATCCCGAGCATGATACGCTTCCCCGGCATCGACAACTCCGGGCAGCGCGAGGATTGCCTCTCCCAGCTCATTGACCTCTCTGTGACCCTGCTCGATTACTTCAACATCGAGAAGACTGAGACCATGCAGGGGGAATCCCTGATCCCGGTTCTCACTGGCGAGACAGATACAGCAAGAGAAGAGATCCTGTACGGCTGGTTCGGTGGGACCATCAATGTCTACGACGGGAAGTATACCTACTTCAGGGCACCGAAGAGGGAAGACAACATGCCGCTCTACCACTACTGTTCCACGCCAACCACCCTGTTGAAGTTTCTTGGGCCCGATGTCGCAGATGAGATCGAGACGGGCAGGTACCTCCCCTACACGAACTTCCCGGTATACAAGATCCCGGGATACTTCCCGATCGGGGGGCATTTCAAGTCAACGAAGTACATCCGTGACACCCTGCTGTTCGACCGGGATTCCGATTACTACCAGGAGCACCCCATCAAGGATGAGGAGATCGAGAAATCGATGGCCTCCAAGCTGGTCAAGCTGATGCTTGAGGCAGACTCCCCAGAAGAGCAGTTCGTCAGGGTCGGGCTGGAAGAGGAGCTTGCAGCCTACTCTGGATAACCCCTACGATATGGTCTAGTAAGAACCCCCCGGGTGCATAACCCGGTGGTTCTTTCGGTAAGCCGACAATCTTCGGAAGGTGTATTCAGAACAGCTGCACTGCTGATGTCTTGAAAACGGCGAAGACTCTGGCTCCCTTAGCAAGTTGCATCTGCTCGAACGAGCGTTCTGTTACGACAGCCTTCAGGGAGATCCCGGCAGGGGATCCGCACTCCACATGGAGCAGCACTCCCCGATCTCCTAGATGATTGACCTTAGCAATAATACCGCTGAAGCTGTTCATGGCACTGCTCTCAAGCGGCTGGCTCGACAGGATGATATCACTGCTGCGTACCACTGCAGTCGTGACCGTCTCAGGAGCATGGACCACTTTCAAGTCGATCGGGGGATCAGTCCCCTCAACCTGAAAGTAACTGAAATACTCATCTCGCTTCCATATCTTTCCCCGGAATCCCGAATAATCCATAGGAACCGACTTCCCATGCTCCATATGCCAGATGACGTCGGCAAGCCTGAAGGCGAATTCCTTGTTATGGGTGGCGATGATGACAGCCTTACCCTGATGCTTCAACTGCAGGACCTGCTTCTCCAGCTGGAGAATGCTTTTCTCATCAAGGTGCGCAGTCGGTTCATCCAACAGGATGATCTCTCGGTCAGCAAGCAGTGCACCGGCTATAGCCACCCGCTTCTTTTCCCCCCCTGAGAGTTTATGTACTGAACGTCCACTGAGCTCTGCCAGCCTCATCTCAGAGAGGACTACAGTGATCCGTTCATTGAGCCCTGTCTTGCCCCCGGTTTGCTTCCTGAGCCCGGGAAGGAGCTTTGCAAGGCTCTGCTCGACCGTCCCGGTCAGGAGGTAGGGGCTCTGGTGAATATAGAGGAGGTCATCAGGCCAGGAGACCTGCCGGTCCCCAGCCTCGGTATGTACGGTTATGGTCCCGCTGCCGACCTCCAGGATCCCGGCTAGGAGCTTCAAGAGGGTCGTCTTCCCCGTTCCATTTGCCCCGAGCAGGACAGAGACCTGGCTGGAGTGGAACTCCATCGCGGGGATATCGACCACAGGATTCTCTACCTGGTAGGAGAATGTGACTGCATCTACTCGCAAGATGAATTCATCGTTCATGCTTCACCCCGGCGTTGAGCAGGATATTGATTCCGAGGGAGATGATGATCAGCACGATACCGAGGGCAAGTCCCTGCTCGAAATTTCCCTTACTGGTCTCAAGTGCTATGGATGTGGTGATCGTTCGGGTATACCACCGAATATTCCCCCCGAGCATCATGGATACCCCGACCTCCCCGATCACCCGGCCGAACCCGGAGACCACTGCCAGCAGGATCTGCAGGCGTACCTCCCGCATGATGATGCTGAATCGTCTGATACCGGAGATCCGGTACGTACGGAGCGTCTCAGACAGGGTGGGATCGATGGACTGGATCACACTCGTCGTCATTGAGGTGATGATTGGGATGATCAGGATGGTCTGGCCGATGATGATGGCAGCAGGACTGAAGAGCAGTCCCAAGCTGCCGAACACGCCAGATCGAGAGAGGAATGAGTAGACGAAGAGTCCGACGACGACCGTAGGTATTGCCATCAGGCTTCTCATCACAACCTGCAGCCACCTGGCTGCACGACGGTGCGAGAACCCCAGCAGGATACCCAGCGGTATGGAGAGCATGGAGGCCAGGATCGTCGAGATCCCGGCCAGACGAACTGAGACTGATACTATCAGGTAGATCTCATGGTCGAATGAGAAGAGTAACTCCAGGGCGTGTCCCAGTGCTGAATCCATGCCGTCCTACAGGTTATTTCAATTGTGATGCTGCAATCGCATCAGGATAGAAGAGTTGCTCTCCTCCCTTGGTGAAATCCTTGATAGCCTGCTGTCCCGTGATGGACGTGAAGAAGGCAACAAGCTGCATGGCTGCTTCATACTTCACGTGGGGATATACCGATGGATTCACCGCGATGATCCCGTACGGGTTGAAGAGTCTGGAATCACCCTCGACCACGACGGAAAGATCGATAGAATCCTTCATAGCAATATAGGTCCCGCGGTCAGCGATGGTATAGCCCTGCATGTCATCGGTCATGGTGATGACCGCACCCATGCCCTGTCCTGCTTCTCGGTACCAGGCGCCTTCCGGCTTGATCGATACCGAGTCCCAAAGCGAGAGTTCCTTGACATGCGTACCTGAGTTGTCTCCGCGAGAGACAAAGATACTCTTTGTCGAAGCAACCTTCTTCAGAGCTTCACCGGCATCAGCCATCCCCTTGATACCGGCAGGATCACTTGCCGGACCGAGGATGATGAAGTCATTATGCATGACATCTCGACGGTTCACCCCGTAGCCGTCAGCGACGAAGGCATCCTCGAGCGTCCGGGCATGAACGAGGATGATATCGACGTCCCCCTTCGCACCAAGTGCGATTGCGTTACCGGTACCGGCCGCGATGACATCCACACCGATCCCTGTCTGCTCCTCAAAGATAGGCAGAACTGCGCCAAACAGTCCGGAGTTGTCGGTACTGGTGGTGGAAGCTAAGAGGATTCGCACCTGTTCGGTCGAATTTGCAGTTGCCGGCTGTTCTGATTGTCCCTCTGCTGTGATCAACATCGCAGAGAACAGGATGGCGACCCCTATCAATAGGGTCTTCTTGATAATTGAGTTCATGGTGTCTCCTTTTCAATGGTGGAAGGGCCCGCCGTTTCCCGCTGACCCCTGTCGGCCTCATGCCCTACCCTGGTGCTTAGGCATTTCGGCTCGGATACACATTTGTATTGTACAGACATACGCCTGCCACCCGTATCATACCCTCAGAATGCTTATTTTGACAACAGATAACTTACAAAAAAATTATGAATTATCTGAATACTCAAACCCTTCCCAGCTTGCTGCGGGCATACTGTTCCATGGCCTCCAGGTCGGGAAAGCCCATGGAACGGGCTGTCTCTGCCAGGACCAATTCCGGGTAATTTTTCCCCTGTACATCGAGCTCTAACAGAAACTGCCTGTAGGCTTCAAGCAGCTCGACGGGGTAGGTCATGAGTTCGCCCCTTAGGTAGGTCTCTACTGAGGTGCTGTCTTTCGTGTCCTCTGTGCTCTCCCGGGCTCTACCGAATACTTCGATCGCGGGATACTTCGCATCGAGTTCCTTCTTCCACCTGATATGGAGCCGGATGCATACCTCGACGAGCTCCTCGGCTTCCGGGCTGACTGCCGGCAGCTGAGATTCCATCGCAGCATACTCCTCCGGGTAGGTGAACTTCATCATGTAGGCATACTTCTCCGTGATGATGTTCCTGCCGGAATCCTTTGCTTCTGCAGCAAACGCAAGATACCGGGAGAGAAGGTCTAGAGGCCAAGGAGCGAACTGGCTCCTCCTCATGACCTCGAACCCAGGCCTGTCACTCTGGCAGGAGGGATCCGGGGTGAGCGATTTCACTTCAGAGAACATCTCCCACTCAACTCCCACGATCTTGCTGATTACTTCTTCTCTCTCGTCCATACCCTACCCCAATAGTATCGGGAGATCCCGTATCTCGGGATCGGTGATACGGCTGTTGATGATCGGCCCATGGTCCAGGATGAAATCACTGGGAATCTCTGACAGCCCTTCCTCGCGAAACTCCCTGATGATCAGGCTGGATAGCTTCTCTATCAGGTTGACATCGTCAATCCAGTTCTGGTGTTGTGATACTCCGGACCTGTCCGCACAGAGAGCCGTGATGATTGCATGACTCTCTGCACCGAGGACCTGTAGTTCCTTCACTCCCCTGTGGACCCATTTGTAGAAGGGCTTGTACTTGTGGTTCAGGAGATAGATGATCGAGGCGGCAGCCTCGATGAACCGTGCCTTGGCAAGGAATGCCGCAGTCTTCTCACCACGCCGCAGGGAACGGTCATAGTTGTACTGCCCAGTCTGCCCGGCAATGAAGCAGTACTGCGCCATCTTCTTCATCCGTACATCCTCAGGATAGCCCTGTTTCAGATAGGTCCGGTAGGCAGTGAACTCACCAGCAGGATCGGTGAATACCTCTCCATTCACTGCCGTGGCGAGCCGCTCCTCCGGGATCGGCAACCACTGTGCATCAGGGATCGGTTGTATAGAGGTGCCGATGAGTCTCTCGTAAAACATTCCTGTCTCGAAGACTCCCAGCCGGAAATCCACACGCGGCCCACTAAGAAGGGTCCTGAATCCTTTGAACTCCCAGGGAAGCTGCTCGTAGAGCTCCTGCAGCTGCTGCCCAACTACAGGGAGATCCTCCTTGCTGAGCCAGATACAGAACCCCGGACCCCAGTCATGGTCCCGTGAGACCACGTCATCATAGCCAAAGCAGGCCGAACCCTCCCCGACAAGACCGACAGCGATGCGGTCGACATGCTCGGGGAACCCTTGACGGATCAATGGCTCAGCAACCTCTGTATAGAACAATCGGGAAAGTTCCATCCCATTCAAAGATCCTGAATCTGCACTCATATACCTCTCCAACAAACGGCAACGCCGGAACATCAATCCCACGTTAACCTGCATTTCCCCACTATACAGCAGGAGGGGCTGTATCACCAACCCCTCCTGACAGCTGCCCTGAGAACGAGCATGTTCGTCTCTTGACTCCTAGACTATTCAATATTACTATATAGTAGTAGTAAGTGTTACAGAATAGTGAGGTAAGGCAATTGGTACATTTGACAGAGATGCTCAAGGGGGTGCTGGAAGGCTGTGTACTGGAGATCATCAGCCGTAAAGAGACCTACGGCTACGAGATCACGCGACAGCTGAACGCACTCGGCTTCACCGAAGTGGTTGATGGGACGGTATACACGATCCTGGTTAGGCTTGAGAAGAACAGCCTGGTAAGCGTAACGAAGAGGCCATCCGAGATCGGCCCTCCCCGCAAGTTCTTCAGGCTCAATGATGCCGGGAGGAAGGAACTGCAGCGTTTCTGGGAGAGATGGGAATACCTCTCCGCAACGATTGAGGGTCTGAAGGAGTATGAATCATGAATTTCATGGAACGCATAACCGGCAGCGACATGACAGAAGCGTGGAACGGGTTCGAGGCACGGGTCAAGAAGCTTCCCCCTTCCTATAGGGAAGCCTGGGAAGAGATCAAGACCACCCTCTGGGGAAGTGTCTCTGACACCACGGGCCGCAGGCTGATTCCCATCTTCGGTGGCGTGCTGGAACTGCTCGAGGAGTCTGCGGCAGAGGGTCAGGAGATACAGGGGGTGTTCGGGGACGATATCAAAGGATTCTGCACCGCCCTGATCGGTGGTACCGGAGCACAGACCTATCGTGACAGGTGGCGCAGGCAGCTCAATACTGCTGTAGCGAGAAAACTGGGACGAACACAGGAGTGGGATGAATGAACATCAGGGAGATCATGGAAAGGAAGAGAGCCTGGCAGGCCCACCAGAAACGGGTGAAGACTCTCCCGAAGGATTACCAGATAGTGTATGGGGAGATGCAGAAGTACCTGTTCAAGGTCGGTCCTGTCGACCAGGAAGAAGGAACAAACCTGCTGACGGGCATCGTTGACCTGTTCGAGGAGGGTGCAGCATCGGGAAAGTCCGTGCTGGAAGTCATAGGTAATGAACCTGCAGCCTTCTGTGATGACCTCTTAGGAGAAACGAAGACCTATGCAGATCTCTGTCAGGAAACAGTGGAGTCATCAGTCAAACAGGCATTGAAGTAGGGCACTCGACCCCCGGGTAGACAGCCGAGGGGATTGCTTAGTTCTCATAAGAATGATCAAGGGCATCCCCTGCATGGAGATGCCCTTGAATGGTTCCGTATCTTATGCCATGGTCTACTTCAGTTCCTCATCGAAGGCGATAGCCACCTTCCCGCACTTACCTGATGCCATCAGGCTGAACGCCTCCGAGGCTTCAGAGAGCGGGAACCGGTGGGTGACGAGGTCCTCCGGATGGATCCCCCATCGCACGATCCGCTCCACGAGCTCTTCCATCTTCCAGATGCTCGTGACCCAGGAACCGTAGATCGTCTTCTGGTCATGGATGATGTCGGGACTCGGCTGGAAGGAGGAGGTACCGCCTTCCCCGATGAAGCAGATCTTCCCCCACTTCCTGGCAGCCTGGATACAGGTCAGCCGTGCCTTGTCGTTCGCAGAACAGTCTACCGTTCGTTCACAGCCCTTGCCGTCCGTGAGCGCCTTGATCTCTGCCACGTTGTCAGGACCAGCCTGCAGCACATGGTCGGCAAGCCCGAGCTTCTTTGCCAGCTCGAGCCGTTCGGGGATCACGTCGATACCGATCGTCATGTTCGCACCCATCGCCTTCGAGAGCATCAGGGCAGCAAGCCCTACCGGCCCGAGGCCGGTGACGAGCACGCGGTCGTTGCCGCTGATCCCGATCTTCTCCAGTCCTTCATAGACCGTACCGAACCCGCAGGCGATCTGCGCACCGTCGGTGTAGGTCAGGGACTCAGGAAGCTCGACGAGGTCCTTCTCCTCTGCCAGGATGTATTCGGCCATCCCGCCGTCACGCTGCCAGCCGTAGGCCCTTCTCCAGGTCTCGTTCGTGCAGCTGATCATGTAGCCGCGCCTGCAGTCATTGCAGACCCCGCAGCCTGAAATATGGTAGATCACGACCCGGTCGCCTTCCTTGAAGCGGCGGCATCCCGGACCGACCGAGACGATCTGCCCAGAAGGCTCATGCCCGCAGACCACATCCTGGTACCCCTCAGGTCCTTTCCCGAGATGCTCATGGTAGATAGCCCTGATGTCACTCCCGCAGATGGTGGAAGACTTCGTCCTGACGAGAACCTCCCCGTGCCCGGGGACGGGAACGGGGACTTCCTTGAATACTACCGTGCTGTTTCCGGGGAGGAATGCCCCGGTCATCGTTTTCTCACTCATGATTCACTCCTTTTGTAACCTTTTTCTAACATCTCCACCTTCGGAAGAATATGTTCTCTGATATCGTTCTCTTCATTCCCTTCGAAATTACCATAGAGACCCCAGCGTTCCCGGTGGCTGATCGCCGCCCCCGGCCCCACGTTCACCAGCGGGCTCAAGGTCTCCATCTCGAGGAAGCCCGGCATGGTGAAGAACTCGGCGTTGCACCCCATATCAGGATAGAGGGCATCCTCATCGTGGTCATGCAGCTTGATGAAGAGCCCATCATGCAGACGGTAGGCTGCCCAGCCGGGACGGGAGCGCAGACCGATCTTCTGCTTTGACTCATAGCGGGAATCCTCCCGCAGCCTGATGTAGCGGTCGCCCCAGGTAAAACGGGGATCGTTCATCCGGGTGAAGTGCCAGAGTACGAGCGGACGGGCTGGGTAGAGTGCCTCGGGATGTCCGATGAACTCCTCCTGGGGTATGATCGCCTCTCCCCCGGGGGCCATGACCGAGAGGGCCCAGACAGCATACTCCGCTGACCAGGCACCGGTATTGTAGATCCGGTGGGTCAGGTCGACCGTGGTCGAACCTGCCTCGAGCGTGATGTCTATCTCCTTACGAAGCAGATTCTGCTTCTCTTCGGCACAGGAGAGCCGCAGCGTCGTCCCATCCCAGGAATACTCGACCGGGTAATAGTCAGGGTAGTAGGTCCGGGGCTCCACCTCAGGGGCATGCCAGAGACGGTGGCCGCCGTAGCTCTGCCATTCGTCATGAGGCCTTTCTTTGATCTGATCCTCGAAGATGCGGAAGAGGTTCTCTCCTCCCGGTTTCCCGAAGAAGAGCACCCTCGGCCCGAACTCGACCGTGATGATCAGCTCGACCTTCCCGTTCGAGAGGGAGAGGCATCCGTCCACTCCTGCATAGGAGACATGTTTCATCTGTACCATAGATATTTTCTTCATCGTATACGTATGGTAACCGCTGCAGAAGCAGAAAGGAATAGCTAAAGCTGTCCTCTGCATGGATATTCTTGATTTTTCTCCCAACTGCAGTACAATAAAGGGATGAAAAACCAGGATGCACCCTATTTCTCAGACCAGGTGATCAGGGCGAACCGGTTCTACCGGAAACTGCCTGAGGAGAAGAACTACTGGGACTCGACCGAACTCGACCGGCTCCACGTAGTCGCGGCCGGCTTCGAGCGGTGCCGCAGCGGGTACGCCATCCACCGGAAGGACTTCCCCTACTTCTCAGTCGAGTTCGTCGCTGACGGTACCGGGCAGCTGAAGCTGCAGGGGACCGAGTGTGAACTCTCTCGCGGCACCATCTTCGTCTACGGCCCCCAGCTCCCCCACGCCATATCCAGTACCGATGAGAAGGGCCTGGCCAAGTACTTCCTGAACATCTCCGGTCCTGATGCAGCAGGGCTCCTGCAGTCTGCAGGCCTCCCCCCGGGAACGGTCACGCAGGTAGCGGCCCCCGGGGAGCTGCAACCGCTCTTCAACGAGCTGATCCGCAACGGGCAGAAGCACAGCAGCTTCAGCGGCAGGATATGTGTATCATTGACCGAACTGATCCTCATGAAGATCGAAGAGAACGCGCTGCCGTTCCCGGGAAGGAACAGCAGGGGGTACCGGACCTTCAGCCGCTGCCGGAGCATCATCGAGCAGGATTTCATCACCTTCGGGAGTCTGGAAGAGGCAGCAGTCGCCTGTAATGTAGGGACTGCGTACCTGTGCAGGCTGTTCAAGCAGTTCGCGCACCAGAGCCCCTACCAGTACCTGGTACGCCTCAAGCTGAACCGGGCGGCAGAGATCCTCCATGACCCATCGGTGATGGTGAAAGAAGCAGCCTGGGCGGTGGGCTTCACCGATCCCTTCCACTTCAGCAGGGTCTTCACCCGGTTCTTCGGGATCTCACCGGCAAAGTACAAAGCCACCTACGGGAAGGAATCAGATTGAGACCTGTTGCATCCCTGTCGGTATTCTTACTATAGTAAGGAAGAATCCCGGTCACGGGAAACGAGATCGGGAGCAGGAAGCCAATGATCTATCTGAGAAACACAAAGAGCCAGCGGTTCATCACCTACATCGGGATTGCACTGGCTATCCACATCCTGGTCCTCTCCGGCATGAATGTGTTCAACAGGCGCGACCATGCCGATGCCCTCATGAAGCCTTCAGTCATCAACCTTGATACGATCGTCAGTCCCAGGGACCAGGCAGAACCTGCCGTCAGGGCAGTCGACCCGACCCGGTATACCTCGACACAGGCGTTACGGGACCATGTGCTGATGGTGCTCCCTGATCTTGGCGAGGATACCAGCTCCCTGATCCGTATCGTCTCTTCCACTGGGGAACCGTTCTCCATCATCATCGAAGATACCCACGCCCTCTTCACCCTGACGGCCGGGGGGAGCCTGGTCGGGCAGAACATCTCACCTGAGGTATCCGGCTATTCCCCCAACCGGGCATACACGCTCTACGAGTTCTCGCATGCTGAGTATGTGCAGGGCCCTGGTGTATATACGCTCGATATCACGATATCGGCAAGCTACCGTACCAGCGGGATGCAGGAGAACGCATACTTCCTGATCGGCAGCACCGATGCCGCCAACCGCTATATCCAGCGAAGGCTCATGACCGCCTCGATGATCTTCGGTGGGTTCGTGCTCCTCCTCATCGCAAGCGTCATCCTGCTCATCCGCTTCCGTGCAGGCTATATCCTCGCCACGACATGCATGAGCCTGGTCATGGCCCTGCGCTTCATCCTACTCGGGGAATACCCCGTCTTCGGTTCCTTCCAGCTCTACTCCCATGAGATCATGTTCCTTGCGGACTATTTCCTTGCCGTCCTGATCTTCCTGCTCAGCCAGCTGCTGGCTATATCACTGTTCCGGATCACGCTATCGAGGGCGCTGGTCGCCCTCTACAGCATCCTGTTCGTGGGACTGGAGATGTTCGGCATCATCAAGGGGTATATGCCCATCATATCCCTCATGCATATCGTGGGGATCGGGGTCACGATCCATGCCGCGTCATCCGACCGTAGTGATTACAGCGGGTACAGTCTCTTCACGATCTTGACCTACAGCCTCTTCTCTGCAAGCATCACCCACCAGGTCCTCCTCTACCAGGGACTCTCAGTCCGTGGGGCATCCATCGCGATGATGTTCACCAACCAGTTCAGCGCCCTGCTCTATATCGGGAGTATCCTCTATGCAGTCATCATGAGCAGTACGCAGCGACTGCGGGAACTGGAACAGAAGCAGCAGGCCTTCGAGCGCAGCATCCTGCTCAGGGGCATCAGCCACGACCTCAAGCTCCCGATCTCGGTGATCAAGCTCAGGACCCAGATGAGAAGCAGGTACCACCTGACCGATGAGGAGAGCCGGGACTATGACGAGGTGATCCTGCAGGCTACCGGGGAGCTTGAGGAGATGGCAGAGGATATCAACGCATACATGCATGCGGTCTCCGAGACCGATGAGGAGGGGACCTGCCAGGTGCGGGAACAGCTCGGCTATATCGCAGCCCGTTACGCCAATTTCGGCGATGAACGCGGGATCAGCTTCCACACTGAGCTCGATACGGCGGAGTGCCTGATCGCGACCAGCCCATTGAAGTTCGAGCGGATGCTGTGTAACCTCATAGACAATGCGTTCACCTACAGTGAGCCTGGCGGGACCGTGAAGCTGCGCTACTCATGTGGGAAGCAGGTGCTGATCTCTGTAGAGGATGAAGGCATAGGGATGGATGAACGTGTCCTTGAGCTGATCATGAAGCCCTTCTACCGGCTCGATGCCAGCAGGAACTCCCATGGCTCTGGACTCGGCCTGACTGTCGTCAAGGCCGTGGCGGAGAGCCTGAACGCCGAGCTCAGCTTCGCAAGCACCCCGGGCAAAGGGACCCGGGTGACGATCACCATTCCCGGCAAGCGGGGATCTTTTTAAGATCAGGTGTTCCTGATCTCCAACTCCGTTGCTACCACGACATCATCAGCCGTCCCGCCCTCGGCAAGGCGGAAGATCTCTTCTACCGCGCTGATCCCGATCCTGACCAGGTTCTGGGATACCGTGGTGAGGGGGAAATAGCTGGTGGTACGGTCGGTCATGTCACCATAGCCGATGACTGAGACATCTTTCCCGACCAGGAGCCTGAGCTCCGTCAGCGCCCCGATCACCCCGATCGCCTCATAGTCATTGGCACAGACGACTGTATCAGCCCGGTTGTCGCGGAAGAACTCAAGCGTGACGTCATGGCCCGTGATCGCGTCAAAGTCGCTGTCCCTGAAGTAGATGTCCCGATTCATGATCAGGCCGTACTCGTCGGCAGCCTTGTGGATCCCCTGGATCTTCTGGGAAGCGTTATACTGGTAGTCCCTGCCCTTGAGGATGAGGAAACTCCTGCTCCCCTTCTCCCTCACGAGGTACCGCATAGCCGCCTGCATCGAGGCATCATAGTCGTTGATGATCGAGGAGGCTCCCTGCAGCTTCCACTCGATCGTTACGAAGGGGATGATCTTCGCTGCCTCCACACACTTCTGCTTGACCTCGCCGAAGGCCTCCTCGATGAAGATGACCGCGGCATTCTGATCCATGACATCGGAGAGGAGCTTGACGGTATCCTCGTTCCATAACAGTTTATCGGTGTCGAGGCTGTGGACGATGACCTCCCAGCCCTTGGGGTAGGCTGTCGAGAAGACCCCCTGCAGGATCTTTGTGAAGAACGAGAGAGATGATGAGGGCAGGAAGACATGGATCTGCTTGTTTACCCGGTCAGCGAGCGGTTTCACGAAGTTCCCGAGTCCCCGCCTGGAATAGATATAGTGTTCGTTACGCAGCTCGGTATAGACCCTTTGTGCAGTCGTTAGGGCTACATTCGCGAGCCGTGCGATATCCCGTACCGAGGGGAGCGCATCGTCAGGCTGGTATTCGCCCAGCACGATCGCTGTCTTGATCTGGTTCTTGATCTGCTGGAACGGGGGTATTGTGCTGTTCTTGTCGACCTGTAGATTCACGCAGTGCACCTTCCTTCTGGAGTCTCTCCCTATAGTAGTGGGATATGGGCTGACAGTCAATCACAAACTGTCCTAGGACAGGTATAACAGTTCGTGCCAGTCCTGGAAATCTATCATCTTTCATCTTTACTTATCATGCAATTTGTGTTACAGTGTACTAGTACAGCTTTACGAATAGAAGGAGTCCACTATGTCAGGAACATTCAACATAGCCAGTGACGGGATCGACCCAAATACCGTACCGAAACGGGTACTCTATACAGGAGACAGGATCCCCGCAGTCGGTCTCGGGACCTTCGGTTCCGACCGGTTCAGCGCAGAAGAGATAGCAGCGGCAGTCATCGGGGCGGCCGAAGTCGGGTACCGGCACTTCGACTGTGCCTCAGTCTACGGGAACGAGAAAGAGGTCGGGAAGTCACTGAAAGTCATCATCGACGGCGGCATCAAGCGAGAGGAGCTTTGGGTCACCTCTAAGGTATGGAACGACATGCACCATGATGTCATCGGGTCCTGCAAGCAGTCCCTCGAGGACCTCGGACTCGACTACCTTGACCTCTACCTCGTCCACTGGCCGTTCCCCAACTACCATCCGCCAGGATGTGATGTGGATTCCCGCTCCCCAGATGCCAGACCCTATATCCATGAGGAGTTCATGAAGACCTGGGGACAGATGGAGCAGCTCGTGGAGATGGGCCTGGTGCGCAACATCGGGACCTCGAACACGACCATACCGAAGATGAAGCTCATCCTGCGGGACGCGAAGATCAAGCCGGCTGTCAACGAGATGGAACTCCATCCCCACTTCCAGCAGCAGGAGTTCTTCGACTACCTCATAGCCAATGATGTCCACCCGATCGGGTACACTCCCATCGGGTCACCGAACCGGCCTGACCGGGACAAGACGGAGACCGACACGGTCGACCTCGAGGATCCTGTGATCGTCGAGATCGCCAAGGCCCATGGCGTACACCCTGCGATCATCTGCATCAAGTGGGCTATACAGCGCGGGCAGACCCCCATCCCCTTCTCCATACACCGCAGGAACTACCTGAGCAACCTCAAGAGCTCGGTTGAGGACCCGCTCACGGAAGAAGAGATGGCAGCGATCGCCGGGATCGACAAGGGATGCCGGTTGATCAAGGGACAGGTCTTCCTCTGGAAGGAAGACCAGGACTGGACAGCACTCTGGGATACCGATGGAGAGATAACGCCTCCCTGACCTCCATCATACTTGTTTTATTCTCCTTTTGTCCCGATGGCTTCGTTGAAGTCATCGGGATCTTTGTCTGGTATTCTCTCCCATAGCATTTGATAATCTCCCATGACATGGTATAATATGGGAGAAAAGGAATGTGGTGGGTGAAAGATGCATACATTCGATTACATGAAACTGAAAGAAAGCACATGGGATGGCGAGATCCTGTCTTTCGTGGCTCAGATACACGAATGTAAAGGGAAACAGGCACTCTACATTCGGCAGAAAACGATTGAACTGGAACGCCTGATCGAGGTGGCTAAAATCCAAAGCACTGAGAGCTCTAACAGGATCGAGGGTATCCACACCTCGAGTACAAGGATACGGCAACTGGTCAAAGAGAAAACTACACCACGGGATCGGGACGAACAGGAGATCGCCGGATACCGGGATGTCCTGAATACGATTCATGGGAGCTATGAACATATACCTCTTACATCTGCGATAATCCTGCAGCTCCATAGAGATCTCTTGGCTTATACGAACATATCATTTGGTGGTCAGTTCAAGAATACCCAGAACCATATCAGCGAGACCTATGCTGACGGGACAGTCGTCACCAGGTTCACCCCGCTTGCTCCATTTGAGACTCCACAAGCTGTGGAAGCACTATGCTCCAGCTATCGAGAAGCATTCAATACACGGGTGATTGACCCGCTCATCCTGATTCCCATCGTTATCTGTGACTTCTTGTGTATACATCCATTCAACGATGGGAATGGACGTATGAGTAGACTCTTGACTTCATTGCTGCTGTACCAGAGCGGATACCTCCCAGGCAGGTATATAAGTATTGAGAAGAAGATCGAGAAGACGAAGGAAGCCTACTATGATGTACTCGGACAGGCCTCTGACAAGTGGCATCAAGGGGGAAATGATTATACACCGCTTATCAAATACTTTTTAGGGATCGTCCTTAATTGCTATAACGACCTTGAGAAACGGATTGACTCTATTGACTATAGCAGGACTCCCTATGATATCGTAAAAAAGACTGTGAGTGAGCGTCTGGGCATATTCACGAAGATGGAGATCCTAAATCTGTGTCCGAGTATTAAAAGCTCATCTGTTGAGGCAGCTTTGAAGAGACTCAAGGAAGAGGGATATATCCTCATGCAGGGAGCCGGCAGGAGTACCTCATATGTTCGGAATCCCGAATCCATATAATCTCCCAGACATACTCACCGTATGGGAGATTATGGTAAAGCAGGAACCCATGGACGAAACACGAAGAGTCGCGTACAGTACAGGAATGGAACTGAAAGGATTAGCACAGCAGATGATAGGTCTCGGGGCTTCCGCCTCAGGGGTCGTGAAGGTAGGGGATATCATATTCGCACATGAGTTCAGGGCTGCCTGCGAGCAGAACTCCTGCGGGAAGTACGGCACCAACTGGATGTGCCCTCCCGGCGTCGGGGAGTTCGAGGAACTGAAGACACAGGTGGGTGCATACTCACACGGCATCGTGTTCCAGACGATCTCCCAACTCGAGGATTCCTTCGATTTCGAAGGGATGGAACAGGCAAAGACAGCCCATACTGCCGTATTCCACAAGATCATCGGGTTTATGAGGCAGCAGGGCCTTACATCATTCCTGCCGCTGAATGCCGGGGAGTGCAGGGTATGCCAGACCTGCACCTACCCCGATGCACCCTGCAGGTTCCCTGAACAGGCAGTCGCCTCGATCGAGTCATACGGGATAGACGTGCATGCCTTGGTGACATCCTGCGGATTGAACTATATCAACGGGAAGGATACGGTATCGTATGTGGGGATGGTGCTGTTGTAGGGATTGCTCATGCTTCCTGAACCCGTGCTTTTACACCCTTTCAAACTTGACAATTGGAACAGAATATCCGATGCTACCTATGCAGTCAGTGGCGGCAGGATCACCCCACGTAAAAAACTGAAGGATTCGAACCGAATGGGATGGCGGTAGGGTTGCCCCATGTGAAAAACTGAAAAACCCGAACAGATCGGACTGCAAATAAGCTTCTTGCCGTAGGCCTTAGTAGTTCAGGATGAACAGCCCATACTGGTGCTGTGTTAGGGATTGATCATTCATCCGAATCTTCCCAGAGTTCCTCATCAATCTCCTCGAAGATTTCCTGGGAAGCATCGAACTCATCAGCGGCTTCCTGAGACCATGAACCGGACAAGTCTGACAGATCCCTGGCTTTAGTTTTCTCGGTATCTTCCACGGTATCCTCCTTACGATGGAAAGGGGCCACCGAAGTGACCCCTATGAAAGATTATAAGACGCTCAACCTCTTAGTCGAACGATCAATCGTAAATCAGCCCCTTGATGTCATCATCGTCCATGTTGTCCTTGGTATAGAACTTGGCACCGGTATCGACGTCCGATACTGACTTGCCCATGTATGCATCGTAAGCGAGTGATACGGCCTTGTAACCGATCTGGTACGGATCCTGGGTGATCGAACCGAGGAAGTACTGGTTTCGGACAGCATCTTTCTGAGCCTTTCCAGCGTCGTAACCTACGACTACGAGTCCAGGGAATTTCCCAGGAAGGTCAGAACCGTCGTTGGTTGCAGCGAGGAGCCCCTTGACGGTTGACTCGTTCGAGCAGAAGATACCGAGAGTGTTAGCTGAAGATACCTTGTTGAGTACAGCCTGGGCTGCAGCAGTTGCATCGGTATTTGCAGCGGAAGCAGGAACGACCATGTCGATGAAGACAGTCTTGCCGCTTGTCGGGCTGTCAGCAGCGATGTAGGCAGGGTTACCTGTCACAGCGATGTCTGATTTGCTCAGTCCGGTGTTTGCGACGATCAGGTCGATCATGGTATCCCTGAATCCCTTACCTCGGCTGAGGAGAGACTCACCGGAAGCATCCTGGTTCAATACCACGAAGGTCACAGGCTTAGCCGGGGTAGCAGCAGCTACTTTGTCTTTGAGGACCTCGAACATCTTCTCGGCAGCGACACCGGCAGCGGCGTAGTTGTTAGTCGATGCATTGGCATAGATGGATCCAGCAGGGGCGTTAGGAACACCAGAGTCGAACCCGATCACGGGCATGCCCTTGTCAAGAGCACTCTGGAGCTGATCCATGACTGAACCAGTATCAAGAGCAGCAAGACAAACAGCTACGGGGTTCTTTGCCATTGCGTTGTTCAGCATCTCGACCTGGATCTGGACGTCACTCTCAGTCGGTGGTCCCTCGAAGGTCATGTCTACGCCAAGCTTGGTAGCCGCATCCTGAGCACCAAGTTTTACCTGCTGCCAGAAGTCATGCTGCTCGCCCTTTGATACGACAGCGATGTACGGTGTCTCTGGCTCGCCTTGGGCAAATACTGCCATGGACACACTTAAGAAAGCAAGTACTAACATGATAGCCACAAATCGTTTTGAAACTTTCATAAAGTTCCTCCTCTTTATTTCACCAGCCCATACGGGCCGGGTATTCACAATGATTATTTCGTCAGACTCTGCTTGAACTCCTTCGCAGCGATCTTCTCCTCACGTCTGACCCTGGCCTGTTCAGCCTTCTCCTCTGCCCTCATCCGGGCATAGGTATGGTTCCTCTCCTTGGTGAGGGCGGCGATCTCGTCCCTGATGCCTGCAGTCTTATCAGCTGATGCAGAAGTGAGCGCCTGCTTCAGGTCGTCGATCTTCTCATTCATGGACTGCTTGTACTGCTCTGCCGGGGAAATGATCCGCTCCTGTGAAGCCTTGTTGGTCTTGTAGATGTCGAGCAGAACGGCAAGGATGACGACGACACCGGTAAAGAAGGTCTGGTAGTGTGCCTGCAGGTCCATGGACGGGAGGCCGGTCCTGAGAACACTCATGATGAAGACACCGATGAGGGTTCCCGATATCGTCCCGATACCGCCGGAGAGCGATGTACCGCCGATGACCGCACCTGCGATGGCGTAGAGCTCGAACCCTGCTCCCTGTGCAGGCATGACCGTCGTGTAGACAGCTGCGAAGGCGATACCGCCGATACCGGCAAGAATACCTACGACGATGTAGACCATCATCTCCCATTTCTCTACGTTGATACCTGAGAGCCGTGCAGCCTCCTTGTTGGAGCCGATGGCGAAGGTATAGCGACCCATCTTGGTCTTAGCCAGGATCAGGTAGCAGATGAACGCGATGCCGAAGAGGACGAACGCCCCGGTCGGGATCTCTGCCCTCTCAGGGGTGATGTACTTGAAGATGCCCTTGAACCAGCCGGCTGACTCGGTCCTGGTCGGGAAGGTAGCTGAACGTACGTTCGATACGATCGAGCCGATACCCTTCGAGATCATCATCGTACCGAGGGTAGCGATGAACGGCGGGAGTTTCAGCTTCGCGACCATGATGCCGTTGAACAACCCGAAGAGGAAGCCGACGACGATGATCAGGAGCAGCGACATCCACATCGGCCAGCCCCAGGACTTGTATGCCGTACCGCCGATGATGGCGGCAGCCATCATGACCGTCCCGCAGGAGAGGTCGATACCGCCGGTGATGATGACGAAGGTCACACCGATGGCGATGAACCCGATGTAGTATGATGAATCAAGGATGTTCACCAGCGTCGTGTATGACAGGAAGTTCCTGCCGAAGATCGCAAAGAATGCATACAGGATGATCAGTGCAGCTGGTGCAAGGATCTTCTGCAGCCCTTTCGATTTGATATCCTGTATCAAGCTTCGTTTCTTTTCCATATATCTATCCTCTACCTAATTGTTCATTGTGGCGAAATCCATGATCTTCTCCTGGTTCGCTTCGCTGATATCGAGTTCCCCGGTCACTCTGCCTTCGCACATGACCATGATCCGGTCACTCATTCGCAGGACCTCGGGCATCTCCGACGAGATCATGATGATCGACTTACCCTCTTTCGCAAGTTCGTTCATGAGATGATAGATCTCACTCTTCGCCCCGACGTCGATTCCCCTCGTCGGTTCATCGAAGATGAGGATATCACTGTTGCGGATCAGCCATTTGGCTATGACGACCTTCTGCTGGTTCCCTCCCGAAAGGTTCACCACGAGCTGGTCGAGCGACGGGGTCTTGATCTTCAGTGCATCACTGAACTCCCCGGCAGCCTTTCGCATCCGCTTCTTCTGCATGAAGAAGTTCTTCTGGTACGATTCATAGGAGGCCATGATGGCATTGTCGATGACGCTCAAGCCTGTGGCGAGCCCGTACCGCTTCCTATCCTCCGAGAGGTACCCGATGCCGTAGGCAACCGCATCCATCGGGTTCTTGATCATGGCTTTCTTCCCGTTGATCTCGACCGTCCCGCTGTCTACCGGGTCCGCCCCGAAGAGAGCCCGGACCGTCTCGGTCCTTCCCGCCCCGATCAGGCCGGAGAACCCGAGGATCTCTCCCCGGTGCAGCTCGAAGGAGACGTCCTTGACGAGCTTGCCGGCATTGAGGCTGTTCACCCGAAGCACTACTTCGGCATCCTTGGGTACATTGCTCTTCTGCTTCGGTTCCTCATAGATGACCCGGCCGACCATCATCTGGATGATGTCTTCCTTGGTGACCTCTTTCGTCTTCTTCGTCCCGATGTACTCACCATCTCGCATGACCGTGACCCGGTTGGTGATCCGGTGGATCTCATCCATCCGGTGTGAGATGTAGATCATCGCGACCTTATGCTTCTGCAGGTTCCTCATGATGGTGAAGAGCTCGTCGATCTCGGCATTGGTCAATGCCGCGGTCGGCTCATCAAGGATCAGAACCTTCAGGTCGTGTGATACCGCCTTGGCGATCTCCACCATCTGCTGCATGCCGACGGTGAGGTTTCCCAGCAGTTCGGTTGGGTCAATATTCATGTTCAGCCGGTCGAACAGCTCCTGGGCCCGTTTGTTCTGGGCCTTCTCATCGAGAAACAATCCATTTCCTTTCATGGACTCCCGACCGATGAAGATATTCTGCGCCACGGTAAGATGCTCCATCATGTTCAGTTCCTGATGGATGATACCGATGCCCATCTGCAGTGCCTGCTTCGGGCCATGCGGATGGTACAGCTTGCCAAGATAGTGCATCTCGCCGGAATCCTTCTCGTAGATACCGGTGAGGATCTTCATCAACGTCGATTTTCCAGCCCCGTTCTCGCCTACGAGCGCATGGACTTCTCCCTCTTCGAGTTCGAAGTCTATGCCCTTGAGCGCGTGAACTCCCTTGAATCGTTTATCGATCTGTTTCACTGAAAGAATCTGTTTACTCAAACTTTCGCTCCCTGGGGGTTTCAGGTGCTTCCCCTATGCACCTGTTCGTTTCAACTATGATAGTATCAACCCGTTTTCCAGATCGCGAAATAGAGGATTTTACGAAGAATGTTTAAATTCTTCCTGCTTACAGGTGAGGATCAACGAAATGTGGAAGATCTTCCTATTCAGTGCTGCTGAAGGGATAGAGCAGTTCCTGGTACTCCCGCTGGAACATGTTCTCCTGCGTGATCAGGACCGACCCGGTATCGAGGAAGGCAGGCACCTCATTGCCCTTGAGGTAGTCGACCGCGATCTTCACGGTCATATAGCCCATATTGTAGGGGCGCTGCACCACCGTTGCCCTGATGACCCCGGCCTCGAGGTAGGAGAGTTCCCGCTTTGCGTTATCGAAAGCGACGACACGGACGTTCTCCTGCCTACCGAGCTCATCGACGGCACGGGCGACCCCGAGGGAGGCTGCCTCGTTGAGGGCGACGATCCCGTCGGGATCCATGGCCGAAAGCATCTCCATCGTCATCTCGTAGGAGAGCTCCTCATCCACATCGCAGTACCAGGTCCCGACGACATCCTCTGCCGGCAGGGCATTGCGCACCCCCGTCTCCCGGTCTATCGCGGTCGCCGTGTCCTTGCTGTGGCTCATGATGGCGATCTTCGGGTCCGGGATATCAACCAAGAGGTCCATCAGGGCCGCTCCCGCCTTCTCCCCCGCCGCGATATTATCAGTGGCGATGAATGATGCCGGGATGGGGGAATCGACACCGGAATCGATGGTGATGACCGGGATCCCATAGGCATCCGCCTGCTCCACGGGTTCGACGAGCTTCACATAGTCTGTCGCCGCAAGGATCAGCATCGGCGGACGTGATTCCAGGATCTGGTTGACGATATCGATCTGCTCGTCGATCTCCTTCTCATGACTCGGCCCGGAGATCTCCACGGAGACTCCGTACTCCTTGGCTGCCTCGTTGATGCCCCGGTGTACCACATCCCAGAACTCCATCGGCCGTACCTCACGGGATTTCAGGACGATCTGGATCGGTTCCTCGAGATCGATCGTCTTCGGGGCGGTCTGCTGGTAGAGGATCGTGAGGACGAAGAAGAGCGCGAGCGCCGTCATCAGGCTGAGCAGCAGTACATACCAGTTCTTCATGATACCCCCTTCCGTGACGGGATCCTGATCGTGATCGTGGTCCCCTTCCCCAGCTCGCTCTCGCAATGGAGCCCGTACTCATGGCCGAAGTAGAGCTGGATCCGCTCATGGACGTTCCGCACGCCCATCCCCCTGAGGTTCGCCCAGGGCTGGTCGTCCTCGGGCACGACATAGGGGCTGTTGAGCAGCTCCACCTTGTCGGGAGGCATCCCCTTCCCGTTGTCGATGACCTGGAGGATGATCGTATCCCCCTCGAGCCAGCCGATGATGCGGATCAGCCCCTTGTGGTCGGACTCCTTGATCCCATGGTAGATCGCGTTCTCCACCAGCGGCTGGAGCGTGATCTTCAACGTCAGCTCATCGTAGAGGATCGGGTCGATATCGATGACCGAGTCATACTTGTCGCGGTAGCGCATCTCCTCGATCGTCAGGTAGGACTCGACATGGGCGATCTCATCCCTGATCGGGATGAGCTCCCGCCCCTTGCTGATACTGATGCGCATCAGCTTGGAGAGGGCCGAGGTCATCAGCACCACCTCACGGTGCTGCTTCATCTCAGCCATCCAGATGATCGAGTCCAGGGTGTTGTAGAGAAAGTGGGGATTGATCTGAGCCTGGAGTGCCTTCAGGTCACTCTTCCGCTTGAGCTCCTGTTCCGTGATGTTCTCGTGCATGAGCTCCCGGATCCTCGTCACCATGATGTCATAGTCGTGGGCGAGCTCCTTGATCTCGTCTGTCGCCATGATCTCCCCGACCAGGTGGAACTCCCCCTCGTCGACACAGCGCATGATCTCCTGGAGTTTCTTCACCGGGCTCGTGATCCCCCTCGTGATCCGGTTGGTGACCAGCCCCACGACGAGGAAGAGGACCAGGCCGATCGCGGCGAACGATACCTGGACATAGCGCCAGTCGGTGATGATGTCGTCATCGTAGAGGACACTGATCACATGCCAGCCGGTCTGGGCGGAATCGTTGATGAAATAGTACTTCTCTCCGTCGCTGTAGGGGATGTCCTCCTCGCTGCCTACAGCAGCGAGGATCTCATCGAGCGGCTCACTCTTGACCCCGCTGTAGACCAGCTGCTGGGTCGGGTGGAAAACATAGACCCCTTCATCATCGATGATGAAGTTGTACCCCTTCCTCCCCGTCACCATCGACTGGCAGAGGTCTTTGATCCCGTCGAACTTGAGGTCGATGAGCAGCACCCCGAGCAGTTCCCCCGTGTCCTCGGAGACGATCCCGCGGCTCAGGGAGACGACCCAGGAGTAGTCCTCGAAGATCAGGTTCTGGACATAGGAACCGGAGAGGATCGTCTCCGATGGGTTCTCCACGGCCTGGGTGAACCAGGAGTTCTTCCTGACATCCGCATACTGGTTGATCGTCACCGAACGGTCAGCCGAGAGGATGTTCCCGGACATGTCGGAGAAGTAGATGTTCTTGATATCCTCCCGTGCCTTGAGGTAGGTCCCGAGCTGCTTCTGGATCATCCGGACATAGTCGGTCAGGGGGGCGGGAGCCTCCCCCCTGAGGTAGGTCTGCACCTCCTCTGCCTCGATGACTGCCAGCGAGAGGTGGTCCATGTCCTCGATATAGGAGTCGATCTGACTCGTCAGCTGACCGAGCAGCGTCTTGTTCGACTCTATGGTCGTGTTCCGTACCGTGGAGATGGTGAACTGGAAGGCCACGATCTGCAGGATGATGATCGTCCCGAAGATGAAGAGGATGAAGAACGAGTAGATCCTCGACCCGAGGGTTCCCATGCGCAGGAGGGGTTTCACTCCTCGATGCTCCTGCGGTACTCCATCGGAGTCATCCCCGACACCTTCTTGAAGATGATCGAGAAGTAGCGGGGATCATTGAAGCCCACCAGCTCGGCGACCTCGTAGGCCCGCATGGAGGAGTTCTTCAGCAGGGCCTGGGCCTGTTCGACCCGGTAGTCGGTGAGGTACTCGACGAAGGTCATGCCCGTCCCGTCCTTGAAGAGGACGCTGAACTGGCTCGTCGATAAGAAGAGCTCATCGCAGATATCCTGGAGGCTGAAGTTCTTGTCGGCATACCGGTTCGCGATGATCTGCTTCGCCCGTGCGACCCGTGAACGGGTATTGTCGAACCGCTTGTCAGAGATCTTCTCCTCGATGTCGCTGATCAGCTTCCGGAAGAATCCCCTCGCCTGGTTGATCGAGACGAAGTAGTCCGCCTGGAACGGCATGGTCCCGGCCCCCTGGACGAGGCCGAGCTCCTGCATGAAATCCTGCAGGGTCGTCTGCAGCCGCATGAGGTAGAGGGAGGCCTCATGGAGGGTGAGGTAGTGCTTCTCGAAGTAGGTGAAGATGGTGTCGAGGGCAACTCCTGTCTCTTCGCGCCTCCCCGTCTTGAGGACCTTCACCAGCTGTTCGGAGAGCAGAGAGAACTCCTCATGGGAGATCGACTGCCGGTTCCGTATCTCCGATATATGGAGGATCTTCGCCGTCCCGATCACCCTGACATACTCGACGGCACTGTTCGCCCCCCGGTAGGAGGTGACCAGGTGCTCGAGGGAATCGACCACCTCGCCGCAGCCGATGCCGCCCTGGTTCGCCGTCCGCTTCTGCAGGAAGGAGAAGATCTTCCGGCCGAGCCCATAGCTCCGCTGTTTGAGCTTCTCCCGTGCAGCTTCGACCGACTCCCGGTCGCTGAGGTCGGCGAAATCCTGGAGGATGAGCACGAAGTTGTCATCACGGTTGTAGAGCAGCTCGTCCCCTTCCTGCTTCTGGCGCGTGATGAACTGCGACAGTGCCAGGCGGTCAAGGTCGTTGATATCCTCCGGGATCGAGACCACCATCACCTGGTAGAGCCCCTCAAGGTCCATCCACTGGAAGTAGGCCTTCCGTTCCTCGATGGCCCCGCGGTCTATCCGCCCGGACACCAGACGGTAGAGGAACCGCTCGCGCAGAAGGGGGAGGCTCTCGTTGAGTCGTTTCTCCAGTTCCTTGCGATTCTCCTGCTCGTCACGCTGATCATCGAGCTTCTCGTGCATCCGAGTCAGCACCCTCGTCAGCTCTTCGGCGGTGATCGGCTTGAGGAGAAACTCGCTCACATGGTACTTGAGGGCTTCCTGGGCATACTCGAAGTCATCGTAGCCGGAGAGCAGCAAGACGGTGATCTCGGGGAACTCCTCATGGATCACCTTGGAGAGCTGCAGCCCGTCGACCTTCGGCATCTTGATGTCGGAGAGGACGATGTCCACGGGGTTCTTCCTGATGTACTCGATCGCCTGCAACCCGTTCTCGAGCATCGACACGAGCTCGAACCCGATGTCCTTCCAGGAGATCACCGAAGAGATCCCTTCCCGTATGATCGACTCGTCATCTACGAATAACAGTTTATACACAACCCAACCTCAGCATGTGATGATGGAGCCCGCTTCAACAGCTCCATGCTACTACCATCCTAGCACAGGTTCACGATGATGCAAAATGCAATCTGCGCAGAAACACCTGCGGCCCGGGTAGCTCCCGGGCCGCAGTGATCAGTTCACGCACATACGGTGCGCTTCAGATGTGATTATTTGTAGAGGGGTCCGAGTGCCTCGCATGCACGGTAGTCGCTGCCCTCTTTTGCCATCCCGAAGGAGTTCCAGTAACTCGGTCGGAAGATATCCTTCTCATCGACGTTATGCATGTTGACCGGGATCCTCAGCATGGAGCAGAGGGTGATGAGGTCCGCACCGATGTGGCCGTAGCTGACCGCACCGTGGTTCGCTCCCCAGTTCGCCATGACCTGGTAGACATCCTCGAAGGGACCGGCCTTGCCATCGACTCTTGGTACGAACCAGGTAGTCGGCCAGGTGGGGTTGGTCCGTGCATCGAGTACGTCATGTACTTCCTGAGGGATATCGACCGTCCAGCCCTCGGCGATCTGCATGACCGGCCCGAGGCCCTTGACCATGTTAAGCCTGCACATGGTGATAGGCATGCCGCCCTTGCTCAGGAAGTCCGAGGAGTACCCGCCGCCGCGGAAGTAGCCGCCGTCACCGACGCAGAACTCGGTAGCGTCGAGAGTCTTGGCAACGTCTTCGGGAGTGATCTCCCAGAAGGGCTTCATGATGGGCTTGCCCTCGGCATCGCTCATCTCACCAGCCGCATCGAGGGTGGTGGAACCTGAGTTGATCAGGTGAATGAAGCCGTTCTCAGCCAGCCCCTGCGGGGCCCAGCCGGTGACACGCTCGATCGCATCCGGGCTCCAGTAGGTCCGCACATCCGAGAAGATCTGCGCCGTGTTGGTCAGCAAGTGGCCGAAGAGCATGGAGACCCCATTGAGGGAGTCGTTCTCGGTCGCGAAGACGAATGCCTCACGGATCCCGTTCCAGTCGAACGAGGTATTGAGGAAGGTCTCCATGAAGTCCCCGTTCGGGTAATGGTCGGTCCATGACCGCTGGCCCTGGAACCCGCCGACGATGGCGTTCCGTCCCATGGCTTCTTCCTCTCGCCCGATCTCGGCGAGTTTCGGGTTGCCGATCATGAGGTCACGCCCGATCATGAACATCTTGATGACATAGTCCCAGTCAGCGGCACGCTGTTCCTCGGTACGTCGGTACTCCGGGGGGTTGACGGTATCTTCCTGCTCGATGCAGTTCTCCTGCACCCATGCCTTGGCAAGCTCGAACTCCTCGGCATCGTAGATCTCTTCCTCGACCCTTCGTGCGACCTCTGACATATCGACCACTTCGGTCCTGAGCCCGAGGTACTCCTGCAGGAAGTCCTGGTCGACGATCGAACCGGCGATACCCATGGAGCATCCGCCGATGGAGAGGTAGGACTTACCCTTCATGGAAGCTACGGCAAGGCCTGCCTTTGCGAATCGAAGGATCTTCTCCTGCACATCTGGGGTGATCTCGGTATCATCCGAGTCCTGCACATCCCGTCCGTAGATCCCGAAGGCGGGAAGGCCCTTCTGGCTGTGTCCAGCCAGGACTGCTGCGAGGTAGACGGCTCCCGGTCGTTCGGTCCCATTGAGTCCCCAGACTGCCTTGACGGTCTTGGGGTCCATATCCATGGTCTCCGATCCGTAGCACCAGCAGGGGGTGACGGTCAGGGTCACTGCGACCTGTTCCTTCTCGAACTTGTCCTGGCAGGCTGCTGCCTCGGCTACGCCGCCGATGCAGGTGTCAGCGATGACGCATTCTACCGGCTGCCCTGAGGGATGGACGAGGTTATCGGAGATGAGCTTCGCGGCACGCTTGGCCATGTTCATCGTCTGGTCCTCGAGTGATTCCCTCACTCCCCTTCTTCGACCATCGATGGTCGGTCGGATCCCGATCTTCGGGAGATCCCCTTTCAGTCTATTCACAGGACTGTTCATCCTGATATTTCCTACATTTGCCACTGGCATCCTCCTGGTTCTCATGATATAATCATGTAATCGATTACATGTAATCGATTACATTATGTCACGGGTTTGCGTGGAACGCAAGTGAAAAGTGAGAAAATAAGGAGATGAAATCATGCTGAAAGGAATACCTTCGATCATATCGCCGGAGCTGTTGAAGATCCTCATGGAGATGGGGCATGGGGACGAGCTCGTCATCGGTGACGGGAACTTCCCCGCAGCCGCCTATGCGCAGAGACTCGTACGGCTCGACGGCCACGGGGTGCCCGAGATCCTCGACGCGATCCTCGCCCTCATGCCGCTCGATCAGTACAGCGACAAGAAAGGCTGGCTCATGGAGGTCGTCCCCGGGGATCCCTGCGGGAGGCCTGAGATCTGGGACACCTACGAGGAGATCGCGGGCAAGCATGAGGAAGGATTCGACGGCTACGGCTCGATCGAGCGGTTCGCCTTCTACGAACGGGCAAAGGAGGCCTACGCCATCGTCGCAAGCGGCGAGAGTGCCATCTATGCCAACATCATCCTCAAGAAAGGTGTCGTAGTCAATTCATGACCAGGCGCAATCGCGGGATCACGATCAAGGACGTAGCCCAGACGGCAGGGGTCTCTACCGCCACGGTCTCCCGGGTCATCAACAAGGACCCGAAGGTTACCGAGAAGAACCGGGAACTCGTCCTCGCGGCGATGAAGGAGACCGGCTACCGGCTCAACCCGATCGCGAGGTCCCTCCGTGCCCAGAAGACCCACACGATCGGGATCGTCGCGCCTGAATTCCAGAACGACTTCTTCACGGCCGTAGCGGAGGGGATCGAGCGGGTCCTCCGTCAGCGGGGCTACACCACCTTCATCCTGAACTCACGAGAGGATATCATAGAGGAGAAGGCCCGGCTCGAGATGCTTGCCGAGAAGCAGGTGGACGGGGCGATCATCATCCCCGCTTCCGGTATCGGGAGCCACTTCTCCTACCTCACTGAACACGGGATCCCCTTCGTCATGGTCGACCGTATGATCGAGGGGATGCAGGCTGACTGCGTCCTGACCGACAATGTGCACGGGGCCTATGAGGCAGTATCGGCATGCATCGCCGATGGTGCTGCTTCTGTGGCGGTCATCGCGGGAGACCAGTCCCTCACCTCCGCCAGGGAGCGGTACGAGGGCTACCTCAAGGCCTTGAAGGCACACGATATAGCAATAGACGGGAGTATGATCGAGTTCGGGGACATGCACATCACATCGGGCTATGAGGCGATGAAGCGGATCACCGAACAGCATCCCTCCTTGACCCATGTCTTCATCGTCAACCTCTTCATGCGCATCGGGGCTGAGAAGTACCTTGCCGAACACCAGGAGTTCAGCGAAGTGAAGATCGCGGCCTTCGACGAGGCTGCGATCTCATCGCTGTTCACCCACTCCTTCATCACGGTGAAGCAGCCGCTCGAGGAGATCGGCACCACGGCAGCAGGGCTCCTGCTTAAGCGCATCGACAAGGAGGAGCTCCCCTTCCCCCAGGTCTACCGGCTGAAGGCGGAACTCTCCTGAGCCTCTTCCCTACCAGATATAATCAGCGAACGTGAGCCTGACTGACCAGGAGTCGGTCCCAGGATACCAGTCATGGATATAGGCATCCCCCTCCGTATCGTAGGCCAGGATGGTGAGAGACCCGTTCGTCTGGTCTGCGGTTTCGCCGATGATCGGGTAGTCGTCTGAATCGACCTGGATGTACTCCCCGTCATAGAGATCGGTGTACCAGAGGGCGTTATCGCCATAGCGGCCATCATCGAGCATGTCATCGTCCACGAAGTAGATCGCCTCGAGGTCATAGCCTGTATCATTGGTGATCGTCACCATCCCCCCGATCTCATAGCCGGGATCATCATCGTACTCCTCGAGGTAGCCCCAGTTCGACTCATGGTCATCGAAGGTGAGCTCTATATCCCAGGCATCGAGGTCCGGCCACCACTCTTTGATGTACATATCGCCCTCATAGTCGACAGCCAGGATGGTCAGCACCCCGAGCAGCTCGTCGACCTGCCCCTGGATATGGTCATAATCTTCCGGGTAGACCGTGAGCCAGTCCCCGTCTGACAGGGTATAGGAACCAAGGAGGTCAGGTCCCCAGTAGTCATCGTCCACCATGTCGTCATCGAGCATGTAGAGGTAGGAGATCTCATAACCGGTATCGTTTGTGATCGTGAAGCTGTCGCCGTAGTAGTAGCTGTCATCCTCCCAGATCTCACCTGAGATGTAGTCGGGTACATAGGCGGTGCTGCCGGTGATCTGCCGTGCCCAGTAGAGTTCGTCGACGATCTCTCCCATCGGGATGATGAAGTCCATGTCCCGGGCCTCGGTGTAGTAGGCAACCACGATGCCGATGACCTCGAGGTCATCATTGATCACAGGGCCGCCGCTGTTTCCGCCATCGAACTTCATCGAGACGTCGTAGAAGTTCTCCCCCGAACCCATGAAGTCCGGCTGGTAGGAGCTGACCGTACCTTCGGTGATCTTCAGGTTACCGGTGATCGGGTAGCCTGCGGCCCAGATCTCATCAAGGAGCTCCACACTGGTCTCAAGACCAAGATACTGGTCACTTTGGTATCCCTCGACCTGCAGGACCGCCCAGTCACGGGTATAGTTCCAGACCAGAGGCACTGCATCAAAGGTCCCCCCGGAGTTGGTCTTCACCCGCAGGGAGAGTCCCTCCCGGAAGTGGTCCTCAATGACATGGAAGTTGGTACAGACAAGCCCATTCTCGGAGAAGAAGAACCCCGTACCGAAGGAGTAGACCTCCCCGTAGGAGTCCACATTGTCGATGCGGACCGTCGTGTCATACAGGAGGTCCCTGATGTCACTGTTCGAAGCCGCCGTCAGCGTGAATGCCGCTGTAAGAAACAGCAGAAAGCAGAGGATCGGTACGATCCTCCAAGCCCTGTTCTCCTTTCCCATATCATCCCCCATGCAGAGCACTGCTCCTATTCTATTGTGCCACAGAGTCCTGTTTGTGAGAAGGCCGGAACGTGATAATTACCAATTACCGAGGATCAGAACATCCCCTCATAACTTAGGAACTCGAAGCTGTAGCCGCCGGCAGCGGGGATATAGGAGGAGGTATCAGATACATAC
Organism: Spirochaetia bacterium; assembly: GCA_963677595.1. Lineage (GTDB taxonomy): Bacteria > Spirochaetota > Spirochaetia > CAKZLE01 > CAKZLE01 > CAKZLE01. The sequence continues at coordinate 1,044,975 of OY782041.1, forward strand.
TGGAGGAAGGCCGGGCACTCGTCCCCTTGGATGAGGATCGGGACCGGCCGGGGGCCGACCCACCCGGGACCCGGGGTGTAGTGCGAGTAGGTGATGGTGATCTCATCCCCGGCCTCCAGCCCGGTCTCACTGTACTGGATTCGGATGACCTCCGCCAGAATGGTGACCGGCACCGAACTGAAACAGGAGAGGAACGGCGTACTCACATCGAGCACCGTGATGTACAGCTGTTCAGGAGCAGAGTCCTGCATCCATTGGTACGAATCGGGACTGATCTCGGCAACAAGAAGAGCACTTACCATACAGAGCAAAAGGACTATACCAATTCGTTTCATAGAGCCACCTCATACTATTATACTCTATTACGAAGTAAATACGAATAATCATCACATCTTCTTGCATTGTAACCAATTACATGCATAATGTGTTATAATTATAGCACAGGAACATCAAAAGCGCGTACCACTCAACCTGTTTTGTCCTAAAACTTGAGGGGGTATCAGATGAAGAAAGTCCTAATCCTATTCGTGATTATAGCAATGATAGTATCCATCTTCTCAGGCTGCGACCCTTTCGGCGGGGGGTATGTCGAGTTCAATGCTGCCACCTGGACCAGGACCAAGGATAACATGTTCTTCATCAAGGAGAGCGACAGGGACCTGCGGCTTGCAGGGGGAACAGAACCCAGGACTGACACGGTCTTCGTCCCGCCGGTGAGATTCGGGGCTTCGTCCTATACCCTGCAGCAATCAACGGACGGTGGGGAGAACTGGACTGACCTCACCACCACGACTACTGATACCCAGGATAGTTTCAGCACCTCAATCACCCAGACCGGGCTTCTGCGATTGAAGATAACAGGGGGGCAGTATGACGGCCAGTACTCCAATACGGCAGACCTGTTCCTGGTAAGTGCCTTGGATACCCAGTTTGCGGGGACTCCGAAATATACCATAACCAACAGTTTCGGTGAATTCACCACTGGCATCTCCGTTGGTTCAGTACCCATAGGGACCGTCATCGATAAGCAGTTCACCTATCAGTGGTATCACCTTGACCCTGATGACTTTGAGAACTTCACCGCAATTGACGGGGCGACCTCGTCAACCTATTCAGCCACCTCAGCAGACAACGGGTATATTCTCGTCTGCAGGGCAGTTGGGGACCAAGTCAGTACCGGGGGCTTCATCCATCTTTCGCTGAACCTCACCAGTATCTATTGGTAGCATAACGTAGCGACTCCAGTATGAATGTGATTCATACATGAAATACTAAAGACCACGTCCACATAACCTGCTTCCCTGTTCCTGCCTGTGAACGTGAGAGGGGAATGAAATGAAAAAAGTCTTGTTCGTCTGTTTCATCAGTGTCAGTATTCTGTTATTCGTTACCGGCTGTGACCTGCTTGGGAACCTGTTCGGGGACGGTGGATACATCACCGTTGAATCGGTGCCCAGCAACCTCATGTTCGTGGGGGAAAGCGACCGGGAGGCAACCACGTACAGCACCCGACCCTCGGTGGACATCTGGTTCCCATCTCCCAATGACTTCGGGGCTGACAGCTACACCGTCCAGGTATCCACGAACGGGAAGACAACCTGGTCTAACTTCCAGTATTACGGGGATGACCTCGTGACGAATGCGGAAGGGACAACCTGTGGGTTCACCGTTGAGCCGACAGTTGCACCCTCCTGGTTCCGTCTCCTGATCTCCGGCGGTACATACGACGGGCAGATCTCAGATGCCATGGAAGTACCGATCCTCAGTGAGGTCGATACCCGTTTCTCAGGCTGGGTCCTGGACTATAATGCCACGGCAACGCAGCCTCCACGGGTTGGGTACGGCATATCAGCGTCCTGTACCGTGACGGAGGCAGAGTCCCCGTATACGGCAGTCGCCGTAAGCTCACTGAACCTGAGCTATCAGTGGTACCGGGTAAACCCCAATGACTATGATGATATCGAGTTGATCGCAGGGGCCACCGATGCAGTCTATATCACGACCTCCGCTGACAAAGGCCACCAGATGATGGTCCGCATGACCGGGGATGGTGTCACCATCGGCGGGTTCGTCCAAGCCATGGCTGAGGACGTGGTGAACTAATAGGTATTCGTGATTATCCTGTAGATATCGGTGTTATCCATTCTGGACACATCCCACTGTTCCGCATTCATACCCCAGACATAGATCGGGACATCTCCACGGCTATGCCCGGTATGGCCCCAATAGGCATCCGGGTTCGTTGGGAGTGATCCCTCCGTGATCGGTATATCCATATCCAACAGCCCAGTCTCATGGTCTGCCGTCACAATGATCGTGGTATCATCCCTGCCTGCTGCCCATGTGTGTATAGCTTCCACCGTCTCATGGAGCTCGATGGTCTCCCCGATCATGTGCACCAGGTTGTTGTCATGGGAGGCATGGTCAATGCGGCCTGCTTCCACCATGAGGAAGAAGCCGTCAGGACCCTTCTCGAGGATCGATAACGCAGCCTCGGTCATCTCCGGTAGGGAAGGATAATCCTCACTTCTTTCTGCAACATACGGTATATGGCCTGTCCCGAATTGTCCGCTTATACGCTCTACATCTTGTGCAACGGCAGTCTGCAGCTCCGCTGCCGTGGTCACTACTTTATACCCAGCTGCTTCAGCGGCTGCAACGGTCAAGCCGTAGCCGCCTCCCCCAAGAAGAACCTCCGGCTGTGTCTCTTCCAGGAAGTCAGCCGCGATCTCCTCATAGTTCCCCCGGTTCTCCTCATGCGCACCGAAGGCTGCTGGCGTGGCATGGGTCAGGTGGGCGGTAGAGACCAGCCCGGTACTCATACCATAACGCTTGTAGTATTCCAACAGCGTCTCATAGGGCTTCCCGTCAGGAGCCTGGCTTATAGTCCCGTTCGATACCTTCATTCCCGTTGCCATCGCAGTAGCCGCAGCGGCGGAATCAGTGATAGCTCCACAGAGAGAGAGGGTTCCGACCTGCGAAGCTGCCGGGAACTGCTGGAAAGAGAGCCCATCCTCCTCACCGGTGAGGTAGAGGGATGCTGCCCTCACATGGGCGAAGCCCATCCCGTCACCGATGATGAGGATGCAGTTCGTGATCTCAGGCGGCTGCTCGGGAACGATCTGCATTGAGCAGGAAACGAGAAGCAGGGAGATCATAAGTATACCGAACAGGATCCTCTTCATGAGTCAAAGTATACCATAAAATGTTTTACAGGAGACAGCTTCATCAGCTATGATTGTTACATGACGACACTGACATTATCTATCACGATCCTGATCTTTGCTATCGCTGTATCATTCCTCTACGGACTGGTCACCCGGAACTACTCGACGGTAGACCGCCTCTGGTCTATCCTCCCGGTAGTCTACCTCCTCTGCTGGCTGCCTGATTACATCGATAACCCCAGGTTTATCATCGCTGGTGTGCTGGTCCTTGCCTGGGCTGTCCGGCTGACGGTGAACTTCGCGATAAAGGGTGGCTATGCCTTCTCCTTCCCCACCGGGTTCACCGGTGAGGACTATCGCTGGGAGATCCTGCGGGAGAAGATCGGCAATCGTGTGCTCTTCGAGCTCTTCAACCTCTTATTCATCAGCTCCTACCAGCTGCTGCTGATCTTTGCCTTCACCCTGCCCCTCTACTTCTACGGCAAGGTGTCCGGGCCGATCACCGCAGTGGAGATCCTGCTCTATACAGTCCATGCCCTCTTGCTCATGCTTGAAGCTGCCGCTGATATCCAGCAGCTGCGGTTCTACCGCAGCCGGAGCACAGGCGGCAGCCGACACAGTCTCGGGTTCAACACCTTCGGGTTGTGGCAGTACTCCCGTCACCCGAATTATGTCTGCGAGATGGGTCAATGGATCGTGGTATACCTCTATCTGGTTGCAGCGACGGGAATGCTGCACTGGTCGGGAATCGGGGCAGTATTATTAGTGGGCTTGTTCGCCGGCAGCACCCGCTTCACCGAGACGGTGACCGCATCGAAGTATGAGCAGTATGGGGAATGGAAGGAGATGACCTCGGTATGGGTCCCTGTGAGGAGGACCTGGGGCCAAAAAAATAAGAGAGAAGAATTTCTCTCCTCTCTCTGAGTCTTACTTAGGCTCCCACTTGCATCGGACCGGGGAGACGATGAGCTCCTCTTTCTTCAGGGCCTTGAAGACCTTGTCTACCTCTTTTCGCTCAAGCCCGGAGAGTTTCTCTACTTCCCCTGCGCTGAGGGGCTTGCCTGCCCCTCTCATGACTTCCAGGACCTTATCTCTTGCTTCCATGACTGCACCTCCATATCAATATGCTTATATATTGTATTTACCACATCTTTGTAATAATTACAATATATCTCGCATAAGATTGGTCACAGATCCTCACCATTTTTTCAATGTTCACGTTCGATGATATCAAGCATGTCTTTCTTCCTGGCCTCGAGTAATCGATTGAAGGTAGTCTGGTCGATGAATGGGTTCGATCCCTCAGTTTTTCTCGCAGCCTTACCGAGCATATCAGCATGATTGGGATGTGAGCCAAGGGTAATATCTACATGCATCTTGCTTAAGCGTTCAATGCTGTTGAGAAAATCATCTCGTAAGGAGAACGGCTGTCTGCTTTCCTGAAGGTACTCAGCAGTCAGTGTATTCACTCCTATCCCGCCATGCATCCCGCATCGATATGTTTTCCCCTGGTCTTCAACATCGAAGAAGAAGGAATACGTCCCAGGAGTGTGTCCAGGGGTATGGATTGCCTGGATAGAAATATTTCCCAGGTTGATGGTTTCATCTTCACAGAAATAATGGTCAACCTTGAATGGTTCAAAGGTATCCTTATAGACTATGATCAGGTCTGTTCGCTCTGTCAGGAAATAGAGGTCTTCTTTCCCCATGAAGATCTCAGCATCTGTATAATGCGCAACTTGAGCAATACCTCCGCAATGGTCATAATGGGCATGGGAAATGAGTATGTACTTGATATCCTTTGGATCAAAACCCAGTTTCCTAATACTCTCAAACAGCAGATACACGGTTTGCGGCATCATAGCATCAATCAGGATCAGACCATCACCAGTATCTATCAAGTAACTCCCAACCCAGGCACCGCCAATATAATAGACCCCATGCACGACCTCGAACGGATCCACAGAAAAATCCCAAGGTCGATCACAATTATTCCTGAATACTTCCATCTCTACTCCTGCACTACAGTATATGCGTACGTCATGATTTTCGGACTTCCTTGAAGAAGGATATCAGGATACTTGCTACCCCTATTGCCAGGAAGATCGCTGACACCGGCCTGGTCAAGAAGGTGATTATGCCTTCAGGACTATAACTGAAACCGCGTCTGAGATTAGATTCGAGCATCTTACCCAAGATCATTGACAGTAAGAAAGGAACTGCAGGTAAATCAGCCCATTTCATCAACACCCCTATAGCAGCAAACACCAGCATGAGCCCAATATTGAATATAGTATTGGTTGTGATGAAGGCTCCGACAAAACACAGGATGATGATGGTCGGATACAGATAGTGATAAGGGATCTGCAGGATCTTGGGAAATAGTCTTACCCCGAAATACTGCATACCAAAGATCACAACTGCGGCAAACAAAGCCGAGAAGAACATCACATAGACAAGAGAAGGGTTATTCGTGAACAGAAGGGGCCCCGGCTCTATACCATGGATCGTCAAGCCCCCAAGGAGGACTGCCGTTGTAGCATCTCCCGGGATACCAAGTGACACCATGGGGATCAAGGCTCCGCCTACAGATGCATTATTTGAGGATTCAGAAGCAAATATGCCCTCCAAGCTTCCTTTACCAAATTCCTCAGGATGTTTTGATGCATTCTTGGCAGTACTATATGCTACCAGGTTCGATAACCCGGCACCCATCCCAGGAAGGAACCCAATCCATAATCCTATGAAGAATGAACGGACGATGTTGAATATATTGTCCTTGAACTCCTTGAGAGTAACCCCAAACCCTTTCTGTGTATTCCCGGCATTCAATGTTGAGGCATCACTCTGATTCTTCTTATAATAATCATAGGAAATCAGATAGATCGCAAAGAGCCCCAACATCAGAGCAACACCGTCGAAACCACCACCGAGATGGATATTACCGAAGGTAAATCGATTATAGGCATCAACTGGAGCAAAACCGACACTGCTGAGGATCAGCCCGAAAGAAGCAGCACTCAAACCTTTGAAGATATTCTGTCTTGAGAGAGAGACAATCGCAGATATTGCACAGAAACAGAGCGAGAAGATCTCCCAGGGGCCCAACTTCACTGCAAGATTTGCTATGAACTTACTCAAGAACATGGCTACGATACAGCTGAAGAAGGTGCTGATAAAAGAAGCGATGATCCCGATCCCAAGGGCTTTTTGAGATTGTCCCTTTTGGCTCAAGGGGTAAGCATCATAACAGGTCGCCACATTGGAAGCAGTCCCGGGAATCCCCAATAATGTGGCAGCAATGAACCCTCCTGACACACCTCCGACCCAGATGCAGATAAGCATAGCAATACCCAGCTCAGGCGGCATCCCAAACGTGATAGGCAGCATCAGGGCCACCCCGATCGTTCCACTCAACCCAGGTAAAGCCCCAAAGACAACACCCATTGCTGATGCGAGCAGCAGCACGATGAAATTCATTGGATCGAATAAAACTGATACAACAACTCCTACGTATTCCATACACTTATCCCTTAAAAAAGTTTACCAGGCGGTAAAATAACTGAAAGTATCTGATCGAACAGAACCCAGATCAAGATAGTCATAATGATCGAGAACAAAGCCTTCTTATACCACTTGATACGTTTGCCATAGGAGAACATCGTTACCAACGCATATAATACCAGTGGAGAAGTGATGAGGAAGCCCAAATACTTCATTGAGATGACACAGAAAATGAACACAACCGATATCAGCCCAAGGCGTTTTGCTTCCTCTCTCGAGATCACGCTGCCCTGTGGACCTGTTTTAGCAAAGATCGAGGTGCCAAACCCGAAAATGATCATCCCAACACTCCCAATAAGCGGGAAGAGTCGCGACCCGGGGTCCGCAGACCCCGGATCAGCGGAAGGGATTTGCAACGTTAAAATAAGGGCGATTATTCCTAGAACTACTAGTATTGCCCCGATGACTCTATCACGTTTCACAAACTGCTCCCTAAAAGGTATCTATCGTACAGATATACCAATCTCTTTTGTAGTATTCTTTACTATAGCATCATAATCTTCATATACAGACAACTGTGAGTCGATATCTGTGAACACAAATGCCGCTTTAGCATTAGCTGTCTGCTCCAGGAACTCCTCATCATCGTTCAGTTTCTGCAATACACTCTCGATCTGCAGCTGTAACTCATGATCCATCCCGGCAGGTCCATACAGCAGAAGGACAACATCCCAATAACATCTTGGGTACCCCTGCTTTACGGCAGGAATGAACTCAGGGTATTTCGGGTCAGCTACAGAATCAACCAATCCCAGCACCTTCATCTGGCCGGAATCAACATACTGTTTTGCGGCACTTGAGGTAATAGCACTGATACTGATATTCTTCCCAAGGATACCGGTGATCTTATCAGTCTGGCTGGCTGCATCGACAAGTCGCAGATCGATTTCAGTGGAGTCCATGAGGATTCCTGCTACGAGGTGTGCAGAACCGCCTTTCTGGCAGCCATAGGTCACCTCTCCAGGATGCTGCTTAGCATATTCCACAAGCTCCTTCATGTTGTTATAGGGAGCATCAGCATGTGCTACAAAAGCCTGGCTCATTCCCCCAAAGACGATCCCGAGAGGGGTGAAGTCATCATTAGGGCTATAGTTGTATGTTCCTGTATAATAATTCACATAGAAACCCGGGTGCCAGACCATCATTGCCGACCCATCAGGATCACTGTTCCTGGTAGACTCATAAGCTACCGTTCCAGCACCAGACGCTTGGTTAACAACAACAAAGTTCTCACCAGTCACACGCTGCAGTCCGCTTGCAAGGATCCTGGACATCACATCCGTACCACCACCAGCTTTTGCGGGCACATACATAGTCACACTTGACTGAGGCCAGCTCTTCACCGCGGTTCCTTCTTCTTGTGACCCATTCGCAGTAATCGTCCCAGCGACTACTAATCCTACAAGTAGTAAAACCAAATACAATTTCGTTTTCATAGTTCCTCCTGTTTATTTATACATAGGCTACGCCTAGTAAGTTCTCCATCTTGGATGATCATACACTTCCGGGTTACAGACGTTATCGATCTTCTCACCGTTTAGAATCCTCAAGGTACTTTCTGCCGCCAGCATGACAGTCTTCTTCGTTGTCTCCTGTGTCTGGGCCGCCATATGGGGGGTGACTAAGACGTTATCCATCTTCATCAGAGGATGATTGGTGCTCATGGGTTCTTCCATGAGAACATCAAGACCAGCTCCCTGGATCTTATGATCCTGAAGCGCCTCGATAAGGTCTTCCTCATTGACGACATCCCCTCTTGCACAGTTGATGAAGTATCCCGTCGTCTTCATGGCCTCGAAGAACGGCTTGTCAATACTCCCCCTGGTAGCATCGTTTGACGGCATATGCAGGGAGACAAAGTCCCCTAATGCAGCAGCCTCCGGAATAGTGTCGACATACCGGTATCCAAGGGCTTCAACAGCTTCCTTTTGGACGAAGGGATCATACACCACTACGTCCATACCAAGGGCACTGCACATGAGTGCCAGGTTCCTGCCGATGTTCCCGAACCCGAGTATCGAGACAGTCTTCCCCCCGAGTTCAGTGCTGACATACCGGTTCCTGACGGCAAAGTTGCCTTTCCGTGTCTCCAGGCAGCTCTCAAGGAGATTCTTCGCCAATCCGAGGATGAGCGTGAGGGCATGTTCGGCTACCGAGACCGCATTGACTGCCGGGCAGATCACTACCGGGATCCCATGTTCGGTGGCTGCCTGTACATCCACGGAGTCTACCCCTACCCCTGGCCTGGTTATGACTTTCAGGTTCGGGCACTGTTCTATAGCCTTCCGATCGATCTTCCCGATCCTCAGGATATAGGCATCAGCCTGTTTCAGTTCTTCAAGGATCTCGTCACTGTTGCCGTTATCAGGGATAATCAGGTTGACTTTCCCCTCCAGCACATCCATCCCCGGCTTATATAATGCATGTGATAATACGACCGTCTGCATACCTACTCTCCACTCTCGTCATAGGTGATCAAGAATTCAGCCAGAAGCGCCTTCAGTTTCGCATCAAGTTCAGGACCAGGTACCAGTGAAGGCGTCCGGTTGTTCCCAACCGCCGGGTTCATCACATAGACTGCCCGCTTCACGAGCGCCGGGCCGAACCCGAGGCTGTAGAGCTTGGTGCGGAAGTCCAGGAGTTTCGCCTGTATCTTCTCTGCCTCTTCAGTATTACCCTGCTCATAGTTCGTGCAGATAGCATTCACCCAGCCTGGGACAATATTGGAAAGCCCAGACACACAGCCGGAAGCACCTTTGGTCAGCCCATGATAGATCTGGCTGTCAGCACCAGCCAGGACCTCGAAGGTATCAGAAGCCATGGCACAATAGGCATCAAGGTGCTCGATATTCCCGCTGCTGTCCTTGATCCCCATGATATTCTCATGACCAGCCAACCGTGCGACCGTCTCTGGTTCCAGACCGTTCTGGGTCCGTGCGGGAATATCATACATATAGACGGGAAGCTTCGACTGATCAGCGATCTTCGCGTAATGGGTGTATAATCCCTCCTGCGTACAGGAGATGAAATAGGGGTTTATCACAGCGACCCCGTCCACCCCAAGGTCAGTGATCTCGTTTGTCAGCTGCATGACCTGGAATGTCGAGGGAGCACCGACATTGATGATCACCTTCACCTTCCCGGCAGCCTCTTCAACACAGATCTTGATGATCTCAAGTTTCTCCTCTGCCAGGAGGCTGGCAAAATCACCATTGGTACCGCAGCCAAGGATGTGGTTGCCATGGGAGATCTGTCTTCTGATCTGCTCGCGTGTACTCTCATAATCTATGGTCTCATCTTCATGATACGCTGTCACGATCGCTGAATATGGATATATCTTCTTCATCTAGGCTAACCCTCCTAATCTTGCTGCATAATTAATGGCATTCACCAAGCTCGACTCACTGGCAGTTCCCTTCCCTGCCTGGTCAAAGGCCGTACCGTGATCGACTGAGACACGGATGATGGGCAGTCCAACGGTGATGTTCACCCCTTCCACATCCTTCCACGCCTGCTTCTCCCGATCATAGACGAACCCAACCAGTTTCAGGGGAATATGGCCCTGGTCATGGTACATCACCACGACTATGTCATAGAGTCCGCCCTTTGCCATCGAAAAGATGGTATCTGGGGGAAAGGGCCCGGAGGCATCGATGCCTTCTGTCTTTGCCTGTTCTATGGCAGGGATGATTTCTTCGAGTTCCTCCCGCCCGAACAGTCCGCCCTCCCCGGCATGGGGGTTCAGGCCGGATACGGCAATCCTTGGGTTCTCGATTCCCAGCTGCTTGAGGCTCTCGTCAGCGAGGCGAATCACCTCTGCTACCCGATCCTTCTTCACCCTCCTGCAGGCCTCCATGAGGGAAACATGGGTTGATACATGGATCACCCGGAAGTCATGGTGGGCAAGCATCATGGCATAGCTCTTCGTGCCGGTAAGGTTGGCATAGATCTCCGTATGTCCCGCAAACGGACAGCCAGCCAGCTTGATCGCAGCCTTGTTGATCGGAGCCGTGACCGTTGCCTGGATCTTCCCGTCCAGGGCCAGCCTGATCACCTGTTCCACCGCATCGTAGGCTGCCTTGCCGCAGTACTCGGAGACTTCCCCGATTCTGAACTTGTCGGGATCAGCATTCCCAAGATCATAGACGTTTATGGTGCCGGCTGAGAAGTCAGCGGCATCAATGGTCTTAATGCCGTTGACCTTCACCGATGCACCGACGAACCCTGCTGCCTGTCTCATTATCCGGGGGTCACCGACAACGACACAATCAGCAAGTGCCTGTACATCCTCATGCAAGAAGGCCTTGATGATGACCTCCGGCCCGATACCGGCCGGGTCACCCATGGAAATCCCAATAATCGGCTTACTAGCCATCCTGTTCCTCCAGCAGTCCCTCGTAGATAGACTGTATGACCTCTTCGCTCAGTTCGACCGGGTTGTTATCCATGAGCCTTCTGTTCGCATAGGCATTCTCTGCCAGTCTGGAGGCATCTTCAGGACGTACCCCGAAAGATGCAAGAGAACTCGTGATCTCCAGCTGGCCAAGCAGTTCATGCAGCTGTTGGGCCACATAATCCTTGCACGACAGCTCTGTCTGCCGTTCATCGTAGCCGAAGATGATCGCGACCTTTCGCGTCTTCTCCGGGAAGGCTGCAAGGTTATACTCCATGACAGCCGGCAGCAGCATGGCATTCGACTGGCCATGGGGAATATGGAACATCGTCCCAAGGGGGTAGGACATCGCATGGACCGCATTCGTCCCGGAGAGGGTGATGCAGCTCCCTGCATAGTTCGCCGCGAGCAGCATGTTCCACCGGGCCTCGATGTTCTTCGGGTCCACGTAGCTGGTATAGAGCGAGTCGGCGATGAGCTTCATCGATGCTACAGCATACATGTCACTCAGGATGTTCGCCTTCTTCGAAAGATAGCACTCCATCGCATGGCATAGGGCATCCATACCGGTGGTTGCCGTTATCCCCTTGGGCATGGAGACGGTCAATACCGGGTCCAGCAGCACGATATCGGGGAGGAGCTTATGGTTCACTACCGCAGCCTTCGTACCCCGATCCGGGATGGCGATGATAGCATTCTTCGTTGCCTCGGATCCCGTCCCTGAGGTTGTAGGTATCAGGACCGTCGTCATGCTGTGGTCAGGTACCGGTGCACCATCGAGGAGATCAAGGACCGTCGCATCCACTGGGACCAGGACGGCGCACAATTTGCCGATGTCAAGGACCGAGCCACCGCCGATGGCGATCACGCAATCGGGGGCATATGCTTTCGCTGCAGCCATCACGTCATCCACATCGCCGACTCCCGGTTCCCTGGCAACAGAATCATAGACCTGGCAGGACAACCCGGCTTCCGACAGAATCCCGGTCAGCCGATCAAGCAGCCCGGTAGACGCTATGCCTTTATCAGTCAGGCAGAAGACTTTCTCCTTGCCCATCTCACTCAACAGGCTGCCTACATCCTGCAGGCATCCGGCACCGGATATGATCCTTGGAGCTGATACAAACTCATATGACGCTTTCACACACATTCTCCTTATCGTTCATCAGGTAATCCAATACGTTCTTCAATGCATCAGGATCCCCATAGGACCCTGCCTTGGTGATGCAGATGAAGTCTTCACCCTTCCGATGCGGGTATGCAGCTGTAGCTGCAGGGATCCCGGGAAGTACTTCATCAGCCAAAGCCAGCTGCCCGATGTTCAGCTGCTTGAGAATCCGCATGGCGGTATCACCGCCGGTCATCACGAGGGCATGGAGGGTAACCTGCCGCATCACCGCATCAACTACATACCCCAGGGCTGTTCCGATCATTGCCGCCTCGGAAGCCATATCATCTCCCAACTGGAGTCCCTCGGTCTTCAGGAGAACAGCATGAGCCCCCCTGTACGCATGTACGATAGTACCGACCAGGACGTCAAGGGCTTCCGTGTCTGCATTGACTGCTGTCTCAGTCGGAAGGGTAACCTCAACGGTGTTCTCATCTTCCTCGAGAGCCTGGACCTGGAGCTTCGTGACTCCCATGAGGCTTCCCACCACGAAGAGGAACCGGTCATGCATTTCTACAGTATTTCTCGTTGTTTCTATCTGATTCTTCCGGATCAGCTGGTCACGAGCATGGAACAAGCCTGCCGCACCCACGAAGAGCGTCTTCTCCTCGATGGCACCGAAGACCTCCAGCGTCCTCTGCAGGTCCGCTACAGACTCTGCGTCCGGTATGAAGACCTGAAACCCAGCAGTCGTCTTCTGCTGAATGTACCGCTGGATATGCTCGACCGGCTGGTATAACGTCTCAAGCGGAAGCAGGCAAGCCTTCCGGCTTGACTGAGTGCCCACGATCTCCCTGATATCACCGAACAGGACCGGAGCGAGCGGGTCATGTGCGATCTCGGTCTCATTGAGGGCGATCCCGTTGATATAGCATACACCGTCGACTACCGTCCTCCCATTCCTGGGGGTCGCTGGGGCAAGACAGGCGATCGTCGCCCCACTGGCATCCATCGCGGCATCGATCTCAGCCCCGATATTCCCCCTCAGGGTGGAATCGACCTTCTTGAAGATATGTCTCGGCTTATAGTGTTCATATCGACCGATGATAGCACGGATCCTGCTGTACGCATCTGCGGGATCAGCATGTCTTGTATCCGTATTGATCACCAGCGTCTTCGGCAATGGCTTGATTATTCCTCAGATACGGCATCTACAAGCACAGAGACATCAGAAGCCTGCGAAAGGAAGTGTATCCCGGTATCATTCGCTCCTGTGAGATCATCTGCCAGTATTAGGTTCTCCAATCTTTCCATGGCCTCTATAAAGCAAGCACCATGCCAAAATCTGGATCTCATAACGAATTCTTGATAATTCTTTTATTGTTAACACATTACTCTCATTTGTCATATGCCGGTTACTCCCATCACATACAAGAAGTGGTAAATATTTCACCGGCAGAATATTTTACTGGTGAATTTTTCCACAATATGACAGATGCATGCTATACTCTTCTCATGAACATTCTACTCATTGCCCCATACCAGAATCTCATCACGGCTGCCAGCACCGTGACAGCGACCTACCCCTATGAGGTGAAGATCGCATTAGGGAACCTTGCGACCGGCCTCGAGGCAGCCCAGCAGGCTATAGAGACCTCTCATCCTGATATCATCATCAGCAGGGGCGGTACGGCCACACTGCTCAAGCAGAACCTCGATATCCCCGTCTTCGAGATCGAGGTCTCTGCCTATGACCTGCTGCGGGCTATCCATACACATCTCAGCCAGGAAAAGAGGATCGCGGTCATCGGCTATGAGAATGTCATCACCGGTGCAAAGAGCATCGCCCAGATCATGGGCATCGACCTGGGATTCTTCCCCGTCACCCCCTTCTCGAATATCAGGGAGGTCGTGACTGAAGCCCAGAAATGGGGTGCCGATGTCATCGTGGGTGATACCATCTCGGTCAACACAGCCAAGAGAAAGCATATCGAGACCGAGCTCATCCAGTCAGGCCCGGAGGCTATACAGTACTCCCTCGATTCAGCCGTGCAGTTCTACCAGCATATGCAGGAGGAGATCCTGCGGGTCAAGAGGTTGAATTCCATCATGGAACATACAGAATGGGGCATGCTCTACATAGACCCCAAGGGGTCGATCAATATGGTCAACTCGAAGGCTGAGCATATCCTGGACATCCCGCGGAAACGGCTGGTTGGGGAAGATGTTACCAGCTCCCTCCTGCCCAAGTCCCTGTTTTCCTGTTATAAAGCCAGGACAGGGAACAAGGTCATCCAGATACAGAGCCGTGACTACATCGTCGAATGCTCAGCGATCCATGCCGGCGAGTCAGAGCCTGCGACACTGATCTACCTGCAGAGTGTCGGGCATATCAGGAATCTTGAAGGCATCATCAGGAAACAGATGATCAACCGGGGCTTGATAGCTTCCCATACCTTCGATTCCGTCATTGCCTTCAACGGGGAGTTCAAGAAACTCATCGAGAAGGCAAGACGGTACAGTGAGACTGATTCCACGATGCTCCTGCTCGGGGAGACGGGTGCCGGTAAGGAGATCTTCGCACAGAGCGTACACAACAACTCCCCCCGCAGGAGCGGCCCCTTCGTCGCCGTCAACTGTGCCGCCCTGCCCGACACCTTACTTGAGAGCGAGCTGTTCGGGTATGTGGAAGGCGCCTTCACCGGGGCGAAGAAGGGAGGGAAGACCGGGCTCTTCGAGCTGGCCCACCGGGGAACCATCTTCCTCGATGAGGTGAATGACATGAGCCCTGTGGTCCAGGCACGGTTCCTGCGAGTCCTCCAGGAGAAACAGGTGATGCGGCTCGGCGATGACAAGATCTATGATATCGACGTGAGGGTGATCGCCGCCTGCAACAAGGACCTCTTCGAGGAGACCGAGCAGGGACGATTCCGCAAGGACCTCTATTACCGGTTGAAGATCCTCGATGTCCACATCCCTCCCCTGCGGGACCGCACAGAGGACATCGTCCCGTTGTTCACCACCTTCCTTGATTCCTTCACCAAGACCTACAGTTACCCCAAGGAACCGGTACCCGAACGACTGCTGGAAGCCTTGAGGACCTACTCCTGGCCGGGGAATGTCAGGCAACTGAAGAACTTCGCAGAGAAGGTCAGTGTCCTCTTCACCTTCTCCGCGAACAGGACAGAGATCGTACAGGACCTGATCGAGGAACTGAGTGACCTGAAAAAGCATAATCCTGGTAACGGGGCAGGTAAAGACATACAGCAGAATTCAGCGAAGACCCTCAAGGAGATCGAAGCTCAGATCATGTGTGACTGCTGGAAGAAGCATGACAGGAACATCTCCAAAGCCGCCAAGGAGCTCGGTATCGACCGGGTCACGCTGCGGAACCGGCTGAAGGAGTTCGATCTGTATCAATAGAGCGACTTCACCTCTTCCAGGATGAAGGAGCTCCTTGTAGCGCTTACCCCCTCTATGCCCAGGACATCCCTGAGGACTGCCTGGGAGTAGTGCTGCATGTCCTTCGCGACGATCTCCAGCATGATATCGGCCTCGCCGGTGACGGCAAAGACGCTGACTACCCCGTCTATGCGTGCGAGTCTCTCTGCCAGCTCCTTCCAGCCGACCTTCGAGTCCCGTACGATGCCGCAGTAGGCCCGGACGGTCAATCCCAGCCGTGCACGGTCCGTGAGGGCACGGTAGCCGGTGATGACCCCGTCACGCTCCAGCCTCGCGATACGCCTTGAGCAGCTGGAATGGGAGAGGTTCACCATCCCCGCGACCTCCATGTTCGTCAGCCTCCCGTTCTCCTGGAGGGCTGCTATGATCTTCCTGTCGAACTCATCAAGCCCAGCCATATGCACATCCTTTGCATTCAGCAGGTATCTGACCTGTTGTTTTGCTATATCTTATCATATTAATTATACCTATGCATATTCTTTGCTTTATCACTGTTTATTTCGTACATATCTTGCGTCAACCATATACTATTCCCTACAATGCAAGAGGAGGAAGTTCCTATGACCCCATTCATCCTGTTCCTGGTCTCATCGCTGTTGGTCATCATCGCACCGGGACCCGACATGATCTATACCGCGAGCCGCGGCATCATGTACGGACGATACTATGGGGCCGTCTCAGCCCTCGGGGTCTCTACCGGCCTGCTGATGCACTCCACGGTCGCTGCCCTGGGACTGGCACTGGTCCTGCGGAACATCCCGGGACTCTTCACCGGCATCACCCTCATCGGCGGGGGCTACCTCATCTATCTCGGGTTCCAGACGATCAGGAGCAGAGAGGACCTTAGCCTGGAGGCAGGAGGGGAAACTGCCCGTCTCATAGACTGCTACCGCCAGGGGTTCATCTCAAACTCCCTCAACCCCAAGATCGTCATCTTCTTCCTCGCCTTCCTCCCCCAGTTCGTAACCAGGGATGGTATGCATGCAAACCTTCAACTCTTCGTCCTGGGACTCATATTCACCCTAATCACCGCGGCACTCTACGCCGCACTCGGGGTATTTGCCGGTACGGTAAGCCTGTATGTGAAGAGGAACCCTGCGGTGATCAGGATCATAACCCTCTGCTCAGGGCTGATCCTCATTGGGTTGGGAGGCTATATGGTAGTGCACGGGATATTCCTACAGTGAATCCAGCAGTGACACCTTCCTAAGGTCATCGATGAGGAGTTTCTGCTTCGCAGGGAATGCATCAAACAGGGTCTTCTGTTTATGGTTCATCGTTGAGAAGTACTTTGACTCGATGAGGATACCGTCCCCTGTCAGGAAGTCGATCTCATTACCCCCCTCATAGAGGTAGTACACATCCTTCCTGGCTTTGAGCTTCAGGTAGATATAGTTCTCGAAGTAGCTCCCCAGGTCCCGTTCCCCGTTGAACAGGTACTTGATGCCAAGGTCGCAGGCATAGAGCTTCTTCGGGGAGATGCGCTTCTCATTCGTCTTCCCCCATCGCTGTACCGTATGGACCAGGTAGGTCGACTCGAAGTAGGCAAGATACCTTCTTGCCGTGTCAGGGGAGATCCCCAGTATGTTGGCCACTTTGTTGATGCTTACCTGCTTGTCGCTCCGTTCCATCAGGAGCACGAAGAAATCCCTCAACAGCTGATGGTTCTTCAGCCCGTGATACGCCGTGATATCTTTCTGGATGATATCATCGACTAAGGAGTTCAGGTATTCCCTGCTTGGATGGAGAACATGCTCAGGTAAGCCGCCGTATCGGAGATACTCCCTGAAGTACGGCTCATTGAGCTGACCGTCCCGCTGCTTGACGGTGATGTTCCGAAACTGCTTGAACTCCTCGAAATCGAGGGGCTCAACCTCCACCACTAAGGAGCGCCCGGTGAGATATGCCTTCCGGTCCAACAGCAGGGAACTCGATGAGGATGAGGCGAATATCTTGACCGGGTACCGGTCATTGAGGTTCTTCAGCTGCTGATGGTACTCCGGCAGTGAGGAGATCTCATCGAGGAATAAGGTAAGTTCCCGGTCTACCGGGAACTGGTGGACCTTCCTGAACTGGGAGACGATCTCATCCAGGGAGAGTCCCCTGAGCAGGAAATCATCCAAGCTTATATACAGGATTGCCTTCGCCTCTGTCCCGCTCCTGATCAGGTCCTGGATGACCAGCTTCATGAGGGTGGTCTTGCCGATCCGGCGCAGCCCCGTAAGGAAGGTGATCGACCTGCTTGAGAGCTGCTCTTTCAATCGTTCCAGATAGGAATCACGGGAGATGATACCAGGTAATGAGAGATCCCTATCCTCCCACCAGGGGTTATACTGATAGAATAATCCTTCCATGGCTTAACTATACGATATCATCGTATAGTTTTCAATTTTTTTATACGATACCATCGTATACTTTTAGCCATTTCTATACGATGTCATCGTATAGTCTATAACAGCACCTGCCTGATGAGCGAGAAGGCTATCACCCACATGATGATCCCGATCCCTATATCAAGCAGCTTCCAGGCTTTCGGGTTCCTGAAGACCGGGGCAAGCAGCCTGCCCCCGAGACTCAGGCTGAAGAACCAGATGAAGGAGGCAGTGATCGCTCCCAGACCGAACCAGAGGCGTGCTGCCTCCTCATACTGTACGCTGATGCTCCCGATGAGGACCATGGTATCGAGGTAGACATGGGGATTGAGCAGGGAGACTGCCAGAGTGAAGAGGACTGCCGCCCTCAGGTCCTTAGGACCGCTGCGGTCCTCCTCCATGGTCTCCCTTGAGAGGCTCGCCCGGAAACTCCTGAAACCATACCAGAGGAGGAAGGCCGCCCCGCCGATGGAGGCTGCGTCTGTGAGGACCTCGCTCGATGAGAGCAATGCCCCTACCCCCAGCACACCGGCCGAGATGAGGACTGCGTCGATGATGCTGCAGATCAGCGGGATGATGAAGGTATGCTGCTTCCTTACTCCCTGCGATAACACGAAGGCATTCTGCGCCCCGATCGCGATGATCAGGCTAGCCCCCAATGCCATCCCCTGTCCGTATACTGCTGTCATGCTGCCTCCTGTCAGGGATGACTATACACGAAAAGCTGGTAATCAGTACAATTAATTATTTACATATTACATAAGTTCTACTAATATTACTCATGATCGATTACAAATTATTAGAAGCCCTGGCCATGGTCGTGCAGGAGCAGGGGTTCGAGAAAGCCGCTGAGAAACTCTTCATCACGCAGTCGGCGGTATCGCAGAGGATTCGGTCGCTGGAAGACCAGGTCGGGTCCATCGTCATCACCCGTACCTCACCCCCGATCCCTACTGAGGTCGGGAAGCGGCTGGTCAGGCACTGCCGCCAGGTCATGCGGCTCGAGGAGGAGCTTGCGGAAGCTTCACCTGCCGAGGAGAACCCCCTCTTCACTACGGTACCGGTCGGGGTGAACATGGACAGCCTCGAACTCTGGTTCCTGCCGGCAGTCAGGGACCTGCTCTTCGAGGAGCACATCCTCCTCGACATCCACATGGACGACCAGGACCAGACGAGGGAGTTCCTCCGGGACGGTACCGTGTCGGGGACCATCAGCTCGAGCAGCCGGAGGCTGCAGGGTTGCAGCGTCCACAGGCTCGGGGTCATGGAATACCAGCTCATCTGCACCCCGGCCTTCCGGTCAAGGTGGTTCCCTGAAGGCTTCACCCGTGAAGCCGTACGGCAGGCCCCTGCCGTCATCTTCAACCGGTCCGATACCTTGCTCGACAGGCAGCTCGATGAGTATTATTCAGTTTCCGGGACAGCATACCAGGCCCATTACGTCCCCTCTACCGTCCAGTTCCTCTCCATGATCATCGAAGGCTTGGCCTACGGCATGACGCCGGTGATCCAGTGCCGGGATTTACTGGATGAAGGGATAGTCATCCCGCTGGTCGGGAAACCCATGGCGGTGGACCTCTACTGGCACTGTTGGAATATCGCATCGGAGAGCCTGGCAGCAGTCACTGATGCCGTCATCCTCGGTGGGAAGCAGTACCTCTCCTGATATCGATACTGATGAGGATGAGTCCAATGAAGAGGAACAGGACGGTGAGCCCGAGGAGCCACAGGATAGAACCAATAGCTCCCATCCCCGTGATGTCGAAGAAGAAGTAGCGTGCCTCCCCGCGGATGAGCCATTCGATGATGCCTGCCAGGCAGTAGATCGCGGGATAGAGCACCACAGCTTTGAGGTCACCGATCGAGAGTACCCCGCTTCTCTTAGAAAGCAGGAACCAAAGGAGGAAGAGTACCGTCGTGGACCCGTGGTTGATATACATCACCACGGTACTCAAGCCTGAGGCATCAGCGAACCAGCTCCGAAGGAAAAGCTGGAACACAAGGGCGGTCACGGTGATCGCCGCCGCCGCTGCGAGCTCCACCCTCCTGCTGAAGGGCCTGCCGAGCAGGGTCCTGATCACGATGATATCCACCAGTATGTTGGACTCGATGGTGAAGTAGCCGAGGAGGTTCACGATATAGAGCAGGCTCCCAGCCTCGATGAACCGGTAGGCAAGCGCCGGGAGGGAGGTGGCGAGTATGAGTATCGAGACGGTGATCCTCAGGTTCCTTCTCATGAGATCAGTATAGACTGCGTGGCAGTATATGGCAATCTTCCCGTCTTAGGTGAACCACCTCACGGTATTGTAGATGCAGAGGATCATGATGATCGCCAGGACTCCCATGAAGAGCTTGTCCACTGCCCGGTTCGTCATCCTGTGGGAGATGAACGAACCGGTCAGGCCGCCAGTGATCCCGCCGATGATCATGATGATCAGTGACGCCGGCTCGAACTCGGGCAGGTTTCCCGAGAGGATGGTGAACAGGAGGTTCGCGACCTGGGAGAAGAAGATGATGAAGATCGAGTTGAGGGCCGCTGTCTTGGAGTCCATGGAGAAGAAGAAGTAGAGGACTGCCAGGTTGATCGGGCCTCCGCCGATCCCGAGAAAGGAGGCGAAGCCTCCGAGCACCAGCCCGACGAAGATGCTGAAGAGCATGCTCTTATGGTGCTGGGGCTTGATCTGCTGCTTGAAGATGTAGAAGAGGAGGACCCCGAGGGTGATGATGAAGAGGAAGACAGACTGGGAGATCCCGATGACCTTGTCATTGCCGAACCCGCTCTTCACCAGGTCGAAGAGGTTCTTCCCGGCAAGCCCGCCGAGGATACCGCCAACTGCCATCATGGAGGTGTTCTTCACGTTGATGGAGACCGGGCTCTTCCTGCTCCGTATGAGGGAGACCGTCGCCATCGACAGTACCGTGGTGCTCGAGAGGAAGCTGATCGTGGATACCCCGAGACCGCTGACCACGTCCATGACCGGCTTGATGATGACACCGCCGCCGATGCCGCTGATCGCACCGATGATCGATGCACCGAAACTGATGATGAAGAAGACGAGATACATGCTGGCAGACCCCCTCACGGTATGTTGGTTATTCTCCTGATTTCCCCTGATTATATAGAATTATACCCGCCGTGGAAACCGTGGGAGACAGGGTTGCCAGAAGTCTGCCTGCTGAAGTACAATCATCCCATGATGATCAAGACCTGTACCCCTGACGACGCGGCTGTCCTTGCAGCCATCGGCAGAGAGACCTTCCATGCCACTTACCACCACCTCAACACACCGGAGGTCCTGGAGGACTACCTGAACCGGACCTACGATAGAGAGAAGATCAGGGACGGCCTCGCAGACCCGAACTCAACCACGACCATTATCCTGGATGGGGGGATCCCCGCAGCCTTCCTAAAGGTGAACCTCCCGCCCTCCCAGACCGATTTCAACGAGGCGGATACACTGGAACTCCAGAGGATCTATGTGAGGGAGCCGTTCAAGGGCCGGGGCTACGGCAGGCTGCTTATCGACGAGGCGGTACAGACAGCTAAGCAGCACCGCTGCCGCTATATCTGGCTCAGCGTCTGGGAGAAGAACCCGGCAGCCGTCAGCTTCTATGGGAAGATGGGGTTCCACACCGCTGGTACCCGCCTCTTCGACATGGGGAAGGAACTACAGAGAGACCTCGTCCTCAGGTATGTTATACCATAGCCACAGACAGGCTCCCCTCCCATGATATCCCTGTTTCCATACGAAAGGCAGGTGCAATACCGCCTCGTATGTGCTATGCTGTCCCCAGACATTTTTTGGCCTCCTGCGCTGCCTGTTCAATCGCGTTGCGAACCGCTGTTGATATGGCATCACAGAGGGCTGGTTCTACCTTGCAACTACAGGTAGAACCATATACCCAGCTCAGGCACAGCCTGCGAGGGTCTTATGGTACCAACTTTGGCAGTTTATGCAGTAATATGGATGTAGAGCTGTTTCAGAAAGATGGAGGGGCTTCATGACTTTGGAACAGATCAAGAAACTGCTTTCTCTTGGCGAAAATCAACACATTGAGTTCAAGTCCTCCATACGCAATCTTGACGGCTTGGGAAAAACTGTTTGCGGATTCCTGAATAAAGATGGCGGGTATGTGATTTGCGGTGTGACCGAGAAGGGAGAGATCATCGGAATTGATGATTCACATGATGCCCTCACTAAACTTGAGCAGTATTTGATTGAACATATCTCCCCGAAAGCGTTCGTTGCTGTTCAAGCTGAGGAATTGGATAAAAAGCTCGTACTTTCCATTGAGGTACCATTAGGTAACGATGTCCCATATGCTTTCAAAGATGTTATATATATACGTTCCGGAGAACTCACACAGGTAGCCACGACCCAGATTATTCGCGATATAGTGATGCGTCATCAAATCGAGCCTGAACGCTGGGAACGCCGGTTTTCCATTGCTGATGTCGAGGAACATATCGACATACAAGAGGTAGGAGCGACGGTGTCAGCCGCTGCAAGTGTGCGAAGGGTGTTGTTTCGAGATGAAGGGAACCTCTCCATGGTCTTGGAAGATTTCTCGGTTGCTCGGTATGGGCGCTTAACGAACGGTGGAGATGTTCTTTTTGCTACGAACCCAGCCATCCGATTACCACAGACTCGAATCAGAGCTATGCGCTACAGCTCAGATAAAACTGGCGACAAATTCAGTGACATGAAGTCTTTCGAAGGACCGCTGTACCGTATTTTTGAGGATGCCTACTCATTTATCATTCGCAACACTCCAAGTATTTCTACCTTCATCAAAGATAACCCTAACCGCTATGATGCTCCTCTATATCCTGAAGAAGCGGTACGCGAGGCGTTGATCAACGCTTTAGTACATCGCGACTATAGTGCAGCATCTGGAGGGGTCAGCATCCATGTGTATCCCAAACGGCTGGAAATATGGAATTCAGGGTCACTCCCAGATGGAATAACCGAACAGAGCCTGCTCAAAGGTCAAATCTCAATACTTCGAAATCCTGATATCGCCCATGTCTTATATCTGCGGGGGCTCATGGAAAAAGCTGGCCGTGGTAGTGTGCTCATGGTGCAGAAATGCCTCGAACATGGATTACCAGCACCATGTTGGAAATCGGATCCAAAACTGGGAGTAACGGTGACATTCCTCACCCCGGAAGTCACCCCGGAAGTCACCCCGGAAGTCACCCCGGAAGTCACCCCGGAAGTCACCCCGGAAGTTACCCCGGAAGTTACCCCGGAAGTCCTGAAACTCTTGAAGCACCTTTCGGGTGCAATGAGCCGGTGGGATCTGCAGGATGCCATTGGCCTCCGGGATGCAGAGCACTTCCGGAAATCCTATATAAGACCAGCTCTTGAGATCAATGCTATCGAGATGACGATCCCAGAGAAACCCAAGAGCAGCAAACAGCAGTACCGTATCAGTACGGTTGGCGAGCAGCTATTGGCACAGTACAGGAAGAAGTAACGCGGTCTGCTGATACGTTTCGTATAGTCTCTCATAGAGGGACAGCCTTTCTTATTCGCTTCCCTCAGGTATGTGTAAGGATGGTACGAGAATTCCCACAGCTAATCGGGCTCCAGGTCAGGCAGATGCTTCTGCCTGACGATCCGCATACTACTAGCCCTGGCCAAGCAGCAGGTCTATCAGCTTCGTATTGAGATAATAATTACTTCGTCCAAGTCTCAGTTTTTCCAGGACCCCCTGGTCAACGAGAAGATCCAGATACCGTACAGCCGTGATTCGGGAAACATCCAATTCAGTCATCACGAACCCGATCCTGGTGTAGGGATGGTTGAACAGGTTGTTCAGCAGTTCATGCCGGTATTTTCCTCCCAACAGATCACGAAGCTTGTCCTTGGTATTCGCCATGAGGGATACGATGCCTTTTACCAGGACGATCGATTCATGTGCAGTCTGCCTGACCCCCTCGAGGAGGAAGAGGATCCATTCCTCCCAGCTCTGTTCATCCCGGACTCCCTGCAGCAATCGATAGTATTCCTGCTTGTTCTGGATGATATAACGACTCAAGTAGAGTATCGGAAGATCCAGCAAATCCTTGCTTACCAGATAGAGTATGTTGATGATCCGCCCCGTCCGGCCGTTCCCGTCATAGAACGGGTGGATGCTCTCGAATTGGTGATGAATGATCGCCATCTTGATCAGGGGATCCAGGTCAGAGACCGACTCATCATTCATGAACCGTTCCAGGTTAGCCATATGTCTCTCAATATCGGCCCGGTTCTGGGGGGGAGTATACACGACCTTTCCATCCTGATCCTGAAGTGTCGTACCGGGAACACTCCTGAAGCCAGCCCTGTTCTGCTCCAGGATCTCCTGGATCCCTATGATCATCGAGGTAGTGAGCAGGCTGGTTCTTCTCATCCTGCTGAACCCTGTTTTTAGGGCTTCAGCATATTGCAACACCTCTTTTGTCGCACTGGTAATCCTCACATGCTGCATACTCAGGTCAGCTTTAAATAGCTCATCCTGGGTTGTGGTGATATTCTCAACGGCGGAACTGTCTTTTGCCTCCTGCAGCGCCAAGGTGTTGATGAGAATACTCTCATTGGGGATCGTGTGAGCTATCCCTTTGAGTTCTGCAAGTTTTGCACGAGCCTGGATGAGTTTCTTCATGATAGGAACCGTTTCAAACGAATAGGTCAGAGGCAAATCTGGTATGGCATACATCGGCAGACTCCTATGGGAGTGAATATGTATAGATTTCTCTTCTTTCTATACACATATTCATTATATGTATAGTTTTTCCCGATTTCTATACATATCATGAGGAATATAGGAAGAAATCGGGGAAAACTGATACATATCTACCGTCCGCAGACGAAGAAGAGCCTCCCCTCCTGGGCCTCGGCGAGCGGTATCTCCGTATCGACTAACTGCTCATCCTCATCATAGACCTTCACATCGGGAAAGATCGGGGTCACGGCATCGATCACCTGCTGCGCGGTCGGCGCGAACTCGGTGATCCGGTCGGTGTATCGGGTGAAGGAGTCTTCCTGCTCCTGCTTGAAGATGGTGACATCGAAATGGAAGAGCCCGGTCCCGTCGGCGTGGGCCTCATCCTCGACCACATCCATGATCAAAGTGTCCTCCTCCCCGAAGGAGCGTATGACCGGCGGGAAGAGCGCGAGCCTGCCCAGCCGTTCAGGGGTGTTCATGTCGAAGATGCAGAGGCCTTCGGGGGAGAGGTGTTCCTTCATCCGGTTGAAGGTCCTCACCCAGCCGGGAAAGGTCTGCAGGTGGTTGAGGGAGTCGAAGAGACAATAGATCAGGTCGAACTCCCCCGGGATGGTGAAATCCCGCATGTCCTGTTCGTAGAACGTAGCATCCGGGAGCCGCTCTCTTGCATGCCCGAGCATCGCCGGGCTTATATCAAGGCCGGCGATGCTCTCGAACTCGTCCCCGATGAGCTCGAGGATCCTGCCGGTCCCGCAGCCAAGCTCGAGGACCGAGTCATGGTTCACCAGCCGGGTATCGATCATCTCATGGAGGAAGTGATCGCACCAGCTGTAATCCTGCATCGCCTGGTCATAGAAAGCGGAAAAGGTATCATAGGTCATAGGATGCATCCCTCTGTCTCCAGTATAGCACATCGGCTGCGGAGCATGAGGTACCAACCCTATAGGGATTATGATGATTATACAAGAGTATCGCAGTATATGCATTCTTCACAGGGAAATGGCCGGGTGAACATCGACACAGAGCCGTGAATCAGGTACTATTTGCACATGGAGTTCATGAACCAGGTATTCATCAATGTGTTCTCAGTCATCCTCGTCATCGCGACGCTCATCTCATTGGGGCGGCCCGCATGGAAGGCAGGCCCTGAGACAACACCTGACATGAACCTCTACCGATACTTCGCCATCTCCATAAGCACCATCATGCTCGTGGATGCGGTCCTCTGGTACATAGACAGCCATCCCCTAAGCACCGGACGGCCGATACATATCGTCCTCTACATCATCTACTACGGCCTGCAGCTCGCACCTTCATCGATCTACATCCTCTATACTGAATTCCATCTCTACGAGAGCATGGTGAGGATCAGGAAAGCCCTGCGGGTAATCATCCCGGCGAATCTACTCATCGTCCTGATCTCCGTCACGTCTCCCTGGACAGGGATCTTCTTCACCATAGACCAGGCAAACGGCTACACCAGGGGCTATGCCATCATCCCGTTGTTCGCCTTCATCGCCCTCATGACCATGCTTGGGCTCACCCTCGTGATCGTGAGCAGGAAGAAAGTGCCGAGCAAGACAGCACTCACGTTGTTGCTCTTCCCACTCTTCTCCCTCACCGGAGGGATCATCCAGGCGCTCAACTTCGGTGTGGTCATGGTCTGGCCGAGCTGCGTCATCTTCGTCATCGCAGCTGCGCTGAACATCCAGAAAGAACAGATCCATACCGACCACCTCACCGGCCTCATGAACCGGCGCCGACTTGAACAGGAACTGTTCCAGTCACTGCATAACGCCACAAAGGCCCTCGGCGGTATCCTCATCGACCTGAACGACTTCAAGCAGATCAACGATACCTGGGGGCACCATGTGGGGGACCGGGCACTGCAGGAAGCCGCGGAGATCCTCCGCCATGCAGCAGGGCCGAAGGATATCATCGCCCGGGTCGGGGGAGATGAGTTCATCCTGCTCTCCCCCGGGGGCGATGCATCCCATCTCGAGCAGATCAGGGAACAGATCAGCTACCTGGCAACCCTTCACAAACTTGATGAGACCCACCCATACAGCCTCTCCTTCAGCATGGGAAGCGACCTGTACGACGAGGACCGGGACCACCAGGGAGAGACATTCCTTATGCACCTCGACAACCTGATGTACCAGGAGAAGGCAGCCTACAAGAGCAGGAAACTCAGCGAATAGAGATCCAACCAACCCGCTAACTGAAGTTTCACAAAGAACTTACAGAAAAACTCTGGCATTCAGGGCTATTACCTGCGATAATTGCATACAAGGAGGAGCGCTTATGGGAAAGATCATATTCGTCTATGATACCCAGTTCGGGAACACCAGGGAGCTCGCAGAACACATGTGCTCAGAGCTAGAGAAAAACCATACGACCTCACTGTTCCATATAGAGGAGATCCCGCCCGAGGAGCTCAGCTCACCAGACCTGATCGTCATCGGGACCCCCACCCACGGGGGAAGGCCGACCCCGCCCGTTGACAAACTCCTGCAGCAGGTACAGAAAGACATCCCCGTTGCAGTCTTCGATACCAGTACCTCCCCCGTTGGGGAGAGCCGGTTCCTCAAGTTCATCATCCGCTTCTTCGGCTATGCCTCCACCCGCATGGAGAAGAGCCTGAAGAACCGCGGCATCACCGTCCCAGGCGCATCGACCTTCCTTGTCACAGGACGAGAGGGTCCGATCATCGAAGGGGAAAAGGAACGGGCGGTCACCTGGGTGAAGTCCCTGCTGTGACGAAAATTCCTCCCTCTTTCCTGTTCAGCGGACTTGAAGTAATCCTCCCAAACCACTAGTCTTTTCCCATGAGTTTGACCTATGAGATAGACCACTACGGGGGGGCGATCATCGCAGCTCCTGACCAGATACTGCCCTCCCCTGAGTTCGCAGCCCTCCTGCAGACTACGCTTGCCGTATTGAAGCAGGAAGAAAGGCGGCTTGCTTGGCTCTTTCTTCCTGTATCGCATGCATCCCTCGTCGGGGCGGCTGTGCAGCTCGGCTTCCTTTACCATCATGCCGATGAGAAGGGACTGCAGCTTTTCTGCCGCCTTGTACCCGATGCATTCGTCCCGGGCTACGCGACCCATTACATCGGGGCCGGCGGGGTGGTCATCGACGATGAGAGCCGGATCCTGACCATCCAGGAGCGGTACCATACCAGGAAGCACTACAAGCTTCCCGGGGGTGCCCTGGACCCGAACGAGCATATATCGGCAGGGGTCGTACGTGAGGTCTTCGAGGAGACCGGCATCCAGACCGAGTTCCTCTCGCTGAACTGCTTCAGGCACTGGCACGGCTACCGTTACGGCAAGTCCGACATCTACTTCATCTGCCGGCTCAAGCCCCTCAGCCATGAGATTATCATGGATACCTCTGAGATCTCCGAGGCACTGTGGATGCCGGTGGAGCAGTTCCTCAGCCACCCCGATACCCATCCCTTCAACCGAAAGATCGTCACCACCGCATTGAAAGAACCTGGGCTGCACATCGAGCAGCTAGAGGGGTATGGGACGCTTGAGACCCATGAGATGATGTTCTGATCAAGCCTACATTTTCGTAGGCTTGTCGTGAATATCCTTACATTTATGTAGATACCAAAGACCACAGATCCCTCCTCATCGCCCTGCAGGGGCGTAACTCATGGTTGGCATGTAATTTGCTGCGATTTAGGCGGAGCACAACATACAACACACATATGATGAGGAGAGATCACTATGACAATCGACACAGGGACCACTGCGTGGATGCTCACGTCCACTGCACTGGTCCTGCTCATGGTTCCAGGCCTTGCCATGTTCTATGGCGGACTGGTCCGGACAAAGAACGTACTGGGCACGATGATGCACAGTTTCACGGCCATGGCCGTGATCGGGGTCCTCTGGGCCGTCGCAGGATACGCACTGACCTTCGGCAGGTCGATCGGGGGAGTCATCGGATGGGACCCCTCATACCTGCTGCTGAACGGGCCGTTCAACAACATGATAGACAACGGGAACGGGGAATACATCCCCGAGATCGTGTTCGTCATGTTCCAGGGGAAGTTCGCCATCATCACGCCGGCGCTCATCTCGGGTGCCCTTGCCGAACGGGTCAAGTTCCGCAGCTACACGATATTCATCACTCTCTGGACCCTGTTCGTCTACTTCCCGCTCGCACACTGGATCTGGGGAGGGGGCTTCCTCACCGGTGAGGCAATCGACTTCGCCGGGGGAACGGTCATCCACATCTCAGCGGGAGTCGCAGGACTCGTGACTGCCATCTTCCTCGGCAGCAGGATCGGCTATCCGAAGAATATGATGCGGCCGAACAACCTCGTCTTCACCATGATCGGGGCTGGCCTCCTCTGGGTTGGCTGGTTCGGCTTCAACGCGGGATCGAGCATCGCGAGCAACGCGACGACCGGGCAGGCCCTGGCCGTGACCCAGATCTCTGCCGCCTCAGGGGCACTCTCCTGGATGCTCATCGAGGCAATCATCCACAAGAAGGTGACCAGTCTCGGGCTGGCTTCAGGGATCCTAGCAGGCCTCGTCGCAATCACCCCTGCGGCAGGGGCTGTCGCCCCCTGGGGAGCCATGGTCCTGGGCATCGTCGCATCGGTCATCTGCTACTTCGCCCTGCGGGTCAAGGAGAGGCTCGGGTATGACGACTCGCTGGATGTCTTTGGCATCCACGGCATGGCAGGGATCTTCGGCGCGATCTGCCTCACCTTCGTCATGAAGCCCGGGGCGACCGAGTTCACGCTGCTGCAGCAGCTGAAGTACCAGGTCTCCGGGGTCGTGATCGCCATCGTCTACACGACCGTGGTGACCCTGCTGATCGTCCTGCTCATCAATAAGGTCTGGGGCTTCAGGCTCAACCCTGCAGCGGAGAAAGCCGGGATCGACCACCATGAACACGGCGAGCACGGCTACGGGTTCGTGAACCTCGATTAGGAAGGAGACCATCACATGAAACTGATCACAGCAATCATCCAGCCCGACAAGCTCGATGAAGTGCGGGAAGCGCTCATCGAAGCGGAGATCGAGCGGATCACCGTGAGCCGGGTGACCGGTCACGGCAAGCAGGAAGATATAGACCTCTACCGTGGACGGAAGATCATCCCGAACCTGATCCCCAAGATCGAGATCAAGATCGCCTGCAACGACGAGTTCGTCCAGGTCACCATCGACGCCATCATGAAGTCAGCACGCCATAATGACGGGGCCGTCGGGGACGGAAAGATCTTCGTCACCCCCCTCGAGGAGTGCTACCGTATCAGGACCGGCGAATCGGGCGGTGAGGCGATCTGACAGGCCCATCAGTAGCCCAGGCTCTCCCCGACCAGGATGACATGTATCCTGTCAGGCATCCGGGAGTGCCTGGTCACTGTGGTATGACAGCAGATGCAGTCAGCACTGTGGCAGTCCCCGCAGAAGCCGGTGACCGAGCAGGGGGTCTTGAGGTCCAGACGGTTAGTGTTTGCTGGAGAGGCAATGTTCTTCACCCTGCTGACTGCCTCTGTCTCGTTGACCACCACCTTGTTCATCCCGGCGAAGACGATGACCCGCTCCGGCCCGAAGATCATAGCCGCTACACGGTTGCCGTTCCCGTCGATATTCACAAGCTTCCCATCCATGGTGATCGCGTTGGTACTCGTGAGGTAGACATCGGCTGAGAAGGCCTGGCGGTACATCGCCATCTTCTGCGCACCGTCCTTCGCCGTACTGCGGTCGATGACCGTGACATCCCGGGTAGAGAGACTCTCCTTGATCCCCACCTCATCGAGGGTCACAGACCCTCCCCAGGTGATCACCGACCCGTCGGCGATGAGGGTATGGGCCAGCTTCACAGCCTCCTCACGATCTTTGACATAGTAGCCGTTTATCTTCCCCTTCCCCAGCGCCTTGATGATGGCGGCTGCCTTATGCTCATATGACTGCTGCAATGGTGTCATGGTCTCCCTCCTGATAATCTACAGTATGTACTTCCTATCATACAGGATTATGCATTATGAGGCTATCACCTGTGATCAGGTCCGATCCCTCGAATCTTGCAGTATCCCCTATACTGCATCACAAGCACCATATACCTATATCCTGTGAAAGCAGCTAGTTTTGAATCAAATTGACCTGAATCCTGTTTGTAGTAGATATACAAACCTAGGAGGAACCCGCATGTTTAAAGAGATAAAGTACGGGAACAGCACCTTACTGCCGCTTACCAGCGACATCGTCTTCAAGGCGATCTTCACCAAGGAGGAGAACAAGGACCTGCTGCTCTCCCTGCTTAACGCCTACCTCGACATCTCCCCGAAGAGCCCGGAGGACATCACGATCATGAACACGGAAATAGAGCGGGATTACCCCGATGACAAGCTCTTCCGCCTTGATTTGCGGGTCAAGACCGCAGGCAACGAACACATCGATGTCGAGATCCAGGTCCGCAATGAGTTTGACATCATTCCCCGCAGCCTGCATTACCTTGCCCGCCTCTACTCAAGCCAGATCAAGAGGGGAGATCGATATGCTGAGGCAATTCCGAGACACGGAATTGCCTTTTGAAGTTTTTGCATCGTTGATCAAAAACTTCTGATTCAGGTTAGGAATTTCAGGATGAAATTCCCAAGCCGAAAGCGGCCTGCCGATTTCGGCAAAGCCATAACTCTCAACTTTCTGTGCTATAATCTGATAGAGACGGAAGAAGAGAAGAACGAAGAGAACTACGAAGAGAAGCCGGATACGACCAGGTCCTATATACGGCACATCACCTTCCATGACCGGGAGACGAAAGAAGAGTTCACGGACCTCATGGAGATGGTCTTCGTGGAACTTAAGCGTATGGACCATGATGATCCCGAAAGCCTGAGGGATCAGTGGACGAGGTTCTTCAGGGCTGAAGACTTGGAAGGGTTGGAAGAACTCTCCCATCAGAACAGGATCTTCGAGGAGGCGATGAAGCAGATGGTACATGTAAGTGCGGATGAAGAGCTCCGGTATGCATATGTCCGGAAGAGTATGGCGGAACTCGATGAAGCTGCCCGTGAGGCGGCACTCGTAGAGGATACTGCTACTACATACCTGGCTAAAGGTATTGAGATTGGTGAGAAACAAGGCATAGGAATTGGTGAGAAAAAAGGCAAGGAAGAAGAGAAGGAAGCGACAGCAAAACGTATGCTGGTTAAGGGGATGTCTCTCCCTGATATCGCCGATATCACAGGTTTGAGCGAAGATGCCATCAAGGAACTCCAGGATAACCTGGCTGATTGATACCTGATCGCACGTGTGGCAGACTTAACAGAGGCTGAAGTCCTGAAGATCCTGGGCTTCGCCCCCCTCCATAGAACCATGCTGCCAACATGCAGCAGGTTGGACCACGTTGACATCCTCTTATTCCCCACACCTTCAAGGATCCAAGCATATTGTACCTGATAAGAATCCTCAACTTTTAATGTTGACAACTACGATGAACTTTATTATACTACATATACGGTAGGGGGGTATCCTATGAACGAAGAACATTGTCATGTGAGAAAAGCTCATCATTCGGAAGAGCAGAAGCGGCAGATGACTGCCAGGATGAACCGGATAGAGGGGCAGATCAGGGGGATCACGAAGATGATCGAGAACGACATCTACTGCGACGACATCCTCCATCAGTTCATGAGCGTCGAGTCGGCGATCATCGGGGTGAAGACCCAGCTGCTCGAGGCGCACATGAAGAGTTGTGTCGTGGAACAGATCCAGGAAGGGGATCTCGGGGTCATCGACGAGCTGTTGAAGACCATCAAGAAGATGACGAAGTGAGGATAGTATGGAGATAATCCAATTACAGGTACAGGGCATGACATGCGCATCCTGTGTCGCACATGTCGAGAAAGGGATCAAGAAGAACGACGGCATCGACATGGCCTCAGTCAACCTCGCTACCGAGCGAGCCACGGTCAGTTTCGATCCTGGCCAGACCGATATAGGGAGCATCATCCGGAGCATAGAGGATGCCGGCTACTCGGCATCCGTCCCTGACGAGGTCGGGGAACATGCCGAAGCTGAGGAGCGAAAGAGACATCTGAAGAGCCTGAAGCGGCAGACGATCCTGTCTGCCGCCCTCAGCTTCCCCCTCCTAGTAGCCATGTTCGCTGGCCTGTTCAAGATCGAGGCACTGATGTTCCTCCACAACCCGCTGCTGCAGCTGCTCTTCGCCGCTCCTGTCCAGTTCTATATCGGGGCACGGTTCTACCGCGGGGCATGGAAGTCACTGCTCTCGCTCAACCCCGGGATGGACATGCTCGTGGCACTCGGGACCTCGTCTGCCTTCTTCTACAGTATCTACAACGGGTTCATCGCGGCTGAATCGACAGGCCTCTACTTCGAGGCATCAGCCATCATCATCACTCTCGTGCTGCTCGGCAAATACTTCGAGACCAGGGCCAAGGGACGGACCTCCGAGGCCATCCAGAAGCTCATGGGGCTCCAGCCGAAAGTCGCCCTCATCGAGCGTGACGGGCAGGCTGTGGAAGTACCCATCAGCGACATCGTCCCCGGGGACATCGTCCTCATACGGCCGGGAGACCGGGTCCCTGTTGACGGGTCTGTCCTCGAAGGGGCTACCGCGGTCGATGAGAGCATGATCACCGGTGAGAGTATGCCGGTAGAGAAGCAGCCCGGGGACCCTGTCGTGAGCGGGACTGTCAACAGCTACGGCTCGATCAGGATCACCGCAGAGCACGTCGGCAAGGACTCCGTCCTCTCGAGGATCATCTCGGTCGTCGAGGAGGCACAGGGATCCAAGGCACCGATACAGAAGCTGGCAGACCGGGTCGCAGCCGTGTTCGTACCGGTAGTCCTCGGGATCGCCGTGGTCACACTGCTCATCTGGTGGCTGGCCTTCGGTTCGGTATCCCAGGGGATCATCGCGGCAGTTGCCGTACTGGTCATCGCCTGCCCCTGTGCACTCGGGCTGGCAACACCGACCGCCATCATGGTAGGCACCGGGATAGGGGCCCAGAGGGGCATCCTCATCGGGAACGGGGAGATCCTCCAGTCCGCTGAGAAGATAACGGCCATCGTCCTTGACAAGACCGGGACGATCACCCAGGGGAAACCCCGGCTGCAGGAAGTCGTCCCACTCGACGGCAGCAGCCCCGATACCCTCCTGCAGGTCGCCGCAAGCCTCGAACACGGGTCTGAACACCCGTTGGCACGGGCGATCGTCGATGCAGCAGAAACAGCAGGACAGTCACTGCGCAACGTCGAGGGATTCACCGCGGTGCCCGGCAGGGGTATCAGGGGGAAGATCGACGGGATCGCCTATACCGTCGGGACCGAGCGGTTCATGCAGGAGGCTGGGATCCCATCCGAGGCTTATACCCTGAAGAAGGTCGCCCTCGAGAGCTCCGGGAACACCGTCGTCGTGCTGGCAGATACAGAGAAACCCCTTGCCCTCATCGCGATCTCTGACAGCCTCAAGGACCACTCGCGAACCGGGGTCAGCATGCTGAAGGCCCTGGGGCTCGATGTCTACATGATCACGGGGGACAACCACCGGACCGCGGCAGCGATTGGGAAACGGGTCGGTATCGACCACATCCTCTCCGAGGTACTCCCCGAGGGGAAGGCAGACAAGGTCAAGGAGCTCCAGGAGCAGGGGAAGGTCGTCGCCATGGTCGGCGACGGAATCAACGACGCCCCCGCCCTGGCAACCGCCGACACCGGTATTGCCATGGGAGAAGGCTCTGACATAGCCATCGAGTCCGCCGATATCACCCTCATGAGGGGTGACCTGAGGGAGATCGCCGCAGCGATCGAGCTCTCCAGGAGGACGATGAAGAAGATCCGGCAAAACCTCTTCTGGGCCTTCTTCTACAATTCGGTGGGGATCCCCTTTGCGGCACTGGGGCTGCTGAACCCGATCATCGCGGGAGCCGCGATGGCATTCAGCTCAGTCTCGGTAGTCACCAACGCGTTGAGCTTACGGAAGTTCCGGATGGAATTCCCTGTTGAGGAATATGAGAAGGAAGAGAGTAATGATGTACAGACAAATGTCACAGGAGGAAACGACATGAAGATCACCGTTGAAGGAATGACCTGCAACCACTGCAGAATGTCAGTGGAGAAAGCAGTGAGGTCAGTAGCAGGAGTCAATGAGGCGACCGTCTCACTCGAGGAGAAGTTGGTTACCGCAGTCGTCGAGCCGGGGGCCAAGGCTGCTGTTGAACAGCAGATACGAGAAGCGATCACCGAGGCAGGATACACCCCTGTCTGAAGAGGACCGCAGGAGGATTGAGTAATGAGGATCTTTTCGAATATTCACAGGCGATGGCTGGCCTATCTTGAACGAATGGCCAATGCGAACCAGAAGCAATACGGAAACCAGAGGCTCGACTGCTGCGGCTTGAACAAGGACCATGCCCATGGACATGGTGTCCAAGGACATAGGGGATGACCCCTCTGAGAGGTGAAGGATGCACATGTGGTATGGGGTGTATGGCCCCTTTGGAAATCATTGGTATGGAGGCATGATCATGATGATCGTTGGATTGGTGTTGATAGGGATCGTCGTCTACCTGCTCCTCAGGAACAGCGGGCAGGCATCAGATGCAGGGTTTCGCCTGCATAGGGAGACTCCCCTCGAGGTGCTGAGGAGGAGATTCGCAGAAGGTGCTATCACAGAGGAGGAGTTCCTCAGGATGAAGCAGGAACTCGACCGGTAGGCAAGGAAGGCATATAGATGAAACGGATATACAAACCCGTACTGGCAATCCTCATCCTGCTGCTCCTGGCTGCTGCAGCAGTGACAGCTGATGAGGCACACGGCCGCGATGTCGAGACGATCGTGGGAGAGATCCTGCAGGATACTGGAGCCTCTTCCCTGTCAGCAGTCTCACCGGATGTCGTATCCCCTGCCCTGCTCGAAGAACTCGGAGACGGGGTCATGGGTCTCCTGCTGGATGACTGGCACCATGAGCGTATGGATGCCATGCTCGGCGGGGAGGGTTCAGACTCCCTCGCTGCATACCACAGGAACCTCGGCGAGCAGTATATCATCTCAGGCGGGAACCTGAACAGCAGCCGGCC
Organism: Spirochaetia bacterium; assembly: GCA_963677595.1. Classification (GTDB taxonomy): domain Bacteria; phylum Spirochaetota; class Spirochaetia; order CAKZLE01; family CAKZLE01; genus CAKZLE01. Next base: position 1,080,830 of record OY782041.1, read on the forward strand.
ATGGGGCGGCGGCTGGATGGGTCCCGGGGGAATGATGGGAGGCTTCCGTCCTTTTTCCTATGGGACCGGTCGGTTCTCTGACTGGTCCCCCGCAGGTAACACCTGGTTCTGGGGCATGCTTATCGGCATGGGGGTGATCATACTCATCCTCATTACCGCAGCTGTCATACTGCATCGAAGGAACAAGCCTGCCGACCGGGCACGTGAGATACTGAAGGCCAGGTTCGCACGCGGGGAGATTACCGACGGGCAGTTTACCGCGATGATGAAGGTGCTGAAGTCATAACCAGGCTACGACTGCCTGCTGCCGAGGGCGACGGCCCCCAGAAGGATCAGGATCACGGCAGCAGGCACCCCGACCATCGAGAATGCAGTGGGGAAGACCCCGGAGAAGAACCAGAAATGGGAGATGATCGGGATGATCTGTATAGGTACCTGCTGGATGGGTACCAGCACGGAGACGTGGCCGAATGCATAGGCCTTCTGGATGAGCGGTACCGCCGTGATATTGATCAGGGCGAGGTAAACCGCACTGGTGATGAGGTAGCCCCAGTGCACCTGGCCGGCAGCCTGCCCGGCCAGGATACCGACCTGGGCCGACAAAGGGGCCGCGATGATGTTGCTGATCCCGAAGAGCATACCGCCTGAGAGGCAGTAGAGGATGGCCGTCAGGAACCTGTGACGCTTCTTCTGTGACCTGCCGGCCAGGAGGAAGACAAGGGAGATCACGCTCATTCCCCCAACATACCAGAGGGTCCGGTAAAGGAAGGAGCTCTCCAGCCAGGAGATCTCCTCGGTGTTGATCGTGAGCTTCGAGAAGCTGAGGAGGAAGACCCCGAGGATGATCGCGAAGATCCCGAGATACTCCTTGAGCCCGTTTCGTTCGCCGATGAACTTCCGTGCACCGATCGGCAGGATGATCATGCCGATCGCCGAGAGGCCGGGGATCAGGGTCGGGCCGATGAGCATCTGTCCTATGAGGGTGAGCACCAGGACCAGCCCGCCGCTGGTGGCGACACTCAGCAGCCAGAGGGGGTGCCTGAGCAGCTGTCCCATCAACGGCTTCGAATGGTCTGCCTTCTTGATCACGGCTTTCTGGATGAGGGCCGACCCATTGTACAGAAGGCCGATCAGCAGGCCGCAGATTATTCCCAGTGTATAGCGCATAACGTTCCTCTCATACTCATTGCCTACTGTGTACCCCGAAAGCAGGCAGAGATGCAACCCCGGGCAATCGGGGGGAGGTATCAGTCATGATTGTTCTTGAGAAGCCTCAACCAGGGACAGATGGCTGCTCGAGCAGCCACCTGTATGCAGGGACGATATGGATGGTCCTGCCTGGCTGTGCATCCTCGATATCTCCAGCCTCATAGGTTGTCACGATCCATGACTCCTGTACATCGGCTAAGGCAAATAGTTTACAATATTTTGTAAACTATTCTTACTTATCTTCCAAAATCTTGGAAACTACTGCGATCCTATGCCAGGATTGCTTGCCAGCTCAATCCTTCAGGCACCCGAGGGGGACGATAAGCACCCCGTCATCCCGGCGATACGCAAACTCACCGCCGGTGAGGACCATCAGGAAGGAGGGTTCCCGCATCTTTGAGGTATTCACCTTTGCCTTCAGTGCGAGGAGATGTTCAGCTGCTTCCTCGATCTCCCGGGATCCGAGCTTCACCTCGACTGCAGCCCAGCGTCCGTCATTGAGACACACTACCGCATCTGACTCGAGCCCCGAAGCATCCCGGTAGTGGAACAGTTCCCCATCCGCAGCTTCGGCATAGATCCGCAGGTCTCTCATGCAGAGCGACTCGAACAGGAACCCGAAATAGGTGAAATCATCCAGGAGACGTGAATAGGTGAGTCTCATAACAGAGACTGCAATGGAGGGATCAACAAAATGGCGTTTCGCTGTAGTTCTTACCGCCGTCTTGGAACGCAAGGCAGGATTCCAGGCAGGGAGATCCTCCGTAACGAAGATACGATTGAGAGCTGTCAGGTATTGGCTGATACTCTTATCAGAGAGTGTCGTATCCACGTCTCCTAATGCAATATCATTTCGGATAGTCCTGATCGTTGCTGGTGTCGCAATATTCCTGGCAAGGGACCTCATCAGTGCCCTGACCCGCTGGGGATTCTTCTCAACTCCGTCAACACGAGAGATATCTGAGTTGATGATCGATTCAACATAGTCTATACCATGACGAAGGGCTGCATGCTCCTCCTCCCCTACTGATGCTGGCCATCCACCTCTGGCTATGGCTCTTGCGATCCCTTCGATAGAGAGCCCTGAAACAGCCTGCACATCGGTATTGCCGTCAAAGAGCTCTTGCAGGGAGATAGTACCGTCCGACTCCAATGATTCATATAGACTCATTGGGCGCATCCTCAGCCGAGATATCCTCCCCGTGCCAGTATGTCTGAGCTCCTCTGCAGGAGGCACTGTCGAGCCGGTCAGGATGAACTGGCCGGCTAAACCTCTTTTATCAACCATGAAGCGGACTGCATCCCAGAGGACCGGGGCAGTCTGCCACTCATCCAGCAGCCTGGGGGTCTCCCCTCGGAGAAGCAGGGACGGCATGGTATCAGCAGCCTTCAGATACGACTGGATCCTGTCTGGATCCTGCATGAACAAGGTACTGGAAGCAACCTGCGATGCCGTCTCTGTCTTACCGCACCATTTGGCTCCCTCAATGAGAACCGCACCGCTGGCAGCAAGCCTCTCCACTAGAAGTCTGTCAGCTATCCGACTGAGATATCTTCGTTCCATCCATGCCTCCACACCTTGATCCTACCACCAACTTCCGAAGATATCAACGTTTTACTTCCGACTTTATCACCATTTTACTTCCGACAATACTACGATTCTACTTCCGACTTTGTGATTATTATGGCTTCAGACACCCCAGGGGGACTACGAAGACACCATCTTTTCTTCGGAAGGCATACTCTGTTCCTGTGATGATCATCAGAAACGACGGCTGATTCATCTGTGCAGTATCGACTCTCTCCTTGAGCGCTAACAGGTTCTTTGCAGCTGCATCGACCTGTCTGGCTCCAAGCTTGACTTCAACAGCAGCCCAGCGGCCGTCATTGAGGTGTATGATAGCATCTGCTTCAAGCCCTTCTTTGTCCCGGTAATGCGACAAGGTACCTCTCAGCGCCTGGCTGTAGACCCGTAAGTCCCTGATGACCAGTGATTCAAACAGCAGCCCGAATGTATGAGGGTCAAAGAGCAGATCTCGTGGAGTCGCCTGAAGAAAATATGCAGCCAGGGCTGGATCAACGAAATGGCGGGTGTCTGATACGCGAATTGCAGTCTTAGACCGAAGCTTCGGGCTCCAGGCGGGAAGATCCGCCAGCACGAATAGCCGTCGAAGAGCAGTAAGGTAAGAATCCAATGTATTCATATGCAGGTGCTCATCAGTTGAGGAAAGATCTTTCATGATAGTTGTCTTTGATGCCTGGGAAGCTGTATGCCGTGCATAAGACCGTAGAATAGCAGTAACTTTTCGCTCATCACGCGTCACCCCGTCAACCGTTGAGATATCAGACTTGACGATCGCATCACAATATCCAGCAATCTGTCTTTGATTGACTGCTTCACTGTTACCGATCATACCTGGCCAGCCCCCTCGAACGATAAGATGTGCATAATCTTCGATCTTCATCCTTGATCGGACAGCGATTGCCTGCGGATTCTCAAAGAGACTTGAGAGACTTACTGCACCATTGGAATCACCAGATTCAAACAGACTCATAGTGTACATGTTCAACCGAGAAATACGTCCAGCACCCGAATGTTTTATTTTGGTCTCATCAACGGATGTCGAACCTGTCAGAATATACAGGCCTGTTTCTCCCCTCACATCAACCTCGTGTCTTACCGCATCCCAAAGCTGCGGGGCCATCTGCCACTCATCAATCAAACGAGGATTCTCACCCTCCAATAAAAGCGATGGTGTCAGATCAGCCATCTGAATATATGCTTCCTGATTATCGGGGGAATGCATGCTTAGGGTACTTTGAGCAATCCGTTCAGCGGTAGTCGTCTTCCCGCACCATTTTGGTCCGACCAGCAAGACACCCCCGAAGGCCTCCAATTCCTCCTGTAGCAGCATATCCATGATCCGAGACATATAGGTTTTCACAATTTCCACCTCTCTATATGAGATTATCATGAAATGTGGGAATTGTCGAATATCCATTGTGTGATTTGGCGCTATTCCATTGTGGGAATTGGCGGTAATCTATTATGGTGCCAAGCCTGGCGGCCCAGAAGGGGATCAGGGAGAACCCGTTCAGGAACGTCAGGTTCCCGTACCGGTCTATCCAGGGATTCGAGAAGATCTTCACCGTCCAGTACCTGTTCCGGAACTGCGGTAGGAAATGCCGGTGTTCGTTCGTACTCCGCATCTCAGCCGTCAGATCCGTTCCCAGTGCCTCTACGATATGAACAGCAGCCTTCCTGCTCTCACATTGCCTTAGCAGGTCGCGGAAGTCGAGCCGGTACCAGCCATCCTCCAGGAGGCTGCCGCTCCTGGTCACGACACGTACATCCATGACCATCAGGCCGGGCTCCGGAATCCTCCAGTCCCTGATCCTGTGGATGGTCTCCGTCCGTCCCACCTCCGGGAGCTGGGGCTCCTCCCCCCACAGGATCCTCGCTCCCTTTCCTGTATGCATGGCGGTCATGATGAGGGTGTTCCCATATTCCATCGTGATGCGGTATCCCTCCCCGGCCTCCCGGTTCAGCAGGGCAGGCTCACAGCACTGCCCTATGAGTCCGACCAGGCAGGAACTGAGGTTCCCGATCCTCCGGTGCTGGGCGATGAACCTGTCCACCAGGAGGGAGTAGTCAGGATCACATCTGTAGAATGAGACCTCACAGTCATAGGTATAGTCACTGTCTGCATAGTACCATCTGATATCCTCCGGCAGTTCGAACCAGGGGTCCCGGGCCCCGCTGTTGAAGGCAGCTCCTGCCTGCCGGTACAGCTCCAGCCGGCTTATATCTTCCTGCTTGTACAGACTCAACAGGCTGAGATGCTTCTGTCTGATGAATACCGGGACCCCCTGGTACACCAGAGCCCGCCAGCACCCGTCAGGGGTGAACATGACTTGCTGCTCCGCTGCCCAGGTGACCAGCACCGGGAGCCCATGGAGTCTCTCCTGCCCCAGGCACCACAGGGCGAACTCCTCTGACGTACCGCTCCTGGGCGGGAACCACCTTGACCCGGGACAGATGCGGATCACACGATACCCGGGAGTATCATGTGGATCCCATGGTTCGTCAGTCCTGAAGATGATCGTCTTCCCGTACTTGCTCCGATCGAGCACCTCCAGCATCAGGGTCGCGTCATCGAGCTGGTCATAGGATCCGACCCGCCAGAACCAGTTATTCTCGAACCATTCAATATACTCCTGGTTGCTCTTGCTCAGAACAGGTAGTAGCATAGTACACCTCCATGCTTCTCGACCACCGGCTCCAGCCAGTCGAAGATATACTTCAGGGTCGGCATCATGGTCTCCCAGGCTGTTCCCGGTCGCTGGTAGAGCTCGGACCAGCCATACTTGTTGAAACAGTGCAGCCAGGTATCATCCAGCACATGCCGCTGGTAGTCCGGGGCACACAGCGTCTCGAAGAAACTCTCCCAGCTGTCATGGTCCCTCATCACATGCCAGAACTCGATCAGCTTCTTCCAATCCCTCCTGCACTCCTCCAGGATCGGGGTCTCGAACTTCCATTCCGGGGATATGCTCATGCAGAGCGATTCTGCCATGTCCAGGGCCCCGATGGTACAGGGAAGGAACATCATACAGTCCCTGGTCTCGTGAGGCGAGCATTCCAGTTCCTTATAGTCCAGGCCTGGTACCGCGACGAAGTCTGCCATGTGGAACGGTATAGCCATCCGGGGTTCACGCATGATCCCCGGATGCCAGCTGTACTGCCAGGCAGGGTCCATCACCGTCAGGTTCATCCACTTCAGGTCCAAACAGCCACGGTACCCATCATCGAAGAACTGCAGGCCGAGGAAGCGACAGCGTTCGTCCTCATACGTCTCCAGCTGCAGGCGCTCCGGCAGGTACTCGATCGGGGCGACATACTGGATGAGGTTCTCCTCAAGGAAGTGGATCTCGGTGATACGGCTGTCGATGAGCTCGCTGTAGTGATACCGATCCCACGTACCATCACGAAGGGTGCTCCTGATACCCTGCAGGCACGCCTTCACCAGTGGCAGTCCGCAGTGGTCGACGTCGGGGACCCACAAGGCAGCACAGCCTCCTTCCGGGCCACCAGCTCCCCAGTCAACTGCGAAATCGAAGAGCAGCATACCCCTGCTGAACAGCAGGTATTCCAACGACGTCTTACTGGAATCCGCCGCTTCACACCGGCCGCATAACGACATACGGACCGGGATCCTTCCATGGGCCTTGAGGACCCGCCCGATCAGGCGGACCTCCTCCAACAGGTATCTCGCGGCTTCTAGCGGGGTCTTGAGATCGTGCCACCCCAGTCCTCCGGGCACAGGTATAGTGTTGTTCATAGTTTTCCCTCCTGGATCAATTAAAGGAGGAGGGTCAGGTGGTTGTATCTTGTGTTTCGAAGATACTCATGCAGTCAGGGTAGCATGGATCCCGACTGCTGTACAGCCTGTTTCTTTTCTCACTATCAGCCATTGCCCCCCTTCCCCATCCAGCCCCCTGAAGGTAGAATGGGAAGCATGGACAGAGAACAGCAGCTTATGATATGTGACACCCTGCTCGAAGAGGTGGAGAGGGATTCCCGGATCCTCGACTGTTTCCGGATTGACCAGACCAGCTCGAAGTGGATCAAGTCCTACCACGACCATGCGTACCTCGAGCTGCTCTATTTCATCAGGGGCAAAGCCGATATAGAGGGGGACCACAGTCGGTCGTTCCTCGGGACCAACGACCTGATCATCTACCCTCCCCGTTTCGGCCACAAGGAGCACATAGACTTTTCCAAGCACCAGGAGGCCTTCTGCCTCGGGGTGGCCCTCCGGGAGGAGTTCTCTTTATCGGAGGCCTTGACCATCAACGACCCTGACCATGAGCTGGAATGGATCTTCACCCAGCTGCACCGGCAGTTCCTCGAAGGCAGGATGGAGATCGCAGAACACCTGAAGCTCCTGCTCTTCCAGTACATCAGGATCAGCAGCCAAAGCGGCAGCACCGAGCAGCCGCTGAGCATCCGGATCATCAACTACCTCGAGCACCACTACCAGGAGAAGATCTACCAGGAGGAGCTCAGTGAGCTGGTGCAGGTGAGCTCTGCCTATATGTACCGGGTCTTCCGGCAGGAGACCGGCCATACCCCGATGGACTACCTCAACCGGCTGCGGATCTCGAAGGCACAGGCCTTCATGAGCCGGAACAACTGGACACTCGAGGAACTCGGCTCCCGGGTCGGGATCCATGACCCCAAGTACTTCTCGAAACTCTTCAGGAAGTACACGGGAGTATCATACAGCGCATACCGGAAGCAGCTCTAAACCAATCGTCCCGTCAGTAATCGAGCAGGATCCCAGTATAATGGCTCTGCCGGTCTGCAAACTTGTCATCCCCGATATCGATGAAGTACCGCTTCCCGTAGACCCTGAATTTCATGTACATATCCTGGGTCTCAGACGTGCATAGAGAGATATAGGGATCACGCCACACCTCCTCGAAGGTCTCCCCATCTCTAGTGGAGAGGACGAACGACTGCCCGGTCCGGTAGTCATCGGTCGTGATCCCGGCACGGGCAAAGGGGATGAAGACCGGGGAGGTCTCTGTCGGCTGGATCATCCTCATCCCGAAGTTGACCGGGGCATAGGGCTGGGGATCATCGAACTCGAACTCGTAGGCTAGCTCGAGGGTGGGGTATCCATCCTCGGCACAGACTTCACGGTCGATCCGGTACACCCCCTGGTTGACGGTGCTGTCATGGGTGAGCAGGATGCAGTCAGGCATGGCGAAAAAGCTCAGTGACTGGGTGATGCCTGCAACCCCTCCAGTTGGGGTGTAGCTCGAAGTCTCGATATGGTCCCAGGTCTCCCCGTGATCATCGGTCCACCCGATCGTCCGGGATCCCTCGTTATCGCCGGTGGTGATCCAGATCCTCGGGGTCCCGTCGATCCCGTAGGGGTCGTAGAGGCAGCCGTGGATATGGCAGCCCTTCCAGGCCTCATCGTCGGGGAAGTACCCATCAGGGGCATCCCAGACATCGAAGATCTCCTCCCAGCTCTCCCCGTAGTCGTCCGAGTAGTAGACCTTTCGCGACCAGGTATGCAGGGGTACCCAATCCGTGGTGTTGTTGTATTCGATAAGCCCGTATTCCGAGAAGACGAGATGCTCCCCCGAGACCGACAGTCCCCACTCGGGCATCGGCTGTACATGGTAGCTGGTATACTCCAGTACCTGCTCCCAGGACCGCTGGCCGCCGCTGCTCTTCCACAGTCCGGTCTCACTGCAGACACCCCGCTCGCAGAAGTCAAGGAACTCTTCCAGTGACGGAGCTTTCCCATCCGGGTAGTCTGCCGTGACATCCACTACCAGGGTCCCTTCCCAGGTGATCTCCTCCCAGCCTTCAGTGGCCCGGTTGACGACCTGGATATCGAGAGAATTAGTGACGGCAGTTACCTCCTGTCCAAGGATCTGTCGTCCCTCTGTAGAGAGGAATGCCCATTGATAGGAATCAACATCATCAGGGTCAGTCGTTGTCTGCAGGTAGACATATTCGTACCCAGGATTCAGCTCCTGTTCCGTGTCAACCATCACTGCGACATAATACTGGTGACCTGCAGTCACCTCGACATACTTACTCATATGGCCCCATTCGGCATTGGCAGTGAAATGCTGTCCTTCCCCGTCCACCGAGCAGCTCCCGAGGGAGTAGCCAGCCAACCCGTCCGCAATACCGTCACTGTCGGTGTCGATGACATGGTGGGGTTCATAGCAGAGGTTGGCTACATGCCCGTACCGGGCATCAGTCCCCCACTCATCGATGTCGAGCTCGATGCTGTGCCAGGGGTTATCGAACTCGTAGCCGCTTCCCACGGTCACGAGGAGCTCCCCGTCTTCAAGCAGCCGGACGTCCTCTATGTAATCATCGAAGGTATGGAGATAGGTCATCTCCCGGAAGTTCTTCGTCTTCAGGAGCATAGTGCCGTCATGCAGGTCACGGTCCTGGACCACATAAAAGGTCCCGGTCTCCTGGTCGATCTCCATGATACCCTTGAAGGTGTTCTCATTGGGATCCTTCGGGATATAGACATCATCGATATCCTGGAAGAAATCACAGCCCATGAAACTCACCAGGATAATGAACAGGGACAAACAGAACAGACTTTTTTTCATGCAGATACCCATACAAGGTGTGTATCCCACACCTTCTCATTGAGATTGTTTCCTATACTCTCTACTCATATCTGCGTTTGTACTGACGTACATCACCATGGTATCACCCGATGATACTGTTAACAAGGCACATACACCCTTTCTGGATAGAAAAACCACTCTCTAATACTCAGATTCTTTTTTCCTGCTCCCTACCCCCCTGCTCCCGCTGGTTTGGCTTCTATATGCGGGTGCCCCGATCACTTCCATTGGTATGGTAACAGGTTCTATGGTACTATAGCTGTATACTGACACGAGAGGACGGCACAGCTGGAATATGAAGAAGTCCCTGCTTCCCATCATCTTCTGCATCTCACTGGTATTTCCCTCCATGCTGTATGGGGAGCCTTCCGAGTCTGCGGCACAAGGGCTTGCTGACCTGCAGGAGATAGCGACCTCCGTCGGCCTCCTCGAGGAGGCTGCAGACTTCGAATCAGACGGGTTCGATGCGGTCCACCTCAGCTGGGACCCATCTCCTGCAGCAGGTACTGCAGGCTACAACGTCTACCGGAGCATCCTGCGGTATGACCCGGAAAGAAGACCGGAGATAACCGTCGACGGGAACCTGAAGGACTGGAACTCGGTCAGGAAGGCGAACACCTACCCCTATCCGGAGGAGGACCTCCTCCACATACAGGATGTCTATGTCACCCATGATGATGCGAACCTCTATCTTGCCGTGAAATGCACGAGCAGCATCTCCGATGCTGCGATGACGGAGATCTTCCTTGATGTGGACCAGGACCTCTTAACCGGGAGCGGTTCGAAGGACTGGCGGGGCCTGCCCATCGGGGCCGAGATCATGTTCTACTACAACCACCCCGACACCATCTACCGGAAAGTCTGGGACCCCTCCTGGGAGGGCCCCTACCCCTACAACGAGTTCGTCTCCAACAACTATGCGGACCCGGCACATGCCTGGAAGGACGCGTACGACATGACCTGGATCGGGGCAGCCGAATTCGGGACCACCAAGGCCGATGTGATCGGATCCCTCCTCGCCCGGGACATCCCGCGGAGCTGGGAGAACGATGTCTGGGAAATGAAGGTCCCCTTCGAGGACCTCCGGGAACTCACTGGCTATGAGATCGACCCAGCCCACTTCGGGATCGATATCGTGGTCTCGACCAACTTCGACCAGTTCCCTACCGTGGGCTATGGCCCCAAGTCACCGATGAAGTTCTCCTACGGCTATGAGAAGGTCAATGACGAACCTGTATCAGGCACGACCTTCGACGACCACCCGATCGACGGGCTCGAGTATGAGTACACAGTCTTCGCCGTGGACTCCACAGGAGATGAGCACCTGCTTGACGGCTGGCCGAAGACGGCTGATGTCGCGAAGTCGATGGTAGATGACTTCAACGTCTCGATCAACGATGAGCACTCCCTTGCCGTGGAGTTCGACTTCCCCGATAACGATTCCCTCAGCGAGGTGAAGATACTCAGGAGGGATGACCGGTACCCGGAGGGTCCTTCTGACGGGGATATCATCAAGACGATCCCCTATGAGAAGGGCGGGCATGCCAGGGTCATAGACCGCGGGCTGCAGCAGGGGAAGTCCTATTTCTATGCCGCCTACTCGACTGCGATAGACGGGACGGGTTCCATCGAGTTCTGGGACATCAAGGACCGGTCGATCCCGGCAGCAGTACGCGGCCCGATCGAGGGGCTGAGTCCCGATGACGACTACATGGCCTACTTCTCCAGCTGGGACGCGACGAGGGTCTACCTGGCGAAGAAGTATGATGTGGTCATCTGCCATCCGGGCGGCGGTTCGCAGCTGATCACCCGGGAGCAGGTTGATGAGATCCAGCGGGGCCTGGACGGGAAGAGAGGCACCGATGATGATGTCATCGTGATTGGCTATGTGTCGATCGGCGAGGACTTCGGGATCAACCCCCAGATCCTCCGGAACAACAAGGTCCTCGGTATCCACCCGAACATCGATGACTACCCCGAGGGGGTCTCGTGGGACCTGAAGAACTACTATTACCCAAGAAAACTCGAGACTTCCACGGAAGGCCCGGTTTCCTACTCCTATGAGGATGATACCTACACCCTCTCAGATGCTGATGACCCGACCTACCAGTTCCCCTCCTTCTATGTCGACATGATCGACTACATGGGACAGGGAGGAGCCGGGCAGGACGGACTTCCCGACCAGAACATCGAGTGGGGAGGACTCTTCGTCGATCCCGGCAATACGCTATGGCAGGACTTCATCCGCGAGGCCGATATAACGACCGATTATGTGGCGGGGATCGACTGGGTCCTCGGGGACGAGGACGGGGCCCTCGGCTGCGACGGCATATTTCTGGACACCGTGGGAGTATCGGCTGCCTGGAGCCAGTGGTTCCCCTACACCTACTACGGGGACTACTTCTGGACCAGCAGCGGCTTCCTCGACTTCTTCGCCAGGATCGGGATGTGGTACCCGGACAAGATCCTCATGCCGAACCGGCCGATGCACTTCATGTTCCCCAATATGATGGGGAAGCGCTACGATGACTTCCGGTCCCTGATCAATGCCGTCTTCTGGGAGTCCTACTCAGCGGATGTCCTCTTCTGGTGGGGCGGGAACTACGCCAACATCTTCGAGGACACGGTGGTCAATGCCGAGGACAACAAGGACGACCGTGGCTTCTCCACCTTCGTCCTTGACTACTGGAACGTCATGATCGACGCCGAGGAGGGCGGCGAGTACCAGAAGGCTCCCTGGTACGATACCCTCGAAGACCAGATCAAGCGGGCTGAGGGCAACGACTTCATCAGCTTCGTCTCCGGTTCACGGTCCATGGCCGAGTTCTCCGACTTCGTCTACTACTACCACCACCCCGAGGAGCGGAACCTCCCCGACCTCTATGTGCACAGCATCGGGATCGAGCGGGCAGAGAACGACCAGGTCAGCGTGAAGGTGAACATCACGAACCTCGGGAAGGCTGTCGATGACTGGGAGCACTTCTGGGTCCAGGTCTACCAGAACGACCGGCTGATCCGCGAGTTCGATATCGCGGGGCTGCGATACCTCGAGATCAAGTCCTTCGACTTCCTCATCTCCCCCGATGATATTGGGAATGACATTCGCGTCATGGTGGATACCCGCGATGATATCGACGAGCTTGATGAGCTGCCCGGCCATGAGAGCAACAACACGAAGGGGCGCTATGTCGACCGGTACCTCGAGTTCGTCGAGGGGTGGTACCCCACCGGGTTCGCCCCTGACGTCATCATCGAGGACATCACCTTCTCCAGCGACTACCCGGTCGTGAACAAGCCATTGGTGATCACCCTCCACTACAAGAACATCAGCGATGAGGGGGTCGCCCCCGAATCGCGTCTCTACTACTGGCTTCAGGAGTCTGACGGGAGGAAGACGCTCGGGAACATCCCCACCCCCTTCCTCATGCCGGGAGAGTCGAAGGAGATCCCGATCGTCTACACCCCCCGGTCCTTCGGGGACCTTGCCATCGGGATCACGGCGGACGGGACCTACAAGATCATCGAACAGTCTGACCTCAACAACTACTATGACACGAGGGTTCCGATAGTCTCCTCCCAGGATTCGGGGATCGCCGAACCTCTCGACCAGCTCGGCCCTTTCAATGACATCCTCGGGGACGGCACTGCCGGGGTACTGGCAGCCGACATCAAGGAGGTCACGATCGCCCGGGATGCGGACACCACCTACTTCAACATGAAGTTCCCCGAAAAGATCCAGCCGAGGATCTATGCCTACATGATCTTCATCGATGCCCCGCTGAACGACGGGCCCGGGTACCCGGTGAGCAATCTGCAGGCTGACTACCTCATCTCGGGCGGGGCCCTCTGGCGCTATACCGGGAAGGATTCCGGCTCCTGGTCATGGAAGAAGCTCGACTCTGTGGAGGGCTTCTCCTACAGCATCATCGATGACTCGAAGGGGATGGAGTTCGGCGTACCGAGCAGCCTCCTCTATGCCGACGATACCGACTGGGGTAACATCATGCCGGAGGACCAGCTGGGTGCGATCTACTACGTCAGCGACGAGGACAACGAGACCCTGGACGAGATCTACCCCTCCTACACGACCTCTCTCGCCTTCCCACCCATGGGGAAGCGCATCACCATAGACGGGAACATGGCCGACTGGGCACTGAATGCAGCAGCAAGCTACACCGGTCGGGAATCGGTCGATGACGGCTTCAACAAGCGTCTGCTGAATGTGGCGAATGCGATCGGGGGCTATGCCGACATGAAGAAGATCTCCGTGACCTTCGATGAGTCCTACTTCTACATCCAGCTGACGATGGACCAGCGGATCAGCCTCGATCTCATCGACTACAGTATCTACTTCGACCTGGACCTCTCGGAGGAGACGGGATACCTGCTGAGGAACAACCAGTTCGGGGCTGACTGCAGGATCCTCAACGGGGTCTTCTACACCTATGAGGGGGACGGGTTCTCCTGGGAATGGGCCCCGTCCGACAAGCGGGTCTTCAGCAGCCTCGGCAATACCCGCTATCCCCAGTCGCTGGAGATGGCACTGGAGTACGGGGACCTCTTCGAAGGCGTGCCCGAGATGGAGATCTATATCGTCACGAGCGACAAGAAGGGTGTCGGCTGGGAAGATGACATCGACGACTTCTTCCCCGATGCTTCCCGGTCACGCTACATCATCCCCCTCGATAAGATCGATGAGGTCTATGTCGAGAGTGACCTCAGCTTCATCTCCCAGGTCGAGGAAGCGTATACTGAGGTGTCAGATGAGGACCTCTATATACAGGATTCTGATGACGTTATTGACTACCTATTGAACACGGTGGTCTCGGTCGACACGATCGACGGGAACTTCTATGACTGGGAGCTTGACCCGAATGTGGTATTCATCGGGAAGGACGTGATCGAGAACCGGCCGATGGGTATCCAGTCCTATGACATCGATACCGTGAGCTATGTCTTCCATGACGGGCACTTCTTCGTCCGCACGACGGTCGCAGGGCCGATCGACCGGCTCGACTGGCGTGCCGTCTACTACATCGACACGGATGACGACAAGAGTACCGGCTATGTGAACAAGAACCACGGCTATGACTACATGATGCAGGGAGACGGGAACCTCTTCTACCTCGAGGACGGCAAGGAGTTGAAGCCGGTCCTCATCGGCATGGTACCCCTGATGGTCTCGAAGTCTGACCAGATGGCGGTGGAGTTCGCCATCCCTGAGGCCATGTGCGGGGGATTCAATGACGAGTTCGTCCTCTATGTACGGTACGGGGCCCAGGAGACCCGGTTCTCAGCCTTTGATGAGTACGGTCCGGTCAGGCTCTCCCGCTACAACAAGCTCCTGCCCACCGACAAGGTCTCCCTGCCGCCGATCTTCCTGGCTATCCTTGCAGGCATCTTCATCCTGCTGCTCTTCGCCCTGAACACCATGAACTCCTACAGGACGGCAAAGAAGCAGAAGGAGCTCGACAGGAAGCAGGCGAAACTATCCACGATCTATGCTGAACCTGAGAAGGAGGAGAAGGATGAAGACAAGAAGCATTACGATCTTGACTGACAACCATACGATCACGGACTCCTACTTCCTCGGGGAACCGGGACTCTCGATCCTCATCGAGGATGGGGAGGCATCGACCCTCTTTGACTGCGGGTATTCGGATGTCTTCATCAGGAACGCGACCAAGCTGGGGAAGGACCTCACAGCCGTTGACCATCTCGTGCTCTCCCACAGCCACCTCGACCATACCTGGGGCCTATGCGACTTCATGAGACTGTTCACCGAGGCACGGTTTCTGGGACGTAAGCCCAATCGGCCGGTCCTCGTGGCGCACCCGGAGGCCCTCACCCCGACCACCCTCCCCGGCATCGGCCAGATCGGGTCTCTTATCCCGAAAGAGCGGCTCGATCCCTGCTTCCAGGTCAGCCTATCGAGGGAGCCGGTACGGCTCTCCGAACACTGCACCTTCCTCGGGGAGATCCCGAGGGTCATGCCCTTCGAACCGGTCCCCTCGATCGGGTTCAAGGACGAAGGGCAGAGGGAGGACCATATTCCCGATGATTCAGCCATAGTCTGCACCACCGGCGAAGGACTGGTGATCATCACCGGCTGCTCCCATGCAGGGATCTGCAACATCTGTGAATACGCGAAAGAAGTATGTTCCGATGACCGCATCATCGATATCATCGGGGGGCTCCACCTCATCGATGCACCAGCCGCACAGCTCGAAGGGACTGTCGCATACCTCAAGGGACTTGGGCTCAAGGCCCTCCATGCCTGCCACTGCACAGGGCTGCAGGCGCTTGCAGCCCTGGCAGCTGCCGCACCGGTCATCGAGACCGGGGCAGGGCTTCGTATCACCTATACCTGAGCAATGTAATAAAACTAAGAAATTGCTTATATTCATTTACGTTTCCCTTTTTTCATACTATACTTACGGTTGGTTGATCTGAACCGATATCGTTCACTCGTGAACGAGGGTAACACGTAACAGGAAAGCACATGCTCAAGATCGATGATTATATCCCCTTCTCTATCTCCCTTCACGGCCGCATCATGCTTGACACATTGAACGAGCTTGTCGCACCCTTCGGCATCACCCGATCCCAATGGGCGGCACTCTATTTCATTGCTGAGAATCCTGAGATCAATATGACCCGTCTCGCTGAACTCATGGTAGTCAGGACATCCACGATCGTACGGCTGGTGGAGCGGATGGTAAAAGACCTGCTGATCACCAAGAAGCAGCTTCCCTCCGACAGGAGGAACATCATGCTCACCTGCACCAGGAAGGGAAAGCTCATCTACCGGAAGACCATACCTGTCGTCAAGCAGTTCGAGCAGAGCCTGATGGAGGGGATAGACCCCGGTGATCTCGAGACCTGCCGGACGGTCTTTCTGCAGATGGCGGCGAATGCCGCCTCCTGCAGGGATGAGTGATAAAATATCCCTGAATTTCCCAGATACTTGAATCAATTCGCACATTTTTCCGTTTAGTATCTATATGAAGAACTATAAACACCATCAAAGAAACCGTGCGTTAGCTGTTTACGACGGTAAGCCGAGGGAGCGACTCACTACCCACGGCTCAGAGTCGTTGTCCGACCTCGACATCGTGGCGATCCTGCTTGGTACCGGGAGTAAAGAGACACCGGTTCACCGCCTGGCCCTCAAGCTACTCGATATCATAGACGAGAAGAAGGAAGCTCTGCAGTCCTCAGACCTCACCGGGCTCAACGGTATCGGGGAAGCCAAGGCCTCAGTCCTCCTTGCTGCCCTGGAGCTGGGAAGGAGGATGGAGTATACCACAAAAAGGCAGATCGCCTTTCCCAGCGACATCTACCCCCTGGTGAGGCATTACGCGGACAGGCAGCAGGAGCACTTCCTCCGGGTATCACTCAACGGGGCTCATGAGGTCCTCTCCATCGGGGTGGTCTCCATCGGCCTGGTGAACCGGACGATCGTCCATCCCCGTGAGGTCTTCGCCACCCCGATCAGGGAACGTGCCACCTCCATCATCGTAGCCCATAACCATCCGAGCAGGAACCTCACCCCCAGCAGGGAGGACCGGGAGGTGACCATCCGGCTGGTGGAGGCCGGCAAGATCCTCGGCATCCACCTGCTCGACCACCTCATCTTCTCTGATGAGGAGTACTACAGCTTCCTCGAGCAGGGGGAGATGGAATGAGGCTCTGTGCTGCTATTCATAATGCGTCCACATACGCAAGATCTTGACTATCTGGTGCTCTTCGAGCACCTGGTAGACTATTCTATGCTGGATATTGATCCTTCTGGAACAAGCCCCTGTCAGGTCTCCAAGCAATCGTTCATAGGGAGGATAATCAGTAAAAGGATCCTGTCTCAGTACATCCAGGATGTGTTCAGCTTTTCCCTTCAGGTTTGAAGCAGATAATTTCCTGGCGTCTTTTTTCGCCTGTTTTGTGAACAGTAGTGTATACATCACCACTCAAGATCTTCATCCAGATCAGCGACAGGGGTGTTCATCCCCTCCAGGATCGATTCCCTCATACCGGGAATAGAAGTGAGAAACAGTGTTTCCGTGATACTACGCCAGTCGTCTTCCCCGACCAGTACGGCTGAAGCATATTTACCGGTTATCTCTATAGGTTCATGAGTCTCATTCACTTCTTCAACTATTTTGTATAAATACTTTCGTGCATTAGTAACATTCATACTGCCCATACCATCTCCGTACGCTTTTACGTACGTAGATAGTATCATATTGAATTCATCTTGTCCAGTGATTCGATCAAGCGTACGGAAAGCTGCTCAGGCATCATGCATAGGGATATTGAATGTGCCGATTTTACGATCAATCATCTGCGTGAGGTCTACACCGTAGTATCCTTGGCATCCCATTCGGTTAAATTCTCTCATTCCATTCGGTCATATTATCTGTTTCCATTCGGTTAGATTCTCTCTTACGGAACAATCACGGTCTCAATGCCGTGATCGGTACCACGCAGACACCATCTGGTCTGCGGTAGGCTGCGCTTGAGAGGCCGCAGATCACACAAAGAGTAGTTGCCGGACGTTCGAATCTCTTGTTTATGTCCAGGAGCTTTGCAGCAGCCTCGTCAATCTGGTTCGCCCCCAATTTGATCTCAAAGGCGGACCAGCTTCCATCCGGAAGTTCTACAACCGCATCGATCTCATTATTCTTGTAGTCCTGGTAATGCAGGAGATTGGCACCGAAAGATTGCGCATAGATCCGGAGATCCCGTTCACATAAAGCCTCGAATAGAAATCCAAACGTCCTCAGATCCCCGATCAATCTTCTTTCATCAGTGATGCCCAACAGCGAACATGCAAAAGATGGATCGACGAGATGGCGTTTCTCTGCCTGCTTGATGCGAAGGGAGGAACGTAAGGCAGCCGCAAATGGTTTCTGGTTCTCGATGATGAACAGCTTCCCTAAGATATTGAGGTACGCAGCGATGGTATCCTCATCGATGGTTAAATGCTCAACTCCTTTCATGTCACTCTTCAGACGTCTCATGGATGCTGTAGTACTCTCGTTCCGTGCAAGAGAGCGAAGCAGAAGACGCATCTTCGCCTCATCACGCACATTGTCATCTACTTTGGCGATATCATTAGTCACCACATTCTCTAAGTACTGTGCTGGGACCTTACAGGCATCTTCCGTCGATAAGCCCAGGCTGCCGGGCCAGCCTCCCCTCAGGATATAGGATGCCAAAGCTTGAAGACTCACTTCGCCAGTCATGCTGTTCTCAAGCGTACCGGCACATAGCTCTTGCAAGGATATGTTTCCAGCGGAATCTCCCGACTCGAACAACGACATAGGCATCATGCGCAGTCGTGCTATACGACCAGTACCACTATGCATGACCCCCTTGTGTGCAGGGGTGGCGCTGCCGGTAAGGATGAACTGTCCCTTCAAGGTGCTCTTATCGACGGTGAACCTTACCGCATCCCAGAGCGACGGCACTTCCTGCCATTCATCAATCAGACGAGGCTGCGTACCTGTAAGAGCCATAGACGGATCTATCTGTGCGAGCTGCCTGTTCTGAAAATTTCTATATGGGTCTTCGACAAAGAACTCACTTTGAGCATGCTTCTGCCCAGTCCAGGTCTTCCCGCACCACTTTGGGCCCTCAATGCAGACTGCCCCGAATACCCTGAGGTACTGCTCGATTGCCGTGTCTATGACACGTGGTCTATAGAAACTAGTGTCCATGTACATGCTCCTACACAAAGAGTACTACAAAAGATTTGCATAAGCAATGGTATTCGGTTAAATTCCCCGATTTCATTCGGTTAAATTCTCTCATTTCAATCGGGCATATTCTCTGTTTTCATTCGGTTATATTCTCTCTAACGGAACATCTCTACAGCTTGCTGCGTGACAGCTTGAGGACACTGAGCAGGTAGAACAGGACCGCGAAGGCAACGAGGTACAACACCATGATTGGGTTGCCCAGCTCTTTGTCCCCAACGTGTACGGAGAGCCCGTACAGGTTGGCATACTGGTCATAGGCTTCCTGCGGTGCATTGGCAAACACTTTCTCTATGGCCCCGCTCATATAGATCCTGCGAATCAGGACGACGCTGGAGGAGGTGGGCAGCAGGTTCATCACGGCCTGCAGCCCTTCGCCCAGGACGCCGATGGGAATGTAGATGCCTCCCAGGAAGCCTATGAAAGTCCCCACAAGGGTACTGAGGAGGCCGAAGGCATTCTGGCTCCTCATGAACAGGCTGATGAAATAGAACATGCTGCTGAAGCTCACGATTGATAGACTGTACAGGCCGACCAGCTTCAGGAGGACCTGAAGGGGGAAGAACTCCCCGCCGTTTGACAGCACATAGACCAGCCCCACTACCAGGTTCAGGCTCACCATGATGATGGAGATGATCCATGTGCTCATCAGGTAGCTCAGGGCCAGGATGTTACGGTTGATGGGAGAGGTATAGAAATCGATGATCCTGCCTGATTCCCGGTCCTTGATCATGGTCCCCAGTGAGGCAAGGGGTACGGTCACCGTTGATACCGTCAGGATCCCCGCCATGATCCAGCTGCTCGTGAGCCAGTCGATCCCGGGGACCGCCCCGAAGGACTGGCTCAGGTCGTTCGTCTGCATCTTTCCCAGGAACAGGATATACATCAGGATGATGATGATCACTGCAAGGAAGCTGAAGAAGACCGATGCCCGGTCACGGAAGAACAGAAGGGAATTGCGTTTGATCAACTGCAGCAAGGTCTTCATCTTCATCTCTCCAGGTCCCTGCCGGTGATGTTCAGGAACACATCATCCATAGAACCTTTCAGTATCTCGAACTCCCCTATCAAAGACTTGTACCTGTTCACGAGTCCCACCCCCTCGAAGGAATCCTTCAATGGTATGTTTACCGTCTCATTGACGGTGAAGTATTCCCTTCCATCCTGCTTCAGGGCTGCTTCCAGCTCCGGGGAAGGAGAGACCTTCAGCCGGTCAAAGGAGTACCGGCTTCTGAGCTCCTCACTCGAACCTACCGCCATGATCTCCCCCCGGTCGATGATCACCACCTTCCGGGCGTCGTGGACCTCCTGCATATAGTGGGTTGTCAGGAAGATCGTGATCTTCTTCTCGTTCCTCAACCGGTTGATCAAGGTCCAGATATCATTCCGGCTCTTGGGGTCGAGCCCGGTCGTGGGCTCATCCAGGATCAGGATCTCAGGCCAGTTCAACAGGGCCCGGGCGATATCGGCCTTACGTCGCTGCCCTCCCGAGAGCCTGCCGTATCGCCGGTGGTAGAAGGGCTTGATCTCGAGCAGGAAGTTGATCTCCTCCACCCGCTGGTCGACCTCATGCCCATGGAGGCCGTAGAAGGACCCCCGTATATGGAGGTTCTCGCGTACGGACAACAGGTCATCCAGCACGGAATTCTGGAAGACCACCCCGATCGAGTCCCTGATGGCATCATCTTCCTTCCCCAGTTCTTTCCCGTTCACCAGGATGTGCCCGGAATCGTAGTCGAGCAGGGTCGAGAGTATGTTGATCGTCGTGCTCTTACCGGCACCGTTCGGGCCCAGGAAGGCAAAGAAGGAGTTCTTCTCCACGGTGAAACTGATCCCCTTCACCGCTTCCACCTTATCGTACCGTTTGACCAGGTCCTTGACTTCAATGCAGTTCATAGTAGGTATTATACCCGCATTCATGCAGGTATTGTACTATTTATCATGAATTATCTTGTATGAGGCAGCTCCCGTCACTCATTGATGATCCCATACCCGGGGTCCCAGCACGGGGATAGGGGTCATGGGTGTACGCAAGATCCTGGTTGCACGACCTCCCGATATACTCTAAGATTGAACCAGTCACATGCAGGCCGCATGGGTGAGAGCATACGACGGATGGAGACTGACAGTGGAACACCGTACTGATTCGCGATGGGTACATACATTCAAACGAAAATATTCCGTGAAAGAGAGGATCTTCCTCTACTATATGCTGTTCTTCGCCAGCCTGGCGGTGCTGACGATCATCACCAACATACTCTTTGGCCTGGATTTCTCCTTCAACTACAAGTGGCTGGGTCTTGCCGCATTCTGTGTGGTCATGGGGATCCTTGCCCTCAAGGGGATCAGGACGTCCCAGGTCCATCGCCTGGGCACCTACGCGATAGCCCTCGTGATCCTCCCGCTCTCATGGCTGAGCAGCTCCGGATTAGTGTCACCGAGCATCATCTACTCGCTCGTGATCATGCTGCTGATCAACTTCCTCCTGGAAGGGACAGAACGGCTCATCATGAATGGCCTGTTCCTGGTCCTTCATATGGGGCTGATCACCCTGTATCGGTACCAGCCCGAGCTGTTCAAGCCGATGACCGCGCAGGAGCAGTTCATCGACTGGATGATCAATGTGCCCATCATCTTCGCGTTCATCGCGCTGCTGCTGATCGTCTTCGAACGGGCGTATGAGCGGGAGCGGGTCCAGGGTCTGGACAAGACCAGGAGACTGGAGGTCCTGTCTAACACGGACCCACTGACCGGCCTTGCCAACAGGCTGAACCTGATGGATGACATCGAGACGCGGTTACAGGATGCGAAGCAGCATGGGACACGCTTCTCCCTCATCATCCTCGATATTGACTTCTTCAAGCGCTTCAATGACACCTACGGCCACCTGCAGGGTGATATATGCCTGAAGCAGGTCAGCGGTATCCTGCAGGACGCTGCCCGGCAGGGGGATAGGAAGGCTTACCGCTTCGGAGGGGAGGAGTTCCTCATCCTCCTGCCGGGAACCGACCTGGCCGGGGCGAAGGTGTTCGCACAGCAGGTGAGGGAGATCATCAGGGATGCCGCCATCCCCAATGAGCATTCGGAAGTCTCATCGATCATCACCGTCAGCATGGGCATAGCCTCCTCAAGCCCGGGTATCGACGGGGTCACCCTCTTGCGTCAGGCAGATACCGCATTGTACAGCGCGAAATCTGCCGGGAGGGATGGTATCGTCTGCTTTGATCCCGAAACCTGATCAGTAAGGAGTATCAAACAGGTTTAGCGTATCCAGGAATGACCTGAAGTTCACGATCATAGAGGCTCTCTCCCGGCTGAACATGAGGTGCCCGACATCTTTCTGCTTATTCACAAGATCCACTTCAGATGACCGAAGCTCCAGAGCCTTCTTTAGTTCCTGTCCGTCATGTATCCCATGCCGTATACTGAGGAATCGGTAATCCGGTCTTGTCTGCCCCAGGAGGAACATCACATCATAGAAGTCCCTTCCCTTCCCACGATCCAAAAGAGCCGATATCTTCATGGCACAGAGAGTTTCGTCAGGCGGTACGGGTATCGGAAAGAAGAACCCGCAACTCTGCACGAAAGCCGGTACCGTCTGGTACGGGATTCCCTGATCCTCCATCTCGACTTTTATAAGAAACCTCTCATTCCTGTACCCGCTCAGCTGCAGCCCGAACAGCAGCTGAGGGAAATAGAGGGACCTCCTGAACGCCGTAAGGCCATCATGCTCCCGCTCTTTCGGCTCAACCTCATAGCCCAGATAGCCAAGATGCCTCACTACCCCGTCAGTCATGGCGAGAAAATCATCTTTCGACATCCCCTTGCAGTCGAAGTCAAGGTCTTCAGAAAACCTTTCAATTCGCTTGATCAACCGGAGATTTGTTCCCCCGATGAATGAGAGACGTGAGATAAACGGAGAGTTCGAGAGGTACTCAAGGATCTGGCACTGGATATACTCCTTGAGCATCAACTTCTGGAAACCTGTATCATCCCTGATTGAAGCAGGGAAGAAATTCTTGATGGCAGCTATCTCGATCATAGGTATACCTCCTTCATCATTGACAGCCTCCGCCTGAGGCTGTCTGACCCGAACCTGGTAAGATATGCCTCTAAACGCTCAGCATCAAGCTCGTCCTGCATGAAATCAACATCAAAACGCAGCTCCTGCATATCAGCTTCACTACGGAAGTGCGGATTCAGGTACAGGAAGTCAAGAATCGCCTTCTCTGGGGTTGCCAGCATGATACTCCACCCCTTGGTACGAGCGGAAGGCTCAATGGTATACCCGAACATCAATTCTGGTTTGACGGACCGGTAGACGAACTCCCCGAGATCGTTGTGGAAGCTCTTCGTCTTCCTTGCCGTCACGCTGGTAACAGGGATGACGGCTTCCGGGATGATCCCGAAATAGGAGAGGGCTTTTTCAAGGCTGATATACGAGGGAGCATATATCTTGTTGGCAGCAAAGAAGGGAGTATCACCATTCTGCTTATGGGCAGGGAACATATAGAACCCCTGCCGGAGCCTGATGATCTTTCCCTGCCGCTCCCAGCGCCCGAGATTGTTCCTGTCGAACCCTTCATTCCATACCCGTACCTGGTGGATGGAGAAACAGCCGAGAGGAAAGAAGAAATCCCTGAATTCGAGAAACGAAATATTCTTTTTCATTTCCATAATACGTCAATTATACAGCATTATGGAAATATAACAAGTATTCTACAGGCGATATGGTCAGGAGGAAAGCATCCTCCAACCATGTCTTAATCCCTCAATGCCGTGATTGGTATCACATAAACACCATCGGGTCGGAGGTAGGAGGCGTTGGTAAGACCGCAGATCACTCCAAGAACCGTCGGAGGCTTCCCCTTCGGATCGCTTTCGATTCCAGACTTGATCTTCAACAGGCTCTTTGCTGCATCATCCACTTGGTTTGCACCAAGTTTGATCTCAAAGGCACCCCATCTGCCATCCGGCAGCTCCACGACAGCATCGATCTCATTGCCCTGGTAATCCTGGTAATGGTACAACTTTGCATCATTGGCTTCTGCATAAATCTTCAGGTCACGCTCACAGAGTGCCTCAAACAGAAATCCCAAGGTCTCCAGGTCTGAGAGCAGGGCCTCTTCCGTTGTCCCCAACAGGGCACACGCCAGGGATGGATCGCAAAAATGATGTTTGACTGATTGTTTCACACGTACCGAAGAGCGTATACGCGGACTGAAAGGCAGCTGGTTATCAAGGAGGAAGAGTCGCTCAAACACATTCAGGTACTCAGCTACCGTTTCCACATCTATATCATCATCGTCTATTTCCTTAATATCATGCTTCAGGGTCCTGTTCGTGGCTGTGGTACTTTCGTTCCTTGCAAGGGACCGTAACAACAGACGTACCTTCTGCAGGTTCCGCGAACGTCCATCTACCCTATTGATATCTCTCTCTATGACTGCCTCTATATATTGCTTTGGCAGCAATCGTGCTAACTCAGGATCCATGCCAATGTTCTCCGGCCATCCCCCACGAATAATGAGCCGGATGATCTCCCGAAGATCAACATCCCCGGTAAATACTGATCTGGCACTTTCTGCAAATATATCCTTAAGGGAAACGGAACCCGAAGAGACCCCCATCTCATAGAGAGACATGGGGCTCATGCGCAATCTGGCGATTCGTCCTGCCCCGCTGTGAAGAATACCGTAATCCGTTGGAGCAGAAGACCCAGTAAGGATGAACTGCCCCGGTTCTCCCCGTTCATCAACCGCATAACGAACAGCATCCCAGATTGACGGGACTTCCTGCCATTCATCGAGCAACCGGGGAGTATCACCATCTAGGATGAGGTAAGAATCCAGCAATGCCAATCTGCGATTGCTGAAATTGCCTACTGGTGCTCCAACATAGAAACTACTATTGCTATGGTGCAATGAGGTCATGGTCTTCCCACACCATTTAGGCCCTTCGATGCAGACAGCTCCAAACGCCCTGAGGTAGGTAGTTACCTTGTTGTCAATCAGTCGCGGCAGATATTTCTTTCCATCCATATATCTTTTCCTTATAGAAAATTATATCACAATAAAAATTCTAGTACAAGCCACTACCCGACAGATTCATTAACTTCAATCCGACAGATTCATTAACTTCAATCCGACAGATTCTTTAACTTCAACCCGACAGATTCTTTAACTTCAACCCGACAGATTCTTTAACTTCAACCCGACAGATTCACTAATCTCAACCCGATAATAGCATCACCCAAGAAGGTACTGCAGATTCAACTGGTAGGATACCGAACGACCTCTTGCATCACTCTGTGTCAGCACCTGCTTGAAAACCAGATCTGCAAGATCACGTTTTGCTGTTTCCCGGCTGGTCTTAGTAATCGAGACGTAATTCCTGTTTGTCAGTCCACCGGTATACGGTTCAGGATAGATATCGATCAGTTTCCTGATCACTTTCTGCTGTCTCTCATTCAATGAAAGACTGTTGATCCGTGCATACATCCTTGCAACGTGTTCAACACGCAGGAATACCTTCTGAGATGCATCGATCGCGCTGCTCATCATATCAATGAAAAAGACGATCCAATCAGTGACATCAAGATCCCCTTGCTGCATGCTTTCCAGCACAGCATAATACTCCGTTCTCTGCTGCAGGATCGATTGAGACATCGCATATCCCCTTGTACCGGTATGCTCATCCTGAGCCAAGGCAAGATCGGAGAGTAATCTTGCCAATCTGCCATTGCCATCTGAGAATGGGTGAATCGAAACGAACCAAAGATGCGCAAGGGCTGCCCTGATGATCCCATCTGGAACAGCATCCGGGGTATTCCACCACCTGAGAAACCGTTCCATCTCTTCGGGAACTCGTTCAGAGGGCGGGGCCTCATAATGGATGACTTCATGCTTCAATGACCCCGATATGATCTGCATCTGTTCATGAATACCTCTCCACCAGCCAACGGTGACCCTATAAGGTCCGGAATAGCCCGTGGGGAACAGTGAAGCCTGCCAACTACACAACTTCTCCGATGTCAACGGTTGTCTAAACCCCTTCATGGCATCAAGTAATGCAGCCACGAACCCGTCTCCTTCCCGTGGGGAAGGAAGCCCTGCTGTTGGAAGACCAAGCCTCCTAGCGATGGAAGACCTGATCGATAACGGATCCAACGGTTCATCCTCTATCAATGAGGAACTTACGATCTCATTCTCCAACAGGAATCCTTCTTCGCGGAGTCCCAAAGATGGTAAACGGGCAAGAAGATTCCCTTGTTTTCTCCGAACCTGTGAGAGGCTAGGGAGAATCCTCTCCGCATCCCAGGTAAATCCCGGCCAAGCTTTTTGTTCCCATATATACATGCATGACTCCACCTGACCCAATTAATCTACTTTTTGGGTCATTATCTGACCCAATTATACCTGTTAATCGAGTCATAATCAAGGATAGTAGCTGAATGCTATGCCATATAGACACTCTCATGCTAGAATACCTGCACAAACCATAGAAACAGAAGAGGTGCATATGCTGTTGGAAGATAGAGTAGCCCTGATCACCGGAGCAGGGAGGGGAATAGGCAAGGCCATCGCCCTGAAGTTCGCTGAAGAAGGGGCAAAGGTAGTCCTTACAGGACGCAACGCTGCTGTCCTCGGGGAGGTCGTCCGGGAGATCACGCAGAATGGCGGGGACGCCTTCAGCGTCACCGGCGACCTGCGGGATGCAGACCAGGTTGCCTCCATCCTCAAGAGTGTCCTGGAGCAGTACGGGAGACTCGATATCCTCGTGAACAATGCGGGCATCTCAAAGGAGATGAAGCTCATCCACATGCCCATGGAGGTCTGGGATGAGATCCTGGAGGTGAACCTGCGGACCGTCGTCCTGATGACCAAGGCAGTGCTGCCCATCTTCAAGAGCCAGGGAGGGGGGAATATCATCAATATCGCATCAGCTGCAGGGTTGCGGGGACTTCCCGGCAGTTCCGCCTACTCAGCCTCGAAGGCAGCGGTATTGGGCCTGACGCAGGCCCTCGGCGATGAGCTTCGCCCAGACAAGGTCCGGGTGAATGCGATCTGCCCGGGACCGGTCGATACGGAGATGTTCCAGACCTCCGAGCGGCGGCAGTTCATCCTCGATGCCGGGGGAGACCTCTTCGAGCCCGAGGATGTTGCGAACGGGGCCCTCTACCTCGCCTCCGACATGTCAAAGGGCGTGAGCAGCCAGACCCTCACCCTCCGGGGGTTCAACCGCTGGTAGGCTGAAAGAACCGGATGCACACAGGGGAACCTGTCTCCACCTGGTTCACCAAGGCAAGTGAGCCATCCTCCTCGATCCTGAACACACTGACCGTATCGCTGTCCTGGTTCCCGACGAGCAGGTACTCCCCTGCCGGGTCGATGGCAAAGTTCCTGGGGGTCCGTCCCCCGCAGGGCTGGCAGGAGATGAGGGAGAGGCTCCCGTCCCCCTCAACCCGATAGCCCGTGATGCTGTCATGGCCCCGGTTGGAGGCATAGAGCCTCTTCCCATCGGGTGTCAGGTGCAGATCGGCACAGGTACTCTCACCGGTGAAGTCCCCAGGCAGGGTACTCACTGCCTGCAGCTCTTCCAACCTTCCGGCTGCATGACGGTAGACGATGACCTGGGAGGTAAGCTCATTGACGAGGTAGAAGAACCTGCCGTCACTGCTGAACTCCCCGTAACGCGGCCCATTTCCTGCAGGGACCGTAACTCCCAGCGAGGTATTGGGCACGATCTTCTCGCCAGGGAGGTCATAGGCGACTATCCGGTCAAGGCCCAGGTCAGCCACATAGAGCAGCTCATCCGCGAAGATACAGCTGTGGGCATGGGGTTCGGTCTGCCGTTCGGGATGCACGCTGCGTCCCTCATGCTGGAAGACAGTCCTCCCCTCGCCGATGATGTTCCCATTCTCATCCAGGCCGAAGGTCGTAACCGACCCGCTGGAATAGTTCGCGATCGCGATGAGGTCCTTTCCAGGAGACACGGCGATATGGCAGGGATCCTTCCCCCCGGTGCACCAGGTCCCCTCTACGGTGAGGCTTAGGTCTTTATCATAGGAGAGCTCGGTCACCCCGCCGCCTTCTGACCCAAGGTACTCCTTCAGCTCATTGACGGCATAGATCCGCTTCCGTGATTCATCGACACAGACGAAGGAAGGGTTCGGTATCGCCAGTTCCTCGATGACCTCTATCTCCCCATCCTCGAACGAGCAGATAGTGACTCCTCTGCCCTTCCCCTGGTACACCTCACCGGTACCGAAGAGGATGGGTTCCGTATATGATCCCATAACCATATACTGTTTCATACGCTTGCCTCCCAGCTGAACATAGGACCATGGTACCCCGTTCCCCCCTCAAGGGCAAGTACTCGCCTTTCCCTCCCCACGTGTATGCTGGTGAAGTCAATATTTGGTAAATTACTATCACTTCCTGCTATTGCCGGCTGGGACTTTCATTGCTAAGCTGTTAATAACTATAAAGGTAGTAAGGTGATACTATGGAAAATCTGATTATGACCGAACGGATAGCCTCATTGAAGGCACATATGCTCAGCGAACCGAGATACATGTCCCTGGAACAGGCCCGGATCATCACGGACAGCTACCGTGAACATGAGGGGGAGAGCAAGGCCTTGAAGCGTGCCTACAGCCTGGCTGCATCCCTCGAGAAGATGGAGATCAGGATAGACCCCCTCGAGCTGATAGTCGGCAACAGGACCCCCGGGGTCAGGGCGGGAGTCGTCTTCCCCGAAGCCGGGAGCTCATGGATAAATGACGAGATCGAGACGCTCCCGACACGCCCCCAGGACAAGTTCAATGTCAGGCCGGAAGATATCGACGCCTTCAGGAATGATATCTACCCCTATTGGGAAGGAATATGTCTTGAGGATGTCATCAGGGAAAAGATCGGGCCTGAGGTAAGTGACATCGCGAAGGTCGCGAAGATCAACCAGAAGGACCATGCCCAGGGCCATATCTGCCCCGACACTGAGAAGTGGCTGCTCACCGGACCTGCCGGGCTCAAGGCTGCAGCCGAGGCGAAGCTCGCTGCAGCTCCTGAAGACCAGAGGGAGTTCTACAGGAGCCTCATCATCACCCAGGACGGCGCTGTACGCTTCATGCAGCGCTATGCTGAACTGGCAGGGACCATGGCTGACAGGGAGCCTGATGAAGGAATCGCTGAGAACCTGCGGGAGGTCTCCCGGATCTGCCGGAAGCTCTCAACCACCCCGCCTGAGTCATTCCATGAAGCCCTGCAGTCGCTCTGGTTCCTCTATGTGATCCTCCAGATGGAGTCGAATGCCTCCTCCTTCTCCCCGGGCAGGGCAGACCAGTACCTCTACCCCTATTACCAGGCAGATATCTCCTCAGGCATCATCGATGACCAGGAGGCACTGGAACTGATCGAAGCCCTCTGGCTGAAGTTCAACCAGATCGTCTACCTGAGGAACTCCCACAGCGCGAAGTACTTCGCAGGCTTCCCCATCGGGTTCAACATCGCCTGCGGGGGGCAGGATGAGCATGGCAATGATGCCGTGAACGAACTGTCGTTCCTCTTCCTGAAAGCCCAGAGCCATATCTTATTACCTCAACCCAACCTCTCCGCCCGCCTCTACTCCAGGTCTGATGAGCAGTTCGTCGACGAGTGCAGCAGGGTCATCGGGCTCGGCAGCGGGATCCCCCAGGTGTTCAATGATGAGGGAGTCATCCCGGCACTGATGAACGTCGGGATCGAGGAGAAGGATGCCCGCGACTATGCCATCGTCGGCTGTGTTGAGCTCACTACCCATGGGAACAACCTCGGCTGGAGCGATGCAGCCATGTTCAACCTCATGAAAGCACTGGAGCTTACTCTCACCGACGGGGTCTGCCTGCTGACCGGCCGTGAGATGGGCCTCAAGGCAGGAACCCTGGAAGATTATACGAGCTATGAAGAGCTGGAAGCTGCTTTTGCCAGGCAGCTCGATCATTACATCGGGCGCATGATCAGAAGCTGTGAAGTAGTGGACCGGACCCATGCGGAGGTACTTCCTTCCGCATTCCTCTCGAGTGTCATCGATGACTGCATCGAGAAGGGCTTGGACGTGACAGCAGGCGGGGCCTACTACAACCTCTCCGGGATCCAGGCCATCCAGGTAGCGAACCTGGCTGACAGCCTCGCGGTATTGAAAGAGCTCGTATTCGAGAAGGGAAAGATCTCAAGAACCGAGCTGCTGCAGGCGCTGCAGACCGACTGGGACGGGAAGGAATCCCTCAGGCAGACCGTCATCCACAAGGTCCCGAAATACGGGAATGACGTCGCATGGGTCGATACCCTGGGCAACCAGTGGGTCGAGTACTTTGCATCAAAGCTCGGGGAATACACCAATGTCAGGGGCGGTGCCTACCATACCGGGCTCTACACCGTATCCGCACACGTCCCCATGGGGCAGAACGTCGGGGCATCCCCTGACGGGCGGCACGCACAGGAACCACTGGCAGACGGAGGCGTCTCGGCCATGTACGGCAGGGACACGAACGGCCCCACAGCCCTGCTGAACTCAGTAGCGCGCGTGAACTCCAAACTCGGCAGCAACGGCACCCTGCTCAACATGAAGTTCCTGCCAGAGTTCTTCCAGACTCGTGAAGGGATCAAGAAGTTCTCCTCACTGCTCCGTACCTTCGTGAAGCTGAAGATCAACCATATCCAGTTCAACGTCCTGCGGAAGGAAGACCTGATCGCGGCCAAGAAGGACCCGGAGAAGTATTCCAGCCTCACAGTCAGGGTAGCCGGTTATACCGCCTACTTCACCGAACTGGCCGGGGACCTCCAGGACGAGATCATCGCCAGGACCAGCTATGGAGAGGGAATGTGACGGGACGAATCTTCGATACCAAGAAATTCGCCGTACACGACGGCCCCGGGATCAGGACCACACTCTTTCTCAAGGGCTGCCCCCTGGGCTGCATCTGGTGCCATAACCCGGAAGGGATCACTGACACCATCAACCTCTGGTATTTCGGGAATAAGTGCATCCAATGCAGGAGCTGTATTGCCGTATGCCCGAAGCAGGCACTTACCGCCGATGAAGGGGGATCACCCTTCATCCGGATCGACCATGACCGGTGCGACCGGTGCGGGATCTGTGTGGAGGAATGTCCCACGACAGCCCTCGCCTTCGATGGCTATGACCTGTCTGTCGAGGAGGCGGTCACGACCCTCCTGCAGGACCGGGAGTTCTATGCACAGTCCGGCGGGGGTATCACCCTCTCTGGGGGAGACCCCCTCTTTCAGCCCGAGTTCGCACGGGAAGTGCTATCAGCATGCAAGGCACAGGGCATCCACACCGCCATGGAGACCTCGATGCAGGCGGAGGAGGAGGTGCTTAACGGTTTCATCGGCGTCGTCGACCTCTTCATCGTCGACCTGAAGATCCTTGATGCGGCTGCCCATAGGAAGTATACGGGAAAGGACAACTCACAGATCCTCTCCAACTTCCGCATGCTCGCCCGTTCCGGAGGAGCCATGTTGGTCCGCATCCCGCTCATCCCAGGTATGACCGCGACAGAGGAGAATATCAGGGGGATCGCCCGCTTCGTGAAGCGGGAAGCCCCGGGCCAGGCTATCGAACTGATCAACTTCAACCCCTTGGCGATCAATAAATACCGACTCATGGATATGAGACGCGAAATCCTGGAGCCGATGACACCATACAGCGAATCTGAGCTGGATGGATTCTACCGGATCCTGGAAGATGAAGGAGTCCCCGTGATCAGGGAGACCGAGGCATCCAAACAAGAAGCATAAGGGAGGAGATACCCATGATTTCAACATTCCTTACCAGGGCACATGAAGGCCGGCCCGTGTATATCAGCACTGCCCATGAGGCCTTCGAGGACCTCGAAGACGGGCGGACCATCCATTGCCTGCTGAGCCTGCTCGATGAGGGGAAGCAGCGGTACTTCCCGATACGCATCCCCTGCTTCGGTGAATCCGAAGAAGCTGACACCTTTATCAGTGAATATGTCTGGGCAGAACTCTACAACATCATCTCAAGCCTCGGCGGCAGGAAGATGGACCTGTACATAGACTGGGAAGATTCACAGCTCGTGAAGTTCTGCCGGGACCTGTCAGGAGTGTTCGGCATAGATGCAAGCAGGAACGGACGACGTGGGTATGGACGGGCAGTCAATGTGAATGACAGGATGCTCGAGACCCTCGCCCCGGAATCAGACGGTTTCCATTTCGAGGTACACCCACTCTCCCTGCTCCCGGAGATACCCGGGTCCGGAGATATGACGTCCCCTGACCTCAGCATATTCACCACCGTGACTGAACACCTGGAGGGCAAGACCATCTGCGGGATCGATGTGGGCGGCACCGACATCAAGATGGTCCTCGTGCAGGACGGCAGGATCCTGTGCTTCAAGGAGTACGACTGGTTCCCGGCGCTCTTCACCACCTCGAAGGAGCTGGTAGACCCCATCCTCCTCCTGGTCAGGCTCATGCGGGCAGTCGCCACGCTCGCAGCCTGTGACCCGTCAGCAGAGAAGGACCTGCTCCTGTCCCGACAGGGACAGGCACTGCATATAGCAGCGGATGAAGAGGCTATGCTTACATTCTGCTCCGATGTGGAGCAGATCGCCGCAGGGCAGATCATCAAGCTCGATGCGATCGGCATGTGTTTCCCCGATGTGGTGGTCCGGAACAAGATCGTCGGCGGTGAGGTCTATAAGACCCGTGGGATCAGGAACAACCCTGCTATCGACTATGAATCAGATTTCAGGACCCTGACCAACCTGAACGATCGTCTTGCCGAGTACGTCGGGGATGTTGGCAATGTCCATATCATCAACGACGGCCCGATGGCCTCCTTCACTGCAGCTGTGGAGATAGCCGCCTCGGAGAACCCAGGGCTGATCGCCAACGGAGTGTTCGCCCATACCCTGGGGACCGAGCTGGGAACCGGCTGGGTCGATGAGGATGGATCCATCCCCGATATCCCGCTCGAAGTCTACAACTTCATCATCGACCTTGGGAGTTATGGGGAACGGGCATACCATCCGGATGACCTGCGGAGCCTCAACAACTTCAACACCGGCTTACCGGGCACACTGCAAAAGTATGCGAGCCAGAGCGGCATCTTCCGGCTGGCCATGAAGTATTTCCCGACCGAGAGACCCGATCTCTTCGCTGAACTCCTGGAGGGGGGATTCGTCCGGGAGTCCGTGATCGATGGGAAACCGGCATACATCGTGCCTACTGAGCCGGATGATATGAGAAAGCCCTTCCTGGAGCATATGATGTCCCTCCCCGAACGGGAAGGTGATGAGGTGAATGAGCGTATCTGGAAAGAGCTCGGCGAGTTCCTGGCGGTTACCTGGCTGGAGACGAAGAAGATACTCGACCCGGCCGCAGGGGCCCGGACCATGTTCGGGAGACTGGTAAAACGAAAACGCTGTTTCGACCTGATGGTAGAGGGAGCGCGGTCGATCAAGGATGACATCATCTTCGAGATAGCCGATTCGACCCTGGCGAACACCCCGCTGATGAAGGAACTGGAAGCTGATCCCCATTTCACGGTCGCCCAGTTCGCACAGGCGATCGGTGCCGTCTATTTTGCCAACCGCTGATACTCAATGACTCTTGCGGAAATACCCCGGCGGGACATTCAGGGCCTTATGGATGACCCGCGAGAGGTTGTACTCATTGCTCATACCGCAACTCTGGGCGATCTCCTTGAGTGAGAGGTCCGTGGAGATGATCAGGTCTCGGGCCCGCTCCACACGGAGGACCCTCACCTCCTCCATCGGTGTGATACCGGTATGCTTCTTGTATTTACGCAGGAACGTGTACTTGTTCATCCCGAACGCCCCAGCCAGGGACTCAAGGGTGATCTTCTGAGCCAGGCGTTCGGCGATATACCCCTTTACCTTCGGCACGAACGCATCCTGCTGTTCATGTTCATACAGGTTCCGCTCGACCTCGTCGAGCAGGGTCTGCATCAGATTGTCCTCGGTATTCTCCTGATTGCGGTAGAGGGAGTTCTTGTTGTCTGACAACAGCCAGTCAGCCATGATCCTGACCCGTCCCCTCCTGTCATGCATGAGCGGGGGGAACTCCAGCTCAGGGCCGGTCCAGTCCAGGTAGATGATCTGTGTTTGCTGGTCAGTGAGGTTCTCTTCCTGATGGGGTATGTCACAGTCGTAATAGACGATATCGCCTGTCCCTGCGATGAAATCCCCCTCCGGCATCGTGACAGAGAGGGATCCCTTATAGACGATGATCATCTGGTAGAAGCTGTGGCTGTGAAGCTTCCTCAGCCATCCCGGAGGACAGGCTACCTCTCCCCCATTGAAGAACATGAATTCATTCATCATACGACCATGCCGCTTGGGAGACGGCAGCGGAAGCTGCCGTCACTTCCCAGCCCTACACGAGTTCACGCTTTCGCTTCCGGCTGTAGCTGTCAAGACTGAGGATCGCTACCATGACGACACCGCGAAGGATGATCTGCAGGTAGGAATCGAGTCCCAGCATGTTCATCGCGTTCTGCATGACCGCGAATACCAGGAGCCCGAGCATGGTCTTCGTGACGCTCCCGACACCTCCGGCAAGCGACGTACCACCTACCACGATACCGCTGATCACCGTCAGAGCCGTGGTATCACCGTAGATCGAGGAACCGGAGTTCAGCTTGGAAGAGAGCATGACTCCCCCGAAGGCCGCTGCCAGTCCGCAGAGCACGTATGCGCTGGCCTGGATCTTCAGGACATCGATACCGGAATACTCAGCGACTTCATAGTTCCCGCCGATCGCATACATATTCCTGCCGTAGCTGGTGAAGCGCAGCAGGTAGAAGAAGATCGCGAAGATGACGAGCATGATGAGGATCAGGTTGGGTATGTGTCCTGCGACACGTCCATTCCCGATCATCATGAACTTGAGGCCCTCAGCCGGCAGCGGATGCGCATCAGTGAGCTGCTGTGCGAGACCGGTCAGGACCAGACTCATCCCGAGCGTGACTACAAGCGGCTCGGTCTTCTGGTAGACGATGATGTAGCCGTTGATCGCCCCGATGAGGCCGCCTGTGAGGACTGCCAGCACAATAGCCAGCCAGATAGGCAGGAAGGCCATCAGCTTGATGGTCAGGATCCCAGCGATCACGAGCGTCCCGCCGATGGAGAGGTCGATACCGCCGGCAATGATGACGATCGTGATCCCGAAGGCGACGATCATCAGGATCGATGCTGAGTTCATCAGCTCCATGAGGTTGAAGACGGAGTAGAAGTTCGTGGGGAAAAACAACATCAGGAACATCATGGCCAGGACCGCGATCAGCGCTTTCTGGTTTGATGCAAAACGAAGTATAGATTTCTTTTTCATGATACGCCCCTTATTGTGTTTTCCGGTTATCGAGCCAGATAGCCAGCATGAGCAGCAGCCCCCGCATGACATTCTGCATGTACACGGTAACTCCCAGCAGGTTCATACAGTTGGAAAGCAGTATGATCAGCAGCGTACCGAGCACGGTACGTGCGACGCTGCCCCTGCCCCCCGAGAGGCTGGAACCACCGACGACAACAGCCAGGATGGCGTTCAGCTCGAACCCGGCCCCAAGAGTCGGGGATGCCGTGGTGACCCTGGTGAATAGGATGATGGACCCGACAGCGGCCATCAAGCCGGAGATCATGTAGATCATCATGATCGACCTGGAGATCGAGACACCGGCGAACTTCGCGGCCGTCTTGTTCCCGCCCAGCAGGAAGATCTCCCGGCCCATCCGCGTGAATTTCTGGAATATGAACAGGATCACGAAGATCCCCAGGAAGATCACGAACGAAGCCGAGAAGAACCCGATGGTCGCCGTCCCGATATAGGTGAAGAGGCTGTAGCTGACCGTGAGATACGACAGGTGTTCGGTGACACCCCCAGTATACATCAAGGCTGCCCCGCCGTAGACCGTACTCATCCCGAAGGTGATGAACAGGGCCTCAGCCTGCGTGGTAGCCCCGCTGACGATGATGATCCCGCTGTTGAGCAATCCCGCAAGGGCCCCAAGACCCAGGCCCGCGATCAGTGCGCCGACCTGCCCAAAGGGTTCTATGAGCGAGAGGGTCACAGCCGCGATGAACGACATGATCCCGGCCACTGAGAGGTCCAGGAACCCGCCGATGATGACGAAGGTCATACCCATAGCGACCATGATCAATGGGCCGAACTGCCTCATGATATTCGTGATGTTCCCGGTCGTGAGGAACTTCGGTTCCACGATGGAGGTGATGACCACCAGGACCAGGATCAGCATCAGTACAAGATATTCGCGTACGATACGGCTAAGTTTATTCATCATAGGGCGACCCCTGCTTTCTCGCTTTCCAATGCCTTCTCCATGATCTCCTCTACCGGCGTCGTGCTCGGGTCGAACTCACCGGTGATCCTGCCTTCGTTTATCGTCAAGACCCTGTTGCTCATATTCAGTACCTCAGGCAGCTCCGATGAGATCAGGATGACTGCCCCGCCCTCCTCGACGATCTGCTTCATGAGCAGGTATATCTCATACTTCGCACCGACATCGATTCCCCTGGTAGGTTCATCCATGATCATGATGCGCGGTGCCAGCTCCATCCATCGACCGACGATGCACTTCTGCTGGTTCCCGCCGGAGAGGGAGTTGACCACGGTCTTCAATGACGGCGTCTTGATGGAGAGGGCCTTCACATGGTTCTCCGCGATCGCTGTCTCAACGCTCTTCTTCAGGAAGCCTTTCGGGAAGATCTTCTCAAGGCTGGCGATCCCGATGTTCATCTCAACGGTGAACGGGAGCACAAGGCCCTGCTGTTTCCGGTCCTCCGGAACCAGGCCGATCCTGTAATCCATGGCATCCCTCGGGCCGTTGATCTGGGCAAGCTCCCCGTCGATATAGACCTCGCAGGATTTGACATGATCCGCACCGAAGATAGCCCTGACGATCTCCGTACGGCCGGAACCGACCAGGCCCACGAACCCAAGTATCTCTCCCTTGTGAAGCGAGAAGGAGACATCCTTCAGCTTTATCGAGTTGAGGTTCTTCACCTCGAAGAATACTTCCCCGATGTTGTGGGGGCGTGCGGGGAACTCGTTCTCGATGGTCCGCCCGACCATCATGGAGATCATCTCCCGCCTGGTGATCTCACCGATGGGCTTGGACCCCACGACGTTTCCGTCTCGCATGACGGTGACTGCATCGCAGAAGTCGAAGATCTCATCGAGCTTGTGGCTGATGTAGATGATCGAGATGCCCTGGCTCTTCAGGTGGTGAATGATCTCAACGAGCTCCTTCATCTCATCCTGGGTCAGGCTGCTCGACGGCTCATCCATGATGATCAGCTTTGAATCGAAGGATAGCGCCTTCGCGATCTCCACCATCTGTTTCTGGGAGACACTCAGCTCATCGACGAGGACACGGGTATCGATGTTAGTCCCGATACTGTCCAGCATCTTCCGGGCATTCTCATGAGTGCCCCGCATCCCGCCCTGTTCAGCGAAACGGCCGAGATAGATGTTCTCCCCTACCGTCATCGTATTCACCAGGTTGAGCTCCTGGTAGATGATCGACAGTCCGAGAGCCATCGCCTGGGAGGGGGAGACAGATTTCAGCTCCTGCCCATCAAAGATGATCGTCCCTTCATCACGCTTATAGACTCCTGACAGGATCTTCATCAGGGTGGACTTCCCTGCACCGTTCTCCCCGACGATCCCATGTACCGTCCCGCGCTGTACCGTGATCGAGACCTGGTCCAGTGCTTTCACACCCGGAAAGGACTTACTGACTTTCTCCATGTGGAGGATTGTATCATCAGAAATAGAACCCACTGTTCGCTACCCCCTTTTGCGTAGGTAGAGATGGTCCATTACTGGACCATCTCTTACATAGTCTTACATGCTTTCTAACAGGCTGGATCCTACCACTCAGGTGCAGTAAAGGAATCGATGTTGTTCAGGTCGACTGCGTCGAGCGGGATGAAGTTGATCTTCTCGACGGTCTTCCCGGCAAGCACGTCCTTGGCAAGCTGCAGTGACTGCTTGGTCATGTTCTCGAAGTTCTGCATGATGGTAACACTCTGCCATCCGTCACGTACCTGCTGGAATCCTGCCCTGTTGCCATCTACACCGATGATATAGAGCTCTTTGTTGAGATTGGCAGCCTGTACGGCATTGATGATACCGGTCACGCCGTTATCCCAGTGGCAGAAGATACCGTCGATCTCTGTACCGTACTTGGTGATCATATCCTCAGCGATAGCAAGAGCCTGGTCGGTTGCCCACTGCTGGCATGCCTTGTAGTCCATGTTGATGATGTTGGTCCCGGCGATGACCTCGTTGAAGCCGTCATGCCGTTTGATCTGTGCATCATGACCAGCCTGACCGCCGATCTCGACGATCTTCGCACCGTTGGGGAAGTGGTCGATGAATGCCTGGGCAGCAGTCTGTCCTGCCATCGTATCGTTGACGCCAACGAAGAAGTCACGGATCTCTGCACTTGCTGCAGGAAGGTCGGAAGAGTACATCCCAACGACCAGTCCGGCCTGCTTTGCCTGCATAAGACTCGGGATGATCGCATTGATGTCATTCGGGTTCACGAAGACTGCCTTGGCCTTCATGGCGATCGCGTTGGAGACCGCAGCAGCCTCCTTCTCAGCATTCCCCTCTGCATCAAGGATGCTCACATCAAACCCGTACTCGGGTCCATACTTCTCGAACATTCTTGACGAGAACGCCTGTGACTCATTCTTCATATCAGCTGCAACGAACACGATCTTAGGATTGCCTGCGGCCTCCTGGCTTCCTGCTGCGAACAGCACAGCCCCGATACTCAACAGTACCAGTACCATAGCAATGATTCTTTTCATCATTTCCTCCATTTTTTTAGATACTTCTTTTTTTACCGATGTTCTCGTACGGATACCGATGAGCACCAGCCGGCGAAGTATCCACCCTTTTTTTCCGGATAGGTGATCAACGATCAGGTTGTATCCGGCTCTATAATCTATCATCAGCCAACATCTACGATTTGTCAATAAAAAAATTCAAAACATAACCTTTTTTACCTTCAATCGAAAGTATATAGCAATTCGGACACAATAAATCATTACTACACATGACTCACAACCGGTGTTTCACCGCTGTCAGCAGGGGAGATCCCCCTATAAACAGGATAATTCCTGCAAGCTTATCTCTTTTGAAAGAATGCATATTGACTTACGAATGAAACAATCATATACTTTCTTTACAATCTCATACAGTGATAAACCTATCAGGGAATGGAGTGTTGGATGGATAAGCAAGATGTGATTTGTGCCGTTGATATCGGGGGGACGAAACTCAGTCTCGCCCTTGTGAACAGGGACGGGACCACGATCGAGACCGTGACTGTCTATGACCATGTCTCATTGACCCCGGACGAGTTCGTCGATTATATCGGCGAGAAGACCGAAGGCCTCCTTGCGGGCAATAACATACCGAAGTCCAGGCTCGCTGCGATCGGCGTAGCGACTGCCGGGCACCTGAACTACGAGACAGGTACCCTCATAGCCATGTCGAACCTGAACGGCTTCACGGGATACCCCCTGCGGGACAGGCTGCAGGAGCGGCTCTCGGTACCGGTCGCCATAGACAACGACGCGAACTGCCAGGCTGTCGGGGAGCTCAAATTCGGGGCGGGACGCCCCTATAAGGACTTCATATTCATCACCATCAGTACACAGATCGGGGCTGGTATCGTGGTCAACGGCGATATCTTCCGCGGGCACCACGGGACAGCCGGTGAGATCGGCCA
The DNA here is from genome assembly GCA_963677595.1 of Spirochaetia bacterium. Taxonomy (GTDB): domain Bacteria; phylum Spirochaetota; class Spirochaetia; order CAKZLE01; family CAKZLE01; genus CAKZLE01. The sequence goes on from OY782041.1 coordinate 1,120,783, forward strand.
TACCATCGTCGAACCGGATAGTGATGCCGTATGCCTCTGCGGCAACCACGGCTGCCTCATCTCGGTGGCATCAAGCGTGGCCTTCCCCTATACCGCAAAGAAGTTCTACGAGCAGGGGATCCCTTCATCACTGATCGGCGGACCAGACTTCGATTACAGCACGGTAGACGGGAGGCTGGTAGAGGACGGGATGAACGCAGGGGATGAGCTGTGCACGGCGATCGTCGATGAATACGCACGGTACATGGGAATCGCGTGCTACAACCTCTTCCAGGTATTCGATACGCAGGCCTTCGTGATAGGCGGCGGCCTCGCATGCTGGGGAGATCGGTTCTTCGACGGCATCAGGGCGCAGTTCCAGAAGCTGGTACGGCATATGGCCCTCGAGGATATCACGGTCATCCCCGCAGAACATACAAAGGACTCAGGAATCCTGGGAGCGGCAGCACTGGCGCTGTCCCAGGCCTGATCGACTATAAGGAGACATGAGAGATGAATGAGACCATACAGCATACACAAGCTACAGGATACACGGACCGGATCATAGCCCTCCGTGATGAGGTACTGTCGGCTAAACCGACGATCTGTATCGAACGGGCACGACATTATACCAATGTATACCGGGAGAACCCGGACAAGCCGGTCATCACCGTCAGGAGCCTTGCGCTGGAGAGGACCCTCAAGGAGATGACGATCTTCATCGAAGACGGTGCATTGATCGTCGGGAACCAGTCCTCCCAGCTCCGTGCAGCCCCGATCTTCCCGGAGTATGCCGTAGAATGGATCACGAAGGAGATCGATGAGTTCGAGAAGCGGCCCGGCGATATCTTCTACCCGAGCGATGAGGTGAAGAAGGAGCTCCTGGGGATCTGCGACTGGTGGCAGGGAAAGACGACCCTCGATAAGGGCAGGTCGATGATGGCCCCGGAGTTACGGGAGATCCATGCTGCCGGCATCATCCGGGCTGAGGGGAACCTCACCTCCGGGGACGCCCATATCGCGGTTAATAACGAGCGGATCCTGCAGGATGGTCTCGGGGCATTCATCAGCCGGGTAGCGCAGAAGATGGATGCGTGCGACATCAGCACACGGGACGGCCTGAAGAAGAAGGTCTACTACGAAGCGACCAAACGGGCACTGCTCGCACTGCAGACATTCATCCTTCGTTATGAGGAGCTTGCACGGGCGAAGGCTGAAGTCGAGGCTGACCGTACCAGGAAGGCTGAGCTCATACGTATAGCCGAGAACTGCAGGAACATATCCGCAGCGCCACCACAGGGCTTCTACGAAGCTGCGCAGCTCACCTACTTCATCCAGCTGGTCCTCCAGATCGAGAGCAACGGCCACTCGATGTCCCTCGGCAGGATGGACCAGTACCTCTATCCTTTCTATGCTGCCGACAAGGCGGCAGGGACCATCAGTGAGAACTTCGCGATGGAGGTCCTGGAGAACATCTGGGTCAAACTGCTCTCTGTCCACAAGATCCGTTCATGGTCACATACCCGATACTCTGCCGGCAGCCCGCTCTACCAGAATGTGACGATAGGCGGCCAGACCCGTGACGGGAAGGATGCAGTGAATGAGCTCAGCTACCTCATCCTGCAGTCCGTGGGAGAGACCCGGCTGACCCAGCCGAACCTCTCCGTACGATACCACAGCAATTTATCAGAGGAGTTCCTCCAGGCCTGTTTCAAGGTCATCGAGAAGGGCTTCGGCATGCCGGCGTTCAATAACGATGAGATCGTGATCCCCTCCTTCATCGACCTCGGTGTCGAGCCGGCTGATGCCTATGACTACAGCGCTATCGGCTGTATCGAGGTAGCGGTTCCCGGGAAATGGGGCTACCGATGCACGGGGAAACATTTCATCAACTTCATGCGAGTCTTCATGGCGACCCTGAACGACGGTACCGACCCGGAGAGCGGGAAGCAGTTCTTCAAGGGTGACGGCACCCTAGAGGATTTCGCCGACTACGACGAACTGCTGAATGCCTGGGGGAATCAGATCCGCCAGTACGCGAAAGCGGGGATATCGATCGATACAGCCATCGATACCGTGCTGGAGGCTGACGGGCCGGACCTCCTTGCCTCGGCATTCGTGGATGACTGCATCGAACGCGGCCTGACGATCCACGAAGGCGGCTCCAAATACGACTTCGTATCCGGGCTGCAGGTCGGCATCGCGAACCTGGGGAACTCGCTTGCAGCGATCAAGAAACTGGTGTTCGAGGAGAAGAAGATCCCCGCATCACTCCTCATGGAGCACCTACGGGATGACTTCGCCGGCGAGGAGGGGGAACTCATACGACAGCAGCTGCTGAACCTCGCCCCGAAATACGGCAACGATGTCGATTACGTCGACGACCTCGTTACAGAGGCATACAAACTCTATACAGATGAGCTCCCGAAATACCGGACCATCCGGGACGGGCGAGGCCCGATCGGGTGTCGATGGTATGCCGGGACCTCGAGCATCTCCGCGAATGTCCCCTCAGGGGCAGTGGTAGGCGCCACCCCCGACGGGAGACATGCTGGGAAACCGCTGGCCGAGGGTGCATCGCCTTCAAGCGGCACGGACGTGAACGGGCCGACTGCGGTCTTCCGTTCCATCGCGAAGCTGCCGACCGACAAGATCCTCGGAGGCGTCCTGCTGAACCAGAAGACGACACCGGCGATCCTGGCTGAACCCGCGAGCAAGAAGAAGCTCAGCTCCATGCTGCACGCCTTCTTCTCCGACCTCAAGGGCTGGCATGTACAGTACAACGTGGTGAACCGGGAGACCCTGCTCGAGGCACAGAAGAACCCGGAGGAACACCGTGACCTGGTTGTCCGGGTAGCCGGCTACTCCGCATTCTTCAACACCCTCTCGCCGGAGACCCAGGATGACATCATCGCGAGGACAGAGCAGAAGATATAAAGGCAGGAAGGAGATGGGACTTCTAGAGAACTATGACCTGGTCATCATCGGTGCGGGAATGGGTGGGAGCGCACTCGCTTACGCCCTTCGCCATACCAGTCACTCGATCCTCATCCTCGAACGCGGGGAGTACATCAGGCAGGAGGACGAGAACTGGGATATAGACGCTGTCATCACGCAGCGCAGGTACGACCCTGATGATACCTGGGTCGATGCTGATGGGCAGGAGTTCACCCCACGGGTCTACTACAATGTGGGGGGCTCGAGTAAGTTCTTTGGGGGCTCTTCCTTCCGGTACCGGGAAGTGGACCTTACCGGCAGGGTATACCCTGAGGGGGAGACCGTCCCCTGGCCGGTCAGCTATGAGGACTTATCCCCCTACTACGATGAGGCAGAACAGGCCATGAAGGTCCGCGGCCTAGCCGGGGCCGATCCCACGGAACCACCAAGGGGAGCGTATCCGTTCCCGCCGATCGAGAGCGAACCGCCGATCGCCCAGCTTGCCGAAGGGTTCAGGGAACGGGGACTCACACCCTTTCCCCTGCCCATAGCTGTCTATCAGGGGACGAACGGCCACTGCCGGAAGGGGAGTCCCTGTGACGGGTTCCCCTGCAAGATAAGGGCTAAGGGAGATGGGGAGAATGCCTTCTTCCGCCCTGCCCTCAAGGATAAGAAGGATATTACCGTCATCACATCAGCCCGGGTGACCAGGCTGCACCATGACACTGCCGGTGACAGGATCTCCCATATCGAGGTCATGGTCGACGGGAAGGTCCAGACAGTCAGCGCACGGCTGTTCGTCCTAGCAGCAGGGGCAGCCAATACGGCGGCATTGCTGCTGGGCTCTGCTTCTGATAGGTACCCCCACGGGATCGCCAACGGATCGGGCCAGGTCGGGAAGAACTTCATGGCCCATAACAACACCGTCCTGATGGCCTTCTCCCTGTTCCGGAAGAACCCCACACGATTCCAGAAGACCATCACCCTGAATGATTTCTACCACGGTGATTGCCCACAGGGTCCTGGTGCCGGGAATATCCAGATGCGGGGGAAGGTGCAGGCTGCGAACAATGCACGGCATGCCAATCCCCTCGTCCGCCTCTTCGCCGGCTTCATCGCGGCACGTTCGTTCGATTTCTGGCTGATGTCCGAGGATCTCCCCTCAGCAGAGAACCGGGTCGAGGTGGTCCCGGCAGCTGGCGGGGGGACTCGTATCCGGCTCAGCCGGAGACTCAACAACCTGTCGGTCCATCGGGACCTGGTGAGATCGTTCAGGAAGATCCTGCGTTCCATGGGATTCAGCTTCATCATCGAACGGACACCGTCCCCATCGGTGATCCAGCATCAGGTAGGGACTGCCCGCGCAGGGCATGATCCTGCCACCTCTGTGGTGAACAGCTCGTGCAGGGCACATGAGCTTGAGAACCTGTACATCGTGGACGGGAGCATCTTCCCCTCCTCCGCTGCTGTGAACCCGGCACTGACTATCGCCGCGAACGCGTTACGCGTCGGTTCGATCCTCGCTGAGGAATTGGACCGGGCTGCAGGGAAGAGTGGGAATTAATCGGTATCGGTACTGTCGCTGATGAGCACCGTGATGCCGGCAGCCTCGAGTGCGGCTTTCTGGCCGGTCGTGATCCCATTATCGGTGATGAGGAAATCGATATCCTTGATAGAGCAGATCTGGCAGAGGGAGGTCTTCCCGATCTTGGTTGAATCCGAGAGGACATAGGTCGTCTTTGCCTTCCTGGCTGCATTCCTCGCTATATCAGCACGCATCATGTTCGAGCAGGTGAAGCCCTGTTCTGCAGAGATCCCGTCCACACCGATGAAGGCTTTCGAGAAGTTCAGGTGCTCGAGACCGAGCTGGGCAAGGGTACCGACCACGCATTCGCTGTCATACTGGTAGACGCCGCCGAGCAGGATGACGTCGATCGAGGACCCTTTCAGCTGTCGTGCCACGAAGGTGTTGTTCGTCACGATCTGGATCCCGTTCCTCTTCATGAGATGGCGGGCAAGGAGGACGTTCGCAGAGCCGGAATCGATGAACACGATATCACTGGTATCGATCTTATTCGCGGCAAAGGCTGCTATAGAGGTCTTGACGGCAAAGTTGATGCCGATACGACGCATGATATCATCCTCGTTATTGAGGACTGCCCCGCCGTGGACCCGTTTCAGGAGTCCGTGATTCTCAAGGTAGTCAAGGTCCCCCCGTATCGTCACAGCACTCACGTTGAAATGCTCTGAAAGTTTGTTTACCGAGATCTCCTCATTCTCTCCAAGCATCTGGAGAATCTTCCCTTGTCGTTCGTTCATAATCATTCCTCACGGCATAGTAATATGTATCAGGCTCTCTGTCCAGCCGGCTGACCTACCAGCGGTCTTGCTATCACCCGGTAAAGAGCCTTGCCCCGGCGTCAGCTAACACCTTCCGGAACGCTTCCATCTCATCTTCTGCATACGGATACTTCTGTTCCGTGAACTGCCAGGTCTTCCCAAGCGCATGGTACTTCCCCTTGGGAAGCGGGTTGAAGTTGACCAGCTCTATCGGGATGTCGCCGGGAAGGGACGCGACGAAGCGTGCCGTCGGGTCCAGATTCTCCTCCCTCGTCGTGATCCCGGGGATCATGGGGATACGGATCACCATGTTGGAGGTATGTTCCGCGATGAACATGATGTTCTTCAGGATCTGCTCGTTCCGAACCCCGGTATAACGCAGGTGCTCATCTGAATCCCACAGTTTGATATCGACGAGGAACTGGTCGATGAACGGAAGTGCTGCAGCAAGGAGCTTCTGGCTGTAGGAAGCTGTGGTCTCGACAGCCGTGTGGACCCCCTGCTCCCTGCAGGCCTTCAGGATCGCCAGGGTGAACTCATACTGGACGAAGGGCTCCCCGCCTGAGAGGGTCACCCCGCCTCCGGAGCGCTTATAGAAGGATTCATCCCGCCTGATGACATCCACCAGCTCAGGGACCGTATAGGACTTGCTGTCCCAGTCCAATGCGGAGACCGGGCAGGCAGAGACACAGGTCCCAGCGTTCGTGCATCGGTTCCGGTCGATCCTGATGAAATTGACTTCCCCGGGGTGTGCCGAGAGTGCCTTGTTCGAACAGGCATCGACACATCGCTCACATTGTATACAGCGTTCGTGGTAGTACCAGAGATCAGGCTTCCGAGCTATCCCCTCAGGGTTCTGGCACCAGATGCAGGATAACGGGCAGCCTTTCAGGAAGACGGTCGTACGGATCCCGTCGCCGTCGTGGATGGCGAACCGCTTGATATCGAATACATCCCCTCTCAGTTCATGCGTGCTTCTTTCCATCACGGCACCTTGGTCCATTGCCCATCCGCATCCGCAGACCGCTCTATCGCATCAAGGATGTACTGGACCTTCAGCCCGTCCTCGATGCCCGGGGAGGGCTGTCGCCCTTCGGACACTGCCCTTAGGAACTGGTACTGGCTCTCGGCATGGGAGCGCTCCCAGCCGATTGGGGCCCTCGGCGGCGGCGTCTTCGCACCAGGGTAGTTCTGCATGCATTCCAGCCGCTGCCAGCCCCTGTCTCCCCCATAGGTCTTCGCACCCTTGGTATCGTCATAGAAATAGAGGTAGCCTGGTTCCATGAGGTCGAACTTGAGCGCGCCGTATTCCCCATGGATCACGATCTTCAGGTCATCCAGGGTCCCGGTAGCGAAGCGGGAACACTCTATCGACCCGACCGCACCATTGGCCATACGCCCATGGACCCATGAGACGTCATCGACGGTCACAGTCCCGTACCGGCTCCGGTCCTCGACGAGCGGTCGGGAATTGATGAAGGTATGCAGCAAGCCCTGCACAGATTCGAAGTCACCGAGCAGGTAGCGTACAAGGTCGAGCACATGGGAACCCAGGTCCCCAAGGGCCCCTGACCCGCCCTGTTCCTTCTGCATCCTCCAGCTCAGTGGACGGTCCGGGTTGTGGTAGCCCGAATGGAGGTACTCAGCCCGGTAGGTGAAGATCCTCCCGATCAGCCCCTCGTCCAGGATCTGCTTCGCCCGTATGATCGCGGGGAGGAAGCGGTACTGGAATACCATCCCGAAGGAGGCTGAGGATTTCGCGGCCAGTTCCGCTATCTCCAGCGCTTCGCTGATCGTACCGGCAAGGGGTTTCTCACAGTATACCGCCTTCCCCGCTTCCAGTGCCTCCCGGATGACCGGCAGGTGGAGCTGGTTCGGCAGCGTGATATCGACCACGTCTATATCTGGGGAAACAGCAAGCTGGTGCACGTCCCCGTCGGCATGGAGGAACCCTGCCTCCTGCCTGGCTGTATCAGCAGTCTCCTGCCTCGATGTGCCGACCCGCTGCAGGACGGGACGGATCCCGCCAGGATAGATGATGGGGATCGTCCTGTAGCCGAGTGCATGGACCCTGCCGATACCGCTGTAGCCTGCCATCCCGATCCTTATCTCATTCTTCATACTAGTGTGCCGTCCTCGTTCCGATATTTCTCACTCAATCTCTCGAGATGCGTTCTCAATTCACGGGTCTTCTCAGCGATCTTCCCGCTCCCCGGTTTCAGGATCCCCTCAGGGCCTTTCAGCAGGGGAGACGAGAACTCCCCGACACTCATCCCGCGGGAAACGAAACTCTCCAGGTTGGAAGCATTGAGCCCGCCGTCTTCCATGAGGTCGACATCCTTCTCACGACCCCGTTCTTTGAGCATCTCATACATCTTCGCGACGTTCTCAATGACGATATCATCGATGATGTGGGGACTCCTGCCCTGTACCGGCGGTTTCCAGAAGGGGTAGCGGCATTCATACTCGATGATGTCCACGAACGGGATACATTCAGCGAACGGATGGACCGGGGCCCCCTGCCATGCCCACACCCCGGTCTTCAGCCCAAGCTCCTGGATGTAGGTGAGGTTCTGGACGATGGTCTCGCCTGTGGTCTCTATGGGAACGGTGATCAGGTCTGCACCTGCATCACTGAGCTGGCTGAACAGGTCAAGCGTAGGCCGCTCCATCTGGAGCTGCACCTCGATCTCCAGGTTCGTATACTTCCTGATCCCGGTCAGGATATCGATCCCGCCCCGTGGGACATTGAACTGCATATATCGTCCATCGCGCATCTCGATATGGATCCAATCCGCACCGCCTGCCTCGAGTTCGGCAACAGTATCAGCCAGGTACCCGTAGTCAGCCCAGAACAATCCTGCTGCGATCTTCACGTTCTTCTGAGGATAACCTATTTTCTTCGTTTTCATCATTCTTTCCTTGCGTTTGGAATAATTTTGCTTTTATTCGATAGTATTATAGCCTATCATCGTAAGTTACGCAATGATTACTTACTCCTGGATGCATACTTCTCCACTTTCCAGGCTGGGACCATACCAGAGAGCGGGCGTTAGACAAGCCGGGCATCTCACCCCCGGACCAACCTGTTCAGTCTCTCCGAGAAAATGAACTGCATCCCGATGAGCACGCTGATCAGTATGGGGAGCATGAAAGCACCCGTATGATCGATGAGCACTCCCATCACCGGGGGCACTGCCGCTGCCCCGATATACGCGAACCCCATCTGCAGGCCGATGACCTTCTGGGAGTTCTCCACCCCGAACCGGACCGGGGTCTCATGCAGCATCGCCGGGAAGACCGGGGCGAATCCCAGGCCTATGAGGACCAGGAGGAACCCGGTGAGTACGGGAGGGAGCGGTATCATGAGGAGGAGTCCTCCCGCTATGGCGATGACCAGGCCCAGCCTGATCATCTGGGGGTTGGTCAGCCTGAACGAGAAGAACCCGGAGAGGAACCTCCCGATCGTGATCCCCCCGTAGTACATGGACATCCAGAGCGCTGCGGCCTCGACGGAATACCCGCGCTCGAGGCTGAGGAAGCTGCTCCCCCACAAGCCGACCCCCACTTCCGCTGCACAGTAGCAGGCCATGACGACAAGGGCTGCAGGGACTCCCGGGATCCGGAAGGCCGGCCGTCCTGACGGCGTACCCGCATTCTCTAGTACGTGATGGCTCACCTCCGGCTTATGCCGTTTCCAGAGCGGGAGGCTCAGCAGCAACAGTACTGCCATGCTGAGCTGGATGATCCCGATCAGGCGGTACCCCGACTGCCAGGTCCGGCTCACGATCATGGAACCCATGATCAAAGGACCTACCGTCGCCCCCACCCCCCAGAAGGAGTGGAGCCAGTTCATGTGGTGGGCCTTGAAATGCATGGCTACGTAGTTGTTCAGTGCGGCATCGACGGCACCCCCGCCGAGCCCGAGGGGGATTGCCAGGGGTATCATCCAGTAGAATGACGGGACCAGTGAGATCCCCAGGAGGGAAGAGCCAGTCATGAAGCAGCTGATGAAGACGATCCTGCCGGTCCCGACCTTGCTGATGAGCGCGGCGCTGGTCAGGCTCGATATGATCGTCCCGATCGTGATGACGATCGAGATCGTGCCGAAGAAGCTGACGGGAGTCCCCCAGGCTAGGTGGATGGCAGGGATCGCAGCCCCGAGGACTGCATCAGGCAGCCCGAGGCTGATGAATGCAAGATAGATGATGCCAAGCAGCAGCAGTGTGATCATGTCGTCCCCCTATGTCCTCTCAATGAGCCTGTACTTACATGAGAGTTCCTGCATAGCCAGGTACGTGAGGCCGGCAACGAAACTGTCATGGATATCTTCCTCGAACAGGATCTCAGGGACCTGGGACCCCTGCCTGGATGCTGCAGTCAAGGCCACGATCCGCTGCTTCAATGCCGGGTTGAAGAATATCCCGGTGAGCATGACTCGTGCGGGATTGACCACACAGTTCAGGGCAAGGACCATGTGGGAAGCCAATGCGGCAAAAGCATCCATATCTTCCTGCACCTGAGCCTGGTTGAGGCCTTCGAGGCCCGGCAGGTATGAGAGTTCGCCGGCAAAGTCGGCATATCCTCGGATGAGCTGCCCGTTGATGATGATCCCGGAGCCGGCACCCCCAGCCTCCGGGTAGTAGATATAGGCGAAACTCTCTGACGGGTCCTCACCCAACGACACATACTGCCCAAGGGCAGTAGCATTCACGTCATTCTCCGCGATAGCCGGAATACCGTACCGGTCACTGAGGTAGTCAACGATCCCGATCGTGGGGAATGATGCGATATCGCAGGTCATGATCCTGCCGTCATGGACGATGCCGGGAATGCCCAATGCCAGGACACGTATCGACGGGTAGGCGACCAGGGCCTGCCCGATCACCTTGTCCAACTCTTCGAGACCCAGGGCCGTACCATGGACGATCTCAGTGGCTGCCGTCCTCCCGAGTGCATCCACGACCTGGGAGAAGAGGATCTGCCGTTCACCCTCCTTACGCAGGTAGATCAGGAGGGCATGGAAATGATCGGGGTTGTAGGAGAACTGCTTCGAGGGTCGTCCCCCGGTGGAGTCAGCCGGTTCGACCTCAAACACCTCCCCAGACTGGAGGAGGTCGGTGATGATGTTCTTGCAGGTCGCCACGCTCAAGCCTGACTGTTCCGCAAGCACGTTGTGCGTGACACTCCCCTGCTGTCTCATGATATCCCGTATCAGGTCCGTATGGATCTTTCGTAAACGCTGTGTATTCCCTACCACTTTAGTTACCTCTTAACGTAAGTAGTATATAAAGAGACCTGACCCAAGTCAAGTGTCTTCAGGACCATAGCATTCAAACCGATTCAAGGGTATACTTCTCTCTATGTATACCACAGTGAACAGGAGGAAATGTACATGAAGTTCATCTGGACTACCATCAACGTCAAGGACCTTGAGCAGTCGCTGGCATTCTACACGGAGGTCATCGGCTTGGAGGTGAACCGGCGGTTCACCCCCATGGAGGGGAATGAGATCGCCTTCCTCGGGAAGGAGGAGACCCAGGTCGAGCTGATCGCCAACACGAAGAATCCCGACCCAGTGTACGGCAGGGACATCTCCCTGGGGTTCGAGGTGGAATCCCTCGAGGAGACCATGGCCATGCTCGAGGCTAAGGGGATAGCGATCGCTGCCGGCCCCTTCCAGCCTGCACCGTACATCAGGTTCCTGTATGTAGTAGATCCCAACGGGCTGCGGGTACAGCTAGTGGAGAACATAGCCCCTTAGACAGATCCTGGACCTCCGCTGTAGTGATGTGAACGATAGCGCGGAATATGGTGCATACGGCCCCTTGGGTTCAGCAGTCTCATCTGTGATGTGGTATACTGTCAACACCAACCACTGCACTGACTGATCTGAAGCCCGAACATGATCACCTACTGGAAGAATTCATGTACAAGGAGCTGCAAGCTATGTCAAAGACCAGATGGATCCTGACCATTCTCCTCATATGCCTCGATATCACGTCCCTGTATGCATACCAGATGGTGTATACCCCCGATTCGAGTTTCAACTACACCATCGAGAACGGGGAGGTGACCATTGACCTCTTCACCGGGACCGAGGATGACGTGCGGATCCCCCCGACCATCGAGGGGTATCCCGTCACCGCCCTCGGGGATATCGTCTTCGCCGCGAATGAGGAGGTCGTCATCGTCACCATCCCCGAGGGGGTGAGATCGATCGGGTACGGGGCCTTCCTGTTCTGTGAAGGACTGCGGGAAGTCAACCTGCCCGACTCGCTCACTGTCCTGGGAGAAGAGGCGTTCGGGAACTGCACGGACCTGCCGAAGATTCGATTACCCGACGGGGTGACCGCGATCGAGGCGTACACGTTCGCCGAATGCGAGCACCTGGATTTTGTCCGCCTGCCTGGGAACCTCAGATCGATCGGGTCACAGGCGTTCCTGGCCTGCAGGGACCTGGACCAGATCCTGATACCCCGGAGTGTCGAGACGATCGCAGCCGATGCATTCCTCTACTGTGATATCGACTATTTCTACTGCGAGGCTCCCGAGAAGCCTGCGGGCTGGGCAGAGAGCTGGGCAGAGGACGGGCTGAGTTTCTCATACGGCACGAAGATCATCTGGGGCTATGAGCGGCAGTGAGCTTCCTGTCCATTCCCTTGATGGGAATCCTCATGCCGGGTCTCCCGGCATGCTATCGGGGAACCTGAGCTGCAGGTGTATGTTCCCGTTCCCCGATACCCTCTGGTCTTCTCTGAAGCCGAACTTCCTATAGTACTCGACGAGGTGCTGCCCTTTATCATTGATCCATTCGGTGTCGAGGGCAAGCCCGGCCAGTCCCTGCTTCCGGGCGGACTCAATCAATGCCTCCAGGATGCTCGTCCCGGTCCCCCGGCCGGGGACCATGACGGCAAGCGTATCGATGAAGACCATCCCCGGTAGTGCATCCGCATAGACCAGGAGCACAGCTTCAGGCCTGTTCCCATCGTAGAGGAAGAGACCCTCGAACCCTGCTTTTCTTTCCCGTTCGGCAAGCTCCCCTTCCGTGTAGACCAGCTCCCTGCCGAAGCTCTTCCGGTCGATCCGGGAGAAATCCTTCAGCAGTGCATCATCCCACCTCCTGAAGCAGCGGGTCCGCAGGTGCGTCCCCTGCATCTCCAGGATACGGGCAGTCTCCTCGAGGATCGTCATAAGCCGTACCGGGCGGCGGCAGAGTCGATCAGGGCCCCGACCAGGGAATCGTAGTCGTAGCCTGCCCTGAAGGCCATGAGGGTGTAGAAGGAGAAATCCTTCACCGATTCATCATAGTCTATCCCCGGCAGCGGGTTGATCTCGAGGAACCAGATCCGTCCTGCATGGTCGACCCGGAAGTCGAGGCGGGCGAAATCGCGGATCTTCAGGACCCGGCAGATCCTGACGGCATACTCTTCCAGGGACTGTTCGAGCTCCTCGTCTATGCGGGCGGGACAGATATAGTTCTCCAGGTCGTCATAGACGGTCTTGGCGATCTGTCCGAACACATTGCCGGCCCCATCCGGCATGCGTGAGAAATCGACCTCGAGGATGGGGAAGACCTCTACCGGTGAGTCAGGACGCACCAGCACCCCGATACTGAACTCTCTGCCGCTGATGAAGCCTTCCACGAGGATCTCCCGGGCATACTGGCTGAACATGAGTCCTGCCTTCCGTAAGAATCCCTCCCGGTCATACACCACATTGTCCGCGTTGATGCCGATGGAGGATCCCTCCATATTGGGCTTCAGGATTACCGGGAAGGCCGGGTCGAGCCTCTTGGCCTCTGCCAGTGATGAGATCACCTGGTGGTCAGGGGTATCAAGGCCTTCGGCCCTGACGAAGAGCTTGGTCCAGCCCTTGTTGAGGCATACGGCCAGCGTCCCGGGACCTGACCCGATATAGGGGATCCCGAGCATCTCGAGGATCGCCGGTATATGGGACTCCCGGCTTTCGCCCCGCAGGCCTTCCGACCGGTTGAAGACGAGGTCAGGCCTGACCCGCTTCAGTTCCTCCGCCACCTGCTCATCCGCCTCGATGAACACATACTCATACCCGGCAGCCTCGATACCGTGCCGTACCAGCTCGATCGTGTGGGGAGGGTCGAACTCGACCTGGAATTCGTCCTCCTCGTGCCTCGTGTTCAGGACCAGTGCTATCTTCATATTCCCTCGTATAACCTCATGAAATGGTCGATCTCCTCGGTGTAGATCCTCTTCAGGTCAACACCGAGCTCCACAGGAACAGAGATCGCCGGATACTGCCTCACGAACCGGGCAAGCAGTTCCCCCTCCCTATCCCGTGCTTCTTCTGCAAGCGCTGAGGTCTTGAACCGCTCCACCAGCGGGTCTTCTGCCCCGAACCGGGCTGCACAATGGAAGGCGAAGAGCTGCTCATCCCTGGCAAGTCCCGTCCGGGCATAGGGGAATCCCGACTCCCCGCCGAAGATGGGGAAGAACCTGAGCTGCTCTTCGGTCAGCATGGACCGCTTGAAGCCTACAGCGGCTGGGTCCACGCCCCCGCCGAGGCACATCAGGTACATCTTGGCACAGATGGAGCACTCGTGGCACCACCGGTCATGCTTTCCGGCCTCCCCTTCTGCGAAGCAGCTCATCTGGTACTTCGCATATGCAGGGTAGCGCCTGACGAGCATCCGCTGGATCATCATATCCATGAGGGGCTCGATCAGGCTCCCTGTCCTGACAGGATCCTCTCCTGTCAACGATGCGGTCATCGCGTCGATATGGCCTGTCCAGAGGTGGGTCTGGTCATAACAGGGATAGACCGTCCACCTCCCGGATGCATCCCGGTAGGAGGACCCTGCCGACTGCTCGTTCCCGAATAAGATGTACCCTGCCCCAAATGCCCTGGCATAGGGGAGCATCATCAGGGCATACTCCGTGGACTGCAGGCCCCAGCCGTACTCATCCTTCCCTGTCCCGAGGTGTTCATCATCCCTGAGCAGACCGGTACTGTGTTCCAGGATGTTCAGGTCCTTCCCGAACTCCTTCAGGAACTCTTCTGCCAGGACCTCCTTGTGGGCTCGTTCCTGGGAGAAGCCCGGCTCATCCACGAAGACCGGGACTGGATCGAGCCCGAGCTCCTCACTGAGTGCGAAGGTCAGCAGCGAATCCTTGCCGAAGGAGAGCGGGACCAGCGCCTTCACCGGCCTGCCCGCTTTACCAGACGGCCAGGGAGCCGGAAGCCGCATGCGCCCAACATCGAAGCTGAAGGAGAGCTCCAGGAACCGCTGAGTCTCACCAGCGATGTCGATACCGTCCATGTCGCAGCAGGAGGGGATGTCACGGAGGAAGTTCTGGAGGAAGTAGGGTTCGAAGAAGGGACGCCCCGAATGGAAGTGCAGTCCCTTCACACCCTTCAGTTTCATGGGCAGGTGCATGGCGGCTGCATAGGAGAGGTTGTCGAGCAGCAGCAGCTTCACCGCTTCCGGGACAGCTTCCCAGATCTCCTGCGGGTATGCTATATGGTAGGATCTGCCCCTGAATGTGAGGCATATCCCCTGCCTGGTCAGGGAGGGGAAGAGCTCAAGTCGTCCTCCCCTACTCATGACGACTGCTTCCCTGTGATGACCGCGACATACCGGTCTCCCGGGAGGTGCTCGGCATGATGGAGGTTGATCAGGGCGAGGAGCCCTGCCGTGGATGCCGGCAGCACCAGCAGCCCGTCGGTCTCCTTGAGCATCTTCGCAGCCGACTTCATCGCCTTGTCGGAGACATAGGAGGCAGACCCGTTGCTGTCATAGATCGCCTTCAGCGCCTCATCCCCGTCGATGGAGTGCCAGTTGATCAGGGGCTCGTTGATGGGGGTCTCCTTGACCGAACCGGGTTTGAGGTCCCGACACTCATTGTGCTTCCGCAGGAACGAGTCGATGATAGGGTTCTTCCGGTAAGAGGAACCGGCTATGATGCGCGGGATCCTCGAGGTCTTGCATCGCCTGTAGAGGCTCAGGAATCCCATGTAGATCCCGGCAAGGGCTGTCCCGTTGGAGACAGGCACCCCGACCGCCGCAGGTGCGTCCCTGAGTTCGTCATAGATCTCATAGGCGATCTGGGCATAGGCCTCCATCTGGAGGACCGTGTTCCGTCCCCCGGGGTTTGCATCGTAGATGTCATCCCGCTCGGAGCGGTTATGGGACTCCTGGCAGGCCTCCTCATAGTCGGAGCCTGCGAAGATGATCTCAGCCCCGTAGCCCTGCATCTCGCTGATCCTGTGGGTGCGGTACCCTGCCGGGATGTAGATGATGCACCGCAGGCCGGCAAGCCTGCAGGCGAGCGCCATCGCCGCCCCGTAGTTACCGCAGGTAGCCGTCGTCACGGCATCATAGCCCCGCCTGATGGCATCATGCGCCTGGGCGAAGGCGATCCGGTCCTTGTGGGTGCCCGAGGGGTTTCCCCCCTCGAACTTGAGGTAGAGGTTCCGCAGGTTGATCTCCCGCTCGATGTTCCGCCCCCGCGTCAGGGCAGTATCACCGATCTCCCGGTCCATGATGTCGCGGAAGGCCTCGATACGCTCGATGGTCGTCAGGCTGATGTCAGAGGAGGTCCGTATCTGTTCATTGAGCAGGGGATCGATGGCAGGAGACTGGGAGGTCGCACCGTCCAACAGCGGCTCGCCATCCTCGGAGTCAGACAAATCAGCGGTACTCGAAGCCCTGAAGGCCGGTGCCGCATTCCCGTTCCCTGACATATTCAGGTTCCGGGTAAACGAAGGGGTACTACCCATCTTTGCCTCGTGCGGACAACCTTGAGTCCCTCGAGGGACGTATCCGCTTCACAACAGCTTTGATATACTTCCAAACAAGGTAAAAGTCAAGAGATCCGAGGACTGTTTGTCTGCAGATTCCTCTCTACTTTTTCCTGCAGGTCCCGACAAGCTCACTCGTCCTCGAACAGGAGCTGGTAGTACTTCACCGGGCGGCCCCGCCCGATGTGATTGTTCTCGCTGTAGCTGCGTGCACCCCCATGCTCGACGAGCCGGTTGAGCAGCCTGCTGCCTGACCGTACGGTGACCCCCAGGTACTCTGCCAGCTGGGCTGCCGTGAACTGGTCGGAGCCGGTGACACGGCTGAAGGAGATGATCTTCTGCAGGTTCCCGGAGTCCATGTGGTACCTCTCTGAGAGGGCTATGAGCGTATCATCCGGCCGGGTCAGTCCGCGAGGCATCCCCTCCTTACCGAGCGGCCCGATCAGCTCATTGGTCTCCGAGGCGTAATAGCACTCACCCTGGTCGTTCATGGAGGCATCCAGGGCTATGCGGGCATTGAAGCGTGCCTGGAAGTAGCTGCTGCCGCTGCCGAATCCCAGAAAGACACGGCTCCCGGCCGTCTCACCCAGCTTCAGGCTGAGGGAGTCACGCCTGAAGTTCCCGGTGAAATCCTGGATGTCCTCGAACCTCGTCAGGATCATCAGGGAGTCACCCTTCAGTTCCGGGGTGAAGTCATAGCCCCTCAGGCGGGCGATCTCGTTCAGCTCATCCATCACCCGCTTACTGATCCCTGTATCAGAGAAGCCCCAGGTCAGGGCGATCACGCCGGGGTGGAAGGAGCCTGTTCTCTTAAGATTCACGGCGATCTGCATGAAGAAGTTCACGATATACTCACGGGAGGGGAAGAGATAGATATATGGGATCCCCTCCCGTTCGAGGTCCCTCAGGATGAGCCCATGCTTCGTGATGGAGAGGTCGACCTTTTCCTCGCGATGCAGTCGTATATGGGTGTCGAGCACCCGGGAAGTGACCGTGTGGAGATCCTCGATCAC
The DNA here is from genome assembly GCA_963677595.1 of Spirochaetia bacterium. GTDB lineage: Bacteria > Spirochaetota > Spirochaetia > CAKZLE01 > CAKZLE01 > CAKZLE01. The sequence continues at coordinate 1,137,831 of OY782041.1, forward strand.
CACAGGCTCGAGGTGGGGCAGCTGGTCCTCACTGAAAAGCTCCCTGATGCCGAGGTAGTCATTCTCCTTCACGGCGAAGTCGATATAGACCCGGCTGAAGTCATAGTCGCGATCTCTCAGGACCAGGGAGAGGAAGACCGCTGACAGGTCCCCTTCGAGCTCGTCGAGAATATAGAAGGGCTTCTCAGGGAAGATGGAACGTGAGGAGAGATCGTAGTAGAGGCCGCGGCCGGTGAAGACGAAGCAATCCACCCGGTCAAGGTAGTCCTGATAGAGCCTGTGGGGTTCATCCTGTTCATGTACGATGAGATACAGCAGGTTGAGATGGGACTGGAGTTCGCCCTCCAGTCCCTTGATGAACCCAGCCATGGGCTCTGATGTGATCAGCCCAAGGGTCATGCTCACGTCCTACTCGTCCCCTGCGGTCTCATCCCCGGGCAGGGCCACGGTGATCTTCCCCTTCTTATAAAGCCACCTGGATCCGAAATAGGTGATCGGCAGGCAGATCAATACCAGGAATCCCTGCAGCTGGTGTGCCAGCTGCGAGGAGATGATGTAGACCACTATTACCAGCAGCGTAGGGACGATGGCTCCAAGGAGCCGCCCCTTGATGATGATCCCGCCGCCGACATGGCTGCTCAGGATCCCCAGCCCCATGGCCCCGAAGAGGGCCGGCAGGATGTTCGCAGTCGCGACCTGAACCGGTGCTGAGGTGAGGACCGGTTTCAGCGGTACCAGCAGCAGGGTGCCCAGTGCGATGAGCAGGATGGTGAGCAGGGAGGAGACACTTACCGCGATGGTAGCGATGACATCACCCTTCTCAGTCCCGGGTTCGGCATTCCCCACCTTTTGGGCATTCGCCACGACGGGGAGCTTGAGGTTGAGGATGTTCCCGGTGATGAAGGTCAGGTAGGCAGAACTCCCCAATACCGGGGTATAGGAGATCACTTCCGAGATCGTGACGGGAATGAAGATTGCCAGCAGCCCGGTAGCCGCTGTCAGGATGCGCAGGAATCCCGGGAACGTACCGAACACGATACTGATCACGGTCGGGATCCCCAGCATGATCAGGATAGCCGCGATCGCGCAGGCCCTTCCCAGCCGGTGTATGGAATCAAAATACTCTTTCGTGCTTCTCATGGCCCCCTCCTAGCCTAACAGGTTGGTCCAGAGGACCGACGATGCCATAGCCCCGATGAGGCAGATGGCAAGGACGAAGTTCGAGAGCCACGTCAGCCCTGCCCGCTTCACGAGCAGCGACAGGATGACTGCCAGGGCGGCACTCGTCAGCAGGGTCAGCAGGGAGGCCCCGCCGTCCAGGATCAGGGGAGTCACGAGGACGACCACGATGGTGAGCAGGAAGGTACTGTTCCCTAACGCTCCCAACCGGGGGTCCCTCGTCTTCATGTTCATCGTCCCGTCCATGATCCTCTTCCCGAAGAAGATGAGGATGACGATCCCCCCGAGGATGGAGAAGCTCATGACATACATGATCAGCGTGAAGTCCGTCATGGTCGCGGTAGCCATCTCCTTGCCGATGGAACCGAGGGCCATGTCGGCTGCCATGATCTCATAGCCTACCGAACCGAGGACCGAGAGGCGGTACCAGGGCCAGGGGACTCCCAGCATGGCGGCAAGGCTGAAGAAGCCCACCACGATGGCGACTGACGGCACCAGTGATACTGACAACGTCGATTTCACCACGTTCATCAGCTCGGTCCGTTCGATCCCGAGTTCTTTCGCCCTGCTCCAGGACTTCCTCAGGAACAGCAGGGTCATGAGGACCACGGCACCGATGCCGATCACCCCGACCAGGAAATAGAGCAGAGGACTCTCCGCTATCTTCAGATACTCCATATAACCTCCCTGTATATGTGTGTTTTTTGTTATGCGTTACGCTTCAGCCACTCGAGGGCGAACCCGACATAGGCCGCAGACCCGCGGAAGAGCACCGACTCATCGAAGATCGCCTTGGGATGGTGCATCGGGAAGGCATAGCCCTTCCTGGCATCCCCTGCGACGAGCATGGTCATCACGCTCGGGACCTGTTCCGTGACGAAGGCAAAATCCTCGCTCCCCATCATCTTCCCTCCGGGCAGCACGTCATCGATGAAGATGAGGTCCTCCTCACCGAACAGGTCAGCCATGATCGAGTTGAAGGAAGAAACGGCATCAGCCGTTGTGGTAACTGAAGGACAGCCGTTGCTGAAGATGACCTCTGCCGTACAGCGGTAGCTGGCCGCGATCCCCTCCGAGATCTCGGTCATCCGCTTCTTGATGAACGCCCGGTGGTCGTTGCTGAAGGTCCTGATGGTCCCCATCATGGAGGCAGTGTCCGAGATGACGTTCGCCGTCGTGCCCCCGCAGTACTTCCCGACCGTGACCACGATGGCATCGCCTGCACCGGTCTCCCGGCTGTTGATAGCCTGCAGGCCAAGATGGATGGTAGAGGCTGGGATCAGGGGGTCTATCGCCATGTTCGGCATGGCCCCGTGGCCCCCCTTTCCCTGGATCCTGATCTCGAACCAGTCGGAGGTCGCAGAGAGCGCCCCGGCCATCGGCTTGAGGAGCTTCCCCGCAGGAAGCGGCATCCCCGATGCAACATGGATCATCATCGCGATATCGACGGAGGGGTTCTCAAGGATCCCGGCAGCGACCATGGCCTTCGCTCCGCTGAGGGTCTCCTCAGCAGGCTGGAACATCAGTTTCACCGTGCCCTCGATCTCGTCCTCATGCTCTTTCAGGAGCCTCGCGGCACCGAGGAGCATCGAGGTATGCAGGTCATGCCCGCAGGCATGCATGTTCCCCGTCTCGGACCTGAAGGGGACCTCCGTGGCCTCCTCGATCGGGAGGGCATCCATATCGGCACGGAGCAGGACCACCTTCCCCGGTTTCTTCCCCCCGGCGATCGCCAGTAATCCTGATTGGCAGATCTCCTGCGGCTCATAGCCCATCTTGATGAGCTGCTCCTTCACATAGGCAGCAGTCACCGGCAGTTCCATCCCGGTCTCGGCATGCTGGTGCAGGTAGTGCCGATGGTCAACCAGCAGGCCCTGTATTCCTTGAGCTTCCTGAACGAGTGTCATGATATCCCCCTCTTTGATTATTAGACATTTTTAGACGTCCTAGGAGAAGCATAGCATGCTGCTGGAAGATCTGTCAAACTCTTTTTCAGAGGATATCAACACAGGAGAAATAGAGTGAAGAGGAGATGAGGTGCGTAACGATCGGGGAACAGTCCTACCCCGAATACATCCCTGCCCGTTCCACGGCATCCCGGAAGAGGTCCACGAGATTCTCCTCCATGCAGAACCTCGTGATGCCGTTGCGCAGGAGCTTCTCCTTCACCTCAGGGTTCATCCCCGAGATGATGACGGTCACCCCCATCCTGTGGAAGGACTCGAGGGTATCGAAGAGGTTCTTCATGCCGGTCTGGTCGACGAAATCGACATGACGCATCCTGATGATCAGGACCTTTGTCTTCTTGCCGGCATCCTTCATCAGCTCGGCATACCGTTTAGCGGTACCGAAGAAGAGCGGGCCGCTGATCTCGAAGATCCTGACCGTCCCCGGCAGGTAGGAGTAGTCCTCGAGCACATCGGTGTCCACGACATGCTCGATCCGCTTGTCAGCGATGTCGGACATCCGCTTCATGAAGAAGAGGCTCGAGAGCACCACCCCGATCTCGATGGCAGCCACGAGGTCGATGAAGATCGTCACGAGAAAGGTCGTCAGCAGGATGAGACGGTCATAGATGTTCCCCTTCAGGATCGACCGGAAGGAACGGTACTCACTCATGTCATAGGAGACGACGATCAGGATGCCTGCGAGGCAGGCCATCGGTATATAGACCACGAACCTGCCGAAGAAGAGCAGGATCAGCAGCAGTACCACGGAGTGGGTGATCCCCGCTATCGGGGTCCTCCCGCCGTTCCTGATGTTCGTCGCCGTCCTCGCGATAGCTCCCGTGGCGGGGATCCCGCCGAAGAAGGGGGAGACGATGTTCGCCAGTCCCTGGGCGATGAGCTCGGTATTGGAGCGGTGATTGCCGCTGATCATACCGTCAGCGACTGAAGCAGAGAGGAGAGACTCGATCCCGCCGAGCAGGGCGATCGCCAGGGCCGGCTGGAGGAGCGATAGGAAGCCGGATTCGGGGATGCCCGGCAGCTGCAGCTGCACGGTACCCGAGATCTCCCCATAGAGCGAGCCGATGGTCGCGACTGGGAGATCGGCAAGCAGGACGGTGATACTCGCGATGATGATGGCGATGATCGATCCCGGCACCTTGCGGATGTACCGCCGGCTGAGGATGAGGGTCAGGATCGTGAAGGCCGTGATCCCGAAGGCATAGAAGTTCACACCCACGATATGCTCCCCATAGACGAGGAGCTTCTCGATGAACTCCGAGGGGACCTGGTCGATCTCCAGTCCCAGGGCATCCTTGACCTGCGTGAAGAAGATCACTACGGCGATCCCGCTCGTGAACCCCACGGTGAGAGAATGGGGGATGAACTTCAAGAGGGTCCCGAGACGCAGGAGGCCCATGAGGACCAGCAGGATCCCGGCAAGGACCGTAGCATAGAAGAGCCCGTCGATCCCGTGCTCTCCGACGATACCGAAGATGATGATGATGAAGGCCCCGGTAGGCCCGCCGATCTGGACACGGCTGCCCCCGAGGACCGCGATGATGAACCCGCCGATGATTGCGGTGATGATGCCCATGACCGGGGGGACGCCGGAGGCGACGGCAAAGGCGATCGAGAGCGGCAGGGCGACGATCCCGACCACGATACCCGCCAGGATATCGGAGGAGACCGTATGGAGGGGAATACCATGCTTGAGAAGAGAGAACATCTTGGGCTTGAATATATCCTGCATTCGTTTCACCGCCTGAGTCTACCCTGTTTTACTGGAATCAGCTCTATATACGCCTTGTACAGAAAAAAATCAAGCATATCCCGCTCAGTTTCAGTGAGAATTCTCAGCTATGTGCTAAAAGCATCCGCCCCCTGTCATCTACGAGCTGCTGTACTCAGGGATAGCTGATGAAAGGGTAGATGGGGGGATTGGGACTGGATGGAGGCGCCCCGGTCTTCCCGGGAGGAGATCCCGGGAAAAGCGGGGGTTATATGCAGCTATTCTTCGTTAGTCACCTGCCGGAGGAACTGCCTGGTACGCTCTTCCTTCGGATTGGTGAAGATCTCATCCGGCGTGCCCTGCTCGATGATCATGCCGTCATCCATGACGATCACCTTGTGGGCTACCTTCTGCGCGAACCAGATCTCGTGGGTCACGACGACCATGGTCATCCCTTCCCTGGCAAGCTCCTCGATCACGGAGATGACCTCCCCTACCAGTTCCGGGTCAAGGGCACTGGTAGGCTCATCGAATAGGATCACATCCGGGTCCATGGCCAGGGAACGGGCAATGGCTACCCGCTGCTTCTGCCCGCCGGAGAGCATCTCCGGATAGACCTGGGCCTTCTCTTCCAGCCCGACCTTGCGCAGCAGGTCCATGGCGATCTTCCGTGATTCCTTCTTCGGGATGTTCTTCACCTGGACGGGTCCTTCCATCACATTCTCGAGCACCGTCATATGGGGGAAGAGGTGGAAATGCTGGAAGACCATGCCGACCCTGGCCCGCAGGCTGTCGATGTCATGGTTCTTATGCTTGATCTCCTGTCCATCGATGAAGATCTTCCCCTTATCGGCGATCTCAAGGAAATTGAGGCAGCGGAGGAAGGTACTCTTCCCGGAACCGGAAGGACCGATGATGACGATGATCTCCTTCTCCTCCACGGTCATGTCGATGCCCTTCAGTACATGGAGGTCCCCGAAGTTCTTATGTATGTTCTCAGCTTTTACCATATCTTCCGAGCCTCTCTCTTGCCTGATGCCAGCTTCTTATCGATCCTGGACAATACCATATTCAGGATCGAGGTTAGGAGCAGGTAATAGATACCTACGATGATCAGCATCTCCATATACATGAATGTGGAGCTTCCCAGCTGCCTGCCGCGGAGCAGCAGTTCGGGAACCGCAATCGTACTGGCAAGACTGGAATCCTTCAGTGCGATGATGAACTGGTTACCCAGCGGGGGTATCGCCCGCTTGAGGGCCTGGGGCAGGATCACCCGCTGCATCGCCTTCCGGTGGCTCATCCCGATAGACCGGGCAGCCTCCATCTGGCCTACCGGTATCGATTCTATAGCTCCCCTGAAGATCTCGGCGATATAGGCACCGTTATGGAACCCGAGTGCGAAGATCGCGGACGGGTACGGCGGGATCGCGACCACGGTCGTCAGCCCATAATAGATGATGAACAACTGAAGGAGGAGCGGCGTGCCGCGCACAACGAAGATATAGGCGGAAGCGATCGCTTTCGGTACCCTGTTGTGGGACACTTTCATCAGTGCAAACACGAATCCCACGACCACGCCGCAGATGATACCTGCGGCTGTGATCTCCAGCGTGATCAAGGCTGCCTTAGCGAAGTCAGGGAACCTTGTCACGACTACTGTTAGATCCCAGGGGAAAAAATCAGACAATGATGTTCTCCTGTATTACGGGTTGGTGATGTCGATACCGTCGAACCAGTCACCGCTGATCTCTGACAGGGTACCGTCTGCACGCATATCAGCGAGGGCTGCATTCACGTCATCGGTCAGTGGATTGTCTTTCTGGAAAGCGATCGCACACCGTTCCTTTCGGAGAAGCTCACCGGTGAGGACCAGGTCACTGCCGCCGTCGATCTGGTTGATCGCATTGACTGCTACCACACGGTCTGAGATGACTGCATCGATCCTGCCGTTGATCAGCTCCATCAGGGTCTGGTTGTCATCCTCATACAGGCGGGCCTTTGCCCCCATACCTTCCACATCGGTGACGAAGGTAGTACCGGTGACGACACCGATCACGGTATCCGCATCGATATCATCGAGCGACTTGATAGCAGAATCCTTCCTGGTGATCACCTGTGCACCTGAATAATAGTAGGGTTCTGAGAAATCGACGACTTTCAGCCTCTCATCGGTGATGGCCATACTCCCGAGGATCCCGTCATACCGACCTGCACGAAGGCCCTCGATGATGCCGTCCCAGGCGGTCGTCACATAGTCCAGTTCCAGATCAAGACGACTGGCGATCTCGGCTGCCACATCGACGTCGAACCCCTCGACCCCGTCATCGGTGATGAAGTTGAACGGGGGATACCCGCCGGACCCGGCGAACTGGATCACTTCCTTCGTCTCCTCGACCTGCCCGTTCGCGAACACGACGGCAGGGATAACAGCTACCAATACCAATGCTATCAACAGATTTCTTATTCTCATGATTCCTCCGATTGTTTCGACCACGTACTACGTAATTACTATGTAGACTATGGTTATAGGCGTATTTACCATATAGTTGAAACACTTATTATTTAGTACTCTAACAATTTATACCGCACCTTGTCAAAGCAGATCGGCGATTTTATTACACTTTGTCAACGAAATACTCCGTTTTTGCCCGACCATCTCTTGGCATTAACACGTTTTAATGCGAATATTCTCATAGTTCGATCAGTTACGTTTGATTAGTAGTATAATTTTTATAATTAGAACTGGGGAGTACACTACCATGCATGAAGACCATCCAGCTATCATCACAAACAGGCAGCGGTTCTCAGGAAAAGAGGTCAGTATCTCTGTCGCGGAACTGCAGCGGCACACCATCGAGTTCCTGGAGCACTACGCCACACCGGCCTTGACCGGCAACTCCTTCTGCCGAATGATCGGGAGTGGGCGCGGGTCCGAGAAGTTCAGGAACCTGCTGCAGGCGACCGGCTGCACTGATGACCCTCTCGGGTTCTTCACCGAGATCACGTCGATCCTCATGGAGCCCCATGAATCGGCCATATCGATCAACGGGGTCGAGCTGCCGTACAGGTTCCTCGTCTCGATCCTTGAGGTACTCATACCGGGACACGGCTACCTGACCATCCGGAACAGTGAACACCTCATGCAGGTCTCCAATATGGAGATCCCGGATGAGCAGCGGAAGGAGATCGATGAGGTCATAGAGACCTTCCCGGTCAGGCTCTCGTACCACACGATCCGCCAGATGATGGTCTCGAAGGATGTCGCCTACCAATACCTCCCATTCGAGGAGGAGCTCGACCCGGTCGGGCACAAGAACACCTGGATCGGGCAGTTCCACCAGGGACTGCTCGAGCAGATGTACCAGAACCGGGTCATCTTCCTGTTGAACATGAGCTGCCCCGTATACTGCCGGTTCTGTTTCAGGAAACACAAGGACTCGAGGAACGAGCAGAACCCGACGGTAGAGGATGTGAAACGAGCCATCGACCATGTGGCAGCATCGCCCACCATCAAGGAGATCGTCGTGACGGGAGGGGACCCCTTCATGAACCGGAAGAACATGATGGCGACGATCGACGGCTTGATGAACATCCCCCACGTGCAGACGATCAGGCTGGCTACCCGTTCAGTCGCCTATTACCCCGACCTGTTCCTCGGGAAGGATGAGTGGTACCTCAAGTACCTCAAGGAGCAGAACATGGAGCTGCAGATGAACGGGAAACGGCTCGAGGTCGCCACCCACTTCATCCATCCCGATGAGGTCTCGCCCGAGAGTCTGTCGATCATAACTGACCTGGTGAACTCCGGTATCGCAGTCTATATCCAGACACCCTTCCTCAAGGACTGCAATGACCAGGGCCCTGAGCTGAAGCAGCTGTTCAGCCTCCTGCGGGGAGCAGGTGCTGAGATGCATTATATCTACATCCCCTGCAGCCCGATCCATGGGAACAGTGTCTACTGGTCCACGATGGCAGAGGGGATCGATATCGCGGAGTACCTCAGGGCACACCTCTCCGACCGGAGCGTGCCGAAGATCTGCACCGCTACCCCTATCGGGAAGATGGAGTGGTACACGAGCGGCTGGGCAGTCGAACCGGTCGAGGGGGAGGACAGCTTCATCTGGATCCGCACCCCCTATACCCCCGACTACTTCAAGTCCTTCGCCCCGCTGGCGAATGAACTGCCGAACATCCGGGTGAATACAGAAGGCACCCTCGATATCCAGTATATGGCGAAGATGGGGAATGACGACTACTTCCTCGGGTCCCGGCCGCTGAGGATCAAGCGGACCAGCATCCCGATCGAGCTTCCCGAAGCGTTGTCGGCAAAGAGGATCGCCCCGCTGCTGGAAGGCAGCTCGATCGTCGATACCGGCCTGCCCAAGGTGAAACGGGTCCATGAGACCCGCGTCCAGCTCAGCTCGGATGCCGGGGAGGCTGAACTTGCCTATATCCGGGAACGAGAGCATATCAGTGATGTGGTGATCATCCCGGAGACCACCATCCCCGAAGCCCTCTATGATATCGAGAGGATCGCGGAGGTGTTGAAGAAGATCCCCCATGTGACAGCCCTCAGGCTCCGTTCACTGGAGTTCAACTATGACCCCAAGGCGTTCTCCTCCTCGATCATCACCAGGCTCGGCGACATCAACAAGCTGACCGTGACCAATCCCCTGCGGCTGGAGCTTGAATCCTGGTTCCTCGCACCCGGGGAGCTGCAGGAAGAACATATCCAACTGACCAGACGGCTTGCAAACAAGGGCATCACCGTCTACTGCAACACCCCCCTACTCGGCGGGATCAACGACTCCCCCGACATCATCCAGGGGCTGACCTACAAATACCGGGAAGCAGGGATCGAGTTCCACCACCTCTATGTCGCGGGATTGCCTGCCCAGGACCAGTGGAACAGCAGCCACCCGATAGACCTCTATGACATCATCGATATCGCCTCCAAGATCCGCAGGGAGGGAAGCGGGCGGGAAGGCCCGCGTTATATCATCCAGACGGCCCTTGGGGAAGTCTACTACGGCCTGACCTCCTCGTTCGAGACGACCGAGGACGGGATCCGCATGAAGTGTGAGAGTTACCATCTCTCCTACTACCAGGATATAGAGCCTGACTTCATCCTCCCTGACGAGTTCGAGCTGGATGAGGACGGCAAGATCGTCCTGCAGGTCCCCGGCCTGGTCAACCCGACCGGGTTCAGGATCTAGGGGGGAGAGCAGATGCGATACCCATACCTGGCATACCATCCGGGGATCACGATCCACCCGGTATTCCTGCACCTCCAAGGGGAGCCCTATATCCTGGACCTCTCCTCCGAGAGTGCACTGCTGCGCATCCCGGGGTCTGAAGACCAGCGGGTCTTCCAGCAGATCCTGGACAGGGAGATGGAAGGCTTCTCCTGGGGTGTCTCATCCTACCTCGAAGACAGGAGGCTCCTGCTCAAGGACTGCCCGCAGATGATGCAGGAGAAGCGGTTCTACCATCTTGGCCTGGATGTGATCGTACCGCCGGGGACTGCGTTATGCGCCCCGCTGCCCGGGACGGTCCATGACAGCGGGTATGAGGAGGGCAGCGGGAACTACGGCGGGTATGCTGTCCTCAAGCATGACAGTCTCCCGGGAGACCCGTTCTACTCCCTCTATGGACACCTCAAGAGGAACTCCCTGCCGGTACCAGGCAGCACTATACCCGCAGGAGCAGTGTTCGCCGAGACCGGTGAGTTCGGGGAGAATGGCGGCTGGTTCTACCATACCCACATACAGGTCCTGACAGAGGCAGGGATGGAAGCAGGCATGCAGTCCAAGGGATACTGCAGTGAAGGGATGCTCTCATGCATAGACGCACTCTGCCCATCACCACTGTCCCTGTTCAGGATAACCTGAAATACACCCTACTAGAGCCTGTTTTTTCCAAACTATTCTTTGAGATCCACCATTTTTCTGGTATTATCCTCTATAGAGGGAACTTCATGCAGTTAGACTTTTTCACGGCATTCATCATGACCGCCATCATCATCGGGACGATCGGCTTGTCAACCCTACTCTTCAGCCTTCTGACGAAGGAGAACCGCCCGTTCATCTGGGCGGCGATCGCGGGTTTCCTCTTCTCAGCCGCGTTCTTCCTCGGGGGTTTCAGGTCGGTCATACCGGACTACTTGAGCATCATCGTCTTCAACCTGCTCTGTGTCCTTGCCATGATCTCCTACAGTGAGCTGTTCTGCCGGCTCCTGTCGTTCTATCCGAAAAGACGATACCTGCTGCTCATCCTCCCGGTCGTGCTGCTCATCGCCAACTTCTGGCACACCTACCAGGAACCGAGTTTCAGGGCCAGGGCTATCACCTTCGATGTGACCATCCTGGTCGTCTGCTTTTATACCATCAGGGTCCTCATCATCGGGTCGAACCCGAGACAGCTGCTCATCCACGTCCTTGCTGCCTCTGCCTTCATCCTGATGGGATCGATCGGGTTCATACGGATCCTCTACCTCCTCTTCTGGGACGGGTCAGCTGGGACATCGTTCACTGGCCAGACGAACCTCCTGGCGAACATCGCCTACCTGGACTCCACGGTCCTTGCGACCGCCTCAGCGATCCTCCTCATCAGCGACAGGCTCCATTACCAGATAAAGCAGAACGCCCGGCTCGACCCGCTGACCTCGATCCTCAACAGGAGAGTCCTCCAGGAGGTCTGCGAACGGGAGATGTCCCTTGCAAGACGGGGCGGAGTCCCCCTGAGCCTGGTCATCTGCGACATCGACCATTTCAAGGTAGTGAATGACTCTCATGGCCACCTGACCGGTGATGCCGTCCTGGTCCACTTCGTCGGTATCCTGCAGAGATGCCTGAGGAACACGGACCTGCTCATCCGGTACGGCGGTGAGGAGTTCGTCTTCATGCTTCCGCAGACCGACCGTGCCAATGCCATGATCACAGCTGACCGTATCCGCAAGACCGTGAAGAACTCACCTTATACCGAAGGAGACATGGTGGTCTTCCTTACCGGGAGCTTCGGGGTGACAGGTTTCGACCCCGAGTCTGACACGCTGGACGACATGCTGCACCGGGCTGACAGGGCAATGTATGATGCTAAAGACCAGGGACGCGACAGGGTCTGCTCACGTCCGTGAGTACCCTCAGTACTCCCCCTTGATCACGAAGAAGGAGCCCCGGATCGTCCCGGCGAGTTTCGACTTCTGCCTGGCGAACTTGAACCGCCCTTCGAGTTCTGCGGGGATCTCCATCCCCTCGGAGAGCTTGAACCCGACCGCACGCTTCTTCGCATCATCAAGGGTGTACATCACGTTCACCGCCAACCCGTCCTCGTAGAAGATATAGGCGAAGGAGATGTTCTCCACCTGGAATCGGGACGTCTCGAGCGGTTTTGCGGCAAAGCTGATACCGCGTTCGGATTCGAGGACCTGCTTCACGTAGGCAACAGTCTCACCGCTCTCGGCTGCAGGCAGGGTCTCGAAGAGGTGCTTGTATTTGTTCATGAAGTACCTCGCCTCATTCGCCCGCAGACCGGCCAAGGCTTCAGCGACAGGAGAGGACTCCAGCCCGACGGTCGACACATCCTTGAAGTCTACGATATATGACATCTGAACCTCCTTGCAGTATGCTGTATTCAATATAGGGATAGGATGCATCAGACGGCAAGCAGTACCTGAAGCTATGGCAGGAACGGGGCAGCACGGTCGATCAGCACCCCGATATACCCATAGTAGAGCAGGAGGATGACTACGAGAAAGGCGAATAGCCTGCGGTATCCCTTCGGGTCGGCCTTGTCCCAGCCTGCCCCCATCCTCCAGAGCACGAGGGAGTCTGAGACGGTGAGGACCAGCCCGGCGATCCCGAGGGAATCGAGACCTGAGACGAGTGCTGATACCGCCCCGGCTGCAAGCACAGCCAGCCCGACGGCATAGACAGTGACCTGGAACCTGACCGTGTCGGGTATCACATAGGTATGCCGCAGCAGCAGGACCATCAGGATGACGGCTGCAGGACCAAGGATTATCCCGATGATCGAGAAGCTGTCAACCAGGAGGACAACCCCGAGCGTGACGTTGACCATCAGGAACAGGACGCCGGCAGCCGTGACCGTCCAGGGAGTCTTTGCCTCAGGTGCTTCGGTTCTTGCCTCCACCACCTGGGAACCCTCGATCCCGATCTCCCCGAGCCCCATGGCCAGGAGGATCGAGCATTCGAGGAGGGCGAACCTTCCCGTCGTCATGAAGATGACTGCCGCCCCGCCCCAGAGCATGGCCGGGGTCGTGATGCGTTTGGCAAGGTAGAGCGTAGGTGAGGGATTCCTGAAATAGGTTAGCTGTATGATGAGGTTGGCGATGATGAGCAGTATCCAAAGAAGATGGAACATAGCTCATTATACTGCGAAGATTTTCCCATTGTCCATGATTATATGGGATGAGCCTAATCGGGATCGACCTTTCCCCTGCGCTGCTTCTTCTCACTCTGCTTCCGTTTCGTGTCGAGCCTGCGCTGCTGGGCAGCCTTGGAGGGCTTGGTCTTCCTGCGCCGTTTCTGTTTCCTGAGGGCATCGGTGATCAGCATGGTCATGCGAATGACCGCCCGTTCCCGATTCTGGAGCTGGGAACGCTCCTCCTGTATCTGGATGAAGAGCTCACCATCACTGTTCATCCGGTTCTGGAGCTTTGTCTTGACCCGCTCCCGCTGTCCGTCATCAAGACAGGTCAGCAGGTCGGGATCGATGGTGAGCAGGACCTTCGAGTTCACCTTGTTGACATTCTGCCCTCCCGGCCCGCCGGAACGGGCAAAGGAGAAGCGTGCCTGCTGTGCGATCTCTTCACGAAGGCCTTCGGTCGTCATGGTTCACTTAATGGACGTGTCCGTGGTCGAGCTCCTCAGGGGTAGCCTCACGGACCGAGACGATCTCGATCTCGAAGTTGAGGACCTTGCCTGCCAGCGGGTGGTTGCCGTCGAGTACGACGGAATCCTCTTTCACCTCTGCGACCATGAGGACCTGGATGGAACCGTCGGTGTTCTCAGCCTGGACCGGCATGCCGGCCTGGAGTTCCATATCTTCCGGGAAATGCTTCTTGTCTACCTCACCGACGAGCTGCTCATTGTAGAGGCCGTACCCGTCCTCGGGCTTCACGGTGACTTCCAGTTTATCACCGGCAGCCTTCCCGGCGAGTTCCCTCTCGAGCCCGGGGATGATCATGCCCTTGCCGTAGATGAACGCCAGGGGGTCCTTGCCCTGGGATGAGTCGATGAGCTGCGCCTGGTCATCGGTCAGGCTGTAATGCATCGATACCACGCTGTTCTCTATAATATCCATAGTTCTCTCTCCTTCGCATCGCACCTGTATTTCAGCCTCTGCCGAAGGGACAACACGTGTAGCTGCACCATAACAGGTATGGCTCAAAGTTAAAAGGGGAAAGACTGGGAATACGGGAAAGTATAGAGACACACCGTTATCGGGAGTGGCGCTCCTTCAGTACCCCGAGCACCTCTTCGAGCGTGTATCCCTTCTGGGCTAACAGCACCAGGTAGTGGTAGACCAGGTCGGCAGCCTCACCTAAGAAGAGGTCCTTGTTGTCATCCTTCGCCTCGATCACCAGCTCGACGGCCTCCTCACCGACTTTCTGGGCGATCTTATTGACCCCCTTGTTGAAGAGGTGGTTGGTATAGGAACCCTCGACAGGGTTCTCCTTCCGGTCACGGATGACCCCCTCGAGGTATGCGAGGAACTCGATCCCCTCATGGGCCTTCGGGTCATTGACCTCGGCGAAGCAGGTGTCATCCCCGAGGTGGCAGACCGGGCCTGCCGGCACTGCTGTCACCAGCAGGGTATCGCCATCGCAGTCGACTTTGATATCGCGGAGATTCAGGACGTTCCCAGAGGTCTCCCCCTTCGTCCAGAGCGTCTCCCGGCTCCGTGAGTAGAAGGTGACCAGCTTTGTCTCGAGTGTCTTAGCGAGGGACTCCTCGTTCATATAGGCGACCATCAGTACCTTCATGGTCACCGCATCCTGCACGACCGCAGGGACTAATCCTTTTGAGAAATCGACTTCTCTGTCTCCAATCTTCATAGTATGTTCTCCTTAGCGTACGTTCACGCCGTTATTTCGTATATAATCCTTCAGTTCCCTGATATCGATCTCATGGAAGTGGAAGATACTCGCGGCAAGCGCGGCATCGGCCTCCCCCTCGGTGAAGATATCGACGAAGTGGCTCATGGCTCCTGCGCCGCCGGAGGCGATCACGGGGATGGTAACCGCCCTGCCGACCTCTCGCGTGAGCTCGACTGCGAACCCGTCCTTCGTCCCGTCGTGGTCCATCGAGGTCAAGAGGATCTCCCCGGCTCCCCGTGCTTCCACTTCCCTGACCCACTCCAGGGTCTTCAGCCCGGTAGGGGTCCTCCCCCCATGGACGTAGACTTCCCAGAACTCGCCGTTGAACTTCGTGTCGACGGCGCAGACCACGCACTGGGACCCGAACTCCAGGGCCATGGCATCGATGATGCCGGGGTTCCTCACCGCCTCGCTGTTGATCGATATCTTGTCTGCACCGGAGGAGAGCATGACATTCACGTCCTCTACGGTCCTGATGCCCCCGCCCACGGTGAACGGTATGTTGATATGCCGCGATATCCTCTTCACCAGTTCCGAGAGGGTCTTGCGCCGTTCGACGGTTGCCGTGATGTCGAGGAAGGTCAGCTCATCAGCCCCTGCCTCGGCATAGAGGGCCCCGAGTTCCACCGGGTCACCGGCATCCCTGAGGTCGACGAAATTGACTCCCTTCACGGTCCTGCCGTCCTTGATGTCGAGGCAGGGTATGATTCTCTTCGCTAACATGTTCTTTCCTCTCTCCTACAGGCAGTGGTGCTTGAAATCTGCAAGCTGCTTGAGGGTGATCCGTCCCTCGTAGATCGCCTTCCCGACGATGACCCCGGAGAGCCCAAGCTTATAGAGCTTGACCACATCCTTCATGGTGGTCACCCCGCCGCTGGCGATGAGCTCAAGCTTCGTGTAGCCAGACTCGATCACATACTCGGTGATGTTCCGGTAGAGTTCATATGAGGGTCCTTCGAGCATACCGTCCTTCGAGATCTCGGTGCTGATGACCTTCCTGATGCCGTGCTTCATGTATGAGAGGATCAGCTCCTCCCCCCTGACATCCGAGGACTCCATCCAGCCGGAAACAGCCACCAGGCCGTTCTTCACATCGGCTCCAAGGATCAGTCGGTCAGGTCCGTAGCGGTCGAACCAGTCAAGGAAGGTCCCAGGTTCCTTCACCGCGATACTCCCGCCGGTGACCATGGCAGCACCGCTCTCGAAGGCTATCTTTATATCCTCATCCTTCTTGATCCCGCCGCCGAAGTCGATGACCAGGGAGGTCTTGGAGGCTATCCGCTCCAGCACGGGATAGTTCACGATCCCGCCGGACTTTGCCCCGTCCAGGTCGACGAGGTGGAGCCGTTTGAGTCCTGCATCCTCGATCTGCTTCGCGAACTCGAGCGGGTCCTCCCCGTAGACCTTCTTCTGGTCATAGTCTCCCTTGGTCAGGCGGACGCATGACCCGTCGATCAGGTCTATCGCCGGTATGATGTCGTATCCCATCTCTTTAATCTCCTACTCGCAGACCCTGATGAAGTTCTCCAGGATCCTGGCCCCCACAGTCCCGCTCTTCTCAGGGTGGAACTGTACCCCGTAATAGTTATCGCGCTGCAGGGATGCGCTGAACGGCACGCTGTACCCGCAGACTGCAGCAGTATCATCCCCCACGGCAGCGTAGTAGCTGTGGACGAAGTAGACATACTCATCGGTCTCGATCCCGTCAAAGAGCGGGGTACGCATAGACTCTAGCGTATTCCAGCCCATATGGGGGACTTTCAGGGTATCAGGGAACCTGCGAACCTGCTCGGAAAAGATCCCGAGGCATTCGGTATCGTTCTCCTCACTGTAGGAACACATCAGCTGCAGACCGAGGCATACCCCGAGGAACGGCTGCTCCAGCGAGCAGAGTACCTCATCGAGCCCATGCTCCCTGAGGTACTTCATCGCGGTGCTGGCCTCCCCGACCCCGGGGAAGATGACCTTGTCAGCATTCCGCAGTGCTGCGGGATCATCGGTGATCACCGGCTCGATCCCGAGCCTGTTCAGGGCACAGGTCATCGAACGGATGTTACCGGCATTGTACTTGACGATAGCGATCTGTGAACTCATCAGCATAAAACTCCTTCTCTCTTACAGGGATCCCTGGCCTCACTACAGGGACCCCGAGGTCCCCTATAGTGAGCCCTTGGTTGACGGCAACCTCATGTTATCGAGGTCCCGTGCAACAGCACCCTTGATCGCCCGTGCGAATCCCTTGAAGACCGCCTCGATGATGTGGTGGGAATTGTTCCCATGGGCGGATATATTCAGGTTGCACCTCGCCTCATCGCTGAACGACTTGAAGAAATGGTAGAACATCTCCGAGGGGACATCCCCGATCATGTCCCGGGTGAACTCCACATCCCAGACCAGCCATGGGCGGCCCGAGAAGTCGATCGCCACCTGGGCGAGGGAGTCATCCATGGGCAGGAGGAAGCCGTACCGGCTGATGCCCCGCTTGTCCCCGAGCGCCTCGAGAAAGACCTTGCCTAACGTGAGGGCGGTATCCTCGACGGTGTGGTGCTCATCGACCTCAAGGTCCCCATCCACGTCGATGTGCAAGTCACAGCCGGAATGCCGGGCGACCTGGTCGAGCATGTGGTCGAAGAAGTGGAGGCCGGTGGAGATCTCGGAAGACCCTGTCCCGTCCAGGTTCAGGTCTATGGATATCTTCGTCTCCTTGGTCTCCCGCCTGCAGGAAGCAGTACGGGCAAGCAGCTTGCCCTGAAGGAAGCCCAGGACCTCCTTCCAGTCATCCGAAGCAAAGGCACACACTTCCCGGAGCTCCTCGTCAAGCGATGAGAGCTTCTCGGTTGTGGAGAACCAGACAGCTCTGCAGCCGAGGTTCTTCGCCAGCTGGAGGTCGGAGGTGCGGTCGCCGATCACGAAGGAGGAGGTCAGATCATAGGTGGTACCGTTCCCCTCGATGTACTCACCGAGCATCCCGGTCCCCGGCTTCCTCGTCCAGGCATGCTCCTCCGGCATCGTCGGGTCGATATGGATCGCATCGAACTCGAAACCCTCACCCTTCAGGGTCGAGAGCATATGGTTATGGACCGGCCAGAAGGTATCCTCCGGGAACGAGTCGGTCCCCAGCCCGTCCTGGTTGGTCACCATGACGAAGTGGGCATCGGTAGTCCTCCTCAACTGCGAGAGGGCGCCGATGACACCCGGGACGAACGCATACTTGTCGTAGGAATCCACCTGGTAGTCTACCGGGGGCTCCTGGAGGATCACCCCGTCCCGGTCTATGAAGAGTATCGTTCTCATAGTGTTCCCTCCAGTGACTTCATTGCTGTGAGCAGCTGCGTATTCTCAGCTTCTGAACCGATCGTGATCCTCACGCAGTTGGTGCAGCCGGCTTCACGGGTCCGGTTCCGGATGATGATCCCCATCTCCTTGAGGGTCCCGTAGAGTCGGTCGGCATCAGTCACCTTGACCAGCACGAAATTGGCTGCCGACGGATAGACCCGCTGGACATAGGGGATGCGTTCAAGCTCGTTCACTAAGCCCTCTCTCGAGGCGATGATCGTCTCGATCCCCTCCCTGACGGCGTCTACCTTGGACAAGGCCGCAAGGGCTGTCTCCTGTGCCGGGCCGCTGATGTTGTAGGGGTACTTGATGTTCGTGAGCACCCCGATGAGCTCCTCATGGGCGAAGGCCATCCCCAGCCGGGCATTGGCAAGGCCCCAGGCTTTCGACAGGGTCCTCAGCACGACGAGGTTCTTGTACTCGCTGAGCAGCCCGAGGGTCGTCTCACGTGATGAGAAGTCCTGGTAGGCCTCATCCACCACGACGATCCCGGGGAAGAAATCCAGGATCTCCCTGATCGCCCCCAGGTCGATATCATTGGCGGTGGGGTTGTTCGGGGAACAGATGAAGATCAGCTTCAACGATGGCCCGTAGAGGGCCACGGTGTTCCTCACCCCCTCGACGTCCATCTGGAACTCATCATCGAGATCGACCGATACCATGGAGACCCCGTTGAGGTTGGCGAAGACCGAATAGACCCCGTAGGTCGGCGGCATGATCACCGCATTGTCCCTCCCCGGCTCGGTGAAGGCCCGGTAGAGGAGATCGATCGCCTCATCGCTCCCGTTACCGAGGAAGATGTGCTTCTCGTCGATCGAGAAGACCCGGGAGACTTCCCGCTTCACCGACCGCTGCAGCGGGTCTGGATACCGGTTCCTCCCGGCTCCTCCCACGAAATCCTGGTAGTTCTCGTTGGCGTCGAGGAAGACCTCCGCGGTGCCGGAGAACTCGCTCCGTGCCGAGGAGTAGGGTTTCATGTCTCGTATGTTGTCTCTCAGGAGTTCTGAGATGCTGAATTCTGTCCTGCTCATTTCACTTCTCCATCCTTCAGGGCATCCAGCCGGATAGATACGGCTGCCTTGTGGGCGCCGAGTCCTTCCGCTGAAGCCATCGTCTCTATCGTCGGCCCCAGGTTCCTCAACCCTTCAGGGGTGATCCTCTGGAAGGTGACCTTCCTGATGTAGCTGTCGAGGCTCACACCGGAATAGGACCTCGCCCAGCCGGAGGTCGGCAGCGTATGGTTCGTCCCCGAGGCATAGTCACCTGCAGATTCAGGTGTCCAGGCGCCGATGAAGACCGACCCGGCATGCTCGACCCGGGATAGCCATGCATCCGCATCCGCAATATTGAGGATCAGGTGCTCGGGCGCATAGCGGTTCGAGATCCTGAACGCTTCCTCCAGCTCTTCCACGATGATGATGCTGCTGCTTGCCAGGGAAGCTACGGCATACTCCACCCGGTTCAGGGCGGTAAGCTGCTGCTCTATCTCCGTGATGACATGGCCTGCCAGGGGTCGGCTGGTCGTCACCAGGAGTACCTGGCTGTCAGCCCCGTGTTCTGCCTGGCTGAGCAGGTCAGAAGCGACAATCGCGGGGTCTGCGGATTCATCCGCGATGACGAGCACCTCTGAGGGACCTGCCGGCATATCGATGGCGACCTGGTCAACGGAGACCAGCTGCTTGGCTTTCGTCACGAACTGGTTCCCTGGCCCGAAGATCTTGTCCACGGCAGGGACACTCTCGGTCCCGTAGGCCATGGCCGCGATCGCCTGGGCTCCGCCGGAGGCGATGCAGGTGGTCACGCCGCTGATCTTGGCAGCATAGAGGATCGCGGGATTGATCTTCCCGTCAGCCCCTGCAGGGGATGCAAGCACGATCTCCCGGCATCCTGCGATCGATGCGGGGACCGCCAGCATGAGAACTGTCGAGAACAGCGGAGCCGTCCCGCCGGGTATGTAGATCCCTACCCGCTCGACTGGTCGAACCTCTCTCCAGCAGGTCACTCCCACTTCGGTCTCGATCCGTTCTGAAACCGGCACCTGGGCAGCATGGAAAGCCTGTATATTCCCGTATGCCCGGTCGATAGCGGTCTTGAGGTCATCAGGGATGGCATCGGCTGCTGCGAGCAGCGCCTCCTCAGGGATGAGGACCGACTCGAGCTGTGCCGAGTCGAACTGCTTGGCGTAGTCCAGCAGTGCAGCATCTCCCTCTGCCCGTACCCGTGTGATGATCTCTTTGACGACCTGCTCGAGCTCATCCCGCTCCTTCTGGGGCCGGGAGAGCAGCATCTCCAGTTCCTGCTGGGTCGGGTTCTCGTATATCCTGACAGCTGTGTTCACGTCTTCCTCCACACCAGGGGCTACAAGGTCATCTGCTCGATGCCGGTGACCAGGATCCCCTGGGCCCCGAGTGCCTTCAATGCCTCGAAGACATCCCAGAAGTCATCCTCCTGCACCACGGTCTGGACCGAGCTCCAGCCAGCTTCCAGCAGGGGGGTAACCGTCGGGCTCTTCGCTGCCGATATGATAGCCTGGACTTCCTGTACCTTATCGGTCGGGAGGTTGAACAGGATGTATTTATAATGACGGGCCCGCATGACCGCATCGATCCTCAAGAGCAGCCGGTCGAGGATGAGCTGCTTCTCGGCACTCTCCTCAGCCAGTCCCTTCCTCGTGATCATCACGGCTGAGGACTTGTAGAGGACATCGACCTCCTTGAGGCCGTTGCTGATCAGGGTACTGCCCGTGCTCACGATATCGAAGATGGCATCGGTGAGCCCGATGGTCGGGGCGATCTCCACGGACCCGCTGATCTCGTGGATACCCGCGCTCACCCCCTGCTCTGCAAGGCAGTTCTTCAGGATGTTCGGGTAGGAGGTCGCGATCTGCCGCCCCTCGAGGGCTGAGAGCCCGGTGTACTCGAAACTGTTGGGGACGGCTATGGAGAGCCGGCACTTGGAGAATCCCAGGTCCCTGACGATCTCGACGTCGTAGCCCTTCTCATCCTTCTCATTCAGTCCCACGATCCCGATGTCGGCGATGCCGTCATAGACGTAGCCGGGGATGTCATCATCCCGGAGGTAGAGGAACTCTATCGGGAAGTTCTCCGCCTTCGATTTCAGGACCCTCGACCCGTTGTTGAAGTCGATCCCGCACTGACTTATGATATCGAGTGATTTCTCACTCAATCTTCCACTCTTCTGTACTGCGACCCGCAGGACGGTATTGCTGGTAAACATCTGTTCCTCCATATGCTACAGGTAAAGCCAAAAAAAAATCTCCACATGAATTGCGGAGACTTCCCGGTATTAAACCATTATCAAACGCACTTCATGTGTTCACGAGAAGAGAGAATGATGATGATGGATTCGTTTAACTGTATAATTATTCATTACGTATACCATACCTAAATAGGAAGAAGAAAGTCAAGAGATGAAAACCGATAGTATCACTATTCAGCGGCTTCCCCGCTGTTCACATGGGTTCGTATTGCCTTGATGACCAGGATCAGCCCATAGGCGAAGATGATGAACCCGACGACCCGGATGATGGTCATGCCGATCTCCTGGGGCATGGTGAATATAAGGAAGGCAAGCAGCAGGGAGATCACGATCTCGATGATGTATCCCAGGATGGGGTAATCGACCTTCTTCATCTCTATGGCAAGGTAGGTCTGCAGCCCTGCTGAGCCGAGCAGGCCGACAGCCAGGATATAGAGGGTGAAGGTCCAGGTGATCTTGATGAAGAGGATCGGCATCAGGATGGCTACCGCACCGATTCCCAGGGAGACCAAGCCGCGGATGACCATGGCTTTCTTGATGCTGCCGGAGAGGTTCGTCTTGAACGAGGTCACGACGACCACGATCCCGTTGACGATCGCATAGATACCGATAGCCACTGCGAGAAACATGGTAAAATCTTTTGTCTGAAAGAAGATGAACGCACCGACTATCATCGTGCACATACCGATCGTCAGTCTCTGCATCCATGCTTTATCTGTGAACATCAGCGAGGCTCCCCATGACTTTGTTTGATTGGACACTACTCCCATACACCTGATTAAACAAAATACCTGTACGATGGTTTCAAAATACCTGAAAATATTTATAATCTATAAGAGATACAAACTGTTGATTATCAAACGCCCTGTATGAAGGAGTCTTTATGTCCTATTCCCTGATCATCTACGATGCCGACGGTACCCTCTTCGATTATGATTCCGCGGAGATCTGGGCATTCCGCATGATGTGTGAGGACCTCAGGATACCATTCACACCTGAATTGCACCAGTCATACCGGTCAGTCAACCATGCCATCTGGAAGGAGTTCGAACAGGGTACGATAACCAGCGGGGAATTGAAACCCGAGCGATTCCGAAGGCTGTTCGCCGTTAACGGGATCGATGCAGACCCCACTGCCGCATCCCCGGCCTACCTGGAGAGGCTCGGGGAGACCTGGTTCCTCCTTGAAGGGGTCCTCGAGCATCTGGAGAAGGTCTCGAAGCAGTACTCGCTCGCCCTGCTGACCAACGGCCTCGCTGCGACCCAGCGGGGGAGGCTCAAGGCCTCAGGGATCGGGAGATTCTTTGACCCGGTCATCATCTCCGAGGAGGTCGGCTGCCAGAAGCCCGACCCCAAGATCTTCGAGGTCCTCATGGGGAAGACCCCTTACTCCAACAAGGACGAAGTCCTGATCATTGGGGACAGCCTCTCTTCCGATATCGCGGGAGGTGTTGCCTACGGGATAGATACCTGTCTCTACGACCCGGGGAACCTCTATGGAACGATCCCAGAAGGGGCGGCAGTCCCTACCTGCAGGATGGGCAGTTATGGGGAGATCGAGAAGCTGCTGGGGTTGGACTGATACATGCTGCTGCATGATCATTCACTCTCCCCTTCCCTTATGAGACATTTGCCTATATGATATAAGACTTGAGGGATATATCTGATTAGGAGAGATGTTTTGTTTCCTGTAAAGAGCAAGGCAGCTGCCATGCTGTGCATCCTCATTCTGGCGTTAACCACAGCTGCTGCCGGAGAACACTCCAGAGTGGCACCCCCATCTGCCGCCTATGATTCATTGGTCGTCCTCTGCATAGAGACCGGGATAGTTCCACCTCCGGGGGGACACTCCTATCGGCTCAGCTGAACTTGATTTCTTCCTCCAGAAGATCGACCCTGAACGGCTCTCTGAGTCCAGCAGGGAGCTCTTAGCCTCCCTCAGGGAAGCCTTGGACCGAGAGCCGCTTATACGCTCTGATGGACCTGCTTCACTGGATATCCACCCTGCATATACGTTCGAGGCGTATGCCCATACGAACAGTGCTGAGTTCACAACAGAAACCGACTGGGCACAGCGATGGGTCGACAGGGCGCCCATCATATCCATCCCCTTGGAGATCTCCTTCGGGAGGTTCCATGGGTATACCGACTTCATCATCAAACAGCGACTCCTCGATTCCCTCACCAGTCCTGTTGGATTATATGAGGTGCCGTTCAGGACGAACAACACAATAACGGATTTCTTCCAGCTCGACCTGAATTGGCCCTATACGGCATACGTAGCTGCCAACGGAAAGAACTGGGATCTCAGGATGGGGAGGGACCGTATCAGCTGGGGAAACGGGCATACCGGAAACCTGCTTGTCTCAGACCACCAGCCCTTCCATGATATGCTGCTCTTCTCGGCTTGGAGCGACCTGATCGGTTATACTACCGGGCTGATCAGGTTCACCCCGCCGGACTGGGGTGACGGATCAGGCCCAGGGCAGACCGAGACATCACTTGATGACTACAAAGCCCTGGTCGCCCATCGTCTGACGCTCCGCATTCCCGACAGCATCCAGCTGACGGTCACCGAGGCGATGATGTTCCAATCCGATCACCTTGATATTGCCTTCCTCAATCCGGCGATGATCTACCACCAGTACTTCATGCGATCGATCTCCAACTCGATGCTCACCTTCGAGCTGGAGTGGGTACCTGTCAACAACCTCATGCTCTATGGCCAGTTCGGCATCGATGAACTGCAGATCCTCGGTGAGAGTACCTCAACGACTCCCAATGCCCTCGGCTATCTCCTCGGAGCGGATTATATCCTCCCGCTGTCAGGCTCCCTCCTCAGGTTCTGGGGAGAGTTCGTCCACCTTGATCCCTGCTTCTACCTGCGGGACGGCGTGAACTTCATCACGCCGATACGGAGCCAGTATCCTGAAGGGAACTTCACCATGGTGGACTACTACCTCGGGTATCCCTGGGGCGGGGATCTCCAGACTGTCGCCTGCGGGGTTGACTGGGTCCCGGGTTCCGGGACGACAGCCTCCTTGAGCTATACCTACCTGGCCAAGGGCGAGACCTCACCGTCTTCAGCCTACCCTCCGGTGAATCCCCAGGCGACGGCCCCGAGCGGGATACCGGAGTATCGCTCGATCCTATCACTCGAAGGGGAGTTCCTGCTCTCCCAGAAGATCATCCCTGGGGCCGACCTGACCCTTGGAGCTGGATTAGCATGGTATGTAGTCCGGAACCGGGACCATGTCATCTCAGGTCCGGAAGCTGACCTGCAGTCTGTCATATCTGCATCAATACGATTTTAGGAGAAAGAACTATGAAAAAGATCCTGTACGTACTAATCATCTTCGGCGCAGCACTCTCATGCCTCCAGGCTGAGAACCTGCAGAAACTGTATGAGATCGGGGATCCTGTGTATACAGAGATGAAAGCGATCTACCTGGATGCAGGGATGGCCCCGCCGTCTTCGAGCGGCCCCTGGACCAGCGAGGAGATCCTGCAGATGCTTGACAGGATCGACAGGACAGAACTCTCTGACGGCATGAAAGACCTGTTTGACAATGTACAGGGACGCCTGGACACCCCCGACATGAGCAAGAGAACATTCCAGGGGAGCCTGAGGGCATACCCGATCCTGGAACTCTATATGCACACAAACCCAGATGACTATACGCAAGATGAGGACTGGGTATATGACTATGATGCCAGGCAGCCCCTGGTCGACATTCCCATCGAGACGTACATGACAGACTACATCTATGGGGCGACCGACTTTGCTATCCTGAAGAACCGCTTCGGGATTGACGGGCAGGATGATGACATCTTCAGCCCTTCCTTTAGTACGAATTTTCCCTTCGACGAGGCTGTCGTGAACCACCTGGATCTCAACTTCCCAGAGAGAGCTGTTGCCAGTATCGGGATCGGGCAGCTGAATCTCTCGTTCGGCAGGGACGACCTCTTCTGGGGAAGCGGGCATACAGGCAGCATGACGGTGGGGGACCATCTCGACTATTATGAGTTCATACGCTTCATGAGCTTCCATGACAACTTCAAGTACACAGCGTTCTATGCCGGTTTCGACTCTCCGAGCTGGACTGATGCAGACCAGAACTCAACGATGGATGACAACGATACAGTTGGTGCACTTTACGATCCTGAAACTGAGACTGTAACAACTACACCTCCACAGGATAATGATAACATCAAGCTCTATGCAGCACACCGGTTCGAGTTCAGGTGGTTCAATGATCGGGTCAACTTCAACCTCACCGAAGGCATGATCTACCAAGGTTCCACCATCGATTTCAGGTACCTCTCTCCGACCATGTTCTGGCATGACCAATTCATCAGGGGCAATGCGAACTCCACCCTGGCCCTGGAACTCGAGGTCAACCCCTGGCGGTATATAAACACCTATGCCACTGTGCTGCTCGATGAGTTCCCCTATCCCGGGGAGGACCAGACCGCAGCAGGGGCCCATCCGAACGGTATAGGGATCCTCGGCGGGGTAGAGACACTCTATCCCCTCGGCCCGGGAATCCTGACCGGCTGGGTCGAATATGTCCATACTGATCCTTACCTCTACCTGCGGGACAATGTCGATTACATCGTGAACCGGAGGATTTTCAATATGGAATATGGCTTCAGCGTCGATCGTAATTTCATGGGGTATGAGTACGGCAATGATGTCATCGTCCTGGCGGGCGGGTTCGAGTATGACTGGGCAGATATCCTGTCGGCGGAACTCAGCCTGACCTCTATGCAGCACGGTGAGTTCTCTATGGATACGGATTGGGAAAAAGGTCCTGATGCCGTGAATGCCACAACACCCTATGATGACCCACTCACCCCGGAAACGATAGAATCTGCGTTGATCGTCACTGCCGGTTTAAAGCTATTCCCATTCCGCCTGATCGGGTTCGACCCGCTTGACGGCATGGGCCTGAGTGGCTCCTGCTCACTGCTTTCCCATACCAATAAAGACAACATCGACGGAAACAACACTTTTGACACCCAGATAACTGTCGGTATGAGTTACAGTTATTAGGATCACAGACTAGGAATCGTATTCCCTTTGATTGTGAGCTGTCCAGAATCATCTGGGCAGCTCCATCCTATCCGGAATGATTTATTTTACTCATTAATAGTAAATACCTCTTGGGTCATCCGCACATCAAATGGTACAATGGGAGCAATTGAACATTCAGGAGAGAAATTCCAATGAAAAAACAACTCATCTTTCGACTGTGCGCACTAGCCCTATTCCTATCCCTGGTCATTGCGCCTCTGGCAGCAGAGAATTACCAGAAAGTGTTCCCGATCGATGCTGAAGAATACGATGCCGTCTGCTACCTGTATACCATACAGGGCTTGAGCCTCCCCTCGAGTTCCGGTCCCTGGAGTGCGGCGGAGCTTGCGAATATGCTGGACAAGATAGACAGGTCTGACCTCTCAGACGGTCTGAAGGCAGTCTATGATTTCGTCGATGAATCCATCAATGAAGTGAAAGACCATAGGATGTCCGACTCCCTGGCGATGTCCTATGACAATACACTCTCAGTAGAGGGGTATTACCATACCAACACGGACTCCTATATCGATGAGGATCTCTGGAGAATGGACTACGAAGCACGGAACGGTCTGTACAAGGGAGAGTTCGAGACCTGGGCTGCCGATATGTTCTACGGGGACTTCGACCTCGAGCTGAAGATAAACCCGTTCCGTGAGACGAATGACACCAGTGATATGTTCGGGGACTCGGCGATCACGACGAACATCCTGATGGTCCCGCCATCAGTCCTCAATGACCTGAACATGAACATCCCCTACCGGGCCTTCGGGTCAGTCGGCGGGGAGAACTGGAACCTCCAGTTCGGACGAGACAACCTCTCATGGGGATCCGGGGAGACCGGGAACCTCATGCTCGGCGGCCAGCTGAACTACCAGGACTTCATCAAGTTCGCGACCTTCCATGACAACTTCAAGTTCACCCAGGTCTACTCGTTCTTCCCGCACTCAATGAATTACCTACCTTCCAGTACTGCAGCTGTCTCCAGCATCACCCCTCTTGGGCAAGCGGACCCATGGCAGGGCATCAGGATGTTCATCGCCCACAGGCTTGAGTTCAGGATGTTCGACGACCTGCTCAACTTCGCGATCGGTGAATCCATGATGTACATGTCAGAAGACAATACCTGGAACCTCGGGCTGCTCAACCCCTTCATGCTCTACCATGATAACTACATCCGGGCAAACTCGAATTCGATGCTCTCCATGGAGCTGGAAGCCACACCGATCGACAACTGGAGCCTCTATGGCCAGATGGTCGTCGATGAATTCGCTCTGCCTGGGGAAGATAGTACAGGGGGGGATGCTCATCCAACTGCTTTTGGATACTTGGGAGGAGTGAAAACCGCCTATCCAATAGGAGATGGGATCTTCTACGGTATACTTGAAGGAGCTAAGACGGATCCATATCTCTATTTGCGTGGCGATGGTCTCTCAGACTCAGATCAGGGTTATAATGAATATGGTATAAACTACGTTGTCGGTGTCCGATCATTCTCACCGGACGGCAACATCTCGATCGATGAGGACTTCCTCGGCTATGAGTACGGCTGTGATGCCATAGTCTTGAACCTTACCGGTGGATACAAGGTATTCAAGAAATTCTATGTAGAGGGGACATTCTTCTACATGCTGCATGGAATCAATGACCTGCATACCCTTTGGGATAATGGAGCTGATGGAGAGGATGATCCTTGTCTTTACACAACCCCGAACACCAATGAAACAAACAATATCCTGATCTCAGGGGAAGCCAAAGACGCTGTCGAGACCACCCTCCTCCTCGAACTCAAGGGAGGCTACAATATCCTGCCCAACCTCGAGGTCTACGGGCAGCTTGACTGGGTAAGTAAGCAGAACTTCGGCAATGTCGAGACTAACGGCACCCAGACTGATACCCAGGTATCTATCGGTACCACCTTCTCCTTCTAATACGCTATCAACCATACCAAGTATGACCTGTGGGAATACCCAATTCCCACAGGTCTTCTTTTTGCTTGAATCACATCGAATAAAAACGTGATGTTTGATCGCAGTGATAAGAGGTTCTTTCGGTGAGCAACTGGCGAACATGGTCAGGAGTTCTTCCTGCAGTGGCTCTAGAGATACTACCTTGTACCCCGTATGAAACCTTACGGCAACAGGACAAACTAAGATTTCTCTTGCCCCCTACTTCCCATCATATGGTAAGATGGTCTGGAGTAGGTATGAGATGAAACGAGTTGTGATTGTAGAAGATGAGATATTAGTGCTGATGGGGATCGTATCCCTATTCGACAGTCGGGAAGATTATATTGTTACCGGGAAGTATACAAACCCTGTTAAAGCACTGGATGAACTCATGTTCACGAAGCCGGATATCCTGATTACCGATATCAAGATGCCGAAGATGGACGGTCTCACATTGATCAGAAAGGCAAAGGACGTCTACCCGAACCTGCCGATCATCGTCCTGACCTGTTATGATGATTTCAAGACCGTGAGCAGTGCGTTCAAACTGGGTGTCCAGGACTATCTTCTTAAACATGAGATTGATGAATCGAATCTGTTCACCCAACTCGATGCCATACAAACTTGTCGGGATAGAGAACCATCCGTACCCCAGCAGACATCGCTCGGGTTCACAGATTTCCTTAATCAGAAAGCCCAGTTACCCTATACCCAGGGAGTCTGTATTGTCCTGATCATGTTCAAGAAGATCTATAATGACCATGCAGAACCTATACCCTCCTCGATCAACCTCCAATGGGCCCTTAACACGGTTCAGGAGATGATCCCCCCCTCCATTGGTTCAGTATTCATCTCAGGAAATAAGGATATCATCTGCATCCTCAATGCAGATACGACACTTACAGAAAAGCGCAACAGGATCATCCATGAGTTCCATAGACAATTATCTACCGTGATCAACAGGCCTGTGATCATCATACGGAGCAGGAAAGCGACAAGCGACTCAATCTCGGAGGTCTGGTCTGAACTCAGTTCCAAACGGGCATGTATCTATTACCGTACCTCAGGGGAGATCCTCGCAGCTGATTCTGACCGCTGCAGGATAACCAGGAGACAGCTTCAATTCCCGGATCCTCTCCTGATGTTCTCAGAACCAACAGAAGCCTCATGGGTTTCCGGTATGTCAGAACTTCATAGAGTTGCCTGTACTGAGAGAGTGGATCCCTCCATGCTAGCCTTGCAGCTTCTCCTGTACTGGAATTCTGTCAATACAATCATCTCTTCAGTGATCGACGTCCAGCAGAACGATCAGACCCCATCGATCTATGATTCGATTCAGCGTTACGATGATACAGACATGCTCATGACCTGGTATATACGCATGCTCTCACAGCTTATCAGGGATATGCGTTCTTTCTCGGGCAGGAACCATACCATTATACATATCAAGATATACCTGCACAGACACTATCAGGAACATATTACGCTTGCATCCTTATCCAGGATGTTCAACCTGAATGAAGCATACCTTTCCGAACTCTTCAAACGGGAAACCGGGATAGGATACCTGGAATTCCTTACCTCCATCCGCCTGGATCATGCCAAGCGATTACTGCGGGAATCTGAAAAGACAGCTGAAGAGATTGGCTTCCTGACAGGGTTCCCCAATGCAAGCCATTTCTCAAAGACTTTCAAGCGGTTAACGGGAAAAACCATCACCGAATTTCGCGAAATACCCGTCCTACCTGAAGAATAGGACAGTATTCCTGAAAATCAGAACATATATGGTTGAGGTGTCCTGAAGAATGGGAAAGAGCATCAGAACAACCGCTATGGCATGGTATAGGAGGCAATACTAGACTGTAAAAAAACAGTTCAGTATTGAACAAAAGGAGATTCACGTATGAAA
The DNA here is from genome assembly GCA_963677595.1 of Spirochaetia bacterium. GTDB lineage: Bacteria > Spirochaetota > Spirochaetia > CAKZLE01 > CAKZLE01 > CAKZLE01. The sequence continues at coordinate 1,168,361 of OY782041.1, forward strand.
AGATTTCTGACGATCTTCATGGTGCTGCTATGCACGATGGGAATGCTCTCCGCTATGGCTCAGCAGGAGAGTACCGATACTGCCGAACCCACGGTCATCACGATCTGGGAACATACTCCCCATTTCGAGCTATCACTCAAGAATACCCTGGAACGATTCATGGAACTCAATCCTGACATCAAGGTTGAGTATGAGATCAAAACACCTGACAATTACCTGTCCCTGCTGACCACTGCTATCCAGGCCGGGGAAGCACCAGATCTATTCTGGCACCATGGAACAGCCACCAGTGACATGGATAATCTCACAAGTCAGGGAGCTCTCATGGATCTCACTTCCTACCTTGACCTCGATGGGTACTCTGAGATGTCCCTCGACAAGGTGCGTGTGAACGGGACAGTATACCAGACTCCTGCTGCCACCATCGACACCCGTGCTACGTTCTATGACAAGGACCTGTTCGCTGAGAAGGGATGGGCAGTACCCAAGACGTTCGCCGAGTTTGAGGCACTTCTGCCGAAGATCAAGGCTGCAGGATACACCCCGATCAGCCTAGCCGGCCGGGATAACTGGGATATCCTCTTCCTCTTCGAACCCATCCTTGCCGCTATGCATCCAGACTGGATCCAGGAAGCCGCAACCGGTTCAGCCCGCATCAACGACCCGAGGGTGATCGACGCATTGAACAAGATGATCGAATGGGGTAATAAAGGCTACTATGGGAGCAACTTCCTCGGTGTAGATGATGCAGGTCAGCTGCTTGCATTCTCCAAAGGTCAGGCTGCCATGACGGTTGCTGGATCATGGACGGCAGATACGCTTACCAAGAACAACCCTGACATGAACATAGGGGCATTCCAGATGCCTACTCAGGATGGTCGGTCCCCGATCGTCCTCACCTATGCAGCAGGGTTCTCCGTATATTCAAAGACACAGCATAAGGATGAGGCTGTTCGGCTTGCACAGTACCTGACAACAAAAGAATCCCAGCAGATCTGGGTAGACGGCCTAGGGGCCATAGCTGGACTGAAGGGTATTAACTCAGGAAGCAAATTAGCTGATGAGATCGCAGACGCGAATCTTGAACTGGAGAGCTTCTACAACATCATGGTTCTTTACCATGCTGATGGCCAAGCCCCGACAAAGGTCTGGGAGGAGGATAACCCGAAACTCCTTTCAGGTTCACTCACAGCCGAAGCTCTTGTGGAGATGATCGACCCCATGATGGATTATCCAAATCTGTAATGCCCACTGTTTCACAGGAGGGAATCTTCCCTCCTGTGATAGGATAACTCTAGCTATCTGGAAGGACTGACTTATGCGAAGATCACGTGCATACTGGGGATTCATCACCCCGGGTTTTCTTATTTACACACTATTCATGATAATCCCTCTCGGTATTGCATTCTATTACAGCTTCTTTTCCTGGTCAGGGATGGGCAGCATGACATTCATCGGACTGGATAATTTCAGGAAGATATTCCTTGAACCCAGGATGTCCTCAATCTTCTGGAATGCCTTGGGAAATAACTTCACGTATCTGCTGGTCGCCGTGTTCATCTTCATCCCGATCCAGATCCTACTCGCCTACCTGATCCATATCGAGATCTCAGGCCATAAACTATTCAAGCTCATGATATTCCTTCCCTATGTCATCAGCCCCTCCATCGTGGGTTTCTTCTCCCTGCTGGTATTCGACCCGAATATCGGGATGCTGAACACCCTGTTCTTCAACCTGGGACTGAACCAGCTCGCAGGTGCATGGTTCGGTGATCCTGATATAGCCTTTGGCCTTCTCGTATCCATCATAGGCTGGCAGGGAATAGGTGTTGGCATGGTAATCATCCTTGCAAACATGAAGAATATCCCCCAGGAGGTCATTGAGGCGAGTATCATAGACGGAGCAGCTTCCTGGAGACGCTTTTGGAGCGTGGAACTCCCCTTCCTCAAGCCATCCATCTTCAATGTCATTGTCCTCAGCTCGATCTTCGCCCTCACGCAGTTCGACCTGCCATTCGTGATCGGCGGGCTCAACGGCGGGATAGATGGAAAACTTGATTTCCTGAATCTGGTCTTCTTCCGGTACACATTCGGAGATTCCTATAATGGGGAGACGGCAATAGGCTTCGGGGCGGCTATCAGTGTCGTCCTGTTCTGCATCATCCTACTGATCTCCCTGACTCAGAGACTTCTCCTTACCAGACTGCTATTCAAACATGATACTGAGACGGGGGCTGCCTGATGATCATAAGAAAGAAATCAACCGGCAGAATTATCGCGACTGTCCTGCTGACCCTGTATTGCCTTATCGCAATCATCCTGATCGGGAATATGGTGATCTCTTCGTTCAAGACCAAGCAGGATCTTCTGTTCAACACGTTCGGCCTTCCCGCGGAGATAACCTTCGGCAATTACCAGAAGGTCATCATCGAAGATGAGTTCTTCAGGAACTTCTTCAACAGCCTGATCCTAACAGCCCTTTCGATCACGTCGCTTGTCTTCTTTTCCTCAATGACTGCCTATGGGTTGGCTCGCTTCCGTTTCCGTGCCCGGGGGCTGCTTGAGACCTATTTCCTCCTGGGACTCATGTTCCCGATCCAGATAGCCATCCTGCCGCTATTCATCATCATGAGAACACTCCACCTGACGAATACGTTTATCGGCATGATCATTCTTTATACAGCCAATATGTCGTTCTCCCTCTTCATATTCAACCAGTTCTTCAAACAGCTGCCTGGAGCCCTTCATGAGAGTGCATTGATTGACGGTGCTGGTGAATTCACCATCTTCTTCCAGGTCATGATGCCTATATCAAAACCAGTGATCTCGACTGTCGGACTCATCAGTTTCGTGCAGATATGGAATGACTTCTACCTTCCGCTGGTCTTCCTGACAAAGAAGGCTCTCCATACCATAACCTTGGCTATCTACCAATATCTGGCAAATTTCCTTGCGTACTGGAACTATGTCTTTGCAGCAGCTTCCATTGCCCTGATTCCTATCATCATTATCTTCTTCATATTCTCAGACCAGATCATCGCCGGATTGACAGCCGGGTCGATCAAGGAGTGAGTGATGCCAGAAGAGAGACTCCAACCAGGCTGGCTTCGCTGTGAGTATCAGGAAGAACCCCTTGGTATAGACCAAACGACTCTCCATTTCGGATGGAACAACCATGTAAGGATTATCACACAGAAGTTCTTTCGCATGGAGATAACAGACTCACAGGATCGACTGGTGTTCGATTCAGGGATTATCGAATCATCGTATCCATGGACTGATGTTGACTGCAGTCCATTCCTCACCTCCTATTCCCGTTATCGATGGAGAGTCACAGCTGGAGAGGTCCCAGGGAGATCGACCCCTTCACCCTGGGCCTGGTTTGAGACAGCGGACCTTAGAAAGTCTCTCTCCCCTGCCGTATGGATCACCTCGTTACAGGATTCATGGTATAAGACTTCCTCCTGGGAAAGCGGGACACCGCAAGAGATGACATCCCAGGATATGGCAAGACACTACCATGGCATCTACCTGGGGACGACCTTCAGATTGGAACAACCGGTCAGGCAGGTAATCAGGGCTCGATGCTATGTAACGGGTGTCGGCTGCTGCAGCCTTAGTATAAATGGATCAGTATGCAGTCCAGGCATCCTCTCCCCGGCCCAGACAGACTACCATAAAAGAGTATGGTATGATGTGATCGATATAGACCAAGCGCTCAGGGGTGATAACCAACTGACAATCCTCCTTGGGAACGGGAGACATATTGCCTTGTACGGTTTCGGCAAACCGCGTGCAGTCTGTCTTGTACGAATCGAATACCAGGATGGTTCCTTACAGGTGATCGCGTCTCGAGAAAGCTGGTTCAGCGGATTCGGACCAGTACGTGAAAACAGCATCTTTGATGGGGAACACTATGATGCGAACATTCCCATCACGCTGAATGATCCAGCTGTCATAGTCGATGGGTATCCCCTGCAAAGCAGTACGCTTCCACCTGTTACCGTTGACAGGGTTGTCAAACCGAAACGTATCAACAGTACCCCGGATGGGTACATCATCGATTTCGGGCAGAACCTCTCAGGGTATGTTGAGATCTGCGGGGGACAGGCAAAAGGGACTGTTGTCACTATCGAGCATGCAGAACTCCTCCATAGGGATGGAACCCTGAACCCAGCTTCCAACCGTGCAGCACAGGCCCTGGACTCCTATACATTTTGCGGGGATGATGAAGAGCGCTGGCGCCCTTCCTGTACCTACCACGGGTTTCGATATGTCAAGCTCACAGGCTGGGAAGGTTCCTTGGACAGAGACTGCATCGCTGCCCATTTCATCCATACCGAAACAGAGAAAATCGGGCAATTTCACTGCAGTAATGAGGATTTCAATGCAGTGCACCAGGCTATCCTCTGGGGACAGCAGTCGAATATGATGGGGATCCCCACAGACTCGCCCCAACGGGATGAACGGCACGGCTGGCTCGGGGATGCCCATCTGTCCTGTGAGGAAGCACTCCTGAACTTCTCCCCATTCAGGTTCTATCGCACCTTCCTTAGGGATATCGCGGACACGCAAGCTGAAGATGGGGCGATCACCGATGTTGCGCCTGCGTTTTGGATGGACAAACCGGCCGACCCTGCCTGGGGCAGTGCGTTCATCACCATAGGGTATCTTGTGTACTACTATAGCGGCGACATCACCGTTCTGGGAGAATACTACGAACAATTCGCTCAATACATTGCATTCCTCTCTTCCCATGCGGATAACGGGATCATCAAGGATCTCGGGACCTTCGGTGACTGGTGTGCACCGGGACTGGTGACTTCCAAGAAGACCGGACTTGAGTGTATCTCGACACTCTATTTCATACATGACCTGGAGCTTATGGCCAGGATCTCCAACATCCTCGGGATGCGGGATGGGGTTTCCCACTATACACAGCTAAGATCATTTGTCATAGGCAAGTTCAGGGAGACCTTCTACGATGGAACGGCTATCATCAGCCAGGAAATGAGCCCCTGGGACTTCCCTGATGTGACATCACAGGTCCTGGCCCTAGCTTGGAATATTCTGTCTGGAGAGGATCACACCAATCTGGCTGCAGCCCTGGACACCCTGGTTACCAGGACGGCAGGTAACCACGTCAATACCGGGATTCATGGGACTGCACACCTCCTGCCCACGCTCTCAGCGGCAGGGTATGAGGAGAAAGCCTATATCATCGCGAACCAGGAGAGCTATCCGGGCTGGATCTATATGATCCGAAACGGGGCGACGACCCTATGGGAACGGTGGGAGTTGATCGAATGTGAGGGCATGAACTCACATAACCACATCATGCTCGGCTCAATAGACACATGGTTCTACCAGTTTATTGCCGGTATCTCCCCGTTAGGACCCGGTTGGGAAAGCATAGGGTTCTATCCAGGATATTTCAAGGAGATCACACACGCAGAAGCAGGTGCAAGGACACCGTATGGCCCGGCAGCTGTTCAATGGACCCGGGATGACGGGATACTGCAGGTGCATATGACGATACCATCTGGTGTCAGGGGCGAATTATATCCCCCTGCCGGTTATACCATCGACAGTTCACTGAAGCCCCTGGACCGGGGTACCTTTCGGAGTCGATCAGCCCACCCCGGGTACGTATTGGAACCAGGTACATATGACATCCTACTGCGGGAGTTAACCTTATGACATCGAAAGAACGGGTCCAAGCAGCCTTGAACCACCAGATACCTGATCGTGTACCTATCAACTACCTTGCGAATCCAGGTATCGATACGGCCCTGAAGCAGTCCTTCAAGCTCGGGGCACAGGATACGGACCTGCTGCTAGAGAAGCTGCAGGTTGATATCAGGGAAGTGGCACTCCCCTATTTGGGCCCCCCGCTTCATGCACCTAGGCCTGGCCGCAGTGTAGATGAACAATGGGGTATCATCAAGCGATGGGTTGAACATGAGACCGGAGGGTATTGGGATTATTGTGACTTCCCGCTGCACATACTGGATGAGGAGAAAGCTGAGTCCTGGCCTATGCCGGAACCTGATGATTTTGCTTATTCAGCCATCCTTGATCAAGTCGACAGGTACAAAGAGAAAGCCCTCTTTCTCGGGAATCCGGGTCTTGCGGACATCCTCAACACCACAGGGATGTTATGCGGGATGGAAACGGTATACATGGCCCTAGCCCTGCAGGACCCGAACTGGCTGCATCTCGTAGACAGGCGCTTGGATATCCAGCTTGAGATCACCCGCAGGGCCCTTGAGACAGCAGGCGGGTCGATCGACTGCCTCTGGATCGGGGAGGACCTCGGTTCCCAGAATGGACCGTTGATCTCAACGACCCATTACCGGTCCGTGATTCGCCCGAGGCACCAGAAGTTCGTGGACCTTGCCTCCTCCTTTAACATTCCCGTCATGATACACAGCTGCGGTTCATCGTCCTGGGCATTTCAGGATTTCATCGAGATGGGAATAGCCGCTGTAGACACCCTGCAGCCTGAAGCTGCCCACATGAAGCCTGAATTCCTGAAAGGGACCTACGGGAAGGACCTGGCGTTCCATGGCGGGTTCTCCACTGCGGGTTCAGTAGTGGAAGGGACCAGGGAGGAAGTTATTGCCGACCTGGAAGGATTATTGGCAACTATGATGCCCGAAAGCGGATACCTCTTTTCCCCTACGCATATGTTTCAGGACAATACATCCCTGGAGAACCTGATCACCGTCTACTCATTGTTACCCGAACTGGGCAGGTATTGAAATCCAGGCTGCCGCATCAGGGGCTGCCTGAACCAGACTGTACAGCCGTCTCCCTCATGTGATGCGATATGAAGGGCATACTGCTCACCATGATAGAGGCGTAAGCGGTACTGAATGTTCCGCAGTCCGATATGCCCTTCCTGAGCATCGGATGGTTCCGAGTCAATCGACCTGTTCTGGTCCAGCAACTCCTGTATCTCCAGAAGCGTATCGGGGGGGAACCCAACACCATTATCATTGATAGTAATCACCAGGTCATCAGCGTCCTTACGTACCGAGATGGTAATCTGCCCAGCTCCCTCCTGCTCACTGAATCCATGGATGATGCTGTTCTCTACGATATTCAGGATCATGAGTTTATGGATCTTTTCCTTTTTAAGGTACTCAGGGATCTCGTACGTAATTGAGAACTCCCGATACCTGTAGAGCTGGATTGTCGCATAGGCCTCTATGAGGGCTATCTCCTTCTCCAGTGGGATGAATTCGCTCTCGATATCTGTCAGGCTTTTCAGGTACCCGATCAGAGCTTTCGTGACGGACATGATATTCTCCTGTCCGTTTATCTGTGCCATCCAACGAATCGTGTTGAGCGTGTTATAGAGGAAATGTGGAGTCAACTGCAGTTGGAGATTCTGTAGATACGCTCTCCGTTTCTCTTTCTCAGTCCTCCTGATCTCATCCAGCAATTGCTGCACCCGGTGGGTCATGCTGTTGAACCCCATACTCAGCTGCCGGATCTCATCGATATGGTTCTCCTCGACTGTTATATCGAGATTACCGTCCCCGACCTGATTGATTGCATCGGTGAGGTCCTTCAGGGGTTTCCCAAGCTTCTTTGAGACCATGTAAGACAGGTAGAAGAAGAACAGGAAATAACAGACCAAGCTGATATAGAATATTCTCTGGATAACTGACAACTCATCCGAGATCTGCCTGGGAGAAAGCGACAAAATTATTATCCAGTCAGAGAGCCTTGATCGAGAGGATAGGATCAGGACATCCTCCCCATCTGCCCCGGAAGATGAATATGCACGTGCAGCATGGTAACTGTTCTCAAGCATCTCCTTGTCTAACAGAGGCTCTGCATCCACACCATTTGATGCGATCAACTTGCCTTCTGACTGATAGATTGAGATACCGTGACTGTTTTCGAAGGGGGTATACTGGAAAAAATCCGAGAAGAACATCCCGCTGAATCCGAGGCAAAGGGTAGCAATCGGTTTCTCATCCTGTCTAATATGCCTCATTCCGAAGAAATAGCTGTCATTCAAACCGAAGTTGGTCTTCAGTGGATACGATGTTGTCCAGAGGATTCGTCCATCCTGTTCAATCAGTTTCTCCTGGTAGCTTTCAACAATCTGATCTATCTCACGGAGGCCATGGCCGCTGTACAAGGAGCCTTTTTCAGTAAACAGGTAGGCTGAGGATATAAGTCGGTTGGCATTGACAAAACTGTCAAGCTGACTCTGCACCGCAGTACAGTCCAGGATATCAGTCTCGGCAGTTATCTCTTCCATGGCTTCAGCATTCAGGTACAATTCCATGGTCAACTGCTGATAATGGAGGAGCTGCGTGTCCAGGTTCTTCCGCATCTCGTCAATAAGTTGAGTGTTGGTCGCTATCTGTTTGTTGACAGCATAATTCAGAAAGAAGTTATTTGCCAGAAAGTAGATGATACCGCTTGGTATAACAACGATCAGGACAAACCAAATAAAGATTCGCTTCTGCATAGGTTATTCTACTCGCTCCAAGCTGTAATTGTAAACCATAATACTCTTCCATACTGTGATGCACACAATTTTCCAAAAATGAGGAACAAGCAAGTACAATTACACACTGATCCTTACTGGTGTGGGGGGAAAGACCGTCAGGTTTTTCGTCGATCGCAGCATGCTTTTAAATCAAATCGACCTGAATCCTGTTTGTAGTAGATATACGAACACAGGAGGAACCCGCATGTTTAAAGAGATAAAGTACGGGAACAGCACCTTACTGCCGCTAACCAGTGACATCGTCTTCAAGGCGATCTTCACCAAAGAAGAGAACAAGGACCTGCTGCTCTCCCTGCTCACCGCCTACCTCGACATCTCCCCGAAGAGCCCGGAGGACATCACCATCATGACCACGGAGAAGGAACGGGATTACCCCGATGACAAGCTCTTCCGCCTTGACCTGCGGGTCAAGACCGCAGGCAACGAACACATCGATGTCGAGATCCAGGTCCGCAATGAGTTTGACATCATTCCCCGCAGCCTGCATTACCTTGCCCGCCTCTACTCAAGCCAGATCAAGAGGGGAGATCGATATGCAGCCTCAGGAAAAGCCATAACTCTCAACTTTCTGTGCTATAATCTGATAGAGACGGAAGAAGAGAAGAACGGAGAGAACTACGAAGAGAAGCCGGATACGACAAGGTCCTATATACGGCACATAACCTTCCATGACCGGGAGACGAAAGAAGAGTTCACGGACCTCATGGAGATGGTCTTCGTGGAGCTTAAGCGTATGGACCATGATGATCCCGAAAGCCTGAGGGATCAGTGGACGAGGTTCTTCAGGGCTGAAGACTTGGAAGGGTTGGAAGAACTCTCCCATCAGAACAGGATCTTCGAGGAGGCGATGAAGCAGATGGTACATGTAAGTGCGGATGAAGAGCTCCGGTATGCATATGTCCGGAAGAGTATGGCGGAACTCGATGAAGCTGCCCGTGAGGCGGCACTCGTAGAGGATACTGCTACTACATACCTGGCTAAAGGCAAAGCTGAAGGAAAAGCTGAAGGCAAGGAAGAAGAGAAGGAAGCGACAGTCAAGCGGCTTGCGGCTGAATCCGCCGATATATCCATGATCGCACGTGCGACGGACTTAACAGAGTCTGAAGTCCTGAAGATCCTGGGCTAGAAGCCAGATGCTCAGCTTGTCGGGGGACTAACGAGCTGAGAGCATGATCTTCGAGGAGTCTGTTGAGCAGGGCTTCGTCATGTATGGAGTCACAGGGAGATGGAAGCCCCCACACTGCACTGGAGGTCCTGCTCCCAGTCAGTATAGACTTCCGTACTCTTCGTGTAGTCTCTCCGGTTAAGCCAATCCACCTGGTACCATAGACCGATCGCCTCGAGTGCGGGAAGTTCCAGCTCCCCAGCCGTCGAGGCAATGACCGTTTGGCTGATGGTATCACCGCTCGGAGAAAAGGATACGTCCTCATAATCACCAAATTCTTCAACTACCGTGTTTATGTCCTTGTCCCCATGGAGCATCCCGAAGAGGGAGGCGGAGAAAGAGCCTATGCCCGGCAGACGATACTCGGTCGAGAGCTGCCCCACGATCGCATCACAGCCGTAGGGATAGCCGAGGAAGTCTATATGGGGTGAGAGGTAGTCGATCGTCTGTCCGATCGCGAAATGCCTCTGGTAGACCTTGAACTCCACTTTGTCTCGAAGGTACATATAGGGGTCAGTATAGGCGAACTCCAGGTTCATCGTCAGGATACCGTTACCGGCACTTCCTGTCTGGGTCCCCCCCAGCATGTAGGCGAAGGAGCCCGGTTGGGTCGAAGCTTCAAGCGGGGCCCGAGCCTGGTCGATCGCGAATTGTGCGTAGAGGTTAAACCCCGGGGTAACCGCAGCATTCAGTTCAGCATAGGCAAGCGCATTGAACATACTCCGGTTGTTGAGGTTGTGGAAGATGTAAGCCGGGTTCAGATACTTGATGTCAATGAACGACTGCTCGTACATGACATTCTCCGAGAGGGCGAAGCTGAGCCAGTCCAGAGGAGTGAACTCGATCCGGTGAGCCAGGTACATATCCATTCCGTTGAATTCGGATTCATTCATATAGGATCCTGCATCCTCGGGATAATCGAAGAACGAATAGAGGATCTCATACTTGAAATGGTCATGGTAAGAGACGAACCGCAGGGCATCATAGTAGTCGAGGTTGTCGCTTATCGCGAAGTTCCCGGTCTGCCCGGGACCCCAGGAGAACATGTCACGGCCAAACTGCAGGTTCCAACCGTCACCACCGGCAGAGATGAACGCCCGGTACGGTGTCTCGAAGTTTATATACTGCAGGTCGAAATAGTTCGTGCTGAAGGTGTCCTTGTAGAGGTAGGAGGCCGTCAGGTTCTGCAGGGTATCTCCGATCTCGGTGTCTTCCGCAGCGAACAGAGCCTTCGCATACTCCATCTCGGAGTATGTGTAGAACCAGTCATGGAGCCCCAGCTCGATATAGGCCTTTATGACGGGAGCCCGGTCCTCATAGCCAAAGACCCAGTCATCCTCCAGGATGAAGTCAGTGGCGTTCGTATGGTAATAGGCTTCCCCGTAAAGGTCGAGACCAAGCCCGAGCTGGTAGCCGTCCTCTACAGGGAACCGAAGGTCAGTGTCATAGACCCGTTCCCGTAAATCCTCATACAGATTTTTGTAGGCCCCGTGCATACGCTGTTCCGGGATCAGCTCAAACAGGTTCTGGGCTTCCCCGTAGGACCAGGGTCGTGATGTGGAGGGCAGGGCCCTGCCTCCCGCGATGAACAGGGAGTCCATATCAGCATAGACACTCTCGTCAAGTGGGATGATACTCTGCAGATTCTCAGCAAAGAGTGTTCCACTGTACAGGAACAGTACCAGGATCAGCATACAGAATACATAAGACTTTTTCATAATTCTCCCCACCACACACGTGTAACCCCTCACTCATTTCCTGACCATACTACTGGTTCACACCGTGTGTTTCAACCGTTATCACGGACTACTAGAGAGCTTATTGGATTTTTTCTTACTGCAAGTTAAAAAAAGAGGCCATTTCTGACCCCTTTCTTTGTTTCCTAAAAAAGAAATGTATTACTCGCCGTCCCCGATACTGAGCAGCTCGACCTCGAAGATCAGCAGCTGGCTCGGTCCGATGACCGGTGCAGAACCTGTCTCACCGTAGGCAAGATCAGGATGGAGGAAGAATCGGTACTTGCTTCCTACCGACATCAGCTGTACACCCTCTACCCAGCCGTCAATCACGCCGCCGAGTGCGAAGGTCGCGGGAGTGCCGCTGTCATAGGAACTCTCGAAGACGTTACCGTCAAGGAACGAACCCTTGTAATGGACGGTGACGACATCGTCGGCTGTCGGTTTCTCACCATCACCCTCGACGACGACCTCATACTGGAGACCGCTGTCTGTCGTGGTCACCCCGGCCCGGGTCTTATTGGTAGCGAGGAATGTCTCAGCCTCTTCGAGGTTGGCTGCTGAGATCTCTGCCTGTGCAGCCTGCTCCTGCTCCATGAGCACCGTCTGGTACTCCATGAGGATCGAGTTGATCTCATCCTGGGAATAGATGCCTGCGTTGCCGGCGATCGCTTCCCTCATACCCTGGATGAAGTAGTCCGCGTTGAACTCGACACCGTCTGCCATATAGCTCTGGGTGAAGAGATATCCGAATGCATAGCTGAACCGGTCGATCAGCTCTTCAGGCGCATCAAGGGTACCGACGGGAGTCTCTATCACTACCTGGTTCTCTGCTTGTGCAGCCTCTTCCAAAGCACTCTTCTCCTTATCCCCACCGGCAAACACCAGGGTTGAGATAAGCAGGAATGCCATACATAATCCAAGAATCCGTTTCATAAAGGTCCTTCCTTTCTAGCTGTATAAGTACTCAAGTATCAAATATAACAAGATACCCTATAAAAGGAAAGGTGAAATCAAGAGACGGATTATGGTTTTACATTCTGGTTACAAAGGGGAGCTGCTCAGGTGTAGTCCCGGTAGACCGAGCCGCCTGCGGCATCCATCGCGACGATGACGGGAAAGTCCTTCACCGTGAGGCGGTAGAGGGCTTCAGGGCCGAGATCCTCGAATGCGATCAGCTCTACTGCCTCGACGCAGTCGGCATAGAGTGCGCCGCAGCCGCCGAAAGCAGTGAAGTAGACAGCCTGGTTCCGTTCTACCGCCTTCAAGACCTCGGCAGACCTCGGGCCTTTCCCGATCATCGCCAGCAGCCCCTCCTCGAGGAGCATCGGCGCGAAGGGGTCCATCCTCGCTGAGGTGGTGGGACCGCAGGAACCTATCACGAAGCCTTCCGGGGCCGGGGCCGGCCCCATGTAGAAGATCGTCTCCCCGGCAAGATCGACCGGGAGGTCTTTGCCTTCCTTCATCAAGGTCGTCAGCCTCAGGTGGACCTGATCCCGTCCTACGAGCATATCGCCAGTCAATGAGACCTCATCGCCTACTCTCAACTCTTTGACGGCTTCCGGGTCAAGCGGCAGTCTCAGATCATATCTCATATGGTATTCCCCTCGCTGTCGATCTCTATATGAACCTTCCGGTCCGCCCAGCAGTTGATGCTCACAGCTACCGGCAGCCCTGCTATATGGGTGGCCTCTTCTTCGATCATCAGGCCCAGAGCAGTGATCTTCCCTCCAAGGCCTCCTGACCCGATCCCGATCCCCTGGACCTTTTCCAGGACTGACCGCTCGAGTTCAGCATACCGCTCGTCCGGATTGGCTGAGCCGATCTCCCGCAGCAGTGCCCGTTTTGATAGGAGGGCTGCCCGGTCGGATGTGCCCCCGATCCCCACGCCCACGACGATAGGGGGACAGGGCTTGCCGCCTGCCTTCTTGATGACCGAGAGGATCGCCTCCTCCACCCCGGCAGCCCCGGTGGTCGGGTTGAGCATGGCAAGGCCTGAGCAGTTCTCACTGCCGAACCCCTTCATGAGGAGGTGTATGGAGATGGTGTTCCCCGGCACTGATTCGATATAGGAGATGAGCGGCAGGTTGTTCCCCGTGTTGACCCGTTCGAAGACCGGTTCGGTGACCACTGACTTCCTGAAGGAGCCGTCTTCATAGGCCCTCTCAGCCCCCTTCTCGACTGCCTTCTTGATCCTGCCGACCGGGAGGCAGAGGTCCTCCCCGATATCGATGAACGCCATCACCATCCCGGTGTCCTGGCACATCGGCAGGCGGGTTCGCTTTGCGGTCTCGAGGTTCTCGAGGATGCGCTTCAGTACCACTGCCCCGCTGGCTGCAGGGTCCTCCTGCTGTACAGCAGTCTGCAGTGCCTGCATGACATCACCGGCAAGCTCGACACCGGCTTCCCGCAATCCCCGGTAGACCACCTCTTCTATTCGTGAACTCATTTCCCTGCTCATCATGCTGTCAATATAACGATTTTCCGCTCCAGGTAAAAGATATCTCTTGATGTATTGGACCATTCTTATGATAATAGGGGGTAATCAACCACGGTGAGAGGAGACCCATCATGACCTTACAGGAAGTACTGGATTGCATAGACGGAACTGCCGTATGCGGCAGCGAGCAGCTTGACCGGACCGTCCAGCTGGGGTTTGCCTCCGACCTCATGAGCGAGGTACTCACCCTGCTCGACGATGACATCCTGCTGATCACGGGCTTGTCGAACATCCAGTCGATCAGGACCGCCGAGATGTCCGATATATCACAGATCCTCTTCGTCCGCGGGAAGGTCCCGACCCCGCAGATGGTCAGCCTGGCTGAGGAGAACGGCATCGTACTCATGACCACGAAGTATTCCATGTTCCGTGCCAGCTACCTTCTTCACCATGCGGGGCTGAATCCTGTCTACTAGGATCAGATGAACCCATGAAGAAGACGTATGCCATACCATCAGGTGATTTCTCCCATGCAGGCCAGGCCTCGAGTGAGATCAAGAGCCTCCTGAAACAGCTGAACATCCCCCCGAGGATCATCAAGAGGGTCGTCGTGGCCCTCTACGAGGCAGAGGTGAATGTCGTCGCCCACTCGCTCGGCGGAACGGTTTCCTGCGAGATCTGCCCAGACCATATCCAGGTCACCGTAGCCGATAGGGGGCCTGGCATCCCCGATGTGGATCTTGCCATGTCCGAGGGCTACTCCACCGCATCGCCTGAAGTACGGGAGATGGGGTTCGGGGCTGGGATGGGACTACCGAACATCAAGAACAATACCGATGACCTCACCATCGACACATCGCCTGAAGGGACGGTCATCTCCATGCACATCTCCTTCTCAGGAGCTGAGTGATGACCTCCCACCACGTCCTGACAGTCAGGGAGGATATCTGCCGGGGCTGTACCAGGTGCATGAGGAACTGCCCGACCGAGGCGATCCGCCTCATCCACGGGAAGGCCCATGTCCAACCCGAGAAGTGCATCGACTGCGGGCAGTGCATGGATGCCTGTCCCTACTCCGCCATCGTCGTGGAACAGGATGACTTCGAGAAGATCCTCGACTACAACTACCGGGTCGTCATCCTCCCCTCAGTCTTCATCGGCCAGTTCGCCGACGACATCCCGGAACGGTACATCTACCAGTCCCTGATGGACATCGGGTTCAACGAGGTCTACGAGGCCGAGTTCGGCGTCGATATCCTCAAGACCATCGGGAACCGGTTCAGCACCTACGCTGATGAGAAACCGGTCATCTCCTCCTACTGCCCGGCGGTCGTGCGACTCATCCAGATCAAGTACCCGACCCTGGTACGGAACATCAACCTGCTCAGGCCGCCGGTCGAGATCACGGCCATGTACATCAGGAAGAAGCTCATCGACCGCGGGATGGACCCGGAGGAGTTCGGGATCTTCTATGTGACCCCCTGCGTCGCCAAGATCGCACAGATCAAGTCACCCGAGCAGACCCATAACCGCGACATCTTCAACGGGGTCATCAACCTCGATTATATCTATAACCTCGTCCAGCGGAACATCTCGAGGAACCGGAAGAAGCTTGCCGAGACCTCGGCAGAGACACCGATCCCCCCGCTCACACCCGAGGCAGGGTTATGGAGCCTTACCACCGGGGAGTGCAGCACGGTCTCAGGCAGGACCCTCGCAGTCGACGAGATACACAACGTGATCGAGTTCCTGGAGAAGCTTGAGAATGATGAGGTATCGAACATCGACTTCCTCGAACTCCGGGCATGTGCCGAGGGGTGTGCAGGAGGGGTATTAAACCCGGGAAACCGGTTCCTGGCCAAGGAACGGCTGGTCCACAGGTCCGGGAGCATGAAGGAGATCACCAGTGCCCAGGAGAGGCTGATCATGGACAAAGCGCCCCACCTCTCCCGCCTCATCAAGCGGGACCGTATCGAGGCGAAGCCTGTCTCACAGCTCGATGATGACATCACGAAGGCACTGGAGAAGATGGAGCGGTATGAGAAGATCCTGAAAGCCCTGCCGGGCATCGACTGCGGTCTCTGCGGCGCACCCTCCTGTTCTGCCCTGGCAGAGGATATCTCAAAGGGGACAGCGGACATGCGGCAATGCGCCGTACTCAGACTGAGGAACGTCGTGGACAGACAGACGATCAAGAAGATCTGGGGAGATTCACTGAACCCTTCAGACTAGCCCTACAGCGGGAGTTTCTTCCCCTCGAGCAGCACCTCCGGCAGATCCCCACGGTCCTTATCGAGCATATCCTGGCTGCAGAGCAGTACGACAGACGAAAGCTCGTCCATCCTGTTCAGCAGGCGCTTCGCTGCCAGCATGATACTCTGGCCGTCCGCGGCAAGCAGCTGTTCCCGACGCTGCTCCCTCAGTTCGTCTGTCACGCCGTAGATACGTCTCCGGAACCCGATCATGCTCTTCTCCGATGGGGAGAGCGGCCTGACGTCCTTGCCGACCAGGGCGATCACCGAGAGTTCCACGAGTTCATCGTCTACCGCACCCTCCGCGATCTTCACGAGTCCTGAACGGTAATCAGCGAGCGTCTTCGCAAGCCGCGGGTCACGGTAGGAGGAGAAGGAGGCGATATGCTCCATGATATCGACTGAGGCAGAGGCACCGTAGGCTCCGCCGACCACCCTGATAGAATCCCAGAACAGGCTCGTGCGCAGGATGTGGGTGAGGACTGACTCATGGACCTGCTGGGCTGTACCGAACGGGGAGGCAGGGATGACCTGTGCCGTGAAGGAGACATGGGCAGGGATGAGGAAGGTCTCCCCGATGAAGGGGCTCTCGTTCTCAGTTTCACCCTCGGCAGCAGGGATCGCTTCCTCAGAAGATGTGCCCCCTGGGAAGTCCCTGACCATGTTCCCGATCTGTCCCTTGAACGTTTCTACGTACTCTTCCTCGCAGGTCAGGTTCAGTGTCATCCTGGCCTTTACGATGATATGGTCCCTGATCTCCCCGAGGCTGTCGGCGATCCTGAGCATAGCCTCATCGTCCTTGAGGTCGATCCCGGTATTGAAGAACCACTGCCCGAACCCTTTCCAGGCATCTTCCTGGGCAGCAGCAGGGCTCATGGCGGCTGCCGCCCGCAGGGATGCATAATGGGAACCGGAGGGGATGATGCTCGTGGCGAAGTCACTGCGCTGTTCGAGCAGGATGTCCCGGATCCTCTTCACGTCCTGCAGTTCCGCAGTCAGGAGGATCCTGCTGACCAGGGAGAGGGCTTCTTCCACATCCTCGGTAAGCATCTTCACCCGGCAGATCAGGAGGCGTTTCGGCAGGTCCGAGACCGCCTCGAGCCTGCAGGAGAACCCGCCGGTGATCCCCGCCAGCATCCTGGAGACCTCATCATACGAGTGTCCCGGGATCCCGGTCATATAGATGAGGCGGCTGAAGAGGGGGAGCAGCTCCATGAGCTCTTCCGGGAGCCCGCCTACATCGAAGACCAGGTCGAGGTAGGAGACACCGTTGGTGAACATCACTTGCCGGAAACAGGGTATGGAGTCGATCTCATCCTCCACCAACTCGAGCCTGCTGATCTCAAGCGGCAGGTCGTCCCGTATGAGTCTCGGTATCTTCGCAAGATCCTCAGGGGCCTCCTCTGCCTGCTGGAACTCCTCGAAGAGCCTCTGTTCCTGTGCGAGGGACTTCAGCTCCTTCTTTGACAGCTTCCCCACCATCGCATCTAGCCGCTTCTTCAACTCCTGCTCGAAGGCCCTGTTATGGTCCTTAGCCGGAGTCACCGTCACGACGGACCGATGGGGGTTTGCCAGGATGTGATCTGTGATCCACTGTTCCAGGTAGCCGGCGGGCTCCCTGCAGGATGCGATCAGGTCCTTGAGGCGGTGCATGACCGGCTCGAAGACCAGGGTATCCTCAGGGGCGAGCCCATGGAGCCAGCCCCGGACCAGCCGGGTCATGACCCGCAGTCCCTCCGGGATGCCTCCCCGGATCTCACGCTGCTGGAACTCGATCCGGTGGATTGCCTGGTCGATGAGTTCTCCCGGGATCCCTTCTGCGGAGAGTCTCTCAAGCTCGTTCTGTATCAGTGCCTCGAAGGCTTCGCGCTGCTCCGGGTCGGTTCCCCTGATACCCACGGTGAACACGATATTCCTGAAGTCGGAGTCCATCCCGCTGATCGAAGCGATGTCACTGCCGAGTCCCGACTCGATGATCGCCTTGTACAGTGGTGCCCCGGGGTTGCCGAGAAGGATCTCCACCAGCAGTTCCATCGTCATGACATCCAGGGGGTCCTGGATGGAACAGACGACCGAGTTGATGGTGATCGTAGATTTCCCTTCGGGACTCTCCTCCTCGAGCAGCGGGCTGGTATACTCATACCGCACCGGCTTGTCCCAGGGTTTCGGGTCTGGAACGGCATGGTTCAGCTTGATAGCCGTGAACTCCTTGAGGTACCCCTCCTCGAGGAAGAGGAGCTGCTCCTCTACCGGGATGTCCCCGTAGAGGTAGACCTTCCCGTTCGAGGGGTGGTAGAACTCCGCATGGAAGCCGGTGAACTGCTCATAGGTCAGGTTGACGATCTCCAGGGGATCCCCTCCCGAGTCATACCCGTAGGGCGTGTCGGGAAAGAGCGAGCGGATCGAGTGTTCTGCGACGATGGAATCATGGTCGGAGTAGGAACCCTTCATCTCGTTGAAGACGATCCCGTCATATGAGAAGTTCCCCTTCTGGTCCTGGGTCACCCTGATGCCCTCCTGCTTGAAGGTCCCCTTGCGCAGCAGGGGGAAGAACACCGCATCGGCATAGACGGAGAGGAGGTTGTAGAAATCCTTCTTCACCGGCGAGGCTGCCGGATAGAGGGTCTTGTCCGGGTAGGTCATGGCATTGAGGAACGTATTGGCACTCCCCTTCATCAGCTCAAGGAAGGGGTCCTTCGTGGGGTATCGCCGTGATCCCGCGAGTACTGAGTGCTCTATGATGTGGGGCGTCCCGCTGCTGTTCTTGGGCGGTGTCTTGAAGATGAACCCGAAGACGTTCTCCGGATCATCATTGGCTATCTTATAGAGCTCCAGGCCAGTCGCGTCATGGCGGAACAGGTACCCTGTTCCATGCTGTTCAGGCAGTTCCTTCTTTGATACCAGGGTGAAACCATGCAGATCGTCACCGGTGTTGAGTCCGGACATAAAACCTCCTCCCAAGACCAATTCAGCTCAGTATATGCGAGTATACCTGCCTTGTACAGAGGCTGAAGGGGGAATCGGGTACCGGCGACCTTGCGCAAGGGGAAACGGTTCTGGTAGTATGCAGGACATGGATAGAGAGACCATGCGGGAACGCAGCCGGATGTACGGCAGGATACGACAGTTCTTTGACGACCGGGATTACGTGGAGGTGGATACCCCCATCCTCTCGGAGACCCTGATCCCCGAATCGACCATCTCCTGTTTCGCGACCAGCTTCACGAGCGAGTTCCATCACTCCAGGGACTACTACCTCATACCGTCTCCCGAGATCCATATGAAGCGACTGATCGGTGAAGGCTACGGGAACATCTACCAGATCACGAAATGTTTCAGGAATGCCGAGCAGATCGGCAGCCAGCACAACCCGGAGTTCTCCATGCTCGAGTGGTATACGGTAGGCGAAGACTCTCATGACGCGATCACGATCACCGAGGAGCTGATACAGGCGGTCTCCACTTCCAACACACCGGAGCACGTGAGGGCCCCCTTCGAACGCATGACGGTCGCAGAGGCCTTCTTCAGGCATACCGGGATCGATCTGGATACCGTACAGGCCCCTTCTGCGATGCGGGCGGCCCTGAAACATCTCGGCCTTCAGGAGAGCCGGGTGCCGGAGAGCTGGGAGGATATGTTCAACCGGATCTTCCTTACCCTGGTCGAGCCGAACCTCCCTGCCGACCACCCGGTCGTCCTCACTGAGTACCCGATACAGATCCGGTGCCTGGCTAAGCCGGTCAAGGGGACTCCCTACCGGGACCGCTGGGAGCTCTATATCGCGGGGGTGGAGCTTGCCAACTGCTACACGGAGATGACCGACGGCGAGGCGGTGAGGGCCTGCTTCACCGAGGAGTATGCCCGGCTCTCAACCGAGCGGGCCGTGACGGGGGAGACCATCCCCGATATAGACGATGCGTATTATTCCATCTTTGACGGATCCTATCCTGAATGTTCCGGGGTCGCGATGGGACTGGACAGGCTTTTCATGGCATTACACTCCATTAAGACTATTCAGGGGGTGATTTTATTTCCATTCTCTGATACAATCGGCAGGCGCTAGGTCTTCTACAGTCAACAAGCAGCAGCGTACACACGAATCTCTCATGGACTGCTTTTTTAAGGTCCTGTGCCCCTGCGCGGGTAGAATTCGTTAATATTATAAGGTTTTTAAGAGGTGACTAATGATTAAAGCAGGTCAGATTGAGAAAGGGATGGCACTCCTCGTGAAGGGACAGCCGTTCATCGTCGTAGAACGTGACTTCGTCAATCCCGGAAAGGGATCCGCATTCGCCAGGGTGAAGATGAAGAGCCCGACTACCGGACAGGTACTCAGGGAGACGATCAAGACCCAGGATTCAGTCGAGGACATCATGGTGGAGGACAAGGACTGCCAGTATCTCTATAATGATGGTGAGTCATACCACTTCATGGATAATGACACCTTCGAGCAGTTCGAGATCCCGATGGCATCGTTCCCCGACTACCAGGTGCTCATGAAGGACGGGGAGACCTACCGGGTCACTATGTGGGAGTCGAAACCGCTGAACATCGTCATCCCCTACAAAGTCGTCTATGAGGTAGCCGTAGCTGAGGACGCCATCAAGGGTGATACCGTCCAGGGAGCATCCAAGGTCGTCGAGACCGAGACCGGCCTGAAGGTCAAGGTACCGATCTTCATCAAGCAGGGAGAGAAGATCCTCGTGAACACCGAGACACGGGAGTATCTTGAACGAGTCAACAACTAGCAGATGTTAGATACACTTCTGCACAAGGAGGTCCTCTTCCGTACCCACGGGAAGGACCTCTCTTTTTCCCTGTCGATGGGGCTCTTCAGCAGTAATGACATCGACACGGGATCGATCCTGCTCATCGACGAACTCATCGCACATGCCGATATTGCCGCCATGGACCGTGTCCTTGATGCAGGCTGCGGTGTCGGGACCCTCGGGATCACGCTCAAGGCGCTCTATCCAGGCCTTGAGGTGACCGCCACGGACCGGGATGCCCTGGCCCTCGCCGTGACAGCCCATAACGCGGAGAAGAACGGCACCCCCATCATGACCGCACCGGGCCTCGATACCCTCATCTGGGACGGGGATCACGACGGATTCATCGGTAGTGAAGGTTCCTATGACCTGGTCATGACCAACATCCCGGCCAAGGCCGGGGCACCCGTCCTGAAGCGGTTCCTGCAGAACGGGTTGTTCCAGCTGACAGATACGGGGATCTTCGCCTTCGTCATCGTGGACACCCTTAACAGTTTTGCAGAACAGATGTGCGCAGAACTCTCATGTGAGATCATCCATAAGCATGACGGACCCCGCCATACCGTCTTCCTTCTCCGTCGAACGGAAGAGACGGTATGCCCGCTTGATACCGGATTCCCCGGAGTCTATGCCAGGTGTACCGCTGAGTTTTCCGTCGGGAAGAGTTCCTACACCCTGGATACGGCCTACAGCATACCAGGATTCGATACCGTCCCCTATGAGGCAGCTCTCGGCATGGCTATGGCAGAGAAGCATGTCGGGACATCCCTGGCTGTATGGAACCCGGGACAGGGCCATGCAGCGGTCGGCCTCCTGAAGGAGGGCGGGGTCAGGGAGGTCTGCCTGGCAGGCAGGGACCTGCTCGCCCTGCTCATCTCCCGCCACTCTATAGCACGATATGGGAACGGGGCGACGGTATCTATCATACATACACACAGTATAACTGAGTTTTTGTCAATATGGCATATGCCGCATTCACAACCGCAGGGATTGCTCGTCATCTTTCCCGACCCTATCCCCCTCGTCCCTTTCAGGTCTCTGGTAGAGTCCTCGTATCTTGTTGCTGAAAAGAAGGTTAATGCATCCATCATCCTTGCTTCGAAGAGCTCGGTACTCGCTCCCTTTACCAGGGGTCTGCCCGGTTTCATCCTGAAAGGATCAAAAAAGAAGAACGGGTTTCGGGCAATATTCCTACAGAATCTTTACTAACCGGGCTCTTTGCTTTATCATATTACTAATAATTGAAAAGACTTAAGGGAGTTTATCCATGAGAATAACCACCAAGGGGCGATATGCTCTCAGAGCGATCCTCTACCTGATCCACTGCAGCGAAGATAAACCCGTATCCATCAAGACGCTCTCCGAGCATACTCAGTTATCGCCGGAGTTCCTTGAGCAGATCTTCTTCAGGTTGAGGAAGGCGAATATCATCACCTCGACCCGGGGACCGGGCGGCGGCTTCCGGTTCGAGAAGGCTGCATCCGAGGTCTCCGTCAATGACATCTTCAATGCAGTCGATGAAGGCTACCATGTAGCACCCTGCACCGAAGAGGACCCGGAGAAGGCCATCAACTGTGAATATGCCGGGGATTGTGTTGCCTGCGACTTCTGGCAGTATACCAACGACATCTTCATCGAGTACTTCTCTACCATCTCCCTGCAGGATGTCCTCGACAAGAACTTCCCCAACCTGAGATAACCACCTCTACAGGTCAGTATACCAGATCTCCTCGCCATCCATGCTGCGGAAGAGATATCGATTTCCATCCCTCCTGATCAGGGATGGTTCCTGCAGGGTAACCTTGCCGCCGCCATCCGGCAGGTCGACGGCATACCTTGGCATCGCGACCCCGGAGAGCCTCCTCCTCAGTGCTGACTCGATCCTGAAGCCCTCCTCGAGGGAGACCCGAAGATGGGAGGTACCGCTGGCCAGGTCTCCCTGGAACAGGTAATAGGGGGTGACCCGATGCGATACCAGCAGGTTCATCAGCTCCTCGAGGGTATCGGCATCATCGTTGACTCCCCTGAGGAGCACGGTCTGGTTATAGAGAAGGATCCCATGGTCCGAGAGTCTCCTCAGGGCAGCCGCACTCTCTGAGTCGAGTTCCCTGGGATGGTTGAACTGAGTCATCAGGAGGACCGGTGCTCCATCAGCGGTCTTCCCAAGGAGCTTGAGGAGGGAATCAGTCACCCGTGAGGGGAGAACGACCGGGACCCTCGTCCCGATCCGCAGGACCAGATCCGGTCGTGCCGCACGGAAGATGGCGAACATCCTCTCAAGCTGGCTGTCTTCCATGATCAGGGGATCTCCCCCGCTGATGAGCAGTTCACGGACCTCAGGAAGCCCCTCGAGCACCCGGGCAGCCTCCTCGATCTCATCGGCAGCCGCGATACCCTGGTGCTTTCCGGTGAACCTTCGCCTGAAACAATGGCGGCAGTACATGGCACAGGTATCGGTCGCAAGGAAGACGGCCCTGCTCTGGTAGCGGCGGATGAGTCTCCCTGTCAGCAGATGCTGCTCCTCCGCCAGCGGGTCGGGGGTCTCGCATTCGAGGGAGATAAACTCCCGTGAAGAGGGGACCGCCTGCAGCCTGATCGGGTCGTCCCTGCCTGCAGCAGGGTCGATCAGCCCGAGGTACCGCTTGGGGAGGCGGAACCCGAGGGTCTCACGCCCTTCTCCGTTGTCGAACCACTCCTCTTCCTCATCGCTCAGCACCAGGTGTCCCGATATACCGTCACGATCTGTCACTGCAGCTTTCAGCTGCTTCTTCCACTCTTCACTCGCCATGCTCTATCCATACCACACTTGCCCGTGGGATGTCCATGAACTTAAAACTGACGGAAGCGAAACCCTCTCATAATATTTTCAGGTTGACAGGGCGGTTTCCCAGTCGTATGGTTGTAGTGATGTGCTACTGAAAGGAGAGAAATGATGAACGAGAACAAGCGATCCGCGACCATGAAGGGGTATTACGGTATAACATTCCTCATCGGTCTCGGTTTCTTCACCATGGGCCTGATGGACCCGCTGTATGACACCTACATCCCGATATTCCTCAGCAGGTATATAGACTCGAAGAGCTGGATCGGGATCATCATGACCCTGGACAACGTCTTCGCCATCTGCCTGATCCCGATAGTCTCTGCGCTGTCAGACCGGACCAGGACACGGATAGGCCGTAGGATGCCGTATATCATAACGACGCTGCCATTGACAGCTGTCGCGTTCGGAGTCATCCCCTTCACCGCATTGAACACCCTGTGGGCTCTCATCATCTCGATCTTCCTGCTCAATGTCTTCAAGCAGTCAGCACGGGGTCCTGTCGTGGCTCTCATGCCGGACATCATCCCCGGCGAGCTCCGCTCCGAGGCGAACGGCGTGATCAATACGATGGGAGGGATCGCCTCCATCGTCGGGACCATCGGTCTCGCACAGCTGATGAACGTCGCGATCGACCTCCCGGGCAGGGGCCCCACGAAGGAGATCCTCGCCTACCCGGTCGCCGGTATCCTCGTGATCATCTCAACACTCCTCCTCTTCCTCTTCGTCAGGGAGAAGAAGGAGAAGTATGAGGAGAACAAGGAGGAGAAGGGACCAACCATACGAGAATCCCTGAAGCTGATCTTCGCCTCCACCGACAAGAGCGCCCTGCTGATCCTCCTCTCCCTGCTCTTCTGGTTCATCGGCTACCAGGGAGTCCTCCCCTTCATCGGGCTCTACTCACGCGATGTCCTGCAGACCTCGTCAGGGACAGCAGCCCTAGCAGCCGGGATGGTCGGGATCGCCTATGCGATCTTCGCCATCCCCTCAGGGGTCTTCGCCCATAAGCGGGGAAGGAAGAAGACGATCAGGACCGCCCTGGTCGTGCTCTTCTTCATCCTCCTTGGGGTATTCTTCCATGACCCCGTCACCACGGCACTGGGGTTCAGCATCATGGCCAAGCAGATCTCCTTCTGGATCCTCATGTTCTTCTTCGGGATGTTCTGGGTCGCCATCATCACCAACTCCTTCCCCATGCTCTGGCAGATGGCCACCTATGAGGATATGGGGATCTATACCGGCCTCTACTACTTCTTCTCCCAGCTCGCGTCGATCGTGGCACCGCCGATCACCGGGGGGTTCATCGACCTCTTCGGCTTCAGGGCGATCTTCCTCTTTGCCGGGATCTGCATGCTGGCAGCCTTCTTCATCATGGGAGGGGTCCGTCGGGGAGAGATCTCCGGGGAGTAGGCCCGAAATGAGTTGTCCTGCCTCTGCAACAGACACCATTTGGTTGGCAATTTTGCCGGTTAAAGGGTATACTACAAGAAACAGGGGCAGGATATGAAGAAGAAACAGTTCGGATTGAGCCAGAGCATCATCGACCGCGCACTCAGCTTGTCACGGTTCTCCAACCTCTTCAGTACCTTCGGGGGTATGGTGACGGAGTTCATCCTCCTGTATGCGCTCTGCATCATGATCTTCCTGCTGATCCCCGATATACAGTATTCCTTCCTCACCATGAACATCCACCCGCTCCTGTTCGTCTCCTGCTTCATCGGGATCAGGCACGGGTTCCTGGCAGGACTGCTCTCGGCCCTCCTCTCCTCGATGACCTATTTCTTCTCCTACACGTTCCTGAACCTCGACCCCATCCTCTTCTTCAGGAGCTACGAGTTCTACAAGTTCCCCCTCATCTTCACGCTCGGGGGCTACCTCTCGGGAAGGATCCATGACTCCAACTCGCGGCAGATGCAGGAGATGCGGGATGCCAATGCGGAAGTCCTGCAGGAGTACGATGAGCTGGAAAAGACCTACAAGCGAACGATCCAGATGTACAACGAGCTCAAGGAGCAGATCGTCGGCGCCGAGTACAGTATCTTCTCCCTCTATGATATCGCATCCTCCCTGCAGACCACCAACCCAGAGAAGGTCTATACCGAGGCGATCGGCCTCCTCTATAAGTTCATCAAAGCCCGCGCCCTCTCGATCTACACGATCGAGAACGGGGACTTCATGCGCCTGAAGATCCGGTTCGGCGGCAAGGCACACAAGAACAGCCGGAAGAAGTATACCGATTCCACCATGTACGACCAGCTCTTCAAGACCAGGAAGGCTGTCAGGTGGGCCGCTGATGCAGGCGAGGATGCACCGATCTTCAGTGCTCCCATCGTGTCCCAGGAGGAGGTCATCGGCATCATCGATATCGAGGAGATCGAGTTCGAGTACGTGACCGAGTACAGCTTCAGCATCTTCCAGGTCATCAGTGAATGGATCGCAAAGGCACTCTCCCAGGCCCTCGACATCGACAAGCAGTTCCAGCTCATGGGCATCGACTACTCGAACATGCTGCAGGTCCCGCAGTTCGAGCTCCAGCTGAAGGAAGAGCAGGTGAGAAAGGAGAAGTACGGGCTGCCGTTCTGCCAGACCACCTACGACCTCGGCTTCCTCGATTCGGATGAGATCATCCCGAAGCTGCAGCGGACGCTGCGCAACGTCGACTACCTCTGCTATGACCCGGAGCAGAACCTTGCACGGGTACTCCTGCCGGCTACCGATGAGGAGAACTACATCATCGTCGAGAAGAGGATCTTCTCTTCACTCGGCTTCAGACTGGATCGGGCCATATGAAAAGAACCACCCTCAGGTACCTGCTGGTCATCATCATAGTCATCATCACGGCGATCATCCTCCAGTACCTGAAGGTGATCAACTTCATACCACGGGCCTTCTGGATAAGCACGATCACCCGCCAGGAGATGACCGAGCGGCAGACCCGGTTCATCAGTTCTGACACGGTGCCGGATAAGTATGACGGGGTGTTCATCATCTATGAGGGGTCAAGGACCCATGAACGAAACAGCTACTACCACCTGGCCCAGACCTTCAGGAACGCCCATATCCACCATGAGGATTATGATGTGCTGACCGATGATATCGGGGAGATGCTGGAGGATATCCCTTTGGGGAGCCACATCATCCTGGCGAATGAGATCTCAGAGCAGCTATCAGATGAGGAGATAGCCCTGCTTGAGCAGCTGGTATATGAAGGTGCTCAACTGAGCATCGTCGTCCGTTCCTTCGATGCCAGGCTCGGGAAGGTCGCGGGGTTCTCCGGCATAACCAGGTACATCGAGACCACAGGGATCAACTTCGAGGAACCCATCTTCCCAGGACTCGATGAGACAGTGACCAACCCGAAAGCCTTCCACTCCTCCTCCCTCGAGCTGTCCCTGTCAGAAGGGACTGAGGTCCTGCTCACTTCGGATGATGAGACCCCGCTGGCATGGAAACACCCCTACGGCAGCGGTTCCGTGTTCTATGCGAACACGACCATCTTCCAGGACAAGAAGAACCGGGGGCTGCTGCTGCAGTACCTCCTTGATAATGCAGACTACGGCTTGGCCACGGTATTCAATAAGAAGATCATGAATATCGACGACTTCCCGGCCCCGCTGCCGGCGGGGAGGGATGCCGATATCTACGCAGAGTACCATCGTGACATCATCAAGTTCTACAAGGACATCTGGTGGCCCGATATGAGGGACCTCGCGGCAAAGTATGACCTGGCTTATACCGGGCTGATCATCGGGACCTATAACGATGATACGACACCGCCGTTCAAGGAACTGACTGAAGGGGACCTGGAGAATATCGAGTTCTTTGCCAGGAAGCTTGATGAGATCGACGGCGAACTGGGGATCCACGGATACAACCACAACTCGCTCATAACGGAAGGCCTCATAGACTTCGAGGATTACAGTTATAACCCCTGGGCTTCCAAAGAGGACATGGCCGAGGCACTCACCTACCTCAGGTCCGAGATCGAGGCCCTCGTCGGGGAGATAGAATTCAGGACCTATGTTCCCCCATCCAACCTGGCGAACAGGCTGTCGGAGGAGGCTGTCCTGGCTGCCTTCCCTGAACTCAAGGTCTTCGGGGGACTCTATACCGGTTCGCAGAACGAGAAGGAGACCCTGATCCAGGAATTCGGGCCGAACCCCTATTTTGATGGTGTATATGACTTCCCGCGGTTCAGTTCCGGCTACCTGAATGAGAATGAGATGTGGTCTATCTACAGCGCGATCGCTGAGCTCGGCGTATTCAACCACTTCATCCACCCTGACGACCTGCTTGACCCAGAACGGTCTTTGAACAATTCATGGGAGGTCCTATTCAAGAGTCTCAGCGAGACCTTCGCGGAATTGACCGATCGCTTCCCATACCTCGAATCCGTGACTGATTATGAGGCATACCTCGACTACCTGAATTATGAGAAGATGGACATCTTCAGCAGAAAAGAGGGTTCCACCATCGATATATGGGTCGAGGATGCACCACTCCCAACCTATGCCTACCTGAGAGTCGATGCCCCGATCGTCGATACGGACGGGATCACGCTCCATTCGCTTGACCGGGACGGTCTCTACCTCATCGAGATCCGGAAACCGGAATCCTCTGTGACACTCTTCTCCAAATAGGGACGGATGGTGCGCATCAGGTATTGCGTTCATCCTCCTTCTTGAGATAGTTCGATATCATATCCTGCAGGGAGACATGTTCATCATGTTCTTCGTCCTCTTCCTCTTCCTCTGCATCCAGCACGATTCCGGTGAAGGTCCTGATGAACTGGTCATCCGACTCCTCCGCTTCGGGCTCCTCACTGATGAGTTCGGAGGGTATATCTCTAAGCTCATCCCCGTATTCAGCCAGGAGGGACCCGAGCATTGGCATATCTTCCTCCTCAGCCTCGAGGAGCTCGAGCGGCGTAGGTGCGGTCTCTTCCTGCTCAGTCCCCTCAGGAGCGGGTTCAGCAGCGGACTCCTTGCCCTTGAGGATGTCTTCCAGGACATCATGCAGTTCGGAGACGGTCTCCTCCCTTGAGACAGGCTCCTCGGTGAGCAGGTGATCGAGGATGTCGCCGATCTGGTCCGGTTCCTCCTCGGCAGGCTCTGTCACCTCAGGAGCGGGTTCAGCAGCGGCCTCCTTGCCCTTGAGGATGTCTTCCAGGACATCATGCAGTTCGGAGACGGTCTCCTCCCTTGAGACAGGCTCCTCGGTGAGCAGGTGGTCGAGGATCTCCCCGATCTGGTCCGGTTCCTCTTCGGCAGGCTCTTTCACCTCAGGAGCGGGTTCAGCAGGGGTCTCCTTGCCCTTGAGGATCTCTTCCAGGACATCATGCAGTTCGGAGACGTTCTCCTCCCTTGAGACAGACTCCTCGGCGAGCAGGTGGTCGAGGATCTCTCTGAGATGGTCCGGCTTCTCTTCGGCGGGCTCCTCGAGGATCTCGGTGAGCGTCTCCTTCAGGTGCTCTTCAGTCTCCTGGCGCTTCCTCTTCCTGACCCGGTGCCGTTTCTCCTCCTTCTCAAGGATCTCCAGCGGTGTGACGATCTCCTCGTCCGCAGGGACCGGCTCCTTCATCTCAGGCTCTGCAGGAGCTTCCGTCTCCGTCTCAGCTTCAGGGGCTTCCTTGATCAGCCCTGCATCAGCTCCCCCGAAGAGGTTAGCCAGCAGCTGTGCGTCCTTCTCCGATTCCAGCTGGGTACGGTCCTGTACCCCGAACAGCTCCTCTTCGGCGTCGGGCAGATTCTCACCACGCTCGATCGCGTCCTTCCGCTTCTTCTCAAGCAGGAGCCGGTCCAGGGCATCCTGGTCCGTCATCCGTTTGTCGATCCACTCCTCCAGCTTCTCGAAGGTCTTGCTCTTGGTCTTGGTATGCACCGGCTGGGTCCGGTAGGTGTGGCTGATCACATCACGATACCCCATGATCATCAGGTAGAGCCCGAAGAGCATGGTCACGAAACTTGCCAGGAAGAACCCGAACCCGTAGAAGTTCTCCCCCCAGGAGAGGGAGAGGAGCGTGAATATGACGTTCGTGACCAGGAAGACCACCATGAGCAGGAGGGTCTTGTTACGTTCACCGATGTAGAGGAGGACCTGCATGAAGATGAGGATGAAGGAGTTGCAGAAGGCTCCCAGGGCATAGATCATGAAGATCTGCCGGGAGCTCTCCGGAACGTTGAGCAGCGGGAAGAGCGAGCGGGAAAGGACGATGATGATGATCGTGATGAACAGCTGGATCTCGAAGGTCTGCAGGATGTTCTTGTTCAGGGAGCTCCACATCCGCTCAGCGAAGACCTTCAGCTCAGAGAAGGGGCCATTCCTCAGGACCGCCAGGAAGAACTCCCGGCACTTCACCGAGAAGTCGGTCTCGATGAGCACCATGAAGAGCATGGTCGAGGGAAGGATCGAAAGATAGGAGTAGAAGGTGGCGATGTCATAGAAGGGGGCATACCGGAAGGTCCCGAAGAGCTCGATACTGATCGGGGAGAACCACATGATGATGTTATCGATCCAGATTGCCATGGTATAGATGACGCCGATCGGCCAGAGACTCGGCTCGCTGTGGAAGTAGCGGATGAAATGGAGGACCTTCCCGTTATCCTCCTTCATCTCTGAGAGCAGCGCGATCAGGAGGAACATCGTGAAGAACACGATCCCCCCGAGGTAGGCCAGCAGGAGGTTCGTCGACCCGCTGAACTCGGAGAACTGCATCGGGTTGTTCGCGAGGATGAGGATGAGGATGAAGGTGACGAAGGTCCCGAGGATGTTGGACATCGTGACCAGCTTGAAGTTCTTCAGGGTCGACTGGTAGACGATGAGCATCCAGAGGACTGAGAGTACCACCATCAGGGCGACCGAGAGGTAGAGGAACTCTATCGGGATCTCACTGTTCCGGTAGAACCAGATCCCGAAGGTAAGCGCGATCAGCGAGACCAGGGCAGAGGAACCCCAGAAGGAAGGTTTTATGTACTCATACTCCTCCTTGTAGATCCTGTCCGCAAGGAACCGGGTGATGACCATCTGGAACGGTGCGGTCAGGATCTGCGAGAAGAGGGTGCTGTAGATGATCGCCGAGATGAGCAGTTCCCGTTCGACGAAGGGGAGGTTCCACCTCCTGGAGAAGGCGAGGATCAGGTTGATGGTGACGATACTGATGATCCAGGGGCCTGCCGAGACGATGGCTGTATGGAACCAGGCATGTACCCGTGTCGAGTAGGCATCATCACTCTTGATCATCTTCCTCAGGGAGAAGCCTATACCTGCCATGTCAGTTCAGCTCCTCTACATGCAGGCCGATCTGCACATCCTTGCCCTGGGAACTCTGGAGGGAGATCCGGTAGATCTCATCATAGGCCTCGAAGACTGCCTGCCTGCTGTAGATGACCCTGGTGCGTTCGAGGCCGTTGAGTCCGTACTGCTTCCCCATCTCCCGGTCCTCATAGAGCTGGATGATCGCATCTGCCGTCTCTCTCGGGGAGACCGGCTTGGTGATGATGCCCCCGTGGCCGAACCCGTCACCGACCCCCTCGACCAGGTCCCGGCAGGAGCCGACATCGGAGGAGACCACCGGGGTCGCACAGGCATACGACTCGAGGATGACCAGCGGCTGGGCCTCGGAGATCGAGGTCAGGACGATGACGTCAAGGATCGGCATGTACTCCTTGATGTTCACCCGCCCCGTGAAGATGATCTGCTCCTCGAGTCCCAGTTCCTTGACCAGGTCCCGGCACTCCCTCGCATACTCCTCCTCCTCATCATCCGGCCCGATGACATAGAGCAGCGTATCCTGGTACTTGGCATAGACGTAACTGAAAGCCTTGATCAGCGTCTTCACATCCTTGATGGGGACCACCCGGAGGATCGCCCCGATGTTATAGGTCTCATGCGGGTCCTTATGTCTCGGGAACCCCTCGATATCGACACCGTTGGGGATGACATAGGCCCGTTCCGGGTCGACACCGAGTTCCTGCTGTATCCCGCTGTTGTGGGCGAAGAGGGCTATCGCTATATCGCAGGTCTGGTAGGCCCCCCGGGAGAGAAAATAGAAGTAATCGATCCAGAGCTTCTTGTAGGGACCCTTTACCCAGTCGACCTTGAGTATTTCCTCCTCACGTTCCCGCGCATAGATACCGTGCTCGGTGAGGACGAACGGTTTGCCGTAGGTGAACTTCCCGATCAGCCCGATCAGCCCGGCATACCCCGTGGAGATCGCATGGTAAACATCGGCATCAGGCAGCGGCTGCTGCATGATGGAGATCAGGGTAGCCAACATGGAACGGAAGGTCCAGAAGAAGAGGTTGAATCCCTCATCCGGGTAATTGGCCTCATAGAGCTCGACCAGGCTGTCAAAGAAGTGCCTGCTCATGAGGTAGTCGATCGTATTGCCGATCTTCGCCGGATCGCAGACCAGACGGGTGATCAGCTCCCAGTCGATGGTGGAATCGAAGAAGGTGAACTTGCGCAGCTGCTCCTTCTCCTCCCGGGACAGGCGCATCCCGCGCTTCATCGTCTGGTCGAGGTTCAGGAAATCATACATGTAGATCGTCCTGAACTCGATGACATTCTCGGGGAAGGTATACTTCAGCTCCTTGACCTGGTCTTCGGAAGCCATGATGGTGAGTATCTTGAACCGGTAGTCCTTCATGATGTTCAGCAGCTGGTTCACCCAGGAGGAGACCCCCCCTGCGATATAGGGGTAGGCGCCTTCCAGGATCAGACAGATAGTCTTCCCGTCCGGCTCGAGGGACGCACCATGGCGGCCCCAGTCCCGGGGACGCCGGCTGTCGAGTTCACCCCTAAAGAGTTTGACCTGCTGCTTCTTCGCTCGTCTCAGTTTCATCCTGTATCCAAAATGCCAGGCGTTCAGACTGCTCCTTCGTGAGTTTGCTGCCCATCCTGCTTATGATCCTCGCCAGGTTCTTGACCTGGGGAAGATCACCCTGCTTGTAGAAACAGCTCATCAGCGTGAACTGTATGCCAACGTCCTCTGGATTGTTCTTCGCGACCTCCTTGAGGAGCTCACAGGTCTCATCCGCCCTTCCCTGCTCCATATAACTGTAGGCCAGGTGCTTCACGATCGAGAGATCGGAACCGAAGGTCTGCACCTGCAGCTCAAGGATTTCGATGACCTTCTTTCGGTAGATCGGGATGATGTCATCATCGAGCAGCCCGGAATCGACATAGTTCTCATAGAGGGTGATCAGGTTCTCGAGGTTCTCCTTCGTCAGGTCCTCGGCAGCCTTGTCCCTGCCGTCCCTGATAGCCTGCTCGAACCGATTCTCCAGGTAGTTCAGGGTCGTCGCCGTATAATGGACGACCTCCGGGTCCTCATCCTCCAGCCCCTGCTTGAGTGTCCTGCAGTTCTGCACGACATCGGCGGAGAGCAGGTCTACGATCACTCCCTTCTTGTTGATCGCATCGGAATAGGTGAAGACCCCGGACATATCCATGAGCTTCGCCACCTGTGCGAAATCGACGGTCTCCTTCTGCTCGTACTTCATCTCGGCCTCTTCGGCATATGCGTGCTTGAACTCCTGCTGGACGAGCTTCATGCCGACGAAATAGAGGACGATATAAGAGATGCTGTAGATCAGCCCCCCCATTCCGGGGATGACGAGGAAGAGGACGGGGGAGATGTTCCGCGTCTGCGGGGAGGAGCGCTTGCGGATGACCAGGATCCCGCCGAAGAGGGCGGCATGGACCAGGAGCAGCACGGCGATGCTTGAGTCGACCTGCTGCACGAAGGTGAAGTAGTAGTAGAAGATGATGAGCATGAGGTCGACGAGCCCGATGCATACGATGATCAGGGGATAGATCCAGGGGTTGCTCGTATAGGTGAAGTAGAGTTTCTGTATCTCATCCCGGTTCATCGCAGTGTCGGCCATACGTACCCCTCTGTGTATTCATCTCCCGTTGTAATGACTATACCATACAACACTACGGTGAGCAATCAATTGACTCTTTTCATCTTCCCCGGAATGGGGTAGAATCCCTCCATGGACTACTCGATACGGTATGCTGAGATCAGGGATGCAGAAGCCCTCAGGGATCTCTATAACCACTATATACGGACCTCTATCGCCACCTTCGACCTGAAGGAGAAGACGACAGAGGAACGCGTCTCGTGGATCATTGACCATGACCCGTCCAGCCGCCACAAGCTCATCGTAGGCGAGGAGGCAGGGACCGGGGCGATCGTCGGGTTCAGCGCCAGCAGCTCCTTCAGGCCGAAGGCAGCCTATGACACATCGGTCGAGACCAGCATCTATGTACACCCTGAGTACTACGGGCACAAGATCGGCTTCACCCTCTACTCACGGCTCTTCGAGCTCCTCGCGCAAGAGGATGTGCATCGGGCATATGCCTGCCTCGCAGTCCCCAACGAACCCTCCCTGAAGCTCCACAAGCGGCTCGGGTTCATCGAGGTCGGGTACTTCACCGAGTCAGGCTATAAGCTCGGGGCCTTTCGCGATATCCAGTGGCTTGAGAAACGTCTTTGACTTTTTCTTGACATAACCGCCCCTGTTACGTAGTCTGTAAAACATAGTATACATACGGCTTTCACACATGAGGGGAAAGGGTACACATATGGGAACACATGAGATCATCGGGGTCGTGACGACTATCGTATCGGCGATCGTCATCATCATCCTTGCAGCCACCAGTATTTCACGGGTCAATCAGATAGACAGGAACAACTATTCGAACATCCGCCAGCTCTACAAGAGGTCCCCTAGATGAGCGGCCCGCAGCATGAGATCAAGACCGAGTTATCACGGGAACTGACCCTCTTCCAGCTGACCATGATGGGCCTCGGGATGATGATCGGGGCAGGGGTGTTCCTCGGGATCGGGAATGCCATCTACCATTCCGGGCCTGGGGGTGTCATGCTCACCTTCGGCCTCAACGGGGTCCTTGCCCTCTTCACCGCCATGTCCTATGCCGAGCTCAGTTCGGCCATCCCGCGGGCAGGTGGCGCATTCAACTTCGCCCGGCTCGCATTCGGGAACGGGACGAGCTTCATCGCCGGATGGATGGAGTGGTTCGCCTCGAGCATCGCCGGCAGCATGTATGCCATCACCTTCTCCATCTACACCCTCCGGTATTTCGAGACCCTCGGCTGGCTTCCCCCAGAGGTCTCGGCACTCCTGACGAAACCGGTGGCAGTCGTCGTTGCCCTCCTCTTCCTCTATATCAACTTCAGGGGGGTGTCAGAGACGGGGAAGATCGGGGCGATCATGACCCTCGGGCAGACCCTGTTCCTGGTCTTCATCGCAGCAGCCGGGGTGTTCGTCGCGATCAAGGACCCCTCCAGGCTGGCAAACTTCACCCCCTACCTCCCCAACGGGTGGGGTAAACTCCTGGTCACCATGGGCTTCACCTATGTGGCCTTCGAGGGCTATGAGGTCATAGCCCAGGCAGGGGATGAGGCAATCGAGCCGAGGAAGAACCTCCCGAAGGCGATGATCCTCTCAGTCACGATCGCGGCCCTCACCTACATCGGTGTCTCCTTCGCCGCCGTGGTCGCCATCAAGGCAGGCTCGGAGGGGATCGAGATCCCCTGGGTCTGGATCGGTTCGTTCGGGGAGAAGGGGTTCGGCGAGGCTGTCGCCCGCCTGATCCCGGCAGGGAACATCCTGCTTACCATCGCCGTCATATTCGCCTCGACCTCGGCACTGAATTCCACGATCTTCTCTGCCACACGGGCCTCCTATGCCCTCGGCAGGGACCAGATGCTGCCTCCCTTCTTCGCGAAGATCTCGGCGAAGCGGAAGACTCCGGTCGGAGCCCTCGTCTGCACGGCAGGCATCATCATCGTCGTGGCGGCGTTCCTGCCGACCATGGATGTCGCATCCTCGGCAAGCATCATGTTCCTCTTCCTCTTCTTCCTCGTCAACCTCTGCGTGATCAGGGTCAGGAACAACATGGGAGATGAGTTGAAGTACGGGTTCATCACCCCGCTCTTCCCCCTCTTCCCGATCCTGGCGGTCATCATGCAGGCAGTACTTGCGGTCTGGCTGGTCCATATGAGCCTGATCGCCTGGATAGTAGGACCTGCATGGATCCTCGCAGGGATCGTCTTCTACCAGGTCTACGCGAAGCACCATATCACGCTCACCGAGGATGACATACACGTCCTCTACGAGGAGACCCCGCCGCAGACCCAGGAGCGGCGCTTCATCGAGCGTATCATGATCCCGATCGCCAACCCGAACAATGTCCCGAAGCTCGTGGACATGGCCCAGAAGCTGAGTTCCGATGAGGAGAATACTACCATCGAACTGCTCCATATGGTCTCCGTACCGGACCAGCTGGCACTGGCTGAGGCAGACCGGTACATGGCTGACGGACAGGAGGGGCTGCTCGCGGCATCCCAGCTGCTGGAGAAGTTCGTGACCTCGTCAACCATCAGGTACTGCAGGAACATCGCACGGGGTATCATCTCCACAGCTAAGGAGAACCGGGCGACCATGATCGTCATGGGCTGGCACGGAAGGCACCAGAACAGCCTCTTCACCATCGGGAGCACCCTCGACCCCGTCATCTGCCGGGCACCCTGCAACGTGATCATCACCAAGGATGATATCACGAAGCGGACCTATACGAAGATTCTCGTACCGCTCTTCGGGAACGTCAATGACGCATTGGCCATGAAGACGGCTGAGTACCTCCTGCCGAAGGAGGGAGGGGTGATCACGGCCCTCTACTTCAATGCTGCCAGGATGCGGCCGGGTCATATCCACAACATCCTCCACAGGATCATTGACAACCCGGGCATCAGGATCGAGGAGCAAGCCTCGAACAGCAGGCACCGTGAGCAGGACAAGACGATCCTCGAGGCTACTGCCGGCCATGACCTGATGATCCTCGGCATCAAGGAACCGAGGATGCACCGGCTCGGGCGACCCTCATCCTCCGAGCGGATCGCACGGAGCTGCAGATCCCCCTTCCTCCTCGTGAAGGCGAACAACCCGATCAGGCGGCTGACGAAACGCTGGCTGTAGCTGTATGGCACTGGATAAACCAAGGGGTCGACTCATACCAGTCGACCCCTCTTTGATCTCTATTACTTTCCTTATTACCTGTTCAGCATGATCTTGACACCCACCTCATCAGTGAGGAATGCGATCTGGCTCATCCGGTCGGCATCGGCCTGCCCTGCTGAGAAATCAGCATAGGGTCCGGTGAGGACCTCGAAGGAACCACCCTCCTCGACCACCTCGGTGGTGATCTCAAGCTCCTGCAGCTGTGAAGAGAGGGCATCGGCAGCTGCCTGGGAGTCCTCGGTTCCCAACAGGACCCAGTAGAAAGCATCCGGTTGGGCAGCACCAGCTTCTGGTTGGGCAGCCGGTTCCGGCTCCGGTGCCGGCGCTGGTTCCGGCCCTGCAGCAGTCGTACTCGAAGCGGCGGGCTTCACGACTTCCGCAGGTTTCGCGGTCTCCGCGACCGCAGGTGTTTCTTCAGCCGCAGTGTCATCGCCCGGAGGCTCGGCAGCCTCTGTTCCATCAGGTACAGCTGGTGCGGCAGCAGCTGCCGCGGGGGTCTCAATCGGTTCGTCCGCTGCCTGGACAGCAGAGGCCTGCCGGTCTCCCATCATCTCCAGGTAGGCGATAGCACCGCCGGAGAGGACAGCGAACAGCAGGGTGAGGACGAACAGGAACCAAAGGAATTTACTTCTCGCCATCATCAATCTCCTAGCTCAATTCCCCGATCCCGGTAGAAAGCCGCTAACTGTCTCCTCAGGATCGAGTCTCCATGATTGTTCATTATAACATACAAAGGCTTCCCGTCGAAAAAGTATTTGGGGGCGATACTCCGCTGGACCCTGTTCCTCCGTATGAAATCAAGGACCGGCATACCCCTGGAACTCGTAGCCCTGATGAACCTGATGAGAGTCGATGCCTGTACATAGAGGACTGCGTCACAGGCAAGGTTGAGGCGCATCTTATGCAGGATAGCAGCATTGAGCACCGTTCCCATCGGGTAGCGGTCCGTGTCGCGGCCCTCGATCAGTTCATGGCACATCCGCACCATCTCCGGGTGGAGCACCGATTCCAGGAATGCCAGGTTGGCAGGGTCGTTGAAGACCCGTTCGGCGAGCTTCCTCCTGCTGATCCTCCCGCCGGGCTCCTTGCGGATTCCCTCCCCGAAGAACTCCAGCAGGGGTTCACTCGCATGCTTGAGCGCAGCATGGCCGAGGTGGTCCACATCGATCACATCCCAGCCCTGCTGCGACATGATCCCGCCTACCCGGTTCTTCCCCGTGCAGAACTTGCCAGTCAGCCCTACGATCATCAGTGCATGTCTCCCCAGCTCTCCCCGAACTCAATGCTGACCCGCAGCGGGACAGAGAGGGTCATGACCTGCTCCATACAGCCCCTCACCAGCTTCTCCATGAGCTCCGTCTCCTCTTCGGGGACCTCGAAGATCAATTCATCATGCACCTGCAGGATCATCCTCGAACGGACTCCCTGCCCCTTCATCTCCCTGCTCACAGCGATCATGGCGCTCTTCATGATGTCAGCAGCAGTACCCTGGATGGGGGTGTTCACCGCGATCCGCTCCGCCCCGGCCTTCTCGGTCCTGTTCCTGCTCCTGATCCCGGGGATCGCCCGCTCATGGCCGCTCAGCGTCTTCACGACCCCGGTTGCCTCGGCATCCTCGACGACCCGTTCCATGAACTTCCTGATACCGGAATACCGGGAGAAGTAGGCCTTGATGAACTCATCCGCCTGCTTCCTCGGGATGTCGAGCTCCCGTGAGAGGCGGAAGGCCGACATGCCGTACATGACCCCGAAGTTGATCGTCTTCGCGATCCTCCGCTGCTCATCAGTCACCTCCTGTGAGGGCACATCGAAGATGAGGGACCCGGTATACCGGTGTACATCGGTGCCTGAACGGAAGGCCTCCTTGAGACCGGCATCATCAGCAAAATGGGCGAGCACCACCAGTTCGATCTGGGAGTAGTCCGCGGACATGAACCGGTACCCCTCGGAGGGGATGAAGGCTGAACGGATCCGCCGGCCGTCCTCGCTCCTGATCGGGATGTTCTGCAGGTTCGGGTTCTTGCTCGACAGCCTGCCGGTCGCCGTGCCCGTCTGGACGAGGCTGGTGTGGATCCTCTTCGTGCGGGGGTCGATCATGGTCGGGAGGGAGTCGACATAGGTGTTCTTCAGCTTCACGAGACCCCGGTGCTCCAGGATCCAGGAGGGCACCACATCGACCTTGGCCAGCTCCTCCAGCACCGAGGTGTCGGTAGAGTACCCGGTCTTCGTCTTCTTGATCGGGGTAAGCCCCCGCTCATCGAAGAGGATCGCCTGCAGCTGCTTGGGGGAGTTCATGTTGAAGGTCTTCCCGCACTCCTCGAACACGAGCTGCTCGATGGAACGGATCCGCTCTTCGAGCTCCTTCCCGAAGGTACTCAGGTTCTCAGGCAGCAGGTACATCCCCTGGAACTCCATATCGGCGATGATGCGCAGCAGCGGCATCTCCATGGAGAAGAAGAGCCCGTCGAGTCCCCGTGCTCGGAGGGCCTCCGAGAGCACCACATAGAGCCGGTAGGTGATGTCGGCATCCTCAGCGGCGTACTCCGACGCGGTCGAGAGGTCGATCTCCGGGAAGAGGGAGCCCTTCGGCACGATATCGGAGAACTTGGTGGTCTTGTAGCCGAGATAGGCCTCGGCAAGTCGGTCCATGTTGTAGGTGTTCGCACTCGAGTCGAGCATCCAGGCGGCGATCATCGTATCGAAGTAGAGGTTGGCGATCTCGATACCCCACCGCCGGAGCACGGTGAAGTCATACTTGATGTTCTGCCCGATCACCTGCACCGCAGGATCCTCTAAGAGTGGCCGCAGCATGGCCTTGACCTCATCAGCATCAAGGATCTCCTTACTTCCTGCGACCAGCGGGATGTACCAGGCTTCCTTCTCGGCATAGCTGACGGAGAACCCCACCGGGACGGCAACCATCGAGTCGATGTCATCCGTCTCGATATCGAAGGCGACCAGCCGGCTGTCCCGGGCCTTCATGAGCACCTTCCTGAGGGTATCGCTGTCGGTGACCGTCTGAAGCTTCCCCTCACCTGAGAGGGATCGCTTCGCAGTCTCCTTGGTCCGGTCGGTCGCTCCGACCTCCCCGCGGTCCCCGCCGGCCAGGGTCACCAGGGCCTTGGACCCGATCTTCTGGAAGTGCGGGATCATCTTCGTGTAGTCGCACTGGGAAGCCAGGAGGTCCTCGATCCCATACTCGATCTCCGCTTCATCATCGAGGACGACCAGCCGCTTGCTCAGCAGCGCAGTCTCGTGATGCTCGAGCAGTTTCTTCCTGACCGAGGGAGAGGTCTCCCCGACATGCTCATAGACACCCTCCAGGGTCCCATAGGCAGTGAGCAGCTTGACGGCCCCCTTCGGCCCGATACCCCTGACTCCCGGCACATTGTCCGAGCTGTCCCCGATGAGGGAGAGGTAGTCCACGATCTGTTCAGGCCAGATCCCGAACTCCTCGAACACGGTATCCCGGTCATACGGGGCCATCTCCCCCTTCTTCGGGCGGATCGCTGAGATACTCCCACCCACGAGCTGCAGCAGGTCCTTGTCGCTGGAGACGATGACGCTGTGCAGCTGCCGGCGTTCTGCCTTCCGCGCGATCGTGGCAATCAGGTCATCCGCCTCGAACCCGTTCTTCCGGAGGACGGGGACGCCCGCGGCGAGGAGGATCTCCTCGATCATGGGTATCTGGGCCCGCAGGTCGTCAGGGGTCTTCTCCCGGTTCGCCTTGTACTCACCGTAGAGCTCATGGCGAAAGGTCGGTCCGATCGAGTCCATCGTCACCACCAGGTGTGACGGCTGCTCGTTCTTTAAGATCGAGAAGAACATCCGGAAGAACCCGAACACTGCGGAGATGTTCTCCCCGTCCTTGTTCGTCATCGGCCGGTTCATGAAGGCGAAGTATGCCCGGTAGATGAGGCCGTAGCCGTCCATGATCAGTACGCGTTTCTCAGAATCCATCATTCCTCCCAGGGTATTTCGATATGCATGCCGTCGTAAGCCGGGGAGATCCCTTCGGGAAGCTCCCGCTCAAGCGCTGCATGTTCCAGGTTGTGGCACATATGGGTCAGGTACGCCCCTCCCGGGGCGATCCTCCGTATGGCACCCACCGCCTCCCTCACCGAGTAGTGGGTCGGGTGCGGTTCATGCCTGAGTGCCCCGATGATCAGCACATCGAGGCCGGCAAGCAGCGGGTAACTCGATTCCGGGATACCGCTGCAGTCGGTCAGGTAGGCGAAGCTGCCGAACCGGTACCCGTAGATGAGCCTCTTCCCGTGGTAGATGGGTACGGGGATGATCGGCAGCCCGTCGATGACGATCCCCTCATCACCGAGTGTCCGGAGGTCAAGCGAGGGGACCCCTCCGCCGGGGATCTCCGATGCGAAGATGTAGGAGAACCGGGTGCGGATCTGCCCCAGCACGTCCTCAGCCCCGTAGACCGGCAGGGGCTCATCCCGGGAGAAGACCCGCAGGTCATCGATCCCGAAGAGGTGGTCAGCATGGTCGTGGGTGTAGAAGACCGCATCGAGCGATGTGACCGCCTCCCGGATCGCCTGGAGCCTGAACTCCTGCCCGGTATCGACGACGAATCGGTGATCTCCGTGCTCGATCATGACCGAGGACCGGGTCCTCGTGTTCCTCGGGTCTGCAGAGGTGCAGACCGAACATCGGCAGCCGATGACCGGGATACCGTGCGACGTCCCCGTTCCCAGGCAGGTCACTCTCATGGCTATTGGCTGACCAGGTCCTTGAGGACAGTCTCGAGCCCGTCGAAACCGCTCTGGAGATACTGCCTGATGATGCTCATGGCATCCTCGAAATCGACATCGGTCATGACGGTATGGAGTTGGTTCTTCAGGATGTTCGTATCGAGTTCCCCGAAGTCGACGGTCCCCTCAAGGGTATCGACGAAGGCCTCGACGGCGTTCGCCCCGGACTTGATCGCCTGGCTCGAGGCCTCGATCAGATCCTCTTTGCTGATCTGGTTGAGCACGTACTCGATCTCGTCGGCTGTGGCCCCGGACCGCTCATAGCTGTTCTTAATATTGTAGAGGAGCTCGTTCAGCCGCTCTTCCTGCTCGGCCTTGCTCATTGTATAGTTCGTGGTGTCCCAGCTGATGGTGAAGAGTCTCTCAGACAGCTCAGGCATGAAGAAATAGATGAAGCTCACGATCACCACGGCTATAGTGAGAAGTGTGACAAATTTCGCAAACAGCGTAGTTCTCTTCTTCGCCATACGTACTCCTTGTGCTCAGAATACTCATAATTCAGGCGGAGTTCAACAGTATGCGGTACGTATCGCCATCAACACGGAATAATACCTGGTGATCTCAGGATCCGACCTGGAATTGAGTACGATCGGGGCTTTCAAGCCCACGAGGATACCGGCAGACCGAGTCCCGGGGGTGAAGGAGAAAAGCTTCAGGACCGCATTGGCAGCATCCAGGCTGGGACAGACGAGGAGGTCGGCATCACCTGCGACCCTCGAATCCATCCCCTTGATCTTCGCAGCCTCTTCCGACAGCGCGATATCGATGGCCATCGGCCCTTCGACCACCGCATCGGAGAAGAGTCCCGTCTCCCGGTGCTCGGCAGTGATGGAGGCTGCATCGACGGTGGAGAGGATCTTCTCGCTGACCGTCTCCACCGGGGTGATGAGGGCGATCTTTGGGGTCTTGAGCCCCAGTCTCCGCATGACCTGGAGGCTGTTGCTGATGATGACCTTCTTCTTCCCTGCATCCGGGTAGATGTTCACCGCGGCATCGGTGATGAAGAGGGGCTTCCGCATGTAGGGGACCTCGAAGAGCCCGAGATGGCTGAGCAGCACACCGGGTTCGATCAGGCCGGCTTCCTTATTCAGGATCGCCCTGGCGAACTCGGAGGTATGGACGAGCCCCTTCATGAGGATATGGGCCCTGCCTGAAGCCACGGCAGCGACTGCCTGGTCGCAGGCTTCCTGGTGGTCGGGGCAATGGAAGATGCAGTCGGGATCTGCCCACAGGCCGACGAGCCTGCAAAGACGGAGGATACGCTCCCGGTCACCGAAGAGCAGCGGCTTGATCTTCCTGACCCGGTTCGCATGCCGTATC
The DNA here is from genome assembly GCA_963677595.1 of Spirochaetia bacterium. Taxonomy (GTDB): domain Bacteria; phylum Spirochaetota; class Spirochaetia; order CAKZLE01; family CAKZLE01; genus CAKZLE01. The sequence goes on from OY782041.1 coordinate 1,211,218, forward strand.
GCATCGAGGGTAGCCTCGTGGTCGGCACCGGCCACCGCAATCGAGAAACTCTCGCCCTTGATCCCCTTGATATCGATCAGGTCATCGAATGCACTCATAACTCCTTGCCTCCCGTTCTCCGTTATAGACTGCCAGGGCATTCTCTGCAAGGGAGAACATCTCACGCTCCCCGGGAATGACATGGACCGGGGCGATGAACGAGACCCTTGCCTTGAGCTGCTCCACGATGAGGTCGCTGTGCGCCAGCCCCCCGGTAAGGACCACGGCATCCACATCACCGAGCAGGACTGCCGCGAGGGAGCTGATCTCCTTCGAGACCTGGTAGATCATGGCACGCAGGTAGAATGCGGAATCCCCATCCCCGGTGAGGGCATGCTCACAGATTGCCCTCACATCACTCGTCCCGAGGTAGGCAGCCAGCCCGCCGTTCCCGCAGATGCGCTTCTGCAGCCCCTCAGAGGAGAAGGTGCCGGATAGGGCAAGCCTGACCAGGTCGCCTGCCGGCAGAGTCCCCGACCGCTCCGGGCTGAACGGGCCCTCCCCGTCGAGTGCGTTGTTCACGTCAATGATCCTGCCGTCCTCATGGGCCCCTATCGAGATGCCGCCCCCGAGGTGGGCCACGATGAGCCGTGAGGAGCCATAGGGCTTGCCGAGCTCCCTGCAGACCTCCCGTGCGGCGATCTTCTGGTTCAATGCATGGAAGATGCTCCGGCGTTCGATCTCCGGTATCCCCGAGACCCTCGCCTCGCCGATCAGTTCATCCACCACGACCGGGTCGGCGATGTATGCCCTGCAGCCGGCCATGCCGGCTGCCCTGTGAGCCAGGGGTGCTCCCAGGTTGCTGGAATGCTCCCCGTACCGGGCGTTCGCGAGGTCAGTGAGCATGTCTTCCGTGATGTTGTAGACCCCGCCGGCCACGGGGTGAAGCAGGCCTCCCCGCCCCATGATGATGGAGAACCCGTTGATGGGGTAGCCAGCCTCCCCGAGCCACTCCTGCAGCAGGGAGAACCGGTAGTCGAGCTGGGCGTGGACGGTGGGGAAGGCGGAGAGCTCATCCCGGTCATGTTCGATGACACGGGAGGTCCTCTCCTCCAGCCCCTCATACACTGCGATCTTGGTGGTTGTGGACCCCGGATTGATCACCAGGGTCAACGGTTCCTGTGGCATCACCCCTCCGCGGGAGTATGGTCATGGTCTCTGCAGTACGCTACCGTCTCGTCGATCAGCCTGAGGTTCGTCTCGACGAACTCAGCCTTCTTCACGCTCTTCGGTACGATCTCCTTCAGGGTGTCGATCGACACGATCCCCGTCAGGTAAAGGTATGCCGTGAGCATGACCACGTTTGCTGCTGCCAGCAGCTGTTCTCCCTTTGCGATATCTGTTGCGGGGATCCTGAACACATGCACATCCTTCCGTTCGACCTCCCGTGAGATGATCGAGGAGTTGATGAAGATCCACCCGCCTGATACGACCTCAGATTCGAAGACATCCAGTGACGGCCCGTTCAGGGCCAGCAGGATGTTCGGCTCATCCACGACAGGGGAGCCGATCGGGTCCTCTGAGAGGATGACCGATGCATAGGCATGCCCCCCGCGCATCTCCGGTCCGTAGGATGGGAGCCATGTCGCCTCGAGCCCCTCAGATATACCGCTCTTCGCTAACAGGATACCAGCTGAGAGAACCCCCTGTCCACCGAAACCTGCTATCTTCACCCGCTGCTTCCCCGGGAAGGTCTGCTCCCGCTCCCGCTCGGGGAGGCTGTCACCCCCCTGGAGGTAGGAGAGCAACTCCCCGCCTTCGAGCAAGGGGAGCCTGTCATGCTTCCTGCCGACCGGGAGGTCGCCAGTGACATCCCTGAACTTCTTGACCGGGAAATGGGTCTCGAGCGTGGAGGTGATCCACTTCCTCGCTGATACCGGGTCCATCTTCCAGTTGATCGGGCAGGGGGAGAGGATCTCGATGAAGGAGAACCCCTTATGGTCCATCTGGGCCTGCAGCCCCTTCCTGATCGCCTTCCTCGTCTTCATGACGCCTGCCGGCGTCGCGAGGGAGACCCGCTCGATATAGACCGGGGAAGGGAGGGATTCCATGACCTCGCACATCCCGATGGGGTCGCCGTCACGGAGATGGGTCCGCCCGTAGGGCGTCGTCGCCGTCTTCTGCCCCAGAATGGTGGTCGGGGCCATCTGGCCGCCGGTCATGCCGTAGATCGCATTGTTGATGAAGAACACGGTGATGTTCTCCCCACGGTTGGCGGCATGCATGATCTCAGCCATACCGATCCCGGCGAGGTCGCCGTCTCCCTGGTAGGAGATGATCACCGCATCGTCGAGGACCCTCCGCTGGGCCGTCGCGACTGCGGGAGCCCTGCCGTGGGCACACTGGACATTGCCGGTATCGAAGTAGTAGTAGGCGAAGACCGCACAGCCGACGGGGGAATTGAAGATGACCCGGTCCTGGATCCCGAGTTCATCGATCGCCTCGGCGATCAGCTTATGGGTAGTCCCGTGCCCGCAGCCCGGGCAGTAGTGGGTCACCCTCTCCTCTGGGCCTTTTCGCTCGAAGGTATCATAGAAGCTTTCCGGTTTCTGGTGTCTGATCATCTTGCACCTCCTGCCTGCAGGTCGTCCTGGACCTTGCCCACGATCTCCTCGACCGTCGGGACGACCCCGCCAAGCCAGCAGTACCGCAGCAATCTCTGGGAATCCTCGATCGCGAGCTGGATGTCATCAGCCATCATCCCCTCGTTCATCTCCACGGAGATGAACCTGCGTGAAGCATCAGCTGCCAGTTCAGCCAGCCGTCGGGACGGGAAGGGATAGAGGGTCTTCGGCCTGAAAAGACCGGCCTTGATCCCCTGTTTCCTGAGCCGGTTCACGGCACTCATGCTGATCCTCGAGCAGATCCCGAATGCCACGAGGATGACTTCAGCATCCTCTACCGAGAACTCCTCATACTCGACGCAGGTCTCCTTGATCTCCCGGTATTTACTCTGGAGCTTCTCGTTGTGCTCCTGCTGGAGCTTCGAGTCCATGAGGATTGAGGAGATCAGGTTCTCCCGGCTCTCGGCATCCCCGTACACGGCCCAGTCATGCCGCTCCCCGACCGTGACTTCCCCCTTGATGTCGATGGCTTCCATCATCTGTCCGACATAGGCATCACTGAGGATGATGACGGTGATCCGGAACCGGTCTGCCAGGTCGAATGCCTTCCTGGTGAACTCATACATCTCAAGGGCGGAGTTCGGTGCCAGAACGATGGAGTGGTAGTTCCCGTGACCGCCGCCCTTGACCACCATGTTGTAGTCGCTCTGCTCGGGCCAGATGTTCCCCAGCCCGGGACCTGCACGCTGCACATCTACCACGACACAGGGGAGTTCAGCACCGGCGATGTAGGAGAGCCCCTCCCCCATGAGGGAGATCCCGGGACCGGAAGAGGCGGTCATCACCCGTGCACCGGCCGAGGCGGCCCCGTAGAGCATATTGATCGCACTGACCTCAGACTCTGCCTGCAGGAAGACCCTGCCGGAACCGGTGAAGTACTGGGCCGCAGCATGGGCGACCTCGCTTGCCGGGGTGATCGGGTACCCGAAGAAATGGGTAGCCCCGCCCATGAGTGCCCCGTGAATGATAGCTTCATTACCCTTCATCAGCTGCTTGCTCATCGCTCACCTCCTTCAGGCTCATCCTTAAAGACGGTGATAGCCCCTGGTTCGGGGCAGGAGAAGAAGCAGAGCCCGCAGGCCGTGCAGGTATCATAGCCATGGAAGACCGCATACTGGTAGCCGAGCCTGTTTATCTGAGTCCCGATCATCAGGCAGTGATTCGGGCACGTGTTGACACACACGCGGCAGCCTTTGCATTCATCGGCTGCAATCCTGACATAGTTCATAGTCAATCTCCAAAGATCTCAAACGCACCAACACCGAAGTAGTTGATCGCACTTATCGAATCGACAACCTCCAGGGGGATGTCGACAATATCTAAATGGTGACCGGGGCAGTCCAGGCGGGCACAGACATGGACCCTGTTCTCGCTGCCGGGCAGGTAGAGCATGATCCCCTCTGTCGAGTCACAGCCGGGTTCCCTGCAGGGAAAGGCCTCCATGAGGGATTCCCCGCAGTAGGGACAGTATGCCGTGACCATCTCAGCATCACTGAGACGGGACGGCAGGAAGCTGTACAGCTTCGCATGGGAGCCCCAGAAGGCATCCACGAAGACCGTACCGGTCTGTCCGCCGATCGTGACATGCAGTTTTATGGAAGGTTCGCCATGGATCCTGACACTGTCAACCATGAGATTATGGCCATGTCTGCAGAAAATGGATTCAACGATGAGGTATTCGAAATTACCACGCCGCTCAAGCCGGAATCCGGGCGGAACCGTCTGTCTGAGCTCGTGAGGAATATGTGTGATCTTCAACTCCATACGTACTCCTGAGGTCTTGTACTTGGAGGTAAAGAACGTTCTTATTAACTACCATCTACATAGTACCGCTGCTCTACGTTTATGTCAAACATACAATCTGGAAAGTTATGGATGTTCTCGCCGAAATTCATCGATTTCTCACGAATCCATCATACACCCTTAGCAGGGGGCCGGTATCCTCTGACCATGGACAGAAAGATCATCGGCATTGCCTGTAACGGCGAGGGGTTCGGGCATGCCGCACGGGCGGCAGCCCTCTATCCCCACCTCCAGGAACACCATGACGTCATATTCTTCGCACCGCAGACGATCGCACCATTCATCAGGCAGCATGTGGAGGAAGCGGCTGTGGTCGATATTCCCCATTTCGGCTTCGTGAAGAAGGACCACGCCATCGATTATCCCTCCACGGCAAAAGAGAACCTGAAGAAGATCATCGAGAGCCTCCCGCGGTTCAATGAACTCGCCAGGGGGCTGAAGGAACTGGGGGTGAAGGCCCTCATCAGTGACTTCGAGCCGGTCACCGCCCATGCTGCGAATAGGGCAGGCATCCCGGTGATCAACCTCAACCATCCGGGAGTCGTGCTCAAGTACCTCGACCTCTCGGTCGATGCGCTCCTGGCCAAGGCTGTGGCATCACTCATGATGCCCCCGGCGGGGGAGCACCTCCTCTGCTCCTTCTATGACGGCGATATCGGGCCGATCCTCCGCCGTGAGCTCAGGGAGGCTGAACCGGTCCGGGGAGACCATATCCTGGTCTACACGAAATCCGATTCGAGGGAGGCGGTGCACACAGCCCTGGGGAACTACCCTGCCCTCGAGTTCCGCTGCTTCCCGGATCCCGGTGCCTCCTACGATGAAGCCCTCATAACCTGCAGGGCCGTGATCGCACCAGCCGGCCACCAGGCGTTGTCGGAAGCACTCTGCCTGGGGAAAGCAGTACTGGCATTCCCCCAGATCGGGCAGTTCGAACAGCGGCTGAATGCCGTCATGCTCGAGCGAAGCGGATGGGGCCTCGCAGGCGATATCATGGACATCAAGGGGTCGATAGACCGGTTCCTCAGCTGCCTCGATGAGTTCCCCCGGCCGTCAGACCGGAAGGTGACCTTCACCCTGCATGATGATACCCAGGAGGCTGCACGGAAGCTGCTCGCGTTCATAGACGGACATGCCGGCATGCGCAAACCCTACATCCCAAAGCTCAGGTTACTGCCCGCATAGTGTAAAACTTCAAAGAATACCTTGGAATATTCCTCCCCGATATAGTACACTGAAAGACAGCAGGAGTATTCAATGAATAAAACATTATGCCTTGTATCTGGAATCTCCCCCGACAAGATAGAGAAAGGGTTGGCCAGTGCAGAGAAACACATTCAGTCTGATACTGCGGAACTGTCGGTCTTTGTTGAGTTCATCACCGAATCGATGCTTGATGTATCAGTCAGGAATGTCACTGAGAATTTCTGGAGGAATCCCAAGACCCTGGAAGAATCCCTCATCCTCACACCACCGGACCTCCTTCACCGCAGGGGACGGTTCGTGATCATCCAGTCCTTCATCCGGGACCATGTGTTCGCGATCATGCGGGGGATCAAGAGCGCCTCCTCCAGGCCTGGTGACATCATATTCGCCATGCTCACGGACACCGCGGCGAACTGGACGGTCCAGGAATACCTCGACCACCTGAAGGAGGAGCATGAGTACATGAAGACCCACTCCCCCGAGAATGACCCCGATATGAGGAGGATGTGATCCACATTTCCCTTTTTTCTCACTCTTCCCCTAAACAGACTGACCTGCAGCCTGTATAGTAGAGGTAGGAGAGCATGCATGTATAAATCAATCCAACGACTGAGGCTGTCAAAGAGCGACCGGATCCTCGTGCTTCATGCACCGAGATCCTTCGAGGAGTTCGAACAGTACTTCAGCACTGTGATCGACCGTGAGATCAGGGGCAGGGCCTATCCCTGCGCATTCTACTTCGCACGGGACCTCTCAGTCATCTCGGAGGAGGTCACGCAGGTCCTGCGTGCTACCGCGTTCGATGCACTCTTCTGGTTCTGCTTCCCGAAGAAGGGAGACAAGAACCATCCCCGGCTCACCAGGGAATCGATCGGCGAATTCTTCTCACAGCACGGCCTTGAGCCTGTAGCCCAGCGAACCATAGATGAGGAATGGACGGCTCTGAGGATCCGCCCATCGGAACTCGTATCACACAGGAGGAAGAAATGAGTAAGAAAGTAGCTATCTTTGCATTCAACGGAGAGATGATGTGTTTTGCCCATGCGCTGCTCAATGCACTGGACCTCTACCAGAAAGGGTATGATACTATGCTCATCATCGAGGGGGCAGCGACGAAGCTCCTGGCAGATTTCGAGAAGGGCGACTCCCCATTCACGGGGAAGTTCCACGAATGCATTGAGCACGGCCTGATCGCAGGCGTCTGTGCTGCATGTTCTTCCACCATGGGGACAATGGAGGCTGCCAAGCGGCTGAAGCTTACCCTCCTCGGGGACATGCTCGGCCACCCGAGTATCGAGGAGTACATCGACTCAGGCTATGAGATCATAACAATCTAGAAAAAAATATCCATACGTAACCTGTGTTACCGATTTATCGTTCCCGGTAGGATACTCTACCTCCATAAACGAACACGTTCCATTACGATGTAATGGCTATAGAGGAGAGATACTATGTTTTGTTACCAATGTCAGGAAGCGGCTAAAGGGACCGGATGCACCATCAAGGGCGTATGCGGGAAGACGGATGCGACTTCGAACATGCAGGACCTGCTGATGTTCGTCCTCAAGGGTATCGCTTGGTATAAAGAATCTTCAGATAAGGAGATCAGCGTCCCCGGTCTTGACCGGTTCTACACACAGGCGATCTTTGCGACCATCACCAACGCGAACTTCGACCAGGCATATTTCGAGAAGCAGATCGCACTCAGTCTCGAGTTCAGGAATGCCGTTGCGACTGCAGCAGGTGATACCGTACCGGAGGAAAGACCGGATGCAGCCGTATGGGCACCAGCCTCTGCTTCAGAGTATGAGATCAAGGCAGCCACTGTCGGGGTCCTGGCAACCGAGAACGAGGATGTCCGTTCCTTACGGGAACTGCTCACCTACGGCATCAAGGGTATGGCAGCCTACAGCGAGCATGCTGACAACCTCGGCTACGAGGATGCGGAAGTCATCGCGTTCATGTACAAGGGGCTTGCGGCAACCCTCGATGACAGCCTCAGTGCCGATGACCTCGTTGCCCTCGTGCTCGAATGCGGGAAGAACGGTGTATCTGTCATGGCCCTGCTCGACAAGGCCAATACTGAGAGCTACGGCAACCCCGTGATCTCTGAGGTCTCGATCGAGGCTTCCGACCGACCAGGGATCCTGATCTCAGGCCATGACCTGAAGGACCTCGAGGAGCTGCTCGAGCAGACCCAGGGTACCGGGATCGATGTCTACACCCACGGTGAGATGCTCCCTGCCCACTACTACCCGAAATTCAAGAAATACGAGAACCTGAAGGCTAACTACGGGAACGCCTGGTGGAAGCAGACCACAGAGTTCGAGTCCTTTGGCGGACCGATCCTCTTCACCACCAACTGTATCGTACCCCCGAAGGATTCCTACAAGGAGCGAGTCTACACCACGGGAGCTTCCGGCTTCCCAGGCTGCGTCCACATCCCGGAGCGGGTCAACGGGCAGCCCAAGGACTTCTCACAGATCATCGAGCATGCGAAGCAGTGTGCAGCACCTGAGAATATCGAGAACGGGTCGATCGTCGGCGGTTTCGCCCATGATCAGGTCTTCCAGCTCGCCGACGCGGTCGTCGATGCAGTCAAGACCGGCGCGATCAAGCAGTTCTTCGTCATGGCAGGCTGTGACGGACGCATGAAGAGCAGGTCCTACTACGAGGAGTTCGCAGAGGAACTCCCGAAGGATACGGTGATCCTCACCGCGGGCTGCGCGAAATACCGGTACAACAAGCTTCCCCTCGGCGACATCGGCGGGATCCCGAGAGTACTCGATGCCGGTCAGTGCAACGACTCCTACTCGCTCGCCCTCATCGCCCTGAAGCTCAAGGAGGTCTTCGAGCTCAACGACGTGAACGAGCTGCCGATCTCCTATAATATCGCATGGTATGAGCAGAAGGCCGTCATCGTACTGCTTGCCCTCCTCTACCTCGGGGTCAAGAACATCCACCTCGGGCCGACCCTGCCGGCATTCCTCTCACCGAACGTTGCCAACGTCCTGGTCGAGAACTTCGGCATCGCCGGGATCGGGACTGTCGAGGACGACATCAAACTCTTCCTTGGGGCATGATCCAATACCCGCATATAGGATATGCTGGTATTGTCTTTGGAGGTTTTTGATACAATACTGCCAGTATTCAATCATGGGAGAAGGGTATCAAAAACTTCATATTTCTAATAATGGGGGGGCCTCTCATGAGGCATGGAGTCCTCCCCCGCTAACTCTATGAGGTCCTCGAGCTTCTGGGTCAGTTTCCTGATCTGGAGCTCGAGTTCCTCTATCTTCTTTCCCTGGTCGATCACGACCTCATTCAGTGTCCTTACCGTATCTTCCTGATACGACATGGCCATCTCCAGGGTATCTATTCGCTCTTCCATCGATATCACCTCACTTCTACCGTATCCTACCATACTGTCCCGGTTTATGCTTGACCTTTTCAGGGGAATCCCATATGTTTGGTATTCAATATTTTGATTTTGAACTATTTGATTCCAAACAGGACCACACGTATGATACAGACAGCCTTCCAGCAGTTCTCCGAACTCTTTCCCCGGACCCTCCACTCGATCCTGCGGGATTTCGATTCACCCACGGGGGAGACCCTCGGGCTCAACAGGACCCAGATCCATACCCTGATGAAGATCCAGAAATACGGGACGATCAGCATGGGCAGTCTCTGCCACCACATCGGGATCACCAAAGGGGCGATGACCGCGATCATCGACACCCTGCTCGACAGCGGGTATGTGGCCCGAGACCGGGCAGCGGATGACCGACGCAAGGTCCTCGTCAAGCTGACGGATATCGGCGAGTCCATCGCCGCTGCCTGCAGGCGTGAGATCGAGGATTCGTTCGAGGCGAGGCTCGACAGCCTCTCGGCTGAGGAGCAGGAAGCCTTCCGCCAGTCGATCGAGACCCTCGGCACGATCATCTCGAAGATGGAGAACACACGACATGAATAAGAACAGACCTTCGACCGGACTCGGCAGGGACTTCATGGGCAGCCAGCCCATCGGGAGCCTGCTCGCACGGCTCTCGATACCTGCCATGGTAGGCATGATCATGAATGCGCTCTACAACCTGGTAGACACGATCTTCGTCGGACAGGGGGTCGGTCCCCTCGCCATCGCGGCACTGAGCATCGTCTTCCCCATCCAGATGATCACCGGGGGGTTCGCCATGACCTTCGGGGTCGGGGCCGCCTCGATCGTCTCGAGGAAGCTCGGAGAACGGGAGGAGGATGAGGCTGCCGGTGCGGCAGGGACGGCCCTGACGGCGACGATCATCACCTCGCTGCTCCTCATGGTCATCGGGTTCATCTTCATGCCTGCGATCCTGCTCGCCTTCGGGTCCACCCATGATATCCTGCAGTACGCCGAGGAGTACATGGGGGTCATCCTAACAGGATTCGTATTCATCTCCATCTCCATGTGCACGAACAACCTCGTACGGGCGGAGGGGCAGGCCAAGTTCGCCATGATGATCATGGTCACGGGGACCGGGCTCAACATCGTCCTTGACCCCGTCTTCATCTTCGTCTTCGGGATGGGGATCAGGGGGGCTGCAATCGCGACGGTGATCAGCCAGCTTGCCAGCGCGACCCTCGCGCTCTCCTTCTTCTTCAGGAAGAAGAGTTCCCTCCCGCTCAGGCGCAGCTCATTCCTTATCTCGCTGCCGGTACTGAAGGAGATCGTCGCACTTGGTATCCCCACCTTCGTACGCCAGGCCGGGGGCAGCCTGCTCACCATGTCCGTCAACAATATGCTCAGGATCTACGGTGACGGGATGACGATCGCTGCCTTCGGCATGATCAACCGCCTGCTGATGTTCTTCCTCATGCCAGTCTTTGGCATCGTCCAGGGCTTCCAGCCCATTGCAGGCTACAACTACGGGGCCAAGCAGTTCGCCCGTGTGAAGCAGGTCCTCTACCTCTCGATCGCAGTCGCCACGGCGATGGGCACCATCGCGGCGATCGTGCTCGAGACGATCCCATCGGTGCTGATCTCCATGTTCACCAGCGACCGGGAGCTCATAGCCCTGACGGCTCCCGCCCTGCGGATCGTCATGGCAGCAGTCCCGTTCATCGGTATCCAGGCGATCGGGTCGACCTTCTTCCAGAGCATCGGGAAATCGGCACCGGCCCTCTTCCTGGGCTTGAGCCGGCAGTTCATCTTCCTCATCCCGCTGGTGCTGCTGCTCCCGCGGCTCTTCGGCCTGACTGGTGTGTGGGCATCCTTCCCGATCGCAGACACCCTCTCGACGATCGTGACGACCATCTGGCTCATCTACGAGGTGCGGAACCTGGGCAGGATCCACTTCGAGTCCCTCAACCCGGTGGAGAAGTACCCGGTATGAGCGAAATGAAGGCCGTCCTCTCGGACGGCCTTCCTGGTTGGTAGTTAAAAAGTTCTTCTGAAGATCACACAGTACCTACGGGCCCTGTGTCACCATTCCTAATCGATCTCCCTCGGATCACACTCCTCAGAATAATCGATATCTGTACATCCAAATCCGTGTATCTGTTCGTACTCCTTACGGAACCCCTCGAGATCTGCTACCTGCTGAAGATTCTCCGGGGTGATTGTCCCCCAGGCTGCAGAGACCTGCTCCTGCACATCTTCCCGCATCTCCCAGTCGTCGAGACGTATTCTCTTCGCGTCATCTACCGGTACCCCTTCGGGCAGGTAGAGCCGTTCAGTCAGTAATCGATACATCTGTTCGATGCATCCCTCATGCAGGTCCATATCCTTCATGATCCTATAGAGGATCGTGATGTACAACGGTACTACGGGGATGACTGAGCTTGCCCTCGTCACCAGCGCCTTGTTCACTGATACGTAGGCAGCCCCGCCCAGGTCCGACAGGATCCCGGTAAGGTCGGCGGCTGTCGCCTCCAGATCCTCTTTCGCCCGGCCGATGGTCCCCTCACGGTAGATGGGGAAGGTAATCTCCGGCCCGATATAGGAGTAGGCGACGGTCTTGCAGCCGTCTGCGAGGAGGTCCCGCTTCTTCAGGGCCTCGATCCAGAGCCGCCAGTCCTCACCGCCCATGACCTTGATGGTATCGGCGATCTGTGCATCATCCGCAGGTTCCACCTCCGCTGTCGAGATCACCTCCTTGAAGGGGTCGATACTCAGGGCGGAATAGGTCTGCCCGATCGGCTTGATCACGGACCGGTAGGTCTCCCCCGTGTCAGGGTCGACACGCAGGGGGGAAGCCAGGCTGTAGACCACCAGGTCGACCTTCCCATAGGACTGTTCGAGGAGGTCCATGGTCTGGTCCTTGACCTCATGGGAGAAGGCATCACCCATGACGGAATCGGCCTTCAAGCCCCTTGCATGGGCTTCACGCTCGAAGGCGATGGTGTTGTACCAACCCGGGGTCGCTGTCTTCTTCTCTGAGGGTTCCCGCTCGAAGGAGACGTTCACCGTGGAGGCATCAGAGAGGACACTCGCGGCGATCCGTGTCGCAAGCCCGTAGCCTGTCGAACCGCCGATCACCAGCACGTTCTTCGGATAATCCAGCGTACGGTCTGAGCTGTACTTCCCGAATGCACCGGAAGCCGCCTTCTGCGCCCACTCGAACTGTTCGGCCGTGCACTGCGCGCAGCCCTTGGGGTGGGCAGTCAGGCTGACCCCCCGTAATATCTTCTGTTTAATGATCATGCTCACTCTCTCCCTAGTTTACCAGACACATCCAGGAGGCCTCTGCTGCCACCTCATCGCCAATCTTCACGACCCCGCTCTGCCTGATCATCCGTGCCGATGCACGGTTGTTGGTGATCTCGATCCGTGCCGTCTCACCGGGACGCACCTGACGGCGGAACTTCGCCTTCTCGATCGTTGCCAGGAAGAACAGTCCGTCCTTCAGGACCCCGGCCTCTTTCAGGCCGGCACCCCCGCACTGCGCCATCATCTCGACGAGCAGCACGCCCGGGACGACCGGGTACTCGGGGAAGTGTCCCTGAAAGAAGATATCGGTCTCCTTGAACTCATGGTACCCGATGATCTGTTCTGCGTTCGCCTCGATGAGGTCATCGACGAACACGAAGGGGTCCCTGTGCGGTAATAATTTCTCGATGTCTGCCATATGTCCAGTTCCCCCTACCCGTTGTACCGGCCGACGACGATCGCACCGTTGTGGCCGCCGAAGCCGAGCGACTCGGAGAGCGCATAGTCGATCTTCCCCTCGACGCCCTTGTTCGGGACGTAGTCGAGGTCACATTCAGGATCCGGCGTCTCCAGGTTGATCGTGGGCGGGAAGAACCCGTCCCTGATCGCCAGCAGGGAGATGATCGCCTCGACCCCGCCTGCAGCCCCTACCATATGGGAGGTCATCGACTTGGTCGATGATACCTTGAGCTTGTAGGCATGTTCGCCGAACGCCCGCTTGATCGCCTTGGTCTCCATCGGGTCATTGACCGGTGTGGAGGTCCCGTGTGCGTTGATGTAGTCGATATCCTCAGGCTTGAGCCCGGCTTCCGTCACCGCTGCCAGCATAGCCCGTGCGGCACCGTCACCATCAGGGTCCGGCGCGGTCAGGTGGTAAGCATCACAGGTCATGCCGTACCCGAGCACCTCACCGTAGATCTTCGCCCCCCGTGCCTTGGCATGCTCGAGTTCCTCGAGCACCAGGATCCCGGCTCCCTCGCCGATGATGAACCCGTCCCGGTTCTTGTCGAAGGGACGGCAAGCCTTCTCAGGAGTATCGTTATAGCCTGTGGAGAGTGCCTGTATCTTGCAGAAACCGGCGACGCCGACCCGGGTGATCGCCCCTTCAGCCCCTCCGGTGACCGCGGTATCTACGGTCCCGTACCTGATGGCCTGGAATGCGGCACCTATCGCATCGGTACCTGACGAGCAGGCAGTCACGATCGTGCTGCAGGGCCCCTTCAGACCGAACCTGATCGCGATGTTCCCGGCACCCTCATTGGCTATGAGCTTGGGGATCGTCATCGGGGGCATGCCCCTCGGCCCCTTCTCCAGGAGCTTCTCGACGCCCTGCTCGGCGATCTCGAACCCGCCGATGCCGTTACCGAGGAAGACCCCGGTCCGGTAGGGGTCGTACTTCCTGTCCTCCAGGTCGTCGAGCCCCGCGTCTTCCATCGCCTTGATGGCGCCGTACATAGCGTAGACGGTGAAATCGGCCATCCCGCGCATCTCTTTTCGGTCCATGACGGTCGAGGGATCGAAATCCTTCACCTCGCCGGCGACCTTGGACGTGTAGTCAGTGGTATCGAACTTCGTCATCGGTCCGATCCCTGACTTCCCTGCCCTGATGTTATTCCACAGTTCCTCGACAGTATGCCCCAACGGTGTTACGACACCCATCCCGGAAACCACTACTCGTCTCTTTTCCATACTAACCAATCTCCAACTAAAATAAGGTATCTATCTCTGAAGCCCGGCACGAGTGCCGGTGCTACATCGTCATCCCGCCATCGACCGCCAGGACCTGGCCGGTGATGTAGGAAGCTCTGTCTGATGCGAGGAAGATCACGGCGTCCGCGACGTCACTGGTCTCCCCTAAGCGTGCCAGGGGGATCTGCCCCGAGAGGCTCTCTTTGACCTCATCCGACAGGACATCGGTCATATCGGTCTTGATGAAGCCCGGTGCAATGACATTGACCCGCACGGACCGGGAGGAGAACTCCCGTGCCAGGCTCTTGGAGAACCCGATGAGCCCGGCCTTCGATGCCGCATAGTTCGCCTGGCCGGCATTACCCATGAGGCCGACCACCGATGATATATTGATGATCACCCCGCTCCTGGCCTTAGCCATCGAACGGACGACGTTCCTGCAGGCGATGAAGGCGCCGGTCAGGTTGACCTTGAGGACCTCCTCGAAGGCTTCCGTCTTCATCCTCATCATCATGCCGTCCCGGGTTATCCCGGCATTGTTCACCAGGACATCGACCTTCCCGGCCTCTGCAAGGACCTGCTTGAAGGCAGCTTCTATCGACTGCTCATCGGACATGTCCGTCTGGATCCAGGAAGCCTGCAGCCCGGCATGGTCCGCTGCCTGCGACCTGCTGAGGTAATAGACCGAAGCCCCCTGTTCGACCGCCTTCTTCACGATCTCATGGCCGATCCCCTTGGACCCGCCGGTAACCACTACTACTCGTTCTTTCAGTTCCTGACCCATCACCTACTTCTCCTGTGCTGCACTGATCTCATCGATGCCGTCCCAGGTACCGACCGGCATGCATGCATGCGCCGACGGCCCGGCTTTCCAGAAGCCGGCAAGTACCTTGCCGGGTCCCATCTCGTAACAGCCGTCGATCCCGTCGCCGGTCTGCCTGACGATATCATCTACTATCTTCGTCCATCGCACCGGCGAAGTCAACTGTTCAGCGAGGGCCTGCTTCGCAGCCTCGGCTGTCAGGACCATCGAGCCCGACACATTCGCATAGACCGCCTTGGCCGGGTCTGAGAAGTCGAAGCCTTCGAGGAATGTACTGAACCGGTCAGCTGCTCCCTGCATCAGCGGTGTATGGAACGGTCCCGAGACCTTGAGGGGGATGACCCTCCGTGCCCCGGCCTCCTTGAGCAGCGGTGTGACGGCACTGATGGCCTCAGTCACCCCGGCAAGCACGACCTGGCTGACGCTGTTGTCGTTCGCGATGTAGAGATGCTCGAGCGATGCTGAGGAGAGTACGTCCGCCACCGCGTCGAACCCCTGCCCGATGACTGCCGCCATACCGAGGTCCCCGATGGTGGAGGCGACCTTCCCGGCCTCCTCGCCCATGATCTTCCCCCGCATGCTGGCGATCCTGAAGAGGCTTTCCGCATCCATGATCCCCGCAGCATGATAGGCTGTGAGCTCGCCGAGGCTGAACCCGGCGAAGATGTCGCAGGCAAAGCCCCGTTCCTGCATCAGTGCATGCACTGCCGCATTCACGAGCGTGATCGAGATCTGGGTGTATTCTGTCTGCTTGAGCTGTTCCTCGTCCCCTGAGAAGAGGACTTCTGCCATATCGAACCCGCTTGCCTCCGATGCCAGGTCGAAGAGTGCCCGCACCGATGCGGACTGTTCATACAGGTCCTTCCCCATCCCGGGGTACTGTGCTCCCTGCCCGGGAAACAATCCTATCCGTGTTACCATACGATCATCGACCCCCCTGAGGTCAGGCCGGCACCGAATCCCACGATGATGATCCGGTCACCCTTCTTCAGCCCGCCCGACTCCTCAAGGTTCCTGAGGGCGATCGGGATCGATGCTGCAGATGTATTGGCGAAATCCTCGATATTCACGAAGACCTTCTCTTTCGGTATCTTCAGCCGTTTCGCGGCTGCCTGGATGATCCGGTCATTCGCCTGGTGGGGGATGATCATGTCGATATCATCGATGGTCAGCCCGTTGCGTTCCATGAGGTCCTTCGTCATAGCCCCAAGCTGCTTCACGGCGAAGTTGTAGACCTTCCGCCCGTCCATGGTGATGGTCACGTCCTTGATATCGACGCCGTCCTCCCGGATGGGGGACCGGGACCCGCCGCGATTGACCATGAGGTACTCATAGCCGGAACCGTCAGCCTGCAGGATGGTATCCTGCACCCCGCGCTCGGTCGGCTCATCCTTCCGTGACACGATGGCACAGCCGGCCCCGTCACCGAAGAGCACGCAGGTGTTCCGGTCGTTCCAGTCGACGATGCTCGAGAGCTTCTCCGCCCCGATCATCAGCACGTTGGTCATGGCCCCTGAGAGGATCATTCCCCGTGCCACCTCGATCCCGTAGATGAACCCGGTACAGCCGGCAACGACATCCATCGCCGGGATGTTCTTCAGCCCGAGCTTCTCCTGGACGATGCATGCGGTAGACGGGAACCCCACATGGTCCGGGGTCGCCGTCGCGATGATGATCCCGTCGATATCATCGAGGGTCAGGTCGCTTCGATCTATGGCATCCAGGGCAGCCTTGACCGCAAGGTCCGAGGTCGCCTGTCCGTCCGCAGCCAGGTGTCTGGCACCGATCCCGGTATGGGACCTGATCCATTCATCACTGGTGTCTACCGTCTGGGCAAGCTCATCATTGGTGACTCGCCGTGGGGGTACGAACGACCCCACTGCCTCGATAGTTATATGTGGTATGGTCTTTTGCTCCATGTTCACTCCTGTCAATAGAAAGGTTATTTGGTTTATTTTTTACAAATATTTGATTTTTGTCAATATTGACAGCGAAATATAATATCGTTAATATCTGAAGATGGACAGCAGTATCTGCATCCAAGAACCAACCAGGAGGAATACCATGGAAATTGATTATATATCGTCACTTATCGACCTGTTCGAGAATTCATCCCTCACAGAGCTCCAGATCTCTGAGGACAACAAAGAGATCACGCTCAAGCGGGAGAAAGAGGTCCACATCCAGGCCGGCGCACCGGTCATGGCAGCAGCACCTGCAGCCGCACCAGCAGCTGCAGCTGCCCCGGCAGGGGAGCCTGCACTCCCCCAGGAACCTGACACGATCATCATCCCGTCCCCCATCGTCGGTACGTTCTACCGGACGCCGGCACCGGATGCCCCCCCGTTCATCGAGGTCGGCGATACAGTGAATACGGGGGACGCCCTCTGCATCATCGAGGCGATGAAGATGATGAACCGGCTCGAGGCCGAGTTCCCTTGTGAGATCGTGGCGATCCACGCGACCCATGGGAAGCTCGTCGAGTACGGGGCTGCCCTCATCGAGGTGAAGCGGATATGATCTCTTCCATACTGATTGCGAACAGGGGGGAGATAGCGGTACGGATCATCCGGTGCTGCAGGGATCTCGGCATCCGGTCAGTGGCGATCTATTCTGAGCCCGATGCGGACTCACTCCATGTGAAGATGGCTGACGAGTCCGTCTGCATCGGGCCGGCAGCCTCTGCGGCTAGTTATCTCAACACCCAGAACATCATAGCGGCAGCCTGCGGCAGGGGCTGCGATGCCATCCACCCGGGAGTCGGCTTCCTCTCAGAGAACGCCGACTTCGCCTCTGAGGTCAAGCAGGCAGGCCTGATCTTCATAGGGCCTGAGGCTGAGACCATCAACCGTGTCGGGGACAAGGTCCAGGCGAGGAAGACCGCGCAGGATGCGGGACTCCCGCTGACACCGGGTTCCCCGGGGCCGGTAGAATCTGTCGAGGCCGCCCTTGCCGTTGCCTCCGATATCGGGTACCCGGTGATCATCAAGGCAGCAGCCGGCGGCGGCGGCAGGGGGATGCGAATAGTCGACGCTCCTGAAGAGATG
Source organism: Spirochaetia bacterium (assembly GCA_963677595.1). Lineage (GTDB taxonomy): Bacteria > Spirochaetota > Spirochaetia > CAKZLE01 > CAKZLE01 > CAKZLE01. The sequence goes on from OY782041.1 coordinate 1,229,131, forward strand.
AGCGAGTCGTACGCCATCGCCTCCCATGAGGCCCTCTCGTTCTTCTCCAACGGGTCGATCTATATCGAGAAGTACCTCAGGAACCCGCGGCATGTCGAGGTGCAGCTCATCGCAGACACCCACGGTAACGTCGTCCACCTCGGTGAACGGGACTGCTCGGTTCAGAAGAACCACCAGAAGCTGATCGAGGAGAGCCCGTCCACGGTCTTATCCTCCTCACAGCGTGATAAGATGTGCCGGGATGCCGTACGGCTCTTCAAGAAGCTCCATTACCATGGGGCCGGCACGGTGGAGTTCCTCGTCTACGAGGGCAAGCACTACTTCATGGAGGTCAACGCAAGGGTCCAGGTGGAGCACCCGGTATCGGAGACGATCTCGGGAGTCGACATCATCGCCGACCAGATCAGGGTCGCATCGGGAGAGGCGCTCAAGTACTCCCAGAAGCAGATCAACCTCACCGGCTATGCCATGGAGTGCAGGATCAACGCGAAGACCCCCGGTCCTATCGCGTCCTTCAACCCGCCGCTCGGCCCGGGAGTGCGGGTCGACACCCACCTCTACTCAGGAGGGTCGATCAGCCCCTATTATGACCCGCTCGCGGCAAAGATCATCATCCATGCCGATGACAGGAAAGCAGGCATCACCATGATGCTCAGGGCCCTTCGGGAACTGGAGATCGAAGGGATCACCACGAACCTGGATGAACAGCAGACCATCCTGACCTCTAAGCTGTTCAGGTCGGGTACGTTCGGAACCGATATCTATTCCAGGATTTTTCAGGAGAAGTAGATGGTAGATTCTAACAAAGGGCACTACCAGACGGTAGGCGACCTCGATATGAAACAGATCGTTGACTGCCCGTCGTGCAAATCAGCACTGCGCAGGAACAAGCTCGAGGAGGCGCTCTATGTCTGCCCGGAATGCGGGTACCATTTCCGCCTCACACCCCCGGAACGCATACAGCAGCTTGCCGACCCGGAGAGCTTCCAGGAGTTCGCGGCGAACCTCACCTCGCAGAACCCGATAGAGCTCTCTGGCTATGAGTCGAAGCTGTCCCAGAACCAGAGGAAATCAGACCTGAAGGATGCCGTGGTCGTAGGAACCTGCACGATAGAGGAGAACCCGGCGATCCTCGGCATCATGTCCTTCCAGTTCATGGGAGGCTCCATGGGGTCGGTCGTGGGTGAGAAGATCACCCAGGCGATCCTCCAGGGCGCCGACACCAACACCCCGGTCATCCTCTTCACCGCCTCCGGCGGGGCGAGGATGCAGGAGGGGATCTTCTCCCTCATGCAGATGGCGAAGACCTCCGCTGCCGCGGCACTCCTCGAGGAGACCGGCACCCCGCTCTTCATCGTGATCACCCACCCCACAACGGGCGGTGTGACTGCATCCTTCGCGATGCTGGGAGACGTCATCATCGCGGAACCCGGGGCCCTGATCGGGTTCGCGGGACCGAGAGTCATCGAGGGAACCATCGGGGAGAAGCTCCCCAAAGGGTTCCAGACAGCTGAGTTCCAGCTGGAGAAGGGATTCCTTGATGCCATCGTCCACAGGAAGGATTTGAGGTCGACCCTCTCCTACCTCCTGCGGATCCACAGCAAGACGAGGGGGAACTAAGAGATGAGTGAGAAACATGAGAATATAAACGAGCTCCTCGGGAAGCTGGAGAAGATCGCCAGAGAGGAGAAGCTCGACCTTGCGAAGGAGATCACCGACCTGAAAGCACGGCTGGTACCTATCGAGAAGAACCGGGAGATGAAACCCTCGACCGCATGGGACCGCGTCTGCCTCGCACGTCACGTAGAGCGGCCGGGAGCCCTGGAATACATCAGGATGATCTGCGATGAGTTCATGGAGCTGCACGGGGACCGGTACTACGGGGACGACCCCGCCCTGATCGGCGGGATCGGGACCATCGACGGTCAGCCGATCACCTTCATCGGGAACCAGAAGGGTTCCAACCTGAAGGAGAACATCGCACGCAACCACGGGATGGGACATCCCGAAGGATACCGCAAGGCCCTGCGCCTGGCAAAACAGGCCGAGAAGTTCAACCGTCCGGTCGTCACCTTCATCGACACCTCAGGCGCCTACCCGGGGCTGGAGGCTGAACAGCGGGGGATAGGCGAGGCCATCGCACGGAACCTGAAAGATTTCTCGGTCCTGAAGGTGCCCGTCCTCTGCTTCATCATCGGGGAAGGCGGTTCCGGGGGTGCATTGGGCATCGGGGTGGGCGACAAGCTCTACATGCTGGAGAATGCCGTCTACTCGGTCATCTCCCCCGAGGGATTCGCATCGATCCTCCTGCGGGATGCTTCCAAGGCTGAGCAGGCAGCGAACACCATGAAGATCACCGCCACTGACCTGAAATCGTTCGGGATCATCCACGACATCATCGAGGAACCGACCGGCGGGGCCCACAAGGACCCGCAGCTCGTCGCCTCGAGGATCAGGGACGTGATCTCCCGGGACCTGCAGGTACTATGCACCAAGCAGCCGGACCGGCTCGTACGCTACCGGATCAAGAAGATCCGCGGCATCGGCCACTTCAACGGCCCGGCAGGATCCTGGTGGGAGCAGCTGCTGAACATCTACCCGCTGACGCGGGCACTGCGCTGACATGACGAAGCCCGGGAATCTCTCCCGGGCTTCTCTATTGGATGGTATCGGGCTCTCGGGTGCTATCTCTCGCCGACCCGTGCACCGACCGACATCAGCCTCGCGACCCGCTCACCGGTCTCCACGAGCAGTTCCCTGCTCCGGTCCATCGCCTCCTTGAGCGGCATGGCCTTGTTCACGGTACTGATGACCACGTCGATCCCTACTTCGTAGACGTCCTCGAACTTGTCCCCGATATCCCCGACGATCGCCACGACCGGTATATCCTTCACCTGTTTCGTCCAGCTCGCGATCCCTGCAGGGACCTTCCCGAAGACGGTCTGGAAGTCGAGCTTCCCCTCCCCGGTGATCACCACATCGGCATCCTTCACGATCTCGTCGAACCGCACGATCGAGAGGACCGCGTCGATCCCGGGCTTGAGCTCGGCTCCGAGGAACCCGACAAGACCGCCGCCGAGGCCGCCGGCTGCCCCGCTTCCCGGGATGTCGGCGACATCGCAGGTAAGCTGGTCCTTCACCAGCCGGGCGCAGTGAGCGAGGGCGGCATCGAGCTGCTCCACCATCTCCGGTGTCGCCCCCTTCTGGGGCCCGTAGGTGGCAGATGCCCCGTTCGGCCCGCATAATGGGTTGGTGACGTCACAGGCGACAGTGATATGGGCATTGGGGATCCTCGCATCGAGCCCCGATATATCGATGGTCTCGATAGACTGGAGCGCCCCGCCCCCGTAGCCGATCTCGTTCCCGGCCTTGTCCCGGAAGCTCACGCCCAGGGCTTGGGCCATCCCTACACCGAAGTCATTGGTGGCACTGCCACCGATCCCGATGAGGATCTCGGTACAGCCGGCATCGAGGGCTGCCTTGATCAGTTCACCCGTCCCGTAGGTCGTGGTATACAACGGGTTTCGCTTCTCTTCCGGGACCAGGGGGAGACCGGAGGCTTCCGCCATCTCGATCACAGCCTTGCCGCCGGGCAGGATCCCGATCATGGCATCGACCGGCTCCCCGGTCGGCCCGGTCACGGAGAAGACCTTCCGCTCCCCGTGGGAGACCTGGAGGACCGCCTCAGTGGTCCCCTCACCCCCGTCCGCCACCGGGACGATCACATACTCCGCATCGGGGTAGATCTTCACCATCCCCTCCTCGATCGCCCTGCAGACCCGCTCTGCCGTATTGCTTCCCTTGAATGAATCAGTCGCTATCACACATTTCATCTCATTCCTCCTTATCTTCGTACCTGCAGCCGGATCCTCATACACTCACGGCATACTCTTCTATATCATCTATCGCATTGGAGAGGTGGACCCTCATCGCCTCAGCTGCCGCTGCCGCATCATGGTCCCTGACAGCCTCCAGTATTGCCCCGTGCTCTGCCACCGTACGGGAGAGACGCCCCGGGGTGTTGAGGCTCGCGATCCATCCCTCATTGAGACTCTCCGCCATGGTCCCCATCAGGACCGACAGGGTCCTGTTATGGGCCATCTCCGAGATCGCAAGGTGGAATGCACTGTCACGGGTGATCGCTTCGGGGGTGTTCCCCTCCTCGACCTGGGTGCAGAAATCATGGAAAGCCTCCTCTAGCTTGAGGAGCCCCTCCCCGTCTACCTTCCTGGCGGCCATAGCCGCAGCATAGGGTTCGAGCTGGAGCCTGATCTCAAAATGTTCCTTCAGCAGCCCCACATTACTTACGACCCATTCGATGAGGGAGGAGGCATGTTCGGGTCGGTCGGTGAGGAAGATCCCCTTCCCCTGGTGGACCTCCACGAACCCGGAAGCCTCCAGCATGCGTACAGCCTCCCTGATGGAGGACCTGCTGACCCCCAGCCGCTTCGAGAGCTGGTTCTCGCTGTAGAGCTTGTCACCCGGCTTCAGCCCCTCTTCAGAGATGATCTGCTGTATTGCCTCGCGGACGGTCTCCGAGAGCCGTCCTTTCTTATCTGACTGCATGGGGTATCATACCATGGGGTTGCTTGTCTGACAAGTGCTTGTCTGACAAGTTTTCTAATCCCAGCCTATCACGGTCCCTGAACCGCACTCCACCGGGGAGATCCCGAGGGAACGCACGAATTCCAGCGTCCGGTCCCCGGAGCAGTGGGCGATACCCAGAAGGGAGAGCCCAAGCTCCTTCAGGTAGAAGCCCACATGGGAGATCCTGTCGTCGGAAGCATCCTTGAGATGGGTCCCGCCGATGACCCCGTAGATCGGCTGGTCGAAGGTGGTCCTGACGCTCTCGATCATGTTCACGATGCCGGGATGGGAGCAGCCTGCCACCAGGAGCAGGCCTTTGGATGTCTCTGCTACCAGCATGATCTCATCGGTGAATGGATCAGGGATGATCGAGCCGTCGGGATCCCTCCTGACGAACCGGTCAGGGATCGTCTCGAGGGGATCGACCCTCGGGAAGTCGGTGCACAGCCACAGACCCGAACCATCCCCGTAGAGGGGATGGGGGGAGTCCCCGACTGTGTGGACGCTCCAGCCTGCCTCGACCAGGTCGTGATTCGTGAAGTTCGGTCCCTTGTAATCGAGGTCCCCGGATTCCCGGGCATACTTGGGCAGGAAGAAGTCCGGCCCGATGTAGATATCGGGGGAGGGCACGAGCCCGAACAGGTTCGGCAGGCCGTTCGCATGGTCATAATGGGCATGGCTGAGGATGACGGTATCGACCGTATCCAGGGGGAGGCCCATCCCCGCTGCATTCTGGAGGAATGCAGCACTCTGGCCCGTGTCGAAGAGGATCCTATGCCCTCCCGTCTCGATAAGGAATGACAACCCGTGTTCGACAGCCAGCCCATGGGTACTGGAGTTCTCGACGAGGACCGTGATCTTCCCTTTCATACTGCCTCCTGGACCTTTTCAAGCGTATGCCAACAGCCTATCACAGGAGCCCGGAGATGAAAAGCTATCGCAGCCAAACTCCCCGATTCCTTAGGTTCTGTCGTCCCCACGACGCCTTTGCACCTTGACAACCTATGCTATAATCATATAAAGAGAGAGGGTAGAAATCAAAAGAATAAGATTTCTTCCATTTTGTTAGAAGTTTTTGGGTAATACAATTATGTATAGAAAGAACTTCAGAAGGTGATCTTTTTAAGATACAGGTATGAAATGATTACCTCGAGATACCACAAAAAGGATGTTGCATGTCTTCACTTACAATTCCTCCCCTGAAAGACGACCTCGTACGTGTCCTCATCGACGCTGACACGATCCAGAGGAAAGTCGCTGAACTAGCCCGCCGGATCTCTGAAGATTTCAAGGAAGCAGACAAGCTGGTTGTCGTCGGTGTCCTCAAAGGTTCGTTCATCTTTGCCGCAGACCTCTGCAGGCAGCTCTCGATCGACCACAGCGTTGACTTCATTGCCTTGTCGAGCTATGGTGCCACGTCAAAGGCTACCGGGAACGTCCGCATGATCATGGATGTACGGGAGAACCTCGCCGGCCAGCATGTGCTCATCGTCGAGGACATCCTCGACAGCGGCTATACCCTCGATTACCTCAAACGGAACTTCGAGACGCGGCAGCCGGCATCGCTCAAGACCATCGCGCTGCTCAACAAGCAGGACCGAAGGGTCGTCGACGTCGAGCTCGACTACAAGGGGTTCGACATCCCCGATGTCTGGGTGGTGGGCTACGGTCTCGATTATGCCGAGAAATACAGGACTCTGCCCTATATCGCAGAGATGACACCGGTCGTATAGAGGAGTTCACATGGCAGACGACAAATACTATGTTACCTATAACACGATCCACAAGGCAGTGAAGCGGCTTGCGAAGCAGGTCCTGGAGTCGGGGTTCGATCCCGACGTGATCGTCGCGATCGGTTCCGGCGGGTTCATCCCGGCGAGGATGATCAAGACGTTCATCAACCGGCCGATCTTCGCCGTCGGGATCTCCTACTACGGCATCGGCAACCAGCATATGGAGATGCCGCAGAAGATCCAGTGGATCGACGAGGTCGAGCAGAAGCTCGAGGGTAAGAAGATCCTCCTGATCGACGAGGTCGATGATACCCGGGCCACCTTGAGCTACTGCGTGGGTGAGCTGCTCAGGCACAAGCCTGAGGAGATCGCCGTCCTGGTGATCCACAACAAGAAGAAACCGAAGGATGCGGAATTCCCGAAAGAAGTGAAACGATATTTCCCGGCGATCGAACTCGAAGATCGATGGATCAAGTATCCCTGGGATGCCGAAGATATTGACGAACATGATCAATGCGAGAAAGAGATGAAGGAGAATGAATAATGAGTGTAGATGCCATTGTCGGTGCTCAATGGGGAGATGAAGGGAAAGGTAGGATCGTAGACTACCTCGCGCAGGATTGCGATATGGTGATCCGCTATCAGGGTGGAGATAACGCAGGCCATACCGTGATCAACGAGTACGGGAAGTTCGCACTCCATATCCTGCCGTCCGGGATCTTCAACCCGAAGACACTCTGCCTTGTCGGGGCAGGGACCGTCGTGAACTTCAACACCATGGAAGAGGAACTGAAGTCGGTCGAGGCTGCCGGCATTGATACTGACAACCTCTTCGTCGATAAAAGAGCCCACCTGATCATGCCCTTCCACTGCATGCTCGACGGAGCTGAGGAAGCTAACCGGAACAAGAAGTGGGCAGTAGGCACCACGAAGCGTGGGATCGGGCCCGTCTACTCAGACAAGGCATCCCGCGTCGGGATCCGGGCAGTAGACATCCTCGACCCGGAACGACTGAAGGTCAGGCTCGAGATGCTCATGCCGAAGAAGAACCGTGAGCTCGAGTACTACGGCCTCGATACCATCTCGGTCGATGAGATGATGGAGCTCTGCGCCTCCTGGAGGGAGAAGTTCGGAAAGCGAATCATCGACTCGGTACCCGTCCTCAGGGATGCGGTGAAAGCCGGGAAGAACGTCCTCTTCGAGGGGCAGCTCGGGATCATGAGGGACCTCGACTGGGGCATCTACCCCTACACCACCTCCTCTAACCCGACTGCCGGCGGTACCTGCTCGGGAGCCGGTATCTCCCCGAAGCGGATCGACAACATCTACGGGGTGGTGAAAGCCTACTCGACATCAGTCGGCGGCGGCCCCTTCCCGGTAGAGCTCTTCGATGCTGACGGGGAGAAGCTCCGAGAGATCGGCGGGGAGTTCGGTGCAACGACCGGCCGACCGCGACGCTGCGGGTGGTTCGACGGTGTTGCCGCCGCATACTCCTGCTGGATCAACGGGTTCACCCATATCGCCGTGACCAAGCTCGATGTCCTCGACCACTTCGATACGATCAAGATCTGCACCGGCTACAAGGTCGGCGATGAGGTCATCGACTATGTCCCCGAGACTGCCCTGCAGGATATCGCGGAGCCGGTCTATGAGGAGTGGGCAGGCTGGAAATGCGACACGACAGGCCTCAGGACCTGGGAAGAGCTCCCGCAGGAGGCGAAAGCCTACCTCAAGCGGCTCGAGGAGCTGACCGGGGCACCGATGAAGTTCATCTCCGTCGGTCCTGAACGCGACCAGATCATCGTGATCGACTAGAAGGAGCCTCAATGGGACAGCATACATACGGGCATGAGACGTTCATCTCCCCCTTCACCTGGCGATACGGGACAGAGCAGATGCGTCACATCTGGTCCGAGACCCATAAACGAACCCTGCTGCGTTCCTTCTGGATCGCCCTCGCACGGGCTGAGATGAAAGCCGGGATCGTCACTGAGGAACAGGTACAGGACCTCGAGTCAAAACGCGTTGCCATCGACATCGACCGGGCATCTGAGATCGAGGCGGAGATCCACCATGACCTCATGGCCGAGATCAAGACCTATGCGGAGCAGTGCCCGGTGGGTGGAAGCATCATACACCTCGGGGCTACCAGCATGGATGCCCTCGACAACATGGATGCCATCCGCCTTGCCGAGTCACTCGACCTCATCATCGGGAAGGCAGCCGAACTCCTCAGCCTGCTGAGGGAGGCTATCATCGAGCAGGCCGACAGGCCCTGCATGGCCTTCACCCATATTCAGCCGGCAGAGCCGACGACCATCGGCTACCGCCTGGCACAGTACGGGCAGGACATCCTCGCAGACCTGGAGTACCTGAGACAGGTCCGAGCCTCAGTACGCGGTAAGGGACTCAAGGGTGCGGTAGGCACCAGTGCCTCCTATACCGAGCTGCTCAAGGGTAATGAGATGTCGGCACGGGAACTTGAGACGCTCGTCATGGAGGAGCTTGGAATCAAGCCGTTCACGGCAGCGACCCAGGTCTACCCGAGGAAGCAGGACTGGGTGATCTCCAATGCCCTTGCGGGGCTTGCAGGCTCACTCTACAAGTTCGCCTTCGACCTGAGGATCCTGCAGACCCCGCCGATCGGTGAGTGGGCGGAACCCTTCGGTTCCAAGCAGGTAGGATCATCCGCCATGCCGTTCAAGCGCAACCCGATCCGGTCTGAGAAGATCGACTCACTCGCACGGTTCATCGCCCACCTTCCTGCTACCTTCTGGCATAACGCATCGCATACGCTCCTCGAGCGTACCCTCGATGACTCAGCGAACAGGCGAGAGGCGTTCCCCGCTGCATTCCTCGCGCTGGATGAGATCCTGAAGACTGCCCTCCAGGTAGTGAAGGGGATTCAGTTCAGGGATGTCGCCATCGACCGGAACCTCTCAGTCTACGGGGCCTTCTCCGCGACCGAACGGCTGCTCATGGAGCTCGGACGACGGGGAGGAGACCGCCAGGAGATGCATGAGGTGATCCGGGAACACTCCCTGGCTGCCTGGGACGACCTGCAGCGGGGGAATGAGATCCACCTTGCCGAGTCCCTTACGCATGACCCGAGGGTGACCGAGTTCATCAGCCCTGAGGAGGCTATGACCTTCCTCGATGCCTCCGTCTATGTCGGGGATGCTCCGGGACGGGCACGGGAGATCGCCGGGGAGATCGAAGCCGCATTGGCGTGACCCCTCACGACGGCATAGTACGATCCCGCGGGGGTTCCTTCCCCTGCGGGATTTTTCTATTTTCACAGGGTATCATATCGTATATACTTGTAGCATAAGAGGTACGACAGCCATGGCAAAACGGTATCCGGCATTATGCCTGTTCAGCATATTGATCCTGCTCAGCTCCTGTACGACATCAGGGAAGGCGGGGACTCCTGACCTCCCCGAAGAGCCGAAGGCGGCAGAGGCCCCTGTGAGCATCATCGTCACACCGGAACCCGTGAAAGAGGCCATAGAGCCGGAGACAGAGCCGGTGGTTGAGCCAGAACCTGAACCTGAGCCCGTCGTCGATATCATCGTCACCCCGGCGAAGATCGAGCCGGTGATCGAGGAACCGGAACCCGAGCCCGAACTGATCATAGAGCCTGAACCGGAACCGATCCCGGAACCGGAACCTCCACAGGTCCCAGCGAACCTCATGGAGGCGATCGAAGCTAATGACCTTGCCCTGGCTGAAGGATTCATCCTGCAGGATTCAGGGCTCCTCTCGGCACGGGATGCAGCCGGGAACACCCCCCTCCATACCGCAGCCGGGCTCGGTGAGACGAGTATGGTCAGCCTGCTCCTCAAGCACGGGGCAGATCCCTCGATCCCCAACGACGCGGGACAGCTCCCGATCCATATCGCCGCAGGGATCTCCTTCGAGCTCGCCCACAACCTCTTAGGGAACGGGAGCCTCCTCTTCCGCGTGGACGACTCGGGCAGCAGCGCTCTCGACCTGGCCTTCGATGCAGGGCCGAAGGGGGTCAGCAGCCTGCTCGGGGAGCAGTTCGTGAACTCCCTCGACCTGCAGGGGAACACCCCCCTCCAGTATGCCGCGCAGCGAGGAGACCTCGCCGTAGTCAACGAGCTCATCGAGTACGGGGCTGACCTGAACCTGTCCAACTCCCAGGGGGAGACCCCCCTCGATATCGCATTCACACGGACCGACAGCGATATACACGTAGAGATCGCCCGGGTCCTCATCCAGAACTATGCGCAGATCCCGAACGACCAGGAGTTCTACTATGCCTACCAGACGCTTTCCAACGATGATGTGAACATCAGGTTCGAAGGGGGGACAACTCCCCTGCACTTCGCCGCCGCATACCACCACCCGGCACTGCTCCGTGCATTCATCGCGGAACACGGGTACCTCGAGGCGCGGGATGAGGAGGAGAACACCCCGCTCCATATCGCGGTGGTGAACGGGTTCTTTGACATCACGAAGCTCCTCGTCGCTGCCGGGGCTGACCTCGATTCGCGCGATGCCATGAACAACAGCCCCCTCCACCTTGCCGTCACGTCGAACACGGATACAGGGATCGCTGAGTACCTGCTGGACAGCGGTGCAGAAGTAGACAGTCGGAACAGCTTCGGGGAGACCCCGCTGCACAATGCGGTCTCCTCGGCGATCGATCCCACGTTCGTGAGCCTCCTGCTCTCCTACGGCGCACAACCGGACAGCCGGAACACCTCAGGGAACACCCCCCTCATGGGGGCCCTTGCCGAAGATAACCAGGCAGCAGCAGAACTGCTCCTTGACGAGGGCACCGATATCTACGCGAGCAACTTCCATGAGATCAGCCCCATCATCCGGGCCCTGGTCAAGGGACCGGAGACCGTCTCCTGGTTCTACCGGGACTATATGAACGGGACTGCCGACGGGGAGGGGAACTCCCCGCTCCATATCGCGGTCATCACCGGCGCTTCGACCGAGGCCATCGCCCTGGTCATCGCTTCCGGGGCCGATCTCGACAAGAGGAACCTCCAGGGGGAGACCCCCATGCACCTCTCTGTCAGCTGCGGGTATCCCGAGGCTGCCAGACTGCTCACCCAATCAGGGGCAGACCCCTTCATCAACAACAACCGGGGCAAGTCCCCGCTCGTCCTCGCCTACGCCGAGGGGATCGACTTCACCGGCTACATCATCAACGAACAGAACCTTCAGGGAAGCGACACGGACGGGAACACCCCGCTCCACCTCGCGGCACTCTGGGACTACCCTGAGGCAGTCTCCTTCCTGATCGACCACGGGGCAGCAGTCAATGCCCGGAACGACCAGGGGCTGACCCCGCTGCACTATGCCGTGAAGAACAACAGTGTGGAGATCTGCAGGATCCTCCAGGCACGGGAAGCGAAGATCGATGCCCGGGATAATTACGGGAACACGCCGCTCCATACAGCGATCTCCTGGGGTTCTTCCCAGTGCGCCAAGTTCCTCCTGCTGCTCAAGGCGAACGTGGAACTGCGCAACCTCAGCGGGAACACCCCCATGCATACAGCGGTCCTGCACCAGGACTCCCTGGGGATCAACATGCTCTACCAGTACGGGGCATCGCTCGAGTCCCGGGACAATACCGGGATGACGCCGCTGCTGCTCTCTACACGGAAGAACTTCTGGACGATCTCCGAGCTGCTCATCGAGCTCGGGGCAGACTACAACACCCGTGACGACCGGGGCAACACGCCGCTCCATGAGGCGGTACGCAACAAGAACCAGCGTACCTGCGGGCTCCTCGCAGGCAAGGGCGCCGATATCTACGCAGAGAACAGCTATGGGGATACCCCCCTCATGATCGCCTTCAAGGCAGGGGTGGAAGTCGTCGACTGGTTCATCACCGGCCCGATGGTCTTCGACCGGGATGACGAGGGGAACACCCCGCTCCATACCGCTATCCAGTTGAATGCCTCGGCAGAGGTCATCCACAGCCTGATCGACAAGGGCGCGGACATCAACAGCAGGAACAACAGGATCAACACCCCGCTCCATAACGCCTTCCTCTCCAATAACAAGACGGCAGTCATGGTGCTCGTGGAAGCGGGGGCTGACCTCTTCAGCAGGAACGGGGACGGCAAGACCCCGCTCACCCTCTCTTTTGCCATGGGGCTCGATGCACTCTCCTGGATCGTATCCATCGACAACATCAACTCGACCGACCAGTACGGGAACTCCTGCCTCCATGCAGCAGCCCAGTACGGTTCAATGGAAGCTGTGGAGTATATGCTGAACCTCGGTGGGGACCCGACGGTGATGAACCTCGCAGGTGATACGCCTGCCGAGACAGCCCTGAAGAACGGGCACCTTGACATCATGAACCGTTTACGTGTATTTGATAGGGAATGAACTACACAGGATTGATCTTCGACCTTGACGGGACCCTCTATGATGCGAAGCATTTCGGCAAGCGGCTGGTCATCGGTAACATACGGCTCTATGAGAACCTCACAGCATTGAGGAACGTCCTGAAGCCGCTGCCGGGCAAGGCCTTTGCCAGCGGTTCAGCCTATAAGATGTTCCTCTTCGAGGGTATGGCCCATGACCTGAATACCCGCTTCCCGGACAGACCGCCGGTCAATGCCGCGACCATGGGACACTGGTACCACCATGAGTACTATCCTGCCGTGCTGGGACTGCTCCAGAAGCGCTATGAGAGCGAAGCAGTCACACAGGACCTCCTCAGGTCAGTCTCGAGACGCATACCGGTCTCCCTCTGCTCAGACATCGGTGTCATCGATGAGCGTCTTCGGGCGGTGGGACTCACCCCTGCCACCTTCGCCTACCGCCTCTCCACCGATGAGACCGGTATCGTTCGCCCTGCGGCTAAGACCTATACCCGCTTAGCCGGCCTGATGGGGACACGGCCAGAGAAGACCCTGGTCATCGGGGACTCGGATGAGGTGGATGGTGAGAGCGCACGGAGTGCCGGGATGGACTTCTTCAGGATCGTGCCGGATGATTTCAAGGGGAGCTGGAATCGCCTGAAGAACCTGCTTTCCCCCTAGAAATGGATGAGCCCGAAGAGGCTCACACCACCCTTGATCAGGTAATAGTAGACCACCATCCTCGGTATACGGGCCAAACAGCCGATCAATACCTCATACCACGGGACTTCCAGCAGCCCGGCGATCCAGCAGATGGTCGAGAAGGGGACCGGGGTGAACCCGGCTATGGCAACCGCCCATCCCCCGTAATGGTGCAGGAGGGCCTTCCCCTGGTCATGGTAGTTGCGCGTCAGGTTATGTATGATCGACAGCCGGTCTAACCTGCCGGCGATCAGGTACCCGAGGAACCCGCCTGCCATGGAGGCAAGGGACATGACAGCAAGCAGGGAGAGCACCGGCAGTGACTGTGCCAGCGGGTAGACGATGTCGACGGTAGCCGGCACGATGAGCAGGTCGACGAGGAAGCAGTAGATCCCGATCCCGAGCAGGCCGTACTTCCTGCTCAGCACCTCGCCGGCAGCATGCAGGTGGTCACGCACCAGCAGGGCCAGCAGGCCGTATACCAGCAGGCCGATGACTGCGAACATGAGTGTCTTGAGTATGATGTGCCTCAAGTCAGGTTTCTCGTGCAGCTCAGGCTCTTCCTTCAAGGTATGCCCTCCTCTCAGGTTCAGGGAACTTCTCGATCGCATACCGAAGCATCGTCCTCGGCATGTCATGATAGTGTTCGGCAAGGAACGCCCTCTCAAGTTCCCCATCACGATTGCCGACCTCACGGAGCATCCAGCCCACCGCCTTGTGTATCAGGTCATGGGGATGGTGCAGGAGGATCTCCGCCAGGGACAGGGTATCGGAGTGATCATGGTTTCGTATGAAGTGCATCGTCGTGATGATCGCCATGCGCTTACTCCAGATACTCTCCTCTCTCACCAGTTCGAACAGGATCCTGCGATCACGCTCCAGCAGCCAGGGACCCAGGATCTTATAGCAGGTCACATCCACCAGGTCCCAATTGTTTATATACACCCTGCTCGCAAGGTAATAGTCTACCAGTACTTCCTGTCTTTCTGCACTGCGTTCCTTCTCGAACTGTATGACTAGTATTAGTAATGCAGTCATACGATACTCATGGACCCCGGATCGCAGAAGCCTGTCAAGGTCCTCGGGGGTACTGTCCCGATAGAACCGCTTCGCGATCGCACGCTGTTTCGGCATCGTGACACCAAGGAAGTGGTCACCTTCCCCATACTCTCCCGGCCCGGTCTTGAAGAACCGCTGCAGTACTGCCGCTTTCTCTCTGTCGGCTTCGGCCTGGAGCGCAGCTTCGATCCGGTCCGCGGTCATGAGGGTATCACCAGCTTCCTGAACGCAGCGAGGAACGCATCTTTCCCTTCTGGACGATCTCCGATCCCCTGCCAGACAGGCGGCCTGCCGCCGCCTTTCGCCCCTATGAGGGGGAAGAGCTCGTTCCTGACGGTGGGAAAATCGATCCCGGCAGAACCGCCTGCAGCAATCAGCCACTGCAGCTTCCCGTCCACATTCTCCTGGACCATGCAGAGATAATAGTCTTTCCCTTCCGGGAGGTTCTTCGAGATGGTCCTCAGGATACCGGCAGGCCTGTCTGAGAGATCCACAGCTATGACTAGTTTATTATTATGAGTCATACCAGAGAAGAACTCCTGTGCTATGAGTTGGAGGGCAAGTTCCTTCTCCAAGGCGGTCACCTGTGCCTGCAGGTCCTTCACCTGCTCGCTCTTCTGCCTCGCCGCCCTCGTGATGTCCTGCAGCTTGGCGGAGAACAGTGTACCGAGCTCCCCGGCGACCCTGTTCTTCTCCCGATAATCGCGGTAGGCACGTTCCCCGATCTTGAAGACGAGCCGCAGCCGGCCGCGGATAGTCTCGGTGCCGATGCACGAGATCAGGCCGACCTCCCCGGTCCGTTCGGTATGAAGTCCCCCGCATGCCACGACATCACACTCCTCGATGGTGACGAGTCGGATCTTCCCCGACACCTTCGGGGCCCTGCGCAGGGAAGCCGCATCTAATTCATGATCCATCTTCTCATCCGCATGGATGGGAAGGTTCCTGGTGATGACCGCATTGGAGAGTAGTTCGATCTGTTCGATCTCCTCAGGACGTATCTCCTCCCGCGCGATCTCGATGGTCGTGTACTCCTCACCCTGATGCACCGAGACCGTATCGATCGAGAGGGCGTCATACATGACTCCCGAGATGATATGCTGTCCGGTATGCTGCTGCATGTAATCATAGCGGTGTTCCCAGTCGAGTGAGCACTCGAGGGTATCACCTGCATCGTATTTCGGCTTCTCCCCCGTGATATGGAGGATGTCCCCGTCATGCTTGATGGTATCTACCACCTCAGAGGTCCCGATCATTCCACGGTCCCCTGGCTGCCCTCCTCCTTCAGGATAACACAGCGTCTCTTCAAGCCTGGTTCCCCACTGGTTCTTATAGGGCTCGACGGAAGCGACGGTCGCGCTCCATGTAGTATCATAGGTCCGTTCGTAGTAGCTCTTCTTTGTCATTCCTTGCCTCATGTAAATCTTCTATCCTGTTGATGTTCTTCATCCACCAGCCCTCGACGTCAATGGTCTGAGTCTCCATCCTCCCGGTGATCTGCACGATGCGGAGATCACTAGAGTCCATGGCTTCCCTGAAGAATGGAAGTGCGGAAGCTGCGTACCGTCCGGGGAAGGGATGCCGTTCCCCATGATGGGAGACCAGCAGTGCATCCCCATAGGGCTCTTCGTACGAAGTCAGCCGCTCCAGCAGGTCCTCCGGATGCCAGATGGTGTCACAGCTGAGAATCAGCAGTTCCGGGCAGGGGGCGAGGTATTCCATCGCCGTTATGATCCCTGCGACCGGGGTCGAGGAGGAACAGGTATCGGCGATCGACTCCACGCCCGGGAAGGCATAGAGTCCCGGCTCCTTGGAGACGATCAGGACCCTGCCGGTGACGACACGGGCAAGCTCCACGATATGCTCGATGAGCTGTACCTGCCCGATACGGGCCAGCGCCTTGTTGGAACCGAATCTCCTGCTGCCACCGCCTGCCAGTATGACTGCCGGCATCGTTTCTCCACCCATACCTGTATTGTACGCATATGTCCGGCTGTCAGCAAGAAGAATCATGGAGTTCAACGTAGACGATACGCATAAAAACGGCTATCTTATAGGTGGACTCAGAACAAGGAGATCGAAACACGTATGGCACGGATAAAATCAGCACTTGAACTCGCCATGGAGCGAATAGAAGATATAGAGAGCGACCCTGAACAGATCAGGAAGGACAGGCTCACCCAGCAGGGAAAGAGACTCGCGGGTTCATTCCTCTTCTCACACGATAAGACCATCGAGGAGACGCAGGCAGACCTCAAGGCAGTTCCCGACGCGGATGTCGATCTCGTGAGACAGGCGATGACCGATACTGCCCTCGCAAACCTCAGCCTGCCCCAGGATGAGAACTACGTCGACGGCCTCGGAAAGATCAAGGCCCTGCTCACGCTCCTCTCAAGCGGCGGGGAAGACCTCATGGGCCTCTTCGTGCAGACTGACAACCTCTACAACCAGTACCTGACCATGAAGGAACAGACCTATGACCAGCTCGTGGAGCAGTTCAAGCCAAGGCTCGAGCAGAAGCGGAAGATGATCCAGCAGCAGACAGGCCAGAACATCGAGATCCAGCCGGAGATGGACAAGGACTTCATGCAGATGGCGAACCAGACCTTCAAGCGGATGGATGATCAGTTCACTCAGGTCCTCGGCCAGCTGAAGGACGCGATCCGGGAGACGCTGTAGTCCAGAGAACCATTCTACCTGCTTTCATTTGGGCTGCAGCTGAACTGCATGTTCCGTATAAAGCAGGTATTCCCTCCCCTTCATATGACACAAGTTCCTCAAGTAAAAAATAATTTCATACTGCCTCTTGACAATCTCCCCATATGGGTCTACAGTATTACTGTACTACTTAGTTAGTACACTAGATCATTAAAGGAGTGATGTATGATCACGATAAACAACCTTTCCTTTTCCTATGGCAGAAAGCCATTGTTTACCGGTCTGCAACTAGATGTCCCTCCAGGGAATATATATGGGCTGCTTGGTATGAACGGGGCCGGGAAGACAACACTGCTGAAGCTGATCGCGGGACAGTTGTTCCGCAGTTCAGGTGAGACCTCAGTCCTCGGGTACGACCCGGTGAAGCGGCACCCGGACATGCTTGCCGACATCTTCTACCTTCCGGAGGAGTTCTATTTGCCGAACATGAACACGGCGACCTTCCTCAAGCTGAACGTCCCCTTCTACCCAAAGTTCGACCAGGCTGCGTTCGACCGGTACATCTCGGAATTCGCCCTCGATATCAACCAGAAGATCAGCGACTACTCGTACGGACAGAAGAAGAAGTTCCTGCTCTCCTTCGGGCTCGCATCGAACACCTCGCTGCTGATCCTCGATGAGCCGACGAACGGACTCGACATACCGTCCAAGACCCAGTTCAGGAGGACGGTAGCCTCTGCCCTCACCGAGGAGCGGTCCTTCATCATCTCGACCCACCAGGTCCGGGACATGGAGAACCTGATCAACCCGGTCATCATCCTCCATAACGGGGTCATCGTCCTGAACGAGAGCCTGGAAGCCGTATCAGAGCACGTTTCCATCTCACTCGAGGTGGAGGAACCCCTCGATGCTGACGTCATCTACACCGAGAAGGTCCCGGGAGGCTACTCGGTGGTCAGGAAGAACCCTGAGGGGGACTTCGAGTCAGCACTCGACCTTGAGACCCTGTTCAATGCGGTGATCGCATCTCCCGCTTCATTCAAAGGAGGACTGTCATGAGACATATACCGCTGTTACTTAAGAAACAATTCTACGAGGACAGGAAGGGCCTGATCATCTATGCCGCTGTCATATTATGCGTCATGATCATCCCCAACCTCATCGCCGGGTTCATCGGCCAGCTCGGGTTGAACTCGTTCTCCGAGGACTATCGCTCCCTCTTCGGGAACTTCCTCTATATCGGCGGGTTCATCATGGTCAGCATGGCCTTCTCCGAAGGCATGTACAGTAAGGTCAAACAGCATGCCTGGCTGATGACTCCTGCCCATGCCCATGAGAAGCTCATCGCGAAGGAGCTCTCCTATGCCGCAATCTACCCGCTGGCACTCATGCTCTTCATGTTCATCTCTTCAACAATCGTCGCCGGGCTCGACAGGCTCTTCTTCGGGGTCACCCATGAGATCTTCAACCTTGCAGACCCTGCAGTATGGAAGATGGTACTCTACTACCTGGTCGGCCAGTCGATCTTCATACTGGGTGCGACCTACTTCAAGAAGGCCCACTTCATCAAGACAGTCCTGGCTATCCTGCTGTTCTTGGTCGTCTTCGGGCTCCTTGCCATGCTCTTCGCCAGGATCATCTATGCCCCCTATGCCAAGGTCATGTTCCACGGCAACATCAACCTGAGCTTCAATGAGACTACCCTCATGCTCAGTGACCGTCTCCAGAACCTGTTCAACTTCTTGGAAGTCACCGGCAAGGTGTTCTTCTGGGCCTTACTTGCTCCATTCTGTCTGATCGTCTCCTATTTCAGGATCAGGGAAGTGGAGGCGAAGGATGCAGTTTAAGGAAAAACGTTCGATCTACCGACAGATCGCTGACTACATATATACCCAGATCCTGGCCGGGACCTGGACGGACGGGTCGAGGATCCCCTCCATCAGGGATATGTCGATACAGATGGAGGTGAACCCCAACACCATGACACGGGCATACGGCCTGCTGCAGGATGAGGGGATCATCTACAACCAGAGGGGCATCGGGTACTTCACTTCGGAGAATGCCTCCGAACTTACCCTGGCCATGAAGAAACAGGAGTTCATCACGAGCAGGCTGCCTGAGATGTTCTCGACCATGCAGAGCCTGAAGATGGACATTGAGGAACTCCAGGCACTATTCACGGAATTCAAGGAGCGCAACCATGAAAATGAGTAATAGACTGTTATTGATCGCCTTCGCGGTACTGTTGGTGATGATGCTTGCCGTACTGATCGTCCTCCGGCCGATCACCGATGAGATCATGCAGGGGACTGTACGGCAGTCATCCCTTTATATAGAAACGGCTATACACCGATTACCTGTCTGACAGACCGCATCTTGCCTGTCTCCCGCCCCGCCTTTTACCAAGAGCGGACCGCCCCGCCTTTTACCAAGGCGGGGCTTTGTGTTTTCCCATATATGCCCTATACTGTAAGGCGGTCAACCCAAGACAGGAGGCATCAGCATGCAGCATGAAGTGAAGGAGAAGCAGGACCTGCTCGATTCGAACGGTATCATCACAGAACCCGGCTGGGCTCGGAGCCCCCTCTGGATATACGACCGGAGTGCCGTCAGGGCAAGCTGGATCCGCATCAAGGAGTGGGATTACTACTACGTCCTCTCGCATGACAAGAGGATTGGCCTCTCGGTGACCGTGAGCGACCTCGGGTATATCGGGCTCATGGCGATCTGCTTCCTCGATTTCGAGACGGGCTTCTCCGTCCAGGATGACTCCCTCGTCCTGCTGCCCAAGGGGAAGATCGGGCTCCCACCCAACTCGGGAGACAGTATTGTGGAGTTCAAGAACAGCAAGCTCTCCATCTCAATCACTACTGCGGGGAACACCAGGAGGCTGCAGCTCGCTGCAGAGAGCATGGTCCTTCCCGACGGCACCGGGCTGAATGCAGATGTAACCCTGAGGCGGGTAGAAGAGGATGAGAGTATCAATATCGCAACGGTATGGAAGGAGAGACCGACGGCTTTCTACCTCAATGAGAAGATCGCCTGCATGGGTGCTTCCGGGACCATAACGGCCGGAAACAAGACCTACACGCTCGACCCATCGACTGACCTGGGAGGGCTGGACTGGGGCCGGGGTCGATGGACCTACCGGAACCGATGGTACTGGGGGTCGACATCAGCGATCGTTGACGGGGTCCCCTTCGGCTTCAACTTCGGCTACGGGTTCAGTGACCGGAGGCCGGCCAGCGAAAACGTCATCTTCCATGGCCATAGGATCCACAAGCTTGAGGAGGTCGAGTTCATCATCGACACCGACGATTATATGAAGCCCTGGAAGGTGACCAGCTCGGACGGCAGATGCGAGCTCGATTTCACCCCGGCGCTGGACCGGCATTCTGAGACGAAGGTACTCATGATCAAGTCACTGCAGCACCAGGTCTTCGGGTACTTCAATGGGTTCGTGGTCCTGGATGATGGTACACGGGTGGACGTGAAGGACCTTCTCGGGTTCGCGGAGGATGTCTTCAACCAGTGGTGATGATCACTCCGCCGCTACCTCTGCGACCGCTCTCAGGAGGACCTTCCGCATGACCGGTTTCTGGAGGTAGCGCGACACCCCGGCCTCAAGGGCCTCCTTGAGGTCGCACTCCCTGCCGTACCCGCTCAGGAGGATCGCCTTCACCCCCGGGTTCAGCTGCTTCAGCTCGATGAAGAGCTCCTTCCCCGACATCTCAGGCATGATCATGTCAAGGATGACCAGGTCGTACGAAGCACCCCGTTCCCGGTAGATCCCCAGGGCTTCGGAGGGCAGTGCGGCTGGAGTCACGGTATGGCCGCCGCTCATCAGGAGATGAGCCGCCACTTCCCGGCTGATCCGTTCATCGTCAACGAGCAGAATTGACAAGGATGTACCCATGTGATCTCCCCCTGGTTGTGATACTACCAGTATATAGGAAGAAGCTGCTCTTTCCTAGCAGAAAGAACAGCTTCAACGAGAAACCAGGCACACAGTGAGTCTACGGGATCGACCCCGATCAATCCCAGTAGGGCTCCATTCTCTTCTTCAATGATTCCCGGTACGCATCCCAATCTTCGATGGGATACTTAGCCAGTCCTTCATCACAGGCAGCCTTGGCGACTGCGACAGCTTCATATTCGATGACCCTCGGGTCAAATGGTTTGGGGACGATATAATTTCTTCCGAATGCGAAGTCCTGACCGCCGTAAGCGCCCTTGACTGATTCAGGAACTGGTTCCTTGGCAAGTGCTGCCAGCGCGTATGCGGCAGCGAGCTTCATGCCTTCGGAGATCTTCGATGACCGTACATCGAGAGCCCCGCGGAAGATGAAGGGGAACCCGAGCACATTATTGATCTGGTTCGGGTAGTCAGACCGGCCGGTAGCCATGATCAGGTCATCCCTGGTATCCATGGCCAGCTTGTAGTCGATCTCAGGATCCGGGTTGCTCATGGCGAACACGATCGGGTCCTTTGCCATCGACAGGAGCATCTCCGGGGTCACGCAGTTCGCAACCGAGAGGCCCATGAAGACATCGGCCCCGTCCATGGCTTCTGCCAGGGTCCTGGCTTCGGTGTCATTTGCCATATCCTCTTTCTCCGGAGTCATGCGCTCAGTACGTCCCTGGTAGATGACGCCCTTGCTGTCGCACATGATCACGTTCTCTTTCTTCACCCCGCAGGCGATGAACATCTTCGCACAGGACATCCCGGCTGAACCGGCGCCGTTGACGACGAGCTTCAGGTCTTCCATCTTCTTGCCGACGATCTCAGCTGCGTTCAGCAGGCCGGCAGTCGATACGATAGCCGTCCCGTGCTGGTCGTCGTGGAAGATGGGGATGTCGCACATCTCGATGAGGGTCTGCTCGATCTTGAAGCACTCCGGTGCCTTGATATCCTCGAGGTTCACCCCGCCGAAGGTCGGCTCGAGCATCTTGACCACCTCGATGATCTTATCAGGGTCGAGGGTATCGAGTTCCAGGTCGAACACGTCCACATCAGCGAACCTCTTGAAGAGAACGCCCTTCCCCTCCATGACCGGCTTGGAAGCAAGCGCACCCCTGTTCCCGAGCCCGAGGATGGCTGTACCGTTCGAGATGACTGCTACAAGGTTTCCCTTTGATGTATACTGGTAGGCAGTCTCGGGGTTTTCAGCGATCTCAAGGACCGGCTTGGCAACACCAGGGGTATAAGCCAGTGAGAGATCATCAGCAGTCGCACATGGTTTTGTGGGAACCACTGATACTTTTCCAGGCTTGCCGTCCATCGTGTGGTAGGCAAGAGCTTTCTTCTTCAATTCATCCATTCGAACCCTCCAAAAATATTCGCATTCCTGCGAACACTGTTTCTATTTTTTCCCCCGGATGTGTATGCAAATCCGGGGGTTTATTCCTGGATTCTAGTTCTCGAAATCGAAGGTGTACCCGAGATCGTACCGATCACGAAGCTCGACCATCACCTTCTGGAGCGACTCGGGAACCGGGCAGCCGTGTTCCTTCCGGTACTGCCATGCGATATGCTCCTTCTCGCCGGCAGTATAGATCCTCTCCGCATCCGGGGCCACAGTTGAGTTCCTGACCTCCCGGCAGATGTTCCCGGCTATCCTTTTGAGCGTATCGAGTCCCATGAACCGTTCCGGGTCGATCGCTATGAAGAAATGGCCGAGCGGATAGGGGATCCTCTTCCCGTCAGCATCGAAACCGTTCAGGGCCTTGAGGTAGCTCCCGTCCTGGAGCGCTGCCGAGAGGATCTCGACGACCATCGAGTAGCCGAATCCCTTGTACCCTCCGGTGCTCTCCCCCAGCCCGCCGAGCGGGGCGAGGGCTGCCTTGCCCTTGGTCAGGTCTACGAGGATCTGCTTCGTATCGGTACGGGTCTTGCCGTCATTGCCGATGACCCAGCCCGGGGGAAGCTCCTTCCCTGCCCGGCCGTATACCTCGATCTTCCCCCGCTGTGAGACCGATGTCGCACAGTCGAGCACGAAGGGGAACTCCTCGTCGGTCGGGATCCCGAAGGTCAGCGGGTTGGTGCCGAGCATGTTCTCCACCCCAAAGGTCGGGGCGATCGAAGGCCTGGCATTGGTCCCGGTGATACCGATCATCCCGGCTTCAGTCGCCATGAGGTTATAGTAGCCGGCAATACCGTAATGGGTCGAGTTTCGTACTGCGACCATACCCATGCCGTACTCTTTCGCCTTCTCGATCGCCATCTCCATCGCCTTCTTGCCGACGACATGGCCCATCCCGTTATTCCCGTCAAGGACTGCAGCCGTCATGTCATCCTTTACCACATCGATCTTCGTGACCGGGTTCAGGATCCCGGCATCGATACGGTCGATGTAGATCGGCTTCAGCCGACCGATCCCATGTGAATCTATCCCTCTCTTGTCAGAGGTGATGAGGATCTCCGTAACGACTTCTGCATCCGCTGCCGGGATCCCCGCCCCGATCAGGGCATCGTACATGAACCTCTCGAGCACCTCGAAATCTACCCAAACACAATCCTTGTAAGCATCCTCATAAGCCATAAACCGCCTCCTTGACTTATTCATTATCCTATTCTATGTCTCACATGACTCCTGTCATGCTATTACCAGCTGTATCCCCGCCTTCTGCAGCTCCTGGTCGGTGAGGAAATCCCCGGCAGCCCGGTCAGTGACCAGGCAGTCGATCCGTTCCACCGATGCCGTCTTGAAGTTGGATACGATCCCCATCTTGCTGCTCGCCGCCACCACGATCACCTTCCCCACTGTCTTATCGATCATAGCCCGGGTGATCTCCGCCTCCTGCATGATCGGGGTCGTCAGCCCATGTGAGAAGCTGAACCCGTCGACACCGATGATCAGCTTGTTCGCGTAGACCCGCTCCAGGGCCAGCTGGGCGAAATTCCCGGCGACCGAGTGTGACTGGGTCCGGTAGTTCCCCCCGAGGAACACGATATCGAAGGCAGCTTCCTCGGCGACGAGGGCTGCCGCTATATTATTGGTGATGATCGTGACGTTCTTGTCCCGGAGGGCCCTGATCACCTGGAGGGTCGTGGACCCGCTGTTGATGAGGACCATGTCTCCTTCGTCGATCATGGAGGCAGCTGCAATACCGATCCGTTCCTTCTCCTCACGCTGCTGCCGCTCCTTCTGCGAGAAGAGCGGCTCCACGGACATGCTCTGCCTCAGGACTGCCCCGCCGTGGGAACGTTCAAGGATACCGAGCTGCTCAAGGGCATCGAGATCACGCCTGATCGTGAGGACGGAGACCTGGAACAGGTCACTCAACTCATTGACCCGTACCACCCCGTTCTGTGTGATCATCTCCCGTATCTTCTGCTGTCGATCCGCTGGGATCAGCCCGGCTGACATATATGCCCCTTTTTGAACCTTTCATGTTCGTTTTATGAACGTTTATGAATGTATTTGCATATTATAGTCACTTACTCATGATGTCAAGAGAGATATTTGAACTTTTTTGAACTTTTACTATCTTCTCATATCAGAATGAATCAGGTATAGTGAAGATATGGAACCATACGACCTCATCATCATAGGGGCAGGGGTCATCGGGGCAGCCATTGCCCGTGAGCTGTCTGCCTACACCCTCCGCACAGCAGTCCTTGAAGCCGAGGCGGATGTCGGGTTCGGCATCAGCTGCCGAAACAGCGGGGTAGTCCACTCAGGCATCCATTACCAGCCGGGATCAGGCAGGGCGTACCATGCCGTACGGGGAAACAGGATGCTCGAAGGACTCTGTGACGAACTCGGAGTCCCCTTCAGGAGACTCGGGAAGCTGACCGTCTCCTTCACGGAAGAGCAGACTCATACCCTTGAAGGGCTCTTTCGGCAGGGGACGGAGAACGGTGTTCCCGGCCTCGAGATCATAGGCAAAGATCGGATGCAGGAGCTGCAGCCAGGTGTAGGCGGCACCAGGGCTCTCTACTCCCCCTCCACCGGGATCGTCAGCCCCTATGAGCTCACGATCGCCCTGGCTGAGCACGCCCACGCGAACGGTGTGGAGTTCCACTTCGAAAAGCAGGTTGCCTCGATCACGAAGGGGCAGGAGCTCTTCACCGTCACCACGACGAATGGGTCGACCTTCCAGGGCAGGGTCATCATCGATGCCGCCGGGCTCAACTCCGATAAGATCGCTAACATGGCCGGGATCAATGGACACACGATCTACCCCTGCCGGGGGGAGTACTATGTCCTCGACAAGCGTCTTGGGGATGAACTCAACCTGCTCGTCTATCCGGTGCCCGGACACCACAGCGGCGGACTCGGGATCCATCTCACCAATACCGTGGACGGGAACATCCTCATCGGGCCGAGCAGCGAATATATTGATGACCCGGAAGACCTTTCGACGACGGTAGACGTCCTCGCCCAGCTCCGGGAAGAGGGGCATGCCCTGCTTCCCTCCCTGACCGAGGGGGACTTCATCCGCTCCTTTGCCGGCCTCCGCCCGAAACTCACCCCTCCGGAGATCGGGGGCTACCGTGACTTCATCATAGAGGACCATGACCGGTTCATCCTGCTCTCCGGCATCGAGAGCCCGGGCCTTACCGCCTCCCCCTCGATCGCGGAACAGGTCAGAGATATGGTCGGGGAGCACCTCCCCCTTACCTGGAAGGAACAGCTGGTTCCCCCAGTGCGCCGACCGCAGCGGTTCCTCGACCTGTCGGAAGCAGCACAGGAGCAGCTGCTCAGGGAGGACCCTGCCTACGGCTCCATCGCCTGCCGGTGCGAGGGGATCACGAAGGCGGAGGTCCTAGATGCGGCGGACAGGATCCTGGGACCGGTCACCTATACCGGCATCAAGCTGCGGTGCCGGGCGATGATGGGCCGCTGCCAGGGAGGGTTCTGCATCCCGAGGATCGCGGAGATCCTCCAGGAGGAGCGGGGGATCGAGATCACGGACCAGTTCTACAAGGGAGGATCCTCTCCCATGTTCTCCTCCCCGATGCGGAGGGATTCATATGAAGCATGACTACCGTATCGTCATCATCGGTGCCGGCCCTGCAGGCACGGCTGCCGCAATTGGAGCGAAGGCTGCGGGGGAGGACTCCATCCTCGTCATCGACCGGGACGACCGCGCCGGCGGCATCCTCAACCAGTGCATCCATGACGGGTTCGGGCTTACCCGGTACCGCAAGGCCCTCTCAGGCCCGGAATATGCGCAGATCGATATCGACCGGTGCGCAGAGCATTCGATCCCCATCATTACGGGGACCTATGTCCATTCGATCGAGAAGGACGGGGAGCGCTTCATCATCAGGGCGATGACGGAAGGCCGTCTCTATATAATCACCGCCTTCGCGGTGATCCTAGCCATGGGGTGCAGGGAGCGGACCGCGGGGGCGATCAGCCTGCCGGGGACCAGGCCTGCCGGGATCTATACCGCGGGGACTGCGCAGAGACTGCTGAACATGCAGAACACCATGGTAGGGAGGAGGTGCGTCATCATAGGCTCCGGCGATATCGGGCTCATCATGGCCAGGAGGATGACCCTCGAAGGTGCTGAAGTGAAGGCAGTCACGGAGATCCAGCGATGGCCGGGCGGGCTGGACCGGAACATCAGGCAGTGCCTTGATGATTTCTCGATCCCGCTCTTCCTGGGCACAGGGATCGTTTCCGTCCACGGGAAGGACCGTGTCACCGGTGTGACCATCGCCCCGGTGAAGGAGGACAGATCACTCGATCTGGAACACTCCCAGCGGATCGCCTGCGACACGGTCCTGCTCTCGGTCGGGCTCATCCCGGAGAACGAGCTCTCCCGGGCGATCGACGTTGCCATCGACCCGGTCACGCAGGGACCGATCGTCTCCGACGGGCTCATGACCTCGGTACCCGGGGTGTTCGCCTGCGGGAATGTCCTGCAGGTCCATGACATCGTGGACCTGGTATCTGAGGAGGCGGAACGGGCCGGGAGGGCGGCAGCGGCCTTTCTCCAGGGAAGCCCCTCACGAACAGATCTCCAGCCGGTGTTCGCCGGTAGGAATATACGCTACTGTGTCCCCCAGGTCGTGAGCCCGGGGAGGCGGGTGATCATCAGCTGCAGGGTCTCCGAGCCGCTTGAGCAGGTAAAGATCATCATCGCCGATGGGGAGAGGCGGATCACCCAGAAGCGCTTCGACTTCATCGCCCCCTCGGAGATGGTCCAGCTGCGGGTCTCGATCCCCCAAGAGATCACCGGCTCACTGGAGGTATATGTTGAACAGCAGTGAGAAATGCATACAGCTCACCTGCATCGTCTGCCCCAACAGCTGCAGGATGGAAGTCATCCAGGATGCTGGTTCAGGGGAGATCCTCTCGGTCACCGGCCACCTCTGCAACCGAGGGAAGATTTGGGCTGAGCAGGAGCTCCTCGATCCGCACCGGACGCTCTGCACGAGCATAGCTGTATACGGCGGGAGTGAACCCCTGACCAGTGTCCGCACGACTGCTCTGGTGCCGAGATCAAGGATCCCGGAACTCATGGAGCTGCTCAAGGCTATCTCGCTGCCCGCCCCGGTCAGGATCGGCCAGGTCGTGATCCAGGGACCCCTGGGACTCGATTGCGACGTGATCGTGACACGGGACGTGAAACAAAGCCGCTAGCCTGTGAGTTTACAAAACCATGACCATACGCTACACTATGGCTACAGCAGAAAAGGAGTCCTTATGGCGAGACCGAGAAAGAACCGAAAGATATTAGGCAAACCGCCGCATAACCTCTACAAACCAGCCGGTGTTCCCAGCACCGAGCTTGAGACGATCACCCTGACACTCGATGAGCTGGAAGCCCTCCGGCTTGCGGATTACGAGGCCCTCTACCAGGAGGATGCTGCCAAGGTCATGAACATCTCCCGGCAGACATTCGGAAATATAGTCATCAGCGCCAGGCAGAAGTGCGCGGAAGCACTGCTCCAGGGTAAGATGCTCCTGATCGAAGGCGGTGATTTCGAGATCGATGAGGGCCGGAAGGTGATCTGTGACGGCTGCGGCCGATCCTGGAGATCCATCCTCGAGGACGGCAGGAGTGAGAGCTGCCCGATCGCCCAACCACCAGGCCGGAGAGGCAGAGGCAGGGGATACGGCCGGGGACAGGGTCGGTCAGCCAAGCCTGAGGACACCCCTACCGAGTAGCCCTCGCCATCAGTTTCAATGCATGCATATCATCACGCGTGAGCCCTTCCCAGGCAGTTATATGAAGGCTGTTGTTATGAAACAGCGGTTCTTCTTCCAGCGGGAAGGGACTCTCCTTCACGACCTGCTCCCAGGCAGGCGTTCCCGGTACAGGCGAGTACTCGGCGATCGAGACGGAGACACCCGATTGAGAGGCACTGATGATCGAGTGTTCCACCTCCTCCCTCCGCTGACCCGGCAGCCCTGCCAGGATATAGACCGGCAGCTGCCGTTTCGTGAACCCTGCACCATATAATGCATCAACTGCCGTAGAGAACTCATCGTCGGTGAACTTACCGTCATGCAGGTCATGGAATTCCGAAAGTGATGATTCATAGCCCATACGTATCTCCCCGAACCCTGCACGGTACATCAGATCAGCGGCAGTCCGGTCGATGAGGCGCACATGGACGGCATTCGGTGTATAGAACTTCCATACCCTACTGTCTGCGATGACACGCCGAAGGAAGGGAAAGAGTACCTGCTCCTTCCTCATCAGCAGTGCATCGTCATAGAACGCGACATGCGAGATCCCGAACGTCTCCTCGAGGTCAGAGAGGAACTCGAACCCCCCTTCCGGGTCCCCCTCCCTGAACGCCGGCGAGATACAGGCAGAGGCGCAGTAGTCGCAGCGGAGCGGACAGCCCGTGTTCAGCCGGATCGCACCGGCACTGCCCTTCCAGGCATCCGGTACCAGCAGGGGGAACGGGGGAACCGGCCCCGACGGGACAGGGAACCCGTACGAACCAAGCAGGGTCCTCATCTGCCCCTCGCCGTCTCCCGTCACCACGGCATCAGCCCCGGTCACCCGCAGGGCATGTTCGCTCATGAGGCTCGCATAGACGCCCCCCAGGACGACCTTCGCAGCAGGAGTGTGCTCACGCACGGCGGCAACAGCCTCCACGACTCCCTCGTACCAGTAGGTCATCCCGGTGGTGATGAAGACGATATGGGGAGCGGCAGCAGCAATGGTTTGAGCTATGACGGACCTGCAGATCCCGTACCGCGAGTACTGTCTGGGAATGTGGGGGAGTCCGGCGGGGAGTTCCGCCGGCTGACGGAAGAACTTGCCGGTCCCGTTGGCTCTCCTCTTCACCTCCCCGAACTGCCGGATGGAGACCGGGTCAGTCGGGTCGAGTGCATTGAGGTACGATAGCTCAAATCCTGCAGACTGCAGCCACTTCCCGATACGCAGCAGCCCGTACGGCTTGAAGAAGAGGTCGAACGCAGCGAAATCATAGATGGGAGGCTGGAACAGGAGTACTCTCGGTCTCATATACCACAAAACATAGCACACTATCTTGAACTAAAAAAGCTTTTCTGATAAGTTAGTAACCCGATATGGTGCCGTACCCAAGTGGTAAGGGAGAGGTCTGCAAAACCTCGATGCACCGGTTCGAATCCGGTCGGCACCTCAAGAGCCGTTATCTGTCATGGATAACGGCTCTTCTTTTTCGGAACGCAAGCTACTCGAAATCCTCGATCCTCATGCTTACCGGATCTGATCCCGATACATCCAGTTTCGCGATCTCAGCTATGGCAGCGGTGAAATCTTGTTCCTTGACCTTGTGGGTCAGGATCACCACCGGGGCGTACCCGCCCTTGAACCGTTCGTTCTGCACGACCGACGCGATACTGATGCTGTTCCTGCCCATGACCTCCATCACCTTTGCCAGGGACCCTGGCTGGTCGAAGAGGCTCAGCCGGAGGTAATAGCGCTTGATGCTCCGGTCCGCCGTACAGTAGGTGAGTTCATCCCGCTGCAGCATCATGGTCACGCCGACGGGGACCCCTGCATCGTTCATACGGTCCTCGGCAGCTTCCATGATGTCACCGATGACGGCGCTCCCGGTCGGGAGCTTGCCTGCCCCTCGTCCGTAGTACATCGTATCATCAACGATGTCTCCGCGAACGAAGACCGCGTTGAAGGAGTCGTGGACCGAGGCGATCATATGGTCTATAGGGACGAGGGAGGGCTCTACCGACAGTTCGACATCCCCGTCATTGTCCTTGATGATCGCAAGCAGCTTGATACGGTACCCGAGTCTCTCGGCATTGAGGATCTCCTGGCTTGAGAGGCCGCGGATACCTGAAGCAGCACATGCCGACATGGGTACGGGCGACCCGTAAGCCATGGATGCGAGGATCACCGCCTTATGGGCGGTATCGATCCCGTCGATATCGAGGTCTGGAGGCGTCTCCGCATACCCGAGGGCCTGGGCATCCGCAAGGATCTCATCGAAGGGGAGCCCCTCTCGCTCCATCCTGGTGAGGATGTAGTTACAGGTACCATTGAGTACCCCATAGATGGATTCTATCCGGTTCCCGATGAGCCCCGCCCGCTGGGAACGGAGCACCGGAATACCGCCGCCCACTGCCGCCTCATAGTAGATGCCTACATGGTTCTTTCTGGCAGTCTGGTAGATCTCACCCCCGTATTCTGCAAGCAGGGCCTTGTTCGCCGTGACGACCCGCTTGCCTGCTTCGAGTGCACGCAGCACGAACTGTTTGGCTATAGTCGTCCCCCCGATGAGTTCGACGATCACATCGATCTCCGGGTCATCGATGACGGAGAACGCATCACTGGTAAGGACCCCGGGGGGAAGTGACACACCCCGGTCTGTCTCGGTATCGAGGTCGGCGATCCTCTTCACGACCGGCAGGATGCCTGTACGCTCCCTGATCAGTTCCCCGTTTCTCTGCAGGCCTTCCACTACTCCGGTACCTACCGTACCGAAACCTAGAATACCGATCCTCACCTCTTGCATGGTACACCCCTCTGTCTCTTGATTGCTGTTCATGAGTATGATAGGTAGAGCCGATAAATGCAAGAAGCCAGCAGCAGACCTCCTGCATCTTTCACTGGGATACGGCTGGATCTGCCGTTCCCGCTGGCGGGATGGCTCTCCCGGACCTCCGTGCGATATTGGCACAAGCCAAATCTAACAAGTCGGTTACGGTGGATTGTATTCACCCTGCGGGTATGGTACGATCGATGTGGGGATCTCCCGCAGTGATGATGCAGGTCTTCCCTGACTGCAGGTTCTGCAGGTACAGTCGCAATACCGAGGTGCTTGTGTTCATAACAGGTAGTATCTATATATTAGCCAGCGTCGCATACCTGCTCATGGGTGTGGAGACCTTCCGTACCGAACGGAAGCAGCGGGCGAACCTGCTCTTCTTCCTGACCTGTATAGCCCTTGCCCTCTGGTCATTCTCCGTTGCCGGCGTCATGCTGTCAGAGAGCCTGGCACAGGCACTCTTCTTCCGCAGGATAGCCGTCCTCTTCTGGAGTGTCATCTACAGCATCTATTTTCACTTCATCGTCGTCCTGACACGAAGCAGTGAGGAACCAACACGATGGTCGAACTGGTCGAGCAGGATCACCATGGCCCTGAAGATGATCATCGTCTATACTCCCGCCCTCTTCTCCATCTACCTCTACTTCTTCCGCGAACCCTCCACGGCGGAGGAGATGGTCCGGACCTCCTTCGGCTGGGCATACCTCAACCTGCCGAGGAACTTCCTCTGGGACAACTACTTCCTCCTCCTCTATCTCTTCTTCATCCTTGCCAGTATCATCGCCCTGCTCTTCTGGGGCCGGAGGACTCGACTCAGGAGGATCAAGTACCTGGTCCGGGTGATCGTGGGATCGACGATCATCGCCCTGGCTGTCGGGACGATCACGGACTTCCTCCTCCCGCTCACGACCGGGAACCTCTTCCCCCCGCTCGGGGTACTCGTCTCGATGATACCGATCATCGGGGTAAGGTTCGCATCGGTACGGTACCGGATGCTCCAGCTCAACCCCTTCGGCACTGCCCGGGAGATCCTGCAGAACATGCAGGAGGGACTTATGCTCATAACCCTCAATAACCGGATCGTCAATGCGAACCGGGAAGCGGAACGACTCCTCCTGTATGGCCAGGATGAGCTGGACGGCCTCCAGTACTGCGATCTGTTTCCAGAGGGCTGTATGGAAGGGATCATCAGCATCAACGGCTCCAGGGAGGGGAGACTGCTCAGGAAGGATGGAAGCACCCTCCCCGTCATGCTCACGATCGAGACCCTCCGGGACCGGTGGGAGGACCCGATAGGAACCCTCATGCTCTTCCAGGACCTCACCGACCTGAAGAACATCCAGAGTGAACTGGAAGCATCCCGGGACCTCCTCAAGCAGCGAGTCAAGGAGCGGACATCCAGGTTGTCAGCCATCAACCAGGACCTGGAGAACGAGATCGTGAACCGGATCCAGATGGAGAACAAGATCAGGTCATTTGCCTACAATGACCAGCTGACCGGCCTGGCGAACCGGAAGCTCTTCACGGACCGCCTGGAACAGGCGATCTTCGATGCAGAGAAGTCCCAGACCAACCTGGCGGTCTTCTTCCTGAATCTTGATGCGTTCAAGGTGGTCAATGATACCTTCGGTCACCTCCTCGGCGACAGCCTCCTCTCAGAGATCGCACGACGGCTGAAGGGGTTCTTCGGGGAGACCAAGACGATAGCGCGATCTGGAAGCGACCATTTCCTGCTCCTTTCCCGCTTCACGGGGAATGCTGAGCTCCTCTACCATGAGGTGAACGAGATCCGTTCCATCTTCAAGGAACCTTTTGTCCTGAACGGCAGGGATCTCCTCCTCACGACCACCCTGGGGATCAGTATCTATCCTGGGGATGGGGAGCATGCCGCAGAATTGATCAAGAATGCTGAACTGGCCATGTTCGAAGCCAAGTCAGCGGGACATAACACCTTCGAGTTCTTCACCTCTGAGCTGAATGCCGCGATCACCGAGGAGATGGAGATCTCCAATGACCTCTATCTCGCCCTGGAACGAGATGAGTTCGAGCTCTATTACCAGCCGCAGGTCAACCCTCTCAGGGAGCAGATCGCCGGGGTAGAGGCGCTGATACGGTGGAACCATCCGGTCAGGGGGTTGTTATCACCGGACAAGTTCATCGGTATCGCGGAGAAGAGCAACCTCATCCTGAGGATCGGGGAATGGGTTCTCAGGGAAGCCTGCATGCAGTTGAGGAAGTGGCATGACGCGGGGCATACCGACCTGCTGATGGCAGTGAACCTCTCGATCAACCAGCTGACCAACGGGGGGCTGGAAGGCATCATCCGGCAGGTGATCGATGAGGCAGGGATACACCCTGCCTCCCTGGAGATCGAACTCACAGAGAGCATCCTCATCACGAAGACGGAAACAGCGATCAGAGATCTCTCTAAGATCAGGGAGATGGGGGTCCAGATTGCCATCGATGATTTCGGGACCGTCTACTCGTCCCTCAGCTACCTGAGGAAGCTGCCTCTCGACCGCATGAAGATAGCGCGTGAGTTCGTCATGGGGATCGGGAAGCATACCGTTGATGAGGCGATCATCTCGGCGATCATCGTCATGGGTCGCAGCATGGACCTGGAGATCATTGCCGAGGGGGTCGAGTACCAGGAACAGCTCGAGTTCCTCAAAGCCCGTTCCTGCGACATCATCCAGGGATTTTACTACAGCAGGCCGGTACCGTCTGAGGCCCTGACAGCCATGCTGGAGAGTGGACAACCCCGGTGAACGGGTTCAGAGGGATACCACACAGTCCCTGCCCCGGTCCTTCCCCGTGAGCAAAGCCTGGTCGACCCTGGCAACAAGACTCTTGACCGGCATCTTCTCCGTATGGTAGCTGACACCGCAGGTGATGGTGACCTTCTGATCAGGGGAGAGCCCTGCATGGCCGTCAGCGCTGACATCCCTGCGGATCCGCTCAGCCACTGCTGCAGCTTCTTCCCCCGATGCCTCGGGGAGCAGGATGAGGAACTCATCACCTCCCCACCGGGCGACATAATCCTGCTTCCGGCAGGACTTCTGGATCTGGTTCGCTATCTCCTTCAGGACGGTATCACCCTGCAGGTGCCCGTAGGTGTCGTTAATCTCCTTGAAGAGGTCCACATCGACCATGATCAGGGAGAACTCATGCCGGCTGATCTCGGTACGGTAGATCTCATATTCGAAGATCCGCTCGATCTCGCGCCGGTTGAGGAGGCCGGTCAGGTCATCGGTCCGTGCCACAGCCTCGAGCTTGCTCAGCGATTTCTCAAGCTGGCTGTTCCGCATCTCCATCTCTGCCCGCAGTTTTCTCAGTTCCGCATGGGTCCGGACCCGGATCTTCAGTTCCTGCGGATTGAACGGTTTCCTGATATAGTCCACCGCACCCATCTCGAACCCCTTGATGAGGCTGTCGATATCGATCCGGGCCGTGAGGAAGATGATCGGCACTGAATCATAGTGCGGCAGCTTCCTGATATTGGCACAGGTCGTGAACCCGTCCTGCTGCGGCATCATGACATCGAGCAGGATGAGGTCCAGCGGGACCGAAGCTGCAATACGCTCAGCATCCATCCCGGTAGGCGCGATATAGAGGTCGTAACCCTCCTCTTCAAGGATGCTCCCAACGATCATGAGATTATCGGCAGTATCATCGACGATGAGGACTTTCACGTTCTGTGGGTTATATTCAGCCATCCGTACCTCCCGACGGGAGCTTCTTACCAAGCTCCATGACCTCTTGGACCAAACGTTGGAACAACACGATATCGAAACTCTCAGCAGCCTGCTGGAGCGTCTTGGCAAACGATATGAGGGAACCTGCATCATGCCGGTCCCCGATAGCGAGCAGGCCAAGCGCGATCTCATGGAAATCCCTGATCCGGTTGGAATCAAGGGCCTTTGCGCACAGCTCACTGCAGAAGGAGGAGAACTCCACCTGGAGTGCGTCGTTCTCCCTGAGCCCTTTCCCTGCCAGGTTGGCAATGATCATCGGGAGGTCGCGTATCCCGGAGTCAGGCTGTCCCACAGGGTCCACCGGGGCAGGTACTTCAGGGGACTCCCCTGCATCGATAGAGGCCAGTCCCAATCCCACGACCGGGACATCGGGCAGGTCGATCGTGAAGGTGGCACCCTGACCAACGATGCTCTCCAGAGTCACCTGGCCGTTCATCAGCTCGACGAACCGCTTCACGATCGCCAGCCCGAGACCGGTACCCCCGTATTTCCTGACATTCTGGTTCTCGGTCTGGATAAAGGGTTCGAAGATCCTCTGCTGCTGCAGCTCCTCGATCCCGATCCCGGTATCCTGGACTGCGAGCCTGAGGTTCACCGACCCGGGGACAGTCCCCGGTCCCTGTTTCCAGGCTGATATGCTGATCGTACCGCTCTCGGTGAACTTGAACGCATTCCCCACGAGGTTCAGCAGGATCTGCCGGACCCTGATCCCGTCAAGGACCAGGAGTTTCGGGAGCTGCGGGTCAAGGTGGATCTCCATGCCTATCGATTTCCGCTGCTGCTCATACCGATAGAGCTCTTCGATATTCCTGAGCTCCTCACCGAGTTCCACTGGTTCGAGGTGGAGGGAGACCCCTCCTGCATCCAGCTTCGAGAGGTCGAGGATATCATTGATGATCGTGAGCAGGGTATTGCAGGCTTTCCGGATCGTCTGCAGGTGCTGTTTCTGCAGCGGGTCGCTGATCTGCTTGTCCAGGATCATGGAGAAGCCGAGTATGGCATTGACCGGTGTCCTGATCTCATGCGACATGTTCGCTATGAACTCGCTCTTCAGCGCATTCGCCGATTTGAGGAGGCTGTTGCTGCTCAATGCCTCCTGGAGCTCCTTACCCATGTCGACGATCTGGGCAGCCGTCTCATTGAGCTCCTCGACCTGGAACCCTACCTGTTTCTGGTCATAGTATCCCTCACCGACCTTCCTGAGCATGAGGTTCATGGCTTTGAGGGGTTCGGCTATGCGGCTGCTGAACCGCCTTGCCAGGATCGTGATCAGGATGAAGATGAGGAGGAGGCTGATCCCCAGCCCAAGCCCGAACAGGAGCCCGATCCTCACCATCCGTGCAGCCAGCGTCTGTGAGATCATGAAGATCTCATCCTTCGGCACGAAGATGACCAGCTTCCAGCCGGTACCCTCGATCGAGGACCAGGCTGCCACCTGCTCACGTTCGCCGAGGGTGAGTTCCGTATAGCCGTTCTCCCTGCTCCGTATCGCATCCGCGAGCCCTGCGGTATCAGCCCGGTTGTTTATGTTGAACTGCTCGGGCTTGAAGGTATCCTGGAAGATCGCCTCCGAATAGGCATGTGTGGTCATCTCATCAAGGCCGAAATCGACCTCGCCCTGGCGGGGCATCGCCATGATGGTCCCGTCCTTACTCAGGAGGATGCCATAGCCGTTCCAGGGGATGTCCATCTGAAGGATCTCGTTCGCGATGGTGTCGACCGTCACATCGATACCGACGACCCCCTCGAGGAACTCATCCCGGTAGACCGGGGCGATCGAGGATGCCATCCAGCCGTGCCCTGCAGGATCGAGGTAGACATCAGTCCATACCGTCTCCCTTCCGGGGTTGTACTCGGCATCCGCCTCATAATAGAAATTGTAAGACGGTATATCGATATCATTCGGGTACTGGCTGGCCGTATCAAAATAGGGATAGATGATATTCAGGGAATCGAAGGTATTGAAATAGATCGAGACAGCCAGGGGAGTACTGGCCAGGATATCCTTCATTGATGCCTCGGAAGCGAAGAGGGAGGCAAGTTTTGACAGCTCAGCATCCCTAAGCGGGGTCAGATTGCTGTAGATGACTGCCATACCGCCTGAGGGTTTGTCTGATGTGGTGACATACGCCCCTTCCTCACTGTAGCCGAGCCTCGCCGCATCCTCAGGCAAAAACCCGGTCCCCGACTCAAGGGCCCTGCCGGTCTCAAGCCGATAGAGCTCCGTGGCATTCTCGATACTCTCGAGCTGCTTCTCCACGGTTGCGGACTCCTGTATCGTCAGGTTGGTAAGGTTCGTCCGGGCATCCGCTGCAAGGTAGGTCTCAGTCTCCCTGATCTGCCAACGGTTGGTCAGCACGAAGAAGAGGATGAACATGACGGCTATGATACCAAGGGGGACCAGAATCGTCTTCAGGTAGGAACGGATGATCCAGTCATAGAGTTTTACCCTGCCCCTTCCCGGGATCTCACTCATAATATAATCCTCTGCTTCTCAAGGAGACCGGAGGAGTCACGTGCCGTGGGTACGTTCAAGGATCATCGCAGGAAGTGCAGGCGAACCAGGCATTCGGTCTCTTATAAGATTTATTTGGCGTCATGCCGCCTCTAGTATATGTGACTATACCGAAAAATAACAGCCCAGGCAGGTGCTGTCAAGGTCAAAACCCTACGACAGGATGTATCAAAATCTACAGCCCACCGGCAGCATCCCCTCCATCAAAGGGTTGACATATATTTTACACTATTATATTTTGCACAATATAACAATCATGATAACAGGTGGTATATCAATGATAACTTCGTTCTATGATCTACAGGCAGAGAAGAATACAGGAGAGCCCTTCCCATTTAGCGACCTCAAGGGGAGCCCCGTGCTCATCGTCAATACCGCAAGCAAGTGCGGCTTCACCCCCCAATACGAGGGTCTCGAGCAGCTTTACAAAGAGTTTGGACCTAAGGGACTTGTGATCATCGCATTCCCCAGTGACCAGTTCGCCCATCAGGAACCGGGCAGCGATGAGGAGATCGAAGCATTCTGCAGGATGAACTACGGGGTCTCCTTCCCGATCATGGCAAAGACCCTGGTAAATGGGAACGAGACACACCCGGTATTCGTGTGGCTCAAGAAACAGGCCCCCGGTGTTCTTGGCAGCATGATCAAGTGGAATTTCACGAAGTTCCTGGTCAGCAGTGACGGCATGCGTGTCACCCGTTTCGCTCCCACGGTAAAACCGATACAGCTGAGAGATGCAATTGAGAGATTGCTATGAGTGCCGAGAACGCTTCCACCAGGACAGAGGAGGCCCTGCTGCTCAGCAATCAGATCTGCTTTCGGGTCTACTCGCTTGAGCGGGCGATCACCGCAGCCTACAAGCCGCTGCTTCAGGATCTCGGTCTCACCTACCCGCAGTATCTTGTGATGCTGCTGCTGTGGGAATATGAGAGGGAAGTGGAGCAGGTGACCACCGTGGGGAGGCTCTGCGAAGCCCTCTCCCTCGATACGGGGACCGTATCCCCGCTCCTCAAACGCATGGCTTCCCGCGGCCTCCTTACCAGGCGCCGCCTGAAAGAAGACGAACGCACGGTCGTCATCTCACTCACTGCAGCAGGAAGGGCATTGAAACAACAGGCCCTTGATGTCCCCGGGAAACTTGCACAGTGCCTGTTCGCACATGACGGGACATTCGACGCTGAGCGCTACCTGCACCTCAAAAGTATACTTGATGAAGCCCTCAGCACCCTGAAAGAGAGCTGCCAACCTCCTGGCAGCTCAGGAGCTGCGCTGTAGAGCCGCAGGCGGCGCCGCCTGCGGGCCTCTGCTCCCAGCATCCGTACCCGAAACACTTCATAATGTATTGAAAAATATACTTAACATTCATTTACACATTTTCATGATGCATGGTATACTTGTCCTATGGAAGATTTCACAGTTTTAGACCTCCTCGATCTGGATCTGAAAGAGAATAATGTTCTTAACCTGAAATGCATCGGGGGACGCCCAGGGTTATCCCGTACAATAACGACCTCCAAGGTCAACAGGCCGGGTCTTACCCTGAGCGG
Source organism: Spirochaetia bacterium (assembly GCA_963677595.1). GTDB lineage: Bacteria > Spirochaetota > Spirochaetia > CAKZLE01 > CAKZLE01 > CAKZLE01. The sequence goes on from OY782041.1 coordinate 1,268,015, forward strand.
GTTCTTCGAGGAGTTCTCGTATAACAGCATCCAGCTCTTCGGCAAGGGGGAGCAGGCATACCTGAAGAAACTCGAGAGCCAGGACAACTATGACACGATCCAGCGTATGTTCTCATTCCCGGTACCGACCTGCATCTTCTGTGAGGACGAGACCCCGAGCGAGAAGTTCATCCAGATCGCCGAGACTTCCGGCTGCCCGATCCTGAAGACAGCCCTCGCCTCAGGCGAGTTCGCCCTGCGGCTCTACCAGACTCTTGATGATGTCTTCTCCCCGAAACAGACCATCCACGGGGTTCTCGTGGAGGTGTTCGGCGTCGGGGTCCTCATCGCAGGGGACAGCGGGGTCGGGAAGAGCGAGACAGCCCTGGAGCTGATCGAGCGCGGCCATCGTCTCATCAGCGATGACACGGTCAAACTCAGCTGCGTCAACGGCAACATCCTCATCGGTACCGGTGAGAACGAGTTCCTCGCTCACCATATGGAGATACGCGGCCTCGGGATCGTCAATGTGGCGAACCTCTTCGGGGTCCGGGCCATCAGGGACAAGAAGCGGGTCCAGCTCTTCGCACAGCTTGAGGAGTGGGATTCCAACAAGGCTTATGACCGGGTGGGGGGCGACCTCACGACTGACATCCTCGGGGTGACCATCCCGAAACTGGAGATACCGGTGAAGCCGGGAAGGAACATCCCGATCATCATAGAGACCGCGGCGATGAATGAACGGCTCAAGAAGCTGGGTTACTCTTCATCCCATGAGTTCAACAAGAATGTGCTGAAGTGGCTGGAGAGTGAGTCAGCCAGGGACCTATATTACAACAACGAGGATACATTTTAGGATATGGTAGAGAAGATCGTTACGGTAAAACACCGGGCCGGGATACATGCACGGCCAGCCGCGCTGATCGTGAAGACAGCGAACCAGTTCGCATCCGATTTCTTCATCGAGAAGGATACCATGAGGATCAATGGGAAATCCATCATGGGTATCATCACCCTCGGGGCAAGCTACAAGACCGAGCTGAAGATCATGTGCGAGGGTGCTGATGAAGCAGAAGCTGCGAACGCTATCGAACAGCTATTCCTCAACAGGTTCGAGGAATAGGCTGGAGCACCGAATGATGCCTGTCAGGCATCAAGGACGGGAAAGAACATGAAAGGATTGACCAACCGGCAGACTGAGGTCATCAAGTTTATTCAGGAATTCATCATGGAGAACACCTATCCCCCGACGATTCGGGAGATAGCCTCCGAGTTCGACATCTCAGTGAAAGCCGCCTTCGACCACATCAAGGCACTCGAGAAGAAGGGGATGCTCAAGAGCGGGAGCAACAAGTCACGCTCCCTCGAGATCATCGACAACCACTACAGCCCCAGCGTCGAGATGGTACAGGTGCCGCTGCTCGGCAATGTCGCTGCGGGCTTGCCGCTGCTTGCCGAGGAGAACCTCGAGAGCACCCTCCCCTTCGCCGAGGAGGTGCTCGGGTCAGGCCAGTTCTTCGCACTCCATGTCCATGGCGACAGCATGATCGAGGCGGGGATCCGTGATGGGGACATCGCGATCATCCGGCAGGTCCAGGATGCTTCCAACGGGGAGATCGTGGTTGCCAGGATCGCGGACGAGGCTGTCACCCTCAAGCGGTACTACCGTGAGAAGAACCGTGTCCGGCTACAGCCAGAGAACCCGGCATACCAGCCGATCTTCACCCAGGACATGCGGATCCTCGGGAAGCTCCATATGATCGTGCGTAACTATGAATAGACCAGAACCTGCCTACCTGCTCCTTGGACCGGAATCAGGGAATAAATCACAGAGGATCAAGGAGATCAGGAGACTCTGCCATGAGCTGAACGGCGGCGAGGAGGCAGAACTCCACCGCTTCTACCCATTCGAGACGGAGAACGGCGAGATCCTCGCCTCCCTCCAGAACGCCTCGCTCTTCTCTCCTCACCGACTGGTCATCCTCGCAGAGGCAGAGAACCTCAAGGCGGCACAGGCCCAGATGATCGCCGCCTACCTCAAGAACCCCTCCGATACGGCCACGCTCATCATCGTCAGTGCCCAGAACAGCGTACACCAGTCCCTGATGAAGGCAGTGCCTGCAAAACAGCGGGAGATGTTCTGGGAGCTCTTCGACAACCAGAAGAACGACTGGATCAGGAACTACTTCAGGGCCAGGGGCATCAGGATCACACAGGATGCCGTAGACCTCCTGCTTTCCATGATAGAGAACAACACACAGGACCTCAAGGTCGTATGCCAGCAGCTCGCTTCCCACCTCTCGACGATGCGGGAGGAGCAGGGACTCCAGGAACAGATAGAGGTTACCGAGGACGAGATCGAGCAGTATATCTACCACAGCAAGACGGAGAGCGTCTTCACCCTCTTCGAGAAGATCGCGGCTAGGGACCTGGAAGCGACCCTCGACATCCTCAAGGCTTTGGAACTCAGCAGGGAAGCTGACCCCATCCAGCTCTTCGGCGGCATGCTGTGGCAGTTCAGGAGACTCTACTCCTTCATGTCGCTCATTGATGAGGGGGAATCAGAGACCGTCGCATTCAGCAAGGCGACCGTGCTGGGGAAGGCTGCCGCCATCCGCGGCAAGCACAACCAGAGGATCTACCGCCAGGCTTCCGGGAACTTCACCCTCATCGATATCCAGAACATCATATCCCATATCTGCACCATCGATGCCGAGACACGGGAGATGGGCAGCACCCTGCAGCCCATCCTCTTCGAACGGCTGCTGCACACCATCATCTGCCGAGCCGGCGTCCCCGTGACCAGTGAGGAGTTTCTGCGCTCTCTTGTGACCCTATAGCTGCTGTTTTATCGTCCGAACCAGCTCAACAGGCAGTGAACACCGTTTAGCGATGACCACCTCGTCTTCCATCTTCAGCGCCTCGATCGAGCCGAATTCCTGCATGATCCGCTTCGACCGTACCGGTCCGATGCCGGGTATCGACTCGAGGAGGGAGAACTTCGAGTCCTGTTCCCGCTTCTTCTGGTTCAGGGAGGTAGCGAAGCGATGGGTCTCATCCCGGACAGCCTGCAGCACTCGCAGGGCCTCGTGACCTTCAGGCAGCCGGATCGGTTCGGGCTGGTCATACCGGTGGATCTCCTCGAACTCTTTCGCAAGGCCAATGACCGGTATATGGTCGAGGCCGAGGGTCTGGAGGATCTCGCTCGCCGCATTGACCTGCCCCCTGCCCCCGTCGATCATGATGAGGTCTGGCTGCTCAAGCCCCTCATTCACCACCCGGGTATACCGCCTGGCTACCGCCTCGCGGATCGCCTCATAATCATCGATAGCACCATGGAGGCTCTTCAGGTGGAAGCGCCGGTACTGTTTCCTGTCAGGGACCCCTTCGTAGAAGGAGATGAGGGAGGCTACGGGGTACTTCCCGTGGAGCTGCGCGATATCGAAGCCCTCGATCCTCTTGGGGAGGGAAGGAAGCCCCAGGACCTGCTGCAACTCGATGAGTCCCTCGATGTTCTTCAGGCCGCGCTTCCTCCTCGTGACATCCTGCCTGGCGTTCTCGAGTGCCATCCTGATGATCTTGACGTGCTTCCCCTGTTTCGGGGTATGGATCCTGACACTCTTGTTCAGCTCCCTGCTGAAATAGTCCTGGAGCAGCTCCCTGTCGACCTCATGGGATACATAGAGTTCCCTCGGGACCGTCTCCTCCTCGGTGTAGTACTGCATGATGAAGGAGTTCAGGGTCTGCCCCTCATCGGCGGATGACTCGGAGCGGATCATCTCCCTGCCGAGGAGTTTCCCCTCGACCATCTGGAAGAGGGAGATGGAACAGAGCTGGTCGGTCATGACGCAGGCCGCATAATCCCGGTGGGCAAGGCTGAAGTCCTGGACCTTCTGCTGGGTATGCACCGACTCGATCGCGGCGATTGTGTCCCGCACCTCGGCAGCCCGTTCGAAGGCGAGGTCAGCCGAGGCCTGCCGCATCTCCCCCTGCAGCCGTTTGAGCAGGTCCCCGGTCTTCCCCGAGAGGAACTCCTTCACCCGGTCCACCTGCTGCCGGTACTCCTCCTTCGAGATCTTCCCGGCACAGGGTGCGCTGCACTTCCCGATATGGTAGTAGAGACAGGGGCTGTACCGCTTCTTCAGAGGTCCCCGGCATTTCCGCAGGGGAAAGAGCTTATCGATGAGCTCGAGGCAGGTGTCGAGCTTCCCGACATCCGCATAGGGACCGAAGTAGGTAGAACCATCCTTCACGACCCTCCGTGTCCGGAATATCCTGGGGTAATCCTCATTGGTGATGCGGATGACGGGGAAGGTCTTGCCGTCCTTGAGGGAGATGTTGTACTTCGGGGTCCACCGCTTGATCAGGTTGTTCTCGAGGATGAGCGCCTCATACTCGTTGCTCGTGATGATGTACTCGATATCTTCGATGTGGTTCACGAGCATCCTGGTCTTCAAGTCCCGGTTCTTCAGGAAATAGGAGGAGACGCGCTTCCGTAAGTCCTTCGCCTTCCCGACATAGATGATTTCGGCATTGCTGTCCTTCATCAGGTAGACGCCCGGGTTGTGGGGGATCTCTTTCACGATTCGGTCCAATCGGCTCATAGCCATACTATACTCGAATCAGGGGCCCTTTCCAATATCTTCCCTTGAAAACAGGACGAACAACCAATACAATCTCAAACGAGGAGCAGAACGTGGAAGATCCAACCCCCTGGCAGGGGATACCCGGCTTCAGGGCTCTCCCTGAAGCAGAACAGCAGTTCATCATCGACGCAGCCGGCAGGCTGCGCCTCAGCTCGCAGCACACCAGGAAGCTGTGTGAGGCAGCCGTGGACCTCAACCTCTGGGAGGAACCCTCCATCCTCGAGCTCTGGGATGAGTCGGGGACCGAACGGCTGACGGGGAAGACAAAGTCTTCGAAGATCCTCTCCCGCCTCTTCGCACGGGTGGACGCCATCAGGAACCGGATCACGCGATACGATGACTTCACCCCTCCGCTTCTTGGGGAGCGGAAGGAGACCTCGGTAGAACCGATGGACCCGCATGCGAGACTGTTGGGGACCTGCCCTGTCGCAGGGAAGAAGACCAGGTGCTGCAACCTGGAGACCCTCGATGCCGTGAAGCAGTGCGGGTTCGGCTGCAGCTACTGCTCCATCCAATCCTTCTATGACGAGGACCGGGTCTACTTCCATGAGGACCTTCACAGGAAACTGGAGGAGATCGAACTCGATCCCGGGACGATCTACCATATCGGGACGGGGCAGTCCTCAGACTCCCTCATGTGGGGAGACAGGAACGGCCTCTTAGGCGACCTCTTCTCCTTCGCCTCCGACAACCCGAACGTGATCCTCGAGCTGAAGACCAAGGCTGCCCGTACTGACTGGCTTGAGCTGGATTCGATCCCGAAGAATGTGATTGCTACCTGGTCATTGAACACACCAACAATTATCAAGGCTGAGGAACACTTGACGGCGCCATTAGAGGCAAGACTCAAGGCTGCCCGGGCGGCCGCGGACGCGGGGCTCCTCGTAGGGTTCCACTTCCATCCCATGGTCTGGTACGCCGGATGGGAGCAGGAGTACGCCGAGGTGATCGATACGGTCACATCACTGTTCCTTCCCTCGGAAGTCTGCATGGTATCGCTGGGGACCCTTACCTTCATCAGGCCGGTGATCAGGAAGCTGAGATCCTCAGGCAGGAAGACACGGGTCACGGAGATCCCGCTCAACGATGCGGCCGGGAAGAGTTCCTATCCGAGGGATATCAAGCAAGCACTCTTCAGGCATGCCTATGATCGATTCTCTGACGAGTGGAAGGAGGAGGTCTTCTTCTACCTCTGCATGGAGGATCCCGCCTTATGGGAGCCGGTATTCGGACGCTCTTATCATGACAACGGGGAGTTCGAGGCAGCCATGAAGCAGGCTTACATGACTAAAATTGACAGAATCAAAACTTGCGGCACCCCGGCAATCACGGTATAATCAGCATAACAAGGCACTGCCTGCAGTCAAAACATCAGCACAGGTCGGTTATTATGGCAAGACGAAATGATGCTACCCGGGTAGATGATATCAAGATTTATAACAGGATGTTCCCCTACCTGATGCCCCGCCGCAACGATTCCCTGGTCTTCTACACCCTGGAAGTGGAGATGACGAACGCCGTCAGCTACATCCGTGAGAAGAACCGGGCAGCCGGTTCGAAGCAGTACCGGCTCTTCGATGTGATCCTGGCAGCACTGGTCCGCACCGTTGCGCTGCGTCCCTCCCTCAACCGGTTCATCGCCGATTACGAGTACTGGCAGCGGGATGAGATCTCCTTCAACTTCGTCGTGAAGACATCCATGTCCCTCGATGCCCCGGAGCGGAATGCCATCGTGCGTTTCGAACCCGGGATGGCCTTCGATGAGATCGCATCCATCACAAACGATGCGATCGACGAGGCACGGACCAGTGATGAGAGTGGCGACGAGACGGTGATCAAGGCCCTGCTCAAGCTCCCGAAACCCCTGCTCAAGCTGGTGTTCCGCAACCTGAGAAGGCTGGACCGGAAGGGACGGTACCCGCACGCGCTCAGGGAGGTGGACGGGCTCCATGTCTCGGCGTTCATCGCGAACCTCGGGAGCATCAACATCGCGAACCCGCCGTTGCACCATCTCTACGAATGGGGGACCACGTCGATCTTCCTGACCATCGGGAAGATGCACCGGAAGCGGCTGCTTGACGATGATGACCATGAGATCATCAAGGACACGCTGGAACTCGGGATAACGATCGATGAACGGATCGCAGAAGGGTTCTATTTCATGCGGGCTATCAAGCTCTTTCAGCAGTGCCTGGAGCATCCGGAAGTATTGGATTCAGCCCCGGACCTCTCTGAGGCACGTTAGCGGCTACCGCTGGAACTTTTCCAGAAAAATATCCTTCTCTCTTCCCTCAAGGGGTATTTCCTCACCTGAGAGGATACTCCTGACAGCATTTGCCTCAGATCCCGAGAGGGAGACCCCCTGGTGCACATGGTTCATGAATGCATCGCTGGCTATCGGGCAGACCTTGCTGGTGATCTCGAAGATCTGGTCCGCATAGGCACGGATCTCATACTGCGCATGGGAATCCATCCTGAGCTTGAGGAAATGGAAGAGGTTATGGAGGTCCATCTGCCAGTACCACTGGGTATAGAGACTCAGGGGCAGGTTGATCCTTGCGAGCTCCCGCGCGATATCGAGGTCGAGCAGCTGTTCATAGGTCCCGTAGGCCCTCTCCTGGTCGGCCTGGAGCAGCTTCATGACCTTCTGCTGCAGCTCGGCAGGTACCGGCTCATCCTTCCTGCCCTGCTTGTTGTCCTCGCTCTGGAAGGAGATCTTCTCCCCTGCCGGTATGTAGCACTCATCAGACATGACGCTGTACCGGCCAGAGATCTCGTTGAGCTTCGCCGTCCGGTGGCGTATCCACTGGCGAGCCACGAAGATCGGCATCTTCACATGGAAGGTGAGGTTCACCATCTCGAACGGGGAGGTATGCCCGTTACGCATGAGGTAGTTGATGAGCCCCTTGTCCTTCCGGTAGGTCTTCGTACCCCCGGCATAGGAGACACGCGCAGCCTGCACGATCCTCTCGTCCGACCCGTTATAGTCGACGAGGCGGACGAACCCCTTGTCGAGTACGGGGTACTCCTGGTCGAGAATCGCTTCCGCTTCGGGAACAAAACAATGCGCCATAACGCCTCCTTAGGGATAGACTGCTTACTTCGACAGGTTATCGAACCTGCGTTCCTTCTCAAGGTCGAAGAGGATCGTCTCAAGGTTCTTGATCCGTTCCTCCTGGGCATCGAGCTGTTTCCTGAGCTCCTCGATGACCTCTGCCGAGGCACCGCTCTCATGTCTTTTGTCGAGGTACGATTTCAACACTCCGCTGAGTGACCCGACGACTACGATCAGGACGATTGCGAACCAAAAATCCATACTGCACACTCCAACTCATAATGTAGCTAGAGTGTATCAAAGAAGGTTTCCCTGTTCAATAAGCTAAGAACGAGTCCTCAGCCTGCCGGTGACGATCCCAAGGCCGGCAGAACAGGCGGTCTCGGTGCGCAGCACCCGCTCCCCCATACCGATGACCCTGAACCCCATTGCCCTGAACAGGTCGCGTTCCCGATCGCTCCAGCCCCGCTCGGGACCGATCGCAAGGACGACCGGCCCTGAGAACGGGACCTCCATGATGTCGCCTTCCGGTTCGATGTTGTCCAGCAGGAGGCGAGTCATGTCACTGCCGAGATCCAGGCTGCCGACCCCGGGGTAGAGGAGGCACTCCGGGATGCAGGTACTCACCGCCTGCTGGGCGCCGTGGAGGAGGTATGAACGGTACTCACCCCTCGTCCAGAGATGGGCCTCCCCATAGGACTTCTCGGCAGTGTCGGCACCGACTACATGGATCTTCCGGACCCCGAGGCTCACCGCCTCCCTGAGGATCCGTTTCATGCAGATCGGCCTCACCTGGGCGACGACCAGCTCGACGGGAAGCATCGGCTTCTCGACCTCTCCCGGTTCCCAGGAGAACCGGATCCCCTCCTCCCGGACCTCCAGGACCTGGCCATATCCGGCAGGCCCGTTCACCAGGCCTATGCGGACCCGTTCACCCGGGGTTACCTTGAGCACCTTCCTCATATGCTTCGCACGTTCATCCGAGATCGGGAGGAACCCGTCAGGCGGCAGTTCATCGAACAGTATGATATTCATACTGAGAGTTATACCATGTTTCCGCCATACCCTGAAAGCCGTCATGCCCGAGAAGCAGATCCTCTCTTGACTTTTTCCTCAGCTGCTTTATCATAGGTGAATCATTCCGGGTAGAGAGGTGAGATATGAGTGATGTGAAAGTGTTTATCGCGAAGGAGTTCGATCCCTGGCTGAACCTTGCCACGGAGGACTGGCTCTACCATGATATGGATCCCTCACACCATGTGCTCTTTCTCTGGAGGAACAGCCCCACGGTCGTGATCGGGAGGTACCAGAACCCCTGGCAGGAGTGCAACCTCGAGCAGATGGAGCAGGATGGGGTCAAGCTGGCCCGGCGTCAGAGCGGTGGCGGGGCTGTATACCATGACCTCGGGAACACCAACTTCACCTTCATGTCCAGCAGGGCTGAGTACAGCAAGGAGCGGAACAATTCCATCATCATCGGCGCCCTGCGCAGGCTCGGCCTCGAGGCTGAGGCTTCAGGTCGGAACGACCTGATCGTCGACGGGCGGAAGTTCTCAGGCAGTGCCTTCAAGCTCTCCAAGGACCGGGCTTTCCATCACGGCACCATCCTCATCAATGCCGACATGTCCCGCCTCGGGGAGTACCTCACCCCTGACTCAGAGAAGCTGAAGGCCAAGGGGATCAAGTCGGTGAAATCCCGGGTGACGAACCTCATCGAGTACGTGCCGGAGATCACCCATGAGAACCTCATGCCGCTGATCATCGAGGAATTCTTCGCAACCTACGGGCAGCGCTGCGAGATCGAGGAGCTCTCCTATGAGACCATCTCCCGGATCCCCCACCTCAGGAACTACTTCGACACGATGCGTGACTGGGACTGGCGCTTCGGGAAGACCCCGGAGTTCGAGTATGAGATCTCCCAGCGGTTCGACTGGGGCAGGATGAGCTTCTGCTTCGACACGAAGCACGGGAGGATCGAGGAGGTCCAGATCCATTCTGACTCCCTCGTCCCGGAGATGATAGAGCAGATGATCATCTCGCTGAAGGGGGTACGGTTCTCCCCTGCTGACATCGCCATGGCCATGGCCGATATAGCAGCCCGCATGCCGGAGCATGCCGACCAGATCGGGGAGGCCTCGGCATTCCTCGGGGATGCGGTCACTTCCCTTTCGAGGGAATCCTGAAACCAGTCTCGCAGCCTATGGAACGTTTATGAGCATCCTGGCAGCCTCTCCAATCCTTATCCCGGTTCTCTGACTTGTACATCTGTGTCATCCAGTGGACGTCATCGGTGATGGTGTCGAGCCGGGACTCCATGAGAGCGGCTATGGAGCGGATGAACTCCGCCTGCTGCGGAGCATCAAGGGCTTCCGAGGCCATGGCGAGCACCTCCGGGTAGTGGTGGAGGCAGATCCCCTTCGAACCTGCAACAGCTTCCCTGAACTCAGGATCACTCCCCCACAGGTAGACATAGGTGAAGGCATACCGCTTGAAGGTCATATCAAGGCTCTCGCAGATCAGGCAGCCGGAATCCCGGATCCCAAGGACCTGCCTCACCTGCTCGATGAGCTTCTTCGCCTTCCGGGGTTTATCGAGGCCCTTCAGGCTCTCCTGGACGGACTGCAGCGCCTTCCTCGTCTCCAACAGGTGCGTATGGGAGATCAGCGCAAGTCCCTGCGGTCTTGGTTCGGCTGCCAGCATCGCGTAGTGGTCAGGGCAGAAGCCTGTGGTGTTGACCTTCACCCGGGTCTCAGGGTTCATGACCGAGCTTCCCAGGTAAAAGTCGATATAACGGCGCTCTGCCTGCTTCAACAGCAGGCAGAACGGGCAGTCAGGCCCTGCATGCAGGGCATCCCAGACCGGTATGGTCTCTAGTTTATACTTCATGCATCTCTCCAGCAGTCCCATTGTACAGGGAAACAGGTCAGCTAGTCAAAAGGCGTGTGTAGATGGGCCCAACGGGTATGGCCAGCCGTCATTGAGCGGCTCCACAGGCGTTTTCACCCTTCCATCATCGAGGAAAATAGCATATACTTGCAGGACAAAGGAGTGTTGACAATGAAGAGAAGGCACAGGTGTCTCACCTTGCTGGTTCTTGTAACTACCCTATTCCCTCTGACTGCCGAGATCCCCGACAAACGTACGGATGCATCAGCACTGATCGATTCCAGGGAGCTTGTCGTCGCCTTTGATATGAATGAGGAGCCCGTCTCCTTCAACATCCATAAATCCACCAACATCAATTCCGCACAGCTGTTCACCGCCATCGCCGAGGGGATCGTGACCTATAATCCCGCTACCCTGGCCCCGGCCCCGGGGACAGCCGTCTCCATCATCCAGTCCGAGGATAATCTCGAGTGGACCATCAAGATCCGGCCTGACGCACGATTCAGCAACGGGGACAGGATCACGGCAAAGACCTATCGCGATTCCTGGATGAGCCTCATCGACCCCTCAAGGCCGGGAGACCTCGCGAACCTCCTGGACATGATCAAGGGAGTCAAGGCCTTCAGGACAGGGAGGGACACGAACCCCGACCATGTCGGGATCCACCTCGTCGATACCACGACTCTGAAGCTTGAGCTCAACGCCCCCTCTCCCTACCTGCTCGAGATCCTTTGCCACCATGCCTTCGCCGCGATGCACCCGGCCAACCTGCAGAACCAGGGACGGCTCTCAGCCGGGACCTTCGTCAGCAGCGGACCGTACCGGATCAGGGAGATGAGCACTGATGAGATCTACCTTGAGAAGAATCCCTACTACTGGGACAAAGAGGCTGTCTTGCTCGATACCATCAGGATCGAGCTCAGGGAGACCTCACTTGACCTGCTCTCCGAGTTCTCCGAGGGACTCGTCCACTGGTCAGAGGCGTACCTGCCGATCCAGATGATGCTTGATGAGTCCGATTACACGGTCTTCCCCGAGTACTCGACGAGCTTCTTCTACTTCTCTGCGACGAAAGGTCCCTATGCCGACCCCGATATCAGGAGGGCACTGGCACTGATGATCCCCTGGGACACGGTGCGGGAGGAATCAGCCTCCATCTATACGGCAGACACCCTGATCCCGCAGGACCTCTCCTACCATGGGAATACCGGCATCTCCGGAAGGGACCGGGAGGAGGCCCTGAGGATCCTCGACAATGCCGGGTATCCGCAGGGAGAAGGCCTTCCCATCATGGAGATCGCCATCTACCCCAACGCGAAGCTCGAGAAGATGACCGACATCATCACCGACATCTGGAGTGAGGAGCTCGGCATGATGATCATCATCGACGTCATCCCGTTCTCGCTCTATATCGACAACCCTGAGGACTCTCCCTATGCGATGGCGTACGTGACCTGGATCGGGGATTTCTATGACCCCTACAGCTTCCTGAGCCTCTGGACCTCGGACAGCGGGTTCAACCCCAGCAGGTATGACAACCGGGAGTATGACCGGCTCATCGAGGACGCACTCGCACAGGAGACGGACGGCAAGCGGTTCGAACTCTTCAAGGAGGCTGAGCAGCTGCTGCTCGACACGGCAACGGTCATCCCGATATCGCACGGGGTCTCGGTGAACTTCGTGAAACAGGGGACACTGAAGGGGTGGTACCCCAACCTGCTGAATATCCACCCCTTCAAGTATATGAGCCTGAGCCATACTGACACGGCTACGAAATCCTACTGATCCTCTTCTATCCCCTCATCCTGGAGGTCGATCCTCCCATAGAGTTCTACCATCTCACGGAAACGACCGGAAACAGATGCTGTGAGGCTCCCCTCAGGCAGTCTCCAGCTCCAATTGTGGGGACCTGCCGTCGCAGGGGTGTTCATCCTGCTTCCCGAACCAAGGCTGAGCAGGTCCTGCATCGGGATGATGACATATTTCGCGACCGAACTCATCAATACCCTGATCATTGACCATGCGATATCGTGGTCGTCACGGGCAAGGTACCGCCTGACGATATCGCGGTACTCCTCGGGGAGCTCCTCATACCAGCCGGCGGTGGTGTTATTATCATGGGTGCCGGTGTAGGCAACACAGTTGTATATATAGTTATGGGGGAGGAAATCATTCGTCGGGTCCAACCTCCCCGGCTTCAGGTAATCGAAGGAGAACTGGAACACCTTCATGCCAGGCAGGCCGTTGCTGTCACGGAGCTCCTCGACATCGGGCGTCATGACCCCGAGGTCCTCGGCGATGATGGGCACATCTCCCCGATGGGCACGGACCGCATCGAAGAGTTCCTTCCCCGGGGCCTTCACCCAGGAGCCGTTCTCAGCCGTCCTCTCGCCAGCCGGGACCTCCCAGTAGGCAGCGAAGCCCCTGAAGTGGTCGATCCTGATGATATCGGTCAGCTCGAGCGCCGCATCGATCCGCTTCAGCCACCAGGAGAACCCGTCTGCCTGGTTCACCTCCCAGTCATACACCGGGGTACCCCACAGCTGGCCGGTCGCGCTGAAGAAATCGGGCGGGACCCCAGAGATCGCGGAGAACTTCCCCTCTTCATCGGTCTTGAAGAGGGGCAGGTTGGACCAGGTATCGACGCTGTCGGAGGCGACGAAGATCGGTATATCGCCGATGAGCTGGATACCCTTTTGGTTCGCATAATCCCTCACGGCCTTCCACTGTATGGAGAACAGGTACTGCAGTACCTTCCAGATACGGATCTCCGCCTGTTTCCTCATCGTCCAGGCCTCTATCGCTCCCGGTTCCCGGTACCCGATGCCATGCTCCCAGACACTGTACCACCGGGAGTCCTGATACTCCTCATAGATGCTCATGAAGAGGGCATAATCATCGAGCCAGAAGGCCTGTGCCGTACAGAAACGGTCATAAGCCTCTTGGGAAGCGGGGTCGGCATCGGTGATGAACCTCCCTACAGCCCGCTTCAGGAGCCCCATCTTCCATACCGAGACATGCTCATAATCGACACGGCCCGTATCGAAGCCGGGATGACCTGTAAGTTCCTCCCCGCTGAGCAGTCCCTGCTCAGCAAGGGTGTCGAGGCTGATCAGCAGTTCGTTCCCCGCAAACGAGGAACGTGCTGAGTAGGGGGAGTTCCCATACCCCGTAGGCCCGAGTGGCAGTATCTGCCACAGCTTCGCACCGGCTTCGGAGAGGAAGTCTATGAAGGTGAATGCCCCAGCACCGAGGTCGCCGATACCATGGCGGTTCGGCAGCGACGTGGGATGGAACAGGATCCCTGATTGGCGTAAATTTTTCATCATAGAGAAAGTATACGACAATACCAACCCTTTGACTATAGTGACAAATCGGAGTATAGTACTGTCATGAGTTCTGCAGAAAAAAAAACGAAGTCACCTGCTGTGAAACAGTTCGCAGTAGATGAACATGTGGTCTACCCGCTCCAGGGAGTCGGCCTTGTCAAAGAGATCCAAAGTAAGACATTCAAAGGCAATGAAGTCCTCTACTACATCATATATCTTGAGATATCGGACATGACGGTCATGATCCCCGTAGAGAAAGCCGCTGAACTGGGGATCCGGGCTATCGTCAAGCCGAAAGAGGCAAAGGCTGCCCTCGAGACTATATCAAGCACCTATGAACCGGTCGCCATCGACTGGAAGATGCGATACCAGATGAACCTCGACCTCCTCAAGGAGGGTACCGTGACCTCGATAGCAAGTGTCGTCCAGACCCTCTATCACCGGAGCAAGATCAAGGAGCTGCCGGTACAGGAACGGAAGCTCTTCGACAACGCCATGAAGATCCTCATAGATGAGATCTCCTTCTCCCTCAACAAACCCAAGAAAGAGGTTGAGAAGATGGTCTTCCTGAGGCTGGAGGCGGAGTAGCGGATGCAGGCTGCTGCACTGATCACCGCTGCAGGTTCGAGCACGAGATTCAACAGTTCAGAGGCTCCCGGGAAGAAGGAACTGATCCCGATCGACGGCAAGAGTTCGATAGAACGGTGTGTCCTCTCCTGCTCGGTCCTCCCCTACATCGAACTGATCGTCATCACCCACCCCGAGGGGGACTCGACCACGATTGACCATATCAGCATGATCGCTGACAAATATGACATGAAGTTCATCTCAGCTCCCGGGGGAAGCACCCGGCAGCTCTCGGTCCTCAACGGCCTGAGAGCCATGGAAGCCTATGCCCCCGAGATGGTCATCATCCATGACGGGGCTCGTCCCTGGATCTCACCCGAGCTGATCGATACCGCCTACCGGAAGGCGCAGGAAGTCGGGGGAGCCGCCCCGGGACTGCCCTCTCGCAACGCACTCAAGCAGATCGATGAGCATGGCATGATCACCGGCCATTACCAGCGTGAACGCATCATCGAGATCCAGACACCACAGATATTCACCTACCGCGACATCCTCCAGGCACATCTTGCCGCATCTGAGGCGGACAAGCCCTATATCGACGACACGGAGATCTTCACCGATTTCGGGGGCCGGGTCGCCGTCATCCCGGGAGACCCGGACAACCTGAAGATCACCTATGCCGGGGACCTGAGGGGGAACCTGTGAGGATTGGGAGCGGATGGGACTCGCACCGGCTCGTGAGCGGCAGGCCGCTGCTGCTCGGGGGTGTCGTGATCGAGAGCTCCACCCTTGGCGAGGACGGTCACTCTGACGGGGATGTCCTCCTCCATGCGATCATCGATGCCCTGCTCGGTGCCGCGGCCCTGGGAGATATCGGGAAACTCTTCCCGCCTTCAGACCCGCAGTGGAAGGATGCCGACAGTTCCCAGCTTCTGAAGACAGCCTACCGCAAGGTGCGGGAGAGTTCAGGCATGGTCATCGCCAATATCGACACGACTGTCATCCTGCAGGAACCGAGACTCGCACCCTATATCATGCAGATCAGGGAACGCATAGCCGACACCCTCAACCTCACGATCGATGCCGTCTCGGTGAAGGCCAAGAGTGCCGAGGGACTCGGGCCTGTCGGGAGAGGCGAAAGCATCGAGGCTCAGGCTGTCCTGCTGCTCGAGGAAGAGTCGATCGACCGGTGGGTGTAGGGAACAGCCTGTCAGTGGAGAAGCTCCGGCTGCAGGAGAAAGTCCAGCAGCCTCAGGTGACGTATCCCATCACGATCGATACAGATCGGGTCCCGTGATATGACGAATCTCGGGAAATTATCTTCGATCGCCTCGAATGCCCCGAACTCCCTGTCTCGTACTGCACCAGTCTCCATCAGGTAAGCCACTTGGATATAACATTTCCATCCATCAGCCCGTTCAGCTATGAAATCAACCTCCCCTTTATATACCTTGCCCACAAACACCCGGTAGGACCGAGAGACCAGCTCATTGAACACGATCGTCTCAGTACTATAGGAGAGCTCATCTTTGACCCTGTTCTTATACATCGAGAAGAGACCAAGATCACATGCATACACCTTTTCCTGAAAAGAGAGCATCCTCTTCCCCCGTATATCATAGCGGGGGATCATCTGCAGCAGTCCTGACTCCCTGAATCTTCTCAGGTACTCATAGAGGGTCGGAATGGTGATCTCCACCCCATCCTTTCTCAATGCAGCCACAATATTCTTTGCTGATACCGTGGTCGATGAATGTGCTATCAAATAGTTCAGGATCGTTTCCACTATGACTGCAGAATGGTATCTGCTAGCCCGTATGATATCCTTATATACGATTGAATCATAGAGGTTCTGCAGCTGTACATACTTGGCTTCCGGGGTCGTCTCCAGACACACAAGCGGGAATCCCCCGAACCTGAGGTACTCCTGCAACAGGTCTTCATCAAGCTGTTCTGACCCTTTTACTTCTTTGAATTCACCGAAGGAGAACGGGAGCATCCTGAAGGCCACAGTCCTGCCGCCAAGATGTGTCGCAAGTTCTCCAGACAGGAGTTTCGTGTTCGAACCGGTAATGAATATACTCACATGGTCATGTGCAGCACGGAATGAGTTTATGACCAGCTCGAATGAAGCGACAACCTGTATCTCATCAAAGAACAGGTACATGGGTCTGTCGTCGGGGATCTTCGGTTCCACGAACTCATACAAAGCCTCAGCGGTCAAGAGATGACGGAATCTGAAATCTTCAAAATTCATGAAGAGGACCTGGCTTTCATCCAGTGACTTCTCTTTGCGCAGTTCATCGATGATCTGACGCAGGAGCGTGGATTTCCCACAGCGTCGTACGCCCATGATCACCTTGATCAGCTCGGAATCATAGAAGGGCCGGATCTGTTCCAGATATCTTTGACGTATCACCATAGATACAGCTTAGTACCTCATACCCGCTAAGTCAAGAGCATTAAAACTACTTTAACACTTTACCGGTATTTCACGATTTCATTAAAGCTGTCTTTATGCTGTACACAGTTATCACTAACTCCAGATATGAAAAAGACCGCCACGACACTCAGGCCCGGCGGTCCCCAATTATATTCAGGTATGTTACAGCGAGATCAGCATGGTGCCCGGATCGAGCTTGATGGACATCTTCTCAGGATTCGTCTGCCCATGGTCCTTGACCACGGTCATGACGACCTCTTCCCCATCGTACTTCATGCCGATGAGCACATCCACGACATCCTCGATCTTCACGAGTGTCTCAGGGATCCCATACTCATCGAAGGCGACCCCATCCACGACCGGTGAGACGCTGAACCAGAGCTCAACATCGAGTTCTGCGGCGAGAGCCTTGAGCTGCTCGACAGCAGCATGCTCGACCGTCGTCATCTTGTACCCGTCGAAGAAGATCGCATCGGCCTTGAACCCGCCGTCGACGACCATCGCCTTGAGGGAACGGATGATCTGGTCCACCGTGACGTTCTCCTGGCTGAAATTCATGATCACACGATTCTTGATGATGGAGTCATGCACACCCATGGAATCCTCGAGCTCTCGCTTCGTGGAGATCTCCCTGAAGATGTCCTCATACCAGGCGATCACGTGGTTCACATTCTGGGAGAATGAGATATGGATCACATGTTCATCCCGGAAGAGTTTATCTGTAGCCATATGTACGAGACATGCTGTCTTGCCGATCCCATGCCTCGAGGTGATGACCCCGATATTACCCTTGCCCAATCCGCCATGAATCGAGTTCTCGAAGACTCGGAGCGGACTTCTTTTATTCAATTCAGTTTTAACCATCTATGATTATCCTCCAGCTATGTTCTATAGTCATTGTACCACAACTTCTTTTACTACTCTAACAAAAACCCCGGCGGGTCCCGCCGGAGTCTTCATGGTAGTCCTACTTCTTTGCAGCTTCCGCTTTCCGCTTCTCTTCGTACTCTTTCTTGAGTTCCTCAGAAACAGACTGAGGAACCTTGCCGTACTTGTCCACTTCCATCGTGTATTCAGCCTTACCCTGGGTAAGGGATCGGAGGACTGTCGAGTACCCGAACATCTCACTCAGGGGTACTTCAGCCTCGACCGTACAGAACTGGCCATCCTCAGCGGAACTCACGATGATACCTCGTCTCTGGTTGATACTTGCGAAGATGTTACCCTGGAACTCAGTCGGGCCCTCTACGTTGACCTTCATGATCGGTTCGAGGATGATCGGCTTCGCCCTGGAGTACGCATCCCGGAATGCACCGAGAGCTGCAGTCTGGAACGCCTGGTCAGAGGAGTCGACCGAGTGGTACTGGCCATCGTTGATGGTCGCCTTGATGTTGACGATCGGGAACCCGATGAGCGTCCCCTTGACCATAGCGGTCTGGAAACCCTTGTCACAGGAGGGGATGTACTCGTTGGGGATCGAACCACCCTTGATGCTGTTGACGAACTCGTAGTTTGCCTCTTCATTCGGCTCGATGAACCCAGCGACACGTCCGTACTGTCCGGAACCACCGGTCTGCTTCTTGTGGGTATAGTTGAACTCCGCCATCTTGCTGATCGTCTCACGGTAGGCAACCTGCGGCTGGCCGGTCACGACCTCCGCCTTGTACTCACGCTTCATTCGCTCGATATAGACTTCGAGGTGCAGCTCGCCCATTCCCTGGATGATGGTCTGGTTAGATTCAGGGTCAACATAGGTCCTGAAGGTCGGGTCCTCCTTGGTGAACCGGTTGAGGGCCTTTGCCATGTTGTCGGCAGCCTTCTTGTCTACCGGGTCGATGGCAAGGGTGATTACCGGGGTGGGGACGAACATCGAAGTCATCGAGTAGTTGAGGTCAGGATGACAGAAGGTGTCACCTGATGCACAGTCGACGCCGAAGAGCGCCGCGATATCGCCGGAACCAGCTTCCGTGATGTCCTCCATGCTGCTTGCATGCATCTTGATCAGACGACCGACCTTGAACTTCTTCCGTGACCGGGTGTTGTAGAGCTCTGCACCTTTCTTGATCATACCCTGGTAGATCCTGATGTAGGTAAGCTGCCCATACTGACCGTCCTCGAGCTTGAATGCAAGGGCTACAGTCTTCTTCTCATCACCGGCGGAGATCTCTACCTCAGCCTCTTCGTTATCGAGGTCGAGGGCAACGTTCTTGACTTCAGTCGGGTTCGGCAGGTATTTGATGACCGCGTCCATGAGTGACTGGACACCCTTGTTCTTGTAGGCTGATCCCATATAGACAGGGGTCAGGTCAAGTGAGAGGGTACCGGTACGTACAGCGTCGTGGATCATCTCCTCGGAGATCTCTCCCTCGAGCATAGCCTCCATCAGGTCATCGGAGAACATGGAGAGTGCATCGAGCATCTCCTCTCGCTTCTCCTCAGCCTGCTCCTGGAGCTCAGCAGGGATCTCAGCATACCTTATATCATCACCGGACGGCCCTTCATAGTAGACAGCCTTCATAGTGATGAGGTCGACGATACCCTCGAGCCTGTCCTCGAGCCCGATGGGGATCTGCATCATGACCGCATTGTGGCCAAGCTTTTCCCGCAGCTGCTGGGTGACCTTGAACGGGTTCGCACCGGTTCGGTCGCACTTGTTGATGAATGCCACACGGGGAACATTGTATCGTTTCATCTGCCTGTCTACGGTGATGGACTGTGACTGGACACCGCCGACTGAACAGAGAACGAGGACGGCTCCGTCAAGGACCCGAAGGGATCGCTCTACCTCAATGGTGAAGTCAACGTGCCCCGGGGTATCGATGATGTTGATATCATGCCCTTTCCAGCTTACGTTCGTAGCTGCAGAGGCGATGGTGATACCTCGTTCCTTCTCGAGTTCCATGGAGTCCATGGTCGCACCGACACCATCCTTACCGCGAACCTCGTGGATCGCATGGATCCTGTTGCAGTAATACAGGATACGCTCTGTCAGAGTCGTCTTCCCGGAGTCGATATGCGCACTGATACCAATGTTTCTCATATTAGTCAATTCTGCCATATGTTTCCTCTCATTCTCATGAATAATAAATATCTACATACTATCTACATAGCATCTGTCCACTGCCTGAAGTCCCCTCTTGATCCGGGGTTTGAGGTCAGTGCTGCTGTTCGTATAAGATCGTGCAGACGGCAGGTGCTATACAACCAAATTCATCCTGGAATCCACTGAAGGACCCGTACCCACATAAAAAAGGGGTTCGAGTTGGGAGTGTAGTATAGTTCATCTTTTTTTTCAATCCCTTTTATATTAAATATTTGCGTTTTTTCCCAATGGAAAAACCCCGTTTTTAGAAACTGTACGAAGATCCCGTTTGATGGTATGATTCTCTCAACACAGAAGAAGAACTCAAAGGAGCTATGCATGGCAACTCTCTTCACGAAGATAATCAACAAGGAGATCCCGTCAGTGACCATCTATGAGGACGAGGAGTGCATCGCCATCCTCGACCTCTTCCCGATCAACAAGGGACACGCCCTCGTGATCGCGCGGGAGGAGTATGAGACGATCTGCGACTGCCCGGACGAGGCACTCTCGCATCTCATGTCCGTCGCCAAGCGCATAGCCGCGAAGATGGAAGAGGTCCTCGGGATCGACGGGTACAACATCATGATCAACAACCGGTCCGCCTCCGGCCAGGAGGTCCCCCATCTCCATGTCCACGTGATCCCGAGGTACGAGGGTGACGGGAAGACTCCCAAGATGCAGAAAGAGTCCTATGACGAGGGGGAGATGGCCCGCTTCGGGGATCTGATCAGCCTGTAGCTCACCTCTGGCAGACACCGGAGAGCATCGCCGACCTGCCGGGCGGCAGCGTCACGGCCAGGGTCCTGCCTTCCCATGCACAGACCCCATCCCCCATGACGAACTCACAGCCGGTGAGCCCGAGCAGGCCTGTCGGGATCCTGAAGGTCCTCTCCCGTGCCTCACGGTTCAGCAGGGTGATCACGGCCCGTTCTGCGGAGAACCTGGCGCAGCAGTAGTGGTCCTCCCCGGCAAGGAGTGTCCTGAACGCACCATAGGCAAAGAGATCCCTGTAGGTCTCACGCAATGCTCCGAGGCTGCTGTAGAGCTCGAAGAACCTCATATCCCAGGATGACTCATCCCAGTCCATCGGGTACCGCGACCCCTCGACCGAACGGGGATGGCCCCCGATACCGATCTCGTCGCCGTAGAAATAGGATACGGCCCCCGGCAGGGTAAAGAGGAGGTAGAGGGCACCGCAGTAGCGCTCCCAGTCCCAGATCGCCTCGTGGTGATGGAGCCTCGGGGTGTCATGGGAGTCGAAGAGGTTGAACTGGAAGAACTGCAGCTGGTTCGGCAGTCCCCTGATCCCCTGTTCCAAGTATGCCTGGAGCTCGACGCCTGAGCAGCTCCTCCCGGGCCTGGGGTCGTGTCCCCAGTTGTCCATGAGGAAGCGGTCAAGCTCACCGAGCCAGCTTCGGATGGGCCGTCCTGCACCGAAGTAGTTCATGCTCCCGTCCCACTGGTCCCCCTGCAGGTATGCTGAGGCATCCTCCCAGTGCTCCCCGATGATGTAGCTGTCGGGATCCTCCTCCTTCACGGCATCCCGCACCCCCTGCCAGATCTCATGGCAGAACTGGTCAGTCCCCCTCCTGCCGACTTCATTGGCCACATCGAACCTCCAGCCGTCTATCGAGAAGGGCGGGCGCAGGTAGTGCCTCACCAGGGAGTCAGGGTCCTTCCAGATGGTCCTGCGCAGGGCCTCGGACCCGTAGTTGAGCTGCGGCAGCGTCGGGACATCGAACCAGCAGGCGAATCTGCCGTCCGGGTTCCGGTAGTAGTATCCAGCCTCCCGGGACTCCGGGTCCGCCGATGCTGCCTGGTACCAGGTATGGTCGGTGCCGGTATGGTTGATCGAGACATCGATGATCACATGCATGCCGGCCTCATGGAGCCCCTCCGTCAGTGCACAGAGCGCCGCATCTCCCCCGAGGTGGTCATCGACATGGAAATAGTCGGTGCAGTCATACCGGTGGTTGGTCCGGGCACTGAAGATGGGGTTCAGGTAGAGGGCATCGGCATGGAGCCGCTTGAAATGGGGGATGGCATCCCGTATGCCGTAGAGGTCACCGTTGTAGAAATCGACACACCGGCCGATCTCGAACTCAGGCGGCGGGCTGCCCCAGGGGGTGACTGACGAGCCGGTCCCGTCGAACCGGTACTCTCCCGGTTTGACCCCAATGGAATCATCTCCGCTCCTGAATCGGTCTGGGAAGATCTGGTAGAACACCGCACCGGGAACCCACCCCGGGTACTTCATCCCGGTGATGATCCGAAATTCGTCTTGCCCCGCCACGGGGATGCGCTGCAGCCCCCGGTTCCCGAGATACCAGTACCCGTCTTCGGCCTCGATGACGAAATGGTAGGAGAGCCCTTCCCCCTTCATCGACAGCTCAGCCCGGAAGTAGGTGAACCGCTCATGCCCTTCTGCGGTATCGAGGGGGAGGGAGAACCGTTCCCCCCGCATCAGGCCGTTCAGTCTCGCCCCCTTCACGGGAGCTTCCCTGTCGGCACGGAAGGCGATGGTTATCGTCTCCCCTTCCGCGGGAAACACGTTGGAGACGAAATCAGGTGTCACGTCCGAACATGCGGAATCTATCAAACGTATCTGCTTCATACGGAATCTCTCCTGCTGAGCGTATGGGGGATGAGTATCTGGTACTCAGATGGGGTGTCGGACTCGATCAGGTCGAGAAGCAAGGAGGCAGCGGCCCTGCCCTTCGCCCTTCCCGGCTGGGATATCGTCGTCAGTGCCGGGGTCACGATCTCACCGGCATCGATCCCGTCGAACCCCATGACCGCGACCCTCGAGGGAATCGCGATCCCGTTCGAGGCCAGCTCGAGCATACAGCCGATCGCCTGGATGTCACTCATACAGACGACCGCCTCAGGGAGGGACGACCCTTCACGTATCATCCTCGCGACCCTGGTACCCTCCTCCCTGGTGCACTCCGCCTGGTAGCTGGAGATTCCGGTGGAGCTTAAGGTGAGACCATCCTCTGAAAGGGCCCTCCGGTACCCGTTGAGCCGCATGGAGGTGATGTCCTTCCGTGCAGGAGAGACCTCCTCCCCGCCGTAGGGCATGGTGAGCAGCGCGATCCTGCGGTACCCCCGATCGAGGATGAACCGCAGCTGCTCGTATGCAGCCTGCTCGTCATCGATGATCACCCCCGGCATCTCCTTGGAGACGGTCCCGTCGATGGTCACGAAGGGGATCCGCCTCAGCCGCATCAACTCGATCGACTGCTCCTCTGACTGCATGCCGAGGGTGATCATGCCGTCTACCGCGGCATGCCGGACAGCCTCATCGACACTGCCGTGCCGCAGCGGGAGCATGGTCAGGGAGTAGCCTGACTCCTCGCATTCCCGTCCGATCCCCTGGATGATCTCCCCGATATAGGGGTTGAGCATGACCGTGTCGATCCTGTCTGGGAGCAGCAGCCCGATGGACTGGTGCCGCTGGAGGGAGAGATTCCTGGCCACCGGGTTGGGGATGTACCCGATCTTCCGGGCAGTCTCCATGATGATCTCGTATGCCTGTGACGAGATCCTTCCCGGTGCATTGAAGGCGAACGAGACCGCCGTCTTGGAGTAGCCCGAGGCCTTCGCGAGATCCGAGATAGTCACCCTGTGCTGTTTCTGCTCATTACCTTCCATACTGCCGCCTAAACCGGTTTACATCATATACCATAAAGTTCAAGATTGCAATTCATGAACGGTATGGGTACAATGCTCTTATGGCTGATTGTTATTTTTGCGGGGCTTCGATCCCCGCTGACACGAAGATCTACCGGACGACACTCTGCAGGTCATGCAGCAACCCGCTGAAGATCTGCTATAACTGCAGGTTCTATGACCCACAGGCTCCTTATCAGTGCCTGGAACATATCCTGGAGCCGGTCGAGGATAAGGAGACCGCGAACTTCTGTGAGTACTTCACCCCTGCCCTGCGGTCATCCTCGAGGTCTTCGAATGAAGAGGCCCACCAGAAGGCAGTCGATGCCTTCAACAGCCTCTTCTCCGACTGACCACGACCACCAAGGAGGCTCCCATGCTTGAGATCGGTTCACCGGCACCTGGATTCACCCTGCCCGATGCTGACGGGATAACCCGGAGTCTTGAGGACTTCAGGGGATCCTACGTCATCCTCTATTTCTATCCCCGGGACAACACCCCCGGCTGTACGACTGAAGCCTGTAACTTCAGGGATGATCATGACCTGATCACTGACCTGGATGGGGTGGTCATCGGCGTGAGCGGCGACTCACAAGCCAGCCACACCAGGTTCAGGGACAAGTTCGACCTGCCGTTCCTGCTCTTATCGGACCCGGACCACGAAATGATCGAGGCCTACGGGGCATGGCAGCTGAAGAAGAATTACGGGAAGGAGTATATGGGGATCGTGAGGTCCACGGTGGTCATCGACAAAGAGGGCAACGTCCTCAAGGTCTATGAGAAGGTCTCCCCGAAAGAGCACGCCGAAGAGATCAAGACACTGCTGGAAGGGTTGAAATGAGAAGAGTAACTTTCCCGGCAATCCTCCTCCTGGCCTTCCTCTTAGCCTCCTGTACCACCCCGAGCTATGTCATCGATAACTCACGCCTGAAGTTCCAGGAGTTCGACCCCATGGTGGTCTCAGCCCTGGCCATCGAACTCGTTGACAACGGGAGCGACACAGACCTGGCGGCCATCCTCGCCGGCCTCTCCCCTGACATCGCGGTGATCAGGGCTGACCGGAAGACGATCGCCGGGCTCGTCGATACCATCCCCATGAACGTCGCGAAGGTATCGCCTACGGTGATCATCGCGACGACCGGCGAGATCTCCTCAAAAGATGAGCATGGGGCCATGGTCCTCTTCGATGAGACCTACGGACTGCAGGTACGCATCGAGTCATACGAAGGACTCATCGAACCTGTGCTGGTCGCGGGAGGTGATGGGAACGGTATGGTGGAAGATATCTACCTGCAGACTCACGGCGGGGATACGGAAACGGTTCCCTTCACCATCTACCAGGCAGGGGTGCTCCCCCTGGGGAGCACCGACATACGGGATGCGTATGCCGGCTGCCAGGGGGTAAGCTGCACCTTCGCGGTTTCTGATTAGTCCTTCATCAGGAGGTCGAGATCGATCTCGCACATGACTGACGGCATCCCGATGCCCCAGTTCTCCAGGACCACGGGATTGACCTCGCCGAAGATACCGACTCGGGTATCCCCGCAGATGATCTCCCCGGCACGCCCGTCGATGAACCTCGAATCAGACACATCCTTGAGCACATACTCCTTGTTCAGGTAGAAGAGCAGGGCTGCGACGGTCGAGTTGACCTCGTTGAACCCGATCGCGGTATCGGCGGAGAAGAACCCGAGGGTATTCCTCGTCACGGTGCCTGAGTTGTCGGCTGCATCGAGGAAGGCCACCTTCCCGATCTCGAAGATGTTATGAGGATAGACCGCATGGGCGGACACGCTCTCGGATTGGAGCATGGACGGCATGATCGATGCCCTGACGTACTCATAGTTCTCCGTCATGGGGTTGGCGATGTGGATATACTCATCCCCGTCGACGTTCATCTTCTCGATGTAGTCCTTGTGGGAACCGAGGTAGTTGTACATCATCTCCTGGAACCCGAGCCCGATCATGAGGTCCTTGACCTTCCTGCCGAAGGACTCTTCTGCAGTCAGCCGTCCCACGGTATAGTCGCTCGGCATCACCGGGGTGAACTTCCCGAGCCCGTGACCGATCATGACATCCTCGATGACATCCACCGGGTGAAGGAAGTCGTTCCGGTACTCAGGGACCGTCACATAGACCGAATCCCCGTCAATGACCGAATAGGCTCCCATGTTCCTCAGGGCCGCGACCACCTGCTCCTCGGAGAGATCCTCACCGAGCAGCTTGTTGATATACCCCAGTTCTGCGGAGACCGGATCCTGGAAGTAATAGGGACAGACGAACTCCGTACCCAGCTCCGTCTCGAAGGGGTAGCTGACCTTCACCGGGAGGATCGTGAACCCCTGGTCTGCCAGGTCGCAGGCCACGATGGAGGCAGCAAGGACGAGGTCTTTGAGCACGGTCCCGGTAAGCTCGATGAAGAGCTCCTCGTCACCGAGCTTGACGGCACCTATCTCGGCACTGTTAATAACCGGCGGGAAACTGAGCACCTTGCCATTCACGTCGGTGAGGAAGGGGAATGCCGGGAGGTCTGCCACGATGTGGCCGAACTCCTGCCCTTTCGGGTGCTTCTCGATGATCTCGCGCAGCGACATCTCCTCCTCACTCTGCAGCGGGACGAACCGGGTGGCATCCGGGTCGACGGCCGTGTACTGGACCGGGTACTCCATGATGTCGGATCGGTAGACCCCCATCGCGATAGACTTCCGCTTCCTGCCGAAATTCCAGCAGAGCTTCTCCTGCGTCTGGATGATGTCCTTGAGGACGGCATCGTCGATCTTCAGGCCGTTCACGGCGAACCCCACGATATAGGGGCGGATCTCCTGCACGTTCTCTGAGACCTCGATCACCCTGCCCTCGCAGTCGAACTCCTCCTCCGCCGTGGAGAAGAAGTCATAGAAGGGAGCATCTCCCCCCTGGTTGACCCTAAGCTGCCGGGCAAGGCCCGCAGCCGACCAGAGGTCTGGGCGGTTGGTATCATTGAGCTCGATCTTGAGGAGGTCCTCCTCCACGTCATGGTCATCCAACTCGGCTTTCGCGGCCGGGAGGATCTCCTCGAGCTGTTCATCACTGTATCGGGTACCAAGAAGGTCGAAGAACTTCCTGGATGAAACTTCAATTTTAGGCATCTTATCTTCCCCTTCTTGTTCGTACACTCTCGATGTCGGGAGTGAAGAGTTCTCTCAGGTCGTTCAGCCCGAGATGCATGAGCGCCATACGGTCGATCCCGAGGCCCCAGGCAAGCACCGGCACATCGATGCCCATGGCCTTCGTCACTTCAGGGCGGAAGATACCCGAACCCCCGAGCTCGAACCAGCCGAGGATCGGGTGCTTGATATGGACCTCGATCGAGGGCTCGGTGAACGGGAAGTACCCGGGCACATACTTGACCTCCTCGGCCCCGGCGACCTCTTCTGCGAACATCTTCAGCAGCCCGAGCAGGGTCTTGAGGTTGACGTCGTCACCGAGGACGATCCCCTCGGTCTGGTAGAAGTCGGCCCCATGGGTCGCATCCACCTGGTCATACCGGAAGCACCGGACGACCCCGAAGTACTTTCCCGGGATCTTGGCATTCGGCAGGGTCTTCGCGGAGAGGACCGTCCCCTGTGAGCGCATGACCTGCCGCCTGGTGAACTCATGGTCGAACGAATAGCCCCAGCCGCGTGAACCGGTATTCCATCCGTCCTCATGGACAGCAGCGACCTGGTCAAGGTAGGGCTGCTCGATCTCCTTCGCATGGGAGGCGTTCTCGAGGTAGTAGACATCGTGGATATCACGGGCACTGTGGAACTGCGGCATGAACAGGGCATCCCCGTTCCAGAACTCCGTCTCCACGAGCGGGCCGTCGAACTCCTCGAAGCCGAGTGAGTTCAGCTTGTCCTTCACCCACTGGAGGTAGGCACCGTAGGGGTTGCGCCGGCCGAGCTGGAGCCTCCCGGGAGGGGTGCTCATGGAGTAGGCCCGGAAGTTCTTCTCCTTCCACTCACCTGAGGCAAGCATGGCTGGGGTAACCGCACCGAGCTCCTCGCCGGTGAGTCCCGCACTCTCGAGGGCAGTCTTCACTTCCGCACCGTTCCCGGTCAGCCTATAGTCGACCTCTTCCCGCTCGATGATCCTGAAGGGGACACCTGAGGCACCGCGCTTCTTGCTGACCTTCCCGATCACCTTCCGTTCCTCATCCGAGAGGTCTGCATCGCTGAGCAGGGAGTCCGTCGACCGGTCAAGCAGGTCCCTGATCATGAGGAACATGTCAGGGAGCCGGTCGGCCTTCAGGACCGCCTTCTTCTCATCGTTCATGCCGAACACGCCGACTTTCGAGAGCTGCCCGAACGCAGACCCGATATCACGCTGCTCGAGGCCGAGGGCCTGCGCGAGTTCGGGGAGCGAATGGGGTGCGTTCTCACTGAGCAGTTTGAAGATCCGCTCGGCGGGAAGCCCGATCTGCTGCTGGACCTTCCCGAGGTCCGTCAGTTCATAATAGACTTTTGCCTGGCGGCCGGACTCTTCGATCAGCCCCTTGGCTGTGAGCCAGCTGAACGCCTGGTTGCATTGGCCAAGCTTGTATTCGAGTTCTTCGATGATCCTGTCAGCCGTGATCACCTCGCCCAAAGCCACATGCCTCAGCAGGCGTACTTCAAGGGGATGAAGACTCTTTAATTCAATATCCATAAATCCTGTTTCTCCTGTACGAGGGTTACCTGTAGTGTCAAATCATTCTATAGAGTCGCAAGAAAAAATTAAAGTGCTATGGGACAATTCTTTGCTAAAAACAGGGCGTTTGTCTCCACGTGCCGTTCCTGCGCAGATTCCGCTGTCCCAGACTGCATGATGCGGGTAATCCATGCTATAATAGGAAGATCCCGTATACAGGAGGATCCCGTATGACTCAGGAACTGACCGAGTTCTCCAGGAGGGTGATCACCCTCATCCGACAGATCCCGGAGGGGCATGTCGCCACCTACGGCCAGATCGCACGCCTGGCAGGTTCCCCGCGAGGGGCTCGGCAGGTCGTCAGGCTGCTGCACTCCTCCTCCCATACCTACAGCCTCCCCTGGCACCGCGTCATCAACCGGCAGGGACGGATCTCCCTGGCATCAGGGGAGGGACTCGAGGAACAGGCGGCCCTCCTGCAGTCCGAAGGCATCCTGGTCTCCCCGGAAGGGTCGATCAACCTGGCGGCATACCTCTATTCCTTCGCGGGGGAGGGGGGCTGATCCCAGGCCGTCTGGAGCGGGTTCGCACGGGCATCACAACCCGGTGTTGTCCTTTTTGCGACAGGCTGCAACACTATGGGAGTTTTCTTATCTTTTTCCCGATTTCATCCCGCACCCATGTTGCATTTTACCGACAAAATAAGTATAACTTGCCTATGATCAACAATATAGCGAATGGCGCTGTAACGTTGAGAAATCAAGAGGTTATAGTACATTGAATCGCCCGATCTCTGTTACCATACAAATGCTGGAAGACGTAAGAATCCCCTTTTTTATGCGGGATCACCTGCATGCGGTCAAGAAATTACAAGATCACATGCAGACTGCGCATGCACCTGCTTGAACTGCGGCCCCGGAATGATTCCGGGGTCTTACTGTTTTCAGGGGCCTCCGGCGGGATTCGGGCCAAGAGACTGATGAAAGAGGGAGACATCTATGTCAGAAACACATGTTCTTTCGTATGACCTTCAGCAGATGGATGACCAGGCGATCGGGTCCCTGCTGAACGAACATACCATAGGGCTGACGATCGACGAGGCGAAGAAGCTGCAGTTCGATATCCTGCACCGGGCACCTACCCTTGCCGAACTGATCCTGTTCGGGATCGAGGGCTCTGAGCACTGCTCGTACAAGAGCAGCAGGCCGTACCTGAAACTGTTCACGACCGACGGAAAGGACGTCATCCTCGGGGCCAAGGAGGATGCCGGGATCGTACGGATCGCCGATGATAAGAGCGGAAAATCCTACGGGATCATCATGAGCCATGAGTCCCACAACCACCCGAGCCAGCTAGTCCCCTATGAGGGAGCTGCCACCGGGGTCGGGGGCAATGTCAGGGATGTCTGCTGCATGGGCGGGCAGGTCATAGCCCAGGCGGATGACCTGCGCTTCGGTTCCATCGACAACCCGAAGAACAAGTGGATCTATGAGGGAGTCGTCTCAGGGATCGCCGGCTACGGCAACCCCATCGGGGTGCCGAACCTCGGCGGGGGCCTGCAGTTCGACCCCGGGTATGATGACAACTGCCTGGTGACCGTCGTGTCGCTGGGGCTGATCGATGCCGATGCCATCGTCCACTCCTTCGCACCGAAGGACGCGGTCGGCTACGACTTGATCCTCGTCGGGAAACCTACTGACAACAGCGGGTTCGGGGGTGCGAGCTTCGCGAGCTTCGAGCTCGAGGAAGACCAGCACGAGCAGAACAAGGGAGCCGTCCAGGAACCCAACGCCTTCCTCGGCCGCCATATGATCAAGTCCTCAGTCGAGCTCTTCGAGAAGCTCAAGGCGATGGATGCCATTGACCGGATCGGTTTCAAGGACCTCGGGGCCGGCGGTATCGCCTGCGCCAGTGTCGAGCTCGTGGATGAGGCAGGGTACGGCGCAGTCGTCGAGGTGGAGCGGATCCACATCGCGGACGGCGAGTACGAACCCCATGTCATCCTCTGCGCTGAGACACAGGAACGGTACATGTGGGTCTCCCCGAAAGACCTGACTCCCATGATCCTCGACCATTACAACAAGGAATACGCACTGCCGGAGATCTCCAAGGGTGCGGCTGCGAAGGTGATCGGGTACGTCACCGAAGAGACCGATTATGTCGTGACCTACCACGGGGCGAAGCTCGTAGACGCACCGGCATCAGAGGTCACGAAGGGATTCCTCTACTATAGGGAGGTCGGGGAGTTGAGAACCCCGCCGGAGGAGCCTTCGATCCCGGCACCGGAAGACTACAACCAGGTGCTCCTCGACCTGCTCGCCTCCGAGAACATCGCATCACGTCACCCGCTCTATGAGCAGTATGACAAACAGGTCCAGGGAAGGACGGCTGTCGAGGCCGGTGCCGGGGATTCCGGCATCATGACCCCGTTCAATGACGCGGCCTACCCTGAGGAGCTCAGGAAGGTGGCAGTCACCCTGACCACGGACCAGAACCCGAGGCAGAATCGGATCGATGCCTACCAGGGAGCCGTCAATGCGGTCGCCGAGGCCTACTGCAACACGGTAGCCTGCGGGGCTGTCCCTGTGGCACTCTCGGACTGCCTCTGCTACGGCAACCCTGAGAAGCCGGAGCAGATGCGGCTCTTCGTCGACGGCTGCAAGGGAGTGGCAGACGCCTCCTCCTTCTTCAGCATCCCCGTGATCGCGGGGAACGTCT
The DNA here is from genome assembly GCA_963677595.1 of Spirochaetia bacterium. GTDB lineage: Bacteria > Spirochaetota > Spirochaetia > CAKZLE01 > CAKZLE01 > CAKZLE01. Next base: position 1,299,045 of record OY782041.1, read on the forward strand.
CCCTCTACAATGAATCGGGCAACGGCTCGATCCCACCGAGTCCGATGATCGCGGTGCTTGGCAGGATCGAGGACGTGACGACAGCGCTGGGCAGCCACATCCCCGAAGGGGAGTATGAGCTGCTCCTTGCAGGGAAGCGGAAACCCGAACTCGGGGGAAGCGTCTACTACCAGCTCGCGGGGAAGACCGGGAACTCGATCCCGAGACCGGACCTCAAGGAGCTCCAGTCTATCGGGACGGCGATCGGGGCATGTGCCGCAGAGCACCTGATCTCAGCCTGCCATGATATCTCGGAAGGGGGCCTGGCAGTAGCCCTGAGCGAGATGCTCTTTACCAGCGGGATCGGGGCACGTGTCTCGGTGACGGACGGGATCGACCCCGTATCATTCCTCTTCGGGGAATCATTCGGGTTCATCCTCGCTGTGAAGAAAGACGACCTGACAGCATGTACAGAACAGTTCGCCGCAGAGGGAGTCTCCCTCATACCCCTGGGAACCACCACCCCTGGGAACGGGGAGATCGTGGTCGGGGAGCTCATCTCCCTGCCGGTGGAGAAAGCCAAGTACGAATGGCTGCATGGACTACGAAGGAGATTATCATGAGTATCAGTTATAAATCAGCGGGCGTCGATATCGAGGCCGGTAACGAGACAGTGGAGAAGATCAAGGAGAGTGCGCTCTCGACCTTCTCGCCTGAGGTACTGACAGGCCTCGGGAGCTTCGGCTCCTTCTATGACCTGAAGCAGGTCGTCAATGAGTACGACCATCCGGTCATGGTCCAGAGCATCGACGGTGTCGGGACCAAGATCATGGTGGCATCCATGCTCGATGACTACTCCACGATCGGCAGGGACCTGCTGAGCGCCTGCTGCAACGATATCATCGTGCACGGCGCCAAGCCGGTGACCTTCCTCGACTATATCGCCAATGACAAGCTCATCCCCGAGGTGGTCGCACAGATGGTCCGAGGCATGGCTGACGGCTGCATCGAGGCCGGGGTGAGCCTGGTAGGCGGTGAGACTGCCGAGATGCCGGGCACCTACCGGGAGGGCGAGCATGACCTCGTCGGGATCGTGACGGGCTTCGTCGAGAAGGACGGGATCATCAACGGCCAGGATGTCGTCCCCGGGGACCTCATCTTCGGCATCCCCTCGAGCGGGCTCCATACCAACGGCTACTCACTCGCACGGAAGGTACTCTTCGACCATGCGGGGCTCACGGTTGACGATACCGTACCTGCCTCGTTCGGCGAGACCGGCGGGAAGACCATCGGGCAGATCCTCCTCGAGCCGCACACCAACTATGCCGCGGCAGTCCTCAGGATGCTCGAGTCCGGCCTCACGGTGAAGAGCATGTCCCATATCACGGGAGGGGGGCTCATCGAGAACGTCCCGAGGACCCTGCCTAAGGATGTTTCAGCCGTGATCGACCCGGAGAGCTGGGAGACACCGGCTATCTTCGCCTACATGGCAGAACTCGGGTCCATCCCCGCAGTCGAGATGTTCCATGCCTTCAATATGGGGATCGGGTACACTATCGTCGTCCCGGCAGAAGAGAAGGATACGGCACTGCAGGTCATCGGTGACAGCTTCGGCTGTGAGCCGGTACTGCTCGGCACGATAGAACGGGGGGACGGGCAGACCGTCATCACCGGCATCACAGGAGGAGAGGCATGAAGATCGGAGTGATCCAGTTCCCGGGCACGAACTGTGAACGGGAGACTGCAGAGGCAGTCCGCAGGGCAGGCATGGAGCCGGTCGGACACCGATGGAACATGGACGAAGAGCTGCTCGGCACCTATGACGGGTTCATCATCGCCGGCGGGTTCTCCTATGAGGACCGGAGCCGTTCGGGCATCATCGCGGCCCAAGACCCGATCATGGACCGGATCAAGGCAGAGAGCGCAAAGGGCAAGCCCGTCCTCGGCATCTGCAACGGGGCGCAGATCCTCGTGGAGTCGGGACTGGTTCCCGGTGCCCCCGGGTACAGACAGGCAGTCGCCCTGTCAACGAACCAGCGGACCGAAGGAGGCGAAGTCCTCGGTACCGGCTTCTACAATGCGTGGATCAATATAAAGCATGACGGTTCACCGAAGCAGTGCGCGTTCACCTCGGAACTCACGGACGGGGAGATGATGAGGATCCCTGCCGCCCATGCGGAAGGCAGGTTCCTGATCCCGGAAGAGCTCCTCTCCTATATGATCGACCATAAGATGACCGTGTTCAGGTATGCCGATGATGACGGCAGCTATGACCCTGACTTCCCGGTCAACCCCAACGGCTCGGTCTACAATATCGCGGGGATCACCAATGAGACAGGTTCGGTCCTGGCCCTCATGCCCCACCCGGAGCGGACTCCGGCCGGTGACGGGATCTTCTCCTCGATGCGGAAGTACATCGAGGAGCATCGACCCTTCTCCGGGGAGACCGGGACTTCGATCCCGCCAGAACTCGCCGCCGTCGCCCATGCCCCTGAGGCCTATACACCAGCTGCCGAAGCAGAACAGGTCACCGTTGGCCTCGTCATCACCGATAACGAGGCGGTCTCAGTGGAGAACGCCCTCAGGCTGCGGGGGATCCCTGCAGCAGTCCGCAGGCATGTCCACTGGGAGATCGCACTCGATGAGACCCTCACCGCAGAACAGCGTACGGCAGTCCTGGAGCAGATCGATGCGAGCGGGGAGCTCTACAACTCGAACAAGGAGTTCGTCATCACCTCCCCGCTGTCGACCGAAACCCATGCAGTCTCGTTCCTCGTACGGGAGAATGATGACTGCGTCGGGGACCATACGACCCATGCCCTGAAGAGCTGGTTCTCGATCGATGGGATCGAGCAGCTGCGGCACGGTGTCATCTGGACGATCATCCCCGATCGTGCAGATGATGCAGAGGAAGTCATAGCGCAGGTCGAGGCGACCCACCTGCTTGCCAACCCCATAGCCCACAGGAGGATGACCTATGAGAGCTGACCAGAAGGATTACCGAGACATCATCGCGAGGCACCTCGACAACTGCCTCACCGAGACCGACCTCTCCCTGCCGAACAAGAAGCGCGGGAAGGTCCGCGACAGCTACAGCCTCGACGGGAAGATGGTGTTCGTCACCACTGATCGGCAGAGTGCCTTCGACCGGATCCTGGCATCCGTCCCCTTCAAGGGACAGGTCCTGAACCTCACCAGCGCCTGGTGGTTCGCTAACACCTCGCATATCGTGCCCAACCACCTGGTCGAGGTCCCGGACCCCAATACCACGGTAGGGAAGACCTGCACCGTCTTCCCCATCGAGTTCGTCATGCGCGGCTATATCACGGGGACGACCGATACGTCGTTATGGACCCAATACAACAATGGGGTACGGAACTACTGCGGGATCGACTTCCCGGAGGGCCTCTCCAAGAACCAGAAGCTCGATACGCCGGTGATCACCCCGACGACCAAGGAGGAGCACCATGACCGCCCCATCTCCCCGAAGGAGATCGTGGAAGAGGGGTGGATGAGTGCATCAGACTGGGAAGCCGCGAGCACCTATGCCTACAACCTCTTCACCTACGGCCAGAAAGTCGCCGCCGAGCACGGCCTCATCCTCGTGGACACGAAATACGAGATGGGTAAGGATGCCGACGGAAACATCATGGTGATCGATGAGATCCATACCCCTGATTCCAGCCGGTACTGGCTCGCAGACTCCTATGAGAAGCGGATCGCCGAAGGACTGGAGCCGAAGAACATCGACAAGGAGTTCCTCCGCCTCTGGTTCAGGGAACACTGCGACCCCTACCATGACGAGGTCCTGCCGAAGGCCCCGGACGAGCTCATCATCGAGCTCTCTGCGCGGTACATCCAGCTGTACGAACAGATCACGGGAGAGCAGTTCGAGTTTCCCGGTGAAGATGAACAGGACGTCCCGGCCGCCCAGCGGCTGGTGAAGAACCTCGAAGCGTATATCGACTGAAGGAATGGAGTGAGTAATGAAGAAAATCGTAATTATCATGGGATCGTCATCTGACAAACCGCATGCTGACAAGATCATCGATGGGCTCCAGAAGGCAGAGGGATACGACATGTCAGAGTACTCGATCGATGTCTATACCGCTTCAGCCCATAAGGAACCGCTGAAGGTCTTAGGTGTCCTCGATGCCCACAAGGAGCTTGAGGCTGTCGTCTACATCACGATCGCGGGCCGCTCGAACGCCCTCTCTGGCTTCTGTGCCGCGAACTGCACCTTCCCCGTCATCGCCTGCCCACCTTTCGCAGACAAGGTCGACATGATGGTGAACATCAACTCGACATTGCAGATGCCGAGCAGGACACCGGTACTGACGGTCATCGATCCCGGCAATGCCGCCCTTGCGGCAATGCGGATCCTCTCACTCGCCGACGGGAGTGATGCCTAGATGTGCGGCGTAGTCGGCATCATCGGGGAGAGCCCGGTCGCCACGGAGATCTATGACTCCCTGGTACAGCTGCAGCACCGAGGACAGGACGCTGCCGGTATCATCACCTGCAATGACAGCCTCCATATAAAGAAGGGGGCCGGCTTGGTCCGCGATATCTTCCAGGCACGCCATATGGAACGGCTCCAGGGGAATATGGGTATCGGCCATACCCGGTACCCCACTGCCGGGGCGAAAAGCAACGATGAGGTCCAGCCGTTCGTGACCAGCGTCCCCAACGGCATCGCCTTTGCCCATAACGGGAACATCGTGAACTACCTGGAGCTGCGCAATGAAGTCATCTCCAACCGGAAACGCTATCTCAACTCCTACAGCGACTCCGAGATGCTCATGCAGCTCTTCGCTGACGTCCTGCAGCGGTGCATCGGCCACAACCCCGCACACCTGATCAGCGACAATACCTTCTTCGACGGGCTGTGTATATCGGCCTCCGAACTCTTCGGGGCAGCACAGGGCTCGATCTCAGCCGTCTCGGTCATCAAGGACCGCGGCTTGATCGCCTTCAGGGATCCCCACGGGATCCGCCCCCTGGTCATGGGCGAACGGCTGAGTGCGAGCGGGAGGAAGGAGTATATCTTCGCCTCCGAGGATTCCATGTTCTATATGCTTGGCTACACCCTAGTACGGGACGTGGCTCCCGGTGAGATCATCTACATCAATGAGAAGGGGGACTTCTTCTCCCGGGTCGTCCAGCATGACAAGTTCACCCCCTGCATCTTCGAGTATGTCTACTTCGCGAGACCTGACACCTGGATGAACAACATCAACATCTACCGGTCCCGCCTGAGGATGGGGGAGAACCTCGGGAACCTCTGGATCAGGAAGTACGGGGAGCTCCGGCCTGATGTCATCATCCCGGCCCCCTCGACCTCCAATACCATGGCGCTCTCCATGGCAAAGAAGCTGGGAGTGAACTACTCCGAGGGACTCTACAAGAACACCTTCATCGGCAGGACCTTCATCATGGCCGACCAGAAGCAGCGGCGCCAGTCGGTACGCTACAAGCTGGTGCCCCAGAGACTGGAGATCCAGGGGAAGGACGTGATGATCGTCGACGACAGCATCGTCAGGGGTACGACCAGCAGAGAGATCGTCCGGATGGTCAAGGAGTTCGGGGCGAACAAGGTCTACTTCGTCTCTGCCTGCCCCCCGGTCACCAACCCCTGCTTCTACGGGGTCGACATCCCCACCTCGGAGGAGCTGATCGCCTCCAACAAGAGCGTAGAGGAGATCAGAACCTTCCTCGAGGCGGAGATCCTCCTCTACCAGGAGATCGACGACCTGATCGAGGCCGTGACCAGGAAGGGTGACCACCATATCGACACACCCTGCTATGCCTGTCTCGGCGGGACCTATATCCACAAGGAGAAAGAGGCCAGAACATGAAACAGATACTCATAGTAGGCTCAGGGGCACGTGAACATGCCCTTGCATACAGCCTGCATCGCTCACAGAGCACATCAGCACTCTACTGTATCGGCTCAGCAGTGAACCCCGCAGTCAGGGACCTCTGCGCGGGGTACACCGTCGGTGACATCACCGACGGGGAGTACATCCTCGAGACAGCAAAAGACTGGGGCATCGAGCTCGCGGTCATCGGGCCGGAAGCACCATTGAGCACCGGGGTAGCCGACATCCTGAGAGCCGGTGGGATCGACGTCTTCGGCCCGGATGAGGACCTTGCCCGGATCGAGACCAGCAAGTCCTATACGCGGGACCTCCTCTCCGGCTGCGTGCCTGATGCCAGCCCGGTCTACCGGGTAGTCCGGACCCATGAGGAGGCTGAGACGCTCCTCGAGGAACTCGGCGAGTTCTATGTCATCAAGGCAGACGGGCTGAAAGGCGGAAAGGGCGTCCAGGTCGCCGGGGACCATCTCCACAGCCATGGGGAAGCACTCAGCTTTGTCGACACCCTGCTCTCCGAGAGCGGGCAGTGCGTCATAGAGGAGAAGCTCATCGGGCAGGAGTTCTCCCTCATGACCATCACGGACGGGGAGACCTCGATCCACCTCCCGGCCGTACAGGACCACAAGAGAGCCTTCAACGGTGACACCGGTCCCAATACCGGCGGGATGGGTAGCTACTCAGACCATGACGGGTCCCTCCCCTTCCTGAAGCCAGAAGACATCGAAGAGGCTCGCAGGCTCAATGAGGCAGTCATCGCAGCCCTTGCCGTCGATAACGGAAAACCCTACCGGGGAGTCCTCTACGGCGGCTTCATGGCAGTGAAGGAAGGCGTCAAGATCATCGAGTACAATGCCCGGTTCGGGGACCCCGAGGTCATGAACCTGGTATCGATCATACAGGCGGACTTCGTCGAGCTCTTCAGCCATGCAGCAGAAGGCACCCTCTCTGAGGCATCGATCGAGATCCTCGATAAGGCCTCCGTCTGCAAGTATGTCGTTCCGAACGGCTACCCCTCAGTATCGAACCGGGGAGCCGAGATAGACATCAGTGAGGTCGATGACTCCTGCAGGCTCTTCCTCGGGTCGGTAGACCTGAAGGACGGGGTGCTCGTGACCGGCGGGTCCAGGACCGCGGCATGCATCGCCCTCGGGGAGACCATCGAGGAGGCTGAGCGTATCGCAGAGGCACAGATCGGGAGGATCAGGGGCGACCTCTTCCACCGGGATGACATCGGGACGAGCGAACTGGTCGCTTCCCGGGTCAAGGCCATGCGGGAGCTGCGTTCATGAACGTCCCCAGGCCGATCGCCGTCCTCGGCTCCACCCGGGGTACAGACATGCAGGCGATCATCGATGCCATCGCAGGGGGCTCGCTCTCCGCTGAGATCACGGTAGTGGTCTCGGACAGGAAGAGGGCCGGGATCCTCGAGCGGGCACGGGACCATATGATCGAGGCGGTACACATCCCGGCACGTTCGGGTGGTGTCCGTAAAGAACGCGAGGAGTATGACCGTGAAGTCGATGCAGTCCTGCAGCGACATAAACCGGAGATCATCCTCCTCATCGGCTACATGAGGATCGTATCGCCCTGGTTCTGCTCACAGTGGGCCGACCGCCTGGTCAATGTCCACCCCTCCCTGCTCCCCGACTTTGCCGGGGGCATGGACGGTGATGTCCATTCGGCAGTCATCGCTGCGGGCAGAAAGGAGACCGGCTGCACGGTCCACCTGGTGACTGAGGAGGTCGACGGGGGACCGATCCTGCTGCAGAAGCGATGTCCGGTCCTCCCCGGGGACACGCCGGACACGCTGAAAGCGAGAGTCCAGCAGCTTGAGGGAGAAGCCCTCATAGAAGTGATCAAGGAGTATGAGCCAGATTCCAGATTCACCTGTTGAGAATCTGGCCTTGGAAGTTTTTTTAAAGAGGATCTCATCGTGAGATTCCCTCGTGACAACCACAAAGAGGTAAGAGATGAACAAACAACCGACAACGGTACGACGGGCACTGCTGTCTGTCTCAGACAAGAGCGGCATCGTCGAATTCGCACGCGGACTCAGCGAGATGGGAGTCGAGCTGGTATCGACCGGCGGGACTAAGCGGGTACTCAAGGAGAATGGTATCCCCGTCCGCGGTGTATCGGAGCTGACCGGATTCCCTGAGATGATGGACGGAAGGGTCAAGACCCTCCATCCCCTCGTCCATGGGGGGATCCTCGGGCTGCGGGATGAACACGCACAGGCGGCGGAGGAACACGGCATTCCCTGGATCGACATGGTCGTCGTCAACCTCTACCCATTCGAGGCTACGATCCAGGACCCTGAGGTGAAGCTCGATGATGCGATCGAGCAGATCGATATCGGGGGACCGACGATGATCAGGTCAGCGGCGAAGAACGTCGGCTGGGTCTCGGTGATCGTGAACCCCTCGGACTACGAGGCTGTCCTCGGTGAGCTGAAGGACAACGGTACGGTAGCCTATGAGACCCGCAGCCGCCTCTGTGCAGCGGCATTCAGGCATACCGCGCAGTATGATGCACTGATCCAGGCCTACCTCACCGAGGAGGAGTACCCCGAGGAGGTGACCCTCACCTATCGGAAGTTCTCCCCCCTGCGATACGGAGAGAACCCCCACCAGCGTGCAGCTGCCTATAAAGAGATCGTCCCCCCTGCGAAGAAGGAGGCCCTCTCGATCCTCGATGCGGAGATCCTGAACGGGAAGGAACTCTCCTACAACAACCTCAATGATGCCACCGGCACCATCGAGACCCTCAGGGAGTTCACAGAACCCGCCTGCATCGTCGTGAAGCACGCAAATCCCTGCGGGGCAGCGACCGGGGAAGACCTCCTCGAGGTCACCAAAGCCGCATTCGAGGCGGACCGGCTCTCAGCCTTCGGGGGACTCGTTGCCATCAACCGGACCTGCACTAAGGAGATTGCCCAGTACTTCAGGAAGATATTCTTTGAGATCTTCATGGCGCCCGACTATGAGCCCGAGGCGCTGGAGATCCTGAAGCAGAAGAAGAACCTCAGGGTCCTCAGGCTCGGGGACGTACCACCGCTCAACCCCATCAGGTTCAACAAGTTCGTCGGCGGCGGCCTGCTCCTCCAGGACAGGGACTGCTCTCTCATCAGCGAAGGAGACCTGAAGGTCGTGACCGATTCCGCCCCCTCAGACGGGGAGGTCAGCGACATGCTCTTCGCCTGGAAGGTCCTCAAGCATGTGAAGTCCAACGGCATCCTCACCGCGAAGGACCAGGTCACCCTCGGTATCGGGCCCGGACAGGTCTCGCGTGTCGATGCGGTCAAGATCGCGCTGGGCAAGTCGGCAGTGACCGAAGGGGCCGTCCTGGCCTCTGACGCCTTCTTCCCCTTCCGGGACAGCATCGATGAGATCGCACAGACCGGCATCAGGGCGATCATCCAGCCGGGAGGCTCAGTCCGGGACCAGGAGGTCATCGACGCCTGCAACGAGCACGGGATCGCGATGGTCTTCACCGGCACACGCTGCTTCAACCACGGCTAAGCCGGACCCGTTCCCACACACTGAAAGCCCTGGTTCATGAGGATAGGATCATGGATCAGGGCTTGCTCCTGTTACGAATCATCCCATGATTTGCCTAAGGCCCGATAAAGTGTTATAGTTATAGTACCTCATCACCATTAAGAAGTTGTCACAATTACCCTTATGATCTTTCTGCGCCTGATGCACCCGGGGACAACTGTCGATTTTAGGTAAAATGGAGCTTAACTATGAACCAGGAAACAAAAGAGTCTATCGTCAAACTCATCATCGAGGAGAACCCCGAGATCTACCAGATCCTCAAGGACCCGGCACTCGGACAGAGACAGGGACTGAACCGGATCTGGAAGGTGATCCTGAGGATGCTGCAGGAGCATCCCAAGGCATTCGGGTACTACACCGGGAAGGAACAGGGGGAGAAGGCGTTCTTCAAGCTCTCCTGGCGTGATTTTGCCTTCATCAGGGTCCTTGATTACCTCGAGTACGAAGGGGACTCCTTCCCAGATCAGAATCTCCACGGCGAGGAGGTCGTCTCCCGGCCGTTCGGCCTGATCAAGGAGGCTATCCAGACCGGCAGGTATGAGGCCTCCATCGATTTCTATGAGGATATGCTCCACCTGCTCAGGCAGCTTAACGGGATAGAGCGGCCCGAGATACCCTCCAGGCAGAAGGTCATGGACTGGATGGGCGGCCACCCATCAGGTCTCGATGAGGAGATCCGGCATATGCGGGAGCGCAACAAGCAGCGGATCATCCGGCTCATCTATGAAGATATACAGGGTGCCGAACAACAGAGCGGCAGGTTCACCCTCGATGAGGATATGGACTCGCACACAGCCCTCAACCAGCTGCAGGCATGGTGGGACAATGACATGTTCCACCTCAAGTACGCCGTGAGAAGTGTCGAGGGACTGCAGCGCTACCTCGGCGGGTCGCTCTCCGACGAGACGATCACGGTGATGAGCGATGCAGTGAGCAAGGGGATCCCCATCTTCGTGACCCCCTACTTCCTCTCACTGCTGCTCATAGACCCCTACAAGAAGTACCAGTATGCCGATATAGCCATCAGGGACTATGTCCTCTACTCCCGGGAACTCGTCGATGAGTTCGGGTCCATATCAGCATGGGAGAAGGAGGATGTCATGGAGCCCGGCAAGCCGAATGCGGCAGGCTGGATACTCCCATCCAACAACATCCACCGCCGGTACCCCAATGTCGCCATCTTCATCCCCTCCACCATGGGCCGTGCCTGCGGTGGGCTGTGCGCATACTGCCAGAGGATGTACGACTTCCAGAACGGCCGCTTCAACTTCGACCTCGAGAAGCTCAAGCCGAAGGAGAACTGGTCCTCACGGTTAGAGAAGCTGATGAAGTACTTCGAGGAGGACTCCCAGCTCCAGGATATCCTGATCACCGGTGGGGATGCCATGATGAGCTCTGTCGATGCCCTCAAGGAGGTCCTCGATGCAGTCTATACCATGGCCGTGAACAAGATCGAGGCGAACAGGCTGCGCGAGGATGGTGAGAAGTATGCCGAGATCATTCGCGTCCGGCTCGGGACGAAGATTCCCATCTACCTGCCCCAGAGGATCTCAGACTGGAGGGTCGCGGTCCTCAAGGCCTTCAAGGAGAAGGCCGAGCAGGTGGGCATCAAGCAGTTCATCATCCAGACGCACTTCTCCACCGCCATGGAGATCACCCCGGAGGCAGCCCGTGCAGTATCGAGGCTGCTCGAGGCCGGGTGGACAGTGACCAACCAGGAGGTGTTCACCGTCGCTGCCTCCAGAAGGGGCCATACGGCGAAGCTCCGCCAGACCCTGAACACCATCGGTGTCCTGCCCTACTACACCTTCACGGTGAAGGGGTACCATGAGAACAAGCATTTCTTCGCAAATAACTCACGCTCCATCCAGGAGCAGATCGAGGAGAAATCGATCGGCAGGGTCGACCCCAAGTACTACAGCAAGATACGAAGCTTCATGAAGACCCCCAACCATATGAAGGAGCAGATCGAGGAGCTCAGGAGTGCCGAGGAGATCCCATTCCTCGCTACCGACAGGAACACGATCAACCTCCCCGGGGTCGGGAAGAGCAATACCTACCGGACCATCGGGATCACGGCAGACGGCAGGAGGATCCTGGCCTTCAACCAGGACCACAGCCGGCCGCACAGCCCGATCGTGGACACGATGCAGGAAGTCATCATCATCGAGTCGAAGTCAGTCGCCTCCTACCTGAGGCAGCTCGAGACCATCGGGGAGAAACCTGATGAGTACCGGAGCATCTGGGGGTATTCAGCCGGCTACATCGAACCGAGGATCCCGATCTACGAGTACCCGGGGTATCCCTTCGCCACCACGAAGGAGTACACGAACCTCGAGCTCGCCCCTGAGCAGAAGGAAGAGATCAGGAGCAGGGCAACAGAGGTTCAGTTCACCGACATCGATACCGAGATCAACGAAGGCTACACGGACTGAGGGGCACCCCGCTTCTTCCTGATCTCCTCATCGGAGATCAGGGAGTCCACGAGGAACTCCATCCTGTTGGCCACATTCACCTCACTCATCCCTGAATCCATATCGAGGAACAGCAGGTTCAGTTGTGGATAAAGTGTGCGTATCCTCTTCTCGACCCCTTTCGCGATGACGTGGTTCGCGATACAGCCGAAGGGCTGGAGGCAGACGATGGTGTTCACGCCCTCTTCGGCGAAGGTCACGATATCGCCGGAGAGGAGCCAGGTCTCACCGAACTGGTTGATCAGGTCGATGACGCTCTCTGCCCGATGTGCCATCTTCTTGATCGAGTGGAACGGGGTGATCTCTCCCTTGAACTGACCGAGAAGGTCGTTAGCACGTCCGAAGAAGCGGTCCATGAAGCCCTCTGCCCGTGAGAGCAGGTGGACGATGAACTGCTTGACCTCCTCGATATGGTTCTTTGCATTATACTGAGTGGAGACAAGGGGGATCAGGAAGAAGTCCACCAGCGGCGGAACCTCCGGCTGGATGCCCCGCTTGATGAGCCAGTCCGTGGTATAGAGGTTCCCGAAGGGGTTGAACTTCACGTAGATCTCGCCGACGATCCCGACCTTCGGGACCTTCCCGAGATCGTGCATCGGGAGTTCGTTGAACTCAGCTATCACCTCCTCGAGCAGCTTGAACATCTTGTTCCTCGAGTGGTGGTTGATGACCTGCTTACCGAGGTTGAGGTACCGGTTGACGATCTTCAGGGCTGAACCCTTCTCCACCTCACGTACCGCAGCATAGTAGTAGAGCTTTGCCAGGACGTCACCGAAGACCATCCCGTAGAGTGCGGTGAGGGTGAACGGCAGCTTCCTCACGGCGAAGCCGGGCTGCTCGTTGAGCATCCTGCTCGACCGGTTGTTCGTGGAGGCGGTGACTACCGGGATATCATCATAGCCGGCACGGATCAGGGCCCGTTTCAGCAGTGAGACATAGCTCGATGCACGGCACTGGCCGCCCGTCTGGGTCAATCCAACAGCCACGTTGTTCAGATCGTATTTACCGCTGCGTAAAGCCTTTATGAGATCACCGATCACGATGGTCGCAGGGTAGCAGATATCGTTGTTAGAATACCGGAGCCCGAGCTCGATACTCTCGCGGTCAGCCATCGGAAGTACGTCGATGGTGTAGCCCTGGTTCCGGTAGGCTGCGATGATGAAGTCCGTGTAGAAGGGTGAGAACTGCGGGGCAATGACCGTACGCTGCTTGTCCTTCTTCGTGAAGATCCTCGTCTGGATCCTCTCGATCGCGGAGGCGCGGTAGTCATCCCGCCGGCCCTTGAGGGACTCGACGAGCGAACGTACCCTGAGCTTCACCGAGCCGGGACTGGTCATCTCATCGATCTTGATCAGCGTCGGGTTCTTCCCGTACTGGTTGAGGATCGACTTGACCTCATCGACGGTGATGGCATCAGGACCGCACCCGAAGGAGTTGAGCTGGATCACCTCGACATGCTGCTGGTGGGCTGCCCAGGTCGCGGCATGGTAGAGCCGGTTCGGGTAGGTCCACTGTGTGAGCACGTGGATATCCTGCAGTTTCTGCTTCGGTGAAGTCGGTACGGAATCCTCTGTGATAACATCAAATCCCAGCGCACTGATGATCTCCGGGATCTTCATGTTTACGAAGGGGTCGATGTGGTAGGGCCTTCCGAGGAGGAGGATCACCTTGCGCCCTTCCCGTTCTGCATCCTTCACGATCTCGTTCGAGATGCGCCGCAGTTCGGCCTTCACGGAATCACTCTCCTTCATGGCCTTGTTGACGGCACGGGTGACGACCGACTTCGGGACCCCGAGTTCACTGAAATAATCGATGCTCCGCTTCATGAGCAGGTTCTTCCGCTCGAAGCTGAAGGAGGGGTTGTCCAGCGGCACGCTGTACCGGGTTCCCGGGTCTATCGATGACTCGATGACTTGTGGATAACCTGTGACTACCGGGCAGTTATAGCTGTTGAGGACGTTCGCGTATTCGCCCTTGGTATACCTGATCTTGGGGTAGAAGATACGGTCTACCCCCTTCTCGACGAGGTTAATGATATGCCCGTTGGTGATCTTCGCCGGGAAGCAGATGTTCTCCGACATGACGGAACTGTACCCCTTGGTGACCAGCTCCTGGGTCGAGGGGTCAGAGAGGACGACCTCGAAACCGCATGAGGTGAAGAGGGTGTTCCAGAAGGGGAAGTCATCCCAGATATTCAGGACCCTCGGGATGCCGATCCTTCCCCGTTTCTTCCCCACAGGTTCACCCGATCGGTTCAGGAGCAACTCCCGCTTCCGCTCGGGAAGGTTCTCACCCGTACGGGTCCCCTTGGCCTGGTTGGTGAAGATCTTCTCGCACTTGTTGCCGGTATAGAACTGGGCCTTGGACCCGTCCGGCCTCGTCCTCTCCGGGTAGGAGAGTCTCACGATCTCGCACTGGTTCTCGCAGCCGTGACAGGTCAGGTTCCGCTTCTCGTAGGCTGCCGCTTGCGGCAGCTGCTCCCAGCCGATGAAGCTTGAAGCTGCCCGCTCCTGCTGCTTGAAGTACTTGTCGCGTGAGAGGAGCGCCGCACCCCAGGCCCCCATCAGCTCGGACCGGTCGGGACGGATAACCGACCGCTCGGTCACCAGTTCCATCGCCCGCAGGACCGCGGGGTTCCGGAAGGTTCCCCCCTGCACCACGATATGGTCCCCGAGCACCCGGGAGTCCGAGATCTTCAGCACCTTGTTCAGGCAGTTCCTGATCACGGAGTAGGCAAGGCCTGCGGAGATATCGCCGAGGGCTCCGCCCTCCCTGAGCACCTGCTTCACCTTCGAGTTCATGAACACCGTACAGCGGGATCCCAGGTCATAGGGATGGTCAGCAAGGCATGCGGACTGGGCGAACTCCTGTACACTCTTGTTCATCGACTTCGCGAAGGTCTCTATGAATGAACCGGACCCTGAGGAACAGGATTCGTTCAACTCGATATTCTGGATCACCTGGTCCTTCACTGATATGGCCTTCATGTCCTGTCCGCCGATATCCATGATGAAGGAGACGTCCGGCTCGAAGAACCGTGCCCCGCGGTAGTGGGCGATCGTCTCGACATAGCCGTCATCGAGGCTGAAGGCGAACTGGATGAGGTCCTCCCCGTAGCCGGTCGAGGCACCCCGTGCTACCGTGATGTCAACGCCTGCTTCGTCTATCTGACGGGAGAGCTCGGTGAGCCCGGTGAGCACCGCATCGACCGGGTTCCCCTTGTTCGAGGAGTAGAAGGTGAAACCGAGGCGCCCGTCCTCATCTATGAGCACGACCTTGGTGGTCGTGGAACCTGAGTCGATCCCGAGGAAGACGGGTTTCCCGTCCAGTTCCTTCAGGTCTACCTGCTTGATCCGGTAGTTCTCGAACCGCTTCTCCCAGGCTGCGAGCTCCGCCTCATCGGCGAAGAGCCTCGGCAGGGAGGCTGCTGATGCCAGCTTGATGTTCTGTGAAGCTTCCAGTTTATCGATGAGCCCCCTGATCGTGTATTCCTCGCCCCGGGTCTTCGCCCTGAGGGCCGCACCGGCTGCCGGTATATACTCCGTGGTAAGCCGTTCATCGATGAGCTGTGTGTCCACGACATCCGCTTCGGTGAGACCGAGCACCTCGAGGAAGGTCTCCTTCAGTACCGGCTGGAAGGTGAAGGGACCGCCTGCGAACATCAGCTTCGGCGTGATGTCCATTCCCCGTGCAAGGGCACTGATGATCTGGAACGAGACAGCCCGGTAGATCGATGCCGCGATATCCTGGGGCGGCACATCCCTGCTGATGAGGTTCTGGATGTCGGTCTTGGCGAACACCCCGCATCGGGATGCGATCGGGTGGCAGGTCGTGTGGGTACGGGCCACGTCGCTGAGCTCGCTGACCGGTATATGGAGGAGTTCTGCCATCTGGTCTATGAACGCCCCAGTTCCCCCGGCGCAGTTCCCGTTCATCCTGATGTCAGGGTGAAGGTTGTCATCGAAGAAGATGATCTTCGCATCCTCGCCGCCGAGGTCGACGAACGTCCTCACCTCAGGCAGGTACTGCTTGACCACCTCACTGGACGCGACGACCTCCTGCACGAAGGGAAGCTCAGCCTTCTCTGCCACACCCATCCCCGCGGTCCCCGTGAAGAGCACCGAGACATGTGCATCGGGCTCGATGAGCCCGACGACCTCATCGAGGATCTGCAGGAGGACGGTGAAGACCTCCGCATTATGACGCCTGTAGGAAGTGAAGAGGATCTTCCCCTCTGTATCGGTCAGGACTATCTTCGCAGTAGTCGAACCTATATCTATACCTAAATAGTAAGTTTTCATAATTCACCTCTGTAACGAGTCTGAATATAGTACAGAAAATACCGAACTCTCTCAATAGATACACATATGATGAACCGCGCAATTCACCATTCTGTGCTATAATCCAAACTATCATGAAAGAAGCACCCTATACCATCATGGTAGGTTCCACCCTCAAACATCTCGGGAAGACGGCCCTGATCTGCAGGATGATCTCACTGCTGAAAGACGCATACCGCATCGCGGTGGTCAAAGTCACCCCCGGCAGGCAGGCGGGGTTCTCCCTCACTGAGGAGACCTCCACAGACCCACTCACCGACACTGCCCGCATCCTGGCGGCAGGGGCTGACCATGTCTACCACCTGACGGCAGACAGGGAATCGATGTGCCCGGCGATAGAATCCCTCAGGGAGGAAGAAGCAGTGAGCAGTGCTGATGTACTGGTGCTGGAGACGACATCGGGGCGGGCTTGTCTGGAGCCGGACCTCTTCGTCATCCTTGACGGGGAAAGTGAAAAGAAGAAGGCGTCAGCTGCGGCATACCTGCCGCTGGCTGACTATGTGATCACGATGGACGACTCGATTCGCTTCTCTGAGGTCATCACCTGTGAATCAGGAAGGATCCGCATCCTGCAGGGACTATCGTCCGAGGAATAGGTCGAAGAGGTTCTCGATACCACTGGTCTCGGCCCGGTAGAACTCGGTGAATCCGCAGTTCGTACATGAGATGGTATTGAACTTCTTGCTCTGCACATCGAGGAACTTGCTGATTCCCCCTCCTGTCGCAGCCATCTGGTCGGTCTGGTATCCTGTGTTCCCGCATTTCGGGCATGTCCAGCTTGGATTCATGCACTCCTCCAATTATCTAGGTTGTATCTCAGAGAAGAGTATACCATAGCTGGAGAGGGTTGTTACAGCTGGTCCGGCAGATGTCATAGGATGAAATCGAGGTAGGTCTCCCGTGAGATCACGGAATAGGAGGCTTCGGCATATGCTTTCCTGAACGCTTGCGGCAGTCTCGGTTCCTTCTTACCCCATTTAAATTCGAAGGAAGCTATTGCTGAGTCCACTGTCTCTATATAATCTATCTCCTGCCGGTCATAGGTTCTCCAGAAATACCTGTTCCCATAGAATGAGTCATACGATTGCTTTTTCAACCGTTCAGTGATCAGGAAGTTCTCGAACAGTGCCCCGATGTCATTCCTGCCATCCAGTGCCCCGAACTGGTTGATGACCCCATTCCTGATGCCGTTATCAAGGAAATAGTATTTAGACTTTGTTGTCACCTCTTTCCTCAGGTTCCTGCCGAACCCCGGCAATGCAGTGATCACGAACGTCTTCTCGAGAAGGTCGATGTACCTGGAGACCGTCTTCACATCAACATGCAGCTTCCTGGACAACTCCTGGAGGGAGACTTCACTTCCAACCTGGAACGCCAGCAGCTTGAGCAGCTGCAGTAAGGTATTCGGAGAACGCAGCCGCTCATATGAGGGGATATCCTTCAGGAGGTATGATTGCACAAGTTCCTGCAGGATCTCGAGCTTCTCTATCCGCCCTCCTGCAGAGACCACCTCGGGGTATGACCCGAATACCAGGAAATCTTCAAGCTGCTGCTGCAGTTCATAGGGGGTGAAATGGTCACGCAGCTCCAGCTGTGCCAATGGGTAGAGGGTTATCGTCCTCTTCCTTCCGGTCAAGGGCTCACCAGCCTGCTGTGATAACGTGAAGGAAGAAGATCCAGTGGCTATGACCTCGCATTGAGGGATATGGTCCACGATCAGCTTGAGGGCCTGTCCTACCCCATGGATCTCCTGGGCCTCATCGATGGCAAGGAGTTCATACCCTTCGAGGGCTCGCCTGATCTGGTCAAGGTCGCGGGAGGCCAGCAATGCGGC
Organism: Spirochaetia bacterium; assembly: GCA_963677595.1. Taxonomy (GTDB): domain Bacteria; phylum Spirochaetota; class Spirochaetia; order CAKZLE01; family CAKZLE01; genus CAKZLE01. Next base: position 1,317,111 of record OY782041.1, read on the forward strand.
AAACTGTATATGCTCTCCCGTTTCGAGGAGATACCGCTTCCCGCAGCCTTCAAGGTACTGCTTCAGCAGGGTCGTCTTCCCGGTCCTCCGCGGACCATACATGATGAGAACACGATGTTCACGCATCTGCTTGGCAAGGTCATCATAATACCGGGTAAACATAGCTCCTCCTTCTTAGGATTATACGTCACAATACGACAATAATCAAATTTTGTGGAGGACAACTCCATGAATTAACGTAAATTTGTGGAGTTGTCATCCACAAATTACCATATATTACTCCTAACAGGTTCAGTTCCGGGAAATACGGTGTCCTGGAAGCCCAATCCCGTCACGTATCACATTCCAGTCAACATTCCACACCATCTATGGTATGGTGAGGGGCAGAGATCCCAACGAATTGGAGATATGGTATGAACTTCGATCAATTACGGAATGCAATCAAGCGGTTCGAGGAGATGCTGGCTGCCTTCAAGGCAATGCCAGCAGACAGCACAACGTTGGAACATGATGCGTTCCAGGATTCATTGGTCAAGCGATTTGAGTATACCCTGGATGCTTCCTGGAAAAGCTGCATGCGATACCTCTTTGAAGAAGGGTTCCTTGAAGCTGCAGCAGGTAGTCCTAAATCGATCATGAGGCTTGCAGCTGAAGCCGGGATGATCAGTAATGCAGAGAACTGGATCCGATACATCAATGCGCGGCAAAGCACTTCCCATGATCATTTCGCAGAGAATACAGATGTGGTGCTCTCGGTCGCAGATGGTTTCTACCGTGACGTGATCGGACTCTATGAGAGGATGAGCGGGACAGGATACTGATGCAATCCCATGAACAGATCCTCACGTCAAACGTCATACTCCAGCCCAGGCAGACAAGGTGAATGCTATCCCCTGTTCACAGGCTACAGGTACCGCTGTCTCCTGCTGAGCAGCATGGCGTCCTTCAGCTCGGTGGCTGACCCTGCTGCCATCCATTTCTCAGGGAAATCCTCCTCCCCTACCAGGGAGGCGATCGCGGCGATCGTCTTGAGGTGGAGGACCCTCGCATCCTTGCTGCCCCCGAGGAAGAAGACGGCCTTGACCGACGGATTGTCAGGGTGGAAATCCACCCCTTCGGAACACCTCACCACATGCATGAACGCATCCTCATCCCCGTCGGTGATGATGTGCGGGATGGCCAGGAAGTCGGAGATCGCCGTGTTCATGGACTCATGACGCTCGGTATACCGCCTGATGACTTCACCCTCCTCCATCCCGATCTCTTTTGCGATGTCAGGCGCGACAGTCCTCAGCAGGCTGGAGAAGTCACTCTTCCCCTGTATATCATAGACCTTCGCGTCCCGGACGAGGCAGTCGAATCGGTCCTGCTGGATCTCGTCCCTCGTGATGATGATGTCCCTGAGCTCGGTCTCGAGCAGGTCCTCGGTCAGCCGGGTGTCGGTGATCCGCTTGAGCAGGTGCAGCAGGGCGAAATCGCCGGTTCCCCGCTTCCTCCCATAGAAGAGGTAGAGACAGAGGCAGGCGAATATGAAGAGGAGGCTGATCTCGATCGCCTGTGCACCGAGGTCGATGATGAAGTAGCCGAAGAGGATGATGCTCGCTATCTGCAGCCAGGGGTAGAGCGGGGCTTTGAAGCTCGGCCGGTAGTTGGACAGGTTGCTCTCCCGCAGGATGATGATCGCCAGGTTCGTAAGGACATAGCTCGTCAGGATCACCGTCGAGGCTGCCTTGACCAGGACATCGAGCGGGAGCAGCAGAGCAAGGAAGATCATGACCGAGGTTATGGAGAGCGCGATGACCGGGGACTCCTTCTTCCGGCTCACGCGTGAGAAGAAGGGCGGCAGCAGGTGGTCCCTGCTGAGGGCGAGCGGATACCTGCTGGAGGACATGAGCCCTGCATTAGCAGTCGTGATGAAGGCCAGCATCGAGGCGGCGATGATGACGCCGTACCCGATGTTTCCCATGAGGATCCTGGCTGAATCGGCTACCGGGGTAAGGGAGCCTGCGAACTCCCCGGGAGGGAGGACCCCGGTCAGGACGATGACGATCAGCCCGTAGAAGAGGGTCACGATCCCGATGGAGAGGATCATCCCGAGCGGAATGTTCCTCTTGGGGTTGATCACCTCCTCCGAGATGTTCGCGACCTTCAGCAGCCCCCCGAAGGAGATGAAGATGAACCCTGAGGTGATGATGATCGAGTTCACCCCCTTCCCGAGGAAGTCATCGAAGTGGGAGGGTTCGATCCGCGGGATGCCGATAATGATATAGAGCAGGAGCAGCAGCAGAAGGCCTGCCACCATGATGATCTGGAAGGTCGTCGCCTCCTTCACACCCGCCACATTGATGACGAGGAAGAGGAGGCAGAGGATACCGGCCGAGAGGATCGGCGATATGCCGAAGAGCACGTAGATGATCTCCGAGATACCGAAGATGGCGAACGCGCTCTTCAGGGCCAGCGCGAACCAGCCGAGGAACCCTGAGATGGTCCCGAAGAGGGACCCGAATGTACGGTTAATGAAGTAGTAGTCGCCCCCGGCTTTCGGCATGGCAGTCGAGAGCTCGATGACGCTGAAGATCCCCATCAGGGCCAGCAGCCCGCCGAGGATGTAGGATATGAAGACTGCAGGCCCGGCTTTTGAGAATGCCAGGCCGGGCAGGACGAAGATACCGGAGCTGATCATAGCCCCGGTCGCGATACTGAATACTCCAGCAAGGTTTATGTTCTTCTTCAGACTCACAGGCCCTCCTTCGTTTCCGGTACTCTACTATACCATTGTTTCCGGTTCAGGTAACTATGAATCGTAAAGAATCATGTATCGAGAACAGCATGTGCCTGGTCTATCCCCGACACCGGAGCATGGGCATGCACCCTATCCTTCACCACGAGGTTCGTGACGTCCCCGGTGAAGTTCCGGTGGAAGAGGATGTCATGGCCGAGGCAGAGACCGATAGTCACGGCCAGGTCGACACCCTCGGCCTTCAGCTGGGCAGCCTGGTTGACCGGGTTGCAGGAGACGCCGGGCAGTTCGCTCTCCTTGTTGATATCTTTCTGGGCGACCCCACCGACCGTGCAGGATACCCCCGTGACCGGGACTCCTGCAGCCTTGAAGAGCTTCAGGACCTTCCCGGCAAGAGGCTCCATGCCGTAGCAGTAGGCAAGCCCGACCTTCTTGTAGCCCATCGTCTTCGAGAACTCGATGAGCTCCTCGATCCGGGAGAGCTCGCCAGCCCTCCCGCCGTCGACGAGCTTCGCCGCATGCTGCACGACCTGCTGGTGCCCCTCCTCATGGTAGATACCGGTATGGGTATCTATGTCGAAGGATTCGGCCCCGCAGGAGAGGGCACTCCTGCAGGATTTCCTCTTGCAGCTTATGCAGTTCATTAGAGCTGCTTCGAGATGGTGATCGCAGCGATGGTACCGTCAGCGACTGCAGTCGTGATCTGCCGGTAGGCCTTCGACTTCACATCGCCGACCGCATAGACGCCGTCAAGGTTGGTCTTCATCTGGTCGTCAGCCGCGAGGTAGCCCCACTGGTCCAGCTCGAGGTTGTCGCCGAGGTCGTCGATGTTCGGGAGGAACCCGACGAAGACGAAGATACCAGTGGTCCGCAGTTCCTTGAGCTCGCCGCTCTTCAGGTCCTCGACCACGACGCCCATGTCCATGGTGCCGTACTTCTTGAACTCCCTCGGTTCATGCTCGAACATGATCTCGATCTTCGGGTTATCGAAGGCCTCCTTCTGGGCAGCCTTGTTGGCCTGGAGCTCGGCGAACTGGTGTACGATAGTCACCTTCTTGGCGAACCTGGTGATGAACAGGGACTCCTCGATAGCGGAGTTACCGCCGCCGATCACGACGACTTCTTTGTCCTCGAAGTATTTCGCGTCACAGGTCGCACAGTAGGAGATACCGTTCCCCCGGTATTCCAACTCCCCGGGGATGCCGAGCGGTCTCGGCCGTGAACCGGTAGCGATGACGATGTGCTTTGCCTTGATGGTCTCGACCCCGTCGATGACGACCTGCTTCTTCTCAAGGTCGATATCGGTCACGTCGACTGCGACACGGTATTCCACCCCGTTCGCCTTTGCCTGCTCGCTCATGTAATGGGAGAGCATGAATCCCGGCTGGGGATCCACGAAGCCAGGGTAGTTCGATACCTGGTGGGTCGTCGATACATAGCCTCCCGGGAGTGCCGGGTCGACCAGGATGACCTTCGCATGTGCCTGGGCAAGGTAGATCCCTGCGGTAAGCCCTGCAGGTCCGCCGCCGAGGACGATGACGTCACGCTCGGTCTCGACCGGCTCGATCTTTGCCTTCACCTCTTCGACCTCTTCACTGGTAAGCAGTGCATCGAGGTTCTCCATGAGGGCACCACGCTTGATCCCGCCAGAGAGCTTGTCACCCACCTGCTTCCCCTTCTCATAGAAGAGGACGGTCGGTGAACCGGTCACGTCCAGTTCGGCGGCCAGTTCCCGGTTACCCTGCCGGAAGATCTTCACGAAGGAGATCTTCTCCCCGTAGAGGTAGCTCAATGCCTCGTATTTCGAAGCCAGTGCCTCACAGGGAGGGCACTCGGTCGAATAGAAATCCACTACAACCCGTTCTTTCTGCAGCACCTCTGAATCGAATTCTGCTGCGGTTATCTCTTTGATCTTACCAGCCATGTTCTTTCTCCTACTAGCTTATAAAATTAATTTCGTTATTCCTGTCCCAGCTGCTGGAAGTAGAGGGACAGCCCCATACCGATCAGCTGGTTCACCGGCCTGCAGTCTGCAGACTGGATACGTCCTGTACTGTTCTTCGCCACCGAACCGCAGCCGCCCCCGCAGGCTAACTGCATCGAGCAGTCCTTACATTCCGGGATCGTGGTGACATCACGCTCCTCCCACTGCTCGATTATCTCGTCCTTCCTCGTCACGGTCGGGTAGAATGTCCCGAGAACCTCATCATCCTTCCCGACGGTCGCCGTGCAGGAGTAGATCCTCCCGCTGTAGTCGAAGGCCCACTCCGTCTTGCAGGCAGGGCAGGAATCGAACAGCGGGTCAGGCATCTCGCCATGCTCGAAGAGGAACTTCGAGATCGAGTATGCAGGGGTATGGAATTCGAGGAATTCCGGGTTCTCCCTGATCATCGCATAGAGGTCCTCGTAGAGGCTGACCCGGTCATAGAGCTTGGACTGGTCGGACTGGCAGCTGTGAAGCTCATAGTTCCGCCCGAGCTGGGTCTTGAAGAGCGGGCTTGCGGCCCATCCCTTATCTATGGCAAGGTGTGCAAGTTCGATGAGGTGGGGGAAGTTCTCCCGGTCGACGACTGCCCGCAGGTTGACCGGCAGGCCGGCTGCCAGGGCTGCGTCGATCCCCTCGACGATCTCTGCGAAGGTACCTGACCCGCCGCGGAGCATCCTCCGCTTGTCATGGGCAGCTTCCGGCCCGTCGAGGGTCACCTGGAGTTCCTTGATGATCGCCGTCTTCAGGAGCGGTACATAACTCGTGAGGGTGTATCCGTTCGTGACGATCGCGATCCCGAGCTTCCTCTCCGTCGCCTTCTCCAAGAGGTACGCGATATTCTTCTTCGTCGCGTCATTGGGCAGGAGCGGCTCCCCGCCGAAGATCGTGATATACTTGTCCCTGCCGGCGAACTCCCGGTCGATGTAGTCGAAGAAGGCATCGATGACTTCCGGCTGGTAGTTCAGGTCCTGGTGGGTGTATTCCGCCTGGTAGCAGTAGGAGCAGGCGAAGTTGCAGGCATAGGTCGGTACATAGAAGATCTGCACCTCATCGGTATCGCGGTTGTCGATGAAATCGAGGTATTCGCTCCGGTAGAGCCTCTGCTCCTCTAAAGGGTCCACGAGATACCCCTTCTCGATGAGCTCCTCCTCGTTGAGGTACTCGCCCCTCTTGAAGGCCTCGGCATGCGCCGCCTCCATGATGTCCGCCTGCTTCGTCAGGGGATTTATGATGTAATACTCTTCAGAGTCCTTGAGCTGCCCGAAGAGCAGGTACTTAGATTTCTCCATGAATGTCTGTCCTTATTCTATAGGAATGCAGGCAGCCTGCAGCTGCAGGCTGCCTGCCGGATAACTAGTCGTGGCAGCCTGCGACGACTTTCGAGTTCTTAGCACAGCACTGTGCAACAGCTTTCTGTTCAGCAGGCCGTTTCTTGAGAAGTGATTTCATTGCTTTCCTCCTGTCCACTAAGATTTCTCTTTATACTCATCCGGGGTCATTTGACCCCGAGGATGGTCCAACTCGCTACCTCGATCGCGCCCTTCGGATAGGGATCGCTCTCCTCGAGGATCTGTACTTCAGAGAACCCTGCCTTCAGCAGCTGCTCACTGTATACGTCCCTGGTCACCGACCCGGCCCAGCATTCCGCGACAGCCGCGGGATCGTTCCGGTACTCATCGGGCACCGGCTGCAGGGAGTAGATGTCGCTAACGGTGAACCGCCCGCCGGGTTTGAGTACCCGGTAGACCTCGTTCCAGACGTTCTGCTTGTCTGATGCATGGTTGATCGTGCAGTTCGAGATGAGCAAGTCAACGGTATCGGACTCGAGCGGGAGCTTCTCCAGGTCGGATTTGAGGAAGTCAACATTCCCGACCCCAAGCCGTTCAGCCTGCCGTGCAGCCTTTGCCAGCATGCCGTCCGAGATATCGATCCCGTAGACGAACCCGTCTGTACCCACCTCGTCGGCAAGTCGCAGGACATCGGTCCCCCGACCGCTGCCGAGGTCGACGCAGGTCTCGCCTGTCTGTGCATTGCTGTGGTTGATCGCCCCGCCGCATGAGAGGCAGCAGCTCGTCTCCGCAAGTTCTGAATACCGGATGTTTATTGCAGTATTCGCCTGTGTGTTCACCATACTATACGTCTCCTACATGACTCTCAGGAGAAGGGACAGCCCCTCCCTGATCTTGTTCTGTTCTTCAGGGGTAAGCCCCTCGCTCAGCCTCCGGTCGCAGGCATCCTTCTCGTTCTGCAGGTCGGTAAAGCACTGCTGCCCGGCACCGGTCAGGGAGAGCTTGACCGCCCTGCGGTCATTCCTGTTCGGCACGACGGTAAGCAGACCCCGTTCCCGCAGGCTGTTGACGACCCTGCTGCCCCTCGAGATCGAGAGACTCATGGCTTCAGCGATCTCCTTGAGGGAGGCCCCGCCATGGGAGGCGATCATCCAGATGCAGCTCACCTCACCGGGGGTGAGGTTGTGGATCCTGCCGATCTCCTCCACGAAGGTACATTTGTTCTTCAATTCTAAAATCGTATCTATCATCACCATTTCTCTTTAATTGCTATTAGCAACTATTGCTTATGGCAATATACTATTTCCTTATCGATATGTCAAGTGCGAATAGATAATGATTAAATTCACACAGGATTCATGAAAACCTAACAATCGTAGGTCTTAAATAGGGAGGTATGAATCGTTCACCGGTGCTCAAGAACCTCTATCGATCAGCAGAAGTCATCCCATTCGACACGGAAGCGAAGTATGTCATCTTCAGCGACCTCCATATGGGTAACGGCAGCCGGACTGACGACTTCAGGAAGAACAGTGAGCTGTGCCGGAAGGTGCTGGAGGATTTCTACCTTCCCGCAGGCTATACCCTCATCCTCAATGGCGATATAGAGGAACTGCAGAAGTTCCGTTACCTGAGCATCAGGTCCTGCTGGGAGGATATCTTCAGGGTCTTCGACAGCTTCCACTCACGGGGGAAGCTGATCAAGATCGCGGGCAACCATGATGCCCTGCTCCGGGAGAACCCTCCAGAGGGCTATCCCTACCCGGTGTATGAGGCGATACGGCTGGAGGCTGAGGGGCATCTCCCGATCTTCATCACCCACGGACACCATGCGTCTCCGGTATTCAGGTGGTGCAACGGGCTCATCAAGTACGGTCTCCGGTATATCTCGAACCCGATCGGGATCAAGAACTACTCCGTCTCCCAGAGGAATGCGAGGAAACGCAGGATAGAGTCGAGGATCTACTCGTTCGCAAAACGCCAGAAGATCCTGGCGATCATCGGCCATACACACCGGCCGCTCTTCGAGTCGGTGACCAGGACTGACTCGATCAAGTGGGTCATCGAGCGATCCCTCCGGTCGATCCGCTACTCCGATTCCGGGGAGCGAGAGAAGATCTCCAGGCAGATCACCAAACTCATCGGGGACTACAAACTCGCACGCGGTTCACGGGCTGTCGAGCCGCTGAGCAGCATCTACAGCTCGGAGATACCCGTGCCCTGCCTCTTCAACTCGGGATGCGCCATCGGGAAGCGGGGCATCACCGGGATCGAGATCGTCAGGGACACCATCTCCCTGATCCACTGGTCCGATCACCGGATCAACGAGACCTACCTGACCGGCGGGTATGAGGGGAGGACACTCTCCTCGATAGCCCCACACCTCCACAAGGTGGTGCTCAGGAAGGATGATCTCCCTTATATCATGAACTCGATCAGGGTTCTCGGGGAGATCATCTGACTACAGCCCGAATACCTCATCGAGAAAGCCGAACACCCGTTCCATGTTCTCCGGCATGGAGAAGTGGACATCTCCATGGCCTGCCCCCTCGATGATATCGAGGGCAGCCCTTCCCGGGCCGAGTCTCTCGAGGACAGCCTGGTAGAAGAGCTCGGACTGGAGCACGCAGACTATATGGTCAAGCTCCCCGTGCTGGATCAGGGTCGGGGGGAGCGTCTCATCGATATAGCTGATGGGGTTAGCTTCCTGTACCCGTGCAGGGTCGAGCTTCGTGATCTGCCCTCCCAGGTACAACGATTCCGGAGAGTCCTCATCAGCATGGCCGAGATGGCCGAGACCCAACTGGTAAAGCTGTGCATCCATCCTGAGGAAGTCAGTCGGCCCGAACCAGTCCACACAAGCCTGGACACAGGTGGGGACTCCCGGGTCCCCCGGGGTACGGTCCTCCAGTTCCCGGGCAGCGGAACTGGCTGCGACCATGGCTGCCAGGTTCCCGCCTGCCGATCCCCCGACGACTGCGAACCGGTCACCGTCGAGCAGGTACCGTCCAGCATTGGCGCGAAGCCACCTGACGGCACCCTTGCAGTCCAGGATCGCAGCAGGGAACGTCTTCTCCCCGCTCATCCGGTAATTGATGGAGGCTACTGCATACCCCCGGTCAACCGCAGGAAGGAAGGGCTCCACCTGGGGATCCCGTTTGTCACCCATACAGAAAGCACCCCCGTGGATATGGATGATCACCGGGAAGGGGCCTGCCCCTTCTCCCGGAAGGTACAGGTCAAGCTCTTGGGCACGGCTCTGCCCGCCATATGGGATATCGAGGAACTTCCTCTCTATATGGTCTGTCCCGACCTCTCGCATGAACGCCTCAGGATCCTGCTCGATCCCCCGTGTATCTATCCTGACCTTCTCGATCCCGCTGTGCATCCGGCTTACCCCCCCCCGAAGACTCTACCTATAGCCTACCTGAGTATACCACAGATCTTAGACACATACACCCTGGCAAGCAGGGCAGCCTGGGACGGTTTGACCCAAGGGAATCGTTCTGCATGCTCCAGTCTGGCAGGATATGCCGTTCGGTTGTATACTGTAGCTATGTTGGTGCTGAAGATACTCAGGTGGACAGCCAGGATAACCGGCACGGTCATCCTCCTCATGATCGCCGCCATCGCCCTGGGAGAGGGGTTCCCGGACCCGCGGACCCTTGCCCTGGTCGACAGGCTCACCTTCCTAGCCATGGCAGGTATCTGCATCGGCTGCCTGCTGGGCTGGAGATGGGAGGCTGCTGCCGGCTTCACCATCCTCGGTTCGGTCCTGGCCTTCTTCCTGCTGCAGCAGGTCCTGCTCCTCAACCTGGTCTTCATCCCCCTGATCGTCATCGGCATCATCTACCTCGTCCTCTGGAGGTATGACGCATCCCGTAAAGAGCGGTAAGCAAAGGATTCTTCCCCGTATCATCCCTGCCTCTATAGCCAATACACCGCTTATATGGTACTAATGCTGTACTAAACGAGGTGTGAGGTATACATGATCCTGCAGATTCTCCCGGTATTCCTGATCATAGTCTTCGGCTATCTTCTCAGCGTGATCAAGGTCGCCCATGACTCATGGGTCCCGATCCTGAACAAGTTCGGGCTCTACATCGGGTTCCCCGTCCTCATCCTCTCCAACCTGATCAGGGTGGACCGTGAAGTGCTCACTACCCAGATCCCGGTCTTCATCGCGACCATGGCCATCATCCTCGGCTTCATGGTCCTCTCGTATTACGCGATCAAGCTCTTCAGGATCCCGAAGGAGATCGGCCTCGTCCTCATGACAGGAGGGTACTTCGGGAACATCGGGTATCTCGGGTTCCCGCTCATCACGGCCATCTTCCCAGAGGCGGGGGCTACGGTGAGCATCATCGTCGCGACCTACAGCATCAGCCTCTTCACGGCGGGGATGTTCCTGCTCGAAAGTCTCAGCGGCGAGGAGAAACATGTCTCGGATATCCTCAAGGGAATGGTTACCAGCCCCTTCATCATCGCCATCACGGCAGGACTCCTCATCGTCATCCTGGACATCAGGCTGCCGAAAGTCATTCTCGATACCATCACCATGATCGAGGGCTCCGCATCACCGGTCGTCCTCATCGGGCTGGGCATCTTCATGCATCGCAAGATCGCATTCCATACGCTCTGGAAACCCATCACCGTCATCTCGGGGATCAAGATGATCCTCTTCCCGGCGATCTTCTTCCTCGCCTCCCGGCTGTTCGGTCTCGGGAAGCCCTTCGATGCCGCGATCCTCGAGGCATCAATGCCGACTGCCATCACGGTATTCGCCTTGAGCGACCGCTTCCCGATGAACAAGGAGCTGGCAGTCTCGATCATCATCCTGACGACTCTCGTCACCCCGATCCTCTACCCGCTTATCGTCTCGTTTCTCTAGCGGCCAAGAAGTCGATCACGAACCTGCGGACTGAGGCAAGCCCGACCTCTTTCGGGTCGAGCTCATCGAGCGAAACCAGTAACGGCTCCCCCTCATCAGGGTCATTGGTCTTCAGGTCATCCCAATTCTCCACGCTGCAGATATAGATGATGTCGAGGGTGTCATAAAGAACACCACCGAAGAGGTACTCGTTGCAGTAGGTCCTCGGGTGGACGGTATAGGAAGACACCTTCAGGTTCGTCTCCTCGAAGACCTCCCGGATCATGGCATCCTCAGAACGCTCCCCCGGGTCCACGAACCCGCCCGGCAGGTCCAGCATCCCCTTCCCCGGGTCTCTCGCCCTCCGGATCATGAGGACGGTATCCTCGTCCTTCAGGATCAGGGCAATGGTCGCTGCCGCAGCGTTCCGGTAGAACCGGAACCCGCAGGTGGTGCAGCCGAGCTGTTTCGTGACGGCACGGCCGTCCGGTCTTCTCCCGATCCTGCTTGGCTTGAAGGTCGGGGCCCCGCATACCGGGCAATAGGTCAGTTTCTTGTAAGGTTTATCCAGATTCATCTTAACCACCGATAGTTCATAAAGATACTTCTCCTATTATTACCGATTCCGTGAGATACGCAAGAAGAATCTTCACCCTCCCCTGATTGTAAGGTCTTCCCAACTGCGATACTATGTGATTATGGGTGCTACAGACATCACGAGCCGTATACAGGATATGATCAGCTCTTTTGACCCGTCCATCGAGGCGGAAGCGGCAGTCTCGTCGTTCAGGGGAACGATACAGAGACTCGAGACTGACTACCGGGACCTGATCATCCTGAGCCAGCAGCGGGAACGGTACAACCCCTCCTGGGCCTTCTCCCATGCCCATGCGAAGCTCAAGCACGAACTCTCCCACATCTTCACCCGCCGGGTGAAGGACCAGATCCTCAAACAGGCCGGGACCCACCGGAACCGCGACCGCCAGGATGTCATCCTGAAGAAGTTCTCCGTCATCGAGGAGAACCTCACGGTGAAGATCCAGAAGGCAGGCACCTACTCGAAGGCGTTCAGGACGACCGCCTTCCTGATCTCGTCGGCGGAGCTCCTGCTCTCCCTGTCCATTGTCATCCTCGTCACACAGCTCTCACAGCTCTTCAGCAGTGCCGTGACGATCTCCCTGCCCCAGCTCAGTATCATCTTCATCGGCGTATTCGGCCTCATGCGGCTGCTGCTCGAGAAGGGGAAGAGCCGGTTCCTCAACAGCTGGCGATGGAACATGTATGTCGATACCATCGATACGGCCTACCACGGGCTGGTCATCATGATGGCCACGACCTGCCTGCTCGCTTATTACATGAAGCGGGGCACCTTCCTCGAGGATATCGACGACCTGCTGGAGAAGAGCCTGGACGAGCTCTCCAGAAAGGTGACCCGTGAAGAAAGAAAGAGACGGAAGGCCGCCCACCTTGTCGCACGGAAGCGGATGGAGACCACCGAGCGGATCAGCCTCCTGACCCAGCGGCTCGATACCGAGACGGTACACTCGATCATGGGGCTCGATGTCCAGGAGGAACCTGTTGAGAAGAAGCCCCTGCCCTCCTACCGTGAACTCTTCGGCAGGCTGCGGAAACAGTTCTCCCGCAAGTAACTATTTGGGGTTTCTCTTGTCTTTAGTGGTGACAATCTACCCGAAAAGGGGTATATTGGATATGCGATTGTAATGATTACAACCGCAAGAGGGCTATATGTGTAAAAAAAGTATGACGAATCCGCTGCTGCTGGTCATCGCAGTCATGATGATCCTCCTGATAACCTCCTGTACCTTCCAGGAAGTGGACTTCGAGGATCAGGACCTGTCGTTCCTCCTTGCCGTGAACAAGGGCCTGACGATGGTCGCGACGAACATCGCAGTAGACGCTGACATTACGACAGATAGGAGTTCCAGGACGATAAATCTTTCCGATAATGACTATGAGAGCGATTCTGATACGTATGACGTTTTAGGAACTATGACTCCAGCTGAAGCTTATGATGAATATCTGAACAGCCAAACGGGCTATGCAGAGGTCCCGGACAAAGAGAGCGACAACAACCGTAAATATATTGAATACTTCTATGATGATGAGGCCCTGGAAGGGTACTTCCGCCTCAAGGAGAATGTGACCTATCCCGATTACTACACGGTTGAACTCTACATCTATGACCGTTCCAACCTCTACCTTGACTACGAGTATGAGGAGTACCTTGTCGGGAAGGATGATGCCACCTGGGCGTATCTCAGCGCCCCCGCGACTTCCGGCCTGATCACGCTGGAGACCCACAACTATGACGGGTCAGTCGTAGAACGGGATATCATCGAGTCCGGCGGTGCAGGGAACGTCTATGACATCGCAGTACCTGCGATCACGAGTGCGAACTATACGTTCGACTACGCTGACGACTGGGCGAGTGCACCAGACCCGACCCTTGATGCAGCTGACATCAGCCCCTCACGCGACCTTGCTGGTGACTTCTATGTGAAGACCTACGGGACCGGCTCTGGGTTCGAGGTCATTTCCTACTATGCGGAGACCAATGACAAGGACAACCGGGGTGCGGTCACCTACATCATTCAGCCGGAAGATGGCAATGGGAACTACGTGAATACGGTCACCCGCTCAGCCTCGGTCTACGATGCTGACGGCCTGAGTTCACGGACCATCAAGTCCCTGCAGGCCACGACCTGGGGGAACAGTGATCCCGATACCCTCGACACCCAGGAGATCACGATCGAACCGCAGGATACCGATGACAAGCTGCTCCACTACTACCAGGTCGACAAGACCTACTCGGGCTCCCTCGATACTGAGCCGACCTACTATACCATCATGGATATCTCCGAGCAGAACGAGAAGAAGTACTCCGGTACCTACCAGGTGCTCTGGCCTGATGTGATAGACAACTATACGGTCAAGTATGAAGCGGGTGAGTTCACGATGAAGAAAAAGAAGAGCACGAGCCGCTCGATCTATGATGAACTGACTGTGAACCTCCAGGGCCTGGAAGGAGACGGCGCGATCACGATCGCCCTCCCGGGAGGCGGGTGGTTCGACGGTACCTTCGTAGGCGGTGTGATGTCAGGCAGCTATACTTCTGGAGCCGGTGTTGAACAAGCCATCATCGTCAGGTCCGGGTACATCCTGCTCGGTGAAGACCGGACGGTCTGGTATTACTGACCTGTCCCCGACAGGTACTGCATGATACGGTCCTGAGTCTTCAGGAACTGTATGGAGAGCTGCAGGGAGAGGTCCCTGCGCTCATCTGCTTCCTTCCCATCCCAGGCTGGCAGGGCCTCCCCTGCAGTCTCATGCCCGCCCCTTCCCGGAACGGCATAGAGCGAGATGTTCCCACTGAGCTGTTTCATCCTGATGAGTTCCTCTACTGCAGCAGCCTGTTCCTCATACCCGAGTTCTATGAGCCCGGTAGAGAACCCGATCTCCTGCAGGAGGTGCAGTATCTGCCCCAGGGACGAGATGACCCGCTTGCGCTGCTTCAGCTGGGATGCATCAGCCATCTTCAGCAGCAGTTCCTGCAGGGAGAGGGAGATGAGTTCCCTGCTCTCGGGCTCCTCTGCATAGGGCAGCTTCAGGGCGAAGAGTTCCGGGTTCCTCCCCTGTCGACCGAATCCCCCCGAGAATGAGGAGGATCGTTCGATGCGCTTCACCACAGGGTCAGGAAGGTCGGGATAGACCTGCTGTAATGCTATTCTCGTGATCGAGCGATGGTCTTGACGCTGCATACCTCTACCTACTGCCCATCCTTCCTGAACCGCCAGCCCCGGTGCTTCCTGGGAAAACGACGGCCTTCCCTGCCGATCTCCGGTCCGCAGTCGTAGTGGTCCCTCCCATGGCGCGGCCCGCGTGGATGCCCATGTCTATGGGATATCTCATGGTACCGGTCTGCCGTCAGCCGCCAGACATAGATGGAGGAGGCAACCTCCTCATCGATGGCTATCGTGGAGCCGTCGCACTCGATGACGATCGACGGGGAGACCTGGTGCACCTTCAGGACCGTACCCGGCCTGATCTGCAGATTGTCAAGGAGATGCAGCTGGTGGTCGTTGTCCGCATTAACGGCGACCACCCTGCCCGACTCCTCGGGCTGGAGTTCCAGCAGCGAGACAGAGGGGCTCCTGATCGTCTTCTGCTCTGCCCTGCAGCAGGCTCCCTCCGGGATGGGCAGCCCGTCAGGGCATCTCCGGGGATGCCCGAGGAGTGTGCAGATCCCGTCGATGAGGTCCGTATCGAGGATGTGCTCGAACTCGCAGGCAGCGATCTCGTAATCCTCGATCCGCAGGACATCATAGAGCAGCCGTTCGGCGAGGCGATGGGCACGGATCAGGAGCCTCCCCCGTTCGTTCCCCTTCTCCGTGTAGGTGATCTCCTGGGTATCGGCATCGATGACAGCCAGATCCTGGGAGATAAGCTGGTCAGCAACCGACTGGTCATACTCCTCGTTGAAGTACTCCTTCAGCAGCGGGACGGTACAGGTCCCCTTCTCCGTGAGGATCCAGACTGCCTCGATATACTCATCAACGATCTTAGTCTCTTTCGTAGCCATAGATGATCACCCCTCCTAGAATATTCCCTCTATCTGTGTCAACAGCAGGTTCAGCACCCCTGCCAATGCGATGGTCGATATATTGATCCCGATGAGCATCAGGATGCCTGCCTTGGCACCGGCTTCCTTGAACATCGCCACGATGTTGGCGAAACAGGGGACGAACATCGTCGTGACGACGACTGCGATGATGCTCTGGACCGGGGAGAGCATCCCGGAATCGGACAGCCGCAGGATCAGGCCTGCCGCTGCCTCCTCCCGTGCGATCAGGAGGATCAGCGCCTCCACCATCTGGATCGGCAGCCCGAGCCAACCGACGACCAGGGGCTCCAGGAAGGTCTTCAAGATATCGAGGAGGCCGATGAGGTCGATGAAGAAGATGATCGCCGAGGCGAGGATGAATACCGGGATCGCCTCCTTCAGGAACCACAGCAGGCGGTAGCCGGTCTTCTTGAGGACGGCATCAACCATCGGGATCCTGAACGGGGGGAGCTCCTGGATGAAGAACTGGTTCCCGTCACTGGTGATGACCCGATTGAGGATCTTGCCGGCAAGCACCTCCACGAGGACGAGGAAGACCAGGGCGATGATGAAGGGCAGGACCCCTGCCCTCCCGAGGATCGCGATGTTCAGCGCGAGCTGGGCCGAACAGGGGATCGCGAAGGCGATCAGGTAGATCGCTATCAGCCGCTCCTTGCGCGACTTCAGGCTCCGCGTCGTCAGGGTAGCCATCGTCTTGCAGCCGAACCCCAGGATGATCGGCATGACTGCCCTCCCTGAGAGCCCCACCTTGGTGAACGACCGTCTCAGCAGGACCGAGAGGTTGGGGAGGTACCCGATGTCCTCGAGGAACCCGAAGAGGAAGAAGAAGACCGACAGGATGGGGAGGATCGTGCAGATCGCGTTGAAGAGCCCGAGGGTGAGGATACCGAAATCCCCGATGAGGAAGTCATGGAGGATCGGTATCGTGATGACCGAGTCCAGGGCATGGACGATCGGTTCGGTGATGTAGGTCTCCATGAGGCCGGCAAGCCAGCCGGCGAACACCACGACACCGAGATAGGAGAGTGCTATGAACACCAGCAGGAAGCCGAACCCGATCACCGGGTGGCGGCTGTAGTAGCCCAGTCTCGAAGCAAGGCCGGTATCCTTCTGTGCGCTCCTGCTGGTGACCACCTTGTCATAGAGGTCATCGGTCCACTTGCCGAGCTGGCGGTTCATGATGGTGTTCACATCACCCTTGAAGGTGGCGAGCATGGCTGATACGGAGGAAGACACCTCCTTCGCGGTACCCTCAGGGACCTCGAGGCCGTCTTTCTCACCGAACTCGATCCTCTCGAGTTCCACATCCCCCGACAACGCCATCGAGACGACATGCTCCTTGTACGGCATCGTCTCAGGGAGTACGGCAGAGAGTCTCTTGGAGAGCCTTGTGATCTCATCGGTGAAGGGGCTCCCCGAACGGGAGACACGTGCCAGGGTGACCGCCTCGCGGAGGTCATACATCCCCGAACCCACATGGGCTGCCGTTTCGATGACCGGGATACCAAGCAGGTTTGACAGCCGGTTCGTATCGATCCTTACCCCCCGCTTCGCCGTCTCGTCGATGACGTTCAGGCTGAGCACCATGGGGAGTCCGTAGCCAAGCAGCTCTGCCGTCAGCTTCAGCGACTGTCTCAGCCGGTTGGCGTCGATGCACTGCAGGATGAGGTCCGGCTGCTCATCGACCATCGCCCGACGGAAGATCAGGGCTTCGGAGGAGTCGGCATGCAGGGTATTGATCCCGGGCGTGTCGATCAGCTCCCAGGTGGTGTTCCTGAAGCTGAAGGTCGCCGCCTCTTCCTTCAGGGTGGTCATGGGATAGTTCGCCACGACCCCGTAGGAGCCGGTCAGGTTGTTGAATATCTGGGTCTTGCCTGAATTGGCAAGCCCTGCAAGCATGATCTTCTTCGTCTCATGAGTCTGCTTCGTCATACTTGAACAGTAATTGTTCTTGCCCCGATAGTCAACGTTTCGCGACCCGTTGGTGATAAATAAATTAGAAATACCTAACAATCTGAAGCTGTATGAACATCTTGCCGTGATTTTATCGATTAAAGTAAAATCATACACCTTGAAAGGTTGCAGTATAATCGATATAGTTAGCCTGAGCGATTTTGCGTCCAAGACCGATCCCCGGGCAACCCCGAAACTGCCTCCGGTATGAGGACGCTATTATATGTCGTAAGGAGCACACAGTGTCGTTATTAGAGCAAGGCTTAGTCCTTATGGTAATAGGTATGTCTGTAGTATTCAGCTTCCTTGTTATCCTGGTCTTCGTTACGAAGCTACTATCCGCAATTGTCAAACGGTTCTTCCCGGAAAAGGAAGCACCTGTCAAGGCAAAGGCCCCCCGTATCATTGGCGGTTCAGCTGATGCTGAAATAGCCCTCGCAATTGCTGCAGCTGCAGCACAATCAGAACGTTAAGTTCAAGATCAAGGAGTTCTCATGAAAAAACGTGTAAACTTTATGTGCACAGCTTTCCGGGACGGGTTCCAGTCCGTCTATGGAGCAAGAGTCTTTACCAAAGACTTCATGCCGGCTGTAGAAGCAGCTGCTGCTGCAGGTATCGACCATTTCGAGGCTGGCGGCGGCGCCCGATTCCAGTCCCTCTATTTCTATTCGAATGAAGATGCATTCGAGATGATGGATGAGTTCAGGAAGACCGCTGGTCCTGATGCCAACCTCCAGACCCTCGCACGAGGCGTCAATGTCGTAGGTCTCGACTCACAGCCGAGAGACGTCATCAATCTCCATGCGAAGATGTTCAAGAAACACGGGATCACGACCATCCGAAACTTCGACGCACTCAACGATGTCAACAACCTGATCTACTCAGGGCAGTGCATCCATGATGCAGGCCTCAAGCACGAAGTCGTCGTCACCATGATGGCACTTCCCCCAGGGGCTAAAGGGGCACATGATCCTGACTTCTACGAGGGAGTCCTCAAGAAGATCCTCGATGCCGGTATCCCCTATGACTCAGTATGTTTCAAGGATGCGTCAGGTACCACCACCCCGAGGATCGTCTACGAGACGATCAAGAGGGCTCGCAAGCTCCTCGGAAAGGACATGAACCTCGTATTCCATTCACATGAGACTGCCGGTGTATCGATCCAACAGTATATGTCAGCGATCGAGGCCGGTGCGAACCAGGTGGACCTCTCCATGTCCCCCGCTTCAGGCGGAACCTGCCAGCCCGACATCATCACCATGTGGCATGCCCTGCGAAACACTGATTACGACCTCGGCATCGATATCGACAAGATCATGGAAGCAGAGGAAGTCTTCAAGGACTGCATGAAGGACTACTTCCTGCCGCCAGAGGCGACCATGGTCAACCCGCTGATCCCCTTCTCACCGCTCCCGGGTGGTGCGCTTACCGCGAACACCCAGATGCTCAGGGACAACGACCTGATGGACCGGTACCATGAGATCACCATGGCAATGGGAGAGGTCGTGGACCGAGGAGGGTTCGCTACTTCCGTGACCCCTGTCTCACAGTTCTACTTCCAGCAGGCATTCAACAACGTCATGTTCGGGCCCTGGAAGAAGATCGCTGAAGGCTACGGCAAGATGGTCCTCGGCTACTTCGGGAAGACCCCGGTCGAGCCGGACCCGGAGATTGTCAAGATCGCTGCTGAACAGCTGAAGCTCGAAGCTACCGACAAGCTCGTCGTCGACATCAACGATGCTGACCCCACCAAGGGTATCGGGCCTGCTACCGAACTGCTCAAGAAGGAGAACCTCCCGACAACAGACGAGAACATCTTCATCGCCGCAGCATGTAAGGAGAAGGGTATCCAGTTCCTCAAGGGCGAGGCACGGATCGGTGTCAGGAAGATCGACCCCAATGCGAAGGCAGAGGCTCCCGCAGCGGCTGCACCTTCAGCTGACGGCTACACGGTCACCATCAACAACAAGAACTACTCCGTGAAATTCGACGGTGGTAAGGCTGTCGTGAACGGCACATCCTATGACTATGCGGTCAAGGCTGGTATGGAAGAAGGTGCTTCAGCAGCACCTGCAGCAGCTGCCGGCCCCGGGACCGAGGTCAAGGCACCGATGCCAGGCCTCATCCTCAGGATCGAGAGCCAGGTCGGTGAAGAGGTCGCTGACGGTGATCTGCTCCTCGTCATGGAAGCCATGAAGATGGAGACTGAGATCTTTGCACCCTGTGCAGGTACGATCCGGGAAATCAAGGTCACCCAGGGTGACCAGAAGAAAGCCGGGGATGTACTGGTAGTCATCGGCTAAAGGAGAATTTATGAATCTAGGATATGCACTTCAACAATTCTGGATGTCTACCGGTGTCATGAACATGACGTGGGGCCAGATCGTTATGATCTTAGTCGGCTTCGTTCTCCTCTATCTTGCTATCAAGAAGGGGTTCGAGCCGCTGCTCCTCATCCCAATCGGGTTCGGTGCCATCCTCTCAAATATTCCGTTAGCCGAGATTGCCAATGCAGAGGTTGACGGGTTCATCGGGATCCTCTACCACATGGGTGTCGAGACGGGACTCTTCCCGCTGCTCATCTTCATGGGTGTAGGGGCCATGACTGACTTCGGTCCGCTGATCGCTAACCCGAAGACGCTGCTCCTCGGGGCTGCCGCACAGTTCGGCATCTTCTGCGCCCTGCTCGGCGCACTGGCACTCAGCGGCCTCCCGTTCATCAACTTCGACCTCTTCGATGCCGGTTCTATCGGTATCATCGGAGGTGCGGACGGACCGACGGCCATCTATGTGACCAGCCGGCTGTCGCCGGACCTGCTCGGCCCGATCGCGGTAGCGGCCTATTCGTACATGGCACTCGTACCGATCATCCAGCCGCCCATCATGCGTGCCCTCACCTCCAAGGAGGAGCGGGTCATCAAGATGGAACAGCTCAGGCACGTGACCCAGCTCGAGAAGATCCTCTTCCCGATCTCAGTACTCACCGTCTGTATCATCCTGCTGCCTTCAGCCACCCCGCTCATCGGAGCCCTGATGTTCGGTAACCTGGCGAAGGAATGCGGCGTTGTGGCAAGACTCTCAGACACCATGCAGAACGCCCTGATGAACATCGTCACCATCTTCCTCGGCCTCTCGGTCGGCTCGAAGATGCAGGCTGACAAGTTCCTCAAGGCAGAGACCCTCGGGATCCTCGCCCTCGGCCTGGTCGCATTCTCGATCGGGACCGCAACTGGGGTCCTGCTCGCGAAACTGATGAACAAGCTCTCCAAACATCCGATCAACCCCCTCATCGGGGCAGCGGGTGTATCTGCCGTACCGATGGCCGCACGAGTGGCCAACAAGGTCGGGCAGGAGGAGAATCCGCACAACTTCCTGCTCATGCATGCGATGGGACCCAACGTTGCTGGTGTCCTTGGTTCTGCAGTAGCAGCCGGTGTACTGCTCGCTATCGTTCCCGTCATCGGCGGGTAAGAGGAGCCGCACGCACCTCTCTGCCTTGGATCTGATCCTCGGCAGATTCATATAGACGAAGGCTGTCGTGGCATACGTGCCATGACAGCCTTTTTTGCGCCCAACCCTATCAGCCGGGTTTGTATTGTTTTCATCAGTCCCACGTGCTATGCTTCAGGGAGACTGGAGGACCATGATGGGAATAGAGAAACGGACTGACTACATCGGCTGGGATGAGTACTTCATGGGAGTAGCGATCCTTTCGGCAAAGAGGAGCAAGGACCCATCTACCCAGGTAGGGGCCTGCATCGTGAATGCCCAGAAGAAGATCGTGGGGACCGGCTATAACGGGTTCCCCATCGGCTGCGATGACGACGAGCTCCCCTGGGACCGGGAAGGCGAATTCCTGGAGACGAAGTACCCCTACGTATGCCATGCAGAGCTCAACGCCATCCTCAACAGCATCTCACGCGACCTGCACGGCTGCTCGATCTATGTCGCCCTCTTCCCCTGCAACGAATGTGCCAAGGCCATCATCCAGTCAGGTATCAGGGAGGTCGTATACCTCTCTGACAAGTATGCCGACACCGATATCGTGAAAGCATCGAAGCGGATGTTCTCCCAGGCCGGGGTCTCCCTGCGGCAGCTGGACCTCGGAGGGCGGCAGCTCATCCTGAACCTCACAGCTGAAGAAGATAAGGAGAACCACACATGCCAGACGTGTTAGCTGTATGCCTGAACCCGACATTCCAGAGGACCTTCGTCGTACCCCGCCTGTGGGAGAACGAGGTGAACAGGTCGAACGAGTATTACTACGACGTGGCTGGGAAAGGGCTGAATACCGCCCGGATCCTGACGCAGTTAGGGGTATCGGCGATACACCTGACCCATATTGGCGGCGAGTACGGTCAGCAGTACCTCGATTTCAACATGCGCGAGCATATACCCATCGCTGCCGTGGAGACCGACACGCAGGTCCGTACCTGCTACACGATCATCAACAACGAACAGCATACCACGACCGAGATCGTGGAGGAGGCCCTTGCGGTACCAGCGGATACGGAAGAACGCGTCCTGAAGAAGTTCCGGGAACTGCTCAAGTACGTGAAGATCGTCACCATCTCCGGGACCAGGTCCCCGGGGTATTCCGATGAGCTCTACCCCACCATGGTGAAGGAGGCAAAGGAGCTTGGGAAGACGGTCATCCTCGACATCAAGGGGAAGAGCCTGCTCGACTGCATGCCCTACCATCCTGACTATATCAATCCGAACTTCCAGGAGTTCGCATCGACCTTCCTTCCCGACCTTGAAGTGAAAGAGCATGAGGAGAATGAGAAGATCACCGGGATCATCAGGGAGCAGATGCTCACGATATTCCAGGAGTCAGGGTCGACCTGCGTGCTCACGCACGGGGCACTGCCCACACTCTTCGTCGAGGATGGGGAGATCCGCCAGTCCCCGGTGAAGCGCATCGTACCGGTCAACACGATCGGTTCCGGGGATGCCTTCACGGCAGGCTTCGCCTCGATCATCCTCCAGGGAGGAACGGTGGGGGAAGCCGTCCACAAGGGCCAGGAGTGCGGGGCACTGAACGCCCTCAGGATCCGTCCGGGAACTATCAAGGGATAGGAATATGGAGTTCATAACTCCAGATTTATCATGAAATCGGAGTTGACAACTCCAATTTTCTAATTTACCCTAGACCTATGATCACACGACTGTTCTCACTCATACCACAAAAAAGCTCGTTCATCTTCGGGCCGAGGGGCACCGGGAAGACGACATGGCTGAAGACCCAGCTTGAGGCCCCGGTCTATCTTGATCTCCTGCATTCACCGACCTTCCTGCGATACTCAGCAGATCCAGCTGCTCTGGAATTCCTGATCCCGAAAGGCAGCACCGGCCCCGTGGTGATTGATGAGATCCAGAGAATACCTGCTCTGCTCAATGAGGTCCACCGCCTGATCGAATCACGGGGGATCACGTTCATCCTGACTGGTTCGAGTGCACGCTCCCTGCGGAAGGCAGGGGTCAACCTGCTTGCAGGCAGGGCCCTCACCCGGCATATGTACCCGCTGACCGCCATCGAGCTGGGGGACCGGTTCAACCTGGAGGACTCAATCAGGTACGGCCACCTGCCCTCCCTGCTCACCGAGCCTGACAAACAGGCATACCTCTCCAGCTATGTCAGTACATACATCAAAGAGGAGGTCCTGCAGGAGGGGCTGACGAGGGATATCGGGGCATTCGCCCGCTTCCTCGAGATCGCGAGCTTCTCCCATGCTGCGGTCATCAACTATTCAGCGATCGCCAGGGAGGCAGCTACACATCGGAAGGTCGTGGAGAACTACTTCAGCATCCTCGAGGACCTGCTCATCGGGTCGCAGCTGCCGGTCTTCACCAGGCGGGCGAAGCGGAAGATGACAGCCACCCCGAAGTTCTTCTTCTTCGATACCGGGATCTACCAGACTCTTCGCCCGAAGGGACCGCTTGATTCCTATTCAGAAGTCTCAGGCCCGGCCCTGGAAGGGCTCTTCCTCCAGGACCTGCGAGCGATCAATGAGTATCGTGGGCTGGAGTATCAGGTCTATTTCTGGCGGTCCCAGGCAGGGACCGAAGTCGATTTCGTGATCTATGGGGAACGGGGACTCAAAGCCTTCGAGGTCAAGCACAGCAAGACTCTCCGGCAGAAGGATCTCGCAGGATTGCAGGCATTCGCCCATGACTACCCGGAGGCAGAGCTGTATCTCCTGAACCTCGGTGATACCATCGAGTACCATGGGGAAGTCACCGTCATGCCCTTAGCACATGCACTGACCAGTCTCGACAGCCTCCTGTGAACCAGCACACCTGCCCCCAGGACAGTCCAGGCTGCCGCAACGCGGCAGCCTGGTTGAATTCAACTGTATAGCAAAGGGGTCTGATCAGACATCTTCCTGTCCCATCATATCCTTTTCAGGATCCTTGGTCACACTTCGCTCCTTCAGGTTCCTCGGCAGGATGATATTCAGGAATATCGCGGCAAGACCACCGGTGGTGATCGGGGAACCGAACATGCTGGCGAAGAATGAGTTGAAGCTGCTGAGTACCTGCGGTACCAGCACGACGCCGAAACCGAGCCCGAGGCTGATCGCGATGATCAGGACACCCCGTCGGTTGATCGTGCTCGTGGCGATGATCCTGATGCCGCTGGCAGCGATGGTACCGGCCATGACGATCATGGCTCCGCCAATGACGGAACTCGGGATGATGCTGAACACGCCGCCGACGATCGGGAAGAGCCCGAAGATAGCGAGGAGGGCAGCGATGAACATACCCACGTAGCGTGAAGCGACACCGGTCATCTGGATGACCCCGTTGTTCTGGCTGAAGGTGGTGTTGGGGAAGCTGTTGAAGATACCTGCGATCGCGGAGTTGATACCGTCACCGAGGATACCGCCGGAGATCCGCTTCATGTAGACCTCGCCTTCCACAGGCTCACCAGAGATCATGCTGGTAGCGGTCAGGTCGCCCATACTCTCCACGGTCGTGATCAGATAGAGCAGGCCCATCGGGATCACGTACGGCCAGGAGATGGCGAACCCGTAGCGGAACGGGATAGGTGCCGTGATGATGCCGAGATCGCCCATGGCACCGAAGTTCACCTTCCCGAGGATGGCTGCCACGATATAGCCGACCATCATACCGAGGAAGATGGAGCCCATTCGCAGCCACTTGTTATTTGAGCGGTTGAAGATGACGATAGAGATCAATACGATAGCGGCAAGCATCAGGTTGTCCCATGCCCCGTAGAGCTCGGGTTTGTTTGACAGCAGCCATGACCCGCCGCCGACATCGGTGATCCCGACCTTGATCAGGTTGAACCCGATCAACAGGACGACGATACCGCTCACGAGCGGGGTGATGATCCTCTTCAGGAAATGGACGAACCGGCTAAAGATGATCTCAACGACCGAACATACGATGACCGTACCGAAGATCGACGCCATCATCTGCTCCTGGGAACCCCCTGAAGCTTTCACGTGGAACCCGATGGCCAGGATGGTAGCCAGGAAGGTGAAACTGGTCCCCTGGATGGAGAGCAGCCCGGAACCTACCGGCCCGATCTTCTTGACCTGGATGAATGTCGCGATACCTGAAACCAGCAGCGACATGGAGATCAGGTAGCTCTTCATACTCGCATCTACACCGAGTGCACCTGATATGACGATCGCTGGGGTAACGATCCCAAGAAAGATTGCAGCCATATGCTGCAGGGCAGCGACCAGCGCCTGCCCGAACGGCGGTCGATCCTCAAGCCCGAAGATCAATTCGGCCCGAGCCTCCTCCATAGAAGCATGTTTGCTCATAGAAGCCTCCAGAATGTGATTGTATTAAACCTTAGTGTAGCACAAGATACCGATATCGAAAAGGAAATTGTTTCATTATGTTGCATTAGATATAATATTATCGTATAAAGCCTGGCCTTAGCCCTCCCCCGAACCCAACCCCATCTATAGGGTACTCCGGCGATAATAGAAATCCTCATAGAGTTCGACAACAAATCCTGTACAGGATCCTGCACATACAGTATAGTATACAGAGGAGGAAGTCATGCGAATCATGTCGTATACCAACGCCAGGAACAATCTCAGGCAGCTGATCGATGATGTGGTAGACACTTCGTCAGAGACGGTCATCACGTCCAAGGAAGGCAGGGACGTTGTAGTCATGTCCCTTGCGGACTACAACGGCTGGACTACCACCAACCACCTGCTGAGCACACCGATGAATGCAAGTCGCCTGCTGCAGGCCGTCCAGGATGTTAAAGAAGGTAAGATCATACAGCGGGATCCCATAGATGAGTAGAGGGGTCTACTGGCATGAGTCCGCATGGGAAGATTACGAGTACTGGCAAAGCCAGGACCGAAAGACCCTGAAGAAGATCAATACACTCATCAAGGCAGCCCGGCGGGCACCGGAGGAAGGGGCAGAACGGTTGAAGGGCGACCTCTCAGGATTCTTCTCCCGGCATATAAACAAGAAGGATGTGCTGGTCTATACCTACGATGATGACTCGATCACCATCATACAGTGCCGTTTCCATTATTCCGATACGTGAAATGCCGGTACAAGAATGATGAGCAAGCTGGTGCAGCCCCGACAGAAACCAGTAACATACCACCGACACCTTGCTTCTACTTAGTGAATCATGGCAATCACGCAATCCGGCAATTGTGTTTTACCCGATTCTGTTGTAAAATGTTGCAAAATACAGAGGGAGTCTATGACAGAAGGAAAGACGTTTCGAAATGACGGTTACGCAAAAGTAACAGGAAGGGCTGCATACGCGGATGACATCGCATTCGCGGGGACACTCCATATGGTCCCGGTCTACTCGGACTACATCGCAGCGAAGCATGTCCGTATCGATACTTCGAAGGCAGAGGCCCTGCCCGGCTGCGTACGGGTACTCACCGCAGAGGACGTTCCCGGTTCACCGAGCTTCGGGCAGATCGAACGGGACTACCCCATCCTCATCACCGATACCATCCGGTCCTGGGGTGATGTAGTCGCCCTGGCTGTCGCGGAGACCCGGGAGATCGCCCTACAGGCCGCAGGGCTGGTCGAGATCACGGCAGACCCGGTCAAGCCGGTCCTGTCGGTGGAGGAGGCATTGTCGCCCTATGCACGGACGGTCCCGGGCTATGGGGACTCCAACATCGTCGTCCACCACAAGATGCGCCACGGGGACCCGGACCCCCTCTTCGATACATGCGAGCTGGTCCTTGAGGAGGACTTCTCCACCCAGACGATAGAACAGGGTTACATGGAGCCGGAATCGGCTATCTGCGTCCCCCGTTCTGACGGGGTCATCGAGATCTACGGCTCCATGCAGCATCCCTTCAGCACGAGACGGTTCACCGGGGCCCTTCTCGGAGAACCCCTCTCGAACATTGAGGTCTATACCATCGCCGTCGGCGGCGGGTTCGGCGGGAAGGACGACACAGC
Source organism: Spirochaetia bacterium (assembly GCA_963677595.1). GTDB lineage: Bacteria > Spirochaetota > Spirochaetia > CAKZLE01 > CAKZLE01 > CAKZLE01. Next base: position 1,344,033 of record OY782041.1, read on the forward strand.
AGCCTGCGTCTGTGCACGGGCAGCCCTCGGCGCCCGCCTCCTGCGCAGGCCGGTAAAGATGACCTATGCCAGGGAGTGGTCCATACGGGAATCCTACAAGCGCCACCCCTATAAGCTCCATTACAAGGTCGGTGTGAGCAGCGAAGGACGCATCGAGGCAGTGAAGACCGAGATGTATGCCGATTCAGGCGCCTACCTCTCAGTCACCCCCTGGGTCACCTGGAGATCCACTGCACAGTGCTGCGGCCCCTACTCCGTCGACCATGTCCATGCCGACGTCTACGGTGTCGCGACCAACAACCTCTTCACCGGGGCTATGAGGGGATTCGGCTCCCCGCAGGTCAACTTCGCCATGGAGCAGATCATCGACATGATCGCCGAGAAGCTGAGCATCCACCCGCTCGGCCTCAGGCGGATCAACATGGTGAAGCAGGGCTCTGCCACCGTCACCGGCCAGGTGCTGGACGACCATACGGTCAGCATGGAAGAGGTCATGAACAAGACGGTGGAGACCATCGGCTACCGGAAGAAATACGAGAAATGCTCACGGGGCAAGAGTGAGTCAGATGAGCTCTACGGCATCGGGCTCGCGATCAGCTACCGAGGTTCCAGCCTCGGTGCCGAAGGCATGGACTTCTGCTCGGCCATCATCAACGGGCAGTATGACGGCTCCATCCTGGTAGAGACCGGCATCCACGAGAACGGGCAGGGTTCCGAGTCGGTCATGATGCTGGTCCTCGCAGAGGAGCTGGGTGTGAACCTGAAGCGTATCAGGTACCGACGCTCATCGACGAGCAACATCCCGGACAGCGGCACCACGGTGGCCACGAGGGGCACGATCATGGGATCGAGCTCGGTCGTCATCGCCGCAAAACAGTTCAAGGAACTGCTCTCCACCCATCTTGCCGAACGTCTGAAGTGTACACCTGAAGAGGTGACCTTCCACAGTGACAAGATCTGGGGCAAGACCTTCGACCAGAGCCTTACCTGGGAAGAGGCCATGAAGGAGCTCTTCCTCCAACGGGTCACCCCCTATGCCTTCGGGACCTTCCAGGCCCCGGATGTGAGCTGGGATGACACTACCGGCCAGGGGAATGCCTACTTCACCTATGTATACAGCTGCCAGGCAGCAGAGGTCTCGGTGAACCGGAAGACCGGCAAGATCACCCTCCTCAATATCGTGGCATCCCATGATATCGGGAAGGCGATCAACAAGTCGATGCTCCTCGGCCAGATCTACGGCGGGATCACCCAGGGTGTCGGGATGGCGCTCATGGAAGAGGTGACCTCGGAAGAAGGGAGGACCACGAGCCTCAACTTCGATAAATACAAGATCCCAAGGACCACCGACCTGCCGGAGATGACCGGGGTCATCGTGGAGAACTACGACGAGCATTCACTGACCGGTGCCAAGGGTATCGGGGAGCCTGCACTCGAGCTGATCGCCCCGGCGATCGCCAATGCTGTCTACAACGCGACCGGTATCCGCTGCAAGTCGATGCCGTTGACAATCAACCCGGAGGACCTTGCATGAGCAATACCATCACCATAAACAATAAGGCGGTCACGATCACCGATGACCAGCTGGGCATGTCATTACTCCACTTCCTGCGCGAGCAGCAGTTCCTCAACGGCGTGAAGAATGGCTGTGAGAAGGGGCTGTGCGGAAGCTGCACCATCTCCCTTGACGACAGGGCGGTCCGTTCCTGCAAGCTGAAGGTAGAGAAGGCGGTCGGGAAGTCAATCATCACGGTGGAGGGGATGGAGTTCGCTGACGGGTCTCTCCACCCGATCCAGCAGGCATTCATCGATGCGGGAGCCGTGCAGTGCGGGTTCTGTACCCCGGGCATGATCATGTCATCCTATACCCTGCTGCTGAAGAACAGCCACCCTACCAGGGAGGAGATCAGGAAGGCCCTGAGGGGAAACCTCTGCAGGTGCACGGGCTACCAACAGATCATCGATGCGGTGCAGATCGCCGCGAAGTATATCGATGAGCAGGGGCTCTCCCCGCTGGCAGGCTGCCTGCAGTAGAGCCAAGAGAGCTGGACAAAACACAACGAGGGGTATCATCATGATGGTGATACCCCTCGTTGTATAAGGATGAAAAAAAATAGAGGCTGCCGATCCCTGACGACAGCCCCTGAAGAAAGTATGGCAGCAGATAACCCTTAACAATCTTGCTACACTTGTAATATAACATAGTTCACTAGTTTTGTAAACATTAAAAGAGAAGAATCTCCCCCAATTGTTGACCCTGCTCCTTCCTGGACCGAAGCTGCCTCCAAGGTTTCTCGGAAAGCAGATTCTGATACCGCTTTTGTTGAAAACCGTGGTATCATATTCTATCTTTTTCACACATAGGGAAGATGTATATGATCCGACACCTCACCGTGATCCTGAACCCCGTTGCCGCCAACGGGTTCGCAGAACAGAAGATACCCGAGATACGAACACGCCTGGATGCCCATACTGTACCCTACACGATGCTCTTGACCGAGTATCCCGGGCATGCGAAGGAACTTGCCATACAGGTCTCGGAGCAAGGAGAGACGGCAGTCGTCGCTGCCGGCGGGGACGGGACGATCAACGAGGTCATCAACGGGCTCATGGAGCAGACCGCGGTGAAGCAGCCATTCCTGGGGATCATCCCAATCGGCCGGGGGAATGACTTCGCCTTCGGGGTATCGATCCCGAAGGACCTGGATGCCGCCCTCGATATCATCTGTGACGGGTTCACGAAGCATATCGACATCGGGCAGGTCAAGGGCGGGGACTATCCCGACGGCAGGTGGTTCGGCAACGGGATCGGTATCGGCTTCGATACCATCGTAGGGCTTGAAGCCGCGAAGATGAAGCACCTGCACGGCGCTGCCGGCTATATCTTCGGGGCACTAAAGACCCTCATCCTCTACCCGAAGGCCCCTACGCTCACGATAACCCATGACAACGGCATCGAATCCCTCACCCCGGCACTCGTCTCGATCATGAACGGGCAGAGGATGGGAGGTTCGTTCCTCATGGCCCCCGAGGGGGACCCGACCGATGGACTCTTCAACCTCTGCATGACAGATCAAGGCAGACGCGGGCGGCTCCTCAAGGACATGCTGCACTACTTCAAGGGCACACAGGCCTCACTTGATGATACCTATACCCTCAAGTCGACAGCCTACCGGATCACTGCCGAGGAAGGGACCATGGCAGTCCATGCCGACGGCGAGACCATCTGCATAGCTGGGACCTCCCTCGAGGTGACCTGCCATCACCATGCGGTGCAGCTGTTATCAGGGAAGGATGATGCATGACGCTCCAGGGAAGACTGGTCACCGAGTGTATCAGGGGGATCCTGAAAGTCATCTGCTCGATCGACAGCCGGGAGATGGCAGGCGTGCCTGCAGAGGGGCCCCTCATCGTCATGGTCAACCATATCAACTTCCTCGAGGTACCGATCTTGAGCACGAAGATGCTCCCAAGAGATTTCCGCGCTCTGACCAAGCAGGAGACCTGGGACCACCCCTTCTTCCGGATCCTTGCCGAGAACTGGGGAGGCATCCCGCTCGACCGGGAGAACCCCGGGGTCGAGTCCTTCAGGAGGTCCCTGGAGAGCCTCAAGGAGAACAAGATCCTCCTGATCGCCCCGGAAGGGACCCGGACGGGGGACGGGATCCTGCGAGAGGGACACCCGGGCATCGCAAGCCTCGCCCTGAAGAGCGGGGCCCCCGTGCTTCCCGTAGCCCATTACGGGGGCGAGCAGTTCTGGACGAACATCAAGCGGCTCCGTAGGACAAGGGTCACCATCAGGATCGGAGAACCAATCATGATCGAGAAACCCGACACACTCAACCGGCAGGCGAAACGGGAGATCACCGACCAGCTCATGTACGAGCTTGCCTCCCTCATGCCGGAACCCTATCGCGGGCACTACCGGGAGCCGAAACCATTCAACCAGTCATATCTCAGGAAAGCAGCGGAATAAACAAAAAGGGACTGCCTCACAATCTTACTTGTGCAGCAGTCCCTGTCTTGTTATGTGCTAGAAACTCAGGTACAAATTAGCAGCAGCAGTTACCACCGCAGCTGTATGCTCCCGGGAGGATCTCAGCGCCGAAGTCAGCCTTAGCCTTAGTGATCTTGGCAATAGCCTCATCCCACTTGGTGATGATGTACTCGGGGCAGTTGACATCCATCTTGGTGTAGAATGCCTTTGACCTCTCGAGCTTGGCGATCCACTTGTCACATCGGAATGTGAACTGGTAGGTGTACTCCTCGAGGGTGTAGTCGAGGTCGAGGTACTTCTTGAAGAGTACCTTGAGGTCCTCGAACAGCGGGATCTTACCGGTAGGAGTCGATACAGCATCGTACTCGCCGTGTACTCGACCCTCTGCCCAGTGCAGCCATACTTTCTTTGCAAGTTTGTCTGTGCAGAACTTGCCTTCAGTAGTCCTGAGGAAGTAGTTGGTTGAGAATACCTTCGGAACTTCAGTCATGTTCTCCACGAACTTGATGTTGTTCAGGGTATACTCACCGAGGGGATAGGAGACGAAGTCCATGTTGGCCATCGGGCTCGGGGTCCGGACACCCTCAGCACCCAGGGTAGCTGAAGTGGTCTCTGACTCGAGGGTAGCAGCCTTGAGGAGGATACCGTCTTCCCATGATGATGATTCCTCTACTGGAACGGTAGTGTCGCTGTCACGACCGCCGTACAGGATACCTTCGAGCTTGACGCCTTCTTTTGCCTCGAACCCTTCCTTGTCGAAGTTGTCGAGGTAGTCGAGCCTCATGGTGTATCGTGCGTTACCGTGGGCCACGCCGATCTCATTGCCCTTCGCATCCTTCTTGCCGACAGACCAGTCAGAACCTGAGTGGTTGTCACCGGTGTCGGGGGTCTCGAGGCCGGAACCGAGCCAGTAGGGCTCATTGTCCGGTCCACGGAGAACGTTGGAGAAGATGACTTCCTGTCCCTTCATGAGGTTCTCGAAGATTACCGGGTCGTCCTTCTCGTTCACATCCTTGATGATACCGAAGATACCCTGCTCGACGTTGACGCCACGGAACTCACCGTTGATGTTCCTGAAGTACGCGATATCGTCACCGACGATCTGCTCGCCGGGGATCATTGCAGTAGAGGTCTTCCCGCATGCTGAAGGGTAAGCACCAGCGAAGTAGGTCTTCCGTCCTGCTTCCTCGTTGAGACAAGCCATGACGAACATGTGCTCGCAGAGCCATCCCTCTTCACCAGCCTTGTTGATAGCAAGACGCATCGAGTGCTTCTTGAGGCCGACTGAGTTACCAGCATACTGTGCGTTCATCGAGTAGACGATGTTATTCTGGGTGTCCATGTAGATCCTTCTCTTGTCGAGATTGACTGAACATCCCCTCTCATCCTGCGGGCCTGCTGAGTGGATGAACTGGAAGAAGTCGTCCTTCTCCTCATCCTTCATGCCCTTGAAGTGCTCGTAAGCGGGTCGGTAGAGAATAGCCTCTGAGTGAGCGACGTACCATGAGTCTGTGAACTGTACACAGGGGATGGTGAACTCTGAGAACGCAGGTCCCTCGCAGAAGAACTTCACGACGGTGTCTTTACCAGCCATGTTGTCCTTAGCGATCCCCATGATCTCTGCAAGTCCGTCTTCATAAGCTACGGAGTTGAGAGAAGCCATCTTCTTGAGGTTCTCTTTGTAAACCATGTATTTCGTGTTGACCTTGTCACGTGCCTGGTCACCGTAACCGTCCCAGTGGATGGTCTGCTCATCTTTAGCAAGATTGAACTCCTCGCCCTTCTCGATTGCCATCTTCCTGATGTACATCTCGTCTTCCTTGCTGTCGTCACAGACATAGATAGAAGCAGGGTTGCAGTGCTCGGCGAACTTTCCGACAAAGTCCATCACTTTCTGGTTCTCGAGAACAGCGAGTTTCTGGAATGACTCCTCGCTCATTTTGCCTTTCAGCAGATCCGTATACTTTGAATCCATTTATATTACTCCTGTGATAAAAGTTATCCACAATGATATTACCTGTTTCTTTACAACAAGTTCAAGACGTTTTCCATGCGGAGCGCGATATTTTTCTAGATGAGAATGATTTGCAAGAAGGATCAGCCCTGGAAGGTGAGCCAATCGGCTAAAGATTCAAGCTTTTCTTGCGTGACTCCTGCCATCTGTGTCACATACCCGGCAAACCCGTTGAATCTTGATGAGATCGTGTGCAGCAGCGCAGCCATGGCCTCTTCTGAGACGGTGAGGAACGGCATCGCCACCTCCGGGGGAATATCGAGGCCGTACTCTGAGTTGAACCTCCGCAGGTACCGTGAGAGGAGCGCCGCATCCTCCTCGGGCGTCTTCCTGCTCTTCAGGAAGTCGCGAAGTATCCCCTCCTCGGTCACCCCGACCGAACCGAGCAGGACGGCAGTGAGGAAGCCGGTGCGGTCCTTCCCCCCCGCACAGTGCACGAGGAAGCTTCCCTCAGGCTTGGAGGCTATGAGTTCGACCACCTTCCGCACCTCTCCGGTGCACTGGGCCGGCAGCTCCCGGTAGCTCTCCGTGATATAGCCGGGGACATCGACCGAACCCGGGTCAGCGGAAGCCTGTTCATAGACCGCAATGACCTGCTCGAGCCCGAGGCGCCCTGCGCTCATGTCGATATGGTGGTTCTCGATCCCCGCGATCTCCGGGTCTGGCTGGACCAGCCGTTCCCGGGCAGACCGGAGGTCTATGATGTCGGTGATGCCAAGATCCCTGATCGTTACCAATTCTTCATCTTCGAGGCCATGGATCTTACCCATCCGGTAGAGCCGTCCCGGGCGAAGTCGTGCCCCGTACCCGTCAGCGAGATCTGATGCATCCCGGAAGTTATGTCGTTTGCGTAGCGTCTCCAATGGTCCCATCTACTTCAACAGCTCCCGCTCCAGGTCCCTCAGGAAGAGCCCCACATCACTGACGATGCCGATCGCCTGCCCGGATCCCCGGTCAGAGAGCTTGGTCACCACCGCCGGGTTGATGTCGACGCAGATCGTCTTCACCCAGGAGGGGGTCATGTTTCCCGTCCCGATGGAGTGGAGCATGGAGGAGAGCATGATGATCATATCGGCATCCCTGATGATCTCGGCATACTGCCGCTGTGCCTCGATCATGTCGTTGACTGTCTCAGGGAGCGGCCCGTCATCCCTGATAGACCCCGCGAGGCAGTAGGGGATCCCTGAACGTTCGACCTCGTACATGAGCCCATCGGTGAGGACCCCGTCAGCGATCGCCTGGCGTATCGACCCGCAGCCGTAGATCCGGTTGATAGCCTTCATATGGTGGTTGTGGCCGTGCTCGGCCACTGCCCCCGATCTCAGGTCGACCCCGAGAGAGGTCCCAAAGAAACGGTATTCCAGGTCATGTACCGCTACGGCGTTCCCCCCAAGGAACCCGTGGATATACCCCTCCCTGATGATCGCCGCAAGAGCATCGGCACCGCCGGTATGGACGACCACCGGGCCGCAGACGACCACGACCTTCCCGCCCCGCCTGTGTACCTGCCTGAGCTCCGCGGCGACCTTCTCGACGGCGACCCTGCCGCTCCGCTCGGAGGAGACCTCGTTGGCCATGAAGGCGAACTCGGAGCGCTGCTCGATGAAGGGGGGATAGACCCTGACCGAGTCGCTCCCGCAGACCACGTAGTCCCCGGCTTGTATATCCCGGAGCTTCACGCAGCTGAAGCACTTCCCGTCGAAGACGACCGCTGCATCCATCCGCTGTGACGAGACCTCGAACCAGGTCCCCCGGTAGTAGACCTCGGTACGGTGGTTCGTGGTGGAGTAGAACTCCTCGGGCACATGCCGGTCCTTGTCGGTGGGCACCAGCACGGCAGAGGGGACCTCCTTCTCGAAGGCCCCGTACCCGGTGAGCCGCCTGCCGATCTGTTGAAGCTGCTCTTCATCCCCGGCGATGACTGCCAACTCAAGGGAGGAGGCTTCCCCGGGATGCTTCCCGACATCGAACCGGGTGATCTGGTAGTCACCCTGCTCGTTGAGGATCGTGTTGAGGATCTGCGAGAAGACCCCTGAATCGATCAGGTGACCCTCTGTCTGGTAGATGCGTTTCTTCATATCTTCTGTGATACCACCATTACCGCAGAATGTAAAGCAAGAGTTCCTGCAGCCCTGAATCCGGACTCCCGGCTATTGACAATTTTTCAATTTGCCTTATATTGGACATAGTCTTTTAACCAAAGCCGGCAAACGGGACCTCATGCTGAGGAGTTGCTGATTATATCTTACTGGAAAAGGATATGGATGATTCTGGATAGGGTATAGTATTCTCCAAGAGGGGTCGACTGACTCACTCCCCTTCCATGCGTCACCTGACCTCTTCCGACAGGAGCGTGCATCTGACATGAAACAGGAACATACCATCGAGCGCTGGAAAGTGAACGATTCAGACAGTCTCTACCGTATCAGTGACTGGGGGGCCGGTCTGTTCGGCATCTCACCGGACGGCTGCGTGACCGTCAACCCGAAGTTCAACGGCAGGCAGGCTGCCTCCATCAAGCTCATCGACGTGATCTCAGGCATCATCGACCGGGGGCTGGAGATGCCGGTCCTGCTGCGCATCGAGAACCTGCTCGATACCCAGATCACCCTGCTCAATGAGAGCTTCCGCAAGGCGATGAAGAACCTCAAGTACAAGGGGACCTTCCAGGGAGTCTACCCCATCAAGGTCAACCAGCAGCAGCAGGTCGTCGAAGAGGTAGCCAAGTTCGGCTCCCGCTACCACCACGGGCTCGAGGCCGGTTCCAAGGCTGAGCTCATCGCGGCCCTCTCGATCATCGAGGATATGGATTCCTGCCTCATCTGCAACGGCTACAAGGATGCCGAGTTCGTCGACCTCGGCCTCGATGCCGTCAGGATGGGCTATAAATGCTTCTTCGTCATCGAGATGCCGCAGGAGCTGGACCTGGTCCTCGAACGTTCGAAAGCCCTGGGCGTCGAGCCGCTGCTCGGCGTGCGGATCAAGCTCTCCGCGAAGGCGGGGGGTAATTGGAGCGAGTCCGGCGGGGACCGGAGCATCTTCGGGCTCTCGCCCACGCAGCTCATCGATGCGGTCGACACCCTGAAGGCAGCGGACATGCTCCATACCCTGAAGCTCCTCCACTACCACCAGGGGTCCCAGATCCCGAACATCCGGGATATCAGGCACGCGGTGCTGGAGGCAGGCAGGTTCTATGCCGACCTGGTCGCCGAGGGTGCCCCCATGGGCTACCTCGACATCGGGGGCGGACTCGCCATCGATTACGACGGGTCCCAGACCAACTACCAGTACAGCAAGAACTATCACCTCGACGAGTACACCGCAGACGTCGTGGAGGTGGTCATGGACGTCCTCGACCGCCAGGAGATCCCGCACCCGACGATCATCACCGAGTCGGGACGTGCCACGGTCGCCTACTACTCGATCCTGCTCATGAACGTCCTCGATATCGCATACACCAAGCCAAAACCCCTGGCAGGGGAGATACCTGCCGAGACTCCCGAGGTCATCCTCAACCTCCACGAGGTCCTCTCGACCATCAACCAGAAGAACGTGCAGGAGAGCCTCAACGATGCCCTCTACTACCGGGACGAGGTACGCCAGCAGTTCAAGGCTGACCAGCTCTCGCTGCGCCAGAGAGGCTATGCAGAGAACCTCTTCCAGCATGTCATCTACAAGATATCGACTGAGGCACAGAAGCGTAAGCGCATACCGCCGGGGCTCGAGCACCTGGACGACATCCTCGCGGACATCTACTACACGAACCTCAGCGTCTTCCAGTCGCTGCCCGACGCCTGGGCGATCAACCAGGTCTTCCCGATCATCCCGATCCACCGCCTCGACGAACGTCCTGAGCGGAGGGGCATCCTGGCAGACATCACCTGCGACAGCGACGGGAAGATCGACCAGTTCATCGGGCGTTACGACCTCGAGAGGACCCTGCCGCTCCACGACATCCATGAGGGAGAGGAGTACTACCTCGGGGCTTTCTTAGTGGGGGCCTACCAGGAGACGCTCGGGGACCTCCACAACCTCTTCGGGGACACCAACGTGGTCAGTATCAGGATCCAGCCGGAGGGGACCTTCGACTTCATCCGGGAGATCGAGGGCGACACCATAGCCGATGTGCTCGAGTATGTGGAATACGACCCGAGGCAGGTGCTCGAACGGTTCCGCCAGAAGGCCGAGAAGGCTGTACGGGACGGCTACGTCTCCCCGAAAGAACGGAAGACGATCATCCAGCGATTCGAAGAGAGCCTCAGGGGCTACACCTATTACGAACGATAAGGAGGACTCAAGGTATGGGAAGAGTCTTGATCATAGGAGCGGGCGGTGTCGGCCAGGTCGTGGTCCACAAATGTGCCCAGCTCCCGGAAACATTCGAGTATATCGCGCTGGCAAGCAGGACGAAGTCGAAATGTGATGCGATCGCAGCACAGCTTGATCGACAGATCGACACCTTCGAGGTCGATGCCGACCATGTCGATGAACTGGTCGCGCTCATCGAGTCGGTCAACCCGGAGCTGGTGATCAACGTCGCACTGCCTTACCAGGACCTGACCATCATGGATGCCTGCCTGGCAACCGGCGTGAACTACCTCGACACGGCGAACTACGAGCCGAAGAATACCGCCCACTTCGAGTACTCCTGGCAGTGGGCCTACCAGGAGAGGTTCAGGGAGGCGGGCTTGACCGCGCTGCTCGGCAGCGGGTTCGACCCCGGCGTCACCAATGTCTTCACCGCCTACCTTGCCAAGCACGAGTTCGACGAGATCCGCAGCCTCAACATCATCGATGTCAACGGGGGTGACCACGGCCAGCACTTCGCGACCAACTTCAACCCCGAGATCAACATCAGGGAAGTGACCGCTCCCTGCAGGCACTGGGAGGACGGGGCATTCATCGAGACGGATGCCTTGAGCACCTCGCAGTCCTTCACCTGCCCGGAGGAGGTCGGCACCTACTCGATCTACCGGATGTACCATGAGGAACTCGAGTCACTGGTGAAGCACTTCCCGACACTGAAGGAAGCGAAGTTCTGGATGAGTTTCTCCCAGAACTACCTCACCCATCTCTCGGTCCTCGAGCATGTCGGCATGACGAGGATCGACCCCGTCATGTACCAGGGCCATGAGATCATCCCCCTGCAGTTCCTCAAGGCCGTGCTTCCTGAACCTTCGTCGCTCGGACCCACCACCCATGGGAGGACCTGTATCGGCTGCCGGGTCGAGGGAGTGAAGGACGGGAAGAAGATCTCGAAGTACATCTACAATATCTGCGACCATGAGGAGGCCTACCGTGAGGTCGGATCCCAGGCAGTAAGCTATACCACCGGGGTACCGGCAATGATCGGCGCGAAGATGCTGCTTGAGAAGAAGTGGACCGGGGCAGGTGTCTTCAACATGGAGCAGTTCGATCCCGACCCATTCATGGAAGACCTCAATGCATACGGGCTTCCCTGGAAGATCATCGACTAGGAGGAAAGCGCATGAGCTTCTTCGACCCCTCGAAGGTACCGAGTCCCTCGTACGTCGTCGACCTGCAGCTGCTGGAGCGGAACCTCGGGATCCTCGAGCAGGTGAAGGTACGCAGCGGGGCCCATGTCCTGCTCGCGCTGAAGGCCTTCAGCATGTTCAGCGTCTTCCCGCAGATCGCCGCCCGGCTTGACGGGATCTGCGCAAGCTCCCCCGACGAGGCACGCCTCGGCAGGGAGGAGTTCGGGAAGGAGGTCCACAGCTACTGCCCGGCCTATACGGAAGCCTCGTTACAGGAATTCCTCACGCACAGCGACCACCTTGTCTTCAATAACCAGCGGCAGCTGCAGCGGCTGCTGCCGTTCATCCCTGAGCATGTGAGCATCGGGCTGCGGCTCAACCCGCAGCAGCAGGAAGCGGAAGTCGAGATCTACGACCCCTCAGCTCCCTGCTCCCGGCTCGGGACCATCCGCGACGAGTTCGACCCCGACCTCCTTGAGCGGATCGACGGCTTCCATGTCCACAACCTCTGTGAACAGGACTCGGACTCCCTCGTCAGGACCTGGGAGGCGATAGAGCGTAAGTTCGGTCCCTGGTTACCGCAGATGAAGTGGATCAACCTCGGGGGCGGCCACCATATCACGAGGGCCGATTACCATGTCGAGCCCCTCATCGAGCTGGTACAGCGTATCAGGGAGGACTACGATGTCGAGGTCTATCTCGAACCGGGAGAGGCAGTCGCCCTGAATACCGGCTACTTCGTCTCGACGGTCATCGACACGCTGCACAACCATATGGACCTGGCGATCCTGGACTCATCGGCCTCCTGCCACCTCCCTGACGTCCTCGAGATGCCCTACCGGCCTGGTATCATCGGGGCCGGGAAGCCTGGGGACTACCCGCACACCTACCGGCTCGGGGGACTCTCCTGCCTGGCAGGGGACGTGATCGGGGACTACAGCTTCCCGGAACCGCTGCAGCTCGGACAGCGCCTCGTCTTCACCGACATGGCGCACTACACCATGGTGAAGACCAACACCTTCAACGGGGTGCGGCTCCCGTCGATCTGTACCTTCGATCCTAAGAAAGATCAGTATGAGGTCATACGGACCTTTGGCTACGAAGATTTCAAGGGGAGGCTCTCATGAACTGGTTCCTCTCATCAGAGATAGAGAACGGGATCCCGGAAGATTCCCTCTTCCACATCATCCCCGTACCGTTCGAGGAGAGCGTCTCCTACGGCACCGGGACTGCCCGCGGCCCCCAGGCGATCATAGACGCCTCCTCCCAGCTCGAACTCTCCCAGCGTAGCATCGATCCCGCCGGACGCGGGATCCATACCCTTGACCCAGTGGTCAAGCGGCATGAGGAGTCCATCCCCGAGTACCTCAAGCGGCTCGAGGGGGTCCATCATCGGATACTTACCCAGGGAAACATCCCCATCCAGGTAGGCGGGGAGCATACGGTAACCTTCGCCGCAGTCGAGGCCTGCAGCAGGGTCTTCGGGGAGATCGGGGTCATCCAGTTCGATGCCCATGCTGACCTGCGGAAAGTGTATGAGGGGAGCCGGTTCTCCCATGCCTGCGTCATGCGGCGCATCTGCGACGAACTCCGCCTCCCGATCCTGGAGGTCGGGATCCGGGCCTATTCAGTAGAGGAGTCCCGGTTCATCGACGAGCATAACATCCCGGTCATCACCGGCAGCGAGGCCGATGCCCAGGGACTGCGTGAGCTCATCCTTCCCGACGACTTCCCCGAACATGTCTTCATCACCTTCGATGTCGACGGGCTTGACCCGTCGATCATGCCCGCGACAGGGACCCCGGTCCCGGGTGGGCTCCAATGGTACCAGACGTTGGACATGATCGAGTCGGTCGCCCAGCAGCGGAGGATCGTGAGCTTCGATATCGTAGAGCTCGCACCGATCCACGGGCTACACCACTGCGATTTCACTGCTGCCCAGCTCATGTACCACATCATGTCGCTCATCACGCTCCAGCAGAGACCCAGGACAAACGCATGAAACAAAACTAATTGATTAACAGCAAAGAACTAACCATCGGAAAAACTGAAGAAAATGAGAAATTTTCTGGTAATTCTGATGGTTTTCTTGTATAATGTATTACATAGTATGTAATACTTCGGAGGTTGTATGCCCTATCCACCGTGGGTCATGAAACATAAACAGAAAGGCATGTATGTCAACAAGGTCAATGATTCAACCTATCGTATCTATCGCGGTCATTCAGAACGGGTGAAAGGCACCAAGAAAGTCAAACGTATCGTTGATGAATACATCGGTACCATCACCGAGAAAGATGGTCTGATCCCCACAAAACCCAAGATCAAGGGCGAGGTGCGTACCCTTCGTAGTGGAGGATATGCGATCCTCTGGCGATTCTGTCGAGCCAACCTGCAGCGCATACCTCAGCTCATGGGAGATGATGCGGGTGCTGCCGTACTTGCTTCTGCGATACTTCAGGTGATCTATGGGGAGGCTTCTTCTTTTCTGTATAGCTGTGATTGGGTGAGTATGGCCTATCCTGATGTCACCTTCCCCCTGACACCTCTGCTGGAGGCAGAAGCGAGGCGAGTGGCAACGGCCTTGCGATCCACACTCACGGCGGTTTTCGGGGAACAGGCTTCACTGGTGATGCATGCTGCTGCCTTCATCACCAGGGTCTGGGTAAATGGGCAATGGGTCAATGCCGTCGTGCCGCAAGCATGTAGGGAGCTGGCAAAGACCTATGATTTTCGTTGGGAGGTGTAACATGGCACAAGAGACTACAAGAGGAATGGATCTCTTCATGGAGATACAGGATGCGATGGGGACGATCGGCCCTTGGCAGGCTGAGCGGAAGGCTACTCGCAAGGTCATCAAGCGATTAGTGAGTATCCTTGATACGAACGTTGATGATCCGAGGATGCAAGGGAAGGTCGCCTATCCTCTTTCGGAGATCATCGTATTGTCATTCTTCGCTGTCTTGGGGGGCGCAGTCACCTTTCAGGACATGGAAGCCATGTGCACATACAAAGAGAAGTATTTTCGTCAGTTCCTTCCCCTGAAGTCAGGGATTCCGTCACATGATACCTTCTGCAGGGTCTTCTCCCTCATCGATATGGGACAACTCAATGATGCCTTGGTGCTGTTCGTCATGCAGGCCATGGAAGACCTGCGAAAGGCTTTGAAGATACCGGAACCTCTGCTGAAGCAGATATGTGTGGATGGGAAGGAGGCTCGAGGATCTGGTCGGATGACGAATGCAGAAGGAACAACGATCCGGAATATTCAGACGTTGCATGTCTACTCCTCCTATAACGGAATCTGTCTGAAGTCGGTGCAGATAGATCAGAAATCCAATGAGATCCCCAAAGCACAGGAGGTCTTGTCCACGATGGACTTACGAGGGACTCTGGTCTCATTCGATGCCTTGAATACGCAGAAAGGGACGATCGATGTCATCATCGAAGGGAAAGGGCACTATCTTGGTGGATTGAAAGGGAATCAGAAGACACTCCTGGAGGAGAGCGCTGCCTATTTCACCCCTGAATACCTCCAACAGGCGGAGAATGATCCTGATAGATATTACCGGACGATGGAGAAAGCTCATGGGCAGATGGAAGAGTGCGTCTATACGGTAGCAAACGTGAAAGCGAAAGATCGCTGTTTCTTCTCTGACTGGGCAGGGATCAAAGCGGTGATACGGTTTGATAAGCGTACCGAAAAGATCAATACCGGGAAGAAGACTCAGGAGACTCGGTATTACATCACCAGTCTCGATGGCGATGCTCAGATCTGCGGAAAAGCGATCCGGGAACATTGGCAGGTCGAGAATTCCCTGCATGGGTTCCTGGATGTGATGTTCTATGATGATGAGAATACTACGGTCAATCGTACGGCTAGCGGCAATCTGTCGCTGGTAAAGAAGATGACCCTTTCTCTGTATAAGATGATGAAGCCCCTTGAGAATTCGAAGACGCTCAGTCAGATCAAGAGAGGCTTCCATTGGGCCTATGAGGACGTTCTTGAGAGGATGTTGAGTATGTGTGATAACCGGACTATTCGCACCGCATTAGATGAGTCCTTGCAGAAACAGAAGAAATAAGAGTTCTCATAAGAAATTCACAGCCCCTTCCTCAATCTCCCCTCCCGATAGGTACTGCTTCAGGCATCGGGAGGGGGCTCTTTGTCAGAGGATGATCATTTTCCTGATTTGAACCATTCATTCCCTGCGATTATTCAGATTCGTGATCCTGCCCTCAGAGTGTACGCGATTTCATGCGTTTGTCCTGGCAGAGACCATAATTTTCTTCCACTGCACCAGATAAGCTGGTACACTTATACAAACAGTATATGAGTGAGGTGCCTGATGAGTGCTGCTGAAGGGAAAGTCCCAAGACGGGAGAAGTTCGCTTACGGGATCGGATGTCTCGGCCAGAACATGATCTACACGTTCTTCGGCAACTTCCTGCTCTATTTCTACACCGAGATCTTCGGGCTGCTGCCCGCGGCAGCAGGGCTCCTGCTCCTGATAGCCAGGATCTGGGACGCGGTGAATGACCCCATGATGGGAGTCATCGTGGACCGTACCCGCTCCCGGTGGGGCAAGTTCCGCCCCTACCTCCTCTTCTCCCCGATCTTCTTCGCCGTCATCGCTGTCCTCTGCTTTGCCGTCCCACCCTTCGATGCGGCCGGGAAGCTCGTCTATGCCTACATCACCTATATCCTCTTCGGCATGATCTACACCGCTTCCGATGTCCCCTACTGGGCCATGTCGGGAGCGATCACGGTGGATGCCGGTGAACGCAACTCCATCGTCATGATCCCGAGGTTCGTCGGGACCGTCGGGGCGGCGGCAGCCACGATCGGCACCCTGCCGCTGATCTACCTCTTCCGTGACATGCGGGGCGGGAACATCGCCGCCGGCTACCGGTTCACCGCGGCCTTCTACGGCATCATCACCGTCGGGTGCTTCCTCATCACCTTCCTCAAGGTCAGGGAGCGGGTCACCACGACGAACAGGGAGAAAGCATCGGCGAAGACCATCTTCCAGGCGATCTTCCAGAACAAGCCCCTGCTGATCGTCATCCTCTCCGGGTTCTTCTCCGGGATGGCCCAGACGGCGAAGCTCCAGGCACTCATCTATTATGCAGCCTATAACCTCAACAACGAGGGGCTCTATACGCTCTTGGTCGGGATCAACATCCCCTTCCTCTTAGTCGGGATCCTGCTCGTCCCCTTCTTCACGAAGCGGCTTGGCAAGAAGGGCACCTACATCGCGTCGAACATCGTGTACGCGGTCTCTTCCATAGGCTTCTTCTTCTCCGGCTGGGACAACTTCGCCCTCATCGTCATCTGGAACTGCCTCGGCTCCTTCGCCATGGGGATCCCGCTCGTGATCCAGACCTCGATGATCGCAGACACCATTGAGTATGCTGAGCTGAGGACCGGCGATCGCTCAGAGGGGACCATCTTCTCCACCCAGACCTTCCTTGCCAAGCTCACTGCGGCAGCCACGTCCGGGACCATCGGCGTCCTGCTCGCTATCCTCGGATTCACCTCCGGGGAGACCCAGAGCCAGTCGGTCCTCCAGGGGATCCACGGGCTCACCTCCCTCCTGCCCTTCTTCGCGAGCATCCTCGCCTTCATCAGCATGATCTTCTACCCACTCACCGAGAAGGAGCATGCGAAGATCGTCGAGGAGCTCGAGAAGCGCAACATGATCAAGGACTGAGGGTCTTATAGCAGATCGGGCTGTCTCCCTGCTTGAGTCAGCTGCAGTTTCCCACTACAATAGCGCCATGGAACTCATGGCACCGGCAGGTGACTTTCAATCTGCATACCAGGCACTGACTCACGGTGCGGATGCGGTCTATCTCGGGCTGCAGGAATTCTCCGCACGGAAGGCAGCAAAGAACTTCTCCCTCGATGAAGTACGCAGGATCGTGCAGTTCGCCCATGAACGCGGTCAGGCTGTCTACCTGGCCATGAACACCCTCGTGAAGGAGGCCGAACTCACACCTCTCATCGAACTGCTCCATCATGTCTCCCTGCTCGGGACCGACGGCATCATCGTCCAGGACCTCGGCCTGGCCAGGGTCATCAAAGACCATTTCCCTTCCCTGAAGCTCCATGGGTCAACCCAGATCGCGGTCCATAACGCAAGCGGGGTGCGCTTTCTCCAGGGGATCGGGTTCACCCGCGTCGTCCTGGCACGGGAACTCACCATGCAGGAGATCTCTTCCATACGGGAGGAGTGCCCCGATGTCGAGCTGAAGATCTTCATCCACGGGGCCCTCTGCTACAGCATCTCCGGCATGTGCCTTGCCTCTGGCATGATCCTCGGAAGATCCGGAAACCGGGGAGCCTGCGGACAGATCTGCAGGACCTTCTCAGAAGTATCCTCTCTTGACGGTGCAGGCCCGTACGGGTACTTCTTCTCGATGAAGGACCTCTCCCTGAACGAGCGGGTACGTGAACTGCAGGAGATCGGGATCGACTCCCTCAAGATCGAGGGGAGGATGAAGTCCCCGAGCTATACAGCAGAGGTCTCTGAGATGTACCGGGCCATCCTGGATGGGAAGAAGTATGATCCCGACCGGGCAGACCTGGCTTTCTCACGGGTCTCAGCCGCAGGCTGGGCCGGGGAGTACCACCGCCCCGACCGGGCAGACCTCGACACATCCCTGGTCAACCCCACCTTCAGCGGCCATACGGGAATCGAGGCGGGAGTCATCACCGGACGGGATCGTGGTGCTGCCGTGATTCGGACCTCATGCCCCCTGGCAGTCCGAGACGGGGTACAGCTCCTCAAGGATGATACGAACCTGCCCGGGATCCAGAAGGCTATCCCATTCAGCATCTCGTCCATGAAAGACAGGAAGGGGAGACCAATCACCTCCTGCAGGAAGGGTGATATCATCTCCATCCCGGTCAGTGAACCTGTTACGATAGGAGAGACCCTCTATAAGATATCGGGGCATGATTCAGATATGAAGCTGGTCAATCCCCTCTCTGTCAGTCCCTATTCCTACCCGGTCACCACGGAGATCACGATAGGCACCGATCGCTTGAGCCTCAGGACCGGGATTCCTGCGATCGAGTTCGAATGCAGCCATGAAGTGAGCCTCCTCATCGATGAGGCTAAGGCCCCCAGGCCGGTAGGCGGGATCCTGGACCAGGCCTTCTGCGTGTCAGACCCGCAGCTGCCGTTCCATACCGAATCTATCACGGTAGTGAACGATTCGACCTATCCTGATGACGGGATCTTCATCCCCCCGAAACAGCTCAAGCAGGCACGAAGGGAATGGCATGTCCGCCTGAAGGAGCAGTTCGATATCCACGTGAGAGAACGGTCAGCTGTCCTGGCAGCAGAATGCAGGCAAGACGGTAGGTTTGTATCGGAACTGCCGAAACGGTCTCTGGTCACTGCTGAAGGGTATGTCACCGATGATTCGGTCTACCTCCCGCTCTCACCGGTCCAGTTCAGCGAACTGGACTTCACCAGGATTGACCGGAAGCTCGAGAGGCTTCGCACTACATACCCGGGAAAGAGTGTCATCGTCGGCATCAGCAACATCGGGCAGGTAGAGTGGTACACCAGACAGGATTCCATCTCCTGCTTCATCGACTACCACCTCTACTGTGCGAACTCACAGACAGCAGTTCTCTTCTCGGGGCAGCTGCATGACTGCATCGGGGCCTACTACTGGATCGAGGACAGAGACCGGCCAGTTCAGCCAGGCTATGACAGCTGGGGGATACCACTCTCCTATATCGATACGAACTTCAACCCGCCGATCTTCATCACCCGTACCTGCTTCCGCAAGGACAGTCTCGACCAGTCCTGCAGCACGTGCAGGGGGAGATCCTATGACTATGAGCTGGAACAGAAGGGGCGGGACTTCCATGTCGAAGTTCGGGACTGCATGAGCTATGTCTATGTGAAGAAGCCGTAGATCTCCTGCCCGCACTGGCTGCACCTGCCCTCGGGTATCGTACGTTCCGCATCACTGGCGGCCTCCCCTGCATAGCTATGGCTTCGGATGAGCACGGTCCCGCATGAGGGGCAGACGGTCCTCTCATACCTGCGGTTACCGCTATTTCCCGCATAGATGAAGGGGATCCCCGATTCCTCGGCTATGCCCAGCATCCTCTCCAGGCAGGCTTCGGAGGTGGGCGGCCTATCAGCCATGCGGTAGTGTGGGAAGAACCTGGAAAGGTGCCAGATCTTCACCCCCGCATCATGGAGCTGCTTCCCAAGTGTCCTGACCATCGCCTCAGTGTGGATCCCCTCGATGATGAGCGTCGTCACCTCCACCACGGAGGCTGGATCGGCACTGATGCGCTCGACGGCATCCAGTACCGGAGTAAGGGAACCGCTGCAGTACTCCCGGTAGAATGGTTGGTCCCCCTTCACGTCTATATTGAACCCGTCGACCAGGGGCAGCACCCGCTCAAGAGAACTCTTCGAGAATGAACCGTTGGTCACCATGAGATTGTACCCGCCTGAAGCCTTGACCAACCTAGCGGTATCGAGCAGGTAGTCCTGCCAGACGACGGGGTCCGAGTAGGTGTAGCACATGAGATTCAGTCCCTTCTCCAGCATGAGGCTGTTCAGGCGCTCCGGTGAGACATAGGGGATCAACCCATCCTCCTGCACCCTGGAGGCATAGGGACTCTCAGGCTGGGAGATCTCGGAGTTCTGGCAGAAGTCGCAGCGGAAGTTGCAGCCGAACAGGGCTGCCGAAAGGGTCTTCTTTCCCGGGAACACATGGTAGAAGGGTTTCTTCTCGACCGGGTCGACCGAAGCGGAGATGACCCTGCCGTAGCCGACTGTGCGTAATTCATTGTCCCTCTGCTCCCGGACCCCGCAGAAACCACGCCTGCCGGGAGCGATCCTGCACATACGGTAACAGAAGTCACATTGGAGCAGGGTCCCCTCCATGGGTCACTCGCTCTCCCCGAAGACCTCTGCCTGGAAGGTCTGGAACCGGCAGTCGGCCTCACGCCATGCGTCGGCGGACAGGCCTGCCTTCATCGAGAGGTGGGAGAGCATGGTCTCCAGATCCCAGCCCTGCTCAGTGGCGACCTGGGGAAGGAAGACGGCAACGCGGCCGTGGTAATCGAGGATGACCCCGTCGGTACCTAGGGAGATCTCCTCGATAGACGGTATATACTCTGGAGGGGTCAGGACTGAGATCTCCACGGAAAGCCAGGGGATCTCCTCCTCGGTGACCGGGGAGAACCTCGGATCATGGAAGGCGGACTCCACAGAGAGCCGTCTGACCCCCTCATAGAGGGGCTCCCTGCCGATGATCGAGCCGATGCACCCACGGAGACGCTCCCCGACGATCGGGTCGGTGAGCTTCAGGGTGACGAAGACCCCGCAGGACGTCGAAAGCTCAGGGTGCCTCTGGTAGATACGCTCGATGAGTTCCGGGCGATTGTCACAGTCTATGATCCCGAGCCTGCACTCGATCCTCTCCCGAGCTGTCTTCAGCAGCAGCTCCCGTACTTCTTCTTTCAGCATGTGTATAAACCTTCCTGTTCTTGTGCTATTCCCAGAATACCGTGCAGTATGAGACGAAATCAGGCAGCGGTACCTTCGCCAGATCGTTCGAGCTGTAGTAATCGACTACGACTCCCGTCAGTCCAAGTACCCGTGCGACCTCCGAGAGCAGGAGCGCCGGGGCGAACCCGCAGATCGTGGGATGTTCATCATAATAGCGCTGCAGCAGCTCATCTATCTTGCCGGCAGCGAAGCCGTCGGCAAAGGATCGGTCATGCTCCTCGACGGAGGAGAGGATGGATCCGATGTCATCGGATCCATAGGGGGTATGGCCGAAGCGTGCCCCGTAGTGGGTGAAGTCAGAGCTGGCGATCAGCACGGTCTTCCCGCTTAGGATCGACTCCTTCCCCACCCCCTCGAGCAGGTGGGAGGCGATCTCGCGTACGACATCCCCGGAACTGAAGGAAGAGACGAGCATGAGGGAGACCGAGATAGGCTTCCCGCGCAGCTCGACGATCCGTGCAATGAACGGCAGTGCCATCTCCACGGCATGCTCCTCACCAACGGCACGAGGGCTGCAGCTCTTCATGGAGTCGGGGAATGCATCGCACATCGGGACGCAGGGCAGTTCTGCCAGCGGTGTCTCGAGTGCGGTGTAGTCAGCTGAGGTAATCGTGTCAGATTCAAGATAGGCATAATGGGACGGGGCGATGATGCAGATCCGTTCTGTCTCTTCGGGCAGGTTGTTGAAGAACCGTGCGATCCCCTTCCCGGAATAGTAGAGCCCCGCATGGGGGAGGACCCCCATCCTGACCTGGTAGGAGTCGATATCGGAAGCAGAAGCGGCAAGGTACCCGTCGATCTCCCGTCTGAGACTCTCCGCATCTCCTGCATACCAGGAGCCGGCATAACGGGCTTTCCTGCAAGGATTGTCAGTACTCATCTCGCACCTCCTGTGAACCTACTACCAGTATACAGTACCAAGCCATAATTCGTAAGAGATGGTGAAAAGAATTCTAATCGGTGATTGCCCCTTCCCGTGCCGAGAGCGCCTCATAGACCTTCCGGTTCACGGGGACGTCAATCCCTGCCTGTGCTGCCTTCTCCAGGACGGTACCCGCGAAGAGTTCGAGCTCACTTCTCCTGCGGGCATCGAAGTCCTGGAGCATGGAGGTCCTCCCCTGCGGGTCGAGGGTCATCAGGAGTTCGATCCAGCGTGACAGGTCCTCTTCTTTCAGGGGATGCGCGGTGGATTCTGAGAGCCTCATGACCTCGCGGCAGAGTTCGATCATGAGGTCCAGGGCCTCACCCCCGGCCTGGAACACCCCGAAGGGTGCATTCAGGTAGGCAGAGGCTTGGTTCACCCCGACATTGACCATGAACTTCCACCACAGCTCATAGGCCATGTCTTCCGGCACAACTACCTCGACACCGGCAACCTGCAGATACGTCCTGATCTCAGCAACTCGCTGTGTCGGATGCGCAAGGGTATTGACCCTCTCCCCGAAGACGATGCGCCCCATGAGCGTATAGATGATGGAATTCCCTTCACGCCTGGCATCCTGCCCGACGGTGAAGCCGTAGAGGACATGTTCATCCCCGTAGCGTTCGATCAGGATCTCCTCAGTGGCAAGACCGTTGAGGAGGGAGAGTATCTGTGTATGTTCCCCCACCATCCTGTCAACGACTGGCAGGATCTCATGGAACTGATTGAACTTCACCGCGATGATGACCAGGTCATAGGGGGATGTTCCTTCATCGGTCGGGGGGATCCATAACGTGTCATTGATCCGGATCCCGTCCCGTGCATACCGCCCGGCACGTTCGCCGTCAGCGATGATGCGGACGGTATCGTAGCTCCTGCACAGCAGTTCTCCCAGGGAGGCCCCGATAGCCCCCGCACCGATGATCGCGCAATTCCCTATCATGTATTACACCCTCTTGGTAGTCCACTTCCCCCTGCGGAAAGCGATGTAGATTACTATCAGCTCGATGATCTCACTGATCCAGAATGAGATCCAGACATAGATGAGCGGGGCTTTCACGATATAGACCATCACGGCCACGAACGGTAAGGTCACCAGCCACTTCGCTATGACGCAGCTGTAGAGGAACGGTATATTATGCCCGGCCCCGCTCATCGGCGATGCGATGCCGAACGCCGCGGCGGCTATGATCAATGACGGAGTAACGATCCTCAGCATGAGGATCCCCTCTGTCGTATCCTTCAGGTCAGTGATGAAGAGCCCCAGGATCGGCCGTGCGAAGATGCAAATGGCAAGTGTTATGAAGGCGGTGACAGCCATCCCGATCAATGATGCATGATACCCCGTATGCTTCGCCCTGTCCACCTGCTCAGCCCCGAGGTTCTGGCCGGCGATCGTGCCTGCCCCCATGCTGATGCCGAAGATGGGCATGAGCAGGAAGGAGTAGATCCTCGTCCCCACCCCGACCAGGGCCAATGCAGCGGTCCCATAGGCCCCGACGAACTTGATCAGGAGACTGTTCGCCGCATTGCGGAAGAGGATCTCAAGACCTGAGGGCAGGCCGATGAGGATGAGCTTCCGGTCGATCTCGCCATCGAGGGTGAAGAGCCCACGGAGGGTGATCCTGATGGTCTTTGTTCCCCTGAACAGGATGATGAGCCCGACGATGAGGGCAAGGGAGAAGGAGATGTTGGTCGCCATCGCAGCCCCATAGAGGCCGAGACCCAGCCCTGGGATCGAGGTACCGGGTATGGTCTCGAACATGAGCAGGGGATCGAGCATGATGTTCAGGAGGGCCGAGCCGATGAGCAGGTACATCGGGGTCTTCGCATCCCCGGTACAGCGGAAGATCGTGTTCACGCTGAAGGAAGAGAAGAAGATCGGCATGAAGATGATCCGCGACCACCCGTAGTCGAGAGCGAGGGTAACGACCTCCCCGTCTGATGAGAAGAGGCCCAGCAGCGGCTTGACGGTCAGCCAGAGCAGGCCCGCAGCAAGCAGGCCGACGAGGAACTTGAAGGTGAGCGTCTGCTCCGAGGCCTTCCTCGTCCGTTCGGTGTTCCCCGCCCCGTATGCCTGTGAGATCAAGGAGACCGAGCTCATACCGATGATGGAGTTGACGACCTCGAAGATCCAGAATAGCGAGACGAAGATGGTTACCGCAGCTACGGCACTGTATGAGATCCGGCCGATCCAGATCATGTCGACGATGTCATACAGCCCCTGGAACATCAGGCCGGACATCGTGGGCAGCGACATCCGCATGATATGCTTCGGGATGCTGCCCGTTCTCAGGTCCTTTTCCATACACACTCCTGTTCACAAGATGACCAACTTCCAGTTATACAGAAAAAGCAGCCACATGTCACTACAAAATGACACATGACTGCTTATAGATATATCTTGCGATAAGGAACGGTAAACGTTATTTCAGGCCATGGAGCTTAATAAACGCCTCAGCATTCTGGATGGAACCGCCTGCAGCTCCCTTCACAACGTTGTTGACCATGAGGGAGAACCCGATTCTTCCATTCTTCTTCTTCAGCCGGCCGGTATAGACGACCATCCCCTTCGGAGTACCCCAGAACGCGTACTTCGGCTGGGGGAAGGTGTTGTCAGCGTCGAAGATAACTGGTTTCACCGGTGATGACGGCAGGCCTGACTCCTCGACCACGAACTCGTCCCAAGCCTGGATGATGTCCTCCATCTCCACCTCGTTCTCGAAGGTGACCCAGACGGTCTCGAGGTGACCGAACATCACGGGGACTCGTACGCAGTATGCGTAGACATCGGGGTCGATCTCGAGGATCTTCTTGATCTCCTTCTCCATCTTCTCCTCTTCACCGCCGATGAAGGGGATCACGTTATCGGTGATGTCGAAAGACGAAAGACCAGGGTATCCTGCACCGCTGACCGACTGGTAGGTCGACACGGAGATCTCCTTGATCCCGAACTGCTTGAGCGGTGCGAGCGCGATCGCGATACCGGTTGTGGAGCAGTTCGCGTTGGTCACGATGAACCCTCCTTCCGGGTACCCCTGCTCCTTGATCAGGTCAAGGGAGCTCATATTAGCTTCAGGGATCATGATCGGGACGTTCTTCTCATACCTCATGGCACCTGCATTGGAGAATACGTAGAAGCCGTTCTCCCGCAGTTCCGGTTCCGCTGTCTTCGCGACATCGGCAGGCATGGCTGAGAACACGATCTGCACCCCAGCTTCCTTCATCGCATCCATGTCATAGGCTTTGATCTCGATCGGCTTGATAGTCTCAGGGATCTCGAAGGGGATGACCCAGTGTACTGAGCTCCCATACCGCTGTCCGATCCTCGCAGCAGAAGCCGTGATATATTCGATATCGAACCAGGGATGCTTAGAGAGCATCCACATGAACACCTGTCCTACTGCGCCAGTGGCACCAATAACCGCAACTTTGATCTTATCCATGGTGTCCTCCTCAAAAATTAGTCCTTACCATATTTCTTGTATATTTATACGGTTTTATACTGCATTCAAACATAAAATGCAAGTAACGTTCTTAATGTGTTGCTATAATAACAGTATGTTATTTTTATTACAATATGTTATTTCTGATTATTATACAAAGTTACCCTTTTCAGCAGAAATAGCATCTGTTATACTTAACGCATGATAAGCAGTGGAAGGGCACATCTCCCGTTACATTCCGGTCACGTCCCCAAATGGCTCTATACCCGCATGGAACAGATCGGGCTTGCGATCACGGAGCTGATCATAGCGGAGTTCGGGACTTCAGGGTTCATCTCCCGTATGAGCGATCCCTTCTGGTTCCAGGCACTCGGCTGCGTCATGGGGATGGACTGGCACTCCTCCGGGATCACCACCTCGGTGATCGGTTCCCTGAAGCATGCAGTCAACCCCCGCAGCAGCTCCCTCGGCCTCTATATCTGCGGAGGGAGGGGGACCTATGCACGGAAGACCCCCTCGGAACTGCAGCAGCTCAGTAACCGCTTCTCCTTCGACCCTGCCCCCATGGTCACGGCCTCGAAGCTGACTGCGAAGGTCGACAACAACTGCCTCGGTGACGGCTACCAGATCTACCTCCACAGCTTCATCATCGACCGGGACCACCACTGGGCTGTCGTCCAGCAGGGCATGAACACTGATGAGAAGATGGCAAGGCGCTACCACTGGCATGGGGAGACGGTAGCCTCCTTCGTGGATGAACCCCATAACGGTATCGTGGGGCATCATGAGGGGGAGATCATGAATCTGACGGACCACCGGTCCGAAGACTCGCGAGATGCGGTCGTCGATTTCCTCAACCAGCACCCTGACCGGCAGGTGAAGGAACTCATCGCCTTGGGGTTTCCCGTGAAGCGCAACCTCCAGCGGGAGCTCTTCATGCCGGAACACCATGACGTGAGGCCTGCCGACGTCGATGCGGGGAGGCTCGGGGCGGTGCTTGCCGCGGCATATGAACGACAGCCAAAAAACCTCCAGGAGTCCTTACTCATCCCGGGTGTCGGACCACGCACGGTCCAGTCACTCGCCCTGGTGAGCGAGGTCGTCTATGGGAAGCCGAACCGCTTCTCTGACCCTGCACGCTTCTCCTTCGCCCATGGGGGCAAGGACGGCCACCCCTTCCCCGTCCCCCTGAAGACCTACGATGAATCGATCAGTATCCTGCAGAAGGCGGTGAACCAGTCGAAACTCGGGAACAGCGAGAAGGCTGAATCCCTGAGACGGCTCCATGCATTCACGTCCGAAGTCGAGAAGCGGCTCGACCCGATTGCCGATGTGGAGGCGGTGATCCGCCATGAACGGGCGATCTCATCGAGTCTCGGGGGAAGGACCTGTTTTGACTGAGGTACAGGAGGATTCATGAGATTCGTAACGGTTCGTGAGCTGAAATCACCAAAGGTATGGGAGGAGCTCCAATCGGGACAGGAACTGGTCCTGACGCGTAACGGCAAACCGATTGCCCTCATCACTCCAGTACATGCGAGCAATCTCAAAGAGACACTCTCAGCGGTACGAAGAGTAAGGGCTCAATCTGCGGTCTAGCAGCTGCAGGCAGGTTCGAGGATCCATGGACTTTCCCAGATGTCTATTGATGAGATAGAGGCAGAGATTGCTGATGCCAGGAAAAATTAGCCAGCCGACTCGGCCATTCCTGACCTTATGAGAACAAGGTTCTTATTCCTTTTACCAATGTATTGGAACTCCTGGAAGTGTTTTCCCCTCCAAGGCGCAGGTGTTGAGATATCCTCCTAGAGCCATCAAGTTTCTGATACGTATGTGCGGTTACCTTTTGAAGTTCCTGGACAGGGTTAGCCAATCGGTCGGGATCCCGGAATTTCTTCGATTGCTGCTTTCTTGCCAGATTTCGCATACCCATACCTGACTCTACGGCCTCAAGATCCCCAAGATAGAAACTTTCCAATTCATGACAGGCAATCCGGACAATTACCGTCTCCTTTGTTCTGCCGCTTCTCATGACCATCTGCTGAAGATTGGATTTTATGTCTCTGCAGTCTCCGGAGTCCTGATCCCGCATGATCAGGAAATAGCTGTCTGGGACTCTCCACCCCCGTAGACGTCTCTCCAGGTGTTTATCAAGGTCCTGTTTCCCCTCGAACACCTGATATCTGCAATCCACATCTTCAGGGAGGATCTGGGGAAGGATGGTTCGAAGCATGATTTTAGCAGACGGTTCCTCAAGCATACAAACAAGCGTTCTCATTCGGGGTCAGCCCCGCCAAACATACCATGCTTCCACAGGTACCCCATCTGGTCCCCATCTTCCATATAGGCTCGTATCTGAGGGTCATCGGCAGCACGCTGGACGTGAGAATAACCATTCTTCTTCGCCAACCAGAATACCTCAGACAAGTTCGCAGCATTCAGGAAATCCGGCGAATGGGTCGATATGAACACCTGCCCTCCGCGATCAGCATAGCTCCTGAACTCTTCGGCCAGTTCCCAGAGAAGCCTTGGGTAGAGCTGGTTTTCAGGTTCCTCTACACATAATAATGGATGCGGGGCAGGATCATACAGAAGAATCAGATATGCGAACATCTTCAATGTACCATCCGATACCCAACGGTCAATGAAAGGATCCTTGAAAGCCCCATCTGAGAATTTCAATAGCAGCCGTCCATCCGATGTCAATTCAGGGAGAATATCACCTACGCCGGGAACCCGGTGCTTCATAGCGGTTATAACACGTTGAAAGACCTCAGGTTCATTCTCATACATCCCGCGTGCGACCAGTTGAAGGTTATCGCCATGTACCGTAAGATGTTCAGCATACCCTGCTGCATCCTTACTCCCTCGTGCAAGATTGATATGAAAATCAGATATATGCCAATTCTCAATGAGTTGGCGGAATGCATTCGCTGCCTTGAACCGCTGAAACTGCCCCAACCCTTTGATCGCAATCATTCCGGGAGAGTCAAGTGTCTGGAATTCCCGGTCGAGATCTTCATTCTGTTTGTCAAAATCTTCTTCATTGGTAATAGCATACCCATACCCATTCCTGAAATCCAGGAAATGATAGGGAGACCCATAAGAACCCCGTTTATATCGCAGGATCTCTCTTCTGACAACAGGCTTTGCGTTCTCCTCTTCTATCTCAAGGATATACGTCACAAGCCTGTTCTTCCCCGTGATCTTCATCCTGAACTTGATCTCGATATAGATGGATTCCCCCACTGCACCTCTGGAGACAACTTCTTTGAATCCGCCTCGGCTCTGGAGGGCTCTATTGACATCGTACGTCAAACAATCCTTGAGAAACCCAAAAACATCAAAGAACGTGGTTTTCCCGGAACCATTTGCACCTACCAAAACACATAATGCAGGGAGGTCTTTCATTTCCAGTTCTTTGAATACTTTAAAATTCCGTAAGGTTATTGATTCGATTCGCATATCATGTCTCCATCTATACAGATATATCATACCGTTTTTTCAGAAAATGTACATGTGATTCCCTAGAAATCCATAATCTATATGATATTACCTCATGTGGACACACCGCTGGTCGGGATACATCACTGCCCTATTGATTCTGTTATGGTATTGCCGTAGGATAACCATATGACCGAGTACCGGCTCTCTCCCTATATGAAGAGGATCCTCAAGCTCCAGAACACACTTCAGCCGAAGCGTGTCTGCGACATGACGAGGGAGGAGATCGACAAGCTCAGTTCCGCCCATATCCCGAACAACAGGCTCACCAGGAGGCTGCTGGGGAAACCGGCTGAGAACATCCTGAAGAAGACCCTGCAGATCCCCGTAGGGGATGAATACATCAGGGGATACCTCTTTACCAGGATGGAGCACCCGAACCAGAAGCCTGAGACGGTCAGGTTCGACCGTCCCCTGATCATCTACTTCCACGGCGGTGGATGGGTCATCGGTCACAACGTCCTCAACGACTTCTTCTGCCAGCGGATCGCGAGCATCACCGACTCGGTCGTACTCTCGATCGATTACCGGCTTGCTCCTGAACACAAATTCCCCACACCCGTCAGGGATGCAGAAGCGGCTCTCAGCTGGGCAGTAGACCATGCACAAGCCTGGGGTGCCTCACCTTCGCGGGTCTTCACCATGGGCAGCAGCGCTGGCGGGAACCTTGCTGCCGTCCTCGGACTTAGGAGGAATAACGGCCTGTCCGGCCAGATCCTCATCTACCCGGTGACCGACGGCAGGATGAACACCCCGTCCTACGAACGGCATGCCCATGCCCCTGAGCTGGACCGTGAACTCATGGAGTTCTTCATTGGGAGCTACAAGAGAAACGATGATGATATCCTGGACCCGGACTTCTCCCCGATGCTGGCGGAGGATGTAGCCATGGCTCCCCCGACCCTGCTGGTCTCAGCGGAGTATGACCCGCTCCATGACGAGGGGGTCTTCTACGGTAGGAAACTGGAGGAGGCCGGCGTACCGGTCACCTACCTTGAGTGCAGCAGGATGATACACGGGTTCATCAACTTCCCCGGTGCAGCCGGTACGGCTGAGACGGAAGCGGCACTCTCCGATTTCATCATGAGCTCCGTATAATTTTGGCTATTTCCTTCTTCTCGGCTTGAAGATCGGGTGGAAGTACTTCTCCATATCGATCCTGTTGGAGATGAGCCTGATCACCAGGGTATAGATCCCGAAGGAAGCCGCGATCGATGCCAGGAAGGCGAAGAGCAGGATGAACTGCCCGGCAGTGGCTGATGTATCCTCAGGGAGCAGTGCCCCGAGGATCGCGAGCAGCAGGATGAATACCCCGATCATCAGGATGATGTTCAGGACGGAAGCCCCCAGTATAAAGAGTGCGGTATTAACTTTCTTGTTCATGTTCTCTCCTCATCATGATGATCAATGAGAGTATCAGGAGGATCCCCCCTACCACGATACCCGAATCGGCCACATTGAAAGTCGGCCAGCGTTCCAGCCCGAAGATGCCGTAGAACTTGACGTCGATGAAATCGACGACCCCGTTCGGGCGGAAGATCCTGTCGATCAGGTTCCCGATCCCGCCGCCGATGATCGACGCGATCGCCCACCGCTGGAAGAGCGTGAAATCCTTAGACTTCAGGATATAGAAGATCATGCCGGCGATGATGATCACCGGGATCACGATGAACAGCACCATCCTCACCTGGTCGGGAAGTGAATGGCCGAGGCTGAAAGCCACGGCCTTGTTCTGCACATGAATGATCCGCAGGAACTCTCCCTCCCCTGACGAGAAGCCGATCCCGTACATCGGGATCTTTGCCACGATCAGGTTCTTGGTGATCTGGTCGGCGATGACGATGAACAGCGTCAGGATGAAGGGGATGAGCTTCGTTCGCAAGGGGTATCGGTATTCTGTCATCACAGCCCTGTCGGGATGTCGACGAAGACTGTCTCAATCCCGAGCTCCTTGTTCATGTAGGATGCCAGCGCCTTCGGTCCGAACACCTCGGTGTCATAATGGCCGCCGGCGAGGAAGTTGATCCTGCTCTCCTGGCACTGGTGGTATACCTGGTGCAGCGCCTCCCCCGTGATGAAGAGATCGATCGATTTCTCGATCGCCTCCTCCACGCTGGAGGATGCCCCGCCTGATACGATCGCCACGGAGGAGATCGAGGAAGCATCCCCGAAGGGGAGCATCGTCGAGTCGACCGACAGGCCGAGCTTGTCCCGTACCGCCTCAAGGCTCATGGTTTCAGGAAGCCGTCCCATATAACCGATGTTAGCCCCATGGTAGGCGCCGAAGGGCTCGATATCGAGGAGCCCGAGCTTCTTGGCCATGGCTGCATTGTTCCCGAACACCGGATGGGCATCGAGGGGGAGGTGTGCCGCATAGAGCGCGATGTTGGTACTCACGGCGAACGCCACGCGTTGGTAGTGGGTGTCAGTGATCGCTATCGGCTTCCCCCAGAAGAGGCCGTGATGCACGAAGAGCATGTCGGCACCGAGGGCTTCCGCCCTCCTCAGGGCTTCATAACAGGCATCCACGGCGAACGCGACCCTCTTGACTGTTGGAAGGTCCGCCTCGATCTGCAGGCCGTTCAGGGAGATGTCGGACTTCAGGAACGAGACGATATCGAGCTCGGTATCGAGCCACTTGGTTACTTCTTTCAAGTTCATGCTAGCATTATCTGCTACTCACCTGGTTTTTGCAAGTAGGAGGGATGATGAAGAGTATCCTTGATCGGCAGTCCTTGGCATGGTGCAGAAGAGATAAGGATGATTGGATATAATTCGATCATACTGGAATTTAATCCATCTATTTCTATATTTTACGATTATATTAGTATTTTTTGTATAAATTAAGAAATCTTTCGATTATACTAGAATCATGAAAGATCGTAAATCATATATAGACCATGTCAGCCTGTATAAGAACACTCCGGAATTGATCAAGGTGATCACTGGTGTAAGGAGGTCAGGGAAATCGACCATCATGAGACTCTATCGTGAGCATCTGCTCTCCCTGGGAATCCCTGCTTCATCGATCATCTCAATAAACTTCGAAGATTTCCAGTATCGTTCCATCCTCACAGCAGAACTCCTCCATGAGCACCTCCTGCCGCTTCTGGCAGGGGACGGAGTCACCTATATACTCCTTGATGAGATACAGATGGTAGAGCACTGGGAAGCTGCCGTGAACTCCCTGCGCCTGGATCGAAGCAATGATATCTACCTTACAGGATCGAATGCAGCTATCCTCTCCGGCAACATGGCGACACTGCTCTCCGGGAGGTATGTCGAGATCAAGGTCATGCCTCTTTCGTTCCCAGAGTATCTGGAGTTCCATGAAATATCTGATACGGTGGAGGGATTCAACCGATACCTTGAGACCGGGGGGCTTCCAGGACTGATCGACATCCCGCAGAACAGCACGGTGGTCAGCGAATACCTGAACGGCGTGGTGAACACCATCATCGTCAAGGATATCGCAGCCATGGCTCGAGTACGGGATATCGATATGCTGCGGAAGGTCATTGACTTCCTGGCATCCAGCATCGGGCAGCAGATCACCGCATCAAAAACGGCACATTACCTGACAAGCACCGGAAGGAAGTGCAGCAATGATACGGTAGATACATACCTGCGGCTGCTTGAAGATGCGTATATCGTCTATCGTACCGAACGGTATAATATCAAGGGCAAGAACCTCATGAAGACGAACCATAAGTTCTATATGGTGGACATGGGCCTCCGGAACGCCCTGGTTGGAGCAGTGGGCCAAGATTATGGTTCAGCCCTGGAAAATCTCGTCTTCCTTGAGCTCCTTCGGAGGGGGTATCGAGTGACCACGGGAAGCTACAAAGAATTCGAGATCGACTTCATCGCGGAGAGACCGGATGAGAAACTCTACATACAGGTATGTGCATCGATCATGGACGAGACGACGAGAGACCGGGAGATCCGGTCGCTGAAGTTCCCCGATGATAATTACCCAAAACTGCTCCTGACCATGGATAGGGTCCCCTTCACTGACTTCGATGGGATCAGGCAGGTCTACATCCCAGATTTCCTGCTATCTCACAAACCAGTCAAGGACAGCCAGGTGTGAAGGGGATGGCAATAATACAGCTAGGGGTTCTCGTTCATATGCATTGACGTCTGGATCACACTCGATGCTTTTCAATCCAAACTTGTATATCAGGCACCTTCCAAGAACCATCAGCAACAGACAAACCCAATTGGACCAAGTCGTTATCCAGATAATTGATTCGTATCCCGTTAATCTCCAGGAATACATCACACAGATGAACTCCAATTCTCTTGTTCCCATCGATAAATGGATGATTCTGAATGAGCCCAAAGCATAAAACCGCTGCTTTTAGCTCTTTTCCAGGGTAGAGTTCTTTTCCATCAAAGGTCTGGAAAGGTGCATATAATGCTGATTCTAAAGATCCTTGATCCCTCAATCCCTGGGCTCCACCTGATTCATCAATCAGATACTTATGAATCAGCAAAGTCTGTGTGAGAGAAATCTTGATCATTTAGCCAACTCTCTATATGCAGCCTCATGCCGCTTGAAGGACCTTCTGGAAACTGCCAGCAGTTCCCCATCAGAGATCTGTTCATCCGCAGCAACCTGATCATATGCAATGATCACATACTTTGGAGTATTGTTCTTCAATACTACTACAGCCCCTTGCTCATCCACCGTATGTGCAACTTTGGAGAAATTCCGGTTGACCTCCGTGATGGAGACAAGGTTTCTCATATCAACCAACATAGTTCCCTCCCTCAATTCATCTACATATAGTATAGTATAATTCCAGGTTGAATTCCACCTATATAGTATGATCGCGTATGTTCTGCGCTTCCATCTTCTTACACACCAGCCTCATATCCTGCCGCTATTGTCCTATCTACATCTTTATTAGCAGGCTGGAAACTTGACACCGGTCCATTACCTACCTATATTGGTATCCTATGGCAAACTTGGAGTTTTCAATACAGGAGATATCCCTCGAGGAGGCCTCCTTCAGCTATGATGCGGGGACCGTCGAATCATCGACCCCCTCATCCTTCCACGGGGATATCATCGGGCAGCCGCGTGCCGTGAAGGCGATCGAGATGGGGATCATGATCCCCAGCAAAGGCTACAACATCTTCGTGACTGGGGAGTCAGGCACCGGCAGGTCCACTGCCATCAGGAAGATCCTCTCAGACCAGCCGTTCGACCCAGCCAGGCTCCATGATATCGCCTACGTGAACAACTTCATCAAGCCGGAGAACCCGATCGCCCTCATCCTCGCCCCAGGCGAGGGAAGAAAGCTCGTACTCATGATGCAGGAGGTCATCAAGCGCCTCAAGGAGTACATCATCAGCGAGCTGAAGAAGGAGGAGGGACTCGTCACCTCCGAGGGCTTATCAGCTTCCATCGCCGAACCGATCGCCGCGGTGAAGGCTGCTTTCAATGACCCGAAGGTCGAGCTCTTCGCCGACCAGGCTGCCGCCGATATAGGCTCCGTATCCTATATCTTCAACGGGGTACCGCCGGAGATGGTGATCAGCACCTCGTTCTTCCAGCGCTATGCCATCAACCTCCTTGTCGACCATGCCGACACGAAGGAGAACCCCGTCCATTTCGAGATGCACCCGACGCTCTCGAACCTGCTCGGGGCCATCGACATCAAGCATGACTCGAATGACGAGAACCTGCCCTTCCTCTCCATCCATGCGGGGACGCTGCTCGAGGCAGCCGGGGGCTACCTGATCGTCAATGCGGAGGATATCCTGAAAGAGGAGCAGCTCTGGGACCGGATGAAGCAGGTCCTCAAGACCTCCCAGCTCTATATACAGAACAACTCGAGCTCCAACCAGGGCAACGGCGTGCGCCCGGAACCGATTCCTGTCGACATCAAGGTCATAGCCCTCGGCACCGAGGAGCTCTATGACTATCTCTATAACAACGACCTCGACTTCTACAAGCTCTTCAAGGTATCTGCCGAGTTCGATTTCTCCATGCCCTCCACGCAGGAGAACATCGGGAACTATATCGGGTTCATCAGGATGATCACCGAGGAGGAGAAGCTGCTGCCCGTGGACATCTCGGGGATCCTGGAGATCCTTCGGTACGGGTCGTTCCTCGTGGAGCAGCGCAATGAGCTGAGCACGCAGTTCTCGCTCATCGCGGACCTCATCCGGGAAGCCCACTACCATGCCGTGAAATCGGGGGAGTCTGTCATCTCCGGGGATACGATCCTCACCTCTCGGGAAGAACGGGACTACCTCTCCAGCCTCCCCGAGGCGAAGATCATCGAGCAGATCCTCACCGGGGAGATGCTCATCCACCTCGAGGGATCGAAGATCGGGGTCGTGAACGCCCTCGCGGTCCTCGACCGGGGATACTACAGCTTCGGGATCCCTACCGTGATCTCGGCCACGGTCGCTCCCGGCACGGAGGGGATCGTGAACATCGAGCACGAGGCGGGCCTGTCTGGGGAGATCCATGACAAGGGGCTGCTGATCCTCGAGGGCTACCTGCGCAAGATGTATGCGCGGAACTTTCCGCTCTCGATCTATTCCGGCATCTGCTTCGAGCAATCCTATGCTGAGGTGGACGGGGACTCCGCCTCCTCGAGCGAGCTCTACGCCCTGCTGTCAGCCATCGGGGAGATCCCCATCCGACAGGATATCGCGGTGACAGGGTCGGTGAACCAGACCGGCGAGGTCCAGCCGGTCGGCGGCATCAACGAGAAGATCACCGGCTTCTTCCGTATCTGCCGGCACCGGGGCCTGACTGGACACCAGGGGGTGATCATTCCCAGGATGAACATCAGGAACCTGATCCTCCCGCAGTATGTGCTTGATGCGATAGCAGAGCGCAAGTTCCACATCTACCCCGTGAACACGATCGACGAGGGGATGCAGATCCTCTCACAGAGGAAGGCCGGGGGCCGCACCACCAAGGGCCTCTTTCCCCCGAACACGATCAACCGGATCGTGGAGGACCAGCTCAAACACCTCTCCAGCATCTCCCGAGCCAATAATTAGTATGATTGGTATGAAAAGTATGAATTAATTTGACTCCTCCCCTATTTATGAGTATCTTTCCCATGAAGCAAGACGGGGAAAACCCCGGGGAGGTGAATTATGGCAGTTAAACTCTATTCAACACCCACATGCGGGTACTGCAAGATGGCAAAGAGCTACTTTCAGAAGAACAATATCGCGTTTACCGAATTCAACGTCGCCCAGGATATGAAGCGGGCACAGGAGATGGTCAGCAAGTCAGGTCAGATGGGTGTTCCCGTCATCGATGTCAACGGGCAGGTCATCGTTGGGTTCAACCGACCGGCGATCGAGAAGGCGCTGAAGCGCTAATCCACATCCAGTGCAGTGAACCAGTGCTGCATGAGGATGCCAAAGGCCACTGAGACATTCAGCGAGCCTTTGGTTCCGGCAAGCGGGATCGTAACCCGGCCAAGTGAGCGGTCAGCCAGGGAGAGCATCTCAGGGCTGACGCCAAGCTCCTCCGAGCCGATGATCACGGTCCCCCTTGCCGGAAACGGGAAAGTTTCAATCGGAGTTCCCCCGAGTTCAAGAGCGAATATCGGGTCAGAGTCTGAGAAGGAGAGGTCTCCCGGGGCCATCGGCTCCCAGGGTACCGTATCCAGACAGCCCCTGGCCGTCCTTATCGCCCTCGGGTGCTCCGGTGTCGATGTCCCTTCACCTACAAATATCCGCTCCACCCCGAACGAATCAGCGGTCCGGAACACGGACCCCACATTGAACGGGGAGCGGAGCCGATCCAGGTAGACCCTGACCGGGTACTGTCTCCTGACAGACCCGTCGAGCGCACCACCCTCATCTACGAAATCCCAGTCAGCCACAGGAGCCCCGATCTCATCGAGCAGGAGGTAATACAGGTCATCGAGTAAGACCACAACATCCTGCTGACCGAGAGAGGAGATCCTTCCCGATGCAGTCTGCAGGCGCTCACCTGTCGGTATACTGAGGCTTGCCAGCAGCTCGGGGAGGCTTACCATCCCCCTGATGTAGTCAAGATCTATCGCTTCACCACGTGCTGCAGCCCGGCTGTACTCCCTGCAGAGGTGGGCGACCTTCCGGATCCGTGTGCGATCCTTCAGGCTGGAGAGCTTCTTCAGGGTGATCAATCATCCCTCCGCTTCTTCTCCTTCGGAGAGACGAGCACGGCGAACTCACCCTTGATCGAGTCCCTGGCTGCGAACTGCCCACACACCTCTTCGGCAGTCCCCTCTACGAACTCCTCGAAGTTCTTCGTCATCTCCCGGCCGATGAGGACCCGCCTCCCAGGATCGAGGTCCTTCAGGACCTCGAGCACCTTCACGATACGGAACGGCGACTCGTAGATGACGAAGGCCTCATCACGCTCGAGCAATTGCTCGAGCCTGGTCTTTCGCTTGCCGCCCTTGGGACTGAGGAAGCCCTCGAAGAGCACGTTCTTCCCCATGAACCCGGCGACCGAGCAGAGGGTCGTCAGTGCCGAGACCCCGGGGATGGGGATGACATCGAAACCGGCATCCCGGACCGCACGGACGAGTCGGTTGCCGGGATCACTCACCCCGGGGGTACCGGCATCGCTGACATAGGCGATGGAGTTCCCCTCCTGCAGCAGCTTGATGATGCCCTGGGCAGAGTTCTCCTCATTGTGGGCATGGCAGGCGATCATCCGCTTCTTGATCTCATACTTGTTCAGCAGTCGCTGG
This sequence comes from Spirochaetia bacterium, assembly GCA_963677595.1. Lineage (GTDB taxonomy): Bacteria > Spirochaetota > Spirochaetia > CAKZLE01 > CAKZLE01 > CAKZLE01. Next base: position 1,381,694 of record OY782041.1, read on the forward strand.
GAATGGCGGGTATCCTCACAGGCGATCACATCGACTTCCTTCAGCGTGTTCAGTGCCCGCAATGTGATATCCTCAAGGTTCCCGATCGGGGTCGCAACCATATATAATGTACTCATACCGCCATTCTACCGGGATGGACTCCTGCACACAAGAGGGAATCTTACCAATACGACGTGGCATTATTCGCCTTCATCGGTATTTTTCACCTTTCCACTTCTACAAATACCAAATACAGCCTCCTATTCCCCATAATTTTTTGGCATGCTTTCTGCAATATAGTCTTCAAGAACAAAACTACAAGATCCTAATGGAGGAAGTTATGAAACATATGAGACGATTCAAGGACATCATCAACGCGAACATCAACGCGACACTCGACAAAGCCGAGAACCCTGAGAAGATGATCAGGTACATGGTCCAGGAGATGGAGGAGACACTCGTCGACCTCAAGACCTCCTGCGCTGCGAAGATCGCCGAGAAGACCCAGGTCGAGCAGGAGCTCAAGGAGGTCGAGTCGGTCAGGGACAGGTGGCAGAACCGTGCGGAACTGGCAGTCGAGAAGGGCAAGGACGAACTTGCCCGTGAAGCGCTCATCGAGAAGCAGAAGGCTGACCGGAGTGTTGAGGCACTCAAGGAACACCTGGCAAAGATAAGCACCATCATCAGCGAGTGCAAGGGTAACACCCTCAAGCTCGAGGAGCGGCTACAGAGCGTCAAGGACAAGGAGAGGATCCTCATCCAGCGAGGGATCCATGCCCAGGAGACCATCATCGCCCGGGAGAAGATCAAGGAAGCTACCGGGAACGAAGCCTACAGGAGGTTCTCAGAACTGGAGAACCGGATCGAACAGATGGAAGCTGAGGCTGAGATGTCCGGTTTCGGGGCAGATCCCCTCAAGGAGGATGCCTTCTTCAACCTGGAACATGATGAGGCTGTCGAGGCAGAGCTGGCAGCACTGAAGAAGAGCAAGGCAGCGAAGAAATAATGTTCAGCCAGACGATTGTCATCCTGCTCATCACCGTTGGGATACCGGTCATCTGCCTGACCAAGATCATCATGACGAAGATGCAGCAGAACTTTGAGAGACAGACAGGAGGTGACTCGAAGACCTACAAGGTCATCGACTCACTCGTAAATACGGTAAGCAGGCTCCAGAAACGTGTCGAGAACCTGGAGACCGTCATACAGAACAGATACGAATAGGGGTTGGTCATGAGATTTGATACAAGAAGACGATTATACCGATCGCGAAACGGGATCATCTGGGGTGTCTTCCAGGGACTGGCTGACTGGCTCGAAGTACCGGTAGGCGTGCTGCGGACCATCGCCATCGTGACCTTCGTCCTGACCGGGTTCTTCCCGCTTGCGGCGATCTATGCCCTGGCAGCCCTCCTGATGCCGGTTGAACCGGCATCACACAGGAGCTACCATTATTCGTTCCACGAACACAGCTGGGACAGCCGCTACCATAACAGCTGATCCTTAGGGACATTCCCTCCCCTAAGCTATACATAAGCCCAAGGGTGCACTTCGCACCTTTGGGCTTATCTTTTCTATTCCAGCTGTTCCCGGTATTTGCGGTAGATCCCGCGGAACTGGTCGTAGGTCAGCCCGAGCAGGTCGGCTGCCTGCTTCTGGTTCTGGCCCGAGCGGAAGAGCGCACGCCTGATGAACGAGATATCGAGCTGCTCCTTTGCCCTCTGGTAATCCTCGAGCTCGAACCCGTCGCAGTCTGATGAGATCCTGCCGGAAGAGCCCCCACCTTCCTTGAATGGGTTCCTGAAGGGATCGAGCACGAGGTCCGTGATCAGGGAGCCTTCGGTCCGGTAGACGGCACGCTCGATCGTGTTCTTAAGCTCCCTGATGTTCCCCGGCCACCCATACGAGAGCATCCTGTCTACCACCTCGTCCGAGAAGACGGGGTCATCGGCTCTCCCGCATTCCAGGGCCATCCTGGCAGCGAAGTAGCTCGCCAGCAGGAGGATATCATCCCCCCTCTCGCGCAGGGGAGGGATGAAGAGTACCTCGAAGGAGAGCCGGTCGAGGAGGTCCTGCTTGAACTTCCCCTCACGGCAGAGGGCGGGAAGGTCGGCATTGGTCGCCCCGATGATCCTTACATCCACCTCTATCGTCCTCGAGGAACCGACCCGCTCGAAGGAGCCGTACTCCACGACCCGGAGGATCTTCTCCTGGACCTCGAGGGGGATCAGCCCGATCTCGTCGAGGAAGAGGGTCCCCCCGTCAGCCTCCTCGAACCTCCCCTTCCTCGTCTTGGATGCCCCGGTATAGGCCCCTGCCTCATGGCCGAAAAGCTCGGTCTCTATCAGGCTCTGCGGCAGTGCCGCACAGTTGATCGCGACGAAGGGGTCCTGCCATCTCGGGGAGAGGTAGTGCAGCCTCGAGGCTGCAAGCTCCTTGCCGGAACCCCGTTCACCGATGACGAGGACCGACCGGTCCACCTTCGCAGCAAGGCTCAGCTGCTGCTGGAACTGTATGAATGCTTCCGACTCCCCCAGCGGGGTGTCTCGCTTGAATTCCTTGATCTGTATCATGGTCAATAATACCATCTTCCGGCGGTAAATACCACCATATACTGACACCAGCAGGGAAAAGACGCCGTCCGGCATGCCCGGGGCCTGGTAAATCTTGGCATGATTGTTGCTTTATAACTTGCATAAGTACAGAAAGAGTACTACCCTTTTTAGGAGGACTATATGGGAGTTTTTACAAGATTCAAGGATATCGTGAACGCGAATATCAACTCGATGCTTGATAAAGCAGAGAACCCCGAGAAGATGATCCGACTGATGATGCAGGAGATGGAGGATACCCTCATCGACCTGAAGTCATCCTGTGCCGCCAAGATGGCTGCACGGACCAAGACCGAACGGGAACTCAAGGAACTGAACGCACGGGTATCCCGATGGCAGAGCCGGGCGGAGCTTGCGATCAGCAAGAAGCGGGATGACCTCGCACGCGAGGCACTGGTCGAGAAGAAGAAAGCCGAGGGCGAGGCTGCCAGCCTCCAGGATGACCTGGACCAGTACGCACGACTCATCGAGGAGTGCAAGGGCAATATCCTCGAGCTCGAGGAGAAGCTGCAGACCGTACGGCAGAAGCACAAGATCCTCGTCCAGCGATCGCTCCATGCCCAGGAGCAGAAGAAGGCAAAAGAGAATATCAGGATGGCAGAAGGCAATGATGCCTTCAAGCGATTCTCCGACCTTGAGGGACGCATCGAGCGTATGGAGGCAGAGGCCGAGATGTCAGATTTCGGCGCTGCAGGGACACTGGAGGATGAGTTCTCCAAACTCGAGCATACTGATGACATCGAGGATGAACTCAATCAGCTGAAGAAGAAGATAACAAAAGAGAAGTAGGTACACGTCATGAGTGAGACTCCATTAATCGTTTTCATCGTAATAGGGCTGCCGTCGATCTGCCTGACCGTCATCTTCCTGACGAAGATGATCCTGAAGCAGGGAAAAGAGACCAGGAAACAGAACAAGGACGAGGATACCGTCGTCATCGAGCAGATCTATTACGGGCTGAAAGACCTTCATAAACGAGTCGATAACCTTGAGACGATCCTGCGATCAAGAGAGTAGGGGAAATCATTATGCCATACGGTAGAAAACTATATAGATCAAGACATGGCGAACTGCTGGGAGTCTGCCAGGGGATCGCTGACTGGAGGGAGCTCCCGGTAGGACCGATCAGGCTGCTCGTGATCATCATCGCCGTCTCGACCGCGGTCGTCCCGGTACTCGCTATCTACATCGCGGCAGGGTTCCTGCTGCCCCTCGAACCAACCGGCCAACAGAGACGCGAGGCCCGCGGAGGCTTCTGGGGCAGACAGTCCCGCGAAGAGTTCAAGGATAGCTTCAGGAAGGACCGGCACCATACGGTCCATGACATCAAGGATGAGTTCGAGGACCTGAAGGAGAAGGTGTCAAAGATGGAAGCGGATGTCTTTGACAAGGAGAAGGAGTGGGACAACAAGTTCCATTCCTCAGATACGGACAGGCAGTAACGGCTGTACACACAGCCGCCTGCTGAGTCCTGGGGGAACCATGAAAAGAATACTGTTACTTACTATGCTGCTGCTGGCGACGTTCACCCCCCTCTGGGCGAACGGGGGATCTGAGATCCTCCCATCCATCGGGATGAAACGGATCGAGGAGACGGTCATCGAGAAGCTAAGCGATACCGGGGTGATCAGCCTGGGATCGATCGCGGCCGATATCGTGATCTACCTGGACAGCAGTGCAGAGACTGTCTCTGCCATCCTGACCGGCCATGCGAGCGACCCGATCAGCCTGAAGAAGAGCGGGAGCAGGAACAGGCTGTCGATCTCGACAGACTGGCATAACAAGAAGACTATCGTGACCAAGGACCTGGTCCTGGAAGTACACCTGCCAAAGGACTTCACCGGCGATATCGACGCAGGATCGGTATCGGGGAACGTTGAGCTCCCAGCCGGCAGCTTCGGGACGCTCTCCCTGAGTTCCACATCCGGGAACATCAGCTTCAGGGATGTGAAGGCCACAGAGTCTTCCCTCCATACCGTTTCTGGTAGTATCGAGGCTGTCAATGCAGCTCTCGGGGACCTGGAGGTAGAGACGACCTCCGGGAAAGTGACCCTTGCCGAGATCGAGAGCAGGGATGCCTCGGCATCTTCGGTGTCAGGCTCTCTCAGCCTCTCAGGCCGTGCCGACACGCTCAGGGCCAAGTCGATCTCAGGGGAGGTCACGCTCTCCCTTGAAGCCATCACGGACTCCGTGGAAGCGGAGTCGATCTCCGGTGATATCACGATCACCCTGCCGAAGGGTATCGATGCCTTTGGGTCGGTCTCCTCGGTGAGCGGCTCGAAGGATATCAAGCTGGACAGTGTCCATATCTCCGGGAACAACCGAGTCCTGGAGTTCTCCACCGGCCGGGAAGACATCGAGATCGATGCATCCTCGGTATCAGGGTCGATCCTGATCAGGGAATAACAGCCCGAAGTAAAAGACATCCATACGGCAGCCCATCAGGGCTGCCGTTTCCTTCCCCAATAATCCACATCTCCCTCAAGATTCTTATTGTCCAATGATTTATATCATGATAGTATCCGCAGTATGGAACAGATGAGACGTACCGTGACATGCGGTGAATTACGGAAAGAAGATGAGAACAGGACAGTCACCCTCAACGGCTGGGTCCACAGGAACCGGGACCATGGGGGTGTTCATTTCATAAACATGCGGGATCGCTACGGGATCACCCAGGTCGTGATCGACCAGGATGCCTCTGCGGACTTGCAGGAAGCAGCCGAAGAGGTGAAGTTCGAGTACTGCATCGCGGTGGAGGGCACCGTGCGGACCAGGCCGGACTCCATGAGGAACCCCGACATGGCTACCGGCGATATCGAGGTGACAGCCTCCAAGATCGTGGTCCTCAACACCTGCGGCACCCTCCCCTTCATGATCGATGAGGAGTCTGACGCCAAGGAGGAGCTGCGGCTCCAGTACCGGTACCTCGACCTCAGGTCATCAGGCATGCAGCGGAGGATCAAGCTCAGGCATGACTTCACCTTCGCGGTGAGAGAGTACCTCTCGAACCAGGGCTTCTTCGAGATCGAGACCCCTACCCTCATCAAGTCTACCCCGGAAGGGGCACGGGACTTCCTCGTGCCTTCCCGTGTGCAGCCGGGCAAGTTCTATGCCCTGCCCCAGTCACCCCAGCTCTTCAAGCAGATCCTCATGGTCTCAGGCTTTGACAAGTACTTCCAGATCGCGAGATGCTATAGGGATGAGGATGCACGGGGGGACCGACAGCTCGAGTTCACCCAGATAGACATGGAGATGACCTTCGTCAACCGTGACCAGGTCTTCAAGGTCACCGAGGGGATGTTCAACCATGTCTTTGCCAAGACACTCGGCATGGAACTTCCGGCCAATTTCCGGAGGATCTCCTACGATGATGCGATGAACACTTACGGGAGCGACAAGCCCGACTTGCGCTTCGACATCGAGATGAAGCCCTTCGACGAGTTCGCAAGTAAGAGCTCGTTCAACGCGTTCAAGACGGTCGTAGAGAACGGCGGCTGCGTCAAGGCGCTCGTCGCACCCGGCTGCGCCCACTACTCGAGGAAGATGATCACCGACCTTGAGGATACGGCTAAGATCTACAAGGCAAAGGGCCTTGCCTGGATGAAGGTCACCGAGAGCGGCTTCGAGGGTGGAGTATCGAAGTTCTTCGCTGACAGCTTTGATGAGATCACCTCCTATATGGGAGCATCTGCCGGGGATCTCATCCTCATGGTCGCAGACTCCTGGCTGGTGACCTGTAACTCACTCGGGGCTGTGCGAAGCAGGCTTGGGAAGGACCTCGGGCTCCTCGACCCCAAGCGGTTCGAGTTCTGCTGGATCATCGACTTCCCCCTCTTCGAGTACAACGAGGATGAAGGACGCTGGGAAGCTGCCCACCATATGTTCTCCATGCCTCAGGAGCAGTACCTCGACACTATGGAGTCCAATCCCGGCGAGGTGAAGGGAGACCTCTACGACCTCGTCCTCAACGGCTACGAAGTCGCTTCAGGTTCCATCCGAATCCATGACCCGGAGATCCAGAAGCGGATCTTCTCCATCGTCGGTTTCTCGGAGGAAGAGGCAGAGAAGCGGTTCGGTTTCCTCCTCAATGCCTTCAGGTACGGAGCACCTCCCCACGGCGGTATCGCACCGGGACTCGACAGGCTCCTCATGATCATCAGCGGAGAGACCTCGATCAAGGAGGTCATCGCATTCCCGAAGAACTCCGTCGGGATCTCACCGATGGACGATTCACCTTCCCCGGTCGATGAGCAGCAGCTTTCCGACCTGCACCTCAAGCTTGACTTGCCTGAAGAAGAGGCATAGATACCAGCCTACAAGGACCCCTGAACGGGGTCCTTGCTGCTTTTATGGGCAACCAACTCTATTAACGAATCTTAATCTTCCCAATACCTGGAATCAATGTTCATCCTGTAGATTACAGATACAGACAAAGAAACAACAGGAAACTGTAAGGAGAAGAAAAAATGAAGAGATTAGGATTAGTCGTAGTTTTATTGGCCCTCAGCATGGCACTATTCGCAAACGGAGCCCAGGAGCAGGGAACGAAGATCCAGCCGGGCACCCGACTGGCAGCACCGCAAGAGGTTACGGTATCAGGGACCTTGGACGTGACAGATGAAGAGATCACCATCAAGACAGCAGACGGGACCTATTCCCTCTCTGCACGCGGTGCAGGGCTGAATGACTACTCAGCACTCGATGGTACCCAGGTTGAGATAAACGGCCTGCTTACCGACGGTATGTTAGCTGACTGTGATGAGGATTATGACGGGCACATCTTCGTAGCCGAGGCTTCAGCTAACGGAGAGACCTATGAGTTCTCATCTTTCGCAGGGAACAGGACCATGCTCTCGAACAGGTCTGACCGATACAGCCAGGGAACCATGGGATCGACCAGAGGATCCGGCAGGCCAGGGATGACCAGGGGCTCACAGCCCTCACGCTCAAACGACTATGATTCGGTCCGCAGGACTGGCGGGAACATGATGTACGGCGGTTCAGCGAACCAGACTCCCCGACAGGGCCAGCAGGGATACGGCTTCAACGGGGCGATCTAGCTCAAAGCAGGACGATCCTGCCTTCCCGATCTATATATACGGCCCAGGGAACTGGGCCGTTTCTGCGTCCCGGGACGCAGGGGATGACTCAACCTCCGGCTGTGAATAACTTTTCATTTCTTATTGAAAAAAGAGTAGAAAAAACTTCCCGGTACGGGTATGATGGATGTACATCGTGATTCTATTCACGATTCTTCCGGGCGGCTAACTCAGTGGGAGAGTGCTACCTTCACACGGTAGAAGTCAGCAGTTCAAATCTGCTGCTGCCCAAACATAAGGACCATCCCTTTGGGGATGGTCCTTATGTTTGGTGTTCTGGATAGAACGTGATGCCTACCCTAAGAATATGGTCCAGTAAGTCTTCATGGGAGAGATGCGTAGCATCCACTATATCGACAAGATATGGGAAGGGGCTCAACTCTTCAAGTTGGGCTTTGAGTGAGGATATGGTTCTCATCGTAACGTCTTGTCCATATATTGCAATATCTATATCAGAGCTATCCTTGTAGGATCCTAATGCACGGGATCCGAATACTCTCGCTTCGGTGATCTCACGATAACGGCTAAGGGCCTTTCTTATGTACGAGATGTCCGCATCAGATAACCCGAACATCATAATTCCTTTGTGAGACTGTCGAGCAATGCCCGAAGAACCGGATAGAATTTCTCGCGGATCAGCGTCTCTGCTTTTTTCACGTACTCTTCACTATAGGTATGAGCCATAAGATTCCTGCTTTCAAGAGCTTCGATCCAGGTATGACCATCCTCTATCATTCCTGACCGGAAACCCTCCTGGATGACTTTTCGTGGTGTTGCCGCTTCGATTCCCTCTGAAGAAAGATAATCCTTCAATGTTTTCCAGCTGAGTTCGAACGTATACTCAAAGCATTGAACAAGTCCCTGTAGTTCGAATTTGCTGAGCGATGGTAATGCAAGGAACTCCTCAAGCTGTACCAGGGCTTTACGAAAATTCTGAGATCGTTGTATCCATCTTACATCCTGTTCCATACGTACCTCTTATGAGTAGTATACAGGAATAAACGATTTTCAGAAAGTGCCTTCCTCTTCCTGCATCAAGGAGAGGCCGGGGAGCAATCCTTAAACATAGAGGAACCGTTCAATCTATCAGGATGATAGGTATCAGATGCGTCATTATTCTGCGCTTACGTTCACAGCCTTGATCTCAACGGTTTCTGGAGGTAGAACATCCTTGTCAAATATTGCCTTTAAAAGAATCTTTTGGCTCTCTTTCGTATGAGATACTATTCGTTCAACAGCACTATGTTTATCCCCTGCAATCATATCTTCAAGAATCTTATGATGGTCATCACTGATCCGTATTCTAAAATCCCGATTAGCAAAGTAGATGCGCCTGTACCTGTTACTCTGGTCCCACAAACTTTCCAGTATTCGCAAAAGTGGTTCATTCTTAGCAAGCGCGAAAATCGCAAAATGGAAATCACGATTCTGCTGTAACACACTTTCCAGATTATCTTCATCGACGATCTGTGAATCAAGCAGTTCCTTGATTTTCTCCAGATCTGCAGGCTCTGCGTTGTTGATAGCATCAATAACAGCGATAGGCTCCAACACACTTCGTATTGAAAAAATATGATTAAGATTCTCTATAGAAATGGGGCTTACTATTGCCCCCCTACGTGGGATCAACTGCACTAAACCATCTGCTGCAAGTTTATCGAGTGCCTGGCGTATCGGAAGACGGCTAAGGCCCAGATTCCGTGCAATCTCATCCTGGTTTACTCGTTCGCCTGGAAGGCATTCACCAGTGAGTATCAGTGACTTGATATTGTTATAAGCATAAAGTGAAGCCATAATTGGTTTTTGCGTGTTTTCTACCATACAACGAAACCTCTTCCTTAATCAGTTTAACTGGGCATTATAGCTGTATTTTGTATCAACTTCAAGACTCGTTAAACCAGAACGTAAATCAGCACACATCGATTCTTCCTTTGCGTAGAGTTCTTCTGCTTTATCTAACACCTCTGGAAAAATCTCGCTTGGAATCACAGCTACTCCGCTCCGATCTGCGATTATTATATCTCCAGGACGTACTTGAACCCCGCCAAATTGTATCAGAATATTAGTAGCTTCTTCCATAGCTCTACCACGAGCTGTTGCTACAACACTCCCTCGAGCATACACTGGGAAATCCAGGTCAACATAGTCATCTATATCCCTGCACGCACCATCAATCACCACACCAGATAGACCTTTGAGACTTGCGCCTGTTGCAAGTACTCCACCCCAACAGGAGATGTCGAGTCTTCCCCCATTGTCGATAACAATAATATCCCCTGGTCGTGCACTTTCAATAGCCTTAACTCCTAAATGTGTTCCAGATGTAGATTTTCCTGCTGGAATCATTCTTAGCGTAACAGCTTCCCCAACAATCTTTTTACGCACCTCACAGATCGGTCGAATCCCAATGGTAGCTCCAGCACTATGATAAAAATCCAGTGCATCAGCCACATTTGTTGTAGAAAGCTTATACAACCTTTCTCTTTGTAAATCGTCCATTGTTCTTCTCCCTCTTGGTGATTTTTGATATATGATAATATATACTATTTTCGGTCGATTCGCAACCTTACGATATGCTAATACTCAGTTTAATAGCAAAAATTGTATCCTGAATCAAAATTCAGTATGCAATACACCCAAAAATCTCTATCTGTTTTGTTATTTGTATGGTTGTTCTCGGCATTATCTCAATAGCACTTCAGGGAAATTCGTAAGGAGAGTCCCTACGTAATAATTGTATATTGCAATATTACGTATATACCATAGAGCGAGAGCAGTAAGAATCCTTGCCACCGGGGAAAGGTTTTTCCCTTATTGGTACTTATGAATATGCGGAATACCCATAAAACCAGAAGCATAGCCGGAAAGTGAATAATGTAGAAGTTTTGCGAGATTGCCAGAGGACGTGCTGTCGCTGCAGCCCCGATGACAAAGAGGCAGTTCAGGACATCGGCTCCGACAACATTGCCCACCGTAATTTCCGGATGACCCTTACGAACCGCTGTAATTGCTGTCATGAGCTCCGGGAGTGAGGTCCCAAATGCCACCATAGTAGCTGCGATTACATCCTGGGGAACCCCCAGCTGCAGGGCAAGTTCACTGGCAGCGGGAATGAGGATACGAGCACCGGAGATAACCATGCCGATCCCTCCTGCGATCATAACCCAACATATTCCCAAGGAAGCATCACTCTCATGAGATGCAGTGTCCGTTCCCATATCCTCTTCTGTATGCCCACGAGACCAAAGAAGATTCATTACCAAATACACAGCCAGCAAGACAAGGAACCCAATTCCTACTGGTCGACCGAGGGCCCTCTCGTCAGGAAGAAATAGTAGAGGGAATACCGATATTGCTACCAGCAGGGTCGCTGATCCCACCTGCCACCAGCCATTCCGATTCAGGATATATGTGTTCATTGGTACTGAGGCGATCAATGCTGTAAAGCCGAAGATCAACCCTGTATCAGCTATGATAGATCCTATACCATTCCCAAGCGCTAGACCTGGATCACCCTGGAAGGCCGCCAGTACAGATACAAACGCTTCCGGCATAGTAGTACCGAGAGACACGATAGTAGCCCCAATGACTACTTTTGGTATAGAGGTCCGCTCAGCAAGATCGACCACTCCATCGATCATGAGATCAGCACCTTTCGATAACAGGAAGACCCCTAGTACGATAACGAGGAGAAGTGCCCATATCGGGAAAGAGGAGATTAACTCATTCAGTACCTCTTCATCAGAGATATATTGCCAGATAGTATGAATCATAATATCCCCATACACGTTCATGAAATAAGCACCTGTTTCTGTACGCCGATTAGGTGTTTTGTCTCAGAAACGGTTGATCTGAGCAGCTGCTCTATTCGGCGTCACGTTCACCGTAAGGGCAACGGCAGAGTTTGCCAGTGCCATAACCCCTGCCATGATGAATAACAACTCCACACCAAGTTCCTGCCAGACGAACCCACCCACGACGGCGATGACGATACTGATCAGGTGATCTATCGAAAGGCCTGTTGTCAGGGTAGCGGTCATCTCATCCCTGTCACTGCTGAGACTCTTTACGTAGACACCTCCTGCCATACTGGCGTTAGACAGGATGTTATCCAGAATGTACGCGATTATGACCGCTATATATGCCGTATCCTGAGGGAAGATATGGTGGGCAAACCCATATACCATGCAGACAAAGAACAGGATAACCGTGTCCCCCACCATGACTGCCTTGAACCCGATCCTATCAATGGTTTTCCCGATAATGGGGGAAATAAATATATTCAGGGCGGCGCTGACCGCTAATAGAGACGAAATCACCGACACCGAAGCTCCATACATGAGTATCAGGGCATAGGGTCCGAAAGTTAGGAACACTTGTTTCCGTGCACCATAGAAGATCTGGAGTAGATAATACTTGCTGTACTTCTTAGCAAAATAGAGGCGCTGTCTTGAAATCTTACGGGTATCACTCTTCAGCTTGAAGGAGATGATGATTGAAAGCCCAACTAAGATGATAGCAGCGATGAATATGGTTCGGTAGCCTGCTTCTCCTGAGACAAAGAAGAAAACTATGGGAACGAGGAAAAAACCGGTGACTTTCCCGATGTTCAGTATTCCCCGCATAGTGCCGAGCGCCTTGCCTTCCTGGCCTGGCTCAACCGAATTGACAGCATAAGCCTGCCTTAACGGGATCGCAATATGGACACCGGTACTCCAGAGCATCAATAGTGCGATTGCAGGAATCAAGTTTTTCCCGACTAGGAAAAACCCAGTTACGCCTACGAGAGCAAATATATAGCCGAACTGCAGTATTCGATTTTCGGGGAATCGGTAGAAAAATGCTAAGATTACTACCAGGAAGAGTCCTGGGAGTTCACGAAAGAACTCAACGACACCCCTATCTGCCTTCGAAACCTCCAGGATATGAGCAAGGTAGTTATCGAGGACACCCCGGAAGAGGGCGACAGCGATACCGAATAATAAAACAGTGAGACTGAAATAATGAAATTGTGTTAACTTATCTTTTGCCATATGATTTTCTGCCTTATGTGCATACGGAGACTTTCCCCTCATGAACAATACTGAGATTATTTTTCTCATAGACTTGTATTGCCATGTACTGCTAGTAGGCAAACCGCATGTGAACAGCTCACAGTTTTGTACTACTGACTTCCCTTTCCCCTGCCCCTCAATTCCCATTGTGAAACAGTTTCTTAAAAAGATTGGTATTTCCAGTAGTTTTCATAGATCATGAGTGTTAATCACCGGAATAACTCATCTCCAGCGCCAATCCTTTGTATGTGGGCTCGGTTATACTTTTTTGACAATGTGCGGCTGAACCTTACTGTTCCTGATTATCCAATCGAAGGGTACAATTTGTTCTTAAAGTAAGCTAATTGACCTCCAGCATTGATTACATCAAGGATAAAGGAAGGAAACTTATTGAATGCTATTACCGTATCCTGGTCACGATTGATGATTATGCTATTCTCATAATCGAGTTTCAGATGATCCCCTGTATTCACAAATTTGCTGATACCAGGGCAAGTTATTGCGGGTAACCCATTATTGATGGCATTACGAAAAAAGTATCGTGAGAATGATTCTCCCACAACACATGTTACGCCGGCACCGATCAAAGCAACTACAGGATGCTTGATACTCTTCCCACCACATCCAAAATTCTTCCCTGCAACAACGATATCATAAGCACCACCTGAAAAAGGGATGTTCTCGTTTTGGTCGCGTGAGGTTACATTCTCGAATACATGCTGTCCTAACATAACAGGATCAGGATCAGGACGTTCCATATTCCAATACGTTTGAGCAATAATTTCATATGTAGTTATATCATCACCACATTTCCATACTTTTCCGGTTCTCTGTAATTCCATATTCCCATCCAATCATTAGTAAGATTTAGTTCGTAGTCGATTTTATATAACCATGCAACGCTGCCATTGCTGCAGTGTATGCAGATGCAAGGAACACCTCCGACTCCTGGCTCCCCATACGTCCTTTAAAATTCCGATTGGTAGTACTAACACACACCTCCCCATCACCAAGCAAGCCTTGGCCAAAGCCGGCACACGATGCACAACCAGGCGTCAGCACGGCAGCCCCTGCTTCTAGTAGTTCTGAGATGATCCCTTCCTCTATTGCCTGCTCCATGATAATCTGACTGGCAGGCACGACTATCAAACGTGTGTCATTACAGACTTTCTTACCTGCTAAGATCTCAGCAGCCTGTTTTAGATCTTCCATTCGTCCGTTTGCACAGGACCCAATGAATACCTGATCAACCCGTTTCCCTTCCATTTCTTTGACTGTGTGTATATTATCCATTCTGTGCGGGCAGGCTAGAACAGGTTCTAAACCTGAAAGATCAAGCTCAATGATCTTATTATATTCGGCTGAATCATCAGGTCTTTGGATATATTCGTCTGGTAATCCCAGATAATCACAGGTCTTCTTGTCTGCCTCAAAGATCACGTTCTTTGCATCAGTTTCTGCCAGCATATTCGCAATTGCCATACGCCCTTCAATGCTGATTTGGCTCAAACCTGGTCCACCAACTTCCAAAGCCTTGTTTCCTGCCAGATCTGCAGGCAGTAACGGCAGAAGAGAAAGTGCAACATCTTTGGCTGTCGTTCCTTTGGGCAGTTTACCTGTTAACCCAATACGAATAGTCTCAGGCACTTGAAGCCACAACTCACCAGTAGCAAGTATCATTGCTGCATCTGAAGCTGTTATGCCACACCCGAGAGCTCCAATACTTCCATACATTGTGGAATGTGAATCAGTCCCAACAGCTATCTCCCCTGGTAATGTAAAATCTTCCAGCATCATTTGATGGCTAATGCCGTGGCGTCCGATCTCAGCAAACCTGTTGATTCCATGGAACCGGCAGAACTCCCTGATCCTGACTAAGTTATTTGCTTCTTTCACAGTAGTTGGGGGAGCCGTGTGGTCTGCAGATACGAGTATTCTGTCCGGATACTTGACCATACAATCCTGCAGAGAGCCAAATTCATGGAGTACAGTCGGGCCAATAAAATCATTAATCATCAACCGGTCTATTTCTACGGTTACTATTTGTGATGGGAACACACTCTGATTCCCAGATTTCTTTGCAAGTAGTTTCTCTGTTAATGTCATTCCCATAAGCAATCTCCCCTCTTTGCCCAACTTCAATCGCCTGATTTCAAGAAAACCTCGATACTTCCTAAGACTGTTTTAAAGCTACAATCCAACAGCTATGCAATACTGCGTTTTTCCTGTTAAAAATTCACAATCAAACGCCATCCAACTCTTCAACTGGAATTACTACATATCTCTTATCTGTCAATTGAAATGGACACCCATCTGCTTCAATAAATTACGATAGAAACCGGGATGGTCACTCACATCCAAATTACCCTTTCGATAATTATCCAGGATCTCTTCTTCCGCATTGAACTTATCAAGTGCAGCATCTATTACCATGGGAGCATCTGCCTGCGGGATTACGACAACCCCATCGTGATCGCCAACCAGCAAATCCCCAGGGCATACGACTTGCCCCCCACAGGCTATTGGTACATTAATCTCACCGGGTCCGTTCTTGTATGGCCCCTGAGGGGTAACCCCTTTCGCAAATACCGGGATGGATAATTCCTGAATGCCTTCAATATCCCGAATACACCCATCAACAACGATGCCCGCTAATCCTTTCTGCTGTGCATACGTGAACATGATCTCACCTGCAAGAGAACGATTAACTGCGCTGCCCCCGTCAACAACCAGGATATCTCCAGGTTGTGCCATATCCAAGGCATAATGGAACATGAGGTTATCACCGATAGGAGCTTTCACCGTTATTGCCGTACCTACCATAGGTAACTTATTCATGGAACGAATATACTCGTGCATACAGTACATTCGGTTCATCATATCTCCAATATTGCTTGAGGGTATGCCACGAAACTTCTCAACTAATGCTTTTTCCGGTCGTACTACTTCTGTGTTAATTCTTAATCCAATAGGTACTTTCATAGTAAACCTCCCTACTATGTAACTAAGCTGTATTGAAAAACAGCATTTGATCTGCGAGCACTACAGGCAGCCTATAGCATTCCTTTTTCCTCAATTACTTGTCTGATCATATAAATGACATGCGACCCAATGATTCTCTGAAACTTGCTGCAACTTCAGTTTTAGTTTGCTTGTAATTTGATGAAATCTTTTTTTACTGAAAATTCCAAATCAGCTTAGTCGCACTTATTTTATCAACTACAAAGCACTTATATGATCTTGTAATTGTTCAACAACAGTTAAAGGCTGAACTTTTTTATTAATAGTTATATAAACCCTAGCCATATAACTCTTAACAAATTCAATAATTCTGCTTTCAAAGCATAAAATTTTACGTTATTAAAATATAACTAGAGTTGGGCTGTAGGAGTTGAAACTATTTCTTAGCTTTGTCATATACCATCCAGAAAGTCCCAGGAATAATTATTCCTATAATATTTAATTCCAACTCCTACTGCCCGCTAATCATGTCATTCGAGTATCTAATTCATAAACGTACTGTTCACGACAACTTGTACATTTATGGCTTAATTACAAAGTTCTTTTAACTTCGCCTCCTCGCGCCTCAATAAGCTGATTAAAATAAGCCCTTCTTTCTAACTCGACTTGTTTCTTGTCAATTTTTACATCATTGCCGGCTGGTTTTGGTTCTTTCTTCTTCATAAGTCGAGCATGTACAGACATTACCGCTCTACTAGGAATAACTACTAAACCCTCTCTATCTCCATAAACTACATCCCCAGCTTCTACAACTATGCCACCACAGCAAATAGGAGTATTTAGTTCTCCAGGCCCCCGCTTTGGTGTAGTAACAGTATTAATGCCCTTAAGAAATATTGGAAAATCGACTTCTTCGAGCTCAGCAATATCACGCCAGGCACCATCAACAACAATACCAGTTGCCCCTGCTTTTTTGGCAGCAATCGCAATGTTACCACCTCCAACACAAGCAGATGTATAACCTTTATTATCAATAACCATAACATCGCCGGGTTTTATATATTCAAGTGCTTTCTTAATCATGATAGAATCGCCAGGAGCACACTTTACAGTAAGGGCTGTTCCTATCATCGGAGACATATTTGCATACCCTTCACGAATAGAGCAATCCATAGAGTAAAGCACACCTACTTGATCAGCCACATCGCATACACCAAACGTACTTATATCTTTCAGAATCTGCTCATCAACTCTTTCAAAATCTTCAATAATACGAAATCCTAAATATGGAAAAGAACCATCCCAACTTGGATTCTTTGCAACAGGTAGTTTCATTTTTAAATACCCCTCATTAATTATTTAATCTCAAATGCGTATATTTTCGCTAAATGCAATCTGAACTTAATGCAAACGTTTCCTTCAGATATACCACTCAAATCTGAGTTACCATTCCATTCAAGTTCTGCTTCCACTTCATCACCCGATAATCTTCGTGAAGATTTAAAAGTATATCCTTCAATTGGATTCCCCTTTTTATCCTGCAACTCAGCTTCCACATAACCCGAATGTCCATCAGTTTTATAATTAATAGTAATCTTGGTACCAGTGAGTTTGAAAACTCTTGTTGAGAACTCTCCCCTATCTTGGGCAACAACAGAACAAAGACGATTCTTCTTAAATACTGCATATGCCAGATCTCCAAGAGGAGGTGTCGGGTCTCCTTCAGTCAGACACCTGGGGTATTTATACGGATATTTGTATACACATAAAGGTATGCCAATTTTATCTTCTGGTAAGGGAAATATATTATAACCTGCTTCTAGATCATCAAAAACCCAGTTCCCGCCTTCATTACGAGTTGCAGCATTTTTGCCAGGTAACCAGTTCCAATATAATCCATCTGCAGATACAGCAAATTTCATATCACGATTATCTGTATTGCGGTGAAACATTGTAGCCAACATCAAATATACATCTTCAGTACCTGGATATTTCATAACAGGGCAATGCATGATATCATCTGATGGATGATCAGTTAATTTCACTTCAAGACAGGGATAAGGTGTTGGCCATTTTGTAAAATCCTCTGTTTCTGACCTACCTACTGAACGACGACCCGCACGCAACATCCTAAAATAACCGACATATTTTTTTATAGAATCATCCCACATACATACGTTCATCTGATCAGAACAATACATCATTACCGGTTCTTGAATCTGGGTCCAATGAATTCCATCTGCAGAATATGCACCAGAGGTAACTGCGCAAGTACCTTGTTTCCCTGGTTTTCCGTTTAGGGCTTTAGGGTCACAATCTCCGTTAAATCGTTCGATCTGGTGTTCTTTCCAAGAATCAATATCTTCATGTTGCTCTTCACCCCGATAAATAAGCTTGTATTTCTGCTCAGGTGGGCAGTTGGGATTCTCATCCTTAAAGATACAACCGCTTGAAAAAAAGTTCCTATTTACCTCACGACCATATATCCCATTGGTATTTTGTCCTTCAAAAAAGTAAATACCTAATTCAGGCTTTACCCAATTAAAGCCATCTTTTGATTCTGCATAACAAAGAAGCCAACCCACATCATAGTTGTATGACATATCGTTTCTATATCTGAAATCATCTGGTACAACTGTATACCAAAGTCTATACATCCCGTCTTCATATATAATGTTGTTTGCATACATGAGATATCCCTGTTCCCAAGGTTTATCTAGAGGCAAACACGGACCTGTGATTTCTGCCTGTTCAGCTTCAAGTTTTATACCGTATGCAGTATCAGGATATGGACTTGGGTCTTTAGCCGCCCCCCACTGTGAAACTTTTTTACCATTTAACTTCCAAAAGACCTGTCCCTGCCCAATGTTTCTCCAATCGATAAACATCTGCGGTCCTTTTAATACCAATGGTTCCTTCTGATCTGGTAATTGTAACAGCACTTTTCTCCTCCAATATATTATTTTCTTTGCTTTAATAACGATGACATCTTACATAGTGATTTGACTCAATTTCTTTCATCTCAGGTAACGTATTCATACAAATTCCTCCAAAATCTGAAGCATATCTGCAACGAGTATGAAACGGGCACCCCTTTGGAGGGTTTATTGGTGATGGGACGTCCCCTTGCATTAGTATCCGGTCGTTTTTCACAGTCGGATCAGGAACAGGGATGGCAGATATGAGTGCTTCTGTATAGGGATGCAACGGGTTTTTGTATATATCTGCTTTTTCAGCAATCTCGACAATTTTACCAAGATACATGATCCCAATACGGTCAGATACATGCTTGACAACGTTTAGCCCATGCGCAATAAAAAGTTGTGTTAGATTATATTTTTCTTTAAGATCACACATTAAATTCAAAATTTGTGATTGTACAGAAACATCTAGAGCAGATACAGGTTCGTCGCAAACAATAAACTTTGGATTTAAGGCTATGGCTCGGGCTATGCCAATTCTTTGCCTCTGCCCACCCGAAAACTCACCTGGATACCGTGTAATAGTTTCCTTTGGCAAACCAACATCCTCAAGTAGTGATTCAACTTTTGTTTTTCTTTCTTTCTTACTTAAAATCTTATGAATAATAAAAGGTTCTTCGAGAAGTTTCCCCACTGTCATTCTTGAATCAAGAGATGAAAAAGGATCTTGAAAAATCAATTGCATTTCTCTTCGAATAATACGCATTCGTTTTTCATTGTATTGGGTTATATTTTTGCCATCAAATATTACATCACCAGTAGTGTAGTTTGGATAAAGATGTAATAAAGCTTTCCCAGTTGTCGTTTTTCCACAGCCGGATTCTCCTACAAGCCCGAATGTCTCTCCTTTTCGAATCTGAAATGAGACTCCATTAACAGCTTTAACAGATCCAATTTGATGTAACAGTAAACCCTTTTTATATATCGGGAAATGCACCTTTAAATCGTTAACTTGTACTAATACCTCTGCTTTCTCATTAGTGTTCATCATTTACACCCCTCAACATAATGACAAGCAACCTCACGCTCTTCCCCAACCAAACGCAATTGTGGAGCTTCTCTTTTACAGAGTTCCGTAGCTTTCGGACAGCGGGGATGAAAATAGCAACCTGTCGGTGGTAAAAGAGGATCTGTCACCATTCCTTTAATAACATGCAGTCTCTTCTCTTCATGATCCAATTTTGGAATAGAAGCAAATAAACCTTGAGTATATGGATGAAGCGGATTCGCAAAGAGATCTTTGATCTCTCCAGACTCTACGATTTCGCCGCTATACATTACAATGACTCGACTACATATCTCAGCAATAACACCAATATCATGAGTTATAAATAATACTGAAGTACCAAACTCATCACGCATCTTACGAATAATATCGAGAACCTGTGCCTGTATCGTAACATCTAGTGCTGTTGTAGGTTCATCCGCAATGAGTAATTTCGGTTTGCAGCTCAATGCCATTGCAATCATAACACGCTGTCGCATACCCCCAGAAAGTTGATGTGGATACTCTTTAGCCCTTTGCGCTGCCGAAGGGATCTCAACCAATTTAAGTAGTTTTATTGCTTCTTTGAATGCCTCATCTTTACTCAAACCTTGATGAATGTGGATTGCTTCTGCAACTTGCTTTCCAATAGAAATAACGGGGTTTAGCGCTGTCATTGGTTCTTGAAATATCATTGAAATCTGGTTACCCCGCACACTTCGCATCTCTTTTTCCGAAATCTTAGTTAGATCTTTTCCTCCAAAACAGATTTCCCCATTTTTGATTTTTCCCGGAGGAGACGGTATCAAACGTAAAATCGATGAAACAGTCACACTTTTCCCACATCCAGATTCACCAACAATCCCTAAACTCTCACCTTTCTTTATATAGAATGACACCCCACGGACAGCAGGAACTTCGCCATAATCCGTAAAAAAACTTAGTTCTAGATCTTTTACATCAAGCAAATTGCTATTATTTACCATATTGTTATCCTAATAACTCTCTGAAGTTTTATGTAATGGTTTTTCATAGTTGTTCATATCTTCACTACCTAATCTGTAAGCTGCCAACTAAACCCCTGAGAATCTTTAAAATTGCTCACAGTACGTCCCGTGTCCTTTACAAGGTTGTTTTCCTTTGTAAAAACTATTCCTTTTTCCTTGAGTTTGTCGTTTGTATCGTTTGAGTCTATTTTAAAAGCTATATGATTAACACCAAGCTTCTCTCCTTCCTTTGCCGCTCTAACCTCAAAGATCACCTGATTTTCTCCTGGCAAGGCTATTTCAACAGACTGCGGGACTCTATTGGTCCTTCGCACTTCTACAAAACCAAGCCGTTTCATTTCAGCTACCAAGCTCTCTACATCCATAACCCTGAAATCAATGTGATCTACTCTTTTAACCATGTTTGTTCTCCTCTCTATTTCTAATTAATCTATTCCATACGTAAAATTCTTCTTACGCCATCTCCAATAAGGTTAATACCGATTACTAAACATGTAATAAATATTGCAGGTGTAGTTGAAATCCACCATGTTGTTGCCATGCTCGACTGTCCATCGGCAACCATTCGACCCCAAGTCGCATACGGTCGCGCAACACCCAATCCCAAGAAACTCAACCCAGCTTCAGCCAGAATAATTGTTGCAATAAGCAGCGTCGCCAAAACCATAACTGAAGGCAATACGTTGGGGATAAGATGCTTGAAGATAATTCTAGCCCTAGTGGCTCCTAGAACCTTTGCAGCAAGAATGTAATCGGCTTTCGAATGAACAAGTGTTTTTGCCCTAGCTTGCCTGAAGATTACATACCATTCACTTAAAGCAAGCCCTCCAGCCAACACCCAAACACTAGAGCCTAATACAGTAATAAATAGTATAATAATAAGAATCATAGGGATTGAATGCTGTATTTCTAGGATAATACCCGTTAAATTATCTACCCATCCTCTATTATATCCACTTATTACACCAAGAATCGTTCCTATTGCAGCAGAACAAAGCACTGAAAGAAAAGCGATGAGTAGCGCCAATTGCCCCCCCACCATTACTCTGCTGAGCATATCCCGACCAAGTTGATCGGTTCCAAATAAATGAAAATTACCTTCAATATCATATGAGAGCGGTGCAACCCCAATCTTACATAACTCAGACAGATTAGGGTCATACGGTGTCCAAATAAATGATAACAATGTTGCTAATACGATAAATGAAACTAGAATCACACCTGGAATTAGTCTGCTCATTCCGCGCCGTTTATACCAAACAATCTTTTTCTTTTGATCCATAGTCAATTCTCCCTATCAAACAGTTTTTTACTTATTATGCCTAACTCGTGGATCAATAACGCCATACAGCAGATCAATTACTATATTGATTATTATGAACATCAATGCTGTATAGGGAACTAACGCTTGAATCACATTGTAATCTCTTGCATTGACAGAAGATATTAACAGCTGCCCTATCCCATTGAAGCGAAAAATTCCTTCAATATAAACTGATCCTATGACCAATTTACTAAAACGCATCCCAATGAGAGTAACTATTGGTATGGCAACATTTCTTAGGGCATGACCAAATAGCACTTTCGTGTGCGGGAGTCCCTTCGCCTTTGCTGTACGTATATAGTCACTATTCAAGACCATTCCAACCTCAACACGCGTAATTCTTGTCATTGACGCTATAAAGCGTGTTGAAAGACATAATGTTGGCAATATCATTGATATAAATGATCCATAACCTCCAGTAGGAAGCCATTTAAGATTGATCCCAAAAATAACGATTAAAACCATTGCTATAAAGAAACCTGGAAACGAAGTAACAAAAAGATTACTTGTTACGATTAGATTGTCATACCAAGAATTTGGTCGATACGCTGATAGAATCCCTAATGGTACTGCTACAATTATAGAAAATATTAATGTCATAAAGGCAAGTAGGAATGTACGGGGCATCCTTTCCTTTATTATACTTATAACCGGAGTGCTTGCCGTTCCACCAATCGCATATTGATATGATACACCCATGTCCCCGGTAATAAGATTTTTTGTATATTTGATAAATTGCTCCATGATAGGTCTATCTAAACCCCAAGAAGCTTCTAGTTCAGCTACCTGTTCAGGTGTTGCATCATTTCCTAGTAAAATATATGCTGGATTACCAGGAACTGCGTGAACCAATGCAAATACTACAACAATCGTGACTAATAAAGTCAATACACCACGCAAGGCCCTCTGTGCTAACATAGTACCCATGGTCTTCCACTCCTTTTCCACTTTCATTTTGCAGGGATCGCATCCGCTCAAGACGCTCTCCCTGCAAAAAACCTAGATTATTTTTCAATATATGCGTCTTTAAAGAACAACCAACTATTGATAGCTAAACGAGTACCTTTAATATTTGATTGAAAGCCAACACCTATTCTTGACTCTACTGCAAATATATAGGGGAATTTCTCCCAAAGCAGGGCATTCACTTCTCTTAATTTTTCCTTTCGTTCTTCAGTGGTCAAACCATAACCAGCAGCTGCGCTGTAATAACCCGGCATGTCCGCAAAATCATCTCCTTCAGCATAACCACGCTTAACCATTTGATTCCAGTAATAATCGGATGTACCACCAAAAGGACCAGGAGTATTGGCAAGATCCATTTCAAACTCCCCACTATTTTGTTTCTCTGTAATAGCTGCCTTTTCCAATTGCTTAAACTCAACGTTAATACCTACTTGAGTCAATTGTGACGCAATAAATTCACCTACCTGGACATCGTTCCCAAACTCCCCTGTAGTCATGTACAAGCGAATAAGAGCCCCATCATAGCCAATTTCCTTAAGTAGCTGCTTTGATCGCTCCGGGTCATAATTGTTAGCTTTGGTACCGGCATCACCACCAAAAGAAAGCTCAGAAGCAACACCAGACATGGGAGCAGTCAACCCGCCAAATAGATATGTATTGATCGCATCTTGATCAATAGCCAATACCATTGCTTCTCTAAACTTCACATTCCACATCCAGTTATCCTTAGGAACGTTAAAGTTGATTCTTGTCCAGTTCAATCCAACGGTTCTAAATATGTCAAAATAGTAATCGTCACTAAGCTTTTCGAGATTTTCTATCTGATCCAATGGGATTGCTTCAGATATTTCATAATCTCCTGATTGTAGTCCTGAAATACGCGCTGACTGATCACTTACAGCATCTATCACAACTTCATCGAAATACACATCTCCATCCCAATATTCAGTCTCAGCCTTCTTTAAAACCAGTGATATTCCTAAATCCCAGCTTTCAACAACATATGGGCCAACCCCCGCCGGATGGGTGAAGTACACTTCGTCACCTTCTGCCTTCCATTGTTTCGGTGCATACATCACGATACGAGTAAGCAAATTAGGAATGAAAGCGTTTGCTGCTTCAGTTTTTATATTAATGGTATACTCATCAACCTTTTCGATTGTAATCGGCCATGCAGTTCCCCAATGTGATTTATATCGATATGCCAGTTCACGGTCCGTCATCGATGTCAGGTTATAGACAACTGCATCTGCATTAAAGGGTTCACCGTTTGTGAACACTACCCCTTCGCGCAACTTGAACTGCCAAGTCAGTTCATCAATCCATTCCCAAGATGTTGCAAGCCCTGGTTCAAGATCTCCTTCGTCATTTAAACGAGTGAGTGCATCACTTATATTCTGTGTAATAGATGTTGCATACCCATCTGCACGCAACATACCAAGCGTGGATGGCCCTTTCTCCATAGCAATTCTTAGAATCTTGTCTTCTTTTTCTGCAGCAGCGGTTTCCTTATCACCATTAGCACTTACTAATGAAATGCTGAATACCAGTATTACACTGATAATTAGAAATACATGCGATACCTTCCTTTTCATGTTTCCTCCTAATAAAAAACCTGGCATACACTATCTTTCAGCCTACGGATAGTTCTGATCAGTTTCCCGATCTTTAACGACAAATCATGCTGCCGCCTGCATATTCCAAACTTTTTTGTATCTGTACTTGGTGCTTAGCTCAAGCAGTGCAACAGTTGGTCCTACATCATTTCGATAGACAGGAA
This sequence comes from Spirochaetia bacterium, assembly GCA_963677595.1. GTDB lineage: Bacteria > Spirochaetota > Spirochaetia > CAKZLE01 > CAKZLE01 > CAKZLE01. The sequence continues at coordinate 1,406,445 of OY782041.1, forward strand.
CCCTGATTAATAACAGTCAGTATTCAGATATTTCCTCAAAGCCGCTCCCTCCTTTCAGAAATAATACTGAAACTAAGTAACTGTTTTAAAAAGACTTATATTCCCACTTATGGGAAACACAATCGTCCATAAAATCAGCAGGCTACCATTTCTCAAAATCTACAAAGCATCAAGCCCAGACAGGACAACCCACTTAACACTGGAAAAAAGAATCTATAAACCCAAATACTTAGAACACAAAATCTCCACTCATAGCGAAAGGATACACTGCCTGATACGCTTCAGCATATTGGCAACCCCTACGGCCAAAACTTGATGCATTTGAAGCTCGTATTTCTGCACGTTTTTCATAGCTTTCCGCTAATTTCGCCTTACCTTCGAAACAGGACATTGCCTGTTTTTTCAGGTCTATGACCTCTGAAATATCCACAAATACGTTAGGCTGGAAATTATTGAACTCACTGGCATGTGGCTCAAAACAGAAGATTGGAGTTCTTTTTAATCCTGGTGTTGTACCTTCAATCTCAATCCCATACCCTCCAGCCAGTTCCGCAGCCAGAATGACATAGTTGAGAACCGATCCATGATCTGGGTTGAGAATATCTTTATTGTGATGTGTTAAAATGAAATCAGGCTGATAGTTTCGGTAATAAGCTGCCAATTTTTTTAAAGAATCTCGGTCCATTTCTAGAGGATAGTCCTGCAAATCCCAAAAGTCTATTTGATTGACACCTAGAATCTCTGCTACTTTAGTTGTGTCTCTTTTCCTCACTTTTTTAGCAGTCTCGATATCCATGCCAGTTGTCATCAGATCGTTTGCTTCTCCTCCTGTACCATATGTAAGGATGATAACCTGAACCTCTCCGCCATTCTTCGTATGCTTAGCTACAGATCCGGAACAACGCCATAACAAATCTCCGGGATGTGCAGAAATTACCAACATTTTTTGTCTCACTGGATCTTCCCTCCTATTTTTTATCAAATATCATTTATCAAATTATCCATCACATAATCCCATCTGTCAAGAAAAATCTGTCTAAGCACAGAAATGCTGACTTCGCCGTAGAAGCCACCTGAAGAAAAATGGCGATCATTCATTGGTTTATAGATGGATTCTCATATTTAGGAGGCGGTTCCTACGTCCAGTAATTGGAGAACCGGGAGGAGATTTTACGTAACTTTGTAGATTGTTAGTATGTTCTTTATCAATGAGTGCAGGTCAGCCGTTAGTTCTTCAAATCATAGGACCGTATTGAAACTCTCTCTCACAGCCTGCTCCATGTCAGAGATTTCATCATCTGTCAGGAACTTAAAGTGAGCTGATCTCTTCCTTGCTGAAAGACTGCCGTTGTTCTGGAGACATACTTGCATGAAGAGGTCAATGAGCCGGTCAGGCATATCAATGATGTCCTGAATCGCTCTCTTAGCGGTGTCATAGTGTGCTAAAAAGTTGAGTTCATATGAAAGCTCTTCATTGATCGTCATCTTCACGAACTCGTATAAGGCTTCTGCCTGCCGAGTCATATCCATATATCGATACCAGGCTGCTGTTTCCGTATCAACCGTCATACGACCCGCCTCATCCAGATGATAATCAATGAGCTGCAGTAGGGGTTTGGAGAAAGCCTCCAAGGATGCATCATAAGCCGCCTGTTCTTTTACCATGACTGCTGAGACCGGGAACATCAGACCATTTGGGACAACCTGTTCCAACGAAAGGATATTGTGTATTAAGAACCGATGGATTCGTCCGTTCCCATCTTCAAACGGATGCAGGAACACAAAGCCATAGGCTATGATCGCTGCATGTATCACCGGCGAGACATGTCCTGATCTCATCAGGTTGTGAGAAGCGATCAAGCCCTCCATCAGACTTGGCAGGTCATCAGGTTTTGGGCTGATGAAATGAATGATCTCTTTCTGATACCCCACTGTCTGCCCAACGTAATTCTGGCTTGCCCGGTAGCTGCTTTCTTTGAATCGGGGATCAACGATGAGGTTCTGCAGCTCTACCAACCTGTTCTTTGCACAGAAATCTTCTTTCTCGGCAAGTTCCAGTGATGTTATGAATTTTGCGGTTCGGGATTCGCTGGGTCGTATATGCTCAATCTCGAAGGATGATTTGGTTTCCTTGTGGTACAGATAGTTCAATGCCCGACGGAGCACTTCCGCTGGATACGAAGTGACAATGTCCTCACACGCTCTCTTGAGGTCAGATGTATCGAGCGCGGAAAGCTTCCTGGTTCTTCTGACAATCGGGCAGAACGTACGAGGGCCAAGAAGGTTGTTCACGATTCGGTGTCGTGAAGACCTTGTCCCATTCTGTATCGTGTAATATTCATCTGCTTCAAGTGCATCAATATAATTTCCGGCAGTCAGGTTATCGATTGGCAGCTGTTTTTCCCTAAGGAACTCGTAGAAGAACCAGATTCTTCTGGCATACTTCCCGGTTGGCTTGGACTTGATGTACTTCGTGAGATCTTCTTCAGGGATCTTTTCGAAGATCTGCGTCAGTAAACTCAGATTGACCCCGTCATATTTCAGTGCGAACTCAAGATGCCGGCCAAGCGTTTCTCCCGGCCAGTATTGTTTCCTGAATACTTGATCTACCTGTTCCCCATGGAGCCTGGTATCGGAAGTACCTGTTGTGGAGACTGATGAACGATGCCAATTCGGCATACCTGTGAGGGCAAGTTTCTGCACCAGGTATTCGTAACCAGCCGGGAGAAGATCAAAATCGTTTAATTCCATAGCCAATCCTGACAAATCGATTAATTCACTGTAAATATAGTTATAATACACCGGTTGTTGAACAAAAACAATTATATAACAGGAAATATGGCAAAAACTATTATATATTCCCCACTTTTTTGGATTCCCTGCAAAAACCATTACTCATCTGCAAAAACAGTTATAGATCGCATACTTCCTGCAATTTCATATATAACGCTTCCACATCCGAGGATGTCCTACTCCTCCAGGAGTTCTGCCAGCTCCACCAGCTGTATGAACTCGGCCCGGTAGCCTTCCTCATCAGGGCCTCTGGAGGCTTTTGCCAGGGCGGTTACCTGCTCCCAGGAGGAGTCCCCTTTATAGGGGCTGTCCCGCAGCAGCATGCCGAACTCCACCACGGCACTGGCAAAGGTGAAGTCTACATCGGTCTCCCCTGATGGATGTGACAGGGCTGCCTCATCAGCCAGGAACTCTATGAGCCTGCTCTCTTCCCTTCCGTCTTCGGGCTTCTTGTACCGGAGCTTGAAGGACAGGAGGTCATCCGAGGGAATGACCGTATGCTCCTGGAATACCAGGGGATCCGACTGGGGAGCTGATGCTTCCGGGTCGGAGGCCAGGACCAGCTCGTAGAAGGCGGTGACTGTCTGTCCGGAACCCATCTCACCGGCATCCTTGGTATCATCATTGAAGTCTTCCCGTTCGAGCATGCGGTTCTCATACCCGATCAGGCGATAGGAGCTTACGACTGCGGGATTGAACTCGACCTGCACCTTCACGTCCTTCGCTACCGCGAAGAGGTTCCCCCAGATCTCCTTGCCGAGCACCTTCTTCCCTTCGAGCAGGTTATCGATGTAGGCATAATTGCCGTTCCCTTTGTTGGACAGCACCTCCATGCGAGAGTCCTTGTAGTTGCCCATCCCGAATCCCAGGATCGTGAGGTAGATGTTCTTCTCCCGCTTCTCCTCGATCAGCCTCTCTAGCTCGCCGGTCGAGCTGACCCCGACATTGAAGTCCCCGTCAGTACAGAGGATCACCCGGTTGTTCCCTCCCGGGATATAGTTCTGCCCGGCTATCTTGTAGGCAAGCTCGATACCGGCACCACCGGCTGTGGAGCCCCCCGCCCGCAGTTCTGTAAACGCCTGGAGAATCACCTGCTTCTCTGTCCCGGGGGTGGTCTCGAGGATGGTCCCTGCTGATCCGGCATAGGCCACGATGGAGACCGAGTCCTGGGGCCGCAGCTGCTCGACGAGGACCTTCATGCTCTTCTGCAGCAGCGGCAGCTTGTTATCATCATACATCGAGCCTGACGTATCGATGAGGAAGACCAGGTTCGCGGCAGGCAGTTCTTCGGTCATGATCTCCTCAGCCTTCAGGGCAACGCGGAGCAGCCGGTGTGCGGGAGCCCATGGGGCGGGCTCCATATCGAGCTGTATGACTACAGGATGCTCCCCTGTAGGCTGCGGGTAGGCATAGGTGAAGTACTGGAGGAACTCCTCGATGCGGACGGCATCCTTCGGCGGCATCTCACCATTCTGGGAGAGGAACCTCCTGACATTCGCATAGCTTGCCGTATCTGCATCTATGGAGAAGGTGGAGACCGGGTGTTCTGAGGTGTTTCGGAATGGATTATCTGTTATGCGGTCATACTCTTCCGTGTTCATCTCCGCGGCAGGAGCGTATAACGGGGGCATCGGCTCGGAAGCCATCGCTGGATTCGGCATGGCCGTAGCCTGAACTGCTGCCATGGGCATCGCCGCTGCCTTCTCTGCTGTAGTATACACTTCGGGAATCGCATCCGCGGCTTTTTCGGAGCCCGAAGCACAGCCAGCCAGGATGAAGAGGACAGCCAAGACCACCAGGATACTCGTACGGTATGATTTCCATTCCATTGTGATGCCTCCATATACTAGGGAAACCACGCAAGGGGGGAATCGTTTCAAAGTTCCTTGGGGTACCCTATTGACCGACAGGCCATATTAATTCAAGGGCCTCTTCCCAGGGGAGGACTTGGATCCCGTTCGTGATCTGCTTATGTCGGACTTGTGAGGCACAGATCAACTCTGCACCTGGGAAATCACTTGAAAGACGTGAAAGGTTCCTCACATGACGGTCATCGACCTGGTCGGTAGATTTGATCTCAAGAAGAATCGTGGCTTCCCCCGGGCGCTCTATGATCAGGTCGACTTCCACGTCATCTTTTGTCCGCAGGTACGAGAACCTGAAGTCTGTCTCATAATAATGATTCAAGCGAAAGCACTCACTGACGAACCAGCCTTCGAAGGCATCCCCATAATCACTGGTCTTGGGTGTAAGGGGCACATTCAATAGACCCTGCAGTGCCCGCTTCACCCCCTGGTCGAACAGGTAGAATTTAGGACTCTGTCTCTGCACCTTCCGTACTGAACGATGATACGGTTCAAGGAAGCATCCCAGATGGGTATCGACAAGTATCTGGTAATAGGTCTGTACGGTCTTGTAATCTACTCCTGTGTCTCGGGCAACATTGCTGAAATTCACGATCTGGGTATCCATCTGGGCCGTTATCGGGAGAAACAGCCTGAAAGGAGTGACTTTTCGAATCAGCTGTTCGACAAGGATCTCCTCTTTCACGTATGTCTGGGTATACGCGCGAAGGAATCGTTTCTTATCCTGCTCTGAGCTATAACCCAGGATCCCCGGAAGGGTCCCCCACTGGAGTGCAGCGGGGAGGTCGAACTGTTCGCCGAGTTCACGAGCTGTGAATGGGAACAGAGCGAACCTGAAGGCACGCCCGGCAAGGAAGTTCGCCCCGCCCCGTTTCAGTTTTCTGCTGCTTGACCCGGTCAGGGCGAACCGAATATCGCGTTCAGAGAGGATACCATGCACATGATCCAGCAGTTTAGGGACCTTCTGGATCTCATCTATGATGATCCACTGGCCTTGGGCAAGGGCATCCGCCTGTTCATTCAATAATCCAGGTCGTATGCTGTATCGCTCCTCCACATCAGCATCAAGGAGGTCGATATACCATGCTTCTTGCAGGAACGGCAGTGATTTAAGAAGTGTTGTCTTGCCGGTCCCACGGGCACCAAAGAGAAAGAAGCTGTTTGACTCTGATAGTCGCTGAAGACGCTCTATTTCCATGACACCTCCAGGAATCATAGACCTAACTCCTAATTTAGCGTTAAAATTAGGAGTTAAGTCCAGTATAATCCTATCATGGGTATTTTTCAAGGCTGTCTTGCGTAATCCTCAGTCCTGGATCGGCAGGAAGCAGAAGGCCTCGTCATCTGCCTCACGTATGCACTTCTTGAGCTCGTCCGGCGAGAACTTCACGAACTCGCCGAGGGTCGTCACGAAATCGGTATCGATCTCGTACCCGTGCTGGATATAGGTGACCTGGTAGAAGGCGAGCTTCTTCTCACGGTGGACGGACTTCTCGATCAGCCGCTGCGCACCAGCCTGCAGGAGCTTGAGGCGACCTAAGAGCTCTTCATGGGAGGTGACGCTCCAGACGCCGAGCAGGATCGGCTGGCTGTGGTCGTTCATATCCCCGACCATCTCGCCGCGCAGCAGGGCATCCCGCACCCCACCGAGGTAGGGGACGAAGTCGAGGTGCTCGGCGAGTTTCCGGTCCGTCGCGAGGAAGTCCCCCGAGACGGGATCCAAAGTGAAGATCATCACATGGTTCAGGGCCTGCCCATAGGAACGGAAGAGGGGGCCGCGATACTTTACGGGATCGATCACCTGCAACAGGTGCGCATTCTGCTTCCGGATCATCCGGATGATGCCGGACAGCCAAGTCCGGAACTCAGGCCGGTCGGTCCGGTAGGAGGCGATGAGCTTCTCGACTTCGTCTTCCTGCATGAACCCCTCGAGGTAGGCGAGCATGCTCCGGTAGATCTCCCTGATGTTGTACTCCTTCCCGAACTGGTTGATGATGTCGTACATGAAGATCTCCATCTTCCTCAGCTGCCAGATGAAGGCGATAATCTCCGTCCTGGCAGTATCCCGGTCGATATGCTGCATCTCGATGAGGTCCTGGAACTCATGGTAGCGCCGCTCGAGCTGGGTGAACCACTTCTCCACCCCGTACTTGGGCCGCTTCAGCCCGATCGTCCAGACAGATCCGACCCCCAGCTGGCTGATCACCGATATATTGTCCGGGCCGAAGGTCTCATAGACCTGGATCGTTCCCAGTCCCTCACCGGCAGCCCTGCCCTTGGAGGTCTGTCCGACGAACTTCGGGACCCCGCGTTCATCCAGGGCAAGGAGTGCCCCGGGGATCCCGACGCCGTTATCGTGGATCCGCAAGACCGCCTGGTCCTCCCCGTCCGAGAGATCGATCTCGATGAGCCCGGGGACACCCCGTTCAGCTATGGCGTCAAGTGCGTTCGATATGATGTTGACCAAAGCTCTGGAGTGGCTGATGTAATAGCCCATGACCATGGGGTTGTCACTGTTGAGGGTGAGCTTGACCGTACAGGGTATGTGGGAGCCGTTGATGAAGGGGATGATCCGCTCCAGGATCAGTTCCTGGATGTTTATCTCATGGGTGACGCTCACAGAGTCCCGGAACTCGTTGAGCATGTTGATCAGGGTGGTCGACTCCCGGTTTATATCCTCGATGATCCTGCCGGCATTGGCCAGGTCGAGCGTGTCGACGAGGTGGGAGAGGAGCCTGATGGTCTTGCGTGCGTCGTGGCGGGTCTTCCCGATATCCTCTTTCAGGATGGTCCGTGCCGGGCTCCAGTCCTTATGGTAGATCTGCTCCTGGAGGGTCTTCGCTGATGCTGAGAGGTGGTAGTACCGCCGGTTCCGGTAGACTACCGGCTCGAGGACGTTGAATCCCTTGTTCTGGAAGTACTCGATCGTGTCATTCTGCTTCTCCCAGAGGTAAAGGTAGATGTTCGCATCAGGGTCCACCTTCTCGGAGAGGTGGTTGATGAACGAGTTCCCGATCCCCCTCCCCCGGCCAAAGGGGCTGGTGACGATCTTGTAGATATGGAAGTTCATCTTCTGCTCATCGGAGTAGACCTGCATGTAGCCGAGCACCTCGCCCTCATCGACCCAGGCATAGCTGTGCTCATGGTCCTTGCTGATCTCGATGTCCCGTATATAGGGGGAGGGGATGATGAAGGTATCGATGTTCAGCAGCGGGTTGCGGAGGATGCTCTCCTCCAGCCCCTCGTCGAGGGTCTGGATATGTTTTGCGATTGATTCGATCATGAGTCTATTATTACGGGAAAGGGGGAACTTCACAAGGGGAAGAATCGGGGAAGGAGATGTCGCCCCCACGCTTTTTAACTGATTTCTCATCAAAAACAGATGCAGAAAGGATATGGTATGATTGACTTATTCTCATTTCGTCATTACGCTAAATATAGATTTTATAGAAGAGAGGAACCTATGAAAGAAGAGAACACGACAGGCATATCGGTATTCGAGAAATACCTGACTGTATGGGTAGCTGCATGCATCATCGTCGGGGTCGCGATCGGGCGGCTGCTTCCCGGCGTCCCGGAGTTCTTCGGCAAGCTGGAGGTCGCACATGTCTCGATCCCGATTGCCGTCCTGATCTGGCTCATGATCTACCCCATGATGCTGAAAGTCGACTTCTCGTCGATCACCCACAGGATCCGGCAGCCGAAGGGACTGGTGATCACCCTGATCGTCAACTGGCTGATCAAGCCCTTCACCATGTACCTGATCGCGGGCCTCTTCTTCAAGACCATATTCGCAAGCCTCATCCCTGCATCGCTCGGGGAGGAGTACATCGCCGGTGCCGTCCTGCTCGGGGCTGCGCCCTGTACCGCGATGGTCTTCGTGTGGAGCCACCTCACGAAGGGGGACCCGGCCTATACCGTCGTCCAGGTCGCGATCAATGACCTGATCATCCTGCTGGCCTTCACCCCGATCGTCGCCTTCCTGCTCGGTCTGAGCAGCATCACCGTTCCCTACGACACGCTCTTCCTCTCGGTCGTCCTCTTCGTCGTCCTGCCCCTCAGTATCGGGGTCCTCTCCCGGCACCTGGTGATCAAGCACCACAGCAGAGACTATTTCGAGAACGTCTTCATCCATAAGTTCGACAAGGTGACCATCTCCGGCCTGCTGCTCACCCTGGTGCTGATCTTCTCTTTCCAGGGGGATGTCATCCTGAGCAACCCGACCCACATCCTGCTGATCGCCGTCCCACTGATCATCCAGACCTTCCTCATCTTCGTCATCGGCTACCTCTGGGGATATGCCTGGAACCTCACCCATGAGATCGCGGCTCCCGCGAGCATGATCGGTGCCAGCAACTTCTTCGAGCTTGCGGTCGCCGTGGCGATATCGGTGTTCGGGATCTCCTCAGGGGCCACCCTGACCACGGTCGTGGGAGTGCTGGTCGAAGTCCCTGTCATGCTCTTCCTGGTATCGATCGCGAACCGCTCCAGGGGGCGTTTCCCGAGGAAGGCGGCAGCTGCCTAGAAATACGCTAGATATAATGCAATCTTACGGGTTGTTATTTACAAACACACTACATAGGGTCTACAATAGAGATATACCACTAAAGTAGATATTTCTTAGGAGGTCTCCCGTTTGAGTTCCTCTGAAACCAGGACCCTGTACCTCATTCCCTATGTCCACCTCGACACGCAGTGGAGGTGGACTACCGCAACTACGATCTCTACCTACCTGCCTGATACCGTGAGGAAGAACCTCGCCCTCATCAGGGACTACCCCGGGTATTCCATCAATGTCACCGGGGCCTATCGGTATGCCCTGTTGGAAGAGTACTACCCGGACCTCTTCGAGCAGGTACGGGAGGCGGTCGCGGATGGGGCCTGGCACCCCTCCGGCTCCCTCTGGGAGGAGACGGATGTCCTGATCCCGAGTGCCGAGTCACTGATCAGGAACATCCTCTACGGGAGGTCGTTCTTCCAGAAACATTTCGGGAGGCAGACCCTCGATGTCATGCTCCCCGACTCGTTCGGCTTCCATGAGGACCTGCCGACGATCCTCTCCCACTGCCGGGTCAACGGCTTCTCGACCCAGAAGCTCAGCTGGGACCCGGTCAAACCCATCCCCTTCGACATCGGGATCTGGAACGGGCCGGACGGCTCATCGCTCCCGGTCATCCTGCGTCCCGGCAGGTATGTCTCCAGGCTCAGGATCCCGCCCCACCTCCATCCAGGCTGGAGGATGCGGATCAGCCGCCACCTGCGCTCCCACTCGCTCGCCAAGGCTGCCAGATACTTCGGCAACGGCGATATCGGGGGTGCCCCGACACGCCTCTCAGTCTGGAACGCCATGCGCTCAATCCGGCACACCGGCGGGAACCTGCGGACGGTCTGCGGCGAATCCGACCGGCTCTTCCGGGAACTCACCGAAGCAGAACGTGAGAGCATGCCGCGGTATGCAGGGGAACTGCTGCTCACCAGGCACTCAGCCGGCTCACTGACCTCCCAGAGGATCGTCAAGCGATGGAACAGGAGGAATGAGCAGCTCGCCTTCCTCGCAGATGTCTCCTCTGTCATCGCCTCACGGGAGATCCATACAGCCTACCCGAAGGAACTGCTCGAGAAGGGGTGGAAGCTGCTTGTAGCCTCCCAGATGCACGACACCCTCCCCGGCACCTGCACCCCGGAGGCCTACCGGGACACCTATAACACCCTTGGTGTCATCGCGAACCTCTTCAACGGGATCATCGACGATGCGGTCTCGGCCCTTGCCAGGCAGCTCCCCCTCCGCAAGCATGAGGAGGCGATCTTCCTGCTCAACCCGAACTCCACTGCACGGGAGGAGCTCGTCCCCCTCGCCCTGCCGGTCCCGGAGGGCGAGGAGGCTGTGATCCTCGATGCCGACGGCATCCCCGTCCCCTGCCAGGAACTCCAGCGGGAGGGTGATTCACTCCATCTCGTCTGCCGGCTCAGCGTCCCGCCCGTCGGCTGGAGCTCCTACCAGTGGCACAGGAGAGCCCTGGAACCGGTCGAGGAAGAGCCGCAGGAAGAGAAGGCCCCGGAAGGGTTCGTACTCGAGAACCGCCTTCTCAAGGTCACGATCGATGATGACGGGAACATCTCCTCCATCTATGTAAAACGTACCAGGACCGAGATGCTGAAGGAACCGGTCAGGTTCGTCTGCCTTGATGAGAGACCGAAGACCTTTCCCGCCTGGAACATGGAATGGAAGGACAGGAAACGCAGCACCGTGATCACCCTGCCCCCTGCCGAGCGGATCTATCACAGCCGGCGCGGCCCGCTGCTGAGCTCGATCACCATCGAGCGGACCTTCAACAACTCACGCTTCGTCCATACCGTATCGCTCCACCATCAGGGGGTGGAGGACATGGTCTTCTGCCGGGACTCCATCTTCTGGCAGGAGCAGGCAAGCTCCCTGAAGCTCTCGATCCTGCTCGCATTCTCCAATGAGTCAGCCTCCTACTCACTGGACACGACAGAGGTCTCACGCCTCCCCAATGATTCCCACATGTACGAGTTCCCCTCCAAGGGCTGGATCAACCTCGATGCCGATGACGGGTCCTGCGGGTTCTCCTTCATCCATGGCGATATCTACGGGTCTGACCGTCCCGATGACCATACGATCAGGCCGACGCTCCTCTATACCCCGGGCCGGAGTCACGGGACGTTCATGTTCCATGACCAGATGACCCAGGACTGGGGCAGGCACCAGTTCTCCTACGGGCTGCTTCCCCACAACGGCTCCTGGGACACTTCCAAGGCCGCTGCCTACAGCAGCATGATCTCGAACCCGCTCCGCCCTTACCAGGTCACGAGGAGTCATCGGGCCCTCAGGAACCACCTGGCACACCCGAGCCGCTCATCATTCATCTCCTTCTCCACCCGGAACCTGGACCTGATAGCCTGCAAGCGGTCCGAGGAGGACCAGTCCTATATCATCCTGCGGGTCAGGGAGATCGCGGGACAGGATGTCGTCTCTGCCTTCATCTCCTTCACCTCCCAGGTCGTTGAGGCCTATGAGGTAGATGGGCTGGAGACCCCGATCCATTCCGTATCGATCATCGGGAATACCCTCTCAGTGAAGATGCAGCGCAACAGCATCAAGTCATTCGCCGTCAAGCTGCAGGACCAGGACATCTCAGTGACCATCGACTCGGAGAAGCATGCACCGATCCAGGTGGAGACCGATCTCTTCGAACCGCTGCTCAGCGATGAGTTCGATGAGAGCGAGATCCTCCCATCCGGGCAGATCAGGTATACTTCGATACCGCTGGACTTCAATACCGCCACCTGCTCCCCGGACGGCAGTACGGTATCAGGGGATGTGACCTTCCCGCTCGAGCAGATGCCTGAATCCATCATCATCGAGGACATACAGTTCCCGCTCCACCGGGAAGGGGGGCTCCATGCCCTCGCCTGCGGTGGGGAACGGTTCGAGATCCCGGCCACCCCGGGTGGACACCCTGCCTCGAGGCTCCACCTGGTCATGACTGCACAGCATGCAGTGACCGGTTCCTTCACACTCTCAGCCGCCGACGGCTTGTCATCCACCCATGAGCTCTTCATCCCGCCGGTGACCGGCTTCATCGCACAGTATGACACCAGGACCTGGAAGCGCCCTGCCAGGTCGCCGAGGGACTACCTCTGGTGGAATCCCTGTACCGGCCTCAAGGAGGGATATGTCCATTCCCGGAGGATCGCCTGGTTCACGACCCATATGCATGCGGCAGGGGTGAACCTCCCCCACCAGTTCGGCTACCTCTACTACTTCACCATCCCCCTGCAGGAGACCGATGCCTTCCTGACCCTCCCCCATGACATCCGGATCCACCTCTATGGTGCAGTGGTCTCGAACATGCTCGTCCATACGGACTCCTGCAGGATCCCAACGGATACCTGGGATCTATAGATCCCCGGGATCTTTAGATCCCTGGGATTCCTTGGTGACCCGTTGTTTTTCTGCCCCTATTCTGGTATCCTGACGCAATATAACGAACGCATACAACCACCATACAGGAGTAGTTCATATGAGGATGTCCCGACTATTTTCACGTACCCTGCGGGAGGCACCCGCCTCAGCCGAGAGCAAGGGGTATGAGTACCTTTTAAGGGCAGGCTATATCAGGCAGCTGGGAGCTGGGATCTTCTCCTCACTCCCGCTCGGCCTGAGGACCGTGAGGAAGATCGAGAAGATCATCCGCGAGGAGATCGATGCGATCGGGGGCCAGGAGATCCAGATGCCCCTGGTCAACCCCGCCGATATCTGGAAGGAGACCGGCCGGTACTACAGCATCGACAAGGAGCTCAGCCGGTTCGAGGACCGTACCGGCCGTGACATGGTGCTGGCCATGACCCATGAGGAGGCTGTCACCGATATCGCGAGGGGCGAGATCGACTCCTACAAGCGGCTTCCCTCCCTCGTGTACCAGATCCAGACGAAGTGGCGGGATGACCCGAGGCCGAGGGCTGGCCTGATCCGGGTACGGGAGTTCACCATGAAGGACAGCTACAGCTTCGACAAGGACTGGGAAGGCCTTGAGGAGCAGTACAAAGCCCACTACCAGGCATATTTCAGGATCTTCGGCAGGTGCGGTCTCCCCACGATCGCTGTCGGGTCCGACTCGGGCATGATGGGCGGCAAGGTCGCCCATGAGTACATGTACCTCTCCCCCATCGGGGAGGACTCCATCGTGATCTGCGACAAGTGCGGCATGACTGCCAACCGGCAGGTCGCCAGGTTCGTCAAGGAGGAGTTCCCCGAGGAACCCGCTGCGATGGAAGAGGTCTTCACCCCCCATACCAAGACGATCGAGGACCTCGCACGGTTCCTCGAGATCCCGGAGAGGAAGACGGCGAAGGGAGTCTTCATGATGGGGACCTATACCAACGATGAGGGTGAGGAGTATGAGGAACTCATCTGCGCCGTCATCAGGGGGGACCTCGATGTCGAGGAGGCAAAACTCCAGAATGCCGCAAAAGCCAACAGGCTGCGGCCCGCACATGATGAGGAGATCAGGGAGAAGGGGATCATCCCCGGCTATGGTTCACCCATCGGGTCGTCAGTGAAGATCATCATCGTCGATGACAGCGTCGTGAAATCGAACAACCTCGTTGCAGGGGCAAACAAGGAGGAGTACCACTTCCTCAACACCAACTACGGCAGGGATTTCAACGGCACCGTCGCCGACATCGCGAGTGCCGCGGAAGGCTATGTCTGCCCCGAGTGCGGGGCTCCCCTTCACCTGAGCAAGGGTGTCGAAGTCGGGAACATCTTCCAGCTCGGTACCAGGTACTCAGAGTCCATGGGCTGTTTCTTCCAGACCGAGGACGGTAAACGGGCCCCGGTCATCATGGGCTCCTACGGGATCGGCGTCGGCCGGCTCCTCGCCTGCCTCGCAGAGGAGACCAGCACGGAGAACGGGCTGCAGCTCCCGATCACCGTCGCACCCTACCAGGTGCACCTCGTCGGCCTCGTGAAGGGTTCCGATGTGCCTGACCAGCTCTATGAGGAGCTCACTGCCCGCGGCATCGAGGTACTCTTCGATGACAGGAAGGCCTCCCCCGGCGTCAAGTTCAACGATGCGGACCTGATCGGCATACCGAACAGGATTACCGTCGGGAACCGCGGCCTCAAGGAGAACAGCGTGGAACTCCGCGTCCTCAGCGAGGAGGAGAGCAGGATGGTCCCGCTCGATACGATCGCTGATACCATCGTGAAGATCATTGATTCGCAGATCACTGCGATCCATGATACAATGGAAGTCAAGAGCCTTTAATTTTCTGCTTCCAGGCTATACGCTATCTGGCTATCCCATTCGTCCCGGGATAGCCATTTTTTTTGTGCCCTGCTGTGCCGTGTTTTCCTGCATCTGTCGATAATCTGAAAAGTGTTGATTATGTGCGCACATCGTTGTATCGTGAGGTATGACTGACAAATATCTTGATAAAGAAGAACAGGAATTTGCCGAAGCGTTCGAACATATTGACCTTTCTGAGACCCCACCACCCACAGAGACTGAACAGGCGAACTTCAGGGCTGCAGCCAAAGAGTTCATGAAGAAAGAGACGAAGATGAACATACGGATCGATTATTTCGAGCTTGAGAAGATCAAGGAATACGCTATGAATGAGGGATTGAAGTACCAGACCTTCGTCAAGAGTGTACTCCACAAGTACATCACCGGGCAGCTTGTCGAGAAGAGGAAGCTCGACTGATACCGGCTTGTGTCTCTCGGCCGATTCTTTTCTCCTGAGTTTTTACTTTTCCCCCTGATTTGATTATATTTACCCCATGGACAGAACTATGAGAGCAGTGACATTCGATCCACAGCATGACAGCTTCAGCCTGAAGGACATCACCATTCCCTCACCCGGCCCGGATGAGGTGAGGGTTAGGGTCCTCGCATCCTCGATCAACCCGGTCGACGCGAAGATCATCCACTGGAAACGGCAGGTGAAGGATATGACAGCGGACTGGGTCCCCGGGGTCGATGTCTCAGGCATCATCGATGCGGTGGGATCTGCGGTGAGAGGATGGTCCCCGGGAGACCGGGTCCTCTATCACGGGAACATGTTCAGGGACCATGGCGGGTTCGCCGAGTACGCCATCCATCGGGCTGCCACGCTCATACCCCATCCGGATGTACCACCGGAGACTGCGGCGGCGGTTCCCTGCGCCGGCTGGACCGCATACCGGGCCCTGGTCGACAAGCTGCAGGTCAGTACACAGGACAGCCTGCTCGTTGGCGGGGGATCCGGCAGTGTCGGGGGCTTCGCCGTACAGATCGCGAGGGCACTTGGGGTAGGGACGGTCATCGCGACCTGCTCTCCCGCCAATGCAGCCTATGTGCAGTCTCTCGGGGCTTCCCATACCATCGACTACCACCATGAGGACATCGTGGGAAAGGTCATGGAGATAACCGGGGGGACAGGGGCGACCCGTGCCCTCGATACCATCGGAAACGGTGCCGAAGTCCCGATCGCGGACTCGCTCGCCTTCGAGGGGCAGATCGCAGAGATCGTATCGCTTCTCAGGCCCGAACTCTATGAGGGTGCTGCCGCGAAGGGTCTGAGCTTCCACCAGCTCGCACTCGGGAACGCCCACGGCTCCCCTGCTACCGAACACCTGCTCGTCAAAGCCGGGCTCGCCTGTTCGAGGCTGCTCGAGGAGGGGAAGCTCACCGTCACGAGGAAGCGGGTGATCACCCTCGAGGAGGCTGCTTCCCTGATGGGCTCGTTCCTCAAGTCCCGTCCCCAAGAGAAGCTTATTATTGTTCCATAAGGCACTTATTGGCATCGCCCCGCAGTCATGAACGTGTTGGTTCCAATCAGTTCTATACATGGTTATGATCATTTATTCTGACCCCAAAACAGGGGAACGCGATGCGCCCTATTTCGGGTCCCAGGTGCATCCCGAATAACTCCTTACATTACAAATGGAAAGGTAAAAAGTTTTTTCTTTACAAAAGTTCGGTTCATTGTCAAAAATATTTCGCATCATAAACGGTCCCAGACTGGAAAGCATCTTCCTTTTTTGCTAAGATTGAAGTGTTTCAGAAGAACAGCCTCCCCAACCCCGAACTGCCTGTCGTCGACGGACAGATGGAGAGGTAACAACAACTATATAAAAGGATTTGCATATATGATTGGATTGGTTATCGTAGCAGCACTAGCTGCGCTCGCCTTCGCTGCCATCAACTTCTATGGCATGAAGCGCAAGGATCCCGGTACCGAAGAGATGCAGCAGATCGCTGAAGCCATTCAAGAGGGAGCTGGAGCCTTCCTCCGACATGAGTACAAAGTGATCGGTATCGTCGTCGTCGTCATCGCGGCCATTCTCCTGGTAGTCGTCTCCTGGACGGGTGCCGTCGCATTCATGCTTGGAGCCCTCATGAGTGCCAGTGCCGGCTGGATCGGCATGAACATCGCGACCATCTCGAACGTGAGGGTCTCGAACGAGGCCCGCATGACGAAGAGCATCGGCAAGACGCTCCGTGTCGCCTTCCAGGGCGGTTCGGTCATGGGGCTCTCGGTCGGCGGTTTCGCCCTCCTCGGACTCTTCATCGTCTATATGGTCTTCGGTGTAGCCCTGAAGCAGGCCACACCGGAACACCTGGTCTTCCACAAGAACTGGCTCGGCATCAGTGATATCCCGTTCACCATGACCGTATCGAGCTATGCCCTCGGCTGTTCGATCATCGCCATGTTCAACCGTGTCGGCGGCGGTATCTATACCAAGGCAGCTGACATGGGAGCAGACCTCGTCGGGAAGACCGAGGCAGGTATCCCGGAGGACGATCCCCGGAACCCTGCGACCATCGCCGACAACGTCGGTGACAACGTCGGTGATGTTGCCGGTCTCGGATCGGACCTCCTCGAGAGTTATGTGGGTGCCCTGGTATCTGCAGTCATCCTTGCAGCCTACACCTATTTCTCCAACCAGCACGCTAGCAACGCGATCACGGGCAGCCTGATCAGCAAGCTGATGTACCTCCCGCTCTTCATCGCGGCCGTGGGACTGGTCTCATCGATCATCGGGATCATCTTCCTTCTCGTGAAGAAGGTATCCAAGAACCCGCACAAGGAGCTCAACATGGCGACCCTTGTGGGAGCAGGTCTCACGATCATCTCCTCAGGCGTGGTCGTCTATCTCTCCCTCCGGGGCGAGAATGTCTCTGCGATCGGGTTCAACCTCGGGGCGCTCTCCCCATGGGTCTGTGCGGTCTTAGGTATCGTCAGCGGTATCGTGATCGGCCAGCTCGCAGAATACTATACCAGTTACGACTACAAGCCCACCCAGAAGATCGCTGCATCATCCCAGGAGGGTGCGGCACTGACGATCACCCAGGGTATGTCCGTCGGGATGATCTCGGTCATCGCACCGGTCCTCATCCTCGGTATCTGCATCATCGCGGCAAACTCGGTAGCCGGCCTTTACGGTGTGGCCATGGCAGCCATCGGTATGCTCTCCTTCGTCACGGTCACGGTCTCGGTCGATACCTACGGCCCGATCGCGGACAATGCAGGCGGAATCAGCGAGATGGCAAAACTGCATCCGGAAGTCCGTGAGATCACCGACGAACTCGATGCAGTCGGCAACACCACCGCCGCTATCGGCAAGGGGTTCGCCATCGGTTCCGCGGCACTCGCGGCTCTCTCGCTCTTCGCATCCTACCTCTACGCACAGGCCGGTGAGGCTTCCGCCAACGGGCTGGAACTGATCCTCAACATGGTCAACACCCTCACCCTGGTCGGGGCGATCGTCGGTGGTGCCCTTCCCTACCTCTTCTCAGGCATCCTGATCGAGGCAGTCGCCAATGCGGCACGGAAGATGGTCCAGGAAGTGCGAAGGCAGTTCAAGGCAGACCCCGGGATCATCAAGGGGACGAGCAAGCCTGACTACAAGACCTGTATCTCGATCTCCTCTGCAGGAGCCCTTGCAGAGATGAAACTACCCGCCCTTATATCGGTAGCGACCCCGATCGTGACCGGCTTCCTCTTCGGTGCTGAGTTCGTAGGTGGATTATTGATAGGGACAACCCTTTCTTCCATCATGCTCGCATTGTATACTGCTAATGCAGGAGGTGCATGGGACAACGGGAAGAAGTATATCGAGCATGGGCACTTCGGTGGTAAGGGGTCAGAAGCCCACAAAGCAGCTGTCGTCGGGGACACCGTCGGTGACCCGCTCAAGGATACGGTCGGACCTTCACTCGATATCCTGATCAAGATCATGTCGATCGTATCGCTGATCTCCGTTTCGATCTTCAGTAAGTACAACCTGTTTGCCTTACTGTTCAACTAGACAAGGGGGGTTTAGATGATTCATTACTATTTTCTGTTTTCACCGATTGAGGCGCTGATCGCTTCCCAGCTCGAACCGAAGGCCTTCGGTATGTACATGGCACAGGGATCGAAGAAGGGTTCTGCAGAACAGCTGATGTTCGCCGAGGTCAAGGGCGAATTCGGGGACTTCTTCGACTGGGACTACGCCAAGGAGCGGTGCGTCAAGCACCCCGACGGGCAGCCGAAGACCTCGGTCTACCTCTCGATCTACCGTGTCCTGGAGAACATCCCCACTGATGCCTTCATGATGGCATACCTGGTGACCAAGGACGGCCGTACCCTCTCCCTCGAGCAGGCTCCCTACAAGGATCCTGAGAACTGGAAGGGATACGCCCTCTACAAGGAACTCTGCCCCGTCCATCCCCTGATCGTCAGCACGCTGAACCCGAGGGAACTTGGCGAGTACGTCATCAGCGGCACGGAGAAGAAGCTCACCCTCCCCGCACTGGTCTTCACCGACATCAGGGTGATCGACTTCAACAACCTGGAGAACAGCGGGAACATCGGGAGCATGTACGACCGGGACCTCGACCACCTCAAGGAGTGCATCATGGCCTTGAAGACCGGGAAGGGAACCAAGAAGACGAAGACCGTCGACCGGTCATTCTCCAGCAAGTTCACCTACCAGATCATCGAGAGCGGTATCTACATCGTGAGGGGGAAGGATATCATCTTCTTCAGGATGCCTACCCGCGAAGAGCTTCGTGAGACTGCCTATGATTGGGGAAGGTCCGCGAACATCTTCTAGCTGAAGATAAGACACACAGCATAGCTGCAGGGCCTGCTTCCTCTCCGGGGAGCAGGCCCTCTTCTTATCTGCGGAGGTCCCCGGGCAGCAGGTCCATGAGGATCTGGTCGTATCGCTTCCCTTCCCTCTCCATGGATGACCGCCAGCTGCCAATCTTCTGGAACCCCACCTTCTCATAACAGCGGACGGCTCCGGGATTGAAGCTGTAGACCCGTAAGAACAGTGACTTGATATTAAGATAGTCGAATGCATAGCCGCAGAGCAGCCTGAGCGCCTCAGTCCCGATTCCCCGGCCCCGGTTCTCCTCATCTCCGATGAAGATCCCGGCCTCTGCGGTCCCGTGAAGCTGGTTCCAGTCGAGCAGCCCGCAGTTCCCGAGCAGGGTATCCGTCTGTGAATCCACGATCGCATAGGTATGGTCCTGAGAGAGTCTCTCCAGGGCATCCTTCTCCCCATGGAGCGTGATGTTCATCGATGCGATGGTGAGGGTCCTCGCAGTATCGAGGTCATTGAGCCACTCCGTATACTGGGCTGCATCCTCCAGGCTGATGGGAGAGAGGTAGCACTTCTCCCCTGAGAGTTTCTTGAAATACCGCATGAAGCACCTCCTGCACGTTCATGATACAGGAGAGCTCTGAGGTTTGACAATATGGGTCAGGTTCTTTTTTAGAGACTGCCCAGGGCTTCCATAGCGAGGCTGTAGTACTCTTCCTCAGCTCGCATGCCGAGAATGGGTTCACCGATCACCTTCCCGTTCCCGTCGACGAAGATGGTCGTCGGGACCGCATAAGCGATCTCGAAGATGGTCTTCTCGACCTTCTTGTCCGGCACGATGTTGAGGTAGGTGACCCCGGTGGAATCGATGATCCTCTGGGCTGCGGTTCCGCTGGTCCTCCCGTCACCAATCACGCCGATGAGATGAATCCCTGCTGCTTCCAGCCTGCCCGAGAGGTTCTCGAGCATCGGCATCTCCTCGATGCAGTAGGGACAGGTGGTCGTCCAGATGTTCATCATGGTCAGGTTCTGCTGCTTCAGCAGTTCAGGACCATACGCCTCCCCGCTGAGGGTGACACCGGCGAACATGGCGAGCTTGTTGTCCTGCTTGAGCAGCAGCGATCCCGTACCATCCCCGCCTGCAGCGGTCGTGGCTGTACCGGCAGTCGTGGAGAGCTCATTCGTTTCCTGGGCAGGGGCTGCCTCAGCTTCTTTCGAACACCCGGCGATCCCGAGGATGAACCCGGCTGCCAGCATAAAGATTACTATTTTTCTCATCTTTACAATATACTCACGTACTCCCTAGGAATCCAGAAGAATCTTCTTAATTCCCAGCACTTCTTTCTGTGCGTCCATAATCGTGCGGATCCCCCCTTCGGCGGCATCGAGGAGGCTGTTGAGTTCATCCCGTGAGAAGACGCCCTCCTCCCCGGTTCCCTGGACTTCTACAAGGTCCCCGTCGCGCATGACGACGTTCATATCGACCTCGGCTCGGGAATCATGGGCATAGTCGAGGTCGCAGATGATCTTTCCCGACACCTTCCCGACACTGACGGCAGCGACCTGGCCGAGGAGGTAGTACCCCGGTCCCGCTGTTCCCTGCTGGTCCGAGAGGACCTCAAGGGCATCATAGAGGGCCACCCAGCCCCCGGTGATCGAGGCGGTCCGTGTCCCGCCGTCGGCCTGAAGGACATCGCAGTCGATGGTGATCGAGACCTCCCCAAGTCTCCCAAGGTCTACGGCAGAGCGCAGGCTCCTCCCGATCAGCCGCTGGATCTCGGTGGACCTGCCGTCCTTCTTCACGCCGTCCCGGCGTTTCCTCCCCCCGCCGGTGCTCCCCGGGAGCATGGCGTACTCCGCGGTAACCCAGCCCTTGCCGGTCCCCTTGAGGAAGGGGGGGACATCCGTGCTGATGCTCGCCGTGCAGATGACCTTCGTGTCACCGAAACTGATCAGGCAGGAGCCCGCCGGGTGCTTGATGTACTCTCGTTCTATGGTTATTTCTCTCATGTGAGTATTCTATCATAATCGGGCAGGTGTGAGCCATCCTCTTTTGTTTCCCGCCCCCATATTGTATAGTAGATGCATGATAACAAAAGAGATCATACGACAGGTCCCGAAGGTTGAACTGCACGACCACCTTGACGGGGGCCTCAGGCCTGCGACCATCCTGGAACTGGCTGGTGAGTACGGGATCAGCCTCCCCGCATCGGATGAACATTCCCTGGAAGCATGGTTCCACCGGGGGGCGAAACAGAAGAGCCTCCCCCTCTATCTCGAGACCTTTGCGGTGACCGTTGCCGTCATGCAGACGAAAGAGGCCCTGGAACGGGTCGCCTTCGAGGCCATTGAAGATCTCGCACGAGAGCATGTCGTCTATGCCGAGATCCGGTTCGCGCCGGTCCTGCACCAGGAAAAGGGCCTGAATACCGAGGACATCGTGTCATCGGTGCTCGCCGGGCTCGAGCGGGGCAGGAGAGCAACGGGGACCGAGTACGGCCTCATCCTCTGCGCCCTGCGCAGCCAGGATCCCAAGCTGTCACTCGATATTGCCGAACTGGCTGTTGCCTTCAGCGACCGGGGAGTCGTGGGCTTCGACCTGGCCGGGGATGAGAACGGGCACCCGCCCAAGAAGCACCTCGAGGCCTTCCAGTACATCCGGAACAGGAACTTCAACATCACGATCCACGCCGGGGAGGCGTTCGGCCTCGAGTCGATCTGGCAGGCGATCCAGACCTGCGGCTCCCACCGCATCGGCCACGGGACGCATCTGATCGAGGACATGACCGTACGGGGCACGAAGATCGAGAAACTCGGGACACTCGCCAACTTCATCCGCGACAAGCGGATCCCGCTCGAGATGTGCCTCTCGTCCAACATCGGGACCGGGGCTGCCAAGAACATCGATGAGCATCCCTTCAACATCTTCTACCGGAACCACTTCAGGGTCTTCCTCTGCACAGACAACCGGCTCATGAGCGATACCACACTGACGAAGGAGATGGCCCTTGCGGCCGACCACTTCAGCCTCACGCTCCGGGACCTGGAGAAGATCACCCTCAATGCCATGAAATCGGCATTCGCACACCATGATGAGAAGATCCGCCTCATCTATGACGTGATCAAGCGCGGCTATGCCGCGGTGCGGGATCAATATGAATACCACGGAGAGCTTTGATGGACATACCTGCCGATGTGATGAAGCAGCTGGAAGTCGACCAGCAGAACGAGATCGACGCCCATGAGATCTATACCAGGGCCGCAGCCCGCTGTAAGGACGAGGAGAACCGGAAGGTCCTCGAACATATCGCGGCCGATGAGCTCGCCCACTACACCATGCTCAAGAAGCACACCGGGAAGGAGATGCGCTTCCGCAGGAGGAAGGTTTTCTTCTTCCTCTTCATCACCTCCTTCTTCGGCCTAACCTTCGGGCTGAAGCTCTTAGAGAAGGCAGAGGACAATGCCGTGAACCTCGACTATGCCGGGCTTGATACCTACATACCGGGGATCAAGAAGGTCATCGACCAGGAGGAGCGCCACGAGAAGGAGCTGCTCGCGATGATCAACGAGGAGCGCCTCTCCTACATGGGATCGATCGTCCTCGGGCTCAATGATGCGCTCGTCGAGCTGACCGGGACCCTCGCAGGCCTCTCCTTCGCCTTCCAGAACACGAGGATCATCGCCCTCTCGGGCCTGATCACGGGGATTGCGGCATCCTTCTCGATGGCTGCCTCCGAGTACCTCTCGACCAAGGCCGATAACGGCGATGATGCACTCAAGTCCTCCCTCTATACCGGGGCGGCATACATCATCACGGTCTTCCTGCTGATCCTCCCCTACCTGCTGCTTGACAACTACCTCATCTGCCTGGCAGTGACCCTTACCGTGTCGGTGGCCATCATCTTCCTCTTCAACTACTATATATCGGTGGCGAAGGATTATAACTTCTCCAAGAGGTTCCTGGAGATGGCAGGGATCAGCCTCGGGGTCGCCGCTTTCTCGTTCGGCATCGGCGTACTGGTGAAGTACATCTTCGGGGTTGAGCTGTAGGCTAGATACAGGAGGCAGGGATCTGGATGATCCGCTCATGCAGCATCTTCACCTCGGTGTCGTTGTTGATCACGATACCGAGCGGGAGGTCCTGACTCTCCACGAAATACCTCAGGGACTTTAGCTGGCTGATGTCCGTCGAGCTTCCCGACTTGATCTCAATCGGCAGGGTGCCGAATCTCCCATCAAGGACCAGATCCACCTCGATACCGTTCTTTGTCCGGTAATAGTAATAGTCCCAGCCGCGGACCGGGGAGGCAGAGAGGCCCTTGATCAGTTCCTCTATGATGAACGACTCGAAATTCTGGCCGAAATTCGGCGACCTGAGCATCTTCTCCCGGGAGTCCACGGATGACAGGTAATGCAGGAGTCCGGTATCCCTCAGGATGCCCTTCGGCATCTTCGTAACGGACTTGACCCTGGTCTTCTCAAAGGAAGGGATCATCCTCCAAATGAAGGTCTTGTGTGCGATCTCGAGATAGTCCCTGACTGTCACTTCACTGATATCGAGGGATCTCCCGACCTGGGCTTTGTTGATGATCGTGCCGGACAGTTCAGAGAGCATGGAGATGAACCGGCGATACCGGACCCTGTCGAGTTTCGGGAAGAGCCTTGAGATATCACGGGAGATATAGATCTGGAAATAGAATTCCATCCATTCTTCCAGGAAGGTCTCATCTCCTTTGAGAACAGGACCAGGGAACCCGCCGCGCCGGCAGAGATCCAGGACATCGATGGTCCCCGAGATCGGCTGCAGACCGCGAAGGGAATCCAGCGTACCAGAAGAGAGCGGCTGCTCGAAGATCGTGTAGAATGGCGACAACGGGACTTCCAGCAGCTCGTTCATCTTGCAGGTACCAAGCTCAACGATCCCGATCCGACCTGCCAGACTGTCACTGGCGTGCTGGATCAACTCCGGGGAACTGGAGCCGGTCAGGATGAAGCGGTCAGTCCTGTCGCGGTCGTTGTCAATGACCCCCCTGAGATGCTTGAACAGTCGTGGAAATTCCTGGGCCTCATCTATGACGATCTCTGAATCGAACTCCCGGAAGAAGAAGTCAAGGTCCGAGGTGATGAACTCGAAGTCCTTCGAATTCTCCAGGTCGAAGTAGTTCCAGGTCGGCCGCACCATCCTCGACAGGGTGGATTTCCCGCTCTGCCGTACCCCAAGGATAAGGACTACAGGGAACAGGGAAAGAAGGTGCTCGATCTTCTCCTGCTGGTTTCTCTTAATCAAAGACATATCCTAATAATACCTTAGGATTTGTCTGCAGTCAAGCTTGCTGTATGAACCTTAGCCCCAGGGGCCCCTCCTGTGTGTTCCCCGCCACTCATCGATCGGGTTGATCCGCAGCCTGACGAGCAGGTAAAGATAGGAGAAGGCGAAGCCGGCAAGGTGGGTGAAGTGGGCTACCCCTGAACGCATCGAAGTCACCTGGCTGAAGATCTCGATGGCCGTATAAATGACCACAAGGATCGGGGCCTGGATCGGGATGATGCCGAAGACGAAGATCCTCGCCTGGGGGAAATAGGCCGCGAAGGCGAGCAAGACGGCGAAGACCGCGCCTGAAGCCCCGAGCAGGATCACCCCGTACCCCCCGGTCGCCCAGTAGTAGAAGAACGAGAACAGCCCGGCTAGGAAACCGGTCAGGAGGTAGAAGAGCAGGAACTCCTTCGAGCCCATCCTCCGCTCTACCTGCGTACCGAAGAAGAAGAGGCCGAGCATGTTGAAGAGGATGTGGCTGAAGTTGGAGTGGGCGAACATGTAGGTGAAGAACTGCCAGTAGTAGTGCTCCTGGAGGACGAGACCCGGGATCATGGAGAGGTAGACAAGCAGGTCCCTGCTGATATAGGTCAGCATGAACACTGCAGCGTTTATGAGTATGAGGTACAACGTCACATTACTGTAGCTGTACCGGAATCTTCTTTGTAGTATTGAGCCGTTCATCTGTTAAACATAGATATTTTCTTCCGAACAGTCAAACAGATAATGCTCAGGAACGCCTGAACCGATCGATCATCGCCAGCAGTTCATCACGTGCGAGTGAGTCATCGAAGAGTTCACGGATCTCCGTTACCGACTCCTCGAGGAGCTCCATCGCCCGGGCTTCTGCCTGCTCGACGACCCCGCTTTCCATGAGGAGCCCGATGAGCCGTTCGACCTCGTCATGGGCCCGATCGATCCCTCGGGTTTTCGCAATAGAGAAGACCTCGAGCACCTCCGGCAGCCGGTCGGGATGCTGCTGCAGGAAGAGGATGACCGGGAGGCTCTTCTTGTTCTCCACGATGTCATCGCCCCGGTGCTTGCCGGGATTCCCCTCCCGTATATTGATCACGTCATCCTTGATCTGGAACCCGACCCCGATCTTCTCGGCCAGGACCCCTGCCCTTCGGATGACCGCCCCGTCATCGGTCGCCACGACGGCCCCGATCTCAGCGCTCATGCCGGCAAGGCAGCCGGTCTTGAACCGGCACATCTGCTCATACTCCTCCGGATCGGGTATCAAGCCGGCATCCCGGTGCCAGGTGATGTCGAGCCCCTGGCCGAGATGGACGCGCCGCAGGTATTTCGCATAGACCTGGTAGACCTTCAGCTGCTTGTCTGCAGGCAGGCCGGAATCGTCTATGGCTGCCGTCGGCAGGTAGTAGAGCAGGTTCCCCGCATTGATCGATACATCCACCCCATGCGTGATATAAGCGGCAGGGGCGCCCCTGCGCACCTCCGATGAGTCCTCGATATCATCGATGATGAGCGACCCATTGTGGGGCAGCTCCACCACGGGCGTCAGCCGGTATGCCTGCTGTGCGGCCTCCTCACCCCCGAGCATCTCGGCGATGAGTACCATGAGCAGCGGTCTCCACCGCTTCCCGCCGGCACCAAGGAGATCCCGGGCAGGGAGGCAGAACCGGTCATAGGTCCCCGTCGTGGGGTTCTCCACCTTCGTCCCGGTGACCCAGTCGATCCAGGATGGGGTAACTGCCGCGGGGAGGACTCTCTCGAGTTCCTGTTCTATTCGTTCTAATCGGTCTTGCATACCGCAAGGATAGGTTCGAATACCTCAGCCTGTCAAGGAGACCGCGTAGAAATTTCACACTATCTCCACCCGGGGACAATGTTGCACATACCAGCCGA
The DNA here is from genome assembly GCA_963677595.1 of Spirochaetia bacterium. Lineage (GTDB taxonomy): Bacteria > Spirochaetota > Spirochaetia > CAKZLE01 > CAKZLE01 > CAKZLE01. Next base: position 1,432,891 of record OY782041.1, read on the forward strand.
TGATTACCCCCTCATAAGCCGGTTTTCCGGGTATAAAAGTTGGCACGGGCATTGCTATATACTTGGTGCAAAGCAGTTGATTTTTTCATACCTCCTCTATGTGTAGGCGGTTGATCCGGATCCCTCTCCCTCCCTCCCCTATTCCCGGATCAATCGCCACTTTTTTTGTCCTGGCCACATGTGGTATACTCTAGTCCATGGCAAAGAATAGAGAACAAGCTGATTTCTACACGAAGAAAGCGAAAAAAGAAGGGTATCCCGCCCGTTCCGTCTATAAACTCGAGGAGATCCAGCAGAAGTTCCGGGTGATCAAGCCCGGGGATGCAGTCCTCGACATCGGGGCAGCACCGGGAAGCTGGACTCTCTACACCCATCGCGAGCTCATCAAGGGAACAGGATCGATCGTGGCGGTCGATCTCAAGCCGCTGGGACTCAACCCGGTCCCGCCGACGGTGACTGCCCTTACCGGGGATGCCTTCGGGGAGGATAACCTGCAGGAGATCACCGGAAGAGGACCCTATAACTGCATCATCAGCGATGCCGCACCAGCAACGACCGGGAACCGGTCGGTCGACACCCTGCGGTCCCAGGGGCTGGCAGAATCGGTGATCGAGGTAGCAAGGCAGCAGCTCAAGCCCCACGGCAACCTGGTGATCAAGATCTTCCAGGGCGGCGGAGAACAGGATGTGATCAAGCTGATGCGGGAGTTCTTCACCAAGGTGAAGCCCATCAAGCCGAAAGCCTGCAGAAACGAGTCCTTCGAGGTCTTCCTCGTCGGGCTCGATCGTAAGGAGGAGTGACATGGGCAAGGAGAGGGCGTTGCTGATCGTGGACCTGCAGAATGATTTCTGCTTCGGGGGAGCACTCGAAGTACCGGGGGCTGACCAGATCGTGGACGTGGTGAACATGCTCCAGCGGGACTACTCCTGCATCATCGCGACCCAGGACTGGCACCCGGAGGGGCACTTCTCCTTCGCCTCGACCCATGAGGGCAAGGAGCCCTTCGAGACGATCCCCTGGAGGGATGGGCTGCAGGTCCTCTGGCCCGATCACTGCACCGCCGGCACCGACGGGGCTGCCTTCCATCCCGACCTCGACACCGACGGCATCTGCCTCATCCTGAGGAAGGGCATGGACCCGCTCATCGACTCCTACTCCGCCTTCTTCGAGAACGACCATACCACCCCGACCGGCCTGGAGGGCTTGCTGAGGTCCCGGGGGATCACCTCCCTCGACATCTGCGGGCTGGCTACCGACTACTGTGTCCACTACACAGCCCTCGATGCACTGGCCTGCGGCTTCTCCGTACGTATCCTCATCGATGCGGTCCGGGGCCTCGACCAGCCGAAGGGATCCCTGGCAGAGAAACTGAGAAGTTTGGAGGCCCTTGGGGCCTCACTCGCATGAGGAGCAGCAACTGTTGTACCCTGATAATTTTCTGCAACATTTTCACAGAAACCCGGGGTCGGCGTGTTGCATAAATATGTGGAAATAGGTACTATCCTACCAATTTAAGTCGATGATAAACCGTAATTTCTGTATAAATATACAGAAAATATACAAAAACAAGGAAGGGTATCATATTGAGTACTGCGTATCTGGTCCTGGCTGACGGGACGGTGTATCAAGGCAGCTCGTTCGGGGCTCCGCCGCTTACTGCACGTGACCTGACGGGGGAGACATCCACCGGCAGCGGTGAGGTCGTCTTCAATACGAGCATGACCGGGTATCATGAGATCCTGACCGATCCCTCATACACCGGGCAGATCATCCTGATGACCTATCCCCACATCGGGAATTACGGCTCTCTAGACCAGTGGTCAGAGGGCGGTCCCGAGCAGGGAGAGCATATCACCCGGATCAAGTCCGCAGGACTCATCGTCCGGGACTACTATGAAGGGCCCATCCCCCCGGGGAGGGAGACCCTCGCCTCTTTCATGGCACGGGAAGGGATCCCGGGGATCTCGGGAATCGATACCCGGAAACTGACCCTCTCGATCCGCGATGAGGGAAGCCGGAACGGCATCATCATCGCTCCGGAGGGAACATCCCTCACGGAAGCGGAGTTCGGTACCGCGCTCGCCTGGCTGCGGGGACTTCCCTCGATGGAGGGGCAGAACCTCATCACCGAAGTGGGGACTGCCGAGACCTGCGTGATCAATGTGGAAGGCTCCTTCAGCATGGGGCTCATCGATTACGGGATCAAGGACTCCATAATCCGGGAACTGACCAAACGGGATGTGAAGGTGACCCTCTTCCCCTCGGATGTCACGACAGCCGAGATAGAAACATCAGGCATCCAGGCACTCTTCCTCTCCAACGGCCCCGGGGACCCAGCGGTCCTCACGCCGCAGATCGAGCTGATCAGGGAGTGCATCGGTAAGATGCCCGTCTACGGGATCTGTCTCGGTCACCAGCTGATCGCCGAGGCGGTGGGGGCAAAGACCTTCAAGATGGCCTTCGGCCACCACGGCGGGAACCACCCGGTCAGGGATGAGGAGACGAAGAAGGTCTTCGTCACCTCCCAGAACCACGGGTTCGCAGTCGATCCCAAGAGCATGCCGGCCGACGTGAAGTGCTGGTTCGTCAATGCCAACGACGGTTCCGTCGAGGGGCTCAAGCACACGAAGCTCCCCGTCATGTCCGTCCAGTTCCATCCCGAGGCATCACCAGGGCCGCATGACGGCAGCTGGTTCTTCGATGCCGTATTAGCACAAGCGAAAGAGTCCTAGGAGGGGTTATGCCTGCAAGAAAAGATATACAATCGATCCTGATCATCGGCAGCGGGCCGATCGTCATCGGGCAGGCCTGTGAGTTCGACTACTCCGGCACACAGGCAGTGAAGGCACTGAAGGAAGAGGGGTACCGGGTCATCCTCGTGAACCCGAACCCTGCCACGGTCATGACCACCCCGGGGATCGCTGACAGCATCTACATGGAACCGCTCTCTGTGGAGTATGTCGAGGAGATCATCAGGAACGAACGGCCTGATGCCGTGCTCACCACGATGGGCGGGCAGACGGGGCTCAACCTGACGCTCGACCTCGCCAAGGCAGGGATCCTCGAGAAATACGGGGTCGAGGTCATCGGTGCCGGGATCGAATCCATCACCCTCGCTGAAGACCGCGGGGAGTTCAAGAAGGTCATCGAGGGCTTGGGGCTCGAGTCCCCCAACTCGGACCTGATCAGGAGCGTCGACGGGGCACTGGCCTTCAAGGAGAAGATCGGGCTGCCGATCATCATCCGGCCGAGTTATACCCTCGGCGGGTTCGGCGGGAGTATCGCCGAGACGGAGGAGGAGTTCATCCCCCTCGTGGAAAAGGCCCTCCAGGCCAGCCCCACCCATGAGGCCCTCGTCGAGGAGTCCCTCATCGGCTGGAAGGAGTTCGAGCTCGAGGTCATGCGTGACCGGGCCGATAACGCCATCATCGTCTGCTCGATCGAGAACATAGACCCCATGGGGGTCCACACCGGCGACAGCATCACCGTGGCACCGATCCAGACCCTCTCCGACCGGGAATACCAGGTCATGAGGACCGCAGCTATCGACATCCTCAGGGCTGTCGGCGTCGACTGCGGAGGGTCGAACGTGCAGTTCGCCATGAAACCCGACAGCGACAGGCTCGTGGTCATCGAGATGAACCCGAGAGTATCGCGTTCATCCGCGCTGGCCTCAAAGGCGACCGGCTTCCCGATTGCCCGGTGCTCGGCCAAGCTCGCCGTGGGCTACACCCTTGATGAGGTTCTCAATGAGATCACCGGCGTGACAGCCTCCTGTTTCGAACCGGTCCTCGATTACTGTGCGGTGAAGGTGCCCAGGTTCGAGTTGGAGAAGTTCCCCATGGGCTATTCCGCCCTCGGGACCCAGATGAAGAGCGTGGGGGAGACCCTTGCGATCGGCAGGACCCTCAATGAGGCACTGAACAAGGCGATCCGTGCAACGGAACGGTCCTACCAGGGACTCGGACCCCTCGAAGGTTTCTCTGATGAGGAGCTGGAGAAGATCCTGACCTCGGCCCACCCCTTGCGTATCTTCGCCATCTACTCCAAACTCATGGAACTCGGACCCGACGCTGTCGGGGAGCTCTCGGAGAAGACGGGCTACGACAGGTGGTTCCTCTACCAGATGACCAGGCAGATCGAGCTGGAGAGCTCCATCAAGGCTGCAGGGACAGCGATCACTGCAGACCTTCTTATGCAGGCAAAGAGGATGGGCTTTTCTGATACGCATATCGCGAACCTCACCGGGATCCCCGAGCAGGACGTGCGAACCTCACGCCTTGAATCCGGGATCACCCCGGCCTTCCACCTCGTAGATACCTGTGCCGGCGAGTTCGCCGCACAGACACCCTACTTCTACTCCACCTACGGTGAGATCGATGAGGGGGAACCCATCGGCGAGGGCGGGGTCATCATCCTGGCAAGCGGTCCCAACCGGATCGGGCAGGGCCTCGAGTTCGACACCTGTTGTACCCTGGCATCCCTTGCCTACCAGGACCACGGGAAGAAGGCGATCCTCGTCAACTCCAACCCCGAGACCGTCTCCACCGACTTCAACACCTCCGACCGTCTCTATATGGAGCCCCTGACCGCAGAACACGTCATCTCCATCATGGAAAAAGAGGGCATCCGGGATGTCGTCGTCCAGCTCGGCGGGCAGACGCCCCTGAACATGGCTGAGACCCTCCAGCAGGCCGGTGCGAATATCATCGGGACCCCGATCGAGAGCATCAACGATGCGGAGGACCGGGGCAAGTTCTCAGCCCTCATCACCAGGCTCAAGCTCAGGCAGCCGGAGAACAGGATGGCAGGTACCAACGAGAAGGTACGTGCGGCAGCCCATGAGATCGGGTTCCCCGTCCTCCTGCGGCCCTCCTTCGTCCTCGGCGGACGGAGCATGTTCATCGCCTATAATAACGAAGAGCTTGATGAGTTCCTCCAGAAGGGGATCACGATCTCCGAGGCTGCACCCGTGCTCGTGGACCAGTTCCTCGAGGACGCCTTCGAGTACGACCTCGACGCGATCAGCGATGGCTACAATGTCTATATCGGGGGGATCATGCAGCATATCGAGGCTGCAGGGGTCCACTCCGGCGACTCAGCCTGTGTCTTCCCTCCCTATAAGACTTCTGAGGCGATCAATGAGGAGATGAAGGCTGCGGCTGTCGCGATAGCACGCGAGACCAAGCTGCACGGCTTCCTCAACATCCAGTTCGCCGTGAAGGACGAGGTCCTCTACATCCTCGAGGTCAACCCGAGGGCTTCCAGGACCATACCCTTCCTCTCCAAGAACTCGAGCGTGAACCTGATCGATGCGGTAGTCCAGTCATGGCTCGGCAGGGACCTGAAGGCACAGGGACTCGTCGGGAAGGATGGTATCGGCATGGGAACCTGCACCACCGGCTGGGCGGTGAAGGAGGCAGTCTTCTCCTTCGACCGGTTCAGCAACATCGACCCGGTACTCGGGCCGGAGATGCGTTCTACCGGAGAGGTCCAGGGTTCAGGCAAGACCTTCGGTGAGGCGTTCGCCAAGTCGCAGATCGGGGCCGGGAACCGGCTTCCCCACCAGGGGAAGGTCTTCATCTCCGTCAACAAGCGGGACCGGAAGACCATCATCCCCATCGCGCGGGCCTTCGAGCAGCTCGGCTTCTCGATCACGGCGACCAGGGGGACTGCACGGGACCTCTATGATGCCGGGATCCTCTGCGAGGTCATCCTCAAGGTACATGAGGGCCACCCGAACATCATCGACAACATCAGGAACCGGAAGATCGACCTGGTCATCAATACCCCCATGGGCTTCATGGCCAAGAAGAGTGATGATGACATCAGGACCGAGGCCATGAGGATGAAGGTCCCCTACACTACCACGACCAGTGCGGCCGAAGCGGCTATCGCGGCGATCAGGCACCTCAACACCACGATCCCGCTGGTCAAGAGACTCCCGGAGTACCGGCAGTAGCCCTTTTTCGCTGAGATTGACAGAGGCTGCCCGTGTTCGGGCAGCCTTCTTCTTGTGTCGGGGTATAAAAGCGGTTTTGCGTGAGAATTCTCTTGTACACTTCATGAGGATGTTCTATGCTTTTAGAAAATGACTAGTGTGGGGAGTCATGAGTTCTAAAGGTAACTGGCTGAAACTGGCAGTCCATATTCTCTTTATTGTGCTGGTGGTCATCCTGGTGGGCCTGTTCATGTCCATCAGCAGCGATGCCTACCGGCTTGATACGCACATACAACCGCTCAATGAAGGTTGGACGGTCACCTACGGCGACACGGTCATCGAGGATGCGACACTCCCCATGGAGCTTGATGTCCCCCCAGGGACCCCCTACACGATAACCCAGGATGCTGTGTATGCCCAGAAGTCCGCCTCGACCCTGCGGATCAGGGCCTCGATGATGAGCATCACCGTCCGCATCGGGGGTGATATCATCTTCTCCGAGGACATCACGGAGCAGGATTCATGGTTCCATGACCCCTATGCGAGCGTCTGGCACTTCATCCATATCCCGGAGGAGCGGTACGGACAGCCGCTGAGCATCACCTTCATCTCCCCCTTGAGCGAGTTCTCTGGAACGTTGAATGCCGTCTATTACGGAGCCGGGGTCTCCCTGCTCACTGCCGCGATCCGAGAGCGGATCGTCGATTTCTTCATCGCCCTCTTCCTGATCATGGCGGGCTTCGTGTTCATCTTCACCACCCCGCTCACAAACAGGCTCAATGGTGATGCACGCATCCTCTACCTAGGGGAATTCGCCATCATCATCGGGTTCTGGCTCCTCTCGGAAACCAGGTTCCTGCAGATCTTCACCGGGAACCGCTTCCTCATCGGCAGCCTGGGGTATCTATGCGTCGCGCTCATCCCCATCCCGCTGATGCTCTATATTCGCGGGATCGTGCAGAAACGGCTGCGGAAGGTGTTCACCATCCTGGCGATCGGGTTCGCCATCCTCTTTCTCCATATCATCTATCTGCAGGTGACGGGGAAGGCCTTCTATATCGAGATCACCCAGTTCTCCCTGATCTTTCTGGTTGCCGCAGCCATCTTCATCATCGGGGTGCTGATCTATGAGACCATACGGCATGCCAACCAGGCTGCCAAACGGTTCCTGCGCCACTTCATCGTCCTCTTCGTCTTTGCCTCCCTGGAGATCATCTTCTTCTTCCTCAGGCTCTATGACTTCCAGTCGAACTTCATCTCGATCGGCATCATGATCTTCTACCTGCTCCTTGCCTATGACTCAGTGGGGTATATCAACGACCTGCTGGTAAAGAAGAATGAGTCCGCCTTCTTCGAACGCCTGGCTTACCGCGACCACCTGACGGGAGGGGCCAACAGGACTGCCTTCGAACGGGATCTGGAAGCATATCTGGGGAAGGAGCACACAGCAAGCTTCAGGCTCGTACTCTTCGACCTGAATGAGCTGAAGAAGCTCAATGACACCTACGGCCATGTGGTCGGGGACCAGGCGCTGACTGCCGTTTTCGAGGCCCTGGAGGCCTCGTTCGGGACCTACGGGAGGTGCTACCGGATCAGCGGAGATGAGTTCGCCGCCCTGGTCGAGAATACCAGCGATGAGGTATTCACGGAATCGTCGGCTATGCTGAAGCAGGAGCTCCTCCTCAGGTCTGCCGGGCTGCCCCAGCTCCTTGAGGTCGCCCTCGGCTCCGATGTCTACAGCAAGGCCCATGAGATGAGCTTCGATGAGTTCTACCACACCGTCGACCAGAGGATGTACGAGAACAAACGGTCCATGAAACAGAAGAGCTGATACCCCATCAGGAGTATCAGCTCTTCATGATCTATCTACATGGTATGTATCACTACAGGATCTTGGCAAGCACCTCGCTCAATCGGGAAGCGAACTCCGCGGGATTCTTGATCATGACCCCCTCGGCAAGCATCGCCTGGTCAAGCAGGATATTGCTGACATCCTTCACCATCTCCTCATCGCTGATCTCAGCGATCCTCTGCAGGATCGCATGGTCGGGGTTCACCTCGAGGATAGGGGTGAACTCCGGCATCTCGGTCTGTCCCATGGCTTTCAGCATCTGCTGCATCTGCACGGTGGGGTCGTTCTCGTCAACGACGACACAGGCAGGAGCCTCTTCGAGCCTTGTGGATGCGATGACATCCTTGACCCGCTCACCGAGTGCCTCCTTGATCTTCTCAAGCACCGGTTTGGCAGCCTCTTCCTTCTGCTTGTCCTCTTCGGTCTTGATGTCATCGGCTGCACCGGACTTGTTGATTGCCTTCAGGTCGAGGTCCTGGAACTTCCCGATGGTAGGGATCACGATGTCATCGATCTCATCATCCATGATGAGGACCTCGTACCCCTTGTTGGTGTATCCCTTGATCAGCGGGGAACGCCTGAGCGTCTCCTCATTGCCGCCGGCGATATAGTAGATCGCCTTCTGGTCCTCACCCATCCGCTCCTTGTAGGCTGAAAGGCTGGTATAGCCTTCGGACTCAGTGGTCTTGAAACGTACGAGCTCGAGCAGGGTGTCTTTGTTTGCATGATCGGAGTAGAGGCCCTCCTTGAGCGGACGGTTGAACTCCTTGATGAACTCATCGTACTTCTCGGGCGTGTTCTCCGATACCTTCTTGAACTCACCGAGCAGCTTCTTCACGGAAGCTGACTTGATGTTCGACATGACCCGGTTCTGCTGCAGGATCTCTCTCGAGACGTTGAGGGGAAGGTCCTCGGAGTCGATGACACCCTTCACGAACCTCAGGTAGGGAGGAAGCAGCTCCTTCTCGTCGTCCGTGATATAGACACGCTTCACGTAGAGCTTCACGCCGGGCTTGTAGTCAGCCTGGTAGAGGTCGAACGGGGCCTTCTTCGGGATATAGAAGAGGGTGGTGTACTCAATGGCACCTTCTGCCTTCGTGTGGAGATAGAAGAGCGCGTCCTCGTAGTCGTAGGAGAGGCTCTTGTAGAACTCCTGGTACTCCTCATCGGTCAGTTCCGATTTTGATCGCTTCCAGAGGGCCGCTGCCGTGTTGACCTGCTCGATCTTGTGCTCGACCTTCTTCTCCTTATTATCCTCGCCCTCGTAGGACTCCTGGTCATACTCGAGGAAGATCGGGAATGCGATATGGTCGGAGTACTTCTTCACGAGCTGCTCGATCTGCCACCTGTTGGCATACTCCTCGCCCTCGCTGTTGAGTTCGATGATGATCGTCGTACCCTGCTCTTCCCGCTCGGCCTCCTCGACCTTGTAGGAGTTCTTGCCGTCACTGCTCCATTTCCAGGCCTGGTCCGTCCCTGCCTTCTTCGTGATCACGTCCACATGGTCGGCGACCATGAAGCAGGAGTAGAAGCCGACACCAAACTGTCCGATGAGGTTTGCATCCTTCTTCGCATCCTCATGCATCGACTTGAGGAACTTCTTAGTCCCTGACCGTGCGATGGTACCGAGCTGGGTATCGAGGTCATCGGCATCCATCCCGATGCCGTTGTCCCGGAGGGTGATGGTCCGCTTATCGCCTTCGGAGAAGGTGATATCGATCCGGGGTGAGAAAGCCAGCCCCTTGAACTCTTCCTCGGTCAGGGTCAGGTACTTGAGTTTGTCCAGTGCATCGGAAGCATTGGAGATGAGCTCCCGCAGGAAGATCTCCTTGTGGGAGTAGAGTGAGTGGATGATCAACTCCAGCAGCTGATTCACTTCGGTCTTGAAACGTTTCTGGGCCATGTGCAAAAACTCCTTATGGATTCGTACAAAATAATCTGTAGTATGGTCGCGACTCGCAACCGTAAAAAACATACTAATTTTATACCTCAGGGGCAAGTACATCTCCGGGTTTTCACCGGTTTTTCCGCATCGGCACCTGCCTGAACACCGAATATAGCAGTATACTTGCAGAAGAAGGGGTCTTTATGGTACACAGGCACACCTCCCCGCGGAGGGTCATCCGTGCGATCCTCATCCTGCTCATCTCACTGATCGTCCTCTACGGGGCAGCCCTTGCGGTTGGGGCCCTTATCCCGACCGGGAGGCAGCCACCTTCTGAAGCAGACTCCTTCATCTACCTGGTCGACAACGGCGTCCATGTGGAGCTCTGCCTTCCTGCAGGGAGGGCGCCGGAATCGCTCCCTTCCCTCCTCGGGCAGCAGGAGAAGCCGTTCCTCTACTGCTTCGGCTGGGGCGACCGGTACTTCTATCCCGGGACCCCGTCATTATCAGATATGGAGCTCCTCCCCAGCCTGAAGGCGATCTTCCTCCCCACAGGAGGGGCGATCGGGATCACCTGGTACGGGAACTACCTGATCGAGGGAGAGCATGTGCACAGGATCGAAGTCTCATTCGAACAGATCGACTTACTCTATGGGTTCATCCTCTCCTACCTCACGGCAGCAGCCTTACCTGATGAGAACGTCTCCCCCGGATATGATGAGATCCGGTTCTTCGAGGCAGGGGGAACCTACAGCCTCTTCTTCACCTGCAACAACTGGACGAATCGGGCCTTGCGGCATGCGGGGATTCCGTCACATCTGTGGACTCCGACAACATGGGGGGTCGGGCCGTAGGGGGGCTAGCAGAACCGCCTCAGTATACCGTCCACTGCAGTCTGGTTCACATAGGGGTCGCGCCACACGGCACAGATGATATCTGCTCTGCCGACCTGATCGGCGATCGTATCCAATACATAGGGATCTGAGTCAGGATCGAGGAATACCTGGATCTTCTTCCCGGCAGCAGCGATCTTCCTGAACACCCCGGGCCACTCTGAGAGCGGGGCTGAACCCTCTCCGGGGATCCACTGGATCCCCTGGAGCTTCTCGATATCGAGCAGCATATCAAGATGGGCTAACTGCCCGGTCCCGTCAAGATGGTAGAATGGGCGTTCCAGGAGGTCACAGGCTGCCTTTAATTCATCCAGGATGAACTTCTCGAACATTTCCGGGCCGATCATGTAGGCCAGGTCGCACTGCAGCATGTAGTAACTCTTCTTCGAGAGGAGAGGCGTCCAGCAGGTATACCCCGGTGTGATCTCATTGATGATCGCTGCATACTCACTGAAGACGCGCTTCCACGCTTCGTGAACCCGCCATATCTGCTGTCTCACGACCTCCGGCTCATCGTAGAAGTCCAAAAGCAGCATACCGCCGGGTGAGAACGAGTTCAGGATATCGGCAGTCCCCCCGATATCTGTCATACCGACCTGGAACAACCCCTTCGGCAGGATCTCAGCCAGCCGGGTATAGATCTGCCTCAGCAGTACGAACCAGTGGTTCTGGGGATCGAGTGCAAAGGCCCGATCCTTCAGCGGGACCCGATCCTCTGGTTCGAACCAGACTGACCCGCTGACATTCTTCGATACGGCTCCCAGCATCGCCGCAAGCACCCCTGCACCGAATTGGGGGAACCGCTGCGGGAAGCCGTCCCCGTAACAGCGCATCGCATCAAGGTCATAGAGCATCGCGATGATCATGGAATCGATGGTGGTCCCGTCAGGATGATAGGTCCAGAACCTCTGGTAGGGGATCAGGCCCTCGTCATAGGCAAGGTCAGTCCTGGGGTTCGAGAAGTGGAGCAGCGGCCTGCCAAGGCTTCCTGCCCACCAGGACTCATATACGGACAGCTTCTGCTGCCAGTATGCGGCATCATATTTGGATATATAGGAATCGATCAATCGTGAGATCGTCTGCTGCAGACTCATACAACTCCTCCCTAGTTATCATTTTCTCTTATCTTATAGCATAATAATTCCTGCTTCATTGCAGATTCTCTGAAATATGTTATCATTTTTTCATATGAGTAGAGTCAAGTTATCATTCCCCCCAGGACAGAGCGGGTATCTCTTCTTCACTGGCTGGGATACTGATCTGCGGTATCCCCACAGTCATGAGGATCTGGAATTGAACATCATCGAATCAGGCGAGGTGGTCTACCTCATTGACAGCAAGCAGTACACGCTTACTGCCGGGAGTTGTCTCTGGCTCTTCCCGGACCAGGAGCATCAGATCATCCAGAAGTCCCCGGAATTGTCCATGCTGGTCCTGGTCTTCAGGGCAGCCTCACTGCAGCGCATGGTCACCTCAGAGACGGCAGCACCCCTCGTGGACAGGCAGCAGGAACACGTCATGTGCCGCAAGCTCACCACTTCCGGGGTAAAGGAGGTTCTCAGGACTGCACGAAGGCTCATCGAACATGACGGGTTCCTCGAGTATCGGGAAGCAGGGATCACATGGCTCCTGTTCTCTGTCTGGGAGTTGTTCCTGGAAGCTGAGATAATACAGGGGAAGGCTTGTCATTGGGCAGTCGAGCAGGCGCTCAAACTCATCGAGGCTGACCTCTCCCTCCAGATACCGGAGGTATGTGCCAGGTTGAACGTCTCCCAGGGATACCTCAGCAGCCTGTTCCACCAGGAGTTGGGCATGACCATACCACAATACAGGAATCGGAGACGGGTAGAAGACTTCCTAATGCTCTATGAACCACAGAAGACTATTCTTGATTGTGCTCTCGAGGCTGGGTTCGGCAGCTATGCCCAATTCTACCGGGTCTTCTCAAGAATGCTGGGAACATCCCCCCAGGATCACTTCAGGGAAGCTGTTGATGGTAAACACGACCATCGCAGGGATGTATAGCTCTGGAATTCATCATTGCCTCATTCAGGCACCTCACCAGGATCTCTTCTGTAAGATCCAGTCGAAGTTTCAGTGTGTCCAATGGGTGTTCAGGGTAGCAGGTATTATACTGATCGACTAGCTCCCAGGTCCCTACTTCATATGTCGGTAACACCATGTGTCGTATTCCTCCATTTCAATGCTTACTATACTTCCATCTGCTCATATGTGATTTCTCCTGGTTATTTCAGGGATAAAGACTCCCTGCCCTCATCCCAATAATGAGGACAGGGAGCACACAGTGGGTATATATCAACAAACTATCACATCATGTCATTCTTCTTCAGCATCCTGCGCGAACTGCTCGATCTTCTTATTCTGGTGGTACATGACAACGAACAGGAGGACCGAGATGATGATGAATGTCAAACAGACAGGCCTGGTAATGAAGATCAGGAGCGATCCATTCCCCATGACGAAAGACCCATCCAGATTGAACTCGATGATAGGGCCTAAGATGAACCCTAAGATGAAGGGGGCACCGCTTGCCCCGAATTTCTGGAGCCAATAGTAGAGATACCCGAAACCGATGAGGATCCCGATATCAAAGACCCGCTGCTGGAAACTGAAACTCCCGATGATGCAGAAGACGACCAGAATCGGCAGCAGGAGGGTATTCGGGATGTTGATGATCTTCTTGAAAAGTCGCAGGAGATACCGCCCCTCCAGCAGGAGGAAGAACTGGATCACGATGAACCCGAAGATGATCCCATAGAAGTACTGTGCCTGGTTCTCTATCATCAATGGACCGGGGATGATCCCCTGAAGGGTCAAAGCCCCCAGCAGGATGGAAGAGACCACATTACCCGGTATGCCAAGCGTCAGGAGCGGGATGAATGCAGATGCACAGACTGCATTGTTCGAAGACTCAGGAGCAATGATACCCTGCAGCTCTCCCTTCCCGAAGGTCTGGGGATGCTTGGAGGACCTTTTGGCTTCTGTATATGCAAGGAATGACGCGATCGAGATACCTGCACCAGGGACTGCCCCAATGAAACTTCCTATGAATGAGGACTTGATCATTGTCTTGATGCTTTTAAAGAAGTCGGATACATGAAAGATATCATCTGCCTGTTTGGCAAAGGTCTCCTTATTATAGATGCTGTCCTGTGACATGATCCCGCGAAGGACCAGGGTCAGGGCAAAGATACCCAGCAGGACCGGAAGGTTTCCCAGGCCGCCCATCAGCTCGACCCGATCAAACGCGAAGCGGGTTACTCCCGAAAGGGGGTTCATCCCGACAACCGAACAGAGCAGGCCGAGGGAAGCACTGATGAAGCCAGTAAGAGGATTACTCCCGCCCACCCCTGAGATGATAGCTATCCCCAGTAAGGCCACTGCGAAGTATTCCGGAGGCCCAAGATGAATTGCCGCTTTTGATAATAACGGGCTGGCAACCAGCAGGAGGACACTCCCAAAGATCCCCCCGAAAACGGAGGCATACAATGCGGCTTTCAGCGCCTTGTTCGGCTGACCTTTCCGGGCAAGTGCATGTCCATCCACGACGGTAGCAGCTGCCCCTCCTGTTCCCGGTGTCCCTATCAGGATTGCGGAGATCGAGCCTCCATAGGTAGACCCGTTATAGATACCCAATAAGAACAGGATCCCTGCCATCGGGTTGCTCATGGAGAATGTCAGGGGCAGCAGCACGACGATGGCGATCGCCCCTGTCAGCCCCGGGATGGCTCCGAACACGATACCTATGAAGACACCGATGACCATGAAAATGATGTTCTGGAGCGATAAGATGAATAACAGGCTATCTAACAGTACATGCATGATGATCCTCCCTTACTTCCCGAACAGCCATCTGAGGGGATAGCCCCAGGGGAGTTTTGCCACATGGAGCCCATATTTGAACAACAGGAACACGGCTATGATGAGCAGAATAAGGAAGAGATAGTGTTTCTTCTCCCTATCTGCTTGAATGAACAGGATGAAACAGCCTATCAAGGATGTGCTGATGATGAATCCCACATACTTGAAGATGATCAGGTCAAGGATCAGGCCGGCAAATACTGCCAGTACCCGCAGTTCCTTCTTCAGCTCGATGCTCACATCTGAATCCTTGTGAAAGACCAGACTCATGATGATATTGCTAAAGCCGAACAGCAGTAAGAGCACCGCTGCCAGTCGAGGAAAGGTGCTGGGGCTCAAATGGACATTATCTTCACTGACAAACCCGATACCTATCTGAGTCCAACTGAAAACCAGAGCTATCACCCCGAACATCATCGAGATCACCCCAATAGACAGATTCTTCTTAAGTCTCATTCATTCCTTCCTTATCAGGTGCTCCCCCTTCTCAGAAAGGGGGAACATCTTGGTTCTCTAAACCAGTCTAGTTTCCTGCAAGTATAGCATTCACCTGCGGGATCGACTTCACTTTCTCCTTGAGGATATTCTCCCCAAAACTATATGAGGAGTCTTCCAGCAGCGGCTGGCCGGCTTTCGCCCAATCAGCCTGAAAGTCCGGGTTCGCGTAGACTGTTGCAAGAGCCTCTCGCATGAACGATATGGCCTCAGGATTTGCATCTGACCGGATAGCCAGCATATTACATGAAGCATAGGAGAAATCGATGCCCATGCTTTTCATGGTCGGTACTTCGATGGTTTTGTCATCGCCAAGATATTCATTCACCCCCACACCAATGATCGGCCGGATCTTTCCTGCCTTATAATACTCCTTCCCGGTAGGGTAGTCAGCAAGGACCATCTCCACATGTCCTCCCATCATATTCGCAAGACTCTCTGGGATAGAATTACCAACGACATAATCCATCTTGATCCCTGAAGCCATCGTTGCAAGCTTCGTTGCCAGAAACCCGGCTGACCCTGGAGCACCTGTCCCGAATATGATCTTCTCAGTCTTGCCTTTTGCCATAACATCTTCCCAGGTCTTGTATTCAGAATCGCTGTTCACCCAGAAATACGGTTCAGTGTTACTCAAGGCTACCAATGGAACGAAACTCTCATACGAGTAGTCCGCTTTCTGGACGATCGGACTGAATACCATATGATCGGCACTCAGGTTGACGATCGAATCAGAATCCTTGGAATCTGCTAAGTAAGTCTTGGTCCCAATGACGGTACCACCCCCGGGAATATTGTCAATGATGACATTCTTCCCTATCTCCTCTGATAGGTATTTTGCGACGATCCTGCTCTGCAGGTCCATCTGTCCCCCGGCAGATACCGGACAGACGAATGTCAGGGTATCACCTTGCGGGAACGGTACAGCATTCCCTTCAGCTGTCTCAGCTGAACCATTTGCCCATACCATGGATGCGGCCAACACTATGAGGATACAAACCATACCTGTGATTCTCTTCTTCATTCTCTCTTCTCCTTTTGATTCTTCTATTATTTCCCAAGCGACCCTTACCATCAATGTTCTGTAGAATTAATTTCTCCAGCCATTGCTCATACATAAGGATTCTCTTGTAAAATCCATGTCATAACAGACCCTGCATCAGTAATGCCGACCGTTCAGGACCGTGAAGTACCTAACCATCTCCTGCGATTCAGGGGGTATCACATCCTGTATCACGTTTCGGATCACATTGCTGTCCACGCTGTCAGTCTCTGCATGCTTCTGGATGGCTTCAACCAGTGAGGTCAAATCATCCTCCTCAATGAATCGCAGCAGACAGTAGTACATATTCTTTGCAGGAGTATCCCACGAGAGATGCCGCAGCCTGATCGGTATGGTATCGATGACATCCCCTTCATGGGACTTCCTTACCTCATCTACGGTAACCGCTTCATTCCTTGGCAGGTTGAATCGAACGTAGCTCTCTGTCGGCGCGTCATTCTTCTTCATCAAGGCAATCATGTTCTGCATCAGTTCGGTCTCAATCGTATAATCGGTGAGAGGAGCCTCCTGGAAAGGATCCTCAGACAAGTCATAGAGCCGGGTCCCGTAGTTCGCTGGATTGGTCTTTCCAGGTCTTGCCTTGATACGCATCGTCTGGCAGCCTTTCGTGAAATCGAAGGGAGGAGCCAACGAAATAGTCTGCAGCTCCGCAGGGCTGAACATGCAGCGCATGTGAGTAGGCATCAGGGTATAGTCATACAGCATCTCGTCCAGGTGGTTCTTCGGGGAACGCATATAGACATACCTGCCGTCCGTGATATTCACATGTGATTCATGGTAGCCGAATAGAATATGCTCATGGACAGGTTCATCCTGCTCGATAGTCCTGCGCAGGGATTCCCCCATCATCTCCTTAGGCTTCTCGATAGAGAAGAAATCCAGGATGGTCGCAGGGATATCGATGGTCTGGGTCAGTTTGGCTGACCTGTCATTCTTTGCTTTGACCTGCGGGAAATGAATGAACAGCGGGGTACGGGCGATCTCCTCATAGATCGGCATGACCGCTTTCCCCCACCATCCATGCTCACCTAACAGGTAGCCATGATCCGTGTTGACCACGAGCAGGGTATCTTCCCACATATTGTGCTGATCCATGAAATCGAGGACCTTCCCCAGATACCGGTCACACATGGTAATGAGTGCAGCATAGGAATTCTTGATATAGTCGATCTCCTCACCCGTTTCTGTGACAAAGTAATTCAATGGCCAATCGGATAAGTCAAGGACCTCAGCATCCAGCTCATTCTTGACATTCTCCGGGATGAAGAACGGTTCATGGGGATCGAAGGTCTCGATCTGCAGGAACCAGTTATCAGCATCAACATTCCTTTCAAGGAACTCAAGGCCCCTGGTGAAGGTGACCGCCTGCGGCATCTTTTCCAATTCATCGATATAGCTTCTGTTCGCCTGGTCATGGATATGCAGTCTTGCTGACTCCTGCATATGCGGCTCCTGCTGAAATGCTCGGATCAGTTCAGGCGTCACGATCCAGGGATCGCCCTCCTGTCCCCTTGAGGTCTCCCAGGAATTATACCGTGTATGGTAGGTACAGCCGCCATCTTCCCAGTAATGGGCATGGTCACTTACGAGATGTGTATATACCCCGTTTGATTTCAGGATCTCGGGCATGGAATTGTCAAAAGGCTCCATCGGTCCCCAGCTTCTATGGAGGAAATTATATCTGCCGGTATGCAGTTCCCGTCTTGCAGGCATACACGGCATACTGCCAACATAATTACAGTCAAACGTCACTGCCTTCTCTGCCAACCGATTGAAGTTTGGGGTCTTTATACCTTTACATCCATATGGTTCAAGATACTTGCGATTTAATGAATCAAACATGACCATGATAGCTTTCATATATGCCTCTTTATCCAATCTCTCTATATTTGTTACATCTCAGTTACGTTGGTATATTCATTAAACATCCAGTCTGCTATAATGTCCAATAACAATAACTGGTAGATCGATCAGTTTTTCTTATCGGTAATATGTAAGATAGGAGATATATCATGATCCACAGATACCTGGAACAGTTCAAAGCCATCGCTGAGACCAATTCGATGCGTCAGGCTTCCGAAGCTCTACACGTCTCACAGCCGGCTCTCTCCCGGAGTATAAAGATCCTTGAGGATCTCATGGACACACAACTCTTCACACGGAAGAATAAAGGCATCGAACTCAATGAATACGGCAAGATCCTGTATCAGCAGGTTTGTTCCATGGATAAGGACTTCATGTATGCCGTCAATGAGATCGAGTTCAAGAAGAGAAACAAGGCAAGGGAACTGAAACTTGGGGCGGGGTTCGTTTGGCAATACTCGATCTTCCCTGAAGTGTTCAGCAGATACAATGACAGTTTCCCGGACGTGAACATATCCCTGGTCACCGGGTATTCACAGAGATTGTACAAGCAGTTCCTTGAAGGGGAATTTGATATCATATTCTGCGATCTGGATCCCCTGGAGCAGATCAAGGGGGTAGTATTCAAACATATGTTTGATGTCCATTTCTCCTTCTTCGCGGCAGAATCCCACCCCATTTTCACAGAGCCGTCGATAACAAAAGACGATCTGCCGTCGTATGATCTCGCAATGTTCTCTCACAGTAATCGGGCCGATATCGGGGCAACACAGCATATGAGTGCGAACCTGCTGAAACATATCAAATTCACCAGCGGTTCAATATACAACTTACTGGCAGTGGTCAGCACCACGCATTATATCACTACCCTTCCCCTGGAGATCACCGCCTATGCCGCGCAGTTCGGCATCAGGGAGATCAACCCTGAGTTCAGGATAAACCCATTCCCCAGCGGTGTCATATACCGGGAGAACTCGATCATCCAGGACCATATTCATGGGTTCCTGGACCTGACTCAGCAGCAGGTAGATACACTGCAGATGGGGATCCTATAATCATGGTGTAGAAATACTTCTTATCGACTTTTTGAAGTATATATGCGGATGATGCCCATACTGTTCACAAGCAGGCTCAAGGAGTCATTGAGGATCGCACCATAACTCCTCAGGCTGATATTGACCAGCAGCCACATGAGGGTGCACAACCCCAGGAGGACCCTCATCCTGACCCCTTTCTGGCAGAATAATGCATACCCGCTCAGCAGGCTCCCAAACATAGGAAATATGTCAGTACGAGTGGAGAATAACACTATCCCGATGGTGATCTGTACAAGGGCAAACGGCAGGAACCAGGGGAATCCATGTTTCCTTGCAGCAATCTGGTTCCTGATACTGTTGAATGCGAGGTTCACTCCTGCCACATAGGAGGCAAGCAGCACATAGTGGACTGATAACAGTCCGGCAGAAATAGCGATACACAATTTCAGAGTCGTATCTTTCTTGTTCAGATATCCGTATGTGGTAACAAAGAAAGCACAGAACCCCAGTGTCTTTGCTATATAGACTTCCATCGACTTTCCTTGCAGCTTTCAAGCACCATGAAAAGGTCAGTTCCTAACCCAGCAAGTGGATTAGGAACCTCTCATCATTCGCAATCTTCTTTTTTTGTGTGTAAGTAAAAATATGAAGACTTTGAGAACTTTTGATTATCTACAGTACATACCAGCAGCCTTGATAAATCCAATATAATTTTCTTTGAAATCGATCAGTATTTCTTATCGATCCTGTTGAGATCATAAGTTCACATATCTCGAGGAGGATAATCGCATAAAAGCCACAGGCAGACAGCCTTATGGGGTTATGGCGGGGATATAAGAAGAGGAATACCTGTTTGGGGGATCTTCACGGAAGCTGGTTCGCTTCTTTAGCCGGTTCCCTTTCCCGGGAACCGGGGTTTGTGGTATCTATGGTAAAAGACAGGGGCGAAAAAGCCTATTCAGCAAATCTCCAACCGGCAGTTCTCACCATACACCCCGATATGCGCACCCTTCTTTGCAGCAGGCCCTTCTGCATGGGCAAGCATCCACTTGTTCTTCATCCAGAGCTTGCCGTCAGGACCCCCGTCAAGCGGGGTGTTCGTCCCTGCTGGCAGGATGATGACCGCCGTGAACTGCTTCTCATCAACCCGGCAGGGAGCGAGATGGAGTGTGGTGGAATAGAGCTCTGCAATGGTCCCTTTCGGGAGGTAGACGTATTCGGTCAGCGCAGAGTCCCAGCCCTGCTCCGGATCGACGTCCTGCAGCTGCCCGAGCATCAGCACCAGGTCTGTCGCGGCACCGATCACCTCACTGGACTTATGGTATTCCATCCCGTTGAGCAGGGTGTTGTACCCAAAACAGCAGCCTGCCTCCACGGGGATCTCCCCGAAGACATGCCTGCTGATCTCCCTGACCACCCCGAACCCTTCGAGTTGGTCGTTCGAGGCCTCGTAACCGGTAGCCCCTTCCTCAGCATGGAAGATACGGCATGCATGATCGAGCAGCTCTCCCGCATCAAGCGAGAGGATCTCGCCATACTCACGGAACTTCCGATCATGGACATCGAGGATCTCTTTTGTGGGGTTGCCTGCCCGTAATCGTGCTAGCATGAGCGCAGTCCCTCGAACACTGACGTGAAATCTGACCCCTTCCTGAAGAAGACCGGCGGTTCCCCATAGGGAGCGGGGACCGTGACGGTCACCCCTCCCTCGAACTCATCACCTGACCAGAGGTGTACCCACCTTCCCTTAGGGAGCCGGGCATTCATGAGCTTCCGCTTCTTGTAGATGACCGGTGCTACCAGGAGGTCTCGCCCGTACAGGTACTGATACGGCCACTTCTCAAGTTCCTTCCGCTCCTGCGGGTATTCCAGGTGCACCATCCTCATCGGCGGGATCCCGGTCTCCTGGTACTCCTCGGCCAGCGCCATATGGTAGGGCTTCAGGGCGGCATAGACCCTGGTCATCCGTCCGACCTGCCCAAGGACCTCATCGTCACTGTCGAACTGCACGTTGTTCTGGGGCCGGTTCCCCTCGTGGGAACGCATGATCTGGGTGAATGCCGCATACTCGGCCCACCGGATCAGCAGTTCCTTGGAACGCTTCTTGCTCCCGAGGGTCGTGTACCCGCCGACATCGGAGTGGACATAGCCTACCCCGGCGACCCCCATCATGAGGGATGCATTGATCGCCGAGGGGAACCCGTCCTCCTTCGTCCAGTCGACGAGCTGGTCACCGGTCCAGAACGAGGACATATACTTGATCGCCTTCGATGAGGTAGACCGCATGAAGAAGATCACCTCATCCTCCATACCTGCCTCCTGGATCGCCTCATGGTTGATCCTGGCCCAGTCCTCGGGGTACCGGTTATGGTAGGTCATCGGGCTCTCCCCGGAAGACAGCGTGCTGTCCGACGGGATATACTCCCCGAAATCTGCCATCCAGCCGGAGATCCCCTGCTCGATCAGGTTCTTCTTGATGATCCCCTTCAGCCATTCACAGGCCTCGGGATTGGTGAAGTCGACGAGCATCGCCGGGTCGAAGGGGACATAGACCGGGTAGTTCTCCCCCTCCCGGTTCTTGATCAGGTACCCCTTCCGGTCTGCCTCATCGAACATCTCGCTCCCCGGTGTGAGGAAGGTATTCGTGTAGGCAAGGAACCTGACGCCCTTCTTGCGCAGTTCCTTGATGTACTGGGGAAGGTCCGGATAGAGTTTCTGGTCGTACTCCCAGCACCACCGCAGCTGCTTACCGAACGAGGTCATCCTGATCCCTTCCCAGTCCTGGCACCAGATAGCCCCAATCCTGAAGTCATGCTTCAGGGCTTTGCCGACCTTCTCCTCAGCGATGGCCTTCCCGCCCTGCATGCCGATCCACATACCGTCATAGACCCAGTGGGGCAGCCTCGGCTGCCGTCCTATCAGGTCAGAGAGGTGGGTCAGGGCTTTTTTCATCGTCCCTGCTATCCCTATATGGATGACCTGGGGGATCTCCCAGCAGTAGAAGGTGTTCTTCTCCTGCTGTGTCAGGTTCAACCGGCCGAAGGCACTGGTCTCGGCATAGAAATAGAGGCCGGCTGACGTGATCCACGCCGGCTGGGCAAAGTTCGTGTTATACCACTTCGGCAGGTGGCCTGTCTTCGCGGCGACACTGAGTGTGAAGAGGTCGAGGCGTCTTCCCACCCCGGGTTCCGAGATCCATAAGGGGGCGTTGCTGCCCCTGAGGTTCTGCCGGTCGAAGAGTTCCCCCCCGCCGTAGACTCCCTCATCGGTAAGGGCCCCGAGGTGGAGCCGGTACCGGTTGTACTGGAGGTCGAGCAGCCAGCTTCTCACCAGTACCTGGTTCCCGTCCTCCTGCTCCTCGAGGACCACATGGAGCATGCCGGGGAAGGAGATCTCCATCTTCTTCTCCGACTCGATCTTTATCCTGGCCTTCGGCATGGCAGCCCATGCGACCTTGTTCTCCTTGACCTTGAAGACGCCGGAATGGGACTCTACCCTGGATACCCCGATCCCGACCTGAAAACAGGGGTGCTCCGACGTATGGTGAAGGATCTCCCTCTCCCCTATCGAGAGGCTGAACCCCTTATCGATCTCTCTGCACTGCATCTACTCGATGACCTCCCAGCCTTTGATCTTAGCCAGTAACCTGAACGGCCTGACGTAATCACCATAGACGACTGACGCATGGTGGGCAATACCCTTGTCGACCACCGTCTGCAGGACATCCTTCACATGCCTGGTGAAGCGTGCCTTCATATAGGTTCCCCGCAGCTCCTTCTCCATCGGGATCACCGTCCCCTGGGCAAGGAATACCCGGTAGTCGGTACCGGCAGAGTCGAGCCTGAGGACGGATACGTCCCCATCCTTGAGGACGAAGTCAGCCGTGACTCCCTTCCCGCCGGCGAAGTAGGTCGAGAGCGACCGTGTGCATCGCCCGTCCCACAGGTTGCAGGGAGCGACACCGCAGTGCCAGAGCAGGGCGGAATCCTCCTCGAAATCGACCTGGGAGAAATCGAAGAGGTAGGGAGTCTCAGCCCCGACCGCCTGGTGGGCGATCATGGAGAGCGCCCCTTCGATGTCCCCTTCGCAGGAGAGGATCCTCCCCTCGCTCTGGAGGATGGACATCGCGGCACAGGGGGAGATCCCGAACTCAGCGGCGAACTCCGGCCAGCAGCGTACGGCCATGGCTGTTACCCCATGCTCATCCATGAAGCCGTTGAGCTTCGCCGTGAGTTCCGCTACCCGTGTCACCTGGTAGTCATTGAGCTCGCTGACATCGAAGATCTTCTTCACCTGGGCGAGCCGCTCCTGCAGCTGCTCATCGGTGATCTTGTAGTCCCAGACCTGCCCGAGCTCGAAGTGGTTGATGAGGATCCCCATCTGTTCATAGACGTTGAGGTCATAGACCCCAAGGTTGAAGAACCCCTTTGCCCGATAACCGAGGACACCGAGGCTGGTGTTCCTGAAGGCGGCATCGACCCTGATCGCGTCGACCCACTCCTCATCTATCGTCTCACCGACATTCACTGTGTAGGTCCTGATCCCGCTCTTGTAGAGGTTCGAGGCATTGAGGTTGACCCCGCAGACCGAGTTGAGCCTGATCTTGCCGCCGTTATAGGGGAGCTCGGGCAGTCCCCACAGGAGCAGTGGCGCATGGAGCACCTTGTCGAGCTCAAGCACCAGGTGCCCGAGGTGGAATGTGCCGCTGATGACCACCAAGCCGTCTATCTGCTGCCCAGCCAGGTACCGGGCTGCCGCCTTTGCCTCATCAACCTCTATGACGAGGCTCTCCACGGCACAGACCTCGACAGCCTCTACCTCCCTGATCGAGTGTAGTATCTCTGTATAGAGTTCGCCTGCCGCCTCGAAATCGAAGGTGGTCCTTGCCAGGCAGACAACTCCTAATCGTACGTTCGCTTTCATGGATCCATACTCCTGCTTTTTATTTAGTTTCACTAAGTAAGTAAAACATGGAACCATGGTTATGTCAATCTAAATCAGGTGATTAATCCCATGAAATCATAATGAGTCATAGACAGCATCCTCGTCGTTATCCCAGACTTGTGCAAAGGATGCTTCCGAAGCTTGCGCCCATTCCTGGTCTCTTGATCGGATGAAATCGATGAAATCATTGATCTCTGAAAGGTTTTCAGGGGAAACCTGTTCCAATTTCCTGATCACATCTTCTACTCGTATTTGCATATATCCTCCCCATGCCAGGCAGGCCTATCACAAGCCCCCTGCCGATTCCAGGGCCGCGACCGATGCAGCCAGCGAGCGGATCCCGTCTTCCACGGTCGCGGTCACCGGTTCCCCGGCTGCGATAGCCCTGCAGAACTCCTTCACCATCTCCCGTATGTTGAACGGCTCGGTCGCCTCCTCCCCGTAGGTGGTCACCTCCGCATCCTTCGGCCCATCCCCCGGCTTCCCGACGGAGACGATCCCGAGGTAGTCAGTAGCCCCGTTATCGAGGGAGGAGTAGACTTCCTCCTTCAGCCCCGCCCATGCGGTGCCGTCAGCCCCATGGATGGTCAGCTGGAGGCTGAAATCGAAGCCGGTGAGGGCATGGGAGACCTGGAAGATCCCCCCATCCTCGTACCGCCCCTGAATGTAGGCGACATCCTCGAAGTCGAAGTCGTCATGGACCCCGGAGGCCGTCACGCAGTGTATAGTGCCGATCTCCTTCGAGGTGATGAAACGGGCCAGGTCGAACCAGTGGCAGGTCTCCTCGATGATGAGGCCTCCTGAGAACTCCCGCTGCTGGATCCAATGGTTCCATTTATCACGCCTGAAGGGGGTCCTGAAGTGGTAGAGGGAGAAGGCCTCAACCCTGCCTATCCTGCCTGAGTCGACGATCTGTTTCAGCTGCTGTACTACCGGGTTCATCCGGAACTCATAGCCGATGCAGACCTGCTTCCCATAGGCTTCCGCCAGCCTCCCGATCTCGTGTGCATCCTCCATGGTGATGGCGACCGGCTTCTCAAGCATGATGTGCTTGCCTGATTCCATGACCCGTCTCAAGTGCCCTGCATGGAGGTAATCAGGCGTGCAGATGCTCACAATGTCAATCTCCGGGTCTTCCAGGATCGAATCCATGGAATCTGTCGTTCTTACCCCTATATCCTCCCATCGCCTGCCAAGCAGTTCTTCCTTGAACAGGGGCTTGAGGCAGAGCATGCTCCCCTGCTCGAAGGTTCCCCCTACCGAGGCAAGGCGCCCCGGTATGAGGTCACAGACTGCTGCAAGCTCTGCGTATTCACTCTCCAGGTAGCCCGCGACATGGGCCATCCCGATCCCCAGGCCGATCACTGCGGCTTTTTTCTTCTCTATACTCATAGTTATTATTCCTTCTCATCTCTGAACAATTCCATGCAGTTCTGCAGGAACATCGAATATGTCACATCCTCAGGCAGCCCTAGCGACCTGACCGAGGCCTCTCCGTCGTCACCCCATGGATAGGGATCGTCTAGCATCTCATGAGAGCTGAGGAAGGTATGTATCCTCTGCACGGTCCGGCTGTTCTCCTCTACAGACATCCAGGGAAAGAGTTTATCCGTTTTACTGAAGAACATGGCATCACTCCCGAAGAGGATCCTCTCCCGGTACCTGGTGAAGAACTCAATTGACTCCTCCCGCTGGTTCGAGAGTACCCGGTAGAACCAGCGTCCGGGAGCCGTATCAAGGGAGAGATTCTGGTGCCGGTCCATGATCGCAGAGAGTTCCCCCAGGTCGCCACCTGAGAGGAACAGCAGGTGGGCACAGATGACGTTCGTCCCCGGACAGCGTCCGAGCAGCTGCTCGAACTGCGCGATATACCAGCTGAAGGGAGGATAGTCCTTTGCATACATTCCACCCTTCTCCCAGAATGCAGGGGGATCAGCTGCATGGACCAGAACCGGCATGCCGAGTTCCCCTGCCGCACAGACAGCCTCCTCGATCTCCCCTGAGACCATCTGCATACCGTGGGCTCTCCCGATCGAGGGTTTCCCGATCCAGAGCTTCAGCCCGGAGAACCCTGCAGTCTGCAGGTCCCTGACCTGCCCTACAGCCCCTCGCTCCCCGATCCTCCCGTACTCCAGGCAGCCGTAGCCGAAGAACCGGGATGGGTCACGTTCGAGGGCATACAGGATCGCCGGGTTGTAAGAGGTACCGTCTGCCTTCGGCAGCGATACCAGGCCAGCCCGTTCTATCCCGTTGAGGTCACAGAAGGAGACGAGATCCCCATACCGTTGGGTTTCACAGAAATGGACATGTGCATCGATCATCTCAGGGCGAACTCCGGCGTACCCGCCACGATCGGCGTCACATAATACTTGATAGCAGGATGTCCCTGCACCAGGGTCACGGGGAATTCAGGGGTCGGTTCGGTAAGCAGCGCCTTCCTGAAGACCGATGCCTGCCAGGGTCGGTTGAAGAAGATCTGGAGCTTCCGTGCCCCTGCGATCTGCTTCATCCCCACGGTAACCGCCCGTTTCGGTATCTCCTCGAACGCCCCCCGCAGGGCCGTGTTGGAGTTGATCGTGATCGTCTCCCGAGTCAGCTCCACTACCCGCGTGGGGAGATGGAGGAACTCCTCAGCCGTGATCTTCGCTTCACTGATCGGTTCGTTGAAGGCAAGGTGCCCCACGATGCCCACTCCTGCATGACAGAGGTCGATACCGCCGAGCTCCTCGATCCTCGCATCATAGGCCCCTGGGTCTGCAGGGTCGGGGAAATGGATCTGTTCTGGATTCAGCCCGTACTGTTCAGGCATGGGATCGATCAGTTCCCGCCTGATGAAGCCCTGGAAGGAGAGGGGGTCGTCAGGATCTACCCTCAGATCGGTGCCGTCTTGGAGGTACTCATCCATGAAGAAGAGGTGGAGGTTCGAGAGGTCGATCGGCCGGTAGTCCAGCAGGGTGATGAACCTGCGGTACTGGAAGACCGGCCCGACCGGCATGATGCAGGTCGTAGGCTTCCCGAGAGCATTCTGCTCCTCGATCGTCTGGTACAGCGATAACGCCATGTGGTAATAGAGGTCGATGTCTGACTCGACTGTCGTGATGTCAGACCCTGTCCGAGATGTGATCTCTTTTACTGTTGTGGAATAGATTGGATTCATCTTCTTGCTCCTTTGCAGTGTGCAAGAAAGAAAATTAGCCCGGGCTTCGCCCAAACGCCTCCCGGTGACCTCGGATGGCCTTACCTGCCATTGATGATCCCGGAATGGGACAAGGAGTGTCCGTATCGCAAGCTTACCATAGATGCAGTATTATGCAAGGGGAAAAGCTGCTCTCGGAACAGCTTTTCCGCCAAGTACCTAATATAATCCCGTCCCCAGCCCGACGAGGTAGACGACGCCGGAGAGGATGATCGACCCGAAGAGGGTCATGAGCAGTCCCGACTTCGCGAAGTCCGCGATCGAGAAGTAGCCAGCCGAATAGGGGATGACGTTCGTGGGTGAGGAGGTCACCAGGATGAACGCAAGCGATGCCACCAGTGAGGCCGGCAGGGCCACGGAGAGCACCGGCAGTCCCAAGGCGACGGCCAACTCGATCATGATCGGGATGATGATCGTTGCCGTGACCGTGTTACTCGAGAAGACGATCTTCAGCAGCGAGATCATCAGCACGATCACGAACACCATCACGTACGACGGCAGGCTCCCGATGCCTGAGAGCAGTACCACCGACAGCCATCTCGCAGCTCCCGTCGTGTAGAGCATCATCCCCAGCGAGATACCCGTCACGATCAGGATGATCCCGCTCCACGATACCTGCGGCTCGATCTGCTTCCACGGAATACGCGATACCTTCGGCAGGAAGAACAGACAGGCGGTGAACATCACCGGCATCGAGATCGGGATGCTGATCCCCAGCCACTTCCCGAGCACCGGCGAACCGAGCCACAGCACCACCGTGATCAGGAAGAGCACCATTGTGATGATCTCCTCCCGCCCCATCGGCGGCAGGTCCCTCGACTCCTGCTTGAGCTCTTCCTTCGTCTTCGACAAGTGGCTCATCTCCGGCTTGAAGAAGATCATCAGCGTCACCCAGGAGGCCGGGATCATCAACAGTGCCGCCGGCACCCCGTAGAGCATCCACTGCCCGAAGGTTACGTCATAGCCTGCCATATCCTTCAGGAATCCGATCGCCAACGCGTTCGGTCCCGCACCTGAGGGGGTCGCGATCCCCCCGATGATCGAGCCTTGCGCACACGCGATCAAGAGCGCTCTCCCGAAGTTGCTCTCCAGCGGCTTGATCCCTTCCTCTTCCAGGATCGCCACCGCCAGCGGCATCAGCATCGCCGCTACCGCCATGTTCGTGATCCACATCGACAGCAGACCACCTGCCAGCAGGAACCCGAAGAGGATGCTCTTCGTCGAGTTCCCCGTCTTCGAGAGGATCAGTACACCGATGCGTTTCCCCAGTCCCGATGTCGTGATGAACGCTGAGAGGATCAGTACCCCGATGAAGAACGTCACCGTGTTCGACCCGAACCCCTCTTTCACGATCACCTTGTAGGTATCTACCCGAAACAACGTCAGCAGCACGATCGACAGCATCCCCGTCACATGGAACGGGATCGCCTCGGTCATCCACAGCACCAGCGCGAAGGCCAGTACCCCCATCGCCGCCTGTCCGGTCACCGTCAACTCCGCACTCCCCACGATCCGCACCGAATCGGCGATCGGCATACTCTTCACCACCACCATCAGTACGACCGCCAGCACGAAGTACAGCAGCTTCTTCGCATCTATCTTCTGTATCTCATTCAGGCTCATCGAGCTCTCCTCTCTCAGTCTTCCAGCAGTTCCTTCAGCAACTCTCCCACGAACCGCGGCCGTTCAGCCACCAGCCCGCCGGCTTCCGTCAAGGCAGCGATCTTCCCTTCCACCGTCCCTTTACCACCAGTCACGATCGCTCCCGCATGGCCCATCCGCTTCCCTTTCGGTGCCGTACGGCCCCCTAAGAATGCCACCACCGGCTTCGTGAAGCTCCCGTCTGCCATCGCCTCGGCTACTTCCTCTTCCATCGTCCCGCCAAGCTCCCCGATGATCACCACCGCGTCGGTCGTCTCATCGGCTTCATAGAGCGGCAACATCTCGGCAAACCGCGTCCCCGGTACCGGGTCACCCCCGATCCCGATGAGCGAACTCACCCCAAAGCCTGCGGCGACTACCATCGCCGTCACCTCATTGGTCAACGACCCGCTTCGCGTCATGACCCCGATCCGTCCCGGCTTGTACACCCGATCGATCCAGTACGGGAACATCCCCATCATCGCCGATCCCGGGCTGATCACCCCAGAGGTGTTCCCACCGACCACCATCGCCCCGCAGCTCTTCGCTGCAGCACGGATCTCCACCATCTCATGCAGCGGGATCCCGTCGGCGATCGTCACGATTTTTTTGATCCCGCCATCAAGTGCCTCGAAGACAGCATCTTTGGTGAACCGCGGTGGCACGAACAGCATCGCCGCATCCACCTCATGCTCTGCCACTGCCCGTCTCACCGAGTGGTAGACCGGCTTCCCGCAGACAGCCTGCCCTTCTTTCCCCGGCGTCACCCCGCAGGTCACCTGCGTCCCAAGATCTATCATATGGCCCGTCCAGAAGCTCCCCTCTTTCCCGGTGATCCCCTGCACGAGTACCTTCGTATCCCTGTCTATGAATATGCTCATCTCTCTTAAGCTCCCTTCGCGATCGCCACGGCTTTCCGTACAGCCTCTTCCGTATCGAACAGCGGCTCGAGTCCTGCAGCTTGCAGGATCCTCACGGCCTCTTCCTCGTTCGTCCCACGGATGCACGTCACGATCGGCCGGTCCGGCTTCAGCTTCGTCATCGCTTCCACGATCCCCTCTGCCATCACGTCCGCCCGCGCGATCGTCCCGAAGGTCACCATCAGGATCACCTTCGACTCGTTTTGCAGACACAGTTCCATCGCTCGCATCGCCTTCCGGTAGTTCGGCCCCCCGAACTCCAGGTAGTTCGCGACCTTCCCCCCTTCGTAGTTGATCAGGTCGTAGACGGTCGTCGTCAGTCCTGCCCCCGCACACATCAACGAGATGTCCCCGTCGAACTGCAGGTACGGGATCCCCTCTCTCGCTGCCTCGAACTCCATGTCGCTCTCGTAGTACTCCCGGGTCCGCTCATACCCCGGCTGCCGCTCCATCGAGTTCTCATCGATACTGAGCTTCCCGTCCCCAGCAAGCACCTGCCCCTCACTCGTGATGAACAGCGGGTTGATCTCCGCAAGCTCCGCATCACAGCTGGAGAAGACCTCGTAGAGCTGCATCACGATCTTCTTCACCTGCTTCGCCACCATACCCTCGCAGCCCAGCCGGTAGGCAAGGTCCCCTGCCTGGTACGGCTGCAGCCCCGCGGTGATGTCCACCGCCTCCTGGATGATCTTCTCAGGGTCACTCACCGCCAAGCTCTCGATCTCCACCCCGCCTTCTGCGCTCGCGATGATCAATGCAGACGGGGCCACCGGGTCGATCGTCACCGACAGGTAGATCTCACGGTCGATAGACACCGCTTCTTCCACCAGCAGCTTCTTCACCCCATGCTCGGAGGCAAACAACCGCTCGGCTTCAGATTTCGCTTCATCTGCCGTTCTCACGAACGGGATCAGTCCCGCCTTCCCGCGCCCGCCCCGCAGCACCTGCGATTTCAGCACGCACGGCAGCCCGACTTCCTCGATCGCTGCACGCACCTCTTCCACGCTCTCGGCCAGTATACCCTTCGGCGTCGGTATCCCGTGGGTCCGGAAGACCGCTTTCGCCTGGTATTCGAATAGTTTCATCGCTCTTATTCCCCGTACTTCTCTACGAATGCTCCAAACATCTCCTCATCACTCGGCTTCACCGGCGTGATCGGCTTCGAAAGCCATGTCACATTCAGGAAGTGCTTGTAGTTGATGTTCTCCGTCGTGATGTTCCCGCCCCACGTACCGCAGCCTAACGTTACCGTACTCGGCATCCCGTTGAAGAAGTTCCCCCCGTTCGCCGGCGCCTGCGGCTGGTTCACGATGATCCTCGAGGACTTCATGTGGGTCCCGAGGTAGTCGATGTATGCCTCCTTCTGCGTGAAGATCCCGCAGGAGTGTCCTGTCCCGTTGTTGTCCGTGATCTCTTTGAGCAGCGTATACCCCTCTTCGAAGTCTGCGTACTTCCATACCGTGAGCACCGGAGAGAGCTTCTCCTTCGCATACCGGTCTTCGGTGATCGGCCTCTTCCCCTCTACCACGAGCATCCGCTTCTCTGCAGGGATCGAAAGCCCTGCATCAGCTGCGATCACCTGCGCCGACTTCGCCACGATCCCGGGGTTCAGGGCCACATACCCCTTCTTGTTCTCGACCCACATCCAGTGCTCTAACGTCTGCTTCTCTTCAGCCGAACACAGGTATCCGCCTTCTGCTTCCAGGAGTCTCATGAACTCGTCATAGATCGACTCTTGCACGATCACGGAGTTCTCCGACGAGCAGCTCGTCGCGTTGTCGAAGCATTTGCTCAATGCTACCTTCGCTGCCGCGTCGGCTACATCGGCATCCTCGGCGATGATCTGCACCGAGTTCCCCGGCCCTACCCCGTAGGCTGGCGTGCCCGATGAGTAGGCGGCCTTCACCATCGCGGAGCCCCCGGTCGCCAAGACCAGGTCCACCTTCGCCATCAGTTCCCCCGTGGCCGGGATCGACGGTTCTGCGATGATCTGGATGAGATCCTCAGGTGCCCCCACCTTCTTCAAGCCGGCACGCATGTACTCGACTGCCAGTGAGGAGGCTGCCTTCGACCGCGGGTGCGGTGCGAAGATCACCGCGTTCCGCCCTTTGAGCACGCTCACCGCGTTGCTCCCCGGCGTCGCCGTCGGGTTCGTCACCGGCGTCAATGCCCCGATGACCCCCACCGGCTTGGCATACTTGAAGATCTGCTTCGCCTCATTCACCTCGATGAGCCCCACTGACTTCGCGCCTGAGTCCATCACGTCCTTCAGTACCCCGAGAATCTTCCCCTTGTGCTTCTTCACCTTGTCCTCGTAGTTCCCCATCCCCGTCTCCTCGACGGCCAATGCGGCGAGTTTCTCGATGTTCTCGTCCTTGTACACTTCCCATCCGATCGCCAAGCACACCTCGTCGATCTGCTCCTGGGTGTAGTCGGCTACCTGCGCCTGCGCGGCTCGGGCCTTCTCTACGAGTTCCGCGATCATATCCTGGGTTTCCTGCTCTGCCATGGTTTATACTCCTATCTATGATAATGTATTACTTACTTCTAGTAAGAAACTATAGCACGAGAAGGGAATACTGTCTATGAAAAACCGTTTGAAATCTGTAATTACCTGGTTGTCAGTTAAGCAGGGAACAGGGATCCATGGACTGAACAGTACGTTCAGTCCATGGCTGTGGTCATTATCCCTTCACCGCCCCTGCAGTCATGCCGCTGATGATGCGGTCATGGAGGAAGATGTAGACGAAGATCGTCGGGATCATCGTGATCACGATCGCGGCCAGCATGCTGGTGTAATCGATGACGAACTGGCTCCGGAAGAACCTGATACCGAGCTGCAGTGTCCTTGAGGCCTCAGAGGAGGTGAGCAGCATGGCATAGGTGAACTCATTCCAGCAATAGATGAAGACGAGGGTTCCCGCGGTGACCAAGCCCGGCTTGGTCAAGGGGAACACGACCTTGGTGAACCTCTGGGCGAAGCTGCAGCCATCGATGACGGCGGCTTCCTCCAGTTCTACAGGAATGGATCCCATGAACCCGTGGACGAGGAAGAGTGATACCGGGATGTTCATCGCCGCATAGGTGATGACCAGGCCCAGCAGGGTGTCATAGAGTCCGAAACCGCTGACGATCTTGAAATAGGGGACCATCAGCGCGATGATCGGGACGAGGACACCTGCGAGGATGACGTTGAGCAGGGTCTCATTGAACCGGAACTTCTCCCGCGAGATGGCGAACGCCCCCATGGCCGATACCACGAGGTTCAGGGCCATCGCGCAGGTGGAGACGATCGCTGAGTTCAGGAAGAGTCTCGGCAGACCTGCCATGTCGAGTGCCTTCGCATAGTTCTGGAACTGCCAGACTGCCGGAAGCGCAAAGGGCTGCGTCTCGAACTCGAGGTTCGTCTTGAACGACGAGATGATCAGCCAGATGATGGGTACAAAGGTCATGATCACGAAGAAGATGATATAGGCCCATTTCGCGATCTTGGCGATATAGTCGACTGCAGTACGTTTCTGTAATGTGTTCTTTCCCATGATGCTCCCCCTACTGCACTGTATCAGCAGCGTCGTCCCTGCTGAAGATCCATCGGATGAACGCGATGATGGCACCGCCGAAGATGATCAGGACAGACCCGATCGCGTTCGCCTCGCCGTATTTCAACGCCCCGAGGTCCCTGAAGAGCATGATCCCCAAAACAGAGGTGGAATGTGCCGGCCCGCCGTTGGTCATCAGGTAGGTTGACTCGAAGTGCCTCATCCCGTAGGCGAGTGCCAGGGTACTTGTCGTGACCAGGATCCCCTTGAGCATCGGGATCGTGATGTGCCGTTCCTGCTGGAAGATGTTGGCCCCGTCGATCTCCGCCGCCTCATAGAAGGTCTCTGAGATGCCCATCCGTGAGGCGAGGATGACGATCATGAAATAACCGATATAGAAGAGCTGCTGTACGATCACAGCAGGGAATGCCGTATTCATGTCACCGAGCCAGTTCCGCGTCAGCCCATCCAGGCCAACAGCTCCCAGCAGGTTGTTCAGGATGCCGAACTCCGCGTTATAGATAGCAAGCCACATCATGGCGAGGGCTACCTGCGAGATGACGTTCGGGAGAAAATAGACCGTCCTGAACAGTTTCCATCCCTTCGGTTTCCGTGCCAGGATCATAGCCATCCCCGCAGCCAGCGGGATCTGTACGAAGCCGAGCACGAGTGCCCAGACGATGTTGTTCCTCAGAGAGAGCCTGAACGTCTCATCACTGAACAGATCGATATAGTTCTTGAAGCCGATGAACTCCATCTTCCCTATACCGTTCCATTTAGTGAAGCTCGTCGCCATGACGAATCCGAGCGGATAGACGAAATAGGCAATGAAGAGAATCAGAACGGGGAGGAGGAAGACAAGGATCATCTTCCAGTTCTTGTTCCGCATAATACTAACCACCTTTTCGCAGAAGGCCCGGTGAAACACCAGGCCTTCATTGTTTTCTGTACGTGTTATGATCCTGCGGATCAGTCGATCTTGTCTGCGATCTGCTGGACGAACTGCTTCGGGGTAGCGTTCCCCAGAGCCATCTTGGCAAGAGCCTGACCGAACTCAGCGACCACGTCAGTGGTGAAGTTGGCCTGGAAGTGGGTGACCATGAATTCTGCGTCATTGACGGCATTCATGAACTTGCCCTGCAGTTCATCGACGTTGTCCCCTGCATCTACGGAGTACTTCACTGCGAACATCGAACCTGCATCGAAGGAGATCCTCTTCACGTTCTCAGGCTTTGTCATCCATCGCATGAACGCGATGACTGCATCCTGCTTCCTTGGGTCATCTGTAGCACCGGCAGCAAGATTGGACTGCGGGAACCCGATCATGGCGCCAGAGTAGTTGATCCCGGGTGCGGAACCGACTTCGGTAGCGGCATAGACATCAGGCACTTCACTCTTTACCCGGCCGATGTACCAGGGACCGTTGATGAACATCGCTGACCGACCTGCGAGATAGTGGCCGCCTGCCACGCCGGCATCTCCGCCGACAGCGTCCTTGGAGGTGTTGCCGTCTGAGTACATCTTCAGGAGGATCTCAGCAGCCTGTACGAATACGGGGTCCGTGATGTCCTTCTTCCATACATCGGGTCCGCCGATCGCTGCTGCGATATGGGAGAACCAGAGCATCGATGTCCATGCGTTGGTACCGCCGGTCATCTGGCTTGTCGGGATATAGCCTGCAGCCTTGATCTTATCGCATGCTGCGAAGAACTCGTCATAGGTCTCGGGGATCTTGGAGACACCTGAAGCCTTGAGGATGTCCATGTTGTACCAGATCGGGGTCACGCCGATCTCGAACGGGATGGACTTGGTCTCACCCTTGATGGTAGCGCCGTCGATGGCACCTGCGACGAAGCTGTCTCCCCAGTCGCTGTCAAGGGCATCCGAGAAGTCCATGAGCAGGTCACCCTCATAGAATGAGAAGGATGTCGGGTCCGGGTTGAACACGAACAGGTCAGGGACGACGCCTGCTGCGATCTGTGAGTTCAGTTTGTTCCGGTATGCATCATAATCGGGGTTTGCCTCGATATCGACCTGGTATTTGCCTTCATACATGACATTGAACTCGTCAACAAGGGCAGCAACGGTCGCAGCCTTCGAGTCCTCACCTACCCAGATGGTAGGCCACTTGAGCACGATCTCTCCGGTCCCTTCCTGCTGTCCACCTGCCCAGGCCATTGCCGGCATCAGGAACAATACAAGAGCCATCACAAATAAGATTCGTTTAGTCCTCATAGAAACTCTCCTTTATTTTTACTTACACTAAGTAAGTAAAACACAGTTGATACCAGTTGTCAATATTTTTCTTGGTACATAATTCTCGCCCTTCCGCTCTTTGACAACATCCCCATAGGTACACTATACCATGAAACCAATACCATCTCTGTCAGTACTTGGTTATAAAGTCCCATCACACGATCGAGAAGAACTCATCGAAGACCAGGTCACAGGCCCCGAGGCCGGCTTCCAACGCACTGTAGTCATCGGCATAGACGGAGACCTCCTTCCCCTTCGGGTTGTAGGAGTCATTCTGCAGGCACTCCCTCACCACTTCCGCGAGCACTTTCGACAGCTCCGGGAAGCGGGTGATCACCAGCAGCCCGTCGGGGGAGAGGATCCTGAAGATGTTCTGGGCACTCACTGCCAGGGCAGAGGCTTCACGCTTGATGAGTTCCCTCACTTCCACCTCCCCGGTCTCCAGTGCCTTCTCGACCGCCTCGATCGACTCGAACCGGTAGCCCTCCGCTCGCAGGGACTCCATGATCCCCGTCTCGGAAACATAGGTCTCCAGGCAGCCGTTGGAACCGCAGTAGCACTCCCTGCCGCCGACATCCATGATCATATGGCCGATCTCGAAGGTCGTCCTCCCCAGCACGGAAAAGAGGTTCCCCTGGGTGATGAAGGCCCCGCCAACACCCTGGCGGATGAAGAAGGTGAACAGTGCCCCGGAATCCTTCGCGACCCCTCTGCGGTAGGCGTTCATTGCCACGACCCCGGCATTGTTGGTCACGACCACCGGGATCCTGAACTCATCCTCAAGGATCTTCCCGATCGGGAAGTTCTCGAACCCCTTGATCCGTGAATAGAAGATCACCTCCCGGGTCTCGACATTGATGCGGCCCGGTGCACCGACCCCGATACCGAGGATCCTTTCGCCAGTGATCCCTGACTTCCTGATCGCCTGGCTGATCATGTCGATGATGCTTCCTATGACCAGGTCGGCATCGGCATCTTCCGGGAGCAGCAGGTCATCGGAATAGATCGGCTTCTTGGTGAAGTCCACGATGAGCACATGTGCTGACCGTGACCAGAACTCGATCCCGATCACGTAATGGGCCGCAGCATTCACCTGGTAGTAGACCGGCTTCCTCCCCTTCCTGTCAGGGGTCTTCGCGGCATAATCCTTCACGATGCGGATCAGTCCCTTCTCCTCGAGGATGGAGAAGATACGCAGGACCGTCGGGGCCTTGAGACCGGTCATGTTCACGACCTCGGACTGGGAAAGGGCGTCACTCATCTGGATAGCCCGAAGGACGATCTTCTCGTTCTTCTCCCTGATGTCCTCTCCCCGCAACGGCATGTTCTTCATAGTCATATGCTAACTCCTGCAGTCATAGACGGTTGCCGCCTCTTCCCGCTATTTCTCTCTTTTATACCATTTTCTCCTTTACAAAGGAAGGATATAATGATATTTTTTTACTTACTTAATGTAAGTAAATTATAGCAAGGAGTTCCTGATGAATCAAGAAAAAAAGCAGGACCTGCAGGAAAAGGCGCGACTCGTCCGTATCGAGACCCTGAAGTCGATCGGGCATCTCGGGGTCGGCCACGTCGGCGGGGCGATGTCCATCGTCGAGGTCCTGACCTATCTCTATTATTCGGAGATGAAGGTGGATCCTGAGAAACCGAGGATGGAAGACCGTGACCGTCTCGTCCTCTCCAAGGGACATGCCGGCCCGGCGCTCTACAGCGTACTGGCCATGAAGGGGTTCTTCCCGATGGAGTGGCTGCTGACCCTCAACGAGGGGGGGACCAACCTCCCGAGCCACTGTGACAGGAACCGCACCCCGGGGATCGACATGACGACCGGTTCCCTCGGGCAGGGGCTCTCGGCAGCAGTCGGCATCGCCCTGGCTACCCGATACCAGGAACGGGGGAACCGGGTGTTCGCTATCATCGGCGACGGCGAGTCCCAGGAGGGACAGAACTGGGAGGCGGCGATGAGTGCGGCACAGTTCAAGCTCGGCAGCCTGATCGCCTTCACTGATTATAATAAGATGCAGATAGACGGCATGACCGGCGATATCATGGACCTTGAGGGGCTGAAGGCTAAATGGGAATCATTCGGCTGGCACACCCAGCAGGTCGACGGGCATGACTTCGATGCGCTCGAGGAGGCCGTCGCCGCTGCGAAGGAGCAGGCTGACAAGCCGTCGATGATCATCCTCGACACGATCAAGGGCAGGGGCTGTTCCTTTGCCGAAGGGAAACTCGGCAGCCATAACATGCCGGTAACGGCTGAGGACCTCAAAGAGGCCCTCGCAGCGCTTGGAGAGGGAGGAAACTAGCATGGGAAAAGATATGAGACAGGTTTATACCGACACACTCATCGAGATGGCGAAGGACGATGAGAGGATCTGCGTACTCGAGGCCGACCTGATGAATGCGACCGGGACGAGGTCGTTCCTCAACGCCTACCCCGACCGTACCTTTGATGTGGGGGTCGCCGAGGCCAACATGGTGGGAGTCGCCTCAGGGCTGTCAGCCGAGGGGATGATCCCTTTCGCAGCCTCCTTCGGGACGTTCTCCTCACGGAGAACCTTCGACCAGTTCTTCCTCTCCTCCAATTATGCGCAACTCAACGTGAAGCTCGTCGGGACCGATCCCGGAATCACTGCCCAGTACAACGGAGGGACCCACATGCCGTTCGAGGACATCGGGATGATGCGGCTCATACCGGGCCTGGTCATCGTGGAACCGTCGGACATCGTCTCCTGCGAAGCCCTGGTCAGGGCAGCGGCGGCACATGAGGGCTCGATGTACATCAGGCTCCACCGGAAGGGCTCGAATGCCCTGTATACGGATACTTCCGAGATAGAACTCGGGAAGGGCAACGTACTCGCAGACGGGACTGACGTCACGATCATCGCTTCAGGGTTCGTCATGGTGCCTGAAGCACTCAAGGCTGCCGAGCTGCTCGGGGAGCAGGGGATATCGGCGGCAGTCATCGACATGCACACGATCAAGCCGCTCGATGGTGAGCTCGTACTGGAATATGCCCGGAAGACCGGTGCGGTCGTGACCTGCGAGAACCACCAGGTCGCAGGCGGCCTCGGCGGGGCAGTCGCCGAGCTTCTCGGAGAGGAACTGCCCACCCCGATGGGCAGGATCGGCTCACAGGACCGATTCGGGCAGGTCGGTACCCAGGACTTCCTGATCAGGGAGTATGGGATGACAGCTGAGGATATCGCAAAGAAGGCTGTTGCGGTAATCAAGAAGAAGAGATAACAGGAGAGAGAAATATGGCAGACAAGATCACATTGGCAATAGCTTCCGACCTTTCGGGGTTCCCGCTGAAGACGGCGATCGTGGAGTACCTTAACACCCGCGATGATATCGAGGTGATAGATTTCGGTATCGAGTCACCGGACGCACCGAAGCCCTACTCGGTCCAGGCACCGAAGGTTGCCCAGGCCATCCAGGACGGCAAGGCAGAGAAAGGTATCCTCATCTGCGGGACAGGACAGGGGATGGCGATCGTCGCCAACAAGCACAAGGGCATCTACGCCTGCGTCGCTGACAGCGTCTTCTCCGGGGAACGCGCAAAGATCATCAACAACGCCAACGTCCTCACCATGGGCGGATGGATCACCGCACCCTTCCTCGGCGTCCAGATCGTGGAAGGCTGGCTGAATATGGCGTTCACCCAGAAGATGGAGTTCAAGCGGGACTTCCTCACCGAACAGTTCGGTGTCGTCCAGGGCATCGAGGAGAAGAATTTCAAATAGATCTATATGGAAGGATCCTTCCATTAAGATTGTGTGTGCACTATCCAAAACCCTCGAAGCCGTCCCAAACGGGGCGGCTTCACTCTATCTGCCTCACATCCTGTCGATAGCTTCCTTGCGCTCCTGGTCGAGGGGACGCATCCCGCCGAGGAGCTCCCCCATCCAGGTCATCTTCGCTGCGACCTCCAGGACCTCCATCCGGTCGTACGCCTGG
Organism: Spirochaetia bacterium; assembly: GCA_963677595.1. GTDB lineage: Bacteria > Spirochaetota > Spirochaetia > CAKZLE01 > CAKZLE01 > CAKZLE01. The sequence continues at coordinate 1,472,264 of OY782041.1, forward strand.
TGCAGGGTCTGTCCCACGGTGATCACCCCGTGGTTCTCCATCAGGACGACCCGGGTTCCCTCGGCCTTGAAGGACTCCCCCACGATCCCGGCAAGTCCCGGGGTCCCCATGAGGGCATAGGGGGCGAAGACAGGTTCCCCGAGGAGGAACCGGGACTCCGCGAGGAGGTCGGTCCGCAGCTTCTTCCCGGTTGCCGTGAAGAGGCTGGCCGTGACCGGGTGGGCATGGACGATCGCCTTGATGTCGGGACGGGACCTGAAGATCTCGAGGTGCATCCCGGTCTCGATGCTCGTGGGAAGCTCTGGTGTGAGGTTCTCGCCGGCCATCGTGACGAGGGCTACCGTCTCTGGCTGGAGGTTGCCCTTATCGAGTTTGGAGGGGGTGATGAGGACGCGGTCCTCGTCCACCCGCACGCTGATGTTCCCCCCGGAACAGGTCGTGAGGCCCTGCGAATAGAGCCTCCTCATATATAATGCGATCTCTTCCTGTATTGCCTGGTACTCCATCACCTCTCCCATCAGTCCGCCATGCTCGGGGTCATCGACCTGAAGGAGATGTCGAGGTCACGCTCCCAGGCAAGTTCCAGGAGGGTCTCCTGCAGGGCTGCGGCACGCTTTGGTCCCTCGAGGGTCACCCGTATGCGCATGTTGAACATCGGGGAACCGGTGAAGGGTGCGGATTCCGCATCCGTCTCGAGCTCCTCGATGTTTATATCCTCCCGGGCAAGGAGGGCAGTGACTGCATGGACGATCCCCGGGGAGTCCAGGGAGACGGTCTCGATGAGGTAGGGTACCCCTTTCCGCTTCACTTCAGCTTCCCGGGTCTTCACGACATCGACAGAGAAATCCTTCAGTTTCCCGGAGGTGAAATCATAAGCTACAAGCTCATCGACCGCCTCAGGCGTTCCTTCAACGAGCATCATGACGGCGAACTCCCCGCCGAGGACGGACATCTTGCTCTCCTCAATATTGCAGGAGACCTGCTCCACCACGCTGGTTATATCATCGACGACACCGATACGATCCGACCCGATCGCCCGCAACACGGCATATGCTTGTTCCATCTGTTACCCTCCAGGACTTCATTCTCTACAGGCATTGTACGAACAAGGAACACACTTGTCCACCGGAATTACCAGTTAATTATCTATTCGCGGACCCTATTTTTCTTGAACTGCCGCTTCTCCCCATAGTATAGTGAGTGTATGGAAGACCCGTTACCTGACAATTCAGACGACCCTCACTTACACGAACCATCAGCACCGTCCTGCGTTCATACCGCCCCTGCTGAAGGGGTTCCGGCATGAGTTCTTACATCATACCGATCATCGTCCTCATCCTGCTCTCCGGTATATTCTCCGGGACCGAGACTGCGTTCACCTCCCTTACCTTCATCCAGGTCAAGGAGCTCGAGGACAGCAAGCGAAAAGCCGCGAAGCTGGCAGCATCATTGGCCAAGCGGTCCGATGTACTCCTCACGACGATCCTCATCGGGAACAACCTCGTGAACATCGCGGCCTCCGCCCTGGTCACGACGATGACCATCCAACGGTTCGGTAACCGAGCTGTCGGCTATGCGACGGGGATCCTGACGCTGGTCATCCTCATCTTCGCCGAGATCACGCCCAAGCAGATTGCCATCGTCCATAACAAGAGCATCAGCATCGCCATGGCCTACCCCGTGCGCTTCCTCATGTTCGCCCTCTACCCCTTCGTCTTCATCATCAAGGGGATCAGCTCCTCTATCACGAGCCTCTTCGTCAAGGAGAAGCGGAAGCACATCTCCCTCGAGGGGATCCTCCATGTCGTCGATGTCGCACAGGACCAGGGGGTCGTGGAGGACTATGAGTCCAACCTCGTGCAGCGCGTGTTCAGGTTCGACGACATCGACGTCCATACCGTCATGACCCACCGTACCGCCGTCTTCAGCATCAACGGCAGCACCAGCGTCAAGGAAGCCCTCCCGCTCGTGGTCCAGAGCGGTTTCTCCCGCATCCCTATCTACGAGGGGACCCCGGAACATATCGTGGGGGTGCTGCTGACCCGGGACCTGCTCGACCAGGTGATCAATGATCACCTCGAGCTGACGGTCGACCAGATCACCATCGATCCCATATTCGTCCCCGAGACCCGCAAGATCCATGATATGTTCTCCATCTTCAAGCACCAGAAGCAGCATATGGCGATCGTCATGGACGAGTACGGAGGCCTCGCCGGGGTCGTCACCCTCGAGGACGTGATCGAGGAGCTCTTCGGCGAGCTGTATGACGAGCATGAGACCGGGACCCTCGAAAGGATCGTCCCGGTCGGCGACGACTCCTACCGGATCATGGGGGAGACCCCCATCCAGCAGGTAGAGGACTACTTCGACCTCGACATGGAGCACAGCCGGCACGTCGGGACGGTCAGCGGGTACATCATCGAGCAGACCGGCTCCATCCCCGCGGAGGGGCAGATCATGGATACGGAATGGGGTATCTTCAAGGTGGACTCCATGCAGGGGAACAGGATCATCTCCCTGGTCTTCATGCCGATGGAGCAGAAGGAACCCTCATAACAGCTGAAGGTAACTTCTTTACACCCAAATGGCTGTATCTGATTGACTCTATCGTATCTCGCGAGTATCATTCTCAGCATGAGCAAATACCCATTCAACGAGATAGAACCAAAATGGCAGGAGTTTTGGGCGAAGAACAAGACCTTCAAGGTCACCGAAGATCCTGCATACCCCAAAGAGAAACGTATGTATGTCCTCGACATGTTCCCCTACCCCTCAGGGGCAGGCCTCCATGTAGGGCATCCTGAAGGCTACACAGCCACCGATATCTACTGCCGGTACCTGCGGATGAACGGATACAATGTCCTCCACCCGATGGGCTTCGACTCCTTCGGTCTCCCCGCGGAGAACTACGCGATCAAGACCGGCACCCACCCGAAGGTGACCACCGAGAAGAACATCGACCATTTCACCTACCAGATCAAGAGCCTCGGCTTCTGCTACGACTGGGACCGGGAGATCTCCACCCATACGGAGGAGTACTACCGGTGGACCCAGTGGATCTTCCTCCAGCTCTTCAAGAAAGGCCTGGCTTACGAGTCGGAGACCCCGATCAACTGGTGCCCGGACTGCAAGACCGGCCTCGCCAACGAGGAGGTCAAGGACGGGAAGTGTGAGCGGTGCAGCGCCCAGGTGACGAGGAAGAACCTCAGGCAGTGGATCCTCAAGATCACCGATTACGCCGAGGAGCTGCTCGAGGATCTCGAGGACCTCAACTGGACTGATGCCATCAAGGCCATGCAGCGGAACTGGATCGGCAAGAGTACCGGTGCCGACGTGACCTTCTCGGTCGACGGCTACGACGATACCATCGAGGTCTATACCACACGTCCTGACACCCTCTTCGGTGCGACCTACATGGTCCTTGCCCCGGAGCACCCGCTTGTCCACAAGATATCCACAGAGGAGCATCACGCTTCAGTAGATGCCTACCTCGATGCGGCAGCGAAGAAGTCGGACCTGGAGAGGACCGACCTCGCGAAGGAGAAGACCGGTGTCTTCACCGGCGCCTATGCGATCAACCCCGTCAACGGGGAGCGGATCCCGATCTGGGTAGCCGACTATGTCCTGATCTCCTACGGGTCAGGGGCGATCATGGCAGTACCTGCCCATGACACCCGTGACTGGGAGTTCGCCAAGGAGTTCGACCTCCCGATCATCGAGGTCCTCAAGGGCGGGGACGTCCAGAAAGAGGCCTACACCGAGGACGGCATCCATGTGAACTCGGGATTCCTCGACGGCATGGACAAGCCGACAGCCATCAATGCCATGATCACGTGGCTCGAGGAGCGTAAGCTCGGGAAACAGGCAGTCAATTACAAGCTCCGTGACTGGATCTTCAGCCGACAGCGGTACTGGGGAGAACCTATCCCCCTGGTCCACTGCGACGAGTGCGGTATCGTCCCGGTACCGGAAGAAGACCTCCCACTCCGTCTCCCTGAGGTGACCTCCTATGCACCATCAGGGACAGGGGAAAGCCCGCTCGCGAACATCGACGAGTGGGTCAACACGACCTGCCCGGTCTGCGGCAAGCCCGCGAAACGAGAGACCAACACCATGCCCCAGTGGGCAGGTTCCTGCTGGTACTACCTGCGGTATATAGACCCGCACAACACCGAGACCCTCGCTTCCGACGAGAAGCTCGACTACTGGATGCCGGTGGACCTCTACGTGGGCGGTGCGGAGCACGCGGTGCTCCACCTCCTCTACGCCAGGTTCTGGCACAAGGTCCTCTTTGATATCGGAGTGGTAAAGGACAAGGAGCCGTTCCAGCGACTGGTGAACCAGGGAATGATCACCTCCTTTGCCTTCCAGCGGAAAGACAAGACCCTCGTCCCGACCGATGAGGTCGAGGAGACCGCTGCCGACACCTATATCGAGAAGGCTACCGGAGAAGAGCTGGAACGGGTCATCGCCAAGATGTCCAAGAGCTTGAAGAACGTCATCAACCCTGATGACATCATCAGGGACTTCGGGGCCGACTCCATGCGTATGTACGAGATGTTCATGGGCCCCCTACAGGTATCGAAGCCGTGGTCTACCAGCGGGCTTGCCGGTGTCCACCGCTTCCTCGACAGGGTCTATAGACTCACTGAGAAGGAATTCACCGATGAGCAGCCGCCGATCGAACTTGAGAAGCAGCTTCACAAGACCATCAAGAAGGTCACCCATGATACAGCCGGCCTTGAGTTCAACACCGCGATCGCCCAGATGATGATCTTCGTCAACGACCTCTTCAAGAGCGAGAAGCTCTACCGTTCCCTCTGGGAACCGTTCCTCCTGCTGCTCGCACCCTATGCGCCGCACCTGACCGAGGAGCTCTGGGAGATAAGCGGAAAGGCACCTACCATCGCGAACGAGTCCTGGCCGACCTATGATGAGGCGCTCACCATCGATGATGAGATCACGATCATCTTCCAGGTCAACGGCAAGCTCAGGGCTAAGGTCGAGGTACAGAGAGGCCTCGACAAGGCAGCACTCGAGGAGCTCGCCCTGGGCCATGAACGAATCCAGGAGTGGATCAGCGGCAAGTCGATCAAGCGCGTGATTGCTGTCCCTGACAAACTGGTGAACATCGTCGTGGGAAAATAACCAAAAGGTAAAGAACTTATCAGGGGCTGTTGCATAAGTCTGAAAGGACTTAGGTGACAGCCTTGTTTGTTTTATCCTCCCTGCAGTCCCCAAGCTATTTCTTGTCCCCGTCGACGTATTCAGATACAATCGAACCATCCAGGACCTGGATGGGGGGAGATGAACCGTGAGAAGAAAGAGATCCAAACAGACAGCGGTGGCAATGGTCCTGATCCTGCTTTCCTTAACCGGCTGCACGACCCTGATCAATGCCCTCGTGGTCGGCTATGAGGACCCGCTTCATGGGAAGGTTGCTGCAGCAGGCATCCTTGAGAAGCAGGCACGGGTCGGGGAAGTGAGGTTCAACTACGCAGAGAGCCCCGACAACGGTCCACCCCTACTGCTGCTCAATGCCCAGCATATGGACTGGTTCAGCTATGGCAAGGTCCTGGTAGAACTCTCCAAATCATTTCATGTGTTCGCCGTTGATTACCCGGGACATGGGAAGACTTCCTACCCGGAAGATTACCCCATGAACGCCGGCCGGATCGGCAGCGACCTGGCCAGGTTCGTCGAGGAGGTCATCAGGGAACCCGCTTTCGTGACGGGGAACTCGTCAGGAGGACTCCTGACCACCTGGCTGGCTGCATACAGACCCCAACTGGTTAAGGCAATTGTCCTTGAAGACCCTCCCCTCTTCTCTTCGGAATACCCCCGTATCAAGGAGACCATCTCCTACCGCTCCTTCACCCATTGCGCCAACTTCCTGGAAGAGGGAGGAGACGACTTCCTCATCTACTGGCTTGAGAGCAGTGCACAGTTCATCAGCAATTTTGCAGGACCTGGTGTACTGCCGAAGCTTATCGGGGCTATAGAGGCATACCGGGAAGCCAATCCAGGGAAGGCTGTCGAGATCCGCTTCCTCCCTGAGACCGTGAGGATGCTGGTCAGGGGCATGGACAACTATGACCCACGCTTCGGGGCAGCCTTCCATGACGGGAGCTGGAATGCGGACTTCGACCATGCAGAAGCCATTGCCCGGATCAGCTGCCCCGTCCTGCTCATCCATGCGAACTTCGAGGTCATGGAGAACGGTATCCTCAACGGTGCCATGGACCAGGAAGAGGCAGAGGAGGTCTTGGCCCTGCTGCAGGATGGGACCTATGTCCGGGTAGACTCAGAGCATGTGGTCCATGAGGACAGGCCGAAGGAGTTCATCAGGCTCGTTGAGGGGTTCTTGCTGTAGGGGCAGCTGTATTACCTAACAATTGATCATTATCTTCATAGAAGTTAGGTATTACATGCTTACCTATCTTATTACCGTCATGCCCTTTCAGAACCCAAGCTCTTCTCCAATGATCACTACATGGAAGTCTGCTTCTTCAGGTTTTCGGTGTATGATGCTGGTAATATTACAGTTACGGGATGAGGACCTGCAGTCCTGGCAGATCCCACTCTTGTTGCAGGCCAGGTCATTCCCATACTTGATGTTGTTCATTTCAGCCGCTACCTGGCGGATCCGCTCCAGACCGGCATTCAGATCCTTCACTATCTTGTTCGCCCCGGCTACCACGATGATCCGGTCCGGGCCGTAGAGACTGCCTGCGATCCTGTTCCCCGCACCATCGATGTTGATGATCTGTCCATCGAGTGTTATGGCATTGGCCCCAAGCATGAACACATCAGCAACGAGGTAATTCATGAGGATCTCTTTCGTCTGCTGCCGGTCTCCGAGGATCTTGTATCCAGGAGCATTGTGTGAGAATGCATTCCCGTTCACCGCACAGGTATGGGGTATGATCGTACACCCCTTCCCTCCCAAGGGTTGGTCAAGCTTCAGGGAAAACAGCGTATGGGAATCCCCGCAGCCGATCACTGAAGCATCAGGGACGAGGCTGAGCACAAGCTCTCTCGCTTCCTCGACTGAAGCACGGTAATAAGCGGTAAAATCATTCTTATTGAGGTTCTTTACCGTTATCTCTGCCTGCTGAGCATAATATGTTTTCCTGATTGCATCGCTGTCAAATTCGGCTTCAGACAACGGGGGGAACTGTATACTCTTCAGATCGATCAAACCGCACACCTCCTGCTGCCGCGTAGAATGACTGCTGACAGCATAGTCAGTGTACCATACCCAGTCTGATCAGAACAGGTTCCCTGTTATCACCCGTTACCATCCAGACCAGACCCTATCTTGAAATAACGAGCATGATCTATGCTTCTTATTTCAATTTAGATTTACATATTGAAATAAGCATGCTACTGTTAGCTAGGGTATTTCAATGTAGGGTCGAGGAGATGTGAGGAATGGAGAATCGGGCAGGGGTATTCAAGACGCAGCTGTACGGGAACATGGCGTACCAGTCCTACCTGCCTTCTCACCTACCCCCGAGTCCTCCTGTCCTGATCGACGACGAGATGACTCAGCTGCTCGTTCAGGCCCATACATGGATCACTCGACTGGAAAGCATCTCATCACTGATCCCCCATATGGCTTTGTTCGTAGCCATGTATGTCCGAAAAGAAGCTCTGATGTCATCCCAGATCGAAGGTACCCAGTGTACATTGGATGATGTACTCGACCCAACTTCTGAGTTACATGCAAACCGGGATGTTGCGGATGTCATCAACTATATCAAGGCCACCGACTACGCGATTGGTCGCTTGGAAGAGCTGCCGCTATGCACCAGGTTGATCAGGGAAACCCATGAAGTCTTGATGGAAGGGGTGCGGGGACAAGAGAAAAGCCCCGGCGAGTTTCGTATCTCACAGAATTGGATCGGCGGGGATGGCGTTTCCCTGAAGCATGCCCGGTTCATTCCGCCTCATCCTGCTGATTTGGCTGCGGTACTGACTACCCTGGAGCAGTACGTGAACGGGTCCGACACCCTTGATGTGTTGATCCGTGCAGCGTTGATCCATTACCAATTCGAGACGATCCATCCATTTCTTGATGGAAATGGGAGAATAGGGCGGTTGTTGATCACACTATTCCTCCTGGAGCAGAAAGTCATGACTACTCCTGCCCTATACATCTCCTACTTCCTGAAGAAGAACAGGACAGAGTATTACGATCGGTTGACGCTGGTTCGCGACAAAGGGGATTATGAGCAGTGGATCAAGTTCTTCCTGCATGCTGTCACTGAATCGGCAAAGGATGCACATGAGAATACGGTTCTCTTAACCAGACTTCACGATATCCATGTTTCGCGCATCAATACCTTGGGGCGTGCACGGCTCACGGCACTTCAGCTGTTCTCCTACCTGGAGCGTAACCCCATCATGGAGATAGGGAGAACAGCTGAAGCCCTGCAGCTCTCGTTCAATACCGTCGCAAGCTCGGTCAAGCGGCTGGTCGACATCGGTATCCTGGTACAGTCAGGAGGGAACCGGCGAGGGAGGACCTTCAGTTATACCGAATACCTCGATATCCTGCGGGAAGGGACATGATTCCCTTGCAGGACGCTAGCCATCTCCCCGGTAAGTACCTCAATCAGATTCTCCTCCTTGACCCCTATACCGAGTTTGCTCCTGACCACCCAATCAAGCCCGAACTCCTCGATCAGGGCGGTGAACTGCGCATCATCCGGGAACATCCCGGATGGTCCTTCTGACCTGAACCTCAAGGCGGCCCTGAACGCTTCGACGATATGTTCACATGGCAAGTCATGCTCCAGGCAGAGGGCTATAGCCCCCACGACCCTGTCACTCCTGTTGAGCTTCCTCCTGAGGTCCTTCCCTACCCGGAAGACGGTGTCCCCGAGATTCCTGTTGAGGAACCTGGCGAGTAGATCGTCAATATGAGCAGCAAGCTCCTCTTGGGTGAACACTCCGGGGTACTCAGCCTGGAGGGCTGCGGCCGCCTCCCCCATCGTGTTCCGCACCGCGGAGAAGGTCGCTGTGTCATCCAGGACTTCAGCGATAAACTCACAGTCTGGATCCCTCGCGTACCCGAGGTAGGCCGCTGCTGCATGCCCAAGGTTATGGATGAAGAGCTTCCTGTCGACCCAGGCTTCTATGTTGTCCACTGCCTTGATCTCCGGAATGTCCGGGATCCCATTCCTGAACCCCTTCCCGTCAACGATCAGCGTATTGTACGGCTCTGCATGGAGGACCAGCGGATCGTCTTTCAGATCCTCCTGATTCATGATCGGAACCATCTTGCCGATGCTTGTCTCGATGAGTCCAGCTTCGTTCCCTGACAGCCCGTTCTCTTTGAGGATCTCCTGGAAATAGGCTTTCCCTTCCCGTATGTTCTCCGCGATGATGATATCGAGCGGGGGGAGATTGCGTGTCTTACGTGCTTTCACGGCTTCTGCCAGCACGGGGATGACGTGCGGCAGGGCCCCTTTCCCCACCGAGGTCGCACAGAGGCTGCAGGTGCTGAGGCTCTGCAGGACGGATGCCGTATCATCAGAATACAGCGCTGAGAACCCGCTCACCCGGATGGCCTCATCAGGGGTCCCATTCTGCTTGACTTTGATGGTATATGCCCCTGCTTCATTGAGGAGATCGACCAGACGCCTGTTCGCATCTACGAATGTCACCTGCCAGCCGTTGCGGGCGAACACGGCCCCAATGAACGACCTCCCGATGTTACCGGCACCGAAAATAACGATCTCATGCATAACTCACCCCGGTTTGCTCCGTATAGGCATCGATCAGGGGAAGGATCTTCTCACGTTTCTCACCTCTTGCCTCTTCGTAATAGACACCGCCTAGGCAGCAGCCGGCGAATCCGCCGGAGACGATCCCCAGGATCGCGGCCTTCGTGAGTGACGGAGCCGCCTCCGGCTCCTCCATCAGCTGCAAGGCTGCTGAGGTATAGACCCCGCCGGTGAAGTTGTCACCGCAGCCGGTCGTATCAGCCTCCCCGGCTTCCTTAGCCCGCATCCACCGGGTTGCCTCGTCAGAGACCGGCATGGTGAAGATACCCTGCTCCCGGAAGAGTGACCCATCGGAGAAGCAGGTAATATCCTTTGCCCCATCGGTGATGATGCCGCTCTTCACCCCGGCTTCCAGGAAGAACCCTGCAGCTGAAGAAGGCTCATCCATCCCGGTGATCCTCCTCGCCTCCTCATGGTCGACGATGATCAGGTCGATTAACGAGTAGTCCTCCACCAGCGGCCAGAGGGCATGTGAGTCCCGCTTCTCATTCCTGAAGTCGTAGACCGTGTTGATGAAGTTCAGGCAGCCGTTCTCCTTCCCTTTTCTCATGAACAAGCTCAAGTCATCATGGATGCCCGGGGTCAGGGCAGTGCCTCCGTAGATGAGGATGTCTGCATCGAAGAAGGAGTCAGGAAGGTCCTCCTTCGTGTACTCACCTGCAGCCCCGATGTAGTTGATGAAGGTCCGCTCCCCATGGCCGTCATGCATGGAGGGATCCGACAGAACATCGGTGAAGGGGGTTCCCCCCTCCCTGATCAGGTAATTACTCACATCCAGGTCGAACCGGGAGAGGTTCTCCTGCAGGTACCTGCCGGGTCCATCATCGGACCGGGCACCATAGTAGGCTATCTCAAGATCATCTGCCAGCTGTGACATATGGATCAGGGCGACGATTGCCGGCCCCCCGATGTTCCGCTTTGGGGACAAGCCCCCGGCCAGCTTCCCGATGATCTCCGTATAGGGTATCCCGAACGCCTCTTCCAGGTCTTCCCCGAAGACAAGCCCCCCGGTGATGAGACCCGCCTTGCTAGTTCGGCCTGCCTCCCATGATGTATATGCTCCAGAACTGAAATCGACCGGTGTATAGAGATTATCCACCAGGGAACAGCCCAGTCCGTGTATCCTCATGACTACTCCTTCTTTGTATGTTTCACTGCACACAGTCTCCCCGGCCAGTCAGCCGGGAAGGCTGTACTAAGTGACTATCCCTGCAGGAGGAGCTCCAGCACGTACATCTCCAGTGCTTCGTAGTTACGCTCAGCGACCAGTCTCTTCTGGAGTTCGTAGTCGAACTTGTCCACTTTCCTCTCCAGCATCCTGAAGGTCTTCAGGCTGTTCTCGATATGACGATAGGAGTCCTCGATCTTCTGGGTCCTCATGACCTTCACGTCCAGGCCGACATACTCGCCCTTCGAACCGTAGCCGTACTCCTTGAGTACCTTGACCTGGTTGAAGGCCTGTCGGATGTTCTCTGCCCCGAACGACTTGTCCTGGTCATACTTCATGCCGTTCTGGTCATTGAGGTGAACCCCGAAGAGTTTTCCCATCGCGAGACCGAAGGCGATCTCATTGGCAGGGTCAAGCCCTGCCAGGATCGCATGGGCAGACTCCAGCAGTCCCCCTACCCGTGCAGGAGCCTTGCTCGCTGCAGACACTGCCATGACATGTCCCATGGTCGGGCAGAAGCTCCGGTCGATCGGCTCATTCGGCTTCGGCTCGATGACCACCCGGATGGCCGGGTCATAGTCAAGCATCGCATCGATCGACTCGATCAGTCTCTTCGTCCCAAGGACCGGATCCTTGCTCTCTGCACAGAGCGTACCTTCACGAGCCAGCCAGAGCACGATCATGTCGGTTCCCAGCTCTTTCGCGATATCGATCGAACGGAACGCCCTCCACATGGCGAACTCCCTGTCTTCCTTGCTGTTGGAGGTGAACCCGCCGTCAGTAGTATGGGGATCCATCCACAGCCGCGGGGCGACGAACTCAGCTGCCAGCCCCTCGGTATCGAGGAGGCCCTTCACATCACGGGCATAGGCCTTGATCTGCTCCTCGGTCATGTCGTTCATCTCAGGCACTGCATCATCGTCATGGAACTGTACTGCAGAGATCCCGATCTCCTTGAATTTCTTGATCTTCTTGTCAAACGCTATACTCTCTCGCACTTCTGGACCGAAGGCGTCTGCACCTTCATGCACATTCCAGGGCCCTACGGAAAACTTGAATTCTGCCATATATGTATCCTCCAGGATTATTTTTCTTCATGATATGCCCGGGCAGTGGATAGCGCTATGTCTTAGTTGCTCCTAATAGTGGACAATCTTGCGATTTGCGATAGAATAGAGAGATGAGCCATAAACAATTCGATTTCTCCCAGATCTCCTATGAGTATGTGCATCACGAATCGTCCCTGCCCTTCAAGGTATTCTTCATCTCCATCGGGTTCAGGGGGTTCCACTGGCACAAGGACATCGAACTCATCCTCGTGCTCAAGGGGAAAGTAGACTTCATCACGAAGGACGGGGTACGTCACCTCCGTGAGGGGGATCTCCTCCTGACGAACCCGAACGATTTCCATGGCCTCGTGCAGGGGAAGGAGGGGAACCTGCTGCTGGTGCTGCAGGTCGATCCCGACCTCTCAGACGGCTACCACAAGAACCTCAGGAACACCCAGTTCAGGCTCTCCCCCGACCAGGACAGGACCAGCAGGCAGTATACAGCCATCTGCAAGGCCCTTGTCAGGATCATGATCGAGGTGCTTGAGAAACGGGAGGGATTCGACTTCTTCTGCATGGGAGAGGTCTACTCTATTATCGGGCTAATATCACGGTATTACCCCGACCCGGAGGCCGGGACAGACAAGGACCGGGAAAGCTGGAACCGGGCATCCCGGCTGAAGAAGATGCTGAACTACATCAATGAGCACCACCAGGAGAAGATAACCCTCGATGATCTTGCCGGTACGCTGGGGCTGAGTCCATACTATGTCTCGCACCTCATGAAACAGTACACCGGCTACTCCTTCCAGGAGAACCTGGGACTGATCAGGACCCAGCATGCGATCAAGCTCATGATGAACTCGGACAACCGATTGATAGACATCGCGATGGAGGTAGGGTTCTCGGACATCAAGTACTTCAACAAGTACTTCAGGAACATCTTCTCGATGACACCAAGAGAACTGAGGAGACTCGACAACTGGCAGAGACTTATAGCAGAGGACCATAATATGGCGGAGGAGAGTACAGAGAGGCTGCTGGAGATCATCCGGGAATATCTGTGATTGCGCTATCCCGGGTACTACCTAGTACTTGACTACACTATTGCGTTGGATCAACTCACCTTCGAACAGATATGAATCTTTCTCGAGTTTCTCATTATTGATCAGTCTTACCAATAACTCTATCGCAAGGATTCCCATCGCACTCTTATCGAACTCAATGGTAGTCAGATTGGGCTCGATATACCTGCTTAATATGATATTATCCATTCCCATAACTGAAATATCTTCAGGAACCTTAAGCCCTTTCTCCTTTATGGCTTTGATAGCACCGATTGCATAGATATCTGCAGCACAGAAGACAACAGACGGCAATTCGTTTGTCTGCAGTATTTTGTTCATACATTCATAGCCGGTATTCTCATCAGAGTCTTTTGCACTGGTCTGTACCCAGGAGAACGGTATATCAATTTGGTATGTTTCCAGCACAGAACGGAACCCCTGGTAGGTCAGAAGCCCAAAATGGCTGCTGCTGTCTTCGCCAATATAGGCTATCCTCTTATGCCCCAGGGACAAGATATATTCCAATGACGTGACAGTTCCGTGTATGTAGTCAGCTTCGATCGAGATATTCCCTCTCTCAAAATGGTGCTGGTCTATAAGGACCAATGGGATCTCATATCGTTGCAGGCAATGGTAAACTTTCGGATCGATCTCCCCTAAGATGATTATCCCATCAACATCATTGTTCTTGACGATATCGGGGACTTCGGGTTCCTCGGTTTCTGTTTCAACCGTTGCGAAGATGAAATTGTACCCCAACTCGGCACTCTTCGCTACAGTTGCAGAGAGGATGTCGAAATGGAACAACTGGCGCAGCGGTGTTCGTTTGGGATTATACAACATCCCAATGTTATTTGTATGATTGAGCAGAAGTCGTCTTGCCTGTTGGTTTGGAACAAAATTCAGCTCCTTAACGACTTCAAGTATATGATTGCGAGTCTTCTCGCTAATACCTTTTCTATTATTCAGGGCTATAGATACAGCCGAAGGAGATACTTTTGCATACTTTGCTACATCTTTGATGGTAAGCTTATTCTTCATAGTCTCCCTTTTCTGTATTAGCGATTAATACAACGATTACTTCAGTTCCCTTTTTACTTTATTGATATCTTAGTATATCCTGACACCACAAGCAAGCTCAGGGACAGCTCACAATACCTATCTGAGGGTAATCCAGGCTTCCTCACCTACACTTTCCAGGATAGATTTCAAGATACGCATCTCCTCTGCCCCAGTCCTGAAGGTAGGTCTATGCCCCTGTGAATCCAGTTCATGGGTAACGAGATGGCTATAGAAATCCCGGAAGAGATTCAACACCGCATCATTATAGCCAAGCGGGTGCCCTGCAGGCAAAGATGCGAATCTCTTTACTGAGTCATGCATGAGCTGAGAGTTTTCTAGTAAGATCTCATTCGGCTTATCACGATGGCCAATCCACAACTCCTGTGGATGGAGATGAGACCATGCATAGGTGCATTCACTCCCTGCGATCATGAACTCAGGAGATGATTTTATCCCATTGCATACCTGGGAAGTCGTGAAACTTCCCGGTGCTCCATTTGATAACCTGAACTGAACCGATGAGTACTCTTCCAGGCTTATATCGACCAGCTCTGCTGATGCATCGGTACTTTCTGAGAAGGCCAACACCTCACCAGTGTTTGGTTTTTGCCGTTTGGGGATGATCGTAGCAAAATCACCACGGACACGATCGACTGACAAACCCGTAAGGTATTGGACGAGATCAAACCAATGGCTCCCTAGATCTGCTGTGATATTTGATTCTCCACTTCGTAATGGATCAAGCCTCCAGGAATAGTCCGTACTCTTGGAAAGCCAATCTTGGAACCAGGTACCCGTCACGACCCTCACATCACCACACTCACCGTCAGCAATACGTGCCGCCAATTCCTGAATCACCGGATAATAGCGATAGCAGAAGTCGATGCCGGTTATGATAGATTTCTGTTCGCTGAGATCTGCGAGTTCAGCAGCTTCCTCATAGGTCATGGCAAGCGGTTTCTCCGATAACACAGGCTTGCCTTCTAATAATGACGCCTTGTTTATCTCAAAATGGAATCTGTTAGGGGTGCAATTATGAATAACATCAATTGACGGGTCATAGACGATCTCACGCCAATCAGCAGCTATCTTTTCTATACCAAATCTCCTTGCACACTCAGCTGCCAAGGCCTGATTTGTGTCTGTTATGATGGCAACTGTTACTCCCTCTACCCGTGCCAGGGCTTCAAGATGCACCTGCCCAATATACCCATTCCCAATAACACCAACACGAATCATGATCATTCCCCTTTCTTTTTCTTTATTTAACTTTTGACAGCCCCTGCAGTGAGTCCGCCGATCAGATGTTTGCTCAACAAGATAAAAACCAGGACCACTGGGATTGAGGTGATGACTGAAGCCGCCATCATCTGTCCCCAACTGATGGAAAACTGTCCAACAAATGACTCAATAATGCCGGCTGGGATAGTTCTCATAGACGGTTTGTCCATAAGCGTCAGTGATATAACGTACTCATCCCAACATTGAATGAAAATCACAACTGCCGCAGCACTCAACCCGGGTCTCACATTTGGAAGCACCACTTTTATCATAGTCTGCATCCGGGTGCATCCATCAACCTTTGCCGCATAATCAAGCTCGAATGGGATCGAATCAAAATACCCTTTCAGCATCCAGAGGGAAAACGGCAAGGAAAACATCAAATACGCAAAGATCAACCCAGGGAAGGTACTGACAAGGTTCAGGTTCAAAAAGCTTTGATACAACGGGATGAGGATAAGTACGATGGGGAACGTCTGTGAGACTAACACAAAATTCTTAAAGAACCGTTTTGCCTTGAATTGTATCCTTGATAGTGCATATGCCCCAGGCGTAATCACGACCAGCGTAACGGCAACCGTGAGAACGGCTGTTATGAGGCTATTCCTGAAATAGGTGAGGAAGTGGACCATCTGTGATGAATCACCAAACAGGACATCTGTATAGTTCTGGAAATACCATCTATCCGGGACCAGTGAGGGAGGGATGGTGAAGATCTCTACCTGGGTCTTAAACGATACATTGATCATCCAGTAGATCGGAAGCAGACAAAGTCCAAGGAGTACCAACACAAGCATACCCCTCAATACCTTCCTGGCTTTTTTCAGTATACATTGTGTTCTCATCATACATCCTCATTCCCGACCACTCGAATATAGATTGCACTGAACACAATCAGGAAAACCATCCAGAAGATACCGATCGCTGATGAGTAACCCATGTTCATACTCCCCTTGAACGATGATCGGTAGATCAATACCGGAAGGGTCG
The DNA here is from genome assembly GCA_963677595.1 of Spirochaetia bacterium. Taxonomy (GTDB): domain Bacteria; phylum Spirochaetota; class Spirochaetia; order CAKZLE01; family CAKZLE01; genus CAKZLE01. The sequence continues at coordinate 1,488,675 of OY782041.1, forward strand.
TAGTGGCATCCACCGGTCCGCCTTTGGTTGTGGACCAGATTATGGTCATATACTGAAACATCCAGATGAACTCCAGGATCGTTGCCAGCGTGATGATCTCTCTCAAGTTCGGCAGCGTGACATGTATGAATCTTTGGATCACATTCGCCCCATCAATGGTGGCTGCCTCAACCTCAGATACCGGGATTGCCTGTAATCCGGCATACATGAGTACAAACATGAACGGGAACATCTTCCATATGGTTGCAGCCAGAATCGAAACCCGTGCCAGGTTGGGCTCCTTGAACCAGGGTAAGAATTCGTCAATGAGTCCCAACTGGCTGAGCACCACATTGACGATCCCGTTGTAGCCATCAAAGAAGAGGAACTTCGCAATCAACGCTACAACAACAGAGGGGATGATCCAGGAAACAAAGAAAAGACTGTTTATGATATTCTTCCCCGGCATCTGAAAATTGATCAGGAGGGCTAATGAGAACCCGATGATGAATTCTCCCAGCACACATCCTCCAACATAGAGGATTGTCTGGAGAAACGCCTTCCAGAATGCAGCATTACTGAACATCCTGATATAGTTGGTTAGACCAATGAACTCCATTCCACGACTATCAGTCAGAAAGTAGCGGAAGAAGCTTGTATATATGGCTTTACCCAGCGGGACCACCATGATAAAGCAAACCACAACGACTGTCGGCAGAAGCAGGATGAATGCAAACATCTGATCTGATGCCTGAAACTTCTTCCTGCTGAGTACTGGTGAATCCATGTTGATCTCCTTGGCACCAATCTTGGCAACTCTATACTATCATATTATATAGTATAGAGTTGCTCATAAGCATTATTCTTTTATCATTTCTTCTAGATTCATCTGCAGAGCATTGAGCTCAGCTTCAGTACTATTCATACCTAACAGTATGGACTGGATCGACTGCATACACGTTATTTCAAGCTCAGTCTTCTTCTGAAGCATCCATACGTTTGGATTCCTTAGATTTGCCATAGCTTCAAGGCTTACTTTGGCAGCTGGATTATCATAGATATCCTTTTCATAATAGCTTGCAATAGAGGGGAGAAGACCGGTCCCTAGATAATATTCGGAAGTCAACTCTTCGTCAGAGGTGATAAACTTCATGAGGTCCCAAGCCAGGTTCTTATGCTCGGACTGTGCGGACATCGCAAGAAAGTGTGAACACGGTGTTGATTTACCCGGAACTGGTACGACGCCCCAATCATCACTGTTCATTCCCATCCCATCAAGGACACCTGTGATCCATGGCCCTTCCAGGAAGAACCCGACTTTTCCTTGTGCGAACAGGGTTCGTAAGTTCCTCACCTCTTCCCCAAAAGGTACGACTCCTGTATCGACGAGTCTCTTTACCATATTTACGGTTTCAATCATTTCAGGACTGTTCACAACAGGTTGTAAGTCGTTATTGAACATATCTGCATTGTTCATCCAGGAAACAATATGGAAGAAATCTGCAGAGTATTCATCTATGCCCAGCTGGAGACCTAATCCAAACACATCATCGCCAAGATCGCTAATTGCCTGGGCTTGGTCTAACAGGTCTTGAAGGTCTGTCGGATTACCGGAAACGCCTGCTTGTTCAGCCAATCTCTTATTATACACAAGGAACATAGGGTTTGGGTTCCAGACCAACGCAGCCATTCTTCCATTCATCATACCACTGTCCACCGCAGATGCGATCTCTGCAGCAAATTCAGGATCCCCCTTCAGATACGGGGTCAGATCCTCAACACAATTCGGCATAGACTCAAACTTCCCAAGCCACAACGATTCGATAGTGAAGATATCGGGCATGTTCTTGGCGATAGTCTGCTGAACGATCTTATCGGGAGTATCTTCCCAAGCCAGCGGTACGATCTCTACCGTGACCCCTTCATGCATCGCTTCCCATTCTTTCAGCTTTTCGGGCAGGATCTTCTCACCCCCGGAGGCTTCCGCAAGCATCCAGCTCGCGAACTTCAACGTGATCTGTTCTTCCTTCTCAGCGGTTCCCTGTGCTGAGACGGCAGACAACCCAATAACGAGACATACCACTACAGAGATCAATAGCCTAGATACCCCTTTCCAACTCATCTGTTCTCTCCTTTTCTCATAGGACACACCTATACGTACTATATCCTTTCATATATCACCTGGTACGTATGATATTGAAAGCCCGTCCCCAACAGCTTGTACAGCAGCAGGCAATCCCATGTTACATAATGCGGCTTAATAGGATACCCCAAATGGCATCTCCTAGGAAGGCTCCCTATTAATCCTTGTGCTTCAGTGAATCACTACTCCTATACAGCATCATTACAATCCAGCCCATACTATCGATCACACTATTCCCGTTATATTCAGCATTCACTCATTGAAATAGTTGATGACCTCCTGCAAAGATTCCCCGGAGGGCAGTACAGGCCAATATTCCAAACCGAAGTATCCTGTATATCCAAGGTGTATGATTTCATTCACTATGTATTTGTAGTTCAATTCATTGTTCTCCAAAGGCTCATGCCTGCCGGGAACGCCTGCTATATGGAAATGGCCAATCCATTCAATATTGGATCTGAGGAAATCAACAATATTCCCATCCATGATCTGCATATGGTAGATGTCATAGAGCATCTTCACATTGCTAAGATTGACCCTCTTGAGTATCTCTATACTCTTGTGTGGATCATCCAAATAGTAGTCCGGATGATCTGTTCTGGTATTGAAGGCTTCCAGTATGATATTCATACCATGCTGCTGACATATGCTCCCGATATCAGAGAGGGCCTCAACCATGGCATCATCAGCCTCATCATCTGGCAACCCAGCTATGGTATTACCGCTTCCACTTATAAAATTCGTACATCCTATTTTCTTTGCCAAGCCGATCATCTCTTCGAGGTTATCAAGGATCCGCTGCTTCTCCTCACGTTGTATCAGGGCGGCAATGATTCCCCCATCGGGATGATTCAGTACGAAATCCACGGTCTTCAGTCCATACTGTTCATTCAACTCAGCTATGTGTCCAAAGTCCTTCAATCCCGGTTCCAAGCCATTCTCGTCAAACCACATATCATGGAACCAGAATTCATATGCTGAAAATCCTATATCACGTATCGCTTTCAGTTTTTGATCAATCGTATAACCAGGGAAAAAAGGTTCTATGCATACATCCAAATTCATAGCGGTTCCTCCCTACAGCATCACTGCAGCAACTTTTCGAATAGCAGATGCTATGAGGCTGCATTGACTCTCGGTCAATTGTGGGGGTATGTCCAGATGGACGATTCGAGAAAGGTACTCAAGCGTATTCGGATTCATATCTACGGAATATTCAACCTCCTCACCCGTATGGTACGGACACGTCCACGGACATCCTTCCGGTGTGGGGGTCTTTTTCTCCAGAATATGAGTCCAATGTGCATAGATATGCCAATCAGGAACTCCGGAGTTATACACACCGGCAGCTTTAACACCCTCAGCATTCAAGGCTGCGATAAACTCACCCGTCTTTTCCTTGCTATCAAGGTAGAACATGAGGCATATCCCGACATCCCCTTCTGGATCGTTCACAGGCCTGATCGTGATACCCGGGATTCCCTGTATACCATCAGTGATCATGCTTTGATTCCTTCGCATATGAGTCAGTAGTGACTCCAACCGGGAAAGCTGTGCCAACATGACGGCTCCGGTCAATTCACTCATGCGATAGTTTGTCCCGGAGAACAGTTCCCCATCATATCGTTCTTCTGCAAATCTATTCGGTCTCCAACAGGCTGCGGTATCATGATACCCCATACACCGGTTATAGAGGAGAGGATCATTCGTGACGATCATACCTCCCTCACCTGCCGTTATGATCTTATGGTACTGAAAGGAGAAACACCCGCAATCACCAAACGTCCCGAGGGCTTTCCCTTTATAGGTCCCACCAACAGCTTGTGCCACATCCTCTATAACGCGCAGGTTATGCCTTTTGGCAATATCCATGATCCTATCCATATCACATGGGACTCCACGCATATGAACAGCAACAATGGCCTTTGTCTGTGCTGTTATTTTTCGCTCTATATCATCACAGTCAATGGTCAGGGTTTCATCAACTTCGGCTATAACCGGGATCGCTTTCGCTGCTACGACAGCTGCACAGGAAGCAAAGAAGGTATATCCAGGGACGATCACTTCATGTCCAGGTCCAACTCCGCATGCGATCAATGCTGTAATGAGCGCCCCAGTACAATTTGTTGTTGCCAGAGCATATTTGGAACCTACATATGTAGAGAATTTCTGTTCCAGGAGTTCTACCTTCGATGGATACTCTTCCGGTCCGTAATATCGGAACAGATACTTCCGATCAAGCACTTCCATCACCTGTCTCTTTTCTTCCTCACCAATCTCCAGTCCTCCAGGGTACATCGGGATTCCAAAATCGCCACATACTGGCTTGCCACCATTGATCGCAAGTTGCTCTTTCATCATACTCTCCTAAAGATTACTAAATGCTTTTAGTTTATGAATACATGCTACTCCAGGTTCACTGTTTTGTCAAACTGTTTTTTATTTTATTGTATTTTATACATATATTAATAGCTATGCAAGAAATAGTATACCTGAAACTGATTTACGTAAGAATAATACTATACCGTTTTAGTTTTCTATAGCTTATAGAGAGCACATACGACGGAACACCCCTTCACGTATGGCTGGAAGCAGGGTTCAATCGAGGAATTGCAGATGAGATTTGATGTTGGATCCTGAAAACAAAAGGATAAGAAGATACAACTGGTCAATACAAACCTAGCTGTACGTGCCCTCAGGGAATAATTTCCTCCTGCCGCAGATACAGCCTCTCATAACCAATACCGGTCAGCAGCTCACAGGTCTTCCTGACTTCAGGGTCTACATCCTCTCTGCTGCCACCTGCTTCTAATCTTTTCATCTCACCTATGATCTGTGCATGCCGTTGGGGGGTTATCCTGAAACGAAGGCCGCTTATGATGCCGAGGATGATCAGTACTATCGGCCCCAGGAGGAAGAAGAGCCGCAGGGCTTCCTGCGTCTGAAGGCTCTGTACCTGGTTCGATACGAACCCGATACGTGTCAGGACGAAACCGATTAGCGGCATGACGATGAGCCCCTGGATCATCTTCCTGATCAGGGTCATAGCCCCTGCATAGATGCCGGAACGCTTCCTGCCCGTGATCAGCTCATCGACATCGATGACACTCGGCAGGATCGCCCAAGGGATGAGAATACCGGCTGAGGTGCCGGATCCGATGAGCGCACAGACCACAGCGATCGTTATCGTACTCGATACCGGAGAGAGAAAGAGGAAGGAGGCACTTAATCCGATCGAGCACATGACCATGCCGACCACATAGGCGAAGCCCTTTCCCCGCCGGTTGGAGATCATAGTATAGACCGGCATCATGGCTATCTGCACCACCAGAAGAGAACCCATAGCCACCGCATACAGCTCCGGGCGCTGCAGGTAGTAGGTCAGGAAATAGACGAAGAGTGCCATCAGGATATCAGAGGCGGTATAGGCGGAGATATAGATGCTGACATGGATCCTGAACGACCTGTTCCGCATGATCGATGCGAACTGCCGGAAGATCGCCGTCCCGCTGCTTCTCTGGACACCGCCTGCATACGGGAGCTCCCAGGTCCCGAGATAGACCAGGACCCAGGGGATAGAGTAGAGGATGCCGAAGATGATCGCCATGGCGACATAACCCTGGCTAGCCCCTTCCGGGTACCTCCCGATGACTATGCTCGGTATCGTCCCCGCGAGGAGGGCCGAGATCCCGGAGAAGATCATCCGTGCTGCCGAGAGCCGGGAACGCTGCCTGAAGTCAGGTGTCAGCTCCGCATTCAGGGCAGCATAGGGCACCATGACCATGGTGAACACCGTACTGAAGAAGAGATAGGCAATACTGTAGTAGATGAAGACTGCTGCCTGGGCTGTGAAGCTCACCGGCAGCCAGAGCAGGAAGAAACTGACGAAGACCGGCACGATCCCAACCAGGAAGTAGACCCGCCTTCGCCCATGCCTCGATCGCGTCATATCAGAGAGATAGCCCATCAGCGGGTCTGACACGGCATCCCATACCTTCCCGATAGCAAATACCATGCTCGCAGCCGCGGGGGACAAGCCCGCAACCTCCGTAAGGTAGAAGAGAAACAGCATCCCGATGATCAGGAAGGAGCCTCCCCCGTAGACATCCCCTATCCCGTAGCTCAACAGGGTCCTCACAGTCACCCTGTGCTCTTCCGCTGGTTTCATACCGTCTCCAGATCTTGAATTTTACATATTGTAACATAGTGAGGTGCCCAGAGAAACAAAAACTGTCGGAGTTCATGGATCATTCATCAACCAAGGTTCCTGATAGCCTCGACCATGGCCCTCACCATCTCAGGCGGGGTATCTGCCTGGATGATCTGTGATGGGGCCATGAGGTAGTTCCCGTCCCTGCCCAGGATCCCGTACAGTCTCCTGATCTCCTCTTCCAGTGCAGGAATATTACCGGAAGGCAGGAGATGCTTCTGGTCGATCCCGCCGAAGAACGAGATCCGCTGTCCGTACCGTTCCTGGAGCCCTTCGGGGTCGGATCCCGGGACATTCGGCTGAACCGGATTGTAGACTGACACCCCGATCTCGATGAGGTCCTCCATCATTGAGGAGACCGGCCCTTCCGAGTGGAAGATGAAGAGGATGCCGGGATACTGCTCCCTGATGGTCCTGATCATACGCGCATACCGCGGCTTGAACTCATGACGCCACATGTCAGGGGAGATGAGCGAGGAGGTGAGCGTTCCCAGGTCGTCCCCGAACCAGATCGCGTCAACGCCGAGGCCCGAGAGCTGCAGTGCGATACCAAGGGTCCATGACTCGACCCGGTCGTTCAGTACACTGACCCATGCCTCTTCCTTGGCGAAGGCAAGCATGTATGCCTGCATGCCGCAGAACCGCCACGCAAGCTCGAAGAGGGACATCTCGCACTCACCGATGATGAAGTGGGTATCCCTGAACTCTTCGATATCATGCTGTGCATCGATGAAGCGGCCTGGTGCATAGGGGTCGGGGAAATCATAGGTCTCAATGTCTTTAATCGTCGCGGCATCTGCCAGGGGGTATACAACAGGCTCGGCAAAGGGGTACATCGTCTTCATGTGCATGCCGAACTCGTTTACCGTGGTCCCGTCAGGTCCCGGTTCAGGGACGAATCCTTCCCTGACCGTGCCGCCTACGATGACGCAGTCGCTGCCGAGGGCTGTGCGTATCCGGTTGGATGAGATCCTCTCATTCAGGACCTCATAATAGGATCGTGCATATGAAGCCGGGATATCCAGGGCCTTTGCGAACTGGTCAGTCAGGGACCTGCAGAGATCGAACTGGATCGGCGGCCTGTCCGGTTTCCCATCCTTGATGTGGAAAGCCCGCAGTACCCGCTCCCGGGAATTCATATGCACCTCCTCTTTCGAGTCACTCCATGTAGAAGAGTTCCTCGAGCGGTATGGAGACCGGTGAGTTATCCTCATTGGTCTCCATGATATCAGCCATGTAGGCCCACCACTTCTGGACGATCTCGGTAGAGCCGAGATCCTGTGAGCCCCCCTCCCCCGCTGCCTTCTGGACAGCGAAGAGGGTGTCGGTCTCCTCATCGAGGAAGATGGAGTAGTCCCTGACCCCGCTGTCGGTAAGCAGCTGCTTCAGCTCGGGCCAGATCTCGTTATGTCGTTTCCTATACTCCTCCTTCATACCGGGGAGGAGCTTCATCTTGAACGCTTTCCGTATCATGCTTCCACCATCCCTGACTCTCGCTGCTGTTTGCGCAGCTTCCTCCTTGCCTTGACGGTATCAAGGAACCCGGGGAGCAATACGGCAATGATCAAGAGCAGTCCGGTCGTGATGACCATGACCTTGGCTGAGAGGTTGATCAGCCCCATGCCGAACTTCAGGTAGCCGAGCAGGAAGATAGCCATAAGGACACCGAAGAGGTTCCCCTTGCCCCCGGTGATCGACACACCGCCGAGCACGACGAGGGTGATGACCTCCATGTCCCATCCGGTCGCGATGTTGGGCCTGGTAGAACCGATCCTCGAGGTCAGCAGCACTGCCGCGATCCCGCTGAAGAGTCCCATCAGGGCGAAGTTTATGAACCGTGCCCTGTTTACCTTCACACCTGCGAACCGTGCAGCTTCCTTCGCATTACCGATCGCGTAGAGCTTCCGGCCGTAGGTGGTCTTATGGAGTACGAAAGCCATGATCACCGCAAGGACGAGGAAGAGGACCAGTTCGAAGGGAATCAGGGTATCCCCGATATAGCCCTGGCCGAAGTAGGCGAAGCTCTCGGGATACTTGGTATAGGCCTGGTCTCCCAGGATCGCCTGTGAGATCCCCCGGAAGATCGACTGGGTCGCGAGGGTGACGGCTATCGCCGGCATATGGAACCGGGTAACGAAGAAGCCGTTGAACATCCCGGCAGCAAGACCGACGAGCACCCCGATCAGGATGATAGCGAACGCCCCTGCACCCATGCTTGAGGCATAGCCCATCGAGAATGAGCATAAGGCTATGATCGAGGCGATCGATATGTCAATATCACCGGACATGATGATGAAGATCATCGGCAGTGCCATGATGGCCTTCTCCATGAAGGTGAACGTCGAGTTCATCAGGTTGAAATAGTCGAGGAAATAGGGTGAGAGGTTCGAGAACAACAGGAACTCGAACACGATCAGGAGGGCAAGGATGACCTCCCACTTGGTGAAGATCGTGATGAGCCGCTCCTTGAGGCTGCTCTCGTCTACCAGCCTGGAACCACTTACCAGGTCACGTTTAGTTTCAGCTGACATTATTTCTGCCTCCCTTTCAGGAGCTCCTGCTCCCTTCTCTTCTCAGACAGGGTATTGATCAGCATGGCGATCAGCACGATAGCTCCCTGGATGAACATCTGCAGGAACGGTGACAGGTTGATCACCGGCAATGCATTGTTGATGATCCCGAGGAACAGCGCCCCCAGGATGACTCCCGGGACCGCACCGGATCCCCCTGCGATGCTGACTCCGCCGATGACGCATGCTGCGACCGTCTGGAGCTCGAAGCCTGTTGCCGTCTCATTGACCGCAGCCGCGAAGCGCGAGGTCCACATAACGCCGCCGATACCGGCCAAAAGCCCGCTCATGGCGAAGATCAGCATATTGATCTTCTTCTCGTTGACCCCGACGAACTTCGCCGCGACCTTGTTGCCGCCGATGGCGAAGATCTCGCGGCCGCTCTTGGTATACCTGCTGAAGTAATACATGATCGCCGATACGATCACGCCCCACCAGATCAGGTTACTGATCCCGAGGAAGTTGCCGTGAGGCAGGTTCATATATGATTCCGTCATCTCATGGGCAGTTACCCACTGGCCTTTACTGATGACGAAGGTCATACCGCGGTAGATACTCATGGTTCCCAGGGTTGTGATGATCGGGGGAACTTTCCCGTAGGCGACAGCCACCCCGTTGAGCAGTCCCAGGACAAGGCCGATAGCCATGCCGATGAGGAGGATGAATACGGCAGGGACACCAGGATGGTACTGGTTCACCATGGAAGCCGCCATCCCGGAGAGCCCGATCACCGACCCGACTGACAGGTCGATCCCGCCGGTCAGGATGACGAAGAACTGGCCGATCGAGACCATGATCAGGATCGAAGTATCATTGATGATCCTCTCGATGTTCTTGACCGAGGAGAACCCCGGGGCCCGGAGCGTCACGACGATCATGAGCAGGAGGATCAGGATGATCAGGCTGGCATCACGTCGCTGCGTCACCTTCTTTACGGTTGCTGAGAGATTCATGCTGCACCTCCGTTCTCTGTATGGCCGGTAGCCGCCTTGATGATATTGTCCGAGTTGGCCTCTTCCCGTGTGAACTCACCGGTCATCTCGCCCTCGTGCATGACGAGGATCCTGTCTGCCATCCCGAGCACTTCGGGCAGCTCCGAGGAGATGAGGATGACTGCCAGTCCCCTGGATGCCATATCGGAGATGAACTCATGGACCGCGGCCTTGGTAGCCACGTCGATACCCTTCGTCGGTTCATCGAGGATGAGGATCTTCGGTTCGGTCGCCAGCCACTTGGCCAGGACGACCTTCTGCTGGTTACCTCCGGAGAGGGTATCAGCATCGACATGCCAACCGGCTGCCCTGATCTCCATCTTCTCCCCGTAGGTCTTCGTGAGCTCTGCTTCCTTCTTCCGGTTGATCACGCCGAACTTCGAGAGCTTGTCGATCTGCGGGAGCGTGATGTTCTTGGAGATCGACATCTCGAGGATGACCCCCTGGGTCTGCCGGTCTTCCGGCACGAACGCGATTCCCTGCTGCATGGCAACCGTCGGGTCCGATATATGGATCTCCTTACCGTAGAGGCTGATAGTCCCCTCGGACTTCTTGTCTATCCCGAAGATCGTCCGCATGATCTCACTGCGTCCCGCACCGATGAGGCCGAAGAACCCGAGGATCTCGCCCTCATGCAGGTCGAATGAGACATCGGAGAAGTACCCGGTCTGTGAGAGGTTCTTCACCGAGAGGAGGGCCTTGCCGATCTCGACCTCGCTCTTGGGGTACATCTGGTCAAGGGACCGTCCGACCATCATGGTCACGATATCATTGACGGTGGACTCCTTCACGCTCCCTTCCCCGATGTACTTCCCGTCACGCAGGACGGTGAAATAATCGCAGATCTCGAAGATCTCCTCGAACTTGTGGGAGATGAAGATGATGGCCTTACCGTCATCCTTGAGCCTTCTCACGATCTTGTAGAGGTCCTCGACCTCCCTGAGGGACAGGGCAGAGGTCGGCTCGTCCATGATGACCACCTGGGCGTTGAGGGAGAGCGCCTTTGCGATCTCGACCATGTGCCGCTGTGCGACGCTCAGGTTCTTCACCAGTTTGTTACAATCTATATCGAGCTCAAGCTCATCGAGCAGGGCTTGGGTCTCGCGCTGCATGGCTTTCCAATCTATCCGTTTTGACTTGCCTTTGGTGATGTGGTGTCCCATGAAGATGTTCTCAGTCACTGAGAGCTCCGGGAACATGGAGGCTTCCTGGTGGATCGCCGCGATCCCGGCCTCCTGGGCATCGAGGGCATTCTTGAATGAGAGATTTTCCCCTTTGTAGCGGACTTCGCCGGCTGTAGGGAAATAGACGCCGGTCAGGATCTTGACCAGTGTTGACTTCCCTGCACCATTCTCTCCGATCAATGCATGCACTTCCCCGGTCCGGACGGTCATGTGGACACCGTCAAGGGCCTTGATCCCGGGAAAGTACTTCGTGAGGTTCTTCACCTCTAAAATTGTCTCTGACACACTGAACTCCTTGTACGTTGGAGGATGTCCTTGTCGAACATGGTTAAAAAAAGCAGGCCCGTCAAAAGACCTGCTTTTATCCTTTATTCGGTTACCTAGAAGATCGCTGCGTACTTGGCGATGTTCTCAGCATTGAAAACGAACGGTGTGCCCATGATCGACATCCCGTCTTCGCCGATAGTGACTGTTCCCATTCGACCTGCATCGATCACGTCGCCGGTGTTACCTTCGACTGCGCCAGTTGCAAGTGCATAGAGGATGTAGGTTGAGGTGTATCCGAGGTCAACCGGGTTCCAGAGAGCCATCTGTCGGCAGGTGCCGTTCTCGATGTACTGCTTCATCTCTGAGGGGAGTCCAAGACCGGTAAGCTCTACCTGGCCCTTCTTGCCTTCATCTTCGATAGCTTTTGCTGAAGCGAGGATACCGATGGTGGTCGGTGAGATGATACCTGCGAGGTTCGGGTATTTCTCCATGAGACCAACAGCCTCTCGGTAGCTCTTGTCAGAAGCATCGTCACCGTAGACGACCTCTACGAGCTCCATATCGCTGTATTCAGGTTTCTTGATCTCTTCGTACATCCACTTGATCCATGCGTTCTGGTTGGTTGCCTGCGAGGTTGCGGAAACGACTGCTACCTGGCCCTTGTAATCACAGAGTTCTGCGATCAGCTGGATCTGCTGTCGGCCGATGAGTTCCTCATCTGACGGTGCAAGGTCCACGATCCGTCCGCCTGAAGCGATACCTGAGTCGAATGAGATTACCGGGATACCGGCTTTCATGGCTTTCTTGGTAACGGGGATCAGAGCGTCCCTGTCGTTAGCGGAGATGGCGATACCGTCGACCTTCTGGGCGATCAGGGTCTCGATGATCTCGATCTGTCCCTCTGCGGTTGATGATGAAGGTCCCTGGTAGATGGACTCTACATTACCGAGCTCACCAGCAGCTTCCTGGCCGCCGTCAGCAACAGCTTCGAAGAACCCGTTCCCGAGACTCTTCACGAGGAGGACCAGCTTCAGGGGTTCATCTGCTTTTGCAGCTTCCTGGGTTCCTGCAGCAAAGACTGTGCCGGAAACAAGTACCAATACGATCAACAATGATAACAGTTTTTTCATAAAACTCTCCTTTTTGTTTGGTGTTTCAATTGTAGCACCGCTCGTTTGGCAACTGTTAGGATCATTTTCTCTGGTAATGGGGTCAATTTCTCAGGTTCACAGTGTTTGGAGGTATTCCGTGGGGCTCAACCCTACCTGCTGCTTGAAGACTTTGGAGAAATGCTTGCTGCTGCTGTACCCGATGAGGGAGGCGATCTCCTTGACTGAGTACATCCGCAGGCTGAGCAGTTCCCTCGCCTTCTCGAGTCGCAGTGCCGTGATGTACTGGGTGAAGGTCTGCCCGAGCTCCCGGTGGAACTCATAGGAGAGATAGTTGGGAGTGACCGAGAGCTGGTCGGCAATCTGGGAGAGGCCGATCTCCTCCGAATACTGCTCATCGATCAGGACGAGCGCACGATTCACGATCCTGTTCCTGAGTATCGGGTCCCCGCTCTCTGCCGGTGAACTTCCCAGCTCTTCAAGCAGCTGAGAGAACCCGTCGACGGTATCGGGGAACTCCCTGCCGGTCAGGCTCGTCATGTGCTCCGCGATGAAGCTGCCGGACAGGATCTTCCCGAACCCGGGGGAGTCCTCCCGTACCAGGCTGAGCATCCTGGTGAGATCCGGCTCATCACTTCGCATGCAGTCCATGAGCCGCCTCATCATCTCGCTGCCGGTATGCATCCGGGCAAGGTAGGACTGTACTTCAGCATCGGTGAGGGTGGTGAAGGGGGGGAATCCCAGCAGGCCTGTCGGATGCCTGCTGAAGCTGATCAGGTTCGCGATACAGACAGAGAGGGAGTCATATGACCCGGTCAGCTGGTACCGTATATAGGTGTCAGGCTCCAGTTCGACCAGGCTGCGGTATTTCTCGACATCCCGCTTGAGGTTCTCCTCGGTAGATGCCTGGTACATCAGGACCAGCGCCCCATCGTCCATCGCAGCGGTCGAGATGACGCAGTCGATGACCTCCGGACCGTCAGAGAGTTCGTGCAGCATGGTTACCAGCCTCCGGTGCCTGGCGAACTCCTGCTCGCTCCCGGGATGGCGTGGCGGCATGAGCAGTTCCCCGGAATAGTACCATCCCTGCTGCTCCTTATCCTCGGAGAGCGTATTGTAGAGGATCCCGGTGAGCCAGTGCTCGAGCCGTTCCCTCCTGGCAGCCTTCTCCTCCATGATGAGCCCTGAGGTCCTGGAGAGGGCCTCAAGGAGGTCATCCTTGGATGCAGGTTTCAGCAGGTAGTCGGATGCCCCGAGATTGACTGCCCTCTTAGCATAATCGAACTCGGCATAGCCGGTCAGGATGACCCATGAGGTGCCGGGACTGATCTGCCGCCCCAGCTCGATGGCATCGAGCCCGTCTACCTTCGGCATCCGTATATCGACGAAGACGATATGGGGACGCACCGATTCCACCAGTTCGAGCAGCTCCTCGCCGTCAGAGGCCTGCTCTATGGAAGAGAACCGGTATTCGCTCTCCGCCTCGATCTCCCGCAGCATGTCTAGGATGCTGAAGCGGACGAGGTACTCGTCGTCAGCTATGATGCATCTCATGGAAGGTCATCCTTATCTCGGTCCCGCTCCCGGGACTACTCTTTATATTGAACGCCGAATTGGTGAAGGCGTACTTGAACCGCTTCCTGGCATTCCCTATCCCGATGTGCTCCCGCTCCTCGAGCGTGTCCATCGAGAAACCGACCCCGTTATCACGTACCACGATCGTGATCATCCTCTGGTCCTCTTCCATCGTGAGGAATCCCTCGACCTCCAGCTCCCCTGTCCGGTCCTGCAGGGGTTCGATCCCATGGAGGATCGCGTTCTCCGCCAGCGGCTGCAGCAGAAGCCGCGGGATCCGTATACCGGAGAGCTCCCCCTCGAGGCTGATCCGGTAATCCAGGCGTTCCCCGAACCGCAGCCGCTGGAGCTCACAGTAGTTCTCGATGAAGGAGAACTCCTCGGCAAGGGTCGTATCCCGCCTCGAGTCCTGCGTATAGCGGAGCATGTTCTTCAGGTGCATGATCGACTTCTCAAGCCCCGACTTGTCGCCGAGGCGGTTCAGCCCGATGAACCCGTTGAGAATGTTGTAGATGAAGTGGGGCTGGACCTGCGACTGGAGCGCCTGGTACTCAGCCTCCCCCTTGCTGATCAGGTCGAGGTACTTGATGTGGTTGTCCATCATGAGGGAGGCGAACTGGGCAAAGGTCGACAGTCGTACGATACCGAGGTCGGTGAAGGGTGCCGACGGTTTGTGGATGGCAACCGTCAGGGTCCCGACGGTCCTCTTGTCGATGAACAGCGGCTGGATCATCAGGGAAGCAAGGTCGGGGGAAAGCTCCCTCAGAGCCGATCCCGAAAGCAGCTCAGGCCTCCCTGATTCCAGCACAGCCTCCAGCAATGGGGCCAGCGGCTCAGCCGGCAGGTCGACCTCCACACCCCTGCTGCTGTTTAGCTTCAACTTCGTCCGGTCAAAGCTGTCCGGGTCCGTGCCGATGAAGTGGAGGAGCGCCAGGTCCCCCTGGGTACGGTCTATGACCGTATCCACGATGATATCCATCATCTCCCCGAGGTCTGTCTCGTTCGAGATGGAGGTACCCACCGACTGGGAGAGTCCGAGGATGGTGTCGACATTCCCCTTGAGATCGAGCGAGAGGGAGTTGAACTGGGTTGCGAGCTCCCCGAACTCATCCCCCTCGGGGATGAGCATCTTCGCGGAGAAGTCCCCTTTCGAGACTCGCTCGAAGGAGGTCCTCACCTTCCCGATCTTCCTGATGATATCACGGGAGAAGATCATGGAGACCGTGATGCCCAGGGCCGTGATCAGGACCGTGAGGATCCCGTAGATCACGAAGAGCTGCCGCTCCAGCTGCTGCCCGTAGGCACTGTACTGCTCGATGAAGTAGTTCATGAAGCTCTCGAAACTGTCAACGAAGTAATAGGTGGTATCGCGGAACTCCTCGAAGAAGGGGATGAAAGCCTCATCATTGAAGATGTAGTCGAACCTCCCCTCGTCCACATAGTTGAGCGTCTCGACGAGCTTGTTGATCGATATATTCAGGTCATCGAGGCGCTCCATCGCCCGGTTGTGCATGGTCCGGGCAGTCTCATACTGGTCGAGCAGTTCCTGGTTCGCGAGGGTGAGCTCCTTGCTCGTCTCCATGAACTCATTGAAGGAGTCCTGGTAGAGGGTGATGGAGTTCCGCCACTCCTTCACGGTGACTGTGGTACGGGGTGAGTAGGTGTAGGACTTGAGCTGGCCGTAGATCTTCGGGACGAAGATATCGAAGACCATGTCCTTCATGAGGCTGTGGACCTCACGGGAACGCACCTGCATCTCGATCCCCTTCTGCACGGAATTGTTGATGGCATTGACCCTGCCGATCGTGAACAGCCCGAGCCCCGTGAACAGGAGGGCCCCGATGATGAAGATGGCTGCCAGTGATATGAGTTTTGTCCGGATTCTCATAGGGCAATCCTACCACATAAACGGGATGTGGGCAAAAGGAGAATCGGGTTCTGCAGGCTGGTTTGTATCAGCCGATCGTCCTGATCTCCTCACGATAGAGCGATATCCTGTTCCTGCCGGCCTGCTTCGAGGCATAGAGGGCGGTGTCTGCATGGTAGACCATGGTATCGAGCGTGGTGTAGGCATCGGGGACCATCGCACAGATCCCGGCACTCAAGGTGATGGGCTCCCGGATACCCGGGTGGGTCACACCCTCCCAGGTTTCCCGCATCCGCCCCATGACCTCCTCGGCAGCCTTCGCACCGGTGTCGTTGAAGAGGAAGATGAACTCATCCCCGCCGATGCGGGAGATCAGGTCGGTCACCCGCATCTCGGCACTGCAGCAGGAAGCGAACCGCTGGAGCACCTCATCGCCGACCTGGTGGCCGTAGGTATCATTGATCGTCTTGAAGTGGTCAATATCGAGCATGACGACGGCAAGCTCCTGCTGTTTCCGTGAAGCAGCCTCGAAGAGCATCCTCCCCTCTATATCGAACCGGTACCGGTTCCCGATGTGTGTCAGGGGATCCTCCATGGCCATATGGAAGAGGTTCTCATGGATCTGGGCATTCTCGAGGGCGATGGCCAGGGGGCTGGAGATCAGCTCGGCAAGCTTCAGGTGGTGGTCGTTGAAGCCGTTCTTCCGGAAACTGTCCAGGGCGATCAGCCCGATCTTCTCGTTGTAGTGGATCAGGGGTATCCCCATCCAGGAGAGGATCCTCTTCTCCCCCGGGGGCTGTACGAAGCTGGGGAACTTCTTCTCGACATCCTTCGAGAGTACCGGCAGGCCTGAGTTCAGGGCATAGGTACTCAGGCTCCCCTCGAAGGGGTACGGGAACCTCAGTTTCTTCACCTCGCTCTCATTCTGGTAGCCGCTGCCGCCGATGACCTGGAGCTCATTGCCCTTGAGCAACTGCAGGGAGGCCATATCATAGGGGATGACCTTCCGTGCCCCCTCGAGGATCAGCTTCACGGCACTCTCGAGGTTGTGTGCCCTCCCGATGATGGCAGAGAGCTCCCCGAGTATCTCGATCTCCTGCTTCAGGTTCTGCTCCGAGATCTCGACCTGCTTGAGACGCGCCTCCAGTTCTGTGATTCTCTGTCTTAGATCCATCTGCCGCTCTTACCCATCTCCTGCCGCTCCCATACCGGGGAGCCGATTCTATACATACTATAGCATGGAAGGCCTTGATTTTGAACTCTTACTTTGTACTAATTACAATTCGAAGCCTGAAGCGCGGTACGAACCGCATCATCTCCGGGGTAGCCGGTATGAAAGACCACTTCCCCATCGATCGCGAGAGCCGGCGTGTACCTGTGCTCCCCATCCTCGCGGGGCAGCCTCGTACAGCCCGGGCAGTAGCCGTAGAGGCAGCCGATCTCCACCCCGAAGCGTTCTGCCTCTTCATCACTCTCAGTCTTGGAGATCGTGTAATCGATCCCCAGGGAGTCAGCTATCTCCCTGACGAACTCAAGGTAACTGTCACTGACTGCACAATGGGACCCGATGATGACGATCGATAGCTTCTGCATAGTGAGATCATAGCATAAACAGCCCGGTTCGTGTACCAGGGATCACAGCCCGACCGGGTACGGCCTCCGGGAACTCCTGAAATCCCCGTCCTCCTCCACTTCAAGCCTGACGACATAGTCCCGGCATTCGGGATTGATGAGGGTATAGACACCTTCGGGGAGCTTCAGGTAGGCAGTGCGCCCAAGGGCGGAAGCTGTCGCTACCGGCACGCCCCGGCAGTCCGCGATCCAGTGCCCCGGGATGATGTCGGGGACACGTACCGGGAACACCTCTTTCAGCGCGACCTCATCGGGGACCCCTCCCCCGAAGAGCAGCTGGAAATAGAGTTCCCCCCAGTCCGCGGCCCAGGGCCTCCCATCCGTGGATTCCCAGACGGTATCGACTAAATCCGGGTAGTCGATACTCCCGAGCAGGTCAGCGAACTCGGTATGGTACCGCAGCAGGGAATCAGCGACATCACCGGCCTTGCTGGTGAACGAACAGCACTCCCCCTCCTCATCAGGGTCGATGCAGACCCCCAGCGGTGCATAGCTTCCCAGGGGGTAGGCTGCGGCGATACAGGGAAGGCCTTTCGGGATCTCGAGCGTGCAGCCGTCAGCATCCTCGGGGAGATAGACGGTCTTCACCCCGTACTCATCGAGATAGCGGACCGTATACCAGACGGGAGACTTGAGGGCATGCTCCCAGGGCGAGCGCTCAGCGAACCGCACATCGATGCGATAGGTATCATATTCGAATATGCAGGCTGCTGCCGAAACCAGGACCAGGATGGTGATTATTAAGAGAATCAGTTGTGTCTTCATACCTCTTATAAACAGGTATGGGGAAGGATCACTTCACTGTTTCACTGCGAATCTGCCAAAGATATGAATTTCGTATCTCCTTCAGGAGATCTCGGTAAGCTTCTGTCCTGAAATCGGTATAGGTCCAGGGGAGGACCTGGTATCCTCCATGCATATAGATGAGCGTCACCTCACCGTAGACCCCCTGCTGGAGGGGTATCCTGTGGCCTCGGTCCTTCGTGGTCGCGAGGATGAACCGGTCGCGGGAGAGGATGCCGGGATCGAGGTTGATCTTCCGCTTCCCCTCCTCTGAGAACCGCTGCTCGATCCTGTCAGTCTGGTGTTTGATAGACGCGAGGCCTTCCGGTGATACGAGGTCCCGGGCAACATAGAAATAGCGCTGGATGCCGGGACCCATCTCCTTCTCGTAATAATCGGTGAACGTGAAGGGGCCCGGCCCGTATACCTGTTCTATCGGGCCGAAGGCATCGGTGAGGATCTCCTCAAGCTCCCCATGCCGCCCGGGGCGGGTGGAGAGTACCCCGATGACGAGCTTCTCCTTCGTGAACTTCCCGATCGAACCCATCGCCTGTTATCTCCCGGAACTGAATGTCCCCAGGACCCTAACGCTGTCGCAGTGTTCGTTCAGCTCCTTGACGGCGACCCTGAACTCGTCAGGGTCGGAGATCTCGGTCTCGACGAAGAACATGTACTCCCACGGCTTGCCGAGGATCGGGCGGGACTCGAGCTTGTTCATGTTGAGCCCATGGGCAGAGAGTACCTGCAGGGCTGCGAAGAGGGCCCCTGGCTTGTCTGGCGTGGAGAAGATGAGGACACCGCGGTTCGGTTCCTTCAGCGGGGACATCTCCTTCGCGTACTCCTCGCGCGTGATGATATAGAAGCGGGTATAGTTCCTCGGGTTGGTCTCGATACCCTCCTTGAGGATCTCCATCTGGTAGAACTCAGCAGCCTGGGCCCCGGCTATCGCCGCGCAGGTCGGGTCGTTCATCTCCTTGACATAGGCAACCGCACCGGCCGTGTCGAAGAAGGGGATCGGTTCCATCTCCGGGTAGGACTCGAGGAACTCGGCACACTGGGCGAGCCCCTGCGGATGGGAATAGACCTTCCTGATCGATGAGAGGTCGGAGCCGGGAAGGGCTATCAGGTTATGGACGATCCTGATCTGCTGCTCTCCGACCACCTCGATGTCGGGGTGGCTGAGCAGGAGGTCGAAATTGTCATTGATGGTGCCTGCCAGGGAGTTCTCCATCGGGATCACCCCGAAGGCAGTCTCCCCGTGCATGACCGAGGAGAAGACATCCTTGAAGGCGTGGTATGGGACTGCCGTGATATCCTGGTTGAAGAACCTGGCGGCTGCCAGTTCACTGTAGGCCCCGTGCACACCCTGGAAGGCAGCCTGGAGCCTGCCGTCTGACCCGGTCTTCGTCTCGTCCTTCAGGGTCTGGAGGACGATCTGGTTCTTTCCCTGTACGGGGACCGTCTCGATCGACTTCCCGATGACCGGTACGAGCGCCTCTATGTCACGCATGAGCTTCTCGAACTGCTCCGGGTAGAGGGATTGCGGGCCGTCGGAGAGCGCCTTGTCAGGCTCGGTATGGACCTCGACGGTGATCCCGTCCGCCCCGGCCGCGACAGCGGCGAGTGCCATCGGGATGACCTTGCCCCGCAGACCGGTCCCGTGGCTCGGGTCCACGATCACCGGCAGGTGGCTGAGCTTCTTCACGACCGGGATGGCACTGAGGTCGAGCGTGTTCCTGGTATAGGTCTCGAAGGTCCTGATCCCCCGTTCACAGAGGACGACGTCATCGGTCCCGTGGGCCATCAGGTACTCGGCAGCCATCAGCCACTCCTCGATGGTGGCGGCCATGCCGCGCTTGAGGAGGACCGGCCGGCCGGTCTTCCCGACAGCCTTCAGCAGCTCGAAGTTCTGCATGTTCCTCGCACCGATCTGGTACATATCGACATAGTCGAGCATCATATCCACATGTTCGTGGCTGACGATCTCGCTCACCACGGGGAGGCCGACACTCTCGCCCGCCTCCTTGAGGTACTGCAAGCCCTTCTCGCCGAGCCCCTGGAAGGAATAGGGAGAGGTCCGCGGCTTGAATGCCCCGCCCCGGAGCATGACAGCCCCGGCTTTCGCCACCTCAGCCCCGATCTCGAGGATACGCTCCCGCGACTCGATCGCGCAGGGGCCGGCTATCGTCATGACCCGGTTGCCGCCGATCTTGATGTTCCCGGCCCTGACGATCGTATCCTCTTTCTTCAACTCCCGTGAGGCCAGCTTATAGGGCCTGGAGATGGGGATGACAGAATTGACCCCGTCGAGTACCTCGACGGTACGGAGGTCGATCCTCGACTTCCCAACAGCGCCGAATACGATATCTTCCTCACCGATGATCTCCCTGACCTGGAACCCGCGGTCCTCGAGGAATATCCTAATATCTGATTTCTTCTTCTCAGTGATGTTCTTCTGTAATACGACAATCATCCCGGCACCTCTAGCGTAAGTTTTATTGCACTCCCAAATTATGCATGATGATAGCATATTTATTCATTGACCATCAATCGGAGCGACGGGAGGAAACCTTCCAATTCCCGGTAAAACCCGCTATATTCAAACCATGGATGATGAACGATACTGGGACTCGATCTTCGAGCAGATGAAAGCAGCCCTCGAAGCTGCAGGGGGAGGACTGCCCTCGGTCTCACAGATCGCCGAGGAGAGCAGAGAGCCCTATCACGTCCTCATCTCCACGGTCATCTCGCTGCGCACCAAGGATGAGGTGACCCTCGCGGCCTCGAGGAGGCTCTTCGCACTGGCAGCGACGCCGCAGCAGATGCTCACCCTCTCTCCCGGGGAGATCGAGCAGGCGATCTACCCTGCCGGGTTCTACCGGACGAAGGCAAAGAACATCCTCGAGATCTCCCGTATCCTCATCGAGTCATATGGAGGCCGGGTCCCTGACAGCCGGGATGACCTCCTAGCCCTTCCCGGGGTCGGCATCAAGACGGCAAACCTCACGCTCAACCTCGGCTTCGGCATCGATGCGGTCTGCGTGGACACCCACGTCCACCGGATCTCGAACCGGATGGGATGGATCTCCACGAAGAGTCCGGAGGAGTCGGAGCAGGTCCTCCAGGACGTCCTCCCGCGGAGGTTCTGGATCCCGCTGAACGAACTGCTCGTGACCTATGGGCAGAGGATCTGCACCCCTGCCTCACCCTGGTGCTCACGCTGCGGGGTCTATAGCCAGTGCAGGAGATCTGGTGTCACGAGACACCGCTAGGAGGATGGTATGATCATAGTCAGTGCCTGCCTTGCAGGCAGGAGATGCCGGTATGACGGGAATGATTTCCCGCATAACTTCACGGAACTCATGAAGCGTCTTGTCGATCTCGGGACTGCGGTGGCAGTCTGCCCTGAAGAGGCGGGAGGGCTCCCCACACCGAGGACCCCTGCCGAGCTGATCGATGGACGGGTGGTCGATAAGGAGGGCCGGGACCTCACCGATGCATACCTCGCAGGCTGCAGGAAGATCCTCTCATCGCTCGAGGGACAGGAGTTGGACTTTGCCTTCCTCAAGTCGCGTTCGCCCTCCTGCGGCCTGCACTCAGTCTATGACGGGACCTTCTCCGGCAGGCTCATCCCCGGTTCCGGGGTCTTCGCTTCTGCCCTCCAGAAGGCCTTCCCACAGCTTCCCTGTTTCGATGAGACGGGGACCATCCCGCTACCCGGGCTGTTTCCCCCTGCGGATCGAAACTGAGCCGTGCTGGGAGAGCAGGACCCCGAGGATGACCACGACCATACCTGCAGCCTTCAGCAGGGTGAAGCGCTCCCCGAAGAAGAGCAGCGAGACCACCGCCGTGACTGCGGGAACGAGGTTCACGAACCCGTTGGCCTTTGACGGCCCGACAGCCTTGATCCCGTAGTTCAAGAAGATGAAGGCAAGCGAGGAGGCGAACACGGCAAGGAACACGATGCTGATGATCGCCCCCCAGCCGTACTCCCCGCTGATGACCCGAGCAAAGTGTGCCCCATCGTACTCGAAGGTGAAGAAGAGCGGCAGGAACATCAGGAGGCCGAAGAGGTTCTGTACCGCCGTGATCGTGACGGGGGAGTACCCGGTAGGGAGGCCCCTGACTAAGAGCGTGTAGAAGATCGCGGCAAAGACTGCCCCGAAGATCAGCAGTACCCCGAGTACACTCATATCGCCGCCGACAGAGAAGTCATTGAGGACGAGCATGACCACCCCGAGAAACGAGATGACCAGCCCGAGATAGTTGTTCCGTGTGATCCGTTCACCGAGAAAGAGCCGGGAGAAGACCGGCGTGATCACCGGCATGGTCGCGATGAGGATCGATGCGACGGATGCCGAGACCTGCCTGAGCCCGAAGGTCTCGCAGAGGAAATACCCGAGCGGCTGCATGAGCGCGATCCCGAGGAAGAGCGGCAGGTCCGCCTTCCTGGGGATGCCGGCCTTCCCGAACCGTACCCCGTTGAGTACCAGGAGGAAGATCGAGGAGATCACCAGCCGTGAGGTCACGATGGTGATCGGACCGAGCACCTTCAGGGCCTCCTTGGTTGCCGGGAACGAGATCCCGTAGAAGGTCATGGCAAGGATCATATATATGTAGGCTTTACGGTCTCCAGACATGGGCAGCCCTCCATCCGGCACTATCATGCCACAGCAGAGGGATCTTGCCAATCAGGAAGGGGAAACTTTTAAGCAGGCTTCGGTGTAGAGACCGATGAGGGTGCTGGTGATGACATCCCAGCTGTAGCGCTTCATCACCTCCTCATGCCCGGCTTTCGCATAGGCGGAACAGCTCTCCCGGTCGAGCACGAGGTGCAGGAGGGCATCCTTCATGCTCCCTGAGAACCTGGCAGGGGCCTCAGGGTCGAAGAGCTGGCCGTTCTTCCCGTGTTCGATGAGGTGGGGAAGGACTCCCCGTTTCGCGGCTGCCACCGGCAGCCCGGCAGCCCAGGCCTCGAGCACAGCCATGCCGGAAAGCTCATGGAGGGAGGGCAGGATGAAGCAGTCAGCCGCCTTGTAGGCATTGATCAGGTCCCGGCTCTCATGGGGGAGCCCGGGGATGATCGTCACATGGTTCTCCAGCTTCTGGAGGGCGATCTCCTTGAGCACCTCCTCATAATACTGCCTGTTCCCCACAGAGCCAATGAAGAGCAGGTGGACATCAGGGGCTTTCATGAGGATGTCGGGGAGCTGTCTCACCAGAGAGAGCTGGTTCTTCTGGGGGTCTATCGGTGCGACGTTCAGCACCAGGAACTTCTTATGGGGGATGCTGTAGAGCGTCCTGAACCAGGTCCCGTCCCCTTCCGAGAACCGTGCAGGGTCGATCCCGTTCGGGAGGTGGACGACCCGCTTCCCGGGGTAGAGCCGGGAGATCGCGGTGAACTCATCCCGGTCGACACAGATGATGACGGCAGCGTCCTCGATCACCTTGCGGGAGCCGTAGAGGAAGCCGAGAAGCTTCCCCCACTCCATGACCCCCCGAGGGGACTCGTCCCGTGAAGGTCCCTCACCCATGGAGGCGGCGAAATCACGCCCATGAAGGGTGATCACGTAGGGGATCCCCTTCCTGTTCGCGACATGCCTGCCGATCCCCCCGAGCCGCTTCCCGGCATGCAGGTGGATGATGTCGACCTCAGCCTCCCTGCCGAGGGCCCGCAGCAGGGGGAAGGAGAAGGGGTCACCGGATCCGCTGTCGAACCGGCGCCGCAGTTCACTGCTGAGCCCAAAATAGGGGTAGAAATAGGGGAACCGCCGTATGCCGATCTCCTGGACTGTCTCCTCGGCGATGCCGCATTGGGCCGTGGTCGTCATCACCTGCGGGGAGTGGCCCTCCTTCATCAGCCGCATAGAGGTCTCCGCGACAAAGGCCTCGGTGCCGCCGCGTTCATCAGGGGCAAATCGTCTGGGAATCTGTATTATCTTCATCTCTTGGGCTCTCCGTTCCAACAGTATACCTGAATCAAGAACCGTGAGCAATGAGAATAGGCAGGGTGAGGGTTTGACAGCAAGGGGGAAATAGAAGAAGATATTCACATGCTGAAGACTGATACAGGCCCTGAAGACCCCACCCCTGCTCCCCATGCTGCTGCAGGCCCCTTATCCTCGTTCCCCCTCGCCATCGGGACCTGGTCCTTCGGTGACGATACCTACTGGGAGGGGCAGAGAAAGGAAGACTCGGCAGGGGCGGTCACCTATGCGCTGGGACACGGCATCCGCCATATAGACACGGCTGCCCGGTACGGGAACGGGAGGGCTGAACAGCTCGTCGGCCAGCTGGTGCGCAGGTGCTCTTCCCGCATCAGCCGCGAGGAGCTGGTCCTCGCGACGAAGGTCAGCACCTATGACCCGGGCTCGGTCGAGAAGCGGGTCCGCACCAGCCTCGCCCGGCTGCAGACGGACTACCTCGATATCGCCTACCTCCACTGGCCGAAGCGGGGGGTCGACATCATCCCGGTCTACCGGGAACTTGCCCGGCTGAAGCAGGCCGGGCTGCTGCGGTTCATCGGGGCGACCAACCTGCCTGCCCCCCTGCTGCGGGAACTCCACGCTGCCGTCCCTCTTGATATCTTCCAGACCGCCTACTCCCTCCTCTGGCGTAAGCCGGAAGATGATATCATCCCCTTCTGCCGGGAAGCGGGGATCACCCTTGCTGCCTACAGCCCCCTGGCACAGGGGCTCCTCTCACGGGAGGATGCGGCATTCGCCTCTGAGGATCCCAGGAACCGGCTGGTGCCGCTGCGCCGCGGGCATATCGAGCGAACGAAGGCAGTCGTGTCGGCATTATCTGAGGTCTCCGGGGAGACCGGGAAGTCCATGGCACAGGTGGCCATCGACTGGATCGCCCGGAAGCAGTCCATCGACACCACCATCCTCGGCTGCAGGGACTCATCCCAGCTCTCAGGCCTGCTCGCCGCCCATGATGAGCCGCTGTCGGATGAGCATATGGGGCTGCTCGACTCTGTCTCTGACCAGACACGGTGCTATGAGGAAGACAATATCTTCGGCCATACGTGGTAGGGACTGCCGTTCTGTGATACACTCATCAGCATGCGAATTCCCACTGAGACACGTGAATGCGAGATCGAGATCAAGAGATCGAAGTTCATCACCTATACCTTCCCCGTCGAGACGACCGAGGATGTGAAGAGACACCTCAAGGAGACCTGGGGTCTGCACCCCCAGGCTTCACATGTGGTCCAGGCCTACATCCTCGGTGACCATGGGGACATCTTCGGGATGAGTGACGACCATGAACCCAAGAACACCGCGGGACGGCCGGCACTGGAGGTGCTCAAGGGCAGCGGCCTCACCCGGGTCCTCGTCCTCATTGTACGCTACTTCGGGGGGACCAAGCTGGGGACCGGCGGGCTGGTCAAGGCTTATACCCTGGCAGCCCAGGAGGGGATCGCGAGGATCGCATCCGAGGAGCTGGTCGACCGGAGCCGGTTCAGCCTCGAAATCCCCTATGAGCTCTACACCCCTGCCCAGTCGATCCTTGCCGACTGTGAGGCTGATGCGCTGGAGGAGGATTTCGGGACGGTGATAACGATCAGGGGACGGATACCGGCAAGCCGGTTCGGGGAAGCGAATGCCGCTGTCACTGACAGGTCAGCGGGGAAGTGCTCCCTAACGCTTCTCGAACCTCACGAGCAGCAGCACGGTGAGGATGATCAGGTGTGAGAGCACCGTCGGAAGCCAGGTGATGAAGCTGAACCGGGCGGCCGAATGGATCTGGCCGACGAAATCGAGCAGGATGATCACCACAGCCCAGATGCCCACAACCCCGTCCATAGCCCACTTCATGATGATCGTGCCCTTCTTCGTGAAGAGCGTGGCGACCATGGCGGCCCCGCTGATGAGCAGCAGGAGCGAGATGATGAGGATCAGAGCCTGGTTAGCCTCCCCCCAGTCATGCGCGATCGAGAAGAGCGCATGGCCTGAGATCCCGGAGATCCCGAACAGGATCCCGTAGATCCCCACGAGAACCTGCAGGATCGAGATCACCTGCTTGATCTTCTGCGTCTTAGTCTTCTTCTTCCTTTCGGCCATCGCCTTCCTGCCTGTCCAGGTACTGTTTCTCGATTCCGATCACCCGCTTGTTCAGGTCGTTGATCCGGTACTCGATGGTATGCAGCATCCAGAACTCGAAATGGTTCTGCTTCAGGATCGACTGGATCAACATGATGATCTTCAGGCTGACCAGCAGGAGACCGACCTCGAGAGAGAGCATGGTTGGGATGATATGGGTGGTAACCTCCAGCGTGAACAGCCCCACCGTGATGGCAAGGATGAGCCAGTTGATCATCTTATGCTTCCTGATATCGGTGGTACCGCCGATCCTGCCGAGCATCTGCCGGATCCGCTCCCGTTCATGGTTGTACTCCCTGATCTCCGCTTCCAGTTCCTCGATCGATGCCTGGTCTGCCATATCCCTAAAACACCTCTTTGACGATCTTCGCTATATTCCGTGCCTTGCCCAGTGTATAGTAGTGGATGCCCGGGACCCCGTGGGCGATCAGGTCCTTCGACTGCCTGATGGTGAACTCTACCCCGACCTGGCGTGCCTCCGCATTGGTGGTGCACGCGTTCACCGCCTCTACCAAGTCCTCCGGCAGGTCGATGCTGAAGGTCTGCGGCAGCAGCTGGATATCAGAGAGGAGGGAGATCGGCTTGATCCCGGGGATGATCGGTACGGTGATGCCTGCCTCCCGGCAGGTATCGACGAAATCATAGAAGTACTGGTTCTCGAAGAACATCTGCGTGACGATATACTCCGCCCCCGCATCTACCTTCTGCTTGAGCATCCGTATATCCTGGTCCATGTTCGGCGACTCGAAGTGCTTCTCCGGGTATCCGGCGACACCGACGCAGAAGTTGGTCGGGTCCGGGTTTTGGATGAGCTCATCGAGGTACTTCCCCCTGTTGAGCTCCATGATCTGCTCGACCATCTCATTGGTATGGGCCGATCCCTGGGGATGCGGGGTAAATCGCCGTTCGCCCTTGGGCGGGTCACCCCTGAGGGCGAAGACGTTGTCGATCCCAAGGAAGTTGAGCTCGATGAGGGCATCCTCTGTCTCCTCCTTCGAGAACCCGCCGCAGATCAGGTGGGGTACCACCTCGATCTCGTACTTGTTCTTCACCGCCGCCGAGAGGGCCACGGTACCCGGCCGCTTGCGGATGACCCGGCGCTCCATCAGCCCGTCGGGACGCTCCCTGAAGATGGTCTCCTGCTGGTGGTAGGTGAAGTTTATGTAAGCCGGCTCGAACTCCCTGAGGGTATCGACTGCGGCGAAGATGCTGTCGATCTTCTTCCCCTTCATCGGGGGCAGCAGCTCAAAGGTGAATAACGGGCGTTTTGCCTGTTCGATAATATCTATGACTTTCATCTCTCTTCCTTATTCGTCTGTTTGTACGGACCGGCTCAGCCAGGTAAGGATCTCCTCCCTGTCCATCCCCTTGCGTCCTGCATATTCCGTGACCTGGTCCTCCCCGATACTCCCGACTGAGAAGTACCGTGAATCAGGATGCGCTATATAATACCCGCAGACTGAGGCGGCCGGTATCATCGCCTGACTCTCCGTCAGCGAGATGCCCGTCACCCCGGTCCCGCCGAGGACCCTGATGACCGTCTCCTTCTCAGAATGGTCGGGGCACATGGGGTATCCCGGTGCGGGTCTCACCCCTTGAATCGTATCATACCCCCAGTATTCAGTCATCACCTTCTCATGCATGTATTCACTCGCTGCCTCCACCACCCGGTCGGCTACACTCTGCAGGAGCAGCTTCCGGTAGTCATCGTCACCGTAGGAGGAGAGGATCCCCTCCATGCCGATGCCGGCAGTGATGGCGAAGAGCCCGATCCAGTCCCCGTCTGCCGAGAAGTAGTCCGCGATCGAGGCTCCCTCCAGCTTCGTCTCCTGCTGCCTGAGGAAGTGGAGCGTTTCGTGCGACTCCCCGGTCTTGAGGATCAGGTCATCTGCTTCCCGGGTGACGGGATAGATCCCGGTCACAGCCCGGATGGTATACCCGTAGGTCAGTTTGAGTTCCTTGAGCAGTTCCTGCGCATCCCGGGTGAGTTCGTCGGCCTCATCGCCGGTGAACGGCAGTTTCCAGGTATGGAGAAACATCTTCCAGTTGATCAGCGGCTCTACTTCAGCCAAGGGGATCTCAAGGACCTGCTGCCCTGGTACCAGGGGTGCCCGTGCGGGGATAGCTCTGACCGTCTCGCTACCGAGCTTCCTGGCCGCTTCGAGCGACCGGAGCGCCTCTGTCTGCCCACCCTCCCCATGGAGGGTTCGGATGGAGCGGTAGGTCTCCTCGAGCTCTGTGACGAATGCATCCCTGGTCCTGGGGTTCAGCAGCCTCATCGCTGCCTCCACCCCGCCTGATGCATCCCTCGTATGGACTACCGGGCCGCAGTAGTTCGGCGCGATCTTGATTGCGGTATGCTCGATCGAGGTGGTTGCCCCCCCGACGAAGAGCGGTATCCTCAGGCCCCGCTTCTCGAGTTCGCTCGCAACATGGATCATCTCGTTGAGCGAGGGGGTGATCAGCCCGCTGAGGGCGATGATGTCGACCTGCTCTTCGAGTGCCCGGGCGATGATCTCATCAGCGGGGACCATGACCCCGAGGTCGATGATCTCGATCCCGTTGCAGGCGAGGACGACGGAGACGATGTTCTTCCCGATGTCGTGGACATCACCCTTGACCGTGGCGATGAGCAGCTTGCCCATCGAAGAGGACCCGGTACCTGATTGCTCCTCCTCGATGAGGGGCTGCAGGTACTCGACTGCCTTCTTCATGACCCTCGCGCTCTTCACCACCTGGGGGAGGAACATCTTTCCCTTCCCGAACAGGGTCCCTACCTGGCGCATCCCGTCCATGAGGGGGCCCTCGATGAGGGAGATCACAGGTTCTGAATGTACCTTCTTTTCTCTCACTGCCTCATCGAGGTCGCCGGCGATATAGTCGGTGAACCCCTTCATCAGGCTGTGGGTCAGTCGTTGGGAGACGGGCTCCTTCCTCCAGGCGCTGTCCGCCTGGTTCTGGAGCTTGGCAGATCCTTTCATATCATCGGCTGCCATATGCTCAGCGAAGGAGATGAGCTTCTCAGCCGCATCTGCTGTCCGGCAGAGGATCGCGTCCTCCACCACCTGCAGCAGGTCTGCCGGTATATCATCATAGAGGGTGACCATAGCCGGGTTCACGATCCCCATGTCCATGCCCTTGGAGATGGCATGGTAGAGGAAGACCGAGTGCATGGCCTCCCGGATCGTGTTGTTGCCGCGGAAGGAGAACGAGAGGTTGCTCACCCCGCCGCTCACCTTCGCATGGGGGAGGTTCCCCTTGATCCAGCCGACTGCCTCGATGAAGTCCTTCGCGTACCGGTCGTGCTCGCTCATGCCGGTCGCGATGGCGAGGACGTTGGGGTCGAAGATGATATCTTCCGGCGGGATGCCGGCTTTCTCGGTGAGCAGGGTATAGGATCGCTCTGCTATGCTGATCTTCTTCTCATAGGTATCGGCCTGCCCGGACTCATCGAAGAGCATGACCACCATCGCGGCTCCGTAGGATCGGATGGCCCGTGCACGTTCGATGAAGGCCTCTTCGCCCTCCTTGAGGCTGATCGAGTTGACGATCCCCTTCCCCTGGAGGCAGGCGAGCCCTGAGAGGATCACCTCCCAGTCAGAGGAGTCCACCATGACCGGGACCCTGGCTATGTCAGGTTCGGCCGCGATGAGGTTGAGGTAGCGTACCATCGAAGCCTTCGCGTCGAGCATGGCATCGTCCATGCAGATGTCGATGACCTGGGCACCGTTGCGCACCTGGCTCCCCGCGATCGAGATCGCCTCCTCGAACTTCTCCTCGCGGATCAGCCGGGCGAACTTCCTCGACCCGGAGACGTTGGTACGCTCCCCGATATTGACGAAATTCCTCTCAGCGGTCATATAGAGCGGCTCGAGGCCGCTGAAGGCTGACGTATGTCCCTTCTCGGGGATGGTCCTCGGTGAGAACCTGCCTGCCAGTTCAGCTATGATGCGTATATGGTCATAGGTGGTCCCGCAGCAGCCCCCGATGATGTTCACCAGCCCGTCGGAGAGAAACCCCTCAAGGATCCCGCCCATCTTCTGCGCGCTCTGGGTATAGTCCCCGTTCCGGTCGGGAAGCCCTGCGTTCGGGTGGGCACTCACGAGGGAGGGGGCACAGGCCGAGAGGGTCTCGAGGTGGGGTCGAAGTTCCTCCGCCCCCATCGAGCAGTTGAGCCCGATGCTGAAGAGGTTCGCATGCTCTAGTGAGAGGCTGAACGCCTCCACCGTCTGGCCTGAGAGGGTCCTGCCGCTGGCATCGCTCAGGGTCCCCGATACCATGATCGGGAAGGGATGCTCGCTGCGGTACCCGCGCTCCTTGAGGAGCGTGCCAGCCG
Organism: Spirochaetia bacterium; assembly: GCA_963677595.1. Lineage (GTDB taxonomy): Bacteria > Spirochaetota > Spirochaetia > CAKZLE01 > CAKZLE01 > CAKZLE01. Next base: position 1,519,430 of record OY782041.1, read on the forward strand.
CGAAGAGGGCTGCCTTGCAGTTGAGGGTGTCGAAGACGGTCTCGATGAGCAGGATGTCGACACGCCCGTCGAGGAGTCCTGCGATCTGGACGGAGTAGGAGTCGACCAGGTCAGAGAAGGAGACCTCCCGGTAGCCGGGATCATCCACCTTGGGTGAGATCGACGCCGTCTTGCTGGTAGGCCCGATCGAACCCGCGACGAACCGGGGCTTCCCGTCAGCCTGTTCAGAAGACTCGACCACCATCCTTGCCAATTCCGCAGCCGCGAGGTTCATGTCATAGGCGAGGTCCTGCATCCCGTAATCCTTCAGGGTGATGGGATTCGCCCCGAAGGTGTTCGTCGAGATGATGTCAGCACCAGCATCCACGTAGCCCTGGTAGATCTCGCTGATGATGTCATACCTGGTCAGCGAGAGCAGGTCGTTGCACCCCTTGAGCGGGATGGAGGCCGCACCGGGGATAGTGTCGACGACCTCGCCGCGGAAGTCATCCTCCCCCAGAGCGTATCGCTGCAGCAGGGAACCCATGGCCCCGTCAAGGACGAGGATCCTCGTTGCTGCCTCTTCATATAATCTGTCTATCCTGTTCATCGGTATACCTTCACCTCACAGCTGCCGCAGATACCGGCCTTGTCATCCTTGATGATGACCGCCGATACCACGGCATCGATCTCCCGGATCCTTCCAATCACGCCATCCACATCGCCGGTGCTGTGCACCTCATTCCCGAACGCCGTGGCATAGGCATCAGCCTGTGCCGTGCTGCGGTGGGCGATCATCACCGCATCGGCCGTGCCGAAGCTCAGCGAGGGGCCGACCGTACCCGCGGAGGTGCAGACCCCGAGGGGGCTCTCGCCTGCAGGGATCAGGACCCCGAGCTTGTCCGAGAGGGGAGAGCTCCCGGCAAAGATCCTCAACTGCAGGTCCTCCTCGATATCGAGATAGATATCCCCGCCGTTCTCCACCACGATCTCACGTATGGGGAACGTATCTTGGAGCTTCCTGCCGATGAGCTCGGAGAAAGTCCCGGCTACCGCCCCCATGGGGCCGATGCCTGCGGTCCTTCCCGCCTCGATGAGCTGCCTGACCACGTCCGGGGCACCGTCATCCGACGGTACGGGGACCAATGATGCGATGAATCCCCCGTGAGTCTCTTCATATGCACGTATAGTCTCCTGTAACGACTCGATCTCACGGATCGTCACTCCCTCGAGTTCCCCGGCATCCAGGTCACCGAAGGACCCGGCATCGATCCCGATCCACAGGTCGGTCTGGCCTACGGAGACGATGATTGATGCGAACCTGCCGCCGCCCATCGCCTCACGGTATATCCTGGGACCGTAGCCTTCCATGACAGCCTGCTATTCAGCTTCCCTGGTTATGGAGAAGAGCCGTAAGGGACAGGCCTCCACGCAGAGACCGCAGACGACGCAGCTATCCTGGTCGAACTCGAGTTCCCAGGTCTCGGTATTCATCTGCAGGGCGCCCGAGAAACAGACGGAGGTGCAGCTGCCGCAGGCAACGCACTCATTCTGCCGGAACACCAGTGCCTTGACGTGGGGCGAGCATTTGACCCCGTCCCGCAGCAGTTCTGCAACGCTGCTGTTCAGGGCCTTCTCCGTCCCTTCCAGTTCCACGACCAGCATCCCGTTCCTCCCGGATGAGATGTCGGCATTGAGGATGTTCACGCTGATGTCGAACTTCCTGACCAGGTCCGAGACGAGCGGTTTCTTCACTATCTCCGGTGAGAATCGTAATACATATCTCTTCTTCATCATCTACCCCTTATCTCTGCTTCAGGCCCTTGACGGTGCTCTCTTTCGGGAATGCCTCGACAGGGGTGGTAATGAAGAACTCCCCGGCCTCTATCCAGCCCTTCAATTCAGCGGCGATCTTCCGCGCCTTCATCAGGCTCGACAGCGGAGCTGTCTTCACCTGCTTCCCATCGATGGTGATGGTCCCCGATCGGAGCTGTTCATAGTTCGCGACCCCGAGGGACGGCTTGTCCGCCTCGCTGTAGTCGATGACCTGGGTCTCTATCTGGGAATTGGCGATCATGCAGCCCTTCGCGACCTCCTCGTCGAGCATGGGGATAGGAATACCTATCCCGATGAAGATAGTCACCCCGTACTTCTCGAAGTAGGCTGCCTTGATGTATTCGGTACTCATCTGCTTGGCATCGCCGATGACCGCGATCGTCCCGGCATTGCTCGTGGGGATGCCGTATTCGTTCTTGGGTTTCATGGTATTGAACTGGGTCCCGTACCAGGAGACATAGCCCTGGGTACCACCAAGGAAGATCCTCGTCCCGATGCCGATCGTCCTGAAGGACGGGTCGTTGAGCAGCGGGCTGAGCTCCCCGGCTGTCGAGTAGGTCGCGTTCCCGATATCGGGGAGCAGGGTCCCCATATAGGTATAGATGGTCCGGTGCTTGGTGTTGACGGCGACCCCGTAGTTCTGGTAGGCATTCCTGGGGTTGTAGAGGTAGAACTCGTTCACGCTCTCCTTGTTGATGATGGTCTCGACCTCTTTCTGCGGGTAGCAGTCCGTCCCCTTCGCACGGGCCTTCAGCTTGACGTCCTTTCCTGCGATCAGCTCCTCGATGACATGGGCCCCTCCGTACCGGTGGTCGAAATGGGACTCGGAGGTCGCGCCGATATAGGTGTCGACTGCCGCAAGGCCCCCTGAGACAGGTACGTCATTGAGGGTGATCTCCTCCATCCTGATCGGGGGGCTGTAGTGTCCGAAGTTGACGAAGGCCCCTGAGGAACACATCGGCCCGAAGGTCGCCGTGGTCACGACATCGACCTGCTCGACGATCTCGGCCGGGGTCATGGTCTCGGCCATCCTTGACACTTCCTCAGCAGTGACCACCACGGCTTCCCCGTTCCTGATCTTCTCATTGATCTCGTCTACCGTCTTCTTCGTACTCATCTTCGCTCCTTCGGACCTGGCTCAAGGGAATCCTTGAGCCGGTATCAGTAGTAGAGATAATACAATAAATAAATTGCTATATGCAATGCAGGGAGGTTGTCTGGAGGGAGAAAGAGGCCTGTTTTACCCGTTCTCCACCAGATCCGCCCGGCAGGAGGCCAGGATGGGCATGTGTGGTCACGAAACCGCTATATCAGCACATCATACTATGGTAAGATTAGGGAAACACCAATCAGGGGGATCCCATGAGTTCGATACTGTTCGCCTTAGGGCTGACGCTCTTTGCCGGTCTTGCCACCGGGGTAGGGAGTGCTATAGCTTTCATCTCCAAGAAGTTCAACCCGAAGTTCCTTGCCGGAGCCCTCGGTTTCTCAGCAGGAGTCATGATCTATGTCTCCTTCATCGAGATATTCGTCAAGGCCAGGGAATCTTTGAGCGTCCCCTTCGGGGAGACCAAGGGGTACTGGGTCACGACCATAGCGTTCTTCTGCGGGCTTGGATTGATCGCCCTTATTGACAAGCTCATACCCTCTTATGAGAACCCTCATGAGATCAGGAACATGGAGGTGGAACCTGATGCAGCCTCAGAGAAGCGCCTGCTGAGGATGGGCCTGTTCTCGGCCCTTGCCATTGCCATCCATAATTTCCCTGAGGGTCTCGCTACCTTCATGGGTGCACTGACTGATCCGACCCTTGGTGTCAGCATCGCAGTGGCGATTGCGATCCATAACATCCCGGAGGGCGTGGCTGTCTCCGCACCGATCTACTATGCGACGAAGAGCAGAAAGAAGGCCTTCTGGCTCTCTTTCGCCTCCGGTCTTGCAGAACCGGTGGGAGCACTGATCGGATTTTTCATCCTGCGCACCATATTCAGTGACTCTACGTTCGGGATCATCTTTGCCGGGGTCGCAGGCATCATGGTATATATATCCCTTGACGAACTCCTGCCGACCGCGGAGGAGTATGGAGAACACCATATCGCAATAGGGGGCCTCATTGCCGGTATGGTCGTCATGTCTCTCAGCCTCCTGATGTTCGCCTGACCCTGATCTCTCAACCCTTCTTTGAACTCTCGTCCTTCACGCAGTAGTCTGCACATGTGGCGCAGTTGACCACACAGTTGTTCGGAGCGGTCACCACAGTGAAATACGCGATCCTCACCATCAGGAGACGGCCTTCCTGACCCGCAGGACAGCCATGCAGAGGAAGAGGATGGAGTACGTGATGAGGATGAGGTAGTGGTACCCAGGTACCGGCCTCCCGAGGTAGGCTGCCCGGATCGCCGCAGAGGCATGGGTCAGGGGGATGATCTCCGTCAGGACCCTGAAGATCCCGGGGAGGGACTCTAACGAGAAAAAGGTCCCGGCAATGAAGGACATCGGGGTGATGACGAAGGACTGGAACGAGGTCATGTCCCGGTGGTTCTTCACCGACAGCGATATCCAGAGGCCTAAGGAGGCGAACATGAAGCTATTGATCAGGACCGGCACGAGCAGGAGCAGGCTCCTTTCCGGGACGGCCCCGAAGAGCCTGCCGATGAGCAGCACCGCAAGGAAGCTGCAGGCTCCCTTCGTCATCCCGTACAGGACGTTCCCGAGCACGATGGAGAGCTCATGTGCCGGGGAGAGCAGGTACTCCTCGAAGAAATGGGTGAGGAACCGGGAGATGTTCACCTCCGTCGCGATGCTGAAGCTCATGGTCATCCCCGAGAGCGCGATGAGCCCGGGGACCATGAACGTCAGGTAGGGGATCCCCCCTACCGTCAGGTCCTTCCCCACCCCCCAGCCGAAGGCGAGGGCATAGAGCGCAGGGGAGAGGAAGAAGGAGACGAGGTTCTTCACCGCCCTCGCCCTCAGGATGTACAATCCCCGCAGGTAGACGGCAAAGAAGGCACGTGCCTGTCCTGTAAAGCTCATTTCTCCAACTCCTTTCCCGTAAGGTCGATGAAGACATCCTCAAGGGTCGTCTTCCGCACGATCAGCTCAACCACCGGGCTGCCGGTACCCTCGAGCGCCTCCTCATGGGTCGGGAAGAAGCTCACCCGCTTCGCCATCCCCTCATACTCAAGTCGACACCAGCTGCCGAGGTCATCGATCAGCGAGTCGGCAGTCCCCCGCTTGATGATGCTCCCCTGGTGGATGATCGAGATCGAGTCCGCATAGGTATGGGCCTCCTCCATATAATGGGTGGAGAAGAGGATGGTCTTGCCTGCTCTCTTGAGTGAGAGCAGGATATCCCAGATCGCCCGGCGGCTGGCAGGGTCGAGCCCCACGGTCGGTTCATCGAGGATCAGCAGTCCCGGGTCATGGAGCAGGGCCCTGATGATCTGCAGTTTCCGCTTCATCCCCCCGGAGAGGGATCGCACGACCTCATCCTTCTTGTCCTGCAGGCCGGCGACCTTCAGGAGTCTTTCTGCCCTCTCGGGGTATTCCCGTCTCGGGAGGTCGTACAGGTTCGCATGGATCCTCAGGTTCTGTGCCGCCGTCAGGTCGAGTTCGAGGTTGGCATGCTGGGAGACCACCCCTATCGAGGACCGGTAGGAGGCGGGATCCTTCCTGATATCCGTATCGAAGAAGTGAATACTCCCGGAAGTCGGGATACACAGCCCGCAGACCATGCTGATGGTCGTCGATTTCCCCGCACCGTTGGGTCCGAGGAAGGCATAGCAGCCACCCTCATCGAGACGGTAACTGACACTCCTCACGGCATGCGTCCCGTTCGGGTAGACCTTGTCCAGGTCCTTGAGCTCAAGGATCGATTCCTTCATGCCAGCCGCCCCCTCTTCCCGCGGAGGGGGATGAAAAAGGGGCATCCATGCAGTTCATCCTGCATGATCCGGGTCTCGATCGAGAAGACCTCGGAGAGCATCTGCTCGGTCATGACCTCCTTCGGGGGCCCCTGGGCTGCCAGCCGTCCTTCCTGCATGACGAAGATCAGGTCCGAGTACCGGGCTGCCTGGTTCAGGTCATGCAGCACCATGAGTACCGTACGGCCGGTCTCCTTCTGGAGTGAGTCTACCATCTCAAGGGTCTGGAACTGGTGGGCGATGTCAAGGTAGGTGGTCGGCTCATCCATCAACAGGATCTCAGCCTCCTGGGCCAATGCCAGGGCAAGCCAGGCGCGCTGCCGTTCCCCGCCTGATACCTGGGTGAGATCCCTACCTGCGAGCATGCCGATCCCGGTCTGTTCCATCGCCCATTCCACGACCTCATGGTCATGGGCACCCATCCTCCCCATCCACCCGAGATGAGGGAAGCGACCGTGGCTGACCAGTTCCCTGACGGAGAACTGGTCCGGTATATGGGGGGACTGGGCTACATAGGCAAGCTTCCTTGCCAGCTCCCGGGGGCTGAAGGAACATACCGTCCTCTCCCCTATCCTCACCGAACCTGAACGGAGCCTGAGGTTCCCCGACAAGCCTTTTACCAGGGTCGACTTCCCGCAGCCGTTCGGGCCGATGACCGAGCAGAAGCTGCCGGCAGGTATCCTGATCGAGAGATCCTCGATGATGGTCTCCCCGCCATACCCGAGACTGATGTGTTCCGCCTGTATTGCCATATTACCTCCCTGCCCCCTTCCTGATCCCGCCTTTCCGCAGCAGGTAGAGGAAGAACGGCCCGCCGAGCAGCGACATGATGATGCCTACCGGCAGTTCGAGCGGCCTGATGACCACCCGGCCGACCAGGTCACAGGAGACGACGATGACCGCCCCGAGCAGGGCGGACCCCGGGACTAGGTACTTCGCGTTGTTCCCGATGACCAGTCGTGCGAGGTGCGGCACGATCAACCCCACGAACCCGAGGAGACCGACGATACTGACTGCCGAAGCGGCCAGCAGCGAGGAGATGAGGATGAACAGCATGCGTACCCGCTCGACCTTCACCCCGAGGCTCCTCGCCGTATCATCCCCGAGCAGCAGGATGTTGAGCTGTGGGGAGAGCAGGAGCGAGAGGACGAGACCGGCTAGCGTATAGGGCCACATACCCGTGACATCAGCCCAGGTGATCGAGGAGAGGGACCCAACCATGAACCCGATGACGTTCTGCACCCGGTCAGGGTAGAAGATCATCAGGGCGTTCGACCCGGCACCCAGGAAGGAGGATACCGCGATGCCGGAGAGCACCAGCCTCAAGGGGTTGGAACCTTCCTTCCAGGCAAGGGAATAGACCACGATCGTCGTGAGGAAGGCCCCGAAGAACGCGATCGGGGTCACCAGGTAGTAGAGGCCGGGGAAGAGGATCAGCACTGACACTGCCGCAAGGCCAGCACCGGAGGAGACCCCGATGATGTTCGGGGAGGCCAGGGGGTTGCGCATGACCCCCTGGAGCAGGCAGCCGGACAAGGCCAGGGACATCCCGACCAGCCCCGCCACGATCACCCGGGGGATACGGATCTTCACCAGGATACGGTGCCTGGTACTCTCATGGTCGACAAAGAGATAGTGAAACACCTCTCCGAGGCTGAGTTGGGTGGACCCGACAGCGACCGCCGCGAAGAAGGCGACCACCAGGACGATGGCAAGCACCCCGAGTACGGCGAGCCTATAGCTGGTATGGGTCCTGATATCGCCTCCTGCTGCCATCACCTCTCCTCAAACGTGAAGGGCACCCCTGGATAGAGGTACTCAGCCATCGTCTTGAAGGCCTCAGGATAGAACCGATTCGGCTTGTAGATGGAGAAGTCCTTATCGAGGTAGTAGAAGCGGCCGTTCTTCACTGCCGTGAGGTCTCCCCAGATATCGCTGTCGATGATGTCCTCCTGTATCCGTTCCCGGCACTTCTCGATATCACCCATGGTGGTGGCGAAGATGATGTCGGGATCCTGCTCAAGGATATACTCGAGGCTCAATTCCACCCGGGTGGCCCCCTCGATCGTGTCATCCCGGTAGATGTTCTCTGCCCCGAGCTGCTCGCAGAAATACCCGGCTATGGTATTCTGCGTCTCGACCTTCACGTACCGGGTAGAACTGAAGAGGATGCAGACGGTCGGCCCGTCTTCAGGGACCTGGTTGATGATCGACTGCACATCCCGCTGGTAGGGGATCATGGTCCGCTCATAGAGGTCCCTGGTTGAGTTGAGCCTGGTGAAGAGGTCCAGGATGACCCGGAAGTCATCATAGGTGCTGTAACTGATCGAGACTCCCGGTATACCTTCTGCCTCGAAGAGGTCGCGGATCCCGACCTGGGTCTCGGTCGCTGAGACGACCAGGAAGTCTGGTTCGAGTTCCATGATCATCTCGCTGTTGATCGTGCTGATGGTCCCCAGCACCGGGAGGTCGAGGGCCTCCTCCGGGACGTTCGTCGTCCCCTTCACCTTGGCAAGAGAGGTCCCGCCGGCCATGTACCAGAGATCCAGGATCGAGTTCAGCGTCACCACGGTCCGTTCCGGGTCCTTCGGCAGCTCCACGATATTCCCGGTAGCCTCCCGGAAGGTGACGGTCGTGTCCGTCTCCCCGAGGACTGCCATCCTCGATTCGGCCTCATGCAATACCATCTCCTGCTGTGCCGCTGCAAACAGCTGCACCCCCATGACCAGCAGGACTATAGCTGCTGCAATGTTCTTTCTCATAGTACGTCCTCCAAATTCTCAGAATCATCCATGACCCTGTTATCGATATCTCCTGCAGTCTCCTGCTTCTCCTACACGGTATAGCCCCTCGGGGTGACCATACGGTCCCCCAGGATCTTCGTCGCACTGTTCCCGATGACCACGACGGTGCTCATATCGACCAGCTCCTGCCGCCTGGAGGCCTCCTCCAGGGGCATGCAGCTTACAGCCTGCCCCTCACGATAGGCATTCCGGACGATCCCGACCGGTACGGTCCCTGACCCCCTCTCCAGGTACTCCCTGAGTACCCAGTCATAGAGCTCCACCCGCTTCATGCTCTTCGGGTTGTAGAGGACCAGGACATAATCCCCCTCGATCGCCATCCTGACCCGCTTCCTGATGAGCTCAGGATCGGTAAGGAGGTCACTGAGCGAGAGGACCACGAAGTCATGGATGAGCGGGGCACCGAGGAGGGCAGCGGCAGCTGTGGCCGCGGTGACCCCCGGTATGACGGTGATACGGTCATACTCTTCCTCCTCAGCCAGCTCATAGATGAGTCCTGCAAGGGAGAAGACCCCGGCATCACCGCCGCAGATGAGGGCGACATCTTTCCCTCCCCGCATGGCATCGAGTGCGTACCTGCACCGGTCGATCTCCCCGCGCATGCCGTTGGAGAAGACCTCCTTGCCTTCGACCAATTCCGCGATGAGCTCGACATACTTCCGGTAGCCGATGATGTAGTCAGCACTCCTGACAGCATCACGCGCGGCAGCGCTGATGAGATCCACCGAGCCCGGCCCGGTACTCACGATAGAGAGCATTCCATTTCCCATCTAATCCAACTCCTCTTTCACGATGGCGACCGTGACATTCCCGCAGACCCTGCGTTCCAGGGCCAGGGTTCCCCTCTTTGCCGTGATCAGGGCACAGGGTTCTGCCACCCCCTCGATCCCGAACCTCCTCAGAGCTGCCTCACTGATCGTCGCCGCACCGGTGAATCGTTTGAGCCGGTACTCCGGTACGAAGAGGATCGGCAGGCCCATCTGCCCACAGGCAGTGACCAGGCCTTCCTCCTCCCTCTTCAGCCAGGCTGATGCGCAGACCCGCACTTCTGAAGCTGTTATTCCCAGGGCTTCCAGGCTCTCCGTCACGGCAGCCCTGACCTCGGATGGGGAGACACCGAGCCTGCAGCCGATACCGACCACATACTGCTTCCGGGTCTCGGTCGCGGTAGTGATCACCGGTTGTGCCCCGAGCAGTATCCCTACCGTCCAGGCCAGGTCATTGGCGCCCCCCTCATGCCCGGACAACGCAGAGATCGCATAGCGGCAGGCATCATCCACGACGACCACTGCAGGGTCCTCATATTTGCTGGTGATCTGTCCCGCGATCACCCGGTAGACGATACCGATGGCCATGAAGAAGACGAGTCCGTCGTACTCCTGGAAATGGGCAGCTGCCCAGGCCCTGAGGTTTCCCTTCCCCCGCACATCGACCAGCTCGCTTCCCGGCAGCCTCCGCTGCAGGCGCTTGGCTGAAGCAAGGCTCGAATCGGTGATCGCAATCAGGGCGATCTTCATACCTTCCCCTCCCGGTAGCCGTGGGTGAAGTGAGCGTCATAGAGCTTCGAGAGTTCGAACTCGTTGTCGAGCACCTTCCCGACCACGATCAGGGACTGCCTCGTCAGGCTGTTCTCTCTCACGGTCGTATGGAGGTCTGAAAGTACTCCCCTGAAGACCCGCTGTTCCGGCCAGCCTGCACGGTAGACGATCGCGAAGGGGGTCTGAGGCGGGTACTCCGTCAGGAGTCTCTCCTCTACCTCCTTCGACTTCCCGACACTCAGGAAGAGGACCATCGTTGCCTGCGCCTTCGCAAGCAGGGCCAGGTCCTCCTGCTCCGGGGTCGGCGTACGCCCGGCGATACGGGTGATGATGACTGTCTGGCTGACCCCCGGGAGGGTCAGCTCCTGTTCGAGCACAGCCGCTGAAGCCTGGAAGGATGATACCCCCGGTACCACTTCGAAGGGTATTCCTTCCCGCCTGAGGAAGGCGATCTGCTCCCCGATCGCCCCATAGAGGGAGGGGTCCCCCGTATGGACGCGGGCAATCGTGATATCCTGCCCCGCATACTTCTTATACACGGAACAGACCTCATCAAGGGCCATGCCTGCCGAGTCATGGATCTCCGCAGTATCCCGCGCATATCCCAGGATCCGCTTCGGCACCAGGGACCCGGCATAGATGATGACTGCCGCCTCCCCGATGATCCGCGCTCCCTTGACCGTGATCAATTCAGGGTCTCCCGGACCCGCTCCGATGAACCATACTTTCATGTCACTTCCCCTCGCTCTTCTCGATGAACAGGATCGACAGGTTCCCGTCTGCCTGTCGTATCTCCTCCAGCCCGTGATACACTTCACGGTCAGAGAGGCCCGCCTTCTTCACCAGGCTGATGCCATACCCGTCTTCGATACCGGCAAGCCACTGTACGGCATCACCGATCCGCTTGCCGATCTTCATGCAGACCAGCTTCGCATGCCGGTCCAGCAGCTGTCTCAACCGTCCTTCCGTCTCCGGGAACGGTACGACGACCAGCTCCTCATCCCCGATGACCAGGGGGGATGTGAGCTCTGCCGCTGCGGCCTGGAGGCTCGAGATCCCCGGGACCATCGTGATCGGCACCTGCCCATCCAGTCTTTTCAGGGCACCGGTCAGGTAGGCCATCGTACTGTAGATCGAAGGGTCCCCGAGGGTGACGCAGAGGAAGTATCCTGACCTCTCGATCACGGAACGGATCTCAACAGCCTTGCAGTCCCAGTGCTCCTGCCTCAGGGCGACACTCCTCGCCATGGAGAAGTCGATCTCCCTGAGCTCAGCCTTCAGGTCGGGCAGGCTGATGAGTATATCCTGCACCAGGGAGCCGGAGGCCCGTCCCTTCGGGATATGGATGACGTCAGCTTCCTGCAGGACCTGCAGGGCACGCAGAGTGACCATCCTCGGATCCCCAGGCCCGATCCCCACGCAGTAGAGGCCTCTCAAAGAAGAATCATCACACATAGCCTGTACTCCTCCTCCGGCACCTCTGCCGCCGTCATCTGCAGGATCTCCTCAGCTTCATAGGAGAGGTCACTGCCGATCACGACAACCCTCTCTCCCTGGTCATGTTCGCAGAGATACCCTGCGACCCTTGATGGTGTGTGTTCCCGGTCAAGGAGCAGGACGGTCCTCTCATCGTCGAGCAGTTCCTCCCAAGACTCCGGCAGACTCCCGTGCAGGCTCAGGAGCCTGCTTCCCTGCCAGGGGAGCCCGATCCTGGAAAACAGGTACTGGAAACTGCTCAGCCCCGGGATGATCGCTATCGGTATACCTGGGAACTGTTCCCGGATGAGTCTCAGGGGACTGTGATAGCAGGGGTCTCCCGACACCAGCACGGCCAGCCTCTGTGCCGGATGCTCCAGAAGGGCCCTTCGAATGACAGACCCATAGTCCCCCTGCAGCGGGATCAGGGTCTTCCCCTCCCCACCACAGGCTTCGAGATGTCTCTCCCCTCCTATGAGTACGTCGGCCTCCTCGATGCACGTCACTGCCTGCGGCAGGATGTAGGCAGGATCCCCCGGGCCCATCCCGACGATTGAGAGATCAGTCATCGGCTGCCTCCCCGGCTGAGAGATCCGACAGGACCTCGCCTGAGAGGTCCAGGAGCACTGACCGTATGGGAATCCTCTTCTTCATATAGAGGAGGCACCGTTCGAGAAGCTTCCGGTTGATCGAATCGAAGGTCTCCGGCAGGTTGTGCTCTCTGATGAACTTCGCAGCCTCCTCAGCTGTTGCGGCATCCATGATCCTGCCGACGAGCCCCCGGTCCGCTCCTGTCAGGGCAGCATGTGCTGCAATGGTCTCGAGCCGTGCATCCCCATAGGTGCAGTGGGTGTTGAACAGCCCTGCCGCGACCTTCGCCATCTTCCCGATATGGGCACAGAGGATGATCTGACTGAACTCCTGTGCGACCGCTTTGTCGAGGGCAAAGCCGGCATAGTCGCCGAAAAGGATCGTCTGCTCTTCGGGGATTCCCCGTGCCGCGGTATACTTCTCCCCGACATAGCCTGAAAGCAGATAGACCTGCTCGAAACCGCTCTGTCTCACGACCCGTACATTGAGTGCTATCGAGCTCTTGTAGGCCCTCGAGGACTTCGGTTCGATGATGCCCGAAGTACCTATGATGCTGATCCCACCCTCGACCCCCAGTCGCGGGTTCCAGGTCCTCTTCGCGAGTTCCTCGCCTTCCGGGACGCTGATGGTCACCGAGAAGCCGCTGCCGTCTCTCTGCAGGGGGGTGAGCTCTTTCTCGATACGTCTTCTTGGCCTGGGATTAATCGCAGGACTTCCCGGCGAGATCGGCAGCCCCTCCCGAGTCACGGTCCCCACCCCTGTCCCGCCGAGGACCAGGATACGGGAATCTTCGTTGAAAGAGACTTCCGCACGGAACTCCTTCCCGTTGGTGACATCGTCATCATCCCCGCTGTCCTTGTAGATACCGTAGCAGGCTGACTCACCGTCCCTCGAGATCTCATACACGGGAAGCTCCAGCGTCATTGAGGGGAGGACTACCGGTATGAGGTCTATCGTCCTCTGCTCGACGAGGGCTGTTGCGGCAGCCTTCGCCGCAGCCTGGGCACAGGTGCCCGAGGTAAACCCCCTCCTGAGTCCGTCAACGGTACCGAGGACCTTCCTATACTCCATACTGTTTCCCTGCTAGAGCGATCAGGCCGTTCACGATCGCTGCCGCGATCGGGGAACCTCCCCGCCTGTCGGGGTTGGTGATGAACGGTATATCTATCCCGAGCAGTTCCTGCTTGCTCTCAGCAGCCCCCACGAAGCCGACCGGCACCCCGATGATCAGGGCGGGCCGCACCTCCCCGGCATTGACCAGGTCGATGAGTTCGAAGAGGGCCGTCGGTGCATTCCCGATCGCCACGATCCCGCCGTCATACTCTGCCTTCGCCAGCCTGACCGCGGCTGCCGACTTGGTCATCCCGCACGCTGCCGCCAATGCGGCAGCCTCCTCTGTATAGAGCATGCAGGAGAGTGTCCCCCCATACCCCTCTGGCAGCCGTGCCCGGATCCCCGAGGTGACCATAGAGACGTCGGTGTAGATGTTCCGGCCCTCCCGGATCGCCTTCACCCCTGAGGAGAGCGCATCGGCATGGAATCTGAACGTCTTCGAGAACTCAACGTCGGCTGTGGTATGAGCGATCCGGGTCCTGATGAGCATCTCAGCCTCAGGACAGTGGTAATCGCCGAACTCCTCCCTGATCATGGAAAAGCTCCTTGCATAGATCTCCTCCGGTCTCAAGTACTGCCTTCCCCGTTTCTGGTCATCGTTCATGGTATTCACCTGCCTTCTGTATGAAAGATCTCAGCATCCCTATATTGGATGCAAAATGGAAGTGTACCCAGCTGCCTACGGCCTGCCGGTACTGCAGCCCGTCGTGGAAGGACCGCTCCCCCTTCCTGATGAGGAACAGGGCATCCTCTTGGCCTATCTCCCGGTCGAGTTCCGCCCAATGGAATACATGCCCCCGCGAAGAGGTCCCTCCCTCCCCGAAGATGCTGCCCCGCATCGTCTGTGTCTCACAATAGCCGAGGGCACGGAGCGACCTACTTAGACTCGCTGTATAGGGAAAGATCCCTGCCATCGGGTAGGAATGCCCGTCGACCTCGATCGCATCGCAGAGGTACATGAATCCCCCGCACTCCGCGAGCAGGGGCATGCCCCCTTCGACAGCCTGCCTGATCGAGTCCTTCATGGTGGTGTTCGCAGAGAGTTGGCCTGCATGGAGTTCCGGGTACCCGCCCCCGAGATAGAGCGCGTCCAGCGAGTCCGGGAGACGGTGGTCGTTCACCGGGCTGAACCTGACGAGTTCCGCCCCATGGTCTTCGAGCAGGTCGAGGTTATCCTGGTAATAGAAGTTGAACGCCGCATCGTCGGCAATGCCGATACGCGGATGGCAGGTGATGCGGCCTGCAGGATGCAGGGCTGCCAGGCCGGTTTCTGCCTGCCCCGCCGCTGCCGCGATCTGCCGCAGTCTCCCAAGGTCAAGGTGCTCCTTCAGCACTCCCGCGATGGTATCGAAGGTATGGTCCCAGTGTTCGGACTCCTCTGCGGGTACCAGCCCGAGGTGCCGTGACTCCAGGGCCATGCGTGCATCCTTCGGGATAGAGCCGATCACCGGGATACCGGTATACTCCCTGATCGCTTCCCCAAGGACTCGGGCATGGCGGGGGGACCCGACCCGGTTGAGGATGATCCCGGCCAACTCCAGTTCGGGGTCGAATGTCGCAAACCCCTTCACGATGGCCGCGGCACTACGTGCCATGGCCCTCGCATCGAGGACCAGGATGACCGGCAGCCCGAGCAGTTTGGCCAGGTGGGCACTACTCCCCCGCTCATCACAGGGACCTGCACCGTCAAAGAACCCCATGACCCCCTCGACGATCGAGAGGTCAGCCTGCTGCCGGGCATAGAGTTCTTTCACGGTATCGGGGGAACAGAGCATCGTGTCGAGGTTCCTCGAACTCCTCCTCGCCGCGATAGTATGGAACTTGGGGTCGATGTAGTCAGGGCCGGCCTTCCAGGGCTGGACCTGCAGACCCAGGTCGGCAAACGCACGCATCAAACCCATGCTGACGGTGGTCTTGCCGCAGCCGGAATGCGTTCCTGCGATGAGGAAACCGGGATTATTCATGCATGTGCATGTGTGATTGGAAACAAGTGCCGTATTCAGCTTTCATTATACCCCACCCAGTACATAATGACAGTTATGCTTGTTATAGGCTGGTCTCCTGACTTGATGCCCTATACCTGACCCTTCCCAAGGATATCCTCAGTGGTTCTATCAGGTACTTCGCGATCTTACAGTGCCTGGGGGCGCACAGGTCTTTCACCTGTTTCCCAATTAAGTTCTCACACCTATTGGCCCCTGTATAATACAGGTCCTCCCCGTTTGTCAATGCAATTCTCTTCCCCGCATCCTATACCATAAGATTCCTCAAAAAACCACAAGATAGTTCAATACAATCCAGATGCGCTGGCCCATACTGGTATACTGACGACATGCACGGCTCCCGGCAGACTCTTTACACAGCTCGCCGGACGTGGTATGCAGGGATCATCAATCTGAACTGTCGGAAGGGGAATACATTGGCTGCACGATCACTCATGATACAGGGGACATCCTCCAATGTCGGGAAGAGCCTGCTGGTAACGGCCCTCTGCCGGATCTACACCAGGCGGGGCTACGATGTCTCCCCCTTCAAGAGCCAGAACATGGCCCTGAACTCCTTCGCCACCCCGGACGGACTCGAGATCGGCAGGGCCCAGGCCATGCAGGCGATCGCTGCCGGGAAAGAGGCCTCAGTCCTCTTCAACCCCATCCTGCTCAAACCGGAGAGCGACGGCTCCTCGCAGGTGGTCCTGATGGGTAAGCCGTGGAAGTCGCTGAAGGGCGGTGAGTATTATAAGGCAAAACCTGAACTCTGGCATGAGGTCACCGCGACGCTGGAGCGGCTGAAAAGAGAGAGCGAGCTCATCCTCGTCGAGGGGGCTGGCTCCCCGGCAGAGATCAACCTGAAGAAAGACGAGATCGTGAACATGCGGGTAGCCGATTACCTGCAGTCCCCGGTACTCCTCACAGCGGACATCGACCGGGGCGGGGTCTTCGCCTTCCTCTACGGGACGCTCCAGCTGCTCGAGCCCCATGAGCGGGACCTGGTCAAGGGGTTCCTCATCAACAAGTTCCGGGGGAACATCGATCTGCTGACTCCCGGGATCAGGATGCTCGATGAACTCACCGGGCACATCCCGACCGTGGGGGTCCTCCCCTACATCAAGGACCTGCAGCTCGCCCAGGAGGATTCGGTCTTCCTCGATGAACAATCCACCTTCGGGGACGGCAGCTTCGACATCGCGGTGATCAGGCTCCCCCATATATCAAACTACGATGATTTCGATGCCCTCACCCTGGAAGAGAACATCAGGATACGGTTCGTGCAGTCAGTCCACGAACTCGGAAACCCGAAGGCCATCATCCTCCCCGGCTCGAAGACGACGATCGAGGACCTCATCTGGCTAAAGAGCACCGGGCTGGCACGGGAAGTCATCAGTGCTGCCAACCGCGGGGTCGCGGTCGCCGGCATCTGCGGCGGCTACCAGATGCTCGGGAAGGTCATCCATGACGATGAGGGAATCGAGGGTATCTCCGGGGACGTCACCGGGCTCGGCCTCCTTGATGCGGAGACGGAGATGCTCCCGATAAAGACGACCATCCAGACAACTGCCGTCCTGGAGGCGGAGAACCCCTTCGCCCCAACGGGTCCCGTTGAGGCTTCGGGCTACCAGATCCATATGGGGACCACCCGACTTCACGGGAAGACCCAACCGCTCTTCAGGATCGCAGGCTCCGCTGATACCGACGGGGCATATGCCGAATCCCTCCCTGTCTGGGGGACCTACCTCCACGGGGTATTCGACACGCCCTCCTTCCGGAGGAGCTGGCTCAGGTCGATCGGCTGGGACTCGGGTATGAGGCCCGTCTCCCTCGCTGAGAAGCGCGAGGAGGAGCTGGAGCGGCTCGCTGACATCATCGAGGAGCACCTGGACATGAAGCTGCTCGACTCCATCATCGGGGTCTCCTGATGGCCGCGATCCTCATTGCCGTGGTGCTCGACCTCATCTTCAAGGATCCGCCCAACAGGCTCCACCCCACCGCATGGATGGGGAGCATGATCTCCCTGCTGCGGGGGAAGCACACCCCGGCAAATCCAGCACACGCCTTCCTGAAGGGGATGATGATCCCCCTCGTCACGGCATCGCTCTTCAGTGCGGCAGCCTGGGGCATCATCTACCTGGCCCGCCTTGCAGGCGCACCGGGATACCTGCTCACCGTGATTACCGGCTTCCTGCTCTACTTCACCATCACCTTCACCCGCCTCCTCCAGGTCGGCGGGGAGATCGGTAGTGAACTTTCCTCAGGGGACCTTGAGGCTGCGAGGAAGAGTCTCTCCTACCACCTGGTGAGTCGGGAGACGTCAGCCCTCTCAGGCAGTGAGGTCTGTGCGGCAACACTCGAGTCGCTCTCTGAGAACCTCACCGACGGCCTGAGTGCACCGATTCTCATGTTCATGATCTTCGGGCTGCCCGGGGCTGTCGTCTACCGGGTCTTCAACACCTGCGATGCCATGCTCGGCTACCGCACGGAGGAGCTGGAATGGCTCGGGAAGTTCTCCGCCCGGGTCGATGATCTACTCAACTATATACCGGCACGGATCACGGCACTCTTCATCCTCCTAGCGGGGATCGTGCAGGTCGGCCCCCACCGGGGGCTGCACGTCATGCTCGGTGACCACCGGAAGACTGAGAGCCCGAATGCCGGCTGGACCATGGCAGCCCTTGCCGGCGTGCTTGGCGTACGACTGGAGAAGATCGGCTGCTACGTCCTCAACCCGGCAGGAAAGAACCCGGAGACAGCACTTCTGGTTCAAGGGATCTCCATCTGCAGGAAGGGCGGGTACCTCTTCATCATCGGCATGGTCATACTACTTCAGGGGGCAGGCTTTGGCTTATCGCTGTAACCGCTCCCTGCGGCTGCCGGGACGTGTCTACCACGGGGGGACCCTGCATGGGACCCTCGATTTCTCCGTCTCGCTGAACCCCTATCCCCTCCCGGAGCCAATCGTGGAAGCCATAGGGGGGAGCGACCCCATTAATTACCCTGACCAGGATGGTTCAGCTCTGAAGTCGAAGCTCTCGACCCATCTCGGGATGCCGGAGCAGGAGCTTCTCATCGTGAACGGAATCAGCCAGGGGATCTTCCTCATCTCCATGCTGTTCATCGAGCCGGACGACCCGGTACTCATCCTCGGTCCCACCTACGGAGAGTACGAGAAGAACTCCCTGATCTTTGGCGGGAGGATCCACAGGCGGGATGCCCTCCCTCCAGGGGGCTTCTCCCATGAGATCCCCCTGGTCCTTGGGGATATCGAGGCCCTCAAGCCCAAGCTCGTCTGGCTCTGCAGCCCGAACAACCCGACAGGCAGGCTGTTCGCCCGAGGCCAGCTCGAGGCGATCGCCCAAGCATGTGAAGCCGCAGGCAGCCTGCTGGTCATTGATGAGGCCTACCTCATGATGACCGATGACCCCGCTGAACACCACTTCTCCCACCCGTCGGCACTCATCATGCATTCCCTGACCAAGGACTTCTCCTTGGCAGGGCTCCGTATCGGGTATATCGCGGGGAATGAGCAGATCATCGCCGGGCTCAAGGCCCTGCAGCCGGCCTGGAGCATGAACAGCCCGGCACTTGCGGCAGCGGCTGCCGCACTTGACCATATAGCCCTCTATGAGGGGCAGTGGGCTTCACTGCGGCACGAGACTCAGGAACTGGTTGGCAACCTCCATGCCATCGGGATAGAGACTATCCCGACGGATTGTAATATCATACTGGCAAGGAAGCGGCCCTCCAGGGGTGGCGGTACGATAGACTCTTCGCTCCTTGCCGAGCGGCTCCTCAGTATGGGAGTCGTCGTCAGGGACTGCACCTCGTTCGGGCTTCCTGACTTCATCAGGATCGGGACACGCAGGGCTGAAGAGAACAGGACCCTGCTGGAAGCATTGGGAAAGGAGACGTTATGGGAGCTGTGACCCTCATCCTCGGGGGAATCAAGACAGGGAAGACGACCTTCGCGCAGTCATCTGCACAGGCAATACAGGATGCGAACCCCGGTTCGCAGGTCCTCTATATAGCGACCGCACGGGTACTCGATGACGAGATGGAACTGCGGGTGAAGCGGCACCGGGCAGACCGGCCTGCCGAATGGAAGACCTGGGAACGGGACAGGGACCTGCACGAGGGTCTCCAGGAGGAGTCAGTCGGGTGCAGTGCCGTCATCCTCGACTGCCTGACCATGCTCATGACCAACATCGTGCTGGACCAGGGAGAGGAGTTCGACCGGGAAGCCGTACAGCCGGTCGTGGAACAGGAGATCGGCGCACTCATCTCGGCCTGCCGCAAGATCGACGGGGAGGTCTTCATCATATCGAACCAGGTCGAGACCGGCCTGGTCAGCCCCACGGTCCTGGGGAGACTCTTCCAGGACTTGAGCGGGATTCTTCACCAGTATATCGCCCGGCATGCCGAACATGTCTATCTCATGACTGCGGGTATACCGCAGAAGATCAAATAAGCGTAAGGAGTGAACACCTATGAACCTACTGACACAGACACGTGCATCCATCGAGCCGGTCGACCGGCAAGTCGCGAGGGCCATGCGGGAGAAACAGGATTCCCTGGCAAAACCGGTCGGGTCCCTTGGCCGGCTCGAGGAACTCGCGATCATCATCGCCTCTTCCCAACGAACCATGACCCCTGCCTGCAGGGATAAGTGGATCACCATCTTCGCCGCTGACCACGGGATCGCCACGGAGGGCGTCACCAACGCCCCGCAGATCGTGACAGCGCTGCAGACGATGAACTTCATCGCCGGGGGTGCCGGGATCAATGCCATCACCAGGGCTGAGGGGGTCAGCATATCGGTCACCGATGCCGGGATCGCATGCGACTACAATCCCGAAGGCATCAGGCAGTGCTCACTCGGCAGGGGGACAGCCAACATCGCCGAAGGCCCTGCCATGACGCGGGAGCAGGCGATCGCTTCCCTCGAAGTCGGCATCGAGGCAGTGAATGAGATCAAGGAACTCGACATCCTGGGGACCGGTGAGATGGGCCTCGGGAATACCAGCGCCTCGACCGCGATCCTCGCGACCCTGCTCGACCTCGATGTGGACTCGATCACCGGCATCGGCTCGGGGATCAGCGACGAGGCCAGAGTACGGAAGACCGAACTGATCAGAAAGGCCCTGGATGTGAACTCCCCCGACCCCTCCGATCCTATCGATGTACTTGCCAAGGTAGGCGGGTTCGAGATCGGCGCTATCGCGGGGGCCATGCTGGCTGCCGCAGCCAGGCACGTACCCGTCGTCATCGACGGGTTCATCTCTTCTGCCGCGGCTCAGATCGCCATCTCACTCTGCCCTGAGATCAGGGAGTATATGATCCTCTCCCACCAGTCTGCCGAGAAGGGGCATGACCTCATCTCTGAGAAGATGGGACTCAAGCCGCTGTTCGACCTGGGGATGCGTCTCGGGGAGGGGACCGGTGCGGCTATCGCGATCAACCTCTGCGAGGCTGCGGTCCATGTGGCGAACGAGATGGTCACCCTCGCATCGCTCGCACCCTAGGAGAACGAGATGAAGCTGCTGTATGCCCTCCGGTTCATGACGATACTTCCCATACCCTACCGGCAGGATGAGGACCTTGACCGGGTCGCCCGCTCCGCCGTCTGGTTCCCCTTCGTGGGACTCATCATCGGGGCCATCCTCTACGGTGCTGCTGCGGGGCTGGTCCATCTTGGCCTGCCCTCACTCGCGCCGACGGTGACCGCGATCCTGTGGATCATCCTCACCGGGGGACTCCACCTCGACGGCTTGGCAGACACGGCTGACGGGCTCGGCGGGGGACGGGACAGGGAGAGACGACTCGAGATCATGAAGGACAGCAGGATCGGCTCCTTCGGGGCCCTCACCCTGCTGGGACAGACCCTCCTGAAGATCGCCTGTATCGCGGCGCTCATCGACGTGGGACTGCTGCAGCTGCTCATCATCGCACCGGTCGCGGGGCGGCTCGTGATCCTCTACCACTTCAGGATGTTCCCCTCAGCCCGCCCCGGCGGGATGGGGGAGTTCTTCCGGAGCCGTGGAAGCTGGGCCGAACCGGTCATCGGGACGCTCTATTCCCTTGTCGCAGTCTGGTACGTCGCCTCCATCCCGGGGCTTGCATCCCTCCTGCTGCTCATGGGGATCATGAGTTTAGTCGCCGTGTTCCTCTCAAAACGACTCGGGGGACTGACCGGGGACTGCTACGGTGCGACGATCGAACTGGGGGAGACGGTCCTGCTCCTCCTGCTGATCCTACAGGAGGCAATCCTATGATGAGAGTGATACTGCTGCGCCATGCACAATGCGAGGGGAAGGGGTACGTCGGAAAGAGAACGGATGTACCGTTGACCCCGGAAGGGACTGATCGGGCTTCCGAGATCGCGAAGGAGCTGGAACCCATCTCCTTCGACAAGGTATTCTCCAGCACGATGACCCGCTGCAGGGAGACGATCGACCCCTTTACCGACGCACATCCCGAAATCCCGGTAGTCTATGATGAGCGGCTGGCTGAACTCGATTTCGGGCTCTTCGACGGCCTCTCCTTCGATGAGATCAGAGCACGGTTCCCCGCAAAACAGCAGGCCTGGTTCGATGACCTCCTCCATGGAGCCCCGCCTGAGGGGGAGAGTCTGTTGAGTCTCCACGAGCGGGTCGGGTCCTTCCTCCAGGAGATCATGCACCCTGAACCTGACTCCACCATCCTCATATGTGCCCACGGCGGCTCCCTGCGCGCTGTCATCTGTGTACTGCTCAGTCTGGGGGTCATCGGCCACTGGTCCTTTCAGATAGACAGGGGAAACTACTCGGAGATACATATGCATGACTTATTTAATACGGTATTACACAGTTTAAACACTAAATCCACATAAAAGCCTTGTAAAATCCCCTGTATCGCGATACTCTATAAGAGGCACCTTGCTACACACTTAAAGTATTAGCGAAAAAAGTTGGGAGAAATGTATGAAAAAGTCTATGGTATTCATGGCAGTAGTCTTGTTCGTATTGACCGGCCTGTTCACGTCCTGTCAATTCGTCACCAATGATTCGGACCTTCCCGAGAACAATCTCACGGATCTCTCAGGGAAAGCCTTGGACTTGGCGATCATCAACAACATCTTCCCGGAAGGGTTGGCGGATGACCTGGACGACCAGCTTGAAGAAGCGGGTGTGTCAAAGTCGAGGAACGGCTTCAGTACCTCGGAATACGTCAATGAAGACGGCTGGGGCACACCTGATGTAGAGTATGGTGAATCTTCCGGAGTAATCCGGATTCCTGCTGATGAAGAAGAATACCTGGTATCAGCAGACAATGACCCGACAGAGGGTGACCGATATTTTTTCATGGAGAAGATGAGTGAAACGGTCACGGTTGGTGAAGAAGAGATGAATGTCTACAAGATCACCTTCCATGTGATCAAACCGGAGACAAGTTCCCTTGAGAGGACCGAGACCGTCTACTATGTACCCGGGAACGACTGGTCTGACGACCACACCAGTGCCGAACTCACGACTTCAGGTTGGGAGACAGAGCGGGTCTATTACGATAACGGCAAGGTCGGTGACCGAACCATGATACAGAAGTGGGAAGATGATGAGGCCAAGGACTATTTCCTCGCTCCTGACTACGGCCCCTTTGATGATGAGGAGGATGGGGTAGATGCAATCTTCACTATCGATACCGATGAACTCTACGGCGACAGCAGCCTGGATGAATTCTTCCAGGAGGATTACTGGAATCAGCTGCATAAGGACGGGACTGCCACCTACTCCTCCTTTGTACGGTCCCTGGTCTATGCTGATGAAGATGATATCGGGACACCCTCCGATGCCATATCGGAGCAGAACGACTACTATACCGAGGTCGGGGGCATCAAATACTTCCCTGAGATCCTCGATATGAATTCAAGTGACAGGGGAAGCATCCGTGCAGGAATCACCTATTACATGAGGCCGAGCGATGAGGTTGCAGGAATCCTGCCGCTCGATATCGTGACTGCCGACAGCAAGTACTTCGACGATGAGGATCAGTTCCTCCTCTATGACGTAAAGTCATTCCAACATGCAGCTGAGTCCACCTACCAGTATGTGTATCACTATAAGAAGACCTACTTCGATGATGGGACCCTCAAGTACGATGACACCTACAACTACTATGAGGAAAGCGATATTGACACGCTCAGGGCAGATGGTGAAGATTCCTATGATATGCAGATCGATGCAGCCTATACATATGATGGTGGATGGGTTGGGAACCTCGCTATCGCCGCAGAGGATACATCAGAGACCATCTTCCTCAGTGTACGAATGGTAGGCGGCTACCCCGTTTACAGCGCGCTGTTCAATGATGACGAATTTGACATCGAACCTGATGTTGATGGGAATGTCTACGTGGAGATGCCCGGCGGCGGTACACTCGAAGGCTCTATCGACGAGTACGGTACCTTCCATGGTGTCTACCGGGCTGCTGACGGTGAAGAAACCGTATGCGGTAACGGTCTCGAAGAAGAATAAGACTGATTAATTCTCTTCATACCCTCCTATGCAAGCCTGTGCGACTCGATCGCACAGGCTTCTTCATTGACAGAACAGCCTAAATCACCATAATGGACCTATGGTGATCATCCTTTTCCTGGGAAACCCAGGCAGACAGTACCTTGAGAGTCGTCATAACGTTGGGTGGAGGGTCTGTGATGCCGTGACCTCGCACCTCTCCCCTGCCTGGAAGACGAAGTTCCATGCGGAGTATGCGGAAGCCTTCTTTTCCGGGGCTGGGAAAGCCATCCTCTGCAGGCCGCAGACCTTCATGAACCGCAGCGGCATCACCGCCAGGGAGATCGTGAGCTTCTACAAGGCAGACTGCAGTTCCCTCATCGTCGTCCATGACGACCTGGAGACTCCCTTCGGTACGGTGACCTTCCAGCACGACGGGGGCCTTGGGGGCCATAACGGGCTGAAGTCGATCAAGGGGGAGCTGGGAAGGCAGGATTTCTTCCGCCTGAAGGTCGGTATCGGCAGGCCTGCGCGGCAGTCGGTATCCTCCTACGTCCTGGGGCAGTTCACGCCTGATGAGGAGATATCGCTCAATTACATCATCGAGACGGCTGCTGGTATGCTGGAATCTGCGCTTTCCGCAGCTGAACTCCCGAACCAGAAGGTTACAAAGACCGTTAGTCTGTAATATACTTGACCATATATATACAACCCAGTTTTTCATGCGCTATACTTTTAAGATAACACATAACCGGGAGG
This sequence comes from Spirochaetia bacterium, assembly GCA_963677595.1. Taxonomy (GTDB): domain Bacteria; phylum Spirochaetota; class Spirochaetia; order CAKZLE01; family CAKZLE01; genus CAKZLE01. The sequence goes on from OY782041.1 coordinate 1,543,929, forward strand.
GGACATGATACAGACCGAACTCAGGATCCTGCAGACTTCGAGGGAATCGTACGAGGTGTATGAGATTCTCTTTTCCTCAGAGGAGACCATTCAGGCTCTCTACCACCAGGCACAGAAGATCGCGATGGTCATCAATGCCAAGAGGCAGGACCCGGCACGATCCATCAAGGCCAGCGATGTGTATGCCGCCGGCGTCATCAGGCTGATCCAGCGAGACCTGGTGCAGGCCTACTCATCGGCCCAGCAGATCGATATAAAGGACCAGGTCCTTACCGACTACCGCCGGGAGGGGATCCCCATCCCGGAGATCATCAGGACCTTCGATGCCGTCTTCCCCCATATCGCGGAGATCCCCGAATCAGCTGCAGGGAGGCTGACCGTGGAGGAGATACTCCTCCTGGAGGTCTCACAGAACAACCCTGCCCTCATGAAGCGGTTCCAGGACCTCTTCAGCAGCCAGCTGCTGCAGAAGGAACCCCTCTATCGTACGGCAAGTACGAGACTGCTTTCCACCATCAAGGACGCCCCGGGCTTCGAGGAGGGAGATATCGGAGAGTCATCGAACCTCTTCGAGTTCCTCTGCAAACCGGCCAGGCTCTCACCCGATGACCTCTCCGGCCAGCTGAAGTACATGCTCATGCACTGGGGTGAGTACATCGCAAGCTATAAGAATGCCCTGCTCAGGGCACTGGACTTCATCCAGGAAGAGAACAGGCCCGTGTTCCCTCCGGGGCCGGGACCGTCATCGGCCGCTGACTACTCTGGCATGAACGAGGAGTATGAGGCATACAGCTCTGACTCCGACTGGATGCCGAATGTCGTCATGATGGCGAAGAGTACCCTGGTCTGGCTCGACCAGTTATCGAAGGAGTACGGGTACAGCATCACCCGCCTCGACCAGATCCCCGACCGGGAGATCGACCAGCTCGCTGACCGCGGGTTCACCGCCCTCTGGCTCATCGGGCTCTGGGAGCGGAGCGAGGCATCGAAGCGGATCAAGAACGCCTGCGGCAACCCGGAGGCAGAGGCTTCCGCCTACTCCCTCCACGGCTATGACATCGCCTGGGGCCTCGGCGGCTGGGAAGCACTGAAGGAACTCAGCCGCAAGTGCCGGAGGCGGGGGATCCGTCTTGCCAGCGATATGGTCCCCAACCATACCGGGCTGGATTCCGACTGGATGGTCAACCGCCCGGACCTCTTCCTCCAGACCCCCTACCCGCCCTTCCCCGCTTACACCTATAACGGGCAGAACCTATCGAAGGACGGCAGGGTCGGGGTCTACCTCGAGGACCACTACTACTCGCAGACCGATGCTGCGGTCACCTTCAAGCGTGTTGACCACCATACCGGGGCCGAGACCTATATCTATCATGGGAATGACGGTACGGGCATGCCGTGGAATGACACGGCTCAGCTTGACTACCTGAACCCCGACACCCGCGAGACGGTGATCCAGACGATCATCCATGTCGCCAAGAACTTCCCGATCATCAGGTTCGATGCCGCCATGACGCTGGCGAAGAAGCATATCCAGAGGCTCTGGTACCCGCTCCCGGGTACCGGCGGCGATATTCCGAGCAGGTCCGCCCATGGTATGGAGCAGAGTGCCTTCAACGAAGCGATACCCATCGAGTTCTGGCGGGAGGTGGTGGACAGGATCGCTGTGGAGGTCCCCGATACCCTCCTCCTGGCAGAGGCTTTCTGGATGATGGAGGGCTATTTCGTCCGGACGCTCGGGATGCACCGTGTCTACAACAGCGCCTTCATGAACATGCTCAAGAACGAGGATAACCGCAAATACCGGGACACGATCAAGAACACGATCTCGTTCGATCCCGAGATCCTCAAGCGATACGTGAACTTCATGAACAACCCGGATGAGGAGACCGCGGTCAACCAGTTCGGCGACGGGGACAAGTACTTCGGCGTCTGCACCCTCCTCGTCACCATGCCCGGCCTGCCCATGATCGGCCACGGCCAGGTCGAGGGCTTCCGCGAGAAGTACGGCATGGAGTTCAGCAAGGCCTACTGGGACGAGAAGCCGAACCAGTACCTCGTCGGTGAGCACTACCGGAGGATCTTCCCCCTGATGAAGAAGCGGTACCTCTTCTCCAATGCCGAGAACTTCTGTCTCTTCGATGTGGTCCATGACCATGCAGTCCAGGAGAACGTCTTCGCCTACACGAACCGTGCCGGCGACGAGAGGGCCCTGGTCTTCTACAACAATGCCTATGAGAAGGGCGTCGGCTGGATCAGCCAGTCAGCCCCGAGCCTGAAGCGGCTCGACGGTGACGAGAGAAAGCTCATGACCACCGGGATCGGTGAGGCCCTCGGACTCCGCGGGGGCACCCATGACTTCTTCATCTGCACCGGCTTCCATGACGGCCTGAGCTATATCAGGTCATCCCAGGAGGTCTACCGGCGGGGGATCTACGTGGAGCTGAACGGCTACCAGACGCAGATATACCTGAACTTCTACGAGGTAGAAGATACCGAGGGTCTCTATGCCCGGCTCTATGAGCAGCTCAACGGGGCTGGCGTCGCCGATATCGAGCGGGAGCTGAAGCGGATCAAGTACTCGGAGTTCCACCTTGCGGCCTCCCCCTTCTACCAGGTCTCCACGATCGGGAAGCTCAGCCAGTACTGCCGCACGCCGGATCCTGATCTTCTTGCGGGGCTGGCGAAGACCTTCACGACAGCACAGGCACTGATCGCATCGGTCTGGGGGAATATACCGTTCGGGGCATATGAACTGCTCCCGAAGCAGCTGGAGCCTGAGAAGGCCAGCCTCCCTGCCAAACTGGAAGCACTGAAGTTGTTCATCGAAGCAGCAGAAGGCAACCAGTACCTGGCGAACAGCCTGCGGATCATGCCGGAAGTCCCTGCCCTGATCGCTTCCTGGATCCTGCTCTCAGTCGTGACCGACCAGTACGAGGAACCAACCATGATCCCCGACATCGGGCATGAACTGCTGATCGAGGACCACATCCGGGAGGCACTGCGTGAGTTCACGGTACCGACGAGCGAGGCTTACCGCATGGTCTATGTCCCCTACATCCTCACCCACCTTGCCGGCTGGTATACCGAGATGAAGGGGCTCGGAAAGGAACCGGCACAGATGCTCACCGCCCTACTCGAGGACCCCCAGGTACGTGCGTTCTGCCAGATCAACTGGCACCAGGAAATCCAGTGGTTCCATAAGGAGTCGCTCCAGGAGTGCTTCTTCTGGCTCTATGCCGCTGAACTCCTTGCGAACCCCGACATGGTGGAAGACCGTGAGTTCTATTCCATGATCCAGGGATGGCTGAAGAAGGAGATGACTGCCGAATACCGGGTAGAGAGATTGTTCTAAGACGATGAGAGGGCTGCAGATGCAGCCCTCTATTCATGTATGGAGTCCTTCCCGTTTACGGTGTCGTCTCATAGATCGCGCGTGCGATCGGTATGCGCCTGCCGCTCCCGAAGGCCTTCTCTGAGACCTTGATCACGATCGCTGCCTGTCTCCGCTTGTACTCACAACGTTCGACCAGACGCAGGATGTGCTGCACGGTCTGAGCATCATACCCGAGTGCCACGATCTCCTCGAACTGGAGGCAGTCCATGACATGGGCCTTGAGGATCCCGTCCAGGACCTCATAGGCCGGGAGGCTGTCCTCGTCCTTCTGGTCAGGCCGCAGCTCTGCGGATGGCGGCTTGGTGAGGATGTTATCCGGGATCAGGTCGTAGCCTGCCTTATCGTTTATATGGCGGCATAAGGCGAACACCTCGGTCTTGAAGAGGTCCCCGATCACTGCCAGGGAGCCGCACATGTCCCCGTAGAGGGTACAGTAGCCGGTCGCCATCTCTGACTTGTTCCCGGTTGTGAGCAGCAGCGAGCCCTTCTTGTTCGACCAGGCCATCAGGAGCAGCCCCCTGATCCGTGCCTGCATGTTCTCCTCGGTGACATCCTCCTTGGTCCCTGCGAAACTCTCAGAAAGGCTCTCTTTCGCAGCCTGGAACATCGGTTCTATGGAGATGACCTCGTACCCGATCTTCAGGTTCTTCGCCAGCTGCTCGGCATCGGTGAGGCTGTGGTCGGAGGAGTAGCGGCTCGGCATGGCATAGACATGCACGTTCTCCGGGCCGAGGGCGGCTGCGGCGATGACCGCGATGAGTGCGGAATCGATCCCTCCAGAGAGGCCGAGGTTGGCTGAGGAGAATCCGGTCTTCTTCATGTATCCCCGGACACCGAGCACCAGTGCCTGGAAGAGGTTCTCATAATCATCATCGATCTCGGAGAGGTCCAGCTCGGGAAGGGTCTCGATACCTTCGGTATCGAAGGTGACGAGGTCCTCCTTGAACCCTGCCCCATGGCTCACGATGCGTCCTGATGCATCGGAGACGATCGAATTCCCGTCGAAGACGAGCGAGTCATTCGCCCCGACTGCGTTGATATAGGCGGTGATCACCCCGTGGTCCTGGCTGATCTGCTTGACCAGGGACCTCCGGATCCGGGTCTTCCCGGTATAGAAGGGGGAAGCTGAGGGGGCGATGATGATCCCGGCGCCCTTCCTGCAGAGCTCCTTCACCGGGTCGTCATGGTAGATGAGGCTCGAGTCCCCGACATTCTCCGCCCAGATGTCCTCACAGATGGCGAACCCGATCTTCTCCCCCATGAACTCGAGGAGCTCCCGGCTCTCTGCTGGTTCGAAGTACCGGTCCTCATCGAAGACATCATAGGTCGGCAGCAGGGTCTTTGCCTGCTTATGGATGATCTCACCCCCATAGATGACGGCAAGGTCGTTATAGAAGGATTTCCCCTTCCCCGAAGTGTTCTCGTCGACGAACCCGACAGCCACCGCGATATCTTCAGGGACCTGTTCGCACAGCCATGCGACAGCTTCCTTGTTCTTCCTGATAAAGGCCGGATAGGTGAGCAGGTCCAGCGGCGGATACCCGCAGATCGCCAGTTCCGGGAAGACCACCAGGTCGGCTCCCGCCTGCTTCGCTTCCAGGGTCCTTGAGAGGATCAGCTCCCTGTTCCCGGTGAAATCTGCTATGATCGTGTCTATCTGGGCCAATGCAATCTTCATAATTCACTCCAGATCAACTCTACCACAATTGATTGACTTATGTCACCTCATGAAGTACTCTGTACCATATGAAGAAATGGATATTGAACCTCATATCGATCCTGGTCGGCCTTACCCTGGCGTTCTTCCTCTTCAGCAGCAGTACCCTGGAAGGGTTCTTCAGCAATATAGCGACCCTGCTCATGAACCTGATCCCCTATGTCACCTACGGTATGGTCTTCTTCCTGGCAACCGCCGGGATCGCGTCGCTGAACCTCCAGAACCTGACCCGAAACGCAGTCCTCTGCACCCTCCTGTGGGGAGGCCTCTCCATCGGGCTGCTCTCGCTCTTCAGCGGGTTCTTCGCCTACCTCATGCCGCTCGTGGATCTTGACCAGTTCATCTCACTCAACCGTGACCTGACAGGGTCGGTGAGCCTCCAGGACGGGGGCTTCCAATCGATCACAGCATCCTTGGCAGGGAACAACTTCAAGCCGTTCTTCTTCTCGTTCGGACTCCTGCTGCCCATCGTGGCTGCCGGCTTCTATCTCGGCTGGGGAGTCACCCCAACAAAAGAGGTCCTCAAGCCCGCCTACTCGGTGATCAACTCATTCTCCGAGGTCTCGCACAAGCTCCTGCACAGCATCAGCCATATCATGAACGTCGGGCTGGCATTCTTCTCCGGGATCTTCCTCGCACATGTCCTGCAGGTCTCCGGATTATCTGTCATCACCTCGTTCTTCATCTTCTTCTCCATCGCCGCGGCCATCCTCATCTTCCTGGTCTTCCCAGTCCTCATCGTGATCTTCACCAAGGAGCACCGGCCCTACTACTTCCTCTCCGGCCTGCTCTCCCCTATCCTCCATGCCTTCTTCTCCGGGACCACGACCTATGCACTCCCCCTCCTCATCCAGCACGCACGGACCAACCTCGGCATCGCGAAACGGGTCAACGCCCTCTCGATCCCGCTGCTCTCCCTGGCTGCACGCGGGGGAAGCGCCTTCGTCAGCTCCTTCGTCCTGATCGCCATGCTCTCCTCCCGGATGGGTGATACCACGCTCATTTCGACGACCCTGCAGATCCTGCTGGCCAGTTCGGCACTCTCTATCATCTCCTATGCGTTCCCCGGGATGGAAGTGATGTTCATCACCCTGGGAGCCATCCATTTCCTGGACCTTGGGATCTATGAGGAGTCGACCTTCCTGTTCATCATCCTCCTGCGCCCGCTCCTGCAGGGGACTGCAGCAGTGATCGACACCCTGATCTGCGGGCTGGGTGCGGCAGCATGCGGGTACAGGCTGCATGCCTTCATCCCCGTAGAACGAAAGGACCGAATATGACCGATAGGAAGCATGGCCTATGAGCAGACCGGTAAAGATCGTCTTCCTGATCCTGCAGTTCGTGATCGCCGCACTGGTGATCGCCTTCTGTGTACATCTCTATATCAATGGGGGGTTCACCTTTGGGAGCCTCATCGCCTCAGGGGATACGGACCATGTGATGACCACAGCCATCCATACCCTGCTCCTGCTCCTCTTCGGCCTGGTCTTCTTCATCGTCTTCGGGAAGGCGACCTACCCGGAAGTATCGTTCATCATCATCGCGGCATCGTTCATGCAGCTGATGAACCTGCGGGTCTTCCTCATCCCGCTTGACCACCTCACCATCGACACCTCGATCCTGATCCAGCGGGGTTATTATGCGCTCTGGTTCTTCAGCATGTCCCTCATCTTCTGTTCAGGACTCTTCCACAACGGGGTCTCATACCTCAAGCAGAACCTGTTCATCCTGATCTCACTCTGCGTCACCGTCATCGTGATGGTGATCATCCCCATCCCATCCGGTCTCGAGACGCTCTATGACTATATGGAGATATCATCGATGAAGGGATTCATCGCCCTGCTCGGGGCCGCATCGGTCCTCAACTACATCATCGCCTCGATCAGGAACAACTCGAAGACCTTCACCCTCATTGCCCTGGGGCTCCTGCTCTTCCTTGGAGGCAACATCCTGCTGCTCTACCTGGCAACACCCCTCTATCTTGGCATCGCGGCGGCACTCTTCATCATCGGCAGCAGCATCATGATCAGGGAGTTCTATATGCTCCACCTCTGGTCCTAGATCAGGGCTGAGGCTACCCACCCGACGAACACGGGAATACAGGCATTATCGAAATCACGAAGGGGCAGGGTCTCTACTGCCGTGGCGGCAAGCGCGATGAGCAGGGCGCTCCCTGCAGAGCCCAGGACGACGAAGGAAGCGATGAAGGTGGCAGTGAAGCATCCTGCCATGCCCCCGAGCGATTTCTTCCTCAGGTAGGGGATCCCCTTCACCGGGAGGGTGCTCCCCAGGAGGGCTGCTGCCGTGTCACCGAAGGCAAGGGCGAAGATCCCGAGCTTCATGGCCGTGAACGGGAAGAGGTAGATCGAGAGGAGGGCACCGAGAGCGAGGGTAAGAGGGGATTTCATGAAACCTGTCTTCTCATTTCCCCGCGAGACGTACTCTGTGGTGGAGATGATGGGTCGAAAGCACCTGAGCAGGACGTTCCCCTCATACCTCCCGGTCAGCCGGAGGTACTCGCTCAGGCAGTAGACTGCCGAACCGATCCCAAGGAGTATGACTGCCTGTTCCTGCGATGACCGAACGATCAGCGGCAGGAAGGCGATCAGCACATGCAGGCTCTTGCGAACCAACTCTTTCTTTAGTATCTGCACCATAATATCTACGTACCCTCATGCATGGTCATATCTCATCCTACCCCTGGATGGGGCTCTTTGCAAGCGTAATCACTTCGCAATACTTGACACGACCTCCCAGTTCCATGATTATGAGCTATGTTCATACCGGTAATCATCAAACTCATCGTATCACTGCTCGTGATCATCCTGCTCAACAGGTTCCTGAAGAACCTGCCGATCTCACTGCTCGGGGGGACGCTCGTCTTCGCCTTCTGGATCGGGCTTCCCTTCAGCACCATAGCCTCGACCGCCTTCGAGCGCGTGTTCAGCCTCAACACGGGCGGGCTCATGCTCTTAGTCGGCCTGGTCATCACCCTCTCCATGCAGATGAAGTATACCGGGCTGATCGATGAGCTCGTGGGGACCATCAGGAAGACCTTCTCCTCGAGGACGTCGCTCGCCGTGCTGCCGGCCATGATCGGGCTCCTCCCCATGCCGGGGGGTGCACTCTTCTCTGCCCCGCTGCTCGACAACTTCGATGATATCTCAGGTATCGGGCAGAATGAGAAGACGAGGATCAACTACTGGTTCCGTCATGTATGGGAATATATGTGGCCTCTCTATCCGGGAGTCATCGTCGCCTGCGACGTGGCAGGGATCGAGCTCTGGCAGATCTTCCTCATCGGTGCGCCGATGAGCCTTGCCGCCATCATCATCGGGTATATCATCTACCTGTCCAAGATCGACCGGGAGAAACGGTCGAGTGAACAGAGACGTGAGAGGCTGAGCCTCTCACCCTTCATCCCGGTGATCACCATCGTGCTGACCTACCTGGTCATCCAGATCTTCCTCCCCGCGATCCCTGCAGCCAACCAGTACCTCCCGATGATCATAGGGATCACGATAGCGATCGTCTCCCTGCAGATCCGCAAGCCGGTATCGCAGGAGGACTGGGGGAAGATGGTCACCTCGAAGAACCTCTACAAGATGATGCTGATCATCCTCATGGTACGGATCTACGGGGCATTCATCGATGCCTCGATCGACGGTGTCCCGGTCATCGGGGTCATGACCGAGGAGATGCAGCAGTTCGGTGTCCCGGCCCTGCCCCTGATCATTATCATCCCCTTCCTTGCGGGACTGACCATGGGGGTCTCCGTGGGGTTCGCCGGGTCGGCGATCCCGGTAGCCCTGGCACTGCTCGGCCCGGATCCCTCGTTCGGCCTACTGGCCGGGACCCTTGCCTTCGCCTATGTCTGCGGGTTCATGGGCACCATGCTCTCACCATTGCATGTCTGCCTGATCGTCACCTGTGAGTACTACAAGACCGGGCTCTCCGCATCGTTCAGGGCTGTCATGCCGGCTGCTGCCGCCATGCTCGTTGTCGCATACCTCTATATGCAGCTGCTCACGGTCCTGTTCTGAGGTACTCAATAGGTAAGCATTCACATTGATTCAGGAATGCTGAAATTAGATTAATCTCTGGGTGTGCAGTCTCTCTCTAATCACTTCCCAGATACTTGCATGCGTCCAACCAAATGCCGAAATATTATTATATGAACCTTTTGTTCCTGTCCCATAATTCCATGCTGTATGCTGTACTACTTCCGGGATACATCCCTTGAGACTGATTCCAGTAGAATGCCCATCTCTTTCAAGAAGGCGTTCTACAATAGAATCACTGAGAAAATCTGCTTGCTTCCTAAAAAAACCATCACCTGTTTGATCTGAAAGATAGATTAAATTCTGTGGAAGATCAAATAAGTAACAATCGATATGGTTATTCTCGACTGATACATTTCCCCATCCAGATGTTTTGAAAGATATAGAACCTAATAAAGAGTTTAAGGGTAGTGGAACATCCCAACAATAATACCAACTAAGGACATACTCTGCTGTTTTTTTTGCTGCATCCAGCCATTTACTTTCTTCTGTCATCCGGTGGAGGCAGCACAAAGCTGATAAGACAATAATTCCGGATTCCTTATCTTCACAATAAGAATCGAGTGAGGAAGAATGAAAAGCAATGTCTTTTACCATTGTCCGTAGAATGAAGTCACCAGCCAGTACCGCCCTATCAGGGTTGAAGATTGCAAGCAGGGGAACCGTTGAAGGAGTGCTAACAGTACGGTTATCTAGGGGATTACTACTATAATCAAAAGAGAAGGGGATACTCCCCTCATTCTCATTCTTCTCAATTATTTGTATTGAACATATATTCTCGGATATTTTTCGTGCGATTTCATACCAAACTGGTTTCTTAATGCCATAACGTTCCGCCACCTTATATGCCTGATAAACAGCCAACGCACCTTCTGCTTGTCGCCGTAAAAATAATTGCTCCTGCCCTTTCCAACGCTGTTCAGAACCAATATAGCTCTCACGGAGCCAAGAGGATTCAGTTGCCGCAAGGATAAAAGAATCAATGATACTAACACCATAATTAATATATTCCTGATGTTTATGCTCTAGACCATATTCCAGGCAAAATGCCGCATTAAGCAAGACTCTTCCTATAAAGCCCACTTCACATTCTTTTTCCCCCAGATCACTACTGAAGGTGTCCATCTCCTTTCCGACAAACCCACTGATACCGGTCTTAGTCGTAAAGAACGTTTGTGAGTAATACTGTTTCATTATTTCCATTATCTGTTGTTCAGTTAACGTTCTGTCAGGAGGATTATGTGCATAGAGTTTTTCAGCCACTCTGTTTATCCAATTCAGCTGGTCATATTCAGTAATCTTTTCATCAACTCTCAATGCACAGACTGTGATTTCCAGGGTTAAGTGTTCCCCCTTTTTCAGCTGCATTTTGCAGATGACTGGTTCCGAGAAGGTGTGTTTGCTCACATAAGATTCTGGCATCTCACGATATGGTCTTCGATACCCTATGCATCGCTGCTTCTTGTCTTCACACAAAGAAAAACTTCCAATCTGCATCTGATCAGGAGAAACCACAGAAGCCAAACTCTCATCTTTTTCTGGTAATCTGGTGTCAAATAATGCAATCAAAGCTGAATCCGTAAGAGCACTTACAACTGGGATACTCAACCTATCTTCTCTGAAAGACCAGCAGTTACTCATTCTCTTTGATGGAGCAGAAGCTTTTGTAAACCTGTTCCCCCAATACCATAGCCCCGGAGATAATGTTTGGAATCGTTCAGTTGATGCTGGTACAGCCTCGACCCGTACTGCCGTCTGTATCCCATCACCTTCCAGTACAACTGAAAACATATGAAAGGTCCCAAGATCGTCTGTTTTCTCCGACTGCTTGAGTTCTACAGATATCTCAAGATCTTCTATTGATGATACAGCTTTATTCAGATCATAGAGCTGAATATACACATACAAACTACCCCAATAGTAATCTCTTTTTCTGAGTAAAATCTCCTGCACTGGTTTTATCTTATTGCTATCTTTTAACACCACGTTCGTCATTCCCCAAAGTGATCGTTGATGAGCGATGTGTATTTCATCTCTACCGGATTTGCATCAGTATTCGATCTGTCAATATCCCATATTCCCAGATGTATGGGGAATTCATCAGGTGTACCAGGCATAATCTGATAAGACCAGTCAATCATGTCGATAGCAGGGAACCAGGTATACCCGGCTATATCGACGGAATCTTTCTTTAGCTCCTTCAATACAGCTATAGACTCATCAAGCCACTTGCATTTCAGACTATCTGATCCTTTGACGCTTGTCTCAGTTACCATAAGCGGTATCTGATACTGATCCCAATACCTTTTTACAAGGTCTGAGAATTCTTCTGATGAGACCTCAAAAGGTATTAAATTCCAATTCGATTCATTTCCTACAATTTCTGATATTGAAAATTGTGGATAGAAATTCAATCCCATGATATCAACAGCAGCAGGTTTCTGGGCAATACCAGTCAGATCTTCTTTTGAAATCCCGCTTTCCAGCAACCATGGATATAATTGATGTTCTTCGGTAACAGAACCCAGGATCAGGTCCCAATACAGTGTTTGCAGCGCATTGTTCCAGCTGTCGATCTTTTTCAAACGAGGATTCTGTGTAAAACTGGCAGTTGCAACTTCTACGTGAATATTTGTGTTTCCAGCATCCCGAATATCATGCGAACAGGGGATAACACCCTTAACGATCTGTACCATAATCTTTGCGAATGAAGCATAATCACTCCCGTAAGGAGGCCATTGCCCTTTAGGTCCACAGAAAAGGGCTGCCGTGTAGGGTTCGTTATTCGGAGTATACATTGACACCCTGTCTGCAAAAGTTTCCAGTGTTGCCTGTGTGTATTCTCTGATGTATTGGGGATAGTCAGGATGCAAAAATGATCCTTCCATCCAGTCAGGAGTTCCATAATGTACCAGGTCCAGGATAGGTTCTACTCCCTTTCCCAACATATAATCCACAACCCGTTCCGGCCAGCTAAAATCAAAGTCCCCTCTATTCTTCTCAATACGATACCAGGGTATACCCCAGCGCATCGCTGAGATTCCAGTCCCGGTCAACAGATCAATATCTTCTTTCCATCTACGATAATGATCGGTCAGTTCATATTCATCGAGAGTCTTGCCAAGTAATGGGTTCTTTGCATGTATGAATGTATCTTCTATCCCTAAAGCCCAAATCCAAGGTAATTTAGACATACTATTCTCCTTTTGTTGATCAACCTTTCAAGCCACTTATAGCGACACCTTTAATGAATGTCTTCTGAGCAGAAAGATAAAAAATTAAGATTGGTAATATTGAGAGAACTGCACCAGCCATAATCGGACCATGCTCCATGACATGCTCTCCGGTAAAAAGAGCTAACCCGACCGGTAACGTCCTCATTTCTGTAGAGTTCGTGATAATAAGAGGCCAGAGAAAATCATTCCAGTTATACATGAAATGAAATACTCCTAGTGTTGATAAAGCGGTTGTCGTCAACGGTAAAGCAATCCTGATATAGATAGAGAACTCACTCAACCCTTCCATCCTAGCTGAATCCAGCAGATCATCAGGTATAGAGATGAAGAACTGCCTCATCATATAGATACCAAATGCATTGGTAATTCTCGGAAGCATCATCCCCCAGAATGTATCAAGCCCATGCAGATGAAAGATCATCAGGTACAATGGAATCATGATGATCTGAAAAGGGATCATCAAAGTAGCCAGAATCATAATAAAGACAAAATTCGATCCTCGGAAACGCAGTTTTGCAAATGCATATCCAGCCATGCTGTCGAAGAAGAGCGATATCAACGTGACTCCCCCGGCAAATATGACTGAGTTCCGAAAGAACGTGAGGAATGGTATAGCACTCAATACAAGTCCGTACTGCTCCATTGTCCAAACCCTGGGCAGTAAGCGTGAAGGCTCTCCTATGATTGAAGATTCAGGTTTGAATGATGTTAAGGACATCCAAAGAATGGGGTATATTGAAACAATCACCAAAAAAATTAGTAAGATTAACAACACCGGATACATACCTGTATATTTTTTCTTCATCTTAGAACTCCTGTTTCCGGAACTGTACTATCTGAAAGATTGTAACGATAAGGATCATGCAGAAAAGCAAACATGACAGTGCAGAAGCATACCCTGTCCTGAACAGGTTAAATCCGTTATAGTAGATGTAATAGACAAGAACCTCAGTGGAAAACAACGGCCCACCTTTGGTTAATACATATATCTGATCAAAGACCTGGAAGGAACTGATCAGGTTGGTGACCAGAACAAACGATAGTGAAGGCAGCAGGTTCGGCAGTGCTATTGAGAAAAAACTCCGTACGCTTCCTGCCCCATCAATAGCTGCAGCTTCATAGTAGGTGTTCGGGATGTTTTTCAATCCAGCTAGCAGGATAACCATGTTAAAACCTACGGACTTCCAGAGACTAATCAATATAACGGTTGGCATAGCTCGATCTGTATCCTGTAACAGTGAGATTGAAGGAACTCCAAACTTCTCAAGAAATGCAAATATAATACCTACATTTGGATCAAGGATAAAACGCCATCCTATCGCGACTATCGACATCGAGGTTATCGCCGGCAGGAAAAGAAAGGATTGAAAAATCTTCTCCTGCCTGCCGGAAATACTGTCTATTGCGACTGCTATAGATAATGAAATAACAACTAAAAGGGGAACATACAGACCGGTAAAATACCATGTTTGTTTCACAGCATTGTAAAACCGATCTGTCTGAAAAGCTTCTCGATAATTTGCCAGACCTGCAAAATCCTGAGTGTTTTTCAGCAGGTTTGCATCAAATAGACTGAGATAGCCTGAATTCAAGATCGGATATATCACAAAGATGCCTAACACAAGCAGACTCGGCAGTACCATGAAAAATCCACTTCGTGCAATGTTTTTTTCAAGACTGAATGTCTGCTTCCTAAAGCCCATACTCATACTTGTTCCCCTTTTTATCATATAACCTAATCTGCCAGTATCTCAGCCAGCCGTGCATGAGCATCAGTTAGGGCCTGCCGTGGAGTCTTCAGGGATCGTGTTACCTCTTCAAACAGCGGAGTGAGAACCTCTTCTTCAATCTGTGAGGCTTTTATCTGACCTGACAGATATGTTTTTGCAAATGCAGCAGATTCTATAAAGAACTTAAGATCCTCATTTGTTGCCAACTCTCCAGTAGTCGCATCTAAATCAGTACGAGTCGGGGGAAAGGCTACAGTTGAAGCCCAATAGGTCTGCATTTCAGTACTATTCCAGTATTCCATGAATTTCCATGCCTCATCTTTAGCTTTTGAATCAGCATTCATGACTATTACCGTATCACCACACCAGGTCATGGGGCCAATCGGCCCAGCCGGGAGTTTTGCTATTCCAAGGTCAATGCCAGCACCTCTGAACCCGTTGATTGCCCAAGGGCCGTTCCATTCGATAGATGCTTTCCCTGCAGCAAATAGATTATCCGCTTCCTGACCTGTCAATCCTAAAGGGGATACCGTATCATTAGCAAAAGCTTTCTGGACAAATTCCATTGCAGCAAGGGCTTCCGGGGTATTGAGGCCGCTCATCCCATCAGCAGTCACAATATCAGCACCATATGCCCAGAGAATAACCGGAAGCATAGGGACTGTTGCCTTTACACCAAAAGCCTGAGGATACACCTCAACGCCTGATGCATTCTTCTGCAGTAAAGCCTTCCAGACTTCCTCCAGTTCAGCATAATCTGCAGGAGGGTTTTCCGGATCCAAGCCTGCCTGTCGGAAATGGTCCTTATTATAATACATGACCATTGAGGCAAATCCCATAGGTACTCCATAGATTGACCCCTCAAAACTTGCTCCATCCAGAAGCCCCGCTACCAGATTGTCCTTACTGATTTCACTGCTTGAAGCCAGATAATCATCAAGTTTCTGCAAACGACCTGCATCTGCATATTCAGGGACTCTTGAGATTGAATATCCTATGATATCGGGCCCATTACCTGCTACCAAAGCTGACATCAGCTTCTGATATAGAGAATCCCATGGCATGATTTCCATCTTGATCTGTATATCATCATGGCTTTCATTGAATGTTGCTACTATCTGCTCCACTGCTGGTCTATCTGGTCCTGTATAACCATTCCAGAATACAACTTCAGTTACTGAACTCTCTTCTTTTTGTCCCTGAGCCCACACACATGCCATTGTTGAAAGCAGAATCATCAGAATCATCATTCCAATTCTAATCCGTTTCATATCTCCTCCTATATATCCATATTTCTGGATATTTTAAATTTGTTTATTATATTATTATGATATGTATCACTTGTCAAGAAAACTATATCAAATATTTTGAATAGTTACGACTGTTTTCCTTGTTTATATCATGTTTTTTTGATATTCTTAGTCCATGAATACTGAACAACCCAAAATATTAGTCAAAGACCTCCATGATTCTGGTGTGATCATCAAAGCAATGAATTCAGAATTACGAAGAAGCATACTCGGACTTCTGATAAAGCAGGCTTTGAATATTAATGAAATTGCTGAAGCACTTGATATACCACAATCCACCTGTGCAACTAATGTAAAAATGCTGGAAGAGGCTGGCATTCTGACTGTCCAACAGCTGCCAGCCAAGAAAGGCTCTCAGAAGGTGTGTTCCGTTTCATGCAGTGAGATCGTCATACAGCTTTTTGATGTTAAGAGTAAAGAGATCTCAAACTCCATTGAGACCGAAATGCCTATCGGTATGTATACAAATTATCAGGTCTCGCCGCCATGCGGGTTAGTTTCGGATACTTCAGTTATTGGGTTCTATGATAATACTAATTCCTTTCTGGACCCTCATAGGGCACATGCTCAACTCATCTGGTTCAAAGATGGTTTTCTGGAGTATCGGTTCCCCATCAACACTCCTGCCCGTAGAAAGATAAGCGGGGTATCTGTCATAGCTGAGGTCTGTTCAGAGTTCCCCGGTTATAATAGTCATTGGCCATCTGATATCACCGTTTGGATAAATTCATCAGAAATTGGAACGTGGACCAGTCCAGGTGATATGGGAGGAGAACGAGGCATCCTCACCCCAGACTGGTGGAGCAGTAGAGACACTCAATATGGTTTCAAGAAGACCTGGAATGTCACTTCGGAAGGATCATTCATTGATGGTGTCAATTCGAATAATGTTACCTTGATGGATCTTGAGTTAGAACATTGTGAACATATCACAATACGTTTTGGGATCAAAGATTCAGCCGAAAATCGCGGCGGTTTAAATCTTTTTGGGAAAACTTTCGGTAATTATGATAATGATATTATTTTAAGGCTGGATTTAGAAAATTCAGATTAATTCTTTGGTGCTGACAGACTATGATACATGCCTCGTGGTAAGTGAATATTCGAATACTTGCGCACCCTCGCAAATACAGCACCTCCAATCTCACAAGTTATCTCAATTGAGAATTGGTTATAGGTTAAATCCTATTTGTTTCCATCCAAGGACCTGATCGTCACCTGTGAATACTACAAGACCGGGCTCTCCGCATCATTCAGGGCTGTCATGCCGGCTGCTGCCGCCATGCTCGTTGTCGCATACCTCTATATGCAGCTGCTCACGTTCCTGTTCTAGAGGAGATCTGTGAAGAATGTATCTCTAGGGACACCATTGACTTTTCGGTAACACAACATTATTGTTGTGTTATGATACCAGCCTTAATTCATCAACCTGGAGCTCCTTGGAAGAATTCGGGTCAGCTTTTGCGGTGAATCCCCTACGGAGGAATCAGTATAGGGACTGCTAAGGGCATTACTGCTATTACAACGGGCTGGATGTCAGACTGTGTATGTAGATGGCAGTTATGTCACAGAGAAACCTGATCCTGGAGACTACGATGCATGTTGGGCTTCAGCAGGGTGGACGGGATACGCTTGATCCTGTCTTCCTTGATTTCGCTGACCTGAGAAAGAACCAGAAATCCAGGTTCGAGGGAGAATTCTTCCCCGCTGAATGCAGGGCAGATCAACATGGCCGAACTTTCATTGATTTCTTTCAAGTTGAAAAATATACTGGAGCCAAGAAAGGGATTATTGAGATAGTGTTATCCAAAGAAGATATCATGTCACAGCTGGAGGTATGGTATGATTCTCAATGAACGACAATATAAGATCACCTCAAGGACAGTAACTGACTTAACAGGAGCATTAGCTGTAGAGGTCCATGATAATGAGACTCCTGAGTGGCTGCATACAGCCCATGTTGAAGCCCTGAAGAGCCAGATCAATGAGCTTACCGCACAGGTCAGGGAATATGAGTTATTGAGGAATGGCAATAAAACTGTCTCCATCAATTCAGACCTTCAGGACCTTCCATTATCGATGATCCGTGCACGGGTAGCCCACCATATGACACAGGCAGAGTTAGCAGCTAAGATCGGAGTCAGTGAACAGCAGATTCAACGCTACGAATCCTCCAGATACCAGGGAGTCAGTCTTTCCAGGCTCATTGAGATAACTACCGTGTTGGGCATCAGGTTCCAGGAATCCTGGGAGACAGGACAAGGACCCCAAGAGGATCTTATTCTTGTATGGAATGACCTCATTTCCCTGAATTGGAACAATTTCCCCATACAGGAGTTACTGCGAAGGGAATGGATCAGGACAGAGGATACGGTATCTTCTCTGTCAGCAATCCGTACCTTTATTGTTGGTTCATTCGGGCAGCAGCTTTCCCATACCTTCCAGCGGAAAAAATACCATGGGAGTAATACCCCGGATGCGTATGCTCTCCTAGCCTGGCAGGCCAGGGTGCTGAATACAGCCAGAGAGGAACTTGATCGAGGGGGTGTTCCTGAGTTCATCAAGAGGGATGATTGGCTCAACCAGATGGTATCGTTAAGTCTCTTGGAAGACCCCCTTCCAAAAGTCAAGCATGAGCTGCTGGCCCATGGGATAGTGCTGGTAATAGAAGAACATCTTCCTGGGACTTACCTTGACGGGGCAGCAATGAGACTAGAGACCGGCCATCCTGTTGTAGCTTTGACTTTACGGCAGGATCGTCTGGACCAGTTCTGGTTCGTGTTATTTCATGAACTGGCACATGTGTTCCTGCATCTGGATATCTTTATCGGCCTGGATTATTTTGATGAGTACGATACATGCAAAGGGGATTCCCTAGAGATGGAAGCGGAAATATATGCTCTTGATACCTTACTACCGGAAAGATCCTGGAACAGCTGCATTTCCAGATCCCTGCCCACGGAGACTTCGATCAAGGCAGATGCTGATCGACTTGGCATCCACCCCAGTATCATTGCCGGCAGGATCAGGAAAGAACACATCGATGTCCCACTACCCCCTTCCCTGGTGGGGCTGCATTCGGTGAGAAAACAGTCCGGACTGGGAAAAGCACAGTAAGGAACCGCTCTTCAACCTGAATCAAACGTAATGACGGGGCCATACCCTCCTTACGAGAATACGGCCCCGCTCGTTCTTATCAGATACTGTCTACTTGAACTTCAGCACGCTCTGGTCGTAATCCTCCGGTGCCTCGAAGCCGAGCATCTCGATACAGGTCGCTGAGAGCGAGCTGATCCCGAGTCCCTCGTTGAGTTCGAGTTCGTACTCTCCCGCATAGGCAGGGTCGTAGATGATGCAGGGAACCGGGTTGAGGGAGTGTGCGGTCTTTGCGGCAGGCTTCCCGTCATCCTTGATCTTCACTGAACCGTTCTTCTTGTTATGCTCGAACATATCATCGGAGTTCCCGTGGTCAGCGCTGATGATCATCACGCCGCCTGCGGCCTCGATGGCCTTCTTGATCCTGCCGATCTGCAGGTCCATGGCCTCCATGGAACAGATGACTGCCTCATACACACCGGTATGGCCTACCATGTCGCCGTTCGGGAAGTTGAGCTTGATCAGCTGGTACTCACCTGACTGGACCTCAGCGATCACCCGGTCGGCGATCTCCGCACACTTCATCCACGGCCGCTGCTCGAAGGGGAGGATGTCAGACGGGATCTCGACATACTCCTCGAGCTCCTCGCTGAACTTACCGCTCTTGTTCCCGTTGAAGAAGTAAGTGACATGGCCGAACTTCTGGGTCTCGCTGATGGAGAACTGCTTCACCCCTGATGCACAGAGGTACTCAGCCATCGTCCGGTCGATCGAGGGGGGTGAAACAAGGTACTGCTTCGGGACATGGAGGTCACCGTCGTACTCCATCATCCCGGCATACTCGACCTTCGGGACACGAACCCGGTCGAACTCCTTCAGTTCCGCAGCCTCGAAGGCCTTGGTGATCTCAAGCGCCCGGTCTCCCCGGAAGTTGAAGAGGATGACGCTGTCGCCGTCCTGCATCGCACCAACCGGCTTCCCGTCTTCGGCTATGACGAATGGGGGAAGGTCCTGGTCGATCGCACCGGTCTCATTCCTGAGCGTCTCGATCGCCTCATGGGCTGAGGGGAACATCCTCCCCTCACCAAGGACATGGGTATGCCAGCCCCTGTGGACCATCGACCAATTTGCGTTGTACCGGTCCATGGTGATCACCATCCTCCCGCCGCCGGAAGCGATCTTCGCGGAGAAGGAGTCATCACTCTGTTCCTTGCAGAACTCATCGAAGGGGTCGAAGTACTCGAGTGCCGAGGTCTCGCCGACATCACGTCCGTCGAGCAGTCCATGGACCCTGACGGCCTTCACACCGGATTCCTTCGCTTTCAGGACCATCGACTTCAGGTGGTTGATGTTCGAGTGGACATTCCCGTCGGACATCAAGCCGATGAAGTGAAGGGTACCTTCTGAATCGAGGCAGTTCGCTACCAGCTTCTTCCAGACGTCCCCCTCATAGATCGCCCCGGTCTCGATCGACTGGCCGACGAGTTTCGCACCCTGTGCGAAGACCCTGCCGCAGCCGATGGCATTATGCCCTACCTCGCTGTTCCCCATGTCATCGTCTGAAGGGAGGCCGACAGCAGTGCCGTGGGCCTTGAGCTTGGTCCAGGGTGAGACTTTGTAAAGATCATCAAGTGCCTCAGTATGTGCTGCAAGGACGGCATCCCCCTCTGCATACTTGCCGAACCCGACACCATCCATGATCATCAGGACTACCGGTCCCTTTCTTCCTGGGAACTTCGCGTGCTTCCGTAAAGCTTCTACCATTACATTACTCCTTCGTGAGAAGATCTTCGGTCACCCCGAAGTTCTCGTATCGTTCTATATTACCTTCCGGTTCGACATGGATCGTCACGTCATATATCTGGGGGATAGCCTTCCGGAGGGCTTTCTCCGTCTCTATCGCTATCCCGTGCCCTTCTGCCACTGTCAATGAACCGTCCACTTCAATATCCATATCAATTATATAGACATTATTCAACTTCCTGATCCTGGTTTTATGCGGATTGACCACCCCAGGGACCTCCCGGGTCACCTTGAAGACCTGCCCATAGATCTCGGGTGAGTCCAGCCCATCCATGAGCTCTACCGATGCCTCCGAGAAGATCTCGAAGGCGGACTTCAGGATCCAGAGGCTGACGATGATGGTGGTGACCCGGTCGAGGATCGGCAGGTCCAGCACGATGGTGAAGAAGACCCCGACCAGGACGCTGACCGAGATCAGGACATCGTTCACCATGTTCTTTGCGTCAGCCATGAGCATGGAACTCATGACCTTCTTCCCCGCCTTATGCTTGTTCAAGGCAAGGAGGACCTTCCCGACGATCGAGATCCCGATCGCCACGAAGGCCACCGAGGTCGGGACCTCCCTCACTTCCCCGCTGACCAGCTGCTTCACCGCAGTGAGCCCGAGCTGGGCACCGGCGAAGAAGATGATGAACGAGAGGAGTTTGGTCGCGATCGTCTCGGCCCGAGCATGTCCGTAGGGGTGCTCGAGGTCTGGAGGCTTGTTCGAGATCCTTCCCGTGAACAGGGTGATCCCCGAGGTGAGCACATCGGTCGAGGAGTCTATACCGTCCCCGATGAGGGCGAAGGAACCGCTGATGAACCCGATCACGATCTTGATCACGGAGAGCAGCAGGTTCCCGATGATCCCTATCCAGGAAGTCCTCCGGATGATCCGCTCCCGCTGTTCACCTACAGCGGTGCTGTCTTGGCTCCCAGCCATCGCAGGGCCTCCTTATCAACTGATCCTTCAAGCTGCCCATACACCCAGCGGTGGTAGGCATCTACCTGCTCGATCTCTTCCGGTGTGAGGAGGGAGCGGTCTATGAGTCTCCGCTCATAGGGGCATACTGTCAGGTTCTCGAAGGCCAGGAAGGACCCGAATGCTGTCGTCTCCCCCTCGACCACATAGACCAGGTTCTCGATCCTGATCCCATGCTCCCCCTCCCGGTAGAGGCCTGGCTCGTTCGAGACCACCATGCCCGGTCTCAGGGGTACCGTGACCGGGTGGGGGCTGACCCTCTGGGGGCCTTCATGGACATTGAGCATATGGCCTACGCCGTGGCCCGTCCCATGCCCGTAGTTCATCCCCTCATTCCACATCAGCATCCGGGCGACGGTATCGAGCTGGTACCCGCAGGTACCTGCTGGGAACTTCTGTCGTCCCAGGGCAAGATGGGCCTTGAGCACCATCGTGTAGTCATGGATCTCCCCAGTCGTCGGCTCCCCGAAGAGCAGGACCCGCGTCACGTCAGTCGTACCGCCCCGGTACTGTCCGCCGGTATCGAGGACCAGGAGGCCGCTCCCCTCGAGGGCTGCTGCCGACTCTTCAGTCGCAGCATAATGGGCCAGTGCCCCATGCCCGCGGAAACCGGCTATGGGGGAGAAGCTCTCCGTGATGAACAGCTCCTGCCGCTTCCTGAAGGCAAGCAGCTTCTCAGCCAGCAGGATCTCATCCAGCGGCTCTGCGGATGGGTCCCACTGCTCATCGACCCAATGGCGGAAACTGACGAGGGCAGCACCGTCCTGTCGATGGCTCTCGCGCATACCTTCAAGCTCGACCTCGTTCTTCGTACTCTTCAGGTCCGTGGTGATATCCCTGCCTGAGATGACTTTAGTCGATGCGTCGAATGCCGCGTAGAGCGCCATATTCACCCGTTCGGGGCAGAGGTAGACCGACAGCTGCCCGGCGGCCAGTTCCTTCAGCCGAAGGACTGCTTCCTCGTAGGGGTGAAGGATCACCTCATCAGAGAGGGAGTCTATCTTTTTTAGCATCTCCATATTCCCGAACAGGTGGACTTCATCTGCGGTGATGTAGGTGTATGCGAGGAAGAGCGGGTTGTACGATACATCCCCTCCCCGCAGGTTGAGCAGCCAGGCGATGTCGTCGAGGCTCGAGATGAGCACCGATGCAGCCCCTTTCGCGGCAGCTTCCCTGCGGACCAAGCCGATCTTATCCTTCCGGCTCATCCCCGTCAGGGAGAGCGGGAGTTCGGTGACAGGCTCCCCGGGGATTGCGGGACGGTCGGTCCATATGGGCAGCAGCAGGTCCCGTGTTACCTTCAGGGAGATCCCCTTTGCGGAGAGGGTATCGGCAAGTTCCCGATACTGGGCGATACTCACCTCATCGGCAAAGACACCGACGGCAGCATCTTCCTCCAGGATTCCCGTAAGCCACTGGGGGTAGTCAGGGACATCGGGCATGCCCATCCTGAACAGGGTGACCCCTGACCCCTCGAGCTGACCGGCAGCCTGGATGTAATAGCGGGAGTCAGTCCATAACCCTGCTTCTCCTGCCGTCACGACCACCGTACCGGCTGAGCCGGTGAACCCCGTGATCCATTCCCTCGACCGCCATCGATCACTCACATATTCACTCTGATGGGGATCCGTCCCGAAGATGATCACAGCATCGAGCTGCTCCTCCCTCATCTGGTCCCTCAGTGCCTCTATTCGATCAGTCATCATACACACCTCTTTCTGTTCAACACGTGCCGTTCCTTCCAAGATACTTCTTCAGGGGGAAAAGGTATAGGTATAATCACAGAACTTCCCGCTTTTGCAGCGCCTCGAACATCAGGGCCACAGCCGGGCAGTGCCTGCTGTTGATCACGGTCTGCCTGATATAGCGGTGGATGTAGCGCTGGTCGGTATGGGGGTACTCCCTGCAGGCTTTCGGCCGCTCGGCATAGATAAGGCACCGGTTATCTCCGCAGAGGAAGGGGCAGGGATGCTCCCTGAAGATATAGTCACCGTCCTCATCGAGGAGGAGGTATCCCTCGATGACCTCTTTCCGTTTGAGTTTCAGGGCCTTCCCCACCCTCTCGATGTCCTGCTCGTTGAGCCTGGGGCCGACTGCTGCACAGCAGTTGGCACAGTCGAGGCAGTCGATCCGGCTGAAGGCCTCATCATGCAGTTCCTGAAACAGCGCCTGGAGCTGTTTCGGCTTCATCTTCTTCAGCTGCTTCCCAATCTGGGTGATCTGCTGCCGGCGGCTGACCGCCCGCTCGAGGATCCGCTCATACTCAGCTGTCATAGAGCTCTTCCATGGAGAACCGGGCGATCGTGAGGTCCCCGCTCCTGATGACCTGTGCCTCCTGGCCGTGAAGATAGATCTGCCCGATCTTCTGGCCGTCGGCAACATTGAGGAAGACCAGCCCTTTGGCGGGGATACGGCTCTCAAGCTCGATGTACACATTGAACGTGACCCCGTCCCGCTCGTCTATCACGTAGTGGGAGTGGATCTCCGAAGCGGGAAAGAGCCTCCCGGTCGTCCCTACCACCCCCCAGGGAGCAGTGTCTGCCTGGTAGAGGCAGATTGACGAGTACCCCCGGAGCGTGATCTCCTCCCCTGCCGGGTGGAGGACACACTCCTCTGAGAGCGTGCTCTCGAACCAGTACGTCCCCTGTTCAGGGACACGGGCACTCCGCTGCATCGGGGAGAGGTTGGCGAGGACACAGTAGGCCTTCCCGTCGATCGAGGCGGTGATCCGATAGCAGTCCCGCTCGTGTGTTATCGCGTGTATCTCCTTCTTCCTCATCGGGAAGGAAGAGAGGTACTGCGAGAGGGTCTCCTCACGATAGGTATCGATGCAGTCCGAGGTGAAGACCAGGGAGCCGAGCAGGTTGTTCAGGAGGAAGAGGGTCTGTTTCTGTTCCGCAGTCAGGGAGGTGTTCTCATCCCTGAGGATGAACACGTCGGGATCATTGTTGAAGAACCGGTTGTTGAGCTGTGCCCTGCCGATGGTGCTGACCAGGGAGTTGACCGTCGACACCCGTTCCTTGTACCGCACCATCTTCAGGCGCAGGTCCTCCCATCCCAGGGAGACGTCGGATCCGATCCTGCAGTAGTCGACATAGCCGAAGGCCGCACCGAGCGGCACCCCGCAGCCGAGGATCCTCAGGGGTCCTGCGATCTCCCGGAGGAACCGCATGGACTCGACCATGATCTGGCCCCGTGACCTCCCGTTCCTCGGGATGATCGCCTCGGCATAGAGGAAGTCGAGTTTCACCATGCGGAAGCCCCAATCCGAGGAGATCATGTGGAAGACCTGCCGCAGGTACTCCCGTACGTCATGGTGGTAGATATCGAGCACATAGAAGTTCCCGCTCCAGTTGAACGGGTTATAGCCTGCGATGATGAACGATCCCTGCTCGTCACGTACCAGCCAGTCTGCATGCTTCTCACAGATGGTCGAGGACTCCTCGGCGACGAAGGGAGCCAGCCAGAGTCCCGGGTCATACCCCTCTTTGCGTATCTTCGCCGCGACCGGCTTCATCCCGTCCGGGAAGGTGTTCTTGACCATGAGCCAGTCCCCGACAGCCTGCTGCCACCCATCATCCACCTGGATATAGTCGATCGGGACCGACCGGCTGGAGAACGCCCTCACGTTCTCAAGGATGATCTCCGAAGAGATCTTCTCGTAATAGTTATACCAGCTCGTCCAGCCTACAGCCGGCGGGACCGGCTCGGAGTGTTTCCTGAACCCCCGCTCCCAGCTGCCATAACACGTCCCGGCAGACCCAGTAATGGAGAGAAGGGAGAGCAACTCGCTCTTCTGTGAGATGTGTGCCCCCTCGCACTCCTTGCGGACCACGATCTCGAAACCCTTCGTATCGACCTGGAAGATCGTGAACCCGTACTGTTCCGAGGTCGACCCGAGCAGGGTCATCGTCTCACTGGAGCCTGTCAGGCAGGTCCAGGTGTAGCTGCTGATCACCCCTTCCGGGGGCTGGGGGATGGACATATGCTCATCCCCGTAGGTACGCAGGTGATACTTCCTGATCCAGTGGTTGAACACCTTCGACATCTGTTTCTGCGTCTCACGAGGAGTGTACTCGCGGGACTCCGTCCAGCTTTGGTACCCGTTGGAGAAGACCGAACCCACCGGCCCGTCATACGAGGCATAGAGGCTGCAGGAATGCATGCTGAAGAGGATGTTCTTGTCGGGGATGAGGGTCACCCCTACCTGAAGCTCCCCGCCGGAAGCCCGTGAGGCCCTGCACTCGACCCTGCCGTGGGGGATCGCCGATACGCCCTCGGCAGCGAAGCTCTTGTGGTAGAAGATCCCGTCCACATCGTATGATATGACTCCCTTCTTGATCGTGACCTCCGTCATCTGCCTGCCCCGATCCGTGAACGTCTCCGAAGCAGGAGGATCATGAGCGTCCCGGCTATGACCATCAGGAGGCAGAGCAGCTGCCCCATCGAGAAGTTCAACGGGGAGAGGAAGAGTGCGGTCGGTTCCTGCTCGGCTCCCCAGGCCAGGGCAAAGCCCATATAGGAGTCAGGCTGCCGGAAATACTCGATGACGAACCTCACCAGCCCGTAGCCTATCAGGTAGATTCCCAGCAGCTGCCCGTGGAATCTCTTACGCTTCCGGAAGATGAACCAGAGCACGAGCCAGAGCACGATACCCTCGAAGAAGGCCTCATAGAGCTGGGAAGGGTGGCGTGGGAGGTTGACGAGGGACCCTTCCTGATACGGCATGCCGATCTCCTCACAGGTCTCGCGCACCCATGCGAGCCGGGTCGAGAAGGGTTCTGCGTAGGGGAATACCATACCCCATGACTTCGTCGTGACCCTTCCCCAGAGTTCAGCATTGAAGAAGTTGCCCAGGCGGCCGAAGGTATATCCAAGGGGGACGCCGAGGATGACCATGTCAGCGAGTTCCAGGAAACTGCGCTTGTACTTACGGGCGAAGAGCAGGCCGCCGACGGCGGCACCGATCGCTCCCCCGTGGTAGCTCATCCCGCCGAGACCGGTGAACTTCCCGTCACGGAACGGCCAGAAGATCATCCACGGGTGCGTGATATAATAATGGGAAGGGTCGTAGACGGTCGTCGCGACGATCCGTGCCCCGATCAGCAGCCCGATGATGCACCAGAGCAGCAGGGAGACGATATCGTCGGTGGTAAGCCCCTTCTCGGGGGCCTTCCGGACCTGGTAAGCCAGGACCAGGTAGGTCGTCAGGAACGCCAGCACATACATCAGGCCGTACCAGCGGACTGGGAAGCCGGGGATGATCTCAGGTGTGATCCAGGCAGGATACGGGATATAGGCAGTCACATGGTCCTCCTCACTGTTGGATGACTCTTCAGGGAGAGAAACTGCAAGGTCCCGAAGACCAGGTCCAGCAGGATCACTCCCAGTATCACACAGAATCCGATGAATCCGAACGGGACCTGGTACCTGGCATAGAGCAGTGTCATGATCCCGATCAACCCTAGGATAACATAAAAACCACGGCTCATACAGAGCATTATCCCCAGCTGCCCAGCATGCTGGTCAAAGAGGAACAGCAGGTACCCTGCTACGACGACGGCTGCCGGGGCAAGGAGCCAGATCAGGTAGAAGGGGTGGACTGATTCGGAGAAGGTACTCACGAGCGTGCTGTTCACCCGCCACAGCAGGCCGATCCGGATGATCTCCCAGATCAGGGCAGCGATTGTCACGATAAAACGGTTATTCCCTGGATGCATCATATTCAAAGTGTAAACAGCTCGTTCACGGTGGTCAATAGGAACTTTTCTATAGTATATTGTGATTATGAGAAAGCAATCCAGAATCTATATCGGCATCTTCGTCCTCGTACTGGCCGGGGTCCTCGGTTTCGGGGTATCCTGCGCCACGGACTCCCAGCTCGCCGCCGGGGAGGCGCCTGCCCTCGATGAGATCGATATCACGATGCAGCGGCTTGAGAGCCTCTACCGCACCATCGATTCAGAGTTCCTCTTCGAGGCAGACTCGGAGAAGATCTATGATGAGATGGCACGTGCCCTCTTCAAGGCCCTCGACGACCCCTATTCGGCATACATCACCGAGGAGGAGTCCCAGGAACTCACCGACCTCGCCTATGGCGCCTACGGCGGCATAGGGGCCTATATATCGAAACCGAACCCCGACACGATCGACCCGAAGGACCCCGAGACCTATATGGTCACTATTGTCTCCCCCTTCATCGGGTCACCAGCCTATCGTGCAGGGCTGCATGCAGGCGACCTGATCTCCGTCATCGACGGGGAGGATGTCACAGAACTGACCGTGGAGGAGTCATCAGCCCGACTGCGCGGGGAACCCGGCACGACCGTCACCCTGACCGTCCACCGGGGGAATGCCTCGTTCGACTTGAGTTTCGAGCGGGAGATCGTCGAGATACCCACCGTCCAGTATGACATGATCGGGTATGTCGGCTATATCCACATCCTCGAGTTCACCCCCTATACCCCCGACAAGGTCATCGAGGCCATGAACTCCTTCTCCAGGACAGGGTTCACTTCCCTGATCATCGACCTGAGGAGCAACCCCGGGGGAAGCGTCGAGGCAAGCCAGCAGATCGCTGACATGTTCCTCTCCGACAGGGAGGTCTTCACACTCGAGACGAACGATCCCGCCGATACAGCCGAGATCAGGACCCGGAAAGTCACCTCGATCCCCGAGGACGTCCCCATCGTCCTGCTGATCGACGGGGGTTCGGCTTCCGCCGCGGAGATCCTTGCCGGCGCGATGAAGGACAATGGGCGGGCTGTGCTGATCGGCTCCACCTCCTTCGGGAAGGGGCTCGTACAGGGCGTCTATCCCTACGGGAACGACTACTTCAAGCTCACCTCGGCACGGTACCTGACCCCGAGCGGCGCCGACATCCACAAGATCGGGATCGAACCCGACATCCCCGTGGAACTCGAGGAGCTCACTGATGAACAGGTCGAGGACTACATCGCACTGCTCAACGATGATGTATTCGGGGACTTCGTTGCCGAACACCCGGAGGAGGACCAATCTGTATCGGATGCGTTCATCAAGTCACTGATCGACGGCGGGACCAGCCTTACCGAGCGATACCTCCAGAGGATCCTCAGGCTCGAGTACCAGTACCTCATGGATTTCCCGCCGGTATACGACCTGGATTTCGACACAGCCCTGAACCGGGCACTGCACTACCTGGAAGAGGGGGAATGACATGATCAAATACCTGGACATACCGACGGACCGGCAGGTCTCCTTCATCGACATCACCGACAAAGTGAACTCGATCGTCTCTGCCTATGATATCACTGAGGGGACCTGCATAGTCTACTCCCCCCATACCACCTGCGGGGTCACGATAAACGAGAATGCCGACCCCGATGTCAGGCGTGACATGATCCGCGAGCTCTCGCGGTTCGTCCCCTTCGAGGACGGCTACCGCCATATGGAGGGGAACTCCGCCGCCCATATCAAGGCAAGCCTCATGGGGTCCAGCGTCACCATCCCGATCTCCCAGGGGACCCTCCTGCTCGGCACATGGCAGGGGATCTACTTCTGCGAGTTCGACGGCCCGCGCAAGCGCCATATCACCATCCAGGTGATGCCGTAACAGCAGGGAGGGATCATGAGAGTATTCCTGCTGCCTGCAGGCTTCAGGGGTGAACGACACCTGGAACTGGAGGGGAAATCCTACCGCTACCTCATCAAGGTCCTCCGGCTGCGCGAAGGGGCGCAGTTCCCCGGCAGGGATGCACAGGGGAACCTGTGGGACCTCCTGCTGAACCGGATCGATACCGGGAAGAGGAGTTGTACCGTCACCTGTACCGAACACACACAAGCCATCGGCCATGGGGAGAACTCACTGCCCCCCCAGGAGGCCCTGCCCGAGATCCATCTCTACCAGTCGGTACTGAAGGGGAAGAAACTCGATACCCTGATCAGGCAGGCTGTCGAGATGGGAGTCTCACGTATCATACCGGTCCAGAGCGACTATTCAGTCCCTGACTATATGGGGAAGGAGGGAGCCTCGAGGATGAACCGATGGAAGGTTATTAGGGACGAGGCCCTGCAGCAGTGCGGCTCCCCCATCCTGACGGAGATCGCGGAGCCGATCAGGCTCTCCGGCATCCAGGATGACTGGGCCGGCCGCGGCCTGGGGGTCTTCTTCCACCAGGAGGAACTCTCCCCAGTGACGCTGCAGGGTACCATCCAGGGATATGTGCAGCACACAGGCTCAATACCTGCTGTCGCCCTCGTGATCGGTCCCGAAGGTGGCCTCTCAGACGATGAGGTCGAATGCATGAAAAAAGCCGGTTTCAAACCGGCTTTCCTCAAGACTAATATACTCCGGGCTGAGACCGCGGCTCTCTATGCCACAGCCTGCACCCAGATGATCCTCACAGAACTGGAATCCTAGAAGAAGTTGAGGGCATCCAGCGAGTAGATGATCTTGTAGACTGCATCAGTCACATCGGAGAGGCCCTGCAGTACCTGCGTCCCTGCCGGGATCTTGATCTTATCGATGACGAAGATGACATCACCCGGTTCCAGGATCTCCTTCTCGATACTCTCCGTATTCCAGAAATAGACCGTATCCTTGATGACCCGTCCGGTATGCTTGATGATCGAAATATCATAGTCACGCGCCCGCAGGCCGCCGAGTTCCATCAGGTACTCACGTATCGTCTTTCCTTCCCGCCACGGCAGTGCGATGGTCGAATCGACATCCCCGAGGATGGAGACGTAGTCCGAACGTTTCGGCACATAGATATAGTCACCCTCACTGAGGAGGATGTCGTCGGAGGAGGTCGCGAACTCCGCAGCATCTGCGGGCAGTTCCAGGGCAATCCTCCCGAGGAGGTCCCCCTGGTTCTCCATGGCTGACTCGAGGAGGGTCCGCTGGCCGGCAATCTGGGCCTTGACCAGGTTCTTCTCATCAGCAGAGAGGTCCTCCTGGATCGCAAGGGAAGCCTCGAGGGCATCGAGGTCGCTCTGCGTCACGGCGATCCGCTTCTTCAGCTGCTTGAGCTGCTCGTCCTGGATCGACTTCCGGATGAGCACGAGTGCCTGCGGGTATGCCTGGTCGGTGAACCAGCCGGCATCCTCGAGCACATCAGAGAGGCGCACGCCCTTCGCGTAGGGATAGATCCCGGGGGTGTTCACCTGCCCGAGCACCTGGATCCCGAGTGAGAGGTTCGCGTGCTCCTTCTCTACCGCCACGATCATATCGCCGGAGGCAAGTGGTACGTTCTGGGCCGTGTTGCCCGACACATAGAGGTCGAACAGGTCGACATAGGCGGCAACCACTTCATCCCGGACGATCCGCAGCTCGATGGCAGCGAAGTCCTCGGTGAACTCGACGTCATTGATCACGTCCAGCACGGTCAACCCCTCACGGTAGGGAATGACCTCAGCCTCTGAGACCAGTCCCGTGAGCTTCACGGGGTCTACCATGAACCGCTTCTTAGCCGTATAGATCGTGATCTCATCGTACTGCTGCAGCGGTATATCCTCAGCACTCCCGTCAAGGATGGCCTTCGGGGAGAAGACGATCCCGTCATTCTCATACTCGGCGCTGTCCCTGAACAGGGTCGCGAATTCCATGTCGGCATTGTACCTGAGCTCTACCCGCTTAAGCAGTTCCGAGACGGTATCAGAGTTCTTGTTGATATCGAAGATCCCGGGATAGAGGACCGCCCCGCTCACCTTCACGATGTTCGAGGAGACGGTATTGCTCGGCGAGAGCAGGATCAGGTCCCCGTCAGCGAGAAACCGGTCCTGGATATCGCGGATGTTGGAAGAGGTCTCGACGATCCGGACCTGTTTCCCGTCCTGCTGGATCAGTCGTGCTGAGAGGGCGGCCCCTGCCACCTGCAGCCCGCCGGCATACTCGAGCAGGTCGTTCACCGTCTCGCCATGAATCATCTCATAGATGCCGGGCCTCTTCACCTGCCCGGTGATGGCACACGATTTCGATACAGCCGGGACGTTGATGACATCCCCCTCCTGCATCTTCATATCGATCGGTACCCCATCCTGGAACAGGTCATAGAGATCGACCAGGGTGATCTTGCCGTCCCTTCGCAGCTCGATCCTTCGGAGGGAGCCTTCCGGAGCGATGCCCCCGGCATAGCCGAGGGTCTCCACGATCGACCAGAGGCTGTTGATCGTGACAAGCCCGGGCCTGTTCACGAAGCCGGTGACATAGATCGTGAAATCATGCAGCTTCGTCAGTGCGACATCGACGGATATATTGTTGTACTTATAGTTCAGGATCTCATTGAGGGTCTTCTCGATCTCCGCCAGGGTCCTGCCGTAGGCAGAGATCCGGCCCGCAGGAGCAAGGAACAGTCCCCCGTCCAGATTGACCGTAACCTCATAGAGCCCTTCGATGGTCCCGATCTCCACTGAGTCGCCCCAGATGTAGATCCGCAGCTCATCCCCGGGATTCACCGCGTAATCCTTGTCGATAAGGATAGAGTGAACCGGTACGGTTTCGGAGAGCAGGTCATACCCGTATTGCCTGAGGTCTTCAGCTCCCTCGATCCCGAGACGTCCAAAAGCCTGTTCCGTGGTGGAGAGACCTGCGGTTTCCGCAGATACCATACCCATCGAACAGAGCAGCAGTAGGCTTATGCCAATCAGTATCTTTCTCATAGCATTATATTGTATAGGTTCAAGACCATTGTTTCAATAACGAATCAACCATGAACCCATGAAATAAAGCTACCCTATTATGTCAGGTATTTTTCTATATGTGGAGCAAGAGAAGATATCTGAGATAGGGTATTCACAAATCCATCATTGTGGCTTATGATGGTTTGAAATGAGGGAAATTCATCCAAAGGATTTCATTTTTGCAAACATTGTTTTACTTCGGAAGCAACGAACGTATGTACGAACATCTGCTTGAAGATCCTCAGATCCACATCCTGAGATTCGAGACAGCCACAGACCTCCGGACTTTGACAGGTCCCCAGCTATCAGCCACCCCTCAATCCCACCAATTATCCTGCTCCCAGCTATCTGCGGCATAGATTCCGGACAGCATTTTTTTCATATAAGAAACACATATCTGTCGACTTATGTAGAGACATATGCTATACTACTACCATAGGAGGATCCTATGTTTGTAAAACGGAACACCTACAAGACCGGCCGCACCAGTATCTCCATCTCCAAGTCCTATCGTGACGAACAAGGAAAGTCCAAGTCCCGTGTCATCAAGGGCCTCGGCTATTATGATGTGCTAGAGCGCGAACACGATGACCCCGAGGCATTCATTCAATCTGTACTTGAACGCGCGGAACAGGAGGAAGCTCTTGAACAGGTTGTTACCAGCCTCCCCATCCACATGAATGAGAAGCTCACCGCTGAGGATGCAAAGCAGATCTATAATTTCGGCTCTGCTGCCTTCAGCTACTTCTACCATCTCCTTGAACTCGATTATGTAATCAATAACCGCAGACGGTACACAAAGGCCGAATACAACCATAATGCGATCCTGAAAATGCTCGTCTACTCCCAACTGATCAATCCAGGCTCCAAGAAAGCATCCTTTGAAAAGAAACACCAATTCTTTGACAAGATGGATTTCTCCCTTGAGGATGTCTATCGCTCTCTTGATTTCTTTAAAACCCATTCTGATGCGATCGTGCATGCACTCGATGCCCGTATTGAGCAGGTCTTCGGCAGAGACAAATCTGTGTTTTACTATGATGTGACCAACTACTATTTTGAGATTGACCGCGAGGATGATTTTCGCATTCGGGGACCTTCCAAAGAATTTCGTCCGCTTCCCATTGTCCAGCTGGGTCTGTTCCTTGATGCACAGGGACTTCCCCTTTCGTTCAAACTCTTCGAAGGGAACACCCACGATTCAAAAACCTTCTTCGATTCGTTTTCTGATGTCAATTCCACCTTCCGTCCGAAGGACCAGCGAGTCGTGGTTGTTGCCGATAACGGGATGTTCAGTGGAGACAATATTCGTCAGGTCCTGCTCAACAAACAAGGCTTCATTGTTGCCTATTCCCTGAAGAAGGGTACTGATGCACTGAAGAAGTTCGCCTTCGATACCTCCGGCTACTCATTTGTGGATACCGTAACAGACCCCAAGACCGGTAAGCTCTTCAAGCAGATACGGCCATGGAATCCCAAGCATACGTATGCGGATGAGGTGGTGCGATTCAAGGAGATCATTACCCCCTACGAGATCCACGTCTCTTCATTGGAAGGGAAGAAGACCTCCGTGAAGCTTGATACGGTCAAGATCGTAGTCAGCTATTCCCCGAAGTATGCTGCCAAAGCGAAAGAGGAGCGGGCTAAGATCATTGAGAAGCTACAGAAGCGCATTGCTTCCGGACGGGTGATTGGCTCAAATGATGTTCGCAAGTATATTGCTACCACCTCATTCTCTAAGGAGAGTGGGGAAGAGGTAGATGTGGAACAACTCCTGGCGATTGATGAGGAGAAACTTGCTCGTGATGCCCAGTTTGATGGACTTCATGCGATTTTCACTACCGAGCTTGATCTGCCGGCCAGCCAGGTTGTCAGGAAGTATCGTGGGCTATGGGAGATTGAGGAGACCTTCCGCATCTCAAAAAAGGATTTGAAAACCAGGCCGGTCTTCGTATCCACGCTCAATCACATCAAGGCACATTTCTTGATAAGCTTTCTGGCCTTGACCATTCTGCGGTTACTGGAGAAACAGATCGGTGAAGTCTTTACTACTTCCGAGATTCTAAACGCCTTACGAGAGTCAAAGGCTTATTACCTTGGGGACAACATTTACCGGTTCTACCATACCGATCCCTGCTTAGAAGCTATTGGGAAGGCTACAGGCATTGATTTCAGCCGGAAGTATATGACCAAGGCTGAGATCAGAAAAACTTTCGCCGCAACAAAAAAATTCGAGAATTAGACCACATATTTGTGTGCTGAGAAATGGCGGTTTAATTCATATAGGGTAATACTTTATAAAATTTTATGCTGCCAAAGACAGGATTATATTGTATAGGTTCAAGACCATTGTTTCAATAACGAATCAACCATGAACCCATGAAATAAAGCTACCCTATTATGTCAGGTATTTTTCTATATGTGGAGCAAGAGAAGATATCTGAGATAGGGTATTCACAAATCCATCCTTGTGGCTTATGATAGTTTGGAATGAGGGAAATTCATCCAAAGGATTTCATTTTTGCAAACATTGTTTTACTTCGGAACCAACGAGCGTATGTACGAACACCTGCTTGAAGACCCTCAGATCCACATCCTGAGATTCGAGACAGCCACAGACCTGATCAAGAAAGCCGGCCGCACCAGGCTTGACGGCATCATGGTAGATGAGAAAGAGGTCGACACGGACCGGTTCATGGAGGAGCTTACCAGTTCCGGCTGCCATGGGCCATTCCTTTTCCTGAAGACTCAGGTAATCACCATGGTCAGGGACATCAAGGACCGCTCAAGGAAGATACTGTTCATAGACTATTCGACCGTGACCGACTCCATACTGCAGTTCATCAGCGCCTGCAGGGAGGCCGAGGCTGCCAACTTCAGGGGGTATGAGATCCCCCTCGTCGGGAGTTCCAGGGAGATGATGGAAGTCAAGGAGCTCGTCAGCTCGTATGTCGCATCCCCTGACCCGGTCTTCATCATCGGGGAGTCCGGTACGGGCAAGGGCATCATCGCGAGGAGTCTCCATGAGTGCTCCGGCTGCACCGGGGCATTCCAGAATCTCAACTGCTCATCGATACAGGGAAACCTCTTCGAGTCCGAGATGTTCGGCCATACGAAAGGGTCCTTCACCGGGGCAGTCGGGGACAGGAAGGGCCTCCTCGAGACCGCGCAGGATGGGACAGTCTTCCTTGATGAGATCGGGGATCTTCCCATGGACCAGCAGCCGAAACTCCTGAAGGCGATAGAGGAGAAGCAGTTCCGCAAGGTCGGCTCCTCCAAGATGATCGATTACAATGCCAGGTTCGTCAGTGCGACGAACAAGAAGAACGTCAGCAAGGAGAAGTTCCGGCAGGACCTGTACTTCAGGATCAGTACCCTGTCCGTCAGCATCCCCCCCCTCCGGGACCATGTCGATGACATTCCCGAACTCGTCCATCATCTCTTGCGGATAAAACATCCCCAGTTCACGATCTCCGAGGTATCCTATCGCACCCTCATGGAGTATGACTGGCCGGGGAACGTACGCCAGCTGGGAGCCTGCCTTGATTTCTTCTGCAACCAGTTCTACTCGACGAAGGTACTCTCAATCAACACGGCATGGTTCGACACCTACCTCACGAGAATAGTCAAGGGCTTCTTCGAAGATATATGAGACCATGAGAGAACACTATAGTGACTACATCATCATCTCGTTCTGCAGGTGTTCGCTGGAGGAACGGCTTTCCATCGAACGGAACCTGGGACCCTACCCGGACCTGGAGCTGAACTTCACGGACACCTGCGATCTCGAGGATGACTGTGATCTCTATATATTACCAAGCAGAGAGCTCCTGGCACTGTCCAGGAGCCGCATCCTCGAGAGCGGGATCCCGATCATCGCATTCGGGTTCGTGAATCAGATCCATACGGCCTTCTCCTACCATGTCAGGGACTTCATCACCTACCCCTTCTCGGAAGCTGAGATGTTCGAGCGCATCACCAAGCATGCAGCACGGTCCTTCTGTTTCCAGAAAGACGAGTTCTTCAGCTTCTCGAGGAGCAGGCTCATCTACAAGGATTCCTCTATCCCGATCTCGCTGACGGAATACTTCTACCTCTCCTGCCTGACCAAGGCCGGAGGCAACCCGGTATCACGGGAACTCCTCGGGAAAGGCTCGAACATGAAGATCGGCAAGGATAGCCGGACCCCTGATAACATCATCTCCCATATCAGGAAGAAGTTCAGGCAATTGCTGCCGATCGACCGGAACCTGATCAAACCCGTGCGGGGCGTCGGCTACCGATTGGAGAGAATATCCTGATTTCACCCCTTTTCGGAACAACCTGTGGATAACTTGTGAAAAACTTCTGGTTTTCCTGAATTTTCGATGGAAAAATTAAAAAAATTTACACGCAGAATCTCTTGTGTTGCAGACGTATTTTTAATTCCTTTTGTTGTAAATAATTAAAAGCTGTTGGTGTAAAATTTACATATTTTTTGATAAAAATGCTTGACAAGAAATACGATGACTAAGAAATCCACAGGTTTGCATAACTTGTGGATAACTTGTGAAGAAGTACGAAATGATCACCGGGAATGACCGCCAGGCTCAAGGATTTGCCTTTTTCACGATATCCACACCGAGCGTCTTCAGTTTCCCGCAGAGGTCCTCATACCCGCGCTCGATCTGGTAGACATTCTGGATCTCACTGTACCCGCTGGCAGCGATCGCCGCGATGACCAGGGCCATACCCGCCCGCACATCCGGGGAGGTCACAAGCGCCCCGTGCAGGGGGGAAGGACCAGAGACGACAGCCCGGTGCGGATCGCACAGGACGATGTTCGCCCCCATCCTGATCAGCATGTCGACGAAGTACATCCTCGACTCGAACATCTTCTCATGGACGAGGATCGTCCCCTGCATCTGTGTGGCGACGACGGTGATGATGCTCAGCAGGTCCGCGGGGAATCCCGGCCAGGGGGAATCGTCTATCTTCGAGATCATGCCGCTGACATCGGGCCGGACGAGCCGGTCCTGCTTCCGCGGGACGTAGATCCCGTCTTTCCAGGTTTCCCATGTAATACCGAGTTTCCCATAGCCAAGCCCGATCATGGGAAGCTGCTGGGAATCGACGTTCCGTATCTCGATATCCCCCTGGGTGGCAGCAGCCAGCCCGATGAACGAACCGATCTCCATATAGTCTGGACCGACAGTGAACTCCGTGCCCGACAGTCTTGGCACACCGGTGATGAAGAGGAGGTTCGAACCCACCCCGGAGATCCTGGCGCCCATCCTGTTCAGCATGCTGCAGAGGTCCTGTATATGGGGCTCGCTCGCTGCATTCCTGATGACGGTCTCCCCCTCGGTGAGGACCGATGCCATGACGGCATTCTCGGTGGCGGTGACCGATGCCTCGTCAAGGAAGATGGTGCTCCCGGTGAGCTTCCCTCCCCGTATGGTGATGTTCCGCTCCTCATCGATCTCAGAGACCGCCCCGAGAGACCTGAATGCCAGGAAGTGGGTGTCGAGCCGTCTCAGCCCGATGACATCCCCGCCGGGAGGTGTGAGTCGGACCTGCCCGACGCGGCTGAGCAGCGGACCGGCAAGGAGTATAGAGGCACGGATACGGTCAGCATGCTCGGGGTCTATCTCCCCGATGATATCATGGGTCACGATACGGTAGGAGCCTTCCCCAAGGTGGTGCACGGTCGAGCCGAGCCCTTCGAGGATCGCCAGCATGCTGTTCACGTCCTCGATCTCCGGGACGTTGTGGAGGGTCACCTCCTCATCGGTCAGCAGCGTCGCCGCAAGGCACGGCAGTGCCGCGTTCTTGTTCCCGCTTGCCGTGATCGTTCCCGAGAGCCTGTTCCCACCGTGTATGCAGTATGATCCCATAGCTCTACTCTACCGTCAAATGACCTGCTGTTCAAGAAGTTTGTTCGACCCGGTAGGTATCCCGCCGTTTCCCCCGGTAGGGGTTGCGGGCCTGCTTCAAAAACTGGCGGTAATGGTCACAGGCACGGTAATAGGTATCCATGCTCCGGTAGGAGGAGGAGATGTCGCAGCGGAAGAGTTCGAGGACCTGGGGGTAATCCGGTGAACGCAGGATATCATCGATCCTGTGTGAGGGGAGCCGGGGGGCATAGGAGGGGACCATATGGTTCCGGATGAGGAAGTGGACCTTCTCCCTGAGCCCGGTATCGAAGGAGAGCCCCTGCAGGAACCTGCCAGCCCTGTCAGCCCCGATCTGGGCATGCCGGTTGAACCGGTTGTTATCCTGCCTGGAGGCGAATGCCTTGCCGCAGTCGTGTAAGAGGATCGCAAGCTGCAGCTCCAGCTCATTCCCCTTGCTGTAGGAGAACATCTCGAGGGTATGATCCCATACATCCCCCTCGGGGTGGAAATCCTTGTCCTGCTCGACCCCCACCATCGAGGCAAGCAGTTCCCAGTGGGAAGAGATGAACCCGATCTCCTGCAGGTACCTCAGCCCCGCTGCCGTGTCCCCGGATTCCAGCAGTCTCATGAGGAGCAGCCGCTGGTAGTCCTCGCTTACCGGCTCAGGGAGGCGTGCCAGCCGGTATTCAGGGACGGAACACCCGTATCGTGCGGCAAGGAGCGCGAGGTCACAGATATCATGCCAGCCCCTGAATCCCTGCTCGTCGATGCCCTCCTGGGAGACAGTCCGCTCCCTGATGGCAAAATACTGACCGCGGGGGTCAAAGAACTTCCTCTCCAGCGGGTCGAAGAAGAACTCGAGCATCCTGATCGGGGAGACGGAGAGCACCTCCTTCTCGGTGAGGTGGATGATGAGCTGCAGCTCCCCGACTTCCAGCACAGCATCGATCCCCTCAGTCCCAAGAAAGGAGAGATCCCCTAGGGGTGCAAGTGCTGTCAATGAGGCATCGGTCGCACACTCCAGGATCCTGCCGGGATCCCGGCCGAGAAGGTGATCGATCGCTGAGCAGCCTGACAGATAGAGGAACGAACCCACTTCTCCCAACTGCTGTGCTGCTTCGATTAGTGTTTCCGGTACCTGCGGTCTACTCACGATATTTCCTTTGAAGTGGTACTTATGCTTATACCATAGATTCCATCTTTTCCCTAGGGCATAATCCCATGATTCCCCCCTTACGCAGTATCACTCCCTGTTGTATACTGGCTGTATGAAGAAGATCCCCCTCTACCTGGTCCTTATCTTCCTGTGCACCGCATCCTTCCCAGTCACCGCCGGCTACTACCCTCCCGGTGACATCCAGGAGATCTACAGCACCCCTGAGTACACCGCGTTCTATGAGGCAATCTACAATGCTGAGGCTGTCGGGGTTATCATGGGCATCCATGAATCGCTGCAGGCATTCATCGCTGCAAGCAGGTTCTCATCCCCGGCGAAGGTCATCACCGCCTGCAGGGCATCGATGATCCTCGGCAAGCACTTCATCAACGAGGAGTACTGCAGGGATTTCGTACAGGCTGAGGCCATCCTCCAGGGGACCCTGGAGGCGCTGCAGCAGGTCCCCGAGCAGGAGAGGGGGCTGGAGTACCGCCTCGTCGAGGGAGAACTCTACGGCTCGTTCTTCCTCCTCGACCAGGGGAAGTACCTCTTCAGTTACGGGATGAAGTCCAACACAGTCACCAACCAGGCCTGGGAGATGGACCATGAGGCCATCCGGTCTATCCTCCTTCATGTTAACCAGCTGATCTACACACCTCCCCTCTTCGGAGGAAATGTGAAGAAGGCCCGGGAATTGCTGCTTACCATCGTCGGTGATGAGCTGCTCCCGGTTGACCGGTATACGGTCTACTCCTGCCTCGGCATGGTCGAGAAGCGCCTGCGTCATACCCAGGAGGCGGAGGAGTATTTCTCCCTTGCATTGTCGATCTACCCGGGGAACCGCTATATACGGCAGGTTATGGCAGAATGATGATTGACCTGTGAATCCCTCCCGGTTATGCTTAACACAGTATGTGGAATATCTACCTGCTCCTGATCATAGGCATAGGGCTCTACGCGTTCGTCCTCTCGGCTTCCAACCTGCTGTTCATGTACCGGAACACCAGGCAGGCAGGAGTGCAGGAGGGGCCGCTCATCTCCATCCTCATCCCTGCACGCAATGAGGAGGCCTCGATCGGGGCATGTCTCAGGTCCTTATGCAGGCAGACCTATACCAATATCGAGATCCTCGTCCTTGATGACCATTCCGTTGACAGTACCCAGGATATCGTGCGATCCCTCATGGAGAAGGACCCCAGGATCAGGCTCGTGGTGGGCAAGGCCCTGCCGGATGGCTGGAACGGCAAGAACTTCGCGCTCCAGCAGCTCTCGGAGCTCGCGTCGGGAAGCTATTACCTCCTGACCGATGCCGACACCATCCACAGCCAGGAGAGTGTCTCGTTCGCCTACACGAACCTGCTGCACCATGGGTGTGAGATGCTCTCAGGCTACCCGAAGCAGCTAGCCCCGTCACTCTCCACCCTCGCAGTAGTGACCGCCATGCATCTCAATATCCTCTTCCTGAACCCGTTATGGCTCCAGAAGAGGAGTTCCTCTCCCCTGCTCGGCCTGGCTATCGGGCAGTACATCTTCATCCAGGCAGACTGTTTCCATGCAATCGGGGGCTTCTCCCCCATACGTGATTCCATCACCGATGACATCCACCTTGCCCGGCTTCTCCTCTCTAAGGGGTACCACCAGGTATTCCTCGATGCGGGATCTGTCGTCTCCTGCAGAATGTACGATACTTTCACCACCGCGATGAAGGGGATCACCCGCAGCGTCCTCGATTTCCTTGACAAGAGGATCATCATACCGCTGGTAGCCCTGCCGTTCATCCTCGCCTGCATGGTCGCCCCTACTGGGATCGTGATCTTCCAGCTGGTCACACAGGGCTATGTCTCGGGACTGCTCATCATCGGGTTCACCCTCTTCATACTCTCCTGGATGCAGACCATGATCTTCCTCAGGTACCCCCTCAAGACGATCATCCTCTTCGCACCGACCATGCTGGTCGTGGTGACCATGCTCCTCTATGGCTGCCTGATCACGATCACCGGAAAGGGATATGTATGGAAAGACCGCATCGTGAAATAACCATCGTCCCCAAATCCCCCTTCTTCAGGGTCATCTCCGAGATCAACTTCCATATTGTGTTCCTCATCCAGGCAGCCGCCTACTTCCTGCTCTTCGGTATATCGGTACGGGGCAGGAAGCACCTGCGGACCGTGGAGAAGTGCATCTTCATCTCGAACCACATCCACTACCTCGACCCGGGCTTCATCGCCCATGCCGTCTGGCCGAGACGGACCTATTTCACCGGCCTCGAAGAGACGTTTCGGGGGAACCGCTTCTTCTCCTTCTTCATCAGGACCCTCGGGGGGTTCCCAATACCGGAGGACAACCCGGGAAGGATCGTCAGGGAGGTCGGGACGATCATCAGGGAGACCTCGCGGCAGGTCCATCTCTTCCCGGAGGGCAAGATGCATGGCGACCATGCATCCCTGCTCCCTTTCATGCCGGGGGCCTTCTCCCTGGCCTGTTTCTTCGACATCCCCGTGATCCCGATCGTGGAGGTCTTACGGCCGAGGAAGCACTGGCCGTTCCCGAAGGTCACCCTGTTAATCGGCGAGGCCGTATATCCTGGGGAGTTCAGGGCTGGTTCCTCCTCGAAGCGGGAGACGTCGGCAAGGATGCAGGCAGCGCTGGAGCGCCGCATGCAGGAGACCTTGAACTTGTATTTCACCTGATTACCAGCTAGTATAGTGGCATGAATGCTGCCGTTTACGGGGTCGGGAACCCGTTGATCGATGTCATAGTCCCCATCACCGATACAGACCTCTTCGATCTTGGTATCCACAAGGGGACCATGCACCTCATCGACGAGAACGAACAGGAAGGACTCATCCGTTTCATCTCCGGCAGGGAGATATCCTACAGCAGCGGCGGTTCCTGCCCGAACACGATCATCACCCTCAGTGCACTCGGGATCACCAGCGCCCTCGGGGGCATGGTCGGGGACGATGAGTACGGCCGGATCTACCGGGAGGAGCTCCAGAAGAGCGGGGCGGTCGATGAACTGCGCAGCTCAGGCTCCCGGACCGGTTCGAGCATCATCCTCGTCACACCCGATTCCGAGCGGACCATGAATACCTTCCTGGGAGCCAACAGGGACTTCGGCCCCGACGACCTCTGTGAGGAACGCATCAGGCAGGCCGATTTTTTCCATTTCACCGGGTATATGTGGGATACTGCTTCCCAGAAGCAGGCGATCATGAGGGCACTCGAGATCGCACGGTCGGCAGGGACACGGGTCTCCTTCGATGTCGCCGATCCCTTTGCCGTCAGCAGGAACCGTGAGGCGTTCATGCAGATCATCAGCGATCACGCCGATATCGTGTTTGCCAACAAGGAGGAGGCGCGGATCCTCTTCGATAACTATGATGCCTATGAATGCTC
This sequence comes from Spirochaetia bacterium, assembly GCA_963677595.1. Taxonomy (GTDB): domain Bacteria; phylum Spirochaetota; class Spirochaetia; order CAKZLE01; family CAKZLE01; genus CAKZLE01. Next base: position 1,586,330 of record OY782041.1, read on the forward strand.
GAAGAGCCTTGGGAAGTCCTGTCATCTGTCGGTCGTCAAGAACGGGAGACTTGGTTCGTATGTGAACGATGCAGGATCGATCGAGGAGATTCCCGTCCAGGGAGGGGACCCGGTAGATACCACCGGGGCAGGTGATACCTATGCCGCGGGATTCCTCTACGGCCTGTGCACGGGGAAGTCACCGGCTGATGCAGGTACCTGTGCATCCTTCCTTGCCGGGGAGGTCATCAGCCTCATCGGTGCCCGCTTCCCCGCCGAACGGATCGTGAAGCTGCGGGCACGCCTTGAGACCATCTGAAGGAACCTAGAGGGCCCTCTTCAGCTCCTCTACCTTGTCCGTTCTCTCCCAGGAGAACTCCTCTCGCCCGAAATGGCCGTATCGGGCAGTCTCCCGGTAGATCGGCTGGAGCAGGTCGAGTGTCGAGATGATCCCTGCAGGGGTCAGGTCGAAGACCTTCTGTACTGCTGCGGTGATCACCTCCTCGGGGACAGAACCGGTATCGAAGGTATCCACCATGACGCTGACTGGTTCCGGGTACCCGATAGCGTAGGCAAGCTCTACCTCGCAGCGTGAACACAACCCTGCGGCAACGATGTTCTTGGCAACATACCGTGCCATGTAGGCTGCTGATCGGTCCACCTTCGATGGGTCCTTACCGCTGAAGGCACCGCCTCCATGCCGTCCCATCCCGCCATAGGTATCGACGATGATCTTCCTGCCGGTAAGCCCTGAATCACCATGGGGTCCGCCGATGACGAAGCGCCCGGTTGGGTTGATCAGGATCCTGGTATTCGAAGAGAACATCCCGGTCGGCTCGAGGATTGGCCTGATCACCTGCTCAGTCAGGTCCGAGATGATCTGCTCCTGGCTCACGTCGGGGTTATGTTGGTGTGAGATCACGACGGTATCGATCGCTACCGGGTTCCCACCTTCATACCTGAGAGTCACCTGGCTCTTGGAGTCCGGCCGCATCCAAGGGATGGTCCCGTCCTTCCTCAGCTGTGCAGCCTTCTGGAGGAGCCTGTGGCTGTACATGATAGGTGCAGGCATCAGCTCCGGGGTCTCATCACAGGCATAGCCGAACATCATGCCCTGGTCGCCGGCTCCCTGCTCCTTATAGAGGCCCTCACCCACGGAGACACCCTGGGCAATATCCTGGGACTGCCGGTGGATGGTGTTGAGGATGGCCATCGACTCATAGTCGAGGCCGTAGGCGGGATCAGTATAGCCTATCTCCTTCACTACTTCTCGGACCAGGTCCTGCAGGTAGACATAGGTAGATGTGGTGATCTCCCCGCCGACGAGCACCATGCCGGTCGTGGTGAAGGTCTCGCAGGCAACCCGTGAACCTCGATCCTCCTTCAGGCACTCATCGAGTACCGCATCAGAGATCTGGTCACATATCTTATCAGGATGTCCTTCACTGACCGATTCGGATGTGAAGAGAAATGATCCTTTATTCATCTGTTCACCTCATGGTTAATACGTTGTATTTCAATATAATGAAAACAGTTCACTATAACAATGCACTGCATCTGTTCTGCAATGAAAAAAGGGCTGCAACCTTTCAGTCCAGCCCTTTTTCCCGATTCATTGTCCCTGAATTAGAGCAGGTCGCTCCGCTGTGTGCTCTTATAGGCGATCCGTACCCGCTTATAGAGCCCGTCACCCTCGCTCTTCGTCTCGACATCAAGGATGTCGTTGAGCGCGGTGTGGATGAGCCGCCGCTCGAAGGGGTTCATGGGTTCCAGCAGTTTCGACCGTTTGGTCTTCTTTACCTGCAGGGCAGTCCGGTAGGCCATGCGGACGAGCTGCTCCTCATGCCTGATCCGGTAGTTCTCCGTGTCCACGACGATCTTCTTGGTACTGTCGATTTGCCCGGCATAGACATTGGTGAGGAGCTGGAGCGCATCCAGGTTCTTCCCCTGCTTACCGATCATGATCGCAGAATGGTCCGAGACGATGTTGAGCCCGATCTTGTTATCTTTCCGGTACGCGACCATGACCTTCCCGGTATACCCCATCTTCTCTATCACGTTCTTCAGGAAGTCGACGATCTTCTCTTCTAATTCCGTGTTCGCCGGAGCAGCGGGTGCAGCCTTCGTGCGAACCTCTTTCTCTATGCTCTCTTCCCGGTCTTCCCGTGTATGGATCCTGATCCGTACATTGCTCTTCTTAAAGAATCCTTTCTTGCCTGAGTCAATGATCTCAACATCGAACTTTTCCCTGTCGAGGTTGAGCTCAGCTACAGCAACATCTATAGCTTCCTGCTCAGTCTTCCCTTCAAATTCTTTTACCATATATTATCTCCTTGGAGTAAAAAGTCATCATACATCTAGAGGTATGTTATTTCCTCTTCTTCGGGGCGACCTTGTTCCCGTCTTTCGCCTTCTTGACCACCTTCAACTCCGGATGAGCCTTCTCCTCCTCCATCTCGTGCGCCTTCACGGTATTCGTCACCTTCTGCTGGAGGATCGTGATGATGTTCATGACGAACCAGTAGAGTATCAGGCCCGATGGTGCATTATAGAGGACGAAGAAGAACATGATTGGCATGAAATAGGTCATCATCTTGTTCATGCTCTGTGTCTGGCTGTTTCCCGCTGTCGCTGACTGGCTCTGCTTCATCGAGAAGATCATGGAAGCTACATAGAGGATCGGCAGCAGCCGAACCGCGTCCCCCACGAAGGGGATCGAGAACGGCAGGGTGAAGATCGATTCAGGCATCGAGAGGTCCGTGATCCATCCAGGGATGAACACTGCCCCACGCAGCTCGAAATGCTTGTTGAGCAGCCCGTAGAGTGCGATGAACACCGGGAACTGGAGGAGCATCGGCAGGCATCCGCCCATCGGGTTGATCTTCTCCTTCTTGTAGAGTGCGGCTGTCTCCTGGTTGAGTTTGTTCGGGTTGTCCTTGTACTTCTCCTTCAGCTCATTCAGCTGCGGGGAGAGCGCGGCCATCTTCGCGGTCGACTGGTAGCTCTTCCTGGTAAAGGGGAAGAGCACGACTTTGATGAGGATCGTCAGGAGGATGATCGCCACACCGTAGTTAGGGATGAGGTTGTAGAAGAACCGCAGCAGCCATTTCAGGATGTTCTCGAGCCAGCCGAGCCAGGAACTGGAATCGACTGCCTTGTCGAGCTGGAGGTCGGACAGGCCGAACCCGTTATCCTCAGCATTGTTGTAGATAGCGAGGTTGCTGCTCAGGATCGGTCCGACATAGAACTTGAACACATCTGTGTTCGAGGAACTCCTGATCACCGGCCTGGAGAAGTACATCTGTGACCCGAGGGGAATCCCCTCCTCGGCATCCTGGGTGAGCGACACCGTATAGGGGGTGGCATCAGGCACGCCGATCACCGTGAAGTACTTCCCGGTGAGAGATGCCCAGGAGATGAAGTCATTGGTGACGAACTCATCGTTCTTCAGTTTGACCTGGTTCTTCTTGCCGTCCTGGTAGGTATAGAACCTCCTGAACTTGTACCGGCCGTCGAGTTCCTCGAAGAACTCAGGACCTATCTGTGGTTCATAGGCAATGGTATATGAGTATCCGTCATAGTTGAGTGGGATCACCTCATTCACGCTGTTCTTGAACGAGACATATACCTCGAAGAGGTAATCAGTCTGGTTGAACACGAAAGTCTTCGTGAGGGTGAAGGGATCAGAAAGGGAACCATCATCCTCCGTGATCGCGAAGTCCCGGTAGAACTCGATGGTGTACTCATCAGTCTGCCTCACGTTGAAGGTACAGTCGACAGGATTCGCCTTGTCATCCCCGAAATAGAGATAGAAGGCTGCCTGTTCTTCACTTCCCCTGAAGATCATCTCGACAGGCACGCCGTTATCGAGGTGGTCTTTCATCTTCATGCTCTTGATCGACCCACCGGCAGTATCGAAGGTTATGATGAACACATCGTTCTCGATGACGATCTCATCAGAGGCAGGGTCCGTACCGAGGGGCACCACTGAACCGGCTGCACCTGAGGCATAGACCATCGATGTCGGGGTATTCAACTGCTCGACCTCAGAGACCGTATCACCCTGGGATGTCTCGGTCGATGCTGCTTCCGTAGAAGCCTGGGTCGTCTCAGCGGTGTCCGGCATGAAGAAGACACTCTGGATCGTGAAACCGACGGTAATGATTATGACTGATAGGACAACAGCCAGAATTGTTCTTTTATCCATAATTTCTCCTGGTATGTCATTAGTGAGAAGCCTGAATCGGTAATCAAGGAACGAAAGTATAGATAAAAAATAAGCGGGTCTATCTATATGAATAGACCTGCTTTTTCTACGAGTTTACAAAATTGCTTTTTACATATTGTATAATCATATTCATTACCTGGATAGATAATAAAGGCTATATCGAAACCCTGCATCCTGGGGGCACAGTCAAGGCGGAAGATCTCTTTGCACCTTCGCCTGACAGTATTCCTCTGGACCGCATTACCAAAATTCCTGGCGGGTATGATAATCACACGGGGATACGGAAGTTGACTCTTTCTAAAGACAAGTTTGAATCCCCGGGCTGATACTACCTTTCCTTCCTTAAAAATACGACTTATATCAGACTTTTTTCTTATGATCTGATTTTTAGTAAGGCTTCTTCTCATCTGCTACTGAGAGTTTCTTTCTACCTTTCTTTCTTCTTCTTGCAAGGACAAGGCGTCCGCCTTTTGTCTTCATTCGGGCACGGAATCCGAATTTTCTATTTCTCTTGACTCTACTTGGTTGGTACGTTCTTTTCATTTCAGGATTTTCTCCATTATTTCTTCGCTTTCGCGGAATTTTTCTATTCGTTAACGTAAATACACATCATCGAGTGAGGCAGTATACGTTTCCTCCCATTTTTTGTCAAGGGTGCTCATAACCTCTTGACCCTATTTGAATTAGTATATCTTCAGCAGGTTTCTGCTCTTCTCCAGGCTGACCACGATACCTAGTGAGTCAATCGGTAATCCAATATATGAGGATCTCTCCTGAGTGCATCAAGCAGGACCCGGGCAGCGCCATTGGGGTTCCTTTGTCCCTGTTCCCATTTTGCGACAATCGATTGATTGACATCAAGTATACTGGCGAATACTGCCTGGCTGATATTGAGGTTATTTCGAATTGCCTTGATATCTTCAGGGCTCATTGTTATTGTTTTCGGTTGTATCCCTAATCGCTTTAGATCACGCTTACTGAAAGCAGTGTTCAAGCCTATTGCATCCAAGTCCTGTATGGTTTCTTTAAGAGAATCCATTGCAGAATCATTCATCATCACCCTCCAATTCAATAAATACCTTATTCCGTATTGCCTCAGCCCATTGTTCAGAAGAGAATCCACAAAGCATCTTTGAGAGCTTCCTATATGCTCGCTTTTCTGCAGTACTAATATTTACCTGATCAATTTTTAGCAAAACCATGCAAGAAAACAGCTAAAGTTTTCTCCCTATACACCAAGAGTGTCCTATACCCGCCGCTTTTTCCCTCTCCCTTTCGGGAAACTCGAACCTTATAGACCGAACTTCCAAGAGCATCCGCACTTTTTAGTTCAACTGTATTTTGAATAGCATCAAGCAGATCTTGATCGCTTATGTTCTCTTTCGCTGCCCATTTCGAAAATACTTTGGCTTTCAGTTTCTTCACATAATATATATAGCACAATGTGCTATATATTACAAGTCATTAGTATCATCATCAAAGCTGATATTATATATTCAATCTATTCTGAAAACAGCAGGACCTGTACATGATCTTATCTTCCCGTATCACGAGGAGACATAGGTCACGATCCTCTCGACAGCCAGGTCAGGAAATTCCTTCTTGATATTTCTTAGGATCTGGTTCTTCTTCATGTCTATGAGCTGTAACCACCCGGGATGGTCAACATGGACAATCAGGGAGGTCCCCTCCAGGTCGTAGATCCTGGAGTGGGAAGCGATGTTGGTCCCCGCGAGCTCTTCCCAACTGCTGAACAGGGAGATCACCTCTTTATGGTCATCAAACGATATAGACTGGAATACCTGCTCGATGAGTTCTGCTGCCTTCTTCATTCGTTCTCCAACACTCCTTCTGATACCCGGTATGTCATGGTATCAGAATCATGCTCCCTGAAATAGGATTCCTTGGGCAGGAATGTGAAAAAAGCCTGGTCATAGTCAGATATATGCTCGAGGAAACGCTCCCGTTTCTCAAGGTCAAGCTCAAGGAGAACATCATCAAGGAGCAGGATCGGCTTCTCGTCCCGCTCCCTGCAGTAGAGGATGGACTGTACCAGCTTCAGCACGAGGGAAGCGAGCCGTATCTGTCCCGTAGAGGCTGTCGCTATGAAATCCCTCCCGTCCTGACTGAATAGGAACTTATCCCGATGCGGTCCCGTGGTCGTCAGTTCATATCGCCGGTCACGTTCATGGTTCTTCTCTATGAGCGTGACCGCATCCTCCTCAGTAATACACCCTTTCCAGGATGGGCTGTATACTAAACTGACCGCATCGGGATTGCAGGAGATCTTCCGGTACAGCTCCGGGAAATACTCATTGAAGGCCTCTATGTTCTGCCTTCTCTTTTCCTGTATCTTCATGCCGGTATCTGCGAGCTTCCGGTCATAGATCGTCAGCAGGGAATCGCTCCCACCCTTCAGCAGCGCGTTACGCTGCTTCACGATGCTGTTATAGAGGCGTATAAGGTCTATATAGTCATTGTCGAGCAATGATATGCTCTGGTCGAAGAACTTCCTCTGCATGAGGGGAGCTCCTTTGACGAACTCCATATCCTCATGCGAGAAGATGATGCAGGTACTGATCGAGAGGAGCTCCTTCCGGTCTGTGATCTCCCTCCCATCAATGAAGGTCCGCCGCTTACCGTCCTTGAACACGACCTTCACCGTGTAATCCCTGCCGTCCTTCCCGATGACAGCGATGACGGAGAGCTCCTGTTCCCCAAAGCTCACGATCTGCTTCTGCAGCCGCGTGCGGAAGGAGGAACCATAAGAGACAAAGTAGATCGCCTCGATGAAATTTGATTTACCCTGCCCGTTCTCCCCGATCAGCACGATGTGCTTATGGGAGACAGGGAGGAGTAGATCAGCAAGGTTCCTGAAATGGTATGTCCTCAGCGATTTGATGACCATACGATCTAGTCAAGCTGCATGGGCATGACAATATGGAAGAAGTCCTTCTCAGGATAGGGTGCGATGGTGATGGCCCTGCTCGGTTCCGTGAAGCTGATGCTGATCTTCTCCCCGGGCATCACCTTGAGGGGGTTCACCACATACACATGGTTCACCGCGATCCTGGTCTTCTCGCCGAAATACTCACAGGGTATCTGCTCCTCAGCCTTTCCGATATCGCTCTCCTCTGAAGAGAGCGTCACCGTCTCGATGTCGATATCGATGAACAGCCGCTTTGATTTCTGGTCTACCAGCAGTGATACCCGCTTCAGGGCATCATAGAACATCTCCTTGTCGATGATGCATTGCAGGTTCTGCTTCTCGGGGATGACCCGTTTGTAGTTCGGGAACTGACCGTCGATGAGCGTGGAGAATATCCAGTGGGAATCGAACCTGGCAAAGATGTAGTTATCATGGATAGCCAGGTCTATCATCCCTTCCCGGACGCAGAGCTTCTTGATGAGGCTGAGGAACTTCGGGGGAATGATCACCGGCTTGAAGGAGGGTACCTCCTGTTCAAGGATCCTGTTCATGTAGGATAACCTTCTCCCGTCAGTAGCTACCATGACGAGGCCGTCCCCGCCGTTCTCCATATAGACGCCGTTGAGGAAGTACCGGGTAGTATCATCTGAGACCGAGAATATCGTCTGGTCGATCATCGAGATGAAATCCTCGCTTGAGATCGAGAAGTAGAGCTGCTCATCACAAACCCTCATCTCAGGGTACTTATCCGAGCTGATACTCCTCAAGCGGAAATCGATCTTCTGGAACAGCGGCCTGATCACGACCCTGTCATCAAGCTGCTCTACCTCGATCTCACCTTCAGGGAGGGATCGAAGGATGCCGAGGAGCTTGTCACAGTAGATCGTAGTACTGCCTGGGTCGATCGTATCAACCGTGATCTGAGTCTCGAACCCTACATTCAAGTCTGTTGCCTTGATCGTGAGCAGGTTGTTAGACGTCTCGATGAGTACGTTCGACAGTATGGAGAGGGCATTCCTTGATGCGATGATATCCTGTGCGATGAGGATCTCTTTCAGCAGTGAATTTTTCGATGTAGTGAATTTCATAACGTCTCCTTACTACAGTCTATATATTATTAATTAGTAGTAGTAGTAGTAATAGGGCCTGTGGACAATGTGCATAACTAAACTATGTTTAAACAGTAGAATGAAATAATCAAAAATTCAGTTGTGCATAACTCTGTTTTTTTATCCACAGTTCATCAACATATTAACAACTATACCATATTATCCACAATTTATTGATAAAAATCCACAACTTATCTATATGTTATCAAGAGGTTATCAACAACCCCAGAATGAGGAACGGGCTGATTATATACCAGCCCGCTTCATACCTTGGATGAGACAGCTTCAGCTTTCTCGTTTATACTCTTTTATGGTCCTCATGAGTTTTTGGATGGTATTATCCATGGATGGGTCTGACTGTATCAGGCTCTCGATCTTCTGGCATGCATGCATGACGGTCGTGTGGTCCCTGCCGCCGAAATCATAGCCGATCTCCGTGGTCGAGTAGTCAGTCATATTGCGGGAGATATACATGGCGATCTGTCTCGGTACCGCTATTGCCCGTGTACGTTTCTTGCTGCGGAGTTCGATATAGGAGAGGTTGAAGTAATCAGCCACGGCTTTCTGGATCGTCTCTATAGCTATACTGTGGTCTCGGTTGAGGGAATACGAATCCTTGAGCTGTTCCTGGGCGATCTCGATGGTGATCTCCTTGTTGAGGAGTTTTGAGTAGGCAATGAGCTTGGTCAGGGAGGCTTCAAGGTCCCTCACGTTCGTATTGATGTTCTTGCTGATGAAGCCAAGGACATCATCGGGTATCATATAATGCGATTCCTGGGATTTCTGCCGCAGGATCGCCAGCCGTGTCTCATAGTTCGGCGGCTGGAGGTCCACATTGAGGCCCCGCTCGAACCGGCTTCGCAGGCGTGCCGCAAGTTTCTTCAATTCCGATACCGGACGGTCGCAGGTGAAGATCATCTGTTTGTTCGAGTCGTAGAGGTCGTTGAAGGTATGGAAGAGTTCTTCCTGGGTCGATTCCTTACCCTGGAGGAAGTGGATATCATCGATGAGGAGGATATCGACCTTCCGGTACTTGTTCTTGAAGGGCTGGATCTTCTTCTCACCGATGGCCTGGATGAACTCATTCGTGAATGACTCTGCCGTGACATATGCCACCTTCAGTTCCGGCAGGTGTTCTTTGATATAATTCCCTACGGACTGGATGAGGTGAGTCTTTCCCAGTCCGACACCGCCATAGATGAGGCAGGGATTGTATGCGGTTCCCGGGTTCTTCGCTATGGCCATACAGGCATTGAAGGCAAACGAGGAGTTGTCGCCCACGACGAACGAGTTGAAGGTATAGGATGAGTTCTCCAGCGTCTTTGACTTTGGTTTCCGTGCTGCAGGGGCAGGTACTGGGGCAGCTTCCTGAATCTCTGGAAGGTCCTTGTCCTTCTTCTTCTTGACGATGATGAACTCGATCATCAGGGTGGAGCCGGCAATGTCCTGAAGGACATTCTTGATCATGTTCTCATACCGCCTGGTGACCTGGTCCTTAATGAAGGTGGACGGAACGGAGAGGACGATCGTGTCCTCTTTTGATGAGTGGTAATCGATCCTGGAAAACCATGTGGAGAATTCCTGGGTGTTCAAGTCGATCTTGATCTGGGACAATGCTTCATTCCAGAAATCTAAAAAGTCAAACGTATTCTGATTCATACCGTGTATTCTACATGAGGTCAAATACAATGACAAGAATGGATGGATGAAAGTATCGTAATATAGGGGTGCGTCGATTTGAAAAATTCGTCTCAGTACAGTTTTTTGATGTGAATATAGTGAAATAGTAAAAACATACGATAAATTTCGTTTAAAGCCCGTTTTTGAAAAGCTCAAACAGAAAAAAACAGAAGTTGGTATTGTGTAATTTGTTTACTTTTATTACGTAAAAATGTATACTTCAGTGATCCAAATAATGATTAAGGTATGACATATGCAAACAAATTATTCTGCTCAGGACATCCAGGTCCTGAAAGGGTTGGAAGCTGTCCGGAAACGACCAGGTATGTACATCGGTTCTACCGGTCCCGACGGCCTCCATCATCTCGTGTATGAGATCGTGGATAACAGTATTGATGAGGCGTTGGCAGGCTACTGTTCCGAGATAACCGTTACCATTGACAAGGATGACATCATCCAGGTCATCGATAACGGCCGTGGAATACCTGTCGATATCCATCCAGTGGAGAAGATCAGTGCACTCGAGATCGTTATGACCAAACTGCATGCCGGCGGTAAGTTCGACAAGAACAGCTACAAGGTGTCAGGTGGTCTGCACGGTGTCGGCGTCTCGGTCGTGAATGCGCTCTCTGAGTGGTGTGATGCCACCGTCTACCTGGATAATAAGGTCCATTACCAGAAGTATGAAAGAGGGATCCCCCAGGATCCGATCAAGGTGATCGGTGATACTGAGTATCGGGGAACCCTGGTACGGTTCAAGGCTGACCCCCTCATTTTCGAGGAGACTGAATACAGTTTTGACGTCCTCGCGAACAGGCTCCGTGAACTTGCCTTCCTCAACAAGGGCATCAAGATCACGATCGTTGACAAGCGGCTTGACGAGGAGAAGAAGAAGGAGTTCCAGTTCGAGGGAGGGGTCAAATCCTTCGTGGACTACCTGAACAAGTCAAAACACCCCCTCCATCCCGAACCAATCTATTTTGAGGCAGCACGGGATAATGTCGAGGTCGAGATCGCCCTGCAGTACAATGACGGCTATTCGGAGAACATCTTCTCCTTCGTCAACAACATCAACACCCGCGAAGGAGGTACCCACCTCGTAGGGTTCAAGGCAGCCCTTACCAGGGTGATCAATGACTACCTGAAGCAGTCGAAGCATGCAAAGAAGATCGACTACACCTTCTCAGGCGATGATGTGCGTGAGGGTATCACGGCCGTCATCTCCGCTAAGGTGCAGAACCCCCAGTTCGAGGGACAGACCAAGACGAAGCTCGGGAACTCGGAGGTCAAGGGGATCATCGAATCCCTCGTGAACCAGAAACTCTCCGACTTTTTCGACGAGTTCCCCGAGGTGATCGCGCTGATCCTCGACAAGGCAGTCCTTGCTGCCAAGGCACGGATAGCCGCACGGAAGGCACGGGACCTGACACGGAGGAAATCCTTCCTCGAGGGTTCGGGTCTTCCCGGCAAGCTGGCAGACTGCAGTGAGAAGGATCCTTCCAGGTGCGAGGTCTACATCGTCGAGGGAGACAGTGCCGGGGGCAGTGCCAAGCAGGGCCGGAACCGGGAGTTCCAGGCGATCCTCCCGCTCTGGGGAAAGATGCTCAATGTCGAGAAAGCCAGGGCAGAAAAGGTCTTAACAAATGATAAGCTGATGCCGATCATCACTACGATCGGTGCAGGCGCCGGGAAGGAGTTCGATGTCTCGAAAGTCCGGTACCATAAGATCATCATCATGGCGGATGCCGATGTCGATGGTTCTCATATCAGGACACTGCTGCTGACCTTCTTCTTCAGGTACATGCCTGAGATGATCGAGAAAGGATATGTGTACCTCGCCATGCCTCCTTTGTATAAGATCACGTATGGAAAGAAGATAGAGTACGCGTTCGATGAGGTTGAGCGAAGGCGGATCATCAGCGAGTTCGGTATCGAGGATGAATCCAAGATCGGGATACAGCGGTATAAGGGTCTTGGTGAGATGAACCCCGGACAGCTTTGGGAGACGACGATGAATCCCGAGACCAGGAGCGTCAAACGGGTGAAGATGGAGGATGCCGTCGAGGCTGACACCATGTTCTCCATGCTCATGGGTGAAGAGGTCGAACCCCGAAGGAAATTCATAGAGGACAATGCTCTGCTGGTTTCTAACCTGGATGTATGATAAAGGAATTGTGTAAGTGAGTGACAATGAGATAAGACAGAAGATAATACCGATCGCCATAGAAGATGAAATGAGGGAATCATACCTGAACTATGCGATGTCGGTCATAGTCAGCAGGGCGCTGCCGGATGTGCGGGATGGATTGAAACCGGTCCACCGGCGTATCCTCTATTCGATGCATGAGATGGGCCTGAGGTATAACACGGCATTCAAGAAATGCGGGCGTATCGTCGGTGACGTGCTCGGTAAGTACCATCCCCACGGTGACCAGGCGATCTACGATGCCCTGGTGCGGCTTGCCCAGGATTTCTCCATGCGGTACCCGGTCGTTCGACCGCAGGGTAACTTCGGGTCTGTGGACGGCGACCCGCCTGCAGCCATGCGATATACCGAAGCGAAGATGAACCGGATCTCCGAGGAGATGCTCCGGGACATCAACAAGGATACGATCTCCTACGGGCCGAACTACGATGATTCGATGCAGGAACCGCTGGTCCTCCCGGCTGCGATCCCGTACCTCCTCGTGAACGGCGGAAGCGGTATCGCCGTCGGTATGGCGACCAATATGGCACCCCACAACCTTATTGAGGTATGCAGTGCGATATCGGCCTATATCGCGAACCCGGATGTCACCTTCGACGAACTGACGTCGATCGTCAAGGGGCCGGACTTCCCGACCGAAGGTATCATCCATGGTCGGCGCGGTATCCTGAATGCCTATCGGACCGGGAAAGGAAAGGTCGTTGTACGGGCCCGTTATAACCTGGACACCTTGAAGAACGGGCGTGATGCTATCATCATCACCGAACTCCCATACCAGGTGAACAAGGCGAACCTGCTAAAGAAGATCGCAGACCTCGTACGGGACAAACGGGTCGAGGGTATCGCCGACATCAGGGACGAGTCAGACCGTGAAGGTATGCGTGTCGTCATCGAGCTGAAACGCACCGCCGTTCCCAAGGTGTTGCTGAACCAGCTCTTCCTCCATACCCAGATGCAGTCCAACTTCAACATCAACAACCTTGCCTTAGTAGACGGGAGGCCAAAACTCCTGTCGCTCAAGGAGATGATCTACCACTATGTGGAGCACCGGAAGGAAGTGGTCATCCGTCGTACCCAGTACGACCTGAGGAAGGCAGAGGAGCGTGCCCATATCCTCGAGGGGTTGAAGATCGCCCTCGACAACATCGATGAGGTCATCAGGATCATCAAGGAATCGAGCAATGTGGAAGACGCGAACCTCAGCCTGATGAAGCGCTTCGGGCTTTCCGAACTCCAGGCTAAGGCGATCCTTGACATGAGGCTCCAGAAGCTGACCAGTCTCGAGACCCAGAAGATCTCGGATGAACTCGAGGAACTCAAGGGGAAGATTGCATACTACAAGGATCTCCTGAGCAGCGACCAGAAGATCCTCGGCGTTGTCGACCAGGAGATCAAGGAGGTCTCGGAGAAGTACGGCGATGAGCGACGGACCGAGATCATCAATGAAGAGATCGGCGAGATGGTCATGGAAGACCTCATCAAGGAAGAGAACGTTGTGGTCGTCGTCTCGAACAAGGGGTTCATCAAGCGTGTGCCCTCATCACAGTACCGGAGCCAGGGCCGCGGCGGCAAGGGTTCCAAGGCTGCGAAGCTCAGGGATGAGGATTTCATAGAGCACCTGTTCATCACCTCGACGCATGACCATATCATGTTCGTGACATCAGAAGGGAAAGCGTACTGGATCAAGACCTTCGAGATCCCCGAAGGGACCAGGACATCGAAGGGATCCCACATCAAGGCGATCCTTGCGATCTCCCCGGATGAAGAGGTCACGGCCATCGTCTCGTTCAAGGAATTCGAGGAAGGCACCTATGTGTTCATGGGGACGAGAAGAGGTATCGTCAAGAAGGTAGAGCTCCCGCTCTTCAAGAATGCGAAGACCCGGGGCATCACGGCCATCAACCTGGATGAGGGTGACACCCTTGTCAGCGCACTGCTCACGAACGGGTCCAACGAGGTCATGCTCATCTCGCGTAGGGGCCTCGGCCTCCGGTTCGACGAGAACATGGTTCGGGCCATGGGACGGGCAACCCGCGGGGTCGCAGGCATCAAGCTGCTTCCAAGGGATGAGGTTGCCAGCATCCTCTTAGTCAATACGGATGAGCAGATCATGATCCTGACCCAGAACGGGTACGGCAAGCGCGTCGATTTCGACAGCTTCTCGCCGCACGCCCGTGCTACCAAGGGGCAGATCTGCTATCGGCTCTTCGACAAGACCGGCGAGATCGCAGGGGCTTTGAGTGTGACTGACGACCATGACTTCATGTGCGTCACACTCATGGGACAGTCCATCCGGATCGACTCCTCGACGATCCCCATCCAGGGAAGGAATACCGGCGGGGTGATCATCGCGAACATCAACAAACCGGATCGTGTGGTCTCGGTAGCGAGGGCCGAACAGGAAGAGGATAGTGAGGAATATACTGAGTAGTGTTTCACGTGAAACACAGCTGGTGTGAATGAATAAAAAAGAGGCTGTTCGCTAATATGCGGACAGCCTCTTTGTTTCACGTGAAACAGGTATCTAGTTCTCTGACACAACCAGGAGAGTAGGTGATACTGTTTCCCTAAGATATCGTTCGACACCCTGCTTCAGGGTCATCTGTGACATCGGACATCCTGCACAGGAACCGACGAGCCTTACGTTGACCGTGTCGCCAACGAGACTGATGAATTCGATGTCGCCGCCGTCGTTCTGAAGTGACGGTCTGATATCATTAATCGCTTTCTTGACTTGTTCTTCCATGACGATACTCCTTGTTACTGAAAAATACATGAAGAATAGGCAATCGTCAAGATGATTTTTGCTGACATCAAAACTAATTTCTATTATACTTCAGCCTATGGTAGCTAAGAAGATCGTTTTTGCAAACCAGAAAGGTGGCGTCGGCAAGACGACATCTGCGGTGAATATCGGCGCATATCTCGCAGAAGCAGGAAAGAAAGTCCTTCTGGTAGATTTTGACCCACAGGGTAATCTCTCAAGTTCTGTCAGTGCAGACCACTCATTACCGGGTATATACGAAGTGATAAGCGAAAAGATATCACTGTTCGAGGCTGTACAGAAGACTCCGGTGGATAACCTGTATATCGTCAGCTCTGATATCAACCTCACGGGAGCAAGCATCGAGCTGGCTAAGATGGAACGGAACCAGTATGTGCTCAAGGATCACCTTGACAGCTCGGGCCATGAGTGGGACTTTATCCTCATCGACTGCCCGCCGTCCCTGGGGCTGCTGACCCTGAACGGGCTGGTCGCCGCCGATTATGTGCTCGTCCCCCTGCAGTGTGAGTACTTCGCCCTGGAAGGACTGTCCATGCTGCTCAAGACCATCCATACCATACAGAAGAGCCTGAACAAGGATCTCGCGCTCCTTGGTGTCGCATTCACCATGTATGATTCGAGGACACGACTTTCCCATGAGGTGGTGAAGGATGTGAAGGGCTATTTCAAGGACAAGACCTTCAACACGAAGATCCCGAGGAATATCAGGCTGTCTGAAGCCCCGTCACACGGGGAGCCGATCAATCTGTACGATCCGAAGTGCGCTGGGGCGATCGGCTACAAAAAACTGGCAAAAGAGGTGATAGAACGTGTCTAAGCATGGATTAGGGAAAGGGATCAACTCACTGATCGGGGATTATACCTTTGATGATATCGTTGAGAAAAGTACGGTCAAGCCGACCGGGGAACTTGTGGAACTCGTTCCCCTGTCAGCAATAAAGACGAATGAAGCACAACCGAGGAAGAACTTCGACCCCGAGACGATGAACGAGCTTGCCGCCTCCATCAAGGAACAGGGCGTCATCCAGCCGATCATCGTCGAGCGGCATGGTGATGAGTATGCCATCGTTGCCGGGGAGCGGCGCTACCGGGCGTCACGGATCGCGGGATTGGATGAGATCCCGGTCATCATCAAGTCCTTCACGGAGGGACAGAAACTCGAGGTCGCCCTGATCGAGAACATCCAGCGGGAGAACCTGAACGCCATCGAGGAGGCGAAGGCCTACCGGTACCTGATGGACAGGTCGAAACTCAGCCAGGAAGAACTCGCCCTCAGGCTGGGGAAGAAGCGTTCCACCATCGCGAACAGCGTGCGGCTGCTCAAGCTGCCGAAGCAGGTGCAGAATGCCCTGATCAGCAAGGCGATCACGGCAGGCCATGCTCGGGCCATCATGGCAGTAAACAACCCGTCGGAGCAGACGATCCTCCTCAACAGGATCATCACCGACCACCTGTCGGTCAGGCAGGCAGAGGAGATATCGCAGGAACTGAACAACGGGTCCCGGGCACGGAAGAAGAAGCAGAAGAAGGTCGTGCAGCGCCCGATGGAGATCAGGTCGGTCGAGGAGAAGTTCCTCGAGGCCTGCGGTTCGAAAGTAAAGATTAAAGGTACTTTGAAAAAAGGCTCTTTAGAGATATCATATTACTCCCAGGAGGACCTGGAGAGGATATATGCACTGATTTCAAGGAAATCAGACCTGTATACATAGAAGGAAGGAATATGGAAGACCAATTAGCGAACGGCATCTATGCAAAGATCACGACAGAGAAAGGGGATATACTCATCTCCCTCACATACAAGAAGACCCCGATGACGGTATCGAACTTCATCGGGCTCGCAGAAGGCTCACTGAATCATGAGAGCCCCGATGAACCATTCTATGACGGGCTGAACTTTCACCGGGTCATCGATGATTTCATGATCCAGGGCGGCTGCCCGAAAGGGACGGGGACCGGCGGGCCCGGCTACTCGTTCCCGGATGAGTTCGACGAGTCGTTAAAGCATACCGGCCCCGGTATTCTCTCCATGGCCAACAGCGGGCCCAACACGAACGGGAGCCAGTTCTTCATCACCCATGTGAAAACTCCCTGGCTCGATAACAAGCACACCGTGTTCGGCAAGGTCGTGGACGGGATGGATGTGGTGAACTCCATAGTCCAGGGTGACAGGATCGATACCGTGGAGATCGTGAGGGTAGGTGAGGAGGCAGAAGCCTTCCAGGTCGACAAGGATTCCTTCACCGAGCGGGTAGGTGCTGCCATGGAAGCTTCCCGGAAGAAGGTCCTCGATGCCCAGAAGTCGATCATACAGGAGATCGAGAACAGGTGGCCCGACGCAGTCGTCTCCCCCACGGGCCTCAGGTACGTGGTAACGAAGGAGGGGAGCGGTTCAGCTTCTCCGTCCATGGGGCAGACGGTAACGGTCCATTACACCGGGAGCCTGATGAACGGCCAGGTCTTCGACAGCTCCGTGAAACGGGGACAGCCTGCCCAGTTCGCAATCGGCCAGGTCATCGAGGGATGGAACGAAGCCCTCCAGCAGATGACGAAAGGCGAGAAGCGTACCCTCATCATTCCCCCGCAGCTCGGCTACGGGGAGCGGGGATACCCCGGCGTCATACCGCCGAGCAGCTTCCTCATCTTCGATGTTGAACTCATAGACTTCTGACAGGCATGGCTGCCAAGAAGGAGAGAACGGTCTTTACCTGCTCCTCATGCGGGCATGAGGAGGGTAAATGGCTGGGACGGTGTCCCTCCTGCGGGAGCTGGAACAGCTTCGAGGAACAGAAGGTCACCTCCGGCCGTAAGACTGCCAAGGCTGAGAAGAAGCACCCCAAAGCCGTCAGGCTTGCAGAGATCGATAGTACAAAAGAATATAGAATCACTACCGGTATTGATGAGCTAGACCGTGTTTTAGGCGGTGGGATCATGAAAGGGGGCACTGTTCTGCTTGGGGGAGAACCCGGGATAGGCAAGTCTACCCTCATGCTCCAGCTGCTGGCTTCCACCCATGTATCGAACAGTCTCTATATCTCAGGGGAGGAATCACCTGCCCAGATCAGGATGAGGGCGGATCGGCTCAGCCTCGACCCCGACAGGATCTCGCTGCTGCATGATGCGGAACTGGAGCATGTCGAGAGCGTCCTGGAGAAGCTCAAGCCGGAGCTGGTCGTCATCGACTCGATACAGACGCTGTTCAGTCCTGAGATCGGCCTCGTCCCAGGTACCGCCAACCAGATCAAGTACTGCTGCATGGACCTCATCGGCTGGGCCAAGCAGCATGATGCCTCGCTCTTCTTCATCGGGCATGTCACCAAGGACGGCATGCTTGCCGGGCCGAAGGTCATCGAGCACATGGTTGATACCGTCCTCAACTTCGAGCAGGCTGCATCCGGAACCCGGATCATCAGGGCGACCAAGAACCGGTTCGGCTCGGTCGATGAGCTCGGGATCTTCACGATGAACGCCGGGGGCCTCCATCCCGTGGCGGATCCCGCCTCGTTCTTCATAGACCAGCGTCGTGAGCAGATCCCTCCCGGCAGCGTCATCGCTGCGGTGTTCGAGGGGTCGAGGACCTTCATGGTAGAGATACAGGCTCTCACGATACCGGCGAAGAGCGGGTACAGCAGGGTCTACTCTGACAGGATCGACTCTTCACGGGTATCGAGGATCTCGGCGGTACTCGAGAAACACTTCGGGCTCGCCCTCTCTGCCCATGATATCTACGTCAATGTTGCCGGGGGGATGCGGCTCGGGGAGGTCGGGATCGAACTGCCGCTGGCCATGGCAGTCTATACCTCCATAACGGGGAAGACCTTGAGGAATAATGTGGTACTCGTAGGGGAGCTCAGCCTAGCTGGTGATCTCCGCCCGGTCCACCACCTCGACCAGCGGGTCAAGACAGCGAGGGAGATGGGGTTCACCATCATGGTCGGTCCCGAGACGGGGAGCAGCCGTAAGGTGCTCACCGACAAGAAGGGACTGACCTATGTTTCATGTGAAACAATTGAGGATGCCGTTACCGCGCTAGCCAAGTAGCGAGATGAGGAAGGGGAAGGCTATGAAGGTCCCGATCGAGCTCCCGATACTCGTCAGGAAGAAGACGATCAATGCATGGGTGACCCTGTTGCGGTAGAAACCGCGAATCGAGAGAATATCATTGTTTATGTTCTGGAAGTCCTTCACACGGGGCTTTCTTACCATTGACTCCACGATACCGACCACTATTCCGACGCCGATCGTCGGGTTGAGGGAGGTGAAGGGGGCAAGCAGGAACGAGAGCAGGATCGTCAGCGGGTGGGCGAGTGCGATGATCGCCCCGATGCAGGAGAGCACGCCGTTCACCATGAACCAGTAGATGAACATCTTGAGTCCCTGGTTCCAGCCAGCGTTGATGAACCCCACGGCCAGGAGCGACACGACGAGTGCCGGGATGACCCAGGGGATGACCTTGCTTGCCTTCGAGGGCTTCGGGATGCTCTCGAGCTCTGACAGGTCGGTACTCATCTCCTGTGCGGAGAGCTTCTCGATCGTGCCGGCGAGCCCCTTCGCATGGCCGGCGCCGATCACGGCCACGACCTTCTTCCCCTTTGCCTGGTAGATGTTGGTGGCGAGGTACCGGTCGCGTTCATCGATGAGGACCTCTTTTGCCGTGGGGAGTTCCTTGGCCAGTTCCTCCATCATGCCGCTCAGTGCACTTCGCTCCTTGAGTGCCTCGATCTCCTCTTCAGAGAGCTTCTCGTTCGAGAAGGCAGCAGATACCAGCACGCCAAGCATCTTCATCTTGTTCCAGAAGGAGGAACGCTTCCACGCCCTCCTCAGGGTGATCTGTATATCACGGTCGCAGAGCGAGAAGGGGATACCTGCCTTCTTCGCGGCGTTCGCCGCGATATGCATCTCCTCGCCGGGCGTGACACCGGTCTGTTCCCCCATCTTCTTCTGGAAGGAGGAGAGGGCCAGGTTGGCCAGCAGGAAGAATCCCTTCCCCTGTTTGATGATGCTCTGGATGTTCACGTCCTCCCAGGACTGTCCTTCCATCATGTTCTTGTACCGTCCGGGGTCCAATTCCAGGCAAACGCGGTCGGGTTGTTCCTGTTCGATGAACTCCTCGACCTCCTTGACGCTGTCTGAAGAGACATGGGCGGTTCCGATAAGGTAGATCTCACGATCCTCGATGGTAATCCTGGTCAATGTGTCACTGATCTGTTCAATCATTAAGGGGCTCCTTGGTCATTACCCTAAAATATACTCATGAACGCGAAAAGGAACAAGAGTCTGTTGCGAAAGAGTCCTCAATCATATAGATTACTTTTATATGGGAACGATATGGTATTTGCTGACCCTCTTCGCGTTCCTGGCCGCAGGCATGGTAAGTGCCCGGCTGGTGATCCCGGCAAGATGGAGTCCGGCTGTAGACAGACTGCTGACACTCTCGTTATATCTCCTGCTTTTCTTCATGGGAGTGAGGACTGGCCTCATCGATGACATCGAGCAAAAACTGTCCATGATCGGCGGTTTAGCCCTGCTTTTTGCCGCTCTGACCGCTTTAGGGAGCGTGTTTATCGTCCTGCTCCTGAAGCGGCTGTTCCATCATGAACTGGAAGCGGGACAGGAAGGGACCCTGGAGGGAGATGGGGGAGGCAGGACTGCCGGCTCATTCCTCTCCCATTTCAAAGACCCCCTGCAGCTCTTTCTCTGTGTAGCGGCTGGAGCCCTGCTGGCATACTTCACCCCGCTATTCTCCTGGTTCACCGACTCGATCACGAATGTCATGCTGTATCTGCTGCTCTTCTTCGTTGGTGTGCAGATGGTGCAGAACAACACGGATGTCCTCGGTGTCCTGAAGGACCCGGTCTCCATCCTGCTGCCGGCGGCTACCGTTGTCGGCACGCTTGCCGGTTCGAGCCTGATCCCGCTCTTCACCGACCTGCGGATGTATGAGGCGCTGGCTATTGGTTCTGGCTTCGGCTGGTACTCGCTCTCCGGAGTCCTCATAACAGAGTTGGGTGACCCGGTACTCGGTTCGGTAGCCTTCCTGAGCAACCTGTTCAGGGAGAGCATCGCCTTCCTCATGATCCCGCTGCTCGCAAGCTATAACAAGCGGCATGCCGCTATCAGTATCGCAGGGGCAACGAGCATGGATGTCACGCTGCCGATCATCGAGAAGTGTGACGGGACGGGGTATGTCCCCCTGTCGATAGCCCATGGGGTCGTCCTGACGCTGATCGTCCCCTTCCTCGTCCCATTCCTCTATGCCTTCGGCTGAGAAGTCCTACGTATCAAGGATCGGGATGAGTACCTGGTAGACATAGAACCCGGCTTCCCGCACTCCCCGCAAGATGACCGTATCTGAGGCCGGCGTCATGCCCCGGGCCTTCATTGCCTGGAGGCTGAACTGGAGAGCTGCGGTGATGCCTTCAGCAGAACTGTCGGAAAACTGGTAGAACAGGTATGCACCCTCGCTGATGCTCCTGCTGTGGAAGGCTTCAGGGATCACGGTCTCACCAAGCGGTCCCGCCCCGATGGCGATGGAGGATCCTGATCCCGAGAACAGCTGGTCCCTGGTGGTGAAGACTGCTATCTCTTCGTCCACGAGTGTGATACCATGAGCTTCTGCAGAGGCACGCAACTGTTTCAATCCGCCATGTGGGTCGAACAGGCTGTCCCTTACGGGGATGCAGAGGAAGTCCGTGGTCTGGTACATATGTAATTTCATCACGTTCATGCAGAGGATAGTAGTGAATTCAGAAGGAAAAGTACAGTATACGATACATAAAAGCAGGAAAAGAAGCTCTGTTGCCATCAAGGTCACTGCTGCGGGGACCGTCGAGGTTTATGCGCCCTCCTGGTGCCGGGAGTCCGAGATCGAGGAGATCCTGCGGAAGAAATCAGCCTGGATCGAGGAGAAGGTCGGGAAGTACCTGGCCTACGCCCCGAACGTCGAGCATGCCTATATATCGGGCGAGGTCTTCTATCATCTTGGGAGGCCGGTCACGCTCACCCTGGAACGGGGCGAGCGGGCAGGGGCTGCCCTCGAGGATGGGAGGCTGCTTGTCTGGCTGCCTTCACGGGTGGTAGATAGAGGAGAGGCCTCCCGGTACTGCAGGTCCCGGGTGATCGAATGGTACCGTAGGGAGGCCCTGCAGTACCTGAGTCGCAGGACCGCCTACTGGGAGACGATCCACCCGGAACTGAAAGGCCGTAACCACGGTGCCGAGATCACCGTCCGGAAGATGAGGAGACGGTGGGGGAGCTGCGACCGGCAGGGGAATATTCGGTACAACCTCCAGCTGGTATGTGCCCCGGAGAAGTTCATCGACTGCATCATCGTCCATGAACTGTGCCACCGGCTGGAATTCGGCCATGGAAAGGCATTCATGCGACTGGTGTGCTCCTATATCCCGGACTACCGTGAGTATATGGAAGAAGCGATAAAACAGGCGGGGTTATGGAGTATTTCATGATTCCTGAGTATTATACTAACCAGGTGCATTGACGTTATCCGGTTCTCTATGTAATGGTATACGAAACAATAGATAATGTTGAACAGCACGTGAAGAGGGAGAAGATCTATGAAAGCAGTAGAGATAGCAAAGGATGTGTACGGCCTGGTCGCGAACATCGGGAACCGGGACCTGTTCGAGGGGATCTGGCCGATCCCCCACGGCGTATCATTGAACTCATATATCGTGAAAGGTGAGAAGGTCGCGCTCATCGACCTGGTCAAGGACTGGGAACATGCGGTGGACGCGATCTCCGAACAGATGGGGGAGATCGGCCTCTCGCTCGAAACGATCGATTACCTGGTCATCAACCACATGGAACCCGACCATACCGGATGGCTGGCTGAGATGAAGCAGCGGAACCCTAACCTGCAGATCCTCTGCAGCAAGAAGGCGGTCCCGCTCATCTCGGCGTTCTACGGGATCGATGAGGGGGTACGGGCAGTCGGCAGCGGTGATGAATTGGACCTCGGCGGGAAGAAGCTCGTCTTTGAGGACACGCCGAACATCCACTGGCCGGAGACGATGATGACCTACGAGCCGGAATCGGGCGTACTCTTCTCATGTGATGCATTCGGGTCCTTTGGGAGCCTCGGAGAGCATGTTTTTGATGATGAGCTCACCGAAGAGGAGAGGAAATTCTATGCTTCAGAGGCTGAACGCTACTATGCGAACATCGTCTCGACCTTCTCCGCCTTCGTGGAGCGGGGGATCAAGAAACTCGAGGGACTCACAGTGAATGTCATCGCCCCGAGCCATGGGGTGATCTGGCGCGACAAGCCGGAGGAGATCATCGAGCATTACCTGAAGCTCGCCTCATACAAGAACGGGCCTGCAGAGCAGGAGGTGACCGTGATCTGGAGCAGCATGTACGGGAACACCGAGGCTCTGCTTGCATCGGTCCTTGACGGCCTGGCATCGGAAGGCGTCACCGCCCATGTACACCGTGTTCCCCAGGAGCATGTATCCTTCGTCCTGGCCTCTGCCTGGAGGTCATCAGGGATCATCATCGGTACCCCGACATACGAGTACAAGATGTTCCCGCCGATGTATGCGGTGCTCGACATCCTCGACCGCAGCCATGTCCTGAACAGGAAGGCCTTCCGGTTCGGTTCCTACGGCTGGTCCGGTGGAGCACAGAAGCAGTTCGACGAGTTCAACAAGTCACTCAAGTGGGACTGCTCGGAGATGGTGGAGTACCAGGGCGCACCGACTGATGACGACAGGAAGCGCGCATATGACTCAGCTGCCGAGCTGGCACGAAAGGTCAAGGCCTGGGTCTAGCGGCAGCAGACAGGAACGACTCGAACAGGGGGCGCATGGAATTTCCATGCGCCATCATCATCTCCGGGTGCCACTGTACCCCGACGGCGAACTGCTTCGGGTCGCTATGCTCGATCGCTTCAACGATCCCGTCAGGTGCCAGTCCCGTGACCCGGAATGTGTCCGGGCAGTCATGCAGGCACATATGGTGGAAACTGTTCGTCTCGATACCCTCACCGAACAACCTGGCCAGGAGGCTCCTATCGGTGAAGGAGACCGTGTGGGTCGTATCCCAGCGCGGGGCATCCTGCATATGTTTCAGTGGGTAGCCGACCGCGATCGAGGTATCCTGGTAGAGGGTCCCGCCCCCGGCAACGGTAAGCAGCTGGAAACCCCGGCAGATCCCGAGGATCGGGACGTGCTGGTCCAGTGCCTCTTTGAGCAGGGACAGCTGTGCGCTGTCCACTTCGCCGTGGGTGTGCTGCAGCAGGGGGTGTGTATCCTCTCCGAAGAACTTCGGATGGATATCATAGCCTCCAGAGAGCAGTAAGCCATTGATCCTGCCGATGAGCGGTGTCAGCAGGGTTGGATCAGCCGTAACCGGCAGGATGATCGGGAAGCCCCCGCAGTCCTCCACCGACTGGACGTAGTCATGGTTCACATAATCCCGTTCCATCCCCCAGAAGGGCTTGTCGGTAACGGCCAGCCGGTTGCCCAGGATGCCGATGACCGGTCTCTTCATCTCCATCTCTTTACCCCTTCGCGATATGCCCGAGGAGCGCCGTGAGGTAGTTGAACACCCGTGCCGCTGAGGAGAGGCTCATCTGTTCATCGGTTGAGTGGACCCCGCTCAGGTCAGGACCGAAGGAGATGGAATCCATATCCTCTGCCTTGCTGTTGATGACCCCGCATTCCAGTCCTGCATGGATGGCAGTCACCACCGGTTCCTTCCCAGTGAACTCCCGGTAGAAATCCGCACAGACTCCCGCCATGGGGGAATCGGGGTTCGGTGTCCATGAGGGGTATTCGTTCACCTTGTCCGTCACCGCCCCGCAGCTCTCGAAGGCGATAGCCGTTCGTTCCTCCATGTCGTCCCGTGCTGAGAGGATCGATGACCGTTGGCTGGAGGTGAAGGAGAAGGAGCCCTCCCCGAGTCTCACGACAGCCATGTTGTTCGAGGTCTCCACGAGCCCGGGGATCGTCCTGCTCATGGCATCGACCCCGTTGGGAGTCAGGATGAGCGCATCGATGACCGCTTCCGACTGTGCAGCACTGACAGCTCTCTGTGGCAGTGCCGCTTCAGCTGCGGTAACGGCAGTATCCGGGTCAGCGGTGCCGAGTTCTGCCTTGAGGGCATCACTGATGGTTGATACAGCTTCCCTCACCAGGGACTCACTTCCCTCAGGGAGGATGCAGGTGCAGTAGAAGGTGCTCGGGATCACGTTGCGCTTGGTGCCGCTTGAGATCGACGCGATCTGGAGCGGCACCTGCCTGCACAGCAGCTTGAGCAGCCGTGCGCCTGCCTTGATCGCATTGCCTCTCCCGGTATGGATCTCGGCTCCCGAATGGCCCCCGATGAAGCCTGAGAGCGTGATGTCCCAGGCCTCGGAGCCAGCAGGGATCCCCTCCCATGCAGCTTCGAGTGACCCCACGACCTCCCCGCCGCCTGCGCACCCGATATAGAAGACCCCCTCCTCCTCGGAGTCGAGGTTGATCAACCTCCTGCTGTTCACGTTTGAAATATCGAGGCCGAAGGCCCCGTCGAGCCCGGTCTCCTCGGAGACGGTGAAGATCCCCTCCAGCGGCCCATGGGTAAGCGTATCATCATCGAATATTGCAAGGATCATCGCAATAGCGATCCCGTTGTCCGCCCCGAGGGTAGTCCCTTCCGCACTCAGGGAATCCCCGGTGACCTGGAGCTTGATCGGGTCCGCGGCGAAATCATGCCTGTAATCATCATCTTTGACACAGACCATGTCCATATGGCCCTGCATCGCTATGGATTGTGCATCTTCTGTCCCTACAGTCCCCGGCTTCCTGATGACCACATTGCCGACAGCGTCGGTCGCATGCCAGAGGCCGTGGTCCTGTGCGAAGGTGATGAGGTATTCACGGACCCCCTGTTCATTCCCCGATTCCCTCGGGATCTGGGAGAGTTCATAGAAATACCGCAGCACCGCTGCCGGTTCATGGGAGAGAAGGTCTTGTTTCGTCATACAGTAGTCCTTTGTTGTTGATTCTACGGTATGAGTATATACCCTTGCGAGAAAAAATCCATAGGCAGGAAACAGATTGTCAGGAAATGAGGGGCGGGGGGACCCTAGAGCGTCTCCCTGGTATACGGCAGGCGGATGGTGCAGAGCACCTTCCCCTCGGGGAGGTTGTCCAGTGAGATGGTGCCGTCAAGGAGGTTGGAGACCCGCTTTGCCAGCGTCAGCCCCAGCCCGGAACCGGACGTGTTGCGGGAGAGGTCCCCGCGGACGAGATCCTTGAAGAGCGAGGAGATGGAATCCTCGGGGATCCTTCCGGTGTTCTCGATACTGAAGAAGATGTACCTGCTGCCGGAGTAGCATGTGGCGGTGATCTCCCCACCCTCAGGGGTGTAGATGAACGCATTCTCGATGACTGCATCGAGAGCTTTCGTGAGCAGGAACTGGTCTGCGAAGAAGGTGAAATCCTCGATCTTGTGGGTAAGGTGGATCGACTTTCGCTCCTCCAGGTCTGAGAAGGAGTTCAGCAGCCCGTTGAGGAACGGTTTGCTCTGGATTCGGGATGGGGAGATCGTGATGTCAGGGGAATCGAGGAGCGAAAGGTCCATGAAGGAGTGTATCCGGTTCTCGAGGACGAGGAGCTCCCGCTTCATCTGCGCATACATCTTCTCGGATGGGGGGAAGACCCCGTCGAGCAGCCCCTCTATCCGTACTTTCAGGGCGGTGACGGGGGTGTTGAGGTCATGGCCGATGTTCTTCAGCCAGTTCGATCGCTCCCGTTCATTATCGGTGATCTCCTTCTGGAGGGCTCTCACGTCATCGGTGATCCGCTCGATCTCCCTGATACTCGAGATATTCCGTATCTCGGCGGTGCTGTTGCCCCGGGTGATCATGCTGAGGGATTCAGATATCTGTGAGATCGGTTTGGAGATATTCTTCGAGAGGATGACGGCCAGGACCGTCGATATGACCACGGCGGCCAGGATGCTGCTGATGAGTGCGGTAAGGATCTTATCAAACAGGTCCTGGGTCATCTTGAAGGCCGATGGGGAGAACGTCCCTATCGTGACGGTCCCCATGAGATTCCCCGCATACATGACTGGAATATCGAAGCCCCTGGGGACCATATCCTTCGAGGGATGGGCTCCGTCATCCTCATCAACGGGGTCCCGCTTCATGGAGATGACCTCATTCCCTTCCGTATCGGTGAATGACAGGTAGGAGATCCTGGTATCCTCGATCGAGTTGACGATGACATCGGTGAGGACCACGCTCTTGCCCAGGGCCTCCTGCTCCTCGGCGAACTGGAGGTTCGTCTGGAGGTTTGAGGTGAACTCACTCACGATCTCCTCGTTCCAGCGGTTGGTTGCCTGGACTGATGAGATATAGATGGATGCGAACACGATGGCAAGAACCAGGAGTACGGTGATGATGATCGAGCCGAATATCCTTGAGAAGAGTGTACGCATAGGCTGCTCCCCCTACGCCTGGGTCCCGGTGAACACGTAGCCGTATCCACGGATCGTGGAGATCCACTTGGCATTCCCGAGCTTGGACCGGATGTTCTTGATATGAGTATCGACGATCCGGTCGTTCGAGTCATAGGAGTAGTTGAGGCAGTATTCGAGGATATGATCCCGTGAGATCACATTCCCGGAGTTCTCGATGAGGTGGATGAGGATCTTCCATTCCGCGGCCGTGAGGAGGATCGGTTTCCCCTTGATGGAGAGGCTGTGCCGTGCCGGCTCGATCTCGAGGGTCTCATCACCGAGTTCCCAGGTCTTGCCCTGTTGTGCGGCCTCTGCCGTCCCCTCGGTGCGGTTGAGGATCGCCTTCACCCTGAGGACGAGCTCCTTGGGGGAGAAGGGCTTCGCGATATAATCATCTGCCCCGAGCTCGAACCCGAGGATTCGGTCGGACTCGGAGTTCCTGGCGGTCATGAAGACGATGGGGAAGGTGTGGGTCTTCCGTATCCTCTTTGCCAGGAGGAACCCGTCCCCGTCGGGGAGCATGACATCGAGGATCGCGAGATCCGGGACCTCCTTGGACAGGCCCCGCTCGAAGTCCTTGACGCAGGCATAAGACTGGACCTGGAGTTCAGACAGCTCAAGATAAGCATGGAGACTCTCCCTGATGGATTCATTATCTTCAACTACGTATATCGTTTTCATGTAGCCTATTATGCAGTAATGACCTGCGATGCGCAACAATCGACACGAACAATACACGAAACTTCACAGAAACTCCACAAATGGTCCATACCGTCTCCATACTCGGTCGATAGGGTGAGGACATCACTACTAACGATAAGGATGTGAGGCAGAAGATGAGCATAGCCGGAAAGAAGATCATAGGCATCATCATGGTCATAGTATGTATAGGTTCAGCCAGCCTGTTCGCTGACTCCCTCTGGAGGATAGCTGATGAGATCGCGCAGGAGAGCAGTTCGCTCATTCCCGCGATGACGGAGATCACCTACGGGGAGACCAACGGCTTCGGCGTCCAGATGACCGAGGAGGAGGCCGTGATCCTGCATGGGGAGAACCGCATCGGTTCCCTGACCGTCAGGGAGTTCGGGGAGGATGATGTCTTTGCGGTGATCGGGACTTTCACTGAGGGGCTGGCATTCAGCCCCTTCGCTGAAGGGGTGGAGGAGCTGGAGTATGAGCAGACCGGGGAAAGTGAGCTCGTAGGCGGGGTCAGGGCCGTCGAGTATGCGTTCGACCTGGTCATCGACGAGGCGCTCATCACGTATGGTTCCTTCGTCGAGAGCGGAAATGATATAGAGATAGAGGGGTCAGTCTGGATCGCAGCCGATGAGGGCTATGCCGTGAAGGTTGAGCTTGCCTACAGCAGGTATGACAACTACACCGGTTCCCTTGCCATCACGCAGGAGACCCTGTTCAAGTATGAGGATGACCAATGGCTCCCTCTCAAGACCCTTACGAAGGGAAAACAGGTCTTCACCCGGCCGGACAAGACCGAGAAGCGCATAGACTTCATCCTGACGGAGGCCTATGCGAAGTTCTTTGAAGCAGAATCGTATGCACGGTAGATCCCTGCAGATGAGATAATGAGTACGGGGAAGCTTGCTTCCCCATTTCTTTGGGTGAACAGCTACACACAATCTACACATAACTTCACATACAAAACAAAAAAACTACAGATGGGCCACACAGTACTCACCTACAGTGCATGTATCACGTAAATTTTGCTTTTGGAGGAAACCATGAAAAGAGCTATGATCGCGGCATGCATCCTTGTATTCGCTGCTGCCAGTACCTTTGCTGTTGACCTGTCCGGAGAGTTCTCGTATTACCTTGACATCCCGCTTGACGGGTCTGCCTTCGCTGAATCAAGCTATGATTCGACCGGCTTGTTCTCCGGTGACTTCGACATCTCGGTAACGGCTGACAACTACTCAGTGAGTGTCAGCGGCGATGCGGATGGAGACTTCAATGTCGACCATATGGAAGGCGTCCTGGAGGTTGACCTGACCGGTGCCCTGGCTGAGGCTGACATTGAGCTGCCGGCTGATGTGACCGTCCAGATCGGGAACGACGGCTATACAGCGACCGGCCTGTACAAGGACCCGAACTATAAGTACTTCGACGATGAAGGGACCCAGGGCGCGACTGCGATCGGTGCCTCCATCGGCTTGGATATGTTCACGCTCGAAGTAGGGGCTGATATGCTCTCACTCAATGACGGGAATGCGGCTACCCCGGTAGATATCGTGGCAGGACTCGTCGTTGCCCCGACTGACGGTGTGAAGGTTGCCGTGAACTATGACACCGCATCAGAAGCACTGGCTACATCCGGTAAGGTGGATGTGGAAGCGCTTGCTGATACCCCTCTTGATGCACTTGCCCTCACCTACGGGGTCAATGTGGACTTCGCGAACTCCGATACCGTCTTCGGCGTCTGCCTTGATGCGGAAGTAGAGAAGGTCGAGACGAAAGTATGGTATGAGTACAACAACTCAGGTGCAAACGAGCACGAGATCGCTGCATCCTTCGATTATGCCGCAAGTGATGTCCTCGCTCCCTATGCATCCATCGCCTGTACGGACCTCGCTGCCTTCGCGACCTCTGTAGAGTACTCAGTCGGTGCGACCTACACCCTCGGCGGGATCGACTACACGGCAGAGCTGGAAGGTGACACGACAGCGGCACCCACGCTCTCCCTCGGTCTCGACATCGCATTCTAACCACGTATCCAAAGGGATCGAAGCTTCCTCTTATTAAGCTCGGGTTCCCTTTTATTTAGCTATCGGCTCTCCCTGCGTTGCAGGGGGGGCTGTTTTTGATTATACACAGCTCCACAACTACCTGACAAAACTTCACATAAACTCCATAGACAGTCCATACAGCCTCCATACCGGTCCCCTATATTCTAATCAGTCAGTACGACAGAACAGAGAAATCAAATTTTTAACGAATGATAGGAGATACCAAGATGAACAAGAGAAACCATGGAAGAAGATTACCGAAAGCAGGGCTCATCGCAGCCGTATTACTCGTCGCCTCGATGGCAGGGGCATTCGCCGGGAACCTGTGGTCTACTGCAGACTCGATCGCCTCGGACAGCGCCTCTCTCGTGCCGGCCTACACCTCAGTCAATTACACCGAGACCACTGCCGATGGGCAGGCAGTCCTCACCGAGCAGGCGCTGATCATCCATGATGAGAACCGCAACGATGAGCTCACCCGAGCCGAGTACGGGGAAGATGATGTATTCGCCGTGATCGGGAGCTTCACCGACGGCCTGGCCTTCAGCCCCTTCGCCGATGCGGCTGCAGACCTCGAGTATGAGGCTACCGGGGAGACAGCGGTGATCGACGGCGTGTCGGCTGCCGAGTACTCCTTCGAGTACACGATCGACGAGAACCAGATCGCCTACGACTCAGCGATCAGCAACGGGACTGACGTGGATGTCGAGGGGACCGTGTGGATCAGTGAGAACGAGGGCTATGCCGTGAAGGCCGAGGTGGAATACAGCATCTATGACAATACGAGCGGGAACATCGAGATCGCGCAGGTGATCACCTATGACTACAATGGGGAGAGCTGGATGCCGGTACAGACGGTGACTACCGGATCACAGGTCTTCACCGAGCGGGATAAGACCGAGACGGTGACCAACTTCACCCTCGTCGAGACCTATTCGGAGTTCTTCGCAGCCTCTGGCTACGCACGATAAGGCCTGAAGAGAGAAAGGATAGCGGGAATCATTGATGATGAAGGCGGGCGAAAGCCCGCCTGTTTCGCGTCCGGGCATCAATGCAGGGTCAGGTCGTTGATCCATCTCTTCGACCGGATCCTCCAGGTGCTGATGGCAGCCTTGTAGATCTCCTCCAAGCCAAGCAGGAGGTAGAGCAGGTCAAGGGGCAGACCGAGGAAGAAGCCTCCGAAGAGGGCCAGGGGGACACCCACGAGCCAGACGCTGGTCAGCTCTATGAACAAAGATATCCTGGTATCCCCGCCGGAGCGGAGGATGCCGACGATGGTATGCATGTTGAAGGCCTTGAAGGGGAAGATGAGGCCGATCATCATCAGGGATCGCGTCGTGAGACCCATGATCTCCTGTGATACATTGAAGGCCTGCGGGAGGATGGGGGCGAGGAGGAACATCGCAAGGCCCATCACCGCACCGAACCCCAGGGCGATGAGCATGAACCTCCGTGCATAGGCACCGGCGAGCTGGTACTGCTTCTCCCCGATTCGTTTCCCGATCATGACGGCGCAGCCGCTCGAGGTTCCCATGAAGACGACGAAATAGAGGCCTTGGATAGCTTCCACGACATTGGCAGAGGCGATGACATGCGTACCCATGCGGGCGAAGACGATCTTGTAGACGACCATGCCGACCGACCAGATCACCTCGTTCAGGATGACCGGGAGTGCGGTCTTGAAGTATTTCGGCACGAACGCACGGTCGATGGTGAGGAAGCTCCTCATCGTGCCGGCAACCGGGAGCCGCTTCCGGTAGGTGAAGAAGAGGATGATGGCCATCTCGAAGAAGCGCGAGATCGTGGTGGCAATAGCGGCCCCTGCGATACCCATGGCCGGGAAGCCAAGCTTCCCGAAGATGAGGATATAGTTCAGCACGATATTCATGACGACCGATACGGCGGTCCCGATCAGGGGGATCTGAGTCTGCTCGGTCGACCTGAGGGCGAAGGCGAAGATGATGGAGACGGCGGTGAAGAGGTAGCTGACCCCCACGATACGCAGGTAGACTGCCCCAGCCTCGATGACGGCAGGATCAGGGGAGAAGATGGCCATGACGAAGCGGGGGGAGATGACCGATGTCAGGGAGAAGAGCAGCCCTGCTGCCAGGGAGAGGATCATCGATATGCCCATGGTCATATGGATCTTCCCGAGGTTCTTGCTTCCCCAGAACTGGGCCATGAAGACTGATGAACCGCTGCTCACCCCGAAGAGGATGAGGATGATGAGGAAGAACATCTGGTTCGCGAGCCCCACCGAAGCTATCTGGACGTCACCGAGCTGCCCGATCATCAGGGTGTCGACGAACGAGAGGGATGAGCCGAGCAGGCTCTGGAGCATGATGGGGCCAGCTATCTTCAACAGCTGTGAATAGAAGCCGGGACCAATGATCTTGGATGTTGATTCTGCAGGTGTTACTGACATGAGATTGTAGTACTCTAATACACCCTATAAGTCAATATGGTTTCCCGGTCTTTGTACCCCTTCGACGCTTTCTCCCAGCCGGGGGTCCCTGGGCTACGAGGCAGTCGGGACTGCTGCCGATCAGGTCTTCCCGTCCGGCGGCCCTGAGGGCCTCGATCACGAGGCTGCGGTTCTCCCTCTTGTGGAAGTGGAGCAGGGCTCGCTGCAGGTGCTTCTCACGTCCCTTCGGGACGTAGACGTCCCTGAAGCCCTTCCCAGGTCTTGGGTCGAGTCCGGTATAGTACATGCAGGTCGCTACCGTCCCCGGGGTGGGGTAGAAGTCTTGGATCTGGTCAGGGATGAAATGGTGCCGCTTGAGGTAGGTCGCAAGCATGATCGCATCATGAAGCGTGGAACCCGGGTGGCTTGAGATGAAATAGGGGATGATGAACTGTCTCTTCCCTGATGCCTTGTTCGCCTTCTCGTAGAGGGTTGAGAACTCCTCGAAGAGCGAGATCCCGGGCTTCCCCATGGCGTCGAGGACGTCCGGGGAGACATGCTCCGGGGCCACCTTGAGCTGCCCGCTGGTATAGTGTCCTGCCAGTTCGGAAATGAACCGTTTACGCATTCGGGGGTCCGCAGCCTTGAGGAGGTAGTCATACCTGATCCCGGACCTGATGAAGACCTTCTTCACCCCGTCGAGTTCCCGTATCTGCTTCAGCAGTGAGAGGTACTCACCATGTGAGTCCTGGAGGGCCGGACAGGGTTCGGGGAAGAGGCACTGCCGGTCGGGGCAGGGGCCTGCAGTCTGCTGCTTCCTGCAGGCAGGACTGCGGAAGTTGGCTGTTGGGCCGCCCACATCGTGGATGTATCCCTTGAATCCCGGGTCCTTCGTGAGCCCGGCGGCCTCCCGTACGAGCGACCCCGGGCTCCGTGCCTGGATGATGCGTCCCTGGTGGGAGGTGAGGGCACAGAAGGTGCAGCCGCCGAAGCAGCCCCTTGAGCTCGCGAGGCTGAACTGGACCTCGGCAAGGCCGGGGACCCCACCTTCCCGGTCATAGGAAGGGTGCCATCCCCTGGTGTACGGTAGTTCGTAGACCGCATCGAGTTCAGCGGTCGAGAGCGGTGGAGCCGGGGGGTTCTGGATCACGAGGTGTGTCGGGTACCCTTCGATCAGGCGCTCCGGCTTCATCGGGTTCTCGTGGAGTATCCTCAGCTGGATCGACTCGGCATAGCTCCTCTTCCCGGCGGGGGTGCCGGTGTTGGAGTGCACCTCCCGTTCCGAAACGGCTTCATAGTCAGGGAGCCTGATCTCGGAGGATGGGGAGCCTGCACCCTCAGCCTCTGCCTGCTTCAGCGTCTTTGCGAAAAGGGTGCCGGGCACGTCCTGGATGGATGAGATCTCCTCCCCGTCCCGGAGCCGTTCGCAGACGGCCGTGACAGGAAGCTCTGCCATGCCGTATATGAGCAGGTCAGCCTTGGCATCGAGGAGGATCGACCTCCTGATGCGGTCCGACCAGTAATCGTAATGGGAGAGCCTGCGCAGGGAAGCCTCAAGGCCGCCGAGGATCAGGGGGACTCCCTTGAATGCCTGCCGGGCCCTGGCTGCGTAGGTGATCACGGCACGGTCCGGACGGAGGCCGGCCTTCCCTCCCGGGCTGTAGCTGTCCGTGCCCCTCGGCTTGTTCGCCGAGGTGTAGTGGGCGACCATCGAGTCGATGTTGCCGGAGGTGACCATGCAGGCGAGTTTCGGCTGCCCGAGGACGAGGAAGTCATCGACCCCGTCCCAGGAAGGCTGGGCGATGATCCCTACGCGGAATCCCTTCGATTCCAGCAATCTGCCGATGAGGGCAGTCCCGAATGAGGGGTGGTCCACATAGGCATCCCCGCTTATGATTATGATGTCACAGGCATCCCAGCCGCGCCGGTTCATCTCTTCCTGTGACATGGGTAGTGGTTCGAACTTCGTTTTCATCATTTTCTATCATAAATATTTGCTCAACCTCTGTGAATAGTCGAGATTATGGTGTATAATAAGTATTCAATAAAAATGATATGGTTTCTTTATCATAAATCCTATACATGAACATTACGCTGTATGTTTACTACTGTTATGTCATAGGTGTGTCTGAGAAGCGTGAGAGAGTGTGGTGTTCATATGAGTGATTCAGGAGAGAGGATTCACATCATCCTGAACCCTGCAGCCGCAAAGGGAAAGGCTGCCGGGATGAAGGGTAAGATAGACGCGTACCTGGGGGCGCACGGCATTCAGGCTGTGTTCTCCGAGACCGAGCGGGCCTGGCATGCCGCCGAACTCGCCGGGCAGGCGGTACGCGACGGGGCAGATACCATCGTGGCCGCCGGCGGGGATGGTACCTGCAACGAGGTGGCGAACGGGATCCTCGCATCAGTTGGTCCCGGGGGGAAGCGTCCGAAGTTCGGTATCTTCCCCATTGGCAGGGGAAATGATTTTGCCTATATCTGCGGGATACAGAAACGCCTGGAAGCTTTCTGTGATCTGCTGATCGAAGGCAAGAGCCGGAATATAGATGTTGGGAAGGTGACTGGAGGGCTCTATCCTTCAGGACGGTACTTCCTCAACGGTGTCGGGGTCGGGTTCGAGCCGATGGTGACGATGAAGGCCAGTGAGTTCAGGCGGGTCAGCGGGATACCGAGTTATATCTTAGCCCTGCTGCAGATCCTCGCCCACTACCCTGAAGCGGTGCAGACGCGGCTCGAGCTGGACGGGGAGCTCCATGAACTGGCGACCCAGCAGATCTCGGTCTGCAACGGGCGCAGGATGGGCGGGGCCTTCCTGATGGGGCCCGATGCCGTCCCGTATGACGGGAAGCTCGATTATCTCTTCATCGACAGGCCGTTGGGGATCGGGATGATCCTGAAGCTTGTCCTCAGGTTCCTGAAGGGGAGCCAGAAGAGCCATCCCTATGTTGCCTCAGGCCTGGCACAGGATGTGAAAGTACGGGCTGCAGCTGAACAGCTGGTCTGTCATGCGGATGGGGAGACCATCTCCAGGGGCTGCACAGCCCTCGATATCGAGATCCTGCCGGGGGCATTGGATCTTATCTGTGCGATTTGACGTACCGGGTGATTATTGCGTATCTTGTAGATTCCCGGATGATTTTTCCCAACGTAAGGAGTATTAGTTGGTAAACGATAACGTACCCTCAGTGCATTTCTATGACCAGGACTTCGTGGACCTGTATGACAGGACCTGGATGTGGATCCACGATCGATGGACATCTGCGGAGAAAGGGAGCAGTACCAGTGCCCCTTCCCAGTACCTCACCTATGAGAACCAGGAGACTTTTCACCAGTTCTATACCTGCCTGGACTCATTCTTCCTCGTATACAGCAACCAGAGCTTCTCGCCGTTCCCGATGCTCGACTACTTCTATGATATGCAGGAGACCTCCGGGGCGATCCGGGGGGAGTATGCCGTCGAGGACGGGTCACCCGTCCTCTCGAAGGAGAACCCGGAAGGGGTACACCCCCCACTGTTCGCCTACATCGAGTACAACCTCTACCACAAGGTCGGCAACAAGAAACGGCTCAAAGAGGTCATCCCCTATATCGAGCACTACATGGAGTGGCTCGAAGGGACGTTCCGGCAGGAGAACGGGCTCTACTCGGTTCCCCTCGAGGCAACCATGCTCGACAGCCCTGCCCGCAGTGAGGTCTTCTACCCGGTAGACTTCAATGCCCTCATGGCTGTCAATGCCCTCTATATGTCGGCGATCGGTGATGTCCTCAATGACAAAGAGCTGAGCTTCAAGTACAAGCGGCTCTACTTCTCCTTCAAGACGAGGATCAACTCCCTCATGTGGGATGCCGATTCCGGTTTCTATTACGACCTCGACAAAGACGGGAAGCAGGTTCGGGTGAAGACCATCGGCACCTACTGGACCCTGCTCGCCGAGATCCCCAACGAGGATCGGGCCTTCCAGTTGATCGATAAGCTGAAGGACCCGGATGTGTTCGGGACGGAGAACCCCTTCCCGACGATAGCCGCGGATGACCCGGCCTTCTCGGAGGACGGGAAGTGGTACAGCGGTTCGGTCATCCCCGCCTATACCTTCATGGTCATCAAGGGGCTGGAGTGCTACAAGGAGTACGAGTTCGCCCGTGAATGCGCGATCCGGAATCTCTACTTCATACTCGATACCCTCCATCCCGACGGGATGGACAATGGTGATGTCTATGAGGCCTACCTGCCGATGCGTGAGGGGGCTGCGAAGTTCCCGGAGGCAAAGGGGCAGCCAAGGAAGAAGTTCCTGCCGATGATCGGGCTGGTGACGATCACCCTGATGATCGAGAATATCGTGGGGTTGTCGATCAGCCTCCCGCGGAAGACCGTGGACTGGATCATGCCGACCCTCGAAGCCATGGGGATAGAGGACCTGTCGTTGAAGCGGAACCTCATCACCATCCTCAGCAACAAGAATAATAGGGGGTGGGAGATCCGCCTCGAGTCTGAGAAGCTCTATTATTTCACC
Source organism: Spirochaetia bacterium (assembly GCA_963677595.1). Lineage (GTDB taxonomy): Bacteria > Spirochaetota > Spirochaetia > CAKZLE01 > CAKZLE01 > CAKZLE01. The sequence continues at coordinate 1,623,370 of OY782041.1, forward strand.
ATCGATATCCTCGATGAGCAGAAGAAGAAGACCCTGCCGATCCCTTCAGGCAAGTGTTCCATGCTGATCGATAAACTGTAGGGCATACGGGAGTTCAGCATGGGCTGGTTAGGGAAAGTGATCGGGGGGACCTTCGGGTTCATGATCGGGGGGCCGTTCGGCCTCATCGCGGGGGCTGCGTTCGGCCATATGTTCGATGCGTCCGGGAATGTCGGGGGTGCTGCTGCGGGTAAGCAGGAAGCGTTCTGGCAAACCGGTATGCACCAGGGACAGGGCCGCATCAATTCCCAGGAGCAGACCCAGATGATCTTCTTCGTCGGTGCGTTCTCGATGCTGGCAAAGGTCGCCACGGCGGACGGGAACGTCTCCATGGCTGAGCGGCGGAAGGTGGAGGAGTTCATCGACCAGGACCTGAGGCTTGCCGGCGATGCGAGGAATGCCGCCCTGAGGATCTTTGAGACTGCCCAGAAGTCGAATGAGACCTTCGACCAGTTCGCCCGCCAGTTCTATGACGTGTTCAGGACAAACCGGCAGATGCTCACCGTCATGGTCGACATCCTCTACCGGGTCTCCTACGCTGACGGCTCGATGAATGCGGCGGAGGAGACCCTGATCCATGCAGCCGGCACCATCTTCCATTTCCCGCAATCCATGATGGACCAGATCAGGCAGCGGTACGGAACGAAGCAGAGCTCCTCCCGCTCCTATGCCGTCCTCGGGATCGAGGCTTCCGCCTCCACCGACGAGGTGAAGAAGGCCTATCGGAAGATGGCCAGTGAGTACCATCCCGACAAGATCGCGTCAAAGGGGCTGCCTGAGGAGTTCACGAAGTTCGCGAACGAGAAGTTCCGCGAGATCCAGTCTGCCTACGATGATATCAGGAAGAGCAGGGGCTTCTAGGGATTCATCACGATCCTGCCCCGAAGCGAACGGGCAAGCGTCACTTTATCAGTATATTCAAGATCCCCGCCGACCGGCAGGCCGGAGGCAAGCCGCGTGACCGTGAGGCCTCGGTCTTTCAGGATATGCGTGATGTAGAGCGCCGTGGTGTCCCCCTCCTCGGTGGGGTTCGTTGCAAGGATGATCTCGGAGAACTCTCCCGTATCGATCCGCTTGAGCATCTGCCCGAAGGAGAGTTGCTCAGGGCCGATCCCGTCCAACGGGGAGATAGCCCCGTGCAGGACATGGTAGAGTCCGTGATACGCCCCGGATGACTCGATCGTGAAGACATCCTGGGGCTGTTCGACGATGCAGAGCTGGTCCCGGTCACGGCCCGGGTCATCACAAGCCTCACAGATATCTCCCTCGGTGAAGCTCCCGCAGATTGAACAGAGGTGGATCTTGTCCTGTATGGTGCTGACCAGTTCCCCGAGGAGCTGGTTGTCCTGGCTGCTGCGGCTGATCAGCTGGTAGACGATACGTGAGGCACTCTTGCTGCCGATGCCCGGCAGGCGGGAGAATGCCTTGATCAGTTCATCGATCGATCTCATGGGTTCACATCCCGGGGAAGCCGAAACCGCCGGTGAGCGATGATGCTTGTTCCTTCATCTTCTCTTTCAGGCTCTCGAGTGCGGAGTTGCATGCAGCAAGGACCAGGTCCTCCAGCATGGAGACGTCATCAGGGTCGACGATCTCCCTGGCGATCTTCACGTCGAGGACCTCCATCTTCCCGTTCATGTCGATGACGATCATGCCGCCGCCGGCAGACCCCTGTACCACGACATCGTTCAGCTTGTCCTGCATCCCTGCCATCTGTGACTGCAGGTTCTGCAGATTCTTCATAAAATCCATTGGGTCCATGAAAGAACACTCCTTGAAAGTTGTTATTGTTCGTCGGAAAGCAGCTCGCCGCGGAATATCTTCTGGACCAGTTCCACCTCACCACCTGCTGCTCCCTGCCGGGGCTGCTGCGGCTGTGAGTGCGGTGCCGGCCTTGGGGTGTCGGTGAGCACCTCGAGGATGATCTCCTGCCCAAGGATGGCACTCAAGGCCTTCTTGATCACAGGAAGGCTGTCCTTGATCCGGGAGGCGATGTAGCCTGCCGGGTATACCAGCGTTATGGTCTTTCCCTTCACTTCCCAGGACTTAAGCTTCCCGATCGTCGGGGCAAGTGCGGGGGAGCTCTTCATCAGCTGGGACTGGAGTACCTCGAAGTGTTTCCGGTTCAGCTCGATGTGGGTTGTCCCCTGCTGTGCGGCAGGCCTGGGGGCCACCGTCCTGGCCGGAGTAAGCTCCCCGGTCGGAGTTATCTCCCTGAGCCTCCCCGGGGGGAGGGGGGTGGGGGCAGCAGGAGCGGGTGAGGAGGGAACGCCCTTCTGGAGCAGTTCCTGCTTCAGTGCCTCGATCTGGCTGATGAGGATCGCCGGTGAGACGGCCTTCTTCAGGGTCGCGAGCCTGCTGACGGCAAGCTCGAGCTCGAAGCGCTGGTTCATGGAGTAGCGGATCTTCCGGTAGAGGTCGAGCAGCATGTCCAGCGCTGCCTCGATCTGTTCCGAGGAGAGGCTCGAGATGACCTGCTCAGAATAATGGGAGACCTTGGCCCCGAGGATCGCCTCCTTGGTGATCCCCTCCTGGATGAGCAGGATGGTCCGGAAGTACTCGGATAATTCGATGATGCACTTCTCGACCGATATGCCCTGCGCGAGGATGGTATGGACCATGTCGATCGCCCGGTTGCGGTCCCCGTCGACCAGTGCCTCGGCAAGGGAGTTGACTACCTCCATACCGACGAGTCCCATGTTCTCGCGGATGACCTCCATCCGGATGTTCCCGTCGGAGAAGGAGACGATCTGGTCGAAGAGGGTATAGGCATCCCGCAGGGAGCCGGTCGCCTCCTTGGCGATCCAGAAGAGGGCCTCATCCTCATAGGTGACCGAGAGTTCCGCTGCTGCATGCTCGAGCTGTTCCTTGATGGTCTCGAGCGATATGAGCTGGAAGTGGAACTGCTGGCAGCGCGACCGGATGGTCGCCGGCACCTTGTGGACCTCGGTGGTCGCGAAGATGAAGATGACATATGGTGGCGGTTCCTCGATGGTCTTCAGCAGGGCATTGAATGCGCTGGTGGAGAGCATGTGGACCTCGTCTATGATATAGATCTTGTACCGGCTGCTGTTCGGGGCGAAGAGGACCTCGTCCTTGATGGCCCGCACATCGTTGACGGAGGTGTTGCTTGCACCGTCGATCTCGATGACGTCCAAGGCACTGCCCGCGGTGATCTCATGGCAGCTCGGGCACTCCCCGCAGGGTTCCGCGGTCGTTCCCTTCTCGCAGTTCAGTGATTTCGCCAGGATCCTGGCAGCAGAGGTCTTCCCGACCCCTCGCGGGCCGGAGAAGAGGTAGGCATGGGCGATGCGTTCCTGCCTGATGGAACTCATCAGGGTGGAAACGACAAAACTCTGTCCTGCAAGTTCCGTGAAGCGTTGGGGTCTCAGTCGTGTCGCTGTGATCTCGAATGCCATGTGCAGCTCCTTCAACGGAAAGTATACACTATGATGCGGATACAAAAAACCCCTCCAGCTCAAGTCAAGTAAGCTGTGTCTCATCATCCGATCACTTACCGCTGCTACCTTCCGGTCCTGACGGGGTTGGGTGAAGGACAATAGCACAGTCCCTGACTATCAACGCTGAAGGGGGACGGAGAGAGGGGGATTCGAACCCCCGGTACCCTAGTGGGGTACATACGCTTTCCAAGCGCACACCTTCGGCCTCTCGGTCATCTCTCCATAATTATGTAAAAAAGCTATCGGAGAGAGAGGGATTCGAACCCTCGGTACCGCAGAACGGTACAACGGATTTCGAATCCGCCCGATTCGGCCACTCTCGCATCTCTCCCGGTTGCTGTTACAGGTCTTTCAAGTTCTCGTACTCAAGAGGACTCGAACCTCCGACCTTTAGATCCGCAATCTAATGCTCTATCCATCTGAGCTATGAGTACAAAAAAACGGAGAGGGGGGGATTCGAACCCCCGGTACCGTTACCAGTACAACTCCTTAGCAGGGAGCCCGATTCAGCCGCTCTCGCACCTCTCCTAGGGTAAAGTGATTTAACGGAGAAGGGGGGATTCGAACCCCCGGAACCTCTCGGTTCAACGGTTTTCAAGACCGCCTCCTTCAACCACTCGGACACCTCTCCAAATCGGGTTACAATATATAAAGCATCAAGATGTTTGTCAATAACCGTTTATGAACCTTTTACCGAAAAGATCACCCAATTCACCGCGGCAGGGATCGTAAGTATGCAGGTGACGATGACAGACCAGCCCAGGAGGCCGTCCATATGGTCGAAATAGAGCAGCAAGCCGGAGAGGGATACGGCGAAGAGGAGGATGTAGTGGTGTCCGTAGAATCTCGAGAATGCATAGGGGAAGACGATGATGGCCCAGAAAGCCAGGAGGATCGCGGTAGTATAGCGGCTCCATCCTATCGAACCGTCGGCGATCAGGTCTATTGCAAGGAGGCCCCCTATGAGCAGGGCTGAGATGACCGTCAGGATGATGAACACACTCCGGTCAAAGACCGGCTGGGTCTGGATCCTGCCGATGGTCTTCGGCGACTCGGGGTAGGAGACCCGGGTGTAGGTTCCGGGGATCGTCCTGACCGTGCTGTCCGGACCGCATAAGGGGCAGAACGGTTCCGCATCGGAGAACTTCATCCCGCATGATTCACAGCTTTTCATCGCTCCTCCCAATCGAATGAGTAGAGGTCCTTCATCCCGGCGGTGTTGTTGCTCTCGATGACGAAATCGATACCCTGCTCCTTGAGGAACATGAAGAAGGGCTTCTCCAGGATCGGCTGGTCGCAGATCCTGCCGAACGAGAGATAGAGGGACCCGTTATACCCCGTCATCGTCATCAGCGTCTTGGTGAAGGGGGATCCGTTGAATACAAAGTCGAAACGCCTGATATGTTCCTTCATGATGGCAGGCATCTCAATATTCCCCAGGTTCGAGAAACTGATTGACAGCTGTTTTTCCCCGAACTGGTCAAAGACCAGCCTAAATACCGACTCCTTGATCGTCAGGGGGATCGCCCTGAAGATCGGGTTCAGGGTCGCGAACACATTCCTGGTGACCTGCTGCCTGATGTTCTTCTCGGTATTCTGCTTGCGCAGGTCATGCCTGACATGGGAGAGGATCTCCTCGAAGGAGAACTCCCCGAGTTTTGGGTCGATTTCCGGTCCGAGTACGAGGGAGAAGTTGCGCATGTTCTTGATCGGGTAGAACTTCCTCAGGTTGACCGGGACCAGGATGCGGACCGGCTGCCGTCTCCGGACTCGGTTCCGTTCCTTTGCCTGCAGCCCCAGGAAGGTGTACATCAGCACTGAGACCAGGTACTCGGTGATCGTTACCCCCGCTTTTCGTGAAAGTCCCTGCAGCTGTTCCGTGGGGATGATACCGGTAATGATCCGGTTGACCCCCCAGGGAGTCATCTTCTTAGCCCTCAACTGGTATGCGTTGGGGGTCATGGGTTCTTTCGGGGACTGGGGCTGGTATATCTTCCGGTAGGCATCGATCGTCTCATCGGGGTGCTGCCTCCCGTCCAGGTCGAGGATACCGAGATCCTCATCCGGGTCTACCGGAATCCCGGACTGGCGGAGATACTCGGCAGACAGGTTCTTGAGGAAGATGATGGCGCCGGTCCCGTCAGTGAGGATGTGGGACATCTCCATTGAGATCCTATCCTCGAGATAGAGGATCCGAAGGAGGTGATCCTTCTGTTTCGGTGTCTTCAACAGCAGGCAGGGGTAGAATTGGTCCTCCTCGACGAGCATCCTTCGATCGTAATGTTCGAGGAACATCCAGAACGCCCCCTGCTTGAGACGCATACTGTAATAGGGAAATCGTTTGAGACAGCGGTCAAGCGCCTTCTGGAGGCATCCAGGATCTACCGGCTTATGCAGGCTGACCGAAAGCCTGTAGAAACTGGTACTCCTCGGGGAGTTCAGGGATGGGAAGATGGTCGCTGCGTTATCGAGACGCATCCAGTCAGGTTTTTGTTTGCCGATACTTCTCATAGGTGGAACTTCTTCTTCAGCAGGACCTGAAGGCGTTCACTGCTGTGCGCGATGATACAGAAGGCCAGGATCGGTATGAGAAAGAATAGCGTCAGGTGGGCCCAGGAGATCATATGGGCGTGCTGCCGGTAGAGGGAGACGGTCCCGTTGACCAGGTAGATCTCCAGGGTGAGCGCAGCGGTCACCACGGCCCCGTAGAGATACCCATTCGACAACCCGGTGCGGGTGATCTCGATATAGTTCATGACCAGGGCGATGATCCCGTAGATTATGAACGTCGCGGCAAGGATCGGCAGTGCGACTGGTAGGAACCAATGCCCGCGGGTAAGGTGATTCAGCGCCCCCAGAAGGAGGGCGAGGTCTGCGAATACCAGGATAAGGACCAGCCAGTTGACCATGTCCCGTGAGAACCTGATGATCATGAGGATCCCGCAGAGGGTGCCGATCCCCACGACGGGGTACCATGCCCAGGAGACGCCGCGAGAGGCGTTGTCGATGATGAGCAGGTAGACGGCAACGAAGAGGAGGTCATACACTGCTGCCGTGAGGCGGGACCTCCCGCTGTAGATGATGGGGAACCAGATGATGAACCATGCCGTCACGATCGAGATCATGGTATAGAGGGACCAGGTAATCTGCGAGTTGACGCTCACGTCAACGATGAGTGAGATGACGAGGCCTGCGAAGAAGAAGAACGACAGCAGCCCGCTGACGACTCCCTTATGGGTCGAGACGGTCCGGTTCACCGCCCTCGAGATGTCAAGCAGCTGCCCCTCACGGCTTGTCGGGTCGGGGACGAGGGTACGGATCGCCTCCCCGTTGATTCTCAGGGGATCGATCACCGGAGTCCTGCAGAGCGGGCATTCAGCCTCTGTCTCCTGCAGCTTGACCCCGCAATGGACGCAATAGGGCATAGCCTACAGCTCCTTCATGTCTTGTTCCGTCACTGACTGGCTGACCATGACCTTGTCATCGAAGATGAAATGGCCGGTGATGTAGGAGCCGGAGATCGCCTTCGGGAGCCAGATGGCATCGTCTGCCCACATCCTGTCATATGGGATCTCCGCGACGGGGACCCAGAAGGGGTCCGCCTCATCGGTCTCGATGAGCGTACCATGGTAGGCATCCGCGAAGAAGACATAGCCCTTGATCGAGTAGTTGTCGACGAACTGGAAGTGGAGCACTCCCACCTCGCGTACATTCTCAGGTACGATGCCGGTCTCCTCCTCGCACTCCCTGATAGCGGCGTCCCGCGCCGTCTCGGCCGCCTCAATCCGCCCGCCAGGGGCATTCACCATCCCGGACCCGAGGCCGGTCTTCTTGTTGATGAGCAGGACCTTGTCCTCGGAGAAGATATAGCAGATGACCGCCGATTCCACGGGTTCCCAGGTATCCCAGTCGATCTGGGAGACATCGGTCATCGACGAGTAGTCGATGGGCGTGTCATCCTCCGGTTCGGGTTCCGCAAGCTCCTCCTCGGTGAAGAGCTCCGGATGGAGCTTCTTGCGGCAGTCGTCGCAGAGGTTATCGTCACGATATGCGATATTGTTGAAATCGAGCTTCACGCCGCATTCGACGCACTTGAACTTGAAGATGAAGATCTTCTTTCGCAGGAGGAAGCCGACGAGGATGACGATCAGCAGGGCCGGGACAACCATCCACTGAGGCAGCTCGAACTGGAGGATGAGGGCTACGAACATGTTCAGCAGCAGGACGAGCACGGCTATGTAGAGCGTAGCTGACCGCTTGTGCTTCACGTGGGGATAGTGCTTTCTCTGCATGATATTGAAGAACAGGACGGCTATGATTACCCAATATAATTCGCTGTTTATTTTTTCTATGATCATACTTAGAGACTTTATATCGTCTTGGTGCTAAGGTCAAGCTTTGAAGGATAAGGGGAAGGGGGAATGGCCGAAGCCACTTGATTCATGGTGGTGCGGAGGATAGAATACAGGGTAATACGAACGATCGAACCAGGAGTGAGCCATGAGCAGAATCGAATCTTTGAATACCTATATCGACCATACCATCCTGAAGGCGAATGCCACCCGCACCCAGGTACAGGCTATCTGCCGGGAGGCAAAGGAACACCAGTTCGCCTCTGTCTGCGTGAACTCCTGCTGGACGGCCCTCTGCAGCCAGGAGCTCAAGGACTCCCCCGTGAAGGTCTGCAGCGTGGTAGGGTTCCCCCTCGGGGCCATGAAGAGCGAGAGCAAGGCTTATGAGGCCAAGAGCTGCGTCATCGACGGTGCAGACGAGGTCGACATGGTGATCAATATCGGGATGCTGCTGGCCGGTGACCTGGAGGGCGTTGAGCGCGATATCCGGCTGGTGCGGGAAGCATGCGGACCGGGTGTCGTCCTGAAGGTCATCATCGAGACCTGCCTCCTCACTGATGACCAGAAGGTCACGGTCTGCAGGATCGCGAAGAACTGCGGCGCCGATTTCGTCAAGACCTCGACCGGTTTCTCGACCGGCGGTGCTACCGTGGAGGATGTCCGGCTGATGCGCAGTGCTGTCGGCGACCATGTGGGCGTGAAGGCTTCCGGCGGTGTCAGGAGCTATGAGGATGCCGTGGCGGTGATCGAGGCAGGTGCCAACAGGATCGGGGCCTCCTCAGGGGTCGCCATCATGCAGGGGCAGACTTCCTCGGCTGATTACTAGGAGAAGAGGAGGGCGACAGCCTCGGAGATCCTGACGCTGTTCCCATCCTCCAGCCTGTGCAGGCACTGCTCTTCACAGGGGGCGTCACAGGTAAGGCAGGGGGGCTCCCCCTCCCCGAAGAGACGTTTCGCCCCCTGGAGGTTCCCGCACTCAAGACGCCGCATCATCCCCCTTATATCGAGGTGGTGGGGGCACCTGCCCCTGCAGGTGTCATCCTGGCACCAGAGACAGGTTGAGGCGAGGTCATGGAGCCTGGTACCTACAGGCCCCTCGATGTTGTTGGGGCTGATGGTACGTTCCCCCGTTCCCGTCTTATGGACCTGCAGCTCGTCCGGCTGCAGGATCCTGACCATACTTCCTTTCCCCGTAGCCTGGGTGTATCCCGGCATCCTCCTCCTGCGAAGAACCATGTTGGCGGCACTGACGCCGGAGATGGTGACGGAGGAGGTACCTGCCCCCATGACTGTCCCCTCACCGCATACGAAGAGGTTCTCCCAGCTGGTAGATGCATGGTGCCTATGCAGGAGATCCTGCCCTGAAGACTGCCTCGGCCCCGCGATACATCCCCCGTTCTTCATTGTGTAGTATTCGATGGTAGTCGGGGTAGCAAGGCTGTTCCATCGGAGGCCTTCCCTGAACCCTGGGAAGATGGGCTCCAGGGAGCGCAGGAGCCGGTCGGTCTCCTGCTCCTTCTGGGAGAGGTAAGCATCGCTGTCATATGCCGGGTCATCAGGGATCGGCCAGGGTTTGGCTGAAGGTCCCGAGACCACCAGCAGGTGCTCTCCCCCCGGACAGAGCGACGGGTCATAGAGAGTCGGGATCCTGATGGTGATGGACCGTCCCCTCGGGCCGGGAATGAGGATGAGCGGGCCCGTCCCGTGGGGGATGACCGCAGAGGAGACGGCACAGTAGAGGATGACGGACGGGGGAGTCATCTCCAGGGCATCTGCCCAGGAGATGATGCCGGCCTCCCGGTAGGGGGGAGGCAGCAGTCGGTGGTAGAGGTCATGAAGGGTCCCTGAGTGGATGATGTCATCGGCCTCTACGGAGATGCTCTCTCCTGCTTTCGTGAGAATAGAGACCCCTTCAGGCCGGTTGTCACCGAAGATGATCGATTCCGCGGTGCTCTGGTAGAGGATCGTCCCCCCATCCTGCTCGAATGCCTTCTCGAGCTTCCCGGCAACCTGGAGGGTCGATCCTGCAGGATAGCAGAACCGGTCATGGTGAAGGCCCATGAGGAGGTTTATTGCTATGAGCGCCGGGGTCTCGAACAGGCCGGTATGGCAGGAGATGGAGGTGATCGTGTCGAAGAAGCGGAAGACCTCCCTGGAGGAGAAGAACGGCTCCATGATGTCATAGGCACTCTTCTTGAGCAGCAGAAGCACCTTGGCCTGCAGGAGAGGATGACGGAAGAAGCTCTTAAGAAGGGTTCTCCTGGGCAGCTCGGCCGGGGAGACATGGAGGGGGATATTCCCGATCCCCTGTGTGTAGATGCGGCTTATATACCCGTAGAACCTCCTGATCCCATCCCGGTCAGCGGGGAACCGCTTCCCAAGCCCGGAGAGGTACTCCTCGAGGGAGCTGGAGAAAGTGACCTGTGACCCCTCATACTCCAGCGTGGGCCCGGTAGGTGGGGCGACCATGGTGATGGGTTCCCCAAGCTGGTCCATGAGGAAGCGGTGGGGGGAGAAGCCGGTCCCATCGAAGCCCTGGAGGAGGGTCGCCCCCTGGTCGAAGGTCCTCCTGCCCCGCCTGAAGGCTCCGCAGGAACCCCCTGGCTGGTAGTGCTGTTCGATCATGACCACTGACAGCCCTGCACGGGCAAGGAGGGTTGCTGCTGTGAGTCCGCTGAGCCCTGCCCCGATGACTGCAACGTCCGTCTTCATCCAAGGACCTCCATCTGGTCGACTGCGTTCCAGGTTCCTCTATTGTACCACACAATCGCTGCCGCAGTCCCGGTGAAGAAGCACGATACGCAAGGTGAAGGTGAAAGCTCACAAGGTGAAGGTGAAAGCTCACAAGGTGAAGGTGTAACCTCACCAAGGATACCTGCCTCCTGCAGGTGAAGGAATCTTTCTGGAACAGGTTTGTATAACTTGGCAGAGTATGATACCGTTATCTTCTGCGTTTCATGATACAATGGCAGTGATAGAGATCAGGATAAACAGGTAGAGCGTGAACATGCTGAATAATGACAACCATCATACGGACAGTTTCCTCAAGAGTCTCGGGTTCCCCTCGATAGAGATCCACCAGACCTTCACCCACTTCGACTTCACGAAGCCCTCGAGGAGGGTCCTCGTGATCGGGCCCATGGGCTCGGGAAAGACCGAGTTCTCTGCGAGGGTATGGAGGGATGCCCTCATCGCCCTCTCGAAGAGCGAGAAGATCATGGAGTTGACGGCGACCGACGGGGTGGACCGGAGAAAGGTGATGTTCGTCCGGTCCCTCCATGATGAGCGCTTCGACGAGTATCCCTCCGATGCCCTCGCCTACCGGGGCGGGTTCGTCCGCTGCGGGGAGAACATCGTCCGCATCGGGGACTCCTTCGATCTGGAGCAGGCCCTCGAGGAGCATGATGATATAGGGACCTGGATCATCGATGAGGCCTCCTTCTATGACGAGCGGATCGCCTATGTCGTCCGGAACCATTCGGTCAAGCGTGGGCTGCTCTTCATCTTCCCGACCCTGATCCTCAACTTCCGCCGCGATATCTTCAACTCCACGGCACGGCTGCTGCTCGATACCGCCACCGACGTCATCCCCCTGACCGCCTACTGCGAGCACGAGGAGTGTCTCGAGGACTCCTTCAATACCTACCGGTACTATACCGTAGGCGGGAAGGAGTGCCCGGCACTCTACTTCGATCCCCTGATCATCGTCGGCGGGGATATGAAGAAGGAGGACCCGCTCCAGCCGAACTACTGCACCCGCTGCGACCGGCACCACTGGCTGCCGGGCAAGGAGTACACCTTCTTCACCCTGAAACCCCTTGGTGAGCTTGCCTCGGCGGGTAATCCGAAGCGGTTGAAGGAGGAGCTGCACCATATGAAGTATGACATGGAGCAGTCGATCCTCTACGAGCACCTCTATGAGCAGTACAGCGACCCGGATGCGGAGGACTATGTCTGCATGAACGCCCTGCTCCCCTCCTGCATCGCCGAGCGGGCGCTGGTCTACCTCTTTGCCGAACAGAACCTGATCCCGGAGGAACTGCTGATATCGCTCGTCGATGAACTGAGCCTCGACCGGGAATATATGAAGAAGATCCTGTCTGATAACCGGAGGCCGGTCAACCTTGACCAGCCCCTGCTGACAGGACTGTATTGAGAGATATAGATAGGAGAGACACCCATGAGAGTACCTGAGCTGATCCGGAAGATCCAGAACCACAAGGAGCTTACCACCGAGGAGATCACCTTCTTCGTGAAGGGGTACTCCTCCGGGGAGATCCCCGATTACCAGGCTTCCGCCTTCTGCATGGCCGTCTGGTTCAACGGGATGAGCAACCGGGAGACTGCGGACCTTACCATGGCGATGGCTGCCTCAGGGGACCAGATCGACCTCTCGGGGATCCCCGGGATCAAGGTCGACAAGCACTCCTCGGGCGGGGTCGCCGACACGACCACCATCGCCGTGGCACCGATCGTGGCAGCCTGCGGGGGGAAGGTCGCGAAGATGTCGGGACGGGGCCTGGCCTACAGCGGGGGTACGCTCGACAAGCTCGAGTCGATCCCCGGCTATACCGTCAGCCAGTCGATGGAGGACTTCGAGCGGATCGTCAACACCTGCGGGGCCTCGATCATCGGGCAGACGGCGAACCTGGTGCCTGCCGACAAGAAGCTCTACTCGCTCCGGGATGTCACCTCCACAGTGGATACCATGCCGCTGATCGCCTCGAGCATCATGAGCAAGAAACTGGCTTCGGGCGGGGACAAGATCCTCCTCGACGTCAAGTGGGGGAGCGGTGCGTTCATGCATGAGCTTGCCGATGCCCTGGAGCTTGCGAGGATCATGGTCGATATCGGGAAGCATGCCGGCAGGCCGACCGAGGCGGTCGTCACCAACATGAACCAGCCGCTCGGCAATGCCGTCGGCAATGCCCTGGAGGTCAGGGAGGCGATCGAGATCCTCAAAGGGGAGTGTGAGGGGGACCTGAAGGACCTCATCGTGGACCTCTCCGCACGGATGCTCGAAGCCGGTGAGGTGTTCCCGACCTATGAGGCTGCTGCCGCTGCGGTCGCGCAGTCGATCGCGAACGGGGCTGCCATAGCGAAACTCAAGGAGATCATCACCCTTCATGGGGGTGATCCGTCAGTCTGCGATGATGTGGACCTCCTTCCCGCCGCGAGGAAGGTCATCGAGGTGACCTCCCCGGCCGAGGGGTACATCGTGCGGATGGATACCGACGAGATCGGGATGGCGACCGTCATGATCGGGGCCGGCCGTGAGCGGAAGGATGACGACATCGACCCGGCGGTGGGCCTCTGGATGAGGAAGCGGCTCGGGGAGTATGTGAAGGCCGGGGACGTGCTTGCGGAGTTCCATGTGAATGACGAGGCCTCCCTCCCGCAGGCCGTCGAACGGTTCCTGGCAGCGATCCACCTGGATGCAGCCAAGCCGGAAGAGCAGGTCCTGATCGCTGAAGTCATACGGTAGATATCGTTACAATCGGGTGCAACCTGTGCTACTATAGATAGATGAAAGGTCGGGATCGTGGATCCTGAGGAGAATACGAGATAAGGAACAGGTATGAGTGAGCATGCAGAACGGAAGGTAGTCCTGGAGACACAGCATATCTCGAAACAGTTCCCGAAAGTCCTGGCAAACGATGATATAAGCATCACCCTCCATGAGGGGGAGATCCTGTCCCTCCTCGGGGAGAACGGTGCCGGAAAGTCGACGCTGATGAACGTCCTCTACGGACTCTACAAGCCCACGGCCGGGAAGATCCTCATGAACGGGGAACCGGTCGAGTTCTCATCCCCGAAGGATGCGATCAGCAAGGGCCTGGGCATGGTGCACCAGCACTTCATGCTCGTCGATACCCTCACGGTCACCGAGAACATCATCCTCGGGGCTGAACCCGGGCGCGGCGGGGTCATCAACTACAAGGCTGCCCGGGACGAGGTCGTGGATATCTCGAAGAAGTACGGCTTGAAGGTGGACCCGGACGAGAGGATCGAGAATCTCTCGGTCGGCCTGCAGCAGCGGGTCGAGATCCTCAAGGCCCTCTACCGGAAGGCGAAGATCCTGATCCTCGACGAGCCGACGGCAGTCCTCACCCCCCAGGAGGTCGATGAGCTCTTCGAGGTCGTCAAGGCGCTCCGGGACAGCGGGGTCTCCGTGATCATCATCACCCACAAGCTCGAGGAGGTCGTGGAGATCTCCGACCGGTGCTATATCCTCAGGCGGGGGAAGCTCGCCGGGGAACGCCCCACGAAGGGGGCGACCAAGGAGGAGCTCGCGAACCTGATGGTCGGCCGTGATGTCGTGTTGACCGTATCCAAGGAACCCCACGAGACGAAACCGAAACCGGTCTTCCAGATAAGGGACCTGACCGTCCTCAACGAGAAGAAGGTGAAGGCCCTCGACGGCTTCTCCATCGACATCAAGCCCGGGGAGATCGTCGGGATCGCCGGTGTAGACGGGAACGGCCAGTCCGAGCTCGCCGAAGCCATCATGGGGCTGATCCCGGTGGAGTCCGGGGAACTCGTCCACCAGGGAGAGGAGATCTCGAAGCTGACGACCCGTCAGCGGATCTTCAAGAACATCTCCTACGTGCCGGCGGACCGGCAGCAGTTCGGCCTCGTCCTCCCGATGACCATCGCCGAGAACATGGCGATGGGGTACCACGAGAAGAAGCCCTACTGCAAGGGACTGACCCTTGATTATAGCTACATAAACAGCGCAGCTGAGAAGCTGGTAGACGATTTCGATATCAGGACGCCGTCGGCGCTCGTCCCGGCAGGGAACCTCTCCGGGGGGAACCAGCAGAAGGTCATCCTGGCGCGTGAGTTCACGCGCGAGCCGTCCTTCCTCCTGGTGAGCCAGCCGACGCGTGGACTCGATGTCGGAGCTATCGAGTACATCCACTCACAGATCCTCAACATGAGGGACCGTGATGTAGGCATCCTGCTGATCTCCCTTGAGCTCGAGGAGATCTTCGCCCTCTCTGACCGGATCCTGGTGATCTATGAGGGGAAGATCGTCAAGGAGCTCATTCCTGAGAAGACCGACGAGAAAGAGGTCGGACTCTACATGACAGGAGGTAACTCACATGAATAGGCTTATGAAACTGAAACCTGTCATCACCGCGGCCCTGGCCGTGATCGCCTTCCTCGGCGGCTGGGCAGTCGTCATGGGCGGTATCTGGGGGAATATCATCATCCTGGCAGCCTGGGCGGGGTATCTCGTCTATGACCGGCTGCTGGCTAAGGGCCAAGAGGCCCCGTCTCCCTTCCATACGCCCTTCCTGACCTCCCTCATGCTCCTGCTCGCCGTCTACGGGGCGGTGCTCTACCTTGGGAGTTATTTCTGGGGAGCCTTCCTCCTTATTGGCGCACTGCTCGTCTTCGGGCTGGAGAAACGGCTCACAGACGGGAAGGAAGCCCTTTCCGAGAGTGTGCGGGCCTCCATGCGGAGCCTGATGATCCCGGTCTTCGGGTTCTTCAGCGCACTGGTCGTCGGCATGATCATCATGCTGATCACCGGGTACAACCCGATCACCTCCTACGGGGCCCTCTTCTACGGCGGGCTCGTCAAGAACTGGAGCGTCTCGGTGCTCAACGCTACACCGCTGATCTTCACCGGGCTGTCGATCGCCTTCGCCTTCCAGGCAGGGCTCTTCAACATCGGTGCCGAGGGCCAGTATTATATCGGGGCGATGGTAGCGACCTTCATCGGGCTCTACCTCAACCTGCCGCCGCTGTTCACCATTATCATCGTGATCGTCGTGGCCGGCTCCCTCGCAGCTGCCTGGAACTTCGTCCCGGCACTGCTGAAGGTACGGACCGGCGCACACGAGGTCATCACGACGATGATGCTCGCCCATACAGCCCGTTACCTCTCCCCGGTCTTCATCCGGGCCTTCGGCGGGGACCCGGCTACCTCGAAGCATGCCTATGTGACCGACCCGATCCTCGAGACGAGCTGGCTGCCGAGGTTCAAGACCTTCCTGCCTGAGACTAACTACAGGATGCATATCGGGATCCTCATCGCGATCGCCTTTGCCCTGTTCGTCTACTACCTGCTCTACAAGACCAGGATCGGGTTCGAGATCCGTGCCGTCGGGCAGAACCCGAACGCCGCACGGGCACAGGGGATCTCGATCGGCAAGAACATCTTCAGGGCCCTGCTCTTCTCGGGCTTCCTCGCGGGCATGTCCGGCGTCGTACAGGTGCTGGGGCTTGACCACAAGCTCTTCCTCAACCTCTCCGGCGGCTACGGGTGGAACGGTATCTCGGTCGCCCTGCTGGCGGCGAACAACCCCATCGGCGTCATCTTCACCGCCCTCCTCTGGGGGGTCCTCGATGCCGGCGGGCAGTACATGATCAGGGTGACCGACACGCCGAACTCGATCGTCGAGATCATCAAGGGGATCGTCCTCTTCCTCATCGTCGCCCGGTACATCTATGCATACTGGGGCAACAGGCTCAAACGCAGGAAGAAGAAGAGACTTGAGGCTGCAGCAGCCGAAGGAGGTGCCGTATGATCGACTTCATCCTCGCATCCCAGATATTCAACATCGACCTGTTATCAGCCTCCATCAGGCTATCGACACCGATCGCCCTGGCTGCCATCGGTGCCACGATCTGCGAGAAGTCCGGTGTCGTCAACATCGCGATGGAAGGCATCATGATCGTCGGGGCCTTCTTCGCCCTCTGGTTCACCCATCTCACCGGCAGCCCCTGGCTCGGCCTGCTGGCAGGACTCGCCTTCGGAGGGCTCTACAGCCTGATCCATGCCTGGGCGACGGTTACCCTGCACCTCGACCATACGGTCTCCGGGGCTGTGCTCAACATCCTGGCGCTGGGGATCACCCGGTACATGATGGTGCTTGCCTATGGCCATCCCGGTACCACGGACACGATCATGGTCACCCTCGCGGACTACCGGTTCGCCGTACCGCTCCTCTCGAGGATACCGGTCATCGGCGAGGCGCTCTTCGACCAGACGCCCATCGTCTACCTCATGTATATCGCAGTGATCTTCTTCACCTGGTTCATGAAGAAGACCAAGGTCGGCCTCCACATCAAGGCATCGGGCGAGCACCCGCTGGCCCTTGAGACCATCGGCGTCTCCGTCTACAGGATCCGGTACCTCGGTATCGTGATCTCGGGGCTGCTCGGCGGGGTCGCCGGTGCATACCTCTCCATCGAGAACCAGGCGACCTTCACCGAGGGGATGACGAACGGCCGCGGGTTCATCGCGATGGCAGCGATGATATCCGGGGGCTGGACCCCGATCGGGTCATTCATCGCAGCTTTGTTCTTCGGGTTCGCCGATGCCTTCCAGCTGCGGCTGCAGGTCTCCGGGAACCTGTCGGTCCCGAGTGAGCTCTTCACGATCATCCCCTATGTGGCGACCGTGATAGCGGTAGCCGGACTGGTCAGGAAGTCCAAGGCCCCGAAGGCTGACGGGAAGGATTTCATCATCGAGAAGGAGGAGTGACCGTACCCTGCAGGCTTTTCCATCTTTTCCTGCAAAGTGCTTTCATATTCATGTTGAACGGTTTATAATGAAATATTACTTCATGTAACTGAATTTTTTAGGAGGAATTTACCATGAAAAAGGGTCTAAGAAGTGTGATCGTCTGTTTGATACTCGTAGCTCTTGCTATGACTCCAGTATTTGCCCAGGGGCAGCAGGATACCGGGGGATTCAGTGCCACCATGGCTACCGACGTCGGCGGTCTTGGCGACAAGTCCTTCAATGACAGTGCCTATGCAGGACTGGTCCAGGCAAACACCGAACTTGGTGTAGACATCAACGTCGTCGAGTCAAAACAGATGACTGACTACGTTCCTAACCTGTCAGGCCTTGCTGAGGATGGGTCGGATGTTGTGTTCGCAGTCGGATTCCTGATGGATGAGGCTGTGAAGGAGGTCGCAGCAAACTATCCAGACCAGTGGTTCGCCGGTATCGACATCGGGACCTACGGTTCAGCACCTGATAACTTCATCGGTATCCAGTATAACGAGCATGAGGCAGGCTACCTTGCAGGTATCGTCGCCGGTATGATGACGAAGGAATATGTAGGGAACTCCCCGAAGCTCAACGATGAGAACGTCATCGGTGTCGTCCTCGGTATGCTCATCCCTGCTGTCGAGAAGTTCGAGGTAGGGTTCATCCAGGGTGCACATTACGTGAACCCGACCTGTGAGGTCCTCTCAGTCGTAGTCGACTCCTTCACCGACAGTGCCAAGGGTAAGGAGGCAGCCCTCTCCATGATCGAGAAGGGTGCCGACATCATCTTCCAGGCAGCAGGTGGATCAGGTATCGGTGCCATCCAGGCATGTAATGAAGAAGGCGTCTTCGCAGTCGGCGTCGATGTCGACCAGAACGCTGTTTCCCCATCGACCGTGCTCACCTCCGCAACCAAGGGTGTGACCCAGTCAGTATACCTCGTGATCGACGATGTCGTGAACGGTACTGCCATGGGCGGAGACGTCATCTACGGTATCGCAGAAGATGCAGTGGGCCTTGCCGGTTTCCACGAGCATGACTCGATCGTTCCCCAGGCAGTGAAGGATGAGGTAGCCAAGGCTATCGCTGACATCAAGGCAGGGACACGTAAGATCGAGACCACACGTGCCGCAATCGGCAGATAGTGACTATCGTTAGATAGTGCGCTATCAGTAGATAGCGGCTATCAGGTCTAAAAAGGGACACCGGGGAGAATCCCCGGTGTTTTTTTTCTTCACCTGTGGTATGATTTTCTTGTGAATTGAGTTTTGAGCCGGGAGTGTTTGCATGAACAGTGGAACGATGAAGTCCTTCACCTCCTCGATGTACCGGGAGGCTGTTGACGATATAACAGGCAGGATAGCTGTCCAGCCAAAGATCGGGATGATCCTGGGTTCAGGCTTGGGTGTGCTTGCTGACGAGGTCTCCGAACGAGTCGTGGTCCCCTATTCAGAGATCCCCCACTTCCCGCAGTCGACCGTAGAGGGCCATGCAGGACAGCTGGTGACCGGCTTGCTGGGATCAGTGCCGGTGCTCGTCATGCAGGGGCGGTTCCACTACTATGAAGGCTACAGCATGGATGCCGTCACCTTCCCCATCCGGGTCATGAAGCTGCTCGGTATCGATGACCTGCTGATCACCAATGCGGCAGGAGGCTGCAATCCCGCATTCTCGGTCGGGGACCTGATGGTCATCACCGACCATATCAAGTTCTTCGATGAGAGTCCCCTGAGGGGCCCCAATGCCGGGGAGTTCGGTCCCAGGTTCAACGATATGGGCGATGCCTATACGAAGAGCCTCAGGGAAGGGGCCCTGGCAGTCGGGAAGGAGCTCGGTATCGAGCTGCAGCAGGGGGTCTATGCCCATATGGCAGGGCCGAGCTTCGAGACGCCTGCCGAGATCAGGATGCTCCAGGTCCTCGGGGCTGATGCCTGCGGCATGTCGACTGTCCCGGAGGTCATCGTCGCAGCCCATGCCTCGATGCGGGTGCTCGGGATCTCCTGCATCACCAATATGGCAGCTGGGATCCTGGACCAGCCGCTGAGCCAGGAGGAGGTCATGGAGACTGGACGGGCTGTCCGGGAGACGTTCTCCCGCCTGATCAGGGGGATCATCGCAGCATGGTAGGCAAACTCACCGCAGAGAGATTGATCACATTGCTTGAACTCAAACCGCTCCTGCCGGAAGGGGGGTTCTACGGGAAGATCTACCCCCATGGGGGTTCAATCCATCGCGGGGTCTCTGCCATCTATTACCTGATCACCCCGGATTCCTTCTCTTCGTTCCACCAGCTCACCTCGGATGAGGTCTGGCACTTCTTACAGGGGGATGCGCTCGAGCAGGTACAGATCTATCCGGACGGTTCGGTTCGGAAGTATCGCCTCGGCAGTGATATTCACGGAGGGGAGAGCTCCGTGACGATAGTCCCTGCAGACGTCTGGCAGGGGACCCGCCTGGTGCCCGGCGGGGAGTATGCCCTGTGCGGGTGCACGGTCAATCCTGCATACACCGATAAGTGTTACACCCATGGGGTGTATGACCAGCTGCTGGAACTGTTCCCCGGTACAGAAGAGCTCCTGGCTCAGTACTGCAGAGGATAGGGAGTGGCTGAAGGTATGGGAAAGGTAAAGATCCTGTGTGTCTCCGATGAGGTCGATCCATTAGTCTACTCGCAGAACGTGAAGGAACGGTACCGGGAGGCTGCGTTCGTGATCGGGGCAGGGGACCTTCGTATGCGGTACTACGGGTTCATCGTCAGCTCCCTCAACAAGCCGCTCTATTTCGTCTTCGGCAATCACCACCTCTCCCAGTACAAGTACTTCATCAGGAAGGAACGTGCCGAGACCATCGATATGGGGTATGAGAGTTTCTCGAGGAACTACTTCGGTTCCACCTGCATCAGCGAACGGGTAGTCCGTGACAAGAGGACCGGGCTGATCATGACCGGCTTCGGGGGAAGTTTCCGCTACAACAACGGGCAGAACCAGTATACCGATACCCAGATGTACTGGAAGGTGATCTCCCGGCTACCGAAGATGCTCTACTACCGGCTGCGGTACGGGAGGTGGGTCGATATCGTGGTGACGCATGCCCCGCCTGCCGGGATCCATGACAAGGAGGATATCTGCCACAGGGGGTTCAAGGCCTTTCTCTGGTTCATGCGGGTCTTCAAGCCCAGGTACCTGCTCCATGGCCATGTCCACCTGCTCGACATGAACCAGAAGCGTGTCGAACGCTATCATGAGACTGAGGTCATAAACGTGTTCAAGAGCCATATCCTGGAAGTGGAGGTGTAGCATGGGAACAGGTTCACTCCACCAGGCACAGGATGATTTCGCAAAGGCCAGGATCAAGGCACGATTCGACATCTTCGTATCCGCACTGCAGATGAAACGTACCGACTTGCTCTCACTCTACGACGTGAAGGAACTGCTGAAGCCGAAGACCGAAACCTACATCGGGGTGAAGCCGATCGAGATCAAGAAGATCGTCGGCAGTGAGGGACGCTACCAGGATTTCAACCGGACCTTCCTCCCGAAGAAGGAGATGCTCAGGACCCGGTGGCAGAGTATCGATCGTGCCCATATGCAGTATGTCGACCTGCCGCCGATCAGCGTCTACAAGATCGGTGATTCCTACTTCGTCCGGGACGGGAACCACCGGGTCTCCGTGGCGAAGACGCGGGGGATCGAGTTCATCGATGCATCCATCGTGGAGCTGGGGTCGGAGATCACCCCGGAACCCGGGATGTCTATGTACAAGCTGAGGAAGATGGTCATCAACTATGAACGGAAACGGTTCCTTGAGGAGTATCCCCAGTTCCAGGAAGCTGAGATCGGGAAGATCCGGTTCAGTGCCCCAGGGCGCTATACCGAGATGCTCCACCATATAGAGGTCCATAAGTACTATATCAACGAGACCGGGGTCTGGGACATGGACTTCACAGCTTCCGCCTCCTCCTGGTACGAGAATGTCTACCTGCCGATCATCCGGGAGATACGGTTGGAGAAGATCCTGACCAAGTTCCCCGGCAGGACCGAAGGCGACATGTACATGTGGATCATCCGCTATTGGGAGGAGCTCAGGAAGAAATACGGGGAGGAGATGACAGTCTCCCGTGCTGCCCGGGACCTGACGGAGAAGTATGGGAAGAGCTTCCTTGACAGGCTCCGGGAGCGGATCGCGTATATCTTCTCGAAGAAGGTCTGAGTCTATTAGCCTATCACGTTATCGGCGAGCATCCCTGCATAGAAGTTCAGGACCTCTTCCAGTTTCGAGGACGGCCTGATGCTGCTGTCCTTCCCGGAACAGTGGAGGATGCCTGAGACAGGCTGCTTGTCGTCGATATGGTTCACCTGCCTCCCGAGCGGGATATGGATGAGCCCCATGTGCTGGGCATAATGGATCATGTTCTGCAGGCAGAGTGTCCCGCCTCCCTCGATCAGGGAGCAGCTGGTGAAACAGGCAAAGTATTTCCCTGAGAGCAGCCCGTCGTCGAAGTAGATCGATGAGAAGTCCATGAACTGCTTCATCTCAGCCGATACATTGGCGAAGTAGGTCGGGCTGCCAAGGACGATGAGGTCGCTCTTGAGCAGGGTCTCGGAATTGGCCACGGGAAGGCTCGAGATCTCCTCATAGTAGTCATTGGCACTCTCGAGCTGGTTGGCCCAGATATGGAGGTCGGGATCCTCGACCCGGTAGAGCCGGGCATCGAGGCCGGCTGCATCCAGGGCATCCCTGAAGGCTGCTGCGATGATGTAACAGTTCCCGCAGACACTGTGGAAGATAATTGAACAACGTTTCATGGGGGGCTCCTTATGTTGGTAGTATACCATGATACCGGCAGAAACCGCGGTAATAAATAGGTGAAATACCCGTTCTTTTTTTACATATTATACTTAAACGTCAAGGAAACCGAAGAGGTTACAAAAAGGTTACGATTGTTAAAACTTTTCCTATGAAAATCGAGAATATCATGTATAATGAATATGTTGCCAACGCGACAACATATCGCAACTTGCCGGATTTGCGATTTTTTGTACCTGTGGATCAATTAGAACATGGGATGCAAAAGGGGGTTACCGCTTCTCCTTCCATTTATGGGAGAGCGGTTTTTTTTTGCCCAAATGGTTTCGGCTTGCCCACAGCCCCTATGCCTTGTATAATCCTACCAGCATGGACTTCGAATACACGACGCTAGTGACATTCATCCTCATCACCACCTTCACCCCGGGGCCGAACAACATCAGCAGCGCCTCGATGGGGCTGAACTTCGGGTACCGCCGTACCTTCCCCTATCTGTTGGGGATCTATTCAGGTTTCGTCATCATCATGGGGCTGTGCGCCCTTGTCGCGGGCCTCCTCTCAGACACGATGCCCCGCATCCAGCGATACCTCGCCTGGGTCGGAGCGATCTACATCCTCTACCTTGCCTACCATACCTTCCGTGCCTCCTATAGGTTCAAGGAGGGGGAGCAGGCTATCCTGGGGTTCGGTCAAGGGGCCTTGCTGCAGCTCTTCAACCCGAAGGTGATCATCTACGGGCTGACCCTCTACACCGGGTTCCTCCACGATATCGTAGTAAGTCCCTACCAGAAGGTCGGAAGCGCCTTCCTCTTTGCCCTGATGAGCCTCATCTCCACCTCGACCTGGACGCTCTTCGGTTCCGGCATCAGGGAGCTCTTCCATCACGAGGGTGCCAGGCTGGTGGTAAACTCGGTCCTCTCCCTGCTGCTGGTCGCCACAGCCGTCCAGATCTCGGGGATCATACCGGGGTTCTAGGAGGACTCAGCTTTTAGCTCCGATCTCATGTCGTACCGTTTCAGACGTGGACCGATCTAAACTCAGAGTTTAGATTTGTCCAATTTTGTCGCAGTATACGAATGATATTGATGAAGACATCAGTGTTGAGGGATTCTTACTTGGAGTTGGAGGCCAGCCACAAGGCAAAATTCAGATAGATTCATAGCTCTCCAGCCACAGTCTGGGACTAAGTCTTTACACTGAATAAAAACTGGATTTTACATACACATAGATGTGCTCTCATCTGAATACGCGAAGAAGCACTTTCATTACTCTGCGCACTATAGGGGGTTTTGGCAAATATTACTTTGCGTACTGTTGACTTTTTTCTGATCAGATCACGTCAGAGCCACAACCCGGTAGGGTCTTCCATCGACTCCTTGGAGTTTTACCGGAAGAGCTATAAGGAGGAAAAATTCATTTTTAGTTTATAGTTTTTGTCGAAGTATACGAATGAGAAGGCTGCCTTGATGGAAGAAGTCCCTGGTCATCTCATCTTGAGACGGGATGACCAGGTTGGATCAGCTATGGGCTGGGCATCTTGATCACGAGGATCCTCGCGATCGATTCACTGTCCGCATTGGTCAGTGCATGGGGGATCTCTTTCGGGCTCTCGATCATCTGGTTGGGGGTGAATACCTTGCTCTCATCCCCGATGTCGATCTGGATCGCACCTTCTAGGACATAGAAGACGACATTCACCGGGGTCTTGTGTGAAGGCAGGGTTGCCCCGGGCTTCAGGGTGATGTGGACAATCGTCCCTTCTTTTGCGACATAGATCCTCTCAGGGTTGACCTCTTTCTCCAGCTGGTCGGGTTCCTTGACTTCGATGGTCTTATATTCCATGGTTGACTCCTCTCTTCTTGGTCTATAGGAGGAGTATACTCACGGGAGGGGGGAGAAATCTGTGACCTTGGTTACGCTTTCTTCTCTTTTTTCAGCTCGATCCTGTTATCGTACAGGGCGATCATCCGCTGGCGGTAGAGCGTTCCCACCGCAGCCTTGAACTGCTTCTTGCTCATGCCAAGCTCGGTCCTGATCGTCTCTGACGGGCTCTTGTCATGGAGATAGAGGACCCCGCCGTTCTTCTCGAGCTTCGAGAGGATGATCTGCTGGTTCTCGTTGACAGCAGGACGGAAGCCGATCGGCTTGACGGTGCAGTCGAGCTTCCCGTCCTCGCGTATGTGCTTCACATAGCCGGTGACCCGCTCTCCCCGCTCCAGGGGGGTGACGAGGTCGCTGTTGAAGACGATGCCCCGGTAGGTGTCGTTCACGATGACGTTCGCGCCGAGCTTGGAGAGGCCGACTACCACCATCGATACCTCGCTCCCGGGCTCGAGGCCTTCGGGTTCGTAGGAGATGAAATCCTCGATGTAGGTGGTGCCGATCACGCCGGTCTTCTCGAAGTCCAGGACCAGGCGCACCAGGGCATAGTCCCCTGCCTCATAATCGCGCTTGAGGTTCTTGGTCGGGACGAAGAGGTCCTTCGAGATGCCCCAGTCGAGGAAGATGCCGAAGGATGTGACATCCTTCACGTTGAGTACCGCGCACTGGTCGACCAGCCCCTTCGGTTTCCGCATGGTCGCCTTCAGGCTCTCCTTCTGGTCGTTATAGATGAAGACGGTGACCTTCTCCCCGACCTTCACGATATCGGTGACCTCCCGCTTCGGGAGCAGTACCTGGCGGTTTCCCCCATCCAGCAGGAACCCCTGCCGGTTCTCACTCGTGACGGTCAATTGATTCATCTTCCCGATCTGCAGCATCTCAACTCCTTCTGTAGGCGGGTATCATCCCCGCCCCTGACCTGCATTATAGTTGCGGCATGGGCACATTGCAAGAAGCGATAGGAGGACAGCCGGCTATATGCTATCATATTATGCAGGGGAGGGCGCCGATGACAGAGACCAAGCAGCTATTGAAGGAGCATATACTCTTTTCCGGGATACCTGATGAACTGGTGGACCGGATCATCTCGAAGAGCAGGATTATCAAGAGAAAGAACGGTGAGACCCTCTACAGCCCCCACGACCAGTGCCGCTCCATGACCTTCCTCCTCACGGGGAGGCTCCGCATGGAGAAGCTGCTGCCCAACGGGAAG
Source organism: Spirochaetia bacterium (assembly GCA_963677595.1). Classification (GTDB taxonomy): domain Bacteria; phylum Spirochaetota; class Spirochaetia; order CAKZLE01; family CAKZLE01; genus CAKZLE01. Next base: position 1,648,636 of record OY782041.1, read on the forward strand.
GTGGTCGTGCTGAACAACCTGGAACCGGGCGCCTGCCTCTCTGAGGCCTGCGCCTTCCTGGGGAAGCCCTACCCGGTATGGGTGGTGGCTGCCGGGGAGGTGACGGTCCTGAGCATCCCGATCGAGACGATCAGCGAGCTCTCCGGGAACAATCCCTTCTCTGCCGGGCTCTTCATGACCCTGTCCCAGAAGCTCTTCAGGCTGCAGGAGAAGCTCGAGCTGCTCTCGGTGAGTTCTGCCGAGCAGCGTGTCGCCCTCTATATCATGAGGCTGGCCGGGGAAGACTATGAAGGGGAGTTCTCCCTGCCCGGGACGAAGACCGCCATCGCGGGGGAGATGGGATTGAGCCGGGAGACGGTCTCGAGGGTCTTCTCTGCCTTCCTCGACCGGGGTATCCTCACCGACATGGGTCGCGGGGCCTACCGGATCGAGGATATCGAGGAACTTTCCGATATCCTCGAAGATATGTGACATCCATCACAGAAGATCCTGCGTACATACGGTATCGTCCAGCAAGATCATCTTTCTGGAGGTACTATGGTACAGACGATCATACTCTACGGCTCCGCACTGGTGCTGCTGGGGATCTCCCGCATACGGGATAAACAAAAGACACGAATGACCATCACGATGGGCAGGCAGATGGCCGCGGGCTCCCTGCCTGACATCATCGGGATCATGGGCATCATCGCATGGCTCCTCGCAGTCATCCCGCCGCAGACCATCAAGAATGTCCTCGGCGGGGAGAGTGAACTGCTCAGCACCGTCTACGGGGCGCTGATCGGGACGGTCACGATCATCCCGGCCTTCATCGCCTTCCCCCTCGCCAAGCAGCTGCTTGCCCAGGGAGCCTTCCTCATCGCGATCGCCGCGTTCATCACGACCCTCACCATGGTGGGGTTCGCGACCTTCCCGCTGGAGCGCAAGCAATTCGGCTTCAAGTTCGCCCTCCTGCGGAACCTCTACAGCTTCCTGGCGGCGCTGGTGATAGCCTTCCTTATGGGGGTGATCCTATGAAGACAACCCTCAAACGTTATAAGTTCATCATTATCGCGATCGTTCTCTTCGCCGTCACCTTCGCCGTGAGGCAGGAGACCGCCCGGTACGGGATCTCGCTCTTCCTCGGCTTCCTGAAGGAGATGGTCCAAATCCTGCCGCCCATCATGGTCCTGACAGCCCTGATCGGGGTGTGGGTCTCGCGTGAGACGATCATGAAGGGGTTCGGCCACGGCTCCGCCTGGAGGGGACGATTCCTCTCCCTCGCATTGGGGACCTTCTCCGCAGGACCGATCTATGCCGCCTTCCCGGCAGCAGCCATGCTGCTCTCCAAGGGGGCGAGGGTCTCGAACGTGGTGATCATCATCAGCACCTGGGCGGTCGTGAAGCTCCCGATGCTCGTCACCGAGGCCTCGTTCCTCGGGATCCCCTTCGCGCTCACCCGCTACCTGCTGACCGTCCCCATGATCCTGCTGCTCGGCTGGGTCATCGAGAAGCAGGTACACCCGGAAGACCTCCCGCTTGCCGATAAGCATGCGAAGATCGAGCAGGTCACCGCCAAGCTTCCCCAGCTCAACTGCCGGAAGTGCGGGCATGCGAGCTGCAGCGAGTTCGCCGAAGCCGTCGTGGACGGGTACAAACAGCTCTCCGATTGTGATATCATGACGCGGAGAGTGAAGAATGGGCAAGCAGCCAAGACGACATAATACCGCGAACACCCCCTGCCTGGTCAGATTGGAGGAGGAGGCTGTGACCTACAGCCTCCATCCCTATGACCATGAGAGCGACGGCGGGTCCTACGGGCTCGAGGCGGCAGCCAAGCTTGACGTCCTGGCCGACCAGATCTTCAAGACCCTGGTGATCAGCCTCGATACGGGGGAGCTTGCTGTCTGCATCATACCGGTCACGGTGCATCTCAACCTCAAGTCGGCCGCGAAGGCTTTCGGGGTGAAGAAGGCCAGCATGGCCGATAAAACACTCGTGTCGAATACCACCGGCTATGTCCTCGGCGGGGTGAGCCCGATCGGCCAGAAGAGGCCCCTTCCCACGGTCATTGATGAGTCCGCGATCCTCTTCGAGACGATCCTCGTCAGCGCCGGCATGCGCGGCCTTGACGTGGAACTACCCGTCGATGAGCTCCAACGGCTCACGAAGGCCTCCTTCGAGGCAGTCTCGATGTAACCATATCCTATGAGTGAGTGTTTCCCATCAGATGGAGGTGGTTGATGGAGTATGAGGAACTGTTTACCAGCGTGAAGACGCTCATCACGGAGGAGCACCTGAAGGAGTTGACCCTCCGTGTCATCTCAGCACACGAGAAGGGGACGATTCGGCGGTACATCCCGCTGCTGGACATCCTCCAACAGCCCCCCATGCAGGAAGTACCTGCGAAGGACTACACCGAAGAACCCCCGCGGCAGCTGTTCCTGCTGTTGCTGAAGAACCTGCACCCTGATAGGAGTTCCTACCTCCTCTCCCATGCGGAAGCAGCCCGTGCGCAGGGCGATGGCGACAAGCTTCACCAGCTCCAGGAGGCTTTGAGTTTCACCCCCGGGACTGCAGGGATACCGGTTACCGGGAGGGTGGTGGAGTCCTACGGCTATGACGACGAGGACTTCGACGCACAAGAGTATATGGGGGATGAGATCTGGTCCGAGGAGGAGCAGGTGGGTGACTTCCTCTCCGCCTGCAGTGCGGAGCTCACGGGGAATTCCGCCTATACCCTGAGACCGTTCGACCTCTCCCACCTCACCGGGGAGCTTGCCGTTCCGGGCTACGGGATCTCCGACCTCGACGGCCTTGCCTTCTGCGACGGCATCGAGGTGCTCGACCTCTCTGATAACCTCATCACCAACCTCTATGACCTCAAGGACCTCACCGGCCTGCTGGAGCTCGACCTGTCGCAGAACGAGATCGATGACCTCTCCGACCTCGCGGGGCTGGTGAACCTGCAGATACTCGATCTATCGTACAATGACATCGATGACCTCTCTGCCCTGCTGTCGCTGCCCGAGCTGCAGTACGTGAATATCAGCGGGAATCCCTGCATCGGGAACACCGAACAGCTCAACCGGCTGCTTGAGAGGGGCGTGATCATCATTGCATTTTGATTCTGGCGAATTATTTAGTATACTGATAGGAAAGAGACAACAGATACCAGGGGGAATACATGATAGATTTCACATTCAACAATACGACGAAGATCGTGTTCGGGAAAGATACTGAGCTGCAGGTCGGCGAACTTGCCGCACCATACGGGAAGAAGGTCCTGCTCCACTACGGCGGGGGAAGCATCAAGAAGACCGGTCTCTATGACCGGGTCGTCACCGCGTTGAAGGCCTCGGGTTTCGAGGTCTTCGAGCTCCCCGGGGTCAAGCCGAACCCGAGGCTCAGCCTGGTGCGGGAAGGCATCAGGATCTGCCGCGAGGAGGGGATAGACCTGATCCTTGCCGTCGGCGGCGGGAGCGTGATCGATTCCGCCAAGGGGATCGGCGTCGGGGTCCCCTATGACGGGGACGTATGGGACTTCTATGACGGGACTGGGTCCCCCGAGGCCTCATTGCCGGTCGCAACCATCCTGACTATCCCCGCCGCAGGGAGCGAGTCGAGTCACGGGAGTGTCGTGACCAACGAGGAGGGCTGGCTCAAGCGCCCCTGCAACTCCGAGAAGAACTACCCGGTCTTCTCGATCCTCAACCCGGAACTGGCGTTCACGCTGCCGCAGAACCAGATCGCCAACGGCACTGCCGACATCCTGGCGCATATGATCGAGCGGTACTTCACCAACGTGAGACATGTGGACCTGACCGACCGGCTGCTCGAGGGGGCCATGCAGAACCTCATCCAGCACGCTCCCCGCGTCCTTGCCTCCCCGCAGGACTATGATGCCTGGGCGGAGGTGATGTGGACCGGGACGGTGGCACATAACAACTTCCTTGATACCGGCCGTATCGGTGACTGGGGCTCCCATGATATCGAGCATGAGCTCAGCGGGATCTTCGACATCGCCCACGGTGCGGGGCTGGCCATCATCATCCCGGCATGGATGAAGTTCGTCTATACCCACGACGTGAACCGGTTCGCCCAGTTCGCCGTCCGGGTCTTCTCGGTCCCCATGGACTTCCAGGAACCGGAGAAGACGGCGTTAGAGGGGATCGCCCGGCTCGAACGCCACTTCAGGCGGATGGGCATGGCGACACGGCTCTCCGAGGTCGATATTACTCCGGCATCCTTCGAGGAGATGGCAGTGAAGGCGACTTCCGGCGACACGCATACCCTCGGGAACTTCGTGAAGCTCGACAAGGCCGCGATCCTGGAGATCTTCAGGCTGGCGGAATAATTTAAGAAAAATTTATCGAATTGGGGTTCGGACTGCTTTACACAACCTGAGGAGTATTGTAAGGTATGCCCATCAACAAGATATCCTGCGGTAAGGGAAGAACCTGAACTTGGGGAATCTGCTGATTCGAGACTAGAGATCAACTCCGGAATACCGGACTCAGCGTATGATCGGAAGGCGTCGTTCCTGTTTTACCTCCTTTTTAGGGATGGCGCTGACTGGTGGTATGGATTGGTGTGAGGAAGGTATTCGGTTTCTATAAGAATTCACAGATTCGGTGGCCGCACGTATTGCTCGTGCGGCCATTTTCTTTCCCTGATCCGTGAGGATGACCAGGAGAGGAAGATGGAGAAACGTCTGGGATTCGTCGGGATCATTATCGAGAACAGGGAAGAGAGTGCTGACAGGGTGAACCACCTCCTGTCAGAGTTCGGGGAGCAGATCATCTGCAGGACCGGTGTGCCGTACAAAGAGAAGCACGTATCGGTCATCACGCTCATCGTCGATACCACGACCGACGCTGTCGGTGCGCTGACCGGGAAGCTGGGCTCCATACCCGGGGTATCAGTCAAGTCGAACCTCTCGAAGAAGTAGGGCTCACCCATGAAGACAACACCAAAATCTCTAAGACTGCAGTTGGGACTGTTCGGCAGGACCAATGTAGGGAAGTCGAGCGTGCTCAACATGATCGCGGGCCAGCAGGTCGCGATCACCTCCCCGATCCCCGGGACCACGACGGACGTGGTCGAGAAGAGCATGGAGCTCCTCCCGATCGGTCCGGTCGTCTTCCTCGACACGGCGGGGATCGACGATGACTCGGATCTTGCCGCTGAAAGGATCCGGAAGACGGAGAAGATCTTCTCGCGTGCTGACATCGCTGTCCTCATCACGGAACCGGGTACCTGGGGCCCCTATGAGCGGCAGGTCCTCGAAGAGGCACAGTCTAGAAACACCCCGCTGATCGTGATGGTCAACAAGGTGGACCTGGTCCCTGAAGGGGACGGTGCCGAATGGATTGATCCCTCGATAGCAGGGGAGCACATCATCTGGTGCAGTGCCCTCGATACCCCCAGGCGGGATGAGTATATCAACGCGTTCAAGCAGGCAGTCATCTCCCTGGTCCCGGATGATTTCATCGCACCCCCGCCTCTGGTCCATGACCTGATGCCCTCAGGCGGACATGCGATCTTCATCATCCCGATCGATATCGAGGCCCCGAAGGGACGGATCATCCTTCCCCAGGTCCAGGCCATACGCGACATCCTGGACGGGGACTGCCATGTCACCGTCGTCAAGGAACACCAGTATCGCGCGGCGCTCGCAAACTGCGTGAAAGCGCCGGACCTGGTGGTCTGCGACTCCCAGGTGGTTGACCGGATGGTCCGGGAGACTCCTGAGAACATAGCCTGTACCACCTTCTCGACCCTGTTCTCACGGTCTAAGGGCGACCTGGAGGCGCAGGTTGAGGGAGTGCTGGCTCTGGAGGGCATGAGGCCGGAAGACCGGATCCTCATCGCTGAGTCCTGTTCGCACCATGCGATGGATGATGACATCGGGAGGGTGAAGCTCCCTAAGTGGCTGACCGGCTACCTCGGGTTCGAGCCGCAGGTCGATGTCTGCAGCGGAAGGGACTATCCCGACAACCTGTCAGATTATGCCCTGGTCATCCACTGCGGGGCATGCATGCTCACGCGGCGCGAGATGCTCATGCGTATCGAGAAGGCGCGGAAGGCCGGGGTGCCCGTAACCAACTACGGCCTCGCGATCTCCCATATCCACGGGACCCTCGAGCGGGTCATCTCCCCGTTCCCGGGCCTGCGGGAACTCTTTGTGAAACAGGTGAAGGAGGCTATATGAGTGTATCAGTGAAGGACTGGGTCACTACCCGGATCATCCCCGACGAGATCGACCGGTACAAGGACGAGTCCGGGCGTGACTTCATCGATGATGGGAAGATCGAGCGTGAGCTCGAGCAGATGCGGGACCCTGACCCTGCATACATCCGCGAGATCATCGCCAAGTCCCTGAGGATCGAGACCCTCTCACCCCTGGAGACGGCAGCCCTGCTCCATGTGAAGGACCCCGGTCTCATCAGCGAGATGGAGGATGCGGCGATCAGGATCAAGAAGTACGTCTATGACAACAGGATCGTCACCTTCGCACCGCTCTACCTGAGCAGCAAGTGCGTCAATGGCTGCAAGTACTGCAGCTTCCGGACGGAGAACGGCGAGATGGAGCGGCGGACCGTCCCGATGGGCGAGCTGAAGCGCGAGGTCCAGACCCTTGCCGGGGAGATCGGCCACAAGCGGCTGATCGTGGTCTACGGCGAGCACCCGGACTCCGATGTCGACTACATCGTCGACACGGTGAAGGAGATCTATGATGCACAGTTCACGACGAAGAAGGGGACTGGGCAGATCCGGCGTGTGAACATTAACGCAGCCCCGATGTCGGTGGGGGACCTGAAACGGCTCAAGGAGGTCGGGATCGGGACCTACCAGGTCTTCCAGGAGACCTACCACAAGAAGACCTATGAGGAGGTGCATCCGCAGCATACGCTGAAGGGCAACTACGACTGGCGGCTCTACACCATGCACCGGGCCTTCGATGCCGGGATAGACGACGTGGGGATCGGGGCACTCTTCGGCCTCTATGACTGGCGCTTCGAGGTCATGGGACTCATCTACCATACCCACGAGCTGGAACGAAGGTTCGGGGTAGGTCCCCATACTATCTCCTTCCCGAGGCTGGAACCGGCGGCGAACGCGCCGCTGGCCACGGACTCGAAGTACCTGGTCTCCGATGATGACTTCAAGCATGCGGTCCTTACCCTGCGGCTCGCGGTCCCCTATACCGGCCTGATCCTGACGGCACGGGAGGATGCCGCCTTGCGGAGGAGGATCCTCCCCCTCGGCATCACGCAGACCGATGCCTCGACCAGGATCGGCCTGGGAGCCTACAGCAGGGAGACTGGGGAGCAGGAGATCGAGCGGCAGCAGTTCGTGATCGGGGATTCCCGCTCACTGGACGAGGTGGTCCGGGAGATGGCGCAGATGGGGTTCATCACCTCCTTCTGTACGGCGGGTTACCGGTGCGGGAGGACGGGGCACAACATCATGGACATGCTCAAGTGCGGCACGGAGGGTGAGTTCTGCAAGCTCAACGCCATCATCACCTACCGTGAATGGCTCGATGATTTCGCGAGCGAGGAGACGAAGGCAGTCGCTGAAGAACTGATCCACAGGGAGATCGACGAGGTGAGGGAGCAGAACCCGAAGATGTTCGGCATGCTCATGGAGTACTACGGCAAGACGGAGCAGGGGGCACGGGACCTCTATTTCTAGCAGGAAGATACTATGGATAAGCAAGAGATCATGGAGATCCTCTCGATTGGGTACACCGACACCGACCGGCTCGTGCAGCTCAAGGAACGTGCGACCAGGGTCATGAAACAGCATGTCGGTGAGGATGTCTACTACCGGGGGATCATCGAGTTCAGTAATGTATGCGCCCTCGACTGCCGGTACTGCGGCATCCGGCGCGGCAACAAGAAGGTCATAGACCGGTATACGTTATCAGAGGAGGAGATCCTCGAGAGTGCGGTATGGTGTGCTGCACAGGGTTACGGGTCGGTGGTCCTCCAGTCAGGGGAACGCAGGGATGAAGGGTTCATCTCCTTCGTTGAGCGGGTCGTCAGGAGGATCAAGGAAGCGACCATCTCAGAGCGTCTCCCCCATGGTCTTGGGATCACCCTGAGTGTCGGGGAGCAGGAGGAGGGGACCTACCGGAGGTTCTACGCAGCAGGTGCCCATCGCTACCTGCTGAGGATCGAGACGACTGACCGGGACCTCTTCTCCTCTCTGCATCCTATGGAACAGACCTTCGAGAACAGGGTCTCCTGCCTCCACTCACTGAAGGAAATAGGGTACCAGGTAGGGTCTGGGGTCATGATCGGGATCCCCGGGCAGACTGTGGAGATGCTCGCCGATGACATCGGGTTCTTCCGTGAAATGGACGTGGACATGATCGGGATGGGACCCTATATCGTGCATCCCGACTCGCCCATGGCCCCGCTCGGGATGATGGGAAAGGAGCAGCTCATGCAGCTCTCACTGAACATGATTGCCGCGGTGCGTATCGCCTTGGAGGATGTGAACATCGCATCCACCACGGCGCTGCAGGCACTCTACCCTGACGGCAGGGAGCGGGGGTTGACCTACGGTGCGAACGTCACCATGCCGAACCTCACCCCGAAGGAGGTGAGGGCCGGCTACCAGCTCTATGCGGGCAAGCCATGCATGGATGAGACGAAGAGTGAGTGCAGGGGGTGCCTGCTCCGAAGGGTGGAGTCGACTGGGAGGACGGTCGGGTTCGACGAATGGGGTGATTCACCCCATGCAGCGAAGAGAGCATGAGGATGAGTAAGAAATGAGTAAGAAGGTATTGGTTGGAATGAGCGGCGGAGTGGATTCATCCGTCGCGGCGGCGCTCCTGGTAGACCAGGGGTATGAGGTCACCGGGGTCATCATGAAGATCTGGGATGATGAGCTTATGTTCGACCAGGCCGGTAAGCATGCCTGCTTCGGGCCGGATGAGAAAGAGGATGTCGAGAAAGCGCAGGAGGTCTGCGACCGGCTCGGGATCGAGCTGGTCCAGGTCGACCTCAAGGATGCCTACCGCGATACGGTCCTGGACTACTTCAGCTCGGAGTACAGCTGCGGCAGGACGCCCAACCCCTGCGTCAGGTGCAACAGCAGGATGAAGTTCGGGGCGATGGTCGACCGGGCAAGGGAACTCGGCATCACGTTCGACTACTTCGCGACCGGCCACTATGTGAGGAAGTCAAGGGATGAATCATCCGGTGTCTGGCACCTGCGGAAAGCCGCCGACCACAAGAAGGACCAGAGCTACTTCCTCTACCGCCTTGATCAGGGGCAGCTTGCTGCTGCTCTCTTCCCCCTCGGCGATATGACCAAGGACGAGGTCAGGCAGTATGCTGTGAAGAAAGGCTTAGGGTTCGAAGGTATCCCGGAGAGCCAGGACTTCATCGGCGGTGACTATACAGAACTTCTCAAACCGGGGAAGCCCGGCTTGATCGTCGATACCGACGGGAGGGAACTCGGTACCCACCAGGGGATCGGGCAGTATACCATCGGGCAGCGGCGGGGCCTGGGGATAGCATCGAGAAAGCCCCTCTATGTGGTCCGGATCGATGCGGAGAGGAACCTGGTCTATGTGGGGACTGATGATGAGCTCTATACGGGAGAGCTCACTGCTGATGAGCTCGTATGGGGCCCGGTACGGCCGGAAACCTTCCCGGTTCCCTGCCGTATCAAGGTCCGCTCACAGCAGGAACCCTTTCCCGCAGAGATCATCGGGATGGGAGATGATTCTATCAAGCTGCGGTTCGCGAACCCCCAGCGGGCGATCACCCCGGGACAGTCGGTAGTCATCTACCGGGAAGACCTGGTGCTCGGGGGCGGGGTGATCCAGTAGCTATCGTGACCGATAGAGCGGCTTGCCTTCCCCGACGACCAGCTCCCGGATCTCGCCATCCTCGATGAGGGGAGTGACATACCGGTTCATGGCATAGTAGGGAGTCAGCCCGAGGAACCCGGCGATCTCATCACGGGTCCTCGGTTCTGAACAGTAGGATATGATCGCCTTCCTGGATCGTGCATGTTTCTTGTCGAACGGCGGGGCCTCATTCCTCAGGATCACCGTGAATGTCCCCCGTTCGTTGATGAATTCCGGTGGGGGCAGATGTGCTTCATCCATCTCATGGATGATGGTTGCTATCCCGGAATTGCGGTTCTCGACGATGTCCATCGTCTCAAGGAGCAGGGCAAGGGCAGGGTTGCGGGATACACTCATTGCCCTCCCCAAGGCTTCGACGGTCAGGCTCCCGTACAATCCCCCGGGGCTGCTGATCTCGATCCGGTCGTTATAGAGTACGACCCTGACCGGTGCCCCCTCCGTGTGGATGCTGTAATCTCGGTGCATCAGGGCATTCAGGATGATCTCCCGTAACGCTATGACCGGGTACTCGTACCGGTCCTTCCGTCTTCCGTGGTCATCTATGACCGTCCGGGTCTTCATATTCCTCTGCAGGAAGGCCAGGGTCCCTTCGGTCATCTGGGGGATGGTCCCCTCGATCCTCTGGTTTGCCAGGAACCGTTCGGCTCCCTCACCGGTTTCCCCCATCACGGTCCCGGGTACCACGACTGCCGTGACCATGAGCTGCGGGAAGCAGGCTTGGGGGTAGTCGGAGAAGCAGAGGACCCCTGCAAGGCTGGGAGTCCCTTCCGGGCTGAGTATGCCCAGCAGGCTCATGATACGGCTATCCTCGAACCCTGAGAGATTCGGTTTCCCCCGCCGCACAGCCTTCAGGAAGTTCTCGAGTCCTGCGTTATCGAAGTAGGCGGCTTCCGGCCTGTCGATCGGCCGGATATCATCTTGGATGCGGCGTCGGTATGCTTCGAGACTGTACAGCTCATAATCGGTCATGACTTCATCAGCGTCACCCACCCGGATATAGGATCCCCTGAATTTCCCCCTGCCCCGGTAATAGACCGGCCGCAGTACAGGGTCAGCACCGGGGATCTCTGCGGAGACGACGGTCCCCCCGTCCCCCGAAAGGACTGTGAAGACTGCCCTGACTGGCGGTTCCATCTGCCTGCACTGTTGGGTGACCCTCTGTATCAGGTCCTGCGGATCATATACACCGACTACCGAGCAGGAGGTCCGCTCATCCACACCGAAGAGGATGATACCGCCGGTATCTTGGTTGGAGAAGGAGGAGAGTGTGTTGTAGAGCCTTTTCGGGCAGCCAGTGTGAGCTGCCTTGAGTTCGAGCCGCTGGTGCTCACACTGGTTTTGTTCCAGCCTGTCTAACAGGTCCTGTAATTCTTCGGTCTGCATAGAAACAGTATACCATAGGAGCGGTATACTGTTTCAAATTTTTATGGATATGTTAAAATATAATGACAGATTTTAAAATATATTAGTATATTTCAAAATTTCATCCATCACCAGTCCAGCAGTCTCCGTTCCCCCTCCAGCTGCTGGATCTCCGTGATATCCTGGGATACCTCCAGTACCCCCTCATACTCCCCTGCGTCGTTACAGAGGGCGTAGTAGGTGATCATGACCTTCTTCCCGCCGAAGTTGAGCCAGAAGGAGGCCTTGGACTTCTCCTTGTCCTTGAAGGCCTGGACGATCTGCTGGACCACATGGACGCTCTTCGGCGGGTGGCACTTCTCCACATCCCTGCCGATGATCGCGGGGGTACGGGGGAAGAGCCGGTCATCGGTCGCGGAGTAGTACCGTACCTTGTCATCAGCATCCACGTAGGTGAGGTCGAACGGGAGGTTCTTGAGCATCAGGTTGATCTGTGCCGGGGTCAGGCCTCCCTCATCCAGCGGTATGGTGTCGGAGGAGACAGTACCTGCCGCCGGAGCAGCCACAGCCTTATTCCCGGTGATCTCGGAGAGGGCTGGTTCCCACAGGCTGCCCCTGCTGATCCAGGAGAACCCGATCTCGGGTTCCTCGGCATAGATGACCGACCAGACAGCCTGGTCGAGTTTTTTCAGGGAGGTGGGGTAGAGGATCTTCTCCTCCATGAAGATCATGTTCTTCATGGTCTTCAGTACTGCCGACCCTGCCTTCTTCACCTGTTTGCCGGGCGCTGACTGTGCGACCAGGGCTTTCAGTTCCTTGAGCCCGTCACGTATCTCGTCGTGCTTCCCCCACATGACCGAGGTCGGCCCGTTGAAGCCGACTGCCTCGAGCTTGGGGAAGAGCTGGTTCTCCTTGCGCTGGTAGTGCCGCTCCACCTCCGCGATATCATCGATGAGGGCGGTCAGCAGTCCGGGTGAGTAGGTATCCTTCTTAGCCGCCTTGATCTGCTCCTCGAGGACCTTCAGCTTCTTCTCGAGCTCGCGGTTCTCTTCGCGATAGGTATGGATCGGGTGGCCTGGCATGAAGTGTTCCTCTTTCTGCTTCTTCAGCTCATCCTCGAAGACCTCGACATGGACCTCGCACAGCTGCTGGATGTTGGAGGCCTCGAACCCCTCGTTGATCAGGGCCTGTTCCATCGCCGCGATCTCGTCGGCTTGGAGCCCGTCCAGGACCTGCGCGAACTCATCTTTGAGTTCCTTGACTCCCTTCCCTTCATGCAGCTGGAGGATGATCCTCTTCAGCTGTTCTGATTTATCTGCATTACCGAAAAACTCACTCATGGTATTCCCCCTGTATTCAGTATGGACTCTTCTTGAAATATCTCAATAGCTTAGCCTTAAGATAATCGGATCCATTTCGTTCGGCGGTAACCAAGGTTACAGGGGTACAAATAATTTCATCCTGGAAAGATTTGCCCTCTGCCCCATGTTGGAGTATCTTATCAGTATGGAAATACTGAGAGAAATTACAGAACGGAGGGCCTACAGGGCCTTCTCAGGAGATAGTGTTGGAACTGATGTCATCGACAGGATCGTCGGGGCGGCGCACCTTGCGGCAAGCTGCCTCAACAACCAGCCGTGGCATTTCGTCATCTATGAGACAGCTGAGGAGATCGAACGGATCAGCACCGCCCTGACGCGGGGCAACCAGTGGGCATCTAAGAGCGCCTTCCTTGCCGCGGTCGTCACGGACCCGGAGGCTGACTGCCGGCTGAGCCATAACAGGGACTACGCCCTCTTCGATACCGGTATGGCAGTGGAGAACATGATGCTGCAGGCGGTGCATGAGGGGCTCTATGCCCACCCGATGGCTGGCTTCGACCCCGACGCCGTCAGGGAGATCTCGCAGGTCCCGGAGAACTTCACCATCGTCGCGATGGTGGCCTTCGGTGTACCGGGGGACCCGGCGGACCTCGATGAGCGGCTCCAGAAGAAGGAAGGGGCCCCGAGGGTACGCAAGCCGGTCGAAGAGGTCATCCACAGGAAGGGATGGTGACCGATGCCCTATGATATCTCGGACAAACTGGTGATCGGCATCGCCTCGAGCGCGCTGTTCGACCTCGGTGAGTCCGACCGGGTCTTCAGGAACGAGGGGGAGCAGGCCTACCGGGCGTTCCAGCGGGAGCATGAGTCCGAGACCCTGCCGAAAGGGGCGGCGATGCCCTTCATCAGGCGGCTGCTGAACCTCAATTCCCGGATACCGGGAGTAGAGCCCATAGAGGTGATCCTCTTCTCGCGCAACGATCCCGATACCGGGCAGCGAGTCTTTAACTCGATCCGGGATTACAAACTCGATATCACGCGTGGGGTCTTCACGAGCGGTGAGTCCCCCTACCGCTACCTCGACTCGTTTGGCACCTCTCTCTTCCTCTCCGCCAATAACGAGGATGTGGTCAAGGCCATCGATACCGGCCATGCAGCGGGGACCGTGCTCCGGTCGGTCGTCACCGACGATGATGACTCCTACGAACTCAGGGTGGCCTTCGATTTCGATGGGGTGATCGCCGATGATAGTGCCGAGAATGTCTACCAGAAGAAGAACCTCAATGCATTCCAGGAGTCTGAGATAAGCAATGCCGCGGTCCCGCACCCACCCGGGCCCCTTCGCGAGTTCTTCGTCAAGCTCGCGAGGCTGCAGCAGGTCGAGCAGGAGTACCGCCTGGTCGACCCCTCCTACCGGAAGAGTATCAGCACGGCCATCATCACCGCGAGGGGAGCACCTGCGAACGAGCGTGTCGTTACCACCCTGCGTTCATGGAACGTCATGGCTGACAAGACCTTCTTCCTCGGCGGGGTCGAGAAGGGGAGGATCCTCGACATCTTCAGGCCTCACATCTTCTTCGATGACCAGCTCACGCACCTCGAACCCTCCTCAGGGTTCATTCCTTCGGTGCATATCCCGTTCGGCCGGATCAACAAACACTAAGAAAGTAGTATGACTGTAGTTGAGAAGTCATAGATGCTATCCTATTCTTGACGGAGAATGGGAACCGGTGATCGTGTAATGATCTATTGTGATGGATGCTGGACTGCCAGACATACCTCAATGAGAAAGATACACTGACCGGTCATCGAAGACTACTTGGAGACTTCCCGGGGAATTCTCCCCGGGAATGATCTCAATAATAAAAATGAAGGACATCTACGCACTTCCTGTCATAAAGCTTCCCAACTATCCGTTAATTTTATTTTGAGGAGGCTGCCATGATAGACAGACCTTTACGATTGACGGCAACCAGGATCATCGGCTTGGATCTTTCCAAGAAGACTCTGGTTGGGTGTATGCTGCTAGCAGAAGAAGGGTTCATGAAGAATCACTTCTTCAACGAGAAGATGAATGCTCAAGGACGTCAGCGACTCGCTGAACGGTTCAAAGCAGGAGATGCGATCTTTATGGAGGGAGGGACATCTTCCTTCAACCTCGCACGGTATCTGCTGAAGCACACCGAAGCAGACGTGTATGTACTCAACCCCATGAAACTGCATATCATCTTCGAGTCGATCTGCAAGACAGATCGGCAAGATGCTGCAAAATTGGCTAAGTATGCACGGGATGCCCATCCTGAGAACTGGGTACTGGTTCCCATCCCGACTGAACAGGAATCTGCTGAGCGCTCAGTAGTCAAACTTCACATCGCCTATGCTCAGTATCGTACGAAGGTCATCAACAAGCTTCATGCGGTATTCACGGGAATGGGGTTCCCTGACCTGAAGAAATCGGATCTGAAGGATCCTCGCAAGCGACGGGCCTGGGTGGAGACCCTACTCGCCGAGGAGATAGCTCTATTCAGTGCAGGGCTCCTGCTCGAAGAGCTTGAATCATTGGAGTCGCAGATGGAACGTATTCATGAGAAGCTCAAGGAGATCATTCTCGCTCATCCACGAGAAGCTCTTTCCTGGCTCTCGATCCCTGGCATCGGAGACATCACGGCTGTAACGCTCATTGCCTTCCTCGGTAATGGAGACCGATTCTCTTCTGCTAACCAACTGAGGAACTATATCGGTCTCATCCCGAAGAAGGATCAATCTGGGACGGTCGATAAGCAGCTCGGGGTCTCTCGTCACGGGTGTATGCCGATCAGGAGGCACATCATGCAGGGAGCCTGGGGGATCAAGAGCTTTAGGAGAGATTGTTCTCTTACTCGGTACTGGCAGCGTCTTGAGAGCCGACGGAAGCTTGGTCAGAAAGCATCAGTTGCCATTGCTAATAAGATGCTCTCTATCGGATTCGCTCTGCTGAAGAACGGTGACATCTACCGGATGCCTGACGGGGAACAGTATCTGTTGAAGAAACTGCAATACTATAAACTTGAAGCTCTCGTCGGAACCCGATCCTGGCAGATTAATTCCGATAAGAGCTCAATAACCAGCTAAAGCCAATCTAACGGTTTTAGCCTATCACTAACCACCTCCCCACGCAAGTCCTTATTTTTAAGGTCTCGGAGAATTGTGTCTATTTGAATTGCCAAAACTTTCTTGTTTATACCCCTTGACATCTACAGACAAATAAAATAGAACAGCCGCCCTTCTCAGGGCGGCTGCAGGTATATTCACAGGTTGGTTAGTTAGCAATTACGGATAACGTCAGGATGTCTGAATACCTTGAGCTCGTCTCTGCGAGACTGCCGGCTTCATAGGCGATGGCAATATTGCCAGCCATGGTATAGTCAGAATTCTGGACATGTCCTACACCATGATCGAGTGCTACAACTTCATCACCGAACAGAATGTCGTATCCGATGGTCTCATCAGAATCTGATGAGGTCAGGTACGGCGTGCCTTCTGAACTTGAGGCAGCATTCCTTGACGAAATCTCTACAGTATAACCAGTAGTTTTCGTTGAATTCTCTTTGATAGTTCCCACTTGGGTCCTACCGCTTTCGCTGTCGAGAGATACGCTGGAAGAAAGGGTATCATTCAGTATTACAAGGTCAGCTCTCTCAGGTACATAACCACGGAGTACAAGAGTTCCTGATGTAGCGGCAACGGTCGTTCCCAGAAATAAAACCATGTAAAGAAGAATCACTAACGAGGTTTTCATTTTAGTACGCATCTTGGTACCCCTTCGTGTGTGATTTTTCTTACTTTTTACGTAGTTTATTTTTTAATGGTTTTTTGCAATATCTGTTTTACTATCTACTTTTTTCTATTATTCCCTCCCTGTGTATACCTGCATACATAATACACCTGCAGGGGAAGAATATCTAGGTAAAAATGTGAGAGTGCTGAATAATTTATTACAAAAACAATAATGTAATCAGGTCAATTCCCGATGATGGTGAAAGTCAGGTAGTCGTAGTAGTCACCGGCAGGAACGAAATCGATCAAGGAACTGATCTGTATATCAATGGGGTAGCGGTCACCGGGTGAAGATGATGCATCAGCATACGGAACAAGGGAAGCCGGACTACCTGGTGAAAGCGGGTGCCAAACGTTTTCAAAAAAGAACTTATACTCCACATACGCATCAACGGTCTCATGCTTCAGTTTGCTGCCGTAGGTCGACTGTACTTCAATGGAATAAGGGACCAGGGCTTCGATGATCAGATCGGCTTGTTGGACCTCATCTGGATCGAGCGTCCCGAAATTCATGGAATAGGGTGTGGAGGTGAATTCAAAAGCGCCGTCATGTTCTATGATCGAGGAGTTGATGGAAGCAGCGGCGTAGGTGTTGTAGGAAATGACCTGTGAATCGAGCAGTTCCAAGTTAGGCAGGTCTGCAAAGGTGAGCTCAGTCTGGGGGCCGTCCCCGGCAAGGTCAAGCAGTCCCCAGAGTTCCACGGTGAGTGACTGGTCTGAATAGGTGCCGGTGCTGATATACTGCCCAGCTGGAATCTCGAACTCGAATGAACTGTTGGCGGTGAATTTCCTTGTCTGTCCCCCGACATAGATCGTAAGGAGGTCATTCAAGGATGTCGCATCTGCCTTCGACATCAGGACGTTCCTTGAGCTGATGGAGTCATACAGCTGGTAATTGATGCTGTAACCGCCCTGGGAGATAGTTCTTTGGAGATAGGACCCTGAATCCCCTTCAGAGACCCCGATGACCAGCCAGTCGACCGGGATCGTCTTGTTCTGGTTGACTCCATTGATGGTGATCGATTCATTCGTCGTGATAGTGATACTACCGTCGTAATTATCAGCTGAGATATACGTAGACAAGTTCTTGAAGGTCGCTATTGACCCCACATACTGTTGTGCTGACACAGATAGCGTGGATATGATAAAGAGAAGAATTATAACGCTTCTGATACCTTTGACAGTTCTCATCAGGACTCCAAATACAGACATACTGTCTATTTTGCTGACTGACATATGGAATGCTGTTATTACCTTGGCAGTATACTTATTATAATTAGTATAATAACCTTACAAATGAAAAGAAATAGGCTATTATGATCAATTCCCAAAATAACTGCAGTTTACCTTGGGATCCTCTGTTCCTTAGGACTCTTCAGTTCCCAATGATCTCGAACACCAGGCTGTCTGAATAGTCACCTGCGGGTACCCACCCGAAGTCCCCGATGGTGATCGTAAGCGTATGGGCAGTCCCGTATGCATCCGTAGGAGGAGCATTGGAGATGAGCATGACCGGGTGCTGCGCTGCAGAGAGGTCGCATACCATACCGTCGATGTCGACGGTATAGGGGATGGTCTCTGTCACGGTCGGGTTCACATGGCTTAAGACACTGCCGTTATAGGAGTAGGCTGAGATGGAGTAGATGGAATTGGAGCATGCTATCGCATCCGCTTTTAGTACCTCCCCGGGATAGATCACCCCGAAGTCCATACTGTACCCCTGTGAGTGCGGGTCATACGCTGAACCCATGTCGACGATGCATAATCCGATGCTGTGGTCGATTGTGATGGTAAGAGGCATGGTTACGTTATCCTCAAGCTCGGAATCATGGTAATAGGAGATCTCGATGGAGTCGGTGTAGGTCCCTGACGGAATATTCTGGCCTGAGGGGATCTCGAGGATGAAGCTGTGGCTGTATGTCTGGGTTATCGAAGACCTCCCCCCGATCTCAGAAGATGGGAACCGGTAGTAGAGGCAGTCCTCAAGAGAGGCAGCAGTCTCAGCATCCCGCAGGAGGTTCCGGTCTGTATCATTGTCATAGAGGTTGTAGTGGATGATCTCATTCCCCATGGTGTGAACAGCGTAGCGGTCGGAGACCGCTCCGCTGTTCCCGGCAGAGAAGTAGACATAGGTGTCTGCCGGGTCGGCAGTCTTCGGGTTATACGCCGTGTTATAGGCTCCCCGCTGTATGACCAGCTCGAACTGGGCATGGTCGGTGAACTCCCGCATGTATGTCTCGGTGACCGATACCGGGTACTCCGCTATATCATAATGCTCGAGGATACCGTAGGCTGCCAATCCCTGCATTGCCAGCAGGAACACGCCGATGAAAATCGCGAGGTGTAGGTGTTGTCTGATTCGTCTGGTCTGCATCATGTTTCCTATTAGAACTGCTTGTATTCGATCGGGATGATGATATCCTTCGCCTGGAAGATTCCCGTAATCCCCGACGGGATCTCAAGAGTGAACTCTATGCCGTCCCCGGCATACAGCGTGACGATGTGGGTCCCGCTGTGGAGTCCGTAGATCTCAAAGGTCCCGTCGTTATAGGTAAAGAAGAATTCGGGGAAATCATCAGGTCCGAGGACTGCTCCCTGTTCCAGTACATCACCGGAATAGAGTGCTACAGGGGTCCCGTCAGAGAAGAGCATCCTTCCCTGGACCGTGACATTGGCATCCACCCCGATCTTGACAGTCCCGGCTTGGTGGTAGGCAGGTCGGAAGGTATAGCTGTCTGAACCTATCTCGAAGCCGTCGGGGATCTCGATCGGCTCTATGACGATGGCATGTTCGGTGAAGGAAGAGAGGCCGTTGATCACGGCGGCACCAACATTATCGGTCCTTCCTTTGTAGGAATTTCCGCTGGGGTTCACCCCAATGACCAGACCTGGGATCTGTACTTCCGGTGCGACCAGGACAAAGGAGTCGCTGATCGGTCTTGATACCCCGAACAGGCCATCGGCATAGGAGAAGGCGGTGTCCAGCCCAAGGTCTATCGTGTATACGGAGGAGCTCCCTGTACGGTTCATCTTGAGGTTTGCATCAAGGAGGAAGTCTGAATGCTTGATGTCGGCACTCAGGTTCGCTGAATCCGGCAGGGGATCGTCAATGGTCAGGTCGCTCATGTTCAGCCCGAGGGACAGGTTCCCGTTCAGGTTCGTGGGCGTGTAGCTGGCATTCACCGTATTGGATCCATCAAGGACATCCTGGTCAGCGCTGATGGAGAAATCAGCGTTCCTCGGGGAGTAGTTCGCTGCTATCTTGAAGGTCGGATTGTAGCTAAGTGAGGTATCCCATGCTCCTGTATAGGATGCGGTCACCCCGAACTCTCGGGAGAGTCTCGCCCTCAGGGAGAGAGACAGGGAGGGGTTCACGACAGTACCGTCCTTCTCGAAGGTGATCCTGCCGGTGGTACTAGCGGAGACTGCTCCGAGGATAGTCTGTCCATATGACCCGGAGAGTTTCCAGGTGTTCGTCTGCGATGCCGCAGTGTCTGTGTTGCTGAAGGATGTGTAGTGGTCACTGGTATAGGTCCCAGTAAAGGTGTAGGCCCTGTTCACCAATGAGTTGGCATCCACATGGCGGTAGTTCAGCGAGGCAAGAAGGCCGAGATTCTCATCTGCAGTACGGCTCGCTGCGGTATTGAGTTTGAAGTTTCCAAGATTGGCAGCCCATACAGTAGAAAGCCCGATGTTCTGCTGGTTTGTGCCTGCCTGGAAGAAGTATTGCCCGCTCATGTGGTCGCTGATCCCGAAGGTCTGCATGCCGAATACCTCGGGCCAGGTTGTGAGGTCCCGGTCCTTGAATCCCATACCGAAAGCGTACTCGGTCTGTCCGGGAGGGGTGAGTGCATTGTCATATGCGAACAGGAACTCCTCTGCAGCGACTTCCTCCCCGTCGGGATCCGTCAGCTGGATCTTGAAATCATTGACGCCGTTGTTGAAGTAGAAGTCATTGATGGTGTACATACCGGCGTTCATGTCAACGGCCTTGATCCTGCGGTTGTTCAGGAAGATGTTGACCAGGACGTTGTCTTCCGGTACGAGGAAGGAATGGGTGTAGTTAGAATAACTCTTCCGCTTGAAGGAGTTGGCATAGTTCCTGGAGATGACTGCCCCGAGATAGGCTGGAGAGCTCTGGTTCGGTGCAGCATCATAGGTGATATCGCCGAGCATCAGCCGAAACGGGAGGTCTACCCAGTCCTTTAGGAGGCGTGCATAGCCGAACGAGAAAGAAGTATCAGAGAACAGCGATGTGGTGAGCCTCGATTCAAGAGTCCAGCCGGAGAAGTTGAGGGAGGGTTCGAGGATGAAGCTTATGGGGGTCGATATCTCGAAGCTGCTGCTGTCATAGCCCATGGTGATCGACCCGTTTGAATAGATGTTGGTGTACATACTGAACCTGCTCGGTTCGATCTCGGGGTATATAAGCGGGTCTTTTGCACCCAACAGCGATATATCCTGGCTCTTGGTGTTCTCCGGCGGGATGAACACCTCGATGAGCAGGTCGAGCATGTTGAAGGTCACGATGACAGGGGCATCCTGCAGGTCGGCTATGGCGACCCACTGCTCGGGGTTCTCGGTGAAATAGGAGAGCTTCTCCTCCGAGATTCGGTCAGTGAGGAAGGATGCAAGTTCAACGATGTCGACCTCGGTATCCATCTCCTCCATCGGCAGGGAGTTGATCTCGCCGACATACCTCCCGTCTATGAGCAGGGGAAGATAGATCTCCTCAGGAGTGAAGGTAAACTCGAACTCCTGTGCAAATAGAGAGGTGGGTATTACCATTAAGAGGATAGCTGTTAACAGTAACGAAACAGTATGTAGATGCGCAGGCTTATCTGATGTTCTCCATTTCATACGTAGCACTCAGTTGGCCTTCTTTCAGGCCTTCGGGCCATGGAACAAGGAAAATTCGTCGCTGCCCCGCCAGGATGTTCTCACCGGCGAATCCCTTCAGCTGATCTGCAGAAAGGGTCACCTGGGATGTCACGCTACTACCGGATTTGGAGATGACGGTCACTTCCGGCTGGTACATGATCTGGTGTGTGTTCCCGTCATTCTGCATATCGATGGCAATGAACTTATTACCGTTCTCATCCACATGTGCCTTGACCGATTTTAGCTTCAGGTTGTAGTCGAACTCATCAGGGACCACGTACATAGTACCTCGGTAGACAAGCAGGATGTTAAGGTTCGCACCTTCCTGGGCCTGGTCGAAGTTCAGCGGGAGCTGTTCAGCCTCGATCCTGAAGGGAAGTTCAGTATCGACAGAAGCAGGACCCCTCCACTGGACACGTACAGTCTGATACGCCCCTGGTCTCACGACGACCTGCTTGGGATAGATGTAGAAGTAGTTCGAAGCATCCTCAAGCGTCTCTGTACCGTAGAGATCCATCTCCCTGGTCATAGCACTGATCTGGACACCAATGGTCTTGTCAGTATCGTTGACCACCCTGAACGTCTGCCGTGCGCCGGTCCCTGTAGGATCGAAATCCTTGGAGATAGGCGTAAACTGGAACGCAAAAAGAGCAGGGAGGATGCATATGAATAGTACGAGCAGGAATAATTTTCTTTGTTTCATGGCATTAGTATACTATAGATGAAAAAAAGACCCAAGAAAAATCTCGGGCCTTTTGTTTCTTAGCCTTGGTTACTGTGCTTCAATTGTAAATGTTACTGTGTCATCGTAATCGCCTGCAACATAAGTTCCATTATCTGCTGTTACAGTCAACAAAATGTCATAGGCTTCACTTTCGAAAGTAGTATTTGCTGCAGAAGTAAAAAAGAAAGTAGTATTATCAAAAACAACAGCAGTTCCGCCAAAAGTCAATGAATAAGGAACAAAGAAATCTGCTGTCCCGTCATCATTCAGGAACCTAGCACCATCAGTTGTATCATAGTTTACACTCGTTGCTTTGATCTTAAAACCTGTTACAGTGTTTGAATCAACAGTTCCAGTCGCAACTAGTAAGTCTGCTTCACCACCAGAAAGATCAATTGCAGAAGCATTACTATTTGCAGCGATGCTCAATTCAAGAATCTGATCGATTGAACCAGACAGGGCTAATACATCATCGGCAGCATTTGAATCAGCGAAAATGGCTCCACTAGCCATAACCAACATAACCAATACGACTAAGACACTTTTGGAAAAACTTTTTTTCATGTTTTCTTTCCTCACTTTATGTAATAATACCTATACTATACTATTTTGGTGCAGCAAAATCAAGAGAAGATTGTAATCAGTACAAGCGAATTATTACAAAATGTAAGGATTTCCATGTAAATAAGTTATCTTGGGAGATTAGTGACGCTAAATATGGTGTCCAGTTGCTTTATTCCTATATTCCTGCACAATATCTGCAAATGTAAAAAGAGTGTAAAAATATATCATACAGAGTCTTTATGGGAAGGTTTTTTACTGTTTCTTTGCCTGTTTCCCTGTTGTTCCGGGGGGTTCCGTCGTAGAATATGAGTATCCGGGAGGTTGGTGTCAAGTTCCTCCGGGGTGCATGAAATGAGTAGGTTCCTCTGTTTCCTCATCGGTATGCTCCTCCTGTTCCCCGGCTGTCTCCTCGTGGGGCAGTCCTTGGGGGAGGCTGTGCCTGAAGAACCCATACACATTGGGATCACCCCTGAACGAGAGCGGCTCAGGGAGAAGATAGCGAGCGGCATCAACTACCTCTGGTATTTCGGGGACTGGGATGAGGTAGCCCGGGATGAGGAGTACCTGGACATGGCCATGGACTTCGGGCTGGTCCTGCTGCACCTCACCAACAATGATATCGACCCGGAGCAGGTGAAAACCCTGCGAAAAGGCCATGACGGGATCTCCGGGACTGCCGATGACGTGCTCGTCATCGGCTACCTCTCCATTGGGGAGGATATCAGGACGGATAAGGACCATATGAGTCCACTGGAGGTGGGGGACGGCAGGGGACCGGTCTACTGGGACTATGCGAAGAAGGAGAAGGTCTTCCAGGATAACGGCTATCCCTCCTATTACCTCGATGACCGGGACAAGGACGGCCTGCCTGACCGGAACTGGCAGTACCAGGGCTGCTATGCAGACCCGGGCAACCCCGACTACCAGCTGATGCTCAAAACCGGGAAGAAGGACGAGGACGGGTTCGTCGGGCTCGACGAGCTCTTCTCCCGCTATGAGTGCGACGGGGTCTTCCTCGATACCATGGATGTGGTCAACCCACTCGGCTGGGGGTTCCCCTTCTACTTCGAATGGGTCGCCCCGGGCGGGCAGAAACTCATCGAGCAGTTCAGGGCCTGGTACCCGGACAAGCTCATCCTCCTCAATCGGACCCTCGTCTACTTCGACCCTAACGGGACGCAGGAAGACGGCACGCCCTACCTAGGGTCCTGGGGCAAGGATATCGAGGATGATATCGACCTCGTCCTCTTCGAGGGGTTCTACTGGCCCGGGGACGAGGTCCGGAACCGGAACTACTGGGCCCCGAAGATCAATGCCGAGGCAGACCGTACCGGCGGCTTCACCGTCCTCGTCCTCGACTACGTCGGGGACGCCCATATCATGATAGACGGGGACCTCCAGGACTGGATCTGGAACGGGGAGGTCCAGGAGGGGGTGGAGAAGCTCGATGACGCCCTCATCTGGAGCCGCGGCGTCACCACGCCGAACGAGGCCGAGGATTGCGAGACGAAGGGGATCGACATGGTCGACATGTGGATGGCGAACGACCCTGATAACATCAACATGTATATGCGCATAGACCTCGCCGGGAAACCCGACATCGCAGCCTATAACTACTATATCTTCCTCGATACCGACCAGGACCGGGGGACGGGGTACCGGAACGGACCCAGTTCCCTCCTGGGTTCGGACTACCTGGTCACCGACCTCAGCAGGGACGGCTTCTTCCTCTACCGGTATGCGTGCAAGACAGGCCAGGACTCATGGGACTGGGAGCTTGTCGGGGAGATCCCCTCTGCGACCGGCATCCCCTACGGGGAGCTTGGTTCGATCGAGCTCGCGATACCGAAGGCCCTCGTCGGGGAGCGGGATGTCTTCGACGAGGCAGTGGACCTGGTCCTCTTCACCGAGGATGCGAGCATCTACCCCTACCGGACGGACCAGGCCCCAGATGACCAGGAGAAGGACTTCTACCAGTACCTCTCGAGGACCCGTGCCCTGGGCTTCGAGGAGACGATTACCCGGCAGGGGTGGCTCGCCTATAACAAACCGCTCATCGGCGGGTCGAAGGTCCCGCTGATCAATCTCCATGCCGCCGAGGTCACAGCCCTCCCCGATACTGAACCACCGGTCTGGGACTCGACTGCGGCATCTCCGGGAGTCGGGAACCCTGCCGCCCCGGTCCCGAGGGTCGGGATCCAGGAGGCAGAACCGGGAGACGGTTCAGTCACCGTCCGGTGGGACACGGCGCGTGACCGAACACGTCCGGTGACCTATACCATCTACTACAGCACTGATGCAGAATTGAACCCTGCAACAGCGACTCAAGTTAAGAATATTGATACGACCACCGCCGGGAGGAACTATTACCAGGGTACAGGACACCGGGATGACTTCCCGAACGTGCAGGGCTCCCCCAATGGGTTCTACTCGCAGAAGGTCGGGGAAGGAGTCTATCCCTATGAATACACGATCGATGGATTGGAGAATGATAGGACCTACTACTTCATGGTCCGTGCTTCCGACCATGCGGCTGAGCCGAATACGGAGACCAACTCGGTAGTGCTCTCGGCAACCCCCAGGCGGCCTGTCACCCGTACTATCCGCCTCGACGGTAAGGTAGGGGATTGGGAGAAGGTCATCCCGCTCGACTTCTCCCCGGGGGAGGTAGCCGACCCCGATACCCTTCCCCCGGAGATTGATATCACGGAGATCAAGGTGACCGAGGACCGGGATGAGATATTCTTCCTCATAACCGTCGAGGGTGCTGCTGACTTCGGGAAGTGGCGGGACCAGCTCTCGGTCTACATCGATACCGACGGGGATAAGACTACCGGCTATGCCGGGGCGTTCGTCCCCACCTTCCCGTGGATGGTCGGTGCGGACTACATGCTCCAGAACGGGAGTCTCTACTCCTATGAGCCGCTGAACGGATACCGTGTCTGGAACTGGGTCATGGAGGCAGAGAACGGGAAGGGGCAAAGCCGCATGGTCTATACCGACAGCCAGGTGGAGCTCTCGGTAAAGAAGTCAGCCCTGGGCGATCCTGATGGTATCAGGATCGCGGTCGAGACCGACCGGATCCTCGATGACGGGAGCCATCTCATCGACCGGGTTCCGAACGACCTCTTCTCGCACTATTACACGTATACGCTCCTGCAGTGACCATGTGAGGGGCAAACTGTGCTATAACAGTTGAAGAAATTCCTTGACAAATGAAATAAACGGGTACAAGCTACATACAGCAGACAACAGATGTCTGATGTAATTAGTGAGGTGAATATGTCTAACCATAAGATTGCCGCGATATACACCGGTGCCGCATTGGTCAAGCCGCTCTCAGACCTGATGAAGGAAGTACTTCCCGGGTACGAGGTCATGAACATCCTCGATGACAGCATGATCGCTGAGATCATCCGTGAGGGGGAACTGACGAAGGCAGTGAAGCGAAGGCTCTACGGGTATTACGAGATCGCCTGCGCCTCCGGGGCGGAGCTCATCCTGAACACCTGCTCCTCGATCGGCGATGCCGTCTACGGGGCCCGTGACTTCATGCCGATCCCGATCGTGAGGATCGATGAGGCGATGGCCTATAAAGCCATCGAGATGGCGGACTCGGTCGCCGTCCTCGCGACGCTCCCGACGACCCTGGACCCGACGATCAGGCTCCTGCAGATGTGTGCAGAAGAGAAGGGAAAGAAGATAACGACCGTGTCAGGTCTTGCAGAAGGCGCATTCTCCGCCATCACCAGCGGTGACGGGGAGACCCACGACCGGCTCGTTGCCGAGACGGCGAAGAAGGTAGCCGATACCTGTGACGTGATCCTGCTCGCGCAGGGCTCGATGGCACGGATGGAAGCACCTTTACGTGAGCTGACCGGCAAGACCGTATTCTCCAGTCCCCGTCTCGGCGTCGAGATGGTGAAGGAGATCATGGAGGGGATCCATGCCTGATATCGCATACTTAGAGGACTGCGCACGCCGGATCAGGCGGGACGTGGTCGAGATGGTCTACCGGACGAAGGACGGCCATCCCTCCCCGAGCTTCTCTGCCGCCGACATGATAGCGGCTCTCTATTTCCATACCATGAAGCTGGACCCCTCGAACCCGGACTGGGAAGAGCGGGACCGCTTCGTCCTCTCGAAGGGCCATGCCTGCCCGGCACTCTATGCGGCGCTGGCGAGGAAGGGCTTCTTCCCCGCTGATGAGCTGCTTACCCTCAGGTACCTGGACTCGCACATGCAGGGTCATCCCTATGCACCGAAGACGGTGGGGCTGGATGCCACCACAGGATCTCTGGGGAACGGGGTGTCTGTGGGCCTTGGGATGGCGCTTGCAGCCAGGATCCGCAAGCTCGACTACCGGGTCTACGTGATCACCGGCGACGGTGAGCTGGGTGAGGGCCTCATCTGGGAGGCAGCCATGGCTGCAGGGCACCAGAAGGCAGCGAACCTGACCGTCTTCGTGGACAACAACAACTACCAGAGCGGCGGGACGGTCGAGCAGGTCTCCGGGCCTTATCCCATCACCGAGAAATGGGCCGACTTCGGCTGGCATACCCAGGAGATCGACGGCCATGACATGGCACAGATCGTGGAGGCGATAGAGGTCGCCAAGGGCGTGACCGATAAACCGTCAGCGATCATAGCCAAGACCATCAAGGGCAAGGGGCTCTCCTTCATGATAGGGGACAACACCTGGCACAAGCGGGTCTACACCGATGCGGAATATGCACAGGCCGAGATCGAGCTGGGAGGATGGAACGAATGAGCACACAAGTTGACAGCACCCGTGTAGGGTTCCGCGACGGCCTGATGGACCTGGCCGAGAAACGCGATGATATCGTCTTCGTATCGACCGACTCGCTCCTGGTAGTGAAGGGCGGTCCCTTCAAGGAGCAATATCCCGACCGCGTGGTTGAGCTCGGTATCGCCGAACAGAACGGCGTCGGCGTATGCGCCGGCCTCGCATCTTCGGGCATCACCCCCTATATCTGCACCTATGCAGGCTTCCTGACGATGCGCGCCTGTGAGCAGATGCGAACCTTCGTCGGCTACCCCAAGCTGAAGGTACGGTTCGTCGGGGCGAACGGCGGCCTCTACGGCGGGAACCGGGAGGGCGTGAGCCACCAGTTCATCGAGGATGTGGGACTGCTGCGGACGATCCCTGGCTTCACCGTCCTCTGCCCGGCAGACGGGAACCAGGTCTACCAGGCGATGCTCGCCTCCGTCGATGTCGACGGGCCGGTCTACATCAGGATCGGGAGCGGCAGGGAGGAGAAGGTCTTCCCAGACGGGACGGAATTCCCCCTCGGGAAGATCCGCACCGTCAGTGACTATGGCGACGATGTCGCACTCTTCTCCTACGGTTTCACCATGAACCGGGTCATAGCGGCAGCGGAACTGCTGAAAAGCCAGGGCATCGGGGCCAAGGTAGTCGAGGTCGCGACCGTGAAGCCGCTCGATGTCGAGGGGATCTCGGAAGTGCTCGGCGCAACAGGCTGTGCGGTGACCGTTGAGGACCATACCGTGATCAGCGGTCTCGGGAGCGCGATCGCCGAGGTGATCGCCGAAGAGACCCCGGCAGCACTGGTCAGGCTCGGCCTGCAGGACTGTTACGGTGAGTCGGGTTTCCCGGACGAGCTGCTCGACAAGTACGGTATGTCCGTTGAGGGGATCGCCGAGGCCGCGAAGAAGGCGATCGTGAAAAAACGATAAGGAATTTGCCGGCAGGTTGATTTGCCGGTTAGAATAGGAAAAGGAGTTTACGTATGAAAAAAGGAGCTATTCTAGTTTTAGCATTGCTGATGGTCTGTGCATTCGGTTTCGCACAGGGCCAGTCCGAAGGACCTACACCGGAGAAGCCGCTGGTACTCAGGTATGCACACATGAACGCAGCGAACAGCCCGAACGGACTGCAGGCTGACTACTTCGCAAAGAGGATCGCTGAAGAGACCAACGGGGCCATCAAGATCGAGGTATTCCCGGGATCACAGCTCGGTACCATCACCGAGATGGCTGAGATGGTATCACAGGGATCGATCGCCCTGCACCACAACACCTACGGCGGTCTGCAGACCCTGCAAGAGGACCTCGGTATGTTCGACACACCGTTCCTCTACCGGGATGTCGACCACCTGCTGAAGGCAACCGACCCCTTCACCTCCACCGTACTCGAGGAGATGAACGAGCGGCTGATCGAGGAACGCGGTGTACGGATCCTCTACTCATTCTACTTCGGTACCAGGAACCTGACCACGAACCATCCGGTCTACTCACCTGCTGACCTTTCGGGCAAGAAGATCCGTGCGATCCCCTCAGCCATCTACATGGCAGCTGTAGAGGGTATGGGTGCGGTAGCTATCCCCGTAGACTGGGCAGAAGTCCCCATGGCTCTCTCAACCGGCCAGGCTGACGGCCAGGAGAACCCGGTAAGCGTTCTGGTTACCCACAACCTCAACGATGTCCAGGACTACGTCATGCTCACCGGCCACATCATGGGCTCTGAGCCTGTAGTGATCAACGAGGATGTATGGCAGAGCCTCTCCTTCGACTACAAGAAGATCTTCAAGGACGTTGCCGCTGAGACCAGGGACTGGGCTTCCAACTATGTCGTGAACAGCGAGGAAAAAGACCTCCAGACCCTCAGGGACCGGGGCATGACCGTCATCGGGCCTGAGGATGGACTTGATGTGGATGCCTTCAGGGCATCGGTTAGCAAGGTCGTCGACGAGCGGTTCGGTGACAAGTGGGGCAAGTACTACGAAGTGATCAGGAATATCCAGTAGTATCCTTGAGAACATAGCAATTCTATAGGTAGTATATGTATGTGACCGGGGTTTCCCCGGTCACGATTAATCTAAAAGGAGTAAACGGTATGCGTTCAGCCGTAAAGAGGATCACCCGATACCTGGAATACACCGCACTGGTGTTCCTCCTGATGGTATTCGCCTGTGTCCTCATCCAGATCATCATGAGGAACTTCTTCAACAGCGGGTCAGTCATCCTTGAGGAGCTTGCCAGGTTCAGCCTGGTCTCACTGGTCTTCCTCATGATCCCGGTCCTTGTCATCGACAAGGGGCATATCATCGTCGATATCCTCGTAGCCCGTCTCCCGAAACGAGTCAGGCGGATCTTCGAGATCATCATCCAGTCCTTCTCCTTCGGTCTTGCCCTCTTCCTGCTTGCTGCGATCAAGCAGGTCATGGATAAGAACTGGAGCGTCAGGACCCCGGCCATGAAGATGCCGAACAGCATCTATTATATCCCGATCATCATCGGGATCGTCTTCATGGCCGTCGGTGCCTGCATCGACTTAGTCGAGGCGATCAAGGATAAGGAGGGAACACTATGAGCGGTCTCATGATCATTCTCCTCTTCCTTGTATTCATCATCGCCGGCTTCCCGATCGCGATCAGTATGGGGCTTCCCGCAGCGATCTACCTGCTGGTGAACAACATCCCGATCAGCGTCATGATCCAGCGGATGGTAGCGTCCCTGAACTCGTTCCCCCTGCTGGCAGTCCCGCTCTTCATCATGGCCGCGGGCCTGATGAACAGCTCGGGTATCACGAAGCGGCTCTTCGAGTTCACGAAGCTGCTCGTTGGCAGGCTCAAGGGCGGTCTTGCGCAGGTGAACATCGTGGCAAGTCTCATCTTCGCCGGTATCTCCGGTGCTGCGCTGGCTGATGTCGGCGGCCTGGGGAATATCGAGATAGACGCCATGACCAAGCAGAACTATCCCAAGGAGGATTCCGCGGCGATCACGGCAGCCTCGGCTGTCGTCGGCCCGATCTTCCCGCCGAGCATCCCCTTGATCATCTACGGCGCGGCGGCTGAGACCTCCTCGATGAGGCTGCTCATCGCTGGTGTGTTCCCTGCCCTGATCATCGTAGTCTTCCTCATGCTCCAGGTCGGGATCATCGCCCATAAGAAGGACTACCCGAAGGGTGTGGAGGGATCGATCCCGTTCAAGCAGGTCATGAAGATCATCAAGGACGGTCTCCCGGCCATGATGATGCCGGTCATCCTCATCGTGGGGATGCTCAGCGGCTACTTCTCACCGACCGAGGTTGGGGCGATCACGGTGACCTATGCACTGATCCTCAGTGCGATCTACCGGGAGCTCTCCTTCAGTCGGTTCATCGAGGTCTGCAGGGAGACGCTGCGCTCGACAGTGAGTGTGCTCTTCATCGTCGCCTCCGCCGCGATCTTCGCATGGGCCCTGACGGTAGAACAGCTGCCGCAGCAGGTATCGAACATGATGCTCACTATATCGGAGAGCCCGATCGTCCTGCTGATGCTGGCGAACGTCGTCCTGCTCGTCGCAGGGATGTTCATGGAGACCACCGCGGCGATCATGGTACTGACGCCGATCCTCCTGCCGCCGCTGATGGCCGCGGGGGTGAGCCCGATCCATTTCGGGATCGTGATGGTCTTCAACCTCATGATCGGCATGATCACGCCACCGGTGGGGATGAGCGTCTACATGCTGAGCTCACTGGTGAAGATGCCGGTAGGGAAGCTCTTCAAGGCGGTTGCGCCCTACTACATAACCTTGTTTATTTCGCTTCTGGTCATTACCTATGTCCCGAAGATTTCACTCTGGCTGCCTAATTTGATGATGAACTGATGAGAGGAGGTCTCACACGATGAATAACGGCTATTTCCAACGGGTACGGAGAGAGACGAAGACCCGTTTCTGGGTGAACAACCCGACTGTGGAGCAGGCACGGCAGGCCCTCGAGGCTGGTGCCGTAGGATGCACGACGAACCCGAGCTATGTCTCGAAGCTCTTCAAGTCCCCTGCTGACTTCGCCTACGTGAAGCGCACGATCGACATCCTCATCCCCTTCATGGCGAATGACACGGAGCTCGCCTGTATGGTCCAGCGGATCATGGTAGCGCGACTGAGCGATATCTTCATGCCCCTGTATGAGGCTACCGGCGGGACTGCCGGGTTCGTGACGATCCAGGGCAATCCCTTCACCGAGGAGGATGCCGACGGCATCATCGCTGACGGGTTGGAGAACCGGAAGATCGGGGAGAACATCACGGTGAAGATCCCCGTGACGGTCCCCGGGATCAAGGCGATCGCCGACCTCGTGGAGATGAACATCCCGACGATGGCGACCGAGGTCATGGGACTCTCCCAGGCGGTATCGATCTGTGAGGCCTATAAAGAGGCTTCACAGAAGACGGGGCATACGCCCCCCTTCTTCGTGACCCATATAACCGGTATCCTCGATGACCACTTCAAGCGTGTCATCAAGGAGCAAACCCTCGATATTCCCGCAGATGTGCTGAAGTGGGCAGGGCTCTCGATCGCGAAGAAAGAGTACGAACTACTCAAGGAACGGGACTACCCTGGGATCATGATCGGCGGCGGCGCAAGGAAGCTCGAGGACTTCACCGAGTTAGTCGGCGGCGAACTCGATATAACGATCAACTGGAAAGGGACTGCGGACGTACTGCTCGACAAGGATATGCCGGCAGAGTCACGGATCGATGCGTTCCCCGACCAGGCGGTCATCGACCAGCTCATGGCTGACCTCCCGGATTACCAGCGAGCCTATGACATAGACGGCATGGTGCCTGAGGAGTACTACGACTACGGCGGGGTTGAGCTCTTCCGGACCTCCTTCATGAAGGGGTGGCAGATGCTGCTCGACCTCATCACCGAGAGAAGGGAGGCACTGAAATGACACAGGACAAGAAGCACCGGGGGAACCTCTTCGAGGATCCCAGGGTAGAGCGGGCTCCCGGCATCGACCGGGTCACGCTCACCTATGACGAAGACTCGATGATCTGCTACTTCTACCTTGCCAAGGGTTCAGTCCTGGAGATGCACACCCATGTGCAGTCCCAGAACGGGATAGTCATGAAGGGCAGGATAGACTTCATCAAGGGAGACGGGGAGGTCCTGGAGCTCAAAGCAGGCGATGCCTACTACTTCGGCCCGAACGATCCCCACGGTTCCAATGTGATCGAGGATACTGAGCTCATGGAGTGTTTTGCCCCTTCCCGGGATGATTATAAGGTGTGACAGTAGAAATTAGGGAATATTCACGGTAAGATGTCAAAATAATCATAAAACGTATGATAGCGAGGTGCGTATCTGATGAAAGGTATGTTTGCGGTCAACGGGAAACGTCTCTCCTCTGTCGAGATCGTGGTGGAGAAGATCAAGGAACTGCTGATCAAACAGAAACTCAAACCCGGCGACATGATCCCGAGCGAGATGGTCCTGGCGGAAAACCTGCAGGTGAGCCGCAGTTCCGTCCGTGAGGCGGTGAAGATCCTCTCGGCCTATGGGATCATCGAGATCCGCAGGGGCTCAGGCACCTTCATCTCCACGGCCTCGAACAAGCGGCTCTTCGACCCGCACCTCTTCCAGATCCTCGTGCAGGAGCGCGACTACCACTCCCTGACCCAGGTCAGGGACCTCCTCGAGGAGGGAGTCGTCCAGCTCGTGGTCGAGAATGCCGATGAGGAGGACTTTATCCTCCTTGAGGATGCCATGCAGGAACTGCTCGGCGAACTGAATAAGAAAGACATCTCACGGGAGAAGGCGAACCAGTACGACCTGCAGTACCACCAGCTGCTCGGCAAGTTCTCCCATAACCCCATCGTGGAGAACATCTACAACTTCATCATCGAACTCTTCGCCCCGACGATCAACCCGATCCATGAGGGCGTCTATGAAGCCCATAAGAACCTGCACCAGGCCATCATGGATCGGGATGCCAACAAAGCAGTCGAATGCGTAAAGTACCATACCAGCATATGGATAGCATCCCACAGCTTCGAATTCATGAACGGGGAGAGCAAGAAAGAAGAATAACGAGTATTTCATACTCATATATCTAGACAAACAGGAGATTATGAGTATACTCATTGTACAGTTCAATCAATCGGGCGATTAACTCAGTGGGAGAGTGCTACCTTGACATGGTAGAAGTCACAAGTTCAAATCTTGTATCGCCCATCTTAGAAGGTCATTTCCTAAAAGGGATGACCTTTTTTTGGGCTCAACATAATTTTGATCGGTATGCTGATGGGGTGCTTGACGATAGAATGTGAGCCTGAGGTTGAGGCGCCGGAACTCTCGGTGGAGCGATTGGCATTCCCAATTGGTAACTTCATCGCTGAACCCCGACTGAAGTCGATTTGATCTATAACCTCTAGGTCCTTGGGTGGTATATAGCGCGGTTGGAAGCCTATATTGATTTACTGGAGCATGTGCGCAACGAAAAGCTGTATTAAACACACCTATTACTGAATACCTACACATGTTTAGTTTCCTTATCGATAGGGCATATGGTATGATATTCATATTCTGATAGCTGAGCTCATAGTGGTACGTTTTAGATTCTTCAGAGATGAGTAGAGAGTAAAAGAATGGAATCACTTTGAGGTATCATTTGCGATTGGGGGAATAATGGTTGATTTATGCTCTTTTCCATCACTTCCAAGTTATCAGGATTACTATGAAATAACTTATAAGGAACTTGATTCCCGAATAAAGTACTTAGAGAATAGCTTAGAAAACATGCCCAAAACAGCTGAGGAACGAGCAAATCTAGGTGTTGCATATTTCTTTTTGATTGCGGTTATCGTATCTCTAGCCTTCATAGTGAATCTGGGTTTAGGTGTTCTTGTTTTAGTGGTTGGTATTGTTGTTTTTATTGAGTCTTGGAAAACCACCGCCTATGGCGGTGGTCATGGAATGAAGGCTACGCCGTAAGAAAAGTGTGATATGATAAGGCATGTCCAAGTGGAAGAAACAGTCGCATGTAGTATATCAGTGTATTTACCATATCGTATGGTGTCCAAAGTACCGGTTTCGGGTACTGAAAGGTGCTATAGAGAGTTATGTAGAACACCGGATACGAGAACTGTGTGAATGGAAGCAGATAGAGATATTGGAACTGAACGTGATGGAAGATCACGTACATATGGTGGTAATCGTACCACCAAAAATATCGTTATCAGAAATGATGGGCATGCTGAAAGGGAAAACAGCAATCAGCTTGTTTAAGAGTTTTCCAAAGTTTAAAGAGAAGCCGTATTGGGGAAACCACTTCTGGAGTCGCGGGTATGCTGTTACGACGCTCGGGTTGGATGAAGATAAGATACGACGATATATGAAGTATCAAGAAGAGAATGAGCGACTCGAAGAAGCTCAGCAGGAAGAATTCGGCCTCTTTTAGAGGCCTAATACAAGCCACCTCCTCTGGGGGTGGTTGTTGACTGCTACAAGAAGCATGCAATAATGTTCAAGGAACAGTTTTAAATCCCACATTCCTCACTTTCATGACGCACACATAGCAGGATTTTCCATTTCAGGAAAGGATTGAGACTACGAAGGGCTATTCATCCTTACCGATCCTCCACACGGCATAAAAATCGGCAAATCCGCCTGGTTGCTACCCCGTCTGAACAGACATGCTGATGATCAGGACAGTAACCAGCCTTCTCATAGGTTCTGAGGATCAGACGCAGGTACACCTACGAAGTTCATGCATGCAGAGAGGTCAGGACACACCTCACCCCCTTGTCGTAGAATACGCGTTCATCAAGACCCAATGCAGACAGGAAGGCCAACTGACGGGAAGAGAGCGGATTTACCAGCACCGCTTCTGCTCCCATCTCTGCCGCCATGATACCGCCAAACACGGTACTCATCATGAATGAAGTCGGCTTTGCCGTCGGTTTGTTGTCCCAGCCTGGTACCGTAGTACCTTCCTTCTGGAGATACCGCCGCATCTGCCGCTCCATCAACCGCCAGACCATCAGGGCGATCACGAGAATCATCCCCAATGCATCTATGCGGGAAGGGGTTTTCAGAAACAGGTCATTGACTACCAGGGGATCCTTGAGGAATGAAAAATCACTCTCGATCCCATACTGGCCTTTGTACGTACGCAGTACCGATGCGGCATCAAGCGATGCAACAGCAACATTGGTAAGCAGCACAAAACATCCTGCCTGCTCTCTGAGCACCTGCAGCTTGTCCGACTTTTCGGTGATCTCCCAGTTCAACTCATACCGCAGATCTACAGGCGGCGGACCCTCCTTCGGGGGACGTCCACGACGCCGAACCGCCACTTCTTGGATCGTAACCGTTAACGAGTGCAGCGGGGAAGAGACCGCAGCGAGGTTGGCAGCAGCAACCTGCGCATCTTCGCTGCAGTAATACTGTCGCTGAACTTTCTTCAATTTCCCGTTCAGCTCCTTCAACGATTGCTCAATCGCTTTGTCAATCTTCTTCTGCCTTCGCTTATCATGGGAACTCGAATGTATCACGACCCCGCGATAGGGCTTTTCATACAACCCACATTCCTCACTTTCATGACGCACACATAGCAGGATTTTCCATTTCAGGAAAGGATTGAGACTACGAAGGGCTATTCATCCTTACCGATCCTCCACACGGCATAAAAATCGGCAAATCCGCCTGGTTGCTACCCCGTCTGAACAGACATGCTGATGATCAGGACAGTAACCAGCCTTCTCATAGGTTCTGAGGATCAGACGCAGGTACACCTACGAAGTTCATGCATGCAGAGAGGTCAGGACACACCTCACCCCCTTGTCGTAGAATACGCGTTCATCAAGACCCAATGCAGACAGGAAGGCCAACTGACGGGAAGAGAGCGGATTTACCAGCACCGCTTCTGCTCCCATCTCTGCCGCCATGATACCGCCAAACACGGTACTCATCATGAATGAAGTCGGCTTTGCCGTCGGTTTGTTGTCCCAGCCTGGTACCGTAGTACCTTCCTTCTGGAGATACCGCCGCATCTGCCGCTCCATCAACCGCCAGACCATCAGGGCGATCACGAGAATCATCCCCAATGCATCTATGCGGGAAGGGGTTTTCAGAAACAGGTCATTGACTACCAGGGGATCCTTGAGGAATGAAAAATCACTCTCGATCCCATACTGGCCTTTGTACGTACGCAGTACCGATGCGGCATCAAGCGATGCAACAGCAACATTGGTAAGCAGCACAAAACATCCTGCCTGCTCTCTGAGCACCTGCAGCTTGTCCGACTTTTCGGTGATCTCCCAGTTCAACTCATACCGCAGATCTACAGGCGGCGGACCCTCCTTCGGGGGACGTCCACGACGCCGAACCGCCACTTCTTGGATCGTAACCGTTAACGAGTGCAGCGGGGAAGAGACCGCAGCGAGGTTGGCAGCAGCAACCTGCGCATCTTCGCTGCAGTAATACTGTCGCTGAACTTTCTTCAATTTCCCGTTCAGCTCCTTCAACGATTGCTCAATCGCTTTGTCAATCTTCTTCTGCCTTCGCTTATCATGGGAACTCGAATGTATCACGACCCCGCGATAGGGCTTTTCATACAACGTTACCGTCGTCTCGCACCCCTTATAGATCGCAGGAGGCCGGTTCTTCCCTGTTGGTGTTTCAGCCATCATGCCTATGGGACTCCAGCGAC
The DNA here is from genome assembly GCA_963677595.1 of Spirochaetia bacterium. Taxonomy (GTDB): domain Bacteria; phylum Spirochaetota; class Spirochaetia; order CAKZLE01; family CAKZLE01; genus CAKZLE01. Next base: position 1,685,643 of record OY782041.1, read on the forward strand.
CCGCTCCGATCGCTTCCCTTATTGCCTGGTCACATGCGCCGTAGGTTGCCGGAAGACGGCTGATGAATGGCATCGACCCTAAAGCCTCCAGATTCTCCTGCGTCACCATGGCCGAGTCTGCAACATAGATACAGGCCCCATCTCCCAACCCATGTCGGGAGAGCAGTGTACTGATCCGTGTGAGCATCGCATTGTTAGACGTCTTGTCTGAGGAGTTCCCATTGAGGGTACTGCTGAAGATTGGGACCCCATGATCCACGCACAGTAACTCCGTCATGAACTGCTTGAGATCCGGTCGGTGATCCTTGGAGTGCCCCAGGACGATCGAAGGCCCCGGGGTCTTTTCCTGCTCACTCCCCCGGTATTCCCCCCAGACACTCGTACTGGTAGTATCGTAACTGAGGGCATGCATATCCAGATCGAAGACCTGTGCTGCCCGAATCCCCAGTTCGGTCACAATCTTCGATGGGCCGGCATCGAAGATCGCATCCAGGGACCGAGCTATGTTCGTGTCATTGAACAGATGCGGATCTACCTCCTGTCCCAGCAATAGGCTGCGGTTCTGCTGCTCGATGAACTGCTCGATCCGATACAGCGGCGACCGTCCATGCAGGACATCGAGCACCATCGTCTGTACCACGAGCCCCGGAGATAGCTGCATACGGGTCTCCACCGCCGCATCCACGATGTCTCTCAACCCGAGCATGCGGCAGTAGGCCGCCGCAATGGGCAGGTAGGAATGGGTATAGATTCTGGTATGCTGAAACAGGGTTGAAAGGGGCGGAGTACTGGCCATCGGTATCCTCCTGTAGCGGTCGTGGAAACAGGACTTGACTGATCACTGAACCTACTGTATTATACAGTAGGACAAGAGAGGAGTCAAGTCATGACCACCGAGACGGCACAGAAGCGCCTTCAGGTACTTCGCCGCAAACAGCAGGAACTCGCCAAGGAACTGAGCACGATCGAATTTATCTGGTCAGGATCCATCTCCAAACGGTTTCTTACCTGCGGGAACCCCTCGTGCAAGTGTCATACAGACACTGAGGCCAAGCATGGACCGTATTACTATTGGACGACCAAAAAGGGCGGGAAGACCGTAGCCAGGAAGCTCACAGAGCAGCAGGCTGAGGTCCTCCAACCATGGATTGAGAACAGGAGAACCCTGGAGAAGACGATGAATGCCATGAAGAAGCTCTCTCAGGATGCGTATGAAGCCATTTTGGTCCTCTTGGACGATGAAGGGTAGCGCTTTTTAAACCGATTTTAGCCCGAAATTAAATACCCGTTTTTTGCTGAGAAATAGTGAGGAATGTGGGATACAACGTTACCGTCGTCTCGCACCCCTTATAGATCGCAGGAGGCCGGTTCTTCCCTGTTGGTGTTTCAGCCATCATGCCTATGGGACTCCAGCGACCCGCTCCGATCGCTTCCCTTATTGCCTGGTCACATGCGCCGTAGGTTGCCGGAAGACGGCTGATGAATGGCATCGACCCTAAAGCCTCCAGATTCTCCTGCGTCACCATGGCCGAGTCTGCAACATAGATACAGGCCCCATCTCCCAACCCATGTCGGGAGAGCAGTGTACTGATCCGTGTGAGCATCGCATTGTTAGACGTCTTGTCTGAGGAGTTCCCATTGAGGGTACTGCTGAAGATTGGGACCCCATGATCCACGCACAGTAACTCCGTCATGAACTGCTTGAGATCCGGTCGGTGATCCTTGGAGTGCCCCAGGACGATCGAAGGCCCCGGGGTCTTTTCCTGCTCACTCCCCCGGTATTCCCCCCAGACACTCGTACTGGTAGTATCGTAACTGAGGGCATGCATATCCAGATCGAAGACCTGTGCTGCCCGAATCCCCAGTTCGGTCACAATCTTCGATGGGCCGGCATCGAAGATCGCATCCAGGGACCGAGCTATGTTCGTGTCATTGAACAGATGCGGATCTACCTCCTGTCCCAGCAATAGGCTGCGGTTCTGCTGCTCGATGAACTGCTCGATCCGATACAGCGGCGACCGTCCATGCAGGACATCGAGCACCATCGTCTGTACCACGAGCCCCGGAGATAGCTGCATACGGGTCTCCACCGCCGCATCCACGATGTCTCTCAACCCGAGCATGCGGCAGTAGGCCGCCGCAATGGGCAGGTAGGAATGGGTATAGATTCTGGTATGCTGAAACAGGGTTGAAAGGGGCGGAGTACTGGCCATCGGTATCCTCCTGTAGCGGTCGTGGAAACAGGACTTGACTGATCACTGAACCTACTGTATTATACAGTAGGACAAGAGAGGAGTCAAGTCATGACCACCGAGACGGCACAGAAGCGCCTTCAGGTACTTCGCCGCAAACAGCAGGAACTCGCCAAGGAACTGAGCACGATCGAATTTATCTGGTCAGGATCCATCTCCAAACGGTTTCTTACCTGCGGGAACCCCTCGTGCAAGTGTCATACAGACACTGAGGCCAAGCATGGACCGTATTACTATTGGACGACCAAAAAGGGCGGGAAGACCGTAGCCAGGAAGCTCACAGAGCAGCAGGCTGAGGTCCTCCAACCATGGATTGAGAACAGGAGAACCCTGGAGAAGACGATGAATGCCATGAAGAAGCTCTCTCAGGATGCGTATGAAGCCATTTTGGTCCTCTTGGACGATGAAGGGTAGCGCTTTTTAAACCGATTTTAGCCCGAAATTAAATACCCGTTTTTTGCTGAGAAATAGTGAGGAATGTGGGTTAAATGTAGGTCCATATTTGAAAAATTTGCATTATCAGAATTTAAAGTTTGTAAAAGGAGTAAACAATGGAGTTCTATCTGGAAATAATAAATGACAAAGTAATCGAGGTTTATTCTGAAGAAAATGGTGATGAACTTATTAAAATAACTTGTGAATCTGTTGATGAGTTTTATGAAAAAGTTAGTGGGTATGAAATTAATGAAGATTTTGATGAAAAAATTAAAGAATTTTTTGAAGATTCAAGAAATAATGAATCATTAAACCGTTTTCATATAAAGCATTGGGTAAGTAATCGATCATTTGGAGAGTTAATCGATATGTATGAGCATGATGAAATTATTAAACCTGAAATGCAAAGAGATTTTGTATGGACTTCTCTTAAGTGTTCAAGGTTAATTGAATCTATTATTCTAGGTTTACCTATACCTCCATTGTTTTTAATGGAAGTAGATAAAAATCAGTATGAACTTGTAGATGGATATCAAAGATTAACAACAGTGTTTAACTATGTGAAGGGTAATCCTTGGGGAGGAAAAAAAGATAAACGAAATGTCAAGGCTAAATTATCTTCAAAGGTTTCTGTTGAATTGCAAAAAAAGGCTTTTGAAGATCTAGAACCTGAACATCAAAAAGCTATTAGAAGAAGTACTATTCCATTGATAGAATTTAAGCAGTTAGAACCAAATAACCTGTCATCTAAATACCTCATTTTTGAAAGAATAAACACTGGGTCTGATAAGTTAAATCAAATGCAGATTAGGAAATCATTAGCATATGGAGAACTAATAAAAAGTCTATATTCAGTTGCAAATAAAAGTAGCGAATTTACTAAGTTGTTTTCTGCTGGAAACCTGAAAAAGGATGTACACGTAGAAGCTTATTTAAGAATATTATGTATGACTGATATTTATTATAAAAAATATAAACCAGAGAAATATGGTATCAATTATGTACTCAATGATTATTGCGAAGTTTTTAGAAAAAAGGAGATTACAGATGAAAGAAAGGCTAAGATTAAAGAGGCTCTAACTTTTGCGTATTCTGTTTTTAATAAACCTGAAGAAATATTTAGGAAAGTTGATATGATTAAAGGACAAAGAAGATTTATCGGGAACTTAAATATTAGCATTTTAGAGGCTTTTATTGGAGTATATATTGAAGAAAAAAACAAAATCACAATTAGAGTGGAAGAAATTTACATGAATTATATTTCTATTATGAGTGGGATTTCAACAAAAGAAAAGCAAGAAGGGGAAGAGAACTTTTTTACAACTCATACAGGAACTGAGAAAGCAATTACCAAAAGGTATGATTCAATAAAAAAAATCTTTGGGATTAATTAATGGAGATATTTGAATTTGATTGTGATGTAAGATTTGAAGCTTTGTTAGATATTTATTCTCAAGTTAAGAAAATTAAAAATAGTAGGGCAGAAGATATTGCTCAATATAGAATACTTGCAGAAAACACTGAATTAGACCTACCAACTATACTAAACTGTTGTGATAATTATGAACGCTCTTTATTAATCGAATGCTATACTTTTGCTGAACAATTATTTAAAAATTTTTATTATGAATTATTGGATTTTGAAAGAAATAACAATAAGTATCTGAGATTGTTTATTCAAAGAAAAATTCCAAGGGATAAATTTTCTCCCGATGTTTTTTTTGCTAATATTGAAGGGTCAATAAGAAGCCACATTTTGCATGGATTTAAATTCATTTTGAAAGATCAGAACCATGAAATAAAAGTTTATGATGAAATGATTAAATCTAGGCATCGATATGCACATAGTGGAGTTTATGATTTTGATTTTAATAATTTTGAAGACGTAGTTAAAGTGTTAGATTATATTCGATTTGAGTTAGAACTAATAACAAATAAATGGAACAATGCAAATAGAGATGAATTTGGTAAAGACATAAAGGATCTAGTTCGATTACTAAATAAGTGTCCTGATGTAGAAGAAAAGTATATAAAGAATATACGTCCAAAATTAAAATGTATTAAGAGTGAAAGTATTGCATTTTTGAAGAGTGAGCATCAAACCGCATACACTGAAGACACAATCAAAGAGATGCTATAATCTGCGAGGTGAAGATACAGCCATTACCGTATCCTGCCACACCTAGCAGGACACGAACCAATGGTTGGGACTATGGTGATGATCTTCTGGGAGCCTACTATTCCCGCTGCTTCTTGACCGTAATGGTTTTCACTGCCAATTCTTCTTTCAGGTCAAGCGGCAGATTCCATGGGAGGAAGGTTGTGAAATCTACCGCCTGTACTGGCAGATCGCGAATACGGGTTACCTGTTTGAGCAGGTAGTCCATATAGCCATACAGGTCCAGGTCCCAGAGATTAGCCGTCTGGATGATACTCTCCAGGGTTGCCAGCGCCTTCGCACCGGTAACCGAACCGGCGAACAGGGAGTTCATGCGGACTGTTGAGAATGCTCTGATAATGCGCTCACTTCTCGAGTTGTCTGGATTCAGGTTTGCACATGCGAGATACGTCTGGAACAGTTGCTCATGGTTGAGGTAGTAGTTCATGCCATCCATGATATAGCTGTCATTGGTATGTAAATCATACCGTCCGGTAATCCAGGCGGAGAGTTTTTCAAACAGCGGCAGGGTATCAGTTTTTCGATCGTTGAGGAACTGCTGTTCACTGATACTCTGCTCATCCTGCCACCGGACGCGGTGAGCAGCATCGACTTTGTAGATCTGCCCGATCAGTCGAAGAATTTTATTCAGCGTACTATGGCCGTCGGATCCGCTCTGGTACCCACCTGCCTTCTGTGCATCAACGAACCGCCTCCGAAGATGAGCGATACAGAGAGCCAGCGTATACTGGTAGTGTTGCTTCTCTGCCTGGTAGCCTGTATAGCAGTCTGCCTGCACAAACCCGTCGTATCCATCGACGATATCCTTGAACACATCACTTGACCGGGATCGGTCATATTGGAAGTAGGCAGCCGGCCGATCTGGTGTCGCACTGCAGATGACCCACAGCCAGGATTTCAGCTCATCAGCTCGATCCTTCTCATCAAGTACTTGCAGACGTGTTTCGTCAGCATTGATCGCAGGCTGCCTGAGAATCTCATTCTTGATGGCCGTAGCGATGGGCTCAAGCTCCATACCGGCACGCAGGTGCCAGTTCGAGAAGTTCTGCTCACTGAGTGCTACACCAAACTGTCTGAACTGTTTTGCGATTCGGGTCACTGACAGACCGTAGAAGAACTTGTCAACCAGAGAGGCAGCAATCAGACGGTCTCCCGCAAGACCTCCCGGGATAAACCGCTCAGGAGCCTTGGCAGTCATGATCATCCGGCGCTTCGCTCCCTGCCCGTCATAGGCCGTACCACAACCGGTACAATAGCCTTTGTGCTTGGTCTGTCGAATAATCTTCAGCCGTTCTTTGATGACGTCAATATGTTCGTGTACATCCTGATTCTCGATTTCCTGAATCTCACCACCGCAGATACTGCACAGCTTGTCAAGCTGGTATTCTCGCTGCTCCCGCGGGTAGGACGGATCGAACGTCTGCCGACCTCCGCCAATACCGGGTTTGCGGTGTTTCGGATGTCGGTTCCTCATCCGCGGCGGCTCTTGCTCCTGATCAACAGCCTGTTTTGCCTCTTCGACAATCTGCCGCTCCTCGTCATTGAGCTCACTCTCCGGCTTCTCAAGGAGTTCTACCGGGATGTTGAACAGCTTCCGATACTTCTCACTTGAGCTGCCGAACTTGAGAAACAGCTCAAGACGGAGCTTCTCCTTGCCTGAACGGACTACACGGGTGAGTACTTCGACATCTTCAGTCAATTCTGCAACCTGTGCATTCGCAGCTTTCAGCTCTTTCTCAGACCGGGCTTTTTCCTTCTTTAACTCTGAGACCTGCATCTTCAACAATGCAATCTGTTCTTTGTCTGTCATGCTGACAAGCATACCATAATTGCACAGAAAGAACAACCTAATTGATTATATTGCAACTAGTTGCATAGGTCTGCAACACGGACAATGTCAGAGGTCTGCCTTGCAGGAACCCCTGGTGCGCCCTGTTTTTGCCCCAGCTGATCCCAGACGTGTATACCCTCTCGTTTCTTCGTACCACAGGCGTTCAGAAGCGTCCAAAATTTTGTGTTCTTTTTTCCTGTCACAGATGCAGGGCTATCCTGGTCACCTGGTTCCGTGCCTGCAGCTGATCAAGGGAGACTGGATCGCTTATGAGTCGGCGGAGCTCATCCGCAGTTATTGCGGCTGCTGCATTCCGGTCTTTCGGCCAGGGGTACCGCCCATACCGGATAACCCTCGTACACATCCAGCACCCGGCTCCTTCACTGTATACGATCCGGATCTGCTTCCTGCTCGTTGAACAGAATACAAAGATCGACTGTTCATCCAGAGGCAGGTCCATTGCCCCCAGCACCAGGGAGATCATGCCCCGCACACCCCGACGAAAGTCGGTAGAGCCTACCCGTAGAAAGATCTTCTTTCCTTCCAGTGATGTGTCGAATGGCACCATTACAGGACCCCCATAAGATACGTTACTTTCGTAACATTCTCACGTGTGCAGGCCAACGCCTGCAGAGTGCAGCAGCATGCATATACCTGTTGGTGAAACCGGACCATCTCTTCAAGCGATAACCGTTGACACTGCTCATCTGGCTGTGTTCCTTCAATGTGGTAACAAACTATGCCATGCTCGGCCACCTCATGTGCCTCATCTCGGTTGAGGGCTTTCATCCAACGCTTGAGCGTTGTTATTGTCACGGTAACCTCCGGCCTTTTGCAGTAGGTGAATACCGTGAGTCCGGATTGCAGATAATCTTCGATAATCTGTTCTCGCTCCGCGGTCGTGTATGGTTCTATTCGTCTCATATTCATCCTCCGCTGTTACGTTAGAGGATTCTCAACTCCCTGCATACTGTGTATGCGGTTTGATGCTCACTTTGAAGAAATACAATGATATGGTTCAAGCAGTCCTAATATTTGAGGATTTACTTAATGGAATATCCATTTTATCAACAATGGATTTAAGGTCTCATAAACCATTTTATGAAAAAGTATTAGAAGTAAAGCAAAATGATTTACTTTTTTCAAAAAAGTAAGTATTAACTGGTTTTCATAAATATGGCTTATATAAAGGATAATTGTAAATTGAAATTTATAAATAATGGGCCAGATATTCCAAATAATCTATTTGAGGCGCATAAAGAGGGACGGGTAGTTTTCTTCTGTGGGGCGGGTATATCTTTCAATGCTGGGTTAAAAGGCTTTGGGTGGCTTGTTGATAAATTGCTTGATAAATTAGGAAAGGATGCAACTCCTTTAATCAAAAGGGCGTTAAAAGATAAACGGTATGATATAGCTATTGATCTATTAGAAAAAGATTATCCTGGTGGTCGGTTTTCAGTTAGAAAAGAATTAATCAAAATATTAAAGCCAGACATAAAGAAAAAAGGATCTTTCGAAACACATAAAGCTTTACTTGATCTTTCATCAGATCAAGACGGGCAGATTCGATTGGTTACAACAAATTTTGATCAATTATTTGAAATATCTGCCAAAGATCGCTCTCCAGAGGTTAAGAAATTTAATGCCCCATATTTACCAATTCCTAAAAAAAATAAATGGGATGGATTGGTATATTTACATGGATTATTACCAAATACTGCAAATGAAAAAGACTTAAATCAGTTAGTCTTATCAAGTGGTGATTTTGGTCTAGCCTATTTAACAGAAAGATGGGCAGCTCGGTTTGTAACTGAGCTATTCAGGAATTATATAGTCTGTTTTGTAGGATACAGTATTGATGATCCAATTATCAGATATATGATGGACGCTTTAGCTGCTGATCGTATGATGGGTGAAAAGCCTTTGGATTCATATGCTTTTTGCGCCTATAAAACTGGCAAAGAAAATTCAGTAAAAAATGAATGGGAAGCAAAAGGAGTAACGCCAATTCTATATGAATGGTCTAGAAGGTTTCCTAGGCATAACCTCTTACATAAAACTTTAAAAGCATGGGCATATATGCATAAACAAGGGCTAAAAGGACTAGAAGAAATAATACTTAATAGTGTATTAATCAAACCAACTTTGAGTACTGTTCAAGATGATTCAATAAATCGTTTCCTATGGGCTATATCAGAAAAAACAGGGAAGATGGCGAAACTTTTTGCTGAATTTAATCCTGTACCCGCATTTGAATGGTTTGATGAATTAATCAAACCAGCATATGGAGTTAGTGATTTTATAAGATTTGGGATCTCTCCAAATGGGAAAACTGATTCAGATTTCCAGTTTAATATATTTAGACGACCTGCTCCAACGAACCTTGCAGATTATCCATCTTTTATGGGGCTAACATATAATTATGAGTATATAAATAATTGGGATGAAGTGCTGAAACACATATCACGTTGGTTATTAAGATATATAAATAATCCTAAAGTCATTCTTTGGCTAACTAGTCAAAATGGAGAACTACATCCACAGTTTATTAGACTACTTGAAAGTAAATTGCATAAATTAGCAAAAATGGAAAAAGAGGGGAGGACCAAGGAACTGGAAGAACTTCGTAAAAATGCTCCAGAATCCATTCCTACCAACTTCATGATTCGTTTATGGCGATTATTCATAGATGGTCAGATTCATATGAAAAAATCACGTATTTCAGAATACGATCTCTCAGAGAGATTAAAAAATGAAGAATTCTCTTTTGATTTACATGTGCAATTACGAAAGTTCCTTTCGCCAAAAATAAAACTTGATAGACAATATTCATTGTCAGAAAAACCGACTAAATCCTTACCTCCAATTCGTTATGAGTTAAGTTTGGATTGTGGGTATTTATATAATACTTTGCATCATAATAAAGCAGATTGGTGGCAAAAAATATTGCCATTATTCTTTTTTGATGCACAACAACTATTAATCGATGCTATGAATTTACATAAGTATGTTAATAACAATGAAGTATATGATTTTTTAAATTTTGATATGCCTTCTATAAGTGAACATAGCCAAAATCAAAATAGGCATAATTGGATTCTATTAATTGAAATTGTTAGAGATGCCTGGCTAATTATCAAGGAACAAGATCCAATAAAAGCAAAGAAAATCGCAGTAGATTGGTTTGACTCTACATTTGTAGTCTTTAAAAGGCTTGCCTTATTTGCTGCTAGTTTTGATGATATCATACCTTCAGAGTTATGGGTTGAGTGGGTATTGGCTGATAACTCATTTGCCTTATGGAATTTTCAAACAGGTAGAGAGTTATATAGGTTATTAGTTTTACAGGGTTGTGCTCTAACAAATAAATCACAAAATTTACTAGAAAAGGGAATTTGTAGAGGTCCTCACCAGAATCAAGATGGGTCAGATGAGACTGATAAACAAAAGTATAGAGATAATGAGATTTGGCTTCGTTTAGCAAAACTAAGATTATCAAAAAAGCTTGGAGAAGATGCAGAAAGTCTATTTCAAAACTTAACAGAAAAATATCCTAACAGGAAACTTGCCAGTGATGAGAGTGATGAATTTGTTATCTGGAGATCCTTCTCAACACACGTTAGAAGAAATGACTCAAGTTTTGATGAGTTGCCAGAAGACCGTATGGGGTTGGTTGACTGGATCAAAAAACATATTGATGAAAAGAATTTTTCCATACTGAGTGATTGGAGCAATCATTGTCGAAAAAATCCAAAAGTTGCAGGGTTAGCACTGTTTGAAGTTATTCAAGAGGAAAATATCCCAATCAATTTAAGTAGAGAGTTATTCTATGCATGGAGTTCCTCGGATGAACTATGCCTCGAAACATGGGAGTGTTTTTCAATAGAAGTATCTGAGTTATTAAAAATTCAACTACAGAATATGTATATTGGAATAGCTCATTGGTTAAATAAGTGTGCAATGGTTTTAAATAGCAGCAATGAAACCCTTGTAATTAAGATATGTAAAAAAATGCTTAATCTCTCAATTAATTCCGATACAGGAATACAATTAGATGGAGATCCAATAGACCAGCCTGTAACAGAAGCGATTAATCATCCTATAGGGAAGATTACTGAGGCGATTATAAGTATCTATTTTAAAACCGAAAGAAATGATAATGAAGGATTACCTGAAGCAATTCGTTTAATTTTTACGAAGCTCTGTAATATTGACAGAAGAGATTATCGTCATGGACGAGTTATATTGGCCTCTCAGGTTATATCCTTATTTAGAATTGATGGTGATTGGACCAGACAAAATCTTATCCCCTTATTTGATTGGAGTAGAAGCTCAGAGGATTCAAGGTGTGTTTGGGAGGGGTTTTTATGGTCTCCACAAATGTATCTTCCTGTTATTTCATTAATAAAAGAAGATTTAATAAAAACAGTAGAACATTACCAAGAGTTAAATGAATTTGATCGACAATTTGTTATGTTTATCACTTTCCTTGCATTGGATTATCCTGATGTTTTCTCGAAATCCGAGCTAATATCCACATTCAATAATCTTCCACAGCAGGGTTTGGAAGAATCATTAGACGTAATTTTACAAAGTCTCAAAAGTCATGAAACAAAACCAGAAAAATACTGGGAAGAAAAGGTTAAACCTTTTTGGAGTAATTATTGGCCAAAATCAAGAAAAAAAATTAACTCACACATAACAGAGATAGTTGCTCAAATCTGTATAGAATCTAGAGAAGCTTTTCAAGATTCTTATACTACATTATCAAATTGGTTAGTCCCATTAGAATATCCAACATATGTTTTAATACAATTGCTAAAATTTGGACATTGCAAAAGATTTCCATACGAATCGCTTATGTTAATAGATGCAATAATTGAGACCCCTACTTCTTTGTCATCTAATGAGCTTGAAAAATGTTTAAGCCTTATAAGATCGATAGATTCATCATTAGAAGACTCGTCTCAATTTAAAAGATTGAATAATTTAATTCAGTAGTTCGAAAAACGGGGTATGCAATGTGCAAAATGATGTATCATCTTACTAAAAGATTCCTATCGGATTCCCTTTTCCCCTTAGGAACTGTGCATAAATAACATAAGCAATATTGATTTCTTTGTCTTCTCATGATAGAATGGTGCATGCTCGATGAGATAACGATAAAACGCATACATACCATAGTTCCTCTACTAGATGAGAGTCAGAAACGTAAATATCTTGCAGCTGAGGCTGAGAGTATTGGTCGCGGAGGGATTACCCAGATCAGTAAAGCGCTTGGTGTTTCTCGTAATACCATTGCTGCCGGGATCAAGGAGATCAGGGAACCTGTTGATCCAAGATCTTCAACCAGGATTCGGAAGGAAGGTGGTGGCCGCAAGCCAATAGAAGAGACGCAACCTGGCATCACGAAGGCGTTAGAAGCCCTGGTTGCTGACAGCAGTTTCGGTAATCCGGAATCACCACTGCTGTGGACGACAAAAAGTCTAAGGAACCTGAGTGACGCCCTCGGTAAACAGGGCTTTCAGGTCTCGTTTTCCAAGGTCAGGCAGATGCTTTCCGACTTGGGCTACAGCATGCAGCTAAACCAGAAGATGCTGCAGGTCGGGAAGCCCCATCCTGACCGGGATGAGCAATTTCAGCATATCAACGAGATGGCTAAAGGATTCATAGCAGAAGGGTTACCAGTGATCTCTATTGATTGTAAAAAGAAAGAGCTGGTGGGTAATTTCAAGAATCAGGGTGCAGAGTATGCTAAATCAGGGAATCCGGTGAAAGTCCTTGATCACGACTTTCCGCTGCCTGATCTTGGGAAGGTTGCACCGTATGGGATCTATGATATAGCGAAGAATGAAGGATTCATCAATCTTGGGGTCAGCTCAGACACGGCAAAGTTTGCGGTGAATTCTATCCGGGAATGGTGGGATGAGATGGGCAAAAGTCGGTACCCTTCAGCATCAAAGCTCTACATCACCGCAGACGGTGGTGGGAGTAACGGGAGCAGGAACAGACTCTGGAAGACCGAACTGCAGGAACTGGCGAATGAAACGGGATTGCAGATCTATGTCTCCCATTTCCCACCGGGAACTTCAAAGTGGAATAAGATCGAACATCGAATGTTTAGCTACATCTCAAAGAATTGGAGGGGAAGACCCCTTGAAACCCTCCTTGTCATAATCAGTCTGATTGAGTCAACAACGACCGAATCAGGATTGAAGATACAATGCGAATTGGATCAGAACATCTATGAGACAGGGATAAAGGTATCAGCTGAAGAACTTGAGAGGATCAATATTACGAGGAATGAATTTCATGGAGAATGGAATTACTGCATTGCTCCATCAGAAACATTCGCATAGATTATTTATACACAGATCCTTAATCCCTCAACTCGTCTCCCCATCCACAAACTCCGCAGATATCTCTATGCGCTTGAATGGGCCTTCCTGGTGGGCACTGTAGTCCTGGAATAGGTTATACGTCTCTTTGCTTAACTCCATATAGGGATACTTAAACGAGGTGAAGACGATATTTCCCTTAGAGGCGGCAAACTCATCATAATCACAGCCTATGATGGCTATGTCTTCCGGTACCCGTATATTCCGCTCCCGCAGGATGGTGAGGAGGGCAAGAGCGTCCTTATCTGACCCGCAGGCATATGCTGTTGGGCCGTATTTTGTGAGGTCCAGTCTCTTGTGCAGCAGGGTAGGAGCCCGGTCTATGAGCTCAAGGTTCTCATACAGGCTCCCTTCCAGGGTAATGTGCTCTTCTGCTACCGGGTGGCCAAGTTTCTCCAGCGTGTCCTTGAATCCCTTCAGCCGGTCAACCATCGTGCTGATCCTGCAGAACCCTGAGAAGAACCCGATGGTCCTATGTCCCTTGGAATAGAGGTGCTCGGCTTGCTTCTGCCCGATCCCGTAATTATCGATACCTATATAATTGGAATCTATCCCGTCAATCTTCCGGTCGAGCAGGATGAGGGGCAGGTTGTTTTGCAACTCCTTTATAATCGCAACATGCCGGTTGGAATACGAGTCGCTCGTTACCAGGACCACCCCTTTGAGCCCCTCACAACCGGTAGCCAGTAAATTCTTAATAATGGCCTCCTCGAAATCCACATTGTTCTTATGGTTGCGCAGGATCAGGTTTGAACCGTTTTGGGTAAAGACCGTCTCCATGGCTTCCAGCAGCTTCGAGCCGACATAGTTCCAATAGCTGAAGGGGAGGATGAGCAGGATGTCAGAGCTGTCATTCAGCGGCCGAAGGTCCTTCTGGAATTCCCTGCAATCCGAGATGATCGTATACCCCTGACGGGTTGCACCTTGTCTTTCTATTATGTGCTCTGACTTCAGGATGTTTACAGCAGATACAATAGTCTTCCTGGAATACCCATACACAGATTCCAGCTTGGATATAGAAGGGAACGTGGATCCTACTGGATATCTCTCCTCGAAGATAAGCTGTTTCAGGAGATCTGCAAATTGGACATATAACGAATCTCTGTTCATATGTGGTAGTGTACCACTCTTTTTCCGGGAAATCAATAACATGCGCAATTTGGGTGCATATAATTTAAATATTATACCTCTAAAAGGATCATAAAAAGAACATAAAAAGGTTGACAATGACTAAAACCAGGATATAATAAACCATCAGGAGGACGACATGAAAAAAATCATTGCTGTTTTTATCGTAACGATACTAACTGCGGCAATCTGTTTTGCCGGAGGACAACAGGAAAAAGCAAGTAAACCAGAAGTGGTGACCTTGAGTGTATCCCATCCATGGTTCGGGGGTGATGCCCATGCACCATTCATGGACTGGGCTTTACAGGATTTTCAGGAAAAATACCCGAACATCAAGCTGGACATCAACCAAATCCCCCAACAGGAGATTCGCCAGAAAACACGGGCAGATTTCATGGCAGGGGTCGCGTCTGACATCATTCTCTGGTATGGAGGTGCCGAAGCCTATGATTTCGTCGCGGAGGACCTGCTGTATGATTTGTCATACTTGCTCCAGCCCATGAATGACGGCTTCATCAACGGGTCACTGGAGAACGTCACCTTTGGCGGGGAAACCTATGGACTCCCGCTCTGCCAGAATTTCTTCGCATTCTACCTGAATACCGACATCTACGAAGCGTACGGATTCGATTATCCCAAGACGTATGACCAGCTGCTCGAACAGGTGAAAGCCTTCAAGAAAGACGGGCTGATCCCGATCATGGTTCCCGGAAAGAACCATGGTCTTATCCAGCACTTCTATTCCTTCGTCGCGAACATGACGACCAGCAAGGACGACTTCAACGATGCCGCACATAAAGATGGAATCGATTACCTGGATGACGGCTTCGTCAAGGCTGCCGAAATCATCAAGGAACTCCATGATAATGGGGCATTTGACCCGAACATTGATGGAATCCCCATGGCAAGCGTGGAGGAGATGTTTGCTCGAGGCGAAGGGGCTATGTACTTTGCCGGTATCTGGCGGGTAGGTGCCTTGCCGAGGGAGATCCGGGACAAGATGCAGCCGATCCTCTTCCCGATCGTGGATGGGTATTCCGACGATTCCATGATTGCCACCTCACAGACCGAGATGGCTTGGTTCGCTAACGCTTCCATAGCCAAGGATGACACGAAGAAAGCGGCGGTTGAGAGCTTTATGGAGTACTTTGCCGATCCCGCAATCAGCCAGATGCATGCCGAACTGACAGACACCATCGTACCGATCCAGAAAGGGGTGAACTTGGAAGCGGCAAGCCTCGCCGTGCTGGGATCGCAGGAACTGGTCGGGGCATCAGAGCTGCGACCGTTCATGCGCTATTTCCAGACCCCCGCACAGGGTTCCGCAACCAGCGAGATGACCTGGAACCTGATCAACGGCCGCGGCAGTGTCATGGAAAACATAGCCAAGCTGAATGAAATCCCGTCTAACACGAACTAGTATATACTTACCAGCAGGAAGCAGGGCCTACGCCCTGCCTCCTGCCCATCTCTGATCTGTAAGGAAGGTTCTGACGTAACCATGAGAAACATACTGCCTCAAAAGAGAAATAATATTATCGCCTATCTGACGATGACCATCCCGGCTATGCTCGTCTACAGCCTGATGATCCTGGCTATGCTGCAGACATTCAGGCTTGGCCTCTTCCAATGGAACGGTCTGGGAGACCAGCTGTTCGTCGGGTTCCACAACTACGTACGATTGGTCACCGATTTCCGCTTTTTCTATTCATTGCGGAATATCGTGATACTCATCTCCGTTACCGTCATCTTCCAGGTGGGGCTGGGAATACTCTTTGCCTTCCTTATGGTTGACTACACATTGAAGGGTTCTTCCCTCTTCAAGACCCTTATATTCCTGCCGGTAATTATCCCGAATGTTGCGGTCGCGCTGTTCTTTGTCGAGGTCTTTGAATTCCAGTATGGGATCCTGAATTTTGTGAGAGGCCTTCTTGACCTGGAAAAGATCAATGTGCTCTCGGGTGGAAACACCACTATCTGGTACGCCGTGTTCCCGCAGACCTGGCAGAATATAGGGCTGATGTTCATCATCGCCTATACCGGGTTCTCCTCCATGAACACTGACTTCATCGATGCAGCAAAACTCGAGGGACTCTCACTGTACCAGAGACTGGTAAAGCTCTATATCCCGGTTTCCTGGGACAGTATCAGCACCTGCTTCATCATAGCCTTAGTCGGTCCGCTGAAGGCCTTCGAGCACATTTGGATTATCACGAACGGCGGGGGCGGGGACCAGAAGACACACATCCCCTCAACGCTGATGTATAAACTGGGATTCAACAATTATGAATATGGGTATGGGTCTGCCATAGGGACCCTGATCTGTATTCTCGCCGTTGTTCTTGTGCTGGTCTTCCGCCGGCTCACGAAAGCCAAAGAAGGAAATGTATAGGGTACTTGTATGCAGAAGACGACACGACAACCCGGAGTATGGCTGGTATATATCCTTATCATCGCATTGATTATTGTCAACTTGTACCCGGTATTCAACCTGACCGTCAATTCCTTCCGGGAACACAGGATCATCATCGGGAATCCCATACTGTTTAACGGGTTGACCACAAAGAACTATCCGACGGCCCAGATGCATGCCGACCTGATAAGGGGAATTCTGAATTCCATCCTGATCTCATGTTCGACCATCGTGATCCTGGTGTTCCTAGCGCTGCTGCTGTCCTATGCACAGACGATCATAGTCAACCGGGTAACCAAGGCAGTCTCATCACTCATCACCATCGGGTATTTCATCCCACCGACCGCGATTGTGCTTAACTCTTACCTGATTATCCGGAACATAGGCCTTATCGGGACACGCATCGGACTGATTATCATGTATGTCGCGATATACATACCAATATCATTCATGCTCCTTTCAGGGTTCATAAAGATGATACCTGCATCCATCAAGGAATCTGCCACCATCGACGGTGCGGGACACTATCGGATCTGTTTCAGCATCATAGCACCGCTGAGCAGCAACATGATCGTCACCCTAGTGATCCTGCTGTTCCTGTGGACCTACCGGGAGTATCTCTGGCCGATTATCTTCTTGTCCAAACCCGCGCAGCGTCCTGTGGCAGTGGCATTGTCGATGTTTACCACAGACAGGCAGTTTGATTTCGGTGCTTTGAGTGCAGCTGTAGTCATCACCATCATACCGATCATGAGCCTGTTCATAGTTCTCAAAGAAAAGATCATGGCCGGTGTAGCCGCCGGGGCCATCAAAGGATAAATATCATAATGGAAACAACCCTACTTGCAGAAAAGATCAGGGAGAGCATCTACCTGATGATACGGGAATCCGGCAAAGGCCATGCCGGTGCTAGTCTCTCTATAGCAGATATCCTCGCCGTGCTCTACGGGAGCGTTATGAGGTATGACCCGGTAACCCCCGAATGGGATGAACGCGACCGGTTCGTACTCTCCAAGGGTCATGCAGGCATGGCGGTGTATGCCGCCCTTGCTCATTCGGGCTTCTTCCCGGTGGAGGAACTCGACCATTTTGCCGAAATGGGCAGCCCCCTGATGAACCACCCTGATGCAAAGCGTATCAGGGGTGTAGAATTCAGCACCGGATCTCTTGGCCACGGCCTGTCCATCGCGACTGGGAAGGCATACGCCGCGAAGATGCAGCATGCATCCTGGCGGGTGTACAGCATCGTTGGAGATGCCGAATGCCATGAGGGCCAGATCTGGGAGGCGGCAATGTTCGCTGCACACAACAGATTGGGGAACCTGACCTGTTTCGTGGACAACAACGGCCTGGGAAACGACGATTACCTCTCAAACACTGTAATGGTTGAACCCCTGGCGGAAAAGTGGGAAAGCTTCGGCTGGGCATGCAGGACCGTGAACGGGCATGACCATGAGGATCTGAAACAAGCCTGTGAGGAGCTGGCAGCGGTCAGTGACCGTCCCGGCTGCATCATCGCGAATACCGTGAAAGGGAAAGGACTTGCCGTTCAGGGGACACCCCAATCGCACTACATCACGCCGAAGGAGCTTGAATATGTCTAGAACGGACGCAATACAGCTGGTTGCCGTCGACCAAAAGGACTCTCAGTTGACAGCCTGTGCGAGGCAGCTGGTGGAGCTGATGCATCATGATGAGAAGATACTGGTGCTTGCAGCTGAGCTGGCCACCTCCTGCAAGCTGCAGCCTGTGGCCGAGGCCTATCCCGAACGGCTGATCAATGTCGGGATTGCCGAGCAGAACCTGGTCTCCCTGGCCGCCGGCCTGGCCTCGGAAGGTTACCGGCCTTATATCTACTCATTCGCGACATTCCTGAGCATGCGTGCCTGCGAGCAGCTCCGCACCGATGTCTTCTACAACCAGCAGAACATCAAGATCATGGGGACCCACTCTGGCTTCAGTACCGGACCAGCAGGACCTACCCATTATTCCCTTGAGGATGTCGGTATCATCCGGTCGATGCCAGAGAGTCGTGTGATTGTCCCCTCTGATACGAGGAGCGCAGCCAAGACCCTCGTGGAGGTCCATGAACACGAATGGCCGGTGTATATTCGACTGGATCGGAACCCGCCGGCTGATGTGTATGATTCAGAACTCGCAGTTTCCCGATTCAATCCTCTCGGTGTAAATATCCTGAGAGAGGGAACGGACGCTTTTATATTCTGCTCTGGTACCGTAGTCCATGATGCTCTGACGGCGGCAGAACAGCTAGCCGAGTCCGGCCTTGATGTAGGGGTGATAGACCTCCCGACCGTTAAACCGCTTGATACTGAAGGGGTGGAGAGAGTCCTGCGTACCGTGAAGTACTGTATGAGTGTTGAGATCCATAATCTCTACGGGGGTATCGGGAGCACGCTCTCGGAAGTGATCGCCACCAGGGGAATTGACTGCAGGCTGACTATGATCGGTATTGATGATTCCTATCCGAAAGGTGGGCCGGTCGATGAGATAAAAAAAGCATTGATGTTGGATGAAACTGGGCTGAAACAGCGCGTCAGTGAAGGCATCCGCAAGGGAGAGTATAGGAATGAAGCTTAAGATCGCAACCATGATGTTCACCTGGAACGGAGTCGGGGACAGGTTTTTGAAACAGTATTTTAAACCGAAGAAAGCCCAAGATGTCTTTTCAGAAATTTCCGGCTCCGTCATTGGAGGTGTGGAACTGCAGTATGGTAACCATGTGAATAATGAGAACCTTCCAGTCATCAAGCAGGAACTTGCCAGGCACAATCTGCAGCCCGTTATCGTCAACACTCCTCTGGCCGGGAATATTGCCTTCAGGAAAGGCTCGATCACAAGCGATGACCCAGCTGTACGCCGTGAGGCTATTGACTTTATCAAGGGTGCCATGGATGCCAGCAGGGTACTTGGTTCAAACAAGATCAGCTGCTTCTTCGGGCAGGATGGGTTTGACTACCCGCTTACGACTGATTATGCGAAGATACGAACATACTTTAGGGAAGCCTTCGTGGAGGTGTGCAACTATGCCCCGGATGTCAAGATCGCGATAGAATACAAGCCGAAAGAACCAAGGTGCAGGCAGTTCCTTGATTCCGCATCCAAGGTGCTGCTCATGGCGAGTGAGCTTGACCTCCCCAATATGGGACTGCTCCTCGATGTCGGGCATGCCTGGATGGCTGGGGAGAATGTGGGTGAGATCATCGAGTTGGCTGCCAGCCAAAACAGGCTCTTCCACATCCACCTGAATGATAACTTCAGGGTGGCTGATGATGACCTGGGTGTGGGGGGTATACACCTGGCCGAATATATTGAACTGCTCTACTGGCTGGAGAGGGTGTCCTACGATGGTTACGTCTCAATGGACGTCCACAGTCCCCGTGAAATATCGAGGGAGATCATCCAGGAATCAGCCGAATTCATCAAGCTCCTCTCTGAAAAGATGACCGGACAGACATTGGAAGCCATAGAGGAGCTGCTGGAAACCCGTGACGGGTCAAGATTGATCCGGTTCATCAGGACTAGCATGTTGTCCTGAGCTTGGACAAGTGAAAACGACAGGAGTGAACCATGAAGATAGATTTTGAGTATGGGCCCGGGATGATGAGCGCTGAGCTCCCCGATGACAGGACAGATATATTCATTCCCGGTGAGACTGTGGCTGATCCGCCAAAACTTACCGACCCGGTTTCCGCTACCCGGGAAGCAATCCTGAACCCCTTGGGCCTAGTCCCGTTACATGAGCAGGCCAAACCGGGGGATAAGGTGGTGATCGTGTTTCCCGACAGGGTTAAGGGGGGCTCGCATCCTACCGCTCACCGAAGGATCAGCATTCCTATCGTGCTTGAAGAACTCTATAAGGCAGGTGTTGACAAGAAAGATATCGTCTTTATCTGCTCGAATGGACTCCACCGGAAGAACAAGCCGCATGAGATCCGTCAGATAATCGGCCCCGATATCTATGATGAGTTCATAACCCTGAACAATATCATGAACCATGATTCAGAGGACTGGGACAACCTGGTTGACCTCGGCTATGACGATGACAACAACCATGTGATTATGAACAAACTTGTATATGATTCCGATATAGCGGTCCTGCTCGGTCATGCCCTCGGAAACCCCTATGGAGGCTATTCAGGCGGCTATAAACATTGCTCTACCGGTATCGTGCATTGGAAGACCATCGCTACCAACCACAACCCGAAAGTCATGCATGCCCCTGACTTTACTCCGGTCACTTCACACAGCACCATGCGTAATAAGTTCAACCATATCGGCCAGCATATGGAACTTAAAATGGGGAAGAATTTCTTCACCATCGATGCGGCATTGGACAGTGTCGGGGACCAGATCGGTGTCTGGGCAGGTGACACGAACCTCGTCATGGCTGAGTCATGGAAAGTTGCCAACAAGCGGACCTATGTGCCCTGGGCTGAAAAGAAGTATGACATCATGGTCTTCGGCATGCCCCAGTTCTTCCATTACGGCGACGGCCATGGTACCAACCCGATCCTTATCCTTCAGGCAATCAGTGCTCAGGTTATCAGGCATAAGCGGATCCTGAAGGATAATGCCGTGATCATAGCCAGCTCCCTCTGCAACGGCTATTTTCATGATGAGGAATTCGGCGGTTCCTATCGTGCTCTCTATGATGCATTTCAGCGGGAGGGGAACTGCAGGCTTCCTGATGTGGAACGGTACGACGGTTGGCATTGCTCGAATCCCGAGTACATCAGGGAGTACCGATATAACTATGCATTCCACCCTTACCATGCCTTCTCCATGGTGAGTTGTGGCCATATCGCGCATAAGCACTGCTCACAGATCTACCTGGTGGGAGCCCAAGCCCCGGGCTACGCCCGCGGCATGGAGATGAAACCGATAGCCACGTTTGCAGAAGCATTGAAGGATGCAGAGAAGTATGTGGGAGCAGAACCCAATATCCTGGCTCTCCCTAAGACCTTTAAGACTGCAGGGGTGCACCTGATGATGAAAGGTGAGAGCTATCCATAGGTAAAAAAATAGTTTACCAGTTATTTCCCAAGCAGCTGCTTCAACGGATGTATGATAGCATCATTCTCGAACATGGTATCTAAGACCAGTGTTGCAGACCCTATGGCACTGGAGTATTCTCCCAGCTCGGAGAGAACGAATTTCGTAGGTGTCCCGAATCCCTGTTCATGGTATGACTGCAGGTGGTGCAGGATGATCTCCGGGATCTCCCTAACGACTCCGCCGTTCAGGAAGATGGTGCCGGGGTTGAGCATCTGGGATACGATACTCGTGATCTTCCCGATATTCTGGCACATCTGTGACACGAGTGTCCCCGCATACCGGTCGCCCGATTTGACTGCCTGGAAAATAGGGGTAGCATCAACCAGTTTGCGTGCAGGATCAGTGTCAGCCAGATTGATATCGGAGATCACTCCCTGCTGCAGGTCGATCTCAGCCTGTCTCCTGAGCGCCCAGCTGGCTGCATAGGTCTCAAGGCAGCCAAGTTTCCCACAGATGCAGATCTTGTTCTCATCTGCCACCTTTATATGTCCTATCTCGGTTGCGAAGCCGTTCTCACCCCAGAACACATTTCCGTTAAGGACGAATCCGCCGCTTATACCAGCCCCGATATTCAATGCGAAGAATGTTCCCTGTTCCTGGCCTTCCCCGTACCGCAGTTCCGCGAGGGCAGAGGTCCTTGCACTGTCCTCCATGGAGATGAAACAGGTTGTCGGGATTGAGATGTATCGCGTGATCAATTGGGCTATGGAGGCATCATTCCAGGAAGTGTAGAACGGCATCTTGATACAGGTCATCGTCGAAGTATCAAGGAACCCGGAGATAGCCAGTCCAAGACCGACTATCCTCTTCTTCTCGAGTGCATGCTCTGCGAACATCCTGTCCAGGACCTTCCCGATGACTTCGAACGTATATTCCGGTCCCTTGCTGAGCGTCGAGGGGAAAATCTCTTTCGCCTTCAGCTTGCCGTTTATATCAAGGATGACGATACGGATCGACCAGCCCCCGATATCAATACCCACGGTATAGATAAGATCATCCTTGATCGTGAGGGTGTTGGGTTTCCTCCCGACAGCTGATGTCTTGGACTGTTTTGTTGACAGGACACCCATCTGGTTGAGCTCGGAGATGTAATTATTGACTGAAGACAGGGAGAGGGCTGTTTGGTTGATCAGCTCTTGTTTGGTGATTTGGTTATTTCTGCGTATAGCATCGATCAGGTTTATAACGGTTCTGTTCATACTGCTATTTTATACAATTTTACACTAAATGACAAGCTAAATATTTCATCAATACAGCATATATATTAATAAATAGTATTAATACTGATATAATTTCCTAAATTAAGATTAGTTTCGATTATAAATAGAACAAAAACTGTTGACAGATGGATATTTCCATCATAATATAAGTTAAATTTAATAGTAAAGGAGTGTTTTTATGGAGAACGAAAACATTGTTTACGATGATCGTATGGGTGGGACGATCAGCAAGAAGCAGATCGATACTATTCTCAATAATCATTATATGCATGCTGATGTCCAGAAGGGGCCGTTCCTCGTAGAGGGGAAGGGGGCAGAGATCACAGATATCAATGGGAAGACCATGATCGACTGCCAGGCCCAGGCCTGGGCACTGAATGCCGGGCATGGGAATATGGAGATCCTTGATGCAGCATATACCCAGGGGAAGATGCTTGCCCATTGCAGGCCGATCCATGACACGTTCCCGAGGACACGACTTATTGAGAAGCTGGTAGAGATAGCCCCGGGCGACCTCAAGAAAGTAGGTCTCTCATTGAGCGGTTCATCCGCTTCGGAATCTGCCCTGAAGCTTGCCATGGTGAACAGGCCGGATGCAATGAACTTCATCACGCTCTACAATGCATGGCATGGGAACTCCCTTGCAACGATAGCCGCATCGTTTTCCCCAACACAATCAAAGCATCATAATTTCGGCTTCGGCTTGAAGTTCAAGCCTTTCCTGAATTCTTTCCTGCGTGTTCCCAATCCTTACTGTTATCGGTGCCCATTCGGTGAAAGTTATCCGAACTGTAAGTTGACCTGTGCGAAAGTACTGGAACTGACCATCGAGAAAGGTGCAAGCGGCCCGGTTGCTGCAGTGTACCTGGAACCGCTCCAGGGTGTTGCCGGTCAGATCCCATGTCCACCTGAATACCTGAAAGAAGTCAGGCGGATCTGTGACAAATATGATGTCCTCCTGATGTTCGATGAAGTCCAGACAGGGTTCGGCAGGATGGGGACCATGTTCGCCGCAGATTATTACGGGGTGTATCCAGACGTCATTTCCATGGCAAAAGGTATGGGGAACGGATGGCCTGTAGGCGGGATTCTTGCGAGCACGAAGCTGAAAAGCTTTGACTCCGATGGAGAGGACGCATACACCTGCATGAACAATGCAATGATCCATGCAGCAGTATACACAAGCATCAAGTATATCCAGGAAAACGACCTGTGCGGCAATGCCAGGGTCATGGGTGATTATATGTCCCAACGGTTGAAGAGCCTGCAGGGGAAATACCCCCAGATCGGGGACGTGCGGGGGCCGGGGCTCCATATCGGGGTTGAGTTTGTCACTGACCCCGAGACGAAGGAACCTGGCGATGAGATCACGATGTCTGTTTACAGGAAGGCCATAGAGAAGGGCGTCTTTTTCGGGTTGGCCGGTGCGATCGGGAATGTACTGAAGATCAAGCCGCCGCTGAACATCACTAAGGATCAGGCTGACTTGATACTCAATGTCTTTGAAGACTGTGTCAGAGAATCAGTAAAGTAGACGGTCTTTTCTCAGGAAACTGCAGGTGATTCTGGTTTGAATCACCTGTAAGGAATATTATAATAACAATCAGGTACTTTGGCCTGAACAGGGAGGTTTGTTATGAAGAAGGGTACAGTAATAGCGCTATTACTGTTAGCAATGGTTATGCCTCTGGTTGCTAATGGACAAAAAGAACCCGCAGCTGCAGCTGATCCGACCAAGCCCTATGCAGGGACTACTATCAAGGTGATCGCGGAGATGCATAATCCTACGATGGCAATGGAAGCCCAGCTTGAGAATTTCAAGGCATTAACGGGCATCACGGTCGAGTTGGAATACGGTCCGATGAATTCCGTGGTCCAGAAGGAGATGCTTGCCCTGCAGAGCGGGACTGGGGAGTACGATGTGGTTTCGGCGCCATTTCAATTCATCGGCAGTTTCGTCGAGAACGGGTACCTGAAGAGCATAGACGGGATGATGGATGATAAGAGCCTTGCCCTTGCTGACTTCGACGCATCGAATATGGTAAAGGGCATGTGGGATGTAGCGGCGAACTGGAAAGGGTCGTACTATGGAGTCCCCTCCAATACCTGTATCCAGATCCTTGCCTACCGGAAGGATCTGTTCGAGAATCCCAGTGAGAAAGCAGCGTTCAAGGCACATTACGGCTATGAGCTCGATGTCCCGACAGACTGGGATACCTATTATGATATCGCGGAGTTCTTTACCCGGGGAAAAGGGGAGATGCTGGCTGGCCAGAAGCTGGATAGTGATTTCTACGGCATCACCTTCTCTGGAAAGCGTCATGATGCAGCAGTCTGTGATTGGCAGAGTATCGCATGGTCCTTCGGCGGCGGGACCTTCGGTGACGATGGTAACCTGATCATCAATAATGCTGACAATATCGAGGCACTGGATTATATCCTCTCCTTGCGGGAGTTCGCACCTCCAGGGATCAGTAACAACACCTGGGATGAGAAAACTACCCAGTTCCAGCAGGGACTGGTTGCCATGACGATCATCTTCAATGACTGTGCTCCTTCTATAGAGGATCCGGAAAATTCAGTCTCAGCCGGGAAGATGGGCTATGCAGTGGTACCGATAAAGAACAGGAACATCGGTGGTAACTATGGTGCATGGGCGTTCTATATCCCTGAAAGCTCAAAGAACCAGGAAGCTGCATGGCAGTTCCTCCAGTGGGTCAGTACCCCAACGGTACAGAGAAATATCGTGATCAACGGCGGTGGGTTCCCAAGTCTCCAGTCACTGTATGAAGACCAGGACCTTGCAGCCCAGCTGCCGTATTGGGAAGGTTCCTATGGGGCTTACCAGATCTGTTCGGCAAAACCGAGGATTCCGGAATGGAACTCGATCAACAATGTGATCATGCTCCAGCTCTCCAGGGCATATAATGATGAGGTCTCCGCAAAGCAGGCCTTGGATGACGCTGCCGCTGAGATCAACAAGATCATGGGAAGCAACTTGCCCGTCTCCTACAAATAACTGCACATAGTTTCTGGGGGCTCAACAAGAGCCCCCGGTCATTGACCGAAAGAGTGAGGGGAAGATATGAAACACAAGAAGATTATGAAGGAGAATACGGTTGCGCTGCTCTTCCATCTGCCGTCGATCGTTGTCCTCTTCCTGATCACATTTATCCCGCTGATGTACAATATCGTACAGAGCCTGTTTGACTATCGATTGTCGACTCCCGGCAGCGCACATGTATTCATCGGGTTGGGGAACTATAAAGAGCTGTTGACGGATTCGGCTTTCTGGCAGTCTCTCTGGCTGACCCTGATCTTTGTCGTTGTCGTGACACTCATTCAATTGATCCTTGGTGCGTTCATCGCTATCCTCCTGGACAAGATAACGTATGGAAGGAAGATCCTGACGGCATGCTGGCTGATACCGATGACCGTTGCGCCACTGGTTGTCGGGTTGATGTTCAGCTTCATCCTGAACCCGCAATTCGGGTTATATAAGTTCGTCCTTGACCTGGTGAACTCAGGACTTTCGAGAGCCCCCTTGAGCTCGTCCCTCTCAGCATTCATAGCGTTGGTAATCACTGATGTCTGGGAATGGACCCCGTATATGATCCTTATGATCTATGCAGGATTGAAGACATTGCCTCTTGAACCCTACGAGGCCGCTGATATCGATGGAGCTACCGGGCTGCAGAAGCTGGTATTCATCACGTGGCCGTTGATGAAGCATATCGTGATGGTCTCAGTGATCCTGCGTGGGGTAGAGGCTATAAAGGTCTTCGATAAACCGTACCTGCTCACAGGCGGGGGGCCGGGAGCCGCGACAGAAGTCGTGGACCTGTATACCTACCGGCAGGCGTTTGTGAACTTCAATTTCAGTTATGCATCCGCATTATGTTTCATACTCTTCATTATTCTTCTGGCTATAGGAATATTCTACTGGTTCGCATTCATGAAAGGAGATGGGAATGATTACTAAGAAGAATCTTGGTATGGCTGCAGCCTATACCGTATTGATACTGTTTTTACTGGCGTTCCTGATTCCTTATTTCTGGATGATACTGACCTCATTCAAGACCCGGCTGGATATTTTCGCCATGCCGCCGAAAGTGAGGTTCTCGCCAACGTTCGAGAATTACAGGGTGGCCTTCATCGATAAGAAGTTCATCCTGAATCTCCGGAACAGCGTGATCGTGACCTGTATGTCAGTCGGGCTGGCGCTCCTTATAGGGCTGCCTTCCTCATATGCATTCTCAAGGTTCAGGGTGAAAGGGGACAAGATACTATTCTTCTACCTGCTCGGGACACGATTCACCCCTGTAATAGTCCTTGCCCTTCCATTGTACTTCATCATGAACAAGGTAGGACTCCTGAACTCCTTTGTTGGGATCATCATCTCTCATACTGCCTTCAATATAGTATTTGTTGTCTGGATGATGAAGAGCTTCTTCGACTCGATCCCGAAGCAGATCGATGAGGCAGCAATCGTCGACGGCTGCAGCTGGTTCTCGGTCTTCATGAGGATAGGGCTGCCGCTGACGAAGAACGGTATCGCAGCAACGGCAGTATTCTGCGCTATCTACTCCTGGAATGAGTTCCTCATGGCTTTGATCCTTACAGGGGGGAATACGGCGACACTCCCGGTAGCAATACCCAGGCTGCTGACGCCCCAGGGAACTGCATGGGGCCAACTCACGGCAGTAGGTACAGTCGTCACGATACCGGTGATCATTTTTGCTTTCCTCGTACAGAAATACATGGTACGGGGAATGTCTTCAGGCTCAATCAAATAGGATAGAACATGGTTTCTCAAAGAATACAACAGATGCAGTCATCCCCAATACGGTATCTGAACAAGATATCAGAGACGGTACAAGCTAAAGGGGTTACCGTCTATCATGTGAATATCGGGCAGCCGGATATAGAGACCCCGGCTATCCTGATGGATGAGATCCGGAACATGGAAGTGTCCGTGCTGGCCTACAGCCCTTCATCTGGGCTCGCCAGGACAAAGGACGCGTTCTCTGCATATTATCGGTCACGTGGGTATGCCGTGGATCCAGAACATGTGTACATGACGAATGCGGGAAGCGAAGCGATCCTGTTCGCTCTGCTGGCAGCAGCAGATAGTGGAGATTCCATCTTAGTACCCGAACCCTTCTACACAAACTACAGGAGTCTGGCTGAAGTCGCAGGTGTACATATCAAACCTGTTACCACTTCATTGGCTGATAACTTCCGACTGCCTCCATATGAAGAACTTGCCCGGATGGTAGACAGCAGGGTCAAAGCCGTGCTTTTCTCAAATCCGGGGAATCCCACAGGCAAAGTGTATGATTCAGAGGACATGGAGAAGCTCAGAAGGCTATCTGAGGAATTTGGGATCTACCTCATAGCAGATGAGGTATACAGCGAGATCTATTATGAAGGGGTCTCCTTCGTTAGCGCATTGGACCTGGATGATGTCAGTGATCATGTGATCATGGTAGACAGTATCTCCAAGCGGTACAGCGCCTGCGGTGCCAGGATTGGATGCATCGTTTCCAGGAGCAAGACCATCATTGAACATATCGAGAAACTCGGTCAGATGAGACTGTGTCCTCCAACCATAGAGCAGGTTGGTGCAGCAGCGTTATCGAGACTTCCAAGGGAATATTACGCATCAATCAGGGAGAGATATGAACGAAGACGTGATGTAGTCTGTGAAGGACTTAGGGTGATTCCTGGTATAGCTTTCCATATACCGGAAGGTGCATTCTACACCCTGATCGAACTGCCGGTAGAGAATGCCAAGAAGTTCTGTGAATTCCTGATTGGCGAGTTCTCGTTCGATGATGAGACAGTACTGCTGGCACCCGCTGAAGGGTTCTATATGACACCGGGATTGGGTGTCAGGGAAGTGAGGATGGCATTCGTCTTAGAGGAAGATAAACTGAGAAGAACCATAGAACTGTTGGGTAAAGGCTTGCAGGAGTATACGAGGTTACATCAGAATGAGATCATCAACATGCCCCCCATGCCGCTGGACCTTGTGATCGAGCAGAGCACGTATAACTGGGTATAAGCATGAATCATGAGATGATCAGTCCCATTACGTCAAAAGCACTCAGTTGATTCTTCGCAAAATACTGAACCGACCCAGTCACCGACCCAGTCGACCCAGTCACCGACCCAGTCACCGACCCAGTCGGGGGAAATTCATACCGTGATACGGTAAATACATCTTACCACCTACAGATCTTCAAGATCTGAACATAAATATCGTCTCCAGATAGTCCGCAGAGGGTTTCACTCTCTTGAGGTTATCGTGTTTCTATGCGAAAGTACATTATACCTACAACTTGGAGATAAAGATGAATACCACATACACCATACCTGTGAACAGACTGGGAGACAACCTTGAGATCAGGGAACTGACGACAGGGCTCTGGCAGGTTGCCGGCGGGCACGGGAAGATAGATTTCGAGAAGGCCGTGGAATCGATGCGGAGCATCTATGACCGCGGTTTCACCTCATTCGATATGGCAGACCACTACGGCCCGGCAGAGGATATAGCCGGTGCCTTCTATGAGCAGGTCAAGCAGGAGGGCTTCCCGAACGGCAAGCCCCAGATCATGACCAAGTGGGTCCCCGAACCGGGGAAGATGGACATGGATGTGGTCCGGAAGGGCATCGAGGTCTCATTAAGGAGACTGAAGACTGACAGCATCGACAACCTGCAGTTCCACTGGTGGGACTACCTTGACCCGGGCTACCTCCCGGCTATGGAAGGGTTGGCAAAGCTCCAGGAGGAGGGGCTCATCAGCTCCATTGGCCTGACCAACTTCGATACCGCCCATGCACGGATCCTGCGCGAGGAGGGCTACCCCTTCGTGTCGAACCAGGTCCACTTCTCCCTCCTCGATGACCGGCCCTGCTATGACATGGGGGCTTTCTGCAGAGAGTCCGGGATGAAGCTGCTCTGTTACGGTACCGTCTCGGGAGGGTTCCTCTCCGAGCGATGGCTGGGGAAACCTGAACCCTCCTTCGATGACATCTCCGGGAACTGGAGTCTCATGAAGTACCTGCGTTTCATCAAGGCTGCCGGGAGCTGGGAGGCACTGCAGGGACTGCTCTCCGTTCTGGAAGGGCTCGCTGACAAGCACGGTGTCGGTATCAGCAACATCGCCACGCGATGGGTGCTGCAGCACGATTTCGTCGGTACCGTACTGATCGGGACCAGGCTGGGTCTGAGCGACCACCTGGAGGAGAATGCCAGGATCTGTACGTTCTCCCTCGATGACGATGACATGGCTGCGATCACGGAAGCAAGGAGCGGTTTCAGCCGGCTTCCCGGGGATTGCGGTGATGAATACAGGAAACCGCCCTTCCTGACTGCGGCCGGGGACCTCTCTGACCACAAGACCCATGCATGGCGGATGCCCCTGGTGGAGCGGAAGCCGGAAGAACCCTATACCGGGGCTGCCTTCAACTCAGGCACCGTCTGGGAGGATATCGCGGGGTTCAGCAGAGCTGTCAGGGAAGGGGACACCATCCGGGTCAGCGGTACCACCGCGACCCTCTTCGGGAAAGCTGTCGCCCCAGACGATGCCGCATCCCAGGCAGAAGTCTGCATCGACAAGATCGAGGCAGCCATCGAGGCCCTCGGGGGAAGGCTGACCGATGTCGTGCGTACCAGGATCTATGTACCGAACCTCAAAGAGGACTGGGAGGCCGTTGCTCGGGTCCATGGCCGGAGGTTCTCAGGGATCGTCCCAGCCAACACCCTGGTAGGGGCACAACTCGTAGGGGATGAGTACCGGGTCGAGATCGAGGCCACGGCCGTCATCAGGGCATAATCATAATCCAGATTGTCTCTTTGGTATCATCAAGTCTGCCAGTAGGTTGGTAAGGTTGAGATGGTTCATGATGGATTCTTTGTACTGAAACCCACATTCCTCACTATTTCTCAGCAAAAAACGGGTATTTAATTTCGGGCTAAAATCGGTTTAAAAAGCGCTACCCTTCATCGTCCAAGAGGACCAAAATGGCTTCATACGCATCCTGAGAGAGCTTCTTCATGGCATTCATCGTCTTCTCCAGGGTTCTCCTGTTCTCAATCCATGGTTGGAGGACCTCAGCCTGCTGCTCTGTGAGCTTCCTGGCTACGGTCTTCCCGCCCTTTTTGGTCGTCCAATAGTAATACGGTCCATGCTTGGCCTCAGTGTCTGTATGACACTTGCACGAGGGGTTCCCGCAGGTAAGAAACCGTTTGGAGATGGATCCTGACCAGATAAATTCGATCGTGCTCAGTTCCTTGGCGAGTTCCTGCTGTTTGCGGCGAAGTACCTGAAGGCGCTTCTGTGCCGTCTCGGTGGTCATGACTTGACTCCTCTCTTGTCCTACTGTATAATACAGTAGGTTCAGTGATCAGTCAAGTCCTGTTTCCACGACCGCTACAGGAGGATACCGATGGCCAGTACTCCGCCCCTTTCAACCCTGTTTCAGCATACCAGAATCTATACCCATTCCTACCTGCCCATTGCGGCGGCCTACTGCCGCATGCTCGGGTTGAGAGACATCGTGGATGCGGCGGTGGAGACCCGTATGCAGCTATCTCCGGGGCTCGTGGTGCAGACGATGGTGCTCGATGTCCTGCATGGACGGTCGCCGCTGTATCGGATCGAGCAGTTCATCGAGCAGCAGAACCGCAGCCTATTGCTGGGACAGGAGGTAGATCCGCATCTGTTCAATGACACGAACATAGCTCGGTCCCTGGATGCGATCTTCGATGCCGGCCCATCGAAGATTGTGACCGAACTGGGGATTCGGGCAGCACAGGTCTTCGATCTGGATATGCATGCCCTCAGTTACGATACTACCAGTACGAGTGTCTGGGGGGAATACCGGGGGAGTGAGCAGGAAAAGACCCCGGGGCCTTCGATCGTCCTGGGGCACTCCAAGGATCACCGACCGGATCTCAAGCAGTTCATGACGGAGTTACTGTGCGTGGATCATGGGGTCCCAATCTTCAGCAGTACCCTCAATGGGAACTCCTCAGACAAGACGTCTAACAATGCGATGCTCACACGGATCAGTACACTGCTCTCCCGACATGGGTTGGGAGATGGGGCCTGTATCTATGTTGCAGACTCGGCCATGGTGACGCAGGAGAATCTGGAGGCTTTAGGGTCGATGCCATTCATCAGCCGTCTTCCGGCAACCTACGGCGCATGTGACCAGGCAATAAGGGAAGCGATCGGAGCGGGTCGCTGGAGTCCCATAGGCATGATGGCTGAAACACCAACAGGGAAGAACCGGCCTCCTGCGATCTATAAGGGGTGCGAGACGACGGTAACGTTGTATGAAAAGCCCTATCGCGGGGTCGTGATACATTCGAGTTCCCATGATAAGCGAAGGCAGAAGAAGATTGACAAAGCGATTGAGCAATCGTTGAAGGAGCTGAACGGGAAATTGAAGAAAGTTCAGCGACAGTATTACTGCAGCGAAGATGCGCAGGTTGCTGCTGCCAACCTCGCTGCGGTCTCTTCCCCGCTGCACTCGTTAACGGTTACGATCCAAGAAGTGGCGGTTCGGCGTCGTGGACGTCCCCCGAAGGAGGGTCCGCCGCCTGTAGATCTGCGGTATGAGTTGAACTGGGAGATCACCGAAAAGTCGGACAAGCTGCAGGTGCTCAGAGAGCAGGCAGGATGTTTTGTGCTGCTTACCAATGTTGCTGTTGCATCGCTTGATGCCGCATCGGTACTGCGTACGTACAAAGGCCAGTATGGGATCGAGAGTGATTTTTCATTCCTCAAGGATCCCCTGGTAGTCAATGACCTGTTTCTGAAAACCCCTTCCCGCATAGATGCATTGGGGATGATTCTCGTGATCGCCCTGATGGTCTGGCGGTTGATGGAGCGGCAGATGCGGCGGTATCTCCAGAAGGAAGGTACTACGGTACCAGGCTGGGACAACAAACCGACGGCAAAGCCGACTTCATTCATGATGAGTACCGTGTTTGGCGGTATCATGGCGGCAGAGATGGGAGCAGAAGCGGTGCTGGTAAATCCGCTCTCTTCCCGTCAGTTGGCCTTCCTGTCTGCATTGGGTCTTGATGAACGCGTATTCTACGACAAGGGGGTGAGGTGTGTCCTGACCTCTCTGCATGCATGAACTTCGTAGGTGTACCTGCGTCTGATCCTCAGAACCTATGAGAAGGCTGGTTACTGTCCTGATCATCAGCATGTCTGTTCAGACGGGGTAGCAACCAGGCGGATTTGCCGATTTTTATGCCGTGTGGAGGATCGGTAAGGATGAATAGCCCTTCGTAGTCTCAATCCTTTCCTGAAATGGAAAATCCTGCTATGTGTGCGTCATGAAAGTGAGGAATGTGGGCTGAAACACATAGGGAAGGGAATACACATCTTTTTAGAGGGTTGAGCACGGTGTGAGGTTAAAGAGGATTAGACATTAATATAATACAATGAATAAAAAATAATACATTAATAGTTGACAATAAGAAATAATAAAGTACAATTATTATAAAATAATATATTCGAGGTATTTCATGATCAAGTCAATTCAAACAGAATCCGCTCCCCAAGCAATCGGTCCTTATTCACAGGGATGGGTATGTAACGATATGGTGTTCACCTCCGGCCAGATCCCTGTGGATCCGGTAACCGGGAGTATCCCGGAAGGGATCCAGGAGCAGACCCACCAGAGTTGCAAGAATGTGCAGGCCGTATTGGAGGCTGCAGGCTGTGAGCTGGGAAACGTAGTGAAGACTACCTGCTTCATTGCATCCATGGATGATTTTTCTGCGTTCAATGAGGTGTATGCGACATATTTCACATCAAAACCAGCAAGAAGCTGCGTGGCAGTCAAGACACTGCCGAAGAATGTGTTATGTGAGATCGAGGCTATTGCCGTTCTGGGTTGATCAGCTGGAGGTCCAAGGTGTTTACTAATGACGATATCAGATTGGATGTGCTGAAAGACCGGGCTTTCAATATGAGGTGGGCAGAGGTGGAAGATGGGGTGATCCCATTGACAGCGGCAGATTCTGATTTCCCTGCCGCTCCGGAGATCTCCCAGGCCCTGATAGAATATATCCAAGGCGGATACTTCCCCTACGTTCCCAACCGGGGATTAAAGGAATTCAGGGAAAGCATATCCCGTGCATTGGCAAAGAAATTCGAGCAGGTCCTGCCGGAGCTGATCCTCCCGATCGACAGTGCTGCCCGTGGCATGGATGTCATCGCCCATACCATCCTGCAGCCGGGTGATGAGGCGATCGTCTTCGATCCTGTGGATTTCCTATTCAAGACGTCCATGGAGAATGCAGGAGCGAAGATCGTACTCTATCCGATGCAGTTCAATGAGCATGGGAACATAGATTTCTCCAGGCTGAGAGAATACATAACCCCTAAGACGAAGATGCTGGGACTCTGCAACCCGCACAACCCCCTGGGAAAGACGTATCCACTTGAAGATCTGGATTATCTGTTGGGACTGTCTGAGGAGTTTGGGTTCTATATCATGAATGATGAGATCTGGTCAGATATCATCTATTCTGACAGCAAGTTTACCAGCATCCTGGCATTGGGCCCTGAACGGAACAAGAGGACGATCTCTGTATACGGGTTCTCGAAAGGGTACGGTATCGCCGGGCTGCGTGCCGGCTGTGTGTACTGCCAGGATGAACAGCTCTTTGAGCGGATCGTCAAGACTTCTGATGTAGAGAAGACGATCGGGGGGATCTCCTCCCTGTCACAGATCGCCGGGATCGCCTGTCTGGAGAGATGTTCTGACTGGGTGAAGGGGTTCGTGAGCCGGCTGCAGAAGAACCGGGATTATGCGGTAAAACGCTTGAATGCTATTCCCGGTGTTCGATGCAATGATCCAGAAGCTACCTTCGTGCTCTTCCCTGATATAACCCAAACAGGGAGATCAGCCGGAGAGTTGGTGGATTATCTGCGGGAGAAGAAAAAGGTATCTATTGTTCCAGGGGGGGCAAGATTCTTTGGTCCAGGATCCGAAGGGCATGTAAGAATATGTCTTGCTACCAGTATCGAGGTATTACGTGAAGCCTTGGACAGGATCGAGGAGGGCATTCACGAGTTACAAGACCAGAATTAACTAATCATTGGGAGGTTGAATTATGGGGATCACGTTTTTGATTATCGGGCTGTTCTTCTGTGGTTTGATACTGATCGGGTATCTATCATCCAAGAAGAACAAGAATGCAGAAGATTATTTTGTTGCCGGGCGGAAACTGAATAAATGGACTGCTGCCAATACGATGGCAGCAACGGCAATAGGCTCCGGTACGACAATCGGGGTCTGTACCTTAGCCTATAATTCCGGTATCGCTGCCAGTTGGATCCTGATCGGGTATTCGTTAGGATTCGTCCTTATTGCCATTTTGATCGGGAAGAAGATCTACAATCTTAATGTTCTGACATTAACGGATGTGATCGGCAGCAAGTATAACCAGACAGTCAGGAACCTGACCACCATCCTCGTACTGATCTCCTATGTAGGAATCGCCTGTGCGCAGTTCATCGCATTGGGACACATCGTATCGGTATTGCTGGGGATGGATTTCAAGCTTGCGGTAGTCCTCTGCGGGGTCATCATCATCATCTATACGACGATGGGCGGGTTGAATGCCCTGTCTATAACAGACTCCTATCAGTTGATCATCAACCTGTTCGGCATCATGGTCATCCTCCCTATATTCGGGTTTACCGCCACGCATGGATTCTCAGATATCGTTGCATCTGTTCCAGAGGGTTTCTTCAATATGGGTAACTTCGGTTTGGCAACGACGATAGGGTTCTTCAGCTGGATCATTCCTCAAGCTTTTCTCTCACAGGAGTTATGGGTGAGGATCTTTGCCTGCAAGAATGAGAAATTAGCGGTAGAATCTACGGTGATCGCCTCTGTGGGTATATATCTCCCCTATGCGGTAAGTGTCGTATCTGTCGGCCTGATCGCAGCGACCATACTCCCAGCAGGTTTGGAAGGGGATTCTGTTCTGCCTACCCTGATCGCTAAACTTGGGAATCCTGTCATAGAGGGCCTCCTGTTGGCCGGCCTGATTGCTGCTGTCATGTCATGTGCAGATTCAGTCCTGCTAGTTTCATCATCCAACCTTGTGCATGATTTCTGGGGCAAGACCTTGGGGAAGACCGTAAAGAACGATCTGAGGGCTTCCAGGATCGGTGTGGTCATCATTGGCGTGTTAGGTATCATCCTGGCAATGTATGCACAGAACATCATATCCATCATGCAGATGATGGCAACTCCATTCGTGGGAGCGATCTTCCCCATCGTCCTGGCGATGTTCTTCTGGAAGAAAGTTACTAACACAGGTGCCGTGGTAACGATCATTGCTGCATTGGTCATGGCAGTATTGTTCTATATCATTAAGATCGATATCCTTGGGTTGGACCCGAGTTTCATCACTGTCGTAGTCTGTTCCGCAATATTGATCATTGTCAGCCTGGCAACGCAGAATAAATCAGTGGAGGTGGCATGATGGACGCATTATCAATAATCATTATAGCGATGGGTATCATTGTATCCACATTTGTGACAGTTAACTTCATCCTTGAACATACCAAAAAGAAAAAGGACTGATCAGCAGGTAACCAGTCATATTGAGAAGACGAAAAGCTTTGTATTGTTTTTCGTCTTCTCTTTGTATAAAGTATACCTATAAAGAGGATACACGAATATGACCCCAAATACCGTAAAAGTCCAATTCACGATCATCGATACCATGATCATCAATTCCTATAAATCTGTTGTTGATGGATTGGCTGAATATATGGGAAAGAATTATGAACTTGTCCTTCATTCGCTGGACAATCTGGAGAATTCGGTTGTCTATATCAAGAACGGGTTTCATACAGGGAGGGCGATCGGCGCACCAATCACGAATATGGCATTGGAGATGCTCTCAAAGATCGATAAGACTTCGACCAATGACATTACCTATTTCACCAAGAACAAGAATGGTGAACCAGTGAAATCAACGACTATTGCTATCCGAGGGGAGAAGAACAGGATCATCGGGCTGCTGTGTATCAATTTCTTCCTGAATACCCCGTTCCTCGATGTGATATCTGATTTCTATGATGCTGACTCCATACCCAGTACTGATAAGCATAGATTCATGTATGAGTCATTCTCTGATGACCCGACCCAGATAATCATGAAGGCAATAAAAGATTCTATTGAAGAAGCGGATTCGAGAGAAGAGGTCTCTACGACCCAGAGAAACAAAGTGATCATCTCTCTCCTGGTCGAGAAGAACATCTTCAAGCTGAAAGATGCCGTAGTGATTGTTGCTAAAGAGCTGAAGATCAGCAAGAATACCGTCTATACCCACCTTCGCTCACTGGAATAAGCAGGAACCAGGCATCTGTCCCATTACGACAGTACTCCTGCTACTCTTTCTTCCTTCCCTGTCTCCGCATGTTCTCCACTGCTAATGAGAAGTTTATGGGGGTGCTCTCTTTCTGCCACTCAGACCAGAAGTCTATGGTTGCGCTCAGGGGTTTCTCAACAGGTGGATGGATGCGGATCCTGCTTGGCAGCAGGACTGCGTCCCCAATGACCATTGCCTCCCCGATATCCATGACCGGGAGCACATCGAGCATCTTCTTGAAGTTCTCCGGCATCAGCTTCCTGACAGTCGATTGGTCGGTCCCGTTGGTGAGGCGCAAGGTTATGACATTGTTGCACTGGCTCAAAATGGTAGTACTCACATCCGACGGGCGCTGGCTGACGATCACGAGGGAGACGCCGTACTTCCTTCCCTCTTTGGCGATCTTCTCGAATGCCTCGACAGCCCGCTGGGTTACTGGGTTCTGACCCTGTTTCTTCGGGAGATAGAGATGGGCCTCGTCACAGACCATGGCGATGGGATTACGGTCCTTCGGGTCGGTCCAGAACTGGACCTGGTAGATTATCCTCGCTGTCAGGCCGACGATGATCGACAGGATGTCAGAGGGGACCTCGGAGAAATCGATGCATTTGATGTTCGAGTTCTCCTTGGAGAAATCCATCATCTTATGAATGATCTCCGCCATGGCCTGATACGTATGGAGGGGGGGCGGATACTTGAAGAGGAACCCATACCTGCGGTCCTGGACCTTTGCCTGTATCCTTGTGAGAAAGCGGCTGAACTGTCCGTTGAAGTCCCCTTTCTTCGGTCCCCGTGTTCCCAGAACCATCTCCTCATTGAGATCCGTGATCTCAGCTATGACCTCCTCTATCGAGAAGGGGATCGGGCTGTTCAGGGTGAAGTTCTTCACCATGTCCTGCTTGTCATGCACTATGAGGAATCTCTCTTTGGCTCTCAGGACCTTCTCCTGGAAGACGGCAACCTGGTTCTGGGCGCTGTGTTCGGACTGGTCGACGAACATGGAGAGGAGTTCTTCCGCATTCAGCAGCCAGTAGGGCAGGTAGAGAATATTCTCTTCATTCGAACCGAGTTCTTCCGGTCCGGGGATATGGAGGCTCTTCACATAACTGAGGTCCTTGTATTCTCCATGGAGGTCGAACACCACGATGTTAGTCGAGGGGAGCTCTGCCGTCTTCTCGAGGATGGAGGTCACAGCCCATGACTTGCCGGAACCGGTACTGCCCAGGAGGGCGGCATGTCTCTGGAACAACTTGTTCCCGTCAATATAGGCGGTCGCATCACGTGCCATTGAGTATGTCCCAAAGGCAAGTGAGTTATCATTCTTCCCCGCCTGGACGAGGAGGTTGAAGAATGAGGAGAGGGGTTCCCCCTGCAGTATGTAACAGCTCGAATCGATGATCGGGACCTGGTCGATAGATCGGGAGAATACGGGGTGCCCGCTGCCCCCTGATTCCCTGATCGTCCCGACCGGGGTCAGGATGACCCGGTTGGCGACCTCCTCGCTCGTGGGGTCTCTCTCTTCATTCTCCCCTGCGGGAGACAGGTTTGCCAGGGAAGCAGATTTTATGACCTTATCGATCATCACGATCATCCAGTTCCCTGGGGATGTAAGCTCGACTGCGGCAAGCTGCCCTACCTGGGCTTTCTTCAGATGCTCATCTGAGCTGACATGGAGAATGATCTGGCTGTTCTCGATCTCCCTGGCATTCCCCAGAGAGTGTTCACCTTCATTGAACTGGAAGATATGCATGACCTCCTCCTTCAAGAGACAGGACTCTTTACTATTCCCCGCACTGAACAATTTACCAATGGAAAGGGAAGACCACAGTAATGTTACGGTTGCCGCTCTCTCTTATGAGTGTTAGTATAACATTATTCCCTGTGTAATGGGGAAAAACCCTGATTGGCCTACCGGTTGCTGCAGGAAGGACATACCTATGGTTACTATGATCCTGTTGATCCTGATCTTCTTCTTTTTGAGTCTAAGCGGGAGTGTGCTGTGGTTCTCGATCATGCTCAGTATCACGATCATGATCCCCTTTTTCAGGTTGGCAATCAGGTCCCATAGGTCAAGGAAGAACCCATTCTCCTCAAGAAAGAGGAGAAGCTATCGAAAACCGAAATCTCCTGCCTCCCCCGGCAGGAAGATAGTGACCCCTGCGGCAAAAGGAGTTGATCCAGCATCGATCGTTATTCCAGCCCTCCATGCATTGGAAGGTGCTGTTGACAGACACCATGATGCGGACCTGCCGCTGCAGGCTGGCAACAGGGCTCCGTATACCCATTCCCAGGATGCTTTGTCTCAACGGTTGGTCAAGGCTGAAGAAGCACAGAGGCGGTTAGCGGCCTGTACAAGGATCCTGCCTGTCTCGGCACATGAAGCTGTTAATCCTTCGCAGGGGGAACGGTATCATGCGGATCAGGTCGAGGTAACAAGGATACTGGCATACTATGGGGGCAGCCACCATGTGCTCTCAGAAGAGTTCAAAGACAGCATAGAATACATGAGGGCCACGATACCCCAGATTACAACCGGCAGTGACTATGAGGATCGGGATGACTACAAGCGGTTCGAGCAGATGGAAGAGGCGGTTGGGAGACTGCTGGGAATCCATGATGCATGGTAGGGCCCTGTACAGAACCTCTGTACGACAGTATAATTAGCATATGTAATAAAACAAGATCTCTAAAAGGGAGTTCATGTATGTATGCACACCTATTCGGTCCGGTGCCTTCAAGGCGGCTGGGTATGTCCCTGGGAGTCGATCTCGTACCCAGGAAGACCTGTTCCCTGGACTGCGTCTACTGCGAGGTAGGTGAGACGACTGCCTTAACCGTGGAGAGGAAGGAGTATGTTCCCTTCGAGGAGGTTCGCCACGAGCTCTCCTCCTATTTCAGCAGTACTGCTGTACTCCCTGATTTTATCACGTTCTCAGGCTCCGGTGAACCGACGCTCAACAGTTCGTTAGGCAGGATCATCTCATTCATCAGGGAGATACAGCCCGGGATCCCCCTGGCTGTCCTCACCAACGGGACCCTGCTCTCTGACCGGGAGGTACGGACAGAGCTCCTCGATACCGATGTGGTGCTGCCCTCATTGGATGCCGTCACACAGGATGTGTTCGAAGCCGTGAACCGGCCAGAATGCTCACTCGATGTCGAACGGCATTTACAGGGACTGGTAGAATTCAGGAAGGAGTATGCAGGCAGGATCTTCCTGGAAGTCTTCATCCTCCCCGGCTGGAATGACAGGTTAGAGCATATCATGCGAATGAAGGATGCGATCAGGAGCATCAAGCCTGACAAGGTGCAGCTCAATACGCTGGACAGGCCCGGAGCCCTCCGGGACCTGCGTGCTGCAACAAAAGAGGAACTGGAAGGAATCATCACCCTGCTCGATTACCCGGGAACGGAGATCATCGCTGATGTCGGGGAGCGGAAGGACCTGGTCTCCTACCGAGAGGATGCCGAGTCGGCAATCCTGGGGACCATAGCCAGGAGGCCCTGTACGGTCGATGACCTCACGAAGATCCTGGGGATGCATGTGAACGAGATCAACAAGTACCTGGATGTCCTGGAGTCCGACGGCCGCATCGAGGTCGTGCGGCAGGAGAGGGGATACTTCTACCGGACAACCTGAGATGCAGGCCCCTACTGAGGAGAAAAATTATTTTTATATTTGACAAGTGGGAAAAACCAGTGTATCCTGATTCAGGATATGGAAACGATTCCACAAAAAGGATATTGTCACTAGATGAAACCAACTATAAAAGATGTTGCAAAAAAAGCAGGCGTCTCAATAAGTACCGCAAGTAGAGTTCTGAACCAAAGTGGGTATGCTTCAGAAATAACACGGAAGAAAGTGTTAGATGCTGCAAGTGAAGTTTCATTTAATGCTAATTATTTTGCGCGAGGATTAAAGGGGAAGAACCCTGGTATTATAGGGCTTATTAATAAAGATCAATTGCATCCCTTCTTTTCTATCGTTTCGCATGGAATTGAACAGGAAGCAAGGTTGCATGATCTAGGTGTCATGTCTGTATGTTCAGAAGCAAACAGCAAAATCGAGAGAACATGCATAGATATGTTATTAGACCGGAATGTTAATCAAATGATATTTGCAACAGTAACAGATATAGAGAATATTACCTATGCACAGAATCTAGGAGTTCATTGCATATTGATTGAACGTGATCTCGGTTATTCTAATGCTGATCGAGTACTCTACAACAATCTTGGAGCTGGTGAATTAATAGCTAATATCTTTTATGAGAAGCAATACTCACGTATCGGTTTCGTGGGAATGGACACTCAGATTGGCAGCATAGAACATGATAGATATTTGGGATTCAAAGAACGGTTAAAGAATCTTGGAATTCCATTATCCGAAGATTGGGATGCCCATAATTGTTCCTTTTACAGTGCTGAAGCCGGATATACTGCTTGTGAAGGCATTTTAAATAGCAAGG
Organism: Spirochaetia bacterium; assembly: GCA_963677595.1. Classification (GTDB taxonomy): domain Bacteria; phylum Spirochaetota; class Spirochaetia; order CAKZLE01; family CAKZLE01; genus CAKZLE01. The sequence continues at coordinate 1,727,469 of OY782041.1, forward strand.
TGGGAGGCTTACCGGAAGCTCTCATGGTGGGTAGTGATTTCTTGTTAGTTGGTGTTCTTGACTACTTATCTGATCATGGGATATCAGTCCCTGAAGATATATCTCTTATTTCTGCTGATAATTTTTATACTGAGATTATGCAGCCAAGGATAGATAGCATTGATTATTCTCTTTCAGAACTTGGGAAAGAGGCTATAGGGTTAGTTGAACAAAGGGCTGCATCTTCTGGAAGTACATCAGTCTTCCGAACGGTAGTTATTAATCCAAGTTATGTTGAAAGATCTTCATTACGATAATGAAGAAAAATATTAGTTATAATATGGAAACGATTCCATATTTTATAGATTCTAAGGAGGAAAAGAATGAAGAAATGTGTATCTATTTTTCTACTGCTGGCGATTACTACAATGGTTTTTGCTGGTGGTGCGCAGGAAACACAAGAAAAATCAGTTACGTTCTGGATGCAAGCGTACGGAGATCGTGCTGAGCAGGTAGCTGCAATGGATACTATTGCAGAAAATTTCAAAGCTGAAACGGGGATCAATCTCGATTATGAGATTATTGACTGGAGTAATGCTATGAATAAGTATTCATTGGCTATGAAAGGTGGAGAAGCCCCCGATGTGGCTGAATGGTTCTTTCTCACTTCCTTTGCTGAAATGGGTGGTGATGAATTCGGTCCTCTCCTGATAAATGATCTGGCTGATGAAGTAGGTGCAGATGAGCTATATTATGATGCTGCAAATCTGGAATGTAAGATCAATGGTGATTTTTATGCATTACCATGGAGAATGGATGTACGGATTATGGCATATCGGAAAGATATGCTCGAGCAGGCTGGCATCACAGAAGTACCAACAACATGGAAAGAGCTTGTTGATGTAGCAAAGACATTAACTGTGAAAGATGCTAATGGTAATATCGAGGTAAGTGGAGCAGCGTATTATATAACGAGAGGAGACTTCTTTCAGTCTGCAATGGCCACTATGGCCCAGAATGGCACATCATGCATTGATATTCAGGGCACTGAATCATTAATCAATGATCCAGCCGCAGTAGAAGCTCTTCAGTTTATGCAGGATCTGGTTCTCAAGTATAATGTGATGAGTCCTTCACATGCATCTGCTACAGTAGATACGATGCAGGAATTCCTTGCTGGAAGGATAGCAATACTCTTGGGCGCAAACCCTGATGCCATCAAGATGCAGCAGGCTAGCGCTCCTCAGCTTGATGGAAAAGTCATCGGGGCTAGGCTCCCTTCAAAGACTGGAGGAGATTCTGTTTCAAGTATTATGTATGCTGCGCCAGTGAGTATCATGAAAACTACAGAAGATGTTGAATCTGCAAAAACATTCCTGAAGTTCTTTATGCGTGATGAAAACCAGTTGCTTATAAGTAAAGCTACAGGGCTCATCAATGCTAATAAGCGTGTTATGGCTGATACATATTTCGACGCACAGTGGTATCAGGCTTTAGCAGATCAGGCAGACTATGCTCTCAATGGGGATATCCCTGTTCCTTTCTGGAGCAAAATCTCAGCTTTCCCGCAGGGACCTGTTGCAAATGCTGTAAATATGATTCTTGCTGGTGAAGATGTACAGACGGAGTTGGATAATGCCGATAAAGAGATTGAACTCATCATCTCTGAAAATTGATAAGACTTGATAAAGCTGCCTGCTTAGTAGGCAGGCAGCTATTGCAATTAACAAAAATGATACTATGTTTATGTAATCAATAAGAAACTGGATATATAATGAACATCAAGAAAAAAAATAATAGTCAGATGCAAGATTTTGTGACACCTTACGTCATGTTGATCCCGGGTATTCTAGGAATATTGTTTGTAAATATTATTCCTAGTACCAGGGCTATTATCATGGGGTTTTTTTCTAATAGCTTCACTTCAAAAAGTGCTTTTGTTGGTCTACAGAAGTTTTCACGAATACTTGGGTTGCAAGAATTCTGGCAGGTGTTGGGGAATACGTTCTTTTGGTCCTTAGCCACACTTGTTTTCGCTACAATATTAGGAATTTTCGCTGCATCCCTGATCAATAGACCTTATCCAGGTAGAGGGTTTTTCCGTACAGTATTTCTTATTCCTTGGGTAACCCCCCCAGTCGTGGCTTCAATGGTTTGGAAAACCCTCTTTAATGAAACTTTAAGTCCAATTAATGACCTGCTGCTGCGGTTGGGAATAATAGATAACTCAATCGGGTTTTTGAGTAATCCTTCTTGGCAGATAGGTCCATTGTCCGTTCCAATGATATCGTTGTTAGTAGTAAACATCTGGAATGTCTTCCCCTTTATGATGATCATGGTGCTTGCTGCAATGCAAAGCATTGATGCGTCATGTTACGAAGCTGCAACCATAGATGGGGCTGGGAGAGTAAGGCAGTTCTTCAGTATCACTATACCATTGATCATGCCGGTTCTATCCATCTCATTATTACTGCAGGGTATATGGCAGTTTAACAGTTTCAATTTTAATTATTTAGTTGCTTACGGTGGCCCTCTGAACACAACAAAAACTATGGCAGTCATGATTTATCAGAAAGCTTTTGCAGAATTTGACTACGGCCAGGCTGGAGCTATCAGTGCAATGATGCTCAGCTGTGTTGTAATTCCTGCAGCTTTTTACATCAAACGACAAATGCAGATTATTGATAAAAGGTAAGGAATAATGAAACTGATTACTACTAAACAAAAGCTGAAGATATCACGCTCCATCCATTATATATTGCATTACTTTGCATTGCTCCTTATATTCACTTTTGCGATCTTCCCGTATTTCTGGATGCTAATGACCTCATTGAAGCCAAGAGAATTACTGCTTGCTACTCCCCCCGTCTGGATCCCAAGTAAATTTGATCTAGTACATTATATCGATGTATTCACAAGAATGCCTTTCTTCACATATGTGAAAAACAGTCTCTATGTAGCATCTGTGACGACATTCTTCTGTATATTGATAGCCTGTCTCAGTGGATACAGCATCAGTCGATATAGTTTCAAAGGAAGGAAATTCACCTTCGGGTTGTTCATAGCCACCCAGCTGGTTCCGGGAGTACTGCCTCTTGTGCCTTTCTATTTCATGTTATATGCATTGCATTTAACTAACTCCTACTCAGGAATCATTCTCTCCTATACGACTTGGGGCATCGCATTCTGCACCATGATGCTACAAGGATATTTCAAGACTGCATATAGTATTGAGATCGAGGAAAGTGCGACCATAGATGGCTGCAGCCGTTGGGGGATCTTCTTCCGTATCGCATTACCGCTTGCTAGGCCAGGAATAGTGGCCACCGGAATATTCTCATTCCTGCTGGCATGGAATGATTATATTTGGGCAAGTATTATAAATACAAAAGGAGAGTATCGTCTCCTGTCAAATGGTGTACAGGATTTCCAAGCCCAATTTGGGAACTTATATATGGGAAGGACAATGGCCACGGGGTTATTAGCGACAATTCCTGCGTTGATCCTGTTCTCATTTGCCCAAAAGCACTTAGTATCCGGCCTTTCACAAGGCGCTGTGAAAGGGTAGAACCAACAATAACTATAAGATAAAGGAGCAGATCACATATGAACTATAGTGTATGCATTGATGCGTTATTTTTTGAGAGTAGTGTTCCTATCAAACAGCAAATTCAGACTGTTAAAGAACAAGGGTTTTCCTCCATAGAATTCTGGACATGGTGGGATAAAGATATATCTGCATTGAAATCTGCATGTCTGGAGCAGGGAATATCGGTACAGTGCTTTTGCACAAGATTCATATCCCTTCTTGATAAGGAAGAGGAAAGTGCCTATCTTGAGGGATTCAAGGAAACCCTCTCTTTAGCCAAAGACCTTTCTTGTTCGAAGATAATCACCCAGGTGGGAAATACGCTCCCGAATGTCCCGCGAGATATTCAATTACAACAAGCTGTATCGACTTTAAAGAAAGCCGGTGATATGGCATCAGTTGCCGGTTGTACACTGTTGGTTGAACCGTTAAATATCCGAGTTGATCATAAGGGATATTTTCTCTCGACAACGGATGATGCAATAGAACTTATGAAGCTGGTTGATCATGATAATGTGAAACTCCTATTTGATATTTACCATCAACAGATCACAGAAGGAGATATATTAAGACATATTCAGGAAAGTGCTGAATATATTGGTCACTTACATATCGCAGATAATCCCGGAAGGGACCGACCTGGGAGCGGAGAGATCAATTATACCTTCTTGATCCCAGAACTCTACAAGGTAGTGGCCTCAGATGTGTATATGGGGCTTGAATACTTTACGCAAATTCCCGTTGAAGATAGTTTATCTCTTACAGCAGCTTTCTTACCAGGAGTGGATAAATGAGATATGCCTGCATCGGATCTGGTTGGATAAGCAAACTTAAACACTTGAAGCACTACTGTGATCAGGAACATATTGAAGCTTTAGCGGTTGTTGATTCAAACCTTGAAGCTGCAAAGAAGACAGCAGAAGAGTTTGGTATACCTCATTGGTATTCGTCAGTGAATGATTGTCTAGATGAGATAAAACCTGAACTTATTAGTGTCTGTGTGCCAAATTTTCTTCACTACCCAATCGTGAAAGAGGCCCTTTCCCGTGGGATTCATGTACATTGTGAAAAACCCATGGCTAAAAATATCAGTGAAGCAAATGAGATCGCGCAATTAGCTGCAGCAAGTAGTGGGATCCTCTTTACGGGGATGAATAAAAGATATGCTACTTTTGCAAAAGAGATGAAAAGTAAGATACAGGATTCTTCATTCGGTGACATCTATTCAATTGATATGACCTGGATAAGGAAACGTGGTATTCCTGGGAAAGGTGGCTGGTTTACCAATAAGGAACTTTCTGGCGGGGGGGTCTTGATCGATCTTGGAGTTCATTTGATTGACCTTGCCTTATATCTCACAGATTTTCCTGAAGTGACAGGTATCTTTGGTCAGGCAGATAGCTACTTTATGGATGAAGATGTGGAGCTCACTACATGGGCGCCCGCTCAGAACACGGCCCCATTGTCAATCGATGTGGAAGATACTTGTGTAATGATGTTTACCCTGAAGGGGAGGATATCGGTGACGATTCGACTAGGTTGGGCGGCAAACAGTATCGATACCGAGCAGGTCAGCATAGCATGTTATGGGACAAAAGCTGGGCTGTTTTATAACGAGGAAACTGGATTGGATTATTCCATCATTCAAAATGGGACTCCCCAAGTCTTAAAACTGCAAGGACCCGTTGACGGTGAAGATGAGTTCAATATGCAATGTGCCAATGAGATCCAGAATTGTCTTTCCTGTTGCCATTCAGGTCAATCATTATCTTCGGCAGACCAAGCAGTTCAAGTAATGAAAATTATTGATTCAGTCTATACGTTATCAGAGAAAAGGAGTGATAAAATATGAATATCGCCGTATATACAGCACCAAAGACTCTCGAGGTGAGGGAGCATGAAAGTATTGAAATTCTTGGAGAGAACCAGGTTCGGGTAAAGAGTTTATTCTCAGGAATCTCCCATGGGACTGAAATGGGGGTGTATCGAGGCGTTGCTCCATTCTTCTCAAAGCAATATGATCCAGCAATACGTCTTTTTGTACCAGCAAATGCACAAGATACATGGCAATATCCCATAAGGAGCTGTGACCCGGGTGTATGGTATCTGGGATACTCCGTATGTGGGGAAGTTATTGAGACTGGTGACAAGGTAACGACTTTATCAGTTGGCGATAAGGTCTATATCAATGCCTCTCACCAAAGTGAACATTGTGTTGATGCAGATAAAGCAGTTAAGTTGCCAAACTCCTTGGATCCTCGGTATGGAGTTTTCATTACAAACCTCATGACAGCTTTTAATGGTATTCTTGATAGTGATATAAAACTAGGAGATGTCGTTGTCATCATGGGACAAGGTGTCATCGGTCAGCTGACTGCTCAGTTAGCGAAGCTTTCAGGTGGTATTGTCTATGTTGTTGATACAATAGATAAACGTTTGGAGGCTTCAACGAAAATAGGTGCAGATGAAACCTTCAACCCAATGACTCGTGATGATATTGCATCGGTGATTAGAGAGAAAACGTCTGGTCGTGGGGCTGATATAGTAATAGATGCTACAGGTTCTTCAAAAGCTTTACAGCAAGCTATTCGTATAGCAGCTCCAGAATCAAAAGTGATTGCTCTTTCTTGGTATCAAGGAGATTCAGTAATCAATTTTGCAGATGAGTTTCACCATAATCGCATTACAATCCGATGTTCCCAAGCTAACTTTACTAGACCTGATTTTGCACATATTTGGACTTTTGAACGAAAGTTAGAATTTTGTACTTCATTACTTTCTAAACTCGATTTAGAAACATTAATTACAAATGAATATCCATTTGAACAGATTCAGACTGCATATGAAAAGATTGATACGCATCCTGAAGAGATAATACAGTGTGTTCTGAGTTATTAGAATGAAGAAATCCACGGAATCTCTCCTTGAAGTGTAAATTCTGAGGGGATTATGACTTTTCAGGAAGATTCCATGATATCGAGGGAGTAGATGGTCTCGTGTATCGGGGTAGAAGCGTACTCATCGTTGAGCTCAAGGGTATCGATTCTTCTCAGCTCCCTGCCGATACTCCGGGCATACTTGGTGAACGCACCAAGGCTCGCAAGGTTATCGGGTTCGATGGTCACCTGGATATGCTTTGCACCGAGCTTCGATGCCTGTGACCCACATTCCTCACTTTCATGACGCACACATAGCAGGATTTTCCATTTCAGGAAAGGATTGAGACTACGAAGGGCTATTCATCCTTACCGATCCTCCACACGGCATAAAAATCGGCAAATCCGCCTGGTTGCTACCCCGTCTGAACAGACATGCTGATGATCAGGACAGTAACCAGCCTTCTCATAGGTTCTGAGGATCAGACGCAGGTACACCTACGAAGTTCATGCATGCAGAGAGGTCAGGACACACCTCACCCCCTTGTCGTAGAATACGCGTTCATCAAGACCCAATGCAGACAGGAAGGCCAACTGACGGGAAGAGAGCGGATTTACCAGCACCGCTTCTGCTCCCATCTCTGCCGCCATGATACCGCCAAACACGGTACTCATCATGAATGAAGTCGGCTTTGCCGTCGGTTTGTTGTCCCAGCCTGGTACCGTAGTACCTTCCTTCTGGAGATACCGCCGCATCTGCCGCTCCATCAACCGCCAGACCATCAGGGCGATCACGAGAATCATCCCCAATGCATCTATGCGGGAAGGGGTTTTCAGAAACAGGTCATTGACTACCAGGGGATCCTTGAGGAATGAAAAATCACTCTCGATCCCATACTGGCCTTTGTACGTACGCAGTACCGATGCGGCATCAAGCGATGCAACAGCAACATTGGTAAGCAGCACAAAACATCCTGCCTGCTCTCTGAGCACCTGCAGCTTGTCCGACTTTTCGGTGATCTCCCAGTTCAACTCATACCGCAGATCTACAGGCGGCGGACCCTCCTTCGGGGGACGTCCACGACGCCGAACCGCCACTTCTTGGATCGTAACCGTTAACGAGTGCAGCGGGGAAGAGACCGCAGCGAGGTTGGCAGCAGCAACCTGCGCATCTTCGCTGCAGTAATACCCTTAACTTCCTGACTTTTTATTACTCAAGGCCTGCATCGAGGCCTCAGCGGGTACCATCCTTGATGAATCGCATCACGTCTTCAAAACTCTTATCACTCTTGTTGAGCGCCTGGGCAAGTTCCTGCAGCTGAAGGTTCTTCTTCTCTTCGTACCATCGTTCCAGTTCAGTTACGGCAGCATCATACCGGTCTTTTGTTTGTTCCACTGCATCTTGGGCCTTCTTGATCTTTGCATCAACCGATGCCATCGTCCTTGTGCGTGCCATCACGATTCCTCCTGTTTGTCAGATGTGTCTGTTGCAGCCAATACCCCACTAATGGATTGAGCTGTAGTCTGTACAGAGGCAGGATCTAAGCCTAGGGCCTCCAGGATCACTTTCTGGGTCTTCGTTACGGCATGATCGAGCCGGTAGATGCCGTCAAACTGGCGTACCATCTCGATCTTGTCCAACTCCTTGATTGCCGCCGGGACCGTCATGTAGTTTGGCCTCTTTTCCATCCGCGCCATCGCATCCTTAAGCAGGTTGTAGAGCCGATTGCGTATGATGAGAGCGACAAACCCGATGAACACCTTGGCATCCGCAGCCTGGTCGGAATGGACACGCAGGCTCTTGTTGCCCAAAAAGGTTTTGTCGCTTCTGAACAGCTTCTCCGAAGCATCTCTGCTCCGATAGAGATCCATCGCCTCCTGAGTCGTCATCTGCTCTGAGGTGACGATAGCAAAGTAGCCGCACAGAGATAATTCCCGCTGGATCACATCGTTCCGTTCCCGCCAGTGGACCAGGGTTTTGGCTGATCCCTCCTGCTCATTGAAATAGAGCTCATAATACTGGGAGTACGATTTCGGGAACGTGATCGCCTGTCCCCGATGCTTGAGGAGACTCTTCTCCATCCGCTCCAGCTTAGCCTCAAGCTTGCCTCTCTGGCTGCATTCAAGCGTTGAGGAATGGAAGATGTGGAAATACCGCTCTCGTGTATCATCAGCGTACAGCGGTGCCTTGATGGTCTTCCCATACACCCGGTGCCCACGAATGAAACATCTCCGGTCAGTCTCAAAGCTCCCCTGATGCTCCAGTACCAAGCCGGAGACGAGGTCCTTCATGCCCTTGACCATGATGACGAACTCATAGCCGCAGGCGTCCATGTACTGGATGTTCGCCTTGGAGAAGTATCCTCGGTCAAGTATGAACCCGCAATGCCGGTATCCATAGCTGAGTGCTTTCTCCAGCATGAATTGGAGCTGTGAGACATCTACGATACTGCCGGAATACTCCTCATAGAACAAGGGGACCTGGTTCGTCTTGTCATAGGCAATCGAATAATTGAAAACGGGAAGTCCCTGTTCATCCTTTGGATGCCCAAACTCGACGATCTCGATGTCCCCGGCCTGGCAATTCTTGTTCGTGGAATCGTAGGAGATGTAGATCCGTTCTCGGTGATCCCTACGTGCATTCCACGCATTCAGGAACTCCACACTCCAGTGCTCAGGCATGGTGGTAAGGAAGTCTGAGACCTTAGAGTCGCTGTAGATATGCATGGCGTTGGTAAACAACGGATGGCAATAAGCATAGTCAGGATAGTACTGACCGGCATTGTTCTCACTGATCAGGGAATATGCGGCAAGGTCCAGGAAGAACCCGGTATCCTTGTCGATGATGGGGTTGAGGGTCTTCTCGATCCCATAGTGCTCGATGATGCTGCGGATCGCCAACCAGGAACCGATCTTCAGGCAGCAGCTTCGGTCTGGATCAGTCGTACGACTGGGCGAAACATCAACGGCAGGAAAGTACTTCAGGAAATTTGGATTCGGATACATTTTGTGCTTATCGTTGCCAGCAATCTTGCCGATGACAACCCGCTTGGGGACATTGAACTTCCTGTCAGCATCATAGATCCGATCGTATTCGAAGTGCACGTAGGACGAATTATTCTTCGTCTGAATCACGATTTTACCGGGGACATCCGGCAGGTCAACCAGGGTCTTTAGGTACATGATATTCACCTCGCATTGAGTAATACTTTATACCTTAAGTATAGCAGAGCTGGGTCTGGAATTCAACTGAAAACCGTTTGTTTCTCCTTATATTTTAAAGATTTATGTATTGGCTTGTCGCGAAAAAGTGGTTTGAGTAATAAAAGTACAAGAAGTTAAGGAATACTGTCGCTGAACTTTCTTCAATTTCCCGTTCAGCTCCTTCAACGATTGCTCAATCGCTTTGTCAATCTTCTTCTGCCTTCGCTTATCATGGGAACTCGAATGTATCACGACCCCGCGATAGGGCTTTTCATACAACGTTACCGTCGTCTCGCACCCCTTATAGATCGCAGGAGGCCGGTTCTTCCCTGTTGGTGTTTCAGCCATCATGCCTATGGGACTCCAGCGACCCGCTCCGATCGCTTCCCTTATTGCCTGGTCACATGCGCCGTAGGTTGCCGGAAGACGGCTGATGAATGGCATCGACCCTAAAGCCTCCAGATTCTCCTGCGTCACCATGGCCGAGTCTGCAACATAGATACAGGCCCCATCTCCCAACCCATGTCGGGAGAGCAGTGTACTGATCCGTGTGAGCATCGCATTGTTAGACGTCTTGTCTGAGGAGTTCCCATTGAGGGTACTGCTGAAGATTGGGACCCCATGATCCACGCACAGTAACTCCGTCATGAACTGCTTGAGATCCGGTCGGTGATCCTTGGAGTGCCCCAGGACGATCGAAGGCCCCGGGGTCTTTTCCTGCTCACTCCCCCGGTATTCCCCCCAGACACTCGTACTGGTAGTATCGTAACTGAGGGCATGCATATCCAGATCGAAGACCTGTGCTGCCCGAATCCCCAGTTCGGTCACAATCTTCGATGGGCCGGCATCGAAGATCGCATCCAGGGACCGAGCTATGTTCGTGTCATTGAACAGATGCGGATCTACCTCCTGTCCCAGCAATAGGCTGCGGTTCTGCTGCTCGATGAACTGCTCGATCCGATACAGCGGCGACCGTCCATGCAGGACATCGAGCACCATCGTCTGCACCACGAGCCCCGGAGATAGCTGCATACGGGTCTCCACCGCCGCATCCACGATGTCTCTCAACCCGAGCATGCGGCAGTAGGCCGCCGCAATGGGCAGGTAGGAATGGGTATAGATTCTGGTATGCTGAAACAGGGTTGAAAGGGGCGGAGTACTGGCCATCGGTATCCTCCTGTAGCGGTCGTGGAAACAGGACTTGACTGATCACTGAACCTACTGTATTATACAGTAGGACAAGAGAGGAGTCAAGTCATGACCACCGAGACGGCACAGAAGCGCCTTCAGGTACTTCGCCGCAAACAGCAGGAACTCGCCAAGGAACTGAGCACGATCGAATTTATCTGGTCAGGATCCATCTCCAAACGGTTTCTTACCTGCGGGAACCCCTCGTGCAAGTGTCATACAGACACTGAGGCCAAGCATGGACCGTATTACTATTGGACGACCAAAAAGGGCGGGAAGACCGTAGCCAGGAAGCTCACAGAGCAGCAGGCTGAGGTCCTCCAACCATGGATTGAGAACAGGAGAACCCTGGAGAAGACGATGAATGCCATGAAGAAGCTCTCTCAGGATGCGTATGAAGCCATTTTGGTCCTCTTGGACGATGAAGGGTAGCGCTTTTTAAACCGATTTTAGCCCGAAATTAAATACCCGTTTTTTGCTGAGAAATAGTGAGGAATGTGGGCTGTGAACAGAACTCGGAGATCAATGACTGTGCTACTCCCTTCCTCCTGGATTCAGGACCTACCCCCAGCTGCCAGACGAAGGCCGTGTTATCACAGGTGCTGCTGACCAGCCCGGTGATCAGCCCCTGGATGCGGGAATCTTCTTCACAGATGAGGAACAGGTCTGTGAAATGGCTGCCGAGCACCCAGTAGGTGAAGAGGGTATGGAACCCCAGGGGCTCACACCGGGTGATGAACTCCCTGATGCGGGGAAGGTCAGTGTCTGTTACCGTTCGAATCATGGCATGCTCTCCATTAGGGTTCCCGCATGATCATCTCCTCCCACAAGCCATTCCAGGGCCCGTTCGAGCAGATCCTGTACGAACTGGGCTGTGTCGATACCCTGAGACTCCGCCATCTGGTCTATGGCCTTGAAGTAGCGTGATGGAGCAACAGCCATATATTCCCCGAACAGGGTCATACCCGGTGCATGGTCGAATGCTGCAGCCAGCCTGGCAATGAAGTCATAACTCGGGAGTCTGCCCATGTTCTCGAATCGTGAGATCACCGATTGCTTGGTATCCATCAGGGCTGCCAGGTCCTGTTGTGAGACCTTGTGCTCATAACGCAGTCTCTGGCTCTCGAGGATGATCTGGGAGAACCCGTTCCAGTAATCGATCTCACTGGTATCTCCCTCTTTGCGGATCCGGTACATCAACTTCGAGACAGATTTAGGCTCTGCTACTTTCTTAGTTTCCATTACAGACACTCCTCCGTTCTTCTCTGAGAACAAGAATCTCCCCTGTTTATATTTCATAGTATAGCCAAAAGGCTATACAGTCAATCAATCCCGGTACGGCAACAGGACAAACGCATGAAATCGCGTACACTCTGAGGGCAGGATCACGAATCTGAATAATCGCAGGGAATGAATGGTTCAAATCAGGAAAATGATCATCCTCTGACAAAGAGCCCCCTCCCGATGCCTGAAGCAGTACCTATCGGGAGGGGAGATTGAGGAAGGGGCTGTGAATTTCTTATGAGAACTCTTATTTCTTCTGTTTCTGCAAGGACTCATCTAATGCGGTGCGAATAGTCCGGTTATCACACATACTCAACATCCTCTCAAGAACGTCCTCATAGGCCCAATGGAAGCCTCTCTTGATCTGACTGAGCGTCTTCGAATTCTCAAGGGGCTTCATCATCTTATACAGAGAAAGGGTCATCTTCTTTACCAGCGACAGATTGCCGCTAGCCGTACGATTGACCGTAGTATTCTCATCATCATAGAACATCACATCCAGGAACCCATGCAGGGAATTCTCGACCTGCCAATGTTCCCGGATCGCTTTTCCGCAGATCTGAGCATCGCCATCGAGACTGGTGATGTAATACCGAGTCTCCTGAGTCTTCTTCCCGGTATTGATCTTTTCGGTACGCTTATCAAACCGTATCACCGCTTTGATCCCTGCCCAGTCAGAGAAGAAACAGCGATCTTTCGCTTTCACGTTTGCTACCGTATAGACGCACTCTTCCATCTGCCCATGAGCTTTCTCCATCGTCCGGTAATATCTATCAGGATCATTCTCCGCCTGTTGGAGGTATTCAGGGGTGAAATAGGCAGCGCTCTCCTCCAGGAGTGTCTTCTGATTCCCTTTCAATCCACCAAGATAGTGCCCTTTCCCTTCGATGATGACATCGATCGTCCCTTTCTGCGTATTCAAGGCATCGAATGAGACCAGAGTCCCTCGTAAGTCCATCGTGGACAAGACCTCCTGTGCTTTGGGGATCTCATTGGATTTCTGATCTATCTGCACCGACTTCAGACAGATTCCGTTATAGGAGGAGTAGACATGCAACGTCTGAATATTCCGGATCGTTGTTCCTTCTGCATTCGTCATCCGACCAGATCCTCGAGCCTCCTTCCCATCCACACATATCTGCTTCAGCAGAGGTTCCGGTATCTTCAAAGCCTTTCGCAGGTCTTCCATGGCCTGCATGACGAACAGCACCAAGGCATCATTGAGTTGTCCCATATCGATGAGGGAGAAGACCCTGCAGAAGGTATCATGTGACGGAATCCCTGACTTCAGGGGAAGGAACTGACGAAAATACTTCTCTTTGTATGTGCACATGGCTTCCATGTCCTGAAAGGTGACTGCGCCCCCCAAGACAGCGAAGAATGACAATACGATGATCTCCGAAAGAGGATAGGCGACCTTCCCTTGCATCCTCGGATCATCAACGTTCGTATCAAGGATACTCACTAATCGCTTGATGACCTTGCGAGTAGCCTTCCGCTCAGCCTGCCAAGGGCCGATCGTCCCCATCGCATCCTGTATCTCCATGAAGAGATCCATTCCTCTTGTAGTCTCTTGTGCCATGTTACACCTCCCAACGAAAATCATAGGTCTTTGCCAGCTCCCTACATGCTTGCGGCACGACGGCATTGACCCATTGCCCATTTACCCAGACCCTGGTGATGAAGGCAGCAGCATGCATCACCAGTGAAGCCTGTTCCCCGAAAACCGCCGTGAGTGTGGATCGCAAGGCCGTTGCCACTCGCCTCGCTTCTGCCTCCAGCAGAGGTGTCAGGGGGAAGGTGACATCAGGATAGGCCATACTCACCCAATCACAGCTATACAGAAAAGAAGAAGCCTCCCCATAGATCACCTGAAGTATCGCAGAAGCAAGTACGGCAGCACCCGCATCATCTCCCATGAGCTGAGGTATGCGCTGCAGGTTGGCTCGACAGAATCGCCAGAGGATCGCATATCCTCCACTACGAAGGGTACGCACCTCGCCCTTGATCTTGGGTTTTGTGGGGATCAGACCATCTTTCTCGGTGATGGTACCGATGTATTCATCAACGATACGTTTGACTTTCTTGGTGCCTTTCACCCGTTCTGAATGACCGCGATAGATACGATAGGTTGAATCATTGACCTTGTTGACATACATGCCTTTCTGTTTATGTTTCATGACCCACGGTGGATAGGGCATACAACCTCCGAAGTATTACATACTATGTAATACATTATACAAGAAAACCATCAGAATTACCAGAAAATTTCTCATTTTCTTCAGTTTTTCCGATGGTTAGTTCTTTGCTGTTAATCAATTAGTTTTGTTTCATGCGTTTGTCCTGGTACGGCAACCTTCTCCCACCCCCGTCTCCCATTACGGTTTACTTGCCACCACTTCCATACTATATTGAAAGGACAGGAGGCGATGTCATATGGATCAGGAGTATATGCAGGAAGAGTGGAAGGCGTTCATCGCGTCCGGGGAGATTCACCCTTCTGTCAGGGAAGAGATCGGTGAGTCCTGGAAGCGGAGCCGTGCACTCGGGATCGATTCCAACCACACCATAGGCAGGACCGTTCCTCCTGATGAGTTCGAGGTGATCAAGAAGCATAACCGGGACCTCCTCTTCTACTCCAAACCTATCATGGAGAACCTCTACCAGATCATCCAGGAGCATAATTCCATCATCTATGTCACGGATGCCGACGCCGTCATCCTCGACCTGATCGGTGACCCGGAAGATATGGTTGTGATCAAGGAGGGCTACAACGTCTCTGCGGGAGTCCTCTGGAGCGAGGAGACCGTCGGGACCAACGCGATCTCCCTGGCCCTGCGGTACAAGAAGACCTACAGGACCGAGGGCTGTGAGCACTACTGCAGGGAACACCATTTCTTCAGCTGCTCGGTCGTCCCCATCCATGATGCAATGGGGGAGGTGATCGGGACACTGGTCAACACCTGCCTGAACGCGAAAGCGAGCAACCATACCCTCGGGATGGTCCAGGCAGCAGCCCAGCTGATCGAGAACGAGGTCGCCAGGGCCCGGCAGATCCAGTTCATGAAGGTCGGGATGAGCTCGATCTCCGAGGCAGTCATCATCACCGACAGTGCCGGGGACATCAGCTTCCTCAACGCCAAGGGGTGCACCTACCTCGGCTGCTCGGAGCGGAAGCTGCTGAGGAGACCCATCTCGTCGGTCATCCCCGATGTCAGGTTCCCCGAGGTCACCGAGTCCCGGTACAACGTGAATTTCCATATCTTCGACGGCTCCGAGGAGATTCCCTGCGTGGGGAACTTCATCTACCTCGAGTACAATGGGGAGCAGATCGGGCTGGCCGCGGTGTTCCGCAAGGAACGCTCCATCAACACCTATATCAACAACCTCGTGGGGAACACGGCGAAATACCACTTCTCCGACATCATCACGCGCAACCCGGCGATGCTGCGGGTCATCGAGGACGCGAAGAGGATCAGCGGCATCGACTGCACCGTCCTGATCAACGGGGAGAGCGGGACAGGGAAGGAACTCGTCGCCCAGGCGATCCATAACCAGAGCAAGAGAAGGGAAGGACCGTTCATTGCCGTGAACTGTGCAGCCCTCCCCCGGGACCTGGTCGAGAGCGAACTCTTCGGCTATGTGGCCGGTTCCTTCACCAGCGCGAAGAAGGGCGGCATGCTCGGCAAGTTCGAACTCGCCGATGGGGGAACGCTCTTCCTAGACGAAATAGGCGAGCTCTCCATGGACATCCAGCCGAAGCTCCTGCGGGCCCTCGATTCCCACAAGATCAGCAAGATCGGGTCGAAGAAGGATAAGTACGTCGATGTCCGGGTAATCACTGCCACGAACAAGACCCTCGAGAGCGAGATCGCCGAAGGTGACTTCCGCCTCGACCTCTTCTACCGGATCAACACCGTGAACTTCATCATCCCGAGTCTCAATGAGCGCAGGGAGGATATACCCCTGCTGTGCCTTCACTTCCTCGAACAGCTGAACGCCGAGTTCGACATGAAGGTGAGCGGCTTCGAGCCTGAGTTCATCGCAGCCCTCCAGGCCTATGAGTTCAAGGGGAACATCAGGGAGCTGCAGAACCTCATCAGCAGGGCCTTCTTCCTCTGTAGTGACGATACCATCGGGGTCGACCTGCTGCCGGCGAGCATCACCCGCAGTGCCGGAACTGCCGGCGTCACGACTTCCCAGCCTGACTCCGTCCCGATGACGGTGGGGACGAAGGAGAACATTGAGAAGGAGATGATCATCCGAGCCCTGCAGCAGGCCGGGAACAACGTCACCGAGGCCGCGAAGACCCTGAACATCGGGAAAGCCACCATCTACCGGAAGATCAAGAAGTACGGTATCAGCTACCGGTAGACCCGTCTCATGCAATGTGTGTATCACAATGAGACGACCGTCTCATTATGGTACTACCGTCTCATTGTGATACACATTCTCCTGATACACCCATTTCCCCCTTTTTGCACATACCCCTCCCCAACCAGCCTGGAACCCACAATCTCGTGATCATTTCCAGATCTCACGTTTTTGGCACGCATTATGCTTTATAGATCTATGCAAATTATCAGCAAAAACAAGTGAGGATAAATTATGGATCTATCAAAAGAAAGGCTGTTGGAGTTCTACGACATGATGAACCGAATACGCCGTTTTGAAGAACAGTGCAAAGACAGCTTTGCCCTCGGTGAAGTCCAGGGGTTCGTACACCTGAGTATCGGAGAGGAAGCCGTACCTACCGGCGTGAGTGCCTGTTTGAACGCGGATGATTACATCACCAGTACCCACAGGGGACACGGTCATGTACTGGCAAAGGGAGCTGACCCCAAGATCATGCTCGCAGAGCTCTGCGGTCGAGTCGACGGCTACAACAAGGGAAAGGGCGGATCGATGCACATCGCCAACCGAGCCCTCGGTATCCTTGGTGCCAACGGTATCGTCGGTGCAGGACAGACCATCTCTGTCGGTGCGGCTCTTGCATCCAAGATCAAGAAAGACGGCAAAGTGACTGTCTGCTACTTCGGTGACGGTGCAAGCAACGAAGGTTCCTTCCACGAGGCACTGAACTTCGCATCAGTACATAAGCTCCCGGTCATTTTCGCCTGCAGCAACAACATGTACGCGATCTCTACCCGGTTCCACCGTTCATCGAACAACGTGAACATCGCAGACCGTGCAGTCGGCTACGGGATCCCCGGGGTCATCGTGGACGGCAACGATGTGGTCGCAGTCTATGAGGAGACCCAGAAGGCTGTCGAACGGGCACGGAATGGTGAAGGCCCGACCCTCATGGAGTTCAAGACCTTCAAGCACCGAGGACACTTCGAGGGTGATGCAGCAGCATACCGACCGGTCGAGGAACTCGAGGAATGGCTGGCTAAGGACCCGCTCACGGTCATGAAGGCCAAGCTCCTTGCTGACAAGGTCGCTACCGAGGAAGAGCTTGCAGTCATCGAGGAGAAGGCGATCGCTGAGATCGCAGCAGCCCGTGAGTTCGCATTGAACAGTCCCTTCGCGGATGAGACATCAGTTTTGAAAGACCTGTATTCCGACCTGGTCGAGGAGGGGAGATAATATGTTGATGAAACGAATGACCTACGGAGCAGCGATCAACGCTGCCATTGATAAAGAGATGGAGCGCGATGAGCGGGTATTCTGCATCGGTGAGGACGTAGCCGTGATGGGCGGTTCCTTCGGTGTCACCCGTAACCTCCTTGAGAAGTATGGCGAGGAGCGGTGTATCGATACCCCGATCTCAGAAGAGCTGGTCGTCGGTGCCTCAATCGGCGCTGCCGCTACCGGGCTCGTGCCTGTGGCCGAGATCATGTTCGGCGACTTCATGACCGCATGTATGGACCAGCTGGTGAACCAGGCTGCCAAGATGCGCTATATGTACGGCGGAGACATCTCGCTGCCGATGGTAGTACGGTTCCCAGGCGGCGGCGGTATCTCCGCAGCGGCACAGCACTCACAGAATCTCGAGGCATGGCTTGCCCACGTACCGGGCCTGAAAGTCGTCTACCCCTCGACCCCTGAAGATGCGTATGGCCTGATGATGACTGCGATCAGGGATGACAACCCCGTCATGTTCTTCGAGCACAAGGTCCTCTACGGAAAGGGCGTGAAGATCGACCTCGATGCTGAGGCAATACCGTTCGGCAAGGCCCGGATCCATAAGGAAGGGACCGACATCACGCTCGTAGCAACCGGACTGTATGTGTCCAGGGCCCTGAAGGTCGCCAAGGCGATGGAAGCAGAGGGGATCAGCGTGGAAGTCATCGACCCGAGAACCCTCTATCCCCTCGACAAACAGGCGATCCTTGACTCAGTCGCAAAGACCGGCCGGTTCATGGTCGTCACCGAGGAGTGCAAGCGGGGCGCATGGTCTGCTGAGCTCGCATCCATCGTGGCTGAAGAGGCGTTCGACAAGCTGAAGAAGCCGATCGCGCGGCTTGGCTCACTGAACGTTCCCGCACCGTTCTCTGGTAACCTCGAGAACTATGTCATGCCGAGACAGGAAGACATAGAAGCAGCGATCAAGGGCCTGATGGCATAACGATGAAGATATCCATCATCGGGGGCGGACCCGGCGGCTATGTGGCAGCACTCAAGGCTGCCATCCTGGGCGCCGAGGTCCACCTTGTGGAAAAGAAGCGGTTGGGGGGCACCTGCCTGAACCAAGGGTGCATCCCCACCAAGGCCTACTTAAGCTGTGCTGACCTGTACGACGGGATCATGAAGGCCCCGGGGTTCGGAATCGACCTGGCAGGGGAGGCTACCCTCGACTTCGGGAAGATCTACCAGCGGAAGCATGCCGTGGTGAAGCAGCTCGTTGACGGGGTGACCTATCTGCTGAACAAGCGGAAGGTGACCGTCTACCAGGGAACCGGCTCACTGGTCTCGAACCATGCCGTCAAGGTGACCTTCGAGGACGGGCAGACCGAAACCATAGAGACTGACAGGATCATCATTGCGACCGGATCAGTACCGATCCTCCCGCCGCTCTTCAAGTTCGACGGGAAGCAGGTGATAAGCAGCGACGAAGCGCTGCAGCTCGATACCCTGCCTGCATCAATGATCATCGTCGGCGGGGGAGTCATCGGCTGTGAGTTCGGGCAGTTCTTCCGGAAGATGGGCGTGGAGGTCTCGATCGTCGAGATGCTGAAGACCCTGCTGCCCATGGAGGACCCAGATGTGTCGCAGATCCTCCAGAAGAAGATGAAGAAGGAGAAGGTGGCCTTCTACCTCGGCAAGGGCGTCGAGACCGTGGATGTGGGAGAGGGGTCAGTGACCTGCACCCTCACCACTGGTGAGACGCTGACCGCGGAGAAGATACTCGTCTCCATCGGCAGGAGGGCGAATACCGCCTCGCTCGGGCTCGAGGAGCTCGGGATCGCAGTCGAACGGGGGAAGATCGTCGTCGATGAGACGATGAGGACCAGCCTCGAGGACGTATACGCGATCGGCGACGTGGTGGATACCCCGTTCCTGGCGCACGTAGCCTCCAAGGAGGGCGTCGTCGCGGTGGAGAACATCATGGGCAGGCAGTCGAAGGCGCTCTACCATGCCGTGCCGAGATGCGTCTATACCGAACCGGAGATCGCCGCGGTAGGCATCACCGAGAAGGAAGCCGCCGCAAAGGGGATCGACTACCGGACCGGTAAGTTCATCTTTGCCGGGATCGGCAAGGCGATGGTGATCGGGAAGACCGAAGGCTTCGTGAAGGTCATCACCGATGAGGCCGACCGGATCATCGGGGCTTCGGTGACCGGGGCCCATGCGACAGACCTGCTTGCGGAGCTGACGCTCTGCGTGCACCTTGGTCTTACCGCGAAGGACCTCGGGGAGGTGATCCATCCCCACCCGACGCTGTCGGAAGCTATCATGGAGGCTGCTCATGATGTACATAACGAAGCAGCCCATTCATTCTAACGAGGAGAGAGAACAATGGCAGTAAAAGTAGTGATGCCCAAACTGGGCTTGACCATGGAAGAGGGGACCATCATCGAGTGGGCCAAGGAAGAGGGCGACAGCGTCGAGAAGGGAGAAGTGCTCTTCTCCGTCGAGACCGAGAAGATCACCAATGACGTCGAGGCTATGGCCAGCGGGACCCTGCTGAAGATCCTGGTCCCGGATGATGAGACTGTGGATGTTCTGACGACCGTGGCTATCATCGGCGAAGAGGGTGAAGACTATTCAGGTCTTCTCTAGGAAACGGGGAGGAAGACGTGTCTCGAACGTACAAAGCCAGAGGAATACGGAAGATAGTTGCCGAGCGAATGGTTGAGAGCTGGCATACTTCCCCTGCAGTGCAGTATATAGCGAGCTGTGACATGAGCGCGATCGCCCCTTTCAGGGCGAAGCTGCTCGAACAACTCGGGCGGAAGGTCTCCGTGAACGTGATCTTCGCCAAGGCTGTCGCGAAAGCGCTGAAGGAGTATCCGAGCCTGAACGGGAGCTATAACGACGGCGAGATAACGCTGTTTGACGAAGTGCATGTAGGGTTCGCCGTGGGACTCAAGGAGGGGGTCATGGTCCCGGTCTGCCGGAACACAGACCAGAGATCCTTCCTCGAGACGGCAGAGGAACTGGATCGTCTGTTCGCGGGAGCGCGGAACATGACGTTGAGCCTGGATGATATCAAGGGGAGCACGTTCACCATCACCAATGTGGGACTGAACCCTGACATAGAAGTCCATACGCCCATCATCAACCAGCCGGAAGTGGCGATCCTCGGGGTCTATGCCCCGGTGGACACCCCGGTGGTGCGGGATGGGGAGATCGTGATCAGGCCGATGATGAAGCTCTCATTGGTCGCCGATCACCGGCTTGTCGACGGACTGCCCGCCGGCGAGTTCATCAGCAGGCTGAAAGCCCTGCTCGAGGACCCGGAGCTTATATAGGTTTCAACAGGGCGGTTGCCGCCCTGAAACATACAAACAATACCATAATGAATAAGGAAGGTAATGACATGGCAGTAGATTATTTAAGTGATGAATGGCTGGCTCAGATGCAGGAAGGCCTCAAGAAAGAGTTCGCTGATAAAGGGCGAGTGACTGTGACGTTCGCACAGGGTGTCGAAGGCATCCCCGGAAAGGAAGACTGGTACCTGCTCATGACCCTGAAAGATTCCCAGTATGTCGATTACTGCATGGGACCGATCGACGACCTCCCGGAAGAGACCCAGTTCAAGGTATTCGGTGACTTCTCAGTATACAAGGGGATCATCGAAGGCAACATCGACGGCAGCAAGTGCCTCATGACCGGACAGCTCTCACTCGAGGGGAACATGGTCAAGGCAGTGGCCCTGATGGGAACCTACAACAGGCTCGAGTCTGTACAGCGATCCATCGAGACCAATTTTCCTGGTTAATACCTGACATCCCCCGGGAGAACGGCTTCTGGGGGATGAACTTTGTTCTCAAAAAAGGAGGAATGTATGAGGGCACAACGGCTTAAGGGCCTGAAAGAGTTTGAGTTAGTTGAGATCGAGCAGCCTGTATCGGTAGACGGACAGGTCATCGTGAAGATAGAGACCTGCGGTATCTGCGGTACCGACCTCCATTACTGGAAGGAGTCCGAGTACGCAGCAGGCTGGATCATGGGACATGAGTGCGGCGGGTACGTCGTAGACCCGGGCGACAGGGAAGACCTGGCTGAGGGCGACAGGGTCGTCGTTATCCCGGGAAACCCCTGCGGGGAATGCTACTACTGCCTGGCAAACAAGCCGGCAAAGTGCCTGAACGTGACGGAGTTCGTCGGCGGCGGGATTGACGGTGCTTATGCCGAGTACCTGGCAATGCGGTCTGACATGATCCTGCCCCTGCCGGATGAGATCTCCTTCGACGAGGCAGCCATGGTAGAACCGGGTGCGGTAGCAAACCATGTCTCCAAGATGGCAAAAGTGAAAGAAGGCGAGCAGATCCTCATCGCGGGCTGCGGCATCATTGGACTGCTCACGGCAGTCATGTGCCGGAACAGGGGTGCTTCAGAGATCGTCATGACCGACGTGAACCAGTACCGGCTTGACACCGCCCTGAAGATGGGCATCGCCGACAAGGTACTCAATGCGACCGACAGCGACTACGTGGAGAAGGCGAACGCCATGACCGAGATGAACCTCGGCTTCTGGAAGTACATCGACTGTGTCGGGAATGCACGGGCGCTGAAGACGAACATCGGGGTCGTCCGGGCAGAGGGCGAGATCATCATGGCAGGCTTCCCTACCGTCGACATCCCGGTAGATATCATGAACTTCGACAAGAAGGAGCTCTCCATGCAGGGGATCTTCGGCTACGAGGTACAGGACATCATCGAGGTGATCGGTATGCTCGCTACCAAGCAGGTAGACATGGCACAGTTCATCACCGACCATATCAAGCTTGATGGGCTGCAGGAGGCGTACGAACGACTCACCAGCAGCGACAACAAGGATATCAAGATCATCGTGAATCCACAGCTATAGGCTATATATAACCGAATTGCCGGCAGCCACGCCGTTGGCTGGCTGCCGGAACACTTATTACCGGAGAGGATATGAGTATGAGAACCTCGTATACAGGAAAGATACTGAGAGTGAACCTGACGGAGGCCAAGACCTCTGTCGAGGACCTGAACATGGAATATGCCAGGCAGTACATCGGGGGGCGGGGACTCGGTTCCCGGATGCTCCTCGATGAGATCGACCCCATGGTCGATCCGCTGTCTGTAGAGAATAAACTGATCTTCATCACCGGCCCATTGACCGGGGTGAGGATCTCGACGGGGAACCGCTTCATGGTGGTGACCAAGTCCCCCCTGAACAATTGCATCGCCTCCTCGAACAGCGGCGGTGTCTGGGGGGCGAAGCTGAAGTTCGTCGGCTATGACGCGATCATCGTCGAGGGAAGTTCCGAGACACCAGTCTACCTGGACATCACGCCTGAGAGCGTGGAGATCAGGGATGCATCGGCCCTCTGGGGCAAGGATACCCTCGATGTGGAGGAGACCCTGAAGGAGGGGAACAAGGATACCTCGGTGTTGAACATCAGCCCCGCAGGCGAGACGCTCTCGCTCATGGCCGCCATCATGAACGATGGGGACCGGGCAGCTGCACGGACCGGGGTCGGTGCGGTCATGGGGTCGAAGAAGCTCAAGGCGATCAGGCTCACGGTGAAGAACTCGGCAGTCGACACGGCTGACGAGGAGTTCTCCGCGACCACGAAGGAGATCGCCGGGCAGATGAAGATGAACATGCTGACCGGTGTGGCCCTCCCGGCCTACGGGACCGCAGTCAACGTCGGCGTGCTCAACGATGTGGGGGGCTTCCCCCACAAGAACTGGCAGGAAGGCTACTTCGAGAAGTACGAGAACACCTCCGGGGAGACCCTCCAGGAGCAGCATCTCGTGAAGAACGCCTTCTGCTACCGGTGCTCGATCGGGTGCACGAGGGTCGTCGACCTGGACGGGCACCACATCGCAGGTCCTGAGTACGAGACCCTCTGGGGTTTCGGCGGAAATGCCGACAACGACAACATGGAGTCCATCTTCCGGGCGAACCATATGTGCAACGAGTACGGCCTCGATACCATCTCCACCTCCAGCACCATCGCCTGCGGCATGGAGCTCTATGAGCGGGGCATGATCAGTGAGTCCGACTGCGAAGGCTACCCCCTCGAGTTCGGCAACTGGCAGAACATGCTGAAATGGGTCGAGCGGATCGGCAAGGGTGAGACTCAGCTCGGGAAGCTGATGGCTAAGGGGTCATATGCCCTGGCTGAGGCTTACGGGGATGCAGGCTATTCCATGTCGGTGAAGAAGCTCGAGATGCCGGCCTACGACCCCCGTGCGCTGCAGGGGATGGGGCTCAACTATGCCACCTCCAACCGGGGCGGCTGCCACGTCCGTGGCAACACGGTCGTGTCTGAGGTCATGGGGATCCCTGACCCCTACGACAGGCTGGGGACCGAGGACAAGGCAGAACTGGTCGTGCACCTCCAGGACATGAGCGCGCTCATCGACTCCCTGGGGATGTGCCTGTTCACGAGCTTCTCCATCTCCGATGAGCAGTACTGCATGCTCTACAACAAGGCGACCGGGTTCGACCTCTCCCTGGAGGAGTTCCACCAGGCCGCGAGGAGGATCTACTCCTTCGAGCGCTATTTCAACAAACTTGCGGGGATGGACCCTGCAGATGACACGCTGCCGAAGCGACTGCTCACTGAACCGTTGACCAACGAGTTCTCCGAAGGGTCAGTCAACAGGCTGCATGAGATGCTCCCACGGTATTATGAGCTGCGCGGTTGGGAATCGGGGTTCCCGACCGACGAGACTCTGACACAGCTCTCGATACCATGATAACGATACGGCTCTATTCGCTGCTGCGGAAGGGCAGGGGTAAAGAGGTTTCCCTGCCCTTCCAGGAGGGCCTGACGGTACGTGACGTACTTGATGCCCTCGAGATCATGGATGCGGAGGTAGGGGTGGTCCTCCACAAGGGGACCCGCCTCGAGTACCACAGGCTGCTCTCCCGGAATGACACCATCTCCGTCTTCCCGCTGGGCATCGGCGGTTGAGCCAACTTTGCTGGAAAAAAGATTTCTAGAATACTCACTGATCACCCGAACAAAAAGAGGAGGAAACGGATGGATAAGAAGACTGTATGGATCTCAGGTGCGGCTAACGGCATCGGCAGGGCTACGGCCAGGCTGTTCTCGAAGAAGGGCTACTACGTAGGCCTGGCTGATATAAACGAGGCGGGGCTGCAGCAGCTGCAGAAGGAGCTGGGAGTCAAGAATTCCCATTACATGGTCTGCGACGTATCGGACTCGGCGAGTGTCGAGGCTGCCTTCGCATCATTCGCCGAGAAGACCGGCGGGAAGCTGGACCTGCTCATCGAGAATGCCGGGATCCTGGCGGTGAGCTACTTCGAGGAGACACCGATCGAGAAGTACCGGAAGATGATAGATGTCAATGCCTTCGGCTATGTGAACCAGGCATACTATGCGCTCCCCTACCTGAAGAAGGCCAAGAACGCCCATGTCATCCTCATCTCCTCATCAGCGAGCATCTGGGGGATACCGTTCTATTCCGTCTATGCCGGCACGAAGGCCTTCGTGAAGAGCCTGACTGAGTCGCTCAGGACCGAGTTCAGCCGGTTCGGCATCACCGTGAACAGCGTGCTGCCCCATATGGTCAAGACCGCGATGGAAGAGACCCAGATCCAGGGCGGCGCCGCCCCGGACCAGTTCAAGATCACCCCGGAGATGACCGCAAAGGTCATCTGGAAAGCCGCCAACAAGCCGGTCAAGCTCCATTGGGTCATGGGTGAGAACATCGGGCTGTTCTTCTTCCTCAAGCGGATCAAGTCAGACCTCGGCATGATGAAGCTGGTGAAGAAGGTCCTCTACGACCCGTTCGTGAAGGCCTGACGGGATACAGAAGAGCCCGGCTGTCAAGCCGGGCTTTCCCAGGACCACACACCTCATGCAATCTGTGTAAACTTAAAAATGAATTTTTCCTCCTTATAGCTCTTCCGGTAAACTCCAAGGAGTCGATGGAAGACCCTGCCGGGTTGTGGCTCTGACGTGATCTGATCAGTAAAAACCAACAGTACGCAAAGTAATATTTTCCAAAACCCCCTATAGTGCGCAGAGTAATAGCGACTCAGAAGAGAGAATCCTCTTCAAACAGGCAGAAGAACATATAGGATGGAATCTTATAGCCCTCTTCTGAAATCTGGAATGTTTTAGGATGCACGATGTATGAGTTTCCTATTTTCCTTCCGAATTTAGCTTTGAAGGCAGAGTATGAGAGTGTTGTATAGTTTTTTGAAGATTTTACTTCTATGGGGCACAGCTTTATTGTCGTTTTACTCTCATTAGATACGAGGAAATCGACTTCGATGTCATTGCGATGTTTCTCATGAGAATAGTGGGTGTAAAAATAGAGTTTCTTTCCCTTGACGATGAGCATCTGCGCTATGGCATTCTCATGGATCATCCCTTCATTCAAGGACAGCTTGCCATCCATGATTTGTTTGTAGAGATTCATAGATGAAATCTCGTTTTCAGAAAATGCCAAGCTTACCAAGAGGCCAGTATCACCCATGTAACATTTTACCGATGAGGCATCCTTATGCAGGGACAGCCCTACGCTTGGGTCAGTACATTTGTAACAGAGGTTGCAGATCATGGAGTCCTCGAGCCAGAAGAGCGGGTCGTTATATTGATAAAATGTTTTATTATCATCTATCTTGCTTAACACAACCTTCTTCTCATGAGTGGAAAGATACCCTGGTATGTTCTCGAACAAGGCAGATACCTTGGATTTGTATTTCCTTGCTGCTTTCTTGATATCATCACGGTAAAGGGAGAGAATTTGGCGTTTCGCCTCATCAGCCTTGTAGAAGTCTTTGTTGTTATCAAGATAAGCGACGACACTCTGGGGCATGCCGCCAACGAGCAGGTATTCACGAAACAGCCTCGCTGCCTTTTTATGGAAGGTTATCTCCAGTGGGGTTTTCTTGTGGTAACATTCTTTGATGTATCCCAATAGCACTTCTTCCTTTGCCGCTGTCAGGAACTCCTCAAAATCCAAAGGATACATTTTCAACTTCATCTCTTCAGAAGGAATGATGATATGTTCCACATTCTCCTTAATCGAGATCAAGGAACCTGTTTCCAGAAAGTCGTACCGTCCATCATCAACCAAATACTTTATTGCTTCCCTAGCCTTTGGGAACTTTTGGATTTCATCAAAGATGATCAGGCTCTTTCGCCTGAAGAGCTGGACATTATATTCGAGCGAGATGATTTGGAAGAATGTATCGAGCTTGTGCAGGTTCTCATTGAAATTGTTGAGGATATTCTTTGGCGCAATTGCAAAGTCTATCAAGATGTATGAGTCATATTGTTCTTCCCCGAATTTCTTTGCAATCGTAGATTTTCCGGTTCTACGGGCTCCTTCAATAAGAAGAGCAGTCCTCCCGTCGGATTCCTGCTTCCATGCGAGAAGCCTGTCATACATTTTTCTTTTGATTTCCATTGGATCATCCTCTGTTTCAACTATACCAGCATTTTAACAGTACGCAAAGTAATATTTACCAAAACCCCCTATAGTGCGCAGAGTAATGAAAGTGCTTCTTCGCGTATTCAGATGAGAGCACATCTCCCCCAGGACCACACACCTCATGCAATCCTTGATTTTTCATAGGTAATCGCTTACTCTGTACCAATAAGGAAATACATCCTAACAACTCATGGAGGTCCAAATGAAGTGGTATATCCCTCTTCTTTGTGTTGTTTTACTTGTACTTATGGGGTGCAGTGATTTCATCATCCCTTATGCTGAGTATACCTATGAACCCTATGACGGCTCGCTTGCATTCGACTGCCTCACTGAGTCCGCCCAATGGTCCCCGAGGTGGGACCATGCCTCCGCGGTCTTTGATGGGTACCTCTGGGTCTTCGGCGGATATGATACGACAGCCCGCGGGGAGGAGGACTCCTACCGGGAGGATATCTGGCGGAGTTCGGACGGGGTGAGCTGGGAACTGGTGGAAGATGATGCCCCCTGGAAGGGAAGGCGGGGCCATGCCGTGGCGCTCATGGGAGATACGCTCTATCTCAACGGCGGCTTCACCGTGGACCAGGAGACCGGCATCAGGAGCTATGCGAACGATGTCTGGAAGTCATCGGACGGGGTGAGCTGGGAATGTGTCACTGCGGATGCCCCGTGGGGAGTGAGGATGAACCACGGGATGGTCGCGGCCAACGATGGGACTGATGACCGGCTGTACCTCTTCGGGGGCTTCTATGACGGGATGTACTACCGCTCCGATATGTGGGAATCCCTTGACGGCGAGACCTGGGACGAGGTCTCCCTGCCGGAAGGTGCATACGGTGCCTTCCCCGGTGCTCGGGCTGCCTTTGCCTACTGCACAGGCGATAACGGGAAGATCTATATGCAGGGAGGGTCCTTCTACGGGGCTGCCTCATCGAGTACCGGCCATGTGGACACAGGGGCAGTCCCGTACCTGCCAAACGCGATGAACTGGTCATCTTTCTGGTGGTTCGACCCGGAAGACCCTGCATCAGGCTGGCAGTATGATAAATGGGGGGTCCTGCCCACAGGGGAGGGAAACACCCGGTCCGAACAGGTAGTTATCCCGTTCAGGGGAGACCTCTGGATGTTCGCCGGGAAGAGCAACAGCGGCTGGCAGTTCTCGCAGAGTGAGAAGTCCTACCTGACCATGAACTACCATTATGAGGATATTTCATATGACAAGCCCGTTATAGAGACTGATTCCCTCGGGTCCCCATTCGACCCGAGGTATGGGTATACGGCGGAGATCCTGGACGGCGACCTCTATATACTCGGGGGCTTCTCGAACGACGGGCCACTGCATGATGTCTGGCGCTGTGAAGGGGAGGAGTAAATGAGACGAAACCTCCTGCTGTTCCTGCTGCTTCTCATGATGGCTCCCCTCGGTGCCGCCTCGAACGAGATGTTCCCTATCGGGGATCTGGGCATCGGGTTCACCGGGCTCCCGGATGAGTTCCTCTACCCCTCCTACCTGGCTGACCCGATCGGGACGAAGACGCTCATCAGCCTGCGGAACTACGCGATCGATGAAGTCCACCCCAGGGAGGACGGGACGAGTACCCACTATGACGTGACGGTGGGAACTCGGTACAATTTCCTTCGCCTCTCACCGGAGGACCATCCCGAACTTGGCATTGAGATGGACTGGGGCATGGCCTTGACGAGTTTCATGGATACCGATGCGAATGATTTCCTCGGGGTGGACGGGATCTACTACTTCGCCCTGGCGATCCGCCCCTCGATGCTGGCTGCGTTCAGGGTCTCTAGGCACCATATCTGTTCGCACAACGGGGACCAGGTCGATATAGACGAGGACGGCTCTGCGTTCGCCGACTTCGACCTGGCATCCCAGCTGAATGACGGGACCTTCGTTCGGGATGACTATATCATCTCAGCGGCGATCGAGCCGATCTACCTCTTCAGTGACGGCTACCCTGTGACCGGGCAGGCCTTCCGTCTCTACGGGGATTTCAGCTTCTACCTCCCGGGGGCTGAGCCGGCCATCCTCGGCTGGAGGAAGAACAGGCCCTCGGATCATGCCTATATCTGGTACCAGTACGGGGCAGAACTCATACTCCCCATCCTGAAGGAGGACCTCGGGTCGATCGTCCTCGCAGGACAGGTGAGCCAGTGGCAGGAGACCGGGTATGCCCCGAACTACAGCCTGCAGGCAGGCTATATGTTCGCACGGGGGAAGTCCGCCCAGACGATGCGGTTCGTTGCCACCTATTATGACGGACAGTCCCTCATGAATAACTACCGTTATACCCGGGCAAAGTTCATGGGCGTCTCCTTCATCATCGATACCTGATAAGGAAGGAGCTCCTGAGGCGTCCTTGACTGCAGGCAGGTATGTCTGGTACCGTTCTCCTGCAGGGGCAGATACAACCCCTGCAGGAGGGGCCTGCAATGCACAGAAGAACACTCCTGATCTCTGATATCGACGGGACCCTGCTTTCAGGCAGGGAGCCGGTCCCGAAATCCGTGATCGACGCCGCACAAGCGTTCATGGATCGCGGGAACCTGCTCTCCTTCTGCACGGGGAGGTCTCTCTCCTCTGCCCGTGAGGTGTACTCCATGCTGCCAGTGAATGCCCCCTCGATCCTCTTCGGGGGAGCTCTCCTGTATGACTTCACAAATGCGGAGATCCTTTCTGCCCACTACCTTCCCCCCTCACTCCCGAACCTGATCGAGAGCATACTCTCTTACGATAGCGGGATCAGCGTTGCCGTCTCCGGCGTGGAGCAGACCTGGGTGCTGAGGAGCAATGAGGTATTCGAGCAGAAAGCGCTTGCCCATGACCGGGACGGGATTCGGACGGACACACTCCCTGACAGTCAACTGCTCAAGGTCCTGCTCACTTCAGAGGATCCGCAAACACTGAACAGGATGAAGGAGCACTGCATCCCTGAAGGGCTCTATCATGCACAGTTCGCCTCTAGCCATTTCTTCGAGATCGTGTCCATCACAACAAGCAAGGGGCATGCGGTAGCAGAACTCCTCTCCCTTATCCCGGGACGGGTCAGGACCTGCGGAGCAGGGGACTCGATCACCGACCTCTCGTTGGCAGCTGCAGTAGAGGCGTTCTATGCCCCGGAGGATGCCCATACTGCCGTACTCGAACATGCCAGAGGCACCTTCCCCCCTGCACGGGAGGGAGGGATCGCACAGCTGTTCGGGGAACTGACATAACCTGGTGATTTCCTTTCATCAGGTATCAGAGATCATTATTCTATTTCTATGCCGCCATAGCCCAATCATCCAGCAGAGATAGGTAACGCCAGTACTGGAATCTGTTTGTGATGGTGTGTTCTTCAACAGAATGAAAGTGTTGTAAAAATAAAACAACATTGTGCTGTACAATTTATAAAAGATGTTGTAATATTTATACAACACAAGGTTGGGTTTGAAAATACTAAACAACAAGGAAATGAGGGGTGGTGCTATGGCAGAGAATAAAAGGAATTCATTTGCGTTATTGATGCATAACAAGATGAAAGAGAGGAAACTGACGTTACGTGAAGTATCTCGGAGAAGTGGGATTGATGTCGGGAACCTGTCAAGAATTGAAAGGGGTAATACATATCCCCCCAAAAAGAGGGAAGTATTATTGAAACTTGCTGAGGCTCTACAAATGGATTCCACGGAAACAGAGAGCCTGATTGAACAATCTAAATTTATCAATGGACAACTTGTAAACGAACTCCAGAATGTAAGGGAGATGAATGTTATACCGATGTTATTAAGAGCAATAGATAATGAGAAATTAAGGGAAGAAGATGTGGAGAAACTCATTGAAATGATCAAGGATGCCAATACATTCAAAGAGAATTAGGGATAAAGGTAGATTTTATGGTTTTCACGTATAAGTATATTCCGTTTGAAAGGTATCCCGAGATTGTACAAGAGTTCTTAGCTGGACAAGATTGGGATCATGATGTTTTTTATTGATCCTGAGATTATTTGTCAAAATCTAGATTTTGGTCCTCCAATTCTGTATCCAGATTTGAGGCTGCGGCTTGGGATAAAAGGTGCTGCTGTTCTTGTTGATGATGAATTCCAAATCTATGTGGATGAATACCATTATAATCATGAAGAACGTAGTTGTAACTTTACCATTGGAGAAGAGCTTGGTCACATTGCTATGCATCTATAAGAATACCAAGGGACGGGGATTGCTGTGGATGAATGGGCACGGGTTACAAGAGATCTCTCAAAGCGAGATAATAAATACTTGCATCAACAAGCCAGATGCTTTTCAAGTCATCTTCTATTACCCCAGTCAAAGTTGACAGATTATGCGATTAGCGTTGTCCAGAAGCATTACCATGAAATTGACAGAGGATTGAACTTCAGTGATGATCTTTTAGCTGATACGATTGCTGACTATTTATATGACTCAATACCGTTATCAAGGTGGATCCTTAAATTCTCATTAACTCGGTATCCGGATCGACCAATAGATAAGATAATCAAGAAATGGCCGGAATTGCTGCGGATGTGAGTATAGCCATTCTGATGTCTTCGAGTGGTAAAATCAGGTTCGGAGAGAACAAAGATATTCAAGGTTTCTATATGGATGGATATCATATATCGTATCACAAGAGTTCCTGGACAATGACGGGAATACTGCACATATGTCCAGGGATCTATTCTCGTGGGTGTTGCCAGCCGACTGGGAACCCAACACAATGAAACGTGCTTCGGGGATAGCATCAGTCGTGATTATTTCAATCAAATAGAAAAAGTTAGAAAAATACCAAATATTTTCATTCAAATGAATATTGACAATGCATATCCTGGTTCTTATAGTGGAATAGAAGAAGGTGTGTGATGATAGAACGAAGAAAATATCTGGAAATACTGAAGGCAAATCAGGATAGGGATATAATCAAGGTGGTGACCGGGGTACGGCGCAGTGGGAAATCAACCCTGTTCACCCTCTTCATTGACCATCTCCTTACCGCGGGCGTTAACCCGGAGCAGGTCATATTCATAAACCTTGAGGACCTGGCGAACGAGGAGCTACTCGACTACCACAAGCTGTATGAGCATATCGTCAGCCGACTCGCTCCTGCAGGAACCACCTATATCTTTATCGATGAGATCCAGTCATGCACTGGTTTCGAGAAAGTGGTAGACAGCCTGTTCATCAGGAAGGGAACGGACATCTACATCACCGGGTCCAATGCCCACATGCTGTCAGGAGAACTGGCTACCCTGCTTTCCGGCAGGTATATCACGATAGAGGTCCTCCCCTTCTCATTCAGGGAATTCACTGAAGCTAAGGCATCGGAACAGAAAGACAGGCGAACCCTGTTCGATGAGTATATGAGAGACGGGTCCTTTCCCTATCTTTCCAGCTCTGGTGGTGACGAGCAGGTGGTCAAGCCGTATCTCGAAGGGCTCTTTCACACGATACTGATCAAGGATATCGCGAGCAGGGAACAGGTCTCAGATATACAGCAGCTTGAGAATATCGTGAAGGTCTTGGCCAGCAGTGTCGGCAGTCCCATCTCGATCAAGCGTATATGTGATACGCTGGTATCAGCAGGCCGCCCGATCGCCCTCAACACGGTATCAAGCTATGTGAAGGCCCTGACTGACAGCTACCTCTTCTACCAGGTCGCACGCTATGATGTCCGGGGCCGGCAGTTCCTCCGGACCAACGGCAAGTATTATCTGGTAGATAGTGGTATCAGGAACCATCTGCTGTCAGGTTCATCATCCGACCTTGGCCATATCATAGAGAATATCGTCTATCTTGAACTTCGTCGGAGGTACGGAAAGGTCAATATAGGGAAACTTGACAAACGGGAGATCGATTTCGTTGCGGTTTCTCACAGTGAGACTGTCTATTATCAGGTAACAGCAACCATGATGGACGAGAAGACAGCAGAACGGGAACTGGCTCCGCTGAGAAAGATCAGGGATAATCACCGGAAGATCGTATTGAGCCTGGATGAGTTCCTGGTTCCGGCAGATTATGACGGCATCAAACACCTGAATCTTATTGACTGGCTGCTTGAAGAGGATCTGCGGGTGTGAAGCGGTAAAGAGGATTCCCGCACTACACCCTGCTGATTTACTCGGACCTGTCCGTATGGGATACAAGCAGGGCTGCCGCAGTGCGGCAGCCCCAATCAATCCAACTCTACAATAACCGTATCTTCAGGTTTCTGTTAGTTCGTCTTGTAGACCAGTACGAGACCTGATCTCTGGAATACCTGTGCGACTTCCGTCAACTCCATGCCGGCTGCATCAGCGGCGATGAGGTTGGAGACCCAGGTCACGCCGAAGTCGACCTGTCCTGTGTAGACTGCCGTGGTCTCCCCGATGTCACCGCCCCCTGGGACGATGGTCACGTTCAGACCGGCTTCTTCGTAGTAGCCCTTGGCAAGGGCTACGTAGTACCCCATGAACTGTGCCTGGGGTAGCCATTTCAGCTGGATGCTGACGTCTGTTTTCTCGACTGGGAATGAACCGGATGAAGCCATGGCCTCCTCCCAGTACGATGCATCCCTGATGTCATCGAGGGTCATCGCATCGAGTGCTGCGGCAGCGACGGAGTCCTCGAGCTTGATATAGGTCTTTGCCAACTCCAGGGTCTGCCCCATCGCGTCCTCATCGATCTTGCCGTAGACCGTGACCTTGTTGCCCATGGTGTCCGTCTCGACGAGCTTCTTCACCTCAGCGGCCATATATGCCTGGTGCTCAGGTGATACGGAGGAGCCGTAGTCGAACACGATCTCGGCAGCCTCTTCCGGGTTCGCACAGGCATACTCCCAGCCCTTCATGGAAGCGTAGATGAACGCCTTTACCGTGTTCGGGTTCGCAGCGGCGAAGTCAGCCGTGGTGAACAGGTTGTCCTCGAGCATGGCCACACCCTCGTCGTTCATGTCGATGAACGAAGCCTGGTCCCCATAGCCGTAGCCGCCGTCATAGCTGTTCTTGACCAGCCCGAGCTCATTGTAGGTCATGGCTGATGCCAGCAGGATCGAATCATCATCGAAGCCGTCCATGTCGAATGCCTGGCTCAGGTACGACGTGGGAAGGTCATACTTGGTCAGCAGGGCAAGGACCTCATACTCGTTACCGAGACCCCAGTTTCCCACCTGGCCCTTCGTGGCCGCATCGGTCACGATCGACTTGACGGATGCATCTGCTGCGTAATAGGAACTCTCCTCCGCAGTCTCTGTATTGCCGCCGGCGAACGCACTTGCAGCAGCCGCAAAAAGAACAATCATAAGAAAAACGATTTTGCTCAACCTCTTCATTCTGTCACTCCTCACATTGATTAAAATATATGAACTCCGCCGGTTACGGACGGCCTTTCATGCTCACTCTCTCTACCGCGAGCAGGATCACGTACATGGTGATCCCGATCGCGATCGCCGCGATGATATACGCCCAGGCAGTCGCGTACTGCGCAAGGACGATGTTCTCCCGTATCTGCCTGCCGACCCCGATGATGTACTCAGCGAAGTACTCGCTCACCATGGCGCTGATCACGCTTGCCGGGACACTGACCCGCAGCGCGGTGAAGATATAGGGGACAGAGTTCGGTACCTTCAGCTTCAGGAAGATCGTCCCCTTGCCTGCGGCGAACGACTTCATCAGGTCTTCGGAGAAGGGCTTCAGCTCCGTGAACCCCCTGTAGGCGTTGACGCTCATGGACACCGTGCAGGTGATCATGACGACCAGGATCTTCGCCAGCATGCTCCGGATGTTCGGGTCCCTGCTGAAATCCTTGGTAAGGTTATTGAGGATCGGGGCGATCGCTATGATCGGTATGGCGTT
Organism: Spirochaetia bacterium; assembly: GCA_963677595.1. GTDB lineage: Bacteria > Spirochaetota > Spirochaetia > CAKZLE01 > CAKZLE01 > CAKZLE01. The sequence continues at coordinate 1,762,488 of OY782041.1, forward strand.
GAATGACGCGACGACCGATAGGCCCCCGACACCCCATTTCGGGAAGCCTGAAGCGATGATCGCGAGCAGGTACCCGAGCAGTGAGCCCAGGAGGAGCCCGCCGAGGGCCACGATGACCGTAGCCCGCATGTTGATGAGGATCTTCCCGATGTTCTCGGTGATGATCCCGATGATCCGCCCCGGGAGGGGCAGGGTGAACGTGTCAGCCCCGAGGAAGTGGTGCAGGATCTGCGACTGCCACAGGATGATGACGATCACACCCAGCAGTACGGGCATGGCGATCGTTGAGAACCTGTTCCGGTCAAACCTGTTTCGTGCCATACTGATCACCTCGCTCCCTTGGCTTTCTCATGCGGAGAGAAGACCTTCTCCGCGAAGGACATGAGTTTGTAGCTCAGGATTCCCACTGCGGCACTGAAGAAGACGATCTGCCAGAACACGAAGATGGACATGGCATGCTTCAGCGACTGGGACAGCATCGTCCCCAGTCCAGCCCCGCCCTGCAGCGTGTCGACGAGGATCGAGGCCGTGATCGCCATGGGTGCGGCGATCTTCAGGCCGGAGAAGATATAAGGGATGCTCGTCGGCAGGAGCAGCTTCGTGTAGATATGCCAGCGGTTCGCTGCCAGGGAGTGCATGAGGTCGTACTTCTCCTTCTCCACCGACTTGAGCCCGTCCAGCATGTTCGTTGCCACGGGGTAGAAGGTCAGGATCGCCGCGATGACGATACGGCTCTCGTTAATATCCTGGGTGATCGCGAGGACGATCGGCGCCATCCCGAGGATGGGGATCATCTGGATCATCATCAGGTAGGGGAATACCGCCTTCTCGACCTGCGACACCAGGTTCATCGCCAGGGCGAGGAAGAACCCGACCACCGCCCCGATACCGAACCCGATACCGGCCCGCAGCAGCGTGATCCCTGCATTCGTGATGACGATCTGGAACGCAGTCTGTTTGTTGCTGACCATCTTGTCGCTGAAGACAGAGGCGACGATCTGTCCCAGATGGGGCAGGACGTTCTCAGGGGTCCGTTTCGTATGTTCTATGACGGTCGCACCGATCTCCCAAACGATGATGAGGGCGATGACCCAGACGAGGATCACCAACCGGTCCGCCAGTTTGTCTTTCCGGGCTTTTGTCATTCGTAGATTCCTTCAAAGCTGTTCCGTACCCGTGATACGAGGGTAGCGAACTCCGCAGTCTCCCGGAGAGCCATCTCCCGTGGTCTCGGCAGGTCGATATGGACGACAGCCGACACCCTCCCGGGGTGGGGCGAGAGCACCACGACGTCATCGGAGAGGAAGACCGACTCCCGTATATTATGGGTCACGAAGAGGATGGTCTTCTTCGTCTCCTGCCAGATCCGCAGGAGGTCGATCTGCAGTTTCTCCTTGGTGAACTCATCAAGGGCGGAGAACGGCTCATCCATCAGGAGGATCTCAGGATCCAGCGCCAGGGCCCGCGCGATCCCGACCCGCTGCTGCATCCCGCCGCTGAGCTGATGCGGGTACTTCCTCCCGAACTTGGTGAGCCCCACCAGTTCGAGGACCTCATCAACCCTCCGGGTCCGCTCCTTCTTATGCAGGCCGATGACCTCCATCGGCATGCATATGTTGCGCCGCACGGTCCTCCAGTCATAGAGGACCGGGCTCTGGAAGACGATGCCGTACTTCTGGCTCAACCGGATCTCCCTGGGGGTACGCCCCTTCACGGAGATGATCCCCGAGGTCATCTCCTGGAGATCCGCTATGGACCTCAGCAGGGTGGTCTTCCCGCAGCCTGACGGTCCGAGCAGTGAAACGAAGGAACCCTCCTTGATGGCTATGTTCACATCCTTCAGGGCCTGGATATCGCCCCCATTGTCCTTATCCGGGAAATTGACACATAACCCCTTGATGTTGATCTCAGTCTCGTTCGTTTCCACTATCTCGTTCCTTGCACATCTGTAGTTTTTCGTATTGACACTAAACAGTAGCAATTTATGTGCCATAATCGCAGGACTCCAGGTTTTTCAGGCTGTATACAGGTGATTGGGAATGGTCCCATATGAAGAAGATCTCTATATATAAGGATTTATTGAACTGTTCCTGCATGATCGGCTCGGGAAGAGGAATAGTCTCCCAAAGCCCGGACCAGTGGGACAGAGAAAGGGGTTAGGCAGGTAATATTCATACGTAAATGTAAGACACTATGTAAAAAAATACATAATTGTAGGACATCGTGTCATATTTCATCCATAGTTTGAGGAGAAAGGAGGGAAATCACTGGAATTTAGTCCCCTTCTCCGGCCTGGTGTGCATCGAACGGCAGGAACAGGCTGTTTTTTGATCAGTCCCTGTTCGTTGGCATTGTTTATGCAAGAACGTTCTGCGTATGTGCCCGGGGTTCCCCCGGCACATGGATCGTAACAAAAACATTGGCTCTGACCTAAAAAGGAAGTGAAACGGTATGTACACATGCAGCTTAGACAGGATGACAGACAAGATCAAGACGTTCAGCACATTCGGCGATGCAGGACATGGGGGAATCACCCGGTACACCCTCTCCCCTGAGGATATAGAGGCCCGCAACGAGTTCATACGGAGGATGGAAGCCATCGGGGCAGCCATCGAGTTCGATGATGTCGCGAATGTCTATGCCACCTTACCGGGGTCCGACCCGGATGCCAAGCGGATCGTCATGGGGTCACACACGGACTCCGTGAAGAACGGCGGGAACTATGACGGGATCCTCGGGGTCCAGTCCGCCATGGAGGTCCTCGAGACTGTCGCCGAACAGGGGATCGAACATACCCATCCCCTGACTGCCATGATCTGGACGAACGAGGAAGGGTCCCTCTACCCGCCGGCGATGATGGTATCCGGGATCGTATGCTATGACTTCCTCCCCGAGGCTATCAAGGGGAAGTTCAAGTATGAGGACATGCTCGCATCAGTGAGCGTGCTCGATCCCTCCGATACCTTCGGCGATGCCCTCGAGCGGTCAGGCTTCAAGGGCGAGAAGAAATACCGGCTCCACCCTGACAACTACCAGAGCATGTTCGAGATCCATATCGAGCAGGGACCGATCCTGGAAGATGCCGGGAAGAACATCGGTGTCGTCGACTGCGTCCTGGGAATGTTCAACTACCGGTTCAGGTTCTACGGCCAGACCGTCCATGCGGGGACCTTCCCGATGCCCAAGCGGCAGGATGCCCTGTATGCGGCATCCCAGGTGATCTGCCATCTCCATGAGGAGATCGACAAGCTCGGGTACCCCGAGCTGGTGTATACCACCGGGGAGATCGTCTGCCACCCCAACGTCCATACCTGTGTCCCCGACTATGTGGACTTCTGCATCGACGTACGGCATGAGAGCCCCGAGGTCCTCGGGGAGGTCCTCGCGATCGTCACGGGCTGTGCTGATCAGGAATGGGCCGGCTGTCGGTGCGAGGTCGGGAAGATGTGGAACCGGGATACCGTCTACTGGGACAAGAAGCTGTTCAGCTATGTGAAAGAAGCCGCTGAAGAGGTGGGTTCCTCCCACATGGTCCTCCACTCAGGTGCCGGGCACGATGCACAGTTCGCCGCATACATGATGCCGACGACCATGCTCTTCGTTCAGTCCAAGGACGGCCTCTCCCACTGCGAACCGGAGTACTCAACACCGGAGCAGTGCACCGAGGGAGCGACCGTGCTGTTGAACGCAGTCCTGAAGGCTGACCGGGAGTAGGGCATGAGTCTATTAGCGACAGATATCTGCGGGATCCCGCTGGAGAATCCGTTTCTCGTGGCATCAGCATCACCGTCGGCCACGATCGAGATGATCGAGCGCTCGTTCATCGCGGGTTGGGCCGGTGTGGTCACCAAGACCATAAAACCCGATTTCATGCAAATCGAGGACGCACGGCCCCGGTTCAACGTCGTGAAGGACGGGAAACGCATCATCGGCTTCGAGAACTTCGAGCTGGTCAGCAAGAAGGACCTCTCCTACTGGCTTGACGGGATCGCCTACCTGAAGGGGAAATACCCGACCAAGGCCGTGATCGCGAGCATCATGGGTGACAGCGGCAGGGAGTCCTGGAGCGGACTGGCCAAGGCGATCGAAGCAGCAGGGGCAGATGCCGTAGAGCTCAACTTCTCCTGCCCCCACGGCATGCCCGAGATGGGCGTCGGGGCGGCAGTCGGCCAGAACCCCGAGATCATCGAGCGGATCACCTCCTGGGTCAAGGAGGCAGTCTCCATACCCGTGATCGTGAAGCTCACGCCGAACGTGACCAGTATCGAGCAGGCTGCCGAGGCAGGGATACGGGGCGGTGCTGACGGGTTCGCAGCGATCAATACCGTGGAATCCCTGTCGGGGATCGACCTCGAGACCTTCGAGCCGCTCCCGAGCGTGAACGGCATGTCCACCTACGGTGGACTGTCGGGGAAGGCGGTCAAGCCGATCGGCCTTCGGGCGGTCTCCCAGATCGCCAGGAGCCAGCGTGCCCCGATCATGGGGATCGGCGGCATCTCGAACTGGAGCGATGCCCTCGAGTACATGGCTGTCGGGGCATCCTCGGTACAGGTGTGCACCGAGGTCATGCTCAGGGGCTTCGATATCGTGGGGGAGATGATCTCCGGTACCGAAGCTTACCTGAAGCGCAAGGAGTTCACATCGGTGACCCAGGTCATAGGACAGGCGATCGGGAAACTCACCAGCCATGAGAACCTCGTGAAGAACGCCCCGCTGACGGCGGTCGTCGACACGGAAGCCTGCATCGGCTGCGGCAAATGTGTCGTTGCCTGTGAGGACGGCGGCTACCATGCTGTGGCATTAGTGAACAAGAAAGCGCAGGTAGACAGCAGCTTATGTGACGGCTGCTCCCTGTGCACCCATATCTGCCCGGTAGGGGCATTGAGACTTGAGAGGATGGAGGCTTAGATTGAAGACGATAATCAAGAACGGGAAGGTCATCACGGCAGGTGACAGTATATTCCAGGACATCATGATCGAGGACGGGGTGATCACGGCTCTGGGGAAGGGGTTCCCCGAAGATGGGTGTACCGTGATCGATGCGGAGGGGAAGTACATCCTTCCCGGGGGCATCGACGCCCATACGCACCTCGACATGCCCTTCGGTGGGACCGTCAGTTCAGACGATTTCTTCACCGGGCACAAGGCAGCTGCCTTCGGCGGCACGACCTGCCATATAGACTTCGCCATCCAGACGAAGGGGGAGACCCTCACCAAGGGAGTCCAGGACTGGAAGAAGAAGGCGGAAGGCAAGGCTGCCGTCGACTACAGCTTCCATGTGGCGGTGACGGATCCCACGGAGGGGACGATCGAAGAGATCCCGAAGCTGAAAGAGGAGGGCGTGACCTCCCTGAAGGTCTTCCTGGCCTACAAGGGCGTATTCCAGGTGGATGACACGGCATTCATGTCTACCATGACCAAGGCCGCTGAGCATGGGATGCTGACCATGGTCCATGCCGAGAACGGCGATGCCATCGCGTTAAAGACCAAAGAGCTCCTCGATGCCGGCAAGACAGAGATGAAGTACCACTCGGTAGCCCATTCCGAGGCCATCGAGGCCGAGGCGATCAACCGGGCTGTCTCCTTCGTGGAGATCACCGGCGCCCCCCTCTATATCGTGCATATAGCGAGCGGGAACGGCATCGAGGCCGTGAGGAAGGGACGACGGAAGGGCTTGCCCGTCATGGGAGAGACCTGCGTGCAGTACCTCTACATCACGGATGATGCGCTGGATCAGGAAGGGTTCGAGGGGGCGAAGTATATCTGCTCACCTCCCCCGAAGAAGGAGGCCGACAAGGCTGCTATATGGGAGGCCCTGAACGACAACACGATCCTGACCATCGCCACCGACCACTGCCCGTTCTGGTTCGACGGGACTAAGGAGGGGAGGACTCCCGGCAAGGAGCTGGGCAAGGCCTCCTGGGACAAGGTGCCCAACGGGGTCCCGGGGATCGAGGACCGGTTCCCGATGACCTGGGACGGGGCGGTGAACAGCGGGAAGCTGTCACCGAACAGGTTCGTCGAGCTGATCTCGACCAACCCCGCGAAGATCTTCGGGATGTACCCCAAGAAAGGGACCATCGCGATCGGCTCCGATGCCGACCTGGTGGTATTCGATCCAAACAAGGAACATACCGTCTCGGCTGAGACCCACCATATGAACGTCGACTACAACCTCTATGAGGGGATGACCGTGACCGGCTGGCCTGAGAAGGTCCTCGTCCGGGGCAGGCTCCTGGTCGATGGTGATGCCTGGCTCGGTGAGGCCGGGTACGGCGAGTTCGTCTTCAGGAACGCACCCGGCGAAGTCCTGTAGGGAAAGGAAGCAGCATGATCGAGCAGAACTATATGCCGGTTATGGTCATGACCGGCAGGGATTGTGTGCGCGAAAGCGGTGATACCCTGGACTCCCTCGGGAAGAAGGCCCTCGTGGTATGCGGGTACCAGTCAGCTGACCGGAACGGGGCCATCGATGATATTACCCATGCCCTCGATGAAGCCGGTATGGGCTGCTGGATCTACCGGGGCGTATCACCGAACCCGACGGTCGAGCAGGTACGAACGATTGCCGGAGCAGCGAGGGAGCAGGGCTGCGACCTCGTCATCGCGATCGGCGGCGGGTCGGTCATCGATGCCGCGAAGGCGGCAGCGATCCTGGCAGCCCATGATTTGACCGACGATGAATTGTTCACCCGCAAGGAGTTCGATGACGCCCTCCCCATCGTCGCGATCCCTACCACGGCAGGGACCGGCAGCGAGGTGACGCAGTACGCAATCCTCACCAACGTCGCCAAGGAGACGAAATCCTTCGTGACAAGCTATGCGATCTTCCCGCAGGTATCGTTCCTCGACGGGAAGTATATGAAAGACCTGCCTGCGGAGACGACGGTACATACGGCGATCGATGCACTGAGCCATGCCGTCGAGGGATACCTTGCGGCAAGGTCCACCGCCTATGGGCGGGTACTGGCCCTTGAGGCCATCAGGCTCCTCGCCCCTGCCCTGAAGAAGCTGCACACACCAGAGGACCTCTCCTTAGAAGACCGGGACAGCCTCCTCTATGCCTCGATGCTGGCAGGGATCGTCATATCGCAGAGCGGCACGACGGCAGTCCATGCCGCAGGCTACTCCCTGACCTACTTCAAGCATGTGGACCACGGGCGGGCCAACGGGCTGCTGATGCCCACATACCTCGAGTTCCTCTCCAAGGAGCGAACGGAAGAGGTCTCGGCCATCCTTGGAGCGATGGGATTGTCTTCTCTCCCAGAGTTCAGGAGCTTGTGCTTCTCGCTGCTGAGTGTTGAACCACTGACGGAAGAGGAGGTCACTACCTTCTCTGAGATTGCCATACAGGCTGGGAACATACAGAACACGGTCCCGAGACCGACGATCGATATCTTACAGGACATGCTGCGTGATGCTGCAGGAAGAGGAGAATGAGGAAGTGAATACTGAAGATCTAGTGAGACTTGACAGAGACCATGTAGTGTACAGCTGGCACAGCCAGAACCATGTGAACCCGATCATGATGGACCGGGCTGACCGGATCTATATGTGGGATACCGACGGGAAACGGTATACCGATTTCTGTTCCGGCCTCCTCAATGTGAATATCGGTCATAACAACGAGCACGTGAAGCAGGCTATGCGGGAACAGATGGAGAAGCTCTGCTATGTGGGGACCTCCTTCGGTACCGCCCCGAAAGCCGTGCTCAGCAAGATGATCAGCGAGGTGACCCCCGGTGACCTGGACTATGTGTTCTACACGAACGGCGGGGCCGAAGCCGTTGAGAACGCGATCAAGGCTGCCAGGGCCTACACCGGCAGGCACAAGATCTACTCCCGGTGGAGGAGCTACCACGGGGCCACCGCCGGTGCGATAAGCCTCACGGGGGACCCGAGACGCTGGGCTGCTGAACCGGGCATGCCTGGCGTGGTGAAGTACTTCGGTCCCTATGGGTATAACTGTCCCTTTGGTACGGACTCAGTCGAGGAGTCAGGGCAGAAAGCCCTGGAGATGCTGCGGACCCAGATCATGATCGACGGGCCCCATACGATCGCTGCGATCTTCATGGAGCCGATCGTGGGAACGAACGGCATCATCATCCCCTCAAAGAGCTATGTGAAGGGCGTGCGTGAGATCTGTGACGAGTACGGTATCCTGCTGGTCGCCGATGAGACCATGTCAGGCTGGGGCCGCAGCGGCAAGTGGTTCTGTATGGAGCATTTCGATGTGGTCCCAGACATCATGACTACCGCGAAGGGTGTCACCTCGGGCTATGTGCCGCTAGGCTGCATGGTCTGGAGCAAGAAGATCTGGGATTTCTTCTGGGAGAGCCCCTTCATGGGCGGCCTCACCTACGGCGGGCATGCACTGGCCTGTGCGACGGGTATCGCGAACATCGAGGTCTACAAGCAGGATAACCTCATCGAGAACTCGGAGAAGCTGGGGTACTACCTGGAGAAGAAGCTCCTTGAGCTCAAGGACCGTCACCCCTCGATCGGCGATGTCCGCTGCAAGGGATTGTGGGCATGCATCGAGCTCACGAAGGACCGGGAGACGAAGGAGCCGCTGGCAGGGTACAACAACGCGATCCGGAACGTGGCAGGCCCACTGATGAAGATCCTCTACGGGGAAGGTCTCTACACGTTCTGCAAGTGGGACTTCATCTTCATCAGCCCACCGCTCTGCATCACGGCCGAGGAGATCGACGAATCGATCGAGAAGCTGGAGAAGGGGCTGGAGTACACTGACTCGTTAGTGTGATATAAGAGGCTGGGATCGGTAGCCACTTTACAGGTGAGAGGTCTCATGATACTGCGATTCCCTCTAATGCGATGATATATTCCAGTGAACCATTCAGTTGGCTTCGCGTGGTGAAATCAGGTTCGGAGAGAACAAGGATATCCATGGCCATGGAAAGATACTTCCTGGCTTCTACACGAATGTCATAGATCAGGTCAAAGGGATCCTTGGACAATGAAGGAAATACCGCACATAAGTCCAGATCGCTGTCCTTGGTGGTATTGCCGGTTGCTTGGGATCCAAACACTATGAACCGTGCTTCGGGGAAAGCCTGTTTCAACTTCTGTATCGCCTGAACGATATCTTCATTCATGATTCTTCCTTGTAGCTGAATTCTACAAGAGAATAATGGGTGATGCAATCATCAGCAGCGGCTTCTCACGTGGTTGTATATTCCAATGGGAACACTCCTATAGGCTGGGTGTGAATTGTAAAATGAATTGACAATTTACACCCACGGGCTACACTGTACCTATGGTTGAACGAGAGATCAGTGCCAAAGTACTGGAATATGCCTCCTATTTCCCGGTAGTGACGATCACGGGCCCAAGGCAGTCGGGAAAGACCACCCTGGCAAAAGCCTTGTTTCCTGAGAAGCCCTATGTCTCACTCGAAGAGGTGGACCAGAGAAAGCATGCACAGTCAGACCCGCGGGGGTTCCTCTCGCAGTATCCTGATGGTGCAGTCCTCGATGAAGCTCAGCGGGTACCGGACCTCTTCTCCTATATACAGACGATAGTGGATCAGGTTGACAGGAGAGGGCTCTTCATCATAACAGGCAGCCAGCAGTTCGGCATGCTCTCCCCTGTTTCGCAGTCATTGGCCGGGAGTACTGCCTTGGTGGAGCTGCTGCCGTTCACCATCGGGGAGGCGTATGGTGCCAAAGGCCTGCGGAACCTGGACTCCATCAGCCTTGATGAGGTTCTCTGTACCGGTTTCCTTCCCAGAATATTCGACAGCCAGGCACCCCCGGCTGATGTGAACAGGTTCTATGTCCAGACCTACCTTGAGCGCGATGTCAGGCAGCTGCTTCAGTTCCGCGATATGTCGCGCTTCGAGGACTTCCTCTACCTGTGCGCCGGCAGGACCGGGCAGCTGGTCAATCTCTCGGCGATCAGTGATGAACTGGGGCTCAGCCACAATACCATCAAGGCATGGCTCTCGGTCCTGGAGGCATCGTATATCATCAGGATGGTATATCCCTACCATAAGAGGATCACGAGGAGGGTGGTGAAGACCCCGAAGCTCTACTTTCTCGATATCGGGGTCGCCTGCTCCCTGCTGGGTATCAGTTCAGCGGAACACCTTGTCCGCCACCCGCTTCGCGGGGCGTTGTATGAGACCATGGTCGTCACAGAGATCCTTAAGCAGCGGTTGAATAGGGGATTGGATGACAGGATCTATTTCTATCGGGACCAGAAAGGGAATGAGGTCGACCTGGTGATCGAGGAGGGGCAGCGGCTGCACCTCATCGAGATGAAATCCTCCAGGACGATGAACAGCAGCTTCCTGAAGGGGTTCCTGCGGTTCCCGCAGGAGGGGCAGCAGGTAGCTTCAAGGAGTATCATCTATGACGGGGAACATACCGGTCCCTACCATGAGGCCCGAATCTGGAACTGGAAAGAGGCTGCTTCCCTGGATATCTACTGAGGACCATGTGACCATGGGAAGGAACGAGTCACCCTTCCGGGAAGCCGTGGGTGAAATCGATGAAGGTATCGATGAACTCCAGCGGTGAGTCGTCGGTATAGACGAAGCAGAGTTCCCGCAGCAGCGGGCCTGCCGAAAGCGGCCTTGATACGAGCGAGCCGAGGAGGAGTTCCTTCTCGACTGCCCGCTTGGACATGACCGATGTTCCGATCCCTGCCTCGACCAGGGACTTGATCGCGCTTAAGGATCCCACTTCCATGATGACCGAGGACTTCGGGATGTGCAGGCCGTGGGTCCTGCAGTACTCCTCCCAGTAGTATCTCGTGCCTGAACCCTGCTCACGCAGGATGAGCCTGCTTGAGATGAGCTCTCCTTCCCCGATCGGCTTCGAGGGATCCGGGATGTAGTCCCGGTTCCCGATGAAGATCATCTCGTCAGTGAGGAAGAGCCGTGAGCGGTACTGCTCCCGGTCGAAGGGCCCCTCGATGAGGGCCAGGTCGATTTCGCCCCTCTTCAGCAGGTCAAGGATCGAGACGGTGTTCTCGATCAGGATGCTGAGTTCCAGGTTCGGGTTGCTGACCCGGAACCTCCCGAGGTAGGAGGGGAGGATGAACTCCCCGATCGTGAGTGTGGCACCTAACCGATACTCCCTCCTCCCGCTGATCATGGAACCTGCTTCCCGCCTGAAGCGGTCGTAGAGCATCCCGGAACGCGATGCAGCCTCATAGAGCAGCCTCCCGGCGTCATTGAGGACGAGACGCCTCCCGACATGCTCGAAGAGGGGCATCCTATAGTACTCCTCGAGGGCCTTGAGGTGCTGGGAGACTGCGGGCTGCGTGATCCCGAGGGTCTCCGATGCCTTCAAGAGGGACCCCTGGTCCACAACAGCCAGGAATGACTTGATACGGAAATCTATCATAAGCTCATCATAAGGTTTAGTAATACTAAAGTAAACATAATAAAATATAAATATTACTAATGAGATGATTCTGATAGGCTTACTGAAAAGCTGCAGTATGCAGGGAGGGGAAGTATGAGAGAGGTTATCCCGGGATTGGCATTGACGGTCCTGATCATGGTCGTCGCGAAGGTCGCAGCAGGGGTGATCCCGCTCGGCAGCGTCACGATCGCCATCCTGCTGGGCATCCTCATCCGGAATGTGTTCACCCTCCCGGGATACTGCTCTCCGGGGATACGCTTCAGTGAGAAGCAGGTCCTTCCTGCCGCGATCGCCCTGCTCGGCTTCGGCCTGGACTATCGTATCCTGCTCGAACTGGGGGCCGGGACGATCGTGATCATCCTCCTCGGGGTTCCCTTCACGATCCTGGCAGCCTTGCTGGTCGGCAGGATCCTGGGGATGGACAGGGACTTGAGTCTCCTCCTGGGGGTGGGGAACGCAGTCTGCGGTTCCTCGGCCATAGCCGCAGCCCAGGCGGTCATACAGGCCGATGGGGAGAAGGTCGGGGTGTCGGTAGCCGCAGTCAACCTGTTCGGTACCATAGGCCTCTTCCTCCTGCCGGGGGTATGCCTGCTGCTCACGGGGTTCTCCCCCGAACAGGGGGGTATCCTGATCGGGGATACCCTGCAGTCCATCGGGCAGGTCACTGCCGCCGGCTACTCGATAGATGAGACAGTCGGCAGGGTCGCGACCGTCGTGAAGATGGGGCGGGTGCTGCTTATCACCCCGGTCGTCCTGGTCCTGGGGGCCTGGAAAGGATCAGCCCAGGGCGGGAGAGGAGTCGGTCTCCCGAAGATACCCAGGTACCTGGTAGGTTTCATCCTCTTCTCAGGAGTCAACTCCCTCGGGATCCTGCCCGGGGAGGTCACCGCCTTCCTGCACCAGGCCAGCAAGGTCCTCCTGACGGTTGCCATGGCGGGGATCGGGATGGCCATCTCGAAGGAGATCCTGGCCCAGGGAGGGAAGAAGGTGATCCTTACCGGACTGCTGACCTGGATCTTACAGATCGCGTTCAGCCTGTTCCTGGTACACGTCCTGACCTGACCCGGCCAACCGGTGACCGGTCACGGGACTACTCCCGGGAAGTGAAGATACTCTGCTTCAGGATCAACTCTATCTGGTCCATGAGGTAGGGGATATCATCCTGCATCCGTGACTCGAACCACCTGCTGATGATATGGAGGGTTGCACCGACGAAGAACTCTGCCGCATAATCGAGGGAGAGGTCACTGTCCAGCTCAAGCATGACCAGCCAGTTCAGGTACCCTTCATGCAGCAGGGAGCCGAAGGTCTTCTTGAATGACTCGTATCCGTTCACATCGAAGATGCTCCGGTAGAACGGCTCGTTCTCCTTCAGGAGCAGCAGCATGAGCTTTCCCCCCTGCTTCCAGTTATCAGCTTGGAGATGGTTCCTCCTGACAAGGTCATAGTAGTCATCCCTGATGATGTTGTTTATGAGGGCATACTTGTCACGGTAGTGGTAGTAGAACCCCATCCTGCTGATGCCTACCCGTTCGCATACGGTACTCACCTTCAGGTTAGTGAACCCCTCGTGGATGACGATGTCCCGGGCAGTGCTCATGATCGATCGTGTCGTCTGTTCGGCCCTGTATGAAGCCATAGTTTACAATCTACCTTCTTTGTAAGAAAACTATACATTATAAGTATATTGTAAATAGCTCGTCCTCACAACAGAAATTACACTGATACAAACACATACACACAAGACCAAGGAGGCAGGTATGAGTGGACTGACCTGGATGCCCGGCTGGGAGCTGCTTGAGAGGATCAAGACGAAAGAGCTCTCCCCGGTCGAGGTAGTCAGACATTATCTTGAGCGGATAGAACGGCTGGAGCCTGATATCCACGCGTATATCACAGTAGATGGGGAGGGAGCCCTGAAACAGGCCAAGGCGGCAGAAGAGGCGGTCATGGGGGGAGCAGACCTCGGTCCGCTCCATGGGCTCCCGATTTCTATCAAGGACCTCTATAACACGACAGGGCTGCGGACCACGATGGGTTCGGCCCTCTTCGAGCACTTCGTTCCTGACTATGATGAGATCCTCGTGGAACGGCTGAAGAAAGCCGGGGCTATCATCATCGGAAAGACGCAGACCCCGGAGTTCGCGAGCTTCGACCGGACGGTCACCCCGTTCACGGAAGAGTGCATGAACCCCTGGGACCTCAAGCGCTCCTCGGGTCACTCGAGCGGCGGTGCCGGGGCTGCAGCCGCGGCAGGGATGACTCCCTGGGCCATTGGGAGTGACGGCGGCGGGTCGACGAGGAACCCCGCGGCCTACAACGGGGTCGTCGGCTTCCAGCCGAGTGCGGGACGGATTCCAATGCGCAACCCCGTCAGCATGCCCTCGTCCTCAGCAGGACCGATGACCCTGCACGTGAGGGATGCCGCAGCCATCATCCAGGCGATCGCGGGCAAGGACCCCAGGGACCCGAGTGCCATCGAGGAGGCTTCCCCTGATTTCCTCGGGGAGCTTGACAAGGGTATCAGCGGGCTGAAGATCGCCTGGACGGGTGATTGGGGAGTCGTGCCGGAAGAGGATGCAGCTGTCACGGAGCTGGTACGCAGGGCAGTACTGAGATTCTCTGAGGCAGGGGCGGCCGTGGAAGAGCCGTCGATCGTCATGCCCGATGAGGAGACGACCCATAAAGTCTTTACATTCATCGCCGCAATAGGCGGAGGCAGGTTGAGCATGTGGGAGAGCTTCACAGCTGAACAGCTCAAGCTGCTCACCCCGCGCAACCAGGCCATGATAGCGATGGCCAAGGATTTTAAACCGGACGCAAAAGCAATGAGGGGAGCGCTGGAGTACCGCGCGATACTCCACCAGTGGATGTCAGGCTGGTTCTCCCAGTACGACCTCATCTGCACGCCGACCGCGGGACGTATCGCCCCGATCGTCCCCGAAGACAAGTATGCCTCGCCCTATGACGGGATCTACGCTGAACGTTCCGGAGTCAACCATCTCTACATCGCCAACGCCCTCGGCCTGCCGGCGATCTCGGTTCCCTGCGGGTTCTCTGACGGCATGCCGGTAGGGATGCATATCGTAGGCCCCAGGTTCTCCGATACCCTCGTCATGAGGGCGGCACAGGCATTCTCACAGATCCAGCCGTGGATGGATAGACATCCCGTAATCGCAGGAGGAATCAATGAATAGTGAAGTCATGGCAATAGCCAACTCAGGGCTGGTATTCCTGCTTGCCCTTATACCCATCGTCCTGGTAGTCATCCAGGCATTCATCTTCCTTGGCAGTGCATGGAAGGAAGGACGCAAGATCGGGATCAAACAGGGGACCCTCAGGAAAGTCGTGGTGAACTCGGTGCTGTTCTCCATCATCCCCTCACTGCCGATCATCCTGATCATGGCAGTGCTCATGCCTGCACTGGGGAAGTACATCCCCTGGCTCAGGCTTACCGTGCTCGGGTCGGCACCCTATGAGAACATGGCAGCGGACCTGGCAGTGAAGTCTTTCGGCCTCTTCGGGATCGCTGATCCCGGCATGACGCCGTCGATCTTCATCTCCGTGGTCTGGGTGATGACGCTCGGGGTCGTCTCCTACCCCTTCGTCAACGGGTTCTTCCTGAAGAAGTACGATGGGAAACTGGAGAAGGTGAAGAGTGGGGGAGGCTTCGCTGAGGTGGCCATGGGGACCTTGTTCCTGGGGGTCATGGCAGCTTACATGCCGCCGATGCTCATCGATTACCAGAACGTACCGGGCCTGGCAGCCGTTGCCGGGTCAGGCGTGCTCGTGATCCTGCTGGACAAGATAGCGAAGAAGACCGGGATCAGGTCGTTGGGAGAGTTCTCATTCCCCCTGGCCATGCTCTTCGGTATGGTCGTGTCCGTTATCGTCGCGAATATCATGTAGGGAGGAGATGCAGTATGGAATACAAAACAGAAGATAAGAGCAGACCGGACAGCTACCATAACCGGGTACATCGTTTCGGGAGGATCTCCTCGATCACTATCGGGATCTCGTTCCTTATGGTGCCGCTGATGCTCTCCGTATTCACCGGTATACCGGTGAACTTCGCGAAGACCATCCAGGGGGTCATCGGCGTGCTGAGTCTGATGCTGGTACTGAACGTCGTGGAGTTCATCTCCTATACCCCGATCCTGGGTGCCAGTCTTTATCTGAGCCATATAACCGGTAACACCCTGAACATGAAGCTCCCTGCGGCGATCAGCAGCATGAAGCTTGCCGAGGTGGAGCCGGGAACCACGGAGGGGCAGATCGTCTCGATGGTGGCCATTGCCACCTCAGCGCTGACGACCACCGTCATCCTCGTGATCGGCATGCTGGCAGTCAGCCAGCTCGTCCCCCTCATGCAGTCCCCGGTCCTGAAGCCCGGGTTCGATAACCTGATGTATGCGCTCATGGGAGCACTTGCCGTGCCGATGCTCTTCAAGGATGTGACCTCCATGAAGCGGGCATCCGTCCCGGCCGCACTGGCGATGGTCATAGCCCTGGTCATGGGGTACCAGACCTACGCCATGTACACGAGCATGATGCTCCCGCTCTTCATGGGGATCGCGGTCCTCTGGGCACGGGTCCTCTACAAGAGGGATGAGAAGAAAAAGAAGGTCTGATCCAGGCCTCTGAATGTGTGTGCAGGCTGCCTTCCGACTCGTCGGGAGACAGCCTGTCTTACGGTATGGGAGGAAACGGCCCCTGCCGGGATCACTACCTGATAAGAATGACTTGATTTATCACGGCTGACCGCGTATGGTTAGAACATGCCCTTGAAGCATCTTCGTATACCGGGGCATACTCAGGGTTGGTGATGAGCAGGATTCCGCATTCAGATATCAAGAAGATCGCCAGGAGGTCCCTCTTTGGGATCCCCGTCCTCATGATCGTCCTCTTCACCCATTTCTTGCTGGTAGACTCTGCCCAGCGGCACGCTGCCAGACGCATCGAGGTCATGGAGCGGAACGGGCTAGCTGTCACGTCAGGCTTGATGGACAGCACGTTCACTGATTACTACAGCGCCTTGCAGATGGCCTTCAATGCCGATGAACTCAATGATTATATCGCGCAGCCGAGCAGTGAGAATACCCATCAGGCTGAGCAGCTGTTCTTCCGCATAACCGGCAACGTCCCATCGATCCTCCAGCTGCGGTTCCTGGGGATGGACGGCATGGAGCTCATCCGGGTCAACCGGGAGAGCGACGGGATCGTCGTCGTACCTGAAGGGGAACTGCAGGACAAGAGCGACCGGTATTACGTCCAGGAGGCGCTCAGCCTTCCTAAGGGTGCGGTCTTCATCTCGGAGCTGGATTACAACATCGAGAACGGGGAGGTCGTCTTCCCGTATGCACCGGAGATCCGGCTCGTGACCCCGGTATTCGCAGGGGAAGACCCTCTCGGGCTGCTGGTCATCAATTTCGACGCTACCGAATTCCTTGACTTCTTCTCCTCCTTCCTCTCATCCTTCCCCCATGCTTTAGGGTTCGGGTTGCTGGACAGCGAGGGAAGGTGGCTGATCAAGAATGACCAGGAGGATTACATCTTCCTGCTGGAGGGGAATGAACTTATCATGGATGACCTCCCCGGCTTTGCCGACCTGGCCTTCGATGCTGACTATGTGTTTGCGGAAGGGAAAGAGAACCAGTACCTGCTCACGAAAGTCGAGCTCCTACCGACCGTCAGCCAGGGGGTGGCGGGCCAGACCTGGTACCTGGCCGGGTATTATCCCCATGACCAGCTCGCAGGGATCGACCAGAACAGTTTCCTGCTCTACTCGAAGTGGCTCATCCTGGGCTATGTCCTGCTCTACCTGCTTTGGGTAGTGGAGGCTGCCCGGTCGAGGTTCCGTGAGAATGACCGGCAGATGATCCGTGTAACGACCCATATCGCTGAGTTCACCTATGACGGGGTGATCATCACCGATCGCGACTACCGCATCATCTTCATCAACAGGGTCCTCGAGCAGTTGACTGGCTATAAGAGGGCGAATGTCATCGGGCAGCTCCCCACGATCTTCTCCGTGAGCAATGCGGTCCCAGCACGGACTGCGGAATACCAGCAGGAACGGTTCCTCCAGGATAACTACCTGTGGGATGTGGATGTCTCGGGGATGTTCTTCCTCTCCCGGCTCTTTATATCGACCGTCATGAACGGGACGAAGAGACAGATCGAGCACTACATCGGCCTCTACCGGCAGCCGGAGCTGCCCGAGATCTCCCTGGATGACCTGCTGCACGACAGGAAGCCCGAGATCTACCACTCAGTCGATATCATACCGGTCGAGGTCATCCGGGAGCGGCTCAAGGAGGGGCCGGTCTTCTGTGTCGCCCTGATGGTATGCGAGAAGGATGTGCTGCAGAGCTATGAACGGTTCAGGGACCTGACGACTGAGCACTTCTCTGATGCGGTGTCTCTCAGGTATTCGAGTGAGTTCCTCCTGCTCGTGTTCCCGGCTGACCGAAGGGAAGCGCTTCTGGAGGAGCTGGAGACACTTCTTGTGATCTGCAGTGACCCTGATACAGAATCTGAATGGAGGATGTATGCAGGATGTTCACTGAATTGCCAATCCCCGTATCAGGCAGAGGAAGCGCTGCAGCAGGCACGCCTGGCGCTGAACCTGGCAGACCGTTCCGGTACTGTGCTCTACCGGTACTCGAGGAGCAGGCATGGGGAACTCCTGCGGTCATCGGAACTGAAGCAGCAGCTCCCGGCGGCACTGGAGAGGGGAGAACTCTTCGTCCTGTTCCAGCCTCAGGTCCTCATTGAGGATGATACCGTCATCGGGGTAGAAGCCCTCCTTCGGTGGCAGCATCCTGAGATGGGGGCTATCCCGCCGGATGAGTTCATCCCCATACTCGAGGATGACCCAGAGCTGATGCTGCTGCTGGGGAAGTTCGTGATCGAACAGTCGGTGCAGCTGATTGCAGAGCTGAAGGAGGCAGGAATAGACCCCAATACCTTCACGGTCTCTTTCAACCTCACTGCCGATGACCTGCTCGACCCGGGGATCACGGCATACATGAAGGACCAGCTCTCCCGCTATGGTGTCCCCGCATCGGTCCTGACGGTGGAGGTGACCGAGCGGACTCTCATGGCAGAACTGGAGCAGATGAACACGATCTTTGCCGGCCTGCAGCAGGACGGGATCAGGATAGCGGTCGATGACTTCGGTACGGGATACTCCTCCCTCAACTACCTCAAGCACCTCAATATCAGCAAGATCAAGGTAGACCGGGCCTTCATCAAGGATTACCCCGACGGGGATGACGGTACCATCGTCACGGCCGTGACCTCCATGGCAGCGACCCTCGGTATCGAGAGCATCGTGGAAGGGGTCGAGACAGAAGCCCAGCGGGAGTTCCTGAGAGGTGTCGGCTGCCCGGAATACCAGGGCTTCCTCTTCTCGAAGCCGGTACCAAAGGAGGTGATCATGAAGATGCTTGTCCCGGGAGGGAGGAATACCGACTCGTAATGTGCCAAAGGGACACTTCCCGGCTTGAACCGGGTTTTTCCGTTCGATTATAATCAGGTGTTCTCCATGATCCACAGGGGAGCACGTATAGAGAGGATGAAAGTATGAATAAGAAAGTCGAAGGGATCGTGCCGGTCATGATCACCCCGTTCACCGAAGATAACAGGATAGACTATGCCAGCCTCGAGCGGCTGGTCGAGTGGTATATCGCGAAGGGCTCGGATGCCCTGTTCGCCGTCTGCCAGTCAAGCGAGATGCAGTTCCTCTCCCTGGAGGAACGCTCCAGCCTGGCCAAGGCTGTGGTGGAGATCGTAGACGGCCGTATCCCGGTCGTTGCCAGCGGCCACATCAGCGATGACCCCTATGACCAGATCAGGGAGTTGACCGCAGCGGCCGAGTCTGGGGCTGACGGGGTCGTGCTCGTCTCCAACCACCTCGACCCCCATCACCGGGGGACCGGGACCTTCCTGGGGAACCTTGCGTGGCTGCTGGAGAAGCTCCCGAAGGATATCCCGCTGGGCATGTACGAGTGTCCCGCCCCCTACCGGCGGCTCATCTCGGATGAGGAGCTGCAGTTCATGGCCGATACCGGGCGGTTCATCTTCATCAAGGATGTCTCCTGTGACCTCGAGACTATCAAGAGACGGGTTGCGATCACGAAGGAATCCGGGATGGCGATCCTCAATGCCAATGCGGCGATCGCCTGGGATGCCATGAAGGCAGGGTCCCGCGGGTTCAACGGCGTGCTGACCAACTTCCACCCCGACCTCTACAAGTGGCTCTACACGAAGTGGCAGGCCTACCCGGAGGTCGCGGATGAGCTCGCCTCCTTCCTCGTGCTTGCCGCCTGCACGGAAGCGTTCGGCTACCCCGTGCTGGCCAAGATGTACCATAAGAGGATCGGGAACTTCGAGACGATCAAGTCACGAACGATCACCTATGACGTGCATGAGAAGGTCTGGGCGATCGAGCCCCTGCTGGATCATCTCATCAAGGGAGCAGAGACCTGGAGAGAGAGAATAGGGGAACTGGCGTAAGAAGACCGAATCACTTCTTCTTTCCCTTCTTCTTGGCTTTCTTTGTATCTGCAGCCTTCCCTTTCTTCTTTGCCTTCTTGGGGGCTTTAGGCTTCACATCCGCTTTCTTCTTCTTTTTCTTTACAGGTGTTTTCGTTACCTGGGCAGCCGGTGCTGGAGCCTTTGGTTCACTGGATTCAGTGATCTCAGGCTCCTCAGGCTGGACGGGTGCCGGCTCAGCTTCCGGTTCCTCATATCTCTTCAGGACGACCACCGGCACGCCGGCCCGTTTGATAAGGACCTCCTCTCCCTGCTCCGCAGCCCGGATCAGGGCACTGAGCTTTGCCCTTGTTTCGGTCAATGTCTCTACAACCATGGCAGATCTCCCCGTATGAATGGTATTTTCAATGAGAATTGAATCTATTCATGATTCTATTCTAGTGTTAAATGTCTGCGAGATATATGAAAAACTGGTTAAAAACCGGGATCTACCTAGTGACCCTCTCCCCTGATCATCAGGGGGGCATGTTTCAGGACCGGGATGAGGAGTCTTGCTCCAAGCCGTACGGCCTTCACCGATCCGGGAAGGTTTATGAGGACCGTTGTACCACGTAACCCGGCATAGCCCCGGCTCAGCATGGCCATCGGGGTCTCCTTGCAGGATTCCGATCGTATATGTTCCGCAATCCCGGGAAGCTCCTTCTCGCACCACTCCCTGCTGATATCGGGGGTGATGTCCCTCGGGCCGATGCCGGTCCCCCCGGTCGTGATCACGGCATCGGAAGGTTCATCGCCCCCGATGGCCGCATCGAGCTCGGCGATGATGCGATCAGCCTCATCTGGGACGACGGCATACGCGATCTCGAGGCCTTCCGGTATCCCCTCCCGCAGGATCCTGATGATCTCGGGGCCTGAGAGGTCCTCATACTCCCCCCGGGAAGCCCGGTCAGATATGGTAATGACAGTGACTTTCACGATCTATCCTCCCTCCTGTGATGACTTTGGCGAAGATACCCCTCCTGGGCATGACGCAGTCCCCGACTGCCTGGTAGATGGCGCAGCCGTGGTGACACTCCTTGCCGATCTGGGTCACCTCGAGCTCTGCCTCCCCAAGGAACAGGCGCGACCCGATCGGCAGGGAACTCAGGTCGATCCCCTTCGTGGTGATGTTCTCGGCAAAGTCGCCGGGTACGAGCTCGATGCCTTTCCCCCGCATGGACTCGACATCCTCATCGGCAAGGAGGGAGACCTGGCGGTGCCACTTCCCGGCATGGGCATCCCCTTCGATACCCCATTCCGCTATCAGGACGGCATGGTCTACCGGGACCTTCTGCTCACCCTTCTGTTCTGAGATGTTGAGCGAGATGATCGAGAAATTGTTTTCTTCATCCATGGGATCAGGACTCCTCTATCGGCGTCTTCGTCTTCTCAAGGAGTTTGATCTCCCCGATCGACATCTGCTTGTCCACGGCCTTGCACATATCATAGATACCGAGGGCTGCCCCGCAGACGGCACTCAATGCCTCCATCTCCACACCGGTCCTGCCGGCACAGATGGCAGTGGCCTGTATCTGAATATGGTCATCGGCGACCTGGAACTCCACATCCACCTGGTCGAGTATGACCGTATGGCAGAGGGGGATGGTATGGCCGGTCTGCTTCGCTGCCGTGATGCCGGCGATCTTCGCAACGGTGAGGACATCCCCCTTGGGCATGCGTTCATCCCTGATCGCCTCGATGGTCGCTGGGGCGAGCCAGATCTTCCCTGCTGCCACGGCGGTCCTCTTGACTATTGGTTTTGCAGCCACATTCACCATGCGTGCATGTCCGTCTTCGTCCAGATGTGAAAATTCCACTGGTCACCCTCCTATCTTGTTCATCGGCCGGGTCGTGTGACTGAACCCGTTCACCGGTTTTGACCTGACTGCTGCCATCAGGGATCCCTCGATGTCATCCATGTCGACCTTGAGCTCCTCGTCCGAGTGGAGGCAGGATTTCAGGTAGCCGTCAGCGGTCAGCCTGATGCGGTTACAGGCCCCGCAGGCCGGCGGCCGCTCATACTGCATCTCGTCACTCTTCGACTCCAGAAGTGAATACTGCCTGATCCGCTGCAGCAGCAGGCCGTTTGCCCGGCAGAACTCACCCATGGCCTCGAGCTCCCCGCCTGCGGTCTCCTTCCCGACCACCATATTGATCTTGATCCGGTCGAACCCTGCCTTCTTTGCAGCCTGGACCCCCTCCAGGGCGTCTTCAAGCTTACCGCAGCGGGTTATCTTCGCATAGAGTGCGGGGTCTAACGTATCGAGTGAGATGTTCAGGGAATCGAGCCCTGCCTCCTTGAGCCCTGCTGCATACCTGGGGAGGAGTATCCCGTTCGTGGTCATGCCGAGGGTCTCGACTTCCCTGATACCTTTCAGCATACGAACGAGCTCCGTGATCCCTCGCCTGACGAGGGGCTCCCCCCCGGTCAGCCGGAACTTCCTGAACCCGAGCCCGGTCGCTGCCCGGACGATGGCCGTGATCTCCTCGAAGCTCAGGAGGTCGGCATGGTCGAGGACGGGTACGCCCTCAGGCGGCATGCAGTAGGTGCAGCGAAGATTGCACTTGTCCGTGACTGATATGCGGAGATACATGATCTCCCGGTTAAATGAGTCGCGCATGTACCTGTTGTCCTATCTTCAGCTCCCCGGTTCCCGGGGGCAGTATGACCAGTGCTTCCGTCTCCACCATGGCATTCAGGTGGGCGGAACCCATATAACGGACGGGCCTGAAGAGGGGAAGTCCCTGCTCTGGGGCATCCGGGATGATGCGGACCGGACGGAACTCCATCCGTTCGGTATCGCGCCTGCGGATACTCACCTCAAGCATCCCGACAGTCCCCGCGGGCTTGAAGGTCAGGCCGTTGAGGTGATGGATGAACGGCTTGACCAGCACCTCGAAGAGGATGTAAGTGGAGACGGGGTTGCCCGGGAGCCCGAAGACGAAGGTGTCGTCCCTCCTCCCGAAGAGGGTTGGCCGTCCCGGTTTGACGAGTACCCCATGGAACCTGATATTCACGCCGAGATCCTCGAGCGTTCCCGGGACGTAGTCGTACTCTCCCTTGGATACGCCGCCGCTGAGGATGACGAGGTCGCACTCATCGAGCGCCCGCTCCAGGGTCCTGCGATGGAGGTCTCGGTCATCGGCGATGATCCCGTAGCTGACCGGGGCTGCTCCCGCTGCCAGGATCTGGCACCTGAGCTGCCTCCCGTTGCTGTCGTAGATCTCTCCCGGGTTCAGTGTTTCCCCCGGATTCCTCAGCTCGCTTCCCGTCGTGACGATCCCGACCTTCAGGGTCCGGAAGGCCTGCAGCTCAGCGATGCCCGAGGCTGCAAGGCTCCCGATGTCGCCGGCGCCGAGTCGCTTCCTGGGCATGAAAGTGTCGCCTTTATGGAGGTTCTCCCCCCTATGTATGATATTCTCATAGGGTTCAGGCTGCGTGATGCGCATGACCCCGTCCTGTTCTTCCGTATACTCCACGCGGACGATCTTCCCCGCGCCTTCCGGTACCATGGCACCCGTCATGATCTTCGTGCAGTGCCCGGCCTTCAACGCGACGGTTGGGGTCTCCCCGGCAGCTACAGTCTCGAGGATCCTGAGCTCTGTCGATGCATCCCCTTCCATGACGGCGTAGCCGTCCATCGCCGACTTGTCGAATGGAGGGGAGTCTACCGCAGAAGCCGGGGGTTCCGCGAGGAACCGGCCGAAAGCCTCCTCGAGCTGGATGGTCTCTACCTGTGCAGGGTATTCCTGGCTGTACAGGATATCTTCTGCTTCCTGAAATGAAATCATGCTGTGCCTCTTCTGTTCCGTTAACGTACTGGCAGCTGCCGGATGGGAACTGCCACGTACTTCAGTATAGGGGAAAAGTGGAAAAAATCCAAATGGAAGAATGGTCTTCGGGGGAGTAAATCCCGTGATCCCTGATCACAGGATAGAAAGGCATAATGGCAATTTTTCTATTTTTTGCCGATATAGCTCTGGAGGTGGTGCTATTGACAAACTACCACTTCTTAACCAATTGCCAAATGGTATTTGTACAAGGCAATACATCTTACATACAGCTCAGAAGGTGGATCCCACGTTCAAGGGGGCACAGCTCCAATATCTGCTGGATGTCTTGAATGATTCCCATATGCTCATCAGGTTAGGGCGCATCCAATTCCAGAAGGCTGAGAGTTCTATCTTTGACCATATCTAGAAGGTCAGGAGTGAGTGGTCAGAGAAAGCTTCTTCTCAAAGTCAAGCAGGAGGCTGGTCGTTATCGCCTGATTGATCGAATGGATCTTTCTGGCAGCAGTAGGGGCCCTTTGGGGGGAGATTACCTTTACCTTAACCAGGATTAGCAGCAGCTCCAATCCCCAGATTACCTGACCTCCGGCTTCTTGGCACGTTATGCGGAGTACTTTGTCATTCGTGAGACATACCCATTGCTCTTTTTGGACGAAATACAGGCAGGCTCTGTCTTGGAATGAGAGCCGTGGATTCCGTGGCAGATCCAATGGGGTCTCGATGATAATCAATCCGAGTTCCTTAGCTTTTTTCTCAGACAGCGCTTTTACCTCATGAAGAACAACATCGGGAATATATACAGCTTTCCAGCAATGTGCCATTTGCCTTATGATGCCCTCATCGACAGCTGCCAAGTCTATCAGGATATTTGCATCACAGACAGCGGCTCCCTCTATGGGTCTACTCATGAAGTTCAGCTAACTCCTGCTGCCAATCATTGATGCGGTCCCGCATCTCCTCTACGGACAGGTGCAGGAGTTCCCCAGCTAGGGAGATGGAGATGAGCTCCTTGTCATATGCCTTTCGAACCAGCCGTGCATACCGATCTTCTATCAGTTCGAAACGGCTTATGGCGTCAGGTTCATAGAAGTCTTTCAGGTCATGGTTGTATTTGCGTTTGTATTGAACAGCGAAATCCCTATTCAGGACAGCACGATCCAATGTAGGGTTGATCTGGCTCAGGCGATACAGCACGGTCTTATAGCTGACTTTGAATAGCTTCTTGGTCCTCAGCACGGAATCGACAAAATCAAGGCCGGTTGAGGCATTCCATTCCCTGATGAAGGTCTTTGAGGGGACAAGCAGCGTCTGGGCAAATTCATTTGCCTCGTCCTCCTCAGTCTTGTCTTCTCCCTGAATAGGCTCGCCATAGGATCCTCGGTGAAGGATGAGGTGCCCAAGCTCATGGGCAATGGTGAAAAGCTGCCTCTCAACAGAGATCCCCTGTCCGGAATTGGCGATGATAGCAGGCCCTCCATCCTGTGCCCCTATAGAGAGACCGAATGTCTTCCTGAAGCCAAAATCATATAATCGCAGCTTGATACCCAAATCCTCGATCATGCTGGCTAGGTTACAGATTGGAGCATGTTCCGGCAGATCGAGGATCCTGCGTACCTCAGAACTTGCTTGCCCTGGATCCCGGGTACCTATATCATCCAGCCTGGACTCAAGGTGATCGTCCAATAAGCCTTCGAGGTACAGGTAGTTTTCCAGCCAGACAGCTGCCTCGATCCTGGTCTGGTCCCGTTGAGCTTTTTCCCTTCCACTCAACCGGTTGGTCCGAAACCTGATAGTCTTCAATTCGAGGGGGTCTGCCAGCAGGTCGATGAAGCGGGCACCCAGTGCGTCAGCCAGCTTGAGCAGCGTACTGGATCTTGGGATCGATCTTCCATTCAGGATGTTTGAGAGAGTTGCGGTGCCCATACCGATCTCTGCAGAGAGCTGTTTTATGGTGAACCCCTCCTTTTTCATCAATCTCCTGAGATTACTGCCAATATCTTGTATAGCCATCCGTCTCTCCTGTCTACAGTATAGCAAACTATGCATGAATTAACAAATAATAAAAATACATAGCAAACTAACTATAAAATAGTTATATAAGATAATAGATACTAAGTAATGACCCTACAGACTTTCGGGTATCCATATCATGCGTACATGCAACAGGGCTCCCCTGATGTGGGAAGTCATTGGATGTGTATGGGGGAAGAGGGGCGTATGCTTGGTTACCAGGATCCGCCTACAGCTGCTTCATAGAACTGCAGGAAGATCGTCAACGCCAGGATGTCGGCAGAACCTCCGGGGCTGATGTTCTCCGCGATGAACTCCCCGTCCAGCCGGGAGGCCTCCTGCAGGCCCTCAGGTCCTGAGAACCTCTCTGATCCTATCAGGTCCTGCATCTCTCCCTGCAGCCTGAGCATCCGCTCATAGCTCGACCGGGAGATGATGTTCGTGTCCCCGGACACTGCCATGATCGCTGCCAGGGTCCTCACGCAGGCATCGTTGAACGACTGTCCGGCAGAAAGATGTTCATGCAATGTGGGGAGGGCGGTCCTGAAGACGATGGGGAAGCCTGCAGCAGCCTCTCCCCGGATGCCGGTCAGCCCGTAGCGGCTGAAGCAGCGCTTCCCCGCGGTGACAGCGGAGGAGTCAGAGAAATCGTCCATGAGATGGGTTGTCATCGCCGAGCAGGTACCGGCAAGCTGTTCCCGCGAGCAGCCTTCCGACCTCATATGGAGCCTGCCTGCCGCACAGCAGATGATGCCGAGGGAGAAGATCAAGCCTTTGTGGGTATTGACCCCGCCTGTGGCTTCGAACATGTCCAGCTCAGCCTCCCTGCCGACCGGGCGTATCAGCCCGAACAGCTTCACGGGGTCCAGTCCCGGGTTGCGTGAGCCGATGAGAGCAAGCTCCCGGAAGTAGGCACGCAGGCTCACGGCACTGTCGATGAAGGAGAAGAAGTCCATGTCGGTATGGGAGCCGCTGTTATCACGGTCTACCAGGCCGGGCTTCGGGGTCACCGAAACCTCATAGAGCAGGGCCTTCACTGCCAGGTCTGCACAGAGTTCGGCATGCATCCCTATCTGATGGTCCTTCATAATCTGGCAGGATGCTTCGAGGATCTCGTCCAGGCTGTGAGCACGGGAGCGTGCACAGACAGCAGCCTCCTTCCCGCAGAGCAGGCACCTTCGTTCGGGGAACCCGATCTCGGTTCGTGAGACCTTGGACCCGTCGAGCCGGATCACGTCGATGTCAAAGAGGCGCCCCAGGGGCGTCTCCTCTTCCAGTCCCGTCATGAGCCGCTTGATGGCTACTGGGTCACCCCCGGCGGGGATCAGGGCCTCATACCCGGTCGACTCCCGGGTCTCTGTCACGGCCTGCAGTGCGATGCCCTCCGCCCGGCACCTTCGGGTGATGAGTCGCAGGCCCTCCTCGAAGGTCCGTACCGTGAGCGGGAAGACCTTGACCGGTCCCGCGATGTTCAGGGTGAAAGAGATAATGGGGGAATCGTAGGTCCCGATGAGTTCTCGCTGCAGGGCGCTGCGATGCTCCCGTGCATCGAGGATCTCCTCGAGAGTTACCTGTCTGCCTGTTACTGACGTATCCATTGAACCGCTCCCTATACCAGGTCCTTTCATTCCCCTGTTGTAAACAAGTTAGAAATATAGTCCAGAAATCTGTGTATGACAAGCTTATAGAAAAGGGTATACAGGAGTTCGGTGAAAAGGCAGGCAGTCATACTCCAGGTTCTCCCATCGCCCGAAGCAGTATGGTATTCGTAAATGTAAGCAGAATTTCATAATGAATTCTAAAATGAAATTCACAATAGAATATATCTCAAGTAATACCTGCATGAGCCAGAGTGGCAGCATACCTTGGTTATACCATGAACTTGTGCATGAAGTATAGTAACTGCTTGAAATAAAGAAAGATACTAAATCTTCCTTTCTCCGATGTGTTTTTTTGGCATGCATATTGCTTTGGTATCAGCACGTGGCGGCCACCCATGTTCTCTAAACAGGAAAGGTATAGAAGATGAGAATTGGTTTCATAGGATTTGGTGAAGCAGCATATAATATCTCGTTGGGTCTCAAGGGAGAAGGTATGGACGGGATCATTGCGTATGATGCGATGATCGACCATGCCGAACTCGGTCCGCGGATCCGGGAGCGGGCAGGGGAGAGTGGTGTGACCATGGCATCCTCTGCTGTCGAAGTGGTGAAGGACGTTGACTACCTCTTCGTGGCAGTCCCTGCCGTGAATGCGCAGGATGTCTACCGGGAGATAGTCAGTGACCTGAGAGCTGGTCAGGTCTATATAGATGTCTGCGCAACGACCCCGGCAGTCAAGGAAGAGTTGACGAAAGGGGTGGAACAGGCAGGAGCTGTGTATGTCGATGCGGCGATGCTGGGATCGCTCCCGCTGAATAAGCATAGAGTGCCAATCACCGCAAGCGGGACCGGGGCTGCCAGGTTTCATGAGGAGATGTCAGCATTCGGGATGCAGATCAAGTGTATCAGCTCCCAGGCAGGTGCAGCGTCAGCAGTCAAGCTGATCCGCAGTATCTTCATGAAGGGTATTGCATCCCTGATGTTCGAGATGCTTGAGGGAGCACAAGAGTATGATGTGATAGACGAGGTGGTGGAGTCCATATCCAAGTCCATGGATGGGATCCCGTTCGAGAGCCACTTGAACCGCCTTGTCACAGGAACTGCCGTGCATGCTGCGAGAAGGGCAGCTGAACTGCAGGGGTCAGTCCAGATGCTCGCCGACTGTGATATCGACAATGTGATGGCCATAGCTGCAAAGCACAAACATGAATTGGTTGCACAGCTGGTATCAGATAAGATGCATTCCGGCGATATCAAGGGTTACCGAGATACCATAACGGCGATGCATGCAGCTTCAAGGAATTAGGAGAAATTTATGCCTGTAGGAAAACGGATATATTTACAGAGGGACCTGCCTGATGCCGGGCTGGTCGAGGAGTTCAAGAACATCCCCGCATCCAATTGCGCGGATGTCATGGAGCGATCCTGCGGGATGAACCCCCGTATTCGCTTGATGAGCAGCCCGAAGAGCCAGATGATGGCCGGGCCTGCCTTCACCGTGAAGGCACGGGCTGGGGATAACCTGCTCATCCATGCCGCACTGAACCTGGTGCAGGAAGGTGATGTGCTGGTAGTCTCGAATGAAGGGGACCAGACCCGTTCATTGATCGGTGAGGTGATGCTTGCCTACCTGTTCTTTACGAAGAAAGTGGCAGGGATCATCCTTGATGGGCCAATCCGTGACATAGATGAAGTCAAGAACTGGGACTTCCCGATCTATGCCACCGGGACGACGCCCGGAGGTCCCTATAAGGAAGGACCGGGTGAGGTCAATGTGCCGATCTCCTGCGGGGAGCAGAGCGTGAGGCCGGGAGATATCATCCTTGCTGATCCTGACGGGATCATCGTCATACCGAGGAAGGATGCCCCATCGATCCTGGAAGATGCCAAGGCGTTCCAGGCAATGGATGAGCAGAAGCTTGAAGCAGCCAAGAACGGGACAGCGAACCGGGAATGGGTGGGCAAACTGCTTGAAACCAAGGGGTTTGAGATAATTGATGCTGTATATCGTGATTGACACGTTATATAATAAATGGAGGTTGTTATGAAAAAGATTCTAGTAGTTCTGGTGTTATTGAGCATGATGTTCGGGTTGTACGCCCAGGGTGGACAGGAAGCTGCTGAGGGTGCCGATGCATGGCCAAGCCAGCCGATTAATGTCCTGGTTCCTGCCTCTGCCGGTGGTGGTGCTGACATCATCACTCGTATTATCATGAAATATGTAACCGAAGAGACTGGCCAGCCTGTGGTTATTACCAATATGACAGGTCTTGCTGGTTATGAGATGGTACGGAAGCAGGAAGCGAACGGGTATAACTATGTATTCGGTATCACCGGCTTGCTGATCTCGGCGGCACAGGGCCAGCTCGATTTCGGGCATGAGGCTTTTGATGCAGTATTCTGTCCGGGACTTGATTTCTCCAACGGGATCCTGGTGCGGGGTGATTCTCCCTATAAGACACTGGATGACCTGTTCGATGCGATCAAGGCTGATTCCACAAGTGTGACTGGCGGGATCTCGATGACCGGTTACCCATACCTGTGCTATAGAGGTATTGAGGATGCACTTGGGATCGATATGTACTGTGTTGATGCAGGGAACACTGGGGAGAGAGCTGTGGCGCTGCTCGGCGGACAGGTTGATTTCATCATTTCTGGTATGGCTGCTATCACGGGATACCTTGAATCCGGCGATTTCCGATACCTGGCTATCACCTCTGAAGAACGGAACCCCTTCATCCCTGACGTGCCGACTTTCAAGGAGCTAGGATATGACTTCTCTTATGCTGGCCAGGGCGGATACCTGCTGGCACCCAAGGGCACTGATCCTGAGATCATCGAGAAGTTCAACTCGCTGTTCCATGATAAGATCCAGACCAACCCTGAATACCAGGAAGAGATCTCCAGGTTCGGTATGGTCGATGTGGATTATTCCCCTGCGGAGCTTGCCACGGAACTTGATAAAGCCGCTGCAGGTTTCAAGAAATTCCTGTAAACTGAACGATATATAAAGGTAGAGTAGTAGGATGAACAGCAAAATTGACAATTGGTTTTCCAAATGGTCAGTAAATTTCACAACCTATAAGATGCTTGCATTGGGGATCGTGTTGATAGTCTTGTCTATCTTCATGCTCCTGCAGACACCTGGGTACGTGCGTGCCGACGGGTTGAACGCAGTGGACAGTGCTGCGTTCGCACCCCGTCTGGTATATTCGGTATTACTGATATTCGGTGTTGTGATCACTGTCCAGCAGGTACTCCTTCTTAAGGCTCTCAAGATAGAGAAAGAGGAGATGACTGTATCAAAAGACGATAATGCGGGGAATCAGAAAGCTCTACTCATCCTGGGCACTATATTAGTGTATATAGTGCTCATGTATATCCTTGGTTTTATTCTAGCCTCGATCCTTTACCTGATGAGCAATATGATAATCATGTCGGAAAAAGGGTCGAGGAATATCAAAATGTATCTGTTGATTTCGGTGATCATCTCGGTCGTCGTATATTATTGTTTTAAAGAATTCATTTTTGTGAATTTGCCGACAGGTATGCTGTTTTAGGCAGCGGAAGAGGTTTACTATGTTTGCTGCGTTAATTAGCCTTCTCACACCATTGAATATTCTGTTAGTGGTCTGCGGTGTCATTGTCGGTATCCTGTTCGGGGCTATCCCGGGGTTGAGTTCCACCATGGCGATAGCTCTCTTCCTGCCTGTTACGTTCGCCTTCGATGTGACGAGTGCTTTCGTCCTTCTGACGGCTCTCTACATAGGGGGGGTCTCTGGAGGCCTGATATCCGCGATCCTGATCAATATACCCGGATCTGCGATGTCCATAGCCACCACGTACGACGGGTCGCCTATGGCGAAGAACGGACAGGCTCACAGGGCATTGGGCATCGGTATCGTGTTCTCCTTTCTCGGGACCATGTTCGGTCTCATCGTCCTCATCGCTGCAGCTCCGCCCCTATCAAGTCTCACGATCAAGCTGAGCTCGTATGACTTCTTTGCCTTGACGTTATTGTCGTTGACGCTTATCTCAGGGGTCTCTGGCAAGAATATGATGCTGGGATTGGTATCAGGTTTCATCGGGCTTGCTATCGCGATGGTCGGGATAGCCCCGATCGACGGAGTCCCGCGCTATACATTCGGGAACTACCAGCTGTTGAATGGGTTCTCACTCCTTCCGGGAGTCATCGGGTTATTCGCCGTGACGGAGATCATGAAGTCCGTGAGTGAGATGCATAAGAAGCCTGTGATCAAAGCTGAAACAGAGCGGGTGAGGGGATTCGGCTTTACGTTTCGTGAAATGATAGGCCAGACGAAGAATTTTCTCATATCCTCGGTGATTGGGTTGGTCGTTGGGTTCCTGCCTGGTATGGGCGGTTCCCTGGCGAACCAGGTTGCGTATGCCGCTGTCCAGAAGAACTCAAAACATCCTGAGAAGTTCGGGACCGGTATCATGGATGGTATCGTCGCATCGGAATCCTCGAACAATGCCTCTATCGGCGGGGCTATGATTCCGCTGCTTACCCTCGGTATTCCCGGGGACGGCCCGACAGCCATGCTGCTCGGTGCCTTCATGATCCATGGGGTAGTACCGGGGCCTCTGCTCTTCACAACAAGTAAGCCATTGGTGAACTTGATCTTCCTCTCGCTGATAGTCTGTTCAGTTGTCATGCTGTTCATCGAGTACTATGGCTTGAGGCTGTTCGTGAAAGCCTTAAATGTCCCAAAAGCGATTCTACTCCCGGCGATCCTCGTCTTGTGTACGGTAGGGTCCTTCGCGAATAACAACACGATGTTCGATGTCTGGACGCTGTTGATCTTTGGTGTGTTCGGGTATCTCCTGCATAAGATGAAGGTTCCCCGGGCTCCGATGGTCTTGGGATTCGTGCTTGGGCCGGCGGTCGAGACCCATCTGCGGCGAGCCGTTCAGCTTAGCCGGGGCTCTATCACGCCGTTCTTCACTCACCCGATCAGTGCGGTGCTGCTTCTGGGAAGCCTGGTCATTATCGTGCTTTCTTTTGTAGCCCAATTCAAGTCGATAAAGGAAGAGAAGCTCAAGGCCGCAGCAATGCAGGCTGGTGAAGGGAAGTGATCCTGCGGGATATGATGTTCGGTACCAATAGGCGGCAGGAAGGATATGTTTGACTTACTGATCAAGAATGGTGAACTGCTCGGGCTCGGCAGCGGGCACGCAGGTGTCGGTGATATAGCGGTAAAGGGGAACAGGATCGCGAAGATCGGCAAGGTTCCCGAGGCTGAGGCCTCCCGCGTCATCGATGCCGCGGGCTGTATCGTGAGCCCGGGACTCATCGATTTCCACCTGCACCTCTCCCCCCTGGCAGAGATCGGGGTCTGCGGGGAAGCGGCATGTTTCCCCTCAGGTGTGACGACTGCGGTGGACTGCGGCAGTGCCGGGGTCGGGACCTATCTCGGTCATCGTCCGGCTCTTGCTGCAAGCCGACTCGGGGTCTATACCTTCCTTCACGTAAGTTCAGCCGGGCTCGCTACCGGCAGTTATCTTGAGAATGCAGACCCAGCATACTTCAACCGCGCGAAGATCATCGAGCACTTCGAGCGCTGGGGGGAAGAGGAACTGATCGGGCTGAAGATCCGTCAGGGAAAGGAGATCGTCGGCGATCTCGGGCTGGAGCCCCTCCGTGAGACGATCGGGATAGCCGATGAACTGCAGGTGCCGGTGATGGTCCACTGTTCCAATCCGCCGAGTTCTATCGACAGCATGCTCGACCTGCTGCGCCCTGGGGATATCATCACCCATGCGTACCAGGATAACGGCGGCAGTATCCTGGGGAGCGATGGCGCCGTATCGAGCAGGGCGAGAGCCGCACGTGCACGCGGGGTGCTCTTCGATGTCGCTAATGCGAACATCCATTTCTCGTTCAAGGTGGCGAGACAGGCCATCAGTGAAGGATTCCTGCCGGATACCATCAGCACTGACCTCACCACACGGAGCCTTTATTACCGCCCGAATGTGTTCAACCTGCTCCATGTCATGTCGAAATACCTGAATATGGGGATGTCGATTGAACAGGTGTTCGAGCGCTGCACCATCAAGCCCGCGCAGATCATTGGGAGGAAGGGGCTGACCGCGACCCTCGAGGAGGGGCACCTTGCCGATATCGCCGTCATTCGCAAGATCAGGAAAGATGTCATCTTCGGCGATCGTGTCGGAGAAACGCTGCAGGGTGCATTCTTCCTGAAAGCGATGGCTACGATCAAGGATGGCATGCTGGTGTACCGCGACCAGGAATTCTAAGGACTGTTTGACACGACATCTGCTGATTTCTCTGCTATACTATGAGGGGATGTAATACGATTCCCTGTTCAGACACGCAGGGAGGCTTTCGGGAAGACTGACATCATATGAGTAAGATAGTAATATTTTCAACGACGCCGGGCATGACCCAGAGCTGCAGCTCCATCTTGAAGAAGCGGAATATCACCGATATCCCGATCTACGAGCTGACGATGTACCGAGCCCTGGAGAAAGCGCAGGAGTGCCAGCTCTCCGGTACCAAGGTGTTCGTCTGCAGGGGAGGGTCCGCCTCATTCCTCCGTGAACACCTCGATGCCCCGATCGTCGATATCAGGCACAGCTTCCTGAGTTTCTTCGTCACCATAAAGAAGCGACTCCTCTCTGACGAGAAGGTCGCGGTCATCGGGTTCTCCCAGTTCTGTGATACGGCCAGGAAATACAATATGGTCTTGAACGAGTCCCTGATCGTCATCCCCGTGCAGGATGCCCAGGAATTCGAGTCGGCGTTCCTCCAGGCTCGTGAAGCCGGGGCACAGGTGATCATAGGCGGCCTGCAGGTCAAGCGTATCTGTGACAGGAATGACTTCCCCTTCTTTTCCATCTATCCGGAGGAGATGGAAGTGGAGCAGGCCTTGGATGAGGCGTTCTACAACCTGTATGTTGAGGAGGAGCGGGAGAAACAGTTCAGTATCATCTCGACTATCCTGCACAGTACCTCGGAAGGGATCATCGGTATCGACACCTCAGGAGCTATCCTCCATATCAACAAGAATGCGCAGGAACTGCTTCAATATAGTGCAGATGGTGAGAACAGGTACCTGAAGAGTCTCATCTCGAACAAGAATATCCTTGATACCATCAGGACAGGAGACCCCATCCATGATGAGCTGCTGACCATAGATAAGCTCTCCCTGGTGATCAGCTGCCTGCCGATCGTGCAGGGCGGCAACATCACCGGGGCGGTCATCACCATGCAGGAAGAGACGAACATCCAGATCATCGATTCGAAGATCAGGAAACGCCAGATCAGTACCGGTCGTTTCGCTAAGATGAACTTCAACGATGTCATCGGTGAATCTCCCGAGATCATCAGGACGAAGAAGACAGCCAAGAAGTTTGCCCAGACCGACAGTACGATACTCCTGTCCGGAGAGACTGGGACCGGTAAGGAGCTGTTCGCACAGAGTATACATAATTACAGTATGAGACGGAATATGCCGTTCATAGCCATAAACTGTGCTGCCCTGCCTCAGAGTATCCTGGAAAGTGAGTTGTTCGGGTATGCAGGGGGTGCCTTCACCGGGGCGAAAGCCGGGGGTAAGGCTGGTGTGTTCGAGCAGGCCCACAAGGGGACGGTATTTCTCGACGAGATCACGGAGATCCCGATGGATGTACAGGCGAAACTGCTTCGGGTGCTGCAGGAGAAGGAGATCACGCGGATCGGCGACAACCGGATGATCCCCATCGATATCCGGATCATCGCGGCATGCAATAAGAACCTCTACCAGGAAGTGAAGAATAGACAGTTCCGGGAGGACCTGTATTATCGGCTGTGTGTCCTGGAGTTGAAACTGCCGTCGCTGCGGGATCGTAAGGATGATATCCCGGCTCTCTTCAGCCATTTCCTGCAGGGAGAACGGACACTGACTGACAAGGCCCTTGAGATCCTCTATACCTACAGCTGGCCGGGTAACGTACGGCAGTTGATCAATGTGACTGAACGGGCGAATGTCGTCTTGAAGGACAACGTGATCGATGAGGATGTCATGGGGGATCTCATAGACTCCCAGGAGACCGGCACCATGGATACCGGCGTTGAGAATCAGCATCCTTCCATCCTGGATTATGTACGCCATACTCTGGATGATTTTACGAATATAGCATCAGTCTCGGATGGACTGCTGCGAGTGATCGAGAAGCATGTCATCCTCGATATCCTGGCAAAGACGAACGGGAATCGGGAGAAGGCTGCGGCGATCCTTGGGATCAGTATCTCGACGTTGTGGCGTAAGGAAAAATCATATAAGTCCTGAACTGGGCAGGGTGAGCAGTAGTGAAACGTGCTTCACAGAAATGTCAAAATGAATTCTATTATGAAATACAAAATGGAATCTCCCCTTCTGATCATAGCGCATGAGGAAGATACCTTCCTGTGCCTGAAGCGTAAACAATGCTTAAGGATCTTCTAAGTATAGGCATAGTAACAAGATACCTTCTCTTGAAATGTGTGTGGACAGATTGGCATGAATAATGCTTTTAGTTTTCAAGGATGTTTACCTTTTTGTTGGGCGAATACAGGGGTTCACACAGGAATGATCAGGATGCAAAGGAAAGAGTATGAACAATCAGAGAGCCATAGAGCTATGGGAAGAGAAAGAAAAACTGTTTTATGAACGGCACAGCGCATATTATGCGCATCCCGAAGACAGCTGGGTCGACCCCTTCAGGGTCATCGGGAATGTCTATTTCATCGGGGATACGGTGGTCGCACCGTACCTGATCGATACCGGGGCCGGGCTGATGCTCCTTGATTCCGGCTATCCGCATGCCGGGGAGATGCTCAAGAAGAGCATAGCCCTCCTGGGGTTCAGACTGGAAGATATCAAGTATATCCTCCACTCACATGAGCACTTCGACCACTTCGGCATCACAAAAGAATTACAGGAAGCATACGGCTGCAAGGCATTCATCCATGAGAAGGGTGCGGAGGTCATCAGAGAGAGACCGGAGCACACCCATATCCAGGATGCCCATTACGCCAAGGCTGAACTGTTCATCCCGGATGAGGTCTTCTCTGACGGGGATGTGATCGAGCTTGGGAATACCAGGGTCACCTGCATCTTCACCCCCGGCCATTCCGAAGGAGCGACCACGTTCACGTTCAACGTGGAGGAAGGCGGGACTTCCTACACCGCCGGTGTGTGCGGCGTCGGCGGCTTCCTGGTCCTGCATACGGGCAGGCTGCTGAAGTATGGTCTCCCGATGGATTCACGGCAGCAGTACAGAGACAGCATTGCCAAGCTCAGGGACCTTCCCATAGACATAACCCTTGATGCGCATCCCCGGCCTAATGGGGTCCTGGACCGTCGCAAGCGCATGCTGGAGATCCCAGAGGTCAATCCATATATCGACAAGAAGGCATGGGGAGAGAACCTGGATGCCTACCAGCAGCGGTTCGAGGCATTCCTGCAGGAGGAGGAACGGGAACTCGGATAGGGAGAACCTGATCAACCCGGTCACACAGTATAGAACTTCCTGATCCTTGTCTTGCACATCTCGATGAAATCAGAGGCTGCATCTGAGAGGTACCGGTCCCGGTGGTAGGCAACCACCAGGTTGCCTATCGTCTCCGGGTCGTCGATGGGGAAGAAGTATACCGGGGATTTCTGTTCGTGGAGCATGAGCGGGCTCAGGTGCTTGACGAACATCTCGGGATAGATGGTCACCCCCATCTCCTCCCCGGCAAGTGAGAGCAGCGACTCGATGCTCTCCATCTCCATCTTGATGTTCACCTGGATTCCGTGCTTGTTCAGGTAGTGGTCGAGGAGGGTGCGTATCCGGTTCCCGGAGTTCAGGATCAGGAAGGGGTAGTCCTTGATGAGGGCGAGGTTGAACCCCTTCTTGAATTCCACGATCTTCTCCTCGTGGGTGCCGGGGAACAGTTCCTTGATGTATCGCTGGGGGACGACGGCGAAGAGGCTTTCCTGGAGGATGTCGATCGTCTCGGCGGCGTCCAGGTTGATCGGGGAGAACCCGATGATCAGGTCGATCTGGCCGTGCTGCAGCCAGTTCTCGAGGGCCTCGGAGTTCCCCTCCTTGATGATGATCTCGATGAGGGGGTACTTCTTCGAGAACAGCGGCAGCACCTGCGGGAGGAAGACACGCCCCCGGGTATGGGAGATCCCGATGCGCAGCTCCCCCCGCTTCAGGTTGTTGATGTCATCGAGTTCCATGATCATCTGCCGCTTCGTGTCCAGCAGGCGGGTCGCCGCCTTCAGGAAGCACTTACCGGCATAGGTCAAGGATAGCGAAGGAGATCGTTTGAAGAGTTCGGCACTCACCTCCTCCTCCAGCCTGATGATGTGCTTGCTCAAGGACTGCTGGGAGATGAAGAGCCGCTCTGCTGCCCGGGTGATGTTCAGCTCCTCGGCAACGGTGACGAAGTACTGGATAGTGAGGAAATTCATAGATCCTCCTACAATAAAAAGGTTGTGCTTATATGTACAAATAAAATGTTTTTCGTTGTGATCATAGCATGGTAAAATCCAGTTAGCAATATGACAACGTAATCTTTGGAGGGTTTCAAGAGAAAACAGTTCGAATCGCATGCCTTGGGGCCCTTGGGGACGGCATGAACTAAGCAAGTAAACGAGAGAGAATCTTATCAGGAAGGGAGAAAGTAATGGGACAGAACATACCAGAGAAGATCCTGTCGGCACACCTGGTAGAGGGTGAGCTGAAAGCAGGGAACGAGATCGCGGTGAAGATCGACCAGACACTGACGCAGGACGCGACGGGAACGATGGCGTACCTGCAGTTCGAGGCGATGGGGATCGACCATATACAGAACGAGTTGGCGGTGAGCTATGTGGACCACAACACGGTGCAGGTGGGGTTCGAGAACGCGGACGACCACCGGTACCTGCAGTCGGTGGCACAGAAGTACGGGATCGTGTTCTCCCGGCCGGGGAACGGGATCTGCCACCAGGTACACCTGGAGCGGTTCGGGATCCCGGGCAAGACGCTGTTGGGATCAGACTCGCACACGCCGACCGGCGGCGGTATCGGGATGCTGGCGATGGGTGCCGGCGGGATCGACGTGGCCGTGGCCATGGGCGGGGGAGCCTTCTACATGAGCGCGCCGAATGTCGTGCGCATCGAGCTGGAAGGCAAGCTCCGGCCATGGGTCTCGGCGAAGGACGTGATCCTGAAGGTCTTGAGCATCTTCTCGACGAAAGGGAACGTGGGGACGGTGCTGGAGTACGGCGGGCCCGGGGTCGATACCCTCGACGTGCCGGACCGTGCGACGATCACGAACATGGGAGCCGAACTCGGGGTGACGACCTCGATCTTCCCGAGCGATGAGAAGACGAAGGCGTTCATGGAAGCCCAGGGGCGGGGAGCCGACTGGGTGGAGCTGAAAGCGGATGCCGATGCGGAGTATGCCCGGACCGTGACGATCGACCTGAGTGAGCTGGAACCGCTGACAGCGGCACCGCACTCACCGGGGAACATCGAGACGGTGAAGGGACTTGCAGGGAAGCGCGTAGACCAGGTGCTCATCGGGTCCTGCACGAACTCCTCCTACCGGGACCTGGTGACCGTCGCGGAGATCCTCGACGGGAAGCGGGTGGCCCCGGGCGTGAGCCTGGGTATCGCGCCGGGTTCAAGGGAAGTACTCACGATGCTCGCGCGGGACGGGTACCTGACGAAGCTGATCGAGTCGGGGGCACGGATCCTGGAGAGTGCCTGCGGGTTCTGTATCGGCAACCACATGTCGCCGAACAGCGAAGCGGTCTCGCTGCGGACATCGAACCGGAACTTCGAGGGGAGATCGGGGACGAAGTCGGCCCAGGTCTACCTGGTGAGCCCGGAAGTGGCAGCCTTGGCGGCGATCACGGGAGCGTTCACCGACCCGCTGGCAGACAACGGGATAGCCTATCCTGCGGTGGGGATGCCGAAGGAGTTCATCATCGATGACAGCATGTTCATCTTCCCGACAGAAGACGGGGGCGATACCGAGATCCTGCGGGGACCGAACATCGGGGCACCGCCGGTGAACACCGGACTGCCGGAAGCACTGAAGGGTGTGGCGACACTGAAGGTAGGGGAGAAGATCACGACCGACCACATCATGCCGGCAGGAGCACGGCTGAAGTACCGGTCGAACGTGCCGACCTACTCACAGTATGTGTTCGAGCCGATCGACCCGCAGTTCCCCACACGGGCGGCAGCGAACCGGGACGCGGGGATCGACAACATCATCATCGCCGCAGACTCGTACGGGCAGGGCTCGAGCCGGGAACATGCGGCATTATGCCCGATGTACCTGGGGGTGAAGGCGGTGGTGGCGACCTCGATCGAGCGGATCCACATGGCGAACCTGTTCAACTTCGGGATCGTGCCGTTCATCTTCGC
The DNA here is from genome assembly GCA_963677595.1 of Spirochaetia bacterium. Taxonomy (GTDB): domain Bacteria; phylum Spirochaetota; class Spirochaetia; order CAKZLE01; family CAKZLE01; genus CAKZLE01. The sequence continues at coordinate 1,802,242 of OY782041.1, forward strand.
AGACCGGGAGGATTACGACCGGATCGACGAGGGGGATGAGCTGGAGATCGCGGGACTGGCCGAGGCGATCAGGAGTGCCGGTGAGCATGGGGGCATCGTGAAGATGGCCAACAAGACGAAGGGGACCGAGATCCCGCTGAGAGCGGAGTTCACGGCCCGGCAGATCGGGCTGCTGGAAGCAGGCGGGCTGCTGAACTACACGAGCGCACAGCAGGGGGAACAGGCATGACGATAGCGCAGACAGAACCGAAGATCATCTACACGATCACCGATGAGGCGCCGGCACTGGCGACGGCATCATTGCTGCCGATCATCCGGGCCTATACGGCCGCGGCAGGGGTGACGGTGGAGACCCGTGACATCTCGCTCTCCGGGCGGATCCTGGCGCACTTTCCAGAGGCCCTGTCCGCAGGGACCGATGACCTGGCAGAGCTGGGGGAGCTGGTGAAGGCGCCTGAGGCGAACATCATCAAGCTGCCGAACATCAGCGCATCGGTACCGCAGTTGAAGGCCGCAATCGCCGAACTGCAGGGGAGGGGGTACGCGGTACCCGACTACCCGGAGAGCCCTGCGAGTGAGGACGAGCAGGAGGTGCGGAAGCGGTATGACGCGGTGAAGGGGTCAGCGGTGAACCCGGTGCTGCGGGAAGGGAACTCGGACCGGCGGGCACCGCAGGCGGTGAAGGCGTATGCGCAGAAGCACCCGCACAGCATGGGGGCCTGGGAAGCAGGCTCGAAGAGCCATGTGGCAAGCATGGAGGACGGGGACTTCTACGGGAGCGAGCAGTCGGTGGTGACCGAGGGCCCGACGAGCGTGGATGTGGTACTCAAAGGCGCAGACGGCACGCAGACGGTCCTGAAGGCGGGACTGAAGCTGCAGGCAGGGGAGATCCTCGACTCAGCGGTGATGAGCGCAGGGAAGCTGCGGAGCTTCTTAAAGAGAGAGATCGCCGATGCGAAGAAGCAGGGAGTACTCTTCTCGGTCCACCTGAAGGCGACGATGATGAAGGTATCGGACCCGATCATCTTCGGGCATGTGGTCTCGATCTACTATGAGGAGCTGTTCGACACCTACGGCGAGCAGCTCGCATCGGTGGGTGCAGACCCGCGGATGGGGATGGCAGACCTGGAGAAGCGGATCGCGGGGTTGAAGCCGGAAGAGCGGGAAGCGATCGAGGAAAAGATCGCAGCGATCTACCGTGATCAGCCGGAGCTTGCGATGGTGAACTCCGAGCGGGGGATCACGAACCTGCACGTATCGAGCGACATCATCATCGACGCGTCGATGCCGGCAGCGATCCGGAACTCCGGGAAGATGTGGGGCGTCGACGGGAAGCTGAAGGACATGAAGGCCGTGATCCCTGACCGGAGCTATGCAGGGGTGTATGCCGAGACGATCGCGTACTGCAAGGCGAACGGGGCGTTTGACCCGAGAACGATGGGCGACGTGTCGAACGTGGGGCTGATGGCGCAGAAGGCCGAGGAGTACGGGTCGCATGACAAGACCTTCGAGATGCCGGGAAGCGGCGTGGTGGAAGTAGTCGATGCAGACGGCACCGTACTGATGGCGCAGGCCGTGGAAGGCGGGGACATCTTCCGGATGTGCCAGGTGAAGGACGCCCCGGTGCGTGACTGGGTGAAGCTTGCCGTGAGGCGTGCGAAGGCGACGGGGAACCCGGCGGTCTTCTGGCTTGACGAGGCGAGGGCCCATGATGCGCAGCTGATCAGGAAGGTGCGGACCTACCTGGCCGAGGAGGAGACAGACGGGCTGGAGCTGACGATCGCCTCCCCTGAGGAGGCGACGAAGTGGACGCTCGAGCGGCTGAAGCGGGGAGAGGACACGATCTCGGTGACGGGGAACGTGCTGCGAGACTACCTGACGGACCTGTTCCCGATCCTGGAACTGGGGACGAGTGCGAAGATGCTGTCGATCGTGCCGCTGATGGGCGGGGGCGGGCTCTTCGAGACGGGAGCCGGCGGGTCCGCGCCGAAGCATGTGCAGCAGCTGCAGGAGGAGGGCCACCTGAGGTGGGACTCGCTCGGCGAGTTCCTTGCTCTGGCGGCCTCGCTCGAGCACCTGGGGACGGTGTACGGGAACCCGAAGGCCCTGGTACTGGCGAAAGCGCTGGACCGGGGGACGGAAGTATTGCTGGAGGAAGGCAAGTCGCCGTCGCGTAAGGTCGGGGAGATCGACACGCGGGGCAGCCACTACTACCTGGCGCGATACTGGGCGCAGGCGCTCAGTGAGCAGGATGAGGATGAGGAGCTCTCTGAGCTCTTCCGGCCGCTGGCGAAGGAGTTCACGGTGAAGGAAGAAGCCATCACCTCCGAACTGCTGGCAGTCCAGGGGAACCCGACGGACATCGGGGGGTACTACTGCCCCGATGAGGCGGTCAAGGCACAGGCTATGCGCCCGAGCAAGACGCTCAATGCCGCACTGAAGTTGATCTCAGGCGAGATGTAGGTAAGGAGAGGAACTAATGGAATTGGTGAAGACCGGGATCTCAGGGACCCTGGAATCAAGCGATATCATGGTGACGATCAAGCAGGCCGATGAGGCTGGGATCGACATTCAGCTTACCAGCATCGTGGAGAAGCAGTTCGGCGCCGTGATACGGAAAGTCATAACCGAGACACTCAACGCGCTGGAGATCGAATCAGCCACAGTCGAGGCTGTCGACAAGGGAGCCCTGGACTGTACGATACGGGCACGCGTGAAGACCGCTGCCTACCGGGCATGCGAGGTGTCCAGGAAAGAGTGGGAGACAGGGAAATGAGACATGAACACTTAAGAAGGACTATGCTGTTCGTCCCGGGGAACAATCCCGGGATGATACAGGATGCGTATATCTACGGAAGTGACAGCATCATGTTCGACCTCGAGGACTCTGTCTCCATCCTGGAGAAGGACGCTGCCAGGGCCCTGGTCTATGAGGCCCTGACGACCCTGGACTTCAACGGGACAGAGATCGTGGTCAGGGTCAATTCGCTGGACTCCGAGATGGGGATCGATGACCTTGAAGCGATGGTCCGGGCACAGCCGCATGTGATCAGGCTCCCGAAGACGGAGACAGCTGATGACATCATCGTGTGTGAGCGGGAGATCGCACGCATCGAGAAGGAAGCAGGTATCCCGGTCGGTACGACGAGGATGATAGCTGCCATCGAGTCTGCTGCCGGTGTGCTGAACGCGAAGGAGATCGCCCTCGCGAGCGACCGCCTCGTCGGTATCGCGCTCGGGGCTGAGGACTATGTCACCAACCTGAAGACGAACCGCTCGGAAGACGGCATAGAGCTCCTCTTCGCCAGGAGCATGATCCTTCTCGCCGCACGTGCAGCCGGGATCGCCGCGATCGATACCGTCTACTCCGATGTCGACAATGAGGAGGGCCTCAAGAAAGAGGCCTCGCTCATCAAGCAGCTCGGCTTCGACGGGAAGTCGGTGATCAACCCGAGGCAGATAGCTATCATCAATGAGATCTACACACCGAGTGAGAAAGAGATCAAGAAGTCGAGGGCCGTCCTTGAGGCCATCGCCGAAGCGAACAGGAAGGGAAGCGGGGTCATCGCCCTGAACGGGAAGATGATCGACAAACCGGTCGTCGAGCGTGCGCAGCGGGTGATTGACCTGGCATTCGCCTCCGGGATCATCAAGGATTAGGGGGAGAACATATGGAACTGAAAGATATACCGCATATCGGGGAACTCTCCGGTATAGACAGGGCCTTCGACAGCGGGAAGATTAACAAGGATACCAGGAGTCTCAAGGAGCATTCCGAGAGCTCGGTCAAGGTACTGGCCTCCATCCAGGACGCGATCCGCGCTACGGGGCTGCGGGACGGCATGACTGTGAGCTTCCACCACCATTTCAGGAACGGGGATTACGTCCTGAACATGGTCCTCGACGAGATCGCCGCCATGGGGATCAGGGACCTCACTCTGGCCCCGAGCTCCCTGCAGGAGATCCATGAACCGCTGATCGAGCATATCAGAAACGGTGTGGTGAAGCGCATCGAGACCAGCGGCCTGCGGGGTAAGCTCGCAGGTGAGATCTCACGGGGGCTCATGGACTATCCCGTGGTCTTCCGCAGCCACGGCGGCCGGGCATATGCGATCGAGACCGGGAAGCTGAAGATCGACGTCGCTTTCCTTGGGGCACCTGCCTGTGACCCCTTCGGCAATGCGAACGGCTATTCGAGGGAGGATGACTCCAGCGTCATCTGCGGGTCCTTGGGCTATGCGAAATGCGATGCCCAGTACGCAGGACAGGTCGTCATCATCACGGATAACATCGTGCCGTTCCCCAACGCCCCCTTCGGCATCCCTGAGTCGGATGTAAACTATATCGTCAAGGTCGACAGGATCGGGGACCCGAACGGGATCATGACCGGGGCCACCCGGTTCACCAAAAACCCGAAGGACCTCATCATCGCCGAGCAGGCCGCGAAGGTGATCGATGCCAGCGGGAAGCTCGTGAACGGGTTCTCCATCCAGATGGGGTCCGGTGGTGCGTCCCTGGCGATCACCCGATTCCTTGAGGCGAAGATGATCGAGAAGGACGTGAAGGCCTCCTTCGCACTGGGGGGGATCACCGGGTCGATGGTCGCGCTCTTCGAGAAGGGGCTGGTGAAGAAACTGCTCGATGTGCAGAGTTTCGACCTGGATGCGGCGAAGTCGCTGATCAACAACCGGTTCCACCAGCAGATCTCGGCATCGTACTATGCGAGCCCGGGAAACAAGGGGAGTGCGGTCAACCAGCTCGATATCGTGATCCTCTCGGCGATGGAGATCGACCTCGACTTCAACGTCAATGTCCTCACCGGCTCCGACGGTGTGATCCGGGGAGCGATCGGCGGACACTGTGACACTGCCGCCGGTGCGAGCCTGACGATCATCGTCTGCCCGCTCTGCAGGGGGAGGATACCGTCAGTCGTCAGGAAGGTGAACACGATCGTGACTCCCGGGAAGACCATCGACGTGGTCGTCACCGACCAGGGAGTCGCCGTGAACCCGCGGAGGCGGGACCTCGAGAAGACTTTGAGGGAGCGGGGCATCAATGTCCGTTCCATCGACGAGCTCTGTACCCGTGCTGAGAAGATCGCGGGGAAGGCCGTGCCGATACGCTATACCGACAAGGTCGTCGGGGTAGTCACCTACCGTGACGGCAGCGTCCTTGATGTCGTCCGGCAGGTCGAGGAGGACTGAAGTTTTTTATGGAATCCGGTTATGAAGTCCGGGAGATTCATGGGATCAGGACAGATTCCATGCTCTATCATGATTTGACGGACTTCCTCGAGGAGAACCACCTCGTGATCGATGGGAGCATCGATCACACCGTCACCATCGTTGATGGGGACGGCCGCCTCATTGCCAGCGGTTCCTCCTCTGGGAATGTCATCAAATATCTGGCGGTCTCAGCCTCTCACAGGAGTGAGGGGCTGCTAGCCCCGATCCTGACCGCCCTCATCCGGGAGATCACGAACAACGGCGGGGATAAGATCTTCATCTACACCGCGCCCGGGAACGAGGACCTGTTTCGGGAGTTCGGGTTCTTTCCCGTGGCACGGACGGATGAGATCCTGCTGCTGGAGAACCGTAAGGACGGGATCGGGAGATGGCTCAAGCGTGTCGGGACTGAGACCGAACAGCTCTTCGGAAAGGGCGATGGCCCCAGGAGGGTCGGGGTCATCGTCATGAACTGCGACCCCTTCACCAGGGGCCATCGCTACCTCATCGAGTACGCCGCAGCACGGAGTGACATCCTCCATATCTTCATCCTCTCCTCCGGAGGGACCTTCACGCCTCAGGAACGGTATGCGATGGTCGAGGCAGGAACAGCTGACCTGGGTAACGTGATGCTTCACAAGGCCTCTGACTATATGGTCTCCCCGGCTACCTTCCCGACCTACTTCATCAAGGCCGAGAAGCCGATGAGCGAGGTGAGCTGTGCCCTTGATATACAGATCTTCACCCGGGTCATCGCCCCTGCATTGGGGATCACGCTGCGGTTCGTGGGGACCGAACCCTACTGCCCCGTGACCTCGGTCTATAACCGGATGATGCAGGAGGCATTGCCAGGCCAGGGGATCGAATTCATCGAGATTCCCAGGTTCGAGTTTGATGGCCGTGCAGTGAGCGCCTCCGAGGTCAGGAGGCATTACCATGCCGGGGATTGGGAATCACTCGAACCGCTGGTCCCCCCAACGACCTATGAGATCCTGCGGGGGCTGCCGGGGAGATAGGGTAGCTTCAGGTATCGAGTTTATGTCAGATAGGGCTTATCGGTCATATACTTGATAAATCTCAGGACATCGTTATTAGTGAGGATATCGCCTGCCGTCAGTTCCCCGATGATATGGAGGTTCTCTATTTCCCTGCATCGTGAGAGGGCTACATACGTTTGTCCGGGACTGAAGGCTTTCTTCCTGAGATCGACCGTGACATCATCGATGGTCAGTCCCTGGGATTTATGTATTGTCAAAGCCCATCCCAGCCGTATGGGGAATTGCCTGAATGTCCCGATAACTTCCTTCTCCAGAATCCCCTGGTAGAACCTGTACCTGATGTTCTTCCAGGTGAATGGGTGTATTTTGTGAGAGCCGGACCTTGTCGCTATCTTTATATGGGAATGTGCTGGATCGGCATGGGTGTGGATCTCTGTGATGATGCCTATTGACCCGTTGATCAAACTGCCTGTATTCGTGATAACCAGTATCTTAGCCCCTACCTTGACATGCAGTATGTGTTCTGTCGGGAAATGAGACTCAGGAAACTCACCGTTACATGCGGCATCCAATGTGAACAGCTTGCTTTGGAGCTTATCAAGCTTCATGTTGTTATAGGATTCCGCTTGGGCCTTGGTCGTGGCTAGCAGGGTAGTCTCCTCATCCAGGTGCTCCTCCCCTATGGTACGCCGGTTGAAGAATGCCATCGTCTCAGCATCTGCGTTATATTCCCGGATATGGTTCAGATGTGTGATGAGATCAGGATCAGATTGACGGTAGGTGGTCGTCAACTCATAATACCTGACATCTTCGAGGTTGTTCCTGAATACTGCAGCACTGAAGAAGAACTCAGTCTTATACCCCATCTCCTGCAATAGCTGCTTCTCCCTCTGCTTCACCACAGGCGGCAGCTGGTACAGATCCCCGAAGGTGATGATCTTGATCCCGCCAAACGGTTCAGGCCTCCCTCTATGCACCTTCAGGTATCGATCGATGCTGTCCAACAGGTCTGCCCGTACCATTGAGATCTCATCGATCAGGATGTATTCCAACAGCCTATAGTGCTCATCCCGCTCTTTCGTGATTTCCCGTGGATTGAGGAGCTCTGGTGCGAAATGAAAGAAGGAATGAATCGTCTGCCCCTCAATATTTCGGGCAGCGATGCCTGTAGGGGCCAGGACTACCGAGCTGGCGATGTACCGATCCGCCAGGTATCTCAGGAATGTGGACTTTCCCGTCCCGGCCTTCCCGTTGATGAGAAAGAAGAAACAGGAGCTCTCTTCTATCTCCTGGATGATCCGTTCCATCTCTTCATTAGGCGGGTATATACCAATCGGTTTGGATGCTTCCGTTTCTGTAAAACGGACAGGAGGTGAAAGTGTGTCTGAATCCAGGACCGGGGCTGTTCGTGCTTCTTTGGAAACGGTCTCTGATCCGGGGGTCTTTCCCTGACCGTCTCGAGACCAGGAAGATGATAATCGCCAGCAGAATGAGGATGATATAGATCATCTCAGATGTCCCGGGGGTGAGGATGGAAGAGGTCGTATCGTAGTGTGCCCATATGATAACAGCATATCGAGTCAATCATACCAGCATCGAACACGATATGCAATTTGTTTGTTTCTACTCTCTATCATGTGAATCTGTAGGACGAGTTATATGTTTCAGGTATCCATCCCCTCCAGGATATCACCGCAGATGATGCACATCCTCGGAATATGGAAGGGCCCCTTGAACAGGTTCCCCTTGACCGTCGAGGAGACTGAACCGTCCCGGTGGAGGTAGCCGTACCACTCTCCATAGTCCCTGTCGGGGAATCTCTCGAAGGCCCATTCGAATGCTAGGGAGAACTTCTCCAGGTACGATGGTTCATTGGTGATGCTGTAGAGCATCAGCGATGCGATGATCGCCTCGTTATGGGGCCACCAGAACTTCATGTCATGCCAGTATTCACTCGATGGGTACCCCAGGGCGTCCCGGAAGTAGAAGATGCCGCCGTACTGTTCATCCCAACCCCACTCCCACATCCAGTCAAAGATCTGCCTTCCCCATTGGAGGTACTCATCAACACCGGTCTCCCGGTACTCGGAGAGGATGAACCATGCAAGTTCCAGGGCATGGCCGGGATTGAGCTGCCGACCTTCATTGTGGTCGAAGGAGGGTTCTCCCCCGACCAGGTTCTCGACGAGGCAGCGCTGGCCGGGGATCAGGTGCCCCGGCAGGATGGAGGTGATCGCAGACCTGACCTTTGCCGTATAGTAGGCTGCCCGGCCAGGGTCTGCACGCCGGAGTTCCTGCAGGACCGAGATCTTGATCATCGGGTAGGCGATCGAGGAGGTATCCCTGCTGCCGGGAACCCACTTGGGGTTCTCATCTACCGGGCCCTCTGCGAGGGTCTCCACCCGGTCCATGAGCTCCCGTGCAGCCTCGAGGTACGAGAGGTCGCCGGAGGCCCTCGAGAAGGCTGCGAAGGCGTTCACCGCGAAGAGTTCAGAGAAGTAGTACCGCCTCTGCAGCAGGGGTTTCCCTTCTGCCGTCGTGCGGTAGTACATCCGGCCCCTATGGTCAAAACAGTGCCTCTTGATGAAGTTCACCCCTGATTCTGCTGCTTCAAGATAGTCTACACGACTATGTTCCCTCATGAATGCGGTAGAGAGTATCCAGGAGAACCGCCCCTGGAACCAGACGGACTTGTCCGATTCTATGAGCTTCCCTTCCCGGTCGAGCCCGGTGTAGTAGCCCCCATGAGTCCGGTCCAGGCCGTGGGTCAGCCAGAAAGGGAGGATGTGTTCACCAAGCTCACGGGAGAAGAGCTCCCGGTATCTTCGGATCTCCTGCCCCGTCACTGGTCGTTCCCCTGAAGGTTTTCCTGAAGATTCCACTGCCTGAAGGTCTCATAGAAATCGGCCCCGGCCTGCCGGCGCCCGAGGAAGTGGCCGTACTCCCAGGTGATGGTTCGTGAGACATACCCCCTGCCTGCCTCATACTGCTGGCTGACCCGGTCGATCGGGGCTGACTTGAGCCAGATCTTGCTCCGGTCATAGCCGGAATCCCGAAACCCCGGATTGAAGGAGAAGGTCTCAACATTGTTCCAGAACTCGATCCCCCGGCTTGCGAAGAGCGGGGAGAGCAGCTCGTAATAGGCGGGGATATCCCCGGGGGTGATGTCCCGGTTGCAGCCGATGCCGTCCTGCATGGCGAGGATGTCGAACATGGGCCGTTCCAGGAAGCGGTCCCAGAACGCAGCGAGGTCAGCGGGACTGACGGCCTTCGTGAAGAACGGCGAGGAGAGGACGGGCAGGCTGGTTGCCTCCTTCAGTCTGCGATAGAGGTCGGAGAAGAAGTGCTGTGCCGCCTCGAAGCGGGCAGGGGAGGCGAGGTTGTCATTGTCGGCCTCATGGGAGATGTAGATGCCGCTGAGGCCGGGATGGTCCCGGTAGATCTCGAGGAGCTCGGTGATGACCCGCTCATAGATGGAGACGTCCCGCCCCATCATACGGATGAAATCGGCGTCGTTCGCGTTGAAGAAGTGGTCGCTGATGAGGCCGGAGATGAAGACCTTCATCCCGGTCTCGGCTGCGGCTTCCATGAACGGCCTGATGTAGTCGTGCTCAAGATGCGTCTCGAAGTACTTCGAGTGGTAGTAGACCGCCCCGAAGCGCATGGTCCTGGCAAGGATGACGGTATCGATCCCGGCTTCGAGCATATCCTGCATCTCCGCTGCCCAGTCTGCAGTGTCCCAGGGAAGCAGCTGGAGGTCTTTGTGTGTCTGTTCAGAGAAATCGATGAAGGTCCCTGATATCTTTCCTGTTTTCATAGTCTAGTCCTTGGCCGGTCCTAACAAGACCGGCGGGTTGAGTACGCTCGGTCAGAACTTCAGTCCTGAGGTCTTTGCCCCTTCGATGAAGTACTTCTGTGCAAAGAAGAACATCAACAGCGTCGGTACACTGAAGAGCACCGATGCCGCCATGAGGAGGTGCCACTCCACATGGTGCGACGTGAGGAAGGACTGCAGCCCGATCCCCAGGGTGTACATGGTATCCTTGGTCAGGTAGATGAGCGGGCCCATGAAATCCGACCAGGTATTGAGGAACATGAAGATCCCCACCGTGATGAGGGCGGCCTTGCTCAGCGGGAGCATGATCTTCAGAAACACCTGCCGTGAGCTCGCGCCTTCCAGTTCAGCAGACTCGATCAGGGAATCGGGGATTCCCAGGAAGAACTGCCGCAGGAGGAAGATGTAGTAGCCTCCCCCAAGCCCGCCGCCGAGGAAGGCGGGAACGATCAGCGGCAGGTAGGTGCCGATCCATCCGAGCTTCTTGAAGGTCACGTACAGCGGGACGAGCGTCACCTGCATGGGGATGAGCATGCAGCCGATCATCAGGGGGAAGAGGATCGATGCCCCTCTCCACCTGATCTTCGATACGGCGAATGCCGCCATCGGTGCCGAGAAGAGGATCCCGACCACACTTGACAGCGTGATGATGAGGGTATTGCCGGTATACCGTGCGAAGGGGATGCGCCTGAAGACCTCGACATAGTTCTCGGGGTGGAACACCTTCGGCAGGAGGGTCGGTGGGATACAGAAAGCCTCAGCGAAGCTCTTGAACGACGTGGCGAGCAGCCAGACGAAGGGGAGAAGGTAGACGATGCTCAAGAGTGAGATGATGATGTATGCTGCAGTCCGTTTTTTCGTGTCAATCGCCATAGAACACCCACTTCTTAGAGGATCTGAAGATGATGAACGTCAAGGTTCCCGCCACGAGGAAGAGAATCCAGGCCATGGCAGATGCCTTGCCCATCTTCAGGTAGAGGAATGCGTTCTGGTAGAGATAGGTCGCGTAGAACATGAGCGAGTTGAGCGGGCCCCCGACCGCCTGGTTCAGCCGGTCGGTTGAGCCGCTGATGATGTAGGCCTCGGTGAAGTACTGCAGGTTCACGATGATCTGCATGATGACCTGGAAGAGGATCGCCGGGGTGAGGGCGGGGAGCGTGATCTGGAAGAACTTGCGAAAGATGCCCGCCCCGTCGATGTCTGCGGCTTCGTAGAGCGTCTTCGGGACATCCTGGAGGGCTGCGAGGAAGAGGATCATGGTAGGGCCGGTCCTCCACGCGCCGATGAGGATGAGCGATACCTTGGTATAGGCGGGGTCGGCCAGCCAGTTGGGTGCCGGGAGGTGCACGGCCCTCAGGACCATGTTCAGCAGTCCGTTGACCGGGTTGAGCATCCAGACCCACAGCAGGGCTGTTGCCACGATCGGCAGGATGTAGGGGATGTAGAAGACCGTCCTGAAGAAGGCCAGCCCCCTGATCCTGTTATTGAGCAGGACAGCCATGACCATGCCGATGATGATGTAGATCGGGCTCCCGAGGAAGGTCATGTAGAGGGTATTGTAGAGACTCTTGTAGAAGAGGTCATCGGAGAAGAGTTCACGGAAGTTCTCCAACCCGATGAAGTTCGGGGCCTGGAAGAGGTTGAAATCGGTGAAGCTGTAGTAGAGAGACTGAAGGATTGGATAGAGGATGAAGAGCAGGAACCCGATCAGCCAGGGGAGGGAGAAGAGTATCCCGTTCCTGGTATCGACCCGCTTGAAACCTGAATGCATAAATAAGACCTCATAACGTATGGGCGAAGACCCTGGAGGGGAATCTTCCCCTCCAGGATACCTGTCTGGTCGGCTGCTACAGGGAAGCCGCGGCTTTCTGTGCCTTTGCAAGAGCCTCGTCGACACCGGCTGTACCGAGCATGACTGCCTGGTAGGTGTCGCTGATGATCTTCTGCAGCTCCTGCTGCCCGTCGAATGCCGGGAAGGTCGTGAGGTTGGTGCTTCGTGCCAGGTCGGCGAAGGCATCGAAGTTCACGACATCATCGAATGCCGCATTGTCGAGTGCGGAGATCCTGGCAGGGATCCAGCCCATCCCCGCGGAGAGCTCTGCCATCTGCTGCTCCTCATGGAGCCAGCTGATGAATGCCCAGGCACCATCCTTGTTCTTCGCCGTTGAGGGGATGAAGAAGGTCGAGCTCTGGACCTGCCCGCTCTTTGCTGAGCCGGGGATCGATGCTGCATGGGGGATGGGGGCTACCCCGTAGTTCAGGTCGACAGCAAGGGTGTTGGTGATGTGGTTGCCGAACCAGGGGCCGTCGATCCTCAGTGCCTGCCTCCCGGTGATGAAGGGGTCAGCTGCCGACATGTACCCGCCGCTGGAGTTGAAGGCAAGGACGCTGTCCAGCCCGTATTTCGCACGATAGTCAGAGACCATCTCCAGTGCGAGACGGGAAGCCTCGGTATCGACGGTGATCGCTCCCGCCCTCCCGTAGTCACCGCCCAGGGAGAATGCCATATGCTCGATGAAGTAGACCTCCGGGAACTCAGGGAAGCCCTGGACTGTCATATTGCCTGAGGCATCGACTTCGGTGAGCGTGTCGGCATACTGGACGAGCTCCTTATCGGTGGCAGGGGGTGCCGTGTAGCCTGCGGCTGCGAGCAGGTCCTTGTTGTAGTAGAGCATCATGAGGTTGACCGAGATCGGGAGGGCATAGATCTCGCCGTCTACCGAGACGCTGTCGATGGCTGAAGCCATGAAGTCGTCGATATCGTAGCCGTCCCGCTCGATATATGCGCCCAGGGGTTCGAGGATGCCTTTATCGGCATAGGAAGCCGTGAGGGAGGAGAAGGTGTCAGTGACATCAGGCCCGTCCCCGGCTGCGATGGCGACCTGGATCTTCTGCCCATCGGGGACCGAGAGCCCCTCGACGATATACTCATCCTGGGAAGCATTGAACTTATCGATCATTGCCTCTACCTTCTCACCTTCGACGCCGCCCCAGAGATACCAGAACGATACGGTCGATGGACCTTCCTTCTGTACCGGTTCAGCCTGGCCCTGTGCGGATACCATGCCTGCGGCAAGCAGGCAGATCATCATGACAAGTACGAACTTTTTCATAAAAACACTCCTTTTACAGTATACATGATTCAACGTTGAATCAAAAGCGAAAAGTTTTTGCTTCATCGTTGAATCATATGGTATTACGGATTTGTATCCCTGTCAAGCAGTTTATTTCATTGAGTGACACGTTTTCTACTAGGATAAAATCATGTAGTATGCTATATTTCAGTAATTGCAGCATAAAAAGGTGCAACGATGAATCAACGAGGAAGGTGTGGTGAAGAAGGCAACCATCAAGGACATAGCCCGTGAAGCGGGAGTCTCCCCGCGATCAGTCTCCTATGCGGTCAACGGTACCGGGCGCATCTCGGCTGAGACCAGGGAGCGGATCCTCAAGATCGCCGAACGACTCAACTACCAGCCGAACATCCTGGCCAAGGGACTGGTCGGGCAGAAGACCTACCTGATCGGGGTGGTACTGCCCTATCTCTCGAGCAGCTTCTTCACTGACATCATCAACGGGATCGAGGAGTGCTGTGTGGGGGATGGCTTCGATATCATCCTGGGGAACTCCTCGAGCAGGACCGTCTCCGAGAAGAACGTGATCAAGCGGATGGTCAACCGGCAGGTTGACGGCATCATCTGTTGTCCCGACCCGCGCTACTTCGAGTTCTACCAGGAGTTGAAGGCAACCAACCTGCCGCTCATCCAGATCATGACCCATGTGAGGGGGGTAGATGCCACCTCATTGCTGGTGGATGATGAACACGGCGGATATATCGCCGCGAAACACCTGCTCGACCTCGGGCATGAGAGGATCGGGTTCCTTGACTACCAGGAGAGTTTTTATGAGGAGATCGGTCTGAGGAAGAACGGTTTCCTCAGGGCCCTGCTCGAGAAGGGCATATCGCTTGAGGTGAACCGGTACAGCGAGCCTTCTGACCTCACGATCGAGGGCGGCTATGCTGCTGCCCTGAAGCTGCTTGAACGCAACCCCTCGCTCACGGCGATCTTTGCCGCTACCGACCGTGCCGCTATCGGTGCCGTCCAGGCAGTCTTGAGTCTCGGCAGGCGGGTCCCTGAGGATATATCAATAATAGGGTATGACGATATCGACCTGGCAGAACACCAGGTCCTCTACCCGCTGACGACCGTCGCCCAGCCCAAGGAGCTGATCGGGGAGATCTCATACGGGATGCTCGGCAGGCTCATCGCGGGCGAGTCGGTTGCCTCGCAGCTGCTCACGCCTGAGCTGGTCCCCAGGAAGACGACCGGTCCTGCCCGATAGGGCACAATCCATATACTTTGAGGTACGTGCATGAGAATACTGGACTTACATTGTGATACGCTCCTGAAGGCCCTCCTTGCCTCGCAGGACGGCATGCCGTTCTCCCTGGTTTCGAATGACCTCATGCTCGATATCGGCCGGATGGTGGAGGGGCGCTACTTAGGCCAGTTCTTTGCCGTCTTTGTCCCTGTAGAGGGGGTTCCCGGCGCGACCCCGGGGGAGGCTGCACAGGCCATGCTCGAGACAGCATGGAAGATGATCGGGATGCATACTGATGGGCTGCAGAAGGACCGTGAGCGCATCAGGCTCGCCGGGGACTATGCGGGGATCATCGCGAACCAGGAGGCCGGCAGGCTCTCAGCCATGCTCTCGATGGAAGGACTCGGCTACCTGCAGGGAGACCTCTCGCTGGTCGGGGAGTTTCATGCGGCCGGGGTGAGGATGGCAGGCCCGATCTGGAATATCGAGAACGAGTTTGCCTTCCCCAACTCTACCGACCCGCAGGTCATGGGGAGGGGACTGAAGCCCGCGGGCTTCGACCTGGTCGCCGAACTCGACCGGCTGGGCATCATCATCGATGTCTCCCACCTCTCTGACGGCGGGTTCTGGGACTGTATACAGAGTTCGAAGCATCCGGTCATCGCCTCCCATTCCAATTCCCGGGCGGTCTGCGACCACCCGAGGAATCTGAGTGATGAGATGCTCAAAGCCCTTGCTGACAGCGGCGGCGTGGCAGGCCTGAACTACTGCCCGGCTTTCCTGAAGGATACCGGATTACCCCTTGGCCAGGGTACGAGCCGTATCAAGGACATGGTACGCCATATGCTCCATATCAGGGAGGTCGCCGGGATCGAGGCTCTTGCCCTCGGTTCGGACTTCGACGGGATCAGCGGGGAGTTCGAGATCGGCGATGCCTCTGAAGTGGTGACCCTGATCCCTGCCCTGGAGCAGGCGGGGTTCTCTCCCACGGAGATCGACAAGGTCACCCATGAGAACATCCTGCGGGTCATCCGCGACGTATGCTGACCTGATTAAAAGACTCGAAATGTATTTTATATTCCCAGTACAATCAAGAGGGTGTGTTTCTTTGATGAGAGACTATGGTACATCACCACGGCCAGACTAGATGAGATCCTTCTGTGAGTAGCCCTCTGCTATCGAAGGCAGGATGATCGCCGGCGGTATCAGGATGTCGCTCTCCAGCTCGATACTCGATACCAGATGCTTGAACAGGTGGTTCACCGCGACCCTGCCGATCATCTGGGGATGACGGTCGAGCAGGGCGACGAGCCTGTCCTCGGAGAGGAGCTTCAGGTTCTCATCGAGGGTATCGACGGTGATGATCCGGTACTTGTCGAGCATGTCCCGTTCTTTCAGGGTATTGATGATCGCATGGGACTGCGAGATCCCGATGAAGATCCCGTTGACTTCGGGATACTCGTCGATCAGCTTATTCGTCAGCAGACTGCCGATCGTGTCATCATAGTGGTTCTCGTAGGTGACGATCACCTGGCTGCTGCTCTTCCTGATCGATTCCTCGAAACCGGTGATGGTATCGGCCTGGTTCGGGACATCCCGCTTGCCGATGAACACGGCATTGACGCCGTTGGGGTTGCAGAGATTCATCAGGTCCCCGGCAAGCATCCCTAGGACCCTTCCGTCATACTGCACGCACGATATGGAATGGAATCCCGGTAGGGTGTTGTTGATGGTCATGACCGGGATGCCCCGCTCCTCGATTATCGTATTGAAGTCATTGTACTCCCGGTAGGGGATGGCAGGGTAGAGGATGACCCCGTCCGGTTTCTGGTCCAGGGTGTTCTCGAACGCCTTGAGTGTCTTGTCCTTGTCCAGCCGGTAATCTATGTTGTCGTCGATATTGTTGATCATGAGATTCACCCGGTAGTTCTTGAGGGCATCGGCTTCCCACCTCATCCCCTGGACCACCTTCTGCATGAACTCCCGGTTGCTCGCCTCTATGATCGCATGGATGTTCAGCTCCTTTCGCGCAAGGGTCTGGGCTACCACGTTGCTCGTGTAGTTCATCTGCCTGGCCACCTGGAGGATCTCGTCGCGTTTCTTCTCGCTCACACCCTTCTTGTTGTGGAGTACCTTGTATACGGTGGTGGTAGAGACACCGGTAATCTTTGCTATGTCAGTGATGGTCGCCGCTTTCTTCATATCTGCTTTTCCTGTTCTAAGGTATTCCCGATTATACTTCAATAAGGTAAAAATGTAAATATAAAACTTATATTAGATGCAAAAGGGTAAAAAAACAAACCATAAATCAGCTGAAATGATACAATGTGTTGCAAAAATAGTGGAAAAAACTATAAAAAAAGATATTGACGTATGAAAAAAGCTGCCATATAATCGGAATCAAGGTAAACGTTAAACCTAATACCAAATTTTTGATGAGGATTTGTATCATGCCAGTTGTTAAAGTAGATTGGATTCCCACAGAGAATCCTGAAGTCCGGTTCGAGGACAATGTGATCGGGAGATTGAAGAAGGAAGTCTGGGATGCGGACTTGGCTCAGCTCGATAAATGGCTCGAGGAGGATTTTGAGATCCCGCAGCCGTCAGAGATCGGGAAGGCAAACTGCTACTACCAGACGACCCCGCTCGGGAAGTCAAACGAGAAGCGGAAGAAGAACGATATCGTGTTCATCCCCGTGGGATGTACCGAATGCCATGGTGTCGCACTTCCCCCGGGACAGGACGTGTTCCAGGTCTCACAGTTCCTCGAGGGTGTTCGAAGATACACCGCGAAACTCGGGAAGGAGATCACCCTTGCCTGGCCGATCCTCTACGGCGGCCACCCGCACCACCACCTCGGGATGCCGGGAACGGTCGTCATCCCCCAGGACGTACTGACTGAACAGATCATTGCGATCATGCTGGGGCTGTGGAACGACGGGTACCGGAAGATCATCCTGGTCAACAACCACGGACATATGTATACCCTGGTCACCGCGATCCAGGAGTTCTGCAAGCGATTCCAGCTTCCTGGTATCTTCCAGGTATTCGACTGGATCACCACTACCCGTGAGTTCTTCATGCCGTTCTCCGGCAAGGAAGACGAACTGCAGGAGACCTTCACCCATGCGGCAGAATCAGAGACATCACTCGGTCTCCTGCTCAACCGGGAGATGCTTGATGAGTCGAAGTTCATGGACCGGCAGGGCAAGTCACTCATGAGGTCGGAATGGTTCGATAACTCGATCACCGACTACGGCCGACCCCACCAGTGGTGCGAGGGCGAGGGGCACAACGAGATAGAGATGTCCGCCGCACGTGACGGCGTACTCGGATGGCAGTCACTCGCACATCCTGACAAGGCAAAGAGGCCGGTGGTCGCGATCTGCAAGCTGCTCGTACAGTTCGTCGAGGATGTCCTGGCGGTCTATCCCCCGGGAACGGTCCCTGAGGCAGAGAAAGTGACCCTGAGGACCTCGGAGGAGATGGCACCATACCTGAAGGAACCGATGAGCGAGGGTTGGAAGACAGTCTACGGTATCCCTCGGATAGGATTGTTCTAGGAACAGGAGTGCAATACCATGGGTAATAGAATCAAGGAGATACAGTGTTATCGTGCCGTGTCCAAGATCAGCAAACCGATCGCGGATGCTACGCATTCGATAGACCAGATCGCCTTCAACATCGTCGAGATCACCACCGAGAAGGGGGTGACCGGCCAGGGGTACCTGCTGGCATTCAACTACTCACGGAATGCTATCGAAGGGGCGCTGAAGGATGTCTGTGAGTTCGTCGAGAACCATGAGTACCAGGTATATGAGATGCCGCGGGTCAGGAAGGACTGGGACGCAGAGGCAGAGTACTTCGGCAACTCAGGGATCAACAACTCCGCCATCGCTGCCCTGAACATCGCCATGTGGGATGCATGGGGCAGGGAGAATGGCCAGCCGGTCTGGAAGATGCTCGGTGCATGTCATTCGAGGGTCCCGGTATACGGGAGCGGCGGCTGGCTCTCCTACACCGATGAGGAGCTGCTGGACGAGGTACTGGACTACAAGGGAAGGGGATTCAAGGCCGTGAAGATCAAGGTCGGGTCCCCTGAAGCCGGACGGGACCTCGAGCGGCTGAGGCTCTGCAGGGATGCATTGGGCCCGGGTGTGAGCATCATGATGGATGCCAACCAGGGGATGGATGTCCCCTCGGCGCTGACCCTTGCCACGAAGGCGAAGGAGCTCAATATACACTGGTTCGAGGAGCCTGTCGTCCATACCGATTTTGCCGGGTACAAGATGCTGCGGGACAACTGCGGGATCTCCCTGGCGATGGGGGAGCGGGAGTATGACTGTGAGGCGCTCAAGCACCTGATCGGTATCAATGCCCTCGATATGTGGCAGCCGGACATCGTCCGTTTGGGCGGTGTGGAGAGCTGGCTGGCATCCTCAGCGGTTGCCAATGCCTACAACCTCCCGGCCCTGCCTCATTATTATAAGGACTACGATGTCCCTCTGCTCTGCACGATCCCGAACGCGTACGGCTCGGAATCTTTCGACTGGATCGACGGGATCATCGACAATGTCATGAGAGTGGAAGACGGATATGCGTATCCCCGAACCGGCCCGGGCTGGGGATTCACATTCAACGCAGAGAGCATGACGGAGGTGAAGTGATGGACAGTACAGCATTCGTCAACGGTATGTTCGGGCTGGAGGGGCATGTAGGGATCGTGACCGGTGCCTCGCGGGGACTGGGCAAGTCCATTGCCTCCCGACTCGTGGAGGCTGGGGCGAAGGTCTACAACCTTGACGTGATCTCACCGGATGAGAAGGTGGAGAACGTGGTCGATATCCAGGTGGACCTGACCGACCGCGTGAAGACGAGGGAAGTCATCGACACCATCGCCACTGAAGAGGGGCAGCTCGATTTCCTGGTGAACAACGCCGGGATCACGTTCAAGAGCAGGGCTGAGGACTTCCCGATCGAGAAGTACCGGAAGATACAGGATATAAACCTGGAGACCGTGTTCGAACTGAGCCGGATGTGCTACCCCTACCTGAAAGGTTCTGAGTATATCGGGAGGATCGTCAGCATATCATCGATGGCAGCCCATATGGGGTTCACGGATGTCGTCCCTTACTGCATCACCAAGTCGGGTGTGACGGGTCTGACTCGCGGCCTGGCTGAGGAGTGGAAGCACGACAACATCCGCGTGAACAGTGTGGCACCGGGCTGGGTCCTGACCAAGTTGAACGCCGAGCTGTTCGACAGGGATCCGTCCAGGAAGGAAGCTGCCGCGAGCAAGATCATGCTGGGAGAATTCGGTACCCCCGAAGATATCGGCAATATGGTCCTGTTCCTGCTGGGGAACGCATCGTCCTACCTTACTGGACAGGACTTCGCAGTTGACGGCGGTGCATTGACCCACGGGTTCTAGAGAGACCTGTCGGCTGCGTTCCCGGGCCGGGGAGAGAAGCTCTTTCCGGTTTTGGGAGCCGGGACGCAGCAGAAGGTATATGACATGATGAATCATGAGTTATACTACTCATAAGAAAATCGAAAAGAAGGAGAAGTGAGTCATAACTTCCATATGATGCACGAAGTAAGATCATGAAGAGAAGAAATCTGGTTTTGGTAATGATGGCAGTACTGCTGCTGGCTGGATCTGTATCCGTGTTCGCACAGGGCGGGCAGGAAAAAGCTGACGACGGGAACGTGAAGGTCGTCGCGATCGTCAAGAAACTCTCAAGCAGTTTCTGGACTGACATGAAAGATGGTATCGAGGCACAGGCTGGTGAATACGGCTGGGATGTAGAGGTCCTCTGCCCGGTGAACGAGACGAACGAAGAACAGATCCAGCTCCTCGAGATGGCACTGCTCGATCCTCCTGATGCGTTCCTGATCACACCGGTAGACTCGAAGGGTATCGCCCCGGTCATCGAGAAGATCAATGAAGCCGGGATCCCGATCATCAACTTCAACACCAAGATCTCAGCAGATGACGTGGACGTGGAGACCTTCGTGGGCGTCGAGTACAAGCAGCTTGCGATCACCGCAGCTGAGGCGATCGCCAAGAAGGTCGACTATAAGGCAAACATCCTGATGATCGAGGGAACTACCGGTTCACAGACCGCGATCGACATGAAAGAGGGTGCGAACTCCTTCTTCGCCAAGTATGACGGCCTGAAGGTCATCGACAGCATGCCTGCCAACTACCGAAGGGCAGACTCCCTGAACGTTACCCAGAACCTGCTGCAGAAGCATGCTGATGTGGATGTCATCTTCGCCTGTAACGGTGAGATGGCGCTCGGTGCCGCAGAAGCTGTACGACAGTCAGGACGAAAGGGTATCATGATCGCTACCCTGAACATGTCGGACGAGATCGCCCAGGCTATCCAGGATGGGACGATCACCCTGACCGTCGATGATGACTCTACGAACGTCGGCAAGCAGGCAGTCGTTGCTGCCAAGAAGGTACTGGACGGGATCAAGCTCCCTGCTGAATCGATGCAGGATGGTATCATCGTGGATTACGATGCATTGGATCCCTATCGAGCCAAATATGGTATAAACTAAGACCGGGATCAGTGTTATGGGACAACCGGCTGGAGATACAGATTCAGCCGGTTGTTCTCAAGAAGAGAGGTGTTACTGTGGCAGAACAAGAAAAACCTGTACTAATGGAAATAAAGCAGCTGAGGAAGGCATTTCCCGGGGTCCTGGCTGTCAATGATGTGAGCCTGACCATCAGGAAGGGCGAAGTCCATATCATCATAGGCGAGAACGGGGCGGGAAAGTCGACACTCGTGAAGATGATGGCTGGTATCTATGAGATCAACGGCGGAGAGATGTTCGTCGAGGGTGAGAAATACGAACCATCGAACGTTCTGCATGCCCAGAGGGCAGGCATCAACATGATCCACCAGGAGCTGAACGTGATGCCGCACAGGACCGTAGCCCAGAATATCTACGTGGGACGGGAACCGGTGAAAGGCCCGCTGCGTATGGTCGATACCAGGAAGATGAACCAGATGTGCCGGGACCTCCTGAACAGCCTGGAGATCGATATCGATCCCGGGATGCAGATCAAGGACCTGAGCATAGCCCAGCAGCAGATGGTCGAGGTGGCCAAGGCGATCTCGAACAACAACAAGCTGCTGATCATGGACGAGCCGACATCGAGCCTTACCCACAAGGAGATCGACAGCCTGTTCAAGATGACCAGGAAGCTCCGTGATGACGGGGTGGCGATCATCTATATCTCGCACCGTATGCAGGAGCTCATGGAGATCGGCGACGTCGTGACGATCATGCGTGACGGCTGCCATGTCGGGACCCGGAGGATCTCGGATGTCGATATGGCAGAGATCATCTACCTCATGGTCGGCCGAAAGATCGAGAATGTCTATAACAGGACTTATAACACCCCCGGTGATGTCGTCCTCGAGACACAGGAGTTGACCGGGAAACGGTTCAGGAACGTGAACATCAGCGTGCGGAAGGGTGAGATCGTCGGGCTGGCAGGCCTCGTAGGGGCAGGGCGGACCGAGATCGCCAAGGCCGTGTTCGGATACGATATGATCGATACCGGGAAGGTGATCCTTCACGGGAAAGAGATACCCCTGAAGGGGTACTCGACCTACGACGCCGTCAGGAAACGGATGTCCTTCATCCCTGAGGACAGGAAACAGGAGGGCCTCTGCATACAGATGAGTATCAATGAGAACATCGTCATGTCGGCACTCCCCGAACTGTTCAGCAGGGGGATCGTCAAGGAGAACGTCCTTGCCAAGGTCTCGAAGAAGGGGATTAAGGAACTGGGCATCATCACGACCTCCGGGAACAAGAAGGTGAACAACCTCTCCGGCGGGAACCAGCAGAAGGTCGTCGTGGCAAAATGGATGGTGACCGAGAGCGACCTGTTCATCTTCGATGAGCCGACGCGAGGTATTGATGTCGGTGCGAAATCTGAGATCTATGCGTTGATGAACAATCTGGCAAGACAGGGTGCGGGTATCCTCATGATCAGTTCGGACCTTCCTGAACTGATCGGGCTCGCGGACAGGATCTACGTCGTGAAGGACGGGGAGCTGGCCGGCGAAGTGGCCTCGGAGGATTTCTCACAGGAACATATTCTGGGACTGGCACTGTAAGGAGCATGTGAAATGAATAGGATAATCATGGTGTTGAAGAAGGTCCCGGGATTGATCTGGGGAGCGTTCCTGGCTCTGATAGTGTTCTCTATCATCGCCCCGAACTTCCTGAACCCGCTGAACCTCATCAACATTCTCAATAACTCATCAGTACTGCTGATAATCGCCTGCGGGATGACCATCGCGATCCTCTCCGGGCAGCTCGATATCTCGGTCGGGGGGATCGCTACCCTTGCCGCGATGTCTGCGGGACTCTTCCTGCATACGGTAGGGGACGCCTCGGCGATCCATATCATCATGGCATTCATCATCGGCATCGTCGTCGGGATGACCGTCGGGGCCCTGAACGGCCTGCTCATCGGTGTGTATAACTACAACTACTGGCTCGTGACCTTCTCCACGATGAGTATCGCTTACGGCCTCTCGCAGGTGCTCACAAACGGGAATATCATATCGGGGTATTCGAAGGTGTTCAGGAACATCGCGAACCACCGACTGTTCGGTATGCCCCAGCTTGTCTGGATAGCCCTGCTGGTGGTCATCATCGTGATGTTCATCACCTATAAGACGAAGTTCGGCATGCATATCTACGCCATCGGTGACTCTGAGCAGTGTGCGGCCCAGTCGGGGATCAACGTGAAGCGGTACCGGTTCTCGATCTATGTGATTGCTGGCGGCCTTGCGGGTCTTGGCGGTGTGCTGCTGGTCTCGAGGACCAACTCAGCCTCCCCGATCATCGGGTTCGGCTATGAGTTCGATGCGATCGCAGCGGTCATCATCGGCGGTACCCCCTTCAGCGGCGGCAGCGGCGGGGTCGTCGGTACGGTCGTCGGTACGGTGATGCTCTATGCGATCAAGGCCGGGCTGCAGCTCGTCGGGTTCAGCGTCTATGTCCAGCAGGTGTTCATCGGTATATTCATCCTCTCGATCATCGTCGTGGACGTGATCAATGAGAACCGGAAGAAAGAGAAAGGATCAAGGAGGGTGTACAAATGAAAAATGCACTGACTAAGTTCTTACTGTTCAAGTTCTCCAGGCCCCTGATCCTGATCGTGCTCGTCATCGTCTTCACGGTGTTCACCGATACCTTCTGGGCTCCCGGTAACTGGACGAACATCTCGAACATCATCCTGCAGCAGGCACCGTTCAGCGTACTGCTGGCGACCGCCATGACCATGACGATCATCCTCAACGGGTTCGACCTGTCGATCGGTGCCTCGGTCGCGTTCATCTCCTGCGTATGCGGGTATATCCTCCGTGCTACCGGTAACCCCTTCTTCGCGATCGTCGCAGGGATCGGGCTCGGGGCTCTGGTGGGCACCGTGAACGGGATCCTCACCACCAAGGCAAAGATCCCCTCCTTTGTCTCGACCTATGCCATGAAGTGGGTACTCAACGGATTCGCGCTGGTGCTCCTGGGGGGAAAGCAGATCTATGATTTCGGTCCCACATTCAGGCCGCTGTTCATCTCGAACAAGTTCACCTTCTTCTACATCATGCTGGTGATCCTCGTCGTGGTAGGGCTGGTCATGAAGTTCTCCGTCTTCGGGAAGCAGGTCTACGCAACCGGCCACAACCCGGATGCAGCGAGGATATCGGGGATCAAGACCGACCTGGT
This sequence comes from Spirochaetia bacterium, assembly GCA_963677595.1. GTDB lineage: Bacteria > Spirochaetota > Spirochaetia > CAKZLE01 > CAKZLE01 > CAKZLE01. The sequence goes on from OY782041.1 coordinate 1,826,388, forward strand.
AACGATCAAGATCTACCTGATGGGCGGCATGATCGTCGGGCTGGTAGCTGTCATGTACATCGCCAACCTCGGGACGGCAGAACCGAACATCGGTACGGACTTCCCGATCAACGCCATCGCAGCTGCCCTCATCGGCGGTACGGCGATCGGGGGGGGGAGCGGATCGGTCGGCAAGGCGATCTTCGGTGCGATGATCATCCTTACCCTGCAGAACGGCATGGTCCAGATCGGGGTGCCGAGTGTATGGCAGCAGGTCATCGTGGGAATGGTCATCCTCCTCTCGATCTTCATGGAGCGGGGGCTCAAGCAGCTTGCCGTGAAGTATGAGGAATGATCTAACATAGTAAGACTGAATCGTATATATAGAACCTCCTGAGCAGGTTCCTGTCATCACCGGCAGGAACCTGTTCTCATGGGATGAACCGTGCCAGGAACATAGCCGAGATCTCCCGCACGCGGTAGGACACCTCATCCCTGTCGGAGGATCCCATCTGCATGGAGGGGACGAGGATGACCCCGTCCACGATCTCCCACAGGAGCATCGTCGACCGGCGTACATCGGGTACTTTCAACCCTCGGTCCTCCTTTGCTGCACGCAGCCATCGCTCAAGGGTCTTCTGCCGTTTGCTGTACGTTCCTTCGATCTCCCCCGCTATTGTCGGGTCTGTATGGACATAGGTATATATGGTGAACGCGAACTTCAGCAAGGTCGGGTCCTCGAGGATGTTCAGCTCGTGCCGGATGATATCCTCAAGCTGCAGCTGCAGCGGAACGGCTGGGTCGTACTCGATATCCTTCGCCCTTGATACCATGTCGACGAACTGCCCGGCCAGTTCGAGATAGAGTTCCTTCTTCGAGCTGAAGTGGTTGTAGACGGTGCGTTTCGATGCGTTGGCTGCCTCCGCGATCATGTCCATGCCTGCTCCCGCATAGCCATATCCGCTGAAGACTTGCAGGGCTGCCTGGAGGATCTGCTGGTGCTTCTTGTCTGTGTTTCGCGTTCGTTTCATACCCAACCTTCTAAAAGTAAACTAGTGAGTGTAATTATCTTGACTATATGCCTGACTATTCTTACATTACACTATATAGTTTACTTTAACGGTAAACATGAGCTTTTACAAGGAGTTTTGTTATGAAAGAACATAGAAGACATGCTATCCTGGCCGGAGTGTTCTATATCACGGCAGCGGCGACTTCGATCATCGCGGTGATCCTCTATGAGCCGATACTCTCGGGGGACTGGCTGACAGCAGTCATGGACGGGTACCGGGCACAACTGCTCGCAGGCGTCGCGAATGATATCCTGCTGATCATGTCCATGATCGGTACGGCGGTGATGCTCTTCCCCTATCTGCGACGCCAGCATGAGAGCGCTGCCCTGGGGTACTTCAGCTTCAGGCTGATGGAATCGGTGGCGATCATGATCGGGCTGGTCGCGATCCTCGGGTTGGTGAATATCAGCAGTGCCGCAGCGGCAGAGTCGATTCAGAAGTCAGAAGGGGTCCTGGCAGCCGGGACAGCCCTGCAGGCATTCCACAGCTGGACCTTCATGATCGGGCCGAACCTCATGCTGGGACCGAACACCCTGCTCTACAGTCTGGTGTTCCTCGCATCGGGATTGGTCCCAAGAAAGCTGGCATGGTTCGGTATCGTGACTGCGATCCTCGTGTGTGCTGCAGGGTGGCTCGAGATGTTCGGTGTCATAGACCCCCTCTCTACAGCGAAGGGACTGCTTGGACTCCCGATCGCAGGCTATGAGATGACCCTCGCAGGATGGCTGATCGCGAAGGGGTTCGATGTACAGGCGCTCAAGCGGTTGGGCTTCACCAGTTGACCATGACCTGGAGTACAGCCTTAGGAGAGATTCATGTATTTCTCATCTAAGGCTGTTCACAGTTCAGGGACTTCAGGTTATCATGGTGAATAGCGTGACAAGACAAGGAGGGTGTGTGTCGTGAAGGATGGTTGGAGCGGCATCTATAAGACGACGAGGGTCCTGACGGTCATCATGCTGGTGCTGATCCCGATACAGATACTCGTATTCATGCTTACTGACCATCCTCAGGATGTGAATACATGGTTCAGTCTATTCAACAGGAACCCTTTTCTTGGCTTGCTCCATATGGACCTGCTCTACCTGGTTAACAACATCATTCTGGGATTCATCTATCTTTCCATATTCTTATCCCTCTACGAGTCAGACAGGACCCTGGCCACGGCCATGCTCCTGCTTGGCATGATCGGCCTGGTTTCCTACATCCCATCGAACAAGGCAGTGGAGATGTTCTTCCTCAGCAGGGAGTATGCTGCAGCGGATGAGGCGATGCAGGGCATCCTCTCCTCGTCCGCTGTGACCCTGCTGCTGGGGTGGAAGGGTACGGCGTACGTGACCTATTACTTACTTGATGCCATTGCCCTCTTCCTGATTGCAGCTGCCATGTTCCGAAGCAGCACCTACAGCAGGGCGATCGCTTCCTGGGCTCTTGCTTCCGCTGTCTTCATGACCATCCCCGCGAACTTCGGGACGGTCGGGCTCGTCTTCTCCCTGCTCTCGCTCATTCCCTGGTATGGCTTCTGTGTGCTGTTCGTGCGGCAACTCTCCAGGGACACGTCTGGATCCCCAAGCCAAATCCTTGAATAATTGACTCATGGTTAATACCATAGTAAAATTGTAAGATATTACTATGCTTATCGGAGGATGGTTACATGAACTTCAATCCCTATTTTCTGATGGACGGTGATGCTGAAGAGGCAATCCTGCTCTATGTCGGGGCATTCAAGGGTGAATACCAGATCATGAAATACAAGGATGCGCCGCAGGGCCCTGGGGCACCTCCTCTCCCTGGGGAGATGATGGAGCTGGTCATGCACGGGGAGGTCCGTTTCGGGGAGACGGCGATCATGGTATGTGATGCCACCCCCATGTCGCCTGTGACGAAGGGTAACAATGTCCAGGTTGCGGTATCGGTCGAGAGTGCTGACGATGTGACAAGGATCCACGGGCTTTTAGCAGAAGGGGGACAGACCCTGATGGCACCGCAGCAGACCTTCTTCGCACAGAACTATGCCTCGGTGACTGACCGGTTCGGAGTCACCTGGCAGCTCATCGCGCCGAAAGAGGAGACGGTCGAGACCTGGACCTGAGGATGGAGTGATCCATCTCTACCCTGTGTATCTGATTGAAAAAGTTACCTATAGGCCAGATTTTTGTGCTATTATAATGGAATATAAGGATGTGATTCTGACAGGTTACTCATGGTATGCGGATACGTATCGATGACTTCAATCAGTTGCACAGGTATTGCGGCGTCAGGAGGGTATATGGATAGGAGCGAATGGTTTTCATCTAAGATGCAGGTCCTTGATGAGTGTATCTATCTCACTGCCCGCTCCCCCCTGTCGGAAGCTGAAGTATTCCAGAAGATCACAGACCTCTTGCCGAAAGCCTTCCAGATGACGGCCCCTGTCTCCGTCGAGCTTGAGATCGGGTTGAAGAGTTATCGGGATGTGCACTACCAAAGGCGGGACGCAAGCCTGACCGAGGTGCTGAAAGCCGACGGAGAGGAGGTCGGGAGCATCCGGGTCTTGTACGACCGGTTCCCTGACGATGTCGACAAACTCGCAATTCTCTCCGATGAGCGCATCTTCCTCACTACCATCACCCAGATCCTTTCGGGCTATCTGGTCAAGAGCCAGAGTGCCCGTGAATACCGTACCTATGAGAGTCGGGCGAAGGACTTCCTCGATTCCTTCAAGGACGTCTTCTATGAGATCTCACAGGATGGGACCGTCCTCTATGTGAATGACCAGATCGAGTCGGTGATCGGGTACACCGCCGGGGAGGTCATCGGGAAGAACATCCTTGAGTTCGTCTCCCCGGAAGATTCAGAACTCGTCCTGGCCCAGCTTGGTATGTTGGGCTCCGATGATGCCCGCTTCGATATACCGGCACGCCACAAGAACGGCACTACCATCTGGCTCTCCCTGTCGGCAAAATCCATCACGGACCCCGACGGGAAGAAGACCCTGCGGGGGACGATCTACGAGGCGACCACCAGCATGACGAGCAGGCTCGACCTGGAGACGAGGGAAGCCCTCTACCGGAACCTGATCAACTCCCAGAGCAACCTCGTCTTCCAGATCGATGTCCGGGGAAAGATCACCTATTTCAACAAGCGCTGCAAGGAGTACTTCGGCTGGATCTATCCAGCGAGCATCATCGGGGAGAAGCCGCTGAAGACCGTGCAGACCTACCACCACAAGCGGGTCCTCTCCTATATCAAGAAGAGTTACGAGCACCCGGAGCAGATCTTCCAGGCTGAGCTTGACCATTACGGGAAGGACGATACGACCGTGACGATCCTCTGGGAGTTCGTCAGCATCTCCGATGAACACGGGAAGGTGAGCGGGATCCAGCTTCAGGGTGTCGATATCACGAAGCGGAAGAAGGTAGAGAAGGACCTCCTTATCTATAAGGAGAGTGTCGACCAGGCGAATATCGGGGTCGTGCTCCTCGGGGAGGACAATACCCATATCTATGTGAACGAGCAGCTCTGCCGGTTCTTCAGGCAGGAAAAAGAGGCCTTCATCGGGAAGCGTATGGAGGAGATCCATCCACTCTGGGTACTCGAGAGGGTGGCAGACCTCTCCATCAAGCTTGCCCGTGACGGTGAGTTCTATTCGGAGCCGATCGATTTCGAGCGTAAGGATGGGAGCAGGTTCTCGACCCTGATCAACGGCAAGCTGCTCTACGACAGGAATGGGCGCTTTCTCTGTAAGTCGATCTCGATGCTCGATGTCACCGACCAGAAGATGCAGGATGACAGGATCCGCGAGAGCGAACTGCAGCTCAGCCGTGCCCAGGAGATCGCCAATATGGGGAGCTGGAGCTACGGACTGACCGACGGCAGCTGTGAATGGTCGGACAACTGCTTCCGGCTGGTGGGGAAGACAATAGGGGATGATCCCTGGAGCATGGAGGAGATGTTCGGCCATATCATCCCTGAAGACCGCCACATCTTCCAGGAGGCCATGGAGTCCTTCGGGAAGGGGAGCGAGAACGCCAATATCCAGTTCAGGATGCATATAGACGATGATGGGATCCGCTGGTTCTATCTCTTCATCCAGCCCGAGTTCCGGGACGGGGAGATGACCGCGATCCATGGGGTCAGCATCGATATCACGAAGGAACAGGAAGCACAGGTGCGTGAGCTCGAGGCCCAGGAACGAGCCAAGCGGCAGCGGAAGGCGATCGCCGAGGTCATCAGTGACGAGGCGGTGATCAACGGGAAGATGCCCGATGCCATGGAGCATATCGCCAAGGTCATCTCTGCCGCCCTCGATATCCAGTACGTCCGGGTCCTCATGCTCTCCGAGAACCAGAAGATCCTCAAGTGTGTGCTCGGCTACAGCAGCGAGCAGCAGTGCTTCCTGAAAGGGAGGGACTTCGCCGTAGCCGATTACCCCCGGTATTTCAAGGCACTGAAGAAGAAACGGCGCCTCGCCGTCTATGACGCGGCAGCCTCCCCGCTCGTGGATGAGCTCCGGGACGAGCTCCTCGCTCCCTGCGGCGTCTCTTCCATGCTCGATTACGGGATCTCCCTCGGGGGCCGGCTGATCGGTATCCTGAGTCTCTGGTATGTCCCCTCACCGAGACTGTGGTTCCCTGACGAGGAAGCCTTCGCCAGTACCATCGCTTCGATCATATCGCAGACCTTCGCCGGGATCGAGATGCGTGATGCCGTCGCCCAGCTGGAGCACAGCGAGAAGCGGTACCGGACGATCGTCGAGACCACCCACGAGGGACTCTGGCTCCTCGATGGTGAGGACAGGACCACCTTCCTGAACAGCCGCATGGCATCGATGCTCGATTACTCGACCGAGGAGCTCCAGGGAAGCGACTTCTTCTCCTTCGTGGATGAGGAGGACCTGGACCGGGCCAGGAGGCTCCTCTCCTGCTCGGCAGCTGAGGGCAAGGCTGATGAGTATGAGTTCCAGCTGATCCGCCGGGACGGCAGTACCATCATCACCAGCGTGAAGTCGGAGCCGGTCTTTGATGAAAAGGGCACGGTCATCGGCACGCAGAAGATGGTCCTCGACATAACGGATGCGAAACGGGCTGAGGAGGAGCAGATCGCACGGCAGGCAGCCGAGGAGGCGAACCGGTCGAAGAGCGTCTTCCTCTCAAACATGAGCCATGAGATCAGGACCCCGCTCAACGCCATCATCGGGTTCTCCCAGATCCTGCAGCGGGATGAGTCCCTCACCCCGAAGCAGGTAGACCAGATCCAGACCATCGCACGGAGCGGTGAGCACCTGCTCGAGCTGATCAACGATATCCTCGATCTCTCCAAGATCGAGGCGGGCAGGGTCACGATCAACCTGACCGACTTCAACCTCCATACCTTCATAGACGACATTCGTAACCTCTTCTACCTCCCATCGACGAGAAAGGGGCTCTCCCTCGATTTCGAGGGGAAGGACGCCATCCCCGAGTTCATCACGGCTGATGAGGGCAAGCTCCGGCAGGTACTCATCAACCTTCTTGGGAATGCGATGAAGTTCACCAAGGAGGGCGGGATCGCCGTCCGGCTCGATTCCGAGGAACGCCCCGAAGGGACCTTCCTGCTCGGCGAGGTCGAGGATACCGGGGTCGGTATCCCAGAAAAGGATATCGCCACGATCTTCGACTCCTTCAGGCAGTCGGAAGCGGGGAAGCATATGGGCGGGACCGGCCTCGGACTTGCCATCTGCAAGCAGATGCTCGAGTTCATGGGCGGGAGCATCATCGTCGAGAGTACCTTCGGCAGGGGGACCGTCTTCCGGTTCGCCTTCCCCATCACGCAGGCTGAGAAGATCACCGAGAGGGAGAGCAGTATGCTCGACCGTGAGGTGATCGGCCTCGATGAGCGGTCAGGGAAGGTGAGGATCCTCATCGTGGATGACCGCAAGGAGAACCGGGACCTGCTCGAGGAGATCCTGATGCCAATCGGCTTCGTCACCGAGCTCGCGGAGAACGGGAAGGAGGCTGTGGAGAAGTTCTTCTCCTGGAAGCCGGACTGTATCCTCATGGACCTGAGGATGCCGGTCCTCGACGGGTATGAGGCGACCAACCAGATCAAGAAGGACAAGCTCGGCAGCAGGGTACCGGTCATCGCGGTCACTGCCAGTGCCTTCGAGGACGACGAGAAGGAGGTCCTCCGCGCAGGCTTCGACGGGTATATCAGGAAGCCGTTCAGGAGGGGGGAGCTCTTCGCTTCCCTACAGAAACTCTGCGATATTACCTACCTCTTCAGCAACGGGTCGGGACCGGCAGGGGAGCCTTCCGAGCCCGCAGAGGATGATTTCTCCGAACTTTCGGCTGAAGCTGCCGCACAGATGCTTGAAGCTGTCGAGCAGGGTGATATGATGTTACTGGAGGAGCTGATCCAGGGAATAGAAGAGGACTATCCGAGGATAGCGCAGACCCTGCAGGAACTTGCAGGACGATATGATTATGACGGGCTTATGAACCTGCTGGCGAAGGAGTGAGGGAACCAATGAACGACAATGAAAGACGCGACACGATCATGATCGTGGATGATACACCGGCTAACCTGAAAGTGCTGCAGGAACTCCTCCTCGAGGAGGGATACCGGGTGGTAGCCTTCCCAAGGGCCCCGATGGCGATCAAGTCACTCGACCGGACGCAGCCTGACCTGATCCTCATGGACATCATGATGCCGGACATGGATGGCTTCGAGGCCTGCCGGGTCATCAAGTCGATGCCGGGTGGGAAGGATATACCGATCATCTTCCTCAGTGCCCTGAGCGATACCCTGGATAAGATCAAGGCCTTCGGGTCCGGGGGGGTGGATTACATCACCAAGCCCTTCCAGAAGGATGAGGTCGTCGCCAGGATCCATACCCATATCAGCATGCGGCGGATGCAGCAGGAGCTCTCCCGCCATAACCGGGAGTTGACGAAGATGGTGGATGAGAAGGTGCGGGAGATCTCAGACTCACAGCTCTCCACCCTGGTGGCCATCACCAACCTCTCGGAATCCCGCGACAACTTCACCGGCAAGCACATCGAGCGGACCGGTATCTTCTGCAAGGTCATCGCCGAGGAGATGATAGCACGGGGGCTCCACCCCGATATCGTCGACGAGACCTTCGTGAAGAACCTCTACCATGCGGCCCCCCTCCATGACATCGGGAAGATCGGTATCCCCGACCACATCCTGCTGAAGAAGGGGCGGCTCACCGATGAGGAGTTCGAGATCATGAAGGCCCATACGACCATCGGTGCGATGACGCTGCGGAACGTCCTCGAGATGTACCCGCAGAACGCCTTCATCCACCTCGGGATCGAGCTGGCGATCTCCCACCACGAACGGTGGAACGGGAGGGGGTACCCCTCCGGCCTCAAGGGTGAGGCGATCCCGGTCTCGGGCAGGATCATGGCCTTAGCCGATGTCTATGATGCCGTACGGTCACGTCGACCCTACAAGGAGCCGGTCTCCCACGCTGATACGGTCGAGATCATCAAGGGTGAGCGAGGCTTCCACTTCGATCCCCAGGTCGTCGATATCTTCCTCGACAAGGGGGCTGTCTTCGAGGAGATCAGCGTGAAGATGAAGGACTCCGACGAGGGGTCGTTCACCTGATCGTGCAGCGGCGGCTGGAACGAGTTAAGGACAGATAAGGGGCTTTACAGCAGACCTATGATGGAGGTTCAAGGATGGAACGAGTGAGTTTCACTGATTTCAAGGAGGAAGCTCTAAAAGACCCGGAGGTCCGTGAAGCGTATGAAGAGCTGAAACCTGAGTATGAACTCCGAAAACGCTTGATAGCACTTCGAAAAGAGGCCGGATCGAACCAGAAAGGGACTCCATCCGAAGAAGCATAACATCCCCATCGATTCTACCCGGTAAGCACCATAATACGTGTGCCGCTTCCTTTTCAACTCTCCCGTTCGATGAGTTCCGGGGTATAGACGACCGTCTTGGTGAATGAGACCTTCTGGTCTATCAGGTCGAGCAGGGCGTTCGCGCTCTCGTAGCCGAGGCTGTACTTCGGCACCCTGATTGTGGTGAGCTTCGGGATGGTCATCTCACTCATCTCTACATCGTCATGGCTGATCACGTTCACCCGTCCCGGGATGTCTATCTTCAGGTCATAAAGCGCCCGCAGGACCCCCATGGCCATCTGGTCGTTATAGACGAAGATCGCGTCGGTATCCGGGTGGCTCTGCATGAGGGTGACCGTCGATGCGTAGGCTGCCTCCATCGAGCTGTCGCACTGGAGGATCCTGCCCCGCTCAAGCTCGATGCCGGACTCCTTTAGCTGCTCCTTATAACCTTTGAGACGATCCCGGTTGCAGGAGACCTTGAGGTGGAACCCGATATAAGCGGGCTTCGTCCTGCCTTTACTGCAGATATACTCCGCGGCTAGCCGGCCGCTCCGGTAGGAGTCGGTGATGAAGTAACTCTGGGTATTGAGGTTCCCCTTCCTGACGATGGTAATATGAGGTACATGGAGCTGGTCATAATCGAGTTCGCTGACCAGGTCCTGGGACGGGACGATGAGCAGCCCCGCGACCCGGTTCGCCGCGAGGGTACGGAGCATCCGGCTCTCCCGCTCGAGGTCCTCGTTGCTGCTCAGCGCGAGGATCGTGTAGCCCGACTTCACGATGGCATCATTGATCCCCTGGAGGATCTTCGCATAGAAGGCATTGTCGATATGGGTGACCACGACCCCGATGGTCTTCTTCGACTGGGTGCGCAGGTGGCTTGCCGAGGCGTTCGGGATATACCCGAGCTCATCGGCGATCTTCCTGATCCTCCGCTTCGTCTCCTCCCCGATGTCGCTCTTGTCCTGGAGAGCCCGGCTCACGGTATTGATCGAGACCTTGGCCTTGTCTGCAATATCCTTCAGGCGTACGTAACCCATCAGCATCTCCCCCTAATGCCATTAACGTTAATCCTATTATAGATTATTTTTATACGTGTAATAAAGAGCAGAATAGTGATATTCATGATTTTCTCATTTATTGTTTGACAAATATGGGATTCGATCCTATACTTTCAACATTAACGTTAATGTAACGTACAAAAGGAGAATCTTATGAACAAACGACTGATGCTTACGCTCTTCGTCGTGCTCTGCCTGGCATTCCCTGCCGCCCTCACGGCACAGGGACAGACAGAAGGAGAGGCAGCCCCGGAGAAGGTAACATTCTTTCACTACTTCTCAGGGACCCTCGCCGGTGGGATCGACGATCTTGTGGGCAATTTCAATGCGGAGAACCCGGAGTATGAACTGACCCATACCCCCGTGGACCATGAGGCCTTCAAGACCTCCATCAGGGTCATGCTCTCCGGCGGCAATCCGCCGACCCTCTTCTCATACTGGGCCGGGGCACGGGTACAGTTCATCGTGGATGCTGACAGGCTCGAACCCATCGATGATGTCTATGAAGCATTCGGCTTGAACGATACGTTCAGCGAGGCTGTCAAGATGGGGGCAACCTATAACGGGAAGACCTACTTCATGCCGCTGACACAGCATTATGTACCCTTCTTCTATAACAAGGCTGTCTTCGAGGCGGCCGGGGTCACCCCTCCGGCAACCTGGGATGAGTTCCTCACCGTCTGTGAGACCCTCAAGTCACAGGGGATCGTCCCGATCGCCCTCGGCTCACGGGAACGATGGCCGGCACAGTTCTGGCTCGACTACCCGCTGCTGCGGACAGCAGGACCTGCCTACCGTGCAAACCTCATGAACGGAGAAGCCTCCTATACCGACCCCGAGGTCGTGAAGGCTTTCGGTATCTGGAAGGAACTGCTGGACAAGGGCTATTTCAACGAGGACCCCAACGCCTATGACTGGGCTGAGGCAGTCACGATGGTCGGGACCGGGGAAGCAGCCATGACCCTCATGGGTACCTGGTTCATGCAGCTTGACGAGCAGATCGGCTGGGAAGCCGGTAAGGATTACGATTACTTCCCGTTCCCCGTCATCGACCCGTCAGTGCCGGATGCCGCAGTCGGACCGATCGACGGTGTCGTGCTGGCTAAGGATGGTGATGCCAAGGAAGCCGGGAAGGAAGTACTCGGCCAGCTCGCAGGGAAGGGGCCGCAGGCGACCTTCAACAGCGGGACCGGTGCACTGGCCCCCAACAGCGAGGTCTCCGACGATATCTACAATGCCCTCCAGCTCGACGTGAAGGCGTACCTCGCGACCGTCCCCAACTGGGCATACAACTATGACCTGGCAACCCCTCCGCCGGTAGCGGATGTCGGCCTCGATGCATTCACGAAGTTCATCGACGGGCCTGCCGCCTACCTCGATATCCTCTCGGATACCCAGAAAGGCGCAGAAGCGGCCTTCGCGAACCTCTAGGAACCGTATCTTCCTGTGATGTAGCGATCGGCTGCATCACAGGAGCCTTCTTACCCCAGATTAAGGATACTGCATGAAACAGAAACTACTTGCCTGGCAGTTCCTCGCGTTGCCGCTGGCGATCTACGCAGGAATCATCATCATCCCGTTCTTCGGTTCGATCGTCTACAGCTTCACCGACTGGAACGGTATCTCCGAGACCTGGAACTTCATCGGGCTGAAGAACTACCTGAGGGTGTTCACGGACGTGAACTTCAAGGGGGCCCTGCTCCACAACGTGGTCTGGGTCATCTTCTTCCTCGGCATCCCGACGCTCTTCGGGCTCCTGATGGCAGTCCTCCTCGATTCGAAGGTGAAGGGGGCGACCCTCTTCAAGTCGGTCATCTACCTCCCCATGATCTTCTCCTACGTCATCGCAGGAATGATCTGGACCTTCATCTATGAACCGAGGCTTGGCATCATCAACCTGGCCCTCTCCCGAGTCGGCCTTGACGGGCTTACCACCGCGTGGCTGGCTAACCCTGATACGGCCCTCATCTCAGTCATCCTCGTTGCTGCCTGGCAGCATACGGGACTGTGCATGATCCTCTTCCTTGCCGGGCTGCAGGGCGTCCGGTCCGACCTCATCGAGGCGGCACAGCTCGACGGCTGCGGAGAGCGGCAGGTCTTCTGGCATGTCGTCCTGCCGCAGCTCTCGAACTCGGCGATCATCGTCATCTCCCTGACGGTGATCAACTCGCTCAAAAGCTTCGACATCGTCTATATCATGACCAAGGGCGGGCCGTTCAGGTCCTCTGAGGTGCTGACGACCCTGATGTACCGCGAGGCTTTCTGGAACTACCAGATGGGCTACGGGAGCGCGGTAGCGAACATGCTCTTCTTCATCGTACTGGGGATCATATTCCTCTATCTCAGGACCCTGGTAAAGGAGGGGAAGTGATGCAGACAGCTAAGAATCCGCTAAAGAGAGCAGTGATCTACCTGGTCATCCTGCTCCTCTGCCTCATCTTCCTCATCCCCGTCTACGGGGCGGTGACCACGGCATTCCGGCTCAACAAGGAGATCATCCACGAGGGATTCTGGGTGCTGCCCTCGAGCCTCACCTTCGAGAACTTCCAGAACGTCCTCTCTGACGGGAAGCTCCTCGGTTTCCTTCGGAACACCTTCCTGGTGACCGGTACGGCTACCGTGGTATCGATCGCGCTCGGCTGCCTGACAGGTTACGCCTTCGGGAAGCTCGAGTTCAAGGGGAGCGGCCCGCTCTACCTCGTCGTCATCGCGGGCATGTTCTTCCCGCCGCAGGTCGTGCTCATCCCGCTCTTCAAGCTCTTCAACACCCTGCACCTGCTCGATACAGTCTGGGCCCTGATCCTGGTCCATGTCGGCTTCGGTCTGCCGATCTGCACCCTCATGATGACCAACTTCTTCAAGGACATCCCGGATGCCCTGAGGAGTTCGGCGAGGATCGACGGCTGCAGTGACTGGGTGATCCTGCGGAAGATCATGCTCCCGCTGGCGAAATCGTCGATCACTGCCCTGGTCATCCTGCAGTTCACCTGGATCTGGAACGACTTCCTCTGGCCGCTGGTCATGGTCAAGTCGGAGTCGAAGATGACGATCCAGATGGGGATCATGCAGATCAGGGGACAGTACGGGCTCGCATGGGGCAACCAGGCGGCAGCCTGCCTGCTCGCGACGATCCCGACCCTCCTGCTCTTCATCTTCATGCAGAAGTACTTCATCAGAGGGCTGACCATGGGGGCGGTGAAAGAATGAGTGGTATACATACGAAAGTGAGGTTTGATTCATGAGACAAGAGATACAAACAGATACTGTCAGCAGGAGGAGGGTCCGTGCCCGTGCAGTCGCACAGGCAGGCTCCCTGCAGCAGGCAGTCCTTACCGGGCTGATAGAACAGTTCGAGGACCTGACGATGAATGAGGTGCTCGTCCTCGGGCTCATCAACCAGGAAGTGCGAACCTTCATCGGCATCTTCGGGCACGGCTCGACCGACCTCGGCGAGGTGCTGCGGGTCTATGAGGAGGAAGGGCTGCTGAAGGTGATCCCCGTCCACAACGAGGTGATGGCCTCCCATGTCGCGTCCATGCTCGCATGGAAGCACGGGGAGCGTCCTGCCGTGTTCACGTCGATCGGGCCGGGAGCCCTCCAGGCAGCGGCAGGTTCACTGGTGAGCCTCTCCAACGGGCTGGGGGTCTACTACCTCTTCGGGGACGAGACGACCCACAACGAAGGGCCGAACATGCAGCAGATCCCGAGGAAGGAACAGGATCTCTACCTCCGGCTCCTCTCGACTCTCGGCAAGGCCTATTCGGTCGCTGAGCCGCGGTCGATCTATACTGCCCTGAAGTGGGGGTATGCGGCGGTGAACGACCCCGCAGGCCATACGCCCTTCTTCCTGTTGCTCCCGATGAACGCGCAGAGTACGGTCATGGAAGGGAGCAACCTGCTCGAGATACCTGCCCCTAAGGCATCATCACCACAGGTTTCCTGCGATGAGCGGCTCTTCAAGGATGCAGTTCGTGCGATCTCCACACATGACCGGATCCTCGTGAAGATCGGCGGGGGATCGCGGGATGTCCCGGAAGCGCTGCTCTCCGAGTTCGTGGAAGCGACCGGGGCCGTGCTGGTCCATGGGCCGAACGTGTCGGGGAGACTCCCCTATGGACATGGGCGGAACATGGGGGTCGGCGGGTCGAAAGGATCGATCTGCGGCAATTATGCTATGGAACACTGCGACCTGCTGATCAGCATCGGGGCACGGGGTGTCTGCCAGGCAGACAGCTCAGGAACCGCGTGGAAAGAGGTGAGGCAGGTGGTCAGCATCAATACCGAATGTATCGATGCCTACCAGTACAACCGTACGATCCCGCTGCTCGGGGACGCCGCCCTCGTCATCGGGAAGCTGCTTGGGCATCTTGGGAAGGTGCCGGTATCAGGGGAGAAGCAGGCATGGATCGATGTCTGCAGTGCCCGGAAGGAGCGCTGGCGGGAATACAAACGGGAACGGTATGACCATCCCGTCCTCTTCGATGAGGCCTTCGGCAGGAAGGTGCTGACCCAGCCGGCGGCGATCCGCTGCGCTGTGGGGTTCGCCGATGCCATCGAGGCCTGCAAGGTCTTCGATGCAGGGGATGTCCAGGCGAACGGCTTCCAGATCGTGGAGGACAGCTCCTACGGGAGGACCATAACCGATACCGGTTCCTCCTACATGGGCTTCGCCGCCAGCGCGATCCTCGCCCATGCGTTGGTCGATACCGAAGAGTATGCGATAGCCTTCACCGGGGACGGGAGCTTCCTCATGAATCCCCAGATCCTCAGCGATGCCGTACAGTACGGGCTCAAGGCCATGGTCATCATCTTCGACAACCGGAGGATGGGAGCCATCTCGAGCCTCCAGAAGGCCCAGTACGGTATAGACTACGCCACCAACGATTCCGTCGCTGTCGATTACGTGCAGCTAGCCTCCTCGTTCGCAGGGGTGAAGGGGATCTTCGGCGGCTATGACACACAAACACTGAAACAGGCCCTCGTGGAGGGGTATGAGTATAACGGACTGTCTGTGATCCACGTGCCGGTCTACTTCGGGGATGACCCGAAAGGCGGCCTGGGGACCTTCGGTTCCTGGAACGTCGGATGCTGGTGTGACGCAGTACAGCAGGAAAAACATAGGATAGGACTGTAGCATGAAACCAATACGTGTAGGATTTATCGGGTGCGGCAGGATCTCGGATCTCCATTACCTCGGGTATAGGGACCGGGAGGACGCGAAGGTGGTCGCCGTCTGCGACACCAATGAGGCGGCAGCCGCCGCGAAGATGGGCGAGTGGGGCGCTGAGTACTCCACGACCGACTACCGGAGGATCCTCGAGGATCCCTCCATCGATGCGGTGGAGATACTCACCCCGCAGAAGCTCCATGAGTCGATGTCGATCGAGGCGCTCGAACGGGGGAAGCACGTGCTCGTGCAGAAACCGATGACCATCAGCCTGGAGAGTGCCGACCGGATGATCGCGGCAGCGAAAGGGAGCGGGAAGACGTTCAAGGTCATGGAGAACTATATCTTCTACCCGCCGATCATGAAGGCTAAAGAGCTCATCGAGGAGGGGAGGATCGGGGAGCCGATCAGCATGAGGATCAAGTTCATCAGCGGTTCCTCCGGCGGCTGGGCCATCCCTGAGGAGTCCTGGGCCTGGAGGCTGGAGGAGAACGTCGAGGGCCGCGGGATCCAGACCTTCGACCATGGCTTCCATATGTGGTCCACGGCCTGGTTCTTCATGGGGGAGGTGGAACGGGTCGTCGCCTGGATCGACTCGATCGACAACATCGTGGACTGCCCGGCGACCATCATGTGGAAGTACAAGGGGGGCAAGCAGTACGGGACCTGTGATTATACCCATGCCTGGGAGCTGGCCATCCCCTCTGACTACTATGCCAACGATGAGTGGTTCGAGATCACCGGCTCGAAGGGGGTCATCAAGGTCAACCGGTGCACCGGCCTGGTCCAGGAGGGCCCGTCAGTGAGCCTCTTCACCGATGAGGGCTGGGAGCACTTCTCTGACATCGAGTCGGACTGGGCTTCAGGCTTCATAGGGGCTACCGGGAACTTCATCGATGCCATGCAGGGGAAGCGTACCCCCATGCTCAGCGGGGCTGATGCCCGCGAGATCATGAAGTTCAGCTTCGCGATCCAGAAGGCATCGAAGGAGCGGCGCGAGGTCTACCTCGACGAACTTGATGCCGAGGACCCCGAAGCCTACACGGCAGAGAGGATCGTGGAGGAGAAGGTGACGGCAGGCAGCCGGAAGATCCTGACCCTCGATGAATTGAGAGCCTACCAGAGAATTCTGTAGTACCGGGACATAAGGAAAAGAAGCAAAACAAGCGTATAGGTATGAGTGAGAACATGAACGTTAATGTAGAACAGATGATAGACGATATGATGAACAGGGCCCGTACGGCCCAGAAACGCCTCGAACATGCTACGCAGGAGGAGGTCGATACCCTCTGTGCCCATATCGCATGGGCAGGTATACAGGAAGACTTCGTAGAAGAGTTCGCAGCCCTGGCAGTCGAGGAGACCGGACTCGGCAGGGTGGAGAGCAAGAAGGCGAAGATCAGGACGAAGACCAAGGGGGTCTACCGCGACCTCAAGGGGAAGAGAAGTGTCGGGATCATAGAGGAGGACCTTGACCGGGGTATCGTGAAGATCGCCAAGCCCGTCGGGGTCATCGGTGCCCTCATCCCCTGCACCAACCCCGAGGCCACCCCCTTCTGCAAGGCCCTGGCTGCGATCAAGACGAGGAATGCCATCATCATGGCACCGCACCCGCGGGCGGTGCGGACCGGGAAGATGGCAGTGGACAGGATGCGGAAGGTCCTCGAGTCCTTCGGCTACCCGGCTGACCTCATCCAGGTCATGGAGAAGGTCAGTGTGGAGGCGAGCGGGAAGCTCATGGAGGCCTGCGACCTCATCATCGCCACCGGGGGAGGCGGGATGGTGAAGGCTGCCTACAGCAGCGGCACCCCTGCCTACGGTGTCGGCGCGGGGAACGCGGTCGTCATCGTCGATGAGACGGCGATACCCGAAAAGGTCGCTGATGACGTGAGGCGCTCCAAGACCTTCGATTACGCGACGAGCTGTTCGGCTGAGAACTCACTGGTCATCGAGGAGACGATATACGATAGGCTGGTTGACGCACTCACCGAGGAGCATGGGTACCTGCTGGATACCGGGGAGAAGGGACTCCTGCAGAAGGCCCTCTGGCCTGACGGTATCCACCTCAACCGTGAGGTCGTGGCACAGCCGGCATCGAGGATCGCGGAACTTGCCGGTATAACCATCCCCGAGGGAACCGAGTTCCTGATGGTAGAGGAGACCGGTTTCGGGAGTGCATACCCCTTCTCAGGGGAGAAGCTCTCCGTGGTCCTGACACTCTACCGGTATACCGAATTCATCGATGCCGTGGGACTCGTCAAGGGGATCACCGCATTCTCCGGTGCCGGCCACTCCTGCGGTATGCATACTGCAGACCGGGAGCGGGCTGTAGCCCTCGCCGAGGCCGTCCCGGTCTCCAGGGTCATGATCAACCAGCCGCAGTGCCTGGCGAACAGCGGGGCATGGTCGAACGGTATGCCGATGACCCTGACCCTCGGCTGCGGTACCTGGGGTGGGAACATCTCGAGCGAGAACATCGGCTGGAAGCAGATGATGAATACCACCTGGGTCTCTTTCCCCATCGAGGCAGGGGAGCCCGACGATCGGGAACTCTTCGGCGAGCAGTTCCTGCAGCTACGCTACTAGGGGCCTGAAGTGGTGAAAGATCATAGAGAGACCCTGCTGAGGATCAGCAGGGAGGCAGAATCGGGCGGCGGGTCCGCCAGGATGGAATCACAGCACCAGAAGGGAAAGTTGACGGCACGGGAGCGTATAGCCGTGCTGCTCGACCCGGGGTCCTTCGGGGAGATAGACAAGTTCAGGCTGCATGACTGCCATGACTTCGACATGAAGGAGAAGTCATACTACGGGGACGGGGTGGTCACGGGGTTCGGGACGATCGAGGGGACCGATGTCTTCGTCTATGCCCAGGACTTCACGGTCCTCGGGGGATCGCTCTCCCGTTCGCATGCGAGGAAGATCTGCAAGGTCATGGATATGGCCGCCGACGCAGGGGCACCGATCATCGGTCTCAATGATTCCGGGGGAGCCCGGGTCCAGGAGGGAATCGACGCGCTTGCCGGCTATGGGGAGATCTTCTTGCGCAACGTGCGCTACTCCGGGCTCATCCCCCAGATCACGGCGATCCTCGGGCCCTGCGCCGGCGGGGCGGTCTACTCCCCGGCCGTGCAGGACTTCGTGCTCATGACAAGGCGCACCAGCCATATGTTCGTCACGGGGCCGAAGGTGGTGAAGACCGTCCTCCATGAGGATGTCACCACTGCGGACCTCGGCGGTGCCCAGGTCCACGGGACGGTCAGCGGTGCCGCCCATATCGTGAAGGAGACCGAGCATGAGGTCATCGAGGAGATCAGGAGGCTCGTCTGCTTCCTCGCAAGGAAGGAGGTGGCAGAACAGTCTCTCCCCAAGAAGAAGGAGCCGGTGTTCAAGCGGCCTGCGAAGCGGGAATCCCTCTGGGACATCATCCCCGGGGACCTGCGGAAGCCGTACAACATCAGGGACGTGATCACGCAGGTCATAGACATCGAGTCCATGATCGAGATCTCGCAGGACTTCGCGAAGAACATCGTGACCTGTTTCGCGCGGATCGGCGGGATCGGCATCGGCATCATCGCCAACCAGCCGAACCACTTTGCCGGCGTCCTTGACATCAAGGCATCGAGGAAGGCAGCGCGGTTCATCCGGTTCTGCGATGCCTTCGGGGTCCCGATCGTCACATTGGAGGATGTCCCGGGGTTCATGCCGGGGAAGGACCAGGAGCAGAACGGGATCATCGTGAACGGTGCGAAGCTGCTCTATGCCTATGCGGAGGCTACCGTGCCGAAGCTTACCGTCATCCTGCGGAAGGCCTATGGCGGGGCCTACATCGTGATGAGCAGCCGGCACCTGCTTGCCGACATGGTCTTCGCCTGGCCGCATGCCGAGATCGCGGTCATGGGGGCCGAGGGGGCTGTGGAGGTCCTCTACAGCAAGCAGGCCGGCAGCAATGGGCAGGTGACTGAGCATGAGTTCAGGCAGCAGAAGATCCAGGAGTACTCCGACTTCTTCCTCAACCCCTACCGGGCTGCGGAGAAGGGGTATATCGACGCGATCATCGACCCGGATGAGACACGGGAGCGGCTGCTGGGGGCCTTGCGGCTCTTCGCTGCGAAACAGCAGGTACTACCTGCAAAGAAACATGGGAACATACCCTTATGAGAAGGAAGAAGATATGAGAGTACAGGAACATCCTGGGATACGGAACGACCAGGATCGCAGGCTGCTGGACAGACTGGCAGCCGGGGAGACTCTGGGTGCAGGGGAGCTGGCCTATGCAGCCAGAAGGATCAGGGAACTGATCCTCCACACGACACATACCGCGGGAGCAGGGCATACAGGAGGATCCCTCTCAGAGGTCGAGATCCTGACCCTGCTCTTCTTCAAGCACCTGCACATCGACCCGGCAGACCCCCGGATGGGGAACCGGGACCGGTTCATCCTCTCCAAGGGGCATGCCACACCGGGATACTACTCGACGCTTGCCTACCGGGGTTTCTTCGACCTGGAGGTGCTTGCCTCCTTCGACAGCCTCGGCAGCATCCTGCAGGCCCACCCGGACATGCACAAGGTCCCGGGCTGCGACATCTCCTCAGGATCCCTGGGACAGGGACTCTCCTGCGGGATCGGGATGGCACTCGGGGCTGCAAAATCGGGAGTAGAGAACATGGTCTATGTCCTGATGGGGGACGGCGAGAGCACCGAAGGACAGATCTGGGAGGCAGCCCTCTACGCGGGGGCAAAGAACCGGAAGGTGAAGAACCTGGTCGCGATCGTGGACAACAACCGGGTACAGCTGGCATCACACACGAAGGATGCAGTGGATCTCGGGGACCTCGCAGGGAAATATGAGGCTTTCGGCTGGTCTGCAGTCACCTGTGACGGCCATGACATCACGGCACTTGATGCCGCGTTCACCAGGGCACGGAGAATGGCGGCAGATGGGCCGGTGGCGGTGATCGCGAACACGGTGAAAGGGAAGGGTGTCTCCTTCATGGAGGATACCTGTTCCTGGCACGGCAGGGCCGCGAATGATGAGGAGTATGAACTGGCGATGAGGGAATTACATGGATAAGGACATTAGGATGAGATACCCGCAATTGGGTGATGAGATGATGCCGAGGACGGCGATGGGGGAGGCCCTGGTGGAACTTGCCGACAGGTTCCCCAACCTGATGGTCTTCGATGCCGATGTCTGTGCATCGACACAGACGGTGAAGTTCAGGGATGCATTCCCTGAGAGGTTCTACCAGATGGGAATCGCGGAGTCGAACATGGTGGGTGCCGCCGCGGGCATGGCGACCTATGGGTTTACCCCCTTCGTCTCGACCTTCGCAGTCTTTCTGGCAAAGCGCGCGCTGGACCAGATACGGGTCTCGGTAGCCTACCCGAAGCTGGACGTGAAGCTCAATGGGGCATACGGGGGACTTCCCACCGGCAGGGCTGGTGCTACCCACTCGGCAGTGGCGGATATAGCAGTGATGCGGGCGATGCCGCACATGAGGGTGCTCGTCCCGGCTGATTCCGTGGAGACGAAGAAGGCCGTGGAGCTCTCGCTCTCAACAGACGGGCCTGTCTACCTGCGGACCGTCCGGTGTCCGGTTCCCACGATCTTCACCGGGAACCATGAGCCGGCATGGGGGAAGGGGATCACCCTTACCGAAGGGCAGGATGCCGCGATCATCTCGACCGGGATGATGACCCCCTATGCGCTCTTCGCAGCAGAACAGCTTCGGAGCGAGGGGATCCACGTACGGCATATACACCTGGCGAGCATCAAACCGATCGACCGCGAGGTCATCATCAAGGCCGCGAGGGAGACCGGGACGATCTTCACCGTCGAGAACCACAGCATCATCGGCGGGCTTGGGGGAGCCGTTGCGGAGATCGTGGGCAGGGACTACCCCTGCAGGGTCCTCCCGATCGGGTTCACCGACCGGTTCATGGAATCGGGTGACGACAATACGATATTCTCTTCCTTCTCACTGGATACGGAAGGGATCAAGGCATGTGTCAGGAGGGCATTGTAAGGATATGAAGATAGCAGTGATAAACGAAGTGAGTGCATCGGCAAGGAATGGTGATATTATCAGGGCACTGGAGGAGAGGGGACACGAAGTGTTCAATGTCGGGATGACCGACCCTGCTTCTGTTCCACAGCTGAGCTACATCCACACGGGTCTGCTGGCAGGTCTGCTCCTCTACACGAAGCGAGTCGATTTCGTCGTCGGCGGCTGCGGGACCGGACAGGGCTTCCTCAATGCGGCCATGCAGTACCCGGGAGTGTTCTGCGGGCTGGTAGTCGACGCGCTTGATGCCTGGCTCTTCACCCAGATCAACGGCGGGAACTGTATCTCCCTCCCGCTGAACAAGGGTTACGGCTGGGCAGCCGATACCAACCTGCAGTTCATCTTCGACCGGATCTTCAGCGTGGAACCAGGCTGCGGGTACCCGGAGCACCGGAAGGAGCCGCAGAAGGCCTCCCGGATACTCCTCCAGGAACTTTCGATGATCTCACATCGACCGATGCATGAGATCCTGAGAGACCTCCCGGAAGAGATCACCAGGCCTGCATTGACCTACCCCGGCATCCTCGGGATCCTCGACCCCGAAACACTGGAGGATACGAGGCTTGCACAGGTCATAAGGGATATAACGGCATAATCTCTGCCGCTCTCAATTCATTCTTTTTCCCGGAGCCGTCACTCCACTACAAGCTGTGGCGGCTCCCTTTTACTTCATCTATAGAGCAGTAAGTTGTACGGTGTTCACAGAGCCTTCAGCTGAGTTATCAATACTGAGATCTCATCATCCTTGAGGCATTGCGGATTCACAGCAATGTAATCGCTCTCAATACCGACAAACACAGAAGTCTCAGAATCGAATAATCTTGATTTTATCTCTTCTGAGGGGATAGAGTCCCATTGTATATAGGCCCTGGGGATGTTAGCCGGCTGAATACCAGGTTCGACAGGATACCCTTTCCTGATCGTGATGCCTGGTTTGTCCTTCAGTTGATCTAAGATGTGATCAGTGATGCTGTTCCACCGCTCCATATCCTTGTCAAAATCCCGTTCTGCAAAGAGTTCGACTGCCCTGACAAACCCTGCGATCGTCTCTTTGTCGATCTTCATGGGGCGCCCGATGCTGTGATGAGGACAGCAGTTCGCATCACAGGCCTCAATCAGCTCTTTCCGACCGACGATGACCCCTGAGGACTGCGGTCCTCTGATCTCCTTGCCTCCGCTGAAAACAACCAGGTCTGCCCCGATCTCGAGGTACTTGGTGATGTTCTCTCTTGGAGGGAGTTCAGCCGCAGCATCGACAATGACAGGGATATTATGTTTTTTCATAATAGGCATGATATCGTTCAGGTCCAGAGATCCTCTCATTGGTTCAGCTTCTGATGCATAGAAAAAGAAGGCAATATTCCCGGAGACGGCGTTCTCGATCATCTCGGTACAGGCGAATGAAGTCGTACCGACCTCCTTGAACCTGACCCCTGATTGAAGCAGTGCCTGGTCATACAGGTTCCTATGGGATTTCAGGACCAGAGCTTCACTCTTCATTCCCGTTGTATCAGGAAGTTGAAGGATGCAGGCTTTATTGGTACCGGCAACACATGCTGCAGCGCTGATCGCCATACCGGCTGCTGCACCACTGGTGATACAAGCTGCCTCGACACCCAACAGTGATGCGACTCGTTCCCCTGCATGCTTATGGAGCTTGTCTATATCTATGAAACAGGTGGAAGCTTCTTTCATAGTTTCCAGGACTGACGGATCCATGAGGGATCCTCCCAGCATGGTAAGGGTTCCTCCCGCATTGATCACCGGCTTTATTGATAGTTTTTCGTATATCGTCATATGCACCTCATTCTAGTTACTATTAAATCACTAAAAAAAAGATTTGACAATATTAAATTTAAAATTTAAAATGTTTGTAACATTCTCTTGATTAACTATGAGTGTATGGAATATGATTACGGGTATGAACGATTTGAATAAAGTATTGCCGGATTATAAGAAGCAGGAACTCAGTAAAGCTGAAGAAGCCTATGAATATATCAGGGAAGGCATCATCGAGGGGATATGGCATCCCGGTGAACGGATCAATGACAGTACGGTCTCTGAGCATCTCGGGATCAATAGATTGTCAGTACGGGAAGCTCTCTCAAAACTCGTCCAGGATGACGTAGTCGAACAGATAAAATGGAAAGGGTTCTATATCAGGAATATTACGTCTGAGGATGTCACCCGTTTCGTACGGGTACGGGTCGTCCTGGAGGAACTTGCCATAAGCGAGATCATCAGGAGGAACCTGCCGGAAGATGACCCAGTCTTCTCGGCGATGAAGAATGCGATAGAGAAAGCTGAGCTTATCATTAAATCTGGTAACCATCCCGGGTATATGGAAGCAGATTTCGTGTTCCATGAACTACTTTATAAGACTTCACAGAATAAATGGATCATGAATTTCATAACCAATTCGAAGATCGTTATCAGTATGATGCGGAACATTTCCATGGGCCAGAGCGAAGACCAGTTTGTTTCAGCAGCAAAGCAGTCGACTCAGGACCATAGGGACCTGCTTGAAGCTATCCGGACGGGTGATGAGGAGTCTGCCAAGGAGTTGATCAGACAGCATCTTGCCGATAGGTTCGCTTCGAATATCATTGGAGAACTATAAGATAACAGGAGGTATGATGAATTTTGAAGATAAACTGAAGGAGCTTGGGGTGACCATTCCGGTCGTTCCCCCTGCTGCCGGTTCTTTTATACCAGCAACGAAGGTTGGGTCATTGATCTACTGCTCAGGACAGGGTCCGTTCAGGGATGGGAAACAGGTCTACATCGGGCAAGTCGGGGATGAGATCGATTCAGATCAGGCGTATGATGCTGCAAGGATCTCCGTCATCAACCTGCTGGCTGAAGTTTGCAGTATAACGGGTTCTATCAATAAGATAAAACGCATTGTGCAAGTCCGGGGCTTCGTGAACAGTACGCAGGACTTCCACGACCAGCCGAAAGTGATCAATGGTGCATCTGACTTCCTGCTCGAAGTCTTTGGGGAAGCTGGGAAGCATGTGAGATGTGCATTCGGGACAAGTAATCTGCCGGAGAACATCCCGGTTGAGATTGAGATGATCGTGGAAGTGGATAGTTGATTTTTTTTGCCAAAGGTAAATTTAAAATTTAAAATTATAAATATTCACATGTCGAGGCATGTTGTATATTTAAATAAAATTTGGAGGAATGAAAGATGAAGAAAGTTGGTGTTGTTCTATTAGTGACTGTCCTGTTGTTCGGGATGTCTGCAGCTTTGTTCGCGGGTGGTTCACAGGAAGAAACCGTAGAGAGTTATCCTTTGAAACTGACTGGCTGGAGTTATGAAGTAGACACGGTAAACAATAACCTTGAGTATTTCAGCGGACAGACTGGTATTGCGACTGAGGATTTCTATAACTATCCCAGTAATCAGTATCATGACAAACTGGTTACCAGCTTTGTGGCAGGTTCAGAGTTCGATGTGGTCTATGTGCGGGACTCATACCTGGCAGAATGGGCCAGTGCGGGTTGGATCGTCCCTATTGATTCGTTCCCTAGGATCGAAGATATAAAGAAGGATATCTCAAAAGGCGCCCTGGACCAGATGTCATATAAGGGTGAACTCTACGGACTGCCGTACTATGCCGGGCGCAGGATCATGGCTTATAATGAATCACACCTGAAGCAGGCAGGATTCTCTACACCGCCGAAAACCTGGGACGAACTCATCGAACAGGCTGAAGCGATCAAGGCCAAAGGGATAACGGAATATCCTATCATCCTGGATCTTAACAAGAGTGATAACATCCTCGAGTCATTCGAGCTTATGACCTTCGGGCATGGCGGAAGGTTGTTCGATGATAATAATGACCCATTATTCGATGGCGCTGATGACGGATTGAAGGTATCATTGGAGTTAGTCAAGCAGTATATCGGGGACCTGATCGATCCCGCTTCGCTGGTTTCTACTGACCATGAGACTGTACGGGCCCTCAGTGCTGGAACAAGGACATTCACCTTTGTGTCCGACTATAATGTCAAGACGATGAATGATCCTGCAAGTTCTACCGTACCTGGTCAGATCAAGATGGCTCTCGTACCTGGTAATGGGACTCTTAAGAGCGGGAGTACCGGTCTGATCAGATTCTATTCAATCACAAGTGATTGTAAAGACAAAGATTCTGCATATGAGCTGGTGAAATTCCTTGGCTACAAGGATAAGAACGGGGATTTCTATGTTGCAAAGAAATGGGCCCTGGATTTTGGTCTCGGTTTTGTCCAGATCCCATTATTCAGCGATACGGATATCCAGGCAGAGATCGCAACCTGGGGAGACCCCAGTATCATGCAGGAGCAGGATGAGTATGTTGTTCCCAGATTCTATAGATTCACTCCCTGGTTCCAGGAATGGCAGACAGCTGCATGGGAAGACCTTCAGAAAGCCGTCATGGGCGATGAGTCCATTGATTCTATTCTGGCAGGCATGGCAGATTCTGCTGCTGAGCTGAAAAAAGTATACGAATAATCAAAAGAAGAGGTTGATATACAATCATGGAAAAGAAAAGACTGACTTTGGAAACCAATGACGGTTTACTGGCCTTTGTACTGAATATACCGACATTGATATTTCTATTTTGCACGATGCTGTTCCCTATTGGCTATTCTCTGTATATCAGCCTCTTTGACCTTAACTACAAGCGTCCTTTCAGAAGGCCGTTTGTGGGACTGGGTAACTACGTTGACCTCCTGACTGATAATGATTTTCTCTCAACGCTTGGGCGGGCGGGGGTCTTCGTATTCATCTCTGTGGTACTGATCCTCTCACTTGGATTGCTCATAGCAAACCTGCTCAACCAGAGTTTCACGGGAAGAAGGCTGTTGAGGACGTTAGTCCTGATTCCCTGGGCGATTCCCCCGGTAGTGAATGGGATCATGTGGAAATATATCCTGGATGCAAGTTACGGTGCACTGAACAGTGTCCTGTTCAAGTTCGGTTTTATAGACAGTTATATATCCTTTCTCTCCGAACCTGGTACCGCATTTGCCTGGGTCGTATTTGCGAATGTATGGAAGAACCTGCCGTTCGCGACATTGCTTCTGCTGGCCGCACTCCAGACGATCCCTGGCGAACTGTATGAGTCCGCCCGGGTCGACGGGGCTTCGGTGGTGAGGCAATTCTTCTCGATAACCATACCGATGATCTCATCCGCGATCATGGTCGTGTTGATCTTCATGACGATGATAAGCCTGAGGGTCTTCGATGTCATCTATGTCATGACTTCAGGGGGGCCGGGCGATGCGACAACGGTTATTGGCTGGAACCTCTATAAAGAGTCGTTCCAGTTCCTGAATTTCGGTAAGGGAAGTGCGATCGGGTATATCATCACGATCATCACATTCTCCCTGGCAGCAGGCTACTATCGCTTATTCAAGAAAACGATCTATTAAGGACACCGGATTATGAAAGATTCAAAGAAGAAAATTCTTATGTATGTGTTTGCCGTCCTCATTGCCTTGTTCTTCATCTCTCCCGTGGCATGGCTGGTATCAGCCAGTCTCCAGAAGGAGAGTGATCTACTGAGTGTTCCCTCAAACTTCATACCTCGTGAGGTTAACGTTGATTCGTACCTGAAACTGCTGGCGGCAGATTATTATGAGACGACCAAGGCGGAAGATTCCGGTGTGCGTTCCTATTCTGTTCCTAACCAGGCAAAACTGTATCCTGGAGCGATCCTGAACAGTTTCATTGTGAGTGTCTCTACCACACTGCTCTGTCTGCTTATTGGGTCATTGACTGCTTATTCCATCACACGGCTTAAGTTCAAGGGGCGTAATGTCCTGTTCTTCGGTATCCTTGGGAGCAGGATGGTCCCTTCGCTTTCCCTGGTGATCCCCTTCTTCATCCTGGCGAACAAATTGGGTATGACTGACAGAAAAGTCTGGTTGATCCTGGTATACACCAGCTTCACGCTTCCGTATGTGACGTGGATGCTGCGGGGGTTCTTCGACTCCCTCCCCAGGGATCTTGAAGAGGCAGCAAGGATCGACGGCTGCTCACGGGTCGCGACGATCTTCCGGATCATCTATCCGATGATCATTCCCGGGCTGATCGCTGCAGGTATCTTTGCTTTCATGCAGACCTGGAACGAGTTCTTCTATGCCCTCATCATGACGAATTCAGAAAAGGCTTTTACCGTACCGGTAGTTTCAGGGATGTTCGCATCGGAACTCGATATCGATTACTCCCTCATGATCACGTCCGGCGTATTGACCATGGTACCCCCAATCCTGTTTACCTTCATCTTCCAGAAGTATATCATGTCAGGACTCACCGAAGGCGGCGTCAAAGGATAGGTTATGGGTAAGAAGGTAGTAATACAACATATTGAGAGAGCACTTGAACTGCCAGTGCTGAATCCCGGAGACTCCCTGCTGATAGGGGAGGATGGGACCATTGAAGCTGTCGGTTCCATTGAAGTGCCCCCAGACTGCACCACCATCGATGCCCGGGGCATGACACTCTCCCCAGGCTGGGTTGATATGCATACCCATGTATTCGACGGGATCTGTGACATCGCTGTCGAGGCAGACAGGATCGGTCCTCGTCAGGGTGTCACGACGCTGGTGGATGCCGGCTCTGCCGGTCATATAACGTATCCCGGTTTCAGGAAGTATGTGATCGATTCCCACCCCTATGAGATCTTCTCGTTCCTGAACCTTGGCTCAGCCGGGATCATCAGGACCAATGTCATCGGAGATTATGAGACCGATGACTTCATCCAGCCGGAAGAGACGATCAAGTGCATCAACGAAAACCGGGACTTCATCAAGGGTGTGAAAGTCAGGGCCTGCTGTGTTGTCCTGAAGGGAAGGGATGTTGAGGTTGTGGAGCAGGCATCCCAAGTCGCGGTCGAGACAGGGCTTCCTCTGATGGTCCATGTCGGCGAGCCGAGACCGTACCTGAGTGATATCTTGAATGTGCTGCGTGAGGGTGATATCGTCACGCACTGTTTTCACGGCAAACCCGGCGGCCTGTTTAGTATGGATGACCGGATGATGGAGGAAGCTCTTGCTGCACGGGAGAAAGGCGTCCTCTTCGATATCGGGCATGGCGGAGCCAGTTTCAGCTTCGATGTCGGGAAAAGAGCACTCTCCATAGGATTCAAGCCCGATCTGATCAGTACCGATCTGCACCTTCACAACATCAATGGGCCGGTATTCAGCCAGGCGTTGACTATGTCGAAGATGCTTGCATTGGGTCTCCCTGAGGAAGAGATCATTCAGAAAGTAACGACAAAGCCTGCTGAGATCTTGAAGATCGAGGACCTGAAGCGGGATCCCATTGGCAAGAAGGCCCGATTCACCCTGTATTCCATACAGAGTAAACCAGTTGAGGTCTTCGATTCATCCGGGACCAAGATCAGTATAGAGAGGCAGTTCACACCGAAATACACCGTTATTGGCACGCAAGATACCGCCTGCGGGAATGTGCTGATCTGAGAGGACAACCGCCGATGTACTTAGAGGCGAGGTTTTTCCGATACGAGACATTCCCTCAGGTATGACTGCAGGTTTGCATCGTGGCAGTAGATATAACAGCCCTTCATTGCCCTGGTCATCAGCACTTTATAGATGTTCTTCACGAGCTGGGTCAGCTCTTCAGGGCTGCCTTTGAGCCCCTTCTTCCCTGCGGTATCCTTGTAATCAGCCCATGAGGCAAAGAGCTTCATGGCTTTTGGATCGTACTGCAGGTCCTTCCCGATGAGGATGCCGATATAATCGAACTCCAAGCCCTGGGATGTATGGATACACCCGATCTGGTCAAGCCCGGAAGGGTCGATTGCCCAGGTTGTCCTGGAGTTCCGAGAGTTCCACGGCATCGAGAAGTCATGTTCTGCTATGACCACATCTTCGACTTCCCCTCCTGGATTCCCGTTCTTTGCGCTCGTCCATTTCCATGCATAGCCTGCAAGCATCCGGGCCTGGAGCCCTTCTTCTTCGTGGTTCTGTATCTTCCTGTAGACATCATGGGGAGAATCGCACAGTTCTACGGTGAACACACCGGGGTCCCAGGAGTCAAAGTTAGCCGTATCCTTGATCTGCAGGCTATGCTCAACCCAGTTGATATAACCCTGCATCCCGGAACACCTGAACTGGATATCGAGGGTATGCTCGGATACAGCAGCCCCGAATCTTTTGGCTGCCTTCCTGATATTCCTGACATTCCCGATATCCTCCGGTCGTACCAGCTGGGTGTCATCGACGAAGAAGATGCTGTATCTGGACGCATTGATGATATCCTCTATCTGGTTCTCCCCGTAGTATTGGTAGGCTTTCCCGTTCTTGAGCCGGTGTGCCTCATCGACGATGATGACATCATACAGGTCTGCTGCAAGTCCATGGAATGAGGCAGAGCCGGAGATGATGGAACTCAAGACCATACGGTCATGCAGGTCCTTTGACTTCTTCTTCAATCCTGCCTGCTGAAGTTTAGCACTCATCACATCCCTGAAGGCTGCATTCGGGGCGGCAAGGACGGTATGCTTCTGTTTCTTTAAAAACCCGTAGAGCAGGTTGAACGAGAGGACGGATTTCCCCGTCCCGGGTCCGCCATGTATGATCGTGACCTGTTTCCCTTCCGGTACCGGTCTGTTGAGAAACGATTCATAGAGGACTTTCTGTTCATCGATCAGGGTGAAGTAGGCATTACCCCGGAAGAGGGAGCCCACCGCATCGATGAGCTTGATGCTGGGTCGGATCTTCCCGTTCTCCACAGCATAGAGGATCTCCATCCCTTTGCCTTTACCCACATGGGATGAGAGGAAATCGGCCAAGGCATCGATATCTTCCTGGAAGAAGAGCGGGGAGTCCTTGAGGTACTGGGTATAGACTGTTTCAAGCAGTGGTTCCGGCTTCTTCCGGTCGTAATTGTGGAGGAATGCGCATGAGTGTGCATGAAGGTTCCCTGAATGGAACTCCTCATTGAAGTCATACAGAAATCGCTTGTAGCCGTAGGCTTGATACGAGGGGTGGGATGTCTCCTGTATGGACTTGTTCAGCAGGGTTCTGACAACCCCGTCCATCTGGGTCGATTCGGCTTCCTGCCACTGCTTCAGTTCCACAATGACGATATTCTTCTGATCTTCAGGACTCTCCCCGGTGATGATGAAGTCGACGCGCCTGCTCGTGTTCGGCAGGTTGTACTCGATGAGGATCCCGCAGTCATCGGAGAGTTCAGCATTGCTCATGGCCAGCTGCATGCATTTCAGGGAATTTTCCCAGGCCCTCACCTCACCAGGGTGGGGCTTCCTGTGGAACACGGCTTCATACCGGTCCTGGATGGTTGAGGTCAACGTCAGATGGGACCCATCATACGTGAAGTCTTTGTAGGTGTTGCTGTAGAGGATCATGGCTTTCCGGTGGTATCACGTTCGCTGTATTTCACGAAATCACCCTTGGAGAGTTCCACGGGGTATTTCTCCTCATTCTTTGCGAGTTTATCCAGCACGGCCTGTTCGATGTCTATATCGAGGAGGTCAGCGAAGCGGAGGAGATAGAGCATCGAATCAGCGAACTCCTCCCGAATCCGGGAGAATCGTGAACTGTCCCTGTCCAAGGCGATAGTCTCTTTATCAGTCATCCACTGGAAGATCTCGAGGAGTTCCGATACTTCCACGGACAGGGCGATAGCTACGTTCTTCGGGGTATGGTATCTGTCCCAATCACGTTCTGAGACAAACGAGCGGAACTGTTTTTGAATCTGCGGTATGTCCATTACTGTAATCCTCTACACTGGTGATCAGTTCATGGTACATCGTGAAGAGTGTTCAGTCTATAACTTATTGGGAAATTTCGGGATAAACCAGCAGTTGGGCTAAACGGCTAGAGTCACGGCTAGAGTGAGATAAATGAGGTATCCTTCTTGTTTGGTTCCTACAACTCCACCACCTTGATCATATTTGTCCTACCCGGGCTCCCTACCGGAACCCTCGCGGTGATGACGATGGTGTCACCCTTCTTGACGAATCCCAGGGTCAGCAGGTAGTTCGGGGCGATCTCGAGCAGTTCATCAAGGGATCCCAGGTTCGGGATCTGGATCGGGGTGACGCCCCAGGAGAGGGCAAGCTGCTGGGAGGTCTGCCTGATGGGGGTGAATGCCACGATAGGGACTCCAGGCCTGAACTTGGATATAAGACGGGCTGATCCCCCTGAGTGGGTGAAGCAGACGATGAAGGCTGCCTTGATCTCCATAGCCAGTTCACGTGTAGCCACACCGACTGCCTCGGTAGTGCTCTTCTTCCGGTTGATCTCAACCTCTTCCCGGTTGAGACGCTGGTCGATGACCAGCCGGTGGTAGGAGACACTCGACTCGGTGTGGGAGATGATCCGCTTCATGATCTGGACTGCCCGCAGGGGGAACTCCCCCGCGGCAGTCTCCCCGGAGAGCATGACGGCACTCGTCCCGTCAAGGATGGCGTTGGCGACATCCCCGGCTTCCGCACGAGTGGGCCGCGGGTTCTGGATCATCGACTCGAGCATCTGTGTTGCCGTGATCACGGGGATTCCTGCGGAATTACACTTGCTGATGATCGTCTTCTGGATGATCGGGACCTCCTCAGGGGAAGTCTCGACACCCAGGTCGCCCCTGGCGACCATGATGACGCTCGTCTCGGCAATGATCCCATCTATATCCCTGACAGCCTCCGGCTTCTCGATCTTGGAGATGATCGGGATCTCGCGGCCGTAGGTACGGTACATGAACTTCTTCAGCTCGATGACATCACGCGCGCTCCGTACGAAGGAGAGGGCGACGAAATCGAGCTCATTATCGAAGGCGAACCTGAGGTCAGCCTCGTCCTTCTTCGTGTAGGAGGAGAGGTGCTTCAGGGCGATGTTGGGAAGGTTCACCCCCTTCCTCGGCTTGATCGTGCCGCCGTCCACCACCTCTGTCGATATGGTCTTTCCCTCAACAGCGGTCACCTTCAGGGCGATGAGCCCGTCATCGATGAGGATCCTGTCCCCGGGGGAGACCTCCTCATGGAGATAGGGGTAGTCGATACTGATCATCTCTCTCGTGCCGGTGCAGGGCTCGGTGGTGATCTTCAGGGTCTCCCCGGTCGCTACCTCGATGGATTCCTCCTCGAGCTGGCCGATCCTGATCTTCGGCCCCTGCAGGTCCTGGAAGATGGCGAGAGGGGTATCGAGTTCTTCCGATGCCTGCCGTGCCCAGTCGACCGTCCGCTGGTGCTCGGCGGCATCACCATGGCTGAAGTTGAGCCGGATGACCCTGGCCCCGGCCATGATGATATCACGGATCATCTCATAACTGCGTGAAGCCGGGCCGATCGTGGCGACGATCTTGGCGTTGGTAGTAAGACTTTCCATATGTCCCCCCTGATATCTATGATACGTCATATACCTGCTGCAGGCAATGAAAGGATACAGGTTCTCTATAGACAGTTTGTGAGGCAGGTATGAGATGTATGTGAAAAGGGGGGGAGGGTACTGTCTTATGATCGGCTATCAGAAGATATGCAGATATGTCATTCTCTATGCTATACTTACTACAGCATGATCATTCCGTTGCTATAGGAGGTGTCTATGAAGAAGATCATCCTGCTGCTGTGTGTGACCCTGGTGTTTTGCGGTCCCGCCCTCTTTGCCGATGACGGCCTGTTCGTCGGTGTCTCGACCTCGTTCATGGATCCTTGGCTCAATTTGGAAGGACTCCTCAAGGTGATCACATTCCAGACGATTACCCCGGCAGAACTGGCGGAATACCTCAGTGAGGAGGCCTGGCAGGAGATTTACCTTGCAGCTGCCGTACGGTATGACTTGGGTATCTTCCAACTGCAGTCACGTTTCAGTGTACCTTCCGGGGTCATGATGATCCTTGCTGAGGAACCGGATGCGCTGTGGTTCCTCTGGAATGCCGGGGCAGGCCTGCAGTTTGATCTCGGGCCGGTAGGGCTCGGGGTGACCGGCGGGCCTTTACTCCTCTTCCTCTCCGGGGAGCCGAACTTCCTCTTCAACCTTGAGGCCAATGCCGACCTGAATATCGGGAACATAAAGGTGAGCAGCTACCTCGGGGCGAAGTGTCCCATTGGCTTCGAAGGGGCGAGCATCTTCAGCAACCCGCTGACAGAGTACTGGTATCCCGAGGTCGGGGTATCATTGCTGTACCAATTCAACTGACGAGCAGGCTCAGGTACTCCCTCTACCCGATGATCCAACCCTGATGAGTAGGGTTCCGGTGTGGTATTCTTCCTCTCGGATACGATGGTTTTCGGGGCAGCGGCAAGATCCTGGCTTGCAGAATCCACAGCGTATATGGAAAATGGTTGTACGCTAAGCCAAATCCCTTGTAGGAGGTCCCATGGAACTCAATCGTCTTGAACATGTAAACCTGAGAACCCGTGATATCGGGAGACTGGAAAGCTGGTATGCAGATATCCTCGGTCTAAAATCCGGGTACCGACCGCCTTTTACCACGATCGGCCGCTGGCTCTATACAGGGGAATACCCAATCGTACACCTCTTGGAGGTCCTGGATCAGGAACCCTGTGGGGACCCGACGAATGAACATTTTGCCCTCAGTGCTACAGGTCTGCAATCTATGATCAACAAGCTTACCGAAAGAGGGATTCCCTACCGAACGGTCCGAATCCCTGAGATCCGGTTCCTGCAGGTTCACCTCACCGACCCGGATGGGAATAACCTGCATGTTGATTTCCCTCCCGAAGAGGCCGATGCACTGGGATTGGAATAGAGTTTGAATTGTTTTATAGCTCCTTGTCTCACCGAATATCGGGAATAGTATGGTCTGCAACCCACTGATATAGTACTGGTATCCCGAGGTCGGGGTATCATTGCTGTACCAGCTCAACTGACGAGCAGGCTCAGGTATTCCCTCCACCCAATGATCCTGGTGAACCCTAATGAGTAGGGTTCCGGAGCGGTACAGACCACATAGCAGGGGACATCAGGATTGTCCTCATGGAAGGAAGCCAGGCCTGTGGTGTCACTGCCGGTGACGCGCGGTCTGCTCTTGAACTCGACTGCCAGGGAAAGCCTGCCGTCCCGCTCTAGGAGCAGATCGACCTCTGCCCCATGGTTTGTCCTCCAGTAGTAGAGGCGGTAATCTGCACCGGCATAATCGAGTATCCTTCGGGTCTCCTGGATGAGGAACTGCTCGAAGAGTCGCCCCCTGAGAGCGGGATCCACAGAACTGCCGAGCCTGTGACAGAGGGAGTTGGTTACCCCGTTATCGAAGAGATATATCTTCGGGTGGCTCAGAAGCCGTTTTGTAGGGCTCTTCCTCCAGGCTGGCAGCCGGAATGCTATGAGGGTATCCTCTAAGACTTCGTAATATGACTGTACTGTCTTTGTAGGTAATCCGGCTTCCTTCCCGATAGAAGTGAAATTCACGATCTC
Organism: Spirochaetia bacterium; assembly: GCA_963677595.1. Lineage (GTDB taxonomy): Bacteria > Spirochaetota > Spirochaetia > CAKZLE01 > CAKZLE01 > CAKZLE01. The sequence goes on from OY782041.1 coordinate 1,860,987, forward strand.
TCCGCAATAGGCTGCCGTCAGGTCAAGGAACCGGGTATACCCACCAAGATTCCTGACCAGGGCCTCCTGCTGTATCTCCTCCAGCAGATAGACCTCTACATAGGCTTTCAGGGTATCACGGGCATCCTTGCTAGAAAGCCCGAACAGGGGGGGAAGGGTCCCCCATATAAGCAGGTGGTCAAGGTCGACCTTAGGTTCCTCGTTGGATGCTTCAAGCTCCCCAATAGTGAAGGGATGCATGAATCTCTGCAGGGCCCTTCCCCCGAGCATGTTCGCCCCTTTCTGCTTCAGTCTTCTCGCACTTGAACCGGAAAGGATGAACCTGGCACGTGTAGATTCCATGAGAAGCTGTACCTCGTTCAGCAGTGCAGGGATTCTCTGCACTTCGTCGATAATGATCCAGGTACAGCCGTTGCGAATCTTCTCTTCTGCTTCGAGCCGAAACTGGGATGGATACTTCAGGTACCTGAAGTAGACCTCTGACTGCAGCAGGTCTACGAGCCAGGAGGACTCCAGTCCAAGGGAGTGGATCCAGGTGCTCTTCCCTGTCTGTCTTGGACCTAATAAAAAGCATGATCGATTCGGTAATCGCATTATTCTATTTATCATCATGCCAAATTGTACGGTAATTTGGCAACAAAGTACAAGAAATGTATGGTAAAAATTGCAGAAACTTTTTCTTGACGGATAGGAAAACCTCTCTTACAATAATCTTTACCAAGGGTTAATATTTTAAACAAAGGTAATAATTATAACCCTGGGTAAATCAAGAGGAGCAGGGGTACGGACATGCCGAAGATCGTCTACAAGAAGCACCGGGCTAACCAGCAGGCACTGATACTCGAGACAGCCGAGGAGCTGTTCACCCGGAAGGGTATCGATGATGTCACGATAAACGACATCACCAAGTCTGCCCGGATCACGAAGCCTACCATCTACAACTATTTTGCCAGCAAAGAAGATATAGCGACCGAGATCTTCCGGACCATCAGCCGAGGCTGGGCTGAACGGAATGCGCGGGAGGTCTGGAACCAGGCTGGTAACGGCTACGAGATGGTGGAGCTCTTCATAACCAGCCATTTCAACTACCTGTTCGAGCATATCAAGGAGGCGAGCTTCGTGGCTGAGTTCAACCACCTCTATGCCAAGCAGTGGACGGTCGAACAAGCCCATATCGTCATCGACGAGACGCTCTCCAGCGATAAGGACGCACTCCTTGCAGTCCTGGGCAGGGGGCAGGAGGACGGCTCCATCCGGGATGACATCGATCCCGTCACCATGGAAGCCATGATCTTCAACTACGTCTCAGCTATGGTGAGCCGGCTCGGGGAGTTCGGGGCGAAGATCGGTCAGGAGTTCGAGGTGAACGACCAGGAACTCTTTACCAAGATAAACAGGATGTTCCTCATCGGCTTGAAGCCGGAATAGGGATGTATACGCAATAAGGGAGAAGAACCTGGTGAGTGAAAGAGATACCGCTGCCGGTAACCGGCAGCCATTGATCGAGACGATCGACCTCTGCAAGAATTTCGGCCCTACCCAGGCCCTGAAGTCTGTGAGCCTGAAGATATTCAGGGGGCAGATCACCGGGCTCATCGGGGAGAACGGGTCGGGGAAGTCCACCATCTCATCGATCATCGCCGGCATGCAGCCGGCGACCTCCGGGTCGATGCGCTACAAGGGGGCACCGCATGCCCCGAAGACGATGATCGAGGCCGGGAAAGCCGGCATCGGGATGGTCGTCCAGGAGCAGGGGTATATCCCCGGCATCTCGGTCGCGAGGAACATCTTCCTCGGGGTCGAGAACCAGTTCCGCAGAAGGGGCGTCATCTCAAAGAAAGCCATGAATACCGCTGCCGGGGACGTACTGGGAAGGATCGGGCTCGGGGAGATCGATCCCGCGATGCTGATCGACCGCCTCGACATCCATGACAGGAAACTCATCGAGATCGCGAGAGTGCTCGTGGCTGATCCCGAGGTCCTGGTCATCGATGAGACCACGACAGCCCTCTCCCACCACGGTCGGGAGATCGCCTACTCGATCATGCGCAGCATGAGGGATGACGGCAAGGCCGTGATCTTCATCTCCCATGACCTCGATGAGCTCATGGTGACCTGCGACACCCTCTCGGTCCTCCGGGACGGGGTGCTGGTGAAGCGCCTGGAGAAGGAGGAGTTCGATTCCTCAGTGATCAAGTCCAGCATGGTCGGCCGTGATATGGGGGACAAGTACTACCGTGAGGACTACGGCACGAAGATCTCAGATGAGGTCGTCCTCAAGGCTGATACCATCACCACAGCCGGCGGCCTGCTGATGAACTTCTCGATGGAACTCCATAAAGGCGAGATCCTCGGGATCGGCGGCCTCTCCCACTGCGGGATGCATGAGCTCGGCAAGGCCCTCTTCGGCGATGAGAAGCTGCTCACCGGGACCGTGATGCACACCACCTCCGGGAAACAGGTAGATTCATCCAAGACCGCGATCGGCCTCTCCATGGGCTATGTCAGTAAGGACCGGGACAAGGAAGCCCTCGTGCTGACAGCCTCGATCAGGGACAATATCGCGGGTGCCGGCCTCGACAAGATCGCTGACGGTCCCTTCATCTTCCCCGGGAAGGAGAAGGCCTATGTCATGAAGCAGGTCGACTCGCTTTCCATCAAGTGTGCGTCGATCGAGCAGAACGTCCAGTACCTCTCCGGTGGCAATAAGCAGAAGGTAGTCTTCGGCAAGTGGGTCGGCAGGGACTGTGACATCCTCATCCTTGACTGCCCCACGCGCGGCGTCGACATCGGAGTGAAGGCAGCCATGTATGCGCTGATGGAAGAGATGCAGGGAGAGGGGAAGTCCATCCTGATGATCTCAGAGGAACTCCCGGAGCTGCTCGGCATGTCGGACAGACTGATCATCCTGAAGGATGGAACCCTTGCCGGTGAGTACCGCCGGTCTCCTGACCTGTCGGAACACGACATCGTCGACTGCATGATTTGAGGTGAATACTATGAACAAGACCCATTGGGAGACTGTCAAACATATCTTCCCCATCCTCGGGTTCGTCCTGGTAGTGGCATTCTTCGCGATCGCCACGAAAGGTGCGATCCTAAGCAAAGTGAGCCTGCAGAGCTTGCTGAACCAGGTCATGACCATCTCCCTCGTATCGATCGGGGCTGTGTTCATCTTCGGTTCTGGGAATTTCGACCTCTCGCTCAGCGGGTCGGTGGCACTGAGTGCCGTATTGGCAGGCTACACTGCGATCGCTACGGGAAGCCTCTTCCTCGCCCTGCTCACCGCAGTCGGGGTCGCCCTGCTGGTCGGCCTCTTCAAGGGGATGTTCGCCGCCTACATCGATGTTCCCCTGTTCATCGTGACCATCGTGCTGGGCTTCATGATCTCGGCACTGGTACTCGTGATCATGGGGAAGGATGTCACGATCTACCTCAGTGAGGCCGTGAAGGAGATCCCATCGTTCACCTTCGGGCAGCTCACGGCGATCAACCTGGTCATCCTCGGCGGCTATTTCCTGCTGTGTGTGGTGCTCTTCAACTACACCTCACTGGGCAGGAAGATCAAGCTCCTCGGCGGGAACCCCGTCACGGCACGGCAGCTGGGCATGAACCTCCCGAAGGTGAAGATCGCGGCATTCCTCGTCTCGTCCCTCGGGGTCGGCCTGGCGGCCTTCGCCCTGCTGATCAGGACGAGGACTGTGGGAACGACGACCGCAGGGTCGGTAGGGATGAACGTGCTGGTCGCGCTCGTTCTCGGGGGGATGCCCCTCTCAGGGGGACCGAGAAGCAAGATCTCAGCAGGGCTTGTGGGTGCGGCAACGATCGCGGTCCTCAATGCCGGGCTGACGATGCTGGGGTTCAACCTGGCAACGGTCCAGATAAGCAGAGCAGTTATTTTCTTGGCAATCGTCTATCTTGCGAGTATCTCATACCGCACGAAGCTGCTGCCAAGATAAGAATAGAACAAGAAACGGAAAAGTTTGTTAAGGAGGAATAGTATGAGAAAGAGAATGTTGCTGGCAATGGCAGTGATGCTGCTCGTGACGATGGTGGTGTTCGCGGGAGGATCCCAGGAGAAGGCTGCGGCTCCCGCTGCATCAGTCTTAGGTGACGTACCTGCAGGGGTGGAACTCTCAGCAGATGGGCGATACCCGGCAGAGACGGTGAAGCTGGGCTTCGTGAACTACGATTCTACCGCACAGCAGGTACTGGAACTCAAGACCTATTATGAGTATCTCCAGACTGCCTACAATTTCGAGATCATCTGGTCGGAGTCCCTCAGCAGTGCCGAGGAGGAGTTTGCCTTCATCGAGTCCTGTGCCGCTGCAGGCTGCAAGGGTGTCATCGGCTACTACAACGAAGGCCGTGCTGAATCGGTGAAGCTTGCCTCTTCCCTCGGTATGTACTACTGGGGCGGGGCTGAGATCGCTGACATCTATGAACCGGTCAAGAACGATACGATGTATATCGGTGGTTACGATACCGGAAGCAAGGACTACGACTTCGGCGTCTCCATCACCGAAGCCCTCGTGAAGGCTGGATGTCACAAGATCATCGTCATGAGCGGTGGTAAGGACTACGGCGTCCCCTTCTTCGTCTCCCGGTACAACGGGATCATGGACGGCATCAAGGCTGCACAGGATAGCGGCTATGATATCGAGATGGTCTATGAAGTACCCGGCTGGCCGGGGACTGAGGAGTTCGCCGCTCACCAGGCAGCCGCACTCGATACCGATGCTGACGGACTGGCAGGGACCCTGACTACCCTCATGTGGATCCAGCCCCTCCAGAATGCCGGCAAGTTCGGCCAGATCAAGATGTCGAGCATCGAGTCCGTCAATGAGGATATGGTCGGCCTGATGCATGCAGGCGCCTACGTGGGCATCTGCTCAGAGATCTCCGACATGTTCGGGCTCTCGATCCCGATGATGCTCAATGCCGTGGAAGGCTATGGTGACCTGCAGCGGAATGCTGACGGGACAGCCGGGAAGGTCAAGGCTGCAAGCTGGGCGATCACCAGTGTCGATGAGCTCGGCTACTACGCTTCTATCGAGAAGAAGGGTGGCACCTGGGTCTTCGATATCGATGATATCAAGTCGGTCCTCGGGGCATTCAACCCAGACCTCAACGTGGACTCCATGGGCGAGCTCTATTCGGCAGTCACTGCTTCAGAGATCCAGGCCCGACGTTAATCAAGAATATGCCCCGGCTGGGTATAGTACCCAGCCGGGGGACAACAGAGGATGAGTATGGTTTCCAAGAATAGAATCGTCAAGAATATCGGTATGTCCCTCACACCCCCGGTCCTGGTGTTCCTCCTGCTGCTGGTCCTGACCAGCCTCTTCGGGAAGGGCGGGTTCGGGCGGGGATCAGACCTGCTGACCATCATCTACAATATGGCATTCTCAGGCTTCATTGCCCTGGCGATGTCCTACAACCTCACGTCGGGACGACTCGATTTCTCCATCGGTTCCGTGCTGATCCTCTCCCTCATCGCCGGCGGCTCGATCGCGAAGCAGGTACAGGCCGGGCCCGTAGGGCTCGTCCTCCTCGTGGTAGGATTCGGGCTGCTGCTCGGGCTGTTCTCCGGGTTCATGTACATCACCCTGAGGCTGCCGGCGATGGTGACCTCCCTAGGTGTCACCATGGTCTATGAGGCGATCGCCTTCATCATCAATGACGGTAACGGGATCAGGCTGATCGGCCGGTTCGACATGCTCATCTGGGCACGCCCTCCCTTCAACCTGCTGCTGCTTGCCGTCATCCTGGCGATCCTGGTCTACCTGCTGAACTTCACCAAGTTCGGCTATGATGCAGGAGCCCTGGAGACCGGGCAGAAGAACGCAGTCGACGTCGGCATCAATGAGAATACCAATGCGCTCATCTCTTATACCATCGCTGGTGGGTTGATGGGGGCTGCCGGGGTGCTATACCTCTCCCAGTACGGGTATATCGCACCGCAGTCGGGACTCTCGAGCGCATCCTTCATGATGGGCGCCTTCCTTCCTGTCTTCATAGGCGGTGCCCTTGCTCATTACTCTGACCGGAACATCGGGGTGGTGATCGGCGCCTTCATCCAGGCATCGGTCTCCTCTGCCATCGTGAACCTGGGGATCTCGAGTTCCATGAAGACCGTCATCGACGGGCTGATCGTCCTCGTGTTCCTCGTCTACCTCTTCAACAAGCACAAGTTTGAGCTGAACAGGCTCTACCGGCAGAAGAAGGCCCGGGCCCTGGGTCAGTCATGACGATCACGGTCAACGGTCAGTCTGGGCATTGTTACACCGATGATGCCCGGCCGGTCCTCCTTCTCTCGAAACCAGGCCAGGTGCATGCGGACTGTCTCACCGTAGAGGTCCATGATGCGGAAGGCCAGTGTATCTGGGAGAGCGGCAGGATCCCCTTCAGCCCGCAGGTGCCCCTGACAGGGATCCTGCTTAAGCCTAAGACGGCCTATACGATCACCGCAGGTCTCTATACCGGCAAAGAGCTCAGTGATTCTGCGGCTCTCACCCTCGAGACCGGCTTTCTGGGGACTGCATGGGAAGCTGGGTGGATCGAGCCGCAGCAGGATCCAGGGATCAGGGAGGAGGAGATCCCCTTTCATGAACTCTTCCGGCCGAACCCCGCGTTCTTCGGCGGGCAGGGGAGGCTCAGGCCCTGCCGGGAGATCAGGAAGACCTTCAGCCTCGCTGAGGTGCCGGCCTCTTCCAGGCTGTATGTGTCGGCCCACGGGATCTATTCCCTGATCGTGAACGGGAAGACAGTCTCTGACAGACAGTTCGCACCGGAGACCTCCTCCTACCAGGAGCGGCTCTACTACCAGGTATACGATCCCAGCGACCTCCTTACACAGGGAGAGAACGAGATATCGTTGACCTTGGCCGACGGCTGGTGGATCGGGAGGATCGGGATCTCCGGGGACAGCTGCCAGTACGGGGATCACCTCGGCTGCATCATGCAGCTCGATGCTGCCTACCCGTCCGGGACCTCACAGGTGTTGGGGAGCGATGCGAGCTTCCAGGGCAGGAGGAGCAGGATCGACTATGCCGACCTCTTCATCGGGCAGGGGACTGACTTCGCCCGGGAGGAGGAGCCCTGGTCTCCCTGCACAGCTGTCGATTACCCCACAACCAACCTCATCGCCCAGCCAATAGCGCCGGTGGTCGAGTATGACCGGCTGCCGGCTGAGTTGATACTCAACGCAGCAGGTGAGCTCATCGCCGATTTCGGCAGGGTCATCGCCGGCGTCGCCGATATCTCGGTCACCTGTGAACCGGGACGGGAAGTCACCCTCGACTTCTGCGAGGTGCTCGATGAGCAGGGGAATTACTTACGGAACATCCTCGGGCGAAACAAGGACCAGCGGGATACGTTCACCTGCGGGGAAGGTACGACACAGTTCTCCCCGGAATTCACCTATCACGGGTTTCGCTATATGAGGATCTCCGGGGTGAAGCCCGAAGAGATCACAAACCTCTCCGCACGAGCTTTCGGGACCGACCTCACATCGCGGGGGATGTTTCACTGCTCGGATGAACGGCTGAACCGGCTCCAGGAGAACATACGCAGCAGCATGAGGGCGAACTTCTTCTCCGTCCCGACCGACTGCCCCCAGCGGGAGAAGGCCGGTTGGACCGGCGATGTCGCGGCATTCGCCTCAACCGGCTGCTTCAACTACCATATCGACGGCTTCCTGCGGGGATGGCTCGAGAACATGAAGGTCGAGCAGCTTGAGGACGGCGGGATCCCGGTCGTGATCCCCAACTACCCCATGCAGGAGAAGCACCAGAAGGGCAATGGGGGAAGCACCTCCTCTGCCTGGAGCGATGCCTGTGTACTCGTCCCCTGGGAGCTCTACCGGCAGTACGGGGACCTCGAAATACTTGCCAGTACCCTGCCGATGATGGATCGGTGGGTCGAGTACTCGATACGGCAGTGCTCTGAGAGACCTGAGGACTTCGCAGGGCGCCCCCTTGCCGAACAGCACTGGAATGGGTTCCTCATGAATACCGGGTTCCATTTCGGGGACTGGTTCATCCCAAGTTTCCAGAGAACGGGGAAGAACCCCTTCGAGGCCTCCGCAGCCACGAAGGATGTGACGGCGAGCTGCTACCATGCCATCGTGCTTGCACGGTATGCGGAGATCCTCAGGTTACTCAATGCGGATGACCCAAGGATCAAGTCAGTAGAAGACCGCCTCGAGCAGGTGAGGGAAGCTGTCCTGGCGTGTTATGTCGCCCAGGACGGAAAGGTGACCGGTGACCTGCAGGGACTCTACGTGGTCCTGCTGCATGCCGGGATCGTTCATGGTGAGCTGAGGCAGAAGGTGGTAGACAACCTCGTCCGGCTCGTGAGGGAGAACGGGACCCGGCTCGATACCGGGTTCGTCTCGACCCCGCTGCTGCTTGGGACCCTCGCCGATAACGGAGAGCTCGACCTTGCGTTTGAGCTGCTGTTCCAGACTGAGGCACCTTCCTGGCTCTATATGGTAGAGAAGGGGGCAACCTCCATCTGGGAGAACTGGGAGGCGATCAGGCCGGACGGGAGCAGGATGGCTTCCTCCTTCAACCATTTCGCCCTCGGGAGCGTCGGGGATTTCCTCTACCGGTATATCGCGGGGATTCAGATCGAGGAAGCAGGGTACCGGAAGATACTTTTCTCCCCGATCATCGACTGCGGGCTCTCCTCTGCCGAGGCAGGACTCGAGACAGCCTACGGCTATGTCTCCTGCTCCTGGCGGTGGGAAGGGGATACCTGCAGCGTAGCTGTTACCGTGCCGCAGGACTGCGGGGGGACCCTCCGCCTGTTCGGTCGGGATGAGCCCATCCCGAGCGGTACGCATCTCTACCGGTTCTCCCGTGACGGGATCAACCTCCTGAAAGAGTAGGAAGCATATGGACGAGAAGAAGAACAGGACTACTGTCTCACGATTCACCGCAGGGACAGGTATGGACATACTGCCTGAACCAGAGCCGGCCCTCTCCTGGCTGGTCTCAACAGACGAGCCTGACTGGCAGCAGGATGGCTATGAGATCATCCTGCTCACGCCCGACGGAGAGAGACTTGAGACGACTGGGGAAGTCGTCTCATCTGAGTCGATTGGTATCGCCTGGCCGTTCTCGAGGTTGAATTCACGTGATCAGTTCACCCTACAGGTACGTGTTCTTGGAAATGACCAGCTCTGGAGCGACTGGAGTGAACCACTTGACATCGAGGCATCGCTGCTGGATCCTGCAGACTGGCAAGCCCAATGCATAACCCCCTCAACTGAATCAGACCCTGAGTATACAGGACCCTCTCCTTACCTGCGACGGGATTTCACCCTGTCAGCAGGCATAGCATCCGCTCGGCTCTATATAACCGGGATGGGATTATACCAGGCATCGATCAACGGGAGACCCGTCGGCGATGCATGCTTCACCCCCGGGTGGACCTCCTATGACGAACGGCTGCTCTTCCAGGCATATGATGTCACCGAACTCTTGGAACAGGGAGGGAACACCATCGGTGCCGTCCTTGGTGAGGGCTGGTACCGCGGCAGGCTTGGGTTCGACGGGGGGAAGCGGAATATCTGGGGAGACAGGACAGGTCTCCTGGCACAGCTCGAGATCCGCTATGCTGATGGAAGGATTGAGACGATCTGTACGGACTCAGGCTGGAAGGCATCGACCGGCCCGATCTTGAGTAGCAGCATCTATGACGGGGAACGCTATGATGCGCGTCTTGAACAGGAAGGCTGGGACTCACCGGGATTCGATGATACGGCATGGGATGATGTCAAAGAATTGCCCTACAGGAGGGAGATCCTTGAACCTTCCCGTAAGCCTCCGGTACGCAAGGTCGAGGAAGTGAAGCCGGTCTCCCTCGTTCATTCGCCTTCAGGAAAACAGCTGGTCGATTTCGGGCAGAACCTTGTAGGAAGAGTACGGATCACCGTGGCTGGGGAAGCCGGCCATACTGTCACGCTTCGCCATGCCGAGGTCCTCGAGGATGGGGAGCTTGGCGTACGCCCACTGAGACGTGCAGAGGCGACCGACACCTATACCCTGAACGGGGAAGGTACGGCCACCTGGGAACCGCTCTTCACCTTCCACGGGTTCCGGTATGTCGAGGTAACGAACTGGCCTGGTACCCTGACAGTCGATGACCTTACCGCGATAGTCCTCCACTCTGATATGGAGCGGATCGGCTGGTTCTCCTGCTCGGATGAACAGCTGAACAGGCTGCATGAGAACGTGGTATGGAGCATGAAGGGGAACTTCCTCGAGGTGCCGACCGACTGCCCGCAGCGGGATGAACGGCTCGGCTGGACGGGGGACCTCCAGGTCTTCGCCCCGACCGCCTCCTTCCTCTACGATACCAGGGGCTTCCTCTCTTCCTGGCTGAAGGACCTTGCCTTCGAGCAGGATAAGGGTGAGGGCGCAGTCCCGCCCGTGGTCCCGAATGCCCTGGGTGACAGGTTCGGGGTAGCAGCCTGGGGAGATGCGGCGACGGTGGTCCCCTCAGTGCTGTATGAGCGGTATGGCGAGAAAGCGATCCTGGAAGCGCAGTTCGAGAGTATGAGGAGCTGGGTCGATTACATCGAACGATCGGCAGGCGATGCATACCTCTGGGATTCAGGGTTCCAGTTCGGCGACTGGCTCGACCCGACTGCACCGCCAGACCAGCCCTGGCTGGCTAAGACGGCGAAGGAGATCGTTGCCACAGCCTACTTCGCACGTTCTGCCGAATTGACGGCAGAGGCTGCCGGGCTGCTGGGCAGGACGGAAGAGGAAGCGCGGTATCGCGGGGTCGCAGCCAGGAGCAGGAAGGCATTCCAGGATGAGTATATCACCCCATCAGGGAGGATGCTCTCCGATGCCCAGACAGCCTATTCCCTGGCGATAGCCTTCGACCTGCTTGAGACTGATGAACAGCGAATACATGCCGGTAAACGCTTGTCAGACCTTGTTCGTGACGGCGGGTACCGGATACAGACCGGGTTTGTGGGTACTCCCATCATCTGTGACGCGCTCTGCAGGACAGGCCATCATGCTACAGCCTACAAGCTCCTGAAGCAGGAGGAGACCCCCTCCTGGCTCTACCCGGTCACCATGGGTGCCACGACAGTCTGGGAGCGTTGGGACTCGATGCTGCCTGACGGGTCGATCAACCCGGGGGAGATGACCTCCTTCAACCACTACGCACTTGGTGCCGTTGCTGACTGGATGCACCGGACTATCGGCGGGTTGGCTCCCGCTGCCCCTGGTTATAAGAAGCTGCGGATAGCCCCGAGACCGGGGGGAGGCATTACCTCTGCACGGACAGAGCATCACTCCCCATACGGGAGGATCCTGGTGCAGTGGCAGATCGAGGATGGGACCTTCCACCTGGAAGTCGAGATCCCCCCGAACACGGAAGCGGAAGTGACCTTGCCGGATGATACCACAGTCCAGGTAGGGTCCGGTCACCGGGAGTGGCGTGTTCCCTATACCGATCCCGATGCACGCGGGCCGTATACCGCCGATGACCTCATCGGTGAGATCCTCGTTGATAAGAAGGCAAAGGAGATCCTCTTCCGGGTATTGGGTGAACTGGGGGCTCCCCCCTTCATCTATGCGGTTATGGAGAACGAACGGGGTAACACCTTGCGTGAACTGGTGAAGATGGTCCCGGAGTCTGGGAAAGCAGTCATGCTGCTGGAGGCAGGTTTTGGGGAAGCACATACTGCCGATGATGGTACACATACTAACTGAGAAGGACGATGATGATGAGAGAATTCATATTTCCAGACAACTTCCTCTGGGGGACCGCTACTGCGGCACACCAGGTAGAGGGAGGGAACTCCAACTGCGAGAGCTGGGCCCTGGAGACCCTGCCCGAGACGATCTACCAGGAGCCCTCAGGGATCGCCTGCGACCACTTCAACCGCTACCCGGACGATATAGCGCTGCTGGCTGGGTTGGGGTTCAACTCCTACCGGTTCTCCCTCGAGTGGTCGAGGATCGAGCCGACCGAAGGAGAGTTCTCCATCGAGGGGCTGGAACATTACCGCAGGATGATCAGCACCTGCCGTGACCATGGGATCACCCCCCTGGTGACCCTCCACCATTTCACCACCCCGCAGTGGATGATCAGGAAGGGAGGCTGGCTCAGTGAGGGGGTCATCGACCGGTTCGCGCGCTACACCGAGGAGGTCTCGGCCTATATGGGGGACCTCTTTTCCGGGGTCTGCACCTTCAACGAACCGAACATCGCGAGGATCCTGAAATACATCCTCCCATTCTCACCGAAGGATACCCCGTTCTGGAAACAGGCTTCCCGTCACTTCGGGCAGAAGCCCGAAGAGCTGGGGCTCTGGCAGTTCGTGGCGGATGAGAGGATGTGGGACATCATCCATACTGCACACCTCAAGGCCCGGGATATCCTCAAAGCAGGACCGGGGGAGTTTCCGGTCGGGCTTACCCTCGCCATGACTGATGTACATACCGCCGAGGGCGGGGAAGAGAGGGCACTTTCCTTACGGAAGGATATATCTGACAGCTACCTCGAACGCTTGACTGACGATGACTTCGTCGGGGTCCAGACCTACTCGCGGTTCGTGGTCGGGCCTGACGGGGTGCTACCACCGACTGAGGAGATGGAGACCACCCAGATGGGTGAGGAGTTCTACCCTGAGGCAATAGGCGGCACGATCCAGCTCGCTTCAAAGGTCGCAGGGATCCCGGTCATCGTCACGGAGAACGGGGTGGCAGGCGAGGATGACAGCCGGCGCGTCGAGTACTACCGGAGGGCAGTGGCCTCCGTTGCCCGATGTATCGACGACGGTATCGATGTCCGCGGCTACTACTGCTGGTCGGCTTTCGACAACTTCGAGTGGGTAGGCGGCTATGGCCCGAAGTTCGGGATCATCGGTGTTGACCGGGAGACCCTTGCCCGTACCCCGAAGCCGAGTGCCCGTTTCATGGGTGATATTGCCCGGACGAATAGGATCATGCTCTGAGAGATGAATTCTCTCTTGAGAACGATTTCGTCTGAAAATACACCAGGATGAGTGCTATTATCCGAGATAGCCCTCTCGCAGTGGATTGGTTAGTTCCCTCCACAGCATCTTATCCCCGCTGGGCATGAACCCCATCCTGTTTGAGATTTCCTGGGCTGTGTATCGTATCGCTGCGGAGTACAGCTCTCTCTTTACATTCACGATTTCGCTATCATTCCCTGAAATACTGCACGAAGCAAAAGGGATCCCGGACTGGTCAAAGATCGGGGCTCCAATGCAGTACGTCCCCCTTACATGTTCTGCTGAGTCAAGAGAGTATCCTCGTTCCCTTGTTTCATGCAGTTCAGCCATGAGGTTGTCAATAGATGTGATCGTGGTATCACTGTATTCAGGAAGTCCTGATTCGAGCGTGATGTGCCGGACTTCCTTTTCCGGAAGGAATGCGAGTATGGCTTTCCCCACAGATGTGCAGTGCATCGGCATCCTGTCCCCAACGGCTGAACGGGCCATCAGACGGTGAGGGGACTCTATCGCATAGATATATAGACAATAGGCATCATTCTTTATCGTCAGATAGATAGATTCCCCGCAGAACTCTCCCAGTTCCCTGAGAAGAGGAGCAGCCCGGTCCCTGAGCATGACATTGACCCGTACCGCCTGGGTCATTGGGATGATGGCGGTTCCCAGTGAGTACAGCCCCGCCGTATTTTGCTCCACGAATTCCTTTGATTCAAGTGTCTTCAGTATGGTATGGATGGTAGTTTTCGGGTAACCAAGCAGTGAACTGACCTCCGCAAGACTCATCTCCGGTCTCTCGGGACTGAATAACTCCATGATCTCTATGGCTTTCAATACTGATGTAATCATCTTAATATTTCCTTATTTTCGATATTATCACTCTATGTTCTACATTATAAAACGCTAATCCATATCTTGACAAGAAGAATGGATATGGTATAATGTCCTAAATAAAAGAATAGCGTTCTATAATATAGAACACCAAAAAGAGAGGTAGTTATGAAAAAACTTATTGCGATTCTGGGACTGCTTATCCTGACAGTAGGGCTTTATGCGAATGCACAGCAGGAATCATCTGAAACAACAGAACCGATTGTGCTTGAGTATTCCACGGTAGCCGTACCCACAGCTCCTCATGCATTGGGACAGAAGAAATTCGCTGAGGAAGTAGAACGGATCACGAATGGGGAAGTGATCATCAAAGCCTACTACGGAGGTGAACTCTATACCCAAGAGGCTCAGAATTCTGCATTGAGAAGGGGCAACCTGGCAATGACGAACCAGGGCCCAAACTGGTTCAGTGAATACGCCCCCTATATGAATATGTTCTCCATGGCCTATATTTTTAAGGACCTTGACCATATGAATGCTGTAATGAACGGTGAGATTGGTGCAGAACTTGCCGATAGGCTTGCAGCTGATGTTGGGATCAGGCCATTATCGACCTGGTATCTCGGCACACGCCAGCTGAATCTTGCTGATCGGGGAAAGGGCATACCAACTATCCCGCAGGAGATGAAAGGAATCAAGCTGAGAATGCCGAACACCCGGACATGGTTGATGATGGGAGAATCTCTGGGTGCCAATCCGACTCCTGTAAGCATTAACGAACTCTATCTGGCCTTGCAGACAGGGACTGTTGATGGTCAGGACAACCCGCTCACTACCGTAGTTCAGCGGAAATTCTACGAAGTTACAGACTACCTGGTCCTCACAGGCCACTTCGTCAATCCCATTATGCCGGTAATCAACGAAGAGGTATTCCAGAGCCTGTCTGAAGAGCACAAAGAGACCCTCTACCAGGCGGCTGAGATTGCACGGCAATATGTAGAGAACCTTATCCTTACAACTACCCAGGATGCGAGGGAGGAAATGGAAGCTGCGGGCGTTGAGTTCATCGATGTCGATATCGATGTCTGGAAGCAGGCGGCAGAGGATTACTACTTCGGGAATGAAGATTTTGTATCGACCATCGATATGGATCTGTATAACAAGGTTCAGGCTTTAGCGAAATAAGTCTTACAGAAATAGAAGTACACAGGGAGCACCGTTAGTGTGCTCCATTGCCTAAAGAGGGATAACGTGAAGAAAACCTATACTATTATTCTTGATATCATAGAGCTGTACCTACCCGCTGTCACCTTCACTGTGATGTTCACCGTGTTCATCCTGCAGATCGTGTTCCGGTATGTCCTTAATGCCCCGTTGATGTGGGCATATGAAGTGACGGTTCTCTGCTTTATCTGGACGACACTGCTTGCAGCCTGTTACATCAGGAGGATCAAGGGGCATATCAATTTCAATATGTTCTACCTGTCCAGGAAACCCGGGACCCAGACGGCCTTCAGGTTCATCTCGAACGGATTGATCCTGTTCGTCTGTGTGATCGGGTACCTGCCGACTATCGATTATATCGACTTTCTCAAGATGGATAAAAGCCCGGTCCTGAGGCTGCCGATGAATATCGGGTTTTTCCCGATCCTGGTATTCCTGACCCTGATAGGTCTCCATTCCCTGGAAGACATCATGAGGGATATCAAACTGATCACAGAAAAGAGGGGAGCAAAGAGATGAGCTTAGGATTCCTGGTTTTTGTACTCATATTGGTCTGTACATTCCTATTCAGGCTACCGATCCCTCTTGGTTTTTTTGCTTCGACATCATTCTACTGCCTGTTGTCCGGGTTGGATTTGAGCATCGTTACCGAGAGTATCGTCACTAATCTGTATTCCAAATACATTGTCATAGCTGTACCACTCTTTGTCTTCACGGCGAATGTGATGAACAGCGGCACGATCACGAAGAAGGTGTTCGAGTTCGCGAATGCCCTGGTAGGTAAGCGACGGGGGGGGCTTGCCCACGTGAACATCATCGCATCCCTCATCTTCTCTGGCATGACCGGCTCCGCCATGGCTGACGCATCAGGTCTCGGAATGATGGAACTCGAGGCTATGAGGGAGGACGGTTATGAGGATGATTTCTCGACTGCCTTGACCGCAGCTTCTGCGACGATTGGCCCGATCTTCCCCCCTAGTATCCCGATGGTCTTCTACTCCATGCTCTCCGGGGCATCGGTAGGGGCCCTCTTTCTTGGCGGCATGGTGCCCGGGCTTCTCATGGCAATTGCCCTCATGATCTATGTGAGCATGATCGCGAAGAAACGTGATTTCGCCCAGGGGGAAGCCTTTTCCCTGCGGAAACTGGCACGGCTGGGGTTCAGTGCATTCTGGGCTCTGCTGACACCTATCATTCTGCTTGGTGGTATCTATACCGGGGTTTTTACCCCCACTGAGGCGGGTGCAGTAGCAGCTTTCTATGCGATCATCGTCTCGTTTTTCGTCTACAGGACCCTCGGACCAAGGAGGCTGTTGGCAATCATTCTCGATACAGTCAAGACGACAGGAAGACTGTCGATCATAGTTGGTACTTCGTTCGGGGTCGCATATGTCGTCTCACGGGAAGGCATCCCGGCATTCTTTGCCAACTTCATGCTCTCCCTGACAGGTAACAAATACGTGTTCCTCCTGCTGACCAATATCATCTTCCTGTTCCTCGGGATGTTCCTGAACATCAACACGATACAGCTTGTATTTATCCCGATCGTACTGCCGGCACTTCAAGCTTTTGGGATCGACCTGGTCCATTTTGGGGTCGTTGTCGTACTGAATATGATGATAGGACTCTCGACCCCACCGTATGGTGGATTGCTCTTCGTGGTAAACGGCATCTCAGACTGTCCGATGCAGGGGACCATCAGGGAGTTGATCCCGATGCTGTTAGTCCTGGTAGTAGTTCTGCTGCTTATCACCTATATCCCCGGGATCGTCATGTTCCTGCCGAATCTGTTTTGATGGTAATCGGGGAGGAAGTATGAAGCAGAAAAAACCGAATATCCTGTTTCTGCTACCTGATCAGCAGCGGCCTGATTCACTTGGCTGCTATGGCGCTGAACAGGCGAAGACGCCGAATATTGATTGGCTTTCTAAGAACGGGGTGACATTTGACAACTGTTATGTCCAGAATCCCCTGTGCTGTCCAAGCCGGTACAGCCTGGCGACAGGTAGGTATCCACACAGTCTTGGAATCAAGGCTAACTGGTACCCTTTGCGTCAGCAGGAGTCCAGTTTTGCCCATCAGCTTGGTAGGGCAGGCTACACTACTGCTGCAATAGGGAAGATGCACTTCACTCCCTGGCATGCTAATTTCGGTTTCGACGGCAGGATCATCGCGGAGGCTAAGTTCCATAGTTCGGTTCCCGATGATTATGCGAGGTTCCTTGCGAAACATGGTAACAACAGGAAATGTCTCTATGACGCTCGTTCTTCTGAGTATATACAGCGGCTGTCCTCAATGACGTCCGTCCTGCCGCAGGAACTTCATATCGACAGTTTTGTTGGGAGGAGTATCTGTGAGTACCTGCAGCAGGTCGAGGAACCGTTCTTTGCCTTTGCTTCCTTCCTTAGTCCCCACAACCCCTATGATCCCCCGAAGCCGTATGATGAGTTGTTCAGAAATACCCCTATGCCTGAACGGAACATGGGCCGGGATGAGGTCGACAGGAAGCCGAAAGAGGCATACAATTATATCACTAAGCGATTGGGCTGGGGATTCGCGCCGGATGAGATAACCGAGGAGCAGCGCCTCGATATGTGGCGGCACTATTACGGGCTGAATACCCTGATAGATGACTGGGTGGGAGAGATCATCCGGACACTGAAGGAGCAAGGCCTGTATGATGATACCATCATCATCTACGCATCCGACCATGGTGATCTCCTCGGTGATCATGGCCTTTTCTATAAGCAGTGCTTCTATGAGCAGAGCGTAAAAGTCCCGTTGATCGTACATGCCCCGGCCAGGTATGCTTCTGACAGGATTGCCGAGAAGGTGGAACTGATGGATATCTATGCCACGATCTGCGAGATGGGAGGAGCCCCCGCAGGCCCAGGATGCCAGGCGACGAGCCTTGTTCCCATCCTGCAGGGGGAGCCGCATATGGAACGGGAAGCTGTCTTCAGTGAGAACTACTTCGGCAGGATGGTCCGGTGGGACTCATGGAAGATGGTCTACTATCCGGGGAAACCCTATGGGGAAATCTATAACCTGGATGATGATCCTGAGGAACAGGTTAACCTGTGGGACGTGATGGAAGGGGCAGTGGAGAAAACCCGGATGAAGGACCTGCTGCTCGAATGGGCATTCACTACCGAGGACCCGCTACCCCTGCCGGTACGTCCTGATCATCAGGACCATACCCCTGTACGATTGGTGATGGCCGAAGGGGCGGCAGCCGAAGACCTGCAGCAGCCCTGGTTCCTCCCGGGAATGATGGAATTTTATGAAAACCTGGAATTTTCCGGGGATGGGAAACTACGATGAAAAAAACTACACAACCTAATATTCTCATGATCATGACTGATCAGCAGAGATTCGATTCGCTGGGCTGTTATGGTGCAGATTGGATAGACACGCCGAATCTCGATAGACTTGCCGGGGAGGGGATGCTCTTTGAAACGTGCTATGTAAACAACCCTGTCTGCACCCCTTCGAGGGCAAGCATGTTCACGGGAAAGCACATTCTGGACCATGGCGTTCGGCGCCTCCACGATGTATTGCCGGAAGAGGAGGTGCTTTTTCCCAAGCATTTGCAGGAAATGGGCTATACCACTGCACTGTTTGGTAAGCTGCATGTCTCCGGGCGTATGTATGAAGAGAAAAAGCGCCATCCGGGAGACGGCTTCGATATCTATGAATGGTGTATGGAAGCATCGATCAGCATGGATTCCCCGCTCAACGGGTATTCGAGGTGGCTGAAGGAGAAATCCCCGGAATTCCATGCCAAGCTGAACGAACAGAAACGGGGGCTGAAGTATATCCCGCGCGAATACCACATGACCCACTGGGCTGCGGAACGCACTATCGACTTTATTGAAACCAGAGAGGATGACAGCCCCTTCTTCTGCATGATGAGTGTTTTCGACCCGCACAACCCCTATGATGACTTTCCTGCCGAGTATCGTGACCGGGTAGACCTGGAAAAGATGCCGAAACCTACTGTCCAGGATTGGGAGCGAAACCACTCCATTTCAGGATTGGCTCAAGAACAGCAAGACGGGTACCTGGGTGCGTTTAACGATTTTACCGATGAGGACCTGCAGGAAATGAGAGTCGGCTACTACAGTTCGATAGCCTTGTTGGATGATGAGGTTGGCCAGGTCCTTGATGCGCTTGAACGTGCCGGAAAAGCTGAGAATACCCTGGTGATCTTCTTGAGTGATCATGGGGATATGCTCGGTGACCATGGTCTGCTGGTCAAGGGAGCATACTTCTATGACCCTTGTGTGAAGGTCCCCCTCATCATGCGGCAGCCGGGAACTGTCCCGCAAGGGATCCGGTCCACTGCACTGGTACAGCCCCATGACATAGCGGCTACGATCCTCACCGCTGCCGGGATGGACGAGGATCAGATCCACGGACTGATGCCGGATTCACTCGATATCCGAAATGCGGAGGCAGAAGCCCATGAGACCGCGGTCTGCGCCTACCGGGAGACTGGGATCTGTAACACCGGCCGGTATTTCGACCCCGTGATCAATGCAACGATGATCACGGATGGGAGCAGCAAGCTGAATGTGTACTATCCACAAATAGGGTCGTCAAACCCAGTTGAAGGTCAGTTTTTTGATCTTGATAACGATGAAGCGGAGGTAAATGACCTCTGGGAAGTACCGTTGCCAAAGAAGGATGAACTGTTCAGGAAGCTGTTGGGCTGGCAGGTGAACCGGGAGCTGTCACAGCCCCTGAAAGCTGCGTCTGCCGCCCCGGCAGATGTGGACCTCATCGTGAATATGCTGAAATAGAACCAGGAGATACAGAACAGATGAAAACTCATTCAAACAAAAAACCACATGTGCTGTTTGTCATCATGCATGACTTTGGGCCGCGATACGGCTGCTATGGCGACGGATTCGCGGTTACCCCCACCCTGGACGGGATAGCTGAACATGGGGTTCGGTTTGCCGGCCATTATGCGAACTACCCCCTGTGTGGACCGGCCCGTGCAAATCTGTTTACCGGTTATCGACCGGAGTATACGAAACGGTTCAATAACAAACCATTCTTTGAACGGTTCAGAACTGAAATGGGGGAAGGGTTTAAAACCCTTCCTCAATGGTTCAAGGATCATGGGTACCGCAGTCTCGGTACCGGATTCATCTTCCATGACAAGCCTGATGCACCATCCTGGAGTGAACCCTATGTACCGCAGAAGCTGCCTGATGACCTTCCAGAATGGTCGGTGCCATACCAGGATTCCTGTCCAAATATCTACAGGAATGAGGCTTCCCTCCGTCAGATCCGTGATCGTGCAGAGGATTTCCGAAGGAGAAACAATGATCACGATGGTACCATGACCCTTGCGGAGCTGAGACAGTGCAGAGGACCCGCTTTTGAAGTCGGGTCCGGTGATGACAACAGTTACTACGATGGTGTCGCAGCAGGCCAGGCTGTTCGCTGGATTGAAGAACATGATCCCGATACTCCATTGTTCTGCGGGGTTGGCTTCACGGCCACGCATCTTCCCTTCAATGTGCCGAAGAAATATTGGGACCTCTATGATAGGGATACGCTGGAACCTGCAGTGTTTGACCAATCCCCCGAGGGAACCCCTGAATGGGCTGAAGGGGACTCAGAACCGGTACAGTATTACACCATCAACGGTTATTCACTGCCCTGGAAAGCCGATAGGGAACAGTCGATCGATTTAAAGCATGGGCATTACGCTGCATTGAGCTATGTCGATGCCCAGATCGGCAAGATACAGGAAGCCCTGAGGAAGAAAGGCATGCTTGATGATACCATCATCGTGGTGACTTCGGACCATGGATTCCACGACAGTGAGCATGGGTACTGGGGAAAACATAACTGCTGGGACCGGTCTTTCCATATTCCACTGCTCATGAGTATCCCTGGACGGGAAGGTCTTGTATTTGAGGGGCTTTCAGAACATGTGGATGTATTCCCCACACTTTGCTCAACGGCAGGGCTCGACATTCCGGGGTATTGTCAGGGAGAGGACCTGACGACGTATGTATATGATGGAGAGTATGCAGGTCGTGAAGCCGTGTTCGGGATGCGGAAGCCCATGTGGCATGATCGTTTGCAGGAATATGAGCACTGCAGGTCAGTGAGGACATCACAGTATCGCCTGAACACCTACTATGCTGATTCCGGAGTGATACTTTATCGTGAACTCTTCGATTACCAGGCAGACCCTGAGGAGCGGGTGAATATCGCGAAGGATAATGCAGCCCTGATTGGACATCTGGAAGCTTTGTATGTACAGGAGGTATTCAATGGGAATCAGGAATAGCAAACAACAGAACCTGCCTAACGGGGTATGGCCCACGATGATCACACCGTTCCAAGAGGACGGAAGCGTGGACTATACGTCATTAAGGAGACTCGTGGATTGGTATATCAATCAGGGTGCAGCAGGGCTTTTTGCCGTATGTCAATCAAGTGAGATGTTCTTTCTCTCAAAGGAAGAGAAAATCGGTATAGCTGAGGCAACGGTACAATATGCCTCGGGTCGGGTTCCCGTGATCTGTTCCGGGCATACAAGCGACACGCTGGAAGATCAGATAGAAGAGATGACCGCTCTGGCACAGACAGGTGTTGATGCGGTTGTCCTGATCACGAACAGGCTGGCAGGGGAAGATGAACCTGACAGAATATTCATAGAACGGCTTGAGAAATTGATAGACACATTGCCTCAAGGGATAAAACTAGGGTTCTATGAATGCCCATACCCGTACAAACGGCTCATATCAGATGAGGTTCTGGAGTATGTGGTGCATACCGGGAGGTTCTCATTCCTGAAGGATACCTGCTGTGATAGTGAACGGATACGAAACCGTTTAGCAGTAATGAAGGGGAGTGATTTCAAGCTCTACAATGCTAACAGTGCTACGCTGAGTGAATCAATACGCTATGGTGTCAACGGCTACAGTGGTATCATGGCTAACTTTCATCCCTCACTGTATGCCCGGCTCGTTTCAAAACAGCTGCAGTACCCAGGGTCAGGGGATGACCTGCAAAACCTCCTGGGGCCGCTTTCATCGGTAGAGGATGCATGGTATCCCTTGAGTGCAAAACATCATCTGAAGGTTCAGGGTATCATTGATACGGTCCGTACCCGCAAGCCTGGGCCTGAATGCCTGGATGAGAACCACATCCGCATAATCGAACAGATGCACCAACTGATATCTACCCATTATGGAGGGTAAGCAAAAACGGGTGGTTTACCTGTGCAGCCGTACCTGATGTCCTTCCAGTGTCTGCTGCAGCTGATTGATATCGAGCCCTGGGAGATCGGTATCTCCTTTGATGCAGAGAGCCGCAGCCGCACCTGCCGCCTGCCCGGTCACCGCGGCGACGGGGATGACCCTTGTGACGTCCCATGCCCAGCCTGCTGATGAGATACTCCTCCCTGCTGTCAGGAGGTTGGGAACCTTGTTGTTCCATAAGGTCCCGAACGGGATCTCATAGACCTTGCCCGCTTTCGTGAAGTCCCCACAGACACCGATCGATGTACTGCAGCCTTTTCCTTCATCCTCCTCTGCCAGGGTCTCGTTCCCGATGACCCTACGGGTCTTACGGAGCTGGGGAAGGGACGGCAGGCTGATGATATCCCGGGAAGAGCGGTCCTGTCCCCGGACCTTCTCGAAGAGGAGCCTGCGTCCGGTCCGGACGAAGTCCGTCAGGCTCTCGGAATCAGAGACCACGAGAGGGGCCTTCCCTTCAGGATACCCGTTCCCCCAGAGATCCGCCCCTGCATGCAGCCAGCGATACGAATCGAATATGGAGCCGGTCTCGGAAGCCTTCTTTGCCATAGCAAGGTCACTGTAATACCCGATGAAGGAGAGCCAGTTCTCTCCCTCCTCACAGGGAACGCCGGCATCCTTGAAGATACGTGCATCTCCTGTCGTGTCGATGATGAAGGGGGCAGTAAGGGCGAACCTGCCTTCAGTCCCCTCTACGATGAGCCCCCTGCAGTGATTGCCATTCATGAGGGGGTGGCAGTATCGGGTATCGAAGAGGACGGTGATATCAAGGGATGCGACCAGCTCATCCAATGCCAGGCTGAAGATCGCCGGGGAGAAGAAGGAGCTGCATCGTTTCCTGGTATCCGCAAATTCCGGGAACCCCTTCCAGGCTGCAGGAAGCGTATCATAGCCGTAGGCAACTGCCAGCCTGAAGAGCTCCTCGGAGATGCCGTGGATGAGACGATGTCCCATCCCGTCGCACAGCGGCTCATACCAGCCGATGAGGCCGTTGGTCGCCAGGCCGCCTAAGGATATGCCTTTCTCAATGATGAGGGCCTTCTCCACACCGCAGCGCTTAGCGGCAACAGCAGCCGAGATGCCGGCAATGCCGCCCCCTGCGATGATGAGGTCAAAAGAGCCTTTGACTGGAGTAGTGAGGTGTTCCTTGATATGGATCATGAACCTATTCTCCTTTTCTCCCGGATGATTCGGGGTGTCCATCGTTATAGTATATAGGATACACCTGGGTTTTATATTTTCAAAGTGTGAATATGTTGTACAAATTACAAATTGAATTGACAAATTGTACAAAAGTGATAGACTGAGACCATGATACGAAGGCAATTATCGCAAGAGATACAGGTCCTTGCGACAGAGTTCCCCGTGGTTGCGATCCTTGGTCCGAGGCAGTCTGGCAAGACGACCCTGGCAAAGGCGCTCTTCCCGTCATACCGGTATGTCTCCCTGGAGGATTACGACATGAGGGGGTTTGCTGAAGAGGATCCCAGGGGGTTCCTTGAGCGGTATGACGGTCAGTGCATCCTCGATGAGATCCAGAGAGTCCCGCAGCTGATGAGCTATCTCCAGAGCCATGTCGACCTGAGGAACGCTCCCGGTGATTATATCATCACCGGTTCCCATAACTTCTTCCTTATGGAGCAGATCAGCCAGTCACTGGCTGGGCGTGTGGGGATCACCAGGCTGCTGCCTTTCTCCCTGGAAGAACTGCGTATGTATGAATATACACCTGAACAGTTCCTCTATAGAGGGTTCTACCCGAGGATCTATGATAAAGGCATCAGGCCGGCTTCCTTCTACCGGAGCTACCTGGAGACCTATATCGAGAAGGACGTCAGGCAGCTGAAGCAGATCACGAAACTCGGCGAATTCAGGAAGTTCCTTGGGCTCCTGGCAGGCAGGGCCGGGCAGGAGCTCAACCTCCTGGCTGTCTCTGATGAGTGCGGAGTCACACAGACGACCCTGTCCGATTGGCTCACCGTGCTGGAAGCCAGCTTCCTCATATTTAGGCTCAGGCCGTTCCATAAGAACTATAATAAACGGCTGGTCAAGCGGCCGAAGATCTACTTCTATGATACCGGGCTGCTCTGCCACCTCCTTGGCATCAGGAAAGAAGAAGAGCTCGATACTCACTTCCTCCGGGGCAGTATCTTTGAGAACCTCATCATCGGTGAGTTCATGAAGCAGCGGTGCAACCATGCGGAAGCCTTCGATCTCTATTACTGGCGAGACAACCACAAGAAGGAGATAGACCTGATCGTCCAGGCCGGGCAACTCTCTTTGGCAGTCGAGATCAAATCGGGTAAGACCTTCCATCCGAGATTCTTCGGGGGGCTTCGGTATTGGGAGAAGTTGACTGATGCCGACCCCGGTGATATGTACCTTCTCTACGGAGGGGATTCGTCATATACCAGGGAAGGCATCCATGTCTGCTCCTGGAAGGATATCCCCGAAACGATCATCACACGAGTACTCTGACGAATTACTCCATCAGCGGGCTCTTCTTCCGGTACCACTTGAGGACATAAAAGAGCAGCAGCACCTCAAGGTCGGTGCAGACCTGCTCCTTGTCCTTCAGCCACCTCATGGTGACATAGCCGGCGTAGAGGTTGGGCGCTACCCCGTAGAGCTCATCCAGTTCAGCGGAACTCAGGTTATCGGTATCCCCGATGACCTTGATATGGCGGTAGATCAGCTGCAGGAGGATGGTGCGCAGGGTCTCGAAAGCTTCCTGGTACTCCTCTGCCTCAAACGAGCTGATCGCTGCGGGTATCGAGAACTTGATGATATGGTCGATGATGCCCCGATTTCCCTTGGGGAGCTGCCTCATGTTCCTGTAGACATGCTTGAACAGCCGCTGGGTTGCCTCTTCACGAGCAATCTCGGTACCGGTAACATACTGGTAGAACTCCCCGGGTTTGCCGAGGATGTTCGCGATCGAGATCGCGAGCTGCTTGTGCATGACGGGGTTATGTGTCTGGGTATAGAGGGTCAGCGTCTCTTGGAGCACCGAGATGCGCTCCTGTCGCTCTGACAACCCTGCCGCGCTCGTGATCTTGATCTTCAGGGAGTAGTCCCCCTCGATCAGCCCGAGCAGCGCCTCGGACGATGTGGAGGAATCGATCTTCCCCAAGGCACGTGCCGCGATCTCTACAAGGGTATTGTCGTCACTGCCTAGTGCTTCCACCAGAGCCGGGACAGCCTCCTTCCACCGCATCTTCCCCAACGCCCTGGCGCACTCCCCGCGCACGAGGGAATCCTTGTTGTGGAGGGTCTCGATCAGGATCTCAGCAGCTTCCCAGCTGCCGATCCTGCCCAGAGCACGTACTGCCTCCTCGCGTACATCAGCATCGGCATCCTCGAGCCGCATGGCGATCTCCTCGATGACGATCGTGCTCCTGCTGTCCTTGACTGACTGCAGGGTCCTCTCGACCTTGTTCCTGTCGGAGGACTTCCCGAGGATGGGCATACTCAGGTAGGAGCGCACGACACTCGGGGAGGTCGCCGTGGTGAGCATGGCCGAGAACTTCGTATGTTTCCAGGTCTTGACCGTGTCGAAGACCAGCATGGCAACTGCCATGACCCCGATGCTCCCGATGACCAGTACTGTCATGGACCCGGTAAGATCCAGCAGCAGTCCCCCGATGATCGACCCGATGGCGGAGATGAGGCCGAGCAGGGCCCAGAACCAGCCGATGAAGGTCGTCCGGTCCTTGATCGGCAGCAGGGACATCATCGTCTGGCTCAAGCCCTCGTAGAGTGCCGGGGAGACCAGGCCCCCCAGGACCGAGATGACCGGCAGCAGGAAGTGGTAGTTGTCAGGGGTGAGGAAGAGGTAGCCGATGAAGGTCAGGGGGAAGAGCATCCCGACCATAGTGACCGACTTGGTCCCGAAGCGGTCCATGAGCGTTCCCCAGAAGGGGATGACCACGACCCACATGAGCTGTGAGATCGCGTACATGATTCCGATCCAGATCACCGGTGCCCCGATCTGGTCGGGAGCTGTGATCATGGGAACGAAGAAGGTGTTCGCTATGTTCACGGCAAGCAGCGATACCCCGGCGATCATGCTGAAGGTCCGGAAGTTCTTGTTCCTCACCGGGGCGAAGAACCGCTGGGTCAGCTTCCCCGTGGCCGGGGTAAGGGTCCCTGCAGCCTCAGGCACGGGTATGTGGAGAATGACCTCCAGCAGGCCGAAGACGCCGGCAGCGGTGTAGATGATCCCGAACACCATGAGGGACGCTGAGGAGAAGAAGTCCAGGGCTAATGTCGTGGAGAAGAAGGCTATGACATTGAGGACCTGGGAGAGGGCCGAACGCTTGCCGAAATAGGTGGAACGAATCTGTGACGGTACGATCCCGTTGATCCATGCCCACCAGCCGGAAGAACCGCAGTTGCTGACGATGAAGGTGGCTGTGGAGCTTACCATGACGATCATGAGGGTCAACCGGTGGGATCCTCCGGAAGCGGCATAGAAGAGGGCTGCGCCGATTACGAACGACAGGGAACGGTTGATCGCACCGAAGGTCAGCCAGGTGGGCTTCACCCGGGAAGCTTTCGAGTAGATGATCACCGATACCAGGTGGAAGATGCTCACGGCATTGAGGAGCCCGACGAAGATACCGAGCTGGGTCGAGGTAGCACCAAGCGTGTTCTTGACAAGCAGGGTAAGGATCTGCTGTGGGGCATTGATGATGAACCAGATGCTGCAGGTCGCCCCCCCGATCATGCTCAAGAACAGTGACCGGTTCTGTCTCTTCCTGGTGATGACTTTCCCAGATGTATCGTACAATCTACTCATATCGAAACCCTCAGAACTCCACAGGAGTGAATGCCTGCCATTATGCAGAAGATTCTTCTTTTGACAATACCATATGAGGAGAATATAGCAACTGTTTTTACCTTTACCGTATGAAGTTGGTAAGCTGCTTCCTTACCTTAGGATTCTCCTCCATGATCTCCTTGGTCCCTTCCCGCTGTCTGAGGAGCATGGCCATGTTCTTCCCAAGGACCTCCATGATCTGGACTCCCTCCGGGTCATGGACGGCATCACCGGGCCGTGTCCCGTGGATCACGTTCCAGTAGTTGGAGCCCGGCAGCAGCATCTCCGAGTAGGTGAGGTAGTTGTTGAGCTGGGTGAAGACGGGGAGGCCCCCGGATCTGCGTACTGCGACCACTGCGGCCCCGACTTTATGCCGGAACAAGCTACCGTTGACCCCGGCTACATAGAATGCCCGGTCAAGGAAGGACTTCATGGTCCCTGCTATCGCGGAGAAGTAGGTGGGGGAGCCGAGGAGGATCCCGTCGGACTCCTTCATCTTCTGGATCCAGCCGTTCACCTCATCATTGATGGTGCATCGCTCATCGCGGTTCTTCGCACAGGTACCGCAGGCAAGGCACCCCCGTATAAGCTTGTTCCCGACCTGGATGATCTCCACCTCGATCCCTGCTGCTTCCAGCTGGTCAGCGACAAGGCGTAACGCCGTGTAGGTGTTCCCTTCCGGCCTTGGACTCCCGTTGAATGCGGTAACCTTCATGATCGTACTCCTGGATTGAACGTTTGTTACTGAATGTATGCCCTATCCTATATGAGAAACGGCATATGGTGAAGCGGTGTGTCAGAACAAGTCCTTCATATCGGTGAAGGGGATCACCTCATACTCACCAAGTCTTGTTCGTATCTGCCCGGCATAGATGAGCCCGCCCCTGCTGCTGACTGAGCGGTGTTTACTGATCTCCTGGCTGAACTTCTTGAGGTTGGAGAACTGGTCAGCGTGATACCGGTCGGAACTCTTGATCTCGTAGGGGGTAAGGCACCTGTTCTCCTCGAAGAGCAGGTCGACCTCAACGCCATGCTTGGTCCTGTAGAAGGAGAGATTCTGCGGCAAGGCCTTATTGTTACGCTGCTTCATGGCTTCCATCACACAGAAATTCTCGAATATTGCCCCGCGTAAAGGGTCCCTCAGCATCTGTTGTTCCGTGGAGATGTCAAGCAGGGTAGTTACCACTCCAGTATCGCAGAAATAGACCTTTGGCGTCTTTACCAGCGAGCCGGTCCTCCCGGGAGACCACGGGTTCAGCAGCTGTATGATATGGGACGCTTCGAGGATGGATAGCCACCTGTTGACCGTCTCCCGGGAGATCCCGAGATCGTTTGAGACGGAAGACACATTCAGGAGGTTCCCGACCCTCCCTGCAAGGAGCTTCAGGAACAGGTAGAACAGCCGTTCGTCCTTGATCGCCGTGATCTGCTTGACATCCTTCTGGATATAGGTGCTGATATAGTTCTGGTAATAGTGATACGGGGAGGCCAGGTCCTCAGCATAGAGCTTTGGATAACATCCCTTCAACAGGATGGCATCCCTGTTCGCCGGGAAAGCACCTGATGCTTTCATCTCCCCGATCGACAGCGGCAGCAGATGGAACAGGGCTGTACGCCCTGCCAGGGATTGGGAGATGTGCCCTTTGCTTTGAATCTCCTGGCTCCCGGTTATGATGAACTGTTTTGCTTTCTGCCCTGATTCATCGGTCAGTACCTGTATGGTGCGGAGCAGTTCAGGTACCCGCTGGATCTCATCGATGACCACAGGCGGGGGATAGCCCCGGAAGAACTCATCTGCAGAATCGATTGCCAGCTGGTAGGCGTGTGCATGCTCAAGGTTCACATAGGTATGATCAGGGTACAGATGCTGAACCAGGGACGTCTTCCCTGATTGCCTTGGCCCGATGATGGTAAGGACCGGGTAGTCACCTTCTAAGAACCTGATCGCGGATTCTATGTCCCGATTGATATACATGACTGTCCTCCATGTATATAGTACTGAAAAAGTCGGGA
This sequence comes from Spirochaetia bacterium, assembly GCA_963677595.1. Classification (GTDB taxonomy): domain Bacteria; phylum Spirochaetota; class Spirochaetia; order CAKZLE01; family CAKZLE01; genus CAKZLE01. Next base: position 1,890,172 of record OY782041.1, read on the forward strand.
GATTGCAATATTGATGTTGCAATCTCCCGCATATCGTAATCATGGGATCATCAGAAGGGGGAACTGATTGATCCTAGAGGGATGCTCCGTTCACATAGAGGGTGAACCCGTTCTCATCGACACTCCCTGCCCCATCGAGCGAGGTGATATAGGAATCCCCGGTCAAGACCCAGGTACTGGACCCGTCGATGGATACTGCCACACTACCAGCCTGGCCATCTGCATTGATCGCCCCGGTGTAGGTCGTCCCATCCTCCAGTGCCAGCTCGAGGGTGGAGATCTCATCCACAATGATCTCCCCGCTAAGCTCCTGGCTTGCTGCCGTGAAGGTGACATCCCCGCCGTTGGCACCGGCTGTGCCCCAGCCCCGTGCACTCTCATTGCCGACTGCCTTGAGGAGCACTTCGTTGCTGAGTGAGAGGTCTACATCCGTAAGCTCGATCGTGCAGGCGGTATTCGTCACATAGATCATGTCCCCGCTGTTGGAGACCAGGCTGCCGCCGGTCATGGTGAAGATGCTCATCCCTTCGTCGGCATCACCTGACATGCTCTGGTAGATCATGACGTTCTGCACGTTCTCATCTGACTGGCCGCTCATTGTCCCTTCCACATCACAATCCTCGAGGATGATCGAGTTCTTCCCTTCGATGACCAGGGCCTCAGACCCGGTCGCTGTCAGGGTCGCATTGCTGACGGTGATCTCCGCGGTACTGTAGACTGCAGGAGAGCCCTCGCCATGGCTTATGTACTCACCGCCGTCGACGGTCAGGATGCCGCCGCCTCGATCCGTCCTGAGGGCTGCTGAATGGTCCCCGTCGGTCTCGACCGATGAGTCTGTCACATACATGGTACCGCCGCCTGCCACCATGACGCCGCCGGAGGAGTTCGCGGTAGTGGTGATATCTGTACCGTTCACATAGACAGTAGAGTCCCCGTAGGAGAAGATCCCGTTTGAGCCCTCGGAAGTCGTGGTCACGACCGCGTTCTCCAGGGTCACTTCTGCACTATCCATGGCAAGGAGCCCTGCATTGAGCCCGTAGAAGTTGCTGTCATCGCCGCTCTCCCCGGCATCCCCCGATTTCGTGATCACAATATCGGAGAGGGTCACGACTGAATCACCCTCGACGCGGACGGCATTCTCATCTGAGGAGGTGCTGGTGTATTCCACCCCTGCCGCATCTTCGGTGACGAGGTTCGCGTAATCCCCGTGATTGATCTCTCCTCCGCCGCCCCCGGGAGGGGGAGCCGGCATCGATGAGTCCAGCGTCTCCGTGGTGACGGCAGTCTCACCCTCCGTGATACTGTCGGTAGCCGTTCCTGAGGTGGTGCTGGTACAGGCAGTGACTGCCAGCAGCAGCATCCCGGTAAGCAGGATCGCAAGGACCCTCTGTATGATCTTCTGTTTCATGGTTTTCCTCCAATCTCGTTCATCTGATATACACATCATGGACCATGCAGCTTAACCGAACCTTAAATCAAAGAAGAATATAAGAACTTTTTCTCTTCCGGATGCAGCACGGGGGAGCATCCCTGCTCCCCCGTATGATCATGATCGGTCTATCCCTAGGTCTGGGACCTGAAGTCCCTTCCTCCGGGGCCCATGCCACCGCTGAACCCGCTTAATGCTGTGGTTACCCCCGAACATGGAGAGTCTATGGAAATCCAAGACTAAAGCTTCTTGAGTCCTGCATTGCACCAATATGATTACTACATGTAAGATATTTCCGAAATGAGGTCGAAATACTATTTGAAGCTATGTAGACCCAGATTGTGATTACCAAGATTGTTTTTAAGAATCCGGATTTCGACGTTGACTTAAATCAACAACACAAGTATGATTTAGTTAAGGGATTGAGCTCCGGTAACCTACGGGTCCGGGGCCAAATTTTTTATGGGGAGCAACCTGGTGCCAGGGAAGATCTTCACTACACATGCTGAACAGGTTCAAATACTGACCAGCCGAGGTTTAGCCATCTCGGATCATCAAAAAGCTATTCAGATTTTATCACATGAAAATTACTATCGACTCATAAATGGGTATAAAGATTTATTCTTAGAAGCAACTAGTCAAACAGAAACATACAAAAGCGGGTCTTCATTAACTGAAATATATGCGCTCTATCGATTCGATGAAGAATTAAGAATACAGTTCCTTAGGGCGTTCCTCATCATCGAAAATCAATTGAAGGCTCATATTGCCTATGAATTTGCCAAAGTGCTAGCCGCGTGTGCTTACTTGGATGCTACAAATTATAATTATATTCCCCAATATCAAAATGATATAAACAAACTCATCAATAAGATTCAAATAACTATACGAGATAAAACCTCTTTTGATAGACGGTTACAGCATTACCAGAATAATCATCATGGAGCCATTCCTCTATGGGTGATAATAAACCTGCTGACGTTTGGGAACGTGAGTCGTTTCTATAAATACATGCAACCAAGAGAGCAAAATGAAGTTGCTCGACAATTTGGATTGAGACGTGAGCATCAAACCGCATACACAGTATGCAGGGAGTTGAGAATCCTCTAACGTAACAGCGGAGGATGAATATGAGACGAATAGAACCATACACGACCGCGGAGCGAGAACAGATTATCGAAGATTATCTGCAATCCGGACTCACGGTATTCACCTACTGCAAAAGGCCGGAGGTTACCGTGACAATAACAACGCTCAAGCGTTGGATGAAAGCCCTCAACCGAGATGAGGCACATGAGGTGGCCGAGCATGGCATAGTTTGTTACCACATTGAAGGAACACAGCCAGATGAGCAGTGTCAACGGTTATCGCTTGAAGAGATGGTCCGGTTTCACCAACAGGTATATGCATGCTGCTGCACTCTGCAGGCGTTGGCCTGCACACGTGAGAATGTTACGAAAGTAACGTATCTTATGGGGGTCCTGTAATGGTGCCATTCGACACATCACTGGAAGGAAAGAAGATCTTTCTACGGGTAGGCTCTACCGACTTTCGTCGGGGTGTGCGGGGCATGATCTCCCTGGTGCTGGGGGCAATGGACCTGCCTCTGGATGAACAGTCGATCTTTGTATTCTGTTCAACGAGCAGGAAGCAGATCCGGATCGTATACAGTGAAGGAGCCGGGTGCTGGATGTGTACGAGGGTTATCCGGTATGGGCGGTACCCCTGGCCGAAAGACCGGAATGCAGCAGCCGCAATAACTGCGGATGAGCTCCGCCGACTCATAAGCGATCCAGTCTCCCTTGATCAGCTGCAGGCACGGAACCAGGTGACCAGGATAGCCCTGCATCTGTGACAGGAAAAAAGAACACAAAATTTTGGACGCTTCTGAACGCCTGTGGTACGAAGAAACGAGAGGGTATACACGTCTGGGATCAGCTGGGGCAAAAACAGGGCGCACCAGGGGTTCCTGCAAGGCAGACCTCTGACATTGTCCGTGTTGCAGACCTATGCAACTAGTTGCAATATAATCAATTAGGTTGTTCTTTCTGTGCAATTATGGTATGCTTGTCAGCATGACAGACAAAGAACAGATTGCATTGTTGAAGATGCAGGTCTCAGAGTTAAAGAAGGAAAAAGCCCGGTCTGAGAAAGAGCTGAAAGCTGCGAATGCACAGGTTGCAGAATTGACTGAAGATGTCGAAGTACTCACCCGTGTAGTCCGTTCAGGCAAGGAGAAGCTCCGTCTTGAGCTGTTTCTCAAGTTCGGCAGCTCAAGTGAGAAGTATCGGAAGCTGTTCAACATCCCGGTAGAACTCCTTGAGAAGCCGGAGAGTGAGCTCAATGACGAGGAGCGGCAGATTGTCGAAGAGGCAAAACAGGCTGTTGATCAGGAGCAAGAGCCGCCGCGGATGAGGAACCGACATCCGAAACACCGCAAACCCGGTATTGGCGGAGGTCGGCAGACGTTCGATCCGTCCTACCCGCGGGAGCAGCGAGAATACCAGCTTGACAAGCTGTGCAGTATCTGCGGTGGTGAGATTCAGGAAATCGAGAATCAGGATGTACACGAACATATTGACGTCATCAAAGAACGGCTGAAGATTATTCGACAGACCAAGCACAAAGGCTATTGTACCGGTTGTGGTACGGCCTATGACGGGCAGGGAGCGAAGCGCCGGATGATCATGACTGCCAAGGCTCCTGAGCGGTTTATCCCGGGAGGTCTTGCGGGAGACCGTCTGATTGCTGCCTCTCTGGTTGACAAGTTCTTCTACGGTCTGTCAGTGACCCGAATCGCAAAACAGTTCAGACAGTTTGGTGTAGCACTCAGTGAGCAGAACTTCTCGAACTGGCACCTGCGTGCCGGTATGGAGCTTGAGCCCATCGCTACGGCCATCAAGAATGAGATTCTCAGGCAGCCTGCGATCAATGCTGACGAAACACGTCTGCAAGTACTTGATGAGAAGGATCGAGCTGATGAGCTGAAATCCTGGCTGTGGGTCATCTGCAGTGCGACACCAGATCGGCCGGCTGCCTACTTCCAATATGACCGATCCCGGTCAAGTGATGTGTTCAAGGATATCGTCGATGGATACGACGGGTTTGTGCAGGCAGACTGCTATACAGGCTACCAGGCAGAGAAGCAACACTACCAGTATACGCTGGCTCTCTGTATCGCTCATCTTCGGAGGCGGTTCGTTGATGCACAGAAGGCAGGTGGGTACCAGAGCGGATCCGACGGCCATAGTACGCTGAATAAAATTCTTCGACTGATCGGGCAGATCTACAAAGTCGATGCTGCTCACCGCGTCCGGTGGCAGGATGAGCAGAGTATCAGTGAACAGCAGTTCCTCAACGATCGAAAAACTGATACCCTGCCGCTGTTTGAAAAACTCTCCGCCTGGATTACCGGACGGTATGATTTACATACCAATGACAGCTATATCATGGATGGCATGAACTACTACCTCAACCATGAGCAACTGTTCCAGACGTATCTCGCATGTGCAAACCTGAATCCAGACAACTCGAGAAGTGAGCGCATTATCAGAGCATTCTCAACAGTCCGCATGAACTCCCTGTTCGCCGGTTCGGTTACCGGTGCGAAGGCGCTGGCAACCCTGGAGAGTATCATCCAGACGGCTAATCTCTGGGACCTGGACCTGTATGGCTATATGGACTACCTGCTCAAACAGGTAACCCGTATTCGCGATCTGCCAGTACAGGCGGTAGATTTCACAACCTTCCTCCCATGGAATCTGCCGCTTGACCTGAAAGAAGAATTGGCAGTGAAAACCATTACGGTCAAGAAGCAGCGGGAATAGTAGGCTCCCAGAAGATCATCACCATAGTCCCAACCATTGGTTCGTGTCCTGCTAGGTGTGGCAGGATACGGTAATGGCTGTATCTTCACCTCGCAGATTATAGCATCTCTTTGATTGTGTCTTCAGTGTATGCGGTTTGATGCTCACATTGAGACCTAATTACCTGAATAATTATCTAAGAATTATCACTCTTGCTAGAAATATTTGTGCACATGCTGAGCGATTCTTTAGTTTCAGATCTAATACAGAACTTAATATCTTGCCTGAGCATTCATCATTATCTATCCCGATGCAAAACGGGAAGCCTGTCATGGGTGTTAAGGATATGTTTGCTGTACTACTTATGGTGAAATATCTTCTTAGAGATGCTGGTATATTTGACTCTTTGAAAAGGGAAATCGCGAATTCACTAGACAAACTGGATACAGAACTCACTAGCATATCAATTCAAGAAGTCAAACAAATGATGGGATTCCCCAGTAACTGGGAAGCAATGTAATTCCATCCGTATTGAAATAAGCTCTCACTCGCAACCAATTGATCCAGTTTGCTATCAACAAACACATTTCTTGAGTTTTCTCTTGAATAAAGCAAATAACATAATACAACATATAAAATTCATTGCCCCTTCCAAATGCAGTACGGGGGAGCATCCCTGCTCCCCCGTATGATCATGATCGGACTACCCCTAGGTCTGGGACCTGAAGCCCCTCCCTCCAGGGCCCATGCCCCCGCCGAAACCGCTTGCTGCCGTGGTCACCCCGGACTCGTTGAGCCAGGTGGTAGTCCCGGAAGCGGTGAAGGTGACGGTCTCTGACGAGTCCGTGACGATACTGTAAGCATCATCCTCATCAAGCCCCGGGAGGCTGAACAGTACTGCCTGGAACCGTGTCTCGGGGGTCACCGAGGCCAGGACGGTGCCGTCGCTGTCAATAAGCTCCACTACCGTTCCTGCAGCAAGGGTGGAGGAGTAGGTCATCTGGACCGAGTACTGGGTCGAGCTGTCTGACGGTGTCTGGATCATGCCGGTACTGCCAGCGGTGATGAGCGTTCCCCCGCTGATCTCGAAGGTCCCGTTGTAGTCGAGTGAGCCGTTCCCGCTGCCCGTAGGGCCGTAGACGGTCACCGTCCCGCCGGTCATGATGACCGAACCATTGGAGTCGAGCCCATCGCCCTCTGCGGTGACTGTCAAGGTCCCGCCGGTGATCTGGAGCAGGTAGTCCCCTGCCTCATCTGATGGCATGCCCCGGCCGAAGCTGCCGGCACTCTCCGTCCCGCCTGCGGCATTGAGCCCGTCATCGGAGGTGACCAGGTCGATGTTCCCGCCGTTGATGTAGATAGCCTGACTCTCAAGCCCCTCATACGCCTGGGCGATGGTGATCTCCCCGTCGTTGATCACAAGGGTCTCATCTGCGTGGATCCCGTCGTCGGTGGTCACGATATAAAAGGTGCCGCCGTCGACCTGGACTGAAGTATCGCTGTGGATGGCATCATCCGAGGCGTAGATGGTCAGTTCCCCTCCTGTGATGCTTATGTCATTATTGGCTTTCAATCCCTTCTGGTCGATGGAGCTGCTGTAGGTCCCTGACCCGGTTACGATGGTGATTTCCCCGTCGGTGATGAGCATGGACCCTTCAGCCTGGAGGGCATCACCTGCTGCCTGCAGGGTGAGGGTACCGCCCTCTATCGCGATATACCCTTCTTCCCCGGCTTCCTCATTGGTTGCCTTCAGGGCATCCCCGTAGGCGGTCACTGCCACATTGCCGTCCCTGATGACGATCGAGTCCTTCCCGACGATGCCGTCATCGGCAGAGAGGATGGTGATGTTTCCACTCATGACCGTCACGTCGTCCTTTCCCTGGATGCCGTTGTCCCGGTTCGCCGTGACAAGAAGCGAACCTGAACCTGAGATGGTCAGGTCATCTTTACTGTAGATGACAGCTGCCCCTTCCTCATTGCCTGTCCCTGAGTCAACGTCCTGCAGGCTGTTCTCCGATCCGTCGGCAAGGTAGAGGATCACCTTGTCCGCCTGCTCCACCTCTATGGCGGCAGCACCAGTGCTCGTGATATCGACGCCGTCGAGGATGAGGATGACATCATCCTCTGAAGTCGCGTTGACCACTACCTGGCCGTCTGAGATGGTCCCTGACAGCAGGTAGACACCTGCTTCGCTGATCTCGACTGATTCGTTATCAAGGGTGATGGTATAGTCCGCATCCGCTTCGGTATACTCTGCCAGGTCCTTCTTGCTGTAGTCGAAGACCTCCTCTGCAGAGAGGGAGGAGACTCCTTCTGCTGTCGTCACTGCAGCAGTAGTGTTGGTTGTCACAGCTGTGACCGTAGATGTCGATGAGTCCAGCTCAGGGGCTGTCTCTTTGCTGCCCAACCCGAAGATGAGGCCTGTGGTGATCATGATGAGTATGATCAGTATGGGTAAGATCTTGTTCCGTATGGTTTTCATGGTAATGCTCCTTGTTTCCGTTCTTCTTCTAGAGGTTCCCGGTCTGCTCCACGAGGTGGAGGTTGATGGCCAGGTTACCGTTCCGTGTCCGTAATGAGTCGATGAACTCCTTGATGTTCGTCTCCGGTGCGAGTGATACAGCGTAATAGAGGGTGTAGAGGCTCCCCATGGCTGTCATCTTCACCTTCTCGAGGGTGTAGGAGTCGGTATAGCGGTCCAGGACCTCATTGAGTGCCTGGTCGTAATCGAGGTCCTCAGGGATGGTCACCTGCAGCAGCTTGGGGACTGAGCCTCTCGACTCCCCGAACCGTATCTTCTTCAGCAGGAACATCACGGCGCAGAGGATGAGGGTGAAGGCGATGGCATAGAGAGGTACTCCAGCCCCTGCCGCGAGCCCGCCTGCGAGGGTGAAGAGGATATAGGCTATATCCTTCGGGTCCCCCGGCGCGCTCCTGAACCTGATGATCGAGAAGGCCCCGGCAAGGCTGAAGGCCTTGGCGACATCGCTCCCGATGAGCAGGATGATCACCGAGATGACTGCCGGCAGCAGGACGAGGGTCAGCATGAAGTTCCCGGACGCGGCCCCCTCATGGGTCTTTCGGTAGGTGAAGCTGACCATGGCCCCTACGAGCAGTGCAGCCCCGATAGCTATGAGGATCTCCCCCAATGATAATGACAGTGCCGCTGCCCCGGTCAATGATGCTAATAATGTCTCAAACATGATTATGCTCCTTTTCGTAATGATATCGAGGGTACTGTCCGGTAGATGTACTGTGTCGGGTCATCTGTATATGGGTACCTCGTTGATGATTCCTCGATCCCGGTCAGGAAGTTGAGGAACTCGCGTCCGTATTTCGAGAAACTCTGTGAGAAGAGTCCCTGTGCTGAAAGCAGGCTGCCGAGCCACATCGGCATGCTCTCTGATACCTTCACCTCCATGAGCCAGAGCCCGTCGGGGAGGAGGGGCCTCCCATGGTCCCCTGCCTCGAGGCTGAGGTCTTCCCGCCGTGTCCTGATGTTGGTATCGAAGGTGATGCGGAGGTCATCCTGCCCGTAGGCCAGCCGGTCGTAGGCGATGTAGACCCTGGGGGAGAGATGATACCGGCTGATGAAGAAGGAGATCTCATCGAGGACCTGCGGGTTGCAGATACCCGTCTCTTCCGGCTGTATGTTCTGCCCTACCCACCAGTCAGCCTCCTGGATGATGATGGGGGTCCGTCTCTTATAGACCTTGCCCTTGAACTTCTTCTTGATCTCGAGGTAGGCACGGTCTGTCCGCTCAGGTACCCCGTAGGCCCTCAGCCTCAGTTTTTCCTTGTAGAGGGGTTTCGAGAGCGATTTCCTGATCAGCTCGTCACCCTCAGTGTCATAATAGAGATTGCAGATCGTATAGAGACCGTGCGCCTGATTGAAGGAATCCAGCTCTATATGTTCTGCAACCATCCCAGATACCATCTCGAACTGCTCCTGGGTGAGCAGGTACTTCTTCTCATATCTACTGAATACTTCACGTCCCATGTTCGGCCTCCTGGTAGTTCCGGTTGAACTGACTCTAATAAACAGCTTCAAGCTTAAGTGAACCTTAAGAATTAACAGGTTTCTCACATTTTTCATAATTTTTTTCCTGACATCATTTAAGGTTCGTTTAAGGTTGGGGGGTTAGTCTCTTCACGGAGACTGGTGTATACTGACAGGATCCTGGTTGCTGCAGGTGAAGCCTGAAGAGCCAATCCCCTTGGAGAAGTTATGAGAATACTGCTGGTAGAAGATGATCTTCCCCTCGCCGATGCGGTAGGGCAGATCCTGAAAACTGAGAAGTTCCTTGTCGATATGGTCCATGACGGGGAGGACGGGCTCGCTTATGCATCCAGGGATATCTATGACCTGGTGGTCCTCGATGTCATGCTGCCGAAGATGGACGGGTTCAAGGTCTTGAGGACCCTCAGGGATGAGGGGGTAGAGACGCCCGTCCTCATGCTCACCGCACGGGGTGAGGTCGGCGACCGGGTCGAGGGACTCAACCTCGGTGCGGATGACTACCTCCCGAAACCCTTCGCGACCGACGAGTTGAAGGCACGAGTCCATGCCCTGCTGAGGAGACGCGATAAGTCGATGCTCAGCGACCAGCTTGAGTTCGGGGACCTGCATCTCAATAACAGCTCTCTGAAGCTCTCCTGCGGCAGCAGGGAGATCCAGCTCACTGCCAGGGAGTTCGAGCTGTTCCAGTACTTCGTCCTGAGGAAGGGAATGATCACCCCGAAGGAGATGATCATTGACAAACTCTGGGGATATGACAATGATGCTGTCGATAACAATGTGGAGGTCTATATATCATTCCTTCGCAAGAAACTTAAATTCCTACAGTCCAGGGTGACGATCAAGACGACCCGTGGCCTCGGGTACTCGATGGAGGAGTGACATGCTGTTCAGGCGAATGAGGAACCAGCTGCTCATCATGAATTTGGTGTTCATCACGATCATCATGGCAGCTTCGTTCACGACGATATACCTCACGACGAGGAACCAGATCATGCAGGGGATAGAGGTCGAGCTTTCGAGGACGGTGGACTTCCGCTTCGATGAAGCGAAGCTTCCTGTCCCTGCAGATGATACCGGCACCGTCCCGGCTCCTGACCAGGGGATCGAGCGGTTCCCGATAGACAAGGATCTCAAGGAGCGAAGCGTCTCCTTCTCTGTACTCGTCAACACCTCCGATACGATCATATCGGTAAACTCCTTCTACTCAGAAGAGGACTCGTTCTATGAGGAGGCACTCTTCGCAGCCCTTGCTGACGGGAAGGAGGAGGGGACCTGCAGCTTCGCTGATTCCCGCTGGGCCTATACGGTAGCAGACCGGTTCGGCGGGCAGCTCTACGGCTTCGTCGATATCGACGAACGGCAGGCTATCCTCGATAAGCTCCTGCTGACTTTCCTCGGGGTATCGGCAGGGACGCTCCTGCTCATCTTCGGCTTAAGCTACTACCTCACCCAGCGCTCCCTCAAGCCCGCAGTCGAGGCCTTCGCCAAGCAGAAGGAGTTCATCTCCCATGCCTCGCATGAGCTGAAGACCCCGATGGCGGTCATCGGGGTGAATACCGAGCTCCTGCTGGACAGGACCGGGGAGGAGGAGCCGACGGCAGAGCAGAAGAAACGCCTCGAGTTCATGAAGACCGAGGTGCAGCGGATGGGAGGACTCATCAAGAACCTCCTCTTCCTTGCCAGCCTCGATGAGGGCAGGTCCGCAGCCCAGGGACTGCATGTCCCCTTCGACCTGAGTGATGCGGTCGAGAGCCAGCTGCTGGGCATGGAGGGGCTCATCTTCGAGAAGGGGCACAACCTGGAATATGACGTGGAACCGGGCCTGGTGACCGTCGGGGTGAAGGAGCAGCTCGTCCAGGTGCTCACGACCCTGCTGGACAATGCGGTGAAGTATGCAGATGCGAAGAGCACGATCAACGTCGCCCTGGGCAGACAGGGTAACCGGCTGCAGCTGTCAGTCTCGAACCCCGGCAATGGCATTCCGGAGGAGGACCTGCCGAGGATCTTCGACCGGTTCTACCGGGGAGACGCCGCACGGGACCGCTCCCAGTCGAGCTACGGCCTGGGGCTGGCCATCGTGAAGACGATCATCGACGGGCATAAGGGAACCATCGAGTGCCGAAGTGAGCACAGGCCCGGCGGGATCACGACCTTCATCGTCAGGGTTCCGGCAGCGCGGAAGTGACAGCCTAGCGGATGAAGCCGCGGATCGTGGAGATACCGCGTTTCTCGAATGCTTCAGCCACCCGGTCCTGGAGCTCCTTCCCCGGCGTGAGCGCGACCATGTAGCCGCCCCGGCCTCCGCCGGTAACCTTAGCCCCATAGGCCCCGAGCGAAACTGCGAGATCGCAGAGCTCAATGAGCTTGGGGTGGGAGAGCCCCATCTCGATGAGGAGTTTGTGGTTCTCGGACATGATGGCACCGACTCGTTCCAGGTCCCCTGATTCCAATGCCTCCCTCAGGCTGTGGACCTGGGACCTGACCGTCTCGAGCCTCCCATCGAACAACGCAGGGTCCTCTGCCCGCTGGGCTTCCAGGAATCCCTTCAGTTTGGCGGTATTGGCAGTTATTCCGCTGTTCCCCATGACCACCTCAACCGGTCCGTTCAGCTTCAGGGTCTCAAAATGCTTGGTACCGTCATGCAGTTCGTAGAGGATCGTCCCCCCGAACGTCGAAACGGTGTTGTCGAGCCCAGAGGGAAGGCCATGGTAGCCGAATTCCCCCCTCCATGCGAAGTAATTCGCCGCGGCATCGTCATAGCCCAGGTTGAAGAGGCTGCTGCATGCACGTACGAATGAGACGCAGTGTGCGCCGCTTGCCCCGACCCCGCTGCCTGCCAGCAGGTTCCCCGAGAGCCTGACCTGCAGGGAATGGTCAGACAGACCCATTTCCCCGATCATGGTCTCCATTGCCTGCTCCTGATCTGCAAGCTTCGCCTCTTTGTAGCCGGGCACCTCGATCCTCTGGTCATCTATCGTCCAGCCCGGTTCGCCGCCCTCATCAAGGGTGACCGTGCAGACGGTCTCGAAGGGGAGGGAGGCCAGCACTGCCGGGACTCCCTGTATGACGAACTGGTCCCCGATGAGGATCACCTTCCCGTAGGCCCTGCCTTCAGCACTCTGTTTCATACTTGACTCCTATTTGTCGCTCTGCAGGGCGAAACCCCTCATGAAGCTTTCCTGCAGGATGAAGAAGACCAGCAGGGGCGGGATCATTGTCATGACGACACCTGCCATGATGACGCCCCAGTTGTTCGATGATTCTGCATTCATCAGCATCTTGATACCGATCTGTACGACCCGCATATTGTCAGTGTTCGTTGCCATGAGCGGCCACAGGTACTGGTTCCAGATGTAGATGAACTCGATGACCACCAGGGCTCCGATCGTGCTCTTCGTGAGCGGGAGCAGGACCCGGAAGAAGTACTGCATAGGTTTGCAGCCATCCATCTTGGAAGCATCCACCAGTTCCGATGGGATGGTCTTGAATCGCTGGATGAAGAGGAACGTGCCGGTGGCACTGGCCCAGAACGGGACGATGAGGCCGGCATAGGTATTGATCCAGCCGAAAGACCGCACGACCTCGAAGAGGGCGACGATCCTCACCGGTACCGGCAGCAGCAGGGTGATGATGACCAGGAAGAAGAGCACCTGCTTTCCCCTGAACTCGAAATGGGTGAAGGCGAACGCAGCCAGCAGGCTCATGATCACCTTGCCCGCGGTCACCATGATCGCGATGAAGGCGGAGTTGAACATCATCCGTCCGAGATCGATCCGCTTCCATGCGGTCGTGTAGTTGTAAACCCAGTTATTGGAGAAGGTGAGTTTCGGCGGGAAGGCAAGTACCTCGGTCTCTGTCTGTGAGCTGATGATCAGGGCCAGCAGGACAGGGAGGCAGACGATGAGGACCGATATGATAAGCAGCAGGTGCAGGGCCACGGTTTTTTTTCTTGAATGTATCATACTCTCTGCACTCCTTATTGGTAGTAGACTTTTCGTTCAGTCGTCTTGAACTGGACCACGGTGATCAGGACCACGATCATGAAGAGGATGAAACTCTCAGCCGCGGCATAACCTATCCGTGAATTGACGAAGAAGTCCCGGTACAGCTGGTAGATCAGGACATTCGTCGCTTTCGCAGGTCCGCCCTCGGTGAGGACGTCGATAAGCCCGAAAGCACTGAAGTAGGCGTAGATCGTGTTCATGACGAACAGGAAGAAGGTCATGGGCGAGAGGAACGCGAACGTGATCGAAGCGAACCGCCTGACCGGGCCTGCCCCATCCAGTTCAGCTGCCTCGATGGCATCTCGAGGTATATTCCTGAGGGCTGTGAGGTAGAACACGATATTATACCCGAGATTCTTCCAGACCGCTGCCAGGATCACCACCACAAGGGCTGTGGACCCCTTTGTCATCCAGGTTCGGATCCCGGTGAAATAACCGATGATGCCGTTCGCGGGGTTGAAGAGGAAGTTGAACAATGCCCCTGCGATGGCAGGAGAGAGTGCATACGGCCAAATGAGCAAAGACCGGTAGATCCTGGCCCCCTTGACCTTCTGGTTGAGCAGGAGGGCAAGCATGAGCGATATGAACAGCCCGAACCCGATGACCGCAACGGCAAAGATTGCGGATGTCCAGAAACTGCTGATGTAATCGGGATTGGTGAATATCTTCCCCAGGTTATAGAGACCCGCGAACTTCTCAGCACCTGAGAACGGATGAACTTTGTATAATGTCAGCCGGAACGTCTCGAAAGCCGGGTAGAAGAGGAAGATGCCCAAGACGATGAAAGTCGGCAATAATAAGAGGTACGGTAATGTTTTTGAGGAAAAACCTGCCTGTTTCATACGGTACTCCAAATAAAGATGCAGCCCTGCGCAGGAAGCACAGGGCTGCCGAGGTCAATGATGATTATAGGTCGATGAGCTCATTCCATTCGGTAATAAGGTCATTTACCTGTGCTGCAGCATCGTCGAGTGCATCTGCCACAGGTTTCCCTGCATAGCACTCCTGGATGGAGGATTCAACGATAGCCCGTGTCTCCGGGAATACACCAAGCAGGCTCCCTGCGGTGTTCAGGGTCTCGGGGCTGTCCAGCAGCTGGTCAAATGCGGTCCGGTAGTTCGGGTTCTCGGTGAACCAGCCCTCTTTCTCGAGCAGGTCCATAGCAGTCTTCCGTACCGGGAAGTACCCGGTTCCCTTGTGCCATTCCATCTGGGACTCATCATTGGAGATGAACTGGACCAGCTTGAGCGCTGCCAGCTCTTCCTCTGCGGGATGTTCGTTGGTGATCCAGAGGGATCCGCCGCCGATAGCGACACCGCCGGTAGCTCCTTCAGGTCGTGGGAGGTATCCGGTACCCATCTCCCAACCCTTTTCTGAGAGGGATTTCGTGAGCAGGTTCACATCCGATGATGAGGACATGATCATTGCCACTTCTCCGGCACCAAATGCTGCCCGGTGGTTCGACCAGCCTGGGCCCACATCCATGAACAGGCCGTCATTGTACATGCCGATCCACCAGTCAAGAGCCCTGTTCCCGGCTTCGCCGTTGAACACGACTGCAGTGGGGAGGTCCTCCCCCCGGCCGTTGTCGTTGTTGACGAACGGGGCATCCTGCAGGCAGCTCATCTGCTCGAAATACCAGCAGTGGAGGTTCCAGGTGATCGGGGTCTCACAGATACCGGCTTCTCTCAGCTTGATTGCAGCCTCACGGATGGCAGCATAGGTCCTTGGGGGATTCTCAGGATCGAGGCCTGCCTGCTTGAAGAAGGTCTTGTTGTAGTAGACCAGGGGGGTTGATGAGTTGAACGGCATGGAATAATGCAGTCCCTGGTACTTGTAGTAGCTCTGGACCGGCACGAAGAACTCATCCCAGTCAATTGGACGGTCATACCGTTCGGCCAGTTGGTCGATGGGGGAGATCATCCCGCTGTTGATCATGCCCAAGGTCCCGATCTCATAGAGATGGAACACATGGGGGGCATTCCCGGCACGGTAGGCTGATACCGTCTTGTTCAACGTATCGTTGTAGGACCCGGTATACTGGACATTGACCGTGATGTTCGGGTTCTCGGCCATGAACCGGTCTACGATTCCCTGGATCAGGTCGATCCTGTCTCCTGACATGGCATGCCAGAACTCGATGGTGACAGATGCATCTTCATCCACCAGCGAGGCTTCCTGGGCTCCTCCGGCGAACAGAAGAATCGGGCTGAGTAACAGCACGATGAAGAGGACTAGAAATCTTTTCATATACACACTCCTTTTTTCGTCCGTAGACGTTGGTTCCAACTCTATCTATATATAGCTAACACGCGTTCCGGGAAGTTCGAGATGATGCCGTCCACCCCGATCAGTCCCATCCGCGTGATGTCTTCCGGTTCGTTGACAGTATAGACGAAGACCTGTTTACCTAATGCGTGGAGGTCCGATACCAGCTGTGCATTGATGAATTCCAGGCTTGAGACCAGGACCGAGCAGCCCAGCGAGTCAACATAGGCGGCTTCATCGACCAGGACAGCCTTGATCAGGGCCCCGGTCGGGACCTGTGGTGCGGCAGATTGGAAGTGTCTCAATTCGCGGTGGTTGAAGGAAGTAACCAGGATATCTTCAGGTTTCCATGCATTGGCCAGGAATTGGCGGCCCAGCAGTCGTGCGGTATAAGCTCCTGACCCCTCGCTTTTCAGCTCCAGGTTGAGTCGTATCTTCCCGGCGCACAGGTCGAGCAGCTCGGTGAGGGTCATGATCCGCTGCCCATTGCCGAAGTCGAAGCTCTGGAGTTCCGTGAGGCTCAGCTCAGCGATGGCCCCCCTGCCGTTTGAGGTGGAGTCGATCCGGGCATCATGGCAGAGCACCGCTTCCCCCGATGTACAGAGATGCACGTCAGTCTCGATATAGTCGCATCCTGATTCAATAGCTTTCGTGAATGAAATACGGGTGTTTTGCGGCGCCGATCCTGCAGTACCTCTGTGTCCTATACAAATCATGGCTTACTCTAAGACTCACGTCCACCAACCAGTATATACCCTGACAAACCAGTAATGCAACAAATTAAAACAAAAAATACTCTCTATATATGACAGAAAAACTAAGGTATTAGCGATTGATGATGGAGAGGAGGATATCGGGGCGATCGGTGATGATCCCGTCGACACCCCAGGAGATGAGTTCTCCCATCGTCTCCGGGGAGTTCACCGTCCAGGGGATGATGAGCAGCCCCAGTTCATGGGCCCTCTTCACATCCTCCTCGGAAATATCACGGCTGCGGGGAGAGATGATGTCGGCGCCGAAGGCTGCGGCAAGGTCGCAGGCAGATGGATACTCATCGGCATCAAACCCCGCAAGCCAGGGGGAGGGGCCGGGTTTCCCATACTGGAGATTGAAGGAGTACCCCTCGAAGGTGAGGTCTGCCGCGGTGAGGCAGGCCGTCAGTATCGACGGGTATTGCTCGTTCACCAGGGTCAGGGATCGCCAGTCGAAGGACTGGATAGTGCAGAGGTCGGCTTTCCCATGATCCATGATACCCTGCAGGACTGCTTCCACGATCTCGGGAACCGTCTTCGTGTACTCCGGGAAATCGGGGTAGGTCTTGATCTCGATATTATACCTGATCCCGCCATAGCCATGCTCATCCATTGTCTCGAAGAGTTCCTGCAGCGACGGTATATGCTCATCAGGCACCGACTCCTGATTCCTATGAGACCTCGCGTAGGAGGTGAAGGGCTTGATCTTCCCAACCCGGTAGGTTTGCAGTTCCTCAAACGTGAGGTCCTTGATCAGGATCTTCGGGTATTCGGAAACATAGCGTCCCTTGTCTGTCCTGACCAGCGTGTTCGAGAGATATGGGTCATGGCTGACCACCACCACATCATCCGCGGTGAGAGCAACATCCAGTTCCAGGGTGGTGACACCCAGTGAAGCTGCATGGAGGAACGCCGTCATGGTGTTCTCAGGGTAGAGGTCCCGCCCCCCGCGATGGGCTTGGACGTCGAATGCGGGGAGGTTCCCCATACTGAGCAAGGCCAGTAGGAGGGCTAAGAACATGATTCTTGGTTGCACAGTAATCCGTACCATAATATCCTCTTACAGCCATGATACCGCAGGACCCGGCAGAAAGCCAGTACTGGTATTCCGGGAGAACACTTTTGTGAACCGGAGAACTTGAGATGAAAAAGTGTCTGGAAATCTAGACAAAAACAGAAAAATTGTAAAAGTGTCTGGAAAATTAGACAAAATACGAAAAATTGTGAGAGTGTCTGGAATGTTAGACAAAAACCACAGAGAATCAATCCAAGTTCCCTATACATAACTTGAAATAGCTTTCTACGGATTTCTCACCACCCAGCAGTACTTCAGCTCCGTCTTGGGGAAAGAATCCGGGGACCTCCCGTTATCAAGGTAGAAGACCCAGGCTTCCGTGCTGTCTGCCGCACTGGAGGTAGAGGTCCACCAGAACTTCTCTTCAGGGACTTCGGTGGAGAAGCTGGTCGCGATGTACGCATCATTGGAGCTGACCCCGTAGGAGGGGAGCGAGAGCATCTCGTTTCTGTTGGGCAGTCTCCAGTCGGAGTATCCTGCATACTCGAGCGAAGCTGCATAGGTGAGGGCATCATCCCAGTTCACAGGTGCCGGGTACGGGTCCTGCTTCCACTGCAGCCCGGTGAGGGCATCGTAGACCGTGCCGCCGGTGATGAGGAACCGCGGGGAAGGCCATGGAACCCCGAACCGGAGGTAGCCGTCATCCCCCTGGTTGACATAGGTGTACCGTCCTGTCCTCGGCAGCGAACTAGTGCCGGCTGATGCTTCACGTACCAGGATGATCATGGCGAACGAACCATAGTTCGATACGTTCTGCCTGAAGAACTTCCCGCTCCCGAGGTTCACGACATAGGCCCAGCCGCTCGTCGAGTATGAGCCGTAGCTCATGGTGGAGCTCCAGTACTCGTCATTCCTCACACCGGAGAACCCGTCATGGCTGTTGAGCCATGAGGCCGTGCTCGACTGCCCTGCATGGACGAGGCTGTACAGCTCCCTGACATTCGGCAAGTGCCAATCATCGTAGCCGCAGTAACTCTCATCATTCCTGGCTGTCAGGTAGTTCGTTGTTGCATACCTCCACTCGTAACCGCTTGCATAATAGGGCGGGGCTCCCTGCCACATCAGGCCTGTGAGGTTGTCGGTGACCGTCCCGTCCTCGTGGTCGGTGAACCTCGGTTCCGGCCATGCGGTCCCCGTCTCCAGGTCCCCGTCATCACCGGCAAGCTGGCTGTCAGTCTCCCCCGTCTTCGGGATCGATACTGCCGGTGCTGCGATGGTGACGGTCATGTTGGTATTGCTCGCCGTCGCAGATGAGTCATGGTAGGGGATGGTCAGGATCACCCCGTAGCTGCCGGGAACCGAAGAGCCGACGGTGAAGGAGAACGAGGTCGTCTCGGCAGGCTTGAGCTGTGTCTCATCGGGAAATCCCGTGATCGTAAAGGCTGATCCCCCAGGCCCGGTGAACCGTACCAGAGGGGTCCCATCGAGGGTCATCAGGGCACTGCCGTGATTCTTGATCGTGTACTCGTAGTGCATCTCAAGGTCTAAATATCCTGTTCCGAGGTCCTTGGAGGCATAGATCTGGTCAATGCAGTCGGCATCCTCGAAGAGTGCGAGGAGCGCGTTCCCGTTCTGGGAGAGGTAGAAGTCATCGGGGTAGTCGAAGGCTGCTTCCACCTCCCCGTCGACCTCGCTCTCGTAGATCCCGACCGTCTCGTAGTCGACCCCGCCTATGGGGTCGCCGCCCGAGTCGTCGGTATCGATGAAGCCGTCGATGGAGATGTCAGTCCCCCCGGTGAAGGTCCTCCCCCCATCGACACTGATGGTCGTGACCCCTGCGGTGAGGGGTGCCGACCCGGTGACCGGCGGATCCTCCCCCTCGACGGTCACTGTATACCGGAAGGGGCTCCCGATGAGGGATTCCCCTCCCCGTATCACGATGGTGATACTGCCATCCTGCGGCGAGAAGAGCGGGCAGCCTGAAAGGAGCATCAGAACTGCACTCAGCACCAGGGCCTTCAGCAGGTTTTTCATGTCAGTTCACCGTGATGGTGAAGTCCGCCTTGTAGGGTGAGGCAGCATCGGTATCATCGGTGTCGTTGTCATCGAAGGGGATGCTGATCTGTGCCTGGTAGGCTCCAGGCGTTTCCGTATTGACGGTCAGGACGAAGGTGACATAGGTACCGGGGATGATCCCGGTCCCGGGGTCGGGCTGCGTGGTGATAGAGAAGACCTCCGTATCTCCGGTGACGGTCACGTAGTTCGGGGAACTCCCGGTCAGCTCAAGCAGGGCCGTGCCGTCATTCTGGATGCGGCAGGTGAAGTCCTTGGCAACACCTGCAGTCGCGGAGCCAAGGTCGTTCTCCTGCTGGTGGAACCTAAAGTACATGTTGCCGGTATTACCATAGAGGGTGATGGAGGCATTGCCTGATTCCGAAAGATGGAAGTCAGTGGGATAGGCCCCGGTGAGGACCATGTCGCCGTTGATGTTCCCGCAGACCAGTTTGTCTATCAGATCATTGGCCTCATAGTCGATGCCGCCATAGTTTTCCCCGTCATCATCGACATCGATGTAGCCAAAGAAGCTGATCACGTTGTTCGCTTGGAAAAGATAGTCCGTTCCCAGTGCATCTGGGTCCTCGATGGTAACATGGACCTCGCCGTCGGTGATCACCTCGGAATCGGTGAAGGTCTTGTAATCATCGAGTGCCTTCTCTCCCGGGAATGTGTCTATCTCGTAGTGAAAGTCACATCCCTCGTAATCATCCGCACCCGTGATATTGATCGTGACCGTCCCGGGATCGATGATCTCGGTCGGGTTGCAGCTGGTGAACAGCAATGCTGCCGCTGCCAGGATGCAGACGGCAGTGACTAGCAGGTTCTTTCTCAGAGTTCTTCTTGGTCCCATACGTTCTTCCCTCCCTGAGAGGCTCTCAGGCAGGTACTGAAGTGAACTGGTTCAAGTGGTATGCCGAAGCGGCTAGCACACCTCTCTTATGATTATAGTCCCACCGGGACTTGAATACAATGTTTGCAGATTCAGTTTTTTACTTTTCGCCCCAATAATTCAATAATTATCTATTGGGTTTCGAGGAGTCAGTCTCAGTCATGATGAGGGATCCTAAGGTGGTAAAAGCTGATGGGTATCCAGGTTTTGTATGGTCCATGATTTCCTTGTGACAGGGAAAGAATTCTTGTGATATTTCCCTGTGAGAGGGAAACAATTGAATTGATATTTCCTTGTGACAAGGAAAGAATCGAAAGATACCCTCTACCGGTACTTAGGATACCTGACGGAGACCGGGTTCTTCTCCCTGGAGAATGCCGTGTACACCTGCCTGAGGCAAGGGTCTGCCGCCCCGGTGTATTTCAACAACGGTTCAGCCGAAGTGGATTTCATCACTGAGACAGCACTGGTCCAGGTGTGTGATACGGTTGACCCCGATACGATAGGGCGGGAACTACAAGGGTTCACTGCCTTCGGACAGCAGTATGGTGACCGGTTGGCAAGAGTCCTGGTGTATATAGACTCCGACGGGGAGGATCATGAAGGGATGGTTCCCGTATATGATTTCCTTGCCGGAACCTGAGACTCAGACCTCTATTTCTAGTTCCGGATAGAGGGTCTGGATGCACTTCGGGCAGAGCCCGTGGCTGAACCCGATCTCGTGCTCCTCATCGAGGAGCTGCTCGATATGGTGCCATTCCCCATGCTGGTCCCGGATGCTCTTGCAGTTGGAGCAGATGGGGACGACTCCCCTGAGGGCCTTGATCTCGTGGAGGAACCCGGTGATGTTCGCATGTTTCGTATCGAGGAGCTGGTTCATGTAGAGGATCTCGAGGTTGGCTTCGATGACCTGCTTGAACTTTCCCATCAGCTGCTCGACGGCCGGCAGGTATGCGTTCTCCTTCCTGTCCAGGATGCACAGGGTCCCGAAGGGGGTGTGGTCGGGAAAGGAGATGGGGAAGCCGAGATAGGAGATCATGTCCAGCTTGATATCGGGGTTATGGTCCCAGTCCGGGTCCTTGAGGGCATTCGGCACGAGCAGACGCTGCTGGCTTGAGATCACCTCTTCACAGTAGAGACCGGAATCCTTAAGGACCTCGGATTCTCCCGACGTATAAGGGTTGTCCTCATTGGAGCTGGCGATGAGGACCTGGATCTTTTCACCCTGAAGCTGCATGACCAGGCCTGCAGGTACTCCGATGAGCTCAGACAGCAGGTCGGTGATCTGCTGCCAGGAGTGCTGGAACGCTTCGGGGATCGTGATGCTGTCGCGCTTGAATTGGCTCATAGGACACCTCAGTACTTTCTTTTCATGATACTACTCCCACTCTGATCAGGTCTATATGTAATGTGCGTGCAGCGGGTAAAATCATGCTCCCCGGTTCTTTTTCCGGTATTCCGAAGGCGTGCAGCCGAAAGACTCCCGGAAGGTCCGGTTGAATCGGGAGATGTCGGGGAAACCCGACTCATAGCAGACGGAGAGGATCTTGTCATCTGTGGTTCTCAGCTTCTGCAGGGCGGCTGCGAGTCTCCGCTGCTTCAGGTAGTCACCAGTGCTCATGCCGGTATACTCCCGGAAGTGCCGGCAGAGGTTCGCTTCCCGCAGCCCGCTGAGCTCACAGAGCTCGGTGAGCCTGACCGGTTCGGTATAATGGCTCTCGAGATACCTGATCACCCGGTCCATCCGCAGGTCATTACTGTCCCGCTCGACAGTAGGGGCAGCCCGGCAGAGCTCTATGAGGAAGAGGGAGAAGAGGTCCTCCATCGCCTTCTCAGCCCCGGGGCTGCCGGAGTCCTGTTCCCCATGGAGCAATCTTAGAATGACGGCAGCCTTGCGGGGATCGGGGAGCTGGAGGTGCTGGATGCGGTTGAGGCGGTTGCCGAGCTCGGGGTGGAGGGGGATGAGGGAATAGAGCCTGCCGGAGAGTGGGGTGGGGAGGTCGGGGAAAGGGTAGCGCTGCGGGTCCAAGTAGATGTTCATGAGCTCGACCGGGCCATCCTGGGTCTTGAGGGAGTGGAACTGCCGGTAGTTGAGGATCGTCAGGCTCCCGTCCGTCTCGTCATAGGTCTCGTCAGCCATGATATGCCGGAAGCTGCCCCGGATGACATAGAGCATCTCGATGAATGCATGGCTGTGGTAGGCATGGTCCTCCTGCTCGAAACCCTCGAAGTACTCGAGGGCGAGACCGGTCCGCTCAAGCCGGTCGCGCCGGGATGCGACATTGGGTTCCCTCAGGATCGGTAAAGATTCGCTTTCCATTTAATAAATATAGACCAAGATTTATGAAAAATACAGGTTTATCTTTATACTATCATAGAGAACACAGGAGCAGATACATGAACGCAAGGGAACGAGTGCTTGCAGTACTCAACAGGGAGAAGCCCGACCGGGTCCCCGTCGATATGTGGCTGGTACCGGAACTGGTCGAGCAGTTCAAGGAGTACCTCGACGTTGAGGATGAACTCGATATCTACCGGAAGCTCGACATCGACAAGATCGTCTGGCTCGGCATCCCCTACAAGGGGGTCATCCTCAAGGACCCGAACGAGCACCAGGAGGTCAACCACTGGGGCGTGCGCTTCGAGCAGGTGGAAGCCAATGAGGGGGTCGAGTACGGCGAGGTCTCCTTCAACCCCCTGAAGGGGCTCTCCACGGTAGAGGAACTCGATGCCTACCCCTGGCCCGACCCGGATAACTTCGACTATGTCACCGCCGCAGCAGAGGCGAAGGAACTCTCAAAGGAGTTCGTCACCCTCGGCCCCTGGGTATCGCTCTTCGAGGTCTACTGCCAGATGCGGGGGCTCGAGCAGGCCCTCATGGATACCGTCATGAACCCCGAGTTCCTCCACCGGGCCCTCGACCATATCGCGGAGAGCCAGGGCGAGATGGTGAGGCGGTTCCTCATCGCCGCCGAGGGGGCGATCGACCTGGTCTTCCTGAGCGACGACATGGGCTCCCAGCAGAGCCTCCTCATGTCCCCGGCCTCCTTCGACGAGTTCATCTTCCCGCGGCTGAAAGGCTGGTGTGACATGGTCCACTCCTTCGGGGCGAGGACCTTCTTCCACACCGATGGGGCCTCAGAACCGATCATCCAGCGACTGATCGAGGCCGGGGTAGACGTCCTCAACCCGATCCAGCACGTCTGCCCGGGGATGGACTGCGTCTCCCTGAAGGAGAAGTACGGGGATAGGGTCATCTTCCACGGCGGGGTGGAGAACCAGCAGGTCCTCCCCTTCGGGAGTGCCGCCGATGTCGCAGAAGAGACGACCCAATGCCTCAATGAGCTCGGGCCGGACGGGTACATCCCCTGTTCCTGCCACTTCGCCCAGGCTCATACGCCGAGGGAGAACATCCTGTCGTTAGTCAGGACGGTCCAGGAATACGAGTACTGATGCGGTAAAGTTCATAAAAGATGTCAAGATTGTCCAAAAAGATATAAGATGGTCATATATTCCTCCAGAAGTTCACTATTACTATGAACAAGTAGCCTGCAGGAGAGAAGCAGGTCGAGATTCCAGGTTATGAACATGTGGAGGAGTTATGAACGGGAAAGAACTGATTACACAGGCAATGAACAATGAGCCGGTAGAGCGGGTGCCGTGGGTACCGTACACCGGGGTGCAGATAGCCAACCTGAAGGGGTATACGGCCGAAGAGGTACTCAAGGACGGGGACAAGCTCCTCGCATGCCTCCAGGAGTCGCACCGGCAGTACTCGCCGGACGGGCAGCCGGTCGTATTCGACCTGCAGGTGGAGGCCGAAGTCCTCGGCTGTGACCTGCTGTGGGCAGAGAACTCACCGCCGACGGTGAGCAGCCACCCGCTGGCAGCAGTGGATGACATCCCGACGAAGCTCCCGGGGAAGGAGGAGGGAAGGATCCCCCTGATCCTCGACGTCATGAGGCGGTTCAAGCAGGAGGTCGGGGAGACCACGGCTCTCTACGGCCTGGTCTGCGGGCCGTTCACCCTCGCATCCCACCTTCGGGGAACGAACATCTTCATGGACATGTATGATGACCCTGCGTATGTCGACCGGCTGCTTGCCTTCACCACGGAAGTCGCGATCACCATGGCTGACTACTATATCGAGGCAGGGATGGACGTCATCGGCGCCGTCGACCCGCTGGTTTCGCAGATATCGCCGGACACCTTCTCCCATTTCTTGAGCGGACCCTACGGGAAGTTCTTCGACCATGTACGATCGAAGGGTGTCTTCTCTTCCTTCTTCGTCTGCGGGGATGCCACCAAGAACCTCGAGGTGATGTGCAAGAGCGGTCCTGACTGCCTCTCCATAGACGAGAACATCGACCTCGCCGCCGCCAAGAAGGTCACTGATGCCTATGACCTGGTGATCTCCGGGAACCTGCAGCTTACCGTCGTCATGCTGCTCGGGAACCAGAAGGACAACCAGAAGGCGGCCATCGAGAAGATCGATGCCATGGGCAGTACCAACTTCATCCTGGCTCCCGGCTGCGACATCCCCTTCGATGTCCCGCCGGCAAACGTCATCGGGGTCGGGCAGGCCGTGCAGGATGTGGAGGCTACCAGGCTGTTCCTCGAGTCTTACGTAAAGGAGGAGTCCACCGTCGATGTGGAACTCCCGGACTACCCGAACCTTGACCACATCCTCATCGAGGTCCTCACGATCGACTCCGCGACCTGTGCCGCCTGCGGGTACATGAAGGCTGCGGCAGACGAGGCCGCAGGCCTCTTCACCGGCAGGCCGGTGAAGGTGGTGGAGCGCAAGATCACCGAACCGGAGAATATCGTGCGGCTCGGGAAGATGGGCGTGGCGAACCTGCCTGCCATGGCGATCCAGGGGAACGTGAAGTTCGTCTCCCTCATCCCGAACAGGCAGGAGCTCCTCACAGCCCTGGCTGAAGTATGACCTGAATCGAGGTGCTGATGTCTGCGGAGAAGCGAATCGATATCATCCTGGTGACCGGGTTTCTCGGCGCCGGGAAGACGACCTTCCTCAACCGGCTGATGACGGGGACGGAAGGGGTGAAGAAAGGGCTCCTCGTGAACGACTTCGGGGAGGTGCCGGTAGACGGCGCCCTCCTGAAGGGTGCCTCGGGCGAGGAGGGCCTCGTCTATGAGATCGGCAACGGGTCGATCTTCTGCTCCTGCCTGAAGAGCTCGTTCCTCTTCGGGCTGCAGTATTTCGCGAAGGAGCGCCCAGATATCCTCTTCATCGAGACCTCAGGCCTCTCAGACCCGACCGGGTTCTCCCGTATCCTCGAAAACCATGGGCTCGATGGGGAGTTCAGGATCTCCTCTATCATCTGCTTAGCAGACGCATCGAAGATCAGGGGGATCTCGACGGTCCTCGAGGCCCCGAACCGGCAGGTCGCCGCAGCCGACATCATCCTGCTCAACAAGGCCGACCTCGTCAGTACGGAGGAGATCGAGGGCCTCAGGCAGATGCTCACCGGGAAGAACCCGGAAGCCCGGCTGCTTACGGGGACCTATGGTGAGTTCCCCCTCCCTGGTATCCTCGAACACCGCCGGGAACGGGATTCAGGAGACTGGGAGAGCTGCAACACGGAAGAGAACCGACCCGATTCCCTCTTCCTCGATACGGGGAGGATGCACAGGGATGCCGTCGCGAGGTTCCTCAGCGCAGTAACCGGTGAGATCCTGCGGGTGAAGGGCTTCATCCAGGACGGGGGCGAGACCTGGTATGTCTCCGATACGGGTGACAGATTTGAGTGGGTCCCGTTCTCCCGGACGGTCTCACGCTACGGCCTGACGGTGTTCCCGAAGCCGGGATCCTCCGCCCAGGTCGTGCAAGCTTGGAGAGCTTGCCGGAATGAACTGAAGGAGGATGCAGTATGAGTGACCTGATCCTGCTGGGAGGATTCCTCGGCTCGGGGAAGACCAGCCTGATGCTGAAGCTCGCAGAGAAGCTGGAAGGGTTGGGCAAGCGTGTCTCCCTGATCACCAATGACCAGGGGGAGGGGCTCGTCGACACGAAGATCGCCCTGGCTTCGGGGTTTACCGCACAGGAGATAACCGGCGGCTGTTTCTGCTGCAGTTTTTCCTCCCTGCTCGGGACACTGGTGACGATCACCGAAGCACAATCACCCGATTACATCATCGCAGAGGCCGTGGGCAGCTGCACCGACCTCTTCTCTACCGTGATCCGGCCGCTGCAGCAGTTCCACAGCGAGGTGGTAACCGTGAAGCGGTTCTGGGTCCTGGCCGACGGGCTTCGCTACGCTGATGAGTTCTCACAGCTCGACCTGGAAGACCCCATCCTGCCCCTTGAGGTGCTGGCATCCCACCAGCTCAAGGAGACAGCCGAGATCCTCATCTCGAAGACTGACCTGATCGGTCGGGAGCAGCTCGTCGGGGTCATCGACCGGCTGAGAGGGATCAACCCGAACGCCTTGATTCACCACTATTCCATCCATGATGATATCTCCCCTGTGCTGGGGGAACTCCTTTCAGAGGAGATCGTGCTTCCTGGCCACCATGAGGAGCTTGACTACGACCTCTATGCTGAGGCTGAGGCCGCCTACGGCTGGTACAATGGGAGCTGGGAGATGCGTATCGGTGAAGATCTTCCTCCGGCTGATCCTGCCGCGGTAGCGGCTTACCTGCTCCAGGGGCTGGATGGGGAGATGAACCAGCGGGATGGGAAGGGCGTATCATCGATCGCCCATGCGAAAGTCCAGGTGACGACCCCTTCGGGATACTTCAAAGCCGGGATCAGCGGCAGGCAGCTGCAGGCACCGACCAAGGGGGAATTCAAACCTGAGCGGTCCTTCCATGTGGTACTCAACATCAGGGCAGCCGCACCCCCTGAACGACTGTCGGCGACAGTCGCTACCCTCCTGGATGGGCTGCAGCATCATTTCACGGGATTAGGGGTCACAGGGTATCAGGAGCAGACCCTCATCCCCTCACGCCCGAACCCGGAGTACCACCTGTAGGTCAGTGGAAGTCATGCATGATATGGTTCTGGATGATCGATGAGATCAGCTTCTGTTCCTTGTTCCTCATGGCTTGAATCAATATTTTATGTTGTTTGATATATGTTTCAAGATGGGAAAGATCCAGTTTCTGATTCAGCCGTAACAGTTGAATCCTTGCATCAAGTTTCTCAAAGATATCGTAGAGGACATAATTCCCGCAATTCTTGGCAATAGTCAGATGGAAAAGGGAATCATATTCAAAGAGTTTGGCAATATCATTACTCATTGCATGATCGAAGCAACTCGATGAAAGTTCATCTAGTTTATCATATAGTTCTTCAGAAGCCCGCTGGCTGAAGAGCTGGCAGGTCATGATCTCGAGGTTCACGCGAACTTCGGCGATCTGGTGTGCCTCCTCCTCGCTGATGCTCACCACCTCCGCGTAGCTGCGCGGCTTGAGGTATATCAGCCCGTAGTCGCTGAGCTTTTTCAGGGCATCCCGCAGAGGGGTCCGGCTGACGCCGAAGAGCTCGCTGAGCTGCTGCTCGGGGACGCGTTCCCCACCCTTAAGTTCTCCAGAAAGGATCATTTTCTTGATATGGTCATAGACAAGGTCTGAAAGACTTTTTTTCTTAATTAGTCGGTCATTCACTACTTTTCCCTCTTTTGTTTATTGTATACAATGGCATAAGCCTGTCAACTGGGAAAATGTATAAATTACTTCAATAGTTAAAAAACATGGAAAATAACATATATTAATACTGATACCCAGCAAGGACTATATAATGAACTAGTCTATTGGTGGTTCTGTAGTGTTGAATATTATTAATTTTGTAAATCATGAAGAATATGAGTTTGAATGAGTTTCCGTGCTTGTTCGGGATCTCTCTCTTGGATGGCCTGAAAAAGCTGATAATGCTGATTTACATATTTTAATAGTTCTTCTTTTGGAACTTTCTGTTTTAACCTAAGGAGTTGGATTTTAGTATCCACCCTTTCAATCAGGTCGAGTAAGTGTATATTCTGTGTCATTTGTGCCAACATAATATGGATTTTACTGTCCCACTCAAAGGATTTGGATAGCTCTCCATGTATGGTATAGTCAATACACTCTTTCTGTAGTTCGTAGAGAGGAAGGAAATCCAGATCAAACGGACTCTGTACTAATAGATCAACACTCAAACGTTCAAGACTTAACCGTACAACAGCTACATTCAAGGATTCTCCTACGCCCAATTCCTGCACTATAGCAAAACTTCGTGGTTTCAAATGTACGAGGCCCAATTGATCAAGTTTCTTCAGCGCTTCTCGTATTGGTGTTCGGCTGACTCCCAAGCGCTGTGCAATTTTCTCCTCAGGAATTTTTACGCCGCCACGAAGTTGACCGGAAAGGATTAAATCTTTGATATAGAAGAAAGCTTGTTCTGATAAACTGGTTTTCTGGATTACTCTTTGAGAATATGCTACTAAATGGTCATTCATGATTGTATATTGTATTCTATAAATACTGAAACGTCAATGTAATCCTTATTAATCTTATGGAATATACAACCTGAACACAATAGTATAATACAGATAATAATCTTATAAAATGTTATAATAGAACAAATAAAAAATTACTACGAGTTGATCATATCCTGGAAAGTACTATAGTTCAAGTTTGTGTTTGACATATAGATCTTTATAGTATACAATATACAAAACAAATTGAGGAGGCGTTCATGAAACGTTCTAAATTCCTATTAGTTACGATAACCTTTCTTTTTCTTGCATCGATGATCTTCGCCCAAGGGGGGGCTGAGACAACTCCACAACAAAAAAAGTTGAATGTAAATATTGCTTCTGTATTCCCCCCAGAGGGGCCAATACATGAACTTATGGTTACTTTCAAGACTTTGGTTGAAGATGAGACTGATGGAAGGATCAGTGTGACTATCCATCCAAGTGGTGCTTTAGGTGGTGAGCGCGAGGTTGTTGAAGCCTTGGTTGACGGTTCGGTTGAAATGGCAGCACAGGGAATCATGGATCTCATTATGTATATGCCTGAATATACTGTGTTTGAAGAACCTTTTGTCATCAAAGATGTGGACCACTTGTATAAGTTCTGGGAAACCATAGGAGAAGAGATGAACCAGAAACTTGCTGATGAAGTAGGTATTATCACATCAGCTATTGCAGTCAGAGGCTCTCGGATGATCACTGCAAATAAGCCGATTTATGAACCTTCGGATTTGAATGGATTAAAATTCCGACTGCCGCAGTACCCTGTACGGATCAAGGTGTTTGAAGCATTTGGTGCGATCCCAACCGTTGTAGCTTTCCCTGAAGTGTATATGGCATTGAAGACTGGTACTGTCGATGCAGAAGAGAACCCGCCAGAGACTATCTATACTTACAAATTCCATGAAGCACAGGACTATCTGATTAAGACAAACCATGTATGGTCGACCGCAAGATATCAGATATCAAAGAAGTGGTTTGATGGAATTCCTGCAGCTGATCAAGAAATCATTCTGGATGCTTGGAAACAGGCAGAAGCTCATAACAAAGAAGTATCTTACAATCCTGATGATGTCTATGTCCAGAAGCTTGAAGATGCAGGTATGACAGTTATTGAGCCTAACTTAGAAGCCTTCCGAGTTCTTGCAGATCCTGTTATGAAGGAGTTTGACGAATCTCAGTGGGCACCTGGGCTGAGACAAAGAATAATGAATCTGGAATATTAAAAATATAGTTATTACTCAGGGAATGGGTTGCTAATAACCCATTCCCGTATTAGGAGTGCAATGGTATGAAAAATCTATTACGTATAATAGATGCTATTGGAGGGATCTGTATTGGTGCCCTGTTTTTTTTAGTTCTGTTTCAGGTGCTGGCACGAATTGTATTTCAGATACCGACCTCTTGGTCTGTTGAGTTAGGGAGGATCCTCTTCCTGGCTGTTGTATTTATCGGATCAGCATATCTTTTTTATTCAGATGGGCATATGGTCATTAAAGCAGTCTATGAACACCTCCATGGAAAGACGTTAAGGACTGTGGATCTTATTAATAACACATTGCTGTTGATAGGGTTGGCTGTTTTTCTGATCGGGGCAATAAGAAAGGCAATCTCGAATTGGGGCATAGTTATCCCGACTCTGGAATGGATGACAAACGGATATATGTACTTGATTGTCTTTATTGGCGGATTAGGAATGTTCTTTTTTGTTGCGCGTAAATTTGTAAGTATTTTACGGGGTGATGTATTATGATATATCTCATTTTGGTTGTTGGACTGGTTACATTCCTTATATTAGGAATACCTGTTGGGATGTCACTTGTAATGACTGGGGTCCTTGGGTATTTCTTTACGATGGATTTTGTGAATGCTTGGTTGAATATAGGTGTTGTTTCTCAGAAAATGAGTTACAGCCTGATGAACTTCTTGCTCCTCTCAATTCCGCTCTTTATTCTTGCAGCCAAGATCATGAATACTTCGAGCATAACTAAGAAAATTTTTGGATTTGCTAATACTTCAGTTGGTTTTTTGCCAGGAGGCTTAGCACATGCAAATGTTTTTGCCAGTTTATTGTTTTCTGGTATGTCAGGTGCTGCTGTCTCTGATGCTGCCGGGTTAGGACGTATCGAGATAGAGTCAATGAAATCTTATGGGTATGATTCAGATTTCAGTGCTGCTGTGACAGCTGCGTCCTCTACCATTGGTCCTATCTTTCCTCCGAGTGTTCCCATGGTTGTGTATTCAACTATTTCAGGTGTCTCTGTTGGGAAACTGTTTTTAGGCGGGGTAATTCCTGGTCTGCTGATGACATTAGCAATGATGCTGTTGATTACCATATTTTCAAGAAAGAAGAATTACCCACGAATGCCATTCCCGACTCCAAAGGTGTTTTTTAAGTCATTTAGTCAGGCTCTGGTTCCTTTATTAACCCCAGTTATCTTATTAGTGGGTATTTGGTCAGGTACATTTACTGCAACAGAGGCAGCCGTAATTGCCGCTACCTATGCCTTGCTCCTCAGTCTGTTTGTATATAGAGAATTGGATTTAAGAAGTCTTTGGACCATATTGAAGGATACAGCGAAGGAAACTGCATCTATTGGCTTTGTTATTGCTGCAGCAGCTTTCTATGGATGGGTTTTAGCAAGATCAGGGTTGACTTACCAGTTTGCTGAATGGATCACGAATGTGACTGAGAGTCCAATTGTTTTCCTCCTGATAATGAACGTCTTCTTCCTCATTATTGGTTGTTTTCTTGAAGCAATTGCTGCAATTATGATTTTTGGGCCAATCTTGTATGGTCCAGCAATGAGTATCGGTGTAGATCCTATACAGTTTGGTGTGATCATGGTTTTGAACCTTATGATTGGGCTATTGACACCTCCCTTTGGGATAGTTCTGTTTATTGTCCAGGATATGGCAAAGATATCATTTCAAAGGATGGTAAAGGCAGTACTCCCATTTTTTATCCCATTGCTTTCAGTCCTGCTTTTGATGACTTTTTTCCCGCAGATTGTCACTTGGCTTCCAAGTGTTCTGAATTGGTAACAAACAAGATAATATTAAGGAGATACTTGTGAAACATAGAGATAGAGTAGCAGCAGCATTGCGTCATGAGACTACGGATAGGGCTCCTATGCAGATTTCTTATACTCCGGAATTCAAGAAACGGTTTTCTGAAGACCGGGGTATAACACCAGAGGAAATGAAAAATGATCCATGGACATTGGATAGAGTCGTTGGGAGTGATCTCTTGCTGTATGGCATCGGATGGTTGCAAGGATACGATGGAGAAGGTGAACGATATACTGATGAATGGAATGTGGGTTGGAAAGCTACAGAGTATGAATCCCCATTCGGTATCGGAAGGTATACTGATGTTGAGATTCATCCATTATCAAATGATGAAGCGATAGCTTCATATCACGCCCCAGATCCTATGCGATCCCATATGTATGAACCTATAAAAAGGCTGATCAAGGATTATAAGGATGAGTATTGGATTACTGGTGTTGTGAAAACAACCATTTTTGAGTGTGCATGGGGGCTACGAGGCTTGGAGCAATTGATGGTTGACTTCCTTGTAGACCCTGATCTTGCGAAAACGATTCTAAATATACCATATAACTACCATCTTGCAGTTGCCAAGGAAATGGTCAGGTTAGGTGTCGACATGATCTGGATCGGTGATGATGTGGGAAGTCAGAAGAGTATGATGATATCGCCAGAAATGTGGAGACAATTCCTGAAGCCCCTGATGGCAAGTTTTATCCATGAATTAAAATCTGTGAACAAGGATGTCATTGTTGCATATCATTCTGATGGAGTAATTGACCCGATCATACCTGAGCTCGTGGAGATTGGTCTGGATGTGCTGAATCCGGTCCAACCGAACTGTATGGATATCTCAGTATTGAAGAAAGTATATGGGGATAACCTCTGTTTTTGGGGTGGGGTTGACCAGCAGAAAGTCCTTCCGTTTTCTACGGTAGATGAGGTGTATGCAGAAACAAAGCATGCGTTGTCGATTCTTGGTAGGAATGGAGGCTATATTGCTGGTCCCACACATAATATTCAGCTTGATGTACCAATTGAGAACCTGAAAGCCATGGTACAAGCTATTACTGAATAAGAACTGTTTGGGACATAAAAAAAGAAGGGCTTATGAAAACTTCTTACAGAAATAAAATAAAGATATCATTAGCAATAGCCAGTGAGGATGCGCTTCCCTCAGCGTTTGTAGTTTACCGGGATAAGCTTGAGGTCAGCATGAAGAAGGCTGCCTCGATAGGTTATGAGGGTGTGGAACTTGCTCTACTCCATAAGGATCAGGTAGACATAAAAGGGATCATGGCGTTGGCTGATGGGCTGGGACTTGAAATTCCTGTTGTTTCTACAGGTCAGGTCTTTGCCGAGGGTGGTATGTGGTTTACTTCTGATGACAGTACTATCAGGCAGAAAGCGATGGACCAATTCAGCGGTCTTATGGATGTAGCCGCTGAATTCGGTTCTGCTATAAATATTGGACGCTTACGTGGATTTATCGCTGATGGACAGACTGCTGAACAGGCGGAAACAAACTTCATCAGTTGTCTGGAACCATTATCTGATAAAGCAAAGGATTACGGGATTAATATCATTATTGAACCCGTAAACCGTTATGAGATTAACTATATAAACAGCTGTATCGAAGGTGAGCAGCTTCTATCGAAATTAAACCGTGATAATGTCATGCTCATGCCTGATGTATTCCATATGAATATTGAGGACCAGCAAATTGGAAGTGAATTGAAACGTCTTGTCCCCAAGATCGGGTATGTGCATTTTGCGGATTCTAACAGGTATTATCCGGGGAATGGTCATCTGGATTTTAATGATGCGATCAGAGGTTTATTAGATGGAGGTTATTCTGGATATATCGGGGTGGAGATATTAGCTAAACCTGATCCTGATACAGCTGCTGAAAAGTCTTTTTCATACCTTGATAAGTTGCTAAGAAATACATACTGAAGCAAAAATGTCAGAACTCACATGTACTGACCC
The DNA here is from genome assembly GCA_963677595.1 of Spirochaetia bacterium. Lineage (GTDB taxonomy): Bacteria > Spirochaetota > Spirochaetia > CAKZLE01 > CAKZLE01 > CAKZLE01. Next base: position 1,923,934 of record OY782041.1, read on the forward strand.
TGGGAGAATCTGCCTGCCAGATTATAGCGCATCTCAACAAAGATATCCTTGGTGAACAGATACCTGTCAGGGTTAATTGGTAAGTGGTATTCTGGGTTCAGAGGATGGGATACTGTCTTGATAAAACCTATTGACCGAGATGAATCTATAAAGTTACTTGCTCTAAATCCAGTACAAAGAAGGCCTCAGGTGATGTTGCAGGACATGATTCAGCGATGATCGCGGCTGTCGAGCGCATCGCCGATTCGGTCGATATCATCCTGCTTGCCCAGATCTCGCTTGATGGGATCAAGCCTGGACTGGCCTCTCCCATCAGGGAGAAGACCCGGTCCTCCCTCGACTTCCTGTCGGAGACCGTAACCTCACTGGGGCTGTGACCCAGCACTGTAGTCGGAGCCTCAACAATATCTCACAGTAACTTAACAGGATTTCACTTTATCATTGCCCTCTTGCCGGTATACAATACCAGGTGGAGAGTGCAGCTCATCATCCCCGTATGTTCTCCCGGTTATCATATCCGTACCGGCTCTTCGCTATCTCACGAGTAAGAGGAGAGAGATCAATGAAACTGACATTCACCTTGAAGGGTAGGCAGCTGTTTACCTATGTCCTGATCATCCTGGTCCTCGGAGCCCTCCCGATGGTGGTCTTCGCCGGGCTGAACGACTGGAGTTACCCGATCCCCTTCGTGGACGAGTCCGGTATCTTCATGCTCTTTCTCGGCCTCTATGAGGTGATCCTCCTGACTGTCATCATGATCCAGGCAGTACGGCTGGTGGTCGGGCACCTGCGATTCGGGGATGATGGATTCTCCTTCGAAGGTGATACCCTCAGTTTCCTCTGGCTCATGATCTACGGATCTGTATTGAGTGCCGTGACGATCGGGATCTATGTCCCCTGGTTCGTGAAGAAGGTGAACACCTACTTCATCGAGAACACCCGTCTCGGGGCACGGACCTTTACTTTCAATGGAGAGCCGAAACAGATCATCTGGAAGTATATCGGGTTCGTCATCCTCATGGCTGGCGTTACCGGGCTGGTTACCCGTATCCTGGGGCCGGACAGCGTCCAGGAGCCCATGACTGGTGCGGAACGGATGTTCTCCAACATCGTCTCCTCGATCGTCTCGGTCCCCCTGGTCTACCTCTTCCTCAAGTGGACCCTCCAGATATCCTACCATGAGTTGAAGCTGCAGCAGCAGTTCGAGACCAGGGGCTCCATGTGGATCCTTCTGAGGAACATGGTGCTCACCAATATTACCTTCGGGCTCTTCGGCCCCTTCGCCCAGTTCAGCTGGTATGCCTACTTCGCTGAGCGGGTTTCCTTCCAGAGTGATAAAGAATCATACCACTTCAGGATCTCAGGGGAGAAAGCAGACGTCTATAAGCTCATCCTGCGGGAGTTCCTGCTGACCATCATTACCCTGGGAATCTACGGGGCCTGGGCATTCTGCCATGTGGTCGAGGCTGTCCTCGACCATACGGAGATCAGCAGGGAAGAAGGGACGGCAGCAGAAGCTCTCCCACCGGTGTAAGGAGATTGCATAATCCTTCCAGAGTTGGTAAGACTAAGGACAGGAAGGAAGGAGTATGAACAACCCACTGCCGGACAGGCTGGCACGACAGTACAGTACCGAACTCATGAAAGAGATGGATCATCACCACTGCCTCGATTTCGAGACAACCCGTACAGTCTCGACTGCCCCGCTCTTCAGACCTGGAGGCGGGCAGATGTTCGGGGTACTCGTATGCGAGGACCCCGAAGGGCATGAGGTGATCCTGAAAGCCTTCTCCGGGCAGTATGAGGGAACGTGGATGATTCCCGGCTGGGTCCCCCCTGTCTGTGATGTACGTGAGTTCAGTGCCGTCATCTCCCATAACGACAGGGAGATCCACCGGCTTACAGACCCGATCATGACCGCAGATGAGAAGACAGCTTCAGCCCTCATCGAGAGGAGGAAGGCCCTCTCGCAGGAGAGCCTGAAGCGGGTCTACGGGCTCTATGCGTTCCGCTGCATAGACGGCAGCACCATCACCCTGCAGGATGTCTTCGGCGGCCGTCTCCCCCCGACCGGCACCGGCGACTGCTGTGGGCCGAAACTGCTGAACCATGCCTTTAAGGAAGGTCTACAGCCAAAAAGTATGGCTGAGTTCTACTTTGGGGCATCGAATAGCGCTGGAACGAGAGAACATGGAGCTTTCTATGGACCCTGCGACGACCGGTGCCGGCCGCTGCTGAAACAGATGCTTATGCTTGATATCATCTACTGTGACGAGACTCTCATCGTGGTGAACAAGCCCTCAGGTCTCCTATCGGTCCCCGGGAGGGAGGTCTTCGACTGTGCGGAAGCACGGGTGAAGCGGCTCTTTCCTGATACGATCAAGCAGCCGGCTGTCCATCGGCTCGATATGGATACCTCGGGGCTCATCGTCTATGCCCTGACGAGGGAGGCCCATCGGGATCTCTCCATCCAGTTCATGAACAGGCAGGTGAAGAAGACCTATACGGCACTTCTTGAAGGGATCATCACCGAAGAATCCGGCAGGATAGAACTGCCGTTTCGTCTTGATGTCGATAACCGTCCCTACCAGATCTATGATCCCCTCCAGGGGAAGCTGGGGATCACTGAATGGAGGAGGGTCTCTGTGGAGTACTTCAAGCCGGGAAGACCTGCCACCAGGATCGAATTCACTCCCCTGACAGGCAGGACCCACCAGCTGCGGGTGCACAGTGCCCATGATCTGGGGTTGGGCCACCCGATCATTGGGGACAAGCTCTATGGGAGAGAAGAGCCCGGACAAAGGCTGCTGCTCCATGCGGACATGCTCTCCTTTCTTCACCCGGAGAGCGGGGAACGTCTGACCTTCGAGTTACCGCCCGAATTCTAGAGTCCCAGAAGCTGAATCAAAGATTCAGAAGCTGAATTAAAGATTCAGCAACCAGTCCATGAGCGGGCGCATCTGGACAGCTGCCCCAAAGCAGGTATCAAGCAATTCTCTGCGGTAAAGCAAGTCATGCCCTATGGGGATGCCCATACCCAGCCCGGTATGACGCAGCAGGGACTCCCTGGGATGGTCCTTGTCATAACCCCTGGGGACTCGCTTGTAGTGCGGGTCCTCCATGAGTCCCAGTTCACCTTGGCCTAGCTCATCGAGGATCGATACGAGTGAGGTGCCTCTTTGCTTGTTGTCTACAGCCTCCCGGTAGAGCGGCAGCAGCTCCTTGGGGAAGATGTGCTGCCCGCCGTAGAAGAAGCTCTGCTGTGCGTCGATGTGGAAGTAGAAGATCGGCTGCTCTACCTTCTTACCCTCCCGTAAGGGGAACATGATCCCGAGGTTCTCCTTGTAGGGCTTCTTGTCGGGGGAGAACCGGATGTCGCGGTAGATGCGCATCAGGGAACCCGAACCGTTCGTCTGGGTTCCCCATGAGAGGGTCGGGTACTCCTTGATAAGCTTTCTCCCCAAATCTATGATGAACCGTCTTGACGGCTCGAGGACTGCTCCCTCATAGGTCGGGCGGTGGGAATTGAACCATTCCCGGTCGTTATGGATCGTAAGGTCCCGAAAGAACTGTACCGTCTCTTCGGAGAACCCGGTGAACTCCTCGTTACTCATTGCATGCTCCTGAACTTACTCTACTATGGCAGCAATCCGGTGACAATACCTAGATCTCGTCGCTGCCTATCTCCAGGGACCAGATCGTCCCGCCGTCGATGCTGCAGCGCAGCAGGTGGGCCGGGATCTTCTCCCCGGATTTCACCGGCCCGCTGGGGATGTAGATGTAGTAGGGGTCCTCTTCCAAGCGTGACTTCTCATCGAACCCATCGGTCTTCAGGTCATTGGCGATGATGATATCGACATACATGACTTCGTTATCGGGATAGATCCCCTCAAGGACACAGAGCACGGTGGCCTCTGTGCCATCTGCATTGCACCTGATGACCCTGCCCCCGGTGTTGATGTAAAGCTTCCCATCGTACATGGTGATGCCGGTACAGCCGTAGTCTATCTCTTCCTGGGTGATCCCGGAACTGCCGGTGAAGAGATAGGTTTGCCCACTGGTTGGAGGGTCCTCTGATGCAAGATCTATGGTCTGGAACCCGAAGTATTCGTCGCTGACGACATAGAGCAGGTAGGTTGTCTCGTCATAGAACATGTCAATATACCCGCCGGAATCGTCAGTCAGGTACTGTAGGGTCCAGCCGTTCTCATTATTGAATGCACCGGTATTGTGTGTGGGGGTATCGAACGGGGAGAGGAAGATAGCATTCTCCTCCCGATCGGCGACCACCAGGCGTTTAAAACGGGGTTCCAGCTCCTCTCCTACCTGGAACTCAGGCACGATGATCACATTCACCGGTTGGGTGCCAACGGAATAGTTCTCCATCTCGGTGCGCCAGTCCCCGGCCCCCTGGATCCCGTACTGGAAGATCTTCCCGCTGTTCGGGTCGCAGATCCAGATCTCATGGGTATCAGGGTCATAGACCAGGCCGTGGGGCAGGTCGAAGGTGGGGAAGTCCTCGGGGCTTATGTCTTCCCCTTGAGCTATCGTCGTTACCTTGTGGCTCTCCGGTGCACTGATGTAGAGGATGCCATCATGGGCATCCATCCCGAAGAAGTAGGAGGGGCCGAATGCATCGTCATCGCCGCCGCCGAGGAACTTCGAGATGAGGTCGCAGCCAGTGAATGTGAGGGTGATGATGACCAATAAGAGGATTACGGTTCGTGAGGTTCTCATAGGTGACTCCTTTGTGTCAGGTCTCGCAGGTCCAAAGAAGTATGGGATCAGTATATCACAGGTTGCCCGACCACAACAGGTTGAGGAAGGAAGAGTGATGAAGGCAATGGATACCGTCGTCCGTGGTGCGGTCCAGGGGGTCAAGAGAGACGAGGTAGAAGGAGGAGAAGAGGCCCTCCTCCTGCAGGGCCCGCAGGCCCTTCAGGTGCTTCTTCGTTACCTTCCTTGAAGCTTTCACCTCGATCGCGGCCTGAGTCCCGATGAGGAAGTCCACTTCCATCCCTGTCCTGGTTCTCCAGTACCGCAGCGGCAGTCTGTTCCTGCTGTAGGAGATCCAGGCACGCAGTTCCATGGCAATGAACTGCTCGAAGGCCTTGCCATATTCACTCGAATCAGGCTGGAGTTGATGGTTGGACCGTAGGAAGTTCGCTACACCGGTATCGAAGAAGTAGAACTTCGGGGTCGCGACGGCTTTCCGCTTCTCTGATTCCTGCCAGCTCTCGAGGAAGAAGCCGAGGAAGGTATCTTCAAGGATGGAAAAATAAGAACGGACCGTACTGGCGGGAACCCCGGAATCACTGGCTATGTTCGCGAAATTCACTTGCTCTGTGTTGGCCTGACTGGCAGCCCTGAGGAACCGGTTAAACTGTACCTGCCGCTGTACCAGGGCCTCTGCCTGGATCTCCTCTCGCAGGTAGGTGTTGATATAGGCATCAAGCTCCTCCTCCGGTTCCCTGCTGGTATAGACCTGGGGTAAGCCTCCATACTGCAGGTAGCGTTCCAGGTCGAATGAGTCTATCTCATGTGAAGTGAGGGGGAAGAGGTTTGCCTGCCATGCCCTCCCTGCAAGGAGGTTCACTCCTGAACGCTTGAGCTTCCTGGCACTGGATCCGGTAAGGATGAAATGGGCATCAGTGGACTCTATCAGGTCGTGGATCTCATCTAGGAGTGCAGGGATCTTCTGGATCTCGTCTATGATGATGAGGGTGCCGGCTTCCAACTGGTCCCTGACAATATCCTGCAGCAGTGACGGGTTCTCTGAGAGTGGGAGGTAGACCATGCTCGAGAGCAGGTTGATGATCTCCAGTTCAGGGAACTGTGTCTTCAGCAGTGTGGTCTTCCCGGTGCTGCGCGGCCCGAAGAGGAAGAAGGACTTATGCCCTGCCAGCTCTCTCATATCAAGGGTTCGTTGGTACATATCTCTAGTGTAAGACTGAAATGGTGAAATTCAACAGTCACTCTGCTGATTTTTATGCAAAATCAGCAGAGTGACTGTCGATAATACACATGTACATGGTTGGCAAGATGCTCCCTTGACCTTTCCTATCAAATAGATTCAAATCATAGTAATTAGGATCAGCAGACTGGAGGAGCTATGTCCCCGTTCATCATCATCAGTGCATCACTCGGTTATGCCGTAGAGAGTATCTTCGGCTTTGGCGGGTCGGTGATCACCTTCCTCCTGCTCACCACGAGCATCCCCTCAAAGGAAGCGGTGAGCATGCTGCCGGTCTTCGCACTGGTAGGGAGTCTCCTCGTCGTGTTGAGCGACCTGAAGTCTGTGAGATGGAAGGTGATCGGCAAGCTGTGCCTCTTTGCCGTACCCGGGCTCGTCCTCGGGACCCTCTTCATGAGCTATGTCCCTGAGAAGACCTTCAATATCATCGTGTTAGCCATCATCTTCATCTACGGGGTCAACCTCATCATAGGCAGGGAGCCTGAGGTGCCCCAGGTCCTGCGAAAGCCCCTGTATACCCTGGCCGGGTTCGTCATGGGGGCAACGAGCATCGGGGTCTTCTTCATCCCGGTCATCGGGGCTGAGCTCGGGCACCAGCGAGCTTACCGTGCATCCCTCGGCCTGCTGTGGACGAACACGGCGATCTGCCGGGTGCCCCTCTATTACCTGAACGGGGTGCTGACGGTTGAAGGGATCGAGAGCTCGCTGATCGCTGCCCCCTTCCTCCTGGTCGCGATCATCCTCGGCTTCCTCGTCCACCGCATCATCCCCGAGTCTCATTACCGGCGCTATATCGGGGCGGCTATCGTGCTGACAGCCGTGGTGAACCTCACTCGGATGTTCATCTGAAGTTCAGGTATCGATAGAGTAGGTAGAGAGGACCGTCCTGTGGGCTACCTTGAACAGGTCGGCATGCTCGATGAACACCTTGAGCAGCAGCGGGTCGAAGTGGTCGGGAGCTATCCTCCCATCCCCCTCTGCTATGATCCTGACTGCCTCTTCATGGGTATAGGTATCATGGTAGGGCCGTTCACCGGTCAACGCATCATAGACATCCACCAACCCGACCACGCGTGCCTCGAAGGGGATCTGCGTTCCCCGCAGCCCGTAGGGGTAGCCCGAACCGTCCCACCGCTCATGGTGGTAGACGGTGATGTTCTCGGCTATCTCAAGGAAGTCATAGTTCTCATCATCGTGGTTCCTGGTCTTTCTCAGGATCTCGCGTCCCAGGGTCGTATGCTGCTTGATGTTCGTGATGTCTACGGGTGTGAGTCCGGTATTCGAGGTCAGGATCGTGTCCGGGATGGCGATCTTCCCGATATCGTGGAGGATGGAGGCCTGGATGATCTGTTCCCTGACCTCGGGGTCCAGGTAGAAGTCGGTCGTGTCGCAGAGGATATCAAGGAGGAGCTTGGTATAGGCCTGGGTGCGCAGCATATGGAGGCCGGTGGTAGAATCCCGGTAGGTGACAGCCACGGCAAGGCTGCGCAGGAGTGTCTCCTGCATCTTTCCCAGCGCTGCGTTCTTCCTGCTGATCTCCATCCTGAGATGGTGATGGAGGTCGTATGTCTCGAAATGCATCGCGATGCGCTTCAACACGAGGCTCGGGCTGATCTGCTTGAGGATGTAGTCATCAGCCCCGAGCTGCAGGCCGTACTCTTCGTCCCTGCTCGAACCCAGGCCGGTGATGAAGATGACGATGATATCCTTGAGATCGGCAGACGAGCGTATCTCCCGGCATACCTCGTACCCGCTCATCCCGGGCAGCTCCACATCGAGGAGCACCATGTCTACAGGCCTGGCCTGCAGCTGCTGCAGCGCCTCTTCCCCGGAGAAGGCTACCCTGATGGTATAGTGCTCCGAGAGAAGCGAGGTGAGCAGGGCGACCAGCGGTTTCTGGTCATCGACGATCAGGATAGACGGTCTTCTTGGGTCATTCAATTCCATACCTCGCTGTAAGGATATCGTTGAGTTCGCTGCAGACCTTCAGGGCTGCTGAGAACTCATATGCTGCGATGTGTGCCTGCAGGCGCTTGGTGATTCCCTGCAGTTCCCCAGGCAGCCTGTACTGCATAAGCTGTCCCAGCTTTTCCATGCTTCCCACAGGATCCTGCAGGCCCAGGTCCTCGATCAGCCCGGCGCAGACCAGGACGACAGCTCCGTCCGGTTCCCTGTCGGGAATGGGGAGTTCTCCCTGCTGCATGGTTGCCGGGGAGGTGCCCAGCTGTTTGCGGTAGGTACCGAATGCATTCGCTGAATCCTCGAGACAGAACCGCAGGTCGACAAGTCTGCCCTCCCAATCGGAGACCTCCGGGAAGTCTGACCGTAGGGTTGTCTCAAGCTCTCCCAGCAGCTGCGCATAGGAGGTAAGGCCAAGATTCGACGCGACGCCCCTGGTCCCGTGCAGGAGCCTGGCGGTCTGTCCCGGCTCCTGCCCAAGCAAGCTCTCCCTGAGGTCCTTGATGAAACCCTCCTGCTCATTCAGGTAGTCAGAGGTGACTTTCAGGAAGAGCAGGCGATTGCTGCCGAATCGCTTCAGCCCGGCATCAAGATCGGTCTTGACTGTATCAGCGGCTTCCTGCGCATGAGGACCGGGAGCTTGGCCAGCCTGTCCCAGCAGGGTCCGGTCGAGGAGGGAGACAAGCTGTTCCGGGTCGACGGGTTTCGGGACGAACCCCTCGACTGACTGCTTCAGCTGCTCCATCCTCTGCGATACCAGCAGGTCTGCAGAGAGTATGAGGATCCTGAGGTTCCGAAGGCGATCCTGCTTCCTGATCCTCTCTATGACCTCGAACCCGTCCATGTCAGGCATCTGGATATCGAGAAGCAGGAGGTCGAACCTCCGGTACTTGAGGATGTTCAGGGCAGCTGCTCCGGAGTCTGTCGAATGTACCGTGTATCCCTGGGCCTGCAGCAGCTCCTCCAGCATGAGCCTGCCCACCCTGTGGTCATCACAGACGAGGATATGCTTCCCCCTCCGCTGCATCATGACCCGGCTCTTCCCGGTATCTTTGGAGGGGAGTCCCCTATCCTTCCGGGGGGCTTCCCGCTTCTTCAGGCATAGCTGTATGGCGGTGATGAGGTCCCGGTGGAGGAAGGGCTTGGGGAGGGTGACGAACCTGGTGGAGTTGATGATCCGGTAGATGTCCTGCTCCACAACGAGTCGTGTGGTAAGGAGGATCATGTAGTTTTGGTGTATGATCTCCTCCACACGTGTCCGGTCCTTGATATACTCATTGAACAGGCGCCCCCATTCGATGATGATCAGTGAGTCCTCCGGTTCATAGTCACAACTCTCGTGCGGGGAGTAGGGGATCGCCAGGTCAGAACATATCCTCCTGACCAGTGCCTCCTGGGGTTCTGACAGGAGACAGCCCCATACCCCGGGCAGGTCTTGCTGCAGGTCATCAGTCAGTCGCTTCTCCTGCAGATGGGCAGGATCAAGAGCCGGCAGGGAGACGGTGAAGGTCGACCCTTCGCCCTCATGGCTCTCTAATGAGAGCCGGCCTCCCATCCTGTCTATCAGGTTGGTGCAGATCGACAAGCCGAGCCCGGTGCCGCCGTACGTGCGGGTCGTGCTGGCATCGGCCTGCACGAATGGCTGGAAGATCTTCTGCCTGACAGCCTCGGACATGCCGATGCCGGTATCCTCGACGATGAAGTCGATCATGTCAGTTTGGTTCGGGGTTCTCTTCACCTCAAGCCTGATGAAGCCCCGGTCAGTGAACTTCACGGCATTCGAGAGCAGGTTCGTGAGAACCTGCAGGATCCTGAAGGAGTCTCCGAACAGGTGTCCCGGGACATCAGGGGCTATATAGATGGAGAAGTCGAGCTTCTTGATCGCGATCCTGACGCCGAAGGAATCGATGATCGTGTTGATGAACGGCTCGAGCAGGAAGGGGATCCGCTCGATCTCGAGCCGGTCAGCCCTGATCTTCGTCAGGTCAAGGATATTCGTCACTGTCTGTAGCAGGATATGGGCGGCACTGTCAAGCCGTTCGAGGTAGGACCGCTGCTGGGTGTCGAGATCGGTCATCGAGAGGAGCTTCTGGATCCCCATCATGGTGTTGATGGGGGTCCTGATCTCATGACTGACCATGGCCAGGAAGTCGGACTGGGTCTTCACGGCAGCCTCGGCCCGGTTTCGCTCCTCGATGAGCAGCTGCTCGGTCTCCTTCAGGTGTGTGATGTCAGTCAGGGTGCCGAGCATGCGGGCAGGGGCCATATGTTCATCGAAGGCGGAGACTCGTCCGGAGAGCATGACCCAGATGTAGGAGCTGTCCTCCTTCCTGATCCTGAACTCAGTCGAGAGCCTCGTCTCACGGTTCTCCGGGAGCATGCTGAAGGTCCTGATGACCCGGTCCCGGTCATCGGGGTGGCAGATCGAGAGGAACCGCTCACGGTTCGGGTCGGGGTAGTGTTCCCCCTCATACCCGAGGCTGGACCTGAACCGGTCATTGAGCTGGATACGGTCCTGTACGATGTCCCAGTCCCAGGTCCCGGTCTCGGTATACTCGATAATGCTCTCTATATAGGCCTTCTGCTCCTGTATCTTCCTCTTGGCAGCGATCTCCTCACTGATATCGGTGAAGGTGATGATGATGTAGGGTGAGGTGATATGCTGCACCAGGGAGGCCATGACCAGACACTGGGCAGCCTCCCTGTCAGTCCTGCGCAGCGGGGTCTGTGTCGAGTAGACACCGTCCTTCATCGTCCGCTCGATGAGGAGGGACTCTGCCTCGGGATCGATGAAGAGGCTGACCGACTCCGTGGTCCTGCCAATGATCGTGTCAGGGCGGTATCCGAGGACCCGCTCGAAGGCGGAGTTTATGTTCACATACTCTTTCGTCTCCCCGTTTATGAGGGCGATCGGGGAAGGGAGCTGCTCGAAGAGGGTGTCGAACATGTTGATGGCTGTCTGCTGGAGGGTCAGGTCCTTCGATACGAAGAACCATGCCTCCCTGCCGTTCCAGGTCCCCTTCCAGAGCCTCGATTCAACGGGGATGTATGACCCGTCCTTCCCGAGCAGCGGGATGTTGCTGACATCCCTCGTGCCTGCCTCCATACCGCTGAGGATGGCGGCGGCCTCACTCCGGTACTCCCCCGGATGGTAGTCGAGCAGGGTCAGGTCGGCGCCTTCGGGATAGGAAACGAGCTTCTCCCCTACGACGTCGTTGGCATACAGCAGGTCCCCGTCAGGATCTGAGACGAAGATGAAGTTGATGATCGATTTGAAGAAAGCCTTGAAGTTCTGCTCGCTCTCCTGCAGGGACTTTCCCAGGCTCTCCTGCTCGTACAGGGAGGCGATGATCCCTGCGACTGTCTGGATCGTCTTCACCACATACGGGTCCCATACACGTTCAGAGATACAGTCCTCGAAGCCGATGAACCCGTCAATATAGTCCGTATGTTCGAACCGGATCACCAGGATGGACTTGACGCCCTGAGGGGAGAGGGTCTCCCTGATCCGCTGTGGAAGCTGTTCAAGGGTGCTCTCACAGACTATCTCCTGCTCCCTCAGCAGCTCGACCCATGGGTGCATATCGTCATAGGGGACCTCCTGCAGCTGCCTGATCCGGGACTCGATCCCGGCGGCACACCACTCGAAGGTATTGGAGGAGGAGAGCCGGAGGGTCTCATACTCGAAGATCGCCACCCTGCTGACTTGGAGGTATCCCCCGATCCTCCCCAGGATGGAATCGATCTTATCGGTGAAATTGATACTGCTGGTGGCGATCCCCGTGACCCTGGTGAGGAGTTCCTGTCCCTCTTCCAGTATCGTGATGATCGCCTCTTTATCAGTCGGCATAGCCCCCCTGCCTCCGATATCCTGTCGGGAACCCGCCCCGTGGGACCGTACCCGGTGGTATGATCATATCATGGGAGACCGTCGGGGCGGTGTAGGAATGCTGGTAACCGCTGTAGGCTTTCAGGAGTGATCAGGGACGAACCCCTTCTCCATCCCGATCCTGACGAGTTCGACCAGGTTCCCAGCCCCCAGTTTCTCCATGAGTCTTCGCTTGTAGGTGCTGACCGTCTTGACCGAACAGCCCATCTCGTAGGCGATCTCCTTGTTGGCATAGCCGGTGCAGATGTAGCGGAACACGGTAAGCTCATTCCCGGAGAGCTCCCTGGTATCCCGTGTCGGTGCAGTCGCGGCATCTGCCGGTGTCCCTTCCCTCAGGTACCCTGATGCCTTCGGTGTGAGGTATATCCCCCCGTGCATGACTGACCGGACCGCCTCAAGGAGGGAAGCGACGGTGAAGTCCTTGGGGAGGAAGCCGGATGCCCCTGATCGCACAGCCTGTACAGCGAACTCCTCTTCCGGGGATGAACTCAAGATGATGACCTTCGTCCTCTGCAGTCGGCCCTGCAGCTTCTCGAGGAGGCTGAGCCCGCTGGAATCGGGAAGGCTGAGGTCGAGCAGCAGGATATCGACGGTATCGTCGATCTTGCTGATGGAATCCAGCACTTCCTGCGCACTCGTGAGCTCAAGGACGCAGTCCATAGCCGGTTCCTGCTCCAGCAGTGACCGCAGCCCGAGGCGGATGAGTTCATGGTCATCTACGATACCGACCGATACCATTGGTCCCCCTTACTCACAAAGTATAGCATCTGCATGTCTGATTATGAAGGTATGGGTGATCATAATAGTCATGAATGGCGGTCAGGGGCAGGTCTCGCACCGTCTGGGATGACGGAAACCAGGCTGCTGCATGGGGGTGCACCTGCCTGGAACAGAGGAAACTGACGTCCTGCCCCTTACCACCCGTCCCGACCGAAACGATCTCTGCTTGGGGAAAGCACACTGCCGCTACTCATTACTCATATCCGGCTCGAATGGTCTGGACACGATGAAGTATACCGCAAAACGCCTCCCGCTTGCTGTAGGATTTGTGGAACTGCTGTAGGAATGTAAGTCAGCTCAGGGGTGTGAACGAGCCCTCGATCTCGGAGAGGAAGGGGATCGATCCCATCGCCCCCGGGCGAGAGACGGTCACTGAAGAAGCATAGGTCGCCTCGTACATCGACTGCTCCACGCTCTTGCCCTTGGTGAATCCTGCGAGGAAATAGCCGAAGAAGGTATCCCCTGCTGCGGTCGTATCCACGACGGGGGAGTCAATGATCGGCTGGAAGTGGCGTACGGCACCCTTCCCGTACTTTGCGCCTGCCTTGCCCAGGGTCAGGAGGATGTGGACATCGGGGTAGAACTCGGTGAGCCGGTCGAGGATCTCGTCGAAACTCCCAGAGATGCCCGCGAGGGCCTCTCCCTCGAGTTCGTTGACGATGAGCAGCTCGAGCTTCTCGAGCGGCCACCCCTTGATGTTGTCGGTGAAGGGGGCAGGGTTGAGGCAAATCTTCATCCCCTTCTTCGCTGCCTCGTCGATGATGTAGGGGATCTCGTTGATCTCGTTCTGGAGGACGAGGTAGTCCCCTTCAGTGAAATTACCGAGCACCTCGTCGATCTCCTCACGGGTGTTCTGCGTGTTCCCGCCGCTGAAGAGGATGATGGAGTTCTGCCCCTGCGGGGTCACCTGGATGATCGTATGGCCGGTTGGGCCGTCATAGGTATGCATATATTCGGTATGGGCACCGGCTTCTGTCAGGATATCGAGCACCCAGCCGGCATCCTCCCCGATCTTCCCGGCCATCCAGATCTCTGCCCCGGCTTTCGCGATGGCGACTGCCTGGTTGGCCCCCTTGCCGCCGGGATGGTCGGCGGGGTTCCCCCCGTGCAGTGTCTCCCCAGGCAGGATGATGTGGGGGACGGGATAGACATGGTCAATATTCAGTGAACCGTAATTCAGGATCTTCATAGGGTATCCTCCTTCTATTTCAGGCTGGCCCTTCTGACCAGCGTACTTCCGATACAGACCTTCTCATAGGGAAGCTCCTCTTGCATTGCGATACGGCGCAGCAGCAGACCGGCTGCCTTCCTGCTGATGCTCTTCTTCGACACCTCAATCGATGCGAGCGGGGGGTCGGTCACCTGGCTCGAGAGCAGGTTGTCAAACCCGATCACGGAGACTGCCTCAGGTACTGATATGCCCAGCTCCCTCAAGGCACGCAATGTCCCGTAGGCGATGATGTCGCAGACACAGAAGAGGGCGGAAGGAAGATCCCCCCTCTTACTCTTCAGCTGGGGCAGGATATCATCGAAGGAGTGGTCTATCGTGGAGTCTGCACAGAATATCCACCGGCTTTCCACAGCTAATCCACAATGCTCCATGGCCTCATGGAAGTATTTCTCCCGCAGGGCGAAGTTCCGTGTCTTGTGGGAGGCGGTGACCATCCCGATCTTCGTATGCCCCAACTCCTTGAATGTTTTCACGATGGAGTAAACTGCTCCTTCGTTGTCCATGTCGATGAAGTCGAAGGGGAGGCTGGGATGGGATGCGTCGATGAAGACCACGGGGAAGGGGGATGCACTGAAGCATTCCATCTCCTCACCGCTCAGCTCGGTAGCCAGGATGATGAGCCCGCTAAAACTGGAATCCTGCAGGTCGGATAGGATATCTGCAGGCTCGGTGGACTCGTAGTTCCGTACCTCGAGGGAGAATCCTTCCCTGCCGGCCTCCTGCTGTATCCCCTCGATGTAGTCGGAGATGAACTCGTTATGGTCCCGGTTGAGGATGTGCCCGTGCCGTACTACCTTGAGGAAGCAGAGCGTACCACGCCCATCCTCAAGCGTTCCCTTCCTCTGGTACCGGTAGCCGAGTGACTCTGCTGCCTCTAGGACGGTCTTCCGTGTCTTCTCCCCGATCCCGGAACGGTTGTTCAGGACGAGGGAGACGGTGGCAGGGGATACTCCAGCTGTACGTGCTACATCACGGATCGTTGGTTTCATGGATGGTATAGTACAATGGAATGAGTGATCTGTCAAATTGTTTAGTGAATGTTTACTAAATAATCAGCTGCCAGCTTTGCCGTAGCCCATGCTGCCTGGAGGTTGTAACCCCCCGTGTCTCCATCAAAATCAAGGATCTCTCCGGCAAAGAAGAGGCTGGGGATGAGCCTTGATTCCATGGTCGATCTGTTCACTTCCTGCAGGGAAACACCCCCAGCTGTTGCCATGGCAGAGGAGAAGTAGCCCTTCCTCGAGACTTCGAGCGGGTAGGCTGTAAGCAGGCTTACCAGCTGCTTCCGTCGCTTCTTGTCGAGCTCAGAGCAGGGGAGGTCTGCAGGGATACCCACCTCACCGAGCACGGTCTCTGCGAGCTTCTGGAAGAGACCGAACGTCTTCAGGACAGTAGAGACCTGCTTCCTTGGTTCCGAAGTCAGGGACTTCTGCAGCTCCGTCCTGGAGTGCTCCCTGTTTGTCGTGGGGACCAGCGATATGACCAGACGGTCACCGGAGGTGATGAATCGTGAGTTGTTGAGGATCACCGGGCCTGATACCCCCTTGTGGGTGAAGAGGAGGTCTCCCTGAGCATGGTGGTATCGTTTTGTCTCACCCTTCCGGAAGAACTCGACATACGAATCGCGTATCGAATTGCCTGAGAGGGTGGCAAGGTGGTAGTCCTGCACATGGACACCGACGAGTGCCTGGGTCGGCTCGACGATCGAGTGGCCCAGGGCCTTCGCCAGGGCATACCCTGACCCGTCAGAACCAGTCGTCTCATAACTCTTCCCGCCGGTCGTGATCACGAGGCTTCGTGATGTGTACTCTGCATCATGGGTCCGGACGGTGAAGGTATGGTCCGTATGGGTGATCCCTGCGATTCTCTGGTTGTACTCGATCTCTATCCCGTTCGAGCGGGCAGTATCAACGAGGAGGTCCACCACCGACTGGGCTTTCTGGGTCACGGGAAAGACCTTGCCGTCGTGTCTGATGGAAAGCAGCAGCCCACGGTCTGTGAACCACTGCTGTGCAGAAGCTGTGGAAAAGTTCATGAGGGCGGGTTTTAGGAAGTTTGCCTGCTTCCTGGAACCAAAATGAGTGAGGAAGGTATCGGTCTCATCGGTGTTGGTGAGGTTGCACATCCCGCTGCCGGTAATGAGGAGCTTCTTTCCCGGGCTCTCCATCTTCTCCAAGAGGAGTACTCTCTTATGGGGTATGTTCGCTGCAAGGAAGAGGCCTGCAGCCCCTGCCCCGATGATGATGACGTCGTACATATGGACAGCATAGCATATGGGCAGGTCCTTCCAAACCGGTAATCCTGAATACAGGTCTCTTTTATGGATGAATACAACAGATTTACATCTTGTTTTATTTTCCACACCCAAAAAATTCAGTTTAGATTTATTATTATTTTTCTTGACAGGAGGAAAATCCGAGTGATAACATAGCCAACGTAGAAAAACGAAAAAAAAAGAAAATAAAAGTTTACAACCGAAAATATGTGTGGTAATCTGTAATGGTGGATGGGGGGACATCCAGTCTTGATGAAATTTATAGCCTGCAGGAGCAGACTATGAGTGATAAATACACCGGATTATTTCGGTGGAAGATCGATTCCAGAAAGGAGAAAAGAATGAGAAAGGTATTGCTTATTGCTTTGATCTTGGTGATCAGCACAGCAACAGTCTTCGCTGGTGGACAGAGTGAGAATTCAGGGAAAGATGATGGACTGCTAATCGGTGCAGTCTTCGCAGATTTAGGAAATACGGCTTATGTGAACATGGGTAAAGCCATGGCTGCAAAGGCAGAGAGCTATGGCGGTAAGGTGATCCTGAAGGATACCGGAGGAGATGCCGGGACTCTCGTAGAAGTCATCGAGAACTTCATCATCGCTGGTTGTGACGTGATCGTGGAACAGAACTCAGACCAGCAGATCACTGAGGATGTGAACCAGCGTGCACGTGATGCAGGTATCAATATCATCTCCTTTGATGCTGAGATGGATCTTGCTGATGTCTCGTACCTCGCTGACAACTATGACCTTGGCTACATGATCGGTTCCATGGCAGGGGATTGGATCACTGAAGCTCTTGGCGGAGAGGCAAAATTAGGTCTGCTGACTGCAAGGGCATATGACTTCATCCTGGTCCGACAGGCAGGGATCGAGGCAGGGCTTGCTGATACAGCTCCAAACGCCGAGATCGTCATCTCTGCTGATGCAGTGACTGTCGTAGATGGAACAGATGTATCTGAGAGCTTTCTGCAGGCAGTTCCGGACCTGAATGGGATCGTTGGTATCAATGACTCTGTAGTCCTTGGTGCATATGAAGCATTCAAGTCAGCTGGAAGGGTCGGAGACGATGTAGGCTTATTCGCTTGTGACGGTACGACCGAGGGTCTTGCAGCTGTTGCTGAGGGAAGCATCCACCGGGGTACGGTCTCCCTCCACCTGAACAAAGTCGGTGAGTTGATGGTTGATGATGCATTGGCCATGAAGAATGGGGAAACTATCTCAGAACATATCAAGTACTTCCCGCTCGAGCAGGTCACGATTGATAATGTTGATGAGTTTATTGAATAACACCGTACTTGCATAATACCATACATAGAGAGAGGGATCCTGTAGTGACTTCCTCTCTCTATGTACGATTAAAGAAATAGCCGGTTTACAACTTGCTTGGAGATTATGTTTTGGAAAACAGCATCCTGAAGATCAGTAATATAACGAAAGAATATCCTGGAGTCAAAGCCCTGGATAACGTATCTATCGACATCACCGAAGGCGAGATCCATGCGTTGGTGGGCGAGAACGGAGCTGGGAAATCTACCCTCATCAAATTGATCTCCGGGGCAATCACCCCGGAAGAGGGGACTATCGAGATCGATGGGAAGATCTATAATTCCATGAACCCGCATCTGTCACGAGAATTGGGTATTGAGGTGATCTATCAGGAATTCACGTTAATACCAAGTTTGTCGGTGGCTGAGAATATCTTCATGGGGAGTTATCCTGGGAACAAGGTAACCATAGATTTTGCCGAGATGGAAAGAAAGACCAGGGAAGTGTTCCGCCTTATGCAGGTGGACATAGATCCCAACACCATCGTGAAAGACCTCACGGTCGCATATATGCAGCTCGTTGAGATCGCCAAGGCCATCTCGAAGAATGTCAGGATCCTGGTCATGGATGAGCCTACAGCGCCGTTGACGACCAATGAAGTCGATATCCTGCTGAAGCTTGTCAAGACGCTGCAGAAACAGGGAGTCTCAATCATATATGTGTCACATCGGCTCAATGAGATCTATGAGCTCTCGAACAGATTGACGATCTTCAGGGATGGGAACAAGATCGGGACGTTCGTGACCAAGGATATCTCAAGGAATGAACTGGTCAAGCAGATGGTGGGCCGGGAACTGAATGATACCTTCCCAAAACGGACTCACGCGTTAGGCGACGAGATCCTGAAGGTCGAGAATATATCAGGTCCAGGGGCTTCGGACATCAGCTTCTCACTGAAGAAGGGAGAGATCCTTGGGGTTGCCGGCCTCGTCGGTGCCGGCCGTACAGAGATGGCACGTCTGATCTTCGGTGCCGAGAGACTGTATTCCGGACAGATCATCCTTGATGGGAAGCCCGTTATGGTCAAGAGTCCAAAGGATGCATTGAAACTCGGGATAGGGCTTGTTCCCGAAGACCGGAAACGGCATGGGGTCATCCTCAACCTCTCGGTCAGGAATAATATCACGCTCTCCATACTTCAGAGGATCTCCAGGTTTACAGTCATCAAACGCCCGATGGAGGATTCAGTGATCAAGGAGCATAAGAGTGCCCTGTCCATCAAGACACCTTCCTTTGCCCAGAAAGTACAGAACCTGAGCGGGGGAAACCAGCAGAAAGTCGTCTTGAGTAAATGGCTGGCAAGCAAATCGAAAGTCCTGATCTTTGATGAACCTACGAGAGGAATAGATGTCGGTGCTAAGCAGGAGATCTATCACCTGATCAACAGGCTTTCCGAAGAAGGGCTGGCGATCATCATGATCTCCTCTGAGCTTGAAGAAGTCATAGGTATGTCGGACCGGATCATGGTCCTCAGTGAAGGCCGTTTCTCCGGTATGGTAGAGAAAGAGAATTTTACACAGGAATATATTATGGGTCTCGCGTCTGAAGAATTCGAGGCTAAGGAGTAGAAGAGATGGCCAACAAGCTAAATGCAAAGAATATACTGAAAGAATCAGCTGTGCTTATTGTACTCATTGTCATGTGCATAGTATTCGCCATACTTGCGCCGAATTTCAGGACGTTCGCCAACTTGATCACGGTACTGCGGCAGATATCCATGCTTGGGATCGTGTCTGTAGGTATGATGTTCGTCCTCATCTCGGGCGGGATCGACTTGAGTGTCGGATCGATGCTCTCCATCGTAGGTGTTGTCACCTCCATGTCTGTCGTGAACTGGGGACTTAACCCTGCCTTGAGCATCATCATCGGGCTGCTGGTTGGGACCGGGCTCGGCCTCTGGAATGGGTATATCATAACCAGTACGGGTATGCCTCCCATGATTGCTACCCTCGGGATGCAGATCCTGATCCGGGGCTTGGGATTCATCATCTGCGGCGGCGCCTCAGTGTACGGTCTCCCAAAAAGCTACAAGTTCTTCGGCCAGGGATACCTCGGGCCGATACCTATTCCCGTGATCTTCATGATCGTGATCCTCGTCATCAGCGGGTTCGTTTTGAACAGGACCTATATCGGGCGGTATTTCTATGCGGTAGGAAGTAATAAGGAAGCCACCAGGCTTTCTGGGCTGGATACCAAGAAGATCCAGATCCTAGCGTATACGGCAAGCGGTTTCCTGACGGCTATTGCCGGTATCATCATGATGTCGAGGGTCAACTCAGGACAGCCGAAAGCCGGGGACGGGTTTGAGATGGATGTCCTTACAGCCTGTGTCGTCGGCGGGGTGAGTATCAGCGGTGGTGAAGGTAAGATAACCAATGTCCTCGTTGGGGCCCTGATCATCGGTGTCCTGTCGAACGGTCTTATCATCGTCGGAGTCAGTGAGTACTGGCAGCAGGTTGCCAAGGGTGCCGTCCTGGTTGCAGCGGTAGGGTTTGACAGTATCCAGAGACTGACCAAGACGAAGAAGCAGAAAGTCATAGCGGCTGCCTGAGAAGCGAAACCTGAAGGAACGAACCATGATCAATGCATTGGAGCAGATTCCGACAACTGAAGTCTCCCATCCCTTCTGTACGGCTAGAGAGAAGTGCCATCTCAGGGAAGCAGGATATATCGAAGAGGAATACTTCCTGGCCGGCGTGTCTAATGTCTACGGCTGGGAAGGAGAGAAGAAAACGATCCTGTATAAGGATGCTCCCTATACGAACAGGCTAATCGTACGGAAGCCTGAGCGCATTGAGAACTTCAGCGGGAATGTGGTGGTCGAGATCCTGAATTCGACAAGCTTCATTGACTTTGACCGAGTCTGGGTCCTGACCCGGAAGCACCTGATGCGTAACGGGGATATTTACATTGGGATCACAAGCAAGCCGAATGTGATTCCAGCCATGCTGAGGTTCGACCATGATCGGTACCATAGGTTGAGCTGGCAGAATCCGCTTCCTTCGCAATTGCCTGATATAGAACTGGGGAATATGAGGGGGGCTTCCGCTCCAGAGACCGAGGATGGGTTGTTCTGGGATATGCTCCTCGACCTTGCAGGGTTTCTCCGGGATCCGGAGAACAGCCTGCTGGCTGAATATGGTCCCTATTTCCAGTACCTTGCCGGCTGGTCACAGTCAGGGGCGTATATGATCCGGTTTCTCAATGATTTTGCCTATGCTGAAGAGCGGGACGTCCCGCTCTTCGATGGGTATTACTCCTGCGGCAGTGCAAGCTCATGTCTTCCCGACCTGAACCAGAATTACGGCAGGACCGCTATGGAGCAGTCAAGAAAGATCAGGCATTGCTATCAGCCCTTTATTGAGATCCATACGGAGAGTGAGAACCAGTTATGGGGAAACGATGAGGCAAGGGGTGAGGACAGTGATGCAGAAGATATGAAGTACCGGGTCTATGATATCCCCGGGGCTTCACATGATACGAAGAGCACGATGATCGATTACTATATCGGTGATGTGGATGTATACAAAGGCGGGATAGTACCGAACTACCCGGGTAAAGAGCTCCACCCGAATGATTTCCCCTCTGAACTGGTATTCCATGCAGGGCTTGAGATGCTGTATGCATGGACCCGGGAGGGGATCGCTCCCCCTGTCTTATCCCCGATAGAGGTAGATGAAAAGGGTGAGAACTGCAAGGATGCACTGGGAAACAGCAAGGGAGGATGGCGGCTGCCAGCGATCGAGGAACCTCTCTGTGTGTACCATACCCAGTGTACTCCCCTGCAGCCTGATCTTGCGTTCGCCGCCACCTTGTTCGGGTATGATGAACCGTTTCCCATTGAACGCCTGACGGCACTGCATGGGGACCTGGCAGCGTATCAGAAGAAGATCTCTGATGCTGCCGGGAAATGTATAGAGCAGGGGCTGCTCCTTGAAGCGGATAAGGACACCTGTATTGAGTATGTTGTTTCCAAGGCCCGTGAATACGGCCTGAGGTGAGAAGGTATATAAGATTGATGATATGTCACAAGGAGGACGAGTATGGATTTATTTGATTTGACAGATAAGGTCTGTCTGGTAACAGGAGCAGGGAGTGGTATTGGTCAGGCAATCGCTGTCGGACTTGCTGAATCCGGTGCGGATGTCGCCTGCCTCGACAGGAGTGATACTGAGAGTCTCGGTGAAACTGTGGCAAGAATAGAGAGTTCCGGCAGGAAAGCCTTGAAGATCCTGGTTGATGTCACAAAGAAACAGGATATGATCGATGCAGTGGCTCAGATAGAATCCGAGCTCGGCCCGCTCGATGTCGCTGTGAATAGTGCAGGTATCGCCAATGCCAATCCGGCTGAGGAGATGGGTGAGGAGCAGTGGGACACGATGATCGATGTTGACTATAAAGGGGTCTTCCTCTCCTGCCAGGCTGAGGCGAATGCCATGATGAAGAGGAAATCAGGATCGATCATAAATATCGCATCGATGTCCGGCGTGATCGTGAACAGGGGATTGCTTCAGGCCCATTACAATTCCGCAAAGGCTGCAGTCATCCATCTGACCAAGAGTCTTGCCATGGAGTGGGTTGACCGGGGTATCAGGGTGAATGCCATCAGTCCCGGGTATACGCTGTCTCCCATGAACAAGAGGCCGGAAGTTGCAGATCAAAGAAAGATCTTCGAAGAGACCACCCCGATCGGGCGCATGGCTGAGGTCGATGAGATGGTCGGGCCGGCTATCTTCCTGGCTGCCAAAGCTTCGTCGTTCTGTACCGGGGTGAATCTCCTGGTTGATGGAGGATTTGTCTGCTGGTAAGAAAGTACAGAGATAATAAGGGGGAATAGGGATAACCATGGGAGATTTCTCTTTTCAATTTGGGTAGAACCTATTAGAATTAATGAAATGAAAGAAAATAATACAAACAAAAGAGATCTACTAGCAAATGAACGAAGGATGAGCATCCTTGAATATATTCGTGAAGATGGGAGTGCCAGGGTAAAGGCCCTGAGTAAGGCATTCGGGGTGACTGAACCTACCATCAGGCAGGATCTGGAAAAACTCGAGAATGATGGGTTCATCATCAGGGAGCATGGCGGAGCCTACTTGCGGTCCATGTCCCACCAGGTAGAGACGCTCACCCTGGAACACTCTGAACATCTAGACCTGAAGCATCGTATTGCTATGAAGGCTATTTCTTTCATTTCCGACGGCGACAGCCTGATCATTGATTCAGGTTCTACCATGACTGAGTTGTCTAAACTACTCGTTTCCAAGAAGAACCTTCGAGTGATCACGACAGCCCTGAATATTGCCCTGACCCTTGGGACCAACCCTTCGTGCCAATTGATGGTGACTGGGGGGGAATTCAAGCCGCCGACACTCTCCTTGACAGGTGAGAAGTCGGCAGAGTTCCTGAAGGATGTCTATGTTGACAAGGTCTTCCTTGCCTCCGGCGGTATATCCCAGAGTCTTGATCTGACCTATCCCACATTCAGTGACCTCCCGGTCAAGCATGCCATGATAGCATCGGCAAAGGAGACGTTCGTCCTGATAGATTCTTCCAAGTTCGGGAAGGCATCCTTTGCTTCATTGGGGTCTATCTCACAGGTGGATTACCTGATCACTGATGACGGGATCGATGAAGAATTCAAGAACTCGATCGAGAGTCTGGGAGTCAAAGTCATCATAGCCTGATCGGGAATCCCTCGTTATCCTGCATATCGATCTCTCCTCATTGTTCTCCTGCATGATATAGGGGCTTTCTGTTTTTGTATTGTTAGCGAATAATAAAAAAAACAAAATAAACGAAAATAAAAGTTGACATAAAAAAAATAAAAGTTATACTAGTATTAGAAAGAAAAAACAAAGAACGGTTCGAAAATTTACGATTTGACCATGTGTCATGAACGATAGGGTGATAAGATGGATAAGGTGAATTTCTTAGAGTTGAAGGCTGCCCAGATACGGAAGGATCTTCTGAGCATGATCTATACCGCAAAGAGCGGGCATACCGGTGGGGCACTCTCGAGTGCGGACATCCTGACTGTCCTCTACTATGATGTACTGAATATTGATCCCCAGAATCCGAAGGATCAGAATCGTGACCGGTTCGTCATGAGCAAGGGCCACAGTGTTGAAGGCCTGTATACGATCCTTGCGGACAAGGGGTTCTTTCCGAAAGAGGAACTCAAGACTTTCAACAGCTACCAGTCACGCCTGATCGGGCATCCTTCAGTCAAGGTTCCCGGCATCGAGCTGAACACCGGAGCCCTGGGACATGGGCTCCCCTGTTCGGTGGGGATGGCTCTTGCTGCGAAGAAGGATGACCTTGACGTCAAGGTCTACTGCGTGATGGGTGATGGAGAACAGGCCGAAGGGTCTGTCTGGGAGGCAGCCATGTCTGCCCCGAACTACAAGCTGGACAACCTCACCGCCATCATCGACCGAAACCACCTGCAGATCAGCGGTAATACCGAGGATGTTATGAAGCTGGACAGCCTCGCAGCCAAATGGGAAGCCTTCGGCTGGGATGTGCGGCAGATAGACGGCCATGATATCAAACAGCTGCAGGAAACCCTGCATGGGGAGAGGGTCCCCGGTAAGCCCATGATGGTCATCGCGGAGACTACCAAGGGCAAGGGTGTGACCTTCATGGAAGATATCGCGAAATGGCATCATGGGGTCCCGTCTGAGGAACAGTTCAGCCAGGCGATGGCTGAGATAGATGCATATACCAAAGAGAGGCAGTCAGATGAGCAGTAATATACCTTGCAGGAAGGCCTTCACGAATACTATCCTTGAGGTGGCGAAGGGAGACCGGAATATCATGGTGGTCACCTCTGATGCCAGGGGGTCTGTGACACTGGGTGACTATGCAAAGGAACTGCCTGAGCAGTTCGTGGAGGTCGGTATCGCGGAACAGAACGAGGTCGGTCTCGCAGCAGGGATGGCAACGTTCGGCAAGAACGTATTCGTCTGTGCCCCTGCATGCTTCCTGTCTGCACGATCTCTGGAGCAGGTCAAGGTCGATGTTGTCTATACGAAGACCAATGTGAAGGTGATCGGGATCAGCGGGGGAGTGAGTTATGGTGCCCTCGGGTTCTCCCACCAGTCCCTCCATGATGTGGCAGTGATGCGTACCTTCCCCGGGATGGTCGTGATGCTTCCCTCTGATCAGCACCAGACAGTCGAGATGACGAAATGGCTTGCTGCCAATAAGACCCCTGCGTATGTCAGGATGGGTCGGGCTGCCGTTCCCGATGTCTATGAAGAGGGGCAGGAGTGTTTCACGTTCGGGAAGGCCAACACGGTCAAGGACGGTACGGAAGCTTCGATCATCGCTGCCGGCGAGATGGTCTACAAGAGCATCAAGGCTGCGGAGATCCTGGAAGCTGAAGGGCTCTCAGTACGGGTCCTTGATATGCATACGATAAAACCCCTTGATAGGGATGCTATACTGAAAGCAGCAGAAGAGACTGGAGCGATCATAACGGTCGAGGAACACAGTATCTTCGGCGGGCTTGGTGCAGCTGTCTCAGAGGTCGTCATCCAGGAGAACCCGGTTCCTGTACGGATCCTCGGGATCCCTGATGAGATCCCTGTAGAGGGAGAATCCCCTGATGTATGCCGTCATTATGGGTTGGATCCGGAAGGGATCGCCAAAGAAGTCAGAAAGACTATACAGAAGAAGAGGTAAGACATGGCTGAAGCGACTCCATCATACTTCCTGACCATCGACCAGGGTACGTCCGGTACAAAAGCCCTGCTCTTTGGTACCGACGGGAAACTCGTGACCCGGTATGACAAGGGGCATCAGCAGTTCTATCCCCAGCCCGGCTGGGTCGAGCATGACCCGGAAGAGATCTACGGCAACATGGTCGAGGCTATGAGGACCGTCATGGAATCGGGAGGCTTGACCAGTGAGGATATCATCTGCATCTCGATCTCCAACCAGCGTGAGACGGCACTGATCTGGGACAAACGGACCGGGAAACCGGTGATGAATGCGGTCGTCTGGCAGTGTAATCGGGCTGAGGCGATCTGTCAGGATCTTTCTGCACATGGGTACAGCCAGCTGGTCAAGGATAAGACAGGATTGGTGCTCTCTCCCTACTTCTCCGCCGCGAAGGCAAAATGGATCATCGACAACTGCATCGAGGATGACCTGGGAAACTACCTCTTCGGGAACGTGGACAGCTACCTGGTCTGGAAACTCACCGATGGGGCAGTCCATTCCACCGATTATTCCAATGCGAGTAGGACACAGCTGTTCAACATCCATGGACTCAAGTGGGATGAGGAACTCCTGAAGTTGTTCGGGCTTGAAACCACCATGATGCCGGAGGTGAATCCCTCGAACAAAGTGCTTGGCTCTACCTATGAGGGCTTGTTCTCCACACCCGTCCCGATCGCGGGAGTCCTCGGTGACTCCCATGCCGCCTTCTTCGGGCAGTGCTGTACCCAGAGGGGAAGGGCAAAGGCGACCTACGGAACCGGATCATCGGTCATGATGAACATCGGGGATGACCCTGGCAAGGGCACTAACAAGGTCGTAACATCGATCGGATATGCCATTGATGATGAGATCGTCTATGTCCTAGAAGGGAACATCAACTGCACCGGTGCGACGATCAAGTGGCTGGTAGATGATCTCGAGTTGATCTCATCTTCCAAGGAGGCAGGTATCCTTGCTGCCTCTGTAGAGGACAACCAGGGAGTGTATCTGGTGCCCGCGTTCGTGGGTTTGAGTGCTCCCTACTGGAACAGTGATGTCCGTGCTTCGATCACCCAACTTACGAGAGGCACAAAGAAAGCCCATGTCGTACGTGCGGCAGAGGAGTCGATAGCCTACCAGATCATGGATGTCGTCAAGGCGATGGAAGCGGAGTCAGGTATTCACCTTGCTGAGCTCCGGGTGGACGGAGGTCCTACCCGTGACAACTTCCTCATGCAGTTCCAGGCAGACATGCTGGATGCTGAGGTCACACGGAATAAGATCGAAGAGTTGTCAGCCACCGGGGCGATGTATATGGGTGGTCTTGCCATGGGAACCTGGAATAATCTTGAAGAGATAGAAGCGCTCAGGGAGACCGAGAAGACCTTCTCCCCAAAAGAATCTGAGCAGTGGAGAGAGAAACACTATGCAGGATGGACCAAGGCTGTCAATGATCTGATTACGGCGAATGAATAGGGAAAAACTTTTCCAAACCTCCTTTTTCCTCCAGGAAGCATCGTTTCCTGGAGGTTTTTCGATTACTACTGATCACCGAGGCTGATGCCGATCTCCCGTGCTGACTTCACGTAGTGGTGGTCTATCGGGACATACTTCTTCTTCCCTGCCACATCCTCGAGGGGCACGGGTATCATCTCCGTCCCCTTGACGGCGATCATGTGGCCCCAGTTGTCCTTCATGATCTCCTGGACGCACCTGGTGCCGAGGGCGGTCGCAAGCAGTCGGTCCGCTGCCGAGGGGGTGCCTCCCCGCTGCAGGTGCCCGAGGATGGTGACCCTCGTCTCCCTGCCGGTCAGGGTCTCCAGCTTGACTGCCAGGTCCTGTGTCCTTCCCTGGATGGCCTCATCGAAGAGCTTGTTGAGCTTCTTCTGCCGCTTGAGGTCATCCGACTCCTGGCTCTCGACCTCCGATACGATCCTCGCATAGTTAGACTGGCTGATCGCCCCTTCCGCCACGGCCACGATGCTGAACTTCTTTCCCTCCCGGGATCTCCGCAGGATCGACTCGGCGATCTTCTCCTCGCTGTAGGGGATCTCTGGGGTGAGGATGACATCAGCCCCACCGGCAAGTCCTGCCCCGAGGGCGAGCCACCCGACCCGGTGTCCCATGATTTCCACGATGATGATCCTGTGGTGGGAGTGGGCGGTGCTGTGCAGGCGGTCTATGGCTTCGGTCGCGATCATGAGGGCCGTGTCATAGCCGAAGGTCGTGTCGGTGTTAGCCACATCATTATCGATGGTCTTGGGGAGCGTTATGACGTTCAAGCCCTTCTTATGGAGACGGAAGGCGTTCTTTTGGGTCCCGCCCCCGCCGAGGCAGACGAGCCCGCTGAGGTGGTTCTTCTCGTAATTCTCGACGATGACGTCGGTCATGTCGAGGATCTTGCCACCGACCGGCATCTTGTGCGGTTTGTCCCGGCTCGAGCCGAGGATGGTACCCCCGACGGTCAGGATCCCCGAGAGCTCACTGTCACCGAGAGGGATGAATCGGTTCTCCATGAGCCCCCTGAACCCGTCCCTGAACCCAAGGAGCTTGATCCCGTGGGTATGGTCCAGTGATTTACCTACTGCGCGGATCGCAGCGTTCAGCCCGGGGGTGTCCCCTCCCGAGGTCAAGATTCCGATCAGTTTTTCCATAATGTACGTCCTTACTGTTAGTATATCATCGAACGGGCTGGGATTGAACCCAATCTTTTATGCAGCCGGCCAGCCCCGGGTTGTGGATGCGCTCCCAGATCCTGTCGGCTTCTATACAGGACCGCATCCTCATCTCGTCCTCTGGCCAGGACTCGAGGGCTGTGAGCACCTTCATTGGGTAGAGATTGATCGTGCAGACGCCTCCCCACTTCTTTACCTGGTAGGAGCCCACAAGATGACGCTCCACGATGCCAATGAGGCCTGCTTCCTCATAGGTCTCGATGACGGCGGTCTCGATCTCGTCATGCTCCTCCTCGACGATACCCTTGGGCACCATCCAGTGCCCCTTCTTCAGGGAGGTGATGAGGAAGATGTGGAGCTTCCCGTCGATATACTGGTAGGGGATGACCCCGCTCTGTTCATAGAGGTTCATGATCCGCTGTTCCATCCTTGCAAGGCTAAAGCCCGATTCTTGTAACTTTCTTTTTCCGTGATCTCACAGGAGAGCCAGGAGGGTAATCGCACAGCCTGTGCCTGTTCGGGGGAGGTGAACTCGATCTCTGCCGTGATGAGCCCCTTGAGTGATTCTTGATAGGCATCGAGTTCAATCAGGTACCCGTCCGCAGGGATCTCGTACCGGTCCTTCTCGATCATGGTACCGATCACACAGGTCCTCAGGTTCTCGTAGGTCTGTCTGTCGATGGCGAACTCATGCTCGTCCCGTACCAGTGACCCAGTACTCTTTTTCGTGAAGAAATACTGTCCCTTGTAGGACCTGATACGCAGCTCGTACTCATCAGTGACGGCAAGGTATCCCTGGGAGATATGGTTCGGGGTGTACGAGCTGAGGGAGAAGGGGATCGATTCGACACGGTCGATGAGGAACTTCCGCTCTATCTCTTCCATATGATCGGCTCCATCTCCTTCCACAGCTTCCGGTAGGCAACAGCCCCCTTCGACTTCCCGGCCGAGACGAGGACCGGCTCGCGGTAGAGCCCCATCTTCTCCACATCGGAGCAGTAGGGGATGACTGATGAGAGGGAGTGCTTCCTGCCGGTGAACTCCGCGATCGTCTGCTTGTGGAGGGACTTGCGCCGGTCCGCCAAGGAGAAGAAGGTATAGAGCATCGACTCGCTGATCCGCTCTCCCTTCATGTGCTTCACTAGTTTCTCATAGGTGAGCTCCGACAGGACCGTCGGGATCATGGGGACGAACATCAGGTCAGAAGCCTCGATGATGTTCTCCGAGAGCAGCGTGATGTTCGGGGGGCAGTCGAGGATGATCAGGTCATACTCATCCGAGAAGTCGGAGAGCGTCTTCGAGAGCCGCTTCTGTGAGTTCTTCTTCTCGGACAGCTCTATATCGAGCATGCGCAGGGAGAGGTCGGAGGGGATCACGTCGAGGCCTGTGAAGTCACTCTCCCGGATGCTCTTCCGCAGGTCCTTCCCGCCCTTGATGAGCTTCGTGCTGTCGAAGGACTTCTTCGGCCTGACCTTGAGGTAGTAGGAACTCGCGCCCTGCGGGTCAAGGTCGCACAGGAGGGTCCTCTTCCCTGCTTCCGCTGCAAGGTATGCGATGTTCACGCAGGAGGCAGTCTTCCCGACCCCTCCCTTGATGCTGTAGAACGCTATGGTCTTCATATTTCCCCCTAGGGTGTGATGTGGATCATCCGGTAGAAGTTCTTCTGCTGCTTCTTCGAGGAGAACCTGCCAAAGGTCTGCTCGAACTCCGGGAAGAACCGGGTCTTCTCTGTCTGGAGTGAGTCTATCACCCTGACCGCATGCCCTACCTGCTCCTGTTGTGCACCATGTGAGGCCAGGTACTGACTGAACTGTTCCATATAGGCAATATGGACACAGAGGTCGTTGAAGTTCCCGAGCAGGTCCTGCAGGCTCTTCATGGTGATGAGCAGCTTCTCCATCGGTTCGGGATCGAAGAGGCTGCTGGTGAACATCAGCATGTAGCGGAGCTTCTTGCAGTCCTTGCGCAGGGTGTGGATCCTCTCCTCCCTCGTCGCATGCGTGATCGCGTTCCCGTCCTCCAGGATCTGTTCATAGAGGGCTTTCAACCGCTTCCGGGCAAACGGGAGGAACGGCTTGTCACCTTTTGCCCTGCAGAGGTTCTTCGTCTCCTCGGTGAGCAGCTGTTCCCAGGCATCGCACTCGGCCTGGTAATCGATGCTCTCGAGGCGGGAGACCAGGTGCTTCTGGTCACTCCTCCTGGCCCTCTTCAGGTAGGTGATGAAGGGTTTGAGCTCCGTTTCCTCGAACCCGGAGAAGAGCTCATGCGTCCCGAGGTTCCCCAGGAAGACATCCAGGTCACGTACCGGGGTGGTCTCCGTCCCGAGCAGCTTGAAGAAGCGCGAGAACCGCTTGAACTTACCACGCTTGATGATCGGGCGGAACTGGTCGAAGGCCACGCGGGTCTTCCTGATGCTGACGCGGTAGTCATGCAGGAACTCCGTATCGAACTCCCCGATGACCCCGAACTCGTTTCCCCGGATGAACCGGATGAGGGTGGTGCAGATATGGGTGAAAGCATCGTTGATGCTCACCTCGGCATGTACGGTGAATGCCGGGACAGCTTGGCAGGATATGAGCTGCTCCATGGCAGCCATCCTCCAGGCAGCTTCTGATACCGTCTCAATGAGGCTTCCAGCCTCCACGATCTTGCCTTCCGACTTCCGGTAGCCCCTGAGCGGCTCGATGGAGATGGCCGTCGAGCCTTCTGCTTCACAGAGAGCGAGCCTGCAGACGATCTTCCCGTCGCGGTTTGAGTAGGTCCCGCTCCGTACGGTATAGGAGATCGAGCCGATGTGCAGCAGTACCCGGTCACCGATCTCAGGGGGTATCCTCCCTTGGATCTCCCCAGGGAGCCGTGCAGGCGGCAGGACTGAGGGGTCAGGCGGCAGCCTGAGGGAGCCCGACATCAACTCTTCACCGGTGTCGGTGCGGTAGAGGACTGCAGTCTTATCCACCAGTGCAAGCTGCAGGTCCTGTGCAGCCAGACTCCCGATGAAGGTGTCATAGATCTCCTGGTGGGACGACTGCGGCCTCTCCCAGCTGAAGCTCCCCTTCAGTGAGGAGGTGATCTCATCAAGCTGTTTCCCTTTCGGGAGGGTATACCATGACAC
Source organism: Spirochaetia bacterium (assembly GCA_963677595.1). Lineage (GTDB taxonomy): Bacteria > Spirochaetota > Spirochaetia > CAKZLE01 > CAKZLE01 > CAKZLE01. The sequence goes on from OY782041.1 coordinate 1,954,864, forward strand.
GCCCTACGCACCCCCTGACTTCTGCTTTGACAGCCGTGCGAACATCTCGTAGAGGTCATGCTGGGCCCGCACCTCCCCTTCCTCCCCGGTATGGAGCGGGGTATTGAAGGTCTCAGAATTGAGGGAGTAGGAGGAGTAGGTGTCGTCGATATGGTACTGCAGGTAGGTGAAGAGCTCCTCCTTCACACCCTGGTCGTAGATCGGGGTCAGGACCTCTACACGGTTGTCGAGGTTCCGCACCATCATGTCGGCAGAGCCGATGAGGACCACCGGGTCGCCGTCATTCTCGAAGGAGAAGATCCTCGTGTGCTCGAGGTAGCGGTCGATCATCGCCTTGGCGACGATCTTGTGGTGGGCGGAATCATCGAGGGTCGTGGTCATGGAGAAGATACCGCGGATGAGGAGGATGATCTCCACCTTCTCCTGTGCGGCCTTGATCAGGTGCCTGATCATCTTCTCGTCGACGAGGTTGTTGATCTTCAGGATGATCTTCGCAGGTTTCCCCCTCCTGGCATTGGCGATCTCGTTCTTGATCAGCTTGACCAACTGCTTCCTCGTGTAGAAGGGGGAGACGATCAGGGACTTGAACTTCGGTTCGTAGAAGGTGTTCGAGAGGAGTTTGAAGACCCGGTTCGCCTCGCTGGTGAGGCTGTGGTCTGCGGTCATGAGGATATGGTCGGTATAGAGCCGGGCTGTCGACTCGTTATAGTTCCCAGTCCCGATCAGCGCGATACGGCGTCTCTCCTTGCCGATGTACCGGCTGATGACGCAGATTTTGCTGTGGATCTTGAACCCCTCGACGCCCCCGAGCAGCGTGATGTTCGGTTCCCGGGAGAGCTTCTCGGTCCAGTACATGTTGTGCTTCTCGTCGAAGCGGGCTTGGAGCTCGATGAAGATCGTGATCTTCTTCCCGTTCCGTGCAGCGTTCCTGAGGGCGTTGATGACGCTCGAGTCCTCGGCGACCCGGTAGAGGGTGATCTTGATCGACTTGACATAGGGGTCGAGTGCCGCCTCCCGCAGGAGGTCGATGACATAGTCATACCGCTGGTAGGGAAGGTGGAGCATATAGTCCTTGGCAAGGATCTGCTCGATGAGGCTCCTCTCGAGGGAGAGTTCCGGGTGGTCCACCGGCGGCTGGGCCCGGTAGTAGAGCTCCTTCCTCCTGATCTTCGGGAAAGAGATCATGTCGCGGGCGTTATGGTACCGGCCCCCGACCATGATATTGTCACAGTCGGTGAAGTCAGCATGCTCCCTGAGGTACTCGAAGAGCTCTGAGGGCATGTCCCGGTCATATACCACCCGGACGGGGACCCCCATCTTTCGCTGCCTGATCGAGGAGCTGAGCTTCTCGTAGAGGCTCTTGGTGACCATCTCGGCCAGGTCATATTCGGCATCCCGGGTGATCTTGATCGTGTAGGCCTTGTAGCTGTCGTAGTCAAGGGTGTTGAAGATCTCCCCGAGGTGCAGCCTGATGACATCCTCGAGGATGATGAAGTAGTCCTTATTGTTCTTCGAGGGGATCCTGATGTACCGCGGCAGCATGTCAGTAGGCACCTCGATGATCGCATAGCGGTGGGGTTTGTCAGAGCCGCGGGAGTACATGTCTACGGCAAGGTAGATGCTGACATGCTTGAGATAGGGCATGGGGAGCTCGGGGTCGAGCAGGATCGGGAAGAGCCGGTTCCTCACATGACTGGTGAAGTAGGAGTCGACGAACTGCTTCTGCAGGATGGAGATGGTATGGTCATCCACGATGAAGATGCTGTTCTGCCGGCACTCCCTCATGACAGTCGTGAATACCGCATCGACCCGGTCGCTCAGGTCCTGGACCCGTTTGAGGATATCGCGGATCAGCTTCTTCGGCTTGATCCCTGGAGGGGCTGGATGGTTGGCCGGGTCGAGGATCATCCGGTTCAGGGAGCCGACCCTCACTGAGTAGAACTCATCGAGGTTCGATGAGAAGATCCCGATGAACTTGAGCCGCTCCATGAGGGGGGTGTGCGGGTTCTCTGCCGCGAGGAGGACCCTCTCGTTGAAGCTCAGCCACCTGAGCTCCCGGTTCACGAACACTTCCTGCCGTCTCATATACACCTCGTCTTTACCTGGGTTATATGGACTATTATAACATCAAGTGCTCGAAGGGGTCACAGCAGAGGGCGTTACCTCTGTTAGATATCGGTTAAAAATGTGAGAATCTACCGTTTCCCCTCGATCTTCCGTTGTGCCTTCAGCAGGGTACGCTTGCGCAGGCGGATCGACTTCGGGGTGATCTCCACGAGCTCATCCTCCCTGATCATCGTCAGGGCAGCCTCCGGGGTGAGCGGGGTGACGGGGGTGAGGATGATGTTGTTGTCCTTCCCTGCCGCCCGCATGTTCGAGAGCTGCTTGGTCCTCGTGGGGTTCACATCCAGGTCGTTCTCCCGGTTGTGCTCACCAACGATCATGCCTTCATAGACCGGGTCGCCCGGCACGACGAACATCCTGCCCCTCGGCTCGAGGCCGAAGATGCCGTAGGCGACAGAGACTCCCTGGCGGTCGGCGACGAGTGAGCCGGTCTTCCTGGCGGGGAAGTCCCCCCGGTAGGGCTCGTAGCCGAGGCTGTAGGAGTTGATGATCCCCGTGCCCTTGGTGTCGGTGAGGAACATGTCCCGGTAGCCGATCAGGGCACGTGAGGGGATCGAGAACTCGATCTGGATTCTCCCGGTATGGTGGTTGATGTAGTTGGTCATGATACCCTTGCGCTGGAGCAGGGTATCAGTGACGATACTCGAGAAATCCTCCTCGATATCGACGATGAGGTTCTCGATCGGCTCAGTCTTCTTCCCGTTCTCGTCTTTCCTGAAGATGACCTGGGGCCTGCCGACGCAGAACTCGAAGCCCTCACGGCGCATCGTCTCGATGATGATGGCCATCTGGAACTCTCCGCGCCCGTTGACGATGAACCCGTCCCCGTCCGGGGCTCGGTCGATCCTGAGCGCAACGTTACGCAGGGCTTCCTTCTCCAGCCGTTCGATGATCCTGCTGCCTTGGACGTACTTGCCCTCCCGCCCGACGAAGGGGGAGTTGTTGGCGAGGAACCGCATGGAGACCGTCGGTTCATCGACGGTGATCCTCGGGAGGACGACCGGTGCTTCAGGGGTGCAGATCGTGTCACCGATGGTGATGTCGTCGACGCCGGAGAGGATGACGATGTCACCCGGTTCGGCACGGTCGACGGCTTCGAGCTTGAGTCCCCGGTAGACCTGGATCTTCGATACCTTCAGCGGCCTCGGGGTGCCGTTCGCCCCCATGCAAACAAGCTTGTCACGCATCGTGACCGTGCCCCCGTGGACACGGCCGATCGCCATCCTGCCGAGGTAGTCGGAGTAGTCCAGGTCCGATACCAGGAGGTGGAACGGTGCTTCCGGGTCATAAGCCGGTCCAGGAATATGCTCGATGATGGTCTTCATCAGCGGCTCGAGGGAGTCAGAACCGTCTGCCAGGTCGAACTTCGCGATGCCGTCGCGGCCGTTGGAGTAGATGACCGGGCACTCGAGGTGCTCGTCATCAGCCCCGAGGTCGATCAGCAGTTCGAGGACCTCGTGGTAGACTGCTTCAGGCCGTGCGTCCTGACGGTCGATCTTGTTGATGAGGATGATGATCTCATGGTTCATGTTCAGCGCTTTCTGCAGTACGAACCGGGTCTGGGGTAGTGGGCCCTCAGCTGCATCGACGAGGAGTACGACCCCGTCGACCATGGAGAGGGCACGTTCCACTTCCCCGCCGAAGTCGGCGTGTCCCGGGGTGTCGAGGATGTTGATCCTGACCCCTTCCCAGATCACCTCGCAGTTCTTCGCCGAGATGGTGATGCCCCGTTCCCGCTCGAGGTCGCCCGAGTCCATGACCCGTTCCTCGAGTTCCTCATGCTGACCGAAGAGCCCGCTCTGACGGAACATGGAGTCCACTAATGTAGTCTTCCCATGGTCTACATGGGCGATGATCGCGATATTCCTGATGGATTCATTCCTGGTGATGGATGAACCCGTATGTGTTTCTGTCATAAATTTAAACCTTCCCTGACATTCTATGTCCGTTGAGACGGTACCCTGTTCGACGGCCCAATAGCAAGAGGGAAGGGCTGTTCCTGTAAGAAATAATGGGTAATTCTTCTGACTTCCAGCGTTCGGTTCATTGATTAATGTTAGAAATATATCTAATAAATATAAAAAAAGATTGACAGATTTAATACATAGATATATATTAGAAACAGATCTAACAAAAAAGATTGTTAGTTAGATATATTTATTGCATGAGGAGGCTGTCATGTATTATACTTATCAGGAGATTGCCTGTATGTCGCGGGGAAAGGCAGAACAACTGCGGTGCCTGTCCTGCAGGAAGCGCACCTCTGGTACGAGGCACCTGCTCCACGTGTTGGCAGTACTGTTCGTATCCCGCAGAACCAAGTAGAAGGAGTCCCTATGAGCGACCAATCACCGAGATTCACCCTGGAAGTAGAGAAGAATATGGCGATGGAACTGATCTATGCAGCCTACAGCACTGCCACCCTCGAGAGCCTCTCTATTTCCCCGCCGTATGATGCCTGCGGGAAGTACACGCAGGCATGGCTGCAGAACATTGATGAGACGATCTCGCCCTTCGAGCGTCATGACCTGCAGCTGGTATTCTCCACGGCGGCCACGGGGGTCTTCCTCTTCTACCTGGTCATCTCCGGTAACCTTACTGATACCGAAGGGCTGATCAGGGTACTGCATGAACTCAGCGAGGAGGACTTCATCAAAGGCTTCAGGAATGTCATACGGGTGGATGATACGGTCGAGGACTGGATCAATACCGCCGAGGTCATCAAGGCCTTCGAGAAGGACTGGATGGAACTCAGGCTGGACTTCGACAAGGAGGCAGCAGCCCTGGTGGCCCTGCTGAAGACCCCCTCCTATTTCAAGGTGCGGCTCGAGGAGGTCCTCGGCTGGTTCAGCGAACGTTACATCCTCCCTTTCTCTGAGGGCATAGGGCAGCGGGTCGATGACCATATCGCGGCGTACCGGCAGGTCATGGCGGAGGACCCGGGCTACGTCGTCGACCGGCTGACGAACGGGAATGCCGAGGTTGTCGCCCAACAGAATCACCGCATCATCCTCTACCCGGTAGCGCTGAACACCCGCGATATTTCTATCTTCATGCCCGGGCTTGTCTATATGGTATACGGCGTCGACCATGCCCGGAAGCTGCTGGACTCCAGCATCGAGGAACGGACCGATGAGCTCGTCAAGGCGATCTCGGACCCGAAGCGCATGCAGATCCTGCGCCTGCTCAAAGGCAGGGCCTGGTACAGCCGGGAGATCGCCGGGGAGCTGGGGCTCACCCCGGCAACGGTCTCCTACCATATAGACCTGCTCTTCCAGGCAGGTCTGATCAAGTTCGATAAGCCTGAGGGAAGGAGGTTCTACTACAACCTCAACGAGAAGGGGATGGCTGAACTGATCGATTGCCTGAAGGAAGAGTTTGTTGATCGTTAATATGTAAATATCTGTATATATATACAAAAAAAATGCAAAAAAGGTTTGTCATGTTGGTGATTCCACAGTATAGTCATAGGAGGTATCTTTATAACATAACGAGGAGTCAAAGACATGAGCGAAACATATACCCCAACGGAGATGGTGAAATTCTACAATGGGGAAAACATCCCCCTCGAGCTGCACAAGGTGCGGGTCGTGCAGAAGCTGCACCTCCTGCCGATCGAGCAGCGGCTTGAGGCGATAGAGAAGGCAGGCTACAACAGCTTCCTGCTGAACACGACGACCACCTTCTTAGACATGCTCACCGATTCAGGCTGTAATGCCATGAGCGACCGGCAGACAGCTGCCATGATGGTGGCAGACGATGCCTATGCGGGCAGCCAGAGCTACGACAGGATGGAGAAGCAGGTGCTCTCCATGTTCGGCAAGGAGTATATCCTTCCCGTCCACCAGGGACGTGCGGCAGAGAACATCGTCGGACAGGCCTTCATCTCCGAGGGCGACCACATCCCGATGAACTACCACTTCACCACGACCAAGGCCCACTTCGAGATCAACGGCGGTACGCTCCATGAGATCTACACCGACGAGGCGCTCGTGATCCGGAGCAGCCACCCATTCAAGGGCAACATGGATATCGACCGACTCAAGGGAGTCATCAAGGAGTACGGTGCCGAGCACATCCCCTTCATCAGGCTCGAGGCATCGACCAACCTCATCGGCGGCCAGCCCTTCTCCATGCAGAACATGCGGGACGTCCGTGCCGTGGCTGACGAGGCAGGGATCATGATCGTCCTCGATGCATCACTCATCGGGGAGAACGCATGGTTCATCAAGCAGCGTGAGGCAGGCTATGCAGAGAAGACCATGGGCGAGATCATCCGTGAGATGTCAGACCTCGTGGACCTCGTCTACTTCTCGGCACGTAAGCTCTCATCGAGCCGCGGCGGCGTCATCTGTACCGCCCGGGAAGACCTCTATGACAAGATGCGTGACCTCGTACCCCTCTTCGAGGGATTCCTCACCTACGGCGGTATGTCCGTCCGTGAGATCGAGGCGATGGCGGTCGGTCTTGAGGAGACCCTCGATAACCAGATGATCTGCCAGTCCCCCTCCTTCATCGACTACTTCGTCAGGAAGGTGGACTCTCTCGGCATCCCGGTCGTGACCCCGGGCGGGGCGCTCGGTGCCCATATCGACGCAGGTTCCTTCCTCTCCCACCTCCCGCAGGAGGTATACCCTGCAGGAGCCCTCGTTTCAGCCTTCTACCTGATCTCAGGCTGCCGGGGAATGGAACGGGGTACGGTCAGTTCCGTACGACTCGAGGACGGGAGCGACCTCCTCGCCGATGTCGAGCTGATGCGGCTCGCCTTCCCGCGAAGGGTGTTCACGCTAAGCCAGGTCGAGTACGCGATTGACCGGCTGAAGTGGCTCTATGATAACAGGGAGCTCGTCGGCGGTCTCGAGTGGGACAAGGAGCCGGCAGTACTCAGGTTCTTCGTCGGACGGCTCAAACCCATCGGCGACTGGCCGCAGAAGCTCATGGCAAAGTTCAGGGAAGATTTCGGAGACAGTCTCTAAGAGATTTTTATTCCTCAATCGTATCAGGTGCCGGGTTCCCGGCACCGTTTTTTTTCGGGTAAAAGCTGTAGGTGGGAGCCGATGTGTCTGCTATACTAGTAGAGTGCGCAGGCAGGGAGGAACGGATGACGACTGAGAAGAGAGCAGGGAAAGAGTGTTTTATCCTGAAGAACGGGAATACCGAGGCTGCACTGACGAGACTCGGCGGCCATATGGCGCCGGTGCGGTTCTACACCGATACCGAGACACCGGTCGAGCCCTATTACGTAAGCCCCTGGCAGGAGGAGGATATCGCGATCGATGTCCCGATCCTCGAGCCGCTGCGCGGGGACTTCTTCTGCATGCCCTTCGGCGCGAACGAGGAGGATACCAACCCCTTCGTCGGACACGGGGATCCCTCCACGCGGGACTGGGAGTACGTATCGGAGAAGCACAGTGATCCCGTCACTACCCTGACACTTGGTATGGAGTTGAAGCAGTCAGCCGGGTCGGTCACGAAGGAGGTCTCGATCATCGAGGGAGAGCAGGTCATCTACACCCGTGACACGATCAGCGGGGTGTCAGGGCCCATGCCCCTCGGTCACCATGCCACCCTCGGGACCCATAACGGGGAGCTGACGATCAGGACCTCCCCGATATCGTTCGGCCGCTGCAACCCCTATGACGTCCTCCATACCCAGGGACGGGAGTACTACTCCTGCGCCTCCTTGGGCCGGTTCACCGAGCTCGAGGATGTCCCCACCATCTGGAAGGTGCCGGAGAGCACGGACTGCACCGTCTTCCCCGCCAGGGAGGGCTATGTCGACATCATCCAGTCATTCCAGCAGGACCAGGGGAAACCTGCCTGGACTACCGCCGTCTGCAGGGAGGCCGGCTACCTCTGGTTCTCCCTGAAGGATGTGTCGGTGCTCCCCTCTGTGCTCTTCTGGATGGAGAACCATGGCCGTCATGGTTCCCCGTGGAACGGGAGGAACTGCTGCATCGGGCTTGAGGATGTCTGCTCATACTTCGCCAACGGCTATGAGGACTCCATCGGGGAGAACCCCCTCGTCACCGAGGAGGGCGCGAAGACTGCCGTGCAGCTCGATGGCTCACCCTTTACCGTCAGCTATATCCAGGGGGTCGTCAGGATACCGGAGGGGTTCAACGCCGTCTCCGATATCGACTTCTCGGAAGATTGGATCACCTTCATCGAGGAGTCGGGCAGCTCCGTGGTCACCGTCCCCTGCCGCTGGGATTTCGTCTTCGGGAAGAGTCTGGACTGACAGGACAGCCGCCAGGAAAGAATAAATAAAAATCGATAAAAAAATATTTGACAACTCTTCGTTTAACACTTTATAATCTATTGAAGTGTTGAACTGTATTATACATGAGAAATCTGTATGCAGATACATACGAAGGGGAAATGGATGAAATCAATACTGTACCGCCTGAGCATCTGGATACTCCTGATGGTGATCTGGCTTCTGCTGGTCTCACCGCTGAATACCCAGGAGATCATCTCAGGAGCAATGATCGCCCTCCTGGCAGCCCTGATACCGCTGCCGGACAGGGACGTGTTCAGGGAACTGCTGCTGACACCGAAGAAGGCTGTCTACGCCCTCCTGTTCACCCTGGTGTTCCTCTGGGAGGTCGTGAAGTCGAACCTTGACGTCGCCCTCAGGGTCATCAAGCCGGTGATCCCGATCAATCCCGGGATCGTGAAGGTGAGGACCTCGCTCTCATCGAGGATGGGACGTCTTGCCCTGGCGAACGCCATCACCTTGACACCCGGTACGATCACCGTCGATATCGAGGGTGAGTACCTCTATATCCACTGGATCTCCGTGGAGGCTGGGGATATAGACGAGGCGACGAAGAAGATCGTCTCTACATTCGAGAGATATCTGGAGGTGATCTTTGGCTGATACTATCTATATGGCAGCAGGGGCGATCGCCCTGCTTGCGTTCTGCATATCGTTCTTCCGGATCATTGTCGGACCCGACCTGGCAGACCGAGTGGTCGCGCTCGACGCGATGACCATCCTGTCGCTCTCGGGGATCGTCTTCCTCACCCACCTGCTCGGGCGCATGATCTATATCGACATAGCCCTGGTGTACGGCCTCATGAGTTTCCTCGGGGTCATCGCGGTGGCACGCTACATGGAAAGGGGGCTGTAAGATGGTACTTGAGATCATTGGGGCGATCGTCGCCCTCTTCGGGTCCCTCTTCCTGCTGCTGGCAGCAGTCGGTATCGTCAGGATGCCCGATACCTATAACAGGATGCAGGCCGGGACCAAGGCTTCCACCCTTGGGAGCCTGCTCTTCTTCATCGGGATCGGCCTCGGCCATCCCGGTCTCTGGGGCAAGCTCATCGTACTGAGCGCGTTCGTCCTCCTGACGAACCCGCTCTCCTCGCACGTCCTCGCACGGGCCCTGCACTATGTCGGGAAGTCCCCGATCCTGCCCGGCCATCCCAACCGTGACGACCTCGCAGAGGATCGCCTGAAGGAGGGAGTATGATCGTTCTCTATATCATATTGGGGGTGCTGATGCTCATCGCCGCAGCTGCCGCCATCCAGATGAAACATATGACCTCAGCGATCATCGCTGCCGGGGTCGTCTCCCTGGTGGGAAGCCTGCTCTTCCTGCTCGCGGGTGCACCTGATGTCGCCATGACAGAGGCCGCAATCGGTTCCGCACTGACGACAGTCATCTTCCTCTTCGCCTGGTCACGTATTTCCGACCATGCCAAGGGTGATGACGATGAGGAGGGTAGGTCATGATCAAACGACTGCTTATCATCGCCGTGCTCATCGTATTGGGGATCGTGCTCTCCCCGATGCTCTGGAATATAACGGATGCGACTGAACTCGGTTCGGTATCGCAGAAGTATGTAACTGATGGGGTGGAAGACCTCGGGGCTGCGAACCTCGTCACCTCCGTCGTGGTCAGCTACCGTGGTCTCGATACGCTCGGCGAGGTCGCCGTGCTCTTCGTCGCGACTGCCGGGGTTGCCATGCTGCTTGGTGCAGGGAAGAAGGAGGAGTCTATCGTCCTCCCCAATGAGCGGCGCAGCGGATCGGAGCTCCTGGGCACCGGTTCAGCGCTGCTCTTCCCGATCCTCCTGCTCTTCGGGGTCTATATCTTCCTCCATGGTCACCTGACCCCTGGCGGAGGATTCCAGGGAGGCGTCGTCATCGCCTCCTCCATCGTGCTGCTGCTCTTCGAGAAGAGCGACAGGAAACTGAACCATGCCCTCCTGCAGTGGATCGAGGCCCTCTCCGGGGCTGCCTATGCAGCGGTCGGCCTGCTCGGGCTCTGGCTCGCGGCAGGGTTCCTGGATCCCAGGTTCCTCCCTACAGGGGAGTTCGGCATGGTGCTGAGCGCCGGGGCGATCCCCGTGATCTACTGCCTGATCGGGATCAAGGTCGGCTCGGAGCTGACCGGGGTCGTCGATTCCCTGAGGAGGAACGCATGATTACACAGATCCTCGTGATCCTCGGAGGCCTACTGATCTTAGTCGGGCTCTGGGGCATCCTAACTAGAAAACACCTGGTGAAGATGATCATCGGGTTCTCCGTCCTCGATACCGGTGTCCACCTGATCATGGTAGGACTCGGGTACATCAAGGGTGGGACCGCACCGATCATTGACAGCGAGCTCCCGGCGGGAACGCTCGCCGGGAAGGTCGTGGACCCGGTCCCCTCAGCCCTGGTCCTGACAGCGATCGTCATCGGCGTGGCTGTCACCGCCCTGATGCTCAGCTATGCTGTCCGGTTATACAAGACCTATAAGACTACGTCGATCGATGAGATAAAGGAGTTGAAATGGTAAGCCCACTCTATATATTCGGTCTGGGACTGGGGATCGCCTTCCTGCTCCCGCTGTTCGAGAAGCTCTCGAAAGAGGCCCCGAAGTACATCACCCTGCTGCTTCTTGCCCTGTTCACGATCATCCCGGTCTCATGGATCGCCCAGATCCTTCCCTCCGGGATCATGAGCTCCCCGGTATCGGTCGGGACGATCGGCTTCGCGCCCCCGTTTGCCATAAGTCTGCAGATAGGCTTTGCAGAAGCCGTCACCCTGGCGGCAGTCAATGCCGCGGCGCTGCTGAGCGGCCTCTACCATACGGTCAGGAATGACGAGAACTGGAAGGGGAAGCACATCGTGCTCTTCCTCACCCTCATCGTCGGCGTGAACGGGCTCATCCTCACCAGGGACCTCTTCAACCTCTTCGTCTTCCTCGAGATCACCTCGATCTCGATGTATGCACTCATCGCGACGAATGCCCAGAAGCATGCCTATGAGGCAGGGTTCAAGTACCTGATCGCAGGTTCACTCGCCTCCGCGAGCTACCTCATCGGGGTGATCTTCCTCTACCGGTATACCGGCACCCTCTATATCGATGAGATCGCGGCCATGGATATCGCTTCCATGGCGGCAGGGAACCCGGGTCTCGTCATCGCCCTCTCGTTGCTGATGCTCGCGATGCTCGTGGAGCTCAAACCGTTCCCCGCGAACGGCTGGGCGATTGATGCCTATGAGGCTTCCGACCCTGCCGTATCGGCCATGATCAGTGCCGTCGGTGCCACCGGCGTGCTCTTCTCCTTCCATAAGCTCCTTGAACTGTTCACCCCACAGATGGCCGGCGTCGCTGCCGCCTGCGGGATGCTCACCTTCATCTTCTCTCAGCTCATCGGCTTGAGGCAGGAACGGGTCAGGAGGATGCTCGGCTATTCATCAGTCGGGCAGATCGCCCTGGCAGTGACCGTCCTCTCGATCGGCAGGGTCCATCCGGATCTTGCTGTCCAGATGCAGCTTGCGGCTGCACTCCTGATCGGGACCCATATATTCAGCAAGGCCGGGCTCTTCTGGCTTGCCGATATCCAGGACCGGGACGGGTTCACCTCCTTCAGGAAGAGCCCGCTCTTCATCGCTGTCATCGGTATCCTGGTTTCAGCGTTGGCAGGACTGCCTCCCTTCCCCTCTTTCTGGGCGAAGTGGAGCCTCCTCTCGGCACTTACCGGTAAGGGATACCTCTTCTATATGACACTCATCCTCCTAGGGTCTGTCTGTGAGGCAGGCTACCTCTTCAGGTGGTTCACCCGCGGCCTGAAGGCTGCTGCCGACCCAGGCGATATCCACGCAGAACAGGTCCCGGAGGATGTCCCTGTCGCAGGACCCCAGACCGGGGTGATCAGCTCGACGAGGGCCAGGGCCGCAGTCGGGGAGACTGCAGCCAGGAACGTGAAGACTGCAGTCCAGGAAGCAGAGGATGAGAAGAAAACACTTCACCCCTCTGTGCTCATGCCGCTGGTCTCCGCGCTGGTCGTCACTGCCGGCGGGCTGCTCTTCGGCTATAGGGCCCTTGAAGGTTCGGCCGAGGTCCTCCTGCTGCTGCCGGCAGCCGTGCTGCTGGTCGGCCTGCTGCTTGACCTGGTACGTATCCCGCTCAAGCTCCACCTCCTCGCTGTCCTGGCAGGGATCGCATACTATGCATACCAGGTCCTGCCGCAGCTGCAGGGGCTCAGGATGGTCTTCGGGGTCATCTTCCTCATCGGTTCTGCCGTACAGATGATCATCCTCTTCAACCGGAAAGGCGTCCAGTTTGGTCTGGTACCACTCATGACCGCCATGGTCTTCTCCCTCGGGAACCTCCTGCTCGCCTCGACGAGGTTGGGATTCTTCCTCTCCTGGGAACTCATGACTGTGACCTCCTTCCTGCTGATCCTCCGTGGGAAATTATCATCAGGGGCCGGTTTCCGGTACCTGCTCTTCTCACTCGGGGGTGCCTACAGCATCCTGGCAGGGCTCATGCTCTTCCCGGGATTCGACTCGCTCCTGGGCGGGGGCGGCGTAAGCGGTGCAGTACCGCTGGCCGCAGTCATCCTGCTGGCCGTCGGGTTCCTCGTGAAGATGGGGGCTGCCGGGTTCCATATTTGGCTGCCTTCAGCCTATGCAGAGGCTGAGGATGAGACCTCGGCACTGCTCTCCTCGGTATTGAGCAAGGCATCGTTGTTCATGCTCTTCCTGACTGCCGCACTCTACCTGCAGCCGGTCTCACCGGTATCGTCAGTGCCGGTATCGACCCTGCTCGGCTGGGTCGGGACCATCACCCTGATCGCAGGTTCGTTCTTCGCCCTCTTCCAGGAGGATATAAAGTACACGCTTGCCTACTCCTCCATGGGACAGGTCGGCTACATGCTCCTAGGCTTCTCCCTCATGACTCACCTGGGCTGGACGGCGAGCCTCTACCTGGCAGTGACTCACCTCCTCTTCAAGGGGATGCTCTTCATCGCGGTCGCCGGGGTCATCCACCGGACACGTACCCGGATGATGTACCAGATGGGAGGGCTGATCAAGCGGATGCCGGTCAGCTTCCTCACCGTACTCATCGGGATCATCGCCCTCTCGGGCGTTCCCCCGCTTACCGGGTTCGGCGGAAAATGGCTGATCTATACGGCCCTGATCGAGAAGGGCTGGTACCTGCAGGCGGCGGTCGCGATGTTCGCCTCCGGGATCGCCTTCCTCTACCTCTTCAGGCTCATACATGTCATCTTCCTCGGGCAGCTCAAGGACGAGCACCGGGAGGTGAAAGAGGCGCCGATCTGGTACCTCATACCGCAGGTCATCGGCATGGTCGCCATCATGGCGTTCTCCATGTTCCCGAACCTGCTGCTGCAGCCGCTGCAGGCTGCCGTGGCCCCGTTCTTCCCGGCATCGATCAGCTGGGACGGCTACACGGTCATTTCGACGCTGGGCTACTGGAACGGGAATGCCGTCATGTACGTGACCTTCGGGGTGTTCCTCATCCCGCTCGCATGGCTGCTGCTGGTACGCAGGAAGCATACCCGGCTGGTGAGCCAATTCAATATCGTGTATGCGGCAGAGCGGCCTGACAAGCCGGAGACGACCCATTTCGGGTACAACTTCTTCGCCCATTACCATGAGGCGCTCGGAAGCTTCCTCACCCCCTGGGCCACACGGTTCTGGGGCGGGGTGGAATCGATCGTCCATGTCGCCGGTTCGGCCGTGCGGAGGATCTACTCCGGCAACGGGCAGACCTATGCCTTCTATATCCTGGCCTACTGTACAGTAGTCCTGATCATCATTCGAGGAGGGGTACTGTAGATGAGAGAGATAGCGATCAAGGCAGGGTATACCCTGATCTCCCTGTTCGTCATCACCAATTACGGCCTGCTCCTCATGGGGACGATGGCCAGGGTGCGCGCGAAGGTACAGGGTCGTATAGGACAGCCGGTGTGGCAGCCCTATATCGACATCATCAAGAACAATACGCGGAGGACTGCGGTCTTCCACGGGGTCATGTTCTACCTCGGGCCGGTCTTCAGGCTGGCAGGGGGACTCGGGACCTACCTGTTCATCCCGGCAGTCTACGGCTCGCTGGTCTTCGCGAACTTCTCGTTCTCCGGGGACCTCCTGCTCGTCATGTACTTCATCTTCTTCGGGCAGCTGGGAATGGCCTTGGGTGCCGGGCAGAGCGGGCACCCCTACAGCCCGATCGGGGTAGCGAGAGGCCTGGCCCAGATGACAGCCTTCGAGGTACCGTTCGCGCTGGCGGTCATATCGATCGCGGCACAGTACCAGACGCTCTCCATCACCGAGATCGTCGCCGTACAGCAGGGAGGCATCCTCAACTGGATAGCCTTCACCAACCCGCTGGCAATGGTGGCAGGGATGATCTCCTTCCTCGGGATGACGATGGGGAATCCGTTCAGTGTCGTCATCGCACCACAGGAGATACCGATCGGGCCGCCTACCGAGATGAACGCCGGCTTCCTCGGGATGCTTCAGACGAACCGTGCGATCTTCCAGGGCGCCAAGCTGGTGCTCTTCATGAACCTCTTCTTCGGAGGGGCGACGAACATACCGGTGATGGTCGTGAAGACCTTCCTGATCTACTTCTATACCGTGTTCGTCGGGGCTTCCTTCCCGAGGTTCAGGGTCGACCAGTCGATCAAGTTCTTCTTAGGGATACCGACACTGATCGGTATCGCGGCAGTCGTGCTGCAGATGATCTAGTCAGAGGGGTTAAGATGAAAGATACAGATGATAAACAGGACCAGCTCGAGGAGATTGCCAAGGAGCTGAGACTGGCAAACAGCGGGCTCCCGGAGGATGAGAGAGCGTACTTCTGCGATGCGAGGCCCGAGAAGATCGATCCCTACCGGGGGATCCTCGAGAAGTTCGCCAACTGGGCGAGATCGGAATCATTGTGGATCCTCGGGTTCGGCACCGGTTGCGGGGCCATCGAGCTCAGGCCGCTGATGACCGCCCGCTATGACATGTACCGATACGGGATCCAGCCGAGGCCGACACCGCGCCAGGCCGGGGTCTTCGTGATCGGCGGCTATGCCTCGGTGAAGACGATGAAGCGGATCGTGCGCAGCTATGAGCAGATGCAGGGACCGAAGTTCGTCCTTGGGCTCGGCAGCTGCACGATCAACGGCGGTATGTACTGGGACAGTTACAACACCGTCAACCGGCTCGACCACTATATCCCGGTGGATGTCTATATCGCCGGATGCATGCCGAGGCCTGAGGCCCTGCTCGCAGGTTTCCTCAAGCTCAAGAAGATGATCAAGTCCGGGCAGTGCGACGGCATGAACACGTATGCCGAGAATTTCGACTGGTACAAGCAGAACCAGAAACAGATCATCAAGCATTGGGAAATGCCTGATTACAACTGGTAGGAGGAGTGTGAGTATGAGAGAACGATTGAGGGAAGTCTCAGGAAGATTTCCCGTGACCATACGCGAAGAACTCGCTCCTGACCGGGATGACCTGCTCTTCGTCGAGACCGGGACCGAATATGCGGTCTCCTTCATCACCTGGCTGCAGGAACTCGAGGGGTATACCCACCTCGTCTTCTTCACGGCAGTCGATTACATCGAGGAGGGGTACTTCCAGCTGACCTACATGCTGCAGAACTACGGGAAGAAGCATGACCTCTGCGTCCTCGTCCGCCTCGAGCGGGAGAAACCCGTCATGGAGTCGATCCACCACCTCTGGCCCCATGCTGCGACTTACCAGCAGGAGCTCTATGAGATGTACGGGATCGAGTTCCCCGGTTCACCGAGGATGTATGAGGACTTCGTCCTCGAGGGCTGGGACGACCTTCCCCCGATGCGACGGGATTTCGACACGAAAGCCTATTCAGAGGAGACCTATTTCCCGAGACCGGGAAGGAAGACACACGATACTGCTGCCTACATGAAGGAGCAGCTCTATCCCGGGGAGGCCGAGACATGGTAGGAGCCAAGCAGAAAGAGAGCGGGAAGTTCCCGCCTGTCGTTGACGGAAAGAGTCAGTATGACCTCTATTCAGGGAAGTACCTCAAGGTATGGCAGGGCCCGCAGCACCCCGGGATCACGGGGAACATGTCCCTCGAGCTCGTGACCTGCGGTGACCGTATCGTCGAGGCGAGGACCCATGTCGGGTACCTCCACCGGGGATTCGAGAAGCTCATGGAGCGACGGAAGTATATCCAGTGCTTCCCCCTGGTCTGCAGGATCTGCGTGCCGGAGCCCGACTTCAACGAGTACCTCTTCGCAGAGTGTACCGAGGAGCTCGCGGGCATAGAGGTGCCCGAACGGGCGAAGTGGCTGCGTGCCATGAACCTCGAGATGGCACGGCTCACCTCGTTCCTCATGTGGCTCGGCGGACAGGCCGGGGCCTTCGGCATGGGAACGCTCGGGCAGTGGACGGTGACGATGCGTGACTACATGCTCGACCTCTTCGAGGAGCTTACCGGTGGACGTATCTACCATATGTACATCATCCCCGGCGGGGTCCGCTCAGATGTGCCTGACGGCTATTTCGGCCGGGTCGAGGCTACCCTGCAGCAGATCGAGAAGGTCCTGAAGGACATCGAACTTGCGCTCTTCCATAACTCCGTCTTCAAGAAGCGGGCCAAAGGTCTCGGGTATATAGACCCGTCTATGGTGGAGCTCTACGGCATCACCGGCCCGAACGCCCGGGGCAGCGGTATCGCGAGGGATATCAGGAAGGATGTCGGCTACCTCGTCTATGACGAACTCGACTTCGAGCCGGTCACGGCGACTGACGGCGATGCCTATGCCAGGACCTGGGTCCGGTACCAGGAGATCCACCAGTCGATCGACCTGATCAGGCAGATGATGGCAAAGATGCCCGAAGGGCAGTTCTTCCAGAAGCTCCCCAACGTCCTCCATTGGAAGATCCCGGCAGGCCAGACCTACCGTCGTGCGGAATGCACAAGAGGGGAGTACGGCTTCTACATGGTCTCCGACGGGTCGGAGTACCCGAGGAGGGTCGCCGTCAGGGGACCGAGCTACACCCATGCCGTCACGCTGATGGAACGGCTGGCAGTCGGGACGAACATCGCGGATACAGCAGGGTTGATGGTATCGCTCCACACCTATCCGCCTGAGATAGAGAGGTAGTATATGAGTCTGAAAGATATAGTTGCACCGTTCTCCGTCTGGAAGCGGGTACTGGAAAAACCATACACAACGAAGAAGCCGATCGATGAGCGGCCGGGGGCAGCCCGGTACCGCGGGTTCCATATAAACGACGTGGACAAGTGCATCGGCTGCGGGACCTGTGAGGAGATCTGCCAGAATGCGGCGATCGACCTGGTCCCCGTATCGAAGACCAAGCACGGGGACTCCGGCCTGCGGCCGAAGATCGACTACGGCAGGTGCTGCTGGTGCGCGCTCTGCGTCGATATCTGCCCCACGGGATCGCTCGGGATGAGCAATGAGTACATCTGGGTCGAGAACGACCCGGAGGCCTACCGGTTCATCCCCGGGCACGACGAGAAGAGCTGGAACGGCAGCGAACTCGGTTACCGCCGCGCTGAAGGCTATGACCTGCTCGAGGGCGAGCGGGTCGCCATGCCGATGCTCCCCTTCGAGGAGAGCCAGAAGAGCTTCATCGAGATGGTCCTCGGATACTCGAAGGAACAGGCTCAGCGTGAGGCTGACCGGTGTATCGCCTGCGGCATCTGCGTCGCCACCTGCCCGGCTCACATGAACGTGCCTGACTACATCAAGGCCATACGTGACGATGACATGGAAGAGGGACTGCGGATCGTTTACCAGGCGAACCCGCTGCCTGCCTCCTGCGGGCGTGTCTGCTCCCATGCATGTGAGTATGTCTGTGCCGTGAAGCATAAGGGTGAGGCGCTCTCCATCCGCTGGCTCAAGCGGTACATCATCGACCAGATCTACAAGGACGACTATACGAAGATCCTTGACGAGATGCCGGAGGAGAACGGCAGGAAGGTCGCGATCATCGGATCGGGACCGGGGGGCTTGAGTGCCGCCTACTACCTGAGGCTCCTCGGGTACAGTGTGACGGTCTACGACGCGAACGAGAAAGCCGGTGGTATGCT
Organism: Spirochaetia bacterium; assembly: GCA_963677595.1. GTDB lineage: Bacteria > Spirochaetota > Spirochaetia > CAKZLE01 > CAKZLE01 > CAKZLE01. Next base: position 1,973,344 of record OY782041.1, read on the forward strand.
TCGCTACGGAATACCCGAGTACCGGCTTCCCTACGACCAGGTCGACAAGGATATCGTGTATCTCACGACGCTGGGCGTGAAGATCGAGCAGAATGTACGTATCGGGGTGGACAAACCCATGAAGGAGATCTATGAGCAGAACGACGCGGTCTTCTTCTCCACAGGATTGACTGACCCCTACGGTCTCGGTATTGCCGGTGAGGACCTCAAGGGTGTCCTCTCCGGTCTGGGCATGCTCGATGACGTGACGAACGGCAAGACCCCGGACATCGGGGGATCGGTGGTGGTCATCGGCGGTGGTAACGTCGCCATGGATGCTGCCAGGACGAGCCGGCGGTACAAGGCTGACGTGACCATCCTCTACCGGAGGCGCGAGGTCGATATGCCGGCCGATGTCGAGGAGATCGAGGAGTCCCAGGGAGAGGGCTGTACCCTGATCACCCAGGCGATCCCGCTGAGGATCGAGAAGGGGGACAAGACGAGGTTGAAGCTCTATTGGGGCAAGGCAGAGATGGTAGCCGACAGCAAGGGTGGCAGGCCGAGGCCGGTGCTCATCGAGGGTTCGGAAGAGCTCATCGAATGTGACACCATCATACCCGCGATCGGGCAGGCGGCAGACTACTCGTTCCTCCCTGATGATATTGCCAAGTCGGTCACCTTCACCCGGGGCTATGTCGATGTCAACGAGTTCTACCAGACGGGTGACAAGAAGATATTCGCCGGAGGTGATATCGCAAACCCGAAGCGGGATGCCATCAGCGCCATCGCCAACGGCCACTCCGCAGCGAAGGGGATCGATATCTACCTGAACGATTTCGCTGAAGGGGAAGAATAGTACCAGAACCGGTTCTATAATGCGGCATATGCTGATATACTTCCCCGGAACAAGGTGGTGAGAGAAGAAGATGGATTTGTTTGAGATGCACTGTGAGGAGACTATACTGGAGTTGCGGGAACGGTTCTCAAGTTCCCGGTGTGAGCTGGTGGAGCGCATGATGTCGATCATGTCCAACCCCATCCGGTTTCACATCCTCTGTGCGCTCAACCATGAACCGTTCACCGTTTCCGAGCTGGTGGACCTCACCGACTCGCAGCCTTCGAACGTATCACAGCAGCTGAAGATGATGACCCTCGCCGGGTACCTGGACAAGGAACGGCGGGGGAAACAGATCTACTACCGGCTCATCGAGGATAAGGTGTCACGCATCATCAGCCTGCTCGAGGAGCTCTTCCCCTTTGACCAGCCAGAATAGCGGCTTCGCTTACCTGAAACCTCACGAACAGACGCCTCACAAAAACAGCATACGACAGGAATACCATTGCGGAGTGGGGATTCCTGGGGTATAGTAGTAGTATGATGTTACATCATGTAATGTAAGGTTTTCAGGCTATACACTACAGTTCTGTTCTGATCCGACTCTGCCTGATGATCTTTTCTGAGGGAATGTTCTGAAACCAGGGGGAGGAATCATGGCAAAGACCTATCATGAGAAAGAGATCGATGAGAGATTGAAACTGCAGGTGCTCGATCAGATACCTACGCCTGTCATCGCGATCAATATGGAGTATGAGCTCATCTATGTGAATGATGCCGCCACGAAGCTGCGCGGCAGATCCAAGGAGAACCTCCTGGGGTATCACTGCTATGAGATGTTCGGGACACCTCACTGTAATACCCCGAGCTGCTGCATGCGCAAAGCCATGGAGACCGGGGAGATGTTCTCCGCACGGAACGAGATCCCCCTTGATGAGGGTGGATCCATCCCCATCATGTATTATACCGTACCTCTCAAGGATGATGATGGGAATGTCATCGGCGGGCTAGAGTATATCGTCGATATCACGGACCAGGTCTCGTATGAGGCACGCATCAAGGAACAGAGCAAACAGATGTCCAAGATGTCGACTCCGACGATCAAGCTGTGGGAAGGGGTGCTGGTGCTGCCCGTGATCGGGGTGGTCGACTCTCTCAGAGCTCAGCTCATGATGGAGAGCATGCTCGACAAGATCGTTGAGACTTCGGCAAAAGTCATCCTCCTCGACATCCAGGGGGTGGCTGCCGTTGATACTGCCATCGCGAACCACCTGATCAAGATCACGAAAGCCACGAAGCTGATGGGCTGTGAATGCATCCTGTCCGGCATTTCTCCGGCGGTGGCCCAGACGATCATCCAGCTCGGTATCGACATGATAGACTCTATCAAGACCATGTCCACGCTGAGCGATGGACTGGCCGAAGCCTTCAAGATCCTGAACATGCGGGTCGAGAAGATAGACTGAGCAGTTGTCTATGGGGATGGTGGGAGGTTCGCTCAGGTCATCGATCACAGAGATCAATAATAATCTGATCATCACTCTTGCCGCTGAGATGGATGATGAGGATCTTGCGTCCTTCAGCGAATCGGTGACGTTATTCAGCCATGGTCGTAAGCTCAATGGGGCTGTCATAGATTTCTCTATGGTGCAGGTACTGGACAGCTATACGCTGGAGGTCCTGCTGTCGTTGTCGAAGCATATCACGCTGCTCGGAGCAGAGGTCGTCTGGGTCGGGTTGAAGCCAGGAGTGGTCATCGGGCTGATAGACCTGAACATCGATCTTGACCAACTCAAGTTCAGGACTGCACTGAACCTTGACAGGGGGCTGGTGCTGCTTCAAAAGGGGCAGAATTCTTGACTATGGCTGTGATGCAGGGAGCCCGTATGAGAGTGGAACAGGATCGGGCAGGTTTGATAGTACTCGAGACCTGCAGGGTGGATATAACGCATCCCTCCGACACGGGGCACGTGATCCCCCTCTGCAGGCTGATGGCCAGGAAGGCGGGCTTTTCTGAGCGAGATGAGTTCCTCCTTGCCACGGTCGCATCAGAGCTGACGACGAACATCGTCAGGTATGCCGGCAAAGGGGAACTGAACATCAGGATCCTCAGGAATCCCGCCACACGCCTGATAGGGCTCGAACTCTATGCAGAGGATCATGGTCCGGGCATCGAGAATGTGGAACTTGCCATGACGGATAACTACTCGACAACGAGGAACAGCATCGGCTCAGGGCTGCCGGGGGTGAAGCGGATCATGGATGAGTTCTCGCTTGAGACAGCTGTCGGGGAGGGTGTCAGGATCAGGGCGGTGAAGTGGGGCAGACATGCAGAGGGTTGAGTACGGTACCGCAGTCCAGCCGTTGATCGGGGGGATCGAAGACAGCGGAGACATCGCTGTGGTCAGGGAGGATACGGGCTCTCTCTATTTTGCCCTGGTTGATGTGCTCGGCCATGGGAGTGAGGCAGGGGAGGTCGCTGCGCAAGCCAGCCAGTTCCTGGGGTGTCACTGCGACGAGAGTCTGGTTGACCAGCTGAACGGGCTGCATGAGCACCTGAACGGGACAAGGGGTGCTGTTGCTGCGCTGTGCAGGTTGAATGTCGAAGACGGGACGCTGCAGCTGGCGGGTATAGGGAATATTGCCGTGCGGGTCATCGGTAGAGATTCATTTCAATTCGTACTTCGAGACGGGATCATCGGATACGGCCGGATCAAAGCCCTGCTCCAGGAGCGAACGATCTCACCGGGAGAATATATCGTCCTCCATTCAGACGGGATACGTTCCTTCCTCCGGGCAGAGAACTGTTTCGCTGCGATCAGGGGAAGTGCACATACCGTTGCTGACAATATCCTCAAGGAGTGTGCCTCTGGTGATGATGATGCTTCCTGTATTGTAGTGAGATATACGGGAGCAGATCCTATGGCCTCTTCATCCTATGTGCCGTTTACCGGCAGATTGTCCGGGAGGTCAGGTTCATGAATCTGGGTAGATTGCAGCTCTTTGATTCACAGTCACTGATCACTGCCCGCAGCCGGATCCATTCAGCGGCAAAGAGACTGGGCTGTCGGGAGATCTTCTGTATCAGGCTGGAGACCCTCTATTCTGAACTGTTCAGGAAGTGCCTCCTGTTTGGAGATGATCTGGAACTCAACTTCTCCCTGGCTGTATGCCAGGGTAGGCAGGTCGCGGAGATCGTGATCACCGGGTTCAGCGCCCCGCCTGATCTCGCATCCCTGCCAAAGCACCGTCTGGCACACGTAACTGCAGAGACGCTGGCTGAAGGTAGTGCCATTCGATGCTCGACACCCCTTGATGAGGAGGTCAGCGGATGGGACGGCAACTCTTCCGATGAGAGACTGCAGGCTGTTCGCGACATCCTTGCGGAGAAGAGCAGGAACGAACTGCTGAAGGATATACTCCATAAGAACGAGGAACTCGAGCACAGCAGGACGCTGATCCATTCCGTCCTGGAGAATATCGACTCCATCGTCTATGCCAAGGACCTGGAAGGCCGGTATACCCTGGTGAACCATGACTGGGAAGCTGCCAGGGGCTTCTCGCAGGCCCAGGTGATCGGACGTCGCGATATCGACATCTTCAGGGATGGGGAGAGTGAGTCGAGCAAGAGGCTGCGAAATGACAACCATACCCAGGATCTGCAGGTCATGGTTGATGCTGTGATGTTCAAGGCTGAAGAGGTGATCGTGACACCGGAAGGTGCTGCCAAGCAGCTGCTTACTGTCAAGATCCCGCTTATCCGGCAGGATGAGGTCTACGGGATCAGCAGCATATCGATCGATATAACCGAACAGAAGGAGCTCTATGCCGAGTTAGAGGAGGCCCGGAAGATCGCCGAGGATGCTGCTGAGACGAAGTCAGCCTTCCTGGCTAACATGAGCCATGAGATCCGAACCCCGATGAACGCCATTATCGGTATGGCCCACCTGGTAGGGGAGACAGAGCTGAATGATAGGCAGCAGGGGTATGTGGAGAATATCCAGAAGTCGGGGGAACTGCTCCTTGGGATCATCAACGACATCCTCGACTACTCCAAGATCGAGGCTGGTAAGCTCGATATCGAAGAGACGGTGTTCAGCCTGTCTGAGGTCCTTCGCACCCTCAGGACCATCATAGACCTGAAATGCGAGACGAAGGGCTTAAGGCTCGCCTTCGAGATCGGGAAGCAGATACCGGTCTATCTCATCGGGGACCCGCTGCGTATCGGGCAGATCCTGATCAACTACGCGAACAATGCGGTGAAGTTCACGCAAGAGGGTGGGGTGACCGTGCGGATATCCCTTGTGGGGAGACAGGATACCATCTATACGCTGCGTTTCGAGGTAGTCGACACCGGTATCGGTCTCACGGAGGAGCAGATGGGGAAACTCTTCTCCTCCTTCTCCCAGGCCGATGTCTCCATCACCCGACAGTACGGCGGTTCCGGACTCGGGCTCTCCATCTCGAAGAATCTCGCGCAGATGATGCACGGGACCGTTGGAGTCTCTTCCGTCTATGGGGAAGGCAGTACGTTCTGGTTCACGGTTCCGCTGCATATCGATGAGGGGCACTATGGGGAAGGAGAGCAGCCTGAAGACCTTGATGAGACGTTCCAGAGGGAACTCGACCATCCTACCATAGGCAGGGGCAATCAGGAGAACGGTCCTGTTCCCGTGTTCAGGGAAGCCTCCGTCCTGCTCGTTGAGGATAACGAACTGAACATCCAGGTGGCAGAGGGGATGCTGGAGAAGTGGGGCATCAAGCCTGCTGTCGCGAGGAATGGCGAGATAGCCCTCAGCAAGGTGAAAGATACTCGCTATGACCTTATCTTCATGGATATGCAGATGCCGGTGATGGACGGGATCACGGCCAGTCACGAGATCCGGAAGGTCTTCACGATCGATGAACTCCCTATCATCGCCATGACAGCGAATGCCATGGCCGAGGACATCGAGAAGTGTGCACAAGCCGGGATGAACGGCCATATCGCGAAACCGATCGAGCCGGACAAGCTCCTTGGTACCCTGCAGCAATACCTGAAATCGTACGAGACCGTAGAAGAACGTCCTGACGATATAGCAGGACAGAAGGACATGGAGAAACTCTTCATACCCGGCCTGAGGGCCGAAGCCGCTGTGGATCGGCTCGGTGGGAGTTGGGCTACCTATCGGGACCTGCTCGAGCTCTTCCTCTCTGAGAATAAGGATACAGAAGCGCAGCTCACCGGATTGCTTGAGTCCGGGCAGTTCCAGGAGGCCCAGCTGCTTGCCCATACCGTCAAGGGGACTGCCGGGGCGATCGGTGCAGTCCAGACTGCGGATCGTGCCAAAGATGTAGAGACTGCCCTGAAGAACCAGGAAGATCCTGGTCGCATTGCAGATCTTGTCTCAGCCCTGGCAGGGGAGCTGAACCCGCTGCTTGGACTGCTTCGATCCGAGTTCGCTGCGGGGGTTGACGTCACTGGTCAGTCAACATCTGGAGTAGGGGCTGTGCTGACACAAGAGAGCCTGGGCCTGCTTTATGACCTTGGTGATGTACTGAAGAAGCACAACCCGAAACGGTCGAAAGAGGCAGTGAACCGCTGTCTGGAACAAGCCTGGCCTAATGAGATCGCAGAAGGACTGTCGGAACTGGAGAAGATGGTAAAGGGCTTTCGCTACAAGGATGCCATAGTATTGATAGAGAGACTGATCAGCTCTGCTGAAGAGAACCGAAGGAGTGATACATGAAGAAGATTTCAGACTGCCTGGTATTGATCGTGGATGACACGGAACTGAATGTGAGGATCCTGGTAGAGGCCCTCGGTGATGATTATGAGCTCGCAGTCGCCATGGACGGGGACATGGCCCTGGAGTTGCTGGAGGAGACGATCCCCGATATCGTCCTGCTCGATATCATGATGCCGAACATCAGCGGCCTCGAGGTCTGCGAGAAGATGAAGCAGAACCCTGCCACACAGGATATTCCTGTCATCTTCCTCTCGGCCATGACCGATATCGACAGCAAGTCGAAGGGGTTCGAGCTTGGCGCGGTCGATTTCGTCGAGAAGCCGTTCGACATCAGGGAGGTCAAGGTAAGGGTGAAGACCCATCTCTCACTTGCGATCGCGAAGGCAGAACTTGCCCAGCAGAACGAGATCCTCAACCAGAAGGTGGCCGAACGGACAAAGGAGATCAAGCTCATCCAGGATGTGACGCTTGAGACCCTTGCCGGTCTCGCGGAGTCCAGGGATCCCGATACCGGGCGGCACATCGCCCGTACCAGTACCTACGTGAAGATGCTGGCTGAAAAGCTGATGGACCACCCGATGTATGAAGGTGTCCTCACCCCTGAGAAGGTGTACAGTTTTTATGAGTCTGCACCCCTCCACGATATCGGGAAGGTGGGGATCCCGGATGCGATCCTACTCAAGCCCGGCAGGCTCACGGATGAGGAACGGGAGGAGATGAAGAACCATACCTACATCGGCTACAAGACCCTCAAGAGGCATATCAACAAACTCGGTGCCTACTCGTTCTTCACGAATGCGATGGATTTTGCCCTCTACCACCATGAGAAATGGGACGGCAGCGGGTATCCCCAGGGACTGAAAGGGGAGGATATTCCACTGGCCGGCAGACTCATGGCCTTGGCTGATGTCTATGATGCCCTGGTGAGCAAGCGGGTCTACAAGCCGTCGTTCCCCCACTCGAAGGCGGTACGGATCATCGAGGAGGATAGCGGTACACACTTCGATCCTGAACTGGTCGAGGTCTTCAAGTCGATCCACGAGGAGATCCGTGCTTTCGCGATCGAGAATGCAGATTTCGATGAGGAGCGGGAGTCCCTTCGATTGTAAGACTTGGAAGAGATCCTGGTAACCCGGAAAGTACCCTGATCCCAGCGCAGGATGATCAGCATAGATGAATTGCTACCTACGGGACCTGCTTCATATCCTGAAGGAGGACTTCCGCAGGTATATGAAGCTCCACATGCAGATTCCTCATCATTGAAAGACTGAGAGGCTGCTTCCTTTTCAGCACTTCAGAGACTTTGCTCTGGCTGCCTATGATAGGGATGAGGTCTCTCCTTGTCATCCCGCGCTGGTCCATAGCGAACAGGATCGCATCTATGGGATCGGGGAGAGCAATCGGATACTGCATATCCTCATAGGTTGTGACCAGTGAGGTGAATGATTCGATCTCGTCATTGATCTCATCTGTTTCAGGTAGTTCCATGAGGGATTCAATGTATTCGAGTGCTGCCTCATAGTCCTGAGCAGTCTTGAGTAGTTTTGGTTTCATCACATCCGCAACCCCCTTCCCGTATCATACCATACGAGGAAGCCACAAGCAAATCGAAGCCTGTGTGCGTCTTATGGATATGCGGGTTTATTTGTTCTAGTATGACCAAAAGTAGTAATTAAGTCATAGCAAGCATATCTTGATTTTTTACCCATACTATACGGAGAGAAACTGCTGTACGCTGTTATTCCAGAACCAGAGCTTGCCATTGGGGTATGGGTATAGTCATCACTGCAGTATTATGACTAAAAGTTATAAGATAGTCATAGCAGTTGATTCGGTAGGAACCGGTGTGGAAGCCTGTTGCATCAGGTGTCTGATGAGGGTTAGGGTCTTGAGAAGAGATTCTGGATCAGTGCAGCAGGGATGAGGAAGATGATGCCCAGCGACTGGATGAGGTCGCTGCCGATCCTCCTGCCTGCAGCCCCCTTCCCCTTGAGGCGGTTCATCAGTGCGATGAAGGCGATCCCGTTGATGTTCCCGAACATGATGACCCGGATCGCGGCAAGGATCGCGGCGGCTGTCCCTTCCCCATAGCGGGAGAGGACTCGATCCCATACCTCGGCCTCATAGTTCCCGAAGGTGTCAGCATAGTGCTGGGCGAAGAGGAGGGCGACTGCTTCCTCTTCTGCTGCAGCTCCTTCCTCGAGGTTCACCATGGAGGTGATCTCCTCTTCTGACATGCCGCTCTCAAGGGCATGTTTGGCATGATAGTAGTTGCAGACGGCACAACCGTTGACCTCAGTGACCACCAGCATGATACGGGTGATGAACTCCTTGGAGATCAGTCCCGACTTCTCTGCCTTCCTCATGACCGGCATGCTCCTCATGGCCAGACGGATGACATGGTAGAACTGCGGTACGGTGAATATCCTGGCTTTCATCTGTCTCATGCGGTGTGCCTCCTTGGGAATAGATACTACTATTCTGCAGATAAATCAAGGAGAGTAGCCGAATCCACGATTTATCGGTATACTCAACAGCATATGACAAGAATGAATGATTCACAACAGACCTACCTCGGGCTGCTCTGGCACGCGGTCTTCCTCTCGATCACGGTGACGTTCACCGAGGTCAATACCGTGCTGCCTGCACTGGTACTCGATCTCGGTGGGAACTCCTTCCATGTGGGGCTTATATCGGCGATCATGATCGGGATTCCCCTGATCAGCAAGCTCTTCTTTACCAGCTTTCTCTCGCAGCAGCGACGCAAGCAGCCGTGGCTGCTCGTCGGGATCTACCTGCGGGTCCTCTCCCTCGTCATGATCGGGATCACCCTGAGCTACCAGACCCGGTTCTCGTTCTTCTTGGTCATGCTGCTCGTCTATGGGGCTCTGCTGCTCTTCTCCCTCAGCGGTGCCTTCGCCGGCCTGCCGTACATCCATATCGTGGGGGGATCCCTCGAACCGGGGGTGAGGAAACGGTTCTTCCCGCAGAAGCAGATCATAGCAAGCGTCGGGACGTTGGTGTCGGTCTTCGCGGCCCAGTACATCCTGAGGCGCTTTCCGCATCCCCAGAGCTATGTCTACCTCTTCTTCGCTGCCGGCAGTTTCCTGCTCATCGCATCTGCCGGGTTCTGGGCCTTGAAGGAGGTGCCCCGGGAACCGGAGGGTTCCAAGGGGTACCTTGAGACCCTGAAGGCCATCCCCTCGATCCTGCGCTCTGACCGGTCGTTCTTCAGCTATATCCTCTTCTCGAACGTGATGAGTATCTCCCTTGCGCTGATCCCCTTCTTCATCGGGTTCGCCCGGAACCGGTTCTCGATCAGTGAGGAGCAGTTCAGCTTCATCCTGCTCGTCCAGATCTCCGGTATGATCGTCTCGAGCCTCATCTGGCCCAAGGTCGTGGCTTCCGGGGGCTTCAAGAGGATCCTCATCATCAGGATCATCCTGAACATGCTCATCCCCTGTGCAGCGATCCTGGTCGGGTCCTTCGGGACCTTCCCGATCTACCTGGTTGTGGTATTCCTCATCGGGTTCTCCCTGAGCGGGAGGACCGTCAGTGAGGATGCGGTGCTCATCGAACTCTCCGATGATGCCAACCGGGTGCTCTACTCGGGGATCCTGGGAACGCTGAACATAAGCATCATCATATTCCCGATCATATTAGGATCCCTCATAGAGCTGACCGGTACCCTGCCGGTCTTCATCTCTGTCGGTATGGTCTCGGCGGCAGGGTTCTTCTTCCTCAGGAGGATGACCTGCCCGGTCGATGTGCATGACAGCAAGGCAGGATGATTCCCGATGAGTTAGGCTTCAGACGATCCCGTGTTCCCGAGGATATAATCTATCACCTGCCTGGCTGAATACTCCCCGGACCTGCTGATCAGGTTCCGGACACTGTCCAGCTTGGAGCCGATGGTGATGAGCGCCTTCTCGACAGTGCCGTCTTCATAGACTGTCGGCAGCCCGATTGCTGCGAAGAGGGAGTTGCAGAGGCACTTCTTGCCCTTGATCGCCTCAGCCGTGAGCCCTCCCTTCGAAGAGAATGCTTCTGCAGGCTCTGCCGGGCATCGGTACCCGATACTCCCGTCCTCCCGCTTGTACAGGGTCCGGAGGTATCCCAGGTTGCAGGCCCGCTCCCGGTGAAGCCCTGGTTCGGGACCGTTGTCGATCTCCATGAGTTTGAAGGGGAAGCCGGTGGGGGATGCCTTGGTGTCTGTTGAGATCCTCTCCTTCCCCTTGCCCACGATCGAGATGATCCGTTCCTTGATCTCAGGGAAGAATCCTGATTCCCTGCAGAGGGCAAAAGGGGTCCCTGCCTGGATCCCGGCTGCACCGGAGTCCAGTGCCTGCTGCAGTCCTTCAGGACTCCCGTAGGAGCCTGCGAGCCAGAAGGGGATCCCGAGACTTTGCAGTTTATCCATGTCCACGATGTCACGTTTCCCATAGATCGGCTCTCCCTCATCATCAAGCAGCATCCTGCCGCGAGGAGGTGCATTGTGCCCCCCCGCAGAAGGACCTTCCACGATGATACCGTCGACAGGGCCGTTTGCCTTGCTGACCATGACTGATGCAAGAAAGTTCGAGGATACGATCGGCAGGAACTTCGGGATCTTGATCTCGGGCATCTGTATGGTGAAGAGATGCTTCGGGTTGAAGCGGGAGAAGAAGGACTCCTCCTTGCCGGCATCCTCTACATCCAGTCGCATGGAGGTCTCCTCATGACGGGAGAGGTCCCTGATGACTCCCGGGATCTCGATCGGGATGCCAGCCCCCATGATGATGTAATCGACCCCTGCAAGCAGGGCCCCGTAGATCGATGAGAGGGTAGGGAGCTGGAGTTTTGCCAGGTAGTTGATCCCAACCTTCCCGGGGTGCCCCTCCTTTGCCAGCCAGGTCTCGACGAAGTTGGCTGCGACATTCAGTGCATTGAGCCGGTCATTGTTCTTGATGGTGAAGAACGGGACCCGCTTGAAGGGTGAACGGGAGGATATACCCCCCCTTACGAAATATTCATCTATGATGCGCTTGGCTGTCTCACTGCAGGGGAAGGCTGCCAGGGCACGGCGGACGTTCCCGTCCTGGTCCCCGTTCTGGAGGGTCCTTGTCAGCAGCCGGTCGAGTCCGGTCCCTGATATGACACCGAGCTGCCCGGCTTGTGAGACTGCCTTTGCAAGCCGCCAGCCGGATACCCCGATGCCCATGCCGCCCTGGATCACGAGTGGATTGTTCATTGCTACTCCTGTGGTACGTGAAAGATGACTCAGGATAGGCGAATAATGAGAATAAGTAAATCCTTAATCTGACAAATTAGAAATAAATGTCAATATAACGGGGGTTTTGCTGTGGGGTGCCCTGTCAGCCGGCTAGCTTCTTCTTCCTTCCCTGTACGAAGAACAGCAGCCCGTAGAGCAGGATCGCAAGAGCCCCGATGAGCATCGACCCGCTTCGTGACCCTGCGGTGAAGCTCAAGGGAACGAGCAGCTTGTCTGCGATGACGTTCGGGATGAGCAGCATGGTGGTGATGACCAGGAGCAGGATGCTCTCATACCAGCGGACTCTCACCCGCATGTAGGAGAGCGTCAGCGAGGCGAATGCCAGCATGGCGATCAGGCTGGTGACGAAGACCCACAGCCCGTACCAGACTCGTGTCACTTGATGGAGGATCATGTCGGTATTGAAGATGAATATGAACGGCAGGATCGCCGTCCTGATATCATACATGAACCCCTGTACCCCGGTCTTGATCGGGTTCGACTTCGCGATGGCGGCCGCGGCATAGGCGGCAAGGCCCACGGGGGGCGTGTCATCGGCGAGGATCCCGAAGAAGAAGACGAAGAGGTGTGCGGCGATGATCGGGAAGACGATCCCGTTTGCTGCCCCGAGCTCCACGATGACCGGTGCGGTCAATGCTGCCATGACGATGTAGGTAGCGGTGGTCGGGAGTCCCATGCCCAGGATGAGGCTGGCGAAGGCAGTGATCAGCAGGATCAGGAAGAAGTGCCCGCCGGCGAGGAACTCGATCGCCTCGGTGATGATCCCGCCCAGGCCGAAGGTCACGACACCAACGATGATGCCCGCAGTCGCCACAGCGACCCCGATGCCCATCATGTTCTTCGCACCTGCGACCAATGCATCCCAAATCTGGATGGCTGACTTGATGAGGGCCTGTTTCGGTGACTTGCCCTGCCGTTTCGCATGGTAGAGGTTCTCGATCGGGATGAGCAGGGCAAGTACGACGATGGCCCTGAAGGCTGCCAAAGCCGGGGAGTGACGCATGACGATCAGCTCGAAGATGAGCATGAGCAGCGGGATCATGAAGTGGATGCCGTTTATGAGTGTCGGGAAGAACTTCGGCAGTTCCTCCTTCGGTATCCCTTCGAGCCCGAGTTTGGATGCCTCGAGATGGCTGATGTACATCAGCGCGATATAGGAGATGATAGCGGGGATGGCTGCTGCCTTGATGACCTCCACATACGCGAGGTTGCAGGTCTCGGCGATGATGAAGGCTGCTGCCCCCATGATCGGCGGCATCAGCTGCCCGTTGGTGCTGCAGGCGACCTCGACGGCCCCTGCCTTGTAGTCCGGGTATCCGACCTTCTTCATCAGCGGGATGGTGAAGGTGCCGGTGGTCACGGTATTCGCGATACTCGATCCCGATACCATGCCGGTGAGCCCGCTGGCAAGGATCGCGGCCTTTGCAGGCCCGCCCTTGAACCTGCCGAGCAGGCTGAAGGCCAGGTCGACGAAGTACCTGCCGGCCCCGGCCTCATTGAGCATAGCCCCGAAGAGGACGAAGAGGAAGACGATGTTCGCCGATACGTTGAGCGGGACACCATAGATCCCCTGGGTCGACATGGTCATCTTGCTGATGAACTTGGATATTGAGACGCTCTTGAAGCTGAGCGCATCAGGCATGTTCGCAGCGAAGAAGCTGTAGAGGATGAACAGGGTAGCCACGATGGGCAGGGTCAGCCCAAGGGACCTCCTTGCTGCCTCGAGCAGGAAGAGGGTCAATAACAGCCCCACGAGGATGTCGCGGGGGAGGGGGATTCCCTGCCGCATGCTGATCCCCTCATAGTCGAGGACGATATAGACGGCGAGCAGGACGGAAACGATTGCCAGGAGAAAATCGAAGATGGTATAGGAATCCGTCTTGCTGAAATACTGCAGAAGACGATTCTTCGGTGTCTTCTTGAACATGGGGTTGCAGAGGTAGACCAGTGCGATGGCGAAGGCGAGGTGCACGGCCCTGATGATCGTGCTGTCCAGAAGGATGAACGAGGAGATCGCCAGCTGGAAGAGGGACCAGGAGACAGCGATGATCGGGACGATCCATTGCTGCCAGCCGGTCGTCACATGCCGTCTTCCCCCCTCGGCATCTTCTGCGATCTTCTGCGCGGTCTGGATATCCTGGTCGATGATCTCTTCTTCAGTCACGTGGCACTCCTCATGGTAGGTATGGTGACCGGGGGAGCATCCCCCGGTCTGTTACAGCCTAAGCAGGCAGCCTATTTCAGGCCTGCTTCCTCATAATACTTCAAGGCACCGGGATGTATAGGAGCGGAGAGTCCTGCGAGCAGGTCCTCTTTCTCCAGGGTCGCATAGGCCGGGTGGAGTTTCTTGAACTCGTCGAAGTTCTCGAAGACCTCCTTGGTGATGGCATACACGATATCATCCGATACGTTAGCGGAAGTACAGAGAGTAGCCTTCACGCCGAAAGTAGCGACGTCAGAGGAGTTTGAGGCATTGGGGTAATCGCTCACGGCGATGGTCGATTTTGCGTAGTAGGGGTACTTGGCGATCAGTGCATCGACTTCTGAGCCCTCGATAGCTACGAAATGTGCTGCCCTTGCACCTGCGGTAGCCTCCTTGAAGGACCCGTTCGGGTGTCCGACCGTGTAGAAGTAAGCATCGATCTGCCCGTCCTGGAGTGCCCCGGCAGCCTCGGCAGCCTGGAGCCCTTCAGCCCTGAGGTCGTTCTCATAGTCGATCCCGAAAGCTTCCAGGGCGTCGAGGGAGTTCCCTCGCTGTCCTGAACCGGGGTTCCCGATATTGACGATCTTTCCCTTCAGGTCCATGAAGCTGTCGATACCTGCATCATCTGCAGCGAGCAGGGAGACTGACTCGGGATGGATGGAGAATACTGCCCGGAGATCCTTCTGTGCGTTACCGTCCCATTCAGCCATACCGTTGTAGGCCTGGTACTGTCGGTCTGACTGTACGATACCGAACTCAAGGTCGCCGGAGATGACAGCATTCACGTTGAATACCGATCCGCCGGTTGACTCTACGGTCGCCTTCAGGTTGTATTCATCTGATTTCAGGTTCACCATCTTACTGATCGCGCCACCGGTCGGGTAATAGACACCGGTAACACCGCCGGTCCCGATGGTCACGAACTGCTTGCCTGCAGGTGCACCACTTTCTGATGACCCACCGGCGAACACTGTCCCGCCGACGAACAGCAGGATGATCATGAGGGAGATGAGACTCAACAAACTCTTTTTCATAGTATCCTCCAAAAAATGAATGGTTACCCGACGATCAGGGAATGACAGTCAGGTAGATACAAAAACAACGAGTAACCATTTCTGTATATTTATGCTAATTCTATACAATTTGTAACAATCCTGCAAGGGCCTGATAAGCACGTACTGAGTGGGGCAGGATACGGGAGGTGAAGGACGGCCTGGCTGCCGGTCAGTAAGAGATGCCGGCTTCTTTGTAATAGCGTTCAGCTCCCGGGTGGATCGGGGCGGTGAGTCCCGTGAGCAGGTCCTCCTTCTCGAGTACCGCATATGCTGGGTGCAGGGCCTTGAATGCCTCGAAATTCTCGAAGACCTCTTTCGTGATCGCATAGACGATCTCGTCAGATACCGAAGCCGAGGTGCAGAGGGTCGCCTTCACCCCGAAGGTGTTCACATCCTCGGTGTTGGATGCGTTCGGGTAGTCTGCTATGCTGATCACCGAGCTGACGTAATAGGGGTTCTCGCTGATCATGGTCTCGATCTCGGGACACATGATATCGACGATATGGACATGCCGTGCCCCGGTCGTCGCTTCCTTGAAGGAGCTGTTCGGATGGCCCACGGTATAGAAGTAGGCATCGATCAACCCATCCTGCAGGGCACCGGCAGCTTCTGCTGCCTGCATGTTCTCAGCACGGAAATCTGTCTGGTAGTCGATCCCGCAGGCAGTCAGTGCATCGATCGCATTGGCCCGCTGCCCGGAACCGGGGTTCCCGATATTGATGATCTTCCCGGCCATGTCCTGGAGGGCATAGATGCCGGAATCATCCGCGGCGACGACCGAGACCGACTCCGGATGTATCGAGAAGACCGACCTGAGGTCCTCCTGCGGCAGTCCTTCCCATCTCCCTTCCCCGTGACTGGCCTCGTGCTGGATGTCGGACTGGACGATGCCGAACTGGAAGTCACCGGCCATGATGCCGTTCACATTGTAGACCGAACCCCCGGTCGACTCCACAGTCACGCGGAGGTTGTACTCATCACCTTTCGCATTCACCGTCCTGCTGATAGCCCCGCCGGTGGAGTAGTAGACACCGGTCACTCCGCCGGTCCCGATGGTCACGAACTGCTTCTCTGTAGGTCGCAGGTTCTTTGCGGCTTCATCTATCTTCGAGCAGCCTGGGATGATGGCCAGGATGATCAGGAGCAGGGACACCGATACCAGTCGGGTTCTTTTCATAGGTTCCTCCGGCAGTCGGGAACATAAGATCAGTGTTCGGGTAGGGTATACAAGTCATGTTCTCGTAAGATTATATACAGCGTATCATAGGAGGAGTGATAATAACATAGCTGGACTGGTGGATTTTTCTGGCTGGGGAGGCTAGCTCTCCAGCTCGCGGCGGATGGCACGCAGGGCAGCTTCATCCAAACCCGTGATGGAAGCGATGTCATAAAAGGACATGTGCCGCCCCAGCATCCGTCTGGCCATCTCCTCTTGCGCCTCAGCCCAGCCCTGGTTGTATTCCTTGGAGTGAGTATCTGCCTCCCCTGCAGCTTCCTGCTCTTCTTCAGCTGGAAGTTCTCCATCCTCTATGAGCTGTTTCTTGATAGACAGGATCTGTTCTTCAGAGAATCTCGTGATAGTGATGATATCATCGATCAGGTAGTTGTTTCTCAGCAGATACTTGACTCGCTCGACTTTCAGGGCTGCCTGCGCTTCAGGTTCAGCACGCACAAGACCTTCTGCATATGCTGCCTCATAGGCTTCCGTTCCCTTTTCCGCAAGTTCTCTAGCATAGGCTTCAGCAAAGCTTTTTATAAAAGCATCATAGAAGGCATCTTCGTAGATACCAATCTCCCGAGCTACTGCATCAATCTCTGCCAGTCTCCGTCGCTCTTCATAGTACTCCCATTTTTCCTTCTCACTGATGTGTATCATTGTTCCATTGCCTCCTCGAAGGCCAGATGCTCATCTCTTAAGTTCCTCGACAAGCTGAGCCTCTGGCTTCTAGCCCAGGATCTTCAGGACTTCAGCCTCTGTTAAGTCTGCCACACGTGCGATCATGGATATATCGGAGGATTCAGCCGCAAGCCGCTTGACTGTCGCTTCCTTCTCTTCTTCCTTGCCTTCAGCTTTGCCTTTAGCCAGGTATGTAGTAGCAGTATCCTCTACGAGTGCCGCCTCACGGGCAGCTTCATCGAGTTCCGCCATACTCTTCCGGACATATGCATACCGGAGCTCTTCATCCGCACTTACATGTACCATCTGCTTCATCGCCTCCTCGAAGATCCTGTTCTGATGGGAGAGTTCTTCCAGCCCTTCCAAGTCTTCAGCCCTGAAGAACCTCGTCCACTGATCCCTCAGGCTTTCGGGATCATCATGGTCCATACGCTTAAGTTCTACGAAGACCATCTCCATGAGGTCCGTGAACTCTGCTTTCGTCTCCCGGTCATGGAAGGTTATGTGCCGTATATAGGACCTGGTCGTATCCTGCTTCTCTTCGTAGTTCTCTTCGTTCTTCTCTTCTTCCGTCTCTATCAGATTATAGCATAATAAGTTCAAGGTTACAGCCCTGCCGGACTTTGCATATCGGTCTCCCCTCTTGATCTGGCTTGAGTAGAGGCGGGCAAGGTAATGCAGGCTGCGGGGAATGATGTCAAACTCATTGCGGACCTGGATCTCGACATCGATGTGTTCGTTGCCTGCGGTCTTGACCCGCAGGTCAAGGCGGAAGAGCTTGTTATCGGGGTAATCTCGCTCCTTTTCCGTAGTCATGATCGTGATGTCCTCCGGGCTCTTCGGGGAGATGTCGAGGTAGGCGGTGAGCAGGGAGAGCAGCAGGTCCTTGTTCTCCTCCTTGGTGAAGATCGCCTTGAAGACGATGTCACTGGTAAGCGGCAGTAAGGTGCTGTTCCCGTACTTGATCTCTTTAAACATGCGGGTTCCTCCTGTGTTCGTATATCTACTACAAACAGGATTCAGGTCGATTTGATTCAAGAATAAAGAAGACCTGTGGAAATTGGGTATTTCCACAGGTCGTTACTGTATTGGAAGGTAAAGGAAGTCAGATCTCATATGGGGTATCGAGGTAGCACTTCTTGAGCCACTGCAGGAAGAACTCCTGGCCGTGTGAGCGCCAGTTGTTCACCGGGTGGTCAATATCGATGTTCACGGGAGGCTGGACGTCGGTCCTGCCTGCGGCTACATCGCGCCGGTACTCCTCGATGAGCCGGTCCGTCCGGTATTCGGAATGACCGAGGTGCATGAGGAACTTCTCGTCACTGCTCTCGAAGATGGTATACCCGGCATCCTCGTTATAGGCGAGCAGCCTGATATGCCCTTTTGCGGCCTCTTCCTCCAGTACCTTGTCCGGGATCCCGGAATGCCGGGATTGGGGACACCAGTAGACATCGTCGAGGTCCCCCGTGACCCGGTGGGTCCGGTCGATGTTCTTCGTGGGGTAGAGGCCGAAGAGCTTCTTCTCGTAGTTCTGCTTCTCGATCCCGAGGTATTTTGCCAGGGCGAGACCGCCCCAGCAGATGCCCAGGGTAGCAGCGATATGCTCATGGGCGTAATCGAGGATCCGGGTGAACTCATCCCAGTAGGTGACCTTCTCGAAGGGCATGACCTCGACCGGTGCCCCGGTGATGATCAGCCCGTCGAAGCCCCTTTCCCGGGTTGCCTCGTCGAAGGTCACATAGTGCTCATCGATATGCTCCCGGTCGCTGCTGGAGTAGGAGTGGGTGTGGAGCCTGAGGAATACCGGTTCGATCTGGATGATGGACCTGCCCAGCAGGTAGAGCAGGCTGAACTCATAGGTCTCTGCCTTGGGCATGATGTTCAGGATGCCGATTCGCAGCGGCCTGATATCCTGCCGGTTCGCCTGCCTGGGGGTTATGCAGTGGACCCTGTGGTCCTGCAGCTGTCTCTCAATATGATACTGTTCCGGTATGATGATGGACATGGTTACTCCTGGTTCAGTGCCTGGTCGATATCCTCGATGATATCATCGATATGCTCTATCCCGACGGAGAGCCTGATCAGGTCAGGGGTGATCCCCCCTTCTGCCTGCTGCTCCTCGTTCAACTGGGAATGGGTCGTCGATGCCGGGTGGATCGCCAACGTCTTCGCATCCCCCACATTAGCCAGGTGTGAGGCCAGCTTCAGGTTGTTGATGAACCGTGATCCTGCCTCCTTCCCGCCCTTCACACCGAAGACTACCATCCCGCCGCAGCCGTTCTCAAGCAGCCGTCCTGCCGCTTCATAGGCAGGGTCATCGGCAAGGCCGGGGTACCTGACCCAGGAGACCTTCGGGTGGTCTTTTAGGAACTCGGCTGTCTTGAGCGCATTCTCGCTGTGCCGTTCCATCCTGAGGGCGAGGGTCTCGATCCCCTGCAGGAACATCCAGGCGTTGTCAGGACTGATGCAGGCCCCGAGGTTTCGCAGGGGTACCAGCCGCATCCTCAGGATGAAGGCGAGGCTGTTCAGGTCCCCGAGGTCATGTGCATACCTGATGTCATGGTAGGAGGCATCCGGCTCGTTGTAGAGCGTGAACTTCTCGTCGGTCCAGTCGAACTTCCCACTGTCGACCACGATCCCGCCGATCCCGGTCCCGTGACCGCCGATCCATTTGGTCAGGGAGTGGATAACGATGTCCGCACCATGCTCGATCGGCCGGATGTGGTAGGGGGTGGTGAAGGTGGAGTCGACTGCCAGCGGCAGGTGGTGCCGCTTCGCCACGGCTGAGATCGCCTCGAGGTCGGCGATATCAAGTGACGGGTTGCCGATGATCTCGGTATAGATCAGGCGGGTCTTCTCATTGATCGCGGCTTCAAGTGCCCCGATGTCATTCGGGTTGACGAACCGGACGGTGATGCCCATCTCCGGCAGGATGTTGTTGAACATCGTATAAGTACCGCCGTAGAGGTTGGTCGAGGCCACGACCTCTTCACCCTTCCGGCAGATATTGATGACCGTGTAGAAGATCGCAGATGTACCCGAAGAGAGGGCGAGAGCGGCAGCGCCCCCCTCGAGGGCGGCTACCCGTTTTTCCAGGACATCCTGGGTCGGGTTCTGCAGCCTGGTGTAGATGTTTCCCAACTCCTTCAGCGCGAAGAGGTCGGCCGCGTGGTCAGTGTCCTTGAACAGGTAGGCGCTTGTCCTGTGTACCGGGACCCCGCAGGAACCCGTCTGGTCGGTCTGGATCCCTGCATGCAGGGCAAGTGTCTCGAATCTATGGCTCATGTATTCCTCCGTCAGTTGCTTTCCTGGAAGATCCAGGTTGATAAGTATCGCTCCCCGGTGTCGGGAAGGATGACGATAAAGCGTTTCCCCTCATTGGGAATGGTTTTCGCGACCTCATAGGCGGCAGTCACAGCTGCCCCGGATGAGATGCCTACGAAGAGTCCCTCGGTCTTGGCTAGCTGCCGGGTCATACTGGCGGCTGACTCATTCGAGACAGCCTTCACCTCATCGATCAGCCCGATGTCGAGGACCTCAGGGATGAATCCTGCCCCGATACCCTGGATCTTGTGTGGTCCGGGTCCATTCCCGGACAGGACCGCGGAATCTTTTGGTTCGACTCCTATGATCTGTATATTCGGGATCGCGTCCTTCAACACAGACCCATTGCCTGAAATAGTCCCTCCGGTACCGATACCGGCTACAAAGTAGTCGACCTTACCTTCGGTATCCTCAAGGATCTCCACTGCGGTCGTCCTGCGGTGGGTCTCCGGGTTCGCGGGGTTCGTGAACTGCTGGGGCATGAAGCTTCCCGGGTTCTCAGACACGATCTCCTCCGCCTTCTCGATGGCAGCCTTCATCCCGCCGGCAGCGGGGGTGAGTACCAGTTCAGCTCCCAATGCCTTCAGGAGGTTTCGCCGTTCCAGGCTCATCGACTCGGGCATCGTCAGGATGATCCGGTAGCCCCTGGCTGCCGAGATGTAGGCAAGCCCGACGCCGGTGTTCCCGCTCGTTGGCTCGACGATGAGAGATCCTTTTGTGAGGAGTCCCCTCTTCTCGGCATCCTCGATCATCCCCAGGGCGATTCGGTCCTTGACCGAGGCGAGCGGGTTGAAGGACTCGACCTTCGCTATGATCTCGTTACCCGTCTCATCTGATAATGAATTGATCCGGACGAGCGGGGTCTTCCCGATCAGGTCCGTTATACTTCCTGCTATCCTCATACTCATCTCCTCTTGTCCTCACCTAGATGACATAGTCGGCCATGAACTCTGAATTCTCCTCTTTGAGGATCAGATCTTCCAATGTGTATTTCTCAAGGACTTCCCTGATAGCCTGGTAGAGCTCGTTCCATACCGGCTGAGTTGCACAGATACCATTCTTCGGGCAGTTGGCTTCATTGGTGTCGACGCAGTAGACCGGGACGATGGTGCCCTCTAAAGCCTCGACCACCTGGAGGACGGTGATCGTCGAGGGATGCCGGGTCAGCTGGTAGCCGCCATGGGCTCCCCTGATGGTCCGTATCAAGCCTGCCGCCTTCAGCGTGATCAGGATGTTCTCGATATAGGAGTCGGGGACCTGCTGGGTCTCGACGATCTCCTTGCGCTTGATAGGGGCGTTCCCATACCGCTTCGCGATCTCTAATATAGCCCGTGTCCCGTATCTTCCCTTTGTCGATAATCTCATACGCCGTCCTTAATGTTTATAAAACTAGTGAACATAATGAACATTACCAATAATCGGGAGAGAAATCAAGAGTCTGACTGAATATTTTTTACGAATTTTCTATGATCGACGAGATCTGGCGTACTGCGGTACGTACGGCGGCGGGGAATGAACTCCCGCTGTCAAAGAAGGGTATCCCCAATGCAGCGCATTGCCCGGACATGACCCTGCCTTCCCTGATGAAGTCGCCGAGTATCTTCAGCATCTCCCCATCCGGGGTGTTCACCGTCCAGTCCTCTTCTCGCTGGTAGGCCCTGATATCCTGGAGCTTCTCCTCAGGGCTCATCCCGGGATACCCCAGATAGAGTGCGGGGATGCCGAGAGGTGCGACCTCCCGGTGGTAATCCTCAGGATACAGCTGGTAGAGGTCCAGGATGAAATCGGATGCCTCATAAGCGAGATGCAGGCAGAAGGAGCGGACGAAGGCTGCGAGGACCGGGCTGAACTCATGGTTGTCATCAAGGTGGTGTATCCCGGTTCCAGGATAGAGTTCTTCGAGTGTCGAGATGATGCTGTCCATGGGCACATAGTTGAATCGGGGATAAGCCCGGCAGACCTCTTTGATGATGGTCGATTTTCCTGAACGTGATGTTCCCGCTACGATGATGGTCATATTTCCCCCTGTATGCTTCCTGAAGAAAGTCCTTGACGGAACAGGAAACCTGTTCTACACTTAGTTTGTTCGACGGATAAACTAAGTATAGATGACGGGAGCTGCCATGTCAAGAATCGGTGATAACGAACTGATCAAGAACCTCAACTACAAGACCATCCTCGATGCCATCCGCACTGCGGGGGCTATCTCAAGGATCGAACTGTCGAGAAGGACCGGCCTCTCGAGATCCACCTGTTCAGGGATCTGCGATCGGATGCTCAGGCAGGGGGTCATCCACGAGACCGGGAAGAGCGACTCCTCCGGCGGGAGGAGGGCGACGCTGCTCGAGATCCAGAACAGGGCGGGGGTCGTGCTCGGGATGAAGCTGATGGACGGCCTGATTGACGGGGCCGTCGTAGACCTGGAAGGGACGGTACTCAACCACCAGGTGACCACCATCCCCAGGCACCTGACCCCGGAAGCCTACATCTCGGAGATCGTCGATATCTTCACCGCCATCAGGTCTGCCCATAAGGAGCTGCTCCCCGAGGTCCCGATCCTCGGGATCGGGGTAGGCATCAGCGGCAGGATCGATGCAGAGCAGGGTATCCTGATCGAGAGTTCTGTCCTGGACTGGAAGGATCTCCCCTTACGGGATCTTCTTGAGGAGCGATTGAGACTCCCCATCTTCGTGGAGAATGATGTGAACTCCCTCGCATTCGGGGAACGGTTCTTCGGGTCGGGTCGTGACTATGACAACTTCCTCTGTCTTACCATCGGGGAGGGGATCGGTCTCGGGATCATCCATGATGGGGAACTCTTCTCCGGGAACCATAATTCAGCAGGTGAGATCGGCCATATCAGGGTATCGCTTGATGCGGATGCGCCGGGATGTGCCTGCGGGAGGAAGGGGTGCCTCGAGGCATATGCCGCAGACCGGGCGATCTTAGCCTCCTATGAGCAGGCGACAGGCGAAGCCTGCACGATCTCAGAACTGGTAGCCCGGGCCGATGCCCAGGATGCCGATGCGGTTGCAGCCTTCAGGAGGGCAGGGTCCTATCTCGGGCTCGCGCTCTCGACGACCGTGAACCTCTTCGACCCGCAGGCCGTGATCATCGGCGGGGAGCGGGTGGATGCAGCCGGCCATTTCCTGCAGACGATGAAGGAGGTCTTCGAAGAGAACTCCGTCTATAACCTCGCCCATGAGGTCGAGCTCATCGTCATGGAACCCTCCAATGACCTCTGGGTCAGGGGGGTTGCCGCCCTTGCGATCCGGGAGTTCTTTTCCCGAAGTGAATCCTGGGAGGCTCTCTGATGTATACCGGATCCAAGCAGCAGACGAGGCAGGCGGTCATCCTGTTCCTTCTCCCTGCAGCAGCAGCCCTGGCACTCTTCTTCCTCCTCCCGATCCTCGTATCGGCAGTCATGTGCTTCCTGGACTATGACCCCCTCAAAGGCTTCGAGGCGATCACGTTTGCCGGCCTGGACCATTTCAGGCGGCTCTTCTCAACAGAGGACCTTGCCCAGCAGTTTCGTCATGTGCTCTATTATATGGTGCTCTACATCCCGCTCATCCTCATCACCTCCATGTCAGAAGCGCTGGTCCTCAATCGCGATTTCATCGGGAAGAAGATCTACAAGATCCTCTTCTACCTCCCGGTCATCTCCTCCTGGGTCGCCGTTGCCCTCATCTGGAAGTGGCTGCTCAACGGCAAATACGGCCTGATCAACAACTGGCTGCTGCTCCTCGGCATCGACGGCCCGAGCTGGATGACCTCCCAGGTCTGGGCGATGCCGGGGGTAGTCCTGGCGGCAGTCTGGAAGGATACGGGGTATTACGCACTGATCCTGCTCGCAGCCTTGAAGGGCATCGACAGGACCTACTACGAGGCGGCGAGGATCGATGGGGCAACCGGGTGGCAGCGGTTCAAAGGCATCACGCTCCCGCTGATCTCCCCGACGATGTTCCTGCTCGTCATCATCAACGTGATCAACGGGTTCCAGGTCTTCGAGTCGATCTACATCATGACCGACGGCGGTCCTGCAGGGGCGACCCGGGTGCCGGTGGAGCAGATCTACAAGAATGCATTCACCTATTTCAATATGGGGTATGCCTCGACGATCGCCTGGTCGCTTGCGATCGTGATCTTCATCGTCACGATCGTCCAATTCAAGTTCCAGGACAGGTGGGTGACCTATGAAGGCTGAGAAAGATATCAAGCGGATACTCTTCTATACCGCGATCACGCTTATCGCGCTCGCAGCGCTCGTTCCCTTTCTCTGGATGGTCAGCACCTCCTTCAAGGCACGGGAAGCCATCCACACGATCCCCATCAGGTGGATCCCGAAGGAACCGAGCGTCGAGGCCTATACCCAGATCTTCAGCCTGAGTAACGTGAACTTCGCGCGGTCGATCCTCAACAGCTTCTATGTCTCGATCCTGCTGACGATCATCCCGCTGCTGACCTCGGCCATGGCTGCCTTCGCCTTCGCAAAGCTGGAGTTCAGGGGCAAGAACCTCCTTTTCAGCATCTTCCTCTTCACGATGATGCTCCCCGGGACGATCACGATGATCCCGAACTTCATCACATTGAAGAGCCTGGGGCTGCTGAACAGGTACCTTGCCCTGCTGCTCCCTGCCCTGTGCAATGCCTTCGCCATCTTCTTCATCAGGCAGAACATGATGCGCATCAGCAATGTCTACATCGAGGCAGCCATGATGGACGGGGCATCGCTCTACCGGGTCTTCTGGATGATTATGCTGCCGCTCTCGAAGCCGGTGCTCTTCACCATGGGGCTCTTCAACTTCATGGGGGCCTGGAACAATTTCCTCTGGCCGCTGATCGTTCTCTCGAACAGGAACAAGTGGACGCTGCAGCTCGGCCTGGGGAATATGGGAACACAGTTCGGGAACTACCAGCACTACCTGATGGCAGGTTCCCTCATCTCGATCGTGCCGATCGTCATCGTCTACATCATCGCGCAGAAATATGTGGAAGAAGGGCTCTCCACGGGAGGCCTCAAAGGATAGCTTGGCCCCGGACCAATCGATTCCGGATAGAAATACCATATGGATTATGGAAAAAGGAGTTAGAAATGAAGAACAGGTATCGAGTACTTGCAGCTGTGCTTATCATATGCTGTACCGCAGTATCGTTGTTCGCAGCAGGAGCGCAGGAGAAGGACGAGGTCATCACGATCAAGTACAACAACTTCTCAGCAGGGGAGACGAACGCGGAGGTCCTCAAGGAGATGATCGCCATCTTCGAGGCGGACCATCCGAACATCAGGATCGAGAACGAGGCCATGGGCTACGGGGACAACTACTGGACCCAGCTGGTGACGCGGATCGCCGGCAATGATGCCCCGGACTGCTTCGAGCTCAACATGGAGAATTTCCTCGCCCATGCTACCAGGGGCTCCCTCCAGCCGCTGGACGGGCTGTTCTCTCAGACCGGGCTTGACAAGGATGTCTACAGTGCAGGCCTCCTGGAAGCCGTGAGCTTCAACGGGGAGCTTCAGGCGATCCCCCTGATGTTCTCGACCGTCGTGCTGGTCTACAACATGGACCTCTTCGACCAGGCCGGGGTCGCCTACCCGACCGCTGACTGGACCTGGGCTGACTCACTGGAAGCAGGCAAGAAGATCTCAGCCCTCGGTGATGATATCTGGGGTATGTTCAACCCGATCCAGTTCTGGGAGTTCTACAAGGTCTCGCAGCAGAACGGCGGCGGGCTCATGACGCCGGACGGGAAGAAGCTGACGATCAACAGCAAGGCGAACGTGGAGACCCTCCAGTACATGCTCGACCGTGTCTACAAGTACGATGTCATGCCCGACAAGGAAGAGCAGGCTGACAGGCCTGAGTCAGACCTCTTCGTAGAAGGGAAGCTCGGCATGTGGCTCAATGGTGTATGGGCATTCAACGACCTGCAGCAGCGTGCTGATTTCCCCTGGGGAGTCGAGGTCGAACCAGGCAATACCTCCAAGGCTACCCATTTCTTCGGGAACGTTGGCTGTGTGAGCAAGACGACTGAGCACCCGGAAGAGGCGTTCATGTTCCTCAACTTCCTGGCATCTGACCCCAGGGCAGTGGATCTTCGCCTTGAGGCGCAGTGGGAACTCCCGACGGTATCAGATCCTGAGATCATGAAGCGCTATATCGAAGATACCCCGCCGGAGAATAAGATCGCTGTACTCAATTCACTTGACTATGCCGTGAAGCCGCCGGCTCTCGAACAGTTCGCTGAGCTCACGAACATCGTGAACACCAAGATCGAGATGGCTAGAGACGGTCTTCTTTCTGCGCAGGACGCATTGGACCAGGCACAGAAAGAAGCCGAAGCACAGATCACCCTGTAACCCAGAAACAGGAACCTGTACTAGAGGTGTCCGGATCGCTAAATCCGGGCACCATTTGATTACGCATGATAAGGAATGTCCGCATGAATTACAATGACCTACAGATCAAGCACGTGCCATTAGGCAATGAACAACCCTATTTTCATCAGCCGTTCGAGCGGATCCCGTGCTACCCGATGCCCGGTAATATAATCATGTTAGGGGCGGTGGTGACTCCCATGGATGCGGGAGAGACGGTCTCACTGTTCTGGAGGACCTGGCAGTCTGACTCTTTCAACGAGAAGGCTGCCTTCTGCATCGGCACGAGCGACAGTGTCGGGAACAGCGGCGGCGACCGGTACTGGATGGCATCCATTCCCAGCATTGGCAAGGATGAGACCTTGGAGTATTTCTTCCGGGTCAGTTCGGGGAAGGAGACTGTGGAGACGGAGAGGTTTACCTATACCTCAGGGACGAGTGACGGGTTCACCTGTATTGATGCATACTTCCCCTGTAAGGATGCTATCATCGTCAAGCTGCACTCCCCGATGACTCAGAAGGTACGGTATGTGACTGTGAGGGCAGAGGAAGACCATATCATGACCGAGATCTTCATCGGTGAGGATGTACCGGCTGGGGTCGGCAGGTATGGGATGCCGGTGGACCATATCCCTCGTGAAGTCAGGATCCCGGGAAGCCGCGCGTCCCTCAAGATCGAGATCAATTACCTTCACCTGATCCTGGCTCCGGATACTGAACCGGTCTCCCTGCTAGGCGGGTTCGGCATCAGCTCAATCCTGGTCGGGGATTCAGTCTCTTCCAGTATGAGCTTCTCCATCGACATGGAGCCTGAAGAGAAGTTCTTCGGGTTCGGTGAACGGTATAACAGGCTCGACCAGCGGGGAGAGGTGCTGAGGAACCTGGTCTTCGAGCAGTACAAGAACCAGAAGCTGAAGACTTATATGCCGGTCCCGTTCTTCCAGTCGAGCAGGGGCTACGGCCTCTCGATCGACACGGACCGGGATGTGAGCTTCGGTCTCAGCGGCGACCGGCTTTGGATTGCTGCCGAGCTTGGGTCTAATACGAGTATTACGCTCCGCTGGTATACAGGCACACCCCTCGAGATCGCTTCATCCTATGCGAAGAAGCAGCTCTCAGGGCTCGAGGTCCCGGAGTGGGCCTTAGGTCCATGGATGAGCAGCAATGAGTGGAATAGTCAGTCCAGGGTGCTCTCAGAGGTAAAAACCGGCAATGACCTCGATATTCCGGCTAGCGTCGTAGTGATCGAGGCCTGGAGTGATGAGGCTACCTTCTATATCTGGAATGATGCGGAGTATAGGCCGAAGGCCCCGGATGAGCCGATGCTCCTCAGTGACTTCACCTTCCCGGAAGACGGGCTGTGGCCCGACCCGAAGGGGATGATCGATGCTCTCCATGCAGATGGGAAGCGGCTTGTCCTCTGGCAGATCCCGGTCGTGAAAGAGTTCAACGAGGATCCGGAAGCGACACCCGAGCAGCAGCGGCTGGACCAGGAGTATATCGAGGATGCAGGACTCTGCCTCCGGGAGGAGGACGGTTCGGCATACCGGGTACGGCCGGGCTGGTTCTCGAACAGCAGGATGCCCGACCTCGCTTCATCGAAGGCTAGGGAGTGGTGGTTCTCCAAGCGGTCCTACCTCATGGCTGAGATGGGAGTCGACGGGTTCAAGACAGACGGCGGGGAGCACATCTGGGGAAGGACTGTCCAGGCCTCACAAGCATATGTCGAGGAATTCGGGAAGAATGTCACGGGTGACACCTTGATCAACTCCTTCCCGATGGATTATATCGCCTCCTACCACGAGGCTATGAAGCAGCATGTACCCGACGGGACTGCCCTGACCTTCAGCAGGTCAGGGTATACCGGGGCAGGGGGGTATCCCTGTCACTGGACGGGAGACCAGGGCTCTACCTGGGATGCCTACCGGGGCGTGATCAATGCCGTGCTCAATGCGAATATATCGGGGATACCGATGATCGGCTGGGACATCGGCGGCTTCAGTGGTGAGATTCCCACTGCTGAACTCTATCTCAGGTCGACAGCAGCTGCTGTCTTCTCGCCGATCATGCAGTACCATTCCGAGTTCTACAACCATGTAGAGCCCCACGTGGACAGGACCCCGTGGAACATCGCGAAGCGGTGTGATGCACCGGAGGTGGTCGACATCTACCGGATGTTCGCGAAACTCCGAATGGCGCTGATCCCCTATATCTCAGGTGAGATCGCCCATGTGAGTGCGACAGGGGAGCCCCTTATGCGGCCGCTCTGGATTGACTCGCCAAAGGACCAGCGTGCATGGGAGATCGAGGATGAGTACCGGTTCGGCAGGGCACTCCTCATAGCCCCCGTCCTCCACGAAGGGGAGACCGGACGGGAGGTCTACCTCCCGGAAGGGAACTGGGAAGATGCCTGGATCGGGGAGAAGGTCACGGGCGGTACGAGTGTCAGGAGGGAAGTCCCGCTCTCGACGATAGCAGTGTTCCGGGACCTGGATGCCCCCTGGCCGCTGCCTGAGGATCTCTTCAAGCAAGCACGGAAGGAGTTGTAGCACCTATGTATTTCAATAAGATACCCCACCCCTATAATTTCATCCCATGGGAACAGGCTGATGGATCAACACAGGTCACCCTGAAGGACTTGGGGGAGGATGTGTTCCACATCACCATCAGCGATGATGCAAGGTGGCCCGGACCACGGTATGAGTCCCTGATCCAGGAGGAGGGGCTCTCGTTCAACGGGGCATCGGACTGTTCCGTCACGATCAATGAGACAGGCTCCCTGGCTGTCGGCAGGGGTGAGGGGACCCTGCTGGCTCCCTATCCTGCACTGCCTTTCGGAATCCTGAAGGATTCCTGGCTGTGGTGCTTCTCCCTGGAAGACTCCATGAGGTTCTACGGTATGGGCGAGAAGAACATCGGGTTCGAGAAATCGGGACTACGGACGAAGTTCTGGAACACCGATGGCTGGGCTGACTTCGCCGATGAGGAGATCAGGAACGGGGTGACCGACCCTATGTATGCATCATTCCCGATTCTGATCATCCGGAACCGTGAGAGCTGGGCTGCCCTGCTCATACCGACTGCATCGCCTGTCTTCATGGATACCGGGGCACGCCAGGTCATAGAGGGGGTGTCGGACACGGGGGCGAATGACCAGTTCTTCTATCTCGGGGCAACAGGGACTGCCCCGGAGATGTATCTTGTCATTGACGGGGATCCAATATCAATGGTCTCGAAGATTCAGAGACTCTGCGGGGTGACCCCGAGACCGCCGCTCTGGGCGCTCGGCTACCACCAGTCCAGATGGGGGTATTCGACTTGTGACCACCTGCATGAGCTGGACCAGGAGTTCAGGGAGTGCGGGATCCCCTGTGACGGCCTCTGGATCGATATCGACTACATGGACGGGTACCGGGTCTTCTCCCTGAATGAGCAGGTCTCACCGGGCCTTGAGGGACACCTGAAGAGACTCAAGGCTAACGGCAGGAGGGTCGTCCCGATCCTGGACCCGGGAGTGAAGGTCGATCCTGGTTACATGCCCTGTAACGATGGCTTGGATAAGGGAATATTCTGTCAGACTGCTGAAGGAAGACCATTTGTGGGGTTTGTCTGGCCTGGAGCATCCTACTTCCCGGACTTCTCCAAGGAAGCGGGGCGCACCTGGTGGGCGGCAAAGACAGCGGATCTTGCCCGTAAGGGCTTCGAGGGATTCTGGATCGACATGAACGACCCGAGCACCGGGTCGGTTGATCTCGATGATATGCTTTTCAGGGACGGGAGTCTCCCCCATGCGGCATACCATAATGCCTATGGGCTGGGAATGGCCGAGGCAACAGTGATGGGCCTAAAAGAAGCTAATCCTGGTAATCGTCCCTTCGTCCTATCAAGAAGCGGGACGATCGGGAACAGCAGGTTCGGGGCTCTGTGGACCGGGGATAACATCTCGAACTACCACCACCTGAGAAAGAGCCTTGAGATGGTCCTGAGCCTCTCGGTCTCAGGGCTGCCGTTCGTCGGCTCCGATGTAGGCGGGTTCGGTGGGGATGCTTCCAAGGAGAACTATATCGACTGGTACAAGGCGAATTACCTGATGCCCTTCATGCGAAACCACAGTGCGGACGGCACCCGGGAACAGGAACCATGGACCTTCGATGAGGAAGTCCTCCACATCGTGAGGAGCTGCGTCCGGGCGCGGTACGCCCTGCTCCCCTACCTATACATGCAGTTCATATGGCAGGAGAAGGACGGTATACCGATCGTCAGGCCGATGATCTTCCAGTTCCCCGATGACCTGCGGTTCGAGGGGAATGCAACACAGTTCATGATCGGGGATGACCTCATGCAAGCTCCCAACCTCAGGGAAGAGAGTCATGGGAAAAACCGGACGATCCTCATCCCTGAAGGAGGATGGTTTGACCTGTATGATGGGACATGGATCGAGGGCCCTAGTGAACATAGGATCACAGATGCCGGAGATGCACTCCACCTGTTTGCCAGGGGCGGGGCAGTGATCCCGATACTCACCGAACCCGATACCATCGATTCCACGGGGGATATAGATCTCTCGCAAGCCGGGTTCCTGGTCATAGTTGATGAGGGAACACCAAGGGCAGAATATACCTATCACTATGATGACGGGTTAAGTTTCGCTTACCGGCAAGGCGAAGAGTCAGTGGTAACCCTTAGGTATCGAATGGAGGGTGCTGGACTGACGGTCGACTGCAGTGACCCTGGAGCCCATATCATGTGTGTCGGGGATATAGCAGGTATGATCGTGAATGGGAAGGGAACTGAAGTGAAAGAGGGCAGGGTCCCCCTGCCGGGAATGGGGTGTTCTGTCCGTATTCCCGGGTAGGTGGTTATCCTTTAGCCCATTCCCAGGGGGTGGAGGCGTTCTGGACGCAGTACTTGCCCCCGGTGATTTCGATATCGGTGCCGGTAAAGTACCCGGCTTCGTCTGAAGAAAGGTAGACGATGAGCTTGGAGAGGTCCTCCGGCTTTCCGAGCCTGTGGAGTGCGACATTCTCGACGTACTTCTCGCCGTTCTCCTTGATGGAATCCTCACTCATCTCGGTCTGGATCATCCCGGGGATATACCCGAAGACCCGAATCCCGTAGGGGGCGAAGTTAGCGGCAAGGCTCTTCGTGAGGTTCGATACCCCTGCCTTCGTCATGGCATAGAGGACCCCCTGGCTGTGGGGAATCAGGGCAGCATAAGAGGAGGCATTGATGATGACCCCGCCCCTTCCGAGGGTGATCATATGCCGAGCAGCTATTCTTGAGCCCTCATATACAGCCCTGAGGTTAGTGTTTACGGTAGTATCCCAGTCCTCATCGGTGAAATCGAGTACCTTCTGGTTTATTGCCACTCCGGCATTGTTGATCCAGACATCAAGTGCCCCATCCCTTTCCACGATCTTATTTGCCATGTCCTGCATGCCAGCCCTGTCGGTGACATCAAGTGTCCAGCAGGTGATATCGTATCCCTGGTCCTGACACCAAGCACTGAACTCGGCATTCCGCTTCTCGTTCCTCCCGCAGACATGGACATGTGCCCCGGCTTTAGCAAATTCGATCGCTATGGCTTTCCCGATACCGGCTGTTCCGCCGGTGATGACTGCGACCCTGTATGTGTTCTTCATGGTATTGGTTCCTTTTTCTGTGAGGTTCTATGATCTTGGTGAAACTCGTAACTTTGTCTAATACCCAGCGTTTCCGAACGTGAGATAGCGTGCCGTATCATTCATCGTATTTTACTAAAGACAGGATACTGTCATTATAGACATTCATGAGATGTTCATCGATATATTTCACGAGGTCAGGGATGTTGTTTTCCTTGATCGCCTCTAAGATCCTATTGTGAGCATCCTGAGCTCGAAGGATATTCTCGTCAGTAAACGTATTGGTCCTGAAGAGCTCACTCTGTGCCCTGATGTTCTGGTACATTACCATGAGCCGTGAGTTCTCGGCAAGTTTGAAGATGGTAAGATGGAAGCGACGGTCATAATGGAGGAACGACTCAAAATCACTCTTTACCTTCTGCTGCCTGGCCTGAGTCTTTTCCAACTGGTCAACCAGTTTGTCATGGTTCTTGCTGATAGCAAGTTTGCAGGCGGTCTCTTCCATCATGATACGCAGCTCATATACAGCCTTGACATCTTCCAGGGTAGGTTTATAGACATAGCTCCCCTTGTTCGGGATGATTGTGACCAGGTGCTCGAGGGACAACCGCTCGATCGCCTTGATCACCGGGGACCTGCTCACGCCAAAGTAGTTCGCCAGGTCAATGATCTCAAGCCGTTCACCCCACTTGAATTTACCTGTCAGGATGTCTTCCTTGATCTTGTGATAGGCCTGCTGGCTTAATGAGTCGACTTTTAGTGTTCCAGAAGCTCTCTCTTCCCCTTTTGCCATACATTACTCGCTTTAAATTTTACAGCAATTATACTATAAACGGCTTATTGAATGCAACATATAGTAACAAAAGCTGCATGTGTCCCCATTATTGCTCCATTAATCATAGAACTTGTTAAATGCAACATGTTCATACCAGATTGGTGTGGTTGTACACATACTCTGGTATGAACTTTGCCTGAGCTCTTTCGTTATGAGATGATCCCGCATGCTGTGAGAGCAACTTTCAGCTCAGCTACCTCCTCGGTTGTCAGGTTCTCAAGCGGTTCCCTGACAATACCTCCAGGCTGTCCGGCAAGTTCCATCGATTTCTTCAGGACTGATTGGTATACGGACGTAGCCCTGCCGCCGACTTCCTGCTCGATAGTGGTGGGAATCCTTCGCTTAGCAACACATCGACCGATGAACTTGTGGTATGGGATCAGTTTGTCCAGCCAGGCCTTCATGGTATCATAGTCTTTCTGCATAGCGGCATCGTACATCCCGTATGCGATGTCGGGAGCGAAGCAGATAAGCTCTGTCACGAATGACCTGCATCCCAGCAGGGCTTCATAGATGAAATAGATATTCCCGATGCCGCAGCAGACGGTGAAATCCTCAGGATCTATCTCTTCCATCATCCAATAGGCTTTTTCCATGGTCGTGGCATTCTCTTTCGATGCGATGATGTTCGGTACCTTCGATAAACGCTGCATGATGTCCACGGGTATCTGCATCTTGGAGGTGCTCGGGTTGTTGTACACCATCACTCCGATATCGAGCTTCTCCGCGATCTTTGAAAAATGACGGTACAGCCCTTCATCAGCGGTCATCAGGTAATAGGGGTTCGTGATCATCGCACAGTCAATACCCAGGTCCTGGGCTTGCAGGCTCATATCAATAGAGAGTTTCGTCGCTGCCCGTCCTGTCCCGGCTATGATCGGAACCTTCCCGTTGGCAGTCTCCACGACGGTCTTGATCATTGCGAGGGATTCCTCATCGGTCATGGCATAGAATTCTGAAGTACTCCCGGCTATCATGATACAGCCGTCCTTTCCCTCCATCTGTTCCACCGCAAATTGGGCTGTGGCTCTCATTGCCCCAAGGTCGAGAGATTCATCATCATTGAAGTGGGTTGGAAGCAGCGCAAGCGGCCCCTTGAGTTTCGCCTGCATCTCTTTTGGTGAAAGTCCCATTCGTTCTGACTCCTTTTAAGAAAAAAGTTCTATCTCCATACATGATGAAGATAGAACTGTATCGTGTAAGAAAATTAGACCAGCTTGATATCAGGATAGACCTGCACAAGGCTGTCAAACAGGATCTGCTTGTCATCAGCAGTAAGGTCCACTGCAGGAAGCCGTGGGAGA
Organism: Spirochaetia bacterium; assembly: GCA_963677595.1. Classification (GTDB taxonomy): domain Bacteria; phylum Spirochaetota; class Spirochaetia; order CAKZLE01; family CAKZLE01; genus CAKZLE01. Next base: position 2,007,777 of record OY782041.1, read on the forward strand.
CCGACATCCATTCCCTGCATCTTCAGGGCATTCTTGATCATCGGCAGCCAGTGCGGATCATCGTTTGCCCGTCGGATATACATGAAGTAGTATGCGATCGGGAGCATCTTCTTCCAGATCTCGATTCCCTTCTTCAGGTCCTTCTCTTTGTCGATCGCATCGAACAGCTCGACACAGAGGTCAGGTACCACGTTCGGAAGCCCTGACAGCCATCCGTCAGCACCGACGCAGAACGCCTCAAGCGGTGAATAGTCATGGCCGTAGAGTACGCTGACAGCGTCTTTGTTGATGTACTTCATGTAATCACATCGCATGGAATCACCATGGGCTGCCTTAACAGAATTCACGGCTCCCTCGTCAGCGAGGATCTTGACCTGAGCCGGAGTAAGTTCATATCCAGCGAACCAGGGGTTGTTATATACCATGAGAGGTCCGCCCCAGGCCTTGGAAACAGCCCGCAGGTGGTTCATGGCAGCTTCTACATTCGGTTTGTAGTAGAAGGGGAGCAGGCACATTACGCCGTCAGCCCCGACATCCCGATACTTCTTCACGGTCTCGCATGCGATCTTGGTCGAATACCCGATATAGCCTGCATAGACAGGTACTCGTCCAGCTGCGGCTTCGACAGATGTCTTCACGACCTGGACTCGTTCTTCTTCGGTCAATGCAGCTCCCTCACCAGTTGAACCAACGGGAGAGATACCATGTACCCCTTTCCCGATCAACCATTCGATGAATTGTTTCTGCCCTTCAAGATCAAGGTTGCCCTGATCGTCGAATACGGTAAGCATTGCGGGGATGATCCCTCTTGGTCCTTTTTCCATATCCTATCTCCTTAAATATAATGTATACCATGCAACTTGCATCCAACATGTTGGATATATCCTAGCACCAAGATTTTGCTTTGTCAATAAAGATTATGCATCAACTTTCTTGTGCGATTGCTATATAGTTTACAAATATAGTAACTGATTAGACTTACTGCAGGCTTCCAGGCGGGAAATATTGACATATTGCATAAAGGAAAGTTTCTATTGACTTATGATATTTTTCATTTATACTTATATCTAACATGTTGGATGAAGGATTGGAGGGCCAATACTGATGAGAAACGGAGCACCGCTCGTCTTAGGAGCAGGTAGGTATGTTCAAGGCCCAGGGTTGCTGGCAACCATTGCGAAGGAAGTATCCTACCTGGGTACGAAAGCAGTGATCCTTGCCGAGGAACTCCCCTGGGATACATTCAAGGACACCATTACCTCAAGTCTGGAGGATGCTTCAATCCCTTATATAGTGTTCCCGTTTTCCGGGTACTGTTCCGATTCCGTGACTTCAAAACTTGCAGAGGCAGTGAAGCAGGAAGCTGCTGACCTGGTGATAGGGGTTGGCGGCGGCAAGGCGATGGATGCCGCAAAATGGGGTGCCTATCAAGCTGGTGTGCAGGTGCTGAACGTGCCTACGACCGTCACGACCTGTGCTGCCTCGGTAACCCTTTGTGTCTTATATGATGACGATGGGGCCATGAATCGAGTGGAATTCACGGACCGGGCTGTCGGTTGCGTTCTCATTGACACCGACCTGATCGTGAACCAGTGTCCTGCCAGGCATTTTGCCGCAGGGATCGCCGATGCCCTGGCAAAAGAGCCGGAGATGTACTTCAGTGAGAGGTTTGCCCAGAATTGGGAGGACTCAGTACTGCCGACAGCCGGGGCCCTTGTCAGCCAGTTCACGGCAAGTGAGTATTTCTCGTATGGATTGCAGGCGCTGGAAGACCTGAAAGCCGGGAAGGTGACCGATGCCGTAGATGACGTCGTTGCTTTGAATGTTGTCATGACCGGGCTGGTCTCGAGTTTTGCAAGCGGTGGAAAGCAGCTGGCACTGGCTCACTCCCTGTATGACTGCACCACCATCCTGTTCAAGCCGCAGCGTGCAAAATACCTGCACGGTGAGATCGTCTCCTGTGGAATACCAATCCAGCTTGCAGTCAACGGCTATGATGAGCAGAGGATCAAGTCGGTGATCGAATTCCTGAAGAAGTTAGGTACACCGACGAAGCTCAGCGATATCGAGATAAAACCAACAGAGGAGAATATTGAGACTATCCTCAATTACATGTTCACAACCATGGATATAAGGGATACAGCGATGCAGGATCGTATTCGTGAGGGCATTAGGCTGATCTCTCATTGAGATGGGGAGATATAAGTTTTTCATGTTTGAAAGTTTCTAAGGAGGAAAAACAAGATGGCAAAAAAACTGTTTTTGTGTGTGTTGATCGTGCTCTGCAGTATCTCACTGGTTACTGCCCAGGGACAAGCAGAGACCGCATCGAGTGGGTCGGGGATCCAGCCGATGACGATCACCTTCTCACACCCGGATGTCGTTGATCCTAATCAGCATTCTCAGGGTGGGGCGCTGTTCTTCAAGGACTATATCGAAGAGAAGTCAGGTGGGGCTATCAAGGTCAACATCCAGGGCGGCGGCGCTCTCGGTGGTTCTGCAGAACTGCAGGAGATGGTCATGAACAACACGATCCCGAACCATGTCAGTATCGGGCATACTGAGGGTACGATAGCTCCCGTCTTCCCTGATATCCAGGTGCTTACTATTCCATACCTGTTTGATGACGTAGATATGGCGCTCGGCATCATGGATGGCCCGTTCGGCGACAAGCTGTTCGACATGCTGGCTGACAAGACCGGTATCAGGGTCCTTGGGGTCTATGATAACGGGTTCCGATCCCTCATGAACAATGTCCGGCCGATCCACACCCCGGCAGATGTGAAAGGCCTGAAGATCCGAGTCATGTCGATCAAGTCGCATCAGGCGATTATCCAGAATCTTGGCGGTATCCCCATCGTTGTTCCATGGTCAGAACTCTATACAGCACTCCAGACCGGCGTTGTTGACGGCTGCGAGAACTCACCACCAACCTTGGTGCTTGGCTCACTCCATGAAGTGAATAAGTACCTGACCCTTGATGGTCATGTATATAGCCAGGTTCATGTAATCGTGAATGATGATTGGCTGAATGGTCTTCCTGCAGCAAACAAGAAACTGGTCGAGGACGCCTGTGCGGCAACCGGTATAAAGATCAGAGAACTGATGCTTGAAGAGCAGAAGATTGCTTTAGGCATCATCGGGGAGCAGTGTGAGATCTATGACCCGACTCCTGCTGAGAAGGCGATGTTCAGGGAAGCAATCCAGGAACCGGTCAAAGGCCTTATCGCTGAACTCCTTGATACTCCATCGTTGATCGATGAGATCCTGAAATATGCTGAGGAAGCAAGATAATAACATCTAATGTGAAGAGGGCCGGGTTCCCGATGTGTATACAGCGGCAGCCCGGCTTCCTGATCGAATTCAAACGAGGAGCCTTCTATGGGACCAGTGAAACTAAAACATGGCACGATGCCCGATGCACATAAGGAAACAGCAGATGCTTTCAGGCCCAATAGCAAGGTCTCTGCATTCTTCAAATGGGTCGTGCTTATCTGTGAGAAAATTTGCATGACTATCATCATCACGCTCCTGGTCCTGGTCTCTGCTGGTATTTTCCTTCGTATGGTGAATATCGGGATACCCTGGGTCGAGGAGGTCTGTCTCTACCTGATGGTCTGGCTCGGTATGATTGGTGCTGTAATTCTGGTGGTCGAGGAAGGCCATGTGTGTATCACATTCCTGTTTGAGAAGTTCCCGCTCAGAGTACAGTTGACACTCAAGCTGGTGTTCGAGGCCCTTATGGTCTATGCCCTGGTCATCTATATCAAGTATGGCTGGGTCTATATGGTCAATGGGAAGAAGACGGCATCGACTTCCCTGCCTATCACACGGATGATCCCAAATGCAGCTATCCCTGTTGGGGCGGTGTTGATGTCGCTCTGTCTGATTCTCCTGATGGTTCGTGATGTCAGGAGGTTCATATGGAGTTATACGAACAGAACCTGGGAACGGGAGGAATAGTATGTCACTGATTCTGTCACTTGCGATGTTCATCCTGCTGCTGGGACTGCTGCTCTTCGGCAGCCCGGTCGCCTATACCATCGGGATCATCGGGACGCTATGGATGCATCTCGGCCAGCTGCCTATCCCGATCATCCCCCAGCGCCTGTTCAACGGCATGAGCCAGTTCACCCTGATGGCAGTACCGTTCTTCATCCTTGCCGGGAATCTGATGAACTCATCAGGCATAGCCCGGGAACTGGTTTCCTTTGTCAACTTCTTTCTGGGAAGGTTCAGGGGAGGGCTTGCCCAGGCAAATATCGGGACCAGCCTGATCTTTGCAGGAATCACCGGGGCAGCGATCTCTGATGTCGCGGCGCTCGGTTCGATCTTCATCCCTGAGATGGAGCGGAACGGGTATTCCCGTTCGTTCTCTTCGGCAGTCACGGCGGCCTCGTCCATTGTGGGGCCGATCATACCGCCGAGTATCATCATCGTACTCTACAGCTCGGTTACGGGGGTCTCGGTAGGTACGATGTTCATGGCGGCGATCCTGCCGGGTGTAGCGATCGGGCTTACCCAGATGATCCTTACCTATTTCATCGCACGTAAACGGAACTACCCGAGATACGAGATGGAGAAGATGAGTTTCAAGGCATTCATGGTGGTACTCTCGAGGGCGATACTTGCGTTGATCATGCCGGTGATCATCATCGGAGGGGTCGTGTCAGGGATGTTCACCCCGACAGAATCTGCCGCGATCGCAGTACTGTATGCCCTGGTAGTGGGGAAGTTCGTCTTCAAGAAGATCACGATGAAAGTCTTCCTCGATGACGTCAAAGATACCGTCAGGACGACCGGCATGCTCCTGTTCATCATCGCTGTCGCCAGTGTCCTCTCCTGGATCCTCAGTTACATCAACCTTCCCGTCATCTTGGCGAACGGCTTGATTGGGATCCTCGGTAATCGATGGCTCGTGTTCTTTGCGGTAGTGCTGATGCTCATCTTTGTTGGTACCTGGATGGAATCAGGGGCTGCGCTGATCATGCTGGCGCCAGTGTTCTCCCAGGTGCTTGGGGAGCTCGGGTTCAACCCGATCCATTACGGGGTGGTGATCATCATCACGCTGAACCTCGGCCTGATCACCCCGCCGCTGGGAGTCTGCCTCTTCGCGGTCGCCGGTGTGGCTCATGAGCGGTTCGAGAAGATCGCGAGGGATATCGTCCCCTACCTGGTAGTGATCATACTGACGATCATCCTGATCGTCATCCTTCCAGACATCACATTGTCCCTGCCGAAGCTGTTGGGGATGATCGGATAGGGGTGTCCTGGTAGGCAGCGCACCCTGGTTTGGGGTTCTCTGCACATAATAAGATAATTGGTTGAGGCAAGAATGCTGGAATTTGGCTTTGTGAAAGTCATAAAAAACATGTTAAAGGAGAGTCGAAATGAAGTTCAAAGTGTTTTGTTTGGTGAGCCTGTTGATCCTTGGATCGTTATCCCTGGTCTTTGCCGGCGGACAGCAGGAAGCTGCTGAGGAATCTGCAGCTCCGGCAGCGACAACAGAGAAGGCAGCAGCGCCTGCAGCGGTCCCTGTAGATACCGGTAAGACGTATACGTTAAAGTTCAGCTGGTCGGATCCTGTTGATCCCTTGAAACAATCAACGAGTGGGTATGCCCTGGTTTTCAAGCAGGAACTGGAGAGACTGTCTGGAGGAAGGATTAAGGTTGAGCTCTATCCATCAGGCCAGCTTGGTGACCAGAGATCCTCGACCGAGCAGGTTGCCCAGGGAACGATCCAGGCATGTAATATCAGTTCCGGTGTCCTGGCATCACTGTATTACCCGAAACTGGAGATCGTTGACATGCCGTTCCTGTTCAGTTCACGAGCACATGCTGCTGAGTTCCTTGATGTGAATGACAATCCCTTCATGGCAGATATGGCAAAGGATGTTGCAAAGGAGACCGGTATCAAGCTGTTGAACGTTATCCCCTTCGGTTACCGGAACCTGACAAACAATGTACGTGAGATCAGGACCCCTGCAGATGTGAAGGGTCTCAAGATCCGGACGATGGAAGTCACCCCTCATATGAAGTTGATCGAGGCACTCGGTGGCTCTCCTACACCAATCCCGTTCCTGGAAGTCTATACCAGTCTCCAGACGAATGTCGTTGACGGACAGGAGAACCCACCCCAGATTATCGAGGTCATGCACTTCTATGAAGTACAGAAGTACATGACGATGACTGGCCATGTCATGGGCGTTGGGGCGACCCTGATGAATGATGAATGGTACCAGGCACTCCCTGCTGACCTGAAAGCAGCGGTTACCGAAGCTGATGCGACTGCTTCTTTGGTTTACAATGGCTTAGGACAAGTCCTAGATGCCACCTGCGCAGAGTCCCTGATCGAAAAAGGGCTGCAGATCTACAATCCCACACCTGAGGAACGACAGGCATTCAAGGATGCAACTCAGCCATACGTACGAGAGTATATGGTTGACCAGCTTGGTGCAGAGTTTGTTGATGGTTTCCTGGCAGCAGTAGAGGCAACAGCCCAAGAGTTTGCTGACGAAGCAGTAAGATAATAGAGCGAATCAAGAAGATCGGGATGCCTGGTAGGAGAATCCTCTTACCAGGTATCCCCCTCATTGTTGGAGCATACGTATGAGCAAAACAAAAAAGTCCCCATTTATAGTAATTGTCGAGATCCTCTCCAGTGGTTGTCTTGCAGTCATGTTTATCATTGTGATGCTTGGGATACTGACTCGCTATGTCATGGTCCGTCCTTTGTTCTGGACTGCCGAGCTTTCACGGTACCTGATGATCTATATGGTATTCATTGGAGGAGCGCTCTCATTCAGGAATGAGAAACACCCCTCATTGAATTTCGTGATAGATAAGCTGCCGAAGAAGTATCGGCAAGTGTGGGACTTAGTCATTGATGTCTTTGTTTTGGTCGTGCTGTGTGTGTTCATGTATGCCGGGTGGCATATGATCTCACAGAAACTTGTCGGGCGGACCCCCGCATTGCGTGTCTCGTATAGGTTCATCTATCTAGCGATCCCCCTCGGGGGGCTTACTATGACCATCGAGACTATTTTGAGGATGATAGGTCGGGTGAAGAAGATCCTGAATCCGCCTGTAGAATCTGCAGAGTTACAGTAAAGGGGTAGAGCATATGAGCTTAGAATTGATAGTTTTGTTAACCGTGTTCGTGGTTCTCATGTTCTCAGGAACGCCTCTCTCATTCTCGATGCTGCTGAGCAGTGCGATCTATCTGCTCATGAGTGGGCAGCCGCTCTATATCCTTGCACACAGGATCTTCACCGGTATCGACACGTTCACCCTGATGGCAATACCGTTCTTCATATTGGCCGCGGAACTGATGGTCATCTCCGGTACCGCCGAGAAACTTCTCAGGTTCACGAATGTCCTCGTTGGTAGGTTCCATGGCGGACTCGCATATGTGAACATCCTGGCAAGTATGCTGTTCGGGGGCTGTTCCGGTTCGGCGATAGCCGATGTGGCAGGTTTGGGTATCCTGGAGATCGACATGATGGAAGAGGGCGGGTATGACCGGCCCTTCAGTACTGCACTGACCATCAGTTCCTCGATTCAGGGGCCATTGATCCCGCCGAGTATCATGATGGTGCTGATCGGGGCAACGACTGGTACCTCGATCGGGGCCCTGCTGATCGGTGCTGCCATACCCGGCGTCCTTGTCGGGCTGGCACAGATCCTTGTGGTCTTCGTGATGGGGAAACGGAAAGGGTTCCCCGTATCCACGATCGTGTACACCCACAAAGAGAAGGTGATGGCCCTGTTTGCCGCGATCCCGTTCATGCTCATGCCGATCATCATCCTTGGCGGTATCCTGGGAGGTTTTGTTACCCCCACCGAGGCATCTGCCCTTGCTGTGGCATATGGGCTGCTCCTGGTCCTCATATTCGGGAGGAAGACGGTAAAGCTCAGGGACTTGAGAAGACTGCTCTATAATTCCGTGATCGTAGCAGCCAGTATCCTGCTGCTGTCCGGGGCTTCGAACATCTTCGGCTGGATCCTGTCAACGGAGCAGGTCCCTATGATGCTGTCAAACGGCCTGATGTCCATCACGAACAGTAAATACCTCATCCTCACGATCATCATGGTATTCCTGCTGGTCTGGGGGATGTTGATGGACAGCCTCCCGGCGATCCTGATCCTGTCCCCGATCCTTTTCCCCATAGCCACGAAGATCGGTCTGGACCCGATACATTTCGGTGTCCTGCTTGGATTCAACCTGATCGTGGGATTGATCACTCCTCCGTATGGGGCTGCGCTGTTCACCGGTACGATCATCAGCGGGCTTCCCATGGAGAAACTTACCCGGGCACTGCTGCCGTTCATCCTGGCTAGTATTGCGATCCTTTTCCTGGTCGTATACGTACCGGGTATCGTGATGTTCATACCGCACCTGGTAGGACTATAGAATAGATCAAGGTAGGGAAGATAGAGATGAAGACGTTGTTACAATCTGGCTCCATGAGTGAAGAGCTGGTAATTGAGGATACGCACCTTGCAGGGGTCATGCAGCCTGATTATTCAACCGGGTTCGCTGTCCTCACTGACCAGCAGATACTGCAAGCCATAGATACCCCCATAGGATGCGGGAGGCTGGAGGATCGGGTGTCTCCAGCATCTCAGATCACAATAGTTGTTGATGATGCTACACGCCCAACCCCTTCAGCGAAGATACTTGCTATTCTGCTGGATAAACTAGATGGGCTTGGGGTCCAGAAAGCACAGACGAGGATACATATAGCCACTGGGCTTCACCGGGACCCTACCGAAGCCGAGATCGAACGGATCCTGGGGACGAAGGTGTTGGGGGATTATACGTTCAGCATCAATGATGCCCGCAACGCCGAGACGAATACGTTCGTGGGAACGGTTGGGTCCAAGGAGATCCACGTGAATAGCGTGGTAGCCGGGGCAGATCTTGTCATCACGATAGGCATGGTGAAATCTCATGCCTTTGCCGGCTTCACCGGAGGTGCGAAGAGTATCCTCCCCGGCTGCTCGAGCCGGAGGACGATTCACGAGAACCACTGCTTCAGCAATATTGAGTATCCAAACAGTTGCCTGGGATCCTGCGAGTTGAGCACTTCCCGCCAGGAGATGGAAGCTGCAGCACGGCTCATAGACCCGTTCATCATCAATGTCGTCCTGGATGCAGACAAGAACATAATCTTCGCCTCTTCCGGTGATGTGATCGCTGCCCACAGGGCTGCCGTAGAATTCTATGAACCGATCGCTTCTCAGGAGATAGAGGGCTTCATCGATATCGCATTCATATCAGGGGGATTGGTCGGGGGGATAAATTTCTATCAGGCGCTGTTCGGGTTCAATGTGGTAAAGACCACGAAACGGCCGATCCTGAAGCATAAGGGGATCGTGATCCTCTATGCCGAATGTTCAGAGGGATCCGGGTCAGCCCTGTTCGAGCAGAAGATGTCCGAGTTCGATACCCCTGAAGAGATCTTGGATAACCTGGAGAACGGTGAATCCTATGATGACCAATGGGCTGTGCAGTTCCTGGCGACTGTGGTGCGGGATATGAACGTCTATGTTGTCTCCAGCGGGATCAGCCCGGAAGTGGCCCGGAAACTGAAGATCAGGCGATTCGATACCGCCGCAGAGGCCTATGCGGAAGCTGTAGCACAAAGCCCGAAAGATTATCGGGTGGGTTTGATCGAGAACCCTGATGTGCTGGTGTTGAACCGGTCTGTATAGAGCCGGGGTGGATCCCATACGAAAAGAAAGGCAGGACCTTCAAGGGGACTCCTGCCTTTTTGTCGGTTCAGTCTGGAAGGATATATTGATGGTGAAAGCACTGGTGACCGTACAGATGAGTGATGCCCAAAAAACGAGATTGAAGCGATTCAGGGATGATGTGGACCTGGTCTATGTTACAGGCGGCAAGCAGATCTCAGAGGAGATCGGGGATGCTGAGATCATCATAGGGAACCCACCTGCAGAGGTGCTGTCTGGGGCAAAAGCGTTGAAGTGGATGCAGCTTATAACTGCAGGTTCGGACGGATACCTGCAGAAAGGATTTCTTTCGAAAGATGTGATCCTGACCAATGCAAGCGGTGCGTATGGTATCGCCCAGGCAGAATTCATGCTGGCTATGCTGTTCTCGTTGATGAAGAAACTGCATAGGTACCGAGATAACCAGATGAACGCCCAGTGGCATGATGAAGGGACAGAGCTCATGCTCAGAGGATCCACGGTTCTCATGCTGGGGCTGGGCGATATCGGGACAGAGTTCACGAGGCTGCTGAAAGCGTTCGGCTGCTATGTGATCGGGGTGCGAAGAGACCCTGAAAGAGTACATGCATTCGCTGATGAAGTCCATGCTGTCGATGACCTTGACCAGCTCATTCCCCGCGCCGATATCATCGCGATGGTGCTTCCAGCATCACCCGAGACGGTCAATACCTTGAGCAGGGAGAGGATCTCGCTTATGAAACAGGGCGCCATTGTGGTGAATACCGGGAGAGGGAAGACGGTTGATAACGAAGCGCTCTGTGATGCAGTCGAGCAGGGGAGGATCGCAGGTGCTGCCCTGGACGTCTATGACCCTGAACCGATCCCTCCCGGGCACAGGATCTGGAAGATGAGGGAGATCCTCATAACCCCGCATATCGCAGGCAGTGACCTTGTTCCGCTCACCAATGCAAGGATCTTTGATGTGATCGAGCAGAACCTTTCAGCATACCTGCATAACCAGCCTTTAGCGAACATCGTGGACCGCACTGTCTATGAGTTCGTATGAAGCTGCTGCCTGGAGGAGTGAATGGCTATAGGGAACATGATGAAAGAGATCGATGTATATGTTGAGGCTCACCGTACGGATCTCCTGGACTTCTTATCGGCATATATAGCACATGAATCCATAAACCCGGACCTGGCAAACCAAAGAAGAAGATCTGATTGTCATCTATGGCTCAAAGAGGAGTTAGAACGACTGCAGATCTTTGACGCAGTCGATCACTGGGAGACTGGCGAGCTCTTCTCTAACCTGGTGGCCGTCAAGAGGGGGCAGTCTGATGAACCGATCCTCTTCTGCGGGCATTCCGACACGGTCCCGGTAACCGAGAGCCAGCTGCAGGAGTGGGACCCTGATAAGGGTCCCTGGTCGGGGAAGATTCTGGACGGGAAGGTCTTCGGCCGCGGATCCTGTGATATGAAATCAGGAGGGGCTGGTGCCCTGATGGCCGCAAAAGTCCTTTCAGACTTGGGTTTCCCGTTGGCACGGGACTCCTATTTTGGTTTTGTCATGTCTGAGGAGTCTGGCAATCGCACCTGCGGTGTCGACTCGATCCTTGAGAGAGGTTACTCTGCACGATCGGCAGTAAGTATGGAACCCACGAATTTGAAGATCATCCCCGTGATCCAGGGTGAGTTCTATTTCAAGATAACGATCCGTGGTAAGAGTTCTTCTATCGCTTCAAGGCATCTTTCGATCTATCCACAGGGGCTGGATGTAGGGGGTCAGCCGGGAGTGAATGCGATCGACCTGATGCAGGATGTACTGCAAGAGTTGAGACAGCTGGAGAGGCAGCTGGGGTTGTTTACCCATCATGAGCTGCTGCCGCCTGGGACTGCAACAATCAACATCTCAGGCATCGAGAGCAAGGGGATCTTCTCTGCCCTGGCAGAAGAGTGTTCCGTTGTAGGAAGCATGCTGTACAGCCCTTCGATGTCACAGGAGGAAGCGGTGTCAGAATTCAAGCATGCAATCGCCCGTGTGACCGGGCGGGACTGGTGGCTGAGGGCCCATCCTCCGGAGATAGAGATCCCGTATCTCCTTCCTGAGAAACCGCCGGTGAACATCCCGAAAGACCACTGGCTATGCAGGAAGTTTGAGGAGAGCCTCAGGGCTTGTGGCCTGGCGAAAGCGTATGATGCCAGGGTCAGCACGACAGATGGGAACTATCTTGCTGATCACGGGATCGATGTGGTCACCTTCGGCCCCGGGGCAGGCCATATGGGTATGCATGGCTGTAATGAGTATATTCCCGTCGAGGACTACCTGGATGCGATCAGGGTCTATGCGGGTTTTCTGGTCGCAGAAAGCTGAAGAATCTAAAAAGGATATAGTGGTCTCTTACAGGAGGGGAAGTTCTAATGGGGTTGAAGGTTCTTATAACATTGACAGAGAAAGAGTATGACCTGGTAAGCAGTCATATGATGAAAGATTTCCAGGAAAAGGGAGTTGAGGTCGTAGCAAGTTTCTCGAATGCAAAACTGACAGAGGAACAGATCATCGACCTGGTCAAGGATGTCGATGGGTATATATTCGGGCTGGAAGATATAACCAGAAATGTTCTTACGAGCGGTAAGCGACTCAAGGTTGTCTGTAAGCATGGGATCGGTACTGATAATGTTGACAAACTGGCTGCTAAAGAACTGGGGATCATGGTGACCAACTGCCCGGGCCTGAACAGCCTTGCGGTGGCTGAGTTGGTCGTTGCCTCCATGATCGGCCTGGCTCGGGATATCCCAGGGATTGACCGGGCTATGAAGGATGGAGTCTGGGAATCTGACCTCGGGACCGAGATAACTTCAAAGACTCTGGGAGTGATCGGCCTTGGGCATGTCGGGAAGAATATCCTGAAGCTTCTTTCTGGTTTTGACATGAACATCCTCGTCCATGATATCTATCGGGATGATAACCTGGCCAGGGAATATGGGTTCCACTATGCAGAGCTGGAACAGATCTATACCCAGGCAGATTATATATCGGTGAATATACCGCTTACCGATGAGACGAGGAATCTCATCACATTACGGGTGCTGAAGATGATGAAGCCGAATGTATCGATCATCAATATGGCAAGGGGTGGTATCGTGAATGAGCAAGATCTGCTGACAGCCCTGAACCAGGGAATCATCAGCGGGGCGGCAATAGATGCATTTGCCGAAGAGCCGACGAAGTCATTCGACTTGGTGCACCACCCCAGGGTCATTGCCTTTCCCCACATTGGAGCCTCTACCGAGGAGGCGACGGTGAGGATCGGGAGTTGCGCGTTCCAGAACATCTATAATGTCATAACCGGGAAAGAGCCGGTATACAGGGTTATATGAATATTCATATTTGAACTCTATTTTGAAGGATCATCCATTGAAGGAGTAAGATTATATGAGAAAGAAAGTTGAAGGTATCGTGCCGGTCATGATCACCCCGTTCACCGAAGATAACAGGATAGACTATGCCAGCCTCGAGCGGCTGGTCGAGTGGTATATCGAGAAGGGCTCGGATGCCCTGTTCGCCGTCTGCCAGTCAAGCGAGATGCAGTTTCTCTCTCTCGAGGAACGCTCCAGCCTGGCCAAGACTGTGGTAACGATGGTGGACGGCCGTATTCCGGTCGTCGCGAGCGGTCACATCAGCAATGACCCCTATGATCAGGTCCAGGAACTGACTGCTGCGGCGGAGTCAGGTGCAGACGGGGTCGTGCTCGTCTCCAACCACCTCGATCCCCATAACCGGGGAACGGAGACCTTCCTCGGGAACTTGAAATGGCTACTGGAAAAGCTCCCGAAGGATATCCCGCTGGGAGTGTATGAATGTCCCGCTCCCTACCGGCGGCTCATCACAGATGATGAGATGAAGTTCATGGCCGATACCGGGCGGTTCCTCTTTATCAAGGATGTCTCCTGCGACCTGGAGACGGTGAAGAGACGGGTAGAGATCTCGAGGAAATCGGGGATGGCGATCCTCAACGCCAATGCGGCGATCGCCTGGGATGCCATGAAGGCAGGGTCCCGCGGGTTCAACGGCGTGCTCGCCAACCTCCACCCGGACCTCTACAAGTGGCTCTACACAAAGTGGCAGACCTATCCGGAGATGGCGAAGGAGCTTGCCTCCTTCCTCGTGCTTGCTGCCTGTACGGAATCGTATGGGTATCCGGTGATTGCGAAGATGTACCACAAGAGGATCGGTAACTTCGAGACGATCAAGTCCAGGACGATCACCTATGACGTGCATGAGAAAGTCTGGGCTATCGAACCCCTGCTCGATAACCTCATCGAAGGAGCCGAGATCTGGAGAGAACGGCTGAAAGCCCTGGTGTAGCTGTTGGGCTGGATTATGGGTGATTTAACCTGTGCACAGACTCTTCAACAGGAACTCCCTGCAGTAGGCAAGGGCTTCTTCGACCAGGTCGAACTCTGCTGATGAGATGTTCCAGTCGAGGAAGAGTCCCCGTATCGCGCGATTGAACCAGGAGGCGAGGGTATGGGCATCCGGGTGGGGTATGAACTCACCGGAGGCCTGGCCTTCTTCGATGATCTCCTCGATGAAGGTATGCCAGAAGCGGCTTTCGTCAATGATAGCCTTATCGGAACCCCCATTGATCACCTGGTTGGCATAGAGGATCTTGAGCATATCATTGCCGATGATGTCCCTGACGTAGTGCATCTGGTAGCGGGTGAATTCCATGAGCTTCTCAGATGCACTGTCCAGTTCCCGTATCTGGTCCTCGAGGCTCCGGTAGTAATGGTCGATCGTCCAGAACTCCTCCACGATGATATCGCTCTTCGTGGAGAAGTAGGTGTAGAAGCTCCCCTTCGAGGTCCCGGCATAAGTCGTGATCTCCTCGATGGTCACACGGTCGAAACCTTTCTGCTTGAACAAGGTCAGGGCACTCTCGAAGATGAGCTCCTTGGTACGCTCTGCTTTCGTCTTGCCCTGGATCCTTGTCTTTGCCATGAGAGGTACTACTCCTGCATCCTGATGATCTTTCCCGGGTTCATGATCAGCAGCGGGTCAAGGGCCTTCTTCAGGCTCCAGTAGAGGTCATGCTCTGCCTTGGGGATAACCTCCTCGAGGAACTCCCTCCGCTTGAGCCCGATCCCGTGTTCACCGCTGATCTTGCCGCCGAGTTCTCCCACAATAAAAGCATATAGTTCCCGTAAAATCAATGGTTCGATCTCGAGCCAATGCTCCATGGTGCTCGCCGGGTTCTTTACCAGGGTCGCGTGGAGGTTCCCGTCGCCGGCATGTCCATAGCAGGGGATGGTGACGTCATACTTCTCTGACAGCCTGGTGAGCTCCGGTATGACATCAGGGATGGAGCCGATCGGCACCACGACATCCTCGAGACTCTGCTCGGGGCTGTAGACCTTGATGGCCTCCGCTATATTCCTTCGTACTGCCCAGATCCGCTCCTGGGTGTTTCGGTCCTCTGCGATATAGACCTCCATGGCCCCGTGCTTCTCGCAGAGGTCCCCGACGATGATCATCTCCTGCTCTACCTGCTTCTCGTTCGTCCCGTCGAGCTCGATGAGCAGCAGCGCCCCGACCCCGTCGATGGGAAGGGTCTCGTTGAGGTAGGAGCAGGCCATCTCCGTCGATTTCCTGTCCATGAACTCGATGCTCGTCGGGATGATCCCCTGCCGCATGATCAGTGGCACGACATTGATCGCCTCCTCGGCAGTCCTGAAGGGGACGAGCAGGTCTGCCTTCTCCTTCGGGATCCCAAGCAGCTTGATCGTCACCTTGGTGATGATGCCCAGCGTTCCCTCTGACCCGATATACAGCTGTTTCAGGTCATAGCCGCTGACATCCTTCGTGACCTTTCCCCCGAGATTCAGGATCTCTCCCTGGGGAGTGACCACCTCCATGCCCAGGACATACCGGCCGGTGACGCCGTACTTCACGGCCTTCCCGCCTCCCGCGTTCTCGGCGACGTTACCGCCGAGGAAGCAGGTCTCGAGGCTCATCGGATAGCCGGCGAAGACCAGCCCGTATGACTTCAGCTGCTCATTGAGCTCGTTGGTGATGATCCCTGCTTCCGCGACGACGCAGAGGTTCTTCTCGTCGACCTCGATGACCTTGTTCATCTTCTCGACCGAGAGGACGATCCCTCCCAGCAGGGGGATCGCCCCTCCGGAGAGACCTGAGCCGGCACCCCTCGGGGTCACCGGGATCCGTTCCTTCGTCGCGAGCTTCATGATCTCGGCAATCTGTTCAGTCGTCTCCGGGGTCACCACGACCTCGGGCATATGGGCATAGAGCTCAACAGAGGTCTCGTCATGGCTGTAGCCCTCCATCCTGTCTGTCTCGGTGATCACATTCTTCTTTCCCAGTATCCCGTAGAGAGCCTCTACTATATGCTCAGTCACTTTCCCATAGCAGTTCATTACTTTGCCTCCCGCTCTGAAAGCCTTCTCTGGAGTTCAGGGACTATGGCGAACAGGTCCCCCACGATGGCGAAGTCGGCTACTTCCATGATGTTGGCATGCTCATCGTTGTTGATAGCCACGATATGTTCCGAGGTCTTCATGCCTGCAAGGTGCTGTACTGCCCCTGAGATTCCGATCCCGATGTAGAGCTCGGGGGATATTGTCTTCCCGGAGAGCCCGATCTGGTGCGGGTAGCTTGCCCAGCCGCGGTCGACCGCGTCCCTTGAAGCTCCTACCTGGCCGCCGAGGGAGTGGGCGAGGTCGTCGATCATCTTGAAGTTGTCCCGCTTCTTCATGCCTCTCCCGCCTGCCACGACGATGTCGGCCTCCTCGATTGAGACGAAATCACCCTGGTCCACATCAAGTCCCAGGATCCTCACCCGGTCGTCGAACCAGTCGTCGACCCAGGGGATCTCCTTGACCAGGCCGCTCCTGGTCGTGTCCGGGGGCAGCGGCCGCATCGACTTCGGCCGAACGGTAGACATCTGCGGCCTGTGGTCCGGGGTCTTGATCGTTGCCATGATGTTGCCCCCGATAGCGGGCCTCGTCTGCAGGAGGTTCCCGGTCTCCTTCTCGATCGCCAGTTCCGTGCAGTCTGCCGTGAGGCCTGCATGGAGCTTGACGGCAAGGTAGGGGAGGATCGTCCTTCCCGCTGTGGTAGCTCCTGCGAGGAAGACGTTGGGTGTATAGGTCTCGGCAAGGTCTTTGAGGATCGCTGCCTGGGTCTGGCACTCCACCTCCGCGAGGCAGGGATGGTTCACGTAATACACGATGTCAGCCCCATGGTGGATCAGCCTGTCCAGCTCGCTGTCAGGTATGCTGTCTCCCATGACGATGGCGCAAAGGTTCCCTTCCAGGTCATCTGCAAGTGCCTTTCCCCTGGCGAGGAGCTCGAAGGAGACCTCTTTCAGTTTTCCGTTATGCTGTTCTGCATATATCCATACATCTTTCATACTACATACCCTTCCTTAGGAGATCCTGTTCCCCGAGATAGGCAAGGAGCTTGTCCACTGCCTCCCTGACCGACTGGTCATCCTCAGCCCTCACGACGGTGCAGGACCGGGTGACCGTGGGGGTCGCGATCTTCACGACCTTGGTAGGGGAGCCCTTGAGCCCGATAAACTCCATATTGACCTCAAGGTCATCGACGCCCCAGACGGGGATGTCCATGGCCATCGCCCGCTTCTTGCCCCGGAGGGTCGGGAGTCGCGGTATCGCCACTTCCTTGACTACTGTGAGGACAGCTGGGAGGGAAGCCTCCACCTTCTGGTAGCCCTCCTCGATGAGCCGGTCCACCTGGATGGTCTTATCGGTGATCCTTCCCAAGTGGGCGACATAGGAGACGACACTCATGTCGAGCCAGGAGGCGATCCCGGGCCCGACCTGGCCGGTATCGCCGTCAGTGGCACGCTCTCCGGCTATGATGAGGTCGACGGGGAACAGTCTCTTGATCGCGGAGGCGATGGTGTAGGAGGTAGCCCAGGTGTCGGCTCCCCCGAACTTCCTGTCGGACAGCTGCACGGCTGCATCGCAGCCCATGGCTATCGCCTCCTTGAGTACCTTGATGGAACTCGGCGGTCCCATGGTCACCGCGGTGATCGTCGCTCCGATCCGGTCCTTGATCTGCAGGGCAGACTCAAGGGCATAGAGGTCCAGCGGGTTCACGATCGACTCGGACCCGATCCTGATCATGGTGCCGGTCTCCCGGTCCATCTGGACATTGCTGGTCTCCGGGACCTGTTTTATGGGGACTACGATATGCATAGAGTGGTCTCCTTATGATGAATTACCATGATGGTACGACAGAAATATGGAGACGTCAAGAAAAAAATGACTGTGGTCATTAAAAAGTGCCAATGATTTGATTTTACCGTGGTCAATAGGCATCCGGATAAGCAATCATTGAATTTGGTGTGTGCTAAAAATAGAATTTGTTTTGTGGGTTGTTCGCTTGCATATTGAACTTTACGTTCAAGTATTCAATAAACTGGGCCTGACTGTTCTATAACACCGAAGGGATGTGTTGTGATGAGAAGTTGGTATTTCTTGTAAAAGAATGCATTAAAAGAAATTACTTGTAATCGTCAGTAAGCCGTACATGCTCATGGCTCGAACAAGGGGTTTGTAGGGCATCATTCTCCAACACTTCGATCGAAAAAACTGCAGATTATAATGAAGTGGAAAACTGAAAGAAATTAGTTGACAACTCAAATTTTGTGCCTTAGTCTGTTATCAGACAATTTGAGGGGCGTTGATGAAAGCCGTAGTTAGAAGATCGATAATCGACCAGGTCCTGGAACAGATACAGCAGATGATCTCCTCGGAAGGGTATGAAGCAGGGATGAAGCTTCCCCCCGAGGTCGAGATGTGCAGGATCCTGGGAGTGAGCAGGTCTACGGTGAGAGAAGCCTTCAGGATGCTTCAGGCGATGGATTACGTGGAGATCAAGCAGGGCAGGGGTGCGTTCGTGAAGAACAAGCAGCCGAACAGCCCGGAGACGATCAAGCAATGGTTCGGGGAGAATGCCCCGCAGTTGAACGACTTCATGGATGTTCGCCTTGCCCTGGAGACCCTTGCCTTGAAGATAGCCGTCAAGCAGGCGACAGAGGAAGAGATCCTCAGGCTGTATGAGATCGAAAGGAGTTTTGAGCAGGCAGTCGAGGAACGGGATGTCATGTATATGGCGCAGTATGATGAAGACTTCCATAGTGAAATCGTGGCGATGACGCACAATACGCTGATGATCAATATCTATCAGCTCGTCGTTCATGAATTCAAGAAGTACCGGAACAAGGCCTTCGCGTTGGAACGGTACGCGTCAAATGCGGTGGAACCGCATGGACATATCCTTCAGGCGATCAGGGACCGGGATGAGAGGCTCGGGGTACTGTATACCGAGGATCACCTGAAGATATCGAAACGGGATATGGAACTGGCTGCTCGGGAAGAGAAGTGAGTTTTTTATAGTAATTTGTCTGATACCAGACAAATCTGTCGTGTAGCGGCAGGTAACCCCCAATAACATCAATCATAAGGAGATATGAGATGTTCAATAAAGACACATACGGCAAGATCTTAGTCCCGGTAGTGACCCCCTTCAAAGAGAACGGGGACGTGGACTATGAAGGGATGGTGCAGATCGGCGAGAAGCTGCTTGAGAAGGGCTGGGCCGATTCATTCATCCTGACAGGGACCACCGGCGAGTTCCACACGATGACGAGCGAAGAGCGGATCAAGATCTTCCAGACGATGTATGACGCATTCAAGGGACGGATCCCTATCATCGCAGGGACCGGAGCCCCCTCGACACGAGAGACGATCAAGCTGACGAAGGCAGCCGAGGAGATCGGGTACGAGACGGTGATGGTGGTAGCCCCCTACTACACAAGGCCGTCACAGGCAGAGATCAAGAACCACTACCAGCTCGTAGCGCGCGCAGTGAAGGTCGATATCCTGATCTACAACATCCCGATCTTCACAGGGGTGAACACCTCACCTGAGATCGTGGCCGAGCTGGCGAAAGAGCCGAACATCGTGGGTCTGAAGGAAGAGGCTGAGCTGAATGCGAAGCAGATGACCGAGTTTATCAACGTGACACCGGATGATTTCATCATCTACAACGGAGATGACACGATGGTATTAGAGTCCTTCGTACAGGGATACGAGCGGATCGGCGGCGTGATCAGCGGCGGGGCGCACCTGGTAGGTGACCAGATCCGTGAGATGATCGACTGCCTGCATGAGGGGAAGGTGCAGGAAGCATCAGTGATCCAGCGACGGCTGCTGCCGTTGTACCGGATCATGGGACAGGGCGGGAGGACGAACCCGGTCTGTCTGATCAAGGATGCGATGAGGATGGTAGGCTATCCTGCAGGCTACCCGAGACTGCCGATGCTCCCCGGGACTGAGGAAGAGGTGAAGAACGTACGTGAGCTGATGATCAAGGTCGGCGCACTGAAGGCATAAGACGTCCCCCATCCAGCGATAGGGGCTATTAGGCCGGGCAGAAAAGAGAAACCCTCCTGCCCGGACCCATGAATAGGAAACGACAGCAGATGGCTGTTGTCCGAATGAGGAAGATAATGAAAGATACGCTGAGAGGGCTGATCACACCGATCGTCACCCCTTTTACGGAACAAGGTGATATCGACGAAGCCCTGTTCATCAAGGAAGTCGAGTACCTGATCGCTGCAGGTGTACATGGCCTGAGTCCCGGCGGGAGTACCGGTGAGGGAGCCTTCCTGACCGCCGCAGAGATAGCACGGCTGGTGGAATTGACGAAGGAGCTTAATACGAAAGGCCTGCCGATCGTGGCCGGAGTGATCAAGAATTCCACAAGGGATGCCGTTGAGTCGGGACTGGCCGCAAAAGCAGCCGGTGCCGATGCCCTGATGGTCACCCCTGCCTCCTATAACATCCTGGTACCGGATGACGACGGGAACTATGATTTCTATAAGCAGATCTCCGATGCCGTGGACCTGCCTATCGTGATCTACAATGTCGTGCCCCAGAACGAGATCTCTACCGACCTGTTCATCAGGCTCTCGGAGATCAAGAACGTCGTCGGCATCAAGCAGAGTGTGGGAACGGTGAAGTCCCTCTATGACAAGATCCTGTTCTCCGATTCGTCCATGCTCACCTACGGGGCACAGGATGACATGCTGTTCACCTGTTTCGAATTAGGTGCTGATGGTGCGATAGCGGCAATCCTGACCCTGTTCCCTGAGATCTGTGTCCAGATGTGGGACTGCGCTCAGAGCGGTGACCACAAGACCGGACTCGAGCTGCAGAACAGGATCTACCCGGTATGGCAGAAGATCATCGGGCCGCATTTCCCGAGAAGGATCAAGATCGCCCTTGCCCAGCTGGGCAGGAATCCCGGGCTGACACGCAGCCCGATCACCAAGGCTACGCCTAAAGAGATTGAGGAGATCTCCAAGGCGATGGATGCCTTCAACGCTTAGGTTTCTAACAGATTGTAATCTGTGTATAGTTTTTGTCTTTAAACGATTTAGGAGGTCGAAGAATGAAGAAACGAATCACAAGTGTAGTTGTGCTGGTACTGTTGCTGGCAGCACTCGTCCAAGTGTCCGCAGCGGATCCTATTGTCATCAAGATGGCATTCACTGACTCTGCCATGACAACGATCGGTGATAACAAACTGCCGCACCCATCTTACGCTGCCATGCTGGCGTTCCAGAACTCAGTACAGAAAGCTTCTGGTGGTAAGATCGTAGCTGAACTCTACCCTGGTGGTGTCCTTGGGGATGCCAACTCGAATATGGAGCAGATCCTGACTGGGCAGCTCCAGTGCGCTACCCCGGCTGACGGTGCTGTAGCTCCGTTCTATGAGAACATCCAGGCGTTCGCTATCCCCTATCTCTTCAAAGATGCATCCCAGGCTTATGACCTGCTCGACAGTGATGTAGCTACTGAGATCTTCGAGGATATGGCAGCAACCAGCGGATTCCGTATCCTTGCAGCGTATGATAACGGCGGTTTCAGGAACTTCAGTAACAGTAAGCGTGTGGTCAAGTCTGCCGCTGATATGGAAGGACTCAAGATCCGGACCATGGATATCACAGCACATATGGAGATGGTCAAGACTCTTGGCGCGGCTCCTACCCCAATCGCATTCCTCGAGCTCTACAGTGCACTCCAGACTGGCGTCGTGGACGGGCAGGAGAACTCCGCAATCACCACGCTCTCAGCATCACTGCAGGAAGTCCAGGACTACTATACCCTTGATGGCCACATGCTTGGGATCGCGTACCTGGTCATCGGGGAGGAATTCTTCCAGGGCCTTACTCCTGAACTGCAGGAGAGTGTACTTCGGGCTGGTAACGAGGCTGAGATTGCTGCACGAGGGGCAGTCAGGGCGTATGAGTCCCTGGCATTGGCAGCCCTTGCTGAAGGCGGGATGAATATCTACTCACCGACAGCTGCAGAGATGGAGACCTTCAAGGTCAGCCAGGCACCAGTCATCAAGTACCTGAAAGAGAACATCAATCCTGATTATGTAGATGCAGTCCTTGGCTATGTCGAGAACTATGACAACAGGGACGCGGTAGCTGCAGCTGCACCAGCTGCGACAGTCGCCGCAACGACCACTGCCCCTGCTGCAGCCCCTGCTGCACAGGCAGTTGCACCGGAGAAGAGCAGCAATACCCTGACGATCATCCTGATCGCGGTGATTGCACTCCTCGTGGCATACATTGTCTACAAGTCAGTGAAGAAGAAAAGCTGATCATTGAACTGAAATGAGAAGGACCGGATTGTATCCGGTCCTTCATCTCGGTGTACCTGGCGAAACTGGCAAGCCTTGTTCTTGAGGGAGTTCTCCCCATACTGCATGTCAGAATGGCTTCCAGGTACAATGAAACGTGTGTTTTCAGGAAGAATTGATTAAAAAGTAATTGCTGGAAGAAGCAGTGTGTTTTTCCCTGTCCTGCTGATTCTGATATAGAATAGGGAAGCAGGGCAGCGGGGGTATGGTGAATGCCTCTGCATGAGAAAAAAGTCCGGGATTCGGAGGTTGTGTTGTGAACGAGATTATAGAAGATTATTATTCCTTGACAGGTCTGTTGGATAAACTCTTTAAACATATATCTATTCTGCTCATGGGGGTGATGACGCTGACAGTACTGCTGCAGATCCTGTTCCGGTATATCATGAAAGCCCCATTGATCTGGACTGAGGAGCTCTCGAGGTACCTGATGATCTGGATGGCGTTCATCGCCGCATCCTCGATCATCCGTAATTGGGAATCCATCAGTGTTGACTTGTTCGTCGGCAAGCTGAGTCCGAACGTGCAGTTCTATATCAAGCTATTCAATAAGATCGTGGTGTTCGCTTTCTGCCTGCTAATCTTCATCATCAGCCTCAGGATCTATCCGAAGGTAAGTGCCAGCCAGAAAGCCCCTGCGCTGAGGATCAACATGCTGATCCCGCAATCGGGTGTGATCATCGGGATGCTGCTGATGACTCTGCAGACTATCTCCGCGATTATCCTTGATTTCAAGAGAAGGTACCAGAAATGATTGAGTTCGTTGTAGCGTTCGTTTTACTTATCGTGTTGCTGTTTATTGAGATACCTATTGCTTTCTCGATCGGGATGGCATCTCTCGTCTATATGGTGATAACCGACGCAGGAAATATCCTTGTTGCACCGTTGAGGATCTTTGCCGGGCTGAACTCGTTCATCCTCATGGCTATCCCACTGTTCATCTTCGCTGCGGAGATCATGATCCGTTCGAAGATATCAAAGAAGATGTTCACCTTCATATCGCTATCGATCGGTCGGTTCCAGGGAGGCCTGGCATATGTGAATGTCCTGGCCAGTACGGTATTCGGGAGTATTGCCGGTGCGGCCCTCTCTGATATCGCGGGACTGGGGAAGATCGAGATCGACGCGATGAAGGAGGACGGGTATGAGCCGAACTTCGCCTGTGCCATAACCGCGGCATCGGCGATCCAAAGCCCGATCATCCCGCCAAGCAACATCGCGATCCTGTACGGCGGGGTCATGAGTCTCTCGGTCGGAGCCCTCTTCATAGCTGGGGTCATCCCCGGCTTGCTGCTTGCCCTGGGACAGTTCGCCTATATCAAGGTCATGTCAAAGAAGATAAACCTCCCGCGACATACTGAGGTGTTCACGAAGAAGGAGCGACTGCAGATCATCCGTGACGGGCTGATCGCCATGCTGATGCCGGTCATCATCCTTGGGGGGATCCTCGGCGGGCTGGTCACACCGACGGAGTCTGCCGCTGTCGCGGTACTCTATGCCTTGGTCGTCTCACATTTCGTCTTTCATAACCTGACGTTCAAAGATATCAAGGAGAGCATGTGGGTATCGGCGAAGATCTCGGCTAATCTCTTCCTGATCATCTCATTCTCGACGATCTTCGCTTGGGCTCTAGGTATGCAGAAGGTCCCAGACCAGATAGCCGCCCTCATGCTGAGGATCAGCGAGAATCCGTACATCCTCCTGCTGATCGTGAATGTGTTCCTGATCATCGTCGGTATGTGGATGGAGACAGGAGCGGCAGTACTGCTGTTTGCCCCGATCCTGGCACCGGTCATGTACAAGGTGGGGATACACCCCATCCATTTTGCCATGGTGATGCTCATCAACCTGACCGTAGGGCTGATCACCCCGCCGGTCGGGGTCGTGCTCTATGCCACCACCTCGGTCGGGAATGTCAAGTTCGAGGATCTGGTACGGAAGATCCTGCCGCTGGTGCTGCTTGGGATGCTAGTGGTACTGCTGGTGACGTTCTTCCCTGAATTGACCTTGTTCCTGCCGAGACTGGCAGGGCTGGTGTGATACAGTGAGAGCAGAAATCATATGGTGTAAAGTGTAGGAGATGAGAATGAAGATTAATGCATATTCCGGTTCCATGAGAGAATCGCTTGAGATAGAGGACAGCCTGGTCATTGGCTATGCCGTGCAGGATGATTCTACGGCTCATGAGCCATTTACCCTCGAGATGATCGAGCAGGCTATCGACCGTCCGGTGGGAAAGGAGAGGATCGAGGAGTCTGTCGGTCCGGATACCTCGGTTGCGATCATCGTTGATGACGCAACCAGGCCGACCCCTACCAGTGCTATCCTGCCGATCGTCCTGAAGAAGCTCTACCGTGCTGGGGTCACGAAAGAGCATATCTGCATCACGATCGGTACCGGTCTGCACAGGGACACGACAGTCGAAGAGAAGAAGAAGATCCTCGGAGAAGCCATATACGAGGAATTCGATGTGATCGACAATGCCGGGCGGGACAATACCCAGTTCACCTATGTCGGTACGAATTCCTACGGGCTGGACATCAATATCAACAACAGGGTCGCTGATGCGGATTATGTCATCACCATCGGCATGGTAAAATCCCACGCGTTCGCCGGGTTCACCGGCGGGGCGAAGAGTATCCTGCCGGCGGTATCGAACCAGAGTACCGTCCATGGGAACCACTGCTTTGACAATATCGAGTACCCGCAGGGGATCCTGGGTTCCTGTGACCGGAGTGTCGCCAGGCTGGGGATGGAAGAGGCTGCCAGGTTCGTCGATCCCTACATTATCAATGTCGTCCTTGATAAGCAGGGCAATGTGGTACATCTCTCTGCAGGTGATGTGGTCTTTGCCCATCGGAAGGCTGTGGCCTTCTATATGGGGGACTCCGAGAAGCTCCTTGATACCACAGCAGATATTGCCATCATCTACGGCGGACTTGCAGGGAGTATCAACCTGTACCAGGGGTTGTTCGGTTGTAATGTTGTCAAGACGACTGAGCGACCGATCCTGCAGAAAGGCGGGACCGCGATCATCTACGCTGAATGTGCCCAGGGACTGGGGACCCATCTCTTCGAGGAGATGATGCCGAAGTTCGACACTCCTGCAGAGGTCCTGGCACATTTGAAATCACATCCAGTCATAGATGACCAGTGGGCTGTGCAGTTCCTCTGCTCGTTTCTTGAGGACTTGGATATCTACCTGGTATCTTCCACGATCTCCGATGAGACTGCAGAGGTCCTGCGGATCAAACCGTTCAAGACACTGGAAGAGGCTCTCAAGCAGGCAACGGCAAAGTATGAAAAACCGAAAGTAGCAATCATCGAGAATCCCGACGGGTTGATCGTCAACCTCAGGGAAGCTTGAAGATCTCTACGATAACCAGAAACAAGCAACTGAATTACCTGTCCCTGCCCATCGGGGCGGCAGGGACAGGTATCCTTGCTTTCACAGCCCCTGAGCCTGGATGCATGTGTTGTCTTGCTGGATCCTGGAGGCAGTGATATGAATCAGAACGGAAGTAAGAACGCACGAAGAGATGGCATGGTCGCAGCGATCCTGGAGAAGACCGAGCTCCCGAGGATGTGCCGTGTCAGGCAGTCCTTTGACGATACCCATATAGCACAGCTTGAGGATGAGGTGCGAATCCAGCTCAAGCGCCCCGGGACGTTGGATAGGGTCATGCCTGGGCAGTCCATTGCCGTCACTGCGGGCAGCAGGGGCGTCGCTGACATCGCACGCATCCTGAGGACGGTAGTCGATGAGATCCGGCGTGTCGGGGGACACCCCTTCGTGATACCTGCCATGGGAAGCCATGGCGGGGCTGTTGCGACTGGGCAGCTGGGGATCCTGCGCGGGTATGGTATCACGGAAGAGTCTATGGGATGCCCAATCAGGGCAACTATGGATACAGTCCAGATTGGGACGGCAGGGAATGGTATGCCGGTGCGGATCGACGCGAATGCTGCCGAGGCCGACGGGATCGTCGTTATCGGTAGAATTGCAAGCCATACATCTTTTCACGGCAGCCATGAGAGCGGGCTGATGAAGATGGTCACGATCGGCCTGGGGAAACAGTACGGTGCGGAGATCTGCCATGAACAGGGTTTCGGGAAGATGGAGCGAAACATCGTCTCGATAGCACGGGAGACGATCGCTTCGGGACGGATCCTGTTCGGACTTGGGATCATTGAGAACGCCTATAACCAGACAAAGCAGCTTGCCTCAGTTCCCGCGGAGCTGATCGAGGCAGAGGAGCCGGGACTGCTGAAGGAAGCGAAATCCTGCAAGGCGTCGCTTCTTGTCAAGGATATCGACGTACTGGTCGTGGACGAGGCAGGGAAGAATATCAGCGGGGAGGGGATGGACCCCAATGTCACCGGACGATGGAGTACCCCATTCGCTTCAGGTGGACCTGAGATCCAGCGGATCGCCCTCCTGGATCTGACCGATGGATCCCATGGGAATGCCGGCGGGTTCGGGATGGCCGATTTCTCCACACAGCGGGCATTCGACAAGATGGACTTTGACCAGACGTATCCCAACATCCTCACCCCGACCGTGATCAGGCCGGGCATGATCCCGATCATCATGGCTAATGATGAGCTTGCGATCAAGGCTGCCATCCAGACATGCAATGGGATCGATAAGGAGAACCCGCGGGTCATACGTATCAGGAATACCAAGAAGCTCAATGAGATCCTGGTGTCGGAAGCGCTTGTGGAAGAAGTCCTGGGGACTCCCGGCATGGAGATGCTGGGAGACCCTGCATATATGCAGTTTGACGGGGATGGGAACCTGGTGTAAGGGTTACTGGTCCATGCATGATATGGCTTATATGATATGAGAGGTGTACGATGGACGATGCATTCAGGGTCATTCACCCCAAGGACAATGTCGGGGTAGCAGGACGAGCCTTGAAACAGGGCGAGACGATCCAGGTTGGTGGAGCGAAAGTAACCCTGCTCTCTGATGTGCCCATCCGGCATAAGTTCGCACTACACGCCCTTACAGCAGGGGAGCAGGTCATCAAATACGGGGAAGTTATCGGCAGGGTGAGGCAGGCTGTCGAAACCGGGGCTTATCTTCATACGGATGAGATCGAGACGACCCTCTCCGGGATCATCGACTACACATACCATCCGGTACCAAAGCGAAAGCTGCGGGTGCCGGAGAGCAGGACGTTCATGGGGTATCGTCGTGAGGATGGGTCCGTTGGGACACGGAACGAGATCTGGATCGTGAATACCGTAGGGTGTGTGAACACGACTGCCAGGAACCTCGCACGGGCTGCGACTGAAGAGTTCGGGCATCTGGTGGACGGGGTGTATGCGTTCCCCCATGTCTATGGCTGTTCCCAGCTTGGTGAGGACCTCCTGTCATCACAGCGGATCCTGGCCGGTATGGTGAAACACCCGAATGCAGCAGGGGTCCTGGTGCTGAGCCTTGGGTGTGAACGGAACAATATACCAGAATTCAGGAAGGTCCTGGGGCCGGTGGATGAGACCCGGGTGAAATTCCTGGTCACGCAGGAATCAGAAGATGAGATGGAGGATGGGCTTGCCCTTATCGGCGAACTGGCAGGGTGTGCTTCCTCTTGTGAGAGGACTGAAGTACCAGTCTCTGAGCTCAAGGTCGGGTTGAAGTGTGGTGCATCGGATGGATTCTCCGGGGTGACGGCAAACCCCCTGACCGGGGCGGTGTCAGACCTCATAACGAGTGCGGGCGGGATAACCATCCTTACCGAGATCTCCGAGATGTTCGGGGCGGAGCAGGTCCTGATGAATCGCAGCAGGGATCGTGACGTGTTCGACAAGATGGTCTCGATGATCAATGATTTCAAGATGCATTACCTGAAGTACGGCCAGCGGATCGACGAGAACCCGTCACCAGGCAACCTGGCAGGGGGGATCTCTACCTGCGAGGAGAAGTCGGTCGGCTGTATACAGAAAGGCGGAAGGGGGCCGGTAGCGGATGTACTTCGTTACGGGGAGCAGGCGAGTGTCCCGGGATTGAACATCCTTTCGGGACCGGGTGATGACATGATCGCGATCACGGCCCTGATGGCAGCCGGCTGTCAGGTGATCCTCTTCACTACCGGGAACGGGAACCCGCTTGGGGCCCCGGTCCCGACGATCAAGATATCAAGTAATACCTCGTTGTTCCAGAGAAAGGGGAACTGGATCGATTTTGATGCAGGCGTGCTCCTCTCAGGTGCATCCATGGAGACGGAGGCAGATAGCCTCTATGCCCTGGTACTCTCCGTTGCTTCAGGTGAGGTCCTGACCTTGAACGAGATCAACGGGTACCGGGATATCGCGATGGTGAAGGATGGAGTGACTACGTAGCGGGGAGGCCGAAGGAAAGTTATCGCATGCTAGTTGACAACTGGTATCATGTAGCATAGTTTGGTATCATGCTAGGTGAGAGGTAGCGATGAAAGCCGTAGAACGAAGGTCGATAATCGACCAGGTACTGGAACAGATGAAGAAGATGATCGCCTCGGAAGAGTATGAAGCAGGGATGAAGCTTCCTCCCGAGGTCGAGATGTGCAGGATCCTGGGAGTGAGCAGGTCTACGGTGAGGGAAGCCTTTAGGATGCTTCAGGCGATGGATTACGTGGAGATCAAGCAGGGACGTGGTGCGTTCGTGAAGAACAAGCAGCCGAACAGTCCTGAGACGATCAAGGAGTGGTTCGGGGAGAATGCACCGAAACTCAACGATTTCATGGATGTCCGTCTTGCCCTGGAAACCCTTGCCCTGAAGATAGCCGTGAAGCAGGCGACAGAAGAAGAGATCAGTAAATTGAAGGAGATCGAAGAGAGTTTCGAACAGGCTGTCAAGGACGGTGATGTCCCTTTCATGGCGCAGTATGATGAGGACTTTCATAGTGAGCTCGTGGCGATGACACACAACGCGCTCATGATCAATATCTACCAGCTGGTAGTGCGGGAGTTCAAGAAGTACCGGAACAAGGCTTTTGCGATCCAGAAGAATGCTTCCCATGCAGTTGGGCCCCATAAGCACATATACGGGGCTATCAGGGACCGGGACGAGAAACTCGGGGTGATGTACATCGAGGACCACCTGAAGATATCGAAGAGGGATATGGAACTGGCTGCCCGGGAAGACCAGTAACCCTCCTGCAGCTTGACCATACGTTTGAATATCCCATCTCACGCCTGAGCATGAATCCCATATATCTTCATATCCTCTAATAATCTGTCGGGCATGGATTCTGTCAGGATAGCATCATCGAGAAAAAGATAAAAATTTATTTAAAAAAAACATTTGACAAATCAGGAAATCAGTACGACAATTGAAAGGTACTACAATTGAACATTAGAACAAGAGGCGTAAGAGAATACGATGTCTTTTCAGAAGCTGAGATTTGAGAAAGTGACTCTACGGGATACGATTGCTGAGAAGCTCGAAGAAATGATCCTGAATGAAGAACTCAAGGTAGGAAGCAAGATCCCCTCTGAGCTGGAACTCGCTGAATCGTTCGGGGTGAGCAGGAATATCCTCCGGGAAGCCCTGAATATCCTGAAGGAGCGTGGGATCATCTCCGGGAAAGCCGGTGACGGGACCTATGTCGTACGGCCCGAACCGGTGATCCTGACGCGCATGGTAGGGCGTCTCGTCCAGCTGAGCGATCTGAGTTATGAGAACATCTTCGATCTCAGGTTGTCGCTCGAAGTCCTCTCTGCAGGGCTTGCGGCAGTACATGCGACTGAAGAGGATCTGATGATCCTTGATGAGATCATCACCGATATGAAGAGAAGCATGCTGGACAGCTCGAAGTATTCAGAGGTGGTGTTCCACTTCCACCTCGCAGTTGCAGCAGCATCGAAGAATCCGCTTATCCCGTCGATCATGGAACCGCTGCAGACTGCCCTGCTTGAGATATTCACCGGAGGGTATATCGAGGAGCGGGGGAGTAAGGCTGAGTTGGTTGACGAGCATGAGAGGATCCTTGTCCTCATTCGCAATAAAGACCGGGATGGTGTGGAACGGCTTATGAAGGAGCATATCCTTAATTCAAAGAGGAAGGTTATCAAGTAGGAAATCAACTTTGCGTAGCAGAACGGTATATTCAGGAGGGGATGCATGAAAAGAGGTCTGGCTTCTTTTTACTGGTTGTAGTCCGTAAGGCCCTGTACGTAAGGATAGCGATATAAAGGTGTAGTGTATAACGATTTCATTAAAAATGACTGAGGTCAAAAAATATACTAAATTATGTAGATATGATGAGTTTGTACCTAGGATCCAGGTTGTAAGGAATGGCAGCTGTGTACGATCCTGGTCTTAAGAAGAGTTCCAGTCGGTGAGGATTCGGCAGTGGTAAGAGGTTTAACAGGAGTATTTGCTGGAATGCTTGATGGTGGTTGATGATAATTGCTAATAATATAACTAGATATATAATTCGTTCAGCTATTCGGCTGATAGGTCGGGTGTTGTATGTGGCTTTGTGACAATCTGTGCATATAGGGTATGCAGATTGACAGGTGTAAAACAAAAAAAATATGTTGACAGATGGGAATATGTGCTTTAGTCTGTTATCAGACAATTGATACAGCGCAGCTAGCTGGGCATGTCCTGGTTCTGCGTCTGATACCAGACAAATCTGTCGTGTAGCGGCAGGTAACCCCCAATAACATCAATCATAAGGAGATATGAGATGTTCAATAAAGACACATACGGCAAGATCTTAGTCCCGGTAGTGACCCCCTTCAAAGAGAACGGGGACGTGGACTATGAAGGGATGGTGCAGATCGGCGAGAAGCTGCTTGAGAAGGGCTGGGCCGATTCATTCATCCTGACAGGGACCACCGGCGAGTTCCACACGATGACGAGCGAAGAGCGGATCAAGATCTTCCAGACGATGTATGACGCATTCAAGGGACGGATCCCTATCATCGCAGGGACCGGAGCCCCCTCGACACGAGAGACGATCAAGCTGACGAAGGCAGCCGAGGAGATCGGGTACGAGACGGTGATGGTGGTAGCCCCCTACTACACAAGGCCGTCACAGGCAGAGATCAAGAACCACTACCAGCTCGTAGCGCGCGCAGTGAAGGTCGATATCCTGATCTACAACATCCCGATCTTCACAGGGGTGAACACCTCACCTGAGATCGTGGCCGAGCTGGCGAAAGAGCCGAACATCGTGGGTCTGAAGGAAGAGGCTGAGCTGAATGCGAAGCAGATGACCGAGTTTATCAACGTGACACCGGATGATTTCATCATCTACAACGGAGATGACACGATGGTGCTGGAGTCCTTCGTACAGGGATACGAGCGGATCGGCGGCGTGATCAGCGGCGGGGCGCACCTGGTAGGTGACCAGATCCGTGAGATGATCGACTGCCTGCATGAGGGGAAGGTGCAGGAAGCATCAGTGATCCAGCGACGGCTGCTGCCGTTGTACCGGATCATGGGACAGGGCGGGAGGACGAACCCGGTCTGTCTGATCAAGGATGCGATGAGGATGGTAGGCTATCCTGCAGGCTACCCGAGACTGCCGATGCTCCCCGGGACTGAGGAAGAGGTGAAGAACGTACGTGAGCTGATGATCAAGGTCGGCGCACTGAAGGAGTAGTGGAATGGGACTGAAACCACAGGAGATGATCAAGAAGCTCAAAGGGCCTCTCACGATATTCCCGACCCATTTCAAGGATAACGGGGATCTCGACCTCGATGCGATGCGTGTCTCTGCGGAGTATGCGAAGGAAGTCTATAAAGGGCATGACGGCTGTATGATGATAGCCGGCAGTACCAGTGAGTTCTATGCGATGACCGATGAGGAGTCGTTGGCTATGATCAAGACGGTCGCTGACGTGCTGGGAGGATCCGTCCCCCTGATCGTTGGTACCGGCCGAGCCGCTACACGATTGTCGATAGACATGAGCGTGAAAGCCCAGGACCTGGGCATCGACATGGCGATGATCACCAACCCCTACTACATGCATGTGACCGAGGATGGGCTCTACCGCCACTTCTCGCAGATAGCTGAGAAGCTCGATATCGGGGTGATGATCTATGACAACCCGACGACGAGCAAGATCGCTATCCCCCCGCACCTGATGCAGCGGCTCTCGAAGGTGCCGAACATCATCGGGGTGAAGGAGAATACCACCAGTATCGAGAACTACTACTGGATGACGAAGGTCGTGGATCCTGCTGATATGGTCATCACCTGCGGGATCGGTCACCTGACCTATATGTTCGAGGCTCCGCTGGGAGTCCCGGCATTCGTCTCGGAACTCGTCTGCTTCGCACCGAAGATCGCGTTCGCGATCTACGATGCGGCAGTAGCGAAAGATTACGCGGAAATGAGGCGACAGCTTGACCTGCTGGTACCGTACCATCGGTTCGTAGCAGGCTGTGTCGCGAGAAGGAGTATCCCCACTATCCTCGGACAGGAATGGGGAGGAAAGGCCACCTCCGTCTACCAGTCGATCCTCAAGAAGGCGATGGAACTGGTAGGACTTCCTGGTGGCATCGTAAGAGAACCGTTAGAGAATATTACCGATGCGGAAGTTGCAGAGCTAAAGAGTGTCCTGCACTCCATCGGGATAATTTAATTAAGGAGAAGGATGATGAAAAGACTTTTCGTTCTGTTGATGGTGCTTGCTATGGCAGCTCCAATGGTGTTCGCTCAGGGTGCTGCTGAGGCAGCTGATGAGTTTCCTACGGAACCGATCAAGCTGATCGTTCCCTGGTCAGCCGGCGGTGGTACTGATGCTATTGCCCGTGCATTGGCAAAATCAGGTGAGAAGCACCTTGGTGTACCTGTCGTTGTAGAGAACAAGCCTGGTGGAACCGGTGCTGTAGGCCTTGGAGAGACGGTGAAGGCAAAACCAGATGGGTATACCCTTGCTGTACTGCCTGTTGAGCTGAGCTTCCTGAAGGATTCCGGGATCTACCCGTTCGACTTCACGAACTTCACACGGATCATGAACCTCAACACAGACCCCTCTGCCCTGACTGTGAAGGCAGATGCTCCCTGGAACACCCTGGCTGAGTTCGTCGCTTATGCTGAAGCTAATCCTGGTGCGATCAAGATCGGTCACTCAGGAACCGGTATGCTGTGGCACCTCGCAGCTGCATCCCTCGCGCTTGAGACTGGGACTGAGTACACCTATGTTCCGTTCAACGGAGCTGCAGACGCTATCGCAAGTGTCCTTGGTGACAACATC
This sequence comes from Spirochaetia bacterium, assembly GCA_963677595.1. Classification (GTDB taxonomy): domain Bacteria; phylum Spirochaetota; class Spirochaetia; order CAKZLE01; family CAKZLE01; genus CAKZLE01. The sequence continues at coordinate 2,041,441 of OY782041.1, forward strand.
GATGCAGTCACAGTAAGTGGTGCTGAGGTATCAGCCCAGGTACGTGCCGGCGAGATGAAGATCCTTGCAGTATTCGGTGACAGCCGAATGGAAATCTTCCCGGATGTCAAGACTGCTAAAGAGCAGGGATTTGATGTCGTCGTCAACACCTTCCGGGGACTCGGTGGTCCTGCAGGCATCCCTGAAGATCGAGTGAAGATCCTCCATGAAGGGTTCAAGGCGATGATGGAAGAACCTGAGTTCATCAAGGTCATCAGCAACATGGGTCTCGGTATCGATTACCGAAGCACTGATGATTACTATGCACTGACTGATGATACTGCTGCCAGGTTGGCTCCAGTACTTGAAAGTCTCTTGGAAATCCAGTAAGCGTGTTCAGATAGGGTTTTGCTCCGGCTGTATGCCGGGGCAAAGTCCTATAATAAGGATTGATACATGAAGTATACACGAAAAGTTGCCTTGGAGATCGGAATCAATATCCTGTTCATCATGATCGCTGTCGGGATGTTCGCTGTCTCAGGCAATTATAAATTTGTCCGGGGGACCCTCATCGGGGCGAGGACCTTCCCGATCCTGATCGGGGGGATCATGTCTGTATTTGCCCTCGTCAATATCACGGTCGCATTGAGACGGGAAGCTCCCCAGGACGAGGAGCTGGATGTTGAGGAAGATATCGACGAGTCTTCAACAGGCAGGTTCAATGAGTGGCTGCGGAAGTACCGAGTGGGTGCAGCCATCGGCCTGATGGTGATCTATTATCTGCTGCTGCTGTCTGTCGGCTTCATCGTCGCGACCCTGATCTTCCTGCCAGCAATGCTGTATATCGTTGAGTACAGGAAATGGACGCATGTTGCCCTCGTGACGGTCATCGGTGTCGCATTTCTCTATGTCGCATTCAAGATCCTGCTTGGAGTACCGCTCCCACAGTCACCGCTATTCTAAGGAGAATCAGCACAATGTTAAATTACCTGTTTGATGGATTCGGTTTTCTATTCACGACGATGGCAGCTCCCGCACTCATGGCTGGAGTGGTACTTGGGATCATCCTCGGAGTCCTCCCTGGTCTCACTGCAACGATGGGAATTGCGCTTCTCATCCCATTGACCTACTACGTTTCGCCAAGTATTGGATTATCGATGCTCATCGGTATCTTCGCCGGGGGGATCTATGGTGGGTCAGTTTCAGCCATCCTGCTGAAGACGCCGGGGACTCCTGCCGCAGGGGCGACCCTCCTTGACGGATATCCCCTGGCACAGAGCGGCCATGCCGGCAAGGCGATCGCTATCGCCACGATCTCAAGTGCGATCGGGGGACTGATCGGGGCCCTCATCCTCTCGTTCCTTGCACCGCAGATCGCGAAGATCGCTGTGAAGTTCGGGCCACCGGAATATGTACTTCTCGGTGTCTACGGCTTGACGATGATCTCCTTCGTTTCGGGAAAATCCCTGATCCGGGGCCTGTTTGCCGGATGTATCGGCCTGCTGATCTCGACGTTCGGGATCGACCCGATCACCAGTGTCCCCCGATTCACCTTCGGGACGCTCAACCTCCTTACCGGGTTCGAGCTGCTTCCCATCCTCATCGGGATCTTCGCGATGTCCCAGGCCATAGAGGGTGTGCGTGACTCAAGGAAGATAGCACCCCCGCAAGTCAAGCTGACCAGCGTCGGGATCTCGATCAAGGAATTCCTGCGCATTCTGCCGCATATCGTGAAGAGTGCGTTCATCGGGACCTTCGTAGGGGCAGTCCCCGGGACCGGTACTGATATAGCAGCATTCCTCTCCTATGGTGAGGCTAAGCGGTCCTCGAAACACCCCGAAGAGTTCGGAACCGGTGCCCTTGAAGGGGTGGCGGCACCGGAAGCCGGGAATAACGCCTGTGTGAACGGGGCAATGATTCCTATGTTTACGCTCGGAATCCCAGGGGAGGCGGCGACTGCAGTCATCCTCGGGGGACTCATGGTCCTCGGTCTCCAGCCTGGTCCGCTCCTGTTCACCGATTCACCTGATGTGATCTATACGGTGTTCGCCAGTACGATCACATCCAACCTGTTCATGATCGTTTTGGGTATCCTCGGAGCACGGTTCTTTGCCAAGGTCCTGTCGCTTCCGAAGAGTGTCATCGTCTCATTCATCTTTGTCTTCTCGGTTCTGGGAGCCTATTCGATGAGGAACAGCATGTTCGACATCATCGTCATGATGAGTGCCGGTCTGCTGGGGTATATCTTCTCTGTTATCGATTACCCCGTACCCCCAGTGCTGCTGGGAGTGATCCTCGGGCCGCTGGTAGAGTCGAATCTTGGAAGGACGCTGCTGGTATCAGACGGGAACCTGACGATCTTCTTCAAGCGCCCGATCTCGATATTCTTCATCCTGATCATCGTGGGCACTATCAGTTCGAATGTGTACAAACACTTTAAAGCAAAGCGGACTTCCGCCTGAAGGAACCGCAGACTCAAGGAGAAATAAAAGATGAAAGATACGTTATTCAGTGTGGAAGGCAAAGTAGCCATCGTTACCGGGGCCCTCGGACAGCTTGGGGCACAGTTCGCGAACGAACTGCTGAGCCGGGGCGCCAAGGTCGCTGTCTTTGGGAGGACCCTGCGACAGGGGTCGATAGAAAGCCTCTACACAAAAGAGGATCGGGATGCAGGGAATGTGACCTTCCATCAGGTCGATATCGCCGATAAAGCGAGCATTACCAAAGGTGTCTCAGAAGTGGTCTCCAATTTTGGAGTCCCCCACATCCTGGTGAACAATGCCGGGATCGATACACAGCCGAGTGCACCGCCCGAGGTGTCCGGACCCTTCGAAAAGTTCCCGGAGGAAGTATTCCGTGAGGTCGTTGATGTGAACCTTACCGGGACATTCCTGATGATCCAGGCTGTCGGAGCCCTCATGGCTGAAGAAGGGCGAGGCTCTATCATCAACATCGGGTCGATCTACGGCATGCTCTCCCCGGTACAGGATATCTACGCGTACAAGGCAGAGAAGACCGGGGTCCCCTTCATCAAGCCAGTCGCATACTCCGCCGCGAAATCGGGTCTCTATAACCTAACACGATACTGCGCTACCTACTGGGGAAAGAAGGGCGTTCGTGTGAACATACTCTCTCCAAGCGGGGTATTCCGTGATACGCAGGATGCTGAGTTCCAGAAGAACTACTGTAACCGTATCCCTATCGGCAGGATGGCTAGGTCTGAGGAGTATAACGGAGCGATCATCTTCCTCGCTTCCGATGCATCGATCTATATGACCGGGGCGAACCTGGTGATGGACGGTGGTTGGACCGCATGGTAGCTTCAGGAACGAATCCCCTGAGTGGGATCTATTCAGCACTCATCACCCCGATGGATGCTGGGGAGCAGGTCAATATCCCGGTCCTGCGCGAGATCGTGGAATACCAGATCCAGAAGGGGGTGGAGGGGTTCTACTGCTGCGGCTCATCAGGGGAAGCACTGCTGCTTTCCCATGAGGAACGCGAGTTGATCGTCAAGACCGTCGCTGAACAGGTGGCAGGAAGGGTCCCCGTCATTGCCCATGTGGGCACGCTCAGGACCCGGGATACCGTGATGCTTGCCCGGCGTGCCATAGATGACGGGGCATCTGCGGTCTCGATGATCCCTCCTTACTACTACAAATTCTCACAGACTGAGATCCTCGGTTACTATGAGGATGTGGTCGCCGAAGCGAAGGTCCCGGTCATCATCTATAATATCCCGCAATTCACGGGGATCTCATTCACCAAGGAGAATGCCGGATCTCTGCTGGAAAGGGAAGAGGTGATAGGCGTCAAGCACACATCCTCCGACCTGTACGGGCTGGAGCGGATGAAGAGTGCATTCCCTGACAAGCTCTATTTCAATGGGTTTGATGAGACCTTCCTCTCTGCGCTCTCAGCAGGTGCGGATTCTGCGATAGGGACTACGGTCAACCTGTTTGCCCCGCGATTCACGAAGATCCGTGACCTGTTCAAGGCAGGGAACATAGTGGAAGCCCAGGTCGAGCAGACCAAGGCGAATACCTGTGTGGAACTGCTGGTAAAACATGGGATCTTCAACGGGGTGAAATATGCACTTACCCTGCAGGGATTCGAGAGCGGGTCCTGCAGGGCTCCCTTCAAACCCCTTACAGCTGAAGCGAAGGAAGAGATCGCACAGCTGATGAACGAGTACAGCCTGTAACCACATGTAACAGCCTGATACGGGTCGTCCCGTATCAGGCCCGTTCTTTCATACCACGGTTCCCAAGTCCTTTCTTGGCTTGGAAGATGCTATCGAACAGAGTAGAGACAACAAAAACCCCCTTTAGAACTGCGTTATTCGCTGACAAGGGGTAAAACCACTATTTGTCAAGAAGTATATGCATAAATATTGACTAATTGTCTGATATCAGATATTTTATCGATAAATATTTATATTTTCGAGGTGTTGGCAGATGGCACAGAAAGGCAAGAAGAAACAGCGTATCGGAAGTGCATTAGCAAGTTTCGGTAAATCCAGCAGAAACTGGCTGGCAAGTTCTTTCAGGGACGCTTTGAAGGACGAGGCTAAGAACGACCAAGATAGGGATGTGGTTGGTTCGTATCGGTATTACGGACTATAGAGCAAGGAAGAGCATTGCCCACGGGATTGACCGTGGGTTTTTTATAGGTCACCCATACTGCTTGATGAACAGGTTGATGATGGTTGCAGCCACTACCAGGATGAAGAAGATCCTGATGAACTTCGTCCCCCGTGTTATGACGAGGTGGGTCCCGACCCAGGAGCCGGCGAACTGTCCTGCCCCCATGAGCAGTCCCACTGCTATGATGACCTTCCCCGAGAAGAGGAACACGATCAATGATATGATGTTGCTCGTGAAGTTCATGGCCTTGGTGGCAGCTGTCGCCTTCTTGAGGTTGTAGCCGGCGAGGGTAGCCAGCGCGATGGTCCAGAAAGAGCCTGTCCCGGGGCCGAAGAAGCCGTCATAGAACCCGAGCAGTAAGCCGAAGCAGATGAAGAGCAGGGGTTCTGCCATTTTCCTCGGTGTATCCTCTGCCCCCAGTTTAGGGCTGGCGATCGTGTAGATGAGGAGGGCGAGGAGCACGAAGGGGATGACCTTGCTCAAGGCGCTCGCATCCACCCTCTGGATCAGCAGTGCCCCTGTGGTCGCTCCGATTGCGGTGAATACGATACCTATGAACACCCTCCGTAATGAGACCAGCCCGCTGTGGCGGTAGCGCATCATCGAGGTGAAGGACCCGAAGGAGGCCTGCAGCTTGTTGGTGGCGATCGCCGCATGGGGCGGGATGCCCACCGAGAGCAGGACCGGCATGCTGATGATGCCGCCGCCTCCGGCGATGGCATCGACCAGCCCGGAGAGGGCTGCACCGAGAAAGAGCATAAGGTACTGATACACTGTAAGATCCATGACACACCTCTGAAGACAATACAGTATCAGTAGCCTGTTTTCCGGAATTAATCAAGGAAGCTCATAACTCTTTTTTCCTGAATATCCTGATAGAGACGATGTAGCTGATGCTGAAGACCAGGAGGGCGATGAGTAAGAGCGTGGTATTCCTCTGCGGTACTGACCAGGAGGTATACCAGGCTATGATCCTGTCAAGCAGGTTCGGCCCGTCATCCGCGGAGGCGAGCATGAGAATGAACCCCACCTGCAGTGCGACTCCCAGCCCGACGAGCCCGATCAGGAAGTACTTCACGACCAGCACCCCGAACCGCAGGTAGAAGGGAACCAGGAGTGAAATGAACATCATGCCCGTGATAATCCGTACCGCATCGAGGGGATCCACTACTCCCCGCGTCAGGGGGAGGAAGCCGCTGCTGAAGATGAGCGTGAATACCGCAGTCGAAGCCGCCCCGAAGAGGGTGCCGAGAAGGAGCAGCAGCATCTTCTCATGGACGACCGCATCCCGTTCTACCGGGAGGCTCATGAGGAAACGGTAGGTCTTAGCCTTGTCGGACTTGAAGCTCCCGGAGATGACCAGGAAGCCGACCATGATGCTCGAGAAGACGAATATGAAGGATACATCGGGGGCTTCGCCCAAGATCGAGAAGAGGATGAAGAACAGCAGGCTGTAGAGCCCGTAGAAGGGCAGTATCTTCCTCTGGCTGAGGAAATCCTTAGTCAGCAGTGTTCTCATATGCAGTACCTCCCTGTGAATAGATGAAGAGATCTTCGATCGTGGGTCGCTCGAAGACTGCCTTCGGACCGAGCAGTCCCTTGAGCCTGACGGGATCTGCCGTGAGCCCGACGAAGCTGTAGGGGTGCTCTTCACAGCCGATGAACTGTTCCCTGATATCATCGGTGACGGCTGCTGGGTCGCACCGGCAGAGGGCATACTCCTCCCTGAGTTCCTCGATGCTGACCTGCTTCACGAGTTTCCCGGCATCGAGTACGGCTATATGGTCAGCGATCTGCTCCAGGTCGCTCGTGATATGGGTCGAGATGATGATCGTCCGGTGTTCTCTCATCATCTCCCTGCGGAGCAGGTCATACAGTTCCTTCCTGACGAGCGGGTCCAGCCCGGAGCTCGGCTCATCCATGATGAGCAGTTCCGCCTCGTGCGACAGGGCGATCGCCAGTGCCAGGCGCATCCTGCTTCCCTTCGAGAAGGTCTTGATCCGCTTCCGCTCCGGGATCTCGAAATCTTTGAGGTATCTCAGGAACGCATCGCTGTCCCATCTCGGGTATGCTGCCCCGCAGATACGCCCGGTCTCCCGTGCCGTGAGGTTCTCATAGAGCACACTCTCCTCATGGACGAACCCGATCCTTGCCTTGAGCTCCTTCTGGCTTCCGGAGAGTTCCTTCCCGAATATGGTGACCGAACCACTGTCTGTGGAGATCAGTCCCAGGATCGCCTTGATCAGGGTGGTCTTTCCCGCACCGTTACGGCCAATGAGGCCGAGGACATACCCCTCCTCGACCGTCAGGGAGACATCCCTTAAGGCCTCTGTCTGCCTGAACTGTTTGCTGACGTTCCGTAATACCAGGATACTCATCACTCCTCCTCCCCGTACAGGATTTCGATCATGGCTGTGAGGTGTTCCTGCGGGATGCCGTAGGTCTTGGCTGCAGAGACCGCCTCATCGAGCAGGTTCTCGACCGCGCGTACCTGCTTCTCCCGCAGGAACTCCGGGTTCTGCTCTGCCACATAGGAGCCCTTCCCTGCGACTGAGTTGATGAGCCCTTCATGCTCTAGCTCGGCATACGCCCGCTTGGTCGTGATGACGCTGACCTGCAGCTCCCTTGCGAGGGTGCGGATGGAAGGCAGCATCTCTCCCGGCGCAAGCGTCCTGTTCACGATGGCTGAACGGACCTGATCGGCGATCTGCTGGTAGATAGGGTCATCGGAAGCATTCGAAATGACTATATACATAACAACCGTCCTTACTGTATATAAACTATATATACAGTAATTACAGATTGTCAAGGTGTGCTGCGTTAAAAAAGTTCTTCATGTTCACCATCGTATGATATACTGTGCAGAACATCATATTACAGGGAGTGTGTATATGTGGTTCGGGACAGCTGACAACCGGGCTGCTGCAGATATCGCCAATGCGGCGGTACGCAGCACCGATAACTTTCATTGGACGTTCATCGCCATCTTCGCCGCCGTAGTCTATATCTATGCAACGGAGCTCAAGAATGGTAATTATAGGAGTATTGCAGCGGGACTTGCCCTCTATACGGTCCACTGGTTCTACGAAATCCTCAATGCTGTCATAGGCGGGGTATCGGGGTATGCCCTCTGGACCGTCTCCCCGGAGAGTACCTCCTTCATCCTGCTGATCGGGGTGAGCTGGGAGCTTTCCATGATGTTCAGCATCGCGGGGATCGCCCTCTCGAAACTCCTCCCCGCGGACAAGGACATGAAGCTCCTTGGGATCAACAACCGGGTCCTCTTCGCGGTCGGGAATGCGGCCTTCTTCTCTATCTTCGAGATCTTCCTCGCATCCACGCCGGCATTCATCTGGGTCTACCCCTGGTGGGGTGCGATCCCCGTCTTCATCACCACCTACATCCCGTTCTTCCTTGCATCCTTCCTCATCCATGACGCCGCCCCAAGGACACAGAAGCGGTTCATTGGCGGGATGGCGATCCTGGATACAGTGCTGCTGGTCATCCTGATCCCTGCAGGGGTCATCTGAAAGTTCTGGAAAGTTCTGAATACTATTTCAGAGAGGATATTGATCCACGATCCTCGAACTGCTGACGTATCTTCAGTACGTGCGGTGAGCCGTCATCCTCTTCCTGGTTCATCTTGCTCAGCATGAGATCGACTGCGTATTTACCCATGAGCGACGTGTTGATCTTCATCGTAGAGATCTTCGGGGACTCCGGCTGGGAGTAGTCGATGGTATCTCCCGGTGAGAGCAGGGAGATATCCTCCGGGATACGAATACCCTTGGAGCTGATGATATGGTGGATCCGGGAGGCGAGGAAATCATCATGGATGAAGAAGGCTGTCGGCCGGTCCCGGCTGATGAGCAGCCTGTCGAGTTCCGTTATGAGCGCTTCGGGCTGCTCCAGGGGTACCGTGATCCTCCACGCATCAGGCAGGTCAAGGCCCTTGTCCAGCATGGAGGACCTGAAACCGTTATACCGGTCATTCATGACCACGGGCAATGACGGCCGTGGATAATCGAAATACGCGATCTTCGTATGACCCAACCTGTGCAGCACATCCACCGCCTCATAGGAGCCGCTGAAATCATCGACACAGACAGACCAGTAATCTCTCTGGTATTCTGAATTGTTCACCACGACAAGCGGATATTTCTGTGCGGTCAGTTCCCGGAACAGGACATGGTCCCCATGATGGATGGAGAAGATCGCATCCGCCCCGGTCTTCTGGATGATCTCAAGGACCTCGGAGACCGGCTGTTCCGAGAGGATAGGGAGGATGAGGCTGGTGTAATCCAGGGCAGTCATCCTGGACTGGACACAGTCTATGATATCTTTCAGGAAGTGCCAGACATAGCCCCAGGTATTACTGATGGGCAGCAGCATGATCGTGCTCTTGTGCGTCTTCGGGATCGTCTTCCGGTACTGGTACCCGATGTCATGGGCGATCGAGATGATCTTTGCCCGCATCTCCTCCGAGACCCTGCCTTTCCCTGAGAGTGCCAGGGAGACGGTAGCAGTCGTGACCTGTGCCTGTTCTGCGATATCTTTCAACGTTGCCATACAGTAATACTATCATAGCTTATGTGTCTTGTATATAAAGAGGTTAAGTTTTTAATCATATAATCGAAATATACAGCTGCCTGCTGCAGGAATACCAATATTATCCAAGATATATAAGAATATTCAAAAAAAATCTTGACATATATGAAAAGGATGTTAATATATTAACCAGTTAAGATTAAAAAATTAACCAAAGGCGTGATAGATGAGACGATTTGGACAGGTGATCGGCCTGAATCCGGAATTCAGGGAGATGTATATACGGGAACATGCCGCCTGCTGGCCGGGGGTCCTGGCGAAGATCGGTGAGTGCGGTATCAGGAACTATTCGATCTTCATGAGGGGTGACCTGCTGTTTTCCTACTTTGAGTATCACGGGGATGATTTCGAGGCTGATATGAAGAAGATGGCAGCGGACCCTGAGACTCAGGACTGGTGGGCCCTGGTCGGGAAAGCCCAGGTGCCGGTGAAAGACCGTGCTGAAGGCGAGTGGTGGGTGACGATGGATGAAGTGTTCCACTGTGATTGAGATTTGGAGAGGATTATGACTTCACGAGAGAGAGTATTGACTGCGATAGCGCATAAGGAACCTGATAGAGTGCCGGTGGACATGGGTGCTACCCCGAGTTCCGGGATCTCAGCACAGGCATATGCCCGCCTGCAGGGATACCTGGGCTATGATGAACCGACGCAGATATATGATGTGGTCCAGCAGCTGGCACAGCCAAGCGACCGGATCATTGACCATTTCGGGATCGATGTGCTTGATATCGGGCGTATGTGGAATGCACAAGCCTCCGACTGGTATGATGTTGATATCGGGCAAGGATTGACAGGTCAGTACCCCGTCTGGTTCCATCCGGAACGGGCTGTAGACGGCGCCTGGGAAGCAAAGGATGAAAGGGGCAGGGTTCTGGCTTATATGCCTGAGGGGGCAACCTTTTTTGACCAGGCCGTCTTCCCCTGGATTGACGGGTATCCGGAATCAAGAGCAGATATGGAGGAGTTGCTTGATGAGGCAATGAACGACGTGTTGTGGCAGCGCTATGCACACAGCCCTTGGGATCATGCCTCAGAGGATGATTTCTGGCAGCAGCTCAGAAGCAGAACTCTCAAGCTCCGTGAGAGTACGGATAAAGCCCTGATGGTAGTCTGTGGATGCAATCTCTTCGAATGGGGTACCTTCCTCAGGAGGATGGATAACTTCCTGATGGACCTCTATGTGGAGCAGGAGAAGGCAGCCATGCTCATGGAAGCCCTGATGACGAGGCATATGGCCACATTGGAGAAGGTCTGTGCCGCGGTAGGTGATGTGGTAGACATCCTGCGGTTCGGGGATGACCTCGGAATGGACTCGGGACCGTTCATGGGACTTGATATCTATCGTGAACTGTTTCATGATCACCGGACGCGGCTGTGTGATTATGTGCACCGGAACAGCTCCATGCATACGTTCCTGCATTCCTGCGGTTCGATCGAGCAGTACCTGCCGTCACTGATCGAGTCTGGGATTGATATCATAAACCCTGTACAGACGAACTGCCGTGATATGGAGGCTGCCTCGCTCAAGGCTGCCTACGGCAAGGATATCGTGTTCTGGGGCGGGGGTGTGGACCCGAGGGAGATCCTCAACCGGGGAACACCGCAGCAGGTGAAGGATGACGTGAGGAGGAGACTGGAGGTATTCTCCCCGGGTGGCGGCTATGTGTTCAACACGATCCATAATATACTGCCTGACGTCCCGCCGGAGAACATAGAGGCGGTATTCCAGGCCGTTGAAGAATTCTCAAACAAATAAAGGGGGCTATTCAACCATGAACAGCATACTGAAGAAATATATCAAACGGAGGGAGAGCGGCATCGCCATCGCGGCGATCCTGATCTTCCTGCTCTTTTCGATCACGACCGACAGCTTCCTGACTGCCTACAACCTGTTCAACATCTCACGGACCCTGGCGTTCTATGTGTTCATCGCCCTGAGCCAGGCAGTCGTCCTGGTAGTAGGCGGCATGAACCTCTCGATCGGGGGGATCGGTGCGCTGGCGACGATCACTACCGGGTACCTCCTGCAGAACGCGGGACTCCCCGGGTGGCTGGGCGTGATCTGTGCCCTGGCTGTCGGGCTGCTGTGCGGGCTGGTCAACGGGATCCTCATCACGAAGGTGCCGCTGAACGCCTTCATCGTGACCCTCTCGACGTCCTTCATCTTCACCGGCCTGGTATACGGGATCTCGAAAGGGTTCTCTTACACCGAGATCCCGAAGAGTTTCAGCTATGTGGGGCGTCAGGCCTGGTTTGGGCTTCCCGTCATATTCTGGATGCTGCTCCTGGTGCTGGGGCTGGTCTTCTATCTCTACCAGTTCACGGTGACAGGACGCAGGATGCTGGCAACCGGCGGGAACAAGGAAGCGGCACAGCTGTCCGGGATCAACACTGACAGGATGATCCTCCTGTCGAATGTACTGTCAGGTCTCTTTGCGGCACTGACCGGTATCCTCTACGTCTCGCGTATGGGCTCGGCACAGCCGGCAACCGGGACGAACTGGATGATCATCTCATTCGCCGTCGCGATCATCGGGGGTACTTCCCTTGACGGCGGGGTCATCACAGCCGTGGGTCTGTTCTTCGGCGGTGTGATCATGGTCATGATCAAGAACGGGCTGATATTGGTCGAGGCCAATGTCTATTTTGAACAGGCATTCCTTGGGTTGATCATATTGCTGGCAGTCTCCCTAGACAGGCTGCAGTACTTCTTCTCTCAGCTGAGAAAGAAGATGGTCAATGCAAAGAAGAGATAAAAAAGAATGGAGGAATCATTCATGAGAAAGAAGGTTGTTTTAGCAATGTTGTGTCTGGCTGTGGTGTTCAGCCCCCTGTTCGCCGGCGGCGCACAGGAGAAGGAGACCGAGAAGGCGTATCGGATCGCATGGTATGCACCTGCAGTCCATCCCTATTTCGATGCCGTACAGAAAGGTGTGAAAGCATTCGAGGCAGATACCGGTATCGCCGTCCACCAGCAGATCGGGCCTGACTGGATCCAGGATTCAGAGACCCAGAATGTGGAAGCCCTGGCTGCTAAGGGGTACGATGCGTTCACGATCTATCCGACCGACCCGACAGGAGCGAACAGCCTCTATGAGGAACTGACCGACAGGGGGAAGGTGATCGTCAACTTCGGGACCAGCACGAGCCAGCCTACGACCGCATCGTTCGCGGTGGCGACAGACGTCAAGGTGGCAGCCATGGATGCGACTGAATTCCTGATCAAGAAGATGGGCGGCAAGGGAAAGATCCTGAACGTCCTCGAAGTCCTTACCGATGCGAATACCAAGCTGAGGAAGGAGGGAGTCGAGGAAGTCGCGGCCAAATACCCGGATGTTGAGATCGTCCAGGAAGTCGGCGATATCACCTCCATCGAGGAAGCGACTGAGAAGATCGAGAATGCACTTTCGGCGAACCAGGGGAATATCGACGGTGTCATCTGCACCGGCTATACCACCACGGTAGCCGCTGCCCAGCTGCTGTCCGAGCTCAACGTCGACGGGGCAAAGAGGATCGCGTTCATCGGTATCGATGATGACCCGATCGTGCTTGATGCGATCAGGGCCGGGAGCATTGACGGCACCATCGCACAGAACCCCTACGGTCACGGGTATATTACCTGTAAGGTACTGACCTACCTGCTCGACGGGTATACCCCGAAAGCCGGTGTCTATTTCATCAACTCGGGGGTCGCGGTCGTGACTGCCGACAATGTGGACACCTACAGCGAGGACCTCACTGCCGTGACGAAGAATATCATCGATTCCATGGAATCAGCATACCTGAACGCACCGAAATAGATGTAACAATGTAAGGAATTGGCATCAGCCGGATCCCGGCTGATGCCTGTCAATGGAGAACATGTAACCATGCTTGAACTGCAGCATATCGGAAAATCATTTCCCGGAGTCAGGGCTCTGGATGACATCAATCTCACATTCAGCCCCGGGGAGATCCATGCCCTGCTTGGGGAGAACGGAGCCGGGAAGAGCACCATGATCAAAGTGGTGAGCGGGATCTATCCTGTCTATGACGGCGAGTTCTTCGTGGACGGGCAGCGGATGACTCTCAGAAGTTACCAGGATGCCCTGGACCACGGGATCAGCGTGGTGAACCAGGAGATACAGGTCATCCCGGAGAGTTCGGTGGCTGAGAACATCGTGATGGATAAGCTGCATCTGTTCCGGAAGGCCGGGAGGATCGAGTGGAAGCGGATCTATGAGTTCGCCTCGAAGTACCTGAAGATGGTAGACCTGCAGCTCGATCCCCGGACCCCGATCGGGCCGCTGAGCGCGGCACAGAAGCAGCTGGTCCAGATTGCCAAGGCGCTCTCCTGTGACTCGAAGATCCTCATCCTCGATGAACCGACCTCCTCGGTGACGAAGCATGAGGCGGCGAACCTGTTCTCCATCATGCGGAGGCTTAAGGAGAGGGGAGTGACCCTGATCTTCGTCTCCCATAAGCTTGAAGAGATCTTCGAGGTCTGTGACCGGGTCACGGTCATCCGGGACGGAAAGTGGGTTGGTACAGATCATGTAAGCAGCCTGGACCGTGAGAAGATCATCGAGATGATGATCGGCAGGAAGTGCAGCAATGAGTACCTCGGGAACCTCGACAGGAACGGGGAGGATATCGTCCTCGAGGCTGTGGGGATCACGAAGGAGTCTGAGATCGAGGATGCGTCCTTCCAGCTCAGGAGAGGAGAGATCCTGGGGTTCTACGGGCTTGTCGGTGCAGGCCGGACCGAGCTGGCAAAGATCCTTATCGGCAGCACGAAGGCGGACAGCGGGGTGCTCCGGGTCCACGGCCGGGAGGTCGAGATCAGGAGTGTCGCAGACGCTATCTATACCCATGGCATCGGGTATGTCTCGGAGAACAGGAAGGAGGAGGGGCTGATCCTCGATTTCGATGTCGAGCAGAACATCGGGATCACGATCTGGTCCAGGATGCGGGCAAAGCTCTCCCGGAAGATAGATGACCGAGCCATCAGGGATGTTGAGCGGCGGCATATCGACAGGCTGAAGATCAAGATAACGGGACTCGACCAGATGGTGAAGAACCTGAGCGGCGGGAACCAGCAGAAGGTGAGCATCGCGAAATGGCTGGCAGCGGACTGCGACATCCTCATCATCGATGAGCCGACCGTCGGTGTCGATGTCGGGGCGAAGGAGTATATCCACGAACTGATCTGGGACCTTGCGAAGGAGCAGCATACATCGATCATCCTCATCAGCTCGGACCTCCCGGAGATGGTGAAGCTCGCAAGGAGGATCCTGGTCTTCAAGGAACACAGGATCGTCGCTGAACTCGATGATATCCATACCCGGGAGTCCCTCTGTGAGGATGAGATATCCCGGAGGATCGGGGCCTACCTGGTCTGAGGCAGGTATCCCTGAGGCGTTTTTCCGTATCTGTGCTGAGATATATGATGCAGGATTGTCGTGATCAATGCTATACTGCCAGTAAGGGAGTACAAAAAGTAATGAAGACGATCCTCTGGTATACCTCATGGACAGGGCATACGGAGCTCTATGCAGACTGGCTGGGCAAGGAGATCAGGAAGGCCCCGGTACATGCGAACAATGTCGACCTGTCGACCCTCATGGTCCACGACCTGATCATTTACGGAGGACCAGTCCACTCTGATAAGATCTCCGGGTTCGAGCGGATCAGGAAGGTCTTCCCCTACCTCGAGAAGCAGCGTCTCGTCGTCTTTGCCGTCGGGACCGTACCGGACAGCGAGGAGAACACCAGCCGCCTCAAGGCGAAGAACCTTGCCGGGCTCGACCAGGAGAGGATCGCTTTCTTCTACCTCAGGGGCGGGTTCGACCCGGAACGGCTCTCTGGTTTGCATAAGCTGTCCGTCAACTTCTTCAAGTTCCGCCTGCTCAGGAGAGATATCACCTCGCTCACGGAGGGGGAACGGAGCCTGCTCGCTGCCTACAGCCAGGCTACCAACTACACCGACAAAGAGTACCTCAAGCCGATGCTGGAGCACATCAAAGGGCTCTATGCTGAACAGCGGGCGATCTCCCCGTTCCGGTAGGGGGAGGCAGGCGTGGCTGCCTGAAATAAATAGTTGCCAATAGCAACTTTTAAGCTTTACAAAATCTGTCAGAATTATTATCTTATGCCACATATGTGAATAGAGGAGAAACAAAACATATGTGGAACGTACTGCAATGGATCAAACAGCATCTATCGATACTGCTGCCTATCGTCATGGTCGCCGGGTTCCTGTTCGGGATCACGTTCGAGAGCATGGCGTGGGGGAAGCAGTTCATCCTACCCCTGACGATCTTCATGGTCCTGCCGATGATGATCATGTTCCCGGTCAGGCAGCTGTTCACCAACGGCATCTCGATGAGACTGCTCCTGGTGAACCTGCTGGTCAACTTCGTCATCTTCCCGCTCTTCGTCTTCGGACTCGGGCGATTCTTCTTCGCTGACAACCCCGGCTTCATGCTCGGTATCTTCATGCTCGGGCTCATCCCGACGAGCGGCATGACGATCTCCTGGACCGGGTTCGCCAAGGGGAACATGAAGGCTGCCGTGAGCCTGACGGTGATCGGATTGCTGCTCGGGGCAGTCCTTGCACCGGTCTACCTCTCCCTCATGCTCGGGAAGTCCTCCTCGGTGCCCATGGGATCGATCTTCGTGCAGATCCTGCTCGTGGTCTTCCTGCCGATGGTCATCGGGAACCTGATCAGGATGCTCCTGGTGAAAACACAGGGGGAACAGCGGTTCAAGACCTACTGGAAGCAGAGGATACCGACGCTCTCGAGCCTCGGTGTCCTCCTGATCGTCTTCCTTGCCATCGCCCTCAAGGCGAAGACCCTCGTGAAGGATCCCTCGCAGGTCATCATCGCGCTCGTCCCCATCCTCATCTTCTATGCGGTCGCCTATGCGGTCAGTACCTTCACTGCCCGTATCGCCTTCAACAGGGTCGTCGACGGGGTCGACCAGGTCCATTTCCAGGGGACTTCCCTGGTATTCTCAACCGTGATGCGCAACCTGTCGATCGTGCTCGCTATCGCGGTGACCGCCTTCCCCGAGTACGGCGGGAGCGCTGCCCTCGTGCTTGCGCTTGCCTATGCCCTCCAGGTGCAGACCGCCTCGCTCTATGTGCGGTACGCGGATAAATTGCTGCGCGCATCCGGCAGTAAGCGGGCAGCACGTGAGATTCGTGTCGGCGCTGCAGAGTAGTTTCTTTTCGATGTAACAAGATCTTCATGGCCCCCGCCCCTCCTCAGTGGTATACTACCTGGGAGGAGGAGTGTGATGAAGACGAAGATCTGTTATACCTCGAATACCGGGTTCACCGAGACCTATGCCGGGTGGCTCGGGGAGTCCCTGAAAAATTCCCCTGCCAGGCTGAAGGAAGTCAGCCGGTCCGACCTTGCAGGGCTGGAGCTGGTCATCTATGCTGCCCCCGTACATGCCGGGAGGATCGCGAAGCTCGGGCGTGTCAGGCGTATGGTGCAGAGGCTCGGTGGTACGAAGCTGATCATCATCGCTGTCGGCGCTTCAGAGGATGATGAGGAGAATACCGGGAAGCTGCTTGGGAAGAATTTCCCGGGCGGGCTGCAGGAGGACACCTCCTTCTTCTACCTTCGGGGCGGGATGAACTACGGTGAGTTGAAGGGGTTCATGAAGTGGATGATGGGCACCTTCCGCAATGCGACTATGAAGAAGGACCCTGCGCAGCTGAGCGAAGACGAGAAGGAGATGCTCGCCTCATTCGAGCATCCCGTGGACCACAGCAGCAGGGAGTTCCTCGTCCCCGTCCTGGAGTATGTCACGTCGCTTGAGACAATCACAAATTGATTCGAAGAATCACAAATTGATTCAACGAATCACAGATTGATTCGAAGAATCAATAATTGTGGTATCCCCGTACCTGGATTATAATAGTGAACTATGACGAACACCATACAAGGCAAGTACACCCTCATCATCATCGTCGTGGTCACCGTGTTTCTGGCCGGGCTGCTGGGGATCAACTATACCCTGCTCAAGGCCCATTCCCTGAGTACTGCGAAGGAGACATCCCACCTGCTGCTGGGAAACGTGGACAACCAGGTGAACCTGGCCTTGAAGGATATCGAGGCGATCGTCTCCACCCTGGTCGAATCCGAGTCGGTGCAGCAGGTCGATACCCTCAGGATGAAGGATATCTTCCTCGCCAACGTGAATGCCAGGAGCTCCTACATACGGGCGATCTACCTGGGGACCGAGGAGGGGAAGATGTACGAATGGGGCCAGGGGCCGGGATTCGTCGAGAACACCCCCACCTTCCCCGAGGGCTACGACCCAAGGATCCGCCCCTGGTACCGGACGGCGGTCGAGCAGGGCGGCTATGCCGTCACCGATCCCTATATCTACGCGAGCATAAAGGCCATGGGGGTGACTGCCGTGAAGCCCGTCTATGCTGACGGGAAGTTCGTCGGGGTGCTTGGCCTGGACCTGATCTTCGACGGGCTGCAGAACATGGTGGACTCCCTTAACGTCGAGAAGGGCGGGCGGATCGTCCTTCTCTCCCGTAATCATGAGATCCTCGTGGACCAGTTCCAGCCGACTGAGGAGCTGATCACCGAGCTCGAACCCTTCGAGTACCCTGAGATTCTCGCCTCCGTCCAGCCGTATGAGATCGTGACGGTAGGGGGGATACGCTACATGGTGGAGGAGGCGGTCAACCTTGATACCGGGTGGACCATCCTCATCTTCATCCCCTATGACGCGATCATCTCCTTCTCCCAGGAGACGGTGAAGATCATCATCTTCTATGACCTCCTGATCATGATGCTGCTCGGGGTGGTGGTGACCTTCGTCTCGAGGAGGATCCTCACCAACCCGCTGGAGTCGATCATCGGCGTGATGCGGGAGCGGGAGCAGGGTGACCAGCAGGTCCGCATCCCGGACCAGCGGGTCTATGAGTTCAAGCTGATCGCACGGCTGTTCAACCGGCTGACCGACATATCCGACGAGATCGCCCAGCAGCAGGAAGAGCGGGTACGGAAGCGGACCGAGGAGGTCCTCTCCCTCCAGAAGGAGAATACCCGTCTTCGCATCGTGAAGGAGAAGGAGCAGCTCTACTCGAACCTCCACGACTCGCTCGGTGCACGCCTGACCGGGATCCATATCAGCAACACGGTCGCCAGGAGTGCGCTTGCGAGAGGGGAGTACACCCTCCTCGAGGCCATGCACAACAGGATCGACCAGAATGCCGAGCAGGGGATCCATGACCTGCGGGAGCTCCTGATCACCAATGAGGCCGTCCCGTTCACTTCCGATGATCTTGTCCGGTATATAAAGAAGCGGATGCGTGAGCGGCTGGCCCTGCAGAACATCACCTTCACCTACCAGCTCCCCGTAAGCAGGGAGTTGGAGACGCTTGAAGCGGACCTGCTTTCAGGTCTCATGCGGGTCTTCCAGGAGATGGTGACCAATACCCTCAAATACGCGGAAGCGCTCCATGTCGAGCTCTCGATGTCGTTCCACGGGAACCGGTTCAATGTGAGCTACCATGACGACGGCCTCGGGTTCGAGAGCAAGACGGTACAGCAGGAGAGCTTCGGGATCAAGGGGATCATCAGGCGAGTCAAGGACCTTGGGGGGACGGTGAAGCTCACCACGAGGCCGGGCCGGGGCGTCAAGTATGAGATCTCATTCCCTGCAGGAGGTGAGGCATGATCAATGTGGCGATCATCGAGGACTCCATCGATGCACGGGAGGGGTTTCGGTACCTGCTGAACCTCGACCCCGAGATCCGGGTCCTGCAGGCCTTCGAGTCGGCTGAACCCCTGCTCATGAAGCCCGAGCTCCTCGGGATGCTCGATATCATCCTCATGGATATCGAACTTCCGGGGATGGACGGGATCACGGCGACCGGGAGGATCAAGAAGTCCAATCCCGGGATCGACATCCTGATCCTCACCATCTTCGAGGAGCAGGACAAGATCCTGCGGGCCATCCAAGCCGGGGCTACGGGGTATATCCTCAAGAACAGTGACCCGACCGAGCTGGTGAGCCAGATCAAGAGCATCAGCCAGGGAGGGTCCCCGATCAGCCCCCATGTTGCCAGGACCCTGGTCGAACAGCTGCAGAAGGAGCGGGATCAGCAGAAGAGCCCCGAGGACTACCACCTGACGGCAAGGGAGATCGAGATCTGCCGTGAGATCATAGACGGGTACACCTACCGTGAGATCGCAGACCACCTGAGCATCTCCGGGACGACGGCCAAGCGCCACATCCTCAACGTCTATGCGAAGCTCGAGGTCAGCTCCAAGGTCGAGTTCATGCGCAAGATCGTGACCGAGGGGCTCTTCACGATCTGAGTACTACACCATTTGGTGTATGGATGACCCATGATCTCCCCTTCCCAGCCAGAATTTCAATCCCTTTGGTGAATAGGAAACACCTCATCCCTGTGATTAGATAGAGATAGATAATCATACACAGGGAGGAAATTCGCATGAGCGCAGAAACAAAGAAAGGGGCATTCGACTGGTACTTCAAGTCGAACCTGCTCATCAGGATATTCATCGGCCTGGTTGCCGGTGCATTGGTCGGTATCATATTCGGTGAGAGCATCACCTGGCTGAACCCGCTGGGAAGTATCCTGGTAGGCCTGCTGAAGATGATCGTCATGCCGGTCATCCTGTCGACCCTCGTCGTCGGCGCGGCTAGCATCAAGCCTTCGACCCTCGGCAAGGTCGGGGTGAAGATCATCGTCTTCTACATGATCACCTCAGCCTTCGCGGTCGCAGTCGGCCTGCTGATGGGGAACATCTTCAAGCCCGGACTCGGGCTGGCCCTCGGCTCGGCAGCTGATGCCGCCGGGAAGGTCCTCACGAAGCCCAACTTCATGGACACCCTCATCGCGATCATCCCGACGAATCCCTTCGGTGCCATCTCGAACGGTCAGGTCCTGCCGACGATCTTCTTCGCGATCATTCTCGGGATCGCTATCTCCTTCCTGCGGGACAGCAAGACTGCACGTATCAAGGAGAGCGCCGAGACGATCTTTCGTGTGTTCGACGGCCTTGCAGAGGCGATGTACCTGATCGTCAACGGCGTACTGCAGTATGCCCCGATCGGTGTCTTCGCCCTGATCGCAGTCGTCTTCGGGAAGCAGGGAGCATCCGCTGTAGGGTCCCTGGGGACCGTGACACTCGCTGCCTTCCTCGGATACATCGTCCATGTCGCTGTCGTCTACACGATCATCCTCTTGGTCAGCAAGATCAGTCCCGCCAAATTCTTCAAGGGAGCACGGGCACCGATGGTCACCGCGTTCGTCACACGATCGAGCAGCGGTACGCTGCCTGTCACCATGAAGGCCATGGATGAGAACTTCGGGGTCTCGAAGAACGTCTACTCCTTCACTCTCCCGCTCGGCGCGACCATCAACATGGATGGTACGGCCATCTACCAGGGTGTCTGTGCACTCTTCATCGGCTTCGCTATCGGCATGCCGCTCTCCTTCGCCCAGCAGATGACGGTCATCGTCACTGCAGTGCTCGCATCGATCGGTACAGCCGGAGTTCCCGGTGCAGGTGCGATCATGCTCCTCATGGTACTCAACTCGGTAGGCCTCCCGGTAGAGGCAGGCACCCCGGTAGCGGCTGCCTACGCCATGGTCCTCGGGATCGACGCGATCCTCGATATGGGACGGACTGCTGTCAATGTGACCGGTGACATGACCGGTACCCTCGTTGTCGCAAAGAGCGAAAAGCAGGTAGATGCAGCAAAGCTATAACCCCAGTCGGATGATCATCATCGGCGGCGGCGTCGGCCCCCTCGCGGGGGTCGACCTCCACCGGCAGATCATCGAACTGACTGAGACGACCGGGAGGGACCAGGACCACCTGCGGGTGCTCCACCTCTCCTGTTCAGACATGATCCCCGACAGGACGGAAGCCCTGCTTGGGGGAAACCCGGAAGGCCCGGCATTGGGGATGGCACGGATCCTCACGGCAGCTGAAGCCTGCTGTGACCGCATGTTCCTCCAGGGGTATGCCGCAGTTCCCTGCAATACCTTCCATGCCCCGGCGATCTGGGACCGCTTCCAGCAGGCCCTGGCCGAGGCAGGTTCAAGGCTGCAGGTCCTGAACATGATCAGCATCACGATCGATCATATACGGACGTGCTATCCCGGGATCCGGAGGATCGGCATCATGTCGACCACCGGGACCCGGAAGACAGGAGTCTATGCTGGGCTCCTCGCTGAGGCTGGGTATGAGACGGTCCAGACTGATGACCAGGAGCTGCTGCATGAGATGATCTACAACACCTCCTACGGTATCAAGGCTGTGGCGCCAGTATCTGGGGAGGCTATGGGGATCGGCAGGAGGATCCTTGCAGAGCTCCAGGACAAGGGTGCGGAGGCAGTCATCCTTGGCTGCACCGAACTACCGCTTGCCCTTCCAGAATCGCAGTACCGGGGGATCCCCCTGATCAACCCCGTCCGGCTCCTCGCTCTGGAACTGATCCGCAGCGTGCGTCAATAACCGTAACGACAGAGCCCTCCCATTCATGCTGCCGCCTCGAGAGAGGCGGCTTTCTGCAGTGGTATATCCCAGATGAATTTTGTATGAATCGTATAGATTCACTCTTGCTTTATTTCAAAAACCGTCGTATTATGGAAACCAATAAGAAAGCAAAACGAAAGTTAAAAGAAAGCTTTCAGAAAAGGTTGGCGTGGTGAACGGGTTAAGCAAACGTGAAGAGATCATCCTCGGGCAGATGCGGGACGGTCGGGATATCTCAGTCTCAGAACTGAGTAAGCTCCTGAAGGTCTCCGTCGTCACGGTCCGTGCCGATCTGAAGTCCCTGGATGAGAAAGGCCTGGTGATCAGGACACACGGGGGCGCGATGCCCGCTTTCCATCCGGACCTCCTGGAGCGGAAGAACAGCCGTAATGCGGAAAAAGAGCGTATAGCCAAGGCTGCCGCCTCCCTGGTCAAGGACGGGGACCGGATCATGATCACGAACGGGACAACCTCTGCACTGGTTGGCAGGTACCTGCTGGGACGAAGGGATGTGCAGATCGTCACCAACTCGACCCTCCTTCTCCCTTATGCCCGGATCAATCCGAATCTGAGCATCACGTTCGTTGGCGGTGAGTTCAGGCCCTCCGCAGAGGCTCTCGTGGGGCCTGAGGCGATAAACCGTATCGACCAGTTCCATGTCTCCATGACCATTACCGGGACGGATGGGTTCACCCTGGAGCATGGGCTTACCACCCACCTGGTCGAGAATGCCGAGATCGTGAGGAAGATGTGCCAGCAGTCTGATACCAGCGTGCTGGTGGTGGATTCCAGCAAGTTCGGGAATAAGGGTTTTGTGAAGATCCTTCCGTTGGAAGATATCGATATATTGATCACAGATACAGGATTGGACGACGAGATCGCCCGGAGCATAGAGGCTGCCGGGGTACAGGTCATGCGGGTCTGATCCGGTATATCATGAATGAGGAGATGAATACATGGCAGCACAGGTGTTAATGCCGAAGCAGGGAAACTCAGTCGAGTCCTGCATAATCCTGGATTGGAAGAAGGCTGAGGGTGATACGATCGCCGAGGGTGAGATCCTCTGCGAGGTCGAGACTGACAAGGCG
Source organism: Spirochaetia bacterium (assembly GCA_963677595.1). Taxonomy (GTDB): domain Bacteria; phylum Spirochaetota; class Spirochaetia; order CAKZLE01; family CAKZLE01; genus CAKZLE01. The sequence goes on from OY782041.1 coordinate 2,064,295, forward strand.
ACCATCGAGGTCGAGTCCACTGCGGAAGGTACGATCCTGAAGCTGCTCTATGCGGTGGATGACGATGTCCCTGTACAGGTCCCCATCGCTATCGTGGGAGCCCCCGGGGAAGATATCTCCGACCTGGCAGGTGGGAGTGAGACGGCAGCTGAAGCACCGGCAGAGGAAGCAGCGGTAACCCCCGAAGCAGCCCCGAAGGCAGAAGCGAAAGTAGAAAAAGCAACTGCAGTCGTTGCAGCAGGCACCAGTTCAGTCTCCCCCCGTGCACGGATGGCGGCAGAGAAGAGCGGCCTCGATGCAACGACACTCGTCGGTTCCGGGCCGAAGGGCAGGGTGATCGAACGTGATGTCGATGCTGCAGCGGCAGCCATGCCTCCCCTTTCACCGGCAGCGAAAGAGAAGATGGCAGCAGAAGGGCTTTCAGCCCCGGCAGCCGGAAGCGGGATCGGCGGACGGGTCCTCTCCTCGGACCTCCTCTCCCTCAGTTCACAGCTTTCGGCAGAACAGGTCGCTGATGCGGCTGCCGCAGCCGGGTTCCCGGGACCTGCGGCAGAGATCAAGGTTCGTGGTGTACGGAAAGTCACCGCGAAGCGGATGTACGAATCGATCAGCACCACCGCCCAGCTGACGCTCAACAGCTCAGCCGATGCGGCGAACCTCCTTGCATTACGAAAGCGATTCAAGAACTCAGACCCTGAGAAGGGACTTGCCAAGGTCACCATCAATGACCTCGTGCTCTACGCAGTAGCGAAGACCTTAAAGGCATATCCCCAGATCAACTCCCACTTCCTCGGGGACACCATCCTGCAGTTCGACCATATCCACCTCGGGTGTGCCGTCGATACCCCGAAGGGCCTCATGGTACCGGTCATCAGGTATGCTGACCTCATGAGCCTGAAGACCCTGAGCGATACCGCCAAGGGGCTCTTCAACGACTGCCTCGAGGGGAAGGCTAATCCTGACACCCTCTCAGGCGGTACCTTCACGGTGACCAACCTCGGGGGCATGGGGATCGAGAGCTTTACACCGGTACTCAACACACCGGAGACCGGTATCCTCGGCGTGAGCACGATCGAGCTCAAGCCGGTACAGGGCGCTGACGGGGTGGAGTTCATCCCCCACATCGGCCTCTCGCTCACCTTCGATCACCAGGCCTTCGATGGTGCTGACGGAGCACGGTTCCTCAAGAGCCTTGCGGACAATATAAAGAATATCGACCTGCTCATGGCGCAGTAGTCAATAAAGGAGAAGATACTCATGGCAACCTATGATCTGATCGTCGTCGGGGCTGGCCCCGGGGGCTATGTGGCTGCTGAACGGGCCGGTGAGATGGGAAAGAAGGTCCTTCTCATCGAGAAGGGTGACCTCGGCGGTGTATGCACCAACTCAGGCTGTATCCCGACGAAGTCCCTGCTCAATGCGGCAAAGCATTACCATTACGCGCTCACCGGCGACAAGTTCGGTGTACACTGCGCTGATGTCTCCTTCGACCTCTCTGAGGCCATGGCCTGGAAGCAGGACGTCATCGAGACCCTGCGCTCCGGGATCGCCTTCCTCATGAAGAAGAACAAGGTCGAAGTGGTCTTCGGCGAGGCGAAGTTCGTCTCACGCGATACCGTGGAAGTCGACGGGACAGCCTATACCGGTTCCAACATCATGATCGCAACCGGCTCATCACCCTTCATCCCGCCGATCCCCGGCGCAGGGAACGACATCGTGATGACCAGCAAGGACATCCTCTCGATCGACCATATCCCTGAGAAGCTCGTCGTCATCGGCGGCGGGGTCATCGGGGTGGAGTTCTCCTCCCTCTTCAGCAACATCGGGAGCGAGGTCACCGTCATCGAGATGATGCCTGAGATCCTGCCGATGATGGACGCCGAGTTCGCCAAACTCATGCGGCGGGAGATGAAGGCAGTCACCTTTAAGACCGGCTGCAGGGTAGAGGAGATCCTCACCGACGGTGTCGTCTATACCGATGCGAAAGGAAAGAAGCAGACGGTGAACGCTGATGCGGTCCTCCTCAGTGTCGGTCGGAGACCGAACACCGCAGGACTCGAGGCCCTCGGCCTCGATATCGCGCGGGGCGGGATCGTTGTCGACGAGCAGATGCGAACCAACCTCCCCGGCGTATATGCTGTAGGGGATGTGAACGGGAAGTCGCTGCTTGCCCACTCCGCATCACGGATGGGGGAAGTCGCCGTCAATACGATGTTCGGCAAGGCTGACAGGATGCGCTACAACGCGATCCCCTGGGCAGTCTACACCATCCCTGAGGCAGCAGGCTGCGGGATGACCGAGGAAGAGGCAAAGGCCAAGGGCTACAACGTGAAGAGCGCCTCGGCCCAGATGCGGTCGAACGGCCGGTTCCTCGCTGAGTACGGGAAGCGTGCAGGCGGCCTGTGCAAGGTAGTCGTCGATGCCGATACCGATGTGATCCTCGGGATCCACCTCCTCGGTGCGGTCAGCAGCGAGATGGTCCACAGCGCTTCGGTGATCATCGAGGCGGAGCTGAGGGCCAAGGACGTGAGAGAGATAGTCTTCCCGCACCCGAGTGTGTCGGAAATCATCAAGGACGTTTGCTTTGCCCTCTAGCCGGCAAAGAGTTATATAGAGTTATAAAACCAGGAGTGACAAGATGCCTAGAAATCTAGTAGTGGATCCAGTAGCTATACGAAAGAAAGAGACCGTGAAGATCAATTCGATCCCGGTGAACCAGTATACCGGCGATATCAAGAAAGAGGTCAAGAAGTACGGGAAAGACGGCCTGAAGCGCGTCTATCTCGACATGCTCCTGATCAGGGAGTTCGAGAACATGCTCGACCTGATCAAGCGGGAAGGTTCCTACCAGGGGATGGAGTACAACCACCGGGGACCTGCACACCTCTCAGCAGGGCAGGAGTCTGCTGCAGTCGGCCAGTGCCTCAACCTGCAGCCGGAGGACTTCATCTTCGGTTCACACCGTTCACACGGTGAGATCCTCGCCAAGTGTTTCTCAGCGATCCAGAAGATCGACGAGACGAACCTGCAGACCATCATGGAAGGGTTCATGGGCGGGGATGTCCTCTCAGTCGTGGACAAGCACTTCAAGGGCAAGGACGTGAAGGACCTCGCAGAGAACTTCGTTCTCTACGGGGCACTTGCAGAGATCTTCGCACGTAAGACCGGGTTCAGCCGGGGTCTCGGCGGATCGATGCACACCTTCTTCGCTCCCTTCGGTTCCATGCCTAACAATGCCATAGTCGGGGGGTCAGGCGACATCGCAGTCGGCGCGGCCCTCTATAAGAAGATAAACAGGAAGCCGGGGATCGTCATCGCGAATATCGGGGATGCAGCGATGGCGTGCGGCCCAGTCTGGGAAGGATTGATGCTTGCGGCAATGGACCAGTACAACACCCTCTGGGGTGACATGGCTGGTGCTCCACCATACATGCTCAACGTATTCAACAACTTCTACGGGATGGGCGGCCAGACAGTCGGCGAGACTATGGGGTATGGGATACCTGCAAGAGTCGGTGCTGGTGTGAATCCTGACGGGATGCATGCAGAACGGGTAGACGGGTTCAACCCGCTGGCCGTCGCTGATGCGATCGAGAGGAAACGAGCCCTCATGCTCGAGGGTAAGGGACCTGTCCTGATGGATACGATCACCTACCGACTCTCAGGTCACTCGCCTTCCGATGCGTCCTCATACAGGACCAAGGAAGAGATCGACTCCTTCAAGGAGAAGGACGCGATCCTCGGCTACGAGGCGTACCTCAAGGAGAACGGCATCATCACCGATGATGAGATCGCAGCCTACCGGGAGAACGTCGTGGCGAAGATCTCCAAGACCATGGAGCTCGCCATCAACGATGAGATTTCCACGCGGGTCGACGGCAAGTTCATCGAGTCAGTGATGTTCTCGAACGGGAACGTAGAAGCCCTCGATGATGCTGAACCGGAACTGCTCACACCGATCGAGGAGAACCCGAGGGTACAGCAGATCGCACGGAAGGTCCGGACCTCTACCAAGGACGGCAAGCCGGTACCTGCAGCACGGATGTACCAGTACCGTGACGGTATCTTCGAGGCGATGCTCTACCGGTTCGCCAAGGACCCGACCATGATTGCCTATGGTGAGGATAACCGTGACTGGGGCGGCGCATTCGCCTGCTACCGCGGACTTACCGAGATCCTCCCGTACCACAGGTTCTTCAATTCACCGATCTCCGAGGCCTCCATCGTGGGTTCCGGTGTCGGATACGCCATGAGCGGCGGCCGTGCGGTCGTGGAGCTCATGTACTGTGACTTCATGGGAAGGGCAGGAGACCAGATCTTCAACCAGATGCCTAAGTGGCAGTCGATGAGCGCAGGCGTCCTCAAGATGCCGCTCGTCCTCCGGGTATCTGTTGGTAACAAGTACGGTGCACAGCACTCACAGGACTGGACCGCACTCGTCGGCCATATCCCGGGGCTCAAGGTCATGTTCCCGGCGACTCCCTACGATGCAAAGGGTATGTTGAACCTGGCACTGAGGGGGACCGACCCGGTCGTCTTCTTCGAGAGCCAGAAACTCTACGGTATTGGGGAGGACTTCGAGGCAGACGGCGTACCAGAGGGGTTCTATGAGGTACCGGAAGGGGAGCCGGCAGTCAAGAAGACCGGGGATGACATCACGATCATCACCATCGGTGCCACCCTCTATTCTGCGATGGAAGCAGCTAAGGAACTCGAGGAGAAATACGGCATGAGCGCTGAGGTCATCGACCTCCGGTTCATCAACCCGCTCAACTACGGACCACTCGTGGAATCCGTGAAGAAGACCGGACGGGTCCTGCTCTCCTCAGACGCAGTCGAGAGAGGCTCATTCCTCCACACCGTCTCCTCCAACCTGGGACGGCTCGCATTCGATTACCTCGATGCACCGCCGGTCGTCGTCGGCTCACGGAACTGGATCACACCGCCGGCAGAGATGGAAGACTACTACTTCCCGACGGCAGCATGGATGCTTGACGCGATCCACGAACAGATCCTCCCGCTTGCAGGCCACACTGTCTCCACGGTCCAGACCGACGGGGAGTTCGTGAAGGTCCAGCGGGAAGGCGTATAAGGAAGTACCCATGGCACACACAGAATACGATGCAGTGATAGAAAGATTGAACGCGCCGCTGCTTGCCGACCGGCTGGCAGCAGCCGAAGAGGTCGGGAAGCTGATCTCTGACGGGAAGCTTACCCGGACCGTGTCGGAGGAGGTGAACAACCACGTCCACACGACCTACTCCTTCAGCCCCTATGAACCGGCGATGGCCGCATTCAGGGCCTGGGAGTCAGGACTCCAGATCGTCGGCAGCATCGACCATGACAGCATCAGTGCTGCAGAGGAGATGATGGCTGCCGGCAAGGCGATCGGGATCGCCACCACCGTCGGGTTCGAAGTACGGTGCAGCTTCCTCGAGACGTCCTTGAAGGACAAGAAGATCAACAACCCGGACTCTGAAGGCATCGTCTATATGTGTGTGCATGGAGTACCTGCACAGCATATCGAAGAGGTGAAAGAGTTCCTGAAGCCAGTCAACAGGGTGCGAAACATCAGGAACCGTGCAGAGGTCGAGAGGCTCAACAGCCTGATCGAGGGCAGCGGCCTCGCACCCCTCGATTTCGATGCAGATGTGGCATCTCTCTCGAGGATGTCAGAGAACGGCTCGATCACCGAGCGCCATATCCTCTCTGCCTTCGCGGGCAGGATCATGGACTCCTGCGGGAAGGGGGAGGCTGTCGTGGCCTTCCTCGAGAATAACCTGAAGCTTACTGTCGCCGGTAAGATCAGGGAGGTCCTGCTCGATACGGGGAACCCCCATTACCGGTATGACCTGCTCGGGATCCTCAAGAGCTCCTACCTGCCGCAGTTCTTCATCCAGCCGAGCGTCGAGGAGACCATCCCGGCCGAGGAGGTCGTCTCCTTCTCGCTGAAGATCGGGGCGATCCCCTCCTATGCATACCTCGGGGACGTGACCGAGAGCCCTACCGGGGACAAGAAGGCCGAGAAGTTCGAGGACAGCTTCCTCGATGAGCTCTTCGACCTGCTGAAAGCTATCGGGTACCCTGCGGTAACCTATATGCCGCCGCGAAACAGCGTCGAGCAGCTCAAGCGAATCCAGGATCTTGCGCACAAGCACGACATGATGGAGATCAGCGGAGTCGATATAAACTCGTCACGGCAGAGCTTCAACTGTCCTGAACTGCTGATGCCCGAGTTCTCCCACCTGATCGACTCAGCCTGGGCGCTCGTCGCACATGAGAAACTCGCAGGCATAGACGGGAAGTACGCGATCTTCAACAGCGAGAACCCCTTCGCGGGGATGGCCCTGTCCGAGCGTATCGCCCTGTATGCCGAGGTGGGGAAGAAGATGGACCCCCATACGCCGGAAGCGGCTCTGAAGGTCCTTGAGGAGGTAAGGAAATGAGTAACAGCAGCAACCTGATCCCATACCTGAGGGGTCTGACGTTCGACGGTGAGAAGGGGCTCTTCATCACGCAGGTGGAGACTGTCTCCTCTGATGATGTCCTGAGACTCTCCTCCGATGAACAGAGTCAGGTAACAGCACAGTTCGAGAACTATGTAACAGAGAAAAAGGCATATCCTGCGGCAGTCATCCTGCCGGATGGGACCTGCCATGCCATAGGGGCTACCTTCGATGAGGCGCTCGCAGCTGCCGGCTGCAGCGCCGAGCCGGGGACTCCCGGCTCGAAGGCACGCGGCGACGTCGTCAGGGGGAAGATAGCCCTTGTCACCGGCGGTGCCCAGGGCTTCGGCGAGGGGATGGTCCGCGGCCTGATCGCTGAAGGCGCCTTCGTCTATATCGCGGACATGAACTACGCAGGGGCGAAAGACCTTGCAGGGGCGCTGAACACCGAGGCCGGGAAGACCGTGGCCTGCCCGTTGGAAGTCAACGTGACCGATGAGGATTCCGTTGCCGCGATGATCAGCAGTGTCGCCGACATCACCGGCGGGTTTGACATCTTCATCAGCAATGCCGGGGTTCTCCGTGCAGGGAGCGTGAAGGAGATGACCTTGCGGGACTTCAACTTCGTCACCTCTGTCGACTATGTCGGCTTCTTCATCTGCACCAAGTTCGCTTCCCAGCTGCTTGCCCTGCAGCACCAGGCCGCACCCGGCTATATGACCGACATCATCGCGATCAGCTCCAAGTCGGGACTCGAGGGGTCGAACAAGAACGGTGCCTATGCCGGTGCCAAGTTCGGGACCATCGGGCTCACCCAGAGCTTCGCGCTCGAGCTGGTGACCGACGGGGTCAAGGTGAATGCCATCTGCCCGGGGAACTTCCTCGACGGGCCGCTGTGGTCGGATCCTGACCGGGGTCTGTTCGTGCAGTACCTCAATGCCGGGAAGGTCCCGGGGGCGAAGACCGTCGCCGATGTGAGACGGTTCTACGAGTCGAAAGTACCACTCGATCGTGGATGCACGACCGAGGATGTCATGAAGGCTGTCTGCTACTGCGTGGAGCAGAAGTACGAGACAGGACAGGCTGTCCCCGTTACCGGCGGACAGGTCATGCTCAATTAGGAGGAAACTGATATGAAGACGAAAGCAGTACGATTATACGGAGTGAACGATCTCAGGCTCGAGGAGTTCGAGCTTCCTGAGCTGAAAGAGGACGAGATCCTCGCGAAAGTCATCACGAACAGCATCTGTATGTCCAGCCACAAGGCTGCGGAGCAGGGGAATGCCCATAAGCGTGTCCCGCAGAACATCGCCGAGGAACCGGTCATCGTGGGCCATGAGTTCTGCGGTGAGCTCGTCGAGGTCGGCAGCAAGTGGGCCGATAAGTTCTCCGCTGGGGACAAGTTCTCCATTCAGCCGGCCCTCAACTACAAGGGGTCGCTCGATGCGCCCGGCTACTCCTACCGATGGATCGGCGGGAATGCCACCTACATCATCATCCCCAACGAGGTCATGGAGATGGACTGCCTGCTTCCCTATAACGGGGATGCATACTTCCACGGTTCCTTGTCAGAGCCGGTCTCCTGTATCGTCGGCACCTACCATGCTATGTACCACACCACGCCCGGCTCCTACGTCCATGAGATGGAGATCGTCGAGGGCGGGAAGATGGCGATCATCGCCGGTGTAGGCCCCATGGGGCTCGGTGCGATCGACTACGCCATCCATAACGACCGGAAACCGGGACTCCTCGTCGTCACCGATATCGACCAGGCACGACTCGACCGGGCGGCAGTCCTCTACAGTGTGGAAGAGGCAAAGAAGAACGGGGTGGAGCTCATCTACCTCAATACCCGTGAAGTCAAGGACCCGAACCAGGCCCTCATCGACCTGACCGACGGCGAAGGCTTCAACGATGTCTTCGTCATGGCTCCGGTAAGCTTCCTCATCGAGCAGGCTGACGCGATCCTCTCACGGGATGGATGCCTCAACTTCTTCGCAGGACCGAACACCCAGGACTTCCGTGCATCATTGAACTTCTATGATGTCCACTATGCCGCACACCATATCGTCGGCACGAGCGGCGGGAACACCGATGACATGAAGGAGTCACTGGAGATGATGGAGAAGGGCCTGCTGAACCCGGCCTCCATGGTGACCCATGTAGGCGGTATCGACAGCGTGGCACAGACGATCATCGACCTGCCGGGTATCCCGGGCGGGAAGAAGCTGATCTATACCCAGATCGACATGCCGCTCACGGCCCTCGTGGACTTCGCTGAGCTCGGCAAGGAAGATGAACTCTTCGCTGCACTGGCTGAGATCGTGGAGAAGCATAACGGCCTCTGGTCACTGGAAGCTGAGCAGTACCTGCTGGCGAAGAAAGGCGCGTAAGCAGCACACAAAAGGGAGGCAGCATGAAGAAGTACATCGCAGTTGACTTGGGGGCGTCCAACGGTCGTGTCATCGTAGGCAACCTTGAGTCATTCGAAGTGACGAACAGGTTCATAACGCGGAACGAGGAGCTAGGCGGTCATGTTTACTGGGACATCGTCTATATCTTCGCCGAGATCAAGAAAGGGATCAAGGAAGCCTTCAGGCGCTACGGGGATGAGATCGTCTCCATCGGCATCGACACCTGGGGTGTCGACTACGGCCTCCTTGATGAGGCAGGGGAGCTGATTGGGCTTCCCTACCACTACCGGGACAGCAGGACCGACGGCATGCCCGAGGAGGTCTTCTCCCAGATGCCGAAAGAGGATATCTACCGGAACACTGGCATCCAGTTCATGCAGCTCAACACGATCTTCCAGCTTGCTGCCTATAAAAAAGAGCATCCCACGCTCCTGGCTGCGGCTGTACAGTACCTCTCGATCCCCGACCTGCTCAACTACTGGCTGACCGGGGTCATGAAGAACGAGTTCTCCCATGCCACGACCACGCAGCTCTATAACCCGGCTGCACGTGACTGGGCCTGGGACGTCATCGACGCCCTCGGCCTGCCGCGGAAGGTCTTCGGTGAGATCGTACCGAGCGGTACGGTCCTCGGGCCCCTGAGCGGACCGGTGGCTCGTGAGCTCGGTGCGCCTGCAGGTGTGCAGGTGATCGCATCCGGCTCCCATGACACGGCAGCGGCAGTCGCGGCTGTTCCCGCGGAAGAGGGCGAGGAGTACCTCTACCTCTCGAGCGGGACCTGGTCCCTGCTCGGGATGGAGAGCGATGAGCCGATCATCACCGAGAAGAGCCTGGAGTACAACTTCACCAATGAGGGGGCTGCCAGCGGCAAGATCCGATTCCTGAAGAACATCATGGGGATGTGGATCCAGCAGGAGTGCATCCGCTGGTGGGAACAGCAGGGTGAGGAGATCTCCTTCAAGTACCTGGATGCGGAGACCCTGAACGAGGCAGATTTCGCAGGCTATATCGACCCGAACGATGATCGTTTCCTCAAGCCGAACTCGGCTGACTCGCCGATGCCGCAGCGCATCTGTGACTACTGCACCGAACACGGCATGCCCGCCCCGACGAATCACGGCCAGTACATGACCGCGATCTACCGGGGACTGGCGAAGGTGTATGCCTTCTACATGAAGCAGATCGAGGAGACTTCAGGCAAGAAGTTCGACCACCTCTATATCATCGGGGGAGGCTCCAAGAACGGGATCCTCAACCAGTGGACCTCGGACGAGATCGATGCAAAGGTATCGGCCGGACCGGTCGAGGCCACTGCCCTGGGGAACATCCTCGTCCAGGCACTTGCCTGCGGTGACATCGCAGACCGGGCTGAGGGGCGAAGACTCATCCGTGAGAACCAGGAGATCATCTCCTACTAGACGCTGTGAGCCTTCCGGTACTCCCGGGGGCTCATCTGCATGATCCTCCTGAACTGCCTCGAGAAGTAGTTACTGTCCGAGAACCCCACATACTCTGCGATCATCGTCATCGAATGATTGGTGGTGATCAGCAGGGTGCAGGCCTTCCTCACCTTGAGCTGAAGCTGGTACTCGACCGGGGAACAGCCGGCCGCTTTCTGAAAAGCACGGTTGAGCGTGCTGTGGGACATGTGGGTGATCTCGGTGAGTTCCTCGATCCTGATAGTCCGCTCGCTGTTGTTCTCTATGAAGGTGAAAGCGGCAGCGAGCCGGTTGATCACCTGGGAGTCCGGCAGCGTGTTCTTCGAGTATATCCTTGACAACATGACAATGATCTCAATGAAATAGGCGAGTGACAGCGTCCTCGAAGAGTACTCCTCCTCGCGGAAGGCCAGCTCCTTCTTGAGCAGCTCGATCCGCTCGACGATCTGGGTGAGCTCCCTGGCTGAGAGCTTCAGGCGGCTGCTGAACTCATGGTCCTGCCGGTACTTCGGCTCGATGTTGAAGATGGCATGGTAGCCGGGAATCCTGCTCAGGTCGAAGAGCCGCTGGTCGAGGAAGTCCCGGTCGAAGATGATGTTATAGAGATTGAGCTCCTCGGTCCTGCTGTACCCGTGGGAGTAGCCGGCCTCGAGCACGAAGACGTCACCGGGGAGGATCGCATACTCGGCATGTTCGGTGAAATGGATCCCGCTGCCCCCGGTCACGATGACCAGCTCATAGAAATCGTGGGTATGGAGCGGGTAGGGCTTCTGAGGTGAGCGCTCGAGCAGGTCCAGGTGGAAGTCCTCATGTGAGAAGATCATCGAGGACCGGAGGAGCGGTGAGTAGGGGGTCTCCCTGGTTGGCAGCCTGTTCATGACATAATAGTGCTAAAAAACGATAGGATAGTCAAGGCGGATTCCCCCAACCGGTGCTACCATGGGTATAGTTGTAAAAGAATCAGGAGGAATCATGATGACAAGAGAACAGGTAACCGGGGCATATGAGCTGGCGAAACAGGCCTATGCTGACCTGGGAATAGATACGGAGAAGGCTATCGAGGCCTTGGGGAACATACCGCTGTCACTGCACTGCTGGCAGGGCGATGATGTCGGCGGGTTCGAGACCCCGGATGCCGAGCTGGCAGGCGGTGGTATCCAGGTGACGGGGAATTATCCCGGGAAGGCCCGGAGCGTCGGTGAGCTGCGATCAGATCTTGAGAAGGTCTACTCCATGCTCGCAGGTACACACCGGCTCAACCTCCATGCAAGCTATGGCGAGTTCGATGGTGAGTCTATCGACCGGGACCAGATCGAGGAGAAGCACTTCTCAGGCTGGGTAGACTGGGCGAAGAAGCTCGGGATCGGCGTTGATTTCAATGCGACCTGCTTTTCACACCCGAAGGCAGCTGATGGGTTCACCCTTTCGAGCAAGGACCCGGAGATCAGGGCATTCTGGATCGAGCACGTGAAGCGGGCCAGGAGGATCTCGGCCTACTTCGGGAAGGAACTCGGCACTCCCTGTGTCCATAACACCTGGATTCCCGACGGGGGCAAGGACCTCACCGTCGACAAGACCGGGTACCGGAAGATCCTGATGGAGTCACTCGACGAGATCTTCGCAGATGAACTCCCGAAGGAGCACATGCGGGATGCGGTCGAGACCAAGCTCTTCGGTATCGGGAGCGAGTCCTTCGTCGTCGGTTCCCATGAGTTCTACATGAACTATGCGAACACCAGGGGAAAGATGGTCTGTCTCGACCTTGGACACTTCCACCCCACCGAGCAGATCTCGGACAAGATCTCATCGATGATGCTCTTCCATGACGAACTGCTCCTCCACGTGAGCCGCCCGATGCGATGGGACAGCGATCACGTGGTGATTCTCAATGACGACATCCTCTTCCTGACCCAGGAACTCGTCCGGTCAGGGAAGATCGATAACATCCACATCGGCCTCGACTTCTTCGATGCCTCCATCAACAGGATCGGGGCATGGGTCACCGGTGCGAGAGCTACCCAGAAGGGCCTGCTCCTCGCGCTGCTCGAGCCGACCGGGACCCTCATCGGTTACGAGGAAGCCGGAAACAACTACGCACGGATGGGGCTGCTCGAGCAGCTGAAATCCATGCCGTTCGGGGCTGTCTGGGATGAGGCCTGTGCACGTGCAGGGGTCCCCCTGGAGAGTGAGATCATCGGAGAAGTCCTCGCCTACGAGCAGGATGTCCTGTCAGAGAGGGCATAACCCTATGGAAAAAGCACTGGAACGCCTCATTCAGGCATCACAGATGTACGGGAACAATACGGACATGGTCCTCGTCGGCGGGGGCAACACCTCCGTCAAGGATGATGAGGTCATGTATGTGAAGGCCTCAGGGCATGCCCTGGGATCCATCGATGCGACCGGTTTCGTCAAGATGGATATGAAGGCCATGAGGGCTATCTGGCAGAAGACCTACTCCGCTGACACCGAGCAGCGGGAGGAAGAGGTCCTCGCCGACATGATGGCGGCACGCTGCGAGGGTGAGACTGCCCGGCCGAGTGTCGAGGCCCTGCTGCACAGCCTCCTGAAGGATCCTTTCGTGATCCATATGCACCCGGGCCTGGTGAACGGGGTGACCTGTTCCCAGACAGGGGAGCAGACGATCAAGCGGCTCTTCGGGGACCGCTCTGTATGGATCCCGCTGGTCAACCCGGGATACATCCTGGCGAAGGTTGTCAAGGACGCCATCGAGCAGCATGAGGCCGATACCGGGGTCTACCCCGATATGATCTTCCTGCAGAACCATGGTGTGTTCGTCAGCGGTGAGACCCTGGAGCGGGTCAATGCCGTCTATGAGGAGATCTCCGATCGACTCGGAAAGGAACTCAAACGGACTCCCGACCTTTCAGCAGTCGAGATTTCCCAGGAGAGGGCAGGAATCATTGCTGAGGCGATGGGAATCGAACCATACAGCCTCAACAACAAGGAACTCATGGGCTTCCTGGCCGATGAGCAGACCTTCTCCCCGATCAGCTCCTCGTTCACCCCTGATCATATCGTCTACAGCGGGTTCAAGCCCCTGTGGATAGCAGAAGACGTCTTCTCCGCAGAAGATCCTGCGGCAGCAGTCACAGAGGCGATAGCCGCTTTCACTGAGGAGCACGGGTCCCCCGCGAAGGTTCTGGCAGTCCAGAATACCGGGGTATTCGCAGTCAATAAGAATGCACGTGACCTCTTCCTCGATACCGTGAAGGTTGCGGTATTCACCGAGTCTTTCGGCGGGCCGAGGTTCATGGATGATGACCAGATAGATTTCATCAGGAACTGGGAAGTTGAGAAGTACCGGGCGAAGATGAGCAGCACCTGATACACGATACAGGTTTTACCTCCTTTTACCTGTATCGAGCCCCGTGAGAACGGGGCATTTTTACGCCCTGGTCAGTCTGCGATGACCTCCCGGAGGATCATGAGGCCTTCCATCATCCGGGGGAAGCCGGCAGACGGGGCGATCATGAGGATCGCATGCTCGATCTCCTCGACGGAACAGCCTGCGGCGATCGCCTTCCTGATATGGGTCTTGAGTGCGAACTGGTACTCACTCGTGCTGGAGATCGCGACCTTGATCAGCCAGCGGGTCTTCTCGTCGAGCGGTCCCCCCTCGGTATGGATCAGCCGTCCATAGGTCTCATAGGCTTCATAGATCTCCCCATGATGGGCTTTGAGATACTCCAGGTTCTCCTTGATCTCGTTCATCGTCTCCTCCTGTACTTCTATGTGCTCCTGCTAAAAAGGCAGGTATCAGTATCCTGAGGTCACCCCGACCCCGGCATCGACCCGGAGGTTGACCCCGGTAATGGCGGAAGACATCGTACTTGCAATGAATAGTGCCGCATACGATACCTCATCAGCAGAAACAAGCCTTCCAAGTGGCGAAGCGGCTATGAAACGGTTGACGCCGTCAGGCCAAGCCTCCTCGATACCCTCCTTGTGGATCACACCGGGGGATATTCCGTTGACCCTGATCCCGAGCGACCCGAGCTCGAGGGCGGCACTCCTGGTGAACTGCAGCAGGGCCCCCTTCGTCGCATCATACATGGCATGGGATCGTGCCGGGGCGTCCGCCTCAATCGAGAGGATGTTGATCACCGAGCGGTCCCTGTGGTCAGGGACGGAGCGGGCAAGGAGGGAAGTCAGCTGCATCGGTGCGAAGAGGTTCACCTCAGAGAAGGTGAGCATATGATCCCGCGTGAGGTCGGTGATGGGCAGGAGATCCTGTATCCCTGCGTTGTTGATGATCACATCAGGACAGGGAATGGAAGCGAAGAGAGACTCGATCTCCTCCATGCTCTTCAGGTCCGCTTTGAGCAGCTGGTAGGGGTAGTTCAGCTCCTTCGCTGCCCACATGGTCCGCCCCTCGTCCCAGCGGGTGGAGTGTAAGAACACTGCTGCGCCTGCAGCCGAGAACCTGGTTGCCAGGGACTTCCCCAGCAGCCCGGTACTGCCGGTGATCAGGACGTTCTTCCCAGTAAGATCGATCATTGATGATTCCTCCAACTCTTATCATACAGGGGGTTGGGACAGCCGGCAAGTCATACCGTTCCATCTCCCCCCGATTCGTGATAGACTCAACAGTATGTCACAAGAAGAAAGAATCTGTGAACCAGGTGCCCTGGTTCTCTACAAGAAGAAACCTGCGAAGGTGACGGCAGTCGATGCCAAGATCCACCTGCAGCTCGAGAATGCCAAGACCGTACAGGTCCGTGAGAAGGATATAACCGTCCTCCATCCCGGTAAACTGAACTCGCTGGGAGAGCTTGAGACCCTCCCCGAACCGGAGGAGGATCTCGCGGAAGTCTGCGAGATGCTCGAAGAGACCTCTGACATCGCCGAGTTCGCCGAGCTGGCCTACGGGGAGTATACCCCCGTGACCGCCTGGGCGGTCTGCGGCCTGCTCGACGACGGCCTCTTCATCACCGGCGAGCCGGGGAGTATCATCGTGGTGGAGCCTGGGCAAAGGGAAGCCATCCTGGCTGAACGGAGGGAGAAAGCAGAGAAGCAGGCAGCATGGGAAGCCTTCATCGCGCGTGTGAAGACACGCAAGCTGGAGGAGGGGGACCGTACTAGTTTCTTTGATGTCGAGAACCTCGCCTACGGGAAGAGCCCGGTAAGCAGGCTGCTCAAGGAGCTGAAGATCTCTGAGGATCCCGAGCATGCACATGAGTTACTCCTCAAGATGGGGATCTGGGATGAATACATCGACCCCTTCCCCTCACGAATGGGGGTGAGTACTGATGTCGCCTACCCCGGGATCGGGGAGATGAAGGCTGAAGAGCGGATCGACCTCACGCACTTGGCAGCCTATGCGATAGATGATGAGGGGTCGAAGGACCCGGATGATGCGGTCAGCATCGACGGGGACCGTCTGTGGGTCCATGTGGCTGATGTATCGGCTGCCGTGACCCCGGGAAGCGAGGCGGACCTGGAAGCAAAGGAGCTCGGGTCCAACCTCTACCTCCCCAACGGGGTGAGGACCATGCTCCACCCTGATGCAGCCGAGATCTTCGGGATGGGACTCAATGAGACCTCCCCGGCATTCTCCTTCGGGATCGTGCTCGATGGGGAGGGGGAGATCACTGATACGCAGGTCTGTCTCTCAACCGTTAAGGTCACGAGGCTGACCTATGGGGAGGCACAGGAGCGGATGGCAGAGCCCGGCCTTGCCTCGATCTGGGAGTTCGTAGAGCGGTACCGGAAGAGGCGTGCTGCCTCCGGGGCGATCGAGCTCAATATTCCTGAGGTGAAGACCCGGGTCGATGAGGAGGGCATCGTCTCTATAACCCCGATCGTCCCCCACCAGTCACGGGACCTCGTAGGGAATGCCATGATCATGGCAGGGGAGGCTGCTGCCCTCTTCGCGGTGCAGCATGAGATCCCCTTCCCCTTTACCGTGCAGATGCCGCCCGATGTCATCCCTGAGCCTGCAGGCACCATCACAGAGATGTTCAAGATGCGGCGGAAGTTCCGCCCGAGCGAGCTGCGGCTCTCCCCGGATGTCCATTCAGGACTCGGGGTGCATGCCTACAGCAGGGTGACCAGCCCGCTGAGGCGGTACCTCGACCTGCTGGCACACCAGCAGCTGAGGGCATACCTCCAAGGGAGTGAACTCCTGGACGAGGAGACGATCCTCGAGCGGGGAAGCATAGCCTTCGAGGGGGCGAAGCAGATGCAGCGGGTGGAACGCGAGTCCACCAGGCACTGGAAGCTCGTCTACCTCCTGCAGAACCCGGGGTGGACCGGTACGGGTGTCGTCTTCGAGATCCACAAGAAGGACATCTTCCTCTTCATCGAGGAGCTGGCCATGGAGGTCTCGGTCCCGGCGATCCCGGGTGTCGAGCTCGATGAGGAGCTGCAGCTGACACTCGAGCACGTGAACATCCCATACAGGACTGCGACCTTCTCGGCAGAACGGAGATCATGAACACCATAACCGATGAGCAGGTACGCAGCCTGACCGGCTGGTTCGATGCCTATACCACAGGCATCCTCGAAGCAGAAGGTGGGGATGAGCATATACAGCTCAAGATCGACCATACGAGAAGGGTCTGTGATGAGATCCTGATGATTGGCCGATCAGAAAGACTGGATGAGGCTTCATTGAATCTCGCCTATATCATAGCTCTTTTCCATGATATTGGCCGGTTCGACCAGTTCGCTGCCTATAGGACATTCGTAGATAACGATTCAGTCGATCATGCAGCTTACGGGGTCACTGTTCTTAAGAAGGAGCATGTCCTGAATGAGCTGGGAGATGAAGTCAGGGAGACCATCTTCACAGCAATAGAACACCATAACAAGGCGTACCTGCCGGACGAATCGGATGAGAACCTGCTCTACCTGAAGCTGGTCCGCGATGCCGACAAGCTCGATATTTACAAGGTGGTCACCGACTACTACGGCAGGAGCGAGGCGAGCGAGAACAAGGTCATCCAGCTCGGGCTCCCAGACTCGGAGGAGATCAGTCCTGCGGTGATAAATGACATAGAGGAGAAGCACATCGTCCTCTCAGCCCACCTGCAGAACCTCAACGACTTCAAGCTGCTGCAGGCAGCCTGGGTATTCGACTGCAACTTCACGGCAACCTACCAGGCGATCCGGGAGAGAGGGTACCTGGGGCTCATAGCGTCACACCTGCCGAAGACGGAGCAGGTGAGGGGGATATTCCAATCCCTTGATGCCTATCTGGAAGAACGATGTGATTGAGGGACAGCTTCCTCTTCCCTGTTCATGATCCGCTTTCTCATGCACATACAGAGATCGGGAATAAACCCTCCTCAGGGATATGTGAGGAGGGTATCCCTGGTGATCACGGAATAGCCTCCCATGCATCGATGTTCGCAGTCTCATCGGAGGATCCGATGATGACTTCCGTAGTATCGAGGAGTGTGTCATCAGCGCTGTTGATTCCTGGTGATGTCTTGTCTCCGGAGGATATGCTGCTGCTGGAATCCAGGTCTGCGATCACGCAGAGATGATAGGTCCCTGCTGCGATATCCTTGATCTCATAGGCTGCAGTATTGCCTGCTGTGGTTACGACCACACTGTACGCAGGGTGTATGTCAGCATTCATCGATACCGTTTCAGAGGTGAACAGGCCGACGAATACCGGTGTATCGTCAGGAGCTGTCAGCGAGATCAATCCAGAGAGTGTTTTGCCGGGTTCCGTGAATGTATAGGTCCCGGAGACGGGAGCCGATGCATCCCTGTACACACCGGTCCTTGTCCCTCCTGGTTCTGATCCTTCTCCGTAATCCACGATCTCATCGAAGGCCACTGCAGTCACCGTTGTCGTATCTCCATATGCGATAGGGAACGTACTTCCAGACCACTCTGTCGTTGTCCCAGCATCATCGATCACCGGCAGGCCATCCACTAGGGATACCGCAGGCTCAGACCCGTCAAGGGTGTAGTAGACCTTCATATAGGTGGAACCTTCCTGCTCCTGGAAGGATACCTGTAATCCATCATCGAACGGGCTGTCAAGGGGAGCCGGCTGCAGTTTCGGGGGATAGGAGTAGATGCTATAGTATGTGAGGTTATTGGCAACGATCTCGAACCGGGTCAGGCTGAACCGTATATCAGTCTCAAGCCGGTGATTGTCGGTGCCCTGACCATAGAAACCACGTTGGAGCGGGAACATCTCATCAGTATCGCCCCAGTACATATAGTCCCCGTCAGAACCTTCTGTTTGCGGGATGAATGAGAGGAAACGGCGGTCGAACTCAAGAGCAGTTACTTCAGATACATCGTCAGTACTTCTCCCAAGGCAGTCCTCACCCATGCGCATCTCCACATCCATGATTAGCTCGATCTGCACTTCTAGGATCTTGTCAGCGAAGTAGTTCGGATCGTCCTCATTCTCCGGGGGGTCATAGGAATAGGGTGTTGGGCCGTTATCAGGTGCCCAGCGATTACCCAGGACGCAGAGACGGCCTTTTGCCATATCGAACATAGTCGGGGCTACAGGGATTTCAATGAATCCACCAGCCTCAATCTTGCCTTGGTACTTACATGGGCTGTCGTCATAGACATTGCTGATGAGTCCGGAGTCATAGGCATATACCCCAAAGTTGTCGGTCATATTCGGTCTGGAGATGATCAGGTCAGAAGCTAATCTCGATGTCTCATAGATGAATGTGGACATGTCCTCAGCCCCGAGATGGTAGTCCTCCTCATGGTAGACCATATTCACCTCAGCAGTCCTGCCTGTATTGTCCACCCCGCCTCTGATGTTTGCCGTGTTCGTCGTATCACCAAGGGTGATCGGGGTGCTGTCGATCGGGTTCCCGTCATCATCCAGGTCGTATACCCCGTACCCTCCAGGGTTGTTTTCCTTCGTTGGTTCACCATCACCTGTATAATTGAAAGTTGTTCCAGCATAGTCAGCCTCACAGATATAGGGAGTAAGGAATTGGACATTCTCCTGATCCCAGCCGTTCATCATGGTGCCAGGTATCGTCAGGTACATGCTGGATGTTTCAGGATTACTTGGGCGTTTATCACCATTAGTCAGTATTTGCCCTCCGCCCCAGCTTCCTTGTTCCGTAGATGCCATGAAGCAAGGGATGGATACACTGCTGAAGTAATCCGTGAACTCGTATAAGCCATCATAGGGATGCCAGTTCCAATCTGTATTCCCAGAGTTCCCCTCTGCAGGATCATCGGGAGCCCAGACCTGGGCATAACCATTAGGAGCAACGGTATACGGGGTTACCGACGGGACTGCTGTCCCGTCGGTAATGTCAGTTCCACTGCTGTCCTTGGGACCATCGCCATGTTTGAGGTAGATCCATTTCCAGTCGGACTCGTCGTTCTCTTTGACGCCCAGGTCCCCAGCAATGAAAGGGGGAGTATCATACGGCGGGGCATCGTTGAAGTACATCCGTACCG
The DNA here is from genome assembly GCA_963677595.1 of Spirochaetia bacterium. Lineage (GTDB taxonomy): Bacteria > Spirochaetota > Spirochaetia > CAKZLE01 > CAKZLE01 > CAKZLE01. The sequence continues at coordinate 2,084,023 of OY782041.1, forward strand.
AACCGTAATCCTCGAAGTAGGCTTCAAGGTAGACGAGTTCATAGGCTATACCGGTATAGGTGGTGCCTGGTGTCGGCATCTGGTCAACCGTCAGGGAGAATGAGTCCTGGGATAGATCGAACCGCTGGACCGTATCATCGGCACTGCCGTCAAAGAGTACGAAAGCCCCTGCTGTCACGTCATCGGTATCCATCGGGGTCCTGGTATCATCCACATAGCCGATGAAGGTGACCTGACTGTCCTCGGTAACAGCCGCGTCGGGATAATGGGAAGTGTTGATTCCGGGGAACTGGCTCATGACCCCATCCCCGAAGTACTCATCAAGGTCTTCATCAGCCCAGGGCATGCAGTCAAGACCGGTATGGTAATAATCGCTATCGCTGGAGATCCCCCTCCCGTAGAAGTTATGATCGGCCATGTCAAGAACCACTTCATCGGGGATCAGTGCGATATAACTGTATGCAGCATAGAGCCCGTCCGGGGTGATCCTGTGATCTCCAGCATCTATATCGATCCCCCGGGACCGGGACCTGTCTGCCAGCTGAGTCTCATCACTTACCTTAAGAGAAGATCCCTCGACGTCCAGGTCTTCAGGATCCGACCAGGAGAAATCAGGGTTATCATTCCCATCATCATACGGGTCATCTGTCCCATTCGGACAGCCTGTATAGAGGAAGAGTACCAGTACGATACTTATGAGCATGAATACTACGTTTTGGATTGACTTTCTATTCATCGTGAATCCCCCATGTGCAAAGGATGGCAGGGGACCTGAGCACTGGAGAATCAGTATCGGGGGGAAGCCGGCTGCATTCCTACCTTTACATAGTGTATCACAGGGAAGGTGAGGATGACAGGTTGAGAAAGGAATTTTGCATATGCTATCTGTTACTTGCTCTCTTCGACGGCCAGGTAGGATTCCCGTTCCTCCAGGTGGTCTGCCTTGGTAAGCAGCCTGTCCTTCGTGAGCGATATCAGAGCCGACCCGATCGGGGCGGTGATGATGATGCTCATGACTGCTACCGCGAGGATGACCATGCCTGCTTTGGTGTCCATGCCGTTGGCCTGCATGGCGATAAGCGGGTAGGAGCCGATGGCGGCCTGGACCGTGGCCTTAGGGAGGTAGGAGAGGGTGATGAAGAGCTTCTCCTTCCTGTTGAAGCTGCTTTTCAGCAGGCAGAACTGCACACCGATGGACCTTCCGATCAGCCCGATCCCGATGACCGCGATACCGTTCAGCCCGGCATCGATCGCCGTGGGGATGTCGACCTCGGCGCCGATGAGTGCGAAGAGGAGGATCTGCGCGAAGACCCAGACCTTGCCGAGTTTCGATGAGATCTCATGGGCCATGTGTTCGTTCTTCTCGAGGATGAAGAACCCGATCGCCATGATCGCGAGCAGTGCTGAGAACGGCAGGAGCGTATTCACCTCGTCCTGGAAGGAGAGCAGCATGATGGCGATCCCCATGACGATGAGGGCCCGTTTCGTTGCCCTTGGGTCGAGCTTCCTGAAGAGCCAGTAGCAGGCGAACCCGATGGCGGTGCCGACGGCAGCACCGGTGAGTACCGATATTGGGACTGAGAGGATGTTCCCTGCCAGGTTCACCGAATCCCCGACATAGATGCCGATGAAGGAGGTGCACAAGACGATAGCGATCGCATCGTCGAAGGAAGCCCCGGCAAGGACGAGGGTCGGGACCCCGGAGTCGACACCGAGCCCCTCCTCGATCGTCTCGATCATGTGGGGGACGATGACGGCAGGGGAGACCGCACCGAGGACGCTGCCGAGCATGGCCGCCTCCATGGTGGTGATGCCGAGGAGCTTGGGGGCGAAGAGGGTGATGATCGTGATCTCGCTGATGCAGGGGATGAATCCCATGAGCAGGGCCCTGAACCCCACCTTCTGCAGGGCCTTCCGGCTCAGCTCGAAGCCGGCACGGAGGATGATGACCACCAGCGCAATCATCCTGAGGTCTGTGGAGACCAGGACGATCTCATCGGTGAGCATACCGAGGGCATAGGGACCAAGGACCATGCCGGTGAAGAGGAGGCCGATAAGCCCCGGCAGGTGAATCTTCTCAAAGAGCCAGCTGATAAGTAATCCGATCAAAACGAGTTCCGCGATGCCGAATGCCATACTCCATCTCCTCATCCCCCATCCTAGCGGAATGGCAGAGAACGTGTCAATGACTGCCATGAGCTGGGAAAATATCTCATTCTGTACATGTCATTAAAAGTGACATATGCTATACTTATCCCATTAGTTTTGAAGTGCAGGCTGGAATTCATGAAAAAGTTATTAACCGTTAGCCTATTTCTCATAACCTCTCTGGTACTCTACAGTGTGGAGCAGACTCTGATCATCAATGAGGTAGCCTCGACAGGCCCCTATGAGTTCATAGAGCTCTATAATTCTGGGAACACCCCGCTCGAGCTCGATGAGCGATGGAGCCTTATCGATTCAAAAGAGGGTATAGCCGATGGGGATAAGCCGATACAGATCCCCGACGGGACGATCCTGGAGGCTGGCGGCTACCTCGTCATAGCCCCGTACAAGGCTCAGCTGCTCTCCAAGGCGGTCCCGGAGAACATACCCGAGGGAGTCCTTGCGATAGAATCGTTCAAGCTCGGCTCTCTTGATGAGGTGACGCTCCGGTTCAACGGTACGGTGATCGATACCGTCTCCTGGGAGACGAGCGTGAACACGATTGGCCGGGACCCGGAGGATCCGGAGAACTTCATATCGGGGATCCTAATTCCGACCCCGGGCGAGAAGAACAGGAGGGATCTGGTAAACCAGGGGAAGACCCTGATCATGATCAACGAGGTCTGCTCCAAGGGGATCGATTTCGTCGAGCTCTATAACGGCAGCAGTGCCGACTACACCTTCACCGAAGGGGACTGGGAAGTTCATGACAGCAGGAGGGTAGACCGGTTCACCATCCCTGCGGGGACGGTGATCAAGGCAGGGGAATACCTGGTACTGTATCCAGACCTCCTGCGGCTGCCGCTGTCAGCCCCGAAGGGTTCGCTTGCCTCGACGGAAGGGAGCCGGTTCGGGTTCAGCGAACGTGATACCGTTTATCTCCGGTATAAGGATGTGATCGCCGACATGACGAGCTGGACGATGCACGTGACGAGCAAGGGGCGATACCCCGACGGTGCGGATACATGGGATGATGACCTGGTAATGACTCCGGGAAGGGTAAACAGGGACTGAGTATGCGAAATAAGACTATATTCACCATAGTGCTGACCCTTATCAGTCTCTCATTCCTCACCGGCTGTGCCACGATGGAAGAGGAGAAACAGCTGCCAGCCTACACCCCAGAACGGTTCGCCTCGGTGGTCACCAGCCGTACTGCTGCCGTAAAGGAAGTCGAGCCTCCCACGGTGGTGATCAATGAGGTCTCCCTCTGGAACCACTCGGAGTATGAAGCGCTCGATGGGGAGTTCCCCCACTGGCTGGAACTCAAGAACTATTCAGATGTCCCCCAGCAGCTCGAGGGGTGGAAGCTCATCCTCCATGATCAGGACGGGACGGAGTTGAAGTTCCCGGCCTTCCCGGCAGTGGAACTAAAACCCGGCGGGATCAGGATGATCGTTTTCGTCCCCAAGCTCTCATCGCTGCCGGTCAGGGGAGCCATACGGTTCGGGGCAGACCTCCCTGACACGACTGCTTCGATCGAGCTGGTCGACGGTACTGGAGTGCAGGTCGACCTCTTCACGATCCTGCCGGGGAAACCCTATGACTGGTATGCACCGATCGAACGGGACTACTCCCAGCTGCGTGATGCCCGTCTCCTGAGTGAGGTGCGGATCGGGACGGTCGCTACCCCGGGAATCGAGAACGATAGCGTCATCTCAGGGCCGGGATTCACTGCAGACTCAGGCTTCTACCCCGAGATGGTCAATCTGGAGTTCGATACCGAACGGCTTCCCGAGGGGTATCAGATACGGTACACGATCAACGACGGTCTTGTTTGGGATGATGACATCTACTATGGGAAACGGGACTGGGATTACCCGACCATGGCCAGCGGGATCGAGTATACCGGCCCGGTCACATTGACGGAGACATCAGTAGTGAAGGCAAGGGTCTACTCCCCGACCGGCGCCTGCGGCCCGATGGAGATGAAGAGTTTTTTCGTAGGAGAGGAGACATCGCTGCCGATCGTCTCATTGACCACCGACCCGGCTGACCTGTGGGATGATGTAGAAGGAATCTATACTGCCGGAACTGATCCGGATGCGCCGAATTATGCAGAGAAGGCCTTCCGCCAGGTTCATTTCGAATACTTCGGTACTAATACCGCAGCTTCCCCGCTAATTGACGAAGATTATATTTTCAGGATCTATGGTCTCTCCTCACGGGGGTATCCTCAGAAATCGATGGCGTTCTATGCGAAGGAGCCGGGGACCACGGACCGGATCCCGAATGAGTTCTTCCACACAGGATCGGCGAAGGATATAGAGTCCTTCTATTCGATCGTCCTGCGTAACTCGGGCGGTGATAACCCGAGGACGATGTTCCGGGATGCCATGGCAACCGATCTTGCTACCGGGTACGATCTCGAGAAGCAGGATTACTCACCGATGATCCTCTTCATCAACGGTCAGTACTGGGGGATCTACAACATCCGGGAGAAGATCAACGAGTACTTCATCGAGGACAATACCGGGGTAGACCCGAAGGGTATAGACCTCATCGAAGGGTCATACCGTGATTCCATGGAGGTGAAGGAGGGCTCCTTCGATGCCCTTGATGAACTGCTGAACCTGACACGGACGGTAGACCCCAAGTTCGCTGTCACCTACAGGATGTATGAGGAGCTCGTCGATATCGATAACTTCATTGATTATGTCATCTTCCAGGTGTTCATAAACAACGGGGACTGGCCCTGGAGCAACACGAAGATGTGGAGGCCGAGGACAGAGGATGGGAAGTGGCGATTCATCATGTTCGATACTGATGAGAGCATGGATACCGAGGAGTACAACACCCAGTTCTTCCCTGATGAAGGCTACCCCAAAGGCCGACCTGACTTCGATATGATCTCGTATGTCTACTCAGAGGAGAACAGCTCGATCGTCAGCAAGCTCTTCAGGCAGCTGATGAGGAATGAGGAGTTCCATGAGAGATTCATCAGCCGCTTCGCCTATTTGCTCGATACGCATCTCACTGCGGAGATGCTCCAGGGGAAGGTGGATAACCATGTCTCCCTCATCCGGGCAGAGATGCCGCGGCATACAGAACGATGGACATTCACAGATGAGGTAACCGGTGAAAGTTCATATAAGACCATGGAGATCTGGGAGCATGAGGTCCAGGTGGTCAGGGACTTCTCTGACCAGAGGGGCGGGTATATAACACAGTACCTCTCTGATTTTTCCGAACGTGTGCAGCCGTATGAGCAAGTCCTGCTGGCTAATGGTGACTTCGAGGATGAGGATCTCTCGATGTGGAATATGGTCTGGTCAGAGGATATGGTACACAGCGAGGTCATCGAGGTTGACGGTTCGAGAGTAGGGTACCTGAAGGTCCTGGAGGGCGGTGAGAACCCCTGGGACGCTGTTGCCTATGTCTATGATGATATCATGGTCGAGGGTGAGGAGCAGCTGAGGCTCTCCTTTGACATGAAGGTCGGCAATAAGCTCAAGGGTGATGAGCTCGTCCGTGTGATCCTCCTGGAGTCAGACTCCTATGAGACCATCGCAGTGAAGGATTTCTCTCCTACCCAGAAGTGGGATACGTTCCGGATGACCTTCACCTATGAGCATCCCACGATCTTCACCGGCCGGCTGCAGTTCCGGATAGGGAACCTGGGGACCGGACAGGAAGTCTTCCTTGATAACATAACGCTTGAAGAAGTGGAGTGAATATGAGCAGAAATCTAGTAAGAGGTATGCTGGCCGCGGCTGTGATCCTGGTCATGCTGGGCTGTGAGACGACCAGGCAGCCAGAAGAAGTAGTGCCGGCAGAATCTGTGGTCGTGGTCCCTGACCCGATCCCGGCAAGCCCTGAGCTGGTCGTCATCAACGAGGCGGCCTCCATCGGTGATTATGAGTTCATCGAGCTCTTCAGCCTCTCTGAGGCCCCGCTGGTCTTCTCAGACGGCTGGGTCCTCTCCGATGACGGGAAGGGATACGAGGACGGGGATATCCCCTTCGTCATCCCCGAGGGGACTGAGATGGCTCCCTACGGCTACCTGCTGATCTGTCCCTTCTCTGCCGAGGATGCCAAGAGTGTGCTCAATGACAAGGACCTGCCCGCGGATGCCCTCTGTGACATCTCCTTTTCCCTTGGGGACAGCGACTCAGTGACCCTCTACTACGGCACTATGGTCGTAGACTCCCTCTCCTGGACGAGCGATGTAAACTCCGCCGGGCGGGTCGAGGACGGGTTCCCGGAACTGAGCACGATGCTCAGGCCTACCCCCGGCAGGGCAAACCGGCCTGAGGGGATCGATGACGATACCGGCATCCTGATCAACGAGATCTGTTCGAAAGGGGATGACTATGTGGAGCTCATCAACGCCGGCACGAAAGCCTTTACCTTCCAGCCGAACTCCTGGTATCTCGAGGATGCGAGGAAGAAGCGGGACATCATGATAGCCGGGGGGCTGAGGCTCAAACCGGGGGAAGTGCATCTCATCTACACCGGGCAGGCTGCCGATCCTCTGAAGCTCGGGAGTGCCGATACCGTCATCCTGCGTCATGGGGATGATATGGTCGACTGGTACGCATGGAGCGAGCATGTGGAGAGTATCGGCCGGGATCCCGATGACGTTGGGACCTGGACCGTGATGGCAAAGACCCCTGGTGAGACGAATACGACAGCTGCCACGGAGACTGAGTGATCAATCCCGCCCCTCATAGTGCTGGACATAGTAGGGATACCTGTTCGCGTCATAGATGACCTCGATCACGGCGGTGTCACGAAGGAAGTTGATGCCGCCGATCTTCACGTCGAGGATCTCGATGCCCAGGCGTTCTTCCAGGTCCTTGATCAATGCTTCCCTATGCTCCGGCCTGATCAGATCGATCTTCTCATACCGTACGGTAAAATTCCCATGCATCCGCTTGAACCAGAAGAGCTCGAGGATGAAGGCGCACAGGAGGATGATGGCATTGACCATGAGGATGATCCAGGTCTGGTAGCCCACTGAGGTGAGGGAGTTGATCACCGAGAGGGTGATCGACAGGAAGAGATAGGTCATCTCCCGTACCTGTACCGGCAGGGTTCGGTAGCGCATGATGCCGAAGATGGCGAAGAGTCCCAGTGCCAGGCCGAGCTCCATGTTGATGCTCGAGAGCAGGTAGCAGAGGAAGAAGACCGTCATGCCGACGATGATGTAGGTGAAGACGAACTCCTTCTTCTTCGACCTCGGGTAGTAGAGGAAGCCTGCGGTGATGATGAGCATGGCGACAGTGATGATGAACCTGATGATCAGGTCTAATATGGCTCCGTTCATGATGATAACCTCTCTATGAGCATGAGATGCTGCTTGAAATTGTTGTATTTCAGCTTCGGGTCCAGCGAGGCTGAACCGAGGCAGTACTTGCTGAAGGACCCGGCATGGATCCCATGGCGTTTAAGTATCTGGCTGAACCCCAGGTGGGGGACCGGCCCCTGGTGCTTGATCTCCGCGATCACGAGACCGGGCACTGAACGGGAGCTCCTCCCGTCAGCATACTCGAGCATCGTGTCGATGGTGATGCGCTCCTCCCGGTTCGCGTGGACCAGGGTGATACGGGAGAAATCGACCCTGACGGCGAAAGCGAAGTCGGCAAAGTGGTAGGGGGTACAGCCGGAGACCAGCGCCTCGATCCTGGTAACAGCTTCCGGGTCCTCAAGGCAGGCTGCTATCCCGGTATAGCCCGTCAGCGGGATGCGCTGCTTGTTCGTCTTCCCCTTGTATTTCTCCTTGACCTCAGCGAAGATGAGGTCGAACCCCGTATAGGAGCGGATCCTGAACTTGTACCGGTGTGACTTCCCATTATGGTGGGCCTTGTACAGGGCCTTGTCCGGGGTGTCGTAATACCAGGTCTCATAGGGGAAGAGCTGCCATCCCGCCTCTGTCGTGACCATATACTCCTCCCGGCAGCTGGAAAGGACTCCCTGCAGTTCTGAGAAGGGGAAGGTGTACTTGGTGTCATACCGGTCGAGCAGCTGGATGGAGCTCGTCTCCTTCAGGGAGATGGTCTCGAACCCCTCAAGGAAGCCGGTGATGACTGATCCGGTGATCTCTTCGCTCATCTATACCTCGCCCCTCTAGAGTACCATGGGCTGATTTCAAAAATCAAAAGATATATTCCCTGTTCGTGTCGATTTCTTGTGAATCACGCCGGGATAAGAAAAAACTGAAAAAAGTTAATCCATATTAATAAAGATTATTGACATGAAAACCAACTAGTGTTAGTCTGGTATCACAAAGTTAGAAAGGTATAACTTCAGGAGATGAGATATGAGTTTCAGAGGACGAATGAGAAGAAGGCATGGGATGTGCGGCGCCCATCACCAGGGGCACTGCTGCAGGCTCGAGCATCTGGGTCCGGGTGCCCGGGCGGTGATCGAGACGCTCACCTGTCAGGGAGGCTCGAAGCGGAAGCTCCTCTCCCTCGGCATGATCCCCGGGAAAGAGGTGACCTGCCTGCGGGGAGCAGGGGGCAGCGGGCTCTGTGTACGGGTCGGGACGAGCGAGTTCTTCATCAACAGCGATATGGCAAGACAGATCCAAGTGAGGTATGTATCATGATCAGGAATATAGTGGATATGAACCCGGGGGACATCGCGGTGGTCACGGGATTCCAGGCACGGGGCGGGAGCTACCGGAGGAAACTCCTCTCGATGGGTGTCACGAGAGGTGTGAAGATCGAGTTCATCAAGGCAGCCCCGCTGGGAGACCCGGTGGAGATCAGGGTGCGAGGCTATTCCCTCAGCCTGCGAAAGGAAGAGGCTGCGGTCCTCGAACTCGGGGAGGGTGCATGATGGGTAAAGATAACCATGGTATTCGCCTGGCCCTGGCTGGGAACCCGAACTGCGGGAAGACCACGATCTTCAACGCCTTCACCGGCAGCGACCAGCGGGTGGGCAACTGGCCCGGGGTCACGGTCGAGAAGAAGGAGGGGCACTTCTCCTTCGATACGATCTCAGGCTCAGTGATCGACCTGCCCGGTATCTACTCGCTCAACCCCGATTCCTCCGATGAGGTCGTCTCGAGGAAGTACCTCTGCTCTACCGATTATGACCTGGTGGTCAATGTCGTGGACGCATCGAACCTCGAGCGCAACCTCTACCTGACGACCCAGCTGCGGGAGATGGACATCCCGGTAGTCGTGGTGCTCAACAAGGGTGACCTGGCACGGAAGAACGGGTACACCGTCAATACTGAGGAGCTGGCAAGGGCATTGGATGCCCCGGTGATCCCGATCAGCGCGGTCGTCGAGGAGGACCTGGTATCGCTGGAGAAGGAGCTCGAGAGGATCCTATCGACCCGTAACCGGCTGGACGGGCGTTTCTCGGTCTCCTATCCTGCGGCAGTCGAGCAGTTCGTGAAGTCTTTCACGGTCCCGGCAGCTGCCTCTGAGGAGGAGCGGCATATTGGGAAACGGGCACTGGCCCTCTCCCTGCTCGAGCGGGACCCCGTGGTCTCCGCGCTGCTCTCTCACCATGGGTTAGATATGACCACCCTGGAAGAGGATATCCAAGCCGTGGAGAAGGCCTGCGGCGATGACCTCGATATCATCCTGGCTGAGAGTCGGTATGCACGGATCGCCGAGCTCCAGGGTGCGATCGTGAACACCGGGACGCAGGAGAAGAAGTTCGACCTGGACAGGGTGATCATGCACCGCTTCTGGGGTGTCCCGATCTTCTTCGGGGTCATGTACCTGATGTTCGTCATCACCATGACGCTCGGCGGAGCCTTCATCGACTTCTTCGATATCTTCGCCGGCACGATCTTCGTCGACGGGTTCGGGACCCTGCTCACGTCGGTAGGGTCTCCCGACTGGCTCACGACCTTCCTGGCGGGAGGGATCGGCGGCGGTATCCAGACGATCGCCACCTTCATCCCCCCGATCTTCTTCATGTTCCTCATGCTCGGCATCCTCGAGGACTCCGGGTACATGGCTCGGGCAGCCTTCGTCATGGACCGCTTCATGCGGTTCGTGGGACTGCCGGGGAAGGCTTTCATCCCGATGCTCGTCGGCTTCGGCTGTACGGTACCCGCCATCATGGCGACCCGGACGCTCGAGAACAAGCGGGACCGTTTTCTCGCGATCTTCATGACCCCGTTCATGTCCTGCGGGGCAAGGCTCCCCGTGTACGCGCTCTTCGCTGCGGCATTCTTCGGGGCCAGGGCAGGTTCGGTCGTCTTCTCGATCTACATGGTCGGGATCATCCTGGCGATCCTTACCGGACTGCTACTGAAGAGTACGCTCTTCAAGGGGGATTTTTCTCCTTTCATCATGGAGCTGCCTGAGTATAACAGGCCGCACCTGCTGAAATCGGTGAAGTACGGCTGGGACCGGCTGAAGATCTTCATGGTCAGGGCTGGGAAGGTCATCGTCGTCGTAGTCGTGATCCTCACCGTACTCGGGAGTGTCGGGACCGACGGTTCCTTCGGCAATGAGGACACAGATTCATCCATCCTCTCGGTCATCGGGAAGGGGATCACACCTATCTTCACCCCAATGGGCGTCAGGGAGGAGAATTGGCCTGCGACCGTGGGGCTCTTCACCGGGATCTTCGCGAAGGAGGCAGTGGTCGGGACCTTGAACACGCTCTATTCAGCAGGCGAGGAGCCGGCGGAGGAAGAGGCCTTCGAGTTCTTCCCCTCGCTCTGGAGCGCCTTCACCGTCCTTGGTGAGAACCTCCTCGGCGTCTTCTCCGGGGCTGCTGACCCGCTCGGGCTTGGGATCGTGGAGGGCGATGAAGCGAACGTCGCTGCATCAGTTGAGGCAGATGCGGTCGTCTTCCAGCGGCTGCGGGAGAACTTCACCCCTGTCTCAGGCTATGCCTACATGCTCTTCATCCTGATCTATTTCCCTTGTGTCGCCGTACTTGGGGCGGTCTTCAGGGAAGCAGGCAGTTTCTACGGGACGCTGCAGGCGATCTACCTCACACTCCTGGCTTGGGTGGTGTCAGTGCTCTTTTATCAGATCGGGGAGGGTCATTCCCCCGTCTGGATCTCTACGGCGGTGGCGATAGCCCTGGGAATATTCTTGAGCCTGAAGCTTCTCGGCAGGAGGGAGAAGAAGATCCTCGCATCCAGTTATCTGTAGGAAAAAAGAATAGTATCGTATATGTGTATCTGGCCTGGCAGGTAGAGCCGTACCTGCCAGGCCGTTTCGGTTATGGATAGAGATCCGATTCTATGCTACAGTATGGACAGGTATGACAGTATTGGAATTAGCCCGGCGGTACCCGACGGCGGCAGAGTACATCTCCCAGATCTATCTCATTATAAGAGACTACAGCTACTGCAGCAACAGGAGGCTGGCTGAGTTCATCGGGGTCTCTCCCTCGGCAGTGACCCAATCCGCCTCCCGGCTGAAGAAGCTCGGTCTCACCGACCAGGACAAGTACGGGATGATCAGCCTGACTGAAGAGGGAACTACCCTTGCGGAGCAGATCCTGAAGCGGCATTACCTCCTCGAGTACCTGATGGTCAGGGAACTCGGTTTCCCCTGGGACCTGGCAGACAAGGAGGCTGAACACCTCCAGGACAAGATATCATCGGCGTTCCTCGACCACCTCTGCAGCAGGCTCGGGAATCCCGACCGATGTCCTCATGGGAATCCCTTCCCGGGGAACCCCCAAAGCAGTGCCATCCTCTCCGCGAAAGGACTCGACCAGTTCAATGCCGGGGACAGGATCCGGGTCGTTCGGATCACCGAGGAAGGTGAACGGATCGAAGGCCTGCTCCACCACTGTTATGTGAACCAGGTCATGCCTGACAGCCTCTATACCATAGGGGATAGGACGAAGACTGAGGTCATCCTGCTCGGGAACGACGATACCACGGTTACCCTGCCCCTGGAATTCATCAGGTTCATAAAGGTCGAGCCGGTACAGCTATAACTGAAAACTGACAGAAGTACCCTATCTCCCAACGATGGAATATGCTACGGTTAGATATAGACAGGTTGTTACATATTGGGAGCCTGTTTGTTAGTAGTAGTGTATACCTGTGAATCGACAAAGGGACTGGGAGAGGGACATGAGAAGAATCTTAATGGTAGCATTTTTGTGTGTTACGGCTATATTTTTATTAAGCCTATCATCATGCGATCTTTTATTTGGCAGCAAACTTACCCCTGAACCGGAGAAGGAATGGACGATCATGGTCTGGATGGATGGGGATAACAGTCTTGCTTCTGAAGCAGTTTATGACTTCCATGAGATGGAGTACGGGCTGATGCTGGCACAGCAGACTGATCCGGATATCTTGGATGACCTTAGTGTGATCGTCCAGTTCGACCATCTAACCAATGATAAGGATTACGAAGGGATCTATAAGGTCCTGCCTTCATCCACTTCTGCAAGTTCGACTAGCAGTGCCTTGCCCCTGAACAATAAGAGAATAGCATTCTCAGCAGACCCGAATATGGGATCTGCAGAAGAACTGGCGAACTTCATCGATACGGTGAAGTACTATTTTCCCGCAAAGAAGTACGCCCTCATCCTCTGGAACCATGGTGGGGGAGTCAGATCGATCAAGGAAGACAATGCACCTGCACGGGCCATCTGCTGGGATGACGGTAATGATGAAGATGCATTGTATATCGGGGAGATCAAGGATAATCTGACATCAGATCATAGTGTCGACTTCCTCGGTATGGATGCCTGCCTGATGGGCTTCCTGGAAGTAGCCTATGAGTTCAGGCCTGGTACCAATGATTTCGGTGCTGATGCGATCTCCTTCTCTCCGGCAACGGAGCAGGGCGACGGCTGGGAGTATCACAGAATTCTTAACAGGTTAGGGGGGGCAGGTAATCAGGAAAATCTGACGGATTATGATGATGGGCATCCGGGTGTCGTTGATGACTGTGTGAATATCGAGACCCTCACTGCTAACCAGTTTGCCGGGATCGTGGCAAAAGAGTACAAGGATGCGTTCTCTAATGACAGCTGGGAGACACAGACGGCGTTGGACTTGACACAGATCGCGGCAGTGAAGAGTGCGGTTGACAGTTTTGCTGCTGAGTTGGTTCCTTATAAAACAGAAGTTGAAGATATCAGGGGGTATGTTTCAGATCACTCAATGAATCTGATGGCATACTTTAATGAGAGTGATTCCTATTCCTCAAGTATTGATTCGGATGCCAACGAATGGCTGGATTACGCAGGTTTCGATCTCTATGAGTTGGCAGAGCAGGTTGGATTGGCTGATTTGGATTCAAACGTCAATTCAGCAGCATCCGCTCTGAAGACAGCTGTTGATGATGCGATCATCTATTCCTGGGCTGAGTCTAGCTATACTGGCTATGGTACAGGGGTCGAATCCGGTAAGAACGGATTGGCGATCTTCTTCCCTGACGGGAATGCGACTTATCAAACAACAGCTAATACCTACTGGTATTACCAGGATTGGTATAACGGTGTCGATCATGATGCCTATGTCGATTGGTGGCAGAATGATCTTTTAGCGTCTGGAGAGCCTCAATATGGTGCCCTCGATTTCTGTACCAGTGATGGAGATGGGACGGTAGAATCCTGGTTCGAGCTGCTACAGTACTGGTATAATCCAAGTACAACACCGGTAGTTGAGAATACTACATTTAATGATTACAATCCCAGTTTTTTGGAATAAGAGGAATCATATATGAAAAGAGTATTAGGCTTATTAATGATAGCAGGATTAGCACTGATGCTGTTTACTTCCTGCGCCACCCCGATTTACGCTGCAGGGCAGCAGGAGGTCCCTGTGAGTGATGCCCCGGTCGTCAAGAAGGGGGAGATCTCAGCGCTTCCCTCGGTCGTATCCCTCAGGGCATTGGTTGAGATCACTGCTGCCGGCGGGGTCTTCCTGGTCGATGATTGGGATTCGAAGAGCAAGAAATCGTACCAGGTCGTCGGTGATATGGCCAATTTCTTACTCAACTTCAGGGGAGAGGTCGTCGATACCGATGTCATCTTCCTGGAGAGGACGACCTGGAGCGGGTCAGTGGTGATCGTTAACCTCAGGCTTCCGGGGAGTAACACCTCGACCATCAAGTAACATGATACTGCAGCATACAGAGAGGGTCCCGTTCGGGACCCTCAGCTGTTTCTCGTGAGTCATTCCGATCCTAGACGTATCCCTGGTCGAGCATGGCATTGGCGACCCGCATGAACCCCGCTATGTTGGCGCCGTCGACATAATTGCCTTTGGTGCTGTACTGGTCGGAGTACTCGATACACATGGTGTGAATCCGTTTCATGATGTTCTGCAGCTCTGCATCTACCCGTTCGCGTGTCCATACCATCCGGGAACTGTTCTGGGCCATCTCAAGACCTGATACGGCGACACCGCCCGCATTGGTTGCCTTGGCCGGTCCATAGAGGATGTTGTTGTCGATGAAGAGCTTCACCCCTTCTTCGCAGGTGGGCATGTTCGCCCCTTCAGCGATCACGGTCACACCGTTATTCAGGAGGTTCTGGGCGTCCTGCTCATTGATCTCGTTCTGTGTAGCACAGGGGAAGGCACAGTCTGCCTTGATGTCCCACAGGGGATTGTGAGTTCTTCCGTCCCTGACCGGTGTGTAATGTGCGTGCGGATATTCCTCTTCGTATTCCGCGATCCTGCCCCGCTTCACGTTCTTGAGCATCATGATGTACTCGAGCTTCTCGGTATCGATGCCCTCCTCATCATAGATGAACCCTGATGAGTCAGAGACCGTGACGACCTTGGCGCCGAGCTCGATGAGCTTCTCGATCGTGAACTGTGCGACATTTCCGGAGCCGGAGACAAGGCAGGTCTTGCCCTCTAGGGTCTCTCCCCTGGTCTCCATCATGTTCTGGGTGAAGTAGATCAACCCGTAACCTGTCGCTTCCGGGCGGATCAGGGAGCCTCCCCATTCACGTCCCTTGCCGGTGAGGATCCCGGTGAACTGGTTCTTGATCCGCTTGTACTGGCCGAACATGAAGCCTATCTCTCGTGCCCCGACCCCGATATCACCGGCGGGGACGTCAGTGTTCTCACCGATGTGCCGGTAGAGCTCGGTCATGAAGCTCTGGCAGAAGCGCATGACTTCCAGGTCACTCTTCCCCTTGGGATTGAAGTCAGACCCGCCTTTTCCTCCGCCGAGGCTCAGGCCGGTGAGGCTGTTCTTGAAGACCTGCTCGAAGGCGAGGAACTTCATGATGCTCTGGTTGACCGAGGCATGGAGCCTCAGCCCTCCCTTGTAGGGACCGAGGGCGCTGTTCATCTCCACACGGAAGCCCCTGTTTACCTGGAGCTCCTCGTTGTCGTCGACCCAGGGTACCCTGAAGGAGACGATCCGCTCCGGTTCGATCATGCGCTCGAGTACCCGGTGATACCTGATCGCCGGGAATGCGTCGATAACTTTTTCAAGTGAGTACAGTACCTCATGTACTGCCTGGTGGAACTCCCGTTCGTTGGGGTCCCGCTGTTCCATCGTAGTTATGATGGGTGAGATAATTGACATATACACTACTCCTTACTATGAAAGGTTTGGACAGTATAGTCAGTGGGGAACCTTGAGTCAAATAATAATTATACATATATGTAAAAATATGTATAAATTATGCATAAACATACAGTAATAAAGAGTATTAAGCGGAGAAGCCGGTAAAATACATTATGATACAGTATGTAACATACCATAAGAGAGAAGCCGTGTCCCGGTAGTGCATGGGGACCATACACTGTTGGAGGTTTTGTCCTTTACTGATTTACAACGCTATCCCCGCTGAGTAGAATGGTGTCATGAAACAGTACATCGTCATTGCGGGGAACATCGGGGCAGGGAAGTCGACTCTGGTGAAGCGCCTCTGTGAGCGGGTAGGGTGGAAGCCCTACTTCGAACCGGTTTCGGAGAACCCCTACCTCGAGGACTTCTATGCAGATATGAGAGGCTATGCCTTTCGCTCCCAGCTCTACTTCCTGACAGACAGGCTGCGAACCCATAAGGAGCTGCAGGACTTCCCCGGTCCCGTGGTGCAGGACCGGTCGGTATTCGAGGATGCCGAGGTCTTTGCCCGGAACCTCTATGAGCAGGGTGCCTTCAGTGAGCGGGACTACGCCACCTACCGGAAGGTCTATGACCTCTTCGTCTCCTTCCTCGAGCCGCCCTCCCTGGTGGTCTATCTTGCTTCATCCCTGTCGACACTGCGTGAGCGGATCGCCCTGCGCGGGCGTGATTTCGAGGCAGATATCACGGATGAGTACCTGCTGGGGCTCAACCGGCTCTATGACGAGTGGATAAGCTCCTACACCCTCGGTCCGGTCCTCACGATCGACACGGCCTCCGTCGATATCGTGAACCGGCCGGAGGATCTGGAGACGGTCGTGGACCTCATCCGGGAGGCGATGAAGGGGAAGCAGGAAGACTTCTTCGATGTCTTCGAGGGGGCTTAAGCCAGGCTCTCCTCGAAGGCCTTCCTCAGACGCTCCGGAACCGGGACAGGCTTGTTCTGCTTCACATCGAAAAAATAGCCCGTCTGGGTCCCGATGCAGTGGATCTTCCCCTCGCTGGATATCTCGAACTTAGCCGTCCATTTCGCCCTGCCGAGGGAATGCATCCAGCCGATGCCGGTGATCCGGTCAGAGAGCCGGACGGGGTACTTGTACTCCACCTCGGTCTTCGCCAGGATGGGCGAGATATCGAGAGCCATCATCTGGTCATAGGGATAGGAACGTTCCAGGGCCTCGGTCCTCAGGTCCTCGAACCACCGGATGTAGACGATGTTGCTCACGATCCCCATCGCGTCGATATCATAGGCTTTCACGGTAATCGGCTGCTCAACCAGCAGCGCGCGTGGTTCATGTTCCATAACAGTTCTCCTGAATTCAATCTCATTGTACGAAGTAATACTTTAACGAATGCTCGATGTCTGCTATCATCATTACCATACCATATGAAGGGGCGGGGTGAATACAGTAATGGGAATCGAGGATGTACGGCAGGACTTCACTGCCCGTGGTATAGAACTAGAGATCATGGAGTTCGACCAGAGCTCAGCGACCGTGGAACTGGCGGCTGAGGCCCTGGGTACGGAACCTGCGAGGATCGCCAAGACGATGGCGTTCTCCGTAGGGGGGAACCCGCTGCTGATCGTCCTCAAGGGCTCTGCGCGGGTCGACAACAGGAAGTACAAGGATCGGTTCGGGGCCAAGGCGAAGCTGCTTACCGCTGAGGAGGTCGCTGAGGTGACCGGCCATAGGATCGGGGGAGTCTGCCCGTTCGCTCTGAAGCAGGAGGTCCCGGTCTACCTTGATGAATCACTCAAGGAGTTCGAGGTCGTCTATCCGGCAGCGGGGAGTGCGAACTCGGCAGTACGGGTGCCTGTCCCCTATTTTCAGGAACTGGTGAGAGGAGAGTGGGTTGATGTCAGCAAGTGACGGATACAATGGAATCAAAGTACAGATAAGCAAGTGGGTTCATGCACACTACTGGGAGCATGACGATAACTGCGCGACCACGATGATCAGCTGCCTCTCGAAACTCTTCAATATAGAGATCAATGAGCAGGTATGGGCAGCAGCCCTCGGGATGCACGGGGCCGGCGGCTACCGCGGCCAGTGCGGCCTGGTTGAAGGGGGACTCCTCTTCATCGGGATCTACGGGATCGGTAAGAAGATGACCCGGGAGAGGATCGTATTCCTCTGCAGGAACTATGCAAAGGCTTTCGAGGCGAACTACTCGTCGATCTCCTGCTATGACCTGCGGCCTGAAGGGTTCAAGGCGGATGACCCGCCCCATCCCTGCGAGGGGATGACCACCGATTCGGTCTGGTTCTCCTACCAGTGGATCCTGAACCTGTAAGTCACAACCAAGGAGCGATACTTATGAGCAATCCCGGAGTGAAGGAGTCCTTCAAACAGAAGGTCGTGGACGGCGGCAGGGCGATGGTGGACCAGGGGCTCACCGTCGGGACCTGGGGGAACCTCAGCGTGAGGGACCCGGAGACCGGCCTCATCTACGTGAAGCCTTCAGCCATGAAGTACTACGATATCGTCGCCGATGACGTGGTCGTATTCGACAAAGACCTGAACATCGTCGACGGGCATCGGAAACCGACCATAGAGTACAACTTCCATATCGGGATCATGAATGCACGACCCGAGATCAACTACATCATCCATACTCATCCTGTCCATTCAGCCGTATTCGGCGTGATCGGGGAGGACCTTCCCGGTATCTGTGAGGACTTCGTCCAGCTCGTCGGGGACCGGATCGTCAACTGCCGGTATGCGCTTCCCGGAACGAAGGAGCTGGCAGCCAACGTGGTAGAGAGCCTCGGCGACAAGCGGGCAGTGATGATCCCCAACCACGGGACCGTCTGCTGCGGTGAGGACTTCGATACGGCGATGAAGGTCTGCTTCGTCGTGGAGAAATCTGCCCAGGTCTATATCCTGGCACGGAGCATCGGCACCCCGAAGCTGATCTCAGCCGAGGATGTCGCAGCCATGCAGGATTTCGCGAAGCACCATTACGGCCAGGATAAATAGCCCGGACGCGAAGAAAGGCGGGCTTTCGCCCGCCTTCATCATCAATGATTCCCGCTATCTTTTCTCTCTTCAACCCTTATCGTGCGTAGTCAGATGCTGCAAAGAACTCGGAGTAGGTCTCTACGAGGGTGAAGTTGGTCACCGTCTCGGTCTTGTCCCGCTCAGTGAAGACCTGTGATCCGGTAGTCACCGTCTGTACCGGCATCCAGCTCTCCCCATTGTAGTCATAGGTGATCACCTGCGCGATCTCGAGGTTCCCGCTCGTATTGTCATAGATGCTGTATTCCACCTCGGCCTTCACGGCATAGCCCTCGTTCTCACTGATCCAAACCGTCCCCTCGACATCCACATCAGTCCCGTTGCTGATCGCTGAGTCGTAGGCGATCTGGTTCTCGTCGATCGTGTACTCGAAGGAGTACTCGGCAGCCGACACGCCGTCGATCACCGCTGTCTCCCCGGTAGCCTCATACTCGAGGTCTGCAGCCGCATCGGCGAAGGGGCTGAAGGCCAGCCCGTCGGTGAAGCTCCCGATCACGGCGAATACATCATCTTCCCCGTACTCGGCTCGGGTGAGCTCATCGTTGCGGTTCTCATCATGGATGATCAGTGCCTGCTCGGTGAGCACCGGCTGCCCATCGGCAGTGGTCTCGGTGTAGTTGACTGAGGTGTAGGCCGGCACGAGAGAGGCGCTGTCCGAGGCGATCGAGTCTGCAGTAGACCACAGGTTCCCGGCGAATGCCCCTGCCATCGAGGCGACGAGTAATACGGCTGCGATGAGCCCTGCTTTCGGTAATCTTCTTCCATGGTTTCTCTTGTTCATCATTCTTATCTCCTGAGCTAATCTCACGATTAGCTTTGGCAGTTTTTGACCAGTTCACATAGTTGTTACTTCATGCGATCAAAAACTGCTCCATGCGTGCTGAGGATCCTGTTCTGGTATCCCGCACATCCAGTTGGCTTCTCTGTTCTGTCGTACTGACTGATTAGAATATAGGGGACCCGTATGGAGGCTGTATGGACTGTCTATGGAGTTTATGTGAAGTTTTGTCAGGTGGCTGTGGAGGTATGATTTCTTGATAGTAGTACTGGAATATGGTGCTATCGTGTAATACGAAAGCAAACTAGAGACCAGGTGAGAAAGAAGGGGAAGGAAGATGTTGGCGTATAAAGGGTATACCGGACAGGTTGCATATGATGATGCGGCCCGGCTGTTTCACGGGGAGGTGCTGCACACCAGGGATGTGATCACGTTCTCAGGAACGACCGTAGATGAGATCGAGCAGGCATTCCGGGATTCCATCGATGAGTATCTCGCCTGGTGTGCGGAGGAGGGGGTGCCTGCCGAGAAGCCCTACTCAGGGAAATTCAATCTCCGGATCTCCCCGGACCTGCACAAGGAGCTCGTAAGGCATGCCAGGCGGGAGGGGAAATCATTGAACAGCTTCGTTGAGGAGGTGCTCCAAGAGCGGGTGACCTACCTGGGATCGAGAAGATGAATCTTCGTTCCCAGGCAGATGAGTCCTACAACATCTGTGCGATGGTGTCTGCGCCGAGGACCTGACCGGTACTGACGACCTTCTCGTCGATGACCAGGGCAGGGGTGGACATAACCTTGTAGGCCATGATCTGCGCCATGTCGGTGACCTTCGAGACATCGGCAGACTTCCCGGTCTGCTCGAGTGCTTCGAGGGTGTTGCTGTAGAGCTTCTGGCATTTGGGGCATCCGCCCCCAAGGATCTTTATTTCCATATGGTTACCTCATTCTTTAGAATACGATATTGAATATCCAGCCGGCACAGGTGAAGAAGACGAGCAGCATGAAGAAGAAGATCAGCAGCAGCTTCGGTTTCATGACCTGTTTGAGCAGGACGAATTCCGGGAAACTCGCCGCCACGGTGCTCATCATGAGGGCGAGGGTAGTCCCTACAGGGAGTCCCTTGAGCAGCAGCGACTCGGCGACCGGGATCATCCCCGTCGCGTTGGAGTAGAGCGGGATCCCGACGAGGACCGCCGCGGGGACCGACCACCACTGGCCGCTCCCAAGATTGTCGGTGATGAAGGACTCAGGTACGAACCCGTGGAGGGCGGCCCCGAGGCCGACCCCGATCAGCACCCACTTCCAGACCCTGCCGAAGATGGTCTTCACCTCCTGCAGCGCGAAGCTGTGGCGGTCCTTCAGGGTCAGGCGGACCTTCTCGGTGTTGAAGTCCCCATCGCTCATGCCTGCTGCCATGGCAGTCGCCTGGTTCCCGAGGTCGGTGAGGTGCTTCTCAGCGCCGATGGCATCTAGGAAGATACCGCCGATGATCCCGGCAGCCATGCCCGTCAGGACATAGATGACCGTGAACTTCACCCCGAGCAGGCCCCCGAGCAGGGCGATCGCGACCTCGTTGATCATCGGAGAGGTGATCAGGAAGGACATCGTGATCCCCAAGGGGATCCGTGCCGAGGTGAACCCGAGGAAGAGCGGGATACTCGAGCAGGAGCAGAACGGGGTCACCACCCCGAAGAGGGATGCGATGAGATACCCGAACCCCCGGGATTTCCCCTGGAGGAAGGAACGTACCTTCTCCGTATCGAGACCGGCCCGCAGGATTGCGATGAGGTAGATCATGACGACTACCAGCACGTAGATCTTAGATACGTCCTCGATGAAGAAGTGGACTGAGTGCCCCAGTGAGGATTCCGGGGCAAGCCCGATCACCCGGTATGTCAGCCAGTCTGCAAGGTCGGTGAATATCTTGAGCATGATGCTATGCCCGTTCTTCCAGGGATTCGGGGATGGTCATGATGAAGTCCCTGATCTGGTCACGAACTTCCCGGTAGCAGTTTAGTTTGTTCTCCTCACCCTCGACGGCTTCTGCCATCTTCGGCGGGTCCTGGAACCCGACATGGACCACCTTGCTCTTCCCGAGGTAGACCGGGCAGTTCTCATGGGCATGACCGCATACGGTAACGACATAGTCGAAGACCACATCCTTATATACAGTAGCATTCTCCGACTTGTGGTTCGATATATCGACACCGGCCTCAGCCATGACCTTCACGGCGTTCGGGTTGAGCCCATGGGTCTCGATGCCTGCGGAATAGGCCTCGAGGATGTCCCCCTTGAGGGCCCTCGCCCAGCCTTCAGCCATCTGGGACCTGCAGGAATTACCGGTGCAGAGAAAGAGAATCTTCATGATCAATACTCCTCTATATTTCTATATATAGCGAAATATAATATTTAACTCTTGCTTTGTCAACTCCAAATGACTATAGTATATGAGTAGACCATGAGAATTGAGGTAATAAACCATGAAAGAGACGACACAGATGATGAAGGCCTTAGGGGATGAGAACCGGTTCAGGATCTTCATGCTCGTAGGGGAGAAGCCCATGTGCGTCTGTGAGCTGCTCGAGATCCTCGATATAGCGGGGTCGACCCTCTCGGCACACCTGAAGGTGCTCAAGAATGCCGGACTCGTGGACCAGAAGAAGGACGGCAGGTGGATCGAATACTTCCTCAACAGCGCCGATGAGCGGGTAGCCAGGCTCTATGAATTCCTAAACACAGATCTGATCACCGATACCGTCCTGCTCGATGCAGACCGTAAGAAAGCCGCAGGCACCACCCGGGATGCCTGCTGTTCCGTCAAGCTCTGATTCCTCCCATACATACTCATCTTGGCAGCAGGTCGGTGATCGACCCATCGACGATCTCACTGCCCAGGGCGAAGGTCTCGCTCAGGGTGGGGTGGGGGTGGATCGTCTGTGCGATGTCCTCGGCTGCCGCACCCATCTCGATGGCAAGTGCCGCCTCGGCGATGAGTTCGCCGGCATGGAGGCCGGTGATGCCGGCCCCGATGAGCCTGCCGGTCTCGGTACTGAAGAGGAGCTTGCTTACCCCTGCAGGTGCCTGTTCGCTCAGTGCCCGGCCGCTTGCCTGCCAGGGGAAGGATCCCTTCTCGTAGGCGATACCCCCCTCTTTCAGCTCGTTCTCCGTCATGCCGACCCAGGCGATCTCCGGTGAGGTATAGGCGACCGAGGGGATAGCCAGCGGGGTAAAAGCGCTCTTCCTGCCGCTGGCAGCCTCGGCTGCACATTTGCCCTGGTGGACCGCCTTGTGGGCGAGCATCGGGTTCCCCGTGACATCCCCGATGGCGTAGATATGGTCGACCGTGCTCCTCATCGCCGTATCAGTCGGGATGATCCCTCCGGGTGATAGGGTAATGCCGGTATGTTCGATCCCGATCGAATCGGTGTTCGGCTTCCTCCCGACTGCCACCAGGACCGCATCAGCCTCCACCGAGGCGGGGGCCTTCTTCCCCTCCAGCTGTACGGTCAGGGCCTTCTCCCCCGCCTCGATGCCTGTCAGCTTCGTGGAGGTGTAGATCGCCGCATACTTCTTCCGTGCCGCAGAGAGAAGCGGCTGCTTGAGGTCCCGGTCAGCCGGGGGGATGAGCTCTTTCATCATCTCGACGATGATGATCTCTGAGCCGAGGCCGTGATAGATCTCCGCGGCCTCCATGCCGATGATCCCGCCCCCGATGATCACGAGGTGTTTCGGGATCTCCTTCAGCGCGAGCGCGTCGGTGGAGTCCCAGATGCGCGGGTCTTCTGCCCGTATGCCGGGTATCTGCACCGGCCGTGAACCGGTCGCGATGATGATATCATCGAACTCGATCTCCAGTTCTTTGTTCCCGGTCTTCACCAGCAGTGACCGTTCGGAGAGGAATGATCCGTATCCCTCGAGCCGCTCCACCGAGCGTGCTTTACACAGGTCATCGAGACCCGAGGTGAGGGTGTCGATGATCCCCTCCTTGTGGGCCTTTAGCTGCTGCAGGTCGACTGAGACATTCCCGAAGGTGACGCCGGCAGCCCTGAGCCGCTCGGTCTCCTCGAGGACCCCGGTCACATGGAGCAGCGTCTTCGAGGGGATGCACCCGACATTGAGGCATACCCCGCCGAGAACCGCATCCTTCTCGACCAGGGTTACGCTCCTTCCCAGGTCAGCAGCCCGGAAGGCTGCGCTGTAGCCGCCGGGGCCCCCGCCGAGGACGACCAGGTCCCGTTCCAGCTTCTCTCTCATAGCAGTACCCTCCTGATGTCATGCAGGTAGCGGGACAGGTCCCGCGTGAACCTGGCTCCCTCTGCCCCGTCGATGACCCGGTGGTCATAGGAGACGGAGAAGGGGAGGGTATCACCCGGCTTGAAGGTCTCGCCGTCCCAGATGGGGCTCTTCTTCATCCGTGCGATGCCGAGGATAGCGGTCTGCGGGGCATTGATGATCGGGGTGAACCCCGTCCCGCTGATGCCGCCGAGGCTTGAGATGCTGAAGGTCCCGCCGGTGATGTCAGCCGGCCTGAGTTTACCGGCACGTGCCCGTTCGCTGAGCTCGAAGAGTTCTTCAGCAAGCGTGAAGAGACTCTTCTTCTCCGCATCATGGATGACCGGCACGACCAGGCCCTCCGGGGTGTCGACCGCGATCCCGATATGGAATTGCCGCTTGAGGAGGATCTCATTGCTCTCCTCGTCGAGCTCCGCGTTGAAGAGCGGGTGCTGCTGCAGGGCGGCTGTCACTGCCCTGATGATGAACGGCAGCAGGGAGAGCTTCCCCGGCCCGGTGTACTCGGATCTAAGTTCCTTCCTGAAGGACTCGAGGTCGGTGACATCAGCCTCGTCGAATTGGGTGACATGGGGGATGCGCTGCCAGCTGTCGGTGAGGTGGGGACCTGAGAGACGCTGGATCCGTGAGAGGGGTATGCGCTCACTCTCAGAAGCTGGTTCCTCCCGCTTCGTCTGTACGGGTTCCAGGTCCTCCCTGCGTATCCTCCCGTGAGGGCCGGTGGGTACCACCTGCGAAAGGTCTATCCCCTGTTCCCGGGCATACTGCCTGACAGACGGGGTCGCATGGTAGGCGGTGAGCAGCGGGGAAGGTGCGACTGCAGATGCTGCAGTCTCGGCTTCCTGCTTTTTTGGGACAACTTCTGCTTCTGCCGTCTCGATCTCTGCGATCGGTGTGCCTGCCGATACCAGGTCCCCCTCCGATACGAGGAGTTTCGTAACCGTGCCGGCTGAAGTGGACGGGATGTCCGTGACTGCCTTTGCGCTCTCGAGGGAGAGCAGCGGGGTCTCAAGCTCTATACGCTGTCCCGCCTTGATATAGACATCGAGTACCGGGACATCGGTGTAATCCCCGATATCGGGGATGGTCAGGATCTGTGTTGCCATGATTCGTCTCCTCCTTCAGCTGATACGCGGATTGGGTTTGTCCGCATCGAGGCCGTAGCGACTGATCGCCTCGCTCACGATGGAAGCCTCGATCGCTCCTTCGTCGGCCAGCCCCTTGAGGGCGGCGACGGCGATGTAATACCGGTCGACCTCGAAGAAGCTCCGCAAGGCTGCCCGGCTGTCGCTCCTGCCGAACCCATCGGTCCCGAGGACGGTGACGTGCTTGTTCGGGAGGAGCCGCCTGACCTGTTCCGGGTAGGAGCGCAGGTAGTCGGTGCTGATCACGACAGGGCCTGTGTGGCCTTCGAGCTGTCTCGTCAAATACGGGACCTGCTGTTCTGTTTCAGGGTGCAGCATGTTGTACCGTTCACATTCCGTCCCCTCCCGGTGGAGCTGGTTGATCCCCGGGAGGCTCCAGATATCAGCGCCGATCCCGTGATCCCTCTCCAGGAGCTCCGCGGCTGCGATGACCTCCCGGAGGATCGTCCCGCTTCCCATGAGCTGGACCTTCTTCCCTGCTCCCTGCGGTGCAGCCCTGAAGAGGTAGCCGCCTTTGCGGATCCCTTCCTCTGCGCCCTCCGGCATCTCTGGTTGGGCATAGTTCTCATTCATCAGGGTGATGTAGTAGAAGATGTCCTCGTTATCATGATACATCCTCCTCATCCCGTCCTGGATGATGACGGCAAGCTCATAGGAGAAGCTCGGGTCATATGCCTGGCAGGTCGGGTGGGTGGCCGCGATGAGCAGGCCGTGCCCGTCCTGGTGCTGCAGGCCCTCCCCGTTGAGGGTCGTTCTCCCCGCGGTGGCACCCATGAGGAAGCCTCGTGCCCTGCTGTCCCCGGCAGCCCAGACGAAATCATCGATCCGCTGGAACCCGAACATGGAGTAGAAGGTGTAGAAGGGGATCATTGCCTTCCCGTGGTTCGCGTAGGAGGTAGCTGCGGCTATCCAGGAGGAGACGGCCCCTGCCTCGGTGATCCCCTCCTCGAGGATCTGGCCCTTCTCGTCCTCGCGGTACCACATGAGCGATTTCGCGTCCTGCGGTTCATAGAGCTGCCCGGTCGGGGCATAGATCCCCACCTGGCGGAAGAGGCCCTCCATCCCGAAGGTCCGTGCCTCATCGGGAACGATCGGTACGATCCGCTCACCAATCCCGGGGTCTTTCAAGAGCTTCCCTAGAAGCCGCACGAAGGCCATGGTCGTCGAGAGCTCACGGTCA
Organism: Spirochaetia bacterium; assembly: GCA_963677595.1. Lineage (GTDB taxonomy): Bacteria > Spirochaetota > Spirochaetia > CAKZLE01 > CAKZLE01 > CAKZLE01. The sequence goes on from OY782041.1 coordinate 2,110,134, forward strand.
CCTGATGAGGTGAGTAGGCTCGAGAACTCCTCCAGCGGAGGTACAGGCAGCTGCTCTGCTGCCGGATCCCGGTAGGGGACCGGTCCCCCGAGGGCCTTTCGCTGCCTCACGATGAATTCGTGTTCCTTCGACCCCTCAGGCGGCCTGATGAAGGGGAGCCCCTCGAGCTCGTCATCGGCGAGGGGGACATGGTAGCGGTCCCTGAAAGCCTTGAGTGAATCAAGGTCCATCGTTTTCTGGTTGTGGGTCCCCATCGCAGCTTCCCCGACGGTGCCCATGCCGTAGCCCTTGACGGTCTTCACGAGGATGACCGTCGGGGTGCCTGTGTGCTTCACGGCCTCGCTGAAGGCGGCATAGACCTTCCTCGGGTCGTGCCCGCCCCTGGTCATCTGCCAGAGTTCCTTGTCGCTCTTGTCCGCGACGAGGGACTGCAGGTAGGGATCATCCCCGAAGAGTTTCTCCCGCAGGTATGCCGGTCCCTTCGACCTGATCGTCTGGAACTCCCCGTCGACCATGGAGGCGAACCTGTTCAGCAGGACCCCTTTCGTATCACGCTTGAGGATCTCATCCCATTCGGTACCCCAGATGACCTTGATCACGTGCCATCCGGCACCGGTGAACTTGCCTTCCAGCTCCTGGATGATCTTGCCGTTCCCCCGTACCGGCCCGTCAAGCCGCTGCAGGTTGCAGTTCACGACACAGATGAGATTGTCCAGGTGCTCCCTCGCTGCCAGCGAGAGGGCTCCGAGGGATTCGGGTTCATCCGACTCCCCGTCCCCCATGAAGATCCAGACCTTCCGATCACCGTTCTCCCTGATCCCGCGGGATTCCAGGTACTTCATGAACCTCGCCTGGTAGATCGCCATATGGGGACCGAGCCCCATGGAGACGGTGGGGAACTGCCAGAAGTCGGGCATGAGCCAGGGGTGGGGGTAGGAGGAGAGCCCCTCTCCGGCTGTCTCGACCCTGAAGTGCTCGAGCTGCTTCTCTGTAAGACGCCCCTCGACGAAGGCCCGGGCATACATGCCGGGTGCCGAATGGCCCTGGAAGAAGATGAGGTCCTGCCCGTACCTCGCTTCCGGTCCGCGGAAGAACCAGTCGAAGCCGACCTCATAGAGGGCGGAGGCTGAAGAGAAGCTCGCGATATGGCCCCCGAGGCCTTTCCCGTCCTTGTTCGCCCTCGCGACCATGGCCATGGCATCCCATCTGACATAGGCTGCCACATCCCTGGCAGTGAGGGAATCTTCTTTCGGTATGGTATCGGATGTATCCGGATCGAGTGTGTTGGCGTAGGGGGTGATCACCCCGGGGGTGGTCTCCACCCCTGCTGACCGTGCGGTATCGGTCAGCTCTCTCAGCAGGTAGTCTGCCTTCTGTGAACCTTCGTGTGTGATGACACCCTTCAGGGACTCTTTCCAGTCCTCGGTCTCCTCGATATCGGTGTCGATAAAGAACTCTCTTTTTTCCATTGGACCCTCTCTTTCGCTCATGGGTATGGCACCCGGTGCAGTGGGACGCGCGGAAGTATGGTGTCTCCCAAATCATTGCTCTTTATATACCTATAACATCGTACAGAAACCTCTCCCCGTCAAGGATAAACGTATAAAGCCTTAGTAAAACAGTAAGATATAACCACAGGAACCTACCTTTATTGTTCGGTGTCTTGTGGTGTATACTCAACCTATGCGGAATATATGTATCCTCCTGATAGCCCTGCTGCTCATCACGCTCCTGGTCACCGGCTGCGTCACCGACCGGTGGGACCCCGAGAACCCCCTGAACAGGGTGGCCGACCTCCCGGAGGGGGTGACCCCTGCTGCCAAGCAGCTCGATGCAGCCTCCACCTATGCGGTCATGCTCCAGGGCGATATCTTCAAGCAGCTCGACCGGCTGGAGGCAGACCTCCTGGTCATCGACCGGACCCGGGACGGGACCGGCGTGACCGCCTACACACCAGAGGACCTTGCCCGGCTGAAGGGGGAGACCGGAGGACAGGTCGTCTCCTACCTGAGTATCGGTGAGGCTTCGTGGTTCCGTGACTATTTCCACCGCTCCTGGCTCAGCCGGAACTCCCGCCGGATATGGTGGAATACCCCGGACTGGATCTCCTGCGAGGATGCCGAATGGCCGGGGAGCTTTCGGGTGAAGTTCTGGGTCGAGGAGTGGCAGCAGATCGTGCTGGATATCGCGGACCAGATCATGGAGGCAGGTTTTGACGGTGTCTTCCTCGATCTCGTGGATGTCTTCGAATACTGGGCAGCGCCGGACTGCGGGGAGGCGATGGAGCGGGAGGTGACTGCCGGGTATATGGTCGACTTCGTCGTCCGGATCGCTAATCAGATCAGAGAAGTGAACCCCGAAGCGATCGTCATCGTCCAGAACGCGGAGTATATCATCCACTACGGTGATGAACGGTACCTCGAGGCTGTTGACGGCCTCAACCTCGAGTCCCTCTACTACAAGAACGGGAAGCCCCGTGATGCTGAACGTACCGAGCGGCGGTTCTCCTATATCCGGGAGTTCCAGGATGCCGGGGCTGCTGTGTTCGCCATCGATTACATCTATTCCGAGGATGAAGAAGAGGATCTCCGGTGGTACACGGAGCAGACCCGGGCCGACGGTATCACGGGGTACCCCGCAGATGAGGATCTCCGGCTCTCGGAGATCACCCCCTTCTGGGTCTATCTATAGGATCTCTGCGGTGATCCCCTCTTCGGAGAGGATACGGAAGAACTCCCTCGATACTGAGGGGTCCTGCACGGTCCTGGTGAAGGTGATGCGGATCACTCCGTCATACCCGATGATCCCGCAGTTCTCATGGTTGATGCTGTTCGGTCCCAGGGTGAAGTCGAACCCCGTGATGAGTCCGGCCATCTCGTCCGGGATCTCCACCTGCCGCATGTTCGACAGGGTCCCCGAGTGGTAGAGCTCTCCCTGCTCGAACCTGCCGAGCCGGTGGAGCCCGTTCTGCAGCCGGAGGTGCCGGGTGAAGTTGGTCCGTATCGTTGATGAGATCTGTTTCTTCTGACGGGCATACCGGAGGGAGTGGCAGACGTGCCTGATCAATTCAGGGAGGTCATACTCGCCGAGGCCGGTATGGATCTCCGGGCGGATGAAGAGTGAGAAGTTTCGTAAGGTCTCCGTCTCATAGAAGCCCCTGAGGTCGACCGGGATACTGAGCCTGATCGGGGTCTCCCGGTTCGATTCCCGCTGCTGGATGCGGTAGAGCGCATACAAGTAGACAGCCCCGAGGTACTCGGTGACAGTGACCTGGTACTTCTTCGTGGTCTCTTTCAAGGTCTCGGTCGGGATCACGCCGGTGATCCTCCCGAGGCGGTTCGCTTCCAGGGGACGGCCGTCTGTGTGGAAGGCCCTCCCGGTGAGTTTCGTGGTGGGTATATCCTCATGGTAGCAGGCCCTGAAGGCATCCTCGGTCTCGGAAGGGAGGATGCTGGAGCCCGGCTCCCGGACCAGCCCGCTTTCCGGGACAGCATGGCCTGCAAGCCTGAGATAGGCGAGGAGCAGGGTCTTGAGCATGGTCAGCACCCCGTGGCCGTCTGTCAGCGAGGATGAGGCTGCGATACCGATGTACTTCGTGTCATAGACGACCATCAGGGGGAAGGGAAGGTTCCGCCACTTGACCATATGGCCCTTCTGGACGACCCTCCGTGCCTGGGGGATGTGATCATCATAACGCAGCACCGAGGAGAAGAGGGTCTGCCCCTCCCTGACCCGGATGAAGGGGTACCGGGCAGCCAGAAGGCTGACTGCCTCCTGGAGGAGCTCCGGGTCCACGGGTTCCCGCAGGTCTGCTGAGACGCAGAAAGTCGACGGCATCGACTTGATAGCCAGTGAGGGTATGAATGATCTTGGGTTCGGTCCGTTCTGTATGCTGTCGCTCATTTCTCCTTAACCCTATAATCATTTTCGCATTTAGTCTATATTTATCTGTAGATACAGTTCACGACGGAGGTAACCAGTGATGGATTTCTATGATGCAGTGAAGAACCGTTTCAGTGTTCGCTCGTATGACCCAAGGCCCGTAGAGCAGGAGAAGCTTGACCGGATCCTCGAGGCAGCCAGGCAGGCGCCCTCGGCACGAAACCAGCAGGAGTGCCGGTATGTGGTGGTGACCGACCCCGTCAAGCGAGGTCTCCTTGCCGAGGCGGCATACGGGCAGAAGTTCGTGGGGCAGGCCCCGGTCGTGATCGTCTGCTGCTCGGTCTCCGACGGCAAGCTCATGCGGTGCGGCCATGCACGCTACGGCATAGATTCAGGGATCGCCATCGAGCACCTGGCACTGGCAGCTGCTGCTGAGGGACTGGGGAGCTGCTGGATAGGTTCCTTCCAGCCGGAGAGCGTGAAGGAGATCCTCGGGATCCCCGACGAAGTCATGGTGGTCGAACTGCTCCCGGTCGGGTACGCGACAGCGGATGCCAAGCCGGGAAGGGGCCGAATGCCGGTAGAGGAACTCGTCTGCTATGACGGGTGGAGTCTCTGATTCTGTATGGTCACACTCCGCGAGTTCACACCTGACGATATACCCCTCCTGCTTAGCTGGGCAGGAGAGGGGGATGAACGGGAACTGCTGCTCTGGGCAGGCCCGTCTTTTACCTACCCGCTGACCGAGAGCAAGCTGAGGGAGTTCCTTGTGACGAAGAGGAACTCACGTCTCTTCATCATCGAAGATGGGGGGATCGCAACCGGGATCATCGAGCTCGGGTCCATCGACCTGGCCCATCGTAATGCGAGGATCCAAAAGGTCTTCATCGGGAGGCGGGAAGCTCGTAGTAAGGGCCTTGCAGGCCTTGCCGTGCGGGAAGTGATCAGGATCTGCACCGAGGAGCTCCACCTGCACAAGGTCACCCTCGGTGTCCTGGCAGGCAACAGGATCGCCTACCGCACCTACGTGGGCATGGGGTTCTCCGTGGAGGGGATCCAGCGGGAGTACCGCTTCTTCTACGGGCAGTGGTACGACCTCATCACGATGGCGATGTTCCCTGAGCGGGACCTCATACCAGATTCGAGGATCCCGGCCCGGCTCTATGAGACGGAACGGCTCATCGTCAGGACGGCCGTCCCCGCAGATGCCGATGCCGCCCTCGACTACTACCGAAGGAACCGGGAGTTCCTCTCTACCTTCGGGCCGCTCCGGCCTGAGCAGTTCTACACCCGGGAGACGCAGGAAGATATCATCCTGCAGGACATGCTGCTCGAGCGGCAGCAGACTGGCATACGGTTCTGGATCGAGAGAATCGAAGAACCTGGGCGGTTCATCGGGAACATGAGCTTCTCGAACACCGTGCGGGGGTATTTTCAGTCAGCCTATCTCGGCTACCAGCTCGATGCGCAGGAGGTGCGCAACGGCTATATGACCGAGGCCCTCAGGGTCATGGTCTATTACGGCTTCACTGAGTTCAAACTCCATAGGATCGAGGCGAACATCATGCCGGAGAACGAGGCCTCCCTCGCGACGATCAGGAGACTGGGATTCACCTATGAGGGAGAGGCCCCTGACTACCTCTTCATCCGTGATGCCTGGCAGACCCACCACCATTATGCACTGATCAGGGAGATCTGAGGCAACATTTCCTGGTTGAGCTTGACAAGAGCTTCATAATGCATTATATTTAGCATATGCCAATTAAGGGTGTACGAACAGTACGTCCGAAGGAGTAAGGTATGCCAAGATTTGATGGAACCGGCCCGAACGGAGAAGGGCCGAGAACAGGTTGGGGATACGGCAGGTGCCCGGTCCCCGCAGGAGAAGAACAGAAGACAGCAGAGAGCGCAGGGACTGAACCTGCAGCCGTGCCGCAGTACGGTATGGGTCGCGGTCTCGGACGGGGTTTCCGGCCACGAGGCGGCAGGGGCATGGGACGAGGCTTCGGCAGGAGAGGAGGCGGTAGATGGTAGTGGCGATCCCGGTCACGGAAGACCACGGCATGGAGTCCCGGGTGGACCCCCGTTTTGGCAGGGCGGCAGGATTCATCCTCTATTCGAAGGAGTCAGGGGATCTCTCCTATCTGGCGAACACCCAGAACTATGAGGCAGCCCAGGGGGCTGGGATCCAGACGGCCCAGAACCTGATAGGTGCGAAGGTGACGACCGTGATCTCAGGCCTCTGCGGTCCGAAGGCCTATGCCGTCCTCTCGAGGGGCGGGGTGGAGCTCTACTACCGGAAGGGCGGTACGGTGCAGGATGCACTCGAGGAACTGGAGAAGGGTAGGCTGCAGCCGGCAGCTGATGCGAACATCGAGGGCCATTGGGTCTGATCCGGTAAAAAATAGCATATGCCGGTATTGGCTATTTCTGCGAAAGTGTGTATAACTGTGACTAAGATGACTGAACTCGGAGGTAAGAGAGATGAGATATGCCGTACCATGCGTGAATGGGAAGCTCAGTATGCATTTCGGGCACTGCCAGGAATTCGTGCTTGTTGATACAGATGATGAGAAGAAGAGCATCACCGGCTCACAGAGCCTGGTGCCGCCCCCCCATGAGCCGGGCGTCCTGCCACAGTGGCTCCATGAGCAGGGTGCGAACGTGATCATTGCCGGCGGTATGGGCACCCGTGCCCAGCAGCTCTTCACGGCGAACGACATCACCGTCATCACCGGCGCCCCTGCAGGGGACCCGGAAGAGCTGGTGAGCGTCTACATGAGCGGTGCCCTGGAGACCGGGGACAACGCCTGCGACCACTAGTCGCAGCAGCCTGAAACAGGCAGCAGGGGGTGACCTTCGTTATTGGGGGTCGCCTTTTTTCGTATCAGGGGAGACCCCGAGTTTCTGGAGGTAGTTCTTCCGGTAGTTCGTCGGGGCAAGACCCGTATAGGCCTTGAAGGTCCTGCTGAAATGGAACTCGCTGTAGAAGTGCAGTTTAGCCGCGATCTCCTTGACCGAGAGCGTCGTCTCGGCAAGCATGGCTCCCGCTGCCTCGATCTTCAGCTTCATGTAGTATTTCATCGGGGTGTTGTGGACCCTCCGGCGGAAGAGCCGGATGAAGTAGGACTCGTTGAGCCTGATATGGTTCGCGATGTCAGTGAGGGTGACCGACCCCATCACGTTATTCTGCATGAAGGTGATGGCTTTCTCGAGGTGGATGCTCTCCTCCCTGCCGTAGGGACTCACGTCATCCTCGGAGAGCTGGTAGAGGAAGGAGATGAGCTGGTGGGCAGCCGACATCTGGAGGTTCCGCTGGCCTGAGAGCCCCTTCTCTCTGATCTCCTCGAAGAAGAAGCGACGGTTCGTCCCCACCGTATAGGATCCCCGCCTCTCCGTCTCCCCGGCAAGCAGGCTGCGCAGCTCATGATCAGAATCAGGGACCTCGATGAGCACCGCGTAATAGGTGATGGGATCATGGAGGTCCTGGGCCTGGATCGAATGCTGGGTCTCGGGTCCCGTGACGAAGAGCATCCCCGGTGATAATCTATAATATGTATTGTCGTTCAGGAAGGTCCCCTCGCCCTGGAGAAAGTAGTGGATCTCATACAGATGCGCACCGTGCTGGTGGAAACGGCCGTGCCACCGGATCTCCTCGACCTCCTTCATCTGGTAGACGAAGACTGCGTCTATTATCCTCATAATGTCAATTATATGCATGTCTTATCAATTATGTCCATTCATAAATGGCTATTTTGGGGTGAGAATAGAGCTAACCTTGAGATAGGAGCAGGCATATGAAGACAGTCGCAGGGATCGACACCGGTACCCAGAGTACCAAGGTCGTCGTATATGATTATGAGTCCAAGACGATCGTGGCAGAGGGCTCAGCCTCCCATGAGCTCGTCAGCAGGAATGACGGCACCCGGGAGCAGGAGGCTTCCTGGTGGATCGATGCGATCAGGGAGAGTTTCTCCCAGATTCCCGCGGAGGTCAGACAGACGATCGGGGCGGTCGGCGTCTCCGGACAGCAGCACGGGTTCGTGCCCGTGGATGCGGACGGCGAGGTGCTCTACCCGGTGAAACTCTGGTGCGACACCTCTACCGCGGCTGAGTGCGGCGAGATCACCGAATCCTTCGGCGGCGGGGACGCGCTGCTGGAGAAGGCCGGCAACCTGGTGCTGCCTGGGTATACCGCGCCGAAGATCCTCTGGCTGAAGAAGAACCATACGGATCTGTATGACCGGATGGCGAAGATCCTCCTTCCCCATGACTATATCAACTGGTACCTGACCGGGGAGTACACCATGGAGTATGGTGACGCCTCAGGGACTGCCCTCCTTACCGTCGGGACACGGGAGTGGAATACCAGCCTGCTAGCCGCGCTGGACCCCGACCGGGATCTCAGCGAATGCCTCCCGAGGCTGATCGGGCCGCAGGAGAAGGCCGGTCTCGTCACGGAGAAGACTGCGGCAGAGTTCGGGATCCCTGCCGGCATCCCCGTATCGAGCGGAGGCGGGGACAACATGATGGGGGCGATCGGCACGGGCACGGTCTCCTCCGGTGTACTCACCATGAGCCTCGGCACCTCCGGTACGATCTACGGTTATTCCGATACCCCCGTCATCGACCGGAACGGCTCGCTCGCAGCCTTCTGTTCCTCGACCGGCGGCTGGCTGCCGCTCTTATGCACCATGAACTGCACCGTTGCCTCCGAGCTGACGAGAACCCTCTTCGAGAAAGGCGTCAAGGAGTTCGACGGGACTGCTGAGCAGGCTCCTGCCGGGGCGGAAGGGGTACTCATGCTGCCCTTCTTCAACGGGGAGCGAACCCCGAACTTCCCCAACGGCAAGGGGTGTATCGTGGGTCTCGACAATGCCAACTACCGTGAGGCGAACATCTCGAGGGCTGCCATGGAGTCGGCGATCTTCGGGCTGAAGATGGGGCTCGATGCCTTCATCTCCCTCGGCTATGAGCCGAAGGAGGTCCGGCTCATCGGGGGCGGGGCGAACTCCCCGTTCTGGCGGCAGATCGCCGCTGACATCCTCGACCTGCCGGTCGTCATCCCGGTCGTCAAGGAGGCAGCAGCCTTCGGTGCTGCCCTGCAGGCGCTCTGGTGCCTGGAAGGCGACGGGGTTTCGATCGAGGCGATCGCCGGGGAGCACATCGGGCTTGATGAGCGCAAGGGTTGCGTTCCCGATACCGCCGATGCAGCTGCCTATAGGGAAATATATGCACGGTACAGCGCGTATGTCGAAGCCATGACGCCGCTGTTCTCATAGAGATCAAGAAAACACTATGTATAAAGAGGTACTAGTATGACAACACCATTTATCGGAGCAAAGGAATACTTCCCCGGGATCGGGAAGATCGGGTTCGAGGGAAGGGGTTCTGACAACCCGCTGGCATTCAAGTTCTACAACCCGGACAAGGTCGTTGCCGGGAAGAGCATGCGGGAGCACCTGCGGTTCGCGATCGCCTACTGGCACTCCTTCTGCGCGAACGGGACCGACCCCTTCGGCAGCGGGACCATCATCTTTCCCTGGGCTGATGCCGACCCCATGACCGCGGCACTGAAGAAGGCAGATGCGGCATTCGAGTTCTTCACGAAGATCGGCGCGGACTACTACTGCTTCCATGACGCTGACGTCTCCCCGGAGGGGAACAGTGTTGCTGAATACGAGAAGAACTACCACCAGGTAGCCGAAGCCCTCAAGGAGCGGCAGGAGGCGACCGGGGTGAAGCTTCTGTGGAACACGGCTAATGTCTTCTCCAACCCGAGGTATATGAACGGTGCGGCTACGAACCCCGATTTCGACGTGGTCTCACGGGTCGCCGTCCAGGTCAAGAACTGCCTTGACGTGAACGTGATGCTCGGCGGCGAGAACTATGTCTTCTGGGGCGGACGGGAAGGCTACATGGACCTGTGGAACACCGACATGAAGCAGGAGACCGAGCACCTCGCACGGTTCCTCACCATGGCACGGGACTACGGCAGGAAGATCGGCTTCACCGGGAACTTCCTCATCGAGCCTAAGCCGATGGAGCCTACCAAGCACCAGTACGACTACGATGCGGCCACCACCATCGGCTTCATCAGGCAGCACGGCCTCGAGCAGGACTTCAAGTGCAACATCGAGAACAACCATGCGACCCTCGCAGGGCACACCTTCGCCCATGACCTTCAGGTCTGTGCGGATGCCGGGATGCTCGGGAGCATCGACGCGAACCAGGGTGACTACCAGAACGGCTGGGATACCGATGAGTTCCCGACGAACGTCTATGACGCGGTAGAGGCGATGATGGTCGTGCTGAACGCAGGCGGGCTCACTTCCGGCGGGCTTAACTTCGACGCGAAGGTCAGGAGGAACTCCACAGATGCGGAAGACCTCTTCATCGCGCACATCGGCGGTATGGACACCTTCGCCCTGAGCCTTGAGCTGGCAGACAGGATCATCTCGGACGGGAAGATATCGGGCATGAAGGATGAGCGCTACAGCAGCTTCGCAGGCGGCAAAGGCCTTGCCTTCGCTACCGGTGAGATGACGCTCGAGGATCTCTATGCAGTCGGGAAAGAGGTCGGGGAACCGGCACGGACGAGCGGCAAGCAGGAGAAGATCCGGAACATGGTCAACCAGTACCTCTTTGGGTAGGACGATACTTTAAGAGATAGAGTCAAGGTCCGAGGAAACCCGGACCTTGTTCATCGCTACTGGAACGAGACGTCCCAGGACATCTCGGCCACCTTCGCGATGGTGTTGTAGACCGAGCAGTACCTCGTCCCGATGTCGCAGGCCTTCGTGATCTTCTTCTCGTCACTCGCCCCGGTCACCGTGATCGCGATATGGCACTCCTTCAGGGTCGCGACCTTCTCGTCGCGCTTCTCCCCGGAGACTTCCATCTCGAGGATGTCGTAGTCTGCCTGCATCTTCTCGGCTACCGACACGATGGTAGCGTACAGGCACCCCTCGAGGGCTGCGAGGAGCAGGTCGTAGGGCCTGAAGGACCCTTCGGCCTTCCCGATGTGCAGTGTGCTCCCGTCATCCTTGATGGCTTCCCAGCCTTCCTTCGTGAACCGTGCACGCATGTGCTGTTTCTCACCCATGGCATACCTCCTGATACCTGTCACTATACGACGAAGGGGAAGAAAGATAAAGAGCGGATGCCCCTTCGGGGATGGATGGGTCCCCACCGTTCGCTAACTGCATTGAGCACATGGGTATAGGTTCCTCTTAACAGATTTTTACCCCACCTGTAGTGTAGAATTGATAAAAATTCATATCCGTAGTACAATTATGGCAGTATGAAAGCAACGACAGTCTATGATGAGAGCAAGATAAAGACGTTAAGCTCACTGGAGCATATACGCCTGAGGACCGGTATGTATATCGGGCGCCTCGGGGACGGCGGGAATGCCGATGACGGGATCTACATCCTCCTCAAGGAGGTGGTGGACAACAGCATCGACGAGTTCATCATGGGGTTCGGCCGACAGGTGGCCGTGGAGATCCATGAGAAGACCGTGAAGGTCCGGGACTTCGGTCGGGGGATCCCCCTTGGCAAGGTGATCGAGTGCGTCTCGGTGATCAATACCGGGGCAAAGTACAATGACGAGGTGTTCCAGTTCTCCGTGGGGCTCAACGGGGTCGGTACGAAGGCGGTCAATGCCCTCTCCTCCTATTTCCATGTGGTCTCCTACCGTGAGGGGAAGTACTCCGAGGCGGTCTTCGAGCGGGGGACCCTCATCTCGAAGAAGCAGGGGAAGAGCACCCAGCCGGCCGGCACCTTCATCGAGTTCATTCCCGATGAGCAGATCTTCGGCGAGTATGCCTATGACATGGAGTTCGTCGAGGAGCGGATCCAGAACTATGCCTACCTGAACGCCGGGCTCACGCTCGAGTTCAACAAGCGCATGTACCGCTCTAAGAAGGGTCTGCTCGACCTGCTGCAGGCTGAGGTCGGCTCCCAATGCCTCTATGACATCATCTACTACAAGGGAGAGCATATCGAGTTCTCCCTCACCCATACGGGGAACTACGGCGAGAACTACTTCTCCTACGTGAACGGCCAGTTCACCAGCAGCGGGGGTACCCACCAGAGCGCCTTCCGTGAGGGGATCCTCAAGGGGGTCAACGAGTTCTTCAAGAAGAGCTACTCCGGGGTCGATGTCCGCGAGGGCGTCGTTGGGGCTGTGGCGGTAAAGCTGATGAACCCGGTCTTCGAGAGCCAGACAAAGAACAAGCTCGGGAACACCGAGATCAAGGGCTGGATCATCAATGAGGTGAAGTCCGCTATCGAGGACTTCCTGCTCAAGAACCAGGATGCTGCCACGCGGCTCAACGACAAGATAGCGAACAACGAGAAGCTCCGCAAGGAGCTCAATGCCGTGAAGAAAGGAGCCCGCGAGGCAGCGAAGAGGATCTCGATCAAGATCCCGAACCTCAAGGACTGCAAGTACCACCGGGACCACGCGAAACACGGCGAGAAGACCATGATCTTCCTCACCGAGGGACAGTCTGCCTCCGGGTCGATGGTCTCCACCCGGGATGTCTATACCCAGGCGATCTTCAGCCTGCGGGGGAAGGTACTCAACGTCCAGGGCAAGAAGCGGACGGAGATCTATAAGAACGAGGAGCTCTACAACCTCATGAAGGCCCTCGGGATCGAGAACGAGCTGGAGAACCTCCGGTATGAGAAGATCGTCATCGCGACCGATGCCGATTTCGACGGGTTCCATATCAGGAACCTGCTGCTGACCTATTTCCTCAGCTATTTCGAGGAGCTCGTCCTCTCGAACCATATCTATATCCTCGAGACCCCGCTGTTCCGTGTGCGGAACAAGAAGAAGACGGTCTACTGCTATAACGAGCAGGAGCGCAACGAGGCGATGGCTATGATCTCCTCGCCTGAGGTGACGCGGTTCAAGGGGCTCGGGGAGATCTCCCCGAAGGAGTTCGGCCAGTTCATCGGCGAGGACATCCGGCTCATCCCCGTGAGCATCAAGTCGATCCATGAGATCAGGGACACCCTCGAGTTCTACATGGGTAAGAACACGCCGCAGCGAAAAGAATTCATCATGGAGAACCTGATCTGATGGCACATGTACAGAAACTCTTCAGAAAGAACTTCCTCGAATATGCATCCTACGTTATCAAGGACCGGGCCATCCCGGACATAGCGGACGGGCTGAAGCCGGTCCAGCGGAGGATCCTCCACTCCCTCTTCGAGATGGATGACGGCAAGTTCCACAAGGTGGCCAACGTCGTCGGGCACTGCATGAAGTACCACCCGCACGGGGACTCCTCCATCTACGAGGCGCTGGTGAACCTGGCCAACATGGAGGTCTTCATCGACAAGCAGGGGAACTTCGGGAACATCCTCACCGGCGACATCGCCTCGGCTGCCCGATACATCGAGTGCCGGCTGCTTCCCTATGCGAGGAAGTCGATCTACAACCCTGAGCTGACCGTCTACGAGGACTCCTACGACGGGAGGAACTCCGAACCGGTCGCCTTCCCGGCCAAGATCCCGGTCCTGCTGATCCAGGGGGCCGAGGGGATCGCCGTCGGCATGTCGACGAAGATCCTGCCGCACAACCTCAACGAGGTCCTCGACGCGATGGCAGCCCGGCTCCAGGGGGAGGTGAAACGGGTCTACCCCGACTTCCCGGGCGGCGGCTACCTCGACGTGTCGAACTATGAGGACGGCAACGGGAAAGTGCTCGTACGGGCCAAGCTCAATACCAAGGACCCGAAGAAGATCGTCATCGAGGAGATCCCCTACGGGGTCACCACCGAGAAGCTGATCGCCTCCATCGAGGCTGCAGCCAAGAAGAACAAGCTGAAGATCTCGGGGATCAACGACTTCACCACCGAGAAGATCAATATAGAGATCAACCTCCCGAGGAACACCTATACCCAGGATGTCGTCGATGCCCTCTATGCCTTCACCGACTGCGAGCAGTCGATCTCGGTGAACCTGCTGGTGATCCGGGACGGGTTCCCGGTACAGATGACCGTCACCGATGCGATCGCCTACCAGACGGATCGGCTCGTCGAGATCCTGAAGATGGAGCTCGAGAACGAGCGGGGGCACCTGCTCGATAACCTGCATGCCAGGACACTGGAGCGGATCTTCATCGAGGAGCGGATCTATAAGGCTATCGAGAAGATGAAGACCCAGGAGACGGTGGTGAAAGCCGTCTTCCAGGGGTTCAAGCCCTTCCTAGACCAGTTGACGCGGGAGCTCGTTCCCGACGACGTGGACCGGCTGCTCAAGATCCCGATCAGGAGGATCTCCCTCTACGACATCGAGAAGGCCCGCCATGAGGTCGAGAAGATCAATGCACGGCTCGAGGAGATCGCCTACCACCTCGCACATATCACGGAATATGCCCTGGAGAACATCGAGTCGCTGAAGGTGAGTTCCGGTCCCCGCGCGCAGCGGAACACGATGGTGACCTCGTTCGACAAGGTCGATGTCAGGGAGGCTGCCAACCGTGACCTCTCCGTACGGTTCGATCCCTCGACCGGCTATCTCGGGTACCAGGTCCGGGAGGGCAGCATCCATTGCGAGGTCTCCCCCTACGACCGGCTGCTGGTCATCAAGCGGGACGGCAGCTACTTCGTCACCGAGACCACGGACAAGCTCTTCGTCGGCAAGGGGATGCGCTACTGCTGCATCGCGGAGAAGTCCTGCCTCGAGGAGACGTTCTTCACGCTGGTCTACCAGCTGAAGGGGACCCGGCAGCTCTACATCAAGCGGTGCCAGATCACCCAGTTCATCATGAACCGCTCCTACGAGCTGGTCCCGGAGAACGGGAAGCTCGTGAAGTTCTCCACCCAGGAGAATGCTGAGGTATTCCTGCAGTATAAACCGAAAAAACGGCTGAAAGTGCTCGAGGAGAGTTTCCCCTTTGCCGATTATCTGGTAAAAGGTGTGAGGGCTAACGGGGTCCGGCTGACATCGAAGGATGTCCAGTCCGTCAGGATCCGCAGGGTGGTCCATAAGAAACCGGCAGAACCTGAGCAGCAGGAGCCTGAAGTGCAGAAGCAGCTGCAGCTCGGTATCGAGGATGATGCATGAGAGACAGTATAAGAGAGAGGATCCTCTTTGAAGATAACCACCTGATCGTGGTGAACAAGCGCCCCTCGGAGATCGTGCAGGGCGATGAGACCCAGGATGTGCCGCTGTGCGATCATGTACGGGAGTATATCAGGGAGAGATACCATAAGCAGGGGAATGTCTTCCTCGGCATACCGCACCGGCTCGACCGGCCGACGAGCGGGATCGTCATCTATACCAAGACCGACAAGGCCCTCTCGCGGATGGGTTCCATGTTCCGGGAGAAGAAGGTGAAGAAGACCTACTGGGCTGTCGTTGACAAGATGCCGCCCCAGTCCGAGGGGGAGCTCAAGCACTACCTTACCCGGAACCGGCAGAAGAACAAGAGCATCGCCTTCGATACGGAGAAGAAGAACTCGCAGTTCGCCCACCTGAGCTACCGCGTGGTCGGGGCGACCCAGAACTACTACCTGCTCGAGATCGACCTCCATACCGGGCGGCACCACCAGATCAGGGCGCAGCTTGCCGCGATCGGCTGCTCCATCAAGGGTGACCTCAAGTACGGGGCGAGGCGGTCGAACCGCGGGGGTGGGATCTACCTGCATGCGCGCAAGGTCGAATTCGAACACCCCGTGAAGAAAGAATCCCTCACGATCGTCGCGGACCCCCCGTCCGACCCCCTATGGAACTGTTTCAGAAACCTCTAACCACTACAGGATATCGATGTAGCCCTCTCCCGACTTCCCGTCTATCTTCACGGTGAACGGTCTGTCTGTATGGGAGAGCCTGAGGAACTCCGTCTCCCTCGTGCAGGTCAGTACATCAAGCCGCTCATACGCACAGCTCCCGTCTCCCCGTACCGGATTGATCGTCATGTAGCCGTTGTGGAGCGAGGTGAGATTCTGGAAGAAGTGCGTTCCCTGGCTTGGCTCCACCTCGAACCCCTTGAGACCCGTCTCGATGATGACCCTCGCCTGGGAGATCTGCGCCCAGGTGGTGGGGATGCCGAGCCAGGGGTCGCTCGAACCGAGCCTCCCTGCCACCAGGAGGATGTAGCCCCTGTCCTCCTCGGTGAAGGCGGCGTTGATCTCTGCTATCTGCTCTGCCATGAGTACCGTCTTCGACGGGTCGAAGGCGTCCGGCTTCACGTAGATGATGTCCTGGAGGTCAGAATAGATCCCGTTGCCCATCGCCTTCTTCGAATGGATTACAGCTTTCTGGGTATCTTCGGGGAGGAACGAGACGTCCGTTGACTCAGCACCCTCGACGATCGGCCTGATCTGCAGGATGCTGAACTCCGGGGGCTTTCCCGCCGGTTTATGGAAGTTGCATGCGAACTCGATCTCGATCGGCACATTCATGATATCCTCTCCGAGGATGAGCAGGTCCCTGATGATCTGCACGACCGGGAGGGCATTGTATTTGAGAAGGGCGGAGAAGGTGATGATCTTCTTCCCCTTTGCCGACGGGGAGTCGCTCATGGTCCTGTTGCGGATGTCGTAGGTCGAGGCGACATACTTCAGGGGATTTGGATCATCAAGGTCCCCGACCTGGAGCTTCACCAGGTTGTCCGCATCGAACTCCTCCGGGTCGAAGAGCCTGGTCATATCCAGGGCATAGAACTCCTGCTGGGTCTTGCCGGTCATGGGGTCGAGCTGCATCGCCCGTTTCGGGTATCTCGGGGAGAACCGCAGCGAGATCCCATTCTCCACGACCGTCTTCCCGAACCCGAAGGCGATGTAGGCTACCCCGTCGGAGGGGGACTCCTTCCCGAGGGGGTAGTAGTTCAGCGACCTGGCGACCCCGGAGAGGTTGGGGTAGCAGTAGTGGCCGAAGGTGGTGCCCGTCACCTGCTGGATGATGACGGCCATCTGCTCCTCCTCGATCATGTGGTTCGTCGCCTTGAGGTAGTCCTTGCTCTTGCGGTAGTAGGTGGAGGCGTAGACGCACTTGATCGCGTTGCAGATGTCCTTCATCCTCCGGTCGAAGTCCGGGTGGTCGTTGGGGATCATGCAGGTCTCGTAGATACCGGCGAAGGGCTGGTAGTGTGAGTCCTCCAGCAGGCTCGAGGACCGTACCGCGATCGGTGCACGGAGCACCTTGATGATGGCTTTCAGGTTCTCCTCGAGCTCGTTCGGCAGTTTCGCCTTGAGGAAGATCTGGAGGATCTCCCCGTCGGAGTAGTCCTTGACGACCTCGGGGTAGAGGTCGTTCTCCTCCATGAAGGAGTCGAAGAGTTCGGTCGTCAGGACGATCGTCCTGGGGATGGAGAGGTACATTTCGGGGTACTTCTCGGCCAGGCCGTGCTCCTTGACGATCATGCTGATGAAGGCGAGTCCGCGTCCCTTCCCCCCGAGGGAGCCTGAGCCGATCCTGTTGAAGAAGGAGAGCTCGTCGAACCGCTCCTTGCTGAAGAGCGCGATGGTGTTCCTCCCCCGCTGGGAGCGGTAGGCCTTGATCGTGGAGATAATGTCGCTGCGAAGCTCATCGGCTGTCCGGTAGTCCTCGAGGCTCTTTGGCCGGATCTGTTTCGCCAGGTTGAAGTGGGCACGTGCCTTGAGCCATTTCGAGATGTCATTGTTACGCACATGGTACTTGAACGAGTCGAGCGGCAGGGTCGCCAGGGTGTACTGGAGGTCCCTGAGGTTCTCGGCCTTGGCGATCGGCCGCAGGGTGTCGGGATCCCTGAAGATGAAGTCCCCGAACCCGTAGTTGGTCCTGATGTAGGTTCGTATATCGGCAAGGAGGGTCTCGGAGTGCTTGTGGATGAAGTGGGCATGGTGCTTCTCGGCCTCTATGCGGTACTCCTGGCGGGAGGACTGCAGCAGGATGGGGATCTCGCTGTTCCCCCCCCTGATATACTCACAGAGCTTCAGGCCGGCTTCCCGGTCGACTTCCCCGTCCCGGTTGTAGGTGATGTCCGAGATGATCCCGAGGGTGTTCCCTTTATAGGTGTCATAGAGCTCGACTGCCTCATTGTAGTTCTTGGCAAGGAGGATCTTCGGGCGTCCCCGCATCCGCTGGGTCTTGGACCAGTCGTTGAGCCCCTCCGACATGATATACCGGGCCTGCTGGATCAGGGTGGTATAGATGATCGGGAGGTAGGTCGAGTAGTAGCGGACCGAGTCCTCCACCAGGATGATGACCTGCACACCGGCAGATGCCGTGTCGAGCGGTGCGTTCATCCGGTCCTCGACCAGCTTGACCATGGCCAGCAGGATGTTCGGGTTCCCCTGCCAGGCGAAGATGTAGTCCACCACATCCCGGCTCTCGCTCTTGAGTTCGAGGAGCATCTTGTGGGAGGCCTGCGGGGTGAGGATGATGATCGGCTTGTCAGGGTATGTCTCCCTGATCGTCTGTGCCAGGGTCGCCACATGCAGCTCCCCGATGTTGAGCATGGTGATGACCAGTTCGAAGTCCCGTTCCTCAAGGAGGTCCAGGGCTACCTGGGCTGAGTGGGCATGGGTGATCTTCGGCGGGTAGCGCAGGCCGAGGGAGACATAGTCCTGGAACAGCAGTTCCTCTATGCGTCCATCCTCCTCGAGCATGAACCGGTCATACCTGCTGCAGATGAGCAGGATGTTCCGGACTCGCAGGGACATGAGATCCCCGAACGGGGTCTCCGGTATGATCGGTTGTGCAGTCATACTGATACTGTACCACGATTCCCCGGGATTATCCACGGGTGTTTTTACTGGAGCATTAAGGGGCTGATCGAAAGAAAATATGTTAAAAAAGTATGAAAACATAAAAATAAATAAAAATATAACTGTATCCATAAGTAAGGAAATAGAAAAACATGCAAAACATAAAATACTATCATACAAGATAATATATTTTGTAAAACATAAGAAAATAAGTTGACTATTGAGGGATTCGGGTTTACCATTGCCATATATTTCTGAAATGATTATTGCCTGAAGGTGATGATCTCCTATTCGGAGGGTGTATATGTACCATTTTGATTCTTTCATGGCTGAGTTGGAGAAGAAGAACCCCGCACAGCCAGAGTTCATCCAGGCAGCCAGCGAGGTCATCGAGTCGATCATCGACGTCGTCAATGACAATCCCGCATACCTGAACGCCAAGATCCTCGAGCGGATCACCGAACCCGACCGGGTCCTTACCTTCAAGGTGGAGTGGGAGGATGACAACGGCGATGTCCAGGTCAACCGGGGGTACCGGATCCAGTTCAACAATGCGATCGGTCCCTATAAGGGCGGGCTGCGGTTCCACCCGAGCGTCACGCTCGGTACACTGAAGTTCCTCGGGTTCGAGCAGACTTTCAAGAACAGCCTTACCACCCTCCCGATGGGGGGAGCGAAGGGCGGGTCCGACTTCAACCCGAAGGGGAAGTCCGACAACGAGATCATGCGGTTCTGCCGCTCCTTCATGACCGAGCTCTACCGCTATATAGGGCCGAGCACCGATGTCCCCGCCGGCGATATCGGGGTTGGGGCACGGGAGATCGGGTACCTCTACGGCCAGTACAAGCGCCTGATGATAGAGAACACCGGGGTCCTGACCGGCAAGGGCCAGAACTGGGGCGGGTCGCTCATCAGGCCGGAAGCGACCGGCTACGGTTCGATGTACTTCGCCAATGAGATGACCACTGCCATGGGTGAGACCATGGCCGGGAAGCGGGTCGCCGTATCCGGCTTCGGCAACGTCGCCTGGGGGGCGGTCATGAAGGCTACCGAACTCGGGGCGAAGGTCGTGACGATCTCCGGCCCGGACGGGTACATCCTCGATGAGGAGGGGATCAGCACCCCGGAGAAGTGGGACTACATGCTTGAGCTCAGGGCATCGAACAACGATGTCGTCGAGCCCTATGCGAAACGGTTCGGGGCGAAGTTCTTCAAGGGCCGCCGCCCCTGGGAGGTCCCCGTCGACATGGCATTCCCCTGTGCCATCCAGAACGAGCTCGATCTCGAGGATGCGAAGAGGCTTGCCGCCAACGGCGTGAAGTATGTGGTCGAGACCTCCAACATGGGGTGCACGACCCCTGCGGTACAGTACTTCCAGAAGGAAGGGATCTCCTTCGCGCCGGGAAAGGCCGCCAACGCAGGAGGCGTCGCCGTATCGGGACTCGAGATGTCCCAGAACTCGATGAAGCTCAGGTGGTCGATCGAAGAGGTCGACACCAGGCTCCACGAGATCATGAGGAACATCCACGCCGCCTGTATCCAGGAGGGGACGCTCCCCGACGGCTATGTCGATTACGTGAAGGGTGCGAATATAGCGGGCTTCAAGAAGGTCGCTGATACGATGCTTCAACTGGGGTACTGACCAGTATCTCCTACATGAACTTTTTGTTTTTCTTGGAGGGTCCCGTTGGGGCCCTCCACCTTTAGCAGGAGGCTTGCAGGGCAAGCTAAATCCCTATATAAACCATCAGGCACGTGCCGCTAAATGTAGTGTTATTATTTCGATAAAATAGGAAATAGGTACTATTCATAGTTTGGGTTATGCGGTATGCTGTAGGGCACCGGGTCGGGGTCTCCCCCGCTTCCCGGAAGCCTGGAGGAACGCATGACACAGAGAACGAATGAACTGAAACCGTTGGGAAGGAAGATCTTCTTTGACCGATACGCTTTGAAGGATGCAAGGAAGGATACCCTCGGTGCAGGTGACCTCGTAGTGGCAGTCTGCAACACCTCGACCGGACAGCGGGAGATCGGTACCATCGATGCCCTGCTCGAGGACGGGATGGTCTCTGTGAGGCTCGAGGACGGCACCGATATCGTGGTGAGTTCGGAACATGTGGACAAACCGCTCGAGACGACCCCGGACCAGATGCTCCAGCGTACAGCCAAGGCGCTCTCCCTGCGTGAGAAGCAGGACCAGGCAGGTTGGGAGGAGAAGTTCAACTGGCTCCTCGATGAATGGAAGTTCGTCCCCGGCGGCAGGATCCTCAGCGGGGCAGGGACTGACCAGAAACTGACCTACTATAACTGTTATGTCGTACCTTCCCCGAAGGACAGCCGGGGCGGGATCATGGAGACACTCTCGAACATGACGGAGATCATGTCACGAGGGGGCGGTGTCGGGATGAATCTCTCGACCCTTCGGCCCCGCCATGCCTATGTGAAGGGCGTGAATGGCAGGTCGAGCGGTTCCGTCTCCTGGGGCGGGCTCTTCAGCTTCGTCACCGGACTGATCGAGCAGGGCGGCAGCCGACGGGGTGCCCTCATGCTCATCCTCAACGTCTGGCACCCGGACATCCTTGACTTCATCAAGAGCAAGCGGGAGATGGGGAAGATCGAGAACGCGAACATCAGCGTCGGCATCACCGATGAGTTCATGAATGCCGTGAAGCAGGACCTCGACTGGACCTTCTACTTCCCCGATACCCTCGACCCGGAGTATGACAGCCTCTGGGATGGGAACCTCGAGGCCTGGAAGGCTGCCGGCAAGGAGGTCTATGCCTATAAGACCGTCAAGGCACGGGAAGTCTGGAACGAGATCATCGAGAGTGCCTGGGCTTCTGCAGAACCCGGCGTCTTCTTCATCGATCGATACAACCATATGAGCAACTCGTGGTACTATACCACGATCGCGAGCACCAACCCCTGCGGTGAGCAGGGACTCCCCCCCTGGGGAGTCTGCAACCTCGGGTCCATCAACCTCTCCCGCTTCGTCGAGGAGGGGAAGGTACTCTGGGACGATCTCGGCAGGGCTACCGCCTATGCCGTGCGGTTCCTTGACAACGTCATAGACGACACCCCCTACTTCTTCGAGGAGAACCGGGCACAGCAGACCTCAGAGCGGAGGATCGGGCTCGGGACCATGGGGCTTGCTGAGATGCTCATCGGGCTGAAGATCGCCTACGGGAGTGAGGAGTCCATCACCTTCATCGATGAGCTCTACCGCTTCATCTGCATCGAGTCCTATAAAGCCAGTGCGGCGATCGCAGAGGAGAAGGGCTCCTTCCCGCTCTTCGATGCGGACAAGTTCCTCGAGAGCGGCTTCATGAAGCAGATGCCTGAGGACCTCAGGTCCATCATCGCCGAGAATGGGATCAGGAACGTGACCCTCCTCACCCAGGCCCCGACAGGATCGACGGGGACCATGGTCGGGACGAGTACCGGGATCGAACCCTACTTCTTCTGGGAGTGGGAACGGGTCGGCAGGATGGGCTCCCATACCGAGCGGGTCGACGTCTATGCACAGTGGAAGGATGCCAATCCCGACGCGGAACTGCCTTCGTATTTCGTCACGGCAATGGACCTTGCTCCCGAGGCCCATGTACGGGTCCAGGGTGCGATCCAGAAGTGGGTCGACTCGAGTATCTCGAAGACCTGCAATGCCCCGAACGAGTATACCGTGGACCAGGCCAAGGAGCTCTACGAGCAGATGTATGACCTCGGCTGCAAGGGCGGCACCCTCTACCGTGACGGTTCCCGTGATACTCAGGTCCTCAACCTGAAGGAAGAGGAGGCGCAAGAGGAGGCGGCACCGGTCGTCGAGATCAAGCCGCGTGTGCGCCCGACCATCCTGCGGGGGACCACCTACCGGAAGGCTACCCCGATCGGGACTGCCTACATCACGATCAACTCTGACGGGAACCATTTCGAGGATCCCTTCGAGATCTTCGTCAACGTGGCCAAGGTCGGCTCCGATGTCGCTGCTGATGCCGAGGGTATCGGGAGGCTGATCAGCCTCATCCTGAGGATGGCTTCCCCCCTCACACCGAAACAGCGGGCTGAGGCAGTCATCGCCCAGCTGAGGAGCATCGGTTCCGGGAGGCAGACCGGGTTCGGCAAGAACCGGATCATGAGCCTGCCGGACGCGATCGCCAAGGCTATCGAGGAGCATATCGGATCATCGGAGGAGGCACACCTCTATCCGGCCCTTCCCGACGAGGAGGATGAGGTCAAGAACATGCAGATGGACCTCTCCTTCTCCGAGAAGAAACCAGCTGCCGCCTCCCAGGCTGATATATGCCCGGTCTGCGGGAATGCCACCTTCCTGAACATCGAGGGATGCAAGAAGTGTTTCTCCTGCGGTCACAGCGAATGCTGATCGTCCTTGTTGAGGGATCTAGGGGATAGATCCCTTCTATACAGAAGAAGTCCCTGAGAGGATGATGCCTGTCAGGGTCTTCCACGGCTCATATCATGAATCCCTGATTCTGTGAGGTGAGCTCGGGGGTACACCCAGTGAATTCATTGTTCAAGACCTATACAGGATTGGATCGCAGTATCTATGTCCTCTTCATCGCACGTATCGTCAACCGGATGGGTGACTTCGTCAACCTCTTCCTCGTCCTCTACCTGACTACCAGGATGGGGTTCTCGGAAGGGGCTGCCGGACGATTCCTCATGGTAGCCGGGGTCATGAACGGGGTGGGGGTCTTGCTCGGCGGGACGCTCTCAGACCACTTCAACCGGAAGTTCGTCCTCGTCTCCTGCCAACTGCTCTTCGCCGCCTTCTATATCGCGTGCGGGTTCTATACCACCTCCATGGTCGCTCCCTGGCTGATCCTGGTCTCCTCGATCTTCCGTGGGGCCACCTGGCCTGCCACCAATGCGATGGTCATCGACCTGACCGAGGGTGACAAGCGTGCCAAAGCCTTCTCCCTGCTCTACCTCGGTACCAACATCGGGGTGGCAGTAGGGCCGCTGATCGCAGGCTTCCTCTTCAACTCCTACCTGGACTGGCTCTTCTGGGGTGATGCCCTCACGACGGTCTTCGCGGCAGCTGCGGTCATCATCTTCGTCCCCGACACCAAGCCCACGAACGAGACCATCAAGGAGTTCTCGACCGGCAGGACCGATGGGGAGCGTGCGGAGAAGGGTTCGGCCATCAGCGCATTCCTGAGGAGACCGGTCCTGCTGGCCTACCTCGGGCTGGGGCTGCTCTCGAGCTTCATGTATGCGCAGATGCACTTCACCATCCCGCTCCACCTCAATGAGCTCTTCAGCACTGACGGCCCGCGGCAATTCGGGTACATCATGACCTTCAATGCCGTGGTGGTCCTCATCTTCACCGCCCTGGTCACCTACCTGACGGGGAAGAACCGGCCGATCGCCAATATAGCGGGATCGTCCCTGCTCTTCACGATCGGGTTCGGGATGCTGCTCGGCGTCTCGGCGATGCCGTTCTTCTTCGTCTCGACCTTCATCTGGACGATCGGCGAGGTCCTCATGGTCACCAACTCCAACGTCTTCGTCTCGAAGCATACCCCGATCACGCACCGGGGACGGTTCAACAGCTTCATCAACCTCGTCCAGGGGGCGGGGGCTGCTACCTGCCCGTGGATCTCGGGCACCATTCTCGAGCATACCGGCTTCTCCTTCCTCTGGAGCGTCGTCGGCGGGGTAGGGGTCGTCGCGACGATCCTCTACATCGTAATGTGGCAGGTGCTCAAGAGGAAGGAGACTGCCTGATACGCAGGCCTGATTCCCAACTGATACGCGAGAAGAGAAATAACACCCTCTCTTCTGCTGTGATATATGGTATGATAGAATACTAGGTAAACCGATACCACATAACTTGGGGGGGCATGGTGAAGATACAGAAACAACAGATGATGCGCAGTGTGCTCATCGGACTGCTTCCGATGGCTGCTGCGGCGATCTACCTCTTCGGCTGGCGGTTCCTTGCGGTCCTGGCAGTCGTCCTGGCTGCAGGAACGCTCAGTGAGCTGCTCATGGCCAAACGCTACGGCCTGAAGGTCACGGAGTCGCTCTTCGTGACGGCGATGCTCTTCTCGCTGTCGCTGCCCCCGGGGATCCCGCTCTGGATGGCAGCCCTCGGCATGGCCTTCGGGATCGTCTTCGGGAAGATGGTCTTCGGCGGGTTCGGCAGGAACGTGTTCAACCCTGCGATCACGGCACGGGCGTTCGTCTATGTGAGCTTCGGCGTCCCCATGACTGCCCAGTTCCTTGCCCCGGTCTACCGGTTCCCCGGCGGGCTCGCCCACTGGATCACGCCCGCCGACGCGGTATCGAGCGCGACGCCGTTGGTCACGAAGGCTGCCGGCCTCGGTGAGCTGCTCTTCGGGAGTGTCCCGGGCTGCTTCGGCGAGACCTCCGCGATCCTGGTCCTCATAGGAGGCGGGTACATCATCTACAAGAAAGCTGCGAACTGGAGGCTGACCGTATCGGCGATCGCCGCATTCGTCATCGTCCAGGGGATCTTCTGGCTTGCCGGGGTCAAGGAGAGCGTGGACCCGCTCTATGGCCTGTTTGCCGGCAGCTTCCTCCTTGCGGCATTCTTCATGATCACCGACCCGGTATCATCATCACAGACGACGAACCTCGGGCGCTGGATCTACGGAGCGCTCTTCGGGGCCTTGACCGTCCTCATACGTATCTTCGCGAGCTGGCCTGAAGGGGTGACCTTCGCCATCCTGCTCGCGAACATGTTCGCGCCGCTGATCGACTACCTGATCAAGGAACAGCAGAAGCGGAAGAAGGAGGTGCGCTCATGAAGAAGGAGAGTTTCTACTCACAGCGGGTCTATCCGCTGGTCTTCATGCTGATCGTAACGATCGGCTGCATCTCGATCGTCACCGGGCTGCACCTCTCTACGAAGGGGCGGGTGGATGCCAATGACAACCTCTTCCTGCGCACGACGGTGCTGGAGGCGGCGGATGTCGCGATCCCGGAAGACTTCATGGAGGTGAATGCCCTCTATGAACGGATCGTGGAAGAGACCGGGGACTTCTACCGGGTGAACCGCCCGGATGGGAGTGTCTCCTACGTCGTCCCCGCAGAGGGACCGGGGCTGTGGGGCATCATCAAGCTCATGGTCGGGTTCACCGAGAGCCTTGACGAGCTCACCGGGATCGGCATCTTCTCACAGAACGAGACCCCGGGACTCGGGGCGAGGATCGAAGAGGAGTGGTATCGTACCCAGTTCACCGGGAAGAAGGGTCCGTTCACCCTCGTGGATGAGGGGACGGGAGATAGCCCGAACGAGATCGACGCGATAACCGGTGCGACGAGGACTTCACGGGGGATGCTCAGCATCCTCAACAAGGCCTATACCGACGGTCCTGCTCTGGTAAAGGGGGAATAGATGGCAGCGAACAACCTGAAGAAGACATTCCTGACCCCGTTGGGGAAGGACAACCCCGTATTCGTGCAGGTGCTGGGGATCTGCTCCACACTGGCAGTCACCAACAAGCTGGAGAACACCGTGGTCATGACGATGGGCGTCATGTTCACGACGATGCTCTCGAGCTTCACCCTCTCGCTGATACGGAAGATGATCCCATCAAGGATCAGGATGATGGTGGAGACGATGATCATCGCGACCTTCGTCATCATCGTCGATATCGTGCTGAAGGCCTTCATGCCCGATATCTGGAAGCAGCTCGGGCCCTATGTCGGGCTGATCATCACCAACTGCATCATCATGGGGCGTGCCGAGGCGTTCGCGCTGAACAACAAGCCGTGGCCCTCCCTCATAGACGGGCTGGCCTCCGGGATGGGCTATGCCTATGTCCTCCTGATCATAGCCTTCTTCCGTGAACTGCTCGGCACTGGTTCTATCTGGGGCTTCAGGATCCTGGGCGACTGGTGGGTCAACTGGACGATCATGATCATGGCGCCCGGGGCGTTCTTCATGCTGGCGATCTTCATCTGGGTCGTACGTGAAGGGATCATGAAAGAGAAGAAGGGGGCATGACATGAACAGCAGCATCTATCCAATCGCAGTGTTCTTCGCTGCCATATTCACCAACAACATCCTGCTCACCAACTACCTCGGGATGTGTTCCTTCCTCTCGGTATCACGGGAGCTGAAGACCTCGGTCGGTCTCGGGATCGCAGTGACCTTCGTCATGGCCTCGACGACCGTCCTGAACTGGTTCGTCTACAACTACATCCTCCTGCCGTTCGACCTGACCTACCTCAGGTACATCGTGTTCATCATCGTCATCGCCGCCTTCGTGCAGCTCGTCGAGATGATCATCGAGCGGACGAGCGAGGGACTGTATGCGGCACTGGGCATCTTCCTGCCGCTGATCACGGTCAACTGCGCGATCCTCGGGGTCAGCCTCTTCATGGTGATCCGGGAGTACACGCTCCTGACCTCCTTCTTCTTCGGCCTCGGGAGCGGCCTCGGCTGGTTCCTCGCAATCCTGGCGATGGCCGGGATCCGGCAGAAGCTCGCCCGGGCGAAGGTACCGGAGGGTCTCGAAGGGGCAGGGATCACCCTGGTCATAGCAGGGATCATGGCATTGGCATTCACGGGTTTCTCCGGAATGATCACGATCTCATAGGAGGGATGGTATGGTAACTACGTTTCTAGTCAGCCTTGGCATCATGTCAGCCATCTCCCTGGTGCTGGCACTGCTCATGGTGATAGCCGATGCCACGATCGGCAACTACGGGGAAGTGAAGATCACGATCAACGAAGATAAGGAGCTTACCGTCAAGGGCGGACAGCCCCTGCTGAAGGCGCTCAACGGGGAGGGGGTCTTCATCCCCTCGGCCTGCGGGGGTCGCGGTTCCTGCGGGTTGTGCAAGGTCAAGGTGACCTCCGGTGGCGGGCAGTACCTGCCGACCGAGCTCCCCTGGATCTCTGACGAGGAGAAGGCTGACAACGTCAGGCTCTCCTGCCAGTTCAAGGTGAAGAACGACATCAGCATCCGGATCCCGGAAGAGCTCTTCAAGGTGAAGCAGTTCACCGCGAAGGTCGAGAGCCTGCGGGACCTCACCCATGATATCAAGGAGGTCCGGCTCGCCCTGGTCGATCCTCCTGCGATCGAGATGACTGCCGGGCAGTTCATCCAGTTCCAGGTGCCCGAGTATGAACTGACCGACGAGGTCGTCTACCGGGCCTACTCCATGGCCTCTGTCCCGAGTGACACGAAGCATATCGAGCTGGAGATCCGGCTGGTCCCTGGCGGGATCTGCACCACCTATGTCCACAAGTTCCTCAAGGAGGGCGACACCGTCGAGCTCAACGGCCCCTACGGGGAGTTCTACCTCCGTGATACCGAACGGCCGATCATCTGTATAGCCGGAGGTTCAGGGATGGCACCGCTCAAGTCCATCCTGCTCGACCTCGCCGAGAAGGGGAGCCAGCGGAAGGCCCAGTACTTCTTCGGTGCCCGTTCGGTACGGGACCTCTTCCTCGTCGAGGAGATGAGGGAGCTCGAGAAGCGGCTTCCCGGCTTCAGCTTCATCCCTGCCCTGAGTGAACCGGCAGCCGAGGACAACTGGGAAGGGGAGACGGGGCTCATCACCGACGTGGTCGCCAGGGTTGCTGCCGGTCAGTCTGATGCCGAGGCCTATCTCTGCGGTTCGCCTGGCATGATCGATGCCTGCGTCAAGGTGCTGACCGCTATCGGGATCCCGGAAGAGAGGATCTATTATGACAAGTTCGCGTAAGGAGGGATGCGCATGAAA
Organism: Spirochaetia bacterium; assembly: GCA_963677595.1. Taxonomy (GTDB): domain Bacteria; phylum Spirochaetota; class Spirochaetia; order CAKZLE01; family CAKZLE01; genus CAKZLE01. The sequence continues at coordinate 2,138,447 of OY782041.1, forward strand.
CAGTCTCCGCAGTTCACACGGATACAGGAACAGATGAGACCGGGGGTGATCACCCTCGAGGGATTCCTCGGGACCGATGAGAGGAACCTGATAGATATCCTCGTCGAGGATGACGGGACCGTCAGGCGAAACGGCCTGAGCCATGAGAAGATCGCTTCCCGTATGCAGTACTTCCGGGACAAGGGCCTCGACGGGCTCGGGGAGTTCCTCTCCGTCGATGACCACTTCGCCGTGCGGGTCGACTCCGTCCGGGGCAAGCTCCCATCCCCCTTCGGTGGGCCCGGCATGTACGAGAAGGTCAATACCACGGTGAGGAACCTGAAGAAGGATATCGAGGTCACCTATACCGACATGCATATCCACTTCGTGCGTGACCACGGGTTCTACGAGGGGAAGGGGTCGACCTTCCGGCTGGAGCCGGAACGGCTCATAGAGACCTTGGAAGTACCCCTGTAACGAGTCTATTCCGTGTGAAGGTCACTATAGTAAACTCTGTTCAATATATGCAATCACCTGTATTTTCCTTGTATTATTATACAATCTGTATCATAATGTAAAGAAATACATATTTATTAGAGGTGGTTGAGATGAAAAAAGCACTTGCATTCTTTGTTGTGCTGGCACTGCTCGTGTCCCTTTCAGTTTTTACTGGCTGCGCTAAGGAAGAAGCTCCTGCAGCAGCTGAGAAAGAGACCGTTACAGAGACTCCAGTCGTGAAAGAGGCTGAGAAAGTTGATCCAGATGCCGAGAAGATGGGCGGCGTCCTCGTCTTCGGGCGGTCAGGCGATTCCGTAGGCCTGGATCCCGGTCGTGAGACTGACGGGGAATCCTTCTACGGGTCTACCGCGGTCTTCGATACCCTCGTGGAGTTCGTTCCTGGGGAGACAGCCGTGAAACCTGCACTGGCTGAGAGCTGGGACGTGTCAGACGATGGGCTGACCTATACCTTCCATCTTCGATCCGGCGTCAAGTTCCATGACGGGACACCGTTCAACGCTGACGCTGTCGTGTTCTCCTTTGAGAGACAGTTCATTGAGGATCATCCCTACTACGATCTCGGACCGTGGAAGTACTGGGGCTACATGGATATGGATAATATCCTGGAATCGGTCACCGCTGTCGACGACCTGACTGTCGCATTCAAGCTGAAGAAGCTCGAGGCTCCCTTTATCGCCAACCTTGCGATGGATTTCGCTTCCATCGTATCCCCGACGGCAGTCGCCAAATACGGGGAAGACTTCCAGAACAACCCGGTCGGTACCGGCGCCTTCAAGTTCGTATCCTGGACAAAGGACTCCGAGATCGTCTTCGAGAAGAATGCTGACTACTGGGACGGACCGGTCTACCTTGACCGCCTGATCCTCAAGGTCATCCCGGATGCTACCGCCAGGTGGCTTGCCCTCCAGAAGGGCGAGGTCGACCTGATCGACTTCCCATCAACTGAGGATATACCTGACATGAAGGCTGCTGCCGACATCCAGGTCATCCAGCAGCCGGGACTCAATGTCGGGTACCTTGCGCTCAATACCGAGAAGAAGCCGTTCGACAGCAAGCTGGTCCGACAGGCCATGAACTACGCCATCAACAAGGACGAGATCATCGCAGGTGTCTACGGGGAAGCCGGACAGGCTGCGAAGAACCCGCTGCCGCCGACCATGTGGTCCTACAACGATGATATAACGGCATACCCCTACGATCCCGCTAAGGCCAAGGAACTGCTGGCAGAGGCAGGCTACGCGAACGGGTTCGAGATGGAACTCTGGGCAATGCCTGTTGCACGGCCCTACAACCCGAATGCCCGGAAGATCGCTGAGATCATGCAGGCACAGCTTGCCGATGTCGGCATCACTGCCGAGATTGTCTCCTATGAGTGGGGCACCTACCTCGACAAGCTCGACTATGGCGAGCACCATGCAGCCATGCTCGGGTGGACCGGTGACAACGGTGACCCGGACAACTTCCTCTGGGTACTGCTCTCTGAACCCGCAGCGATCCCGCCGGCAGGGAATATCGCTATGTGGAAGAATACTGAGTTCACCGACCTCTGTCGTGAGGCCAAGGAGACCGCTGACCAGGCAACCCGTGACAGCCTCTACCGACAGGCACAGGTCGTCTTCCACGAGGAAGCTCCCTGGGTACCGATCGCACACTCAGTCGTGACGGTCCCTGCTAAGGACTATGTTCAGGACTTCGTGATCTACCCGACCGGGAAGCGTGTCTTCAAGCACGTCTGGATCGAGAAATAGTCACATCTTACGAAAATCCATGTACAGCCACTTTTGATCAAGAAAGTGGCTGTACTGTACTTTGCTGCAAACAGGAAACCATATGTTTAAATATATTCTGAAACGGCTTCTCCTGCTCATACCCACCCTGTTCGGGGTCATCACCCTGGTGTTCTTCATGATCGCCCTTGCACCGGGAGACCCGGCGAGGGTCATGCTCGGGGAACGGGCCAGTGCGGAGCAGATCGAACAGCTCCGTGCAGAACTCGGGCTCGACAAGCCCCTGATCCAGCAGTACGGACTCTACCTTTCGAGAGTAGCACGGCTGGACCTGGGGAAATCCATCACCTCGGGGCAGAGGATCAAGGATGAGATCTCCGAGCGGTTCCCGGCAACGATCGAGCTGGCCATCTGGGCCATGATCTTCGCCTCGGTGGCGGGTATCATTGTCGGGGTCACCTCCGCGAGGAGGCGCAACTCCTGGGTTGATTACACCGCCATGGGGGGCTCCCTCGTGGGGGTCTCCATGCCCGTCTTCTGGCTCGGGCTCGTGCTCATCATGGTCTTCTCAGTCTGGCTTGACCTGCTACCCACCGGCGGCAGGATGAACGTCAGGTACTACTTCAAGCCGATCACCAACTTCTACGTCATCGACGGGGTCATCCTCTGGTTCCGGGAGGGTACGCCGCAGTACCTCGTCTCCGCGCTCCAGCACCTGATCCTGCCGACGATCGCCCTCGGGACGATCCCCCTGGCGATCATCGCCCGTACGACCCGCAGCAGCATGCTCGAGGTCCTGCAGCAGGACTATGTCAAGACTGCCCGGTCCGCAGGTATAAAAGAACGCAGGGTCGTCTACCGGTATGCGCTGCGTAATGCCCTGCTCCCGGTCGTCACGATCATCGGGCTCCAGTTCGGGCTCCTGCTCTCAGGGGCGATCCTCACCGAGACCGTCTTCTCCTGGCCGGGCATCGGAAAGTGGATCTACGTGGCAATAGGAGCCAGGGATTATCCTGCCGTACAGGGCGGGATCATCTTCATCTCGACCTTCTTCGTGCTGATCAACCTGGCAGTGGATATCCTCTACTCGGTGATCAACCCGAAGATCAGGATGCAGTAGGGGAGGCTGACATGGAAGTAGAACGTATTGAGATCAAAGAACCTACCCCCTGGCAGGAGACCTGGTATAACCTGAAGAAGAACAAGGGGGCGATGACCGGACTTGCCATCATCGTCTTCTTCATCCTCATTGCTCTATTCGCCCCGGTGATTGCACCGCACGATCCCCTGGAGCAGACGATCGAACTGCGGAAGAGCCCGCCGATGACCAACGGGTACATCCTCGGCTCGGATGACCTCGGGCGGGACATGCTCTCGCGCCTCATCTACGGAGCCCAGATTTCGATGACGATCGGCGTCGTCTCGGTCGGCATATCGCTGGTGCTCGGGCTGGTGATCGGGGTCATCTCCGCCTACTTCGGCGGCATGCTCGACAAGGTCATCATGCGCATCATCGACATCATGCTCGCCTTCCCCTACATCCTGCTGACGATCGTCATCGTGGCGATCCTCGGGCCCTCGCTCATCAACGCGATGGTGGCGATCGGCATCTCCCAGGTGCCGCGCTACGCCCGTCTCGTACGTGCGTCGGTCCTGGCGGAGAAGGAGAATGACTACGTCCTGGCAGAGCGTGCACTCGGGGCGGGGGACATGGAACTGATGTTCCTGACCATCCTCCCGAACTGCCTCTCCGCGACCATCGTCCAGTCCACCCTCGGGATCGGGGAGGCCATCCTGAGCTCTGCGGGGCTCTCCTTCCTCGGGCTCGGGGCGCAGCCGCCGACACCGGAATGGGGCCTGATGATCGCGAGTTCCAAGGAGTTCATCACCAATGCCTGGTGGATCGTGACCCTGCCCGGGCTGGCCATCCTGCTCGCGGTCCTTGGATTCAACCTGCTCGGTGACGGGCTGCGGGACATCCTGGACCCGAAGATGAGGAGCTGACATGAGTGAAGACAGACATACACCGGACGAGGTCCTGGTCTCGATAGAGCACCTCGATTTCAATTTCGACATCCAGCGCGGTATGGTGCAGGCAGTACGGGACCTTTCGCTCACCATCCGGAAGGGTGAGACGCTCACCCTCGTCGGGGAGTCCGGCTGCGGGAAGTCGGTGACCGCCCATGCGATCAACCAGCTGAACCCGATGCCGCCCGGCAAGGTCGCCGGCGGGAAGATCTTCTTCCGGGGCAGGGACCTTCTCTCCCTCCCGAAGAGCGAGATCGAGGCCTTGCGCGGTACCCAGATCTCGATGATCTTCCAGGAGCCGATGACGGCCTTGAACCCGGTGTTTACCATCGGGTCCCAGATCGCCGATGTCTATATGACCCATCAGGGTATAAGTAAAAAAGAGGGGCTCGCCAAGGCCGTGGAACTGCTCGAGCTTGTGAAGATCCCCTCACCTGAGGAGCGTATCCACAGCTACCCGCACCAGCTCTCGGGCGGGATGCGGCAGCGTGCCATGATCGCCATGGCCCTTGCCTCACCTGAGCCGGGACTCATGATCGCCGACGAACCGACGACGGCCCTTGATGTGACCATCCAGGCCCAGATCCTCGACCTGCTCAACGACCTCAAGGAGCGGATCGGCATGTCGATCCTCCTGATCACCCATGACATGGGGGTCGTATCAGAGATGGCAGACCGGGTCGTGGTCATGTATGCCGGGAGGAAGGTGGAGGAAGCCGATGTCTTCTCGATCTTCGAGGAGCCGAGGCACCCCTATACCCTGGGACTGCTCAACTCGCTTCCTTCCAACCCGAAATACCGGGGGGCTGCCCGGCTGGAAGCCATAGGCGGGACGGTCCCGGACCTGCTTACGATCGGGGAGGGGTGTCCCTTCGCGAACCGCTGCAGCAGGGTTACCGAAGAGTGTCTCAGCAGGTTCCCCGGAGAGAGTGTGATCAACGGGGACCATTCCGTATGGTGTCACCATTACAACGAGGGAGAATAGGAGTGTTTGAAGCTAATAAGAAGATAGTTGAGGCGACAGACCTCGTTAAGTACTTTACCGTCACCGCACAGGGCGCGAGTGAGCAGAAGCAGGTAGTGCGTGCCGTGGACGGGGTCTCGTTCGAGATCGACGAGGGGGAGATCCTCGGTGTCGTGGGTGAGTCCGGCTGCGGGAAATCGACCCTGGGAAAGACCGTCCTCCGTCTCCATGAGAAGACTTCCGGGGATGTGCGCTACCGGGGCAGGGATCTCTTCGCCATGAAGGGGGCTGAGTTCAAGGAGATGAGCCGTTATATGCAGATGATCTTCCAGGACCCCTACTCCTCGCTGAACCCGAGGAAGAAGGTATCGCAGATCATCGGGCAGCCGCTGCGCATCCACTCGGTCGGCAGTGCTGCTGAGCAGAACGAACGGATCGATGCCCTCATGGATGAGGTCGGGCTGAACCCGAAGTTCAGGCGCCGATACCCCCACCAGTTCTCCGGGGGGCAGCGGCAGCGGATCGGGATCGCCCGGGCCCTTGCCCTCGACCCCGAGTTCATCGTCTGCGATGAGGCGGTATCGGCTCTCGACGTCTCGGTGCAGGCGCAGATCCTGAACCTCCTGCTCGAGCTCCAGGAGAAGCATGCCTTCACCTATATGTTCATCTCCCATGACCTCGCGGTCGTCGAGTTCATATCGACGCGGATCATGGTCATGTATCTCGGGAGGGTGGTAGAGATCGCGGCTAAGGAAGAGTTGGTACGTGACCACCTCCATCCCTATACGAAGGCTCTCTTCGAGGCATTCCCCTCCACGGACCCGAGGGCGAGGGTCGGGAAGAAGCGGGTAGTCATGGGCGATGTGCCGTCCCCGATCCATCCCCCTTCCGGCTGTCATTTCCATCCCCGGTGCCCCTATGCGACCGAACGCTGCAGAGAAGAGTACCCGCCGTTGAAAGAGGTCGCCCCAGGCCACAGCGTGGTCTGCTGGGAGTTCGGGTCACAGGTTTGATGCCTTGAAGAAGGTCTGCCTGCTCCGTTTCTCGATGAAATTGGTGAAGAGGTAGGAGAAGAAGAAGAGCAGGAGGTAGGCTGCGAGCGGGAAGACGATCAGCCACCACTGCGTGGTGCCGACCTTCCCCATGTGCTGTCCGATGAGGCCTCCCCACTCCCTGGTGAACGATGAGAGCTCCGGGGGGTCGGTGGTCAGTCTCGTTCCCCCGATGAAGAGGGAGAAGATCCCCAGCTGCCCGATCAGCGTCAGGGTCGCGATGATCTCATGCATGAACAGGAGACAGGTATCCTCTGAGAGATGGGGAAGCAGGTGCCTGTGCAGGATCCACATCCTCCCGCCGCCGCTGCTTCTAGCTGCCTCGATATAGCTGGTCTTGAGTTGCTGTGAGATCTTTTCCCGGAAGACAGGTATTGTGGAGGGCAGCCCGAAGATGGAGAAGAGTCCTATCTGGATAGCGGTGATCACCGGTGGCGGGACTGCCGGGTTGATGATGAAACCGAACATGATGAAGTAGATAATGACGAAGATCGGGAGTCCCTGGACAACTGAGAAGCTCTGCTTTCGATTCTTGCCGTCCAGTGCCTGCCCATAACCGATGAGGAAGCCCCCGACGACTCTGGTGAAGGCAGTGAGGAGCATAGTCAGGATGGTATATTTCGCGCCGTAGAGCATTGATGTGAGCAGGTCATAGCCGAAGATGTCAGTGCCCATGGGATGCCGTGCAGAGGGGGCGAGGGGTGAGAAGAGGATCAATCTTCCCTCATCGGTCATGATGTCGATTATGTTCTCCGATTCATCAAATTCAAAAGGGGCAAAGAACGGCCCGATATAGGCAATGGCCAAGAGGCTGATGAGAAAGACCGCTATGGCGGTATAGAGCTGGTTATGAGATGAGGCTTTCATGGGCACAGATCCTTCTGAGAAAGAAAATAAGCAATAAGCAGATGAGATAAGTCGCTGCCGAGATGGCGGCGATCAGGATGATCGCGGTCAGGGCGATCCTGAAATTGATGGAGTAGGCCGTGATCCCTCGGTAGGTACTGAACTCCATGTTGAACCCGAAATGGAAAAGCAGCCTGGTAAGGCCGGGAATGCTGAACATCCTCTCCACGATGAAGAGGCTCCCCGTTGTGATCGAGACCAGCTTGATGAGGTCACCCCGGAATCCGGAAAGGACTGCTGTCAGCATGTAACGGAAGATGATCACGGGCCTTGAGAGCCCCCTGGCCCGGGCGTAGAGAACATAGTCTTCGGTACCGATCTGCGTCATCTTCTGGGCGATAGTCCTGGAAACATATGACAGGGATATGATAACGAGGATGATCAGGGGGAATCCCATTATCCCATCACGGATAGAATAGTTGATGTATCCGAGCCGTATTCCCAGGTTCTGGAAGGAGAGGACCATCAGCAGCTGCAGGACCATGACCAGGATGAAATCCGGGACGGCGCTGAGCAGGGTGAGTCCGCCGAGGCCGAATTTCCGTTTGCGGGTTCCGAAGAAGACCCCGAGCAGGATGCCGAGCAGAAGGCTGATTACCGTCGCGATCATCAGGTGAAGAAATGATGCCCTGATGAAATCGGGGATGAACTCCATCATGTTCCTCGGGGTCTTCCCAAACATGACCATGAGGAAGTCCTCCGAGCCGAGCTCGCTGAAAAAATCGGAGAGGACGGTGAGAGGTCCGTGCAGATTCAGCGCGTGGGCTCCCTCCTCAAACACGAAGAGGGCCGGAGCCGTGAGGATTGCAAGAAGGATGAACACTGACAGACTCAGTCTGAGCAGGAAACGAACAAGTTGTCTCATATAGGAACTATACAGGAGATTGCCGTGATTGGCAAACCTGATGGTTGTAAAGAGCAGTTCGATTCGATATACTTGTCATGCTGGAATTGATTGGGGTGAACCCTGGTTAGTGGGTATTCAGGTTCATGTCATATTATGATCCAACACATATACTAAAATCTATGGAGTGTTTCATTATGGGTAATAAGAAAATGGTTACCATCGATGGAAATACCGCGGCTGCTCATGTGGCATATGCCTTCAGTGAAGTAGCGGCTATTTATCCTATCACACCTTCCTCACCTATGGGTGAGTATTCCGACACCTGGGCAAGTACCGGTCGGGAGAACGTGTTCGGGAAGACCGTCGATGTAATTGAGATGCAGTCAGAGGCTGGTGCAGCTGGTGCAGTTCACGGTGCGTTGAGCGGAGGGGCGTTGACCACGACCTTCACCGCTTCACAGGGTCTGCTCCTGATGATCCCGAACATGCACAAGATCGCCGGTGAGATGATCCCGACCGTGTTCCATGTGTCAGCACGATCACTCGCAGCTCAGTCACTCTCTATCTTCGGTGACCACTCGGACGTCATGTCAACACGAAACACCGGGTTCGCCATGACCGCTGCTTCATCGATCCAGGAGACCATGGACATGGCTCTCGTCGCACACCTCGCGACACTGAAGACCCAGGTTCCGTTCCTGAGTTTCTTCGATGGGTTCAGGACTTCACACGAGATCCAGAAGGTTGAAGAGATCAGCTATGACGACATGAAGTCGCTGATCGAACCTGAATATATCGAAAGATTCAGGGACCGCGGTATGCGGCCTGAGAAGCCGATCATCAAGGTCGCTGCTCAGAACCCGGATGTCTACTTCCAGGGACGTGAGACGGTCAACAAGTTCTACGATGCAGTCCCTGCGATCGTACAGGACTACATGGACAAGGTCGCTGAGATCACCGGTCGACAGTACCACCTGTTCGACTACGTCGGAGACCCTGCAGCAGAGAAGATCATCATCGCCATGGGATCAGGCTGCGACACCATCGACCAGACCGTACGGTACCTCACCGAGAAGGGTGAGAAGGTCGGGGCCATCAAGGTCCGACTCTACCGACCGTTCTCCGTGAAGGATTTCGTCGATGCGATCCCCGCATCAGTCAAGAAGATCGCTGTTCTTGACAGGACCAAGGAACCCGGTTCCATCGGTGAGCCGCTCTTCCTCGATGTCGTTGCAGCCCTTGCAGCAGTCGGGAGAAGCGGTATCAAGGTCATCGGCGGACGATACGGACTCTCAAGCAAGGAGTTCACCCCGGACCAGGTCAATGCAGTCTACAAGCATATGGACGGCGAGGCATTCCACGGGTTCACCGTCGGGATCAACGATGATGTGACCTTCAAGTCCATCCCCGTCACCGAGAAAGTCGATGTTGCCCCTGCTGACGTCAAGGCCTGCATGTTCTGGGGTCTTGGTTCAGACGGTACCGTCGGTGCCAACAAGAACTCGATCAAGATCATCGGTGGGAACACCGACCTCAATGCACAGGCATACTTCGTCTATGACTCAAAGAAGTCAGGCGGAATCACGACCTCGCACCTCAGGTTCGGTAAGAGCTCAGTCAACATGCCCTGGAACATCACCAGCGCAGACTTCGTTGCCTGCCACAACCCCGCATACCTCGGTCGGTACGACATGCTCGGACCGCTCAAGAACGGCGGTGTCTTCCTCCTCAACTCTGAGATCGACTCTGATGAGGTGTTCAAGCACCTGACTGCTGAGGACCAGCAGATCATCATCGACCGGAAGATCAAGTTCTACAACATCAACGCACTGAAGATCGCTGAGAAAGTCGGTCTCGGTACCCGAATCAACACGGTCATGCAGGCTGCCTTCTTCAAGATCTCGGGAGTCCTTCCTGAGGCAGAGGCGATCGCGTTAATCAAGGATGCGATCAAGAAGACCTTCATGAAGAAGGGTGAGGACATCATCAAGATGAACTGGGCTGCAGTAGATGCAGCTGCAGACGCACTCGAAGAGGTCAAGGTCCCTGCAGCAGTCGGTGAGGCATATGTCCCCGTCGACCTGATCAGCGAGGATGCCGATGCATTCGCTAAGAGCATCATCGAACCGATCATGCACCTCAAGGGCGATGATATCCCCGTATCGCAGATGTCCTTCGACGGGACCCTGCCTTCAGGGACCACCAAGCTGGAGAAGCGAGGTGTGGCTGCACGAGTACCGGTATGGATCCCAGACAACTGTATCCAGTGTAACCAGTGTGTACAGTCCTGTCCGCACGCTGCCATCAGGGCTAAGCAGATGGACCCGAAGGACCTTGCAGATGCACCAGCGACATTCAATGTCCTGAAATCAAAGACCAAGAACGACCGGGACCTCCAGTACAAGATCCAGGTCTATGTCGAGGACTGCCAGGGCTGCGGTGTCTGTATCGAGACCTGTCCTGCAAAGACCAAGGCACTCGAGTTCGGTACGCTTGAAGGTGAAAGGGAGAAGGGTGAAGTGGAGAACACGACATTCTTCGATGCACTGCCGGACAACGTGCTTGACGGTGCTCCTGAGACTTCAATCAAGGGTATGCAGTTCAAGAAACCGCTGTTCGAGTTCTCAGGAGCTTGTGCAGGATGTGGTGAGACTCCCTACGTGAAGCTCGTATCACAGATCTGTGGTGAGAACATGATCGTGGCGAACGCCACCGGATGTTCCTCGATCTACGGCGGAACCTTCCCGACCATCCCCTACTGTAAGAGGGAAGACGGACGAGGCCCTGCATGGGGTAACTCACTCTTCGAGGATAACGCAGAGTACGGCTTCGGTATGAGGCTCGCTGTTGACAGCAACAGGACCCTGCTGAAGAAGAAAGTCGAGAAGATCCTCGAGATCGGGACGACTGACGAGCTCACTGCTGCACTCAATGCTTCCATGGAGCTCTGGGACAGCGTGACCGAAGAGGCTATCACCGCACAGAAGAACGTCGCTGCAGTCATCGACGCAGCGCTGATCAGTGCCGAGGATGAGGCTAAGGAAGTCCTTGCCAAGATCAACGAGCTGAAGGACTACTTCATCGACAAGAAGGTCTGGATCATCGGTGGTGACGGCTGGGCCTATGATATCGGGTACTCCGGTGTCGACCATGTCGTGGCTTCAGGAAGGGACGTGAACATCCTCGTCCTCGATACCGAGGTCTACTCCAATACCGGTGGCCAGGCTTCGAAGGCAACACCTATCGGTGCTGTCGCCAAGTTCGCCAACGCTGGTATGCAGCTCGGCAAGAAGAACATGGGATTCATGTGCATGAGCTACGGCCATGTCTATGTTGCATCCATCGCTCTCGGGGCGAACAGGAACCATGCACAGAAGGCCCTCATGGAAGCAGTGAACTACAAGGGACCGTCGATCATCTTCTGTTACGCACCTTGTATCAACCACGGTATCGACATGAGGTACTCACAGGTGGAGATGAAGAAGGCAGTGGACTCAGGCTACTGGCCGCTGTACCGATTCAACCCCGCGAATGAGGCTGGGAAGAAGTTCTCATGGGACTGCAAGGAACCGACGGCTGACTTCCAGGAATTCATCAAGGGTGAGAGACGATACACCGCTCTCTACAAGACCAACCCCGACCATGCTGAGGAGCTGTTCGAGAAAGCTGAAGCTGATGCTAAGCAGAGAATGGCATTCTACAAGAACATGGGAGAAATCATGTGATTTCAAGAGATCATGTAATTGAGATGTAAGTCTCTTACATCTTGGTCAATGGTATAACAATCGCCCCTGTCCGGTCTCCGGGCAGGGGCTTTCTCATTTATGTTCTGAGCCAAAAAAAGGCCCCGGACCCGTAGGTTACCGGAGCTCGATCCCTTATCTAAAGCATACTTGTGCTGCTGGTTGAAGTCAACGCTGGGAATTAGGTTGTAGTGACTACTCAGGTCCTCAGCTTCGTGAAGCCTGAGCAGGCCGGGTACAGCTATTCCCAGTTCTTCAGCATGCGGGCTACTGAACGGTTCATCTCCTGCATGAAGTCGCTGGTATGCTTACGGAAATAGTAGTAGTGGGCGAGGTCCGGGGTCCCCTCATCGAGTCTCCCCGTCTGCCGGTAGTACTCGTTGTGGGGAGCGAACATCTCCTGTAGCTCCTGGGCGTCCTTCCGTTTGTAGGTGTTCTCGTAAAAGATCTCCTCATGGCTGTGGCGCGGGGTGGGGGCGATACCGGTCTTCCATTCCCCCTTCGGGTAGCCGAAACAGATCATCGTGATCGGTAATACGAAATCCGGCAGGTCGAGCAGCTCCTGCACCTGTTCATAGTTCTCTAAGATATCACCGATGTAGCAGGACCCGATGTGGAGGGAGTCAGCCGCGGTCACGGCGCTCTGTGCGGCGATCAGCGCATCGCAGACGGAGAGCATGATGTCCCCCTGACCCAGGTCGCGGTGTGCGATCCCTTCGGCTTCTCCCTTCTGCACGGCACCTGATGATTGGAAGTAGTCCTCCCACTTCTGGTAGTCCGCCAGGAAGAGCCAGACCATCGGGGCCTTGGCGATCATCGGCTGGTCGTCGCAGAGGTCAGCAAGCCGGTCCTTGATACCCTGGTCGGTTATATCGAGGACGGAGTAGAGCATCATGTTGCCTGCCGTCGCGGCTCTCCTGGTCGCTTCCGAGATGATCCGCTTATGTCCAGGTTCGATCGGTCTCCCGTCGTAAGCCCGGAGTGATCTCCTCTCGAGCAGCAGCTGTATTGTCTCATTCGGGTAGTCCACGTCATTCTCCTTTTACCAAATAAAAAGGCCTGCGTAACAGGCCTTGTGAATTCATGATACGATGATCTACTCTACTTCAGAGAAATCATCCTTTGATGCTCCGCACAGCGGGCATACCCAGTCTTCAGGGAGGTCAGCGAATGCTGTTCCTGCATCGACACCGTTGTCTGGATCGCCGTCAGCCGGATCATAGATATAACCGCACAGATCACATACGTACTTCTTCATTGTTCATACCCCTTATCGTATTGTATTATTGTCGAGCACCAAGCTCTTTATCGATCATGAAGAGACCGCGTCCCTCTTCCCCGACCTGGCCGATCATCTGGATGATGCCTTCGACTGTTGACTCTTCCTCGACCTGTTCGCTGACGAACCAGTCTAAGAATATCTCGGTCGGGGTGTCATCAAGCTCCCTGGCCTTCTTCACCAGTGCTATGATTGACTCTGAGATGTACTGCTCATGAGCCAGGGCGCCCTCGAAGGCAGCCTTGAGTGAGTCCCAGGTCCCCTGGGGCTTGTCAAGCTGGGCGAATTCCGGCTTGCCGCCACGGTCGAGGATGTAGTCGTAGATCTTCCTGGCATGGGAGAGTTCCTCCTCAGCCTGCTTGAAGAACCAGAAACCAGCCCCTCTCCTTCCCTTATAGGTAGCATCTGATGACATTGCCATATAGAGGTACCAGGAGTACATCTCTTTCGCGAATTGCCCATTCAGTGCATCGATCATCTCTTGTGTAATCTTCATCTTCTATCCTTTCCATAAACCGTGAACGTTGCAGTGTTCACGGGCTGAGACATCGGTGATGTCAGTGTTCGCGCAGAAGTATGCCTCCGGTACATCCCCGGGTTTCAGGTACTTCCTGGATGAGACACCGCCGATCGTCAGTTCGATCCATTCGATGTAGTGCTCCTCGGTCATAGGATGGAGGGTCGAACCCACATAGACCCGGAAACCGTCCTCGAGTTTCTCGATGACCGGTACATGTTTCTCGGTAGCAGAGTCTGCAGTCTTCTCTTCAAGAAGATCCATCGGCTTCCCGCAGCAGACCAGCTCGCCGCCGCCTACTCGTACCATCTCCACCATATTCCCGCACAGAGAACATACATAGATTCCGTCTTTAACCGCTTTAGCCATTGATACCTCCCAAATTGTAATGATTACAATATACAGAAATCCTCAGGATTAATCCAGAGCATTATACAACTTCGTGGAAAACTTCGAAGTAAGCCTGCGGATGGTCGCATGCAGGGCACTTCTTGGGTGCTTCAGCCCCTTCGTAGATATAGCCGCAGTTGAGGCATCTCCAGACGACCGGCTGTCCCTGCTTGAACGATGTACCGTTCTGGACCTTCCTCAGGAGGGTCTTGTACCGGTCCTCATGGCGCTTCTCAGCAACACAGACAGCCCGGTAGACTGCCGCGATCACTGGGAATCCCTCCTCGTCGGCGACCCTGGCGAACTCGGGATAGAGCTCTGTCCACTCCTCATGCTCACCTGCGGCAGCCTCGGTGAGGTTGTCTGCTGTCGTGCCGATCATCCCTGCAGGGTAGGCAGCCGTGATCTCGAGAGGGCCTCCCTCTAGGAATTTGAAGAACCGTTTTGCATGCTCCTTCTCCTGGTCTGCTGTCTCTGCGAAGATCTGGGATATAAGGACATACCCCTCCTTCTTTGCGACACTCGCGAAATAAGTATATCGATTCCTTGCTTGAGATTCTCCCGCAAATGATTTCAATAGATTCTTCTCTGTCTGTGTTCCTTTGATACTTTTCACCGATTTAGCCCTCCATTGTTCGGAATGAGATAGATGTGTCTACCTGTCATGATAAATGATTGGCATCCAAAAAGCAATTTATTCAGGGTAAATGTCCAATATTTCACGTAAATATGAGGTGAAATAGGTGCGATACCCCTCCGGCCCTAGAACCTCGATCGACTTTCCACACTGTACGAGCCGTAGTACCAGTTCGATGGAGTTCTCCGCGTTCATCCTGCAGTAGAGCTTCCCGTCCTCCCCAGTGTAGGTCTCGAGCTTGTCATAATAGATCGAGGAGAAGGAGTTGAGCGCTGAACGCTCTTTCAGCCTGAGTTCCAGGGGCACCATGTCGATCCCGCTGTACCGCTCCCCGGTATCAGGCTTCCTGAAGGGCCTGAGGTTGTCAGGGATGGTGTAGGTCTCATCGAGGATCTCCGCCGAATTGATCGCGTGGATGTCGATGGTCTCGATCTCCGAGGTGTGCCGCAGGCGTCCGGTAACGCTGATCGGGCGGCGTCCTGAGGAGCTGTCCCGGTACCCGATGAAGTAGGGGGCGAACTCGGTCTCCTGTTCCTCGCCTTCAGCGATGGTATGGCTGATCTTGAGCATCTTGCCCGAGACCCAGGAGTCGATGATGACCTCGAGGGTGTCGGTGAAGGAGGGGTGCGGCCTCTCAGAGGTCGTCTCGATCTGCTCGGCTACCGCGTCGATATTATTACTCACATGGGGTGCATAGGTCCGCATGTTCCCGGCGATCTTCCGCAGCCCCGAAGCCAAATGGGGCGTCTGCATCGGCTCATACTTCGCCAGCATCTCCGCTGAGAGGTTCAGTGCCAGCGACTCGTAGACGCTGAGCTTCATCACGTCAATCTCTTCCCGTGCCTGGATCTTGATGAGGTACTTGTCCTCATAGACATCCGTATGTTTCTTCAGTTCATCAATATATCGTCCGATGGTGGATCTGTGGACCCCCAGTCTCCTGGCAATCTCAGCCCGCCTCATCCCCTCGGGATGTGAGAGCAGCAGCAGTTCCAACTGCATCAATCGTTCACCTTTCATACTATACTTATCCTATTCATGAGTTACCGGATTCCTGCAACATTCTGCATCATATACGGGAGATTATACCATAGAAACTGGAGTGTGGGGAAATTCACTTCAGGTACCGGCGTTCTTTTTGGGAGAGGAGGGGACTTATCGATAAATACGGAGAGATTTGCCCTCTTTCACTTGAGCATTAGCTGATGATTGACTATCTTAGGAGGGTAAAGAAAAATAGTAACTAGCGGATGCCCGAAAGCCGGGATCCGCGTCAATGACCGAATACAGGAGAAGACCATATGCACGGTTTACAGGGAGCTGAGCTCGAGGCCCAGAACAAGCGGCTGCAGGAGAGGATGTCACAGATCAGGTACAAGATCCTGGTCATGAGCGGTAAGGGAGGGGTCGGCAAGACCACGGTATCAGTCAACCTCGCGTTGTCGCTGGCTGCCAAGGGCCACAAGGTCGGTATCCTCGATACCGATATCCACGGGCCGAACGTGGCGAAGATGCTCGGCGTCCAGGGGGAGAAGATGTATTCCCAGGATGAGCATACCATCGAGCCATTTGAGGTCAACGAGAACCTCAAGGCTGTCAGTCTCGCCTTTGCTGGGAACGACGATGACACCCCCATCATCTGGAGGGGGCCGCTGAAGATCAGCGTCATCAAGCAGTTCCTCGCTGACGTGAACTGGGGAGCCCTGGACTACCTGATCATCGACTCCCCGCCGGGTACCGGCGATGAGCCGCTGACCGTCTGCCAGATGATCCCGGAGCTCACGGGAAGCATCGTGGTCACGACCCCCCAGGAGGTCGCGATCCTCGATTCACGAAAGAGCATCACCTTCTCACGGCAGATCAAGGTCGCCCTGCTCGGGATCGTCGAGAATATGAGCGGCTATGTCTGCCCGCACTGCGGCGAGAGAGTGGACATCTTCGGCAAGGGCGGCGGAGAGGCTGCCTGCAGGGAGATGGATGCACCCTTCCTCGGGAGCATCCCGATCGACCCGGGTCTCATGCAGGCTGAGGACAGGGGTGTCTCCTACGTGAGCACAGCTCCTGAGAGCGCCTGTGCGATCGCGATCAATGCGATCGTGGACAAGATCGATTCTGCGCTGGCAAGCAGCAAGTAAGGACACCCCATGAAACACCTCACATGGAAGACGCTGGAACGGAAGAAGCTGCATGACTGCAGGATCTTCGATGTCCTCGAGACGAGCAGCATCACCGAAGACGGGAAGCAGGGTTCCTTCATCCAGGTGGATGCACCGGACTGGATCACGGTCATGCCGGTGGTCCGGGACCAGATGGGCCACCCCTGTTTCCTGATGGTCAAGCAGTACCGTCACGGCACCGAGTCGCTGACCCTCGAGTTCCCTGCAGGGACGGTGGAGAGGGGGGAGCAGCCGAAGGTAGCTGCCTACCGGGAGCTGCTCGAGGAGACCGGCTGTCGGCCGGCACGGCTCATCAAGGTCGGTGCCGTCTCCCCGAACCCGGCATTCATGATGAATACTGTAACCTACTACGTTGCTGAGGAGTTGGAATATATACAGGACCAGCAGCTTGATGAAGATGAGATGATCGACATCGAGCTGGTCCCGATCAATGAAGTGATCCATTCAATGGGTCATGGATACTACAACAACGCGATCATGATGGCGGCTCTCGCCTTCTACTTAAGATGGAGAGGGCTCGTGCGTGACGTCCGGGAGTAGTATCCTACAAGGAGTTGTTGCGTGCAAACTAAAAGAACAGTATTGACAGCAGTCTTCCTGCTGTCGCTTGCAGCCCTGCTGCTGACCGGCTGCCTGACGCCGAACGGTAGCCAGGCTGCAGTCAGTGACCTGCCCGTGATCTCGGTGAACGGGGTCGGTGTCGTGGAAGCCGAACCGGATGCCGCAAGGGTGACCGTCACGGTCTCTGAACTGCGGGATACCACCGCAGAGGCCCAGGGCGAAGTCAACCGGAAGGTAGCCCAGGCGATCGATGCCTGCATCGCTGCCGGCATCGATGAGGAGAAGATCTCCACAGCCTCGATCGACTTCAACGCGGAGTATGACTGGACCGATGAGGGACGGGTGCTGAAGGGCCAGCGGGTCAGCCAGACCCTGACCGTCATCGCATCAGGTATCGACGGGGACACCGAACTGCTCTCGAACCTCTTCGACGGCCTCGGCATGGTCTCGGGGATTGAGATCTCTTCGCTCTCCTTCTTCGTGGAAGATACCCAATCACTCTACCGGGAGGCCAGGGAGCTTGCCTTCACCAAGGCAAAGCAGAAGGCAGAGGAGTATGCGCAGTTGGGCGGGGTAACCCTCGGTAAGCCGGTCGCGATCTCCGAGTACTCCTCGGACGCGACCGTGGCAGAGACCGCTGTGCGGGCAGTGAAGATGGCTGCGGCACCCATGGCGGAGTCCTACCCGACCCAGGTGCCCTCTGGTTCCTACAGCGTGACCCTGACGGTACAGGTGCAGTTCCTCATCAACTGAGGACCTTCAGCATGTAGTGGTTCAGGTCATAGGACCCGTACATGAGCTCATAGAGTGCGTGCAGGAGGGGGAAGTCTTTCGTCAGGTTCTTCTCATGGATGAGTTCCCCCATCAGCCGTATGGTCTTCATCCCCTCGATGACGATCCCGCTCTGCGGGTCGTTGGCGAACCCCTTGCCGATCAGGAGCCCGAGGGTCCTGTTACGGCTCAGGTCATTGAGGGCGGTGAGCCCGAGATCCCCGATCCCGCAGTAGGAGAAGATCGTCTCGCTCTCGCATCCGTAGAGCTCAAGGATCTCCTTCATCTCGTTCACGGCCTTCGTCATCATGATGAAGTCCACGTTCGGTGAATTGTACTTCCCGGAGATGATCCCGATCGCTATCGCGTACATGTTCTTCAGGATACTCAAGAGCTCAGCCCCCCGCATGTCCGGGGTGTAGTCCGAGATGATGCCCGTCTCGGGCAGCACCTGCGAGGTCAGCCGCTCGAAGTCCTCCCTGCGGCCGCCGAAGGTGAGGGCGGAGGGGACGCCGTTGAAGACCTCGACAGCGAAGGTCGGCCCCTTCATGACCGCGACGTGGTCGAACGGGATCACCTCGGGGAGGAACCTCCCGTCGTTGGCAAAGCCCTTCGCCAAGTTGATCACGACACAGTCGGGCTTGATGATATCCTTGATCGAGAGGCAGAACTGTTCGATGACCTTGGACGGGATGGCGAGGAAGAGGTAGTCTGCCCCGCTGCAGCAGGATATATCCATGGTGGCCGTGATATCTCTCCGGAGATGTCTCCCGGGGAAGTACTTCGTGTTCTGGTGGTGAGAGTTGATATCTTCGATGACATCCTCTTCTATGGTGTAGAGGGTGATACTGTTATCTGGGTTTGTCGCGAGTCTGTCCGCGAGGGCAGTGCCGAAGACGCCGGCCCCTGCCATGACGATGTTGTTCATATGCTCCTCCAGTGATGGCAGATGACATAATAAACAATATTCGAGAAAATGTCAAAAAAAGAGGAATAGTCAGAGACGCAAGGACATACTGATGTGGGGGATGTCTGCCTCCAAGAAGGGTTCCCCTGTCGGCCTGAACCCGAAGCTGGCGTAGAACTCCTCCAGGTAGCATTGGGCATGCATGGTCACCGAACCAAGGGATCGTTCCTTCGCTTGCTCGAGCGCGGCCTCTACCAGCCGCTTCCCGAAGCCGTAGCCCTGGAACCGGTCAAGCACGGCAAGCCGTTCGAGCTTCACCGTGCCGGGTTTGGAGGTGTTGAGCCGTACGCAGCCGGCAGGCTCCTCCCCATAGGAGAGGAGCACATGGTCGAAGATCTCATCCCTGCCGTCCAGGTCGATCTCCACCGGCACATCCTGCCCGATGATGAAGACCACCCTGCGGATCTCCTGGCAGGCTGCTATGACCTCCTGGTGGCGGGTATCCCCCGGGGTAGAGAGCGTCATCGTGACCTTCGGGGGGAGGTATTCCATGGCAACATACTCACGGTCTCCCTCAAGCACGGACCCGAGGAGGGTGAAGCCCCTCCGTGCGTACATATCGATGAGGTGCCGCTCGCTGTCGATGACCTCGAGCCGGATCGACCGGGTCCCGCGGCGGACCGCATGGCGGAGGGCATGGGCGAAGAGCTGCCTGCCGAGTCCCTGTCCCTGGTAGGCAGGATCGATGCACAGCCGCGCGATCTCGAGGCAGCCGTCATCCGGTCCCTGCCACGTGATCTCGCGCAGGGCTCGCTCGTACATGTGAGGTGTCACCGTGACGTTCCCAGCCAGGGTATCGTCCTGGTAGAGCAGGAAGACCGTCCCTTCGGTGATGTCCTGCAGCAGGAGTTCGGGAAAGGGGTACTCCTCGTTCCAGTTGTTGATGCCCCGGGTTATCATATCGGCGCGGCAGATGTCGATGGTGTGCATGACAGCCTCGATATCGCCGGGTACTGCGGTCCTGATCGTTGTGTTCATGGGGGAAGTATAGCTGTTTGTCATGGTTCGGACAAGTACGGGAATCAGCTGTTGCCCTTGATCGTCACGGTCCGGGCACAGGGGGCCATCATCTGAGCATAACGATGGAGGAGGTCGGGGGAGGTCCGCTTCTTCGTCCGCATCTCGGGGTCGGGGAGGTTGTCCCGGGGGACGAAAGGCTGCAGGGTATAGGTATCTGCCCCCTCTATGAGTTCCATGATGCGCTCCATCTGGTCTGCGGTGTGGAAATCCTCGAGCACGGTCGTGCGGAATTCCGCATGCCCCTCCCATTCTAGGAGGAGGTCCACTGACTGCTGGATGTTGTCCGTGCGGTGGTAGGAGACAAAGTCGGGATAGGACTCGAGTGCACACTTGATGTCCATGGCGACGTAGTCGAGGTCCGGCAGCAGCCCCTTGAGCATCTGCGGGTTCGAGCCGTTGGTGTCGAGCTTGACCTCGAGGTTCTGGTCCTTGAACCAGCGGATCAGCTGCGGGAGGTGTTCGAGCAGGGTAGGTTCCCCACCGCTGACAGTCACGCCGTTGATCCAGTCCTTGGTCTTGAACCGCTTGACGGTTGCCTTGAGTTCCTCTGCCGAGAGCCCTGCCGTGCGTTTGCCGAGCAGGGGCGCGTTGTGGCAGTAGCCGCAGCGGAAGTTGCAGCCAGAGGTGAAGTACACTGCCGTGATGTGCCCGGGGTAATCGACCAGTGAGGGTTTCTGGAGGTAGCCGTAGATCCCGGTCTCGAGCGGGAGTACAGCCATCTCAGACAGCCTGGGCAGACTCGAGGATGCTCTTCACCATCTTCGGGGTGATCGTCCCTGTGGAGGAGTAGTCGGTCTGGACGCCGAGATAGGTATAGAGCTTGAAGCTCCCGCAGACAGCATCCTCCCTGCCCGGCTGGGGGTTCTCGATATATTCATAGAGCCCGGTCTCGGAGGAGTACTTCCTGACCGTCATGGCCGGGATCCTCTGCGGGTTGATGCACTCGGTATTGCAGAACTCGATGAGTCCCTCCTCGGTCAGTACATCGACATAGGTCTTGGTGAAGGAGGCGAACTCCTCCTTCTTAAGCAGTTTATCTATACGCTGGTTGAGGGCATGGCACTTCTGGCAGCCCTCCTTGCCGAATACTACGATCTCATATGGATGTTGTGTCATAGCTGTCTCTCTCCTTATGCGCCCTTGATCGATACGACTTCTTCGTCTGCGGTCTCTACCGCGTAGGTCCCTGCCTGCCGTGCCTTCAGTTCCCCATACCGTTTCGACTTGTTCCAGTTCTGAACCCTGCTGAAGTAGCCGACGACCCGGGTCTCCCCAAAGACATCGGATGATCCGCAGCGTTCACAGCTCTCATGCAAACCCCTGAAGGTATGGTTGCAGGTGTTGCAGTAGGTGAACTCCGGCGAGATGGTGACCTGTGCGCTCTGGGTCCTGAAGAAGACCTCCTTCATGAGCAGGGCGATCGATTCAGCCGAAGGCTGCTCCTCGCCGACGAACGCATGGGTGATCGCCCCGGATTCGATGAGGCTGTGGTACTTGCTCTGCTGGGAGATACGCTCCACCAGTGATACCGGGGCATCCGCGGTGAGGTGTACCGAGTTGGTGTAGTAGGCTGAGTCCTCGTCTCCCTTGACGATCCCCTCTGCCTCCTTCTCGAAGTAGATGAGGTCGGTCTTGGCCAGTCGCCGTGCGGCGCTCTCTGCCGGTGACTCCTCGAGGCTGAATTTCAGGTTATGCTTGGCAGCGAGCTTCTTGGCCTTCAGGTACATATGGGCGACGATCTGCAGGCCGAGGTCCATCGCCTTCTTCTCCTCGTGGAGCTCGGTCCCTGTCAGGAAGTTGACGGTGTCGTTGACGCCGATGAGCCCGAGGATGTAGGTGCACTTGTCAAGCTCGACGTAGGGTCGGCCGTCGCAGGCCGGCTTGCCGATCTGGTAGAGCGGCCGTCCCGGTTCCTTGATCATCTCGGCGATCTTGGCCTTCTTCTCGAGGTGGGCCTGGACTGCCAGGTCCATGGTGGCATCGAGCTCCGTGAAGAGCCCCTCGAGGTTCTTCTTCCCCTTCCGTGCCGCACGGTATGCAGCCTGGGGGATGTTGATGGTGACGTTCTGGAAACCGCAGAATCTCATCGATTCCGGGTGTTTCAGCATCCGGTTGTCCTGGATGGTCGTTCGAAGTCTGCAGCAGGCAGAAAGGGTAACCTCATCTCGGTCAAAGATGAAATAGGTAGAACCGTTCCCGCTCGCCAGTTTGCAGGCTTCCATGTAGATGGCATACTGGGCCGGATCGGTGAAGGTTTCGTCGCTGATGTGGAAGTCGCACTTCGGGAACTCGAAGACACGCCCGTTGCGGTCTCCCTCACCCCAGACCTCAAGCAGTGCCGAAGCAAAGTCGCGAGTCTCTCTGGTATAGTCGCCGTAGGTGACGATCCTCCATCCCTTCTCTCCCAGGTACGTCTCGATCTCTTCATCATACACGATCCCGTTCTCGCTGTCCGCGAGTTCTCTCAGGACGACATGCTCCATACCGCTCTCGTCGGTGTAGAGTAGATCCATGAGCCGGTTCCCGGCCGGGTCGAGGTCTTCCCTGAGCACCTCTACCAGTTCGACCTTCTCATCGGCTATCCACATCATGTAGGTACCGCCGGGGCCGATGGCCGGGACGGTCTGCATGTACTTGGGAACACCAGTGTGGATATTGAAGTCGAGGAAGAGCGTCTGTCCTCCCCGTGAGAATGCGTTCTGGGAACCGTTGAAGATCATCTCCTGCGCAATCTGCTTGAGATGGGTCCGGTCCATCCCCTCGAGGAAGGGTGCATAGAGGATGTTGATGTAGGCGATCCCGAGGGCACCGGCATAGTTCGCCTGCATGCTCGCCAGGAAGGTGTTGAGGTGGCCGGTGAGGACGCTTGCGCTCCTCGCGGGCTTCGATTCGGTATTGAGGTTGCTCAGGCCCTGGAGCCCGTACTTCTTGATATACTCGATGGAGTGGGAGGAGCAGTAGACCCGGTGGGGGTAGCCGAGGTCGTGGAGGTGGATCGCCCCGGTATCATGGGCTCGCTTGATCTCAGGGGAGAAGATGGTGTCAAGGCCCCACTGCTTGAGGACCAGTTCAGCCAGCCCAAGGTTGACCGCCTCCGGGTTGTTGTTCACGATATTGCTGTTCTCGGTAGGCTTGGTGTACATGAGCTGTTCAACGAACTTCTTCGGGACCCGGTAGATCGAGAGGTCCTGGAGCTGCTCTGAATGGTTCCGGTCTGAGAGTACGTTGTTCACCAGCTCCCTGATCAGGGCGGTGTTCAGGGTCTTGATCGAGCTCTTGATGACCATGTTCTCGACCTCTTTGGCCACACTGCCGGCAAAGTTGACCGAGAGATCGGTCTCCTCGACGATCTGCCGCACGATCTCCTTCCGGTCCCAGGGCCTGGTGATGTTCCCCGAGGTGGACTCTACGAGGAGGAGGCCTGCATCGGTGACGTCCATCGCCGACTCAGCATCCTCGCTCCTGACGCGGATCTCCTTTCGGGCGAGGTCACGCTGCTTCCGGTAGCGCTTGTAGGCGGTGAAGACGAGGGGGAGGTTCTCCTCTGCCAGCACGATCTCCACGAGGTCCTGGACATCCTCGATATGTGGTACCCGCAGTCTCTTGGCATTCTCCCGTACATAGTACTCGGAGGAGGGGGAGTTGAGCTGGATGAGCACCTGCTCGGTAAGCTCGGAAGCCCTTCTGGTATCGATGCCAGGATCATCTCCAGCACGCTTCACGGCAGCCGCTGCATTGAGGATCGCCTGTTCGATCTTATCTCTGCTGAATGGGACGATGTCCCCGCTGCGTTTCTTGAATCCGTCAAACTGAAGTATCTGGTCGAGCATGTATTCCCCCTGTTGTGAGCACTCAATGAAACCCCGGTAGTGTTGGGCTCTACCGGATAAGATGAGTCACAGTATGTTTGCATATAATTTGATGAATATCGGTACTATGCTGGTGCCGGTACCGATTCCCCACACGTCTGATCAGCTACATCCCTTACGTCCTGAACCAAACTATATACACTATATCTTGTGTATGCAGTCCAAGTCAATCTAAATGTAGTGTTTTTTTCTCATGTTGTGGGATCTTCCCCCTAGAGGTCATCCCCGGGGGCAGAAGGTGCTCTGACTGCCCTCAGGCTGTTGGTCCAGGTGATGGCGGAGACCGGGCAGACCCCTTTGCAGGTACCGCACCTGATGCACTCAGGACTGCTGAGTTCGCTGACGGGGTCGAGACCCATCGGGCAGGAGGTCTGGCACTTCCCGCAGGAGATGCAGGTTGAACTCTCGACCTCGAGGCGGAAGACCGCGATCCGGTTCCCGAGGCTGTAGGCTGCCCCGAGCGGGCAGGCGAACTTGCAGAACGGGCGGTTCTCGAAGAGGGAGAGGACGATGAACCCGGCAGCGATCACGGCCTTCCATATGAACTGCCAGCCGAGGATCTCCCTGAGTCCCTCGGCTGAGAGCAGCAGCGGGAGGGCTGCCTCCACGGTACCTGCGGGGCAGACGTAGGCGCAGAACCAGGTGGTCCCGAGACCGACATCGCTCCTGATGAGAGCCGGCAGGAGGAAGACGAAGAGGATGAGGATGAGGTACTTGAGCAGCCGCAGCCTGGTCTTGGGGACCGGGGTCCCCGAGGCGGTCTTCGTATGGGAGAACTTCCTCACCGGGATCCGATAGAGACTCTCCTGGATCAGCCCGAAGGGGCAGAGCCAACCGCAGGTCAGCCGGCCGGTCAGGGTCGCTGCCATCGTGAGAAAGCCCACGACATAGAGGGATACCCGCTGGCCGAAGCCTGCTAGGGTCGTCTGGATCGCCCCGATGGGGCAGGAGAAGAGAGCTCCGGGACAGGAGTAGCAGTTCAGCCCCGGGACACAGATATGCTTGGCTCCACCGCGGTAGATCCTGCCGGTGAAGAACCCCTTCAGGTAGCTGTTGGTAGCCAGGGTGAAGAGCAGCTGGACATGCAGCCTCTTGAACCATCTGAACTTCATGGCTAGCCGATCCCTATGCAGGAGAGGCAGATCGTGATGCCCTTCTGGTAGATCTCGGCAGCTTCCCCGCGGAAGACGCCGATACCGATCGCCGTGACCGATGCCGCAAGGAGGGAGATGATCAGGATCCTGTATCTGGTGCTGCTTCTCATCCCTCTATAGTACGGTAGATCGGCATGGCTGTAAACAGGAACCGTTACGCCCTCCCCCGGCCTTTCTCGTTGTTCCCTCACTCCCCATTCTGTAGTATAGTGCTCTCATGAACCTGATATCGATCGAGAACATCTCGAAGACAGTGAAGGACCAGCCCCTCTTCGAAGGCGCGACGCTCGGGCTCGACGAGGGGGAGCGGGTAGGGCTCATAGGCCGTAACGGCACGGGGAAGTCGACCTTCCTCAAGGTCCTCTACGGCTTGCTCCCCCCTGATACCGGCACGATCGCCAAGAACAGCATACTGCGCATCAGCATGCTCGACCAGGTCCCGGAAGTCCCCGAAGGAGCGACAGTCGCCTCCTTCCTCTTCTCCGACACCTCCTACAAGGTCAGGATCCTCAACGAGTACCGATCCTGCCTGGAGGCCTATGAGTATGACGGGTCGGCAGAACGGCGGTTCTCCGAACTCTCAGCGCTCATGGATAAGGAGGAGTGCTGGACGATCGAGCACGAGTACCTCTCGAGGCTGACGGAGCTGGGGATCACCGATCCGGGGTTGCCGATGGCCCAGCTTTCCGGCGGCATGGTGAAGAAGGCAGCCCTGGCACGGGCAATAGCCTCGAAGCCGAACATGGTCATCCTCGATGAACCGACGAACCACCTCGATATACGGACGATCGAGTGGCTGGAGAACTACCTGGTCTCGAGCCAGGCCGGCTGCATCATGGTCACCCATGACCGCTACATCCTCGATGCGGTCTGCACGAAGATCCTCGAGATCGATGACGGGTCCCTCTATGCCTATGAGGGGAACTATTCGGTATTCCTCGAACGGAGGGCAGAGCGTATCCAGCAGATGCACCGGTACCAGGAGAAGATCACCAACATCCTGCGCAGGGAACAGGAGTGGCTCATGCGCGGGCCGAAGGCCCGCAGCAGCAAGAACAAGCTCAGGATCCAGAAGGTCTACGACCTCATGGACGAGCGGGTGAGCCTCCAGCAGGATGCGATGGAGTTCAGCTCGACCGACAGGCGCCTGGGCAAGAAGATCCTGGAGCTGAAGCATATCGAGAAGTGGTACGGGGACCGACAGGTCATCGCCCCCTTCAGCCACAGCTTCAAGCGGGGGGAGCGTATCGGCATCCTCGGCCCGAACGGGTCAGGGAAGACGACCTTCCTCGACCTGGTCACCGGGAGGGTGCCGCTCTCCGGCGGGGAGATGGATCTCGGGATCAATACCCATATAGCCTATTACGACCAGCTCAGCAGGCCCCTGAAGGAGGAGCTCACGGTACTCGAGTACCTCGAGGAGCTCGTTGACGTGGTGACCGTTGAGCCGGGGGTCCGGATCTCAGCCTCCCAGTTCCTCGAGCGGTTCAACTTCCCGGTGAGCATGCACCGCATAGCGATCAGCCGCCTCTCGGGCGGGGAGAAGCGCAGGCTCTACCTCATCAGCCTGCTGATGACCCATCCCAACTTCCTCATCCTCGATGAGCCGACCAACGATCTCGACATCGAGACGCTTCGTGCCCTCGAGGAGTATATCGAGGAGTTCAACGGCTGCCTCCTGGTGGTCTCCCATGACCGGGCCTTCTTGGACCGTGTCACCGACTACCTCTTCGTCTTCGACGGGAGCGGACGCGTCCTCGGGGTGTCGGGGAGCTACAGCGACTACCAGCTCTATGAGAAGCAGCGGCAGGAGGCGCAGTCTTCCCCTCCCGCCGCCAAGGTGCAGAAGCAGGTGAAGCGGGAAGGGAAGAAGGGCCTGTCGTTCAAGGAGCGGCGGGAGTACGAGTCCATCGAGGAGGTCATCGAGGGACTCGAGGAGGAGAAGTCTTCCCTCGAGCAGGATTTCTGCCGGGTCGACATACCTCCTGAGAGGATGCGGGAACTGCATGAGCGCTACCAGGTCGTGGAAGCGGAACTTGAGGCGAAGATCGAGCGCTGGGAGTACCTCGCAGAGCTCGATATGGAATAGCTTGTTTTCACTCCCCCGGCAGATGCCGGGGGGGGGAAGAGAACCTGTTACCGGAATGAAGCCCGGTAGATCTTCACGGCATTCTCATCGGTGAGGGGGATTCGGTCCATGTCATAGAGACCGCCCATAGTATGACGTGCATTCACCGCGAGGGCCGGCAGCTCCTCTTCGGTGATGCCGTAATCGGACATCTTCAATGCCTCGACACCGCAGCTGACCTGCATCTTCTTCAGGGCAGTGAGGAAGTCATCCGGGGAGGAACCTTCCTCTCCCATCACCTTCGCCATGTCCATCAGCCGTTGAGGTGCTGCTTCCGCGAAATGGGCGAAGTAGGCAGAAGAGAGCATGATCAGCCCTGCCCCGTGGGCGAGTTCCGGGTGGAACGCACTCAGTGCATGCTCGAGGGAGTGCTCGGAGGTACAGGAGGAGGTGGACTCGACCATCCCTGAGAGGGTGTTGGCTAGTGCTACCTTCGACCGTGCCTCGAGGTCGCTCCCGTCTGCCACGGCAGCGGGAAGGTACTCAGCGAGGAGGGCGATGCTCCGCAGGGCGAAAGCGTCGCTGATCGGGGTCGCGATGGTCGCGATGTAACCCTCGGCTGCATGGAAGAAGGCATCGAACCCCTGGTATGCTGTCAGGTGCTTCGGGACGGTGAGCATCAGCTCCGGGTCCACGATCGAGAGGACGGGGAAGGTGTCGTCGTTGCCAAACCCGATCTTCTCGTTGCGTTCCTCATGGGTGACGACCGTCCAGGGATCCGCCTCGGTACCCGTACCTGCCGTCGTCGTGATCGCGACGATCGGGAGCACCGGCTCGGTGACAGGCATCCCCTTGCCTGAACCGCCGCCGACGTAGTCCCAGTAGTCCCCGGGATTGTTCACCATGATCGCGATACTCTTGGACGAGTCGATGCTGCTCCCGCCGCCGAGGCCGAGGATGAAGTCGCAGCCGGTCTCCCGTGCGAGGGCGGCCCCCTCCATGATCTGGACGAGGGTGGGGTTCGGCTGGATCTTGTCATAGACCACCGATTCGACCTGCTGGGAGGCCAGCAGCTTCTGGACACGGTCAAGGTACCCGTTGCTCCTGATCGACTTGCCTGATGAGATGACGATGAGTGCCCGCTTCCCCGGGAGGGGGAGGCTCTCGAGCTGGTTCAGCGACCCGGGGCCGAAGATGACCCGTGTCGGGATATAATAGGAAAAATTGTTCATATCATGGACTCCTTGTATATGGGTGTTACCCTGTATATGGACAATTGTAGAACTTGGAGTTCACTCCAAGTCAAGAGCGAACTTGCTTTTTTCCCGGAATGCATCTAGACTTTTCCCATGAACAGACAACGACCAGAGAAGACGACCTATACCATGCAGGAGATAGGCGAGAGGACCGGCCTCTCAGCCGACACCCTTCGCTTCTATGAGAAGGACGGGGTCCTCGCAGATGTCTTCAGGCTCCCGAACGGCCATCGCCGCTATGACCCTGCTGACCTCGACTGGCTCAACTTCGTCGTATGCCTCAGGACGACCGGGATGCCCCTGAAGGATATTAGGAGGTTCCGGGAACTGTTCGAGGAGGGGGACGAGAGCATCCCCGAGCGGCTGCAGCTGCTGCTTGACCAGAAGGAGAGCCTGCTCGAGAGCATCGGGGAGCTGGAGCGTGCCCTGAGGAAGATCGAGCACAAGATCGCCTATTATGAGGGGAGAGGGCCGGCTGACTGTGAAGGGGTGTGATCTGTCATGCCTTGAGCATGAGCTGGTCTATGAGATCAGGATCGTCCCTGAGCAGCTGAAGGAGCCTGCGGGAGGGACCTTCGGGTGAGTTCCTGCCGCACTCCCAAGCCTCGACAGTCTTCTTTGAGACTCCAAGGGTGGATGCGAAGAGTACCTGCGTCAGAGAGAGGTCCTTCCGTATCTGCTTGATATCTTCACTGCTGAACAGTTCAACCGGTTTGACAGCGATCTTTGTACGTCTGACAGGTATCTTTCCTTCCTGATATTGGACAGCCTCATCCAGTCCCCGCATGATGCTTGTATAGACACTCATTTCCTTGACTCCTGTCTCCTGAGACCTGCTTCCAATCTTTTGATCATCTTGGCGATCTCGTTCCTTTCCGCTGCAGGATCTCTTATCCTTGCTTTCATCTCTCATGACTTCACTGTTCATAGGAGCACCTCCAGGTACTGATGCAAAGGAGTCTCAACTCTCAAATTTCTTGCATAGTCTGAGAGTAGCATGAAGTTGGCAGATGGAGATACTACGAATTTCTTTAGAGCCTCTGTACGTATGTGTGTATCGATGGTGTTCCTGTTGCGAATCAGGTCACAAATCGTACGTTCTCTATCATATAATCTTATGGTATTGCCGAAAGAGGTTTCCCCCTCGATCTGTCCTAGGTCGTGGTATGCACGTTTCATATAATACAGCTTGCAGTTCTCTGACAGGTTCTGGACTGCTTTGTACCCGCTAGGTACTGTTGCTGTGTACACGGCAGGAGTCCTGTCGGTGAGCCCATGAATGAATAAGGCAGTCTCATGTGAATAGATGATCTGTGGATATTTTCTCTGCAGATAGAACATCACATCTTCTATCGCATCTGTCATGACATATACTCCCCTGGAGACTTTATCCAGGACTCCTTCAGATACAAGCTTATGCAGATAACTTCGGGGAATGTTCTGTTCAGTGAGATCTGAGGTCAAGAGGGTCCCTGATTGACTCCGGGCTATATCCAGGATCAGCTGTTCATGATTCTTTGTGTTTGCTACATTCATACTTATATAATATATAAAATAAGTAAAATTGTATATAGCAGCAAACAAACAAAAAGGCCGCTGCCTGTAGCAGCGACCTCCAGTCTACCTGTCCTATCTGTCAGTGTTCCTTGACTTTTCCCTTTTCCTTGCGGATGACTCCTTCGAGTTTATCCACGAAGAGTTCGATGGCCTCATATAGTTCATGATCCGTCTCGTTGACCATTTTGGTCTTGCTCCATTGGAAATGAACTTTCCCTTCGATCTTATAGCCCTGCGGCTCCTTGATCACCAGGATTGAAAGGTCAATGACATACTCTTTTGCGAAATCGATCCGTTCCAGTTTCTTGTCCAGAAACTCCCGAGTAGTGTCACTGATATTGTAGTGAATACCTCTAACATCTAGATTCATAGCCACCTCCTGAATTCTTAGGGTATATCTAAAAGATAAACCCCTGAGGACCATATGTCAAAGGAAAGCGGGTAATCTCTGACCCGGCAGGTCAGTTTCTATGGAAGGATGAATCGATGTTCAGCTCTTTTCGGTACTTTGCCACGGTCCTGCGGGCGACGGAGATGTTCCGATCCTGCAGCATGTTGGAGATCTTCTGGTCGGAGAGTTTCTTCTTGCCCTCATAGCCCTCGATGATCTCTCTGATGACCTCCTTGACCCCGATCTTGGAGATCTCCTTCCCGTCATCGCTCTGCCCTGAGACGGCGTTGGTAAAGAAGAACTTGATAGGGTAGATCCCGAAATCGGTCTGGATGTACTTCGCGTTGGAGATACGGGAGATGGTGGTCTCATGGACCTCCACCTCTTCTGCGATATCTTTCAGGGTGAGGGGGCGAAGGTACTTCGGCCCGTTATTGAAGAAGTCGAACTGGTGCCTGATCAGGGCGGCACCGACCTTCCGCAGGGTCACGTTCCGCATCCTGATACTGTCGATGAGCCAGTTAGCATCCTTCAGGGAGCGCTGGATGTATTTCTCGGTATCCTTCGCCCCATCGGCTGGAGCCATGTCATCGAGCAGGTGCTCGAACTCTGTGTCGATGCTGAGGCTGGGGATCTGTTCCGTGTTGAGCCGCATGGTCAGCTTCCCCTCGATGTTCCTGATGATCAGGTCGGGGATCACGTACTGGGTCTCGTTGCTGGAGTAGAGACTGCCGGGGAAGGGGTTGAGGGTCTTGATGAACTCTATTGCCTCCTCGACATCCTCCAGGTCCGCATCAAGGTCCTTCGCGATCTGGTCCAGCTTCCCGCGGCGTACCGACTCCAGGTGCCCCTCGATGATCTGCTCACTGAGTTCGTGGGTGAAGTCATCGAGCTCGCACTGGAGGACCAGTGACTCGGTGTAATCGGCTACGCAGATCCCCGGGGGATCGAAGGTCTGGATGATGTTGATCATCGTCTCCGCCAGGGACGGGTCCGTCCCCTCCGGGAGGATGGAGAAGGGGTCCTCACGGTGGAACCCGTTGTCATCGAGGTTGGAGATGATCAGCTCCCCGATCGCCTCCTTCTCCGGGGTGAGGGTATGGAGGTGCAGCTGGGCGATGAGGTGCTGCTGCAGGGATTCGGATCGGGAGAGTGCCCCTTCCATGAACTGCTGCTTGGAGTTCTCGCTGATATGGGATGACTTGCGGATATAGCCCGGGTCCGAGCTGTTCTCGAAGAAGTCATACTCGCTGCTCTGGGTCGCCTTCGAATACCGGTCATAGGAGACATCGGATGAGGAGGCCAGCTCCAGGGCCGGGTTCTTCTCGATCTCATCGCGTATGCGTGCCTGGAGGTCCTGGATGGGCATGGCAAGCAGTTCCAGGGACTGGTACATCTGGGGACTGAGTTTGAGCTGCTGTTTCTGGGTCAGTACGATACGTTGGGACTGCATTACTCCGGGTTCCTGCTAGGCTCCTTTCCTTATAGGTATTCTCAGAAGGGATGATAGCATAATCAGAGACTAAAGTCTTCACCAAAGTAGGAATCCCGGGCTATCTGGCTCGAGGCGATCTTCTCCTTGGAACCGGAGTCCACGATCTCACCCTGTTTTATTATATAGGTGCAGTCGGTGATATCGAGTGTGTCGCGGGCGTTGTGGTCGGTGATGAGCACGCCGATGCCTCGGCGTGAGAGTACCCGGATGATCGACTTGATCTCCTGGACCGTCTTCGGGTCGATCCCGGCGAAGGGTTCGTCGAGCAGGAGGAACTTCGGGTCCACGGCCAGGTTCCTCGCGATCTCGGTCCGTCTCCGTTCCCCGCCGGAGAGCTTGTACGCCTCCTGGTGCCGCAGGTCCTGGATGCCGAAGCTCTCCAGCAGTTCCTCGAGGAACTCCTTCTTCTGTGCCTTCGTCAGGTCGCCACGGGTCTCGAGGATCCCCCATATATTGTTCTCCACCGACAGCTTGCTGAAGATGGAAGGTTCCTGGGCAAGGTAGGAGATGCCCATGCGTGCCCGCTTGTACATGGGAAGCCGGGTGATGGGCTTGTCATTGAGGAAGATGTCACCCCGGGTCGGGTGGATGAAGCCGACGATCATGTAGAAGACCGTGGTCTTCCCCGCCCCGTTGGGGCCGAGCAGTCCTACCACCTCCCCTGAGGTCATGGAGAAGGAGACATCCTCCACGGCGGTCTTCCTGCCGTATACCTTCTTCAGGCCCTCGACGCCCAGGACCATCCGCTCTGCTGTCGATCTACTCATTGATGATTCCCTTGACTCTTCCTTTCAGGGTGATCTCGTTGTCCGCGAGGTTCACGGTGATCTGTGAGGCCTCGTAGGAACTGCCCTTCCAATATACTACCGAGTTGCCGGTCATCGCAAGCGTCTGGTTCCTGCTGTCATAGACGGCAGAGTCCGTCATACAGACCATCGGTCCGTCTTCGGTGTGCTTGTAGATCTTCACGCTGATCTGGAGCAGCGAGATACCGGTCTCCTGGGAGTTCTCCAGGTAGGCCGCCTTCGCGATGATCCCGTTGGCGGTATCCTCCATCTCCGCCCAGCCGTCGATCCTCAGCAGCGAGCGGTTCCGGTCATAGTAGAGCTCCTCAGCTCGTACGGAGATTCCCTGTTCCCCATCGATGATGTTCACTCCCCCGGTACAGGAGACATACCGCGACTGGGCCCCGTAGATCTCGATCGCATCGGCGCTGATCGTGGTAGACCCCGTCTCGATCCTGGCGCTCCCCGATAGGAGGAGTGACTTCATGTCGTCATGGAGCGAGGCGCGGGTATAGTCGCTGGAGAAGTTGATGGCGTTGCGTGTGCCCGTCTCCTGGGAGAAGAGGGGGAGGGAGGAGATCACCAGTACTATGCAGAACAGGAGTATGCGTTCTTTCATGCTACTCATACTGTACTACACCTTGGGTCTCTTTGGCAAACTCTATGGCTCGCAGGGTGAAATCAGCTGAGAAGCCGTACCCCGAGACGACAGAGCCGTCGTCATAGGTCACGGAGACAGGGACCTCGGGAGGGGAGGAGAGCAGCTGGTCCTCATGGTCCCAGTAGAGGGTGTCGGTGGCGATCCGGATCTCCTCGGTCTGGGAGTAGAGCATGATGTTCCCGTCCAGGATGGTGTCGTTCGTGTCGGTATCGATGGTCGCCGAGTCGGAGGACCCATTGACGATGACCTTGCCGTCTGCATCCTTCTGCTCGAAGGTGACTTCGGTCAGGTGTACCGAGTGCTCCCTGCTGAAGAACTCAGCATGGCCGGCAGTGAAGGTGATCGGGTCGGTATAGCTTCTTGAGACAGTGTAGGTGGTGTGCTCCAGGATGAAGTCGGGATGCTCCGTCTCCTCGACCTCAGCGGCCTGCTGGTAGTCGAAGGAGCATCCCGCCAGGATGGGGAGTACGAGGGAACAGGCTAAGAGCAGGACGGCAGCATGGAGAGTATGGTTCATGCTGCCGCTGCTGCGGTGTTCCCTGTCAGTCCTTCTTCCCATGTTCGATGCTTGCCTTGATGAAGCTTGCGAACAACGGGTGCGGTTCGATCGGGGTCGACTTGAATTCCGGGTGGAACTGCACGCCTACACCCCAGGGGTGGTCAGGCCATTCCACAGATTCGACGAGTTCCCCTTCAGGGGTGTACCCGCTGATGACCATACCCCCATCACTGAAGGCATCCCGGTAATGGTTGTTGAACTCATACCGGTGCCGGTGACGTTCGAAGACGATCTCATTGTTGTAGCTGGCAAGGATCTTCGTGCCCGACTGCAGGTGTGACTCACTCTTCCCGAGCCTCATGGTCCCGCCCATCTCGGTGATGTCGAGCTGCTCTTCGAGCAGGCTGATCACGGGGTGGGGTGTCTCAGGCTTGAACTCGGTACTGTCCGCATCGGCGAAGCCGAGGACATCCCTTGCGTACTCGATGACGAAGATCTGCATGCCGAGGCAGATGCCGAAACAGGGCAGTTTCGTGGTCCTGCAGAACTCTACCGCCTTGATCATACCCAAAACGCCGCGGGAGCCGAAGCCGCCGGGGATGAGGATGCCGTCCACACCGCCCAAGGCTGCAGCGAGTTCCTCTGATGAGATGTTCTCAAGATCCTCAGAATCGATCTTCACCAGCTCTACCTTGGCCTCGTTGGCGATACCGCCGTGCTTCAGGGCTTCGTAGATCGATTTATAGGAATCCGGCAGGTGGATATACTTGCCGACGACGCCGATCTTCACGACATCGACCGCATTCTTGCAGATCTCCACCATGCGTGTCCATTTGGTCAGGTCCGGCTCATCGGCATTGAGCTTGAGCTTCTCTATGACGATGTCATCGACCTTCTGCTCGCGGTAGACCAGCGGGAGCTCGTGGATCTCCTTCAGGTCGTAGCCGACGATGACCGCCTCTTTCTTCACGTTGGTGAAGGAGGAGATCTTGTGTATCATGTCATTCTCGAGCATCACCGGTGCACGGCAGATCAGGATATCGGGCTGGATACCGAGCTCCCTGAGCTCCTTGACCGAGTGCTGTGTCGGTTTCGTCTTCAGTTCACCGCCGCCTACTTCAGGCACCAGGGTCAGGTGGACGAAGAGGACGTTCTCGGAGCCGAGGTCGCTTCCCATCTGACGTGCAGCCTCGAGGTAGGGGATCGACTCGTAGTCACCTACGGTACCCCCGATCTCGATGAGGGTCACATCGACCCCGGGACGCTTCCCGACCACGGAGATCCTGCGCTTGATCTCATCCGTGATGTGGGGAATGATCTGGACGGTCCTTCCCAGGTACCGGCCCTCACGCTCCTTGCTGATGACCGACTGGTAGATCTGTCCTGTGGTGATCGAATTCTCTTTCCTGATGGAAGCCCGGGTGAATCGTGCGTAGCTTCCGAGGTCGAGGTCTGTCTCTGCGCCGTCATCGGTGACGTAGACCTCTCCATGCTGATAGGGACTCATCGTTCCTGCATCCACGTTGAGATACGGGTCGATCTTTATCATCTGAATGTTCAGTCCCCTGCTTTCGAGCAGGTTCGCAAGAGAGGTCGCAGCCAGCCCCTTCCCAAGACTTGAACACACACCGCCGCTGATAAAAATGTATTTCTTCATGTAAGAGAAGTATAGTGATTTTACCCTCGTTGCGCAACGTATCGGGACAGGGTTCTCTGATAAAAAGAGACGAGAAAAGGGATCCGCCAACGGTGGATCCCTTTGAAAGTATAGCTAAACATGAACAAGGAGGTATGGATTACGTATGTACACTTCATGCCAGTCTCATGGTTTCCGGCAGTCATGTATGGGAGTAAGAGGTGAGGCAGCTTTTACTGCACCGATCTCCGTATGCCTCCTGTCCTGGTATGGCGATCAGTCCTCTTGAATCCCTCTATATTCAATATAAATGGTGGGGAGCCCAAAGGCAAGGGTTTTTGTAATGATTACAATTTAAAAGATTGGTTTCATCCTACAGCAGTGCATCTACCCAGTCACGGGGGTGGGCGGTGCGGGGCCGAAAGAACTGTACCGGGATGCGGGGTTCCAGATGCCGGGAGAGGAAGCCCGAGACCAGTGGGGGAAAGCGGTAGGCTATCTTCCTGGCATTTGCGGGGCATGAGTCTACGCAGGCATAGCAGCGCAGGCAAGAGCCTTTCGCGATAGCGAAGGTCTTCTTCTCAATGATCCCGATCGGGCAGGCCCGTACACACCTGCCGCAGCGGGTGCAGGCATCCAAGTCAACCTTCGGTTCCCGTGCGAGGAGCCGGTGGCTGTTCTCGGGCATGACCAGGCTCATGAAGTCAGGCTTCGTCGGTGTCCGCAGCTCTTCCGGTTTCCCGTTTCTCAAGATCTCGAAGTCCTCGATGTCAGGTCGGCCGACTCCCAGGGGTACCTGTTCGATGGCAAAGGAGTGGCGGGCGATCGCGGCGATGCTGCAGAAGGGGGAGAGCCCCATCGAGGCTGCGAGCTGCTCGAACTCCAGGAGCACGGCCCCGAACTCGACCTGCCCGTAGCTGACGAGGCAGACAGTCGGGACCGAGGTGCCGTGGAACTTCTTCAACCGTTCAACAGCCGGTTTCGGCAGGTGACCGTTATAGACCGGGGCTGCCAGGACGATGAGGTCAGCGCTCAGGTCCTCCTCGGCAGGTATCTCCTTCGAGGTTGTGATGTCGATCTCGCGGATCGAGGCTGCGGGATACCTGCTGCAGAACCCCCTGACGCAGGAACGTGTCCCTCCCGTGGGGGAGAAGGTGATCGTTATGATGGACTGGACGCTCATGCTATTTCTTCGGCGGTGCTGCATGCTCGATGATATAGGAGAGGTTCTCCGCGAACGGGGGATTCTCCCTCCTGATATCCTGCAGGTAGGCAGCCGTGTCGTAGGTGACGCGCTTCTGGATCGGGAAGACCCCGTCGCCGGTGATGTCGACGATGCCGTAGCCGGCTCTCCGGTCGCTGTCGAAGGAGTAACCGATCGCCCCGAAGTTGATCACCTGCATGTCCCCGAGCATGAACTGTCCCGGCAGGTGGGTGTGGCCGCAGAAGAGTGTCTGGAGCTCGAGGTCGAGGATCTGCCGCTTCGAGGCACCGCTCAGGTCATCCCCAGTCATCTTCTCCTCGAAGTCCATCGGGGTACCGTGGCAGAACCCGATGGGTTCTTCCTCCATGAGGCGCTGCTCGAAGATCTCCCAGGAGGAGATCTCATCGAGGGCGCTCCCCGGTACCTGCGCTGCGGCATACGCATCGAGGAGCTGTGCGTACTGTTCATTCGGGGCAGTGGGTTCGGGGTTCATGAGGAAGTACTCGTGGAAGCCGTCGGTGTTACCCTTGATGCAAATGTCAGGTTCGAGATCGGAGAGCAGGTCCCAGCACTCCCTGGGGTAGAGCCCGTTGATGATGAGGTCGCCGAGGAAGATGACCTGGTCAGGCTTCTCCCTCCTGAGGTCCTTCACGACCGCCTCGAATGCATAGATATTCGCATGGATATCAGAAAGGACAGCTAACCGCATATCATTCCTCCCGGTCCTGGTGGATCCCTGTGATCACCGGCTGATAGGTCTTCTTCTTGATCAGCCCGAATATATATCCTATAAGAAAACCTGCTGCAAGTCCAATGAATCCTCCGAGTGCCTGCAGGCCATCCCCGGCGCCGGGGACGGCTGCCCGGACTCCCAGCAGCCCTGCGAGGAAGAGGATCAGGGGGAAGATGAGGATCATGAAGCCGGAGAAGATGGTCTTTCCCGGCGGCAGGTAGACATCCACGGTGTCGCCGACCTTGATGGAGAGTTTCTCCGGATTGATCGCCGTGAAGGTCTTCCCCTGGATATTGCAGAAGGAACTGCCGCTGCAGGCCTTACAGCTCGTCGTGATGCACCCGAGGGTGACGTGGTGTCTCTCTATCGATATGACCTGTGTGATCTCTGTCATCTCTTTCTCTCCTCTTCAGGGGTCTCTATCGGCAGCCTGACCAGCTCGATCGACTCAGCCTTCCCATCATCCCCGATGGTGAAGAGGGCCCCTTGGAGCTCGAGTGATTCCCAGCAGTCCTGGGACCGTTCCGGGACCGCCGTGAGGAACTTCCGGATCTCGATCTCGGGGTCGAGTCCCCCGACCCCGTGGAGGGAGCCGCACCGGCCGTTGTCGGTGAGGACGGCGGTCCCCTTGGGGAAGACCTCGGCATCGGCGGTCAATGCCTTGTTGTGGGTGCCGATCACTGCTGACACGGCACCGTCGGTATGGAAGAACATCGCCCGTTTCTCGGCAGTGGTGGCTGCATGGAACTGGATGATGACGTAGGGCGTGATGCTCCGTATCTTCTCGATGATCATGTCGAAGAAGCTGAAGGGATTGCTCAGGTGGACCCGCGGGTACTCCGACTGGCCGAGCAGGTTGAGTACTGCCACCTTCTTATCGCCGACATCGTAGGTCCTCCACCCCCTGCCGGGGTTGCCGGGCGGGTAGTTCGCCGGCCTGAGAAGGTAGGGAGCCTTCCCGATCTGGTCGACCATATCTTTCTTGTAGTAGGTCTTCTCCCCGGTGGTCACCACGTCGATGCCGATCTTCTTCAGGTATATGGAATGGTTCTTCCCGATCCCGAACCCCCCGGTCGTCCCTTCGCCGTTGGCGATGACCAGGTCGATGGGCCCCTGCTTCCTCAGCTGCTTGAGCCCCTGTTTGACGGTATAGATACCGGGTCGTCCCACGATCTCGCCTAAGGCCAATATTCTCATGCTCATGGCTACAATGTAGTCATGTTTTGCCCGATTTGCAAGCGATTACCCCTCCTATTCGTAGAGTTAGCCTGCAAAGCATGCTATGATGAGGTATGACCGCAGGCGGGGGAGGCTCCCATGTTCGACAAGCTCAAGCAGCGTTTTTTGCAGAGAAGAATGAGACAGTATGCTGGAGACCCCCACCGTGTCCTGCCGGCAGGTATAGTCCCCCCGGAGTCAGGGTTCTCTGAAGCTCCTGGGGAACGTGCCGCACGTATCATCAGTGACATGACGTTAGACGAGAAGATAGACTGCCTCTCCGGGACTGACACCTTCGCGGTGAAGGGACTGCCCCGGCTGGGTCTCCCCTCCATCTACATGGCCGATGCGACCTCAGGGGTATGCGGCCTTGGTGAGGCAACAGGGTTCCCTGCTGCCGTGGCGCTTGCCGCGACATGGGACCGGGGGCTTTTACACCAGGTCGGTGAGGCGATCGGCGAGGAGTGCCGCGCCAAGGGGGCGGGCATCCTGCTCGGGCCCGGGGTGAACATCGCGAGGGTCCCTACCTGTGGGAGGAACTTCGAGTATTTGGGGGAGGATCCCTACCTTGCCGGTGAGCTGGCTGCCGCTTATATTACGGGAGCTCAAGGCAGGGGGGTGATCACCACGGTGAAGCACTTCGCCTGCAACAACAGTGAGTATGACCGCCATAAGAGCAACTCTGTCGTGGATGAGCGGACTCTCCATGAGATCTATCTTCCGGCATTCAGGAAGGCTGTCCAGAAGGGGGAGAGCTTAGGCATCATGTCCTCCTATAACCAGTTGAACGGTACCTATGCCAGTGAGAACAGCTACCTGCTGCAGGAGGTCCTCCGGGAGCAGTGGGGCTTCGACGGGTTCGTGGTCTCGGACTGGAATTCCCTCTACAGCACTATAGACCCGGTCAAGCATGGCCTTGACCTTGAGATGCCCGGTCCGAGATGGCTGAGCCGTAAGAATATATCGAAGGCACTGGACGATCAGGAGATCACTGAAAAAGAGATCGACCAGATGCTCACCCACCTGCTCACTACGTTCATCAGGGCGGGGATCCTTGACCGGCCGATGGTCGACCCTGCAGCGGAGCTGAAGTCGAAGAGGCACCGGATCATCGCCGCGAAGGCGGCAGATGAGGCGGTCGTCCTCCTGAAGAACAACCGGGACCTCCTGCCGCTCAAGGATATCCACCGGATAGCCGTGGTGGGGAATAATGGCCTGGTCACTGCTACCGGGGGCGGCGGGTCGAGTTACATGCTGCCGGAGGAGGGTATGAACAGTATCTATGATGCCCTCAGGCTCATGAACCCGGAAGCGGAGGTCGAGTATATCGAAGCAAGGCGCGGCCTGGTGGACAGGAGGGATCTCCCCTCTGTCATGAAGGCCGATGCCGTGGTCATCGCGACGGGTTTCAATCACGTCACCGAGAGTGAGGCATATGACCGGAGCTGGAAGCTCCCTGACCGGCAGGATCGTCTGATCGAGCAGATGACTGCCGTGAACAGGAACTGCATCGTCATCCTCCACGGCGGCGGCGCCGTGGACTGTGCACCCTGGATTGGGCAGGCGACCGCAGTACTCCATGCCATGTACCTCGGGCAGGAGGCGGGGAATGCCGTGGCGCGGGTCATCTATGGCTGGACCAACCCCTCCGGGCACCTGCCGTTCTCGATGGCCGAGAAGTATGAGGATTATGAATCGGTGATGCACTATGTTGAGACACCGGAGAAGATGGAACTGCGGCGGGTGTTCATCGGGCAGGGCAACCCGAACAGGCGGAGCATCAGTGATATGATCTATGCAGAGGGCCTGAAGGTAGGATACCGGGGACTCGAGGCAGACGGCAGGAAGCCGCTCTTCCCCTTCGGTCATGGCTTGTCCTATACGAAGTTCTCTCTCATGAAGATGGCGATACAGAAGCCCGAAGGGAGCCAGTTCCCTCTCGAGGTCTCCCTGACGGTGAAGAACACCGGCAAGGTAGCCGGTGCGGCAGTAGTGCAGCTCTATGTCCATGATGCGGCTTCCCGTGTCTTCAGACCCCCGAAGGAGCTGAAGAACTTCCTGCGGGTCGAGCTCAAGGCCGGGAGACAGCAGAGGATCTCCTTGGAACTGGCAGAAGAGGCCTTCAGCTTCTATGATGCTGCACAGCACCAATGGGTCCTGGAACCCGGCACATTCACCATCCTTGCAGGACTGAGTTCTTCTGATATAAGATTACAGAATGATATTGACATTGGTTAGCTACTTGGTATAGTATTCATTCCGCAAGCCCGAATGGCGGAATTGGTAGACGCGCTAGTTTCAGGGACTAGTGACCTCGCGGTCGTGGAAGTTCGAGTCTTCTTTCGGGCATCTTTATAAGACGAAATTGATACAAATTATGAAAGCCGGTCCTTTGTGATTGGCTTTTTTTAACACCAATTGTATCTTTTGGAAGAAACGTTGGCTTGATTTCCCAATGACACCCAATTAATAATAAAGGTTATTACCCGAATCCCATTTAAAATGGAAGTCACCAGACCTGTTATAAACAGAACGGGAATCGAGTAATAACCTCTATTAAATACTTAGTATTGTTCGCAAAGTATCTCCTAAATCATTCCACTTGTCAATCCAAACAATTCTAACACCTATAGTAAACGACATAAGTAATTGTGCTTGAATAGCCGAGCAGAGACATGGTATACTATTCTCAGGAGAATTATATGCCAAGTCGTACATACCATACCGATCCTGCACAACTGTTAGCTGAAGGGCAGATGATCGTTAATTCTACAAATGATGCAAAGTTCCAGCACAAAGTAGAAATTGTCAATCTTGTGTTAGGGGGACTGACCCCCTCGTTTCTCAGCAAGTACTGCGGAGAAAGCAAGAATACCATCACGCTTTGGGTCAAGACTGCTGATGAACAGGGCTTTGATGCGCTCAAAGTCAAGAAACAGTCCGGTAGGCCCATGAAGCTCTCTCCGGAACAAATAGCCACTATCAAGACTGTACTCGAAGAGGATGACCCGAAGAAATACGGGTATCAGGTCTGGGATGGCCCGGGTCTTTCTGCCTACATTAAAACCACCTATTCGGTGCACTTAAGCGTAAGACAATGTCAGCGAATGTTTCACAACCTCGGGTTCTCGCTCGTTCGTCCTCAGACGTTTCCCGGGAAGGATGAAGAGAACACAGAACAGCGGGAAGACTTTAAAAAAAACTGAAAAATCTTGAGGAAGAGGGCGCAACCATTGTATTTCAGGATGAGGTGCACTTTCAGATCACGACCTCTGTCACACGCAAATGGGTAGTGAAAGGATCAAGGCCGACGGTAAAGTCTGCTCCCGGTAGAAAGAGTGTGGCGTATAGCGGCTTTGTGATTCCTTCAACAGGGGAGCTCATCCTCAACAAACCAGAATGGTTCAACTTTGAAACCGTAATCAACTCTTTCCGTGAGTTCATCAAAGACTATCCATCTGAAAAGAGGATGCATATGATTCTTGACAATGCCCCCTGGCATAAGAAGGCAGTACGCCTGGTCCAAACTGAAACGCTTCCTGAATATCAGGACATCAGGGACAGGCTCACCTTCTTGTTTCTTCCGCCATATTCACCGGACTTGAATCCAATCGAACAATGTTGGAGGATCACAAGACGAGAAATGACCCACAATACCTACTACCAGAACATTGATTCCCTCACTGATGCACTTGACGGGTACTTTTCTCAATACAGAGATCCAAACGAAAAGTTTGCTTCTTTATGTTCATTCAAGTACTAATATTTATGTCGTTTACTATAAATGGTATACAAGTGATTCAAGAATCTCTTTCTCATAAATAGAATCAGGTGCACGTTCTATCCAAAAATGCTGAGTTGATGGTTTGTTCTTTGAAAGAGATACTTCACTAATATCATCAGCTCTTGCTTTTTGAACCCAAGATAACCATTTTCTAATATTACTATCACACAGAGATCATGAATTTTAATTAAATTTGTACTAGAAATAGCACAATTCTTTCCCAGTTAACAACATAGAGCTTTACAATCCTATGACCACAAATAACAGTTGGAACAGAGCAACTACCGAAGCGAAAAGAACATACCGACTTAGCGAGACAGAAATATCAAGTATATGAAATCATGACATCGAAGAAAACCTCCTTCACAGCACCGTAAATGCAGGGTAGTATGAAACTACGCCGTAGAAACGGTTGGTTAAAGTATTAAGTATATGCTATAATGTATTCTATAAACATATACTTAATACAGGAGGCTGGTATGATCCCGCAGGAATTGAAACATGAGGTCATGCAGACATTTCGCAGACGGAAGACGATGACCATCGAACAGTTGAGATCCTTGCTGCAGTGTTCGGTTCCGGCAGTCCGGAAGTACCTGAAGCAGTGGGGTGCCGTGACAAGTTACAATAACAACGGGCGCTATTATGTCCTGCCGGATGTCCCGACGTTCGATGAACACGGACTCTGGGAGTATAAGGGGATACGGTTTTCCCGGTTTGGCACGTTGAAAGAGACGGTCGTTCACCTGGTCAATGATGCTCCGCAAGGGTTGAGCTCTGCAGAGCTTGGGACGCTGCTTGGCTTGGAGCCGCGATCGTTCATGAGTCATTATAAAGCGCTTCCCGAGCTGAAAAGAAAGAAACTTGACGGCCGGTATGTGTATCTGAGTGATGATGAGCAGATCGGTGCAAGGCAGCAGGAGAATCGGGAAGCATCAGCAGCGCAGGCATCATTGCAGAAGATCTCTGATCATGATGCGGTCCTGGTGTTCGCAGACTTCATCAAGCATCCGGAGACCGCATTAGAGAACCGGGTGAACCGTCTGCAGCGGCAGGGCATCTCGGTTGATACCGGGAAGATCACGGCCTTACTGCAGTTCCATGGGCTGTTGGAAAAAAAAACGGATCAGCTGGATTCCTAAAGGCGTTTATCTATCACCGGAAGCGTGTTCAGCATGCGCTTGAGAATCGACAGGTGTTCAGAGAACCTCCGGTGGTAGTCTTCCGGCAGGATGATGCTGCCTGTCCCTGCTGTCAGCATACGATGCAGGTGCAGAAGACACGAAAGCGAACCGTCGTCCTGTATGCTATCGGACCGATCTCGGCTTGTGAGACGATCCTGATTTGTCCGAACTGCGGACATACCAGTGGATCAGCGGAACTGGGCACCCTTGTCCCGCCACGGCACCGCTTTGCCTATGATGTGATCACCTATATCGGTGAAGCCGTCTTTCGGGCATGCCGGAGTCAGGCAGAGATACAGGAGCATCTGGAAGCACGAGGGATCCGCATCAGTACCAGTGAGATCGCGCTGCTCACAAAGAAATACATCGGGTATCTTGCTGTAGCACACCGGGAGAGCAGTGAGGTGCTGCGACTGCATCTGGAAGATCAAGGAGGATACATCCTTCATCTTGACGGGACGTGTGATGGGGAGAGCCCCCATCTGTTCGTAGGGCTTGATGAGATCTCATCAATCGTCCTGAACTCGGTAAAGATCCCCTCCGAAAAGCGTGATGCTATCATCCCCTTCCTGAATGGGTTGAAGCGAGCCTATGGAGAACCGGCAGCCCTGGTACATGACATGGGAGCAGGCATACTCAGTGCGGTGGCACAGGTTTTTCCCGATGTCCCTGATTATATCTGTCATTTTCACTTCCTCCGGGACATCGGAAAAGACCTGTTGTCGAGTGAGCATGACCGGCTGCGGCGTAGATTCCGCTGTCATGGCATTCAGACAAAGCTGAGCACCGATTTTCATGGAATTAACTAACCCCTAACCCTCTCCATCTGAATCCGACCATAAAGAGCCATAGAACCCTCCTGCCAGTAGTTCATCTACACTATCCCTAGT
The DNA here is from genome assembly GCA_963677595.1 of Spirochaetia bacterium. Lineage (GTDB taxonomy): Bacteria > Spirochaetota > Spirochaetia > CAKZLE01 > CAKZLE01 > CAKZLE01. The sequence continues at coordinate 2,182,915 of OY782041.1, forward strand.
TTCCTACTCACGGCATCTAGGGTTATTACCTACAACTATAGAAATCTTTCTAATCATTAAAACCTATCAGGACTTCCTAAAACCTATGAATAATAGCCATATATGCGCATTTCTCGCTTGACTTTACCCACAACTAATGATTTAATAACAAGTATAGAATAGCTTTCATGGTAATATCTTACCCTATACGGAGGAGCATGGACCCACGCCAATTCTTTTTAGAGCCAACGACAACCAAACAGCGCCAGTATGAGGCGCTCCGCCGGTACTTCCACGACGGCTTCACCGCAGATCAGGTCGCTCAACGGTTCGGCTATACCAAAGCCTCTGTCTACTCCCTCATCCGGGACTTCAAGCAGCAGCTCGCATCAGGGGAGAACCCGTTCTTCACCGATGTCAAACAGGGGCGAAAGCCCATGGACCATACCGGGGAGTTGACGGAACTGATCGTATCGCTCCGAAAGAAATATCTCTCAGTTCCTGACATCACAGCCGCTGTCGCTGCGAAGGGCCATACGGTATCAGAGAAGTACGTCTACAATGTGATCAACCAGGAAGGGTTTGACCGGCTTCCCCGCCGTACCAACGAGATCAAGCAGCATGCAACTTCAACGATACCAATCGCTGCACCGAAGACCTTGAAACTGGACTTTGATCCTGAGACCTTCATCTCACAGAATGCTCTCGGGGTTCTTACCCTGTTGCCGTATGCGCAACGGTATGGGATCCTTGACCTGATCGGGTCATCAGCGTATCCAGAAACGAAGAGCATGAATCGAGTGAACTCGATCCTGAGCTTTGTTGCACTCAAGCTCTCGCATGCACGGCGCTACACTGCAGATGATGCCTGGTGCATGGACCGGGGCCTCGGACTATTCGCTGGACTGAACGTGCTGCCGAAATCCGCGTGGTTCAGTTCCTATTCCCATCGGGTGACCCGAGAGATGAACACGAGCTTGCTGAAACACCTGTACAAGCTTCTTGATACACATGGATTACTCTCTGATACGGTGAACCTTGACTTCACGACGATTCCCTACTGGGGAGATGATTCACACCTGGAGAACAACTGGTCGGGGAAACGGGGAAGAGGATTGGCATCGATGCTGGCCCTCATCTGCCAGGATCCCGGCTCCGGGATGCTCACGTATGGGGATACGACGATCAGGCATGACCGGGAAGGAAATGCCTCAGTGGAGTTTCTAGACTTCTCCCGAAAGCATGGGAGCGGGGATCTGCGATACCTGGTGTTCGACTCCCGGTTCACGACGTATGAGAACCTTGCACGGCTTGATGAGGATGTGAACTTCCTGACCATCCGACGAAGAGGGAAGAACATCGTCGATGCATTGGCTAAGGTTTCGCCATCAAGCTGGAAGAAGGTCCGTGTCACCCGTTCGAACGGGAAGGGACAGACGCTGAGAATCTATGACTCGACCGTATTCCTGAAAGCCTATGGGAAGGAGATCAGGCAGATAGCGATCGAAGGACATGGGAAGATCAAGCCTGCGATCCTGATCACGAATGACTTCGATCGACCAACCAAGGAGCTGGTGCAGATCTATGCACGCAGGTGGCTTGTTGAGAAGTCTATCAGTGAACAGATAGAGTTCTTCCATCTCAACCGGGTATCATCCTCCATGGTAATCAAGGTTGACTTCGATCTTACCATGACGATTCTTGCTCATAACCTGCTGAGGCTGCTGGCGATGGACCTGCCTGGATTCACCCACTGTACTGCGATGAGCCTGTATGAGAAATTCCTTGATACTGGAGGTTCGGTATCGATCAAGGAGGACCAGATCGTGGTGGATCTGAAGAAGAAGCGGAATCTGCCTGCTTTGCTGACTGCACTGCAGCCGTACCAGGAAACAGCTGTCTCAGCTCTGAACAATCTGCCGATCGTCTTTCAGGGAAATACAAGATCCTGAATTAGGGGTGCTATCTGTACCATGAAAATCGGTGCTGAGAGCGATCTTGAGAAAGATTCGTACCACGCAGGCAGGAGCTTTGGTGGACATGGAAGCCTTCAGTACAGATGTGAGATCGGTACCGAAAGGAGGCAGTCCCTACTCCGAGGAAACATACCTGTACACCCTCATCGAATGGGCACTCGCCGGTAAGAACGTAGGAGATGGGTACGGGTTCCCCTTTGACCAGGCCTACCTATCCTTCCTGAATCGGCTGTATGAGCTGAGAAGGACCCTGCGCCTGATGAAGCTGGATACACGGTCCTCATTTGCTGGAGACGTGCTGGCGGTATTGAGACCGGTATGGTACGATGGGGAGATTAGTACTGCGTATGAATCCCTACAGAAGAAGGTAGTGGTCTTTGACCGACTCCGATGTGCTATGAGGATTGCGGAACCCGGCGGCAAGTTGGGATTGAATGATCCCGGAAGTGGGGAGATCGATACCATCAAAGAGCAGGTGGAACAGTTTCTGGTGCAACTGTGCAAGGATGACAGTCTGCAGGGGAACAGGTTGTTGAAGATGAGGCTGCAGTTAGAGAAGTATTGGGAGAAGCTCTTCACGGCTCCGATACCCATCACTCGACAGGGAGAGACTTATATGATCTACCCCCAGCGTACGAATAATTCCTGTGAACAATTTTTTAGAGGCTTAAAGCATGGGTATTGCCGAACAAGCGGGCATGCCGGCATGACGAAAACACTGTCCGCAATGCTCTCAGCAACACCATTGGTTCGGAATCTTGGCAGTCAGGATTACCTGAACCTGATATGTGGTGGAGCGTCCAGTTTGGAAGAGCGGTTCGCACAGATTGATGTAGCAAAGATCAGGAAGATGCTGGCGGTTGAATCTGAATCGGTTCAGACCGTGCATCCCAAGATCAAGAAATTGGTGAAGGACCCTGGGTTGCCAAAACGGCTCCTCAAGCTCTTTCGAAAGTCTGCTTGACCTGAATCCAACTGTTATTTGTGGTCATAGTTACAATCCTCCTTTTAAATAGTACAATTAGCTATTAACAGGAGGGACGCACATGGCCAGACCGCCCAGGAACGATGACAAGATCTATCTTAACCTCCATATCAATCAAGGATACCGATACGCTCGTGCTCAGGTTCCGTACAAAACTGAATCAGGGGTGAAGCGGTACAAATCTGTCCATTTCGGGACAGTCACCGATGAGCTTGTATTCAATCCGAATCATAAGTTTCTCTATGCATCTGAACAGGTACGGAAGGCCCTCGTGTTTCCTCCTGAGTGGAATGTGACAGCTGCCTTCAAGGAGATTCACCCGCCGCCGGGGAGACCGGAATCCTCAGATGAGGATACGAACCGCCTGTATGGCCATATCTGGCTTCTCGAGAAGATTGCAGAAGCTACCGGAATCCGCAAGGACCTCCTGCAGGTCTTCCATGGCAATAAGGCCCTGGTGAACGATATCCTTACCCTTGCCATGTTCCCCTATGTTACCGGGTACACCTATAACCGCATGAATTTTGATTTATTTTGTACTATTAATTCTCGATACGCGGCTTCCGTGGTCGACCTCTCTTCTTCTTTGGCTCAACTTTCCTGATCTCATACCCGACATCACAACCCGGCGGGATCTCAAAGCCAAAAGCATTACAGATCTCTCGCTGTTTGCCTACAAAGGCTGTTATATGTTTTGCTGTTCCTGCATGCTCAATACACCTGATCGGCTTCATCTCATCAAGTATTTCAAGCGATGTCGAGAATTGCTTTGTCAACGATTGTTTCCACGTATACCGCACCTGAGAGGCCAGCACCAGCGAGACGTACAGGATGAAGAGCCTTCCTGTCTTCCCTTCTTCCGACCAGTTTCGCTGTCGGTCACTGACCATCTGACTCTTCATCTGCTGGAAGTACTTCTCCTGTTCATCACGAAGATTGTAGGTCTCAAGCACTTCCATGCCGCCCATAGTCAGGTTGTGACTGGTAATGGAGAAGAAGCCAGACAACTCTTTGGCTTTACTGATCTTCTTGGCATCTCGCGTATATCCAGTAATACGGTTCTCCTCTGAATCATAGGTCACGCTATAGTATTTGAACTGTTTCTTTATCTCAGCAGCAGTGTAGGGAGCGTCTTTCCCGATGAGTTCATCCAGCTCCTCCTGCATATCATAGAGGTCATCGGCAAGTTTCTTCAGTTCCAGCGTTCTCCGCATGGGATCAAAATAGAGGTTTACACAGAGGTTCTTCGCATGCGTTATCTTGTCCTTCTGGACACTCTGTACCGCATAGTCAACTCGCTGCTGCAGATAATAGATGCCAGATTCCCGGTCATATGACATCTCTTCGGGGCTATCAGTAAATGGAGCAAGCGACTTGATCACGTTCTTCACCAAGGTTTGCTGAACCTTGGTGCACATGATCATGGCCTTCCCTTTCAGGATATAGGTCTCAAGCGTCTCTATCTTTTCATAGCCACGGTCGGTCACCAGGATGGTGTCCGGGAATCCGGCATCATCAAGATCCTTGAAGATGGTCCGCAAGGATCTGCTGTCAATCATGTTCCCCGGGAATGTCCGGTAGTATACCGGTACATGGCTGCTGAGCGAGTAGACTACTACTTCATTGGTCTGGGGAAGTTTCAGCCCCTCCTTGTTCTTGCCCCAGCGAATGTCTGCAAGAGCGCTGCCATACGCAGTCCGGGACGTGGAATCAACAGCGCAGACTTCCCCCTTTTCGAGCCGGTTCAACCGTAGTCGCAACAGATCCATGCGATGCTGCTCGGTAATGCTCTGCGTCAGATGCGTAATGGCTGGCGGGTTCAGCGGTCTGTCTGACGGAGCTTTTACAATCCGCTGCCAGCGTTCAACCCGGTTATAGGTGTACCCGGTAACATAGGGGAACATGGCAAGGGTAAGGATATCGTTCACCAGGGCCTTATTGCCATGGAAGACCTGCAGGAGGTCCTTGCGGATTCCGGTAGCTTCTGCAATCTTCTCGAGAAGCCAGATATGGCCATACAGGCGGTTCGTATCCTCATCTGAGGATTCCGGTCTCCCCGGCGGCGGGTGAATCTCCTTGAAGGCAGCTGTCACATTCCACTCAGGAGGAAACACGAGGGCCTTCCGTACCTGTTCAGATGCATAGAGAAACTTATGATTCGGATTGAATACAAGCTCATCGGTGACTGTCCCGAAATGGACAGATTTGTACCGCTTCACCCCTGATTCAGTTTTGTACGGAACCTGAGCACGAGCGTATCGGTATCCTTGATTGATATGGAGGTTAAGATAGATCTTGTCATCGTTCCTGGGCGGTCTGGCCATGTGCGTCCCTCCTGTTAATAGCTAATTGTACTATTAAAAAGGAGGATTGTAAAGCTCTATGTTGTTAACCTGAATTTCGTGAATTTTGTACATAGAGAATTTCTCGGTCAGTCGACCGGCAGTCCATGCTTCAGTTTCCGCTTCTTTAGCTCGTTCCTGACCAGCCGGGGAATGTCACTGCGGAGGTTCGACTCCTTGGTTACTGAGAACAGGTAGAACAGCTTCTGTACCTCTAACGGCAGCTCACACCACTGTCCCTTATCGAACGTCTTGCCGGCGGGCTTCCTCCATTTGGCACTGAATACCTCATCCCGTAGATCACCGAATGTGTACTTGTCATACAGCAGGTACTCATCCATCTTACGCCTGATGTACATCTCCAGGATCGTAGTAAGGTAGACAAGAAAGATCTTCCCTTCCAGGTGTTCTTCCAAACTGTGTTTCGGGCGGCGCATCCGGCTCTTATAGGCCTCATAGTCCTTCTCGATGTAATCCCGGTTTCTCGTGATGGCCAGTACCCGCTGGGGAGTCAGCCCCACCGGTCCCAGAAACCCGAAGAACCCACATTCGTTTCTCTTCCGCGTCTGGGCTTCCTTATCATGCCTGGCAGCTATTACCTGGCCCTTGGCATCCCGGTCCACCTCAAAGTAGCGTCCGTAGAAATTGTTCGGTTTCCAGAGACTCCCATCCGCCTGCAGCGCCTCGAGACTATCAGCGAACTTCATGCTGAGCGCCTGCCGTTCCGCGATCTGTTTCTCCGCATTCACGAACAGGTACAGGCATACCTCATGCCGGTTGGGGCCTCGCCCCCTCCGGGGGGCATCAATGCTGATCACCTTGGTGTAGGCATGTATCCGTTCTGATCGACAGAAGTTCTCCGTGTCGAGGATGACCGGTGCCGCTTCCTGGATGGCATCCTTATAGATCCCGGCACTCAATGGCATCCCCATGAGGAACCGGAAGTTACTCTTGAGCACCATCTTCACGTTCGCCTGTGAGTAGAAGCCCCGGTCCATGACGATGATCGCACCCTTGCGAAACTCAGCAGCACGCAATTCCTTGAGCGTGGTATCCAAGACGGTAGTGTCCGAATAGTTCCCTGGAAGTGAGCGGTAATACAGCGGGATGCCGCTGGCATTATCGCAGATCATCAGCAGGTTGATCTGCTGAAGGTCATCCCCTTCCTTGTTCTTCCCGTATTTCGCCGCTTCCAGCATCGCTGAATACGTCGAGATACTCGTCGTATCCAGGGCGCAGACAATCATCTCCTCGACTGGGTCTGCGGCAATGCGATGCTGCTGCATACGACGCTCAAAGTCGGTGAAGAACCGCTCCGTGGCGGCCGGGTCCACCGCTTCAAGTGCTGCGTTGATCCCGTATTCGGTCGGTTTGTCCACCAAGGTATGCCAGCACACATCATGGAAGTGCTTGGGCCGGAATAAGGCCCGGTGCGGATAGCTCATCATCGACTCGACGATCGTGAGCATCATCCGCCAATGTGAGGGAAAGACTTTCTTCAGAGCCAGCCAGAGTCCGGTCTGTTTGGCAGCAGCTTCCAACAATGCCGTGAACCCGTACATCTTGGATTCATAGGTATCAAGATCCCCGCGGACATAGGGGGCATAGTACGGTTCTTCAACCAAACCGGTAGCCAACTGCTCTGCAGCGGAGAATGAGAGGAAGGTCTTGTTCGGTTCAAATTCACCCCTGGAATCGATCTTTCCGATGCAGTTTTTCTCGACTTTGGGGTACTTGTTGCCCGGAATATAGACCGAATGCCCCCAATAGAGGTAAGTGACACCAGATTTCTTGTTTTTATGGCGAATAATCTTGTTCTCAGCACTCATATATGTACAAGATTATACATATATAATCGCAGGTTGTCAACGCCGCAGAGAGAATCTATTTCTTTTTATTACAGAATTTTATGCACACCGGAAAGGTGCCGAGAGGGACCTATGTACAAAAATACGGAAATTCAGGTTGTTAACTGGGAAAGAATTGTGCTATTTCTAGTACAAATTTAATTAAAATTCATGATAACCGGGTTGAACGCTGGCAGCGGATTGTAAAAGCTCCGTCAGACAGACCGCTGAACCCGCCAGCCATTACGCATCTGACGCAGAGCATTACCGAGCAGCATCGCATGGATCTGTTGCGACTACGGTTGAACCGGCTCGAAAAGGGGGAAGTCTGCGCTGTTGATTCCACGTGAATATTCGCCCGCAATAGCACCGGTGGTGGCAAGAGCCAGCACCGGTGCCTCGCATGTTTAGCACCACCTAGATCAGGCAGATCCTACCGAGCGTACCGTACTCATCGCTTCCCTCATATTGAGTTCTCCGGAGTCAAAGAAGATCGTAGAATGCACTATCCGATCAGTGATGGCATCAGCCTGGGGGCCTCCGCCGAGTCTATCTAGCCACTCTTCTGGGGTAAATTGCGTACAGAAGATGGTACTTCCGTTCTGGTATCGAGACTCGATCACCTCAAATACAAACGAAACCTGTATGGCATCCAAGACGGATGACATCCATTCATCAATGATCAGCAGATCACAACTCTGTAACTTTCTTACCAGCTTACGCCGTCCTCCGACTTTGGGCTCTTGAAGCAGGAACTCTTCAAGAAGATCGGGCATGCGGTAATATCTCACCTTGTAACCGCTTATACAGGCCTGCTTCCCGATTGCACACGCCAGCCAGGTCTTCCCAACGCCGGTAGGACCACTGAAAGCGACATTATGCATGCATTTCACGAACGCACAGGATCCGAGCTGCAGCAAGAGACTTCTGTCGATGCCTCTCTTTTCGTAATGCACGGAGTGAATGTCTGCAGTCGGATACCGGAAATGGGCTCCCTTGACGAGACGTTTAATCTTGGCATCCTGCTTGAGTTGATACACATAGTCGATGATATATTGCATCCGCTCGTCGAAAGGCATTGTGTTAAATAGTACGTCATCCTGCTGCTTTTGGAGGATTTCGACCATTTCCGGTAAGTTAAGTTCTCTCAGCTTCCTGATGGATTCGTCATTGATCACTGGTTGCCTCCCTTGCCGAAGTTGCTGTAGTAATCGGCCCCTCTGGTGAACAGGGTTGGCTGATTGCTCTCCTTCTGTTTTGTTTCGAGGTCCTCCAGGTAGATCTGGTCTTGATTCGAGCTGAGGATAGAATTAAGATGGGCATACCGAGGGCTCCCGAACCCCTGCTTGAGGGCAATCTGGCAAGCGATCTCGAGTCTCTCGTAGGTGTATTTCCTTCCAAGGCGAAGGATGGACAGGGCTGGGTTGAAGCCCTGTTCTTTCACCTCGACACTATCGAACACCCGCTGTACAATCACCGTGGTATTGTTGCCGATTTCGCAGGCCCACGCCAGGATGCGCTCCATCGACCATTCCTGAAACTGGCCATCTTTTGGCATATCTTCCTGATCTGTCCGGTATTTGTTCTTGGCATACGGGCCAAAGACCTGATGGGTCTTGATCCGCTCCCCATTGTGGAAAATCTCAATTCGGCTTGTCATGACCTTGAGGTCCACTTTCTTTCCCAGATAGGCGTGGGGACAGGAGTAGAAGTTCTTCTTGAAGGCAACATGGCTGTTGAGCTGAACCTTTCGGTTGTAATACCAGGTGCTTGCCTCGTACGGATATTTCGGCAAGGGGTTCAGCCGGGGAAGCTCTTCTTCCGTGAAGCACAGATACCGACTCTTCTCCCGTTTCTGGAACTCCTCAGTATTGTATTCAGCGAGCTTCTCTTTAACGGCCTGTTTCAAGGATGCAAGCGAGGTAAAGGTGGTATTCCTGAGGCGTGCAATGATAGCCGTGGCCACATCCCCCACCACACCCTCAACCGTCGGCTTCTGTTTGGGTTTGCGGACCCCAGCGGGGAGGATGGCCGTCTTGTAATGAATGGCAAGTTCTTCATAGGCATCATTGAGGATGATCTCACCCTCCTTTGGATGTGCCGTAACACCCGTGAGCAGGTTTAATGTAAAGAAATCATAATGGCAACGGATGTGGCTAATATAATTACTTGTAAGTAAATAATTAATGTTATTCTTACCATTATAAATCTCAACCAGGAGGTTCATGATGGATGAACAACGAACAATTAAAGAATCGATTACGTTGATAAGAGATGTCATCGTTAATCACACAGAACAAAGTAAGGTCTTCTACGAACGCATTTTTAACCGCATCGAAAGCTTTGCGGAAGGCTATCCTGAAGAAGCATCTGAAAAGGAAATTCTTTTTGCATTCTATGAAGATTTGACAGGAGAAAAACCTTTCTTAAAACCATCATCTGCGAAAGTGGGTTTTATTCGAAAGACAGGGATTGTAATAAATCTCTACAGAATTATGTGTGGTCAGGAATTCGGCAAAAAAGCAGTATTCTTCGATGCAAATCAACGTATATGGTTTTCTCCAATGCTTGAAGCTTATGCTGACTGGCAGCAGGACTGTGGGAAAAGCAAGTTAACAATAGGAACGAGAATTGGAAGAATTAAGGTTCTGTTCAATTACTTGGATCAAAGAGGGCTTTCAAGCATTTCAGATGCAAGCATTGAGGACTTTATTGAGTTCCCAGGTTACCTGAAAAATAGAGGTTACACTTCTCAGGGGTGTCACAACATACTCTATACCGTCAGAGATTACCTGAAGTCACCTAACGTGAAGAGGATGATTGGATGCAACCCCATGCCAATCTTTTCTCGAATGCACACAAACAAGCATGAACGACTGCCATCTTACTATTCTGCAGAGGAAATCAGGAAGGTTTTGAGTTCGATAGATAGAGAGACATACATCGGTCGACTAGCCTACGCCTTCATGCTACTAGGATGTGTTTACGGTATCAGAAGCTGTGACATAAAGAACCTGAAGCTTGACTCCATCAACTGGGATGAAAGCAAGATTTCGTTTGTTCAGCACAAAACCAAAGTGCCGGTGGAATTTCCATTGCTGACTGAGGTCAAATTTGCACTCCTCGACTACATAAAGAATGCAAGACCAAAATGTGATCTGCCTTTTGTATTCTTGCGAACCAGACCACCTATATCACCTTTTAGTCAGAACAATCACCTGTCTGATGTAATCAGGAAAGTATTCGAAAAAGCTGGCATTGATACGACGGGAAAGCATTGCGGGCTACATTCTCTAAGGCATAGTCTTGCTACAACACTGACAGAGATGTCTGTGCCAATCAATGAAATCACGACGATTCTTGGACATTCTTCAATGACACCTACACTCTCATACATTTGGTCCGACATCCCTCATCTACGACTTGCTGCAGAGGAGGTGCCGATCTATGCCAAGACGTCCAAGTAACCACATTATTGACCAGTTTGAAGACAATTGCTTTAAACCATACTTCATTAGCCTACGATAAACCGAAAAGTAGAACCATAATTTCGGCTTAACTCAAGCCCTTCATGCCTGCAGCTTCAGGGTCTCGGACTTGAACATCTTGAGGCTCAGAGAAGCCGGTACCTTCACCTTCAACTTCTGGTAGAAATCCCGTACCTGCTTGTTCGGGACTTCTACCAGCACCGTTCCGTCCCGCTTCTTCATACACATGAGTGATTGGGTCTTCCCGATCAACCGATTCGTGGAGATGCCCGGTCCTGAGAGCCTGCTTCGTAACTGCAGCAGGGCAATAGTCGCGATGATGTCTGAAAGCAACTTGCCCCTGACGGTGAGATCTGACCACTTTGACAGCGGCAGCAGATTCAGGTACTCCTTGCTGGTCTTGAATACCGTCTCGATCTGCGTCCTGCCGAAATAGTCATCAAGCTTTTCGTCAGCCTCCTTGAGTTCAGTGGAAAGCAGGATAAAGAACCCGAAGCGCACCGCATACCAGTTCTTCTCCTTATCGGTCATCTTACCGTACTCCGCTTCATGGTTCAGGCGGTACTTCCTATTCCCCTCCAAAGCATTGTCCTTGTCCACGTAGACATATGCATGCATCGGGCACCCGAAGACCTCGACCTCATAGTGCTTGCCGAAATAGGTATGTCCTTGGCGGATAAACTCATACTTGGCATTACTCATCAGTTTCTTAGCCTGATGATAGAGGGGTTTGTACGGGTATCCCTTCTTTGCCGGCATTCGGACAGTGATGGTCTTCCCCTCTTCGTTTCCGCACTGGAACGCTTCGATCAGCTCCCGGCTGGCATAGCCTGCATCCAGTACGAAGTTGTTGATGCACACATCCAGACTCTCTGCGACATCGGACATGGTCGATCGAAGCGTGCTCAGATCAAGGAGGTTTCCCGGGATCACGGTATACCATACCGGCAGGCCAGTCTTCTCATCAAGAATGAGCACCAGCCTCGTCTGGATGGAGGTGGAGGTGATCCCATGACTGCACAACGCATTGAACGGGTTGTCCCGAATGGTATTGGGTAAGGGCGTAGAATCCACATAGCAGCCAACACCGAACTGTGGGTCCTTACGTCTCATATGGGAGACGAACGCCTTGAAGAATGCCATTCGGCTTGTATCCTCACCCATGAGAGAGAAGTAGACCGTATCGCTTCCCAGGGAGCCCAACGGGATGTTCTCAAAGAGGTAGGAGGCGAATGACTTCCCGATGAAGTCATCACAGGAGACCCGGGAACCATCTTTCAAGACAGAGTGAAGGAGGTGGGTGAGTACGCGCTCATACTCCTTATCGTGGGAAAAAGCCCTCCTCAATACGGCAAGTAGCCCTGATTTTTCACACACGGTAAGAAAGAGGTACGCATCACCGAATACCGTATGGATCTCTGGTTCGGGGAACAGTACCTGTGATGAGATTCTCGGATCTTCCCGTTCGACACTCGTAAAGGCATCAGGGACTGAATCATAGGCTACCAGCCCGCGTGTGGGAGACAGGAAGACCCCGCTTTTCCTGTCAGGGGAAATAGATACCACTTTCCCGAGTTTCTCTCGGGTGGTGTGGCGGGACCTCCCCTTGTAGGATGGATCATATTCAGTATCCATGATGGAAGCACTGCCGGAGCGGACACTGCCGTCAGGATCGAGAACCAATTTCTGCACTTTGATGAAAGCCATGAACCGGTACCTGCCTTTCCGAAGATATGGTGCTATGTAGAACCATACCTATAGTACAACAGAACAGGTAAACATGCAAGGGATACCGCAGGAATGCACGGAGAATGCAGGAATTTATAGGTTTTGCGTATCAGCAAGGACTATGGTTCTACTTTTCTGTTTATCGTAGGTTGAGTCAGCCGGTGTTCATTACTGATGGTAATGATTTATCAGAATATGATGAGCTTGCCAGTCGGTATGAGACGATCCAGAATCGGCTCAGGCACATCTCATTAGAGGTCACTAACCGGAAGCAGAAGATATCACAAATAGGACGGTTCTGCCGGATGATACAAGAGACTGATGAAGTCATCACGGAGTTCTACCCCGAGCAGTTTATTGTCTTGGTGGATTACATGGCGGTGTATTATGGAAAGGGGGATATCAGGGTGACATTTAGGGATGGGACAACGTTATAGTTATATTTCTTATCTAAGCAGAGAATACCTATAACACGCACGATGACTCTGAGGTGAGAAAGTATCTGCAGTTGGTAAGAAAGTCAAAATCACTATGTCATAGATAGCTATCTATAAATTATAGGCAGTAATCAGAATTATTTATTGAATTTCTGCACGAATACATTTATGATTTTATTGAGTAATGGTAAATATGATCGAACTCTTTAGATTATTATAAGTTTAATTACTTATGAGTCAGGCAAAACTTGTACCCGAAATAAGTATGCAAATTCCAAGGGGGAAGTTGTGAGAAAGATTCAAGTTGCCATTTTCGTTTTGATTACTATTGTACTTTTCGTATCTTGTGTGTCTTCTAGTGAGTATGTGGGTATTCTTGGAAAATTACCAGCAAATTGGTGGGAAAAAGATATCGCAGAAATTCAAAATCGATTCAGGAATACAAGCACAGGTGAATCAAAGAATGTTCTTATATTTGTTGGATATAGCGATTTCCCTTCAAATAAAACGCAAACGATAGCAATCTATCAAGCCCGACTAGATGCACAAATGCAGCTATCACAATATCTAACCCAAAAATTAACAGGTATTGTCCAATCAAAGAACTTCTCCACTACATTAGAAGAGGAACTTAAAGATGCTGGAGCTTCTAATGAAGAAATTATTACCTCAAAAGGTATATTAGAATCTGCCTTCTCACAGTTTATGTCAGACTTTGCTTCAACTCAGTTTTCATCTTTTAAAGAGGAAAGTCATCATACAAACAAAGCTGATGGGTATTATGAAGCATGGGTTTGTTATTCTGTATCAGATCAAATTCTTGAAGAGAGTCAAAAATTACAAGATCAAGCTTTCAGAACATTACTAGAAGAATCTGGAGCATATAAAGAAACTATGATAGCTGTTAATGAAGAAATAGCTCTTCAAGTTAAAGATGCACTGATCTCGGAAGTATTTAATGAATAAACAGTTCCTATACGGTGACCTCTAATGGATCACCGTAAGAGAATTTTTATGAAAGAAATTAAATACTTATTCTTTATAATAATAATATCTCACTTTCCCATCCTTATTGGTTGTACATCTTTGCAGGATACTACACCGAATTGGATAAGCATAACACCCGAGAGGAATGAGAATGTAGAATTCTTTGTTGGAGGACCAAGTACAGATATTGCTGAATCAAAAGAGATGGCTCTCTCTGAAATATCACATACTATTTCTACAGCAGTGAGTGCAATAAGTTCTTCATACACATATGCCTCCTATGAAGACATCAATGAAAGTATTAATGAGAAAATGCTATCTACATTTGACAACTCATCTGAAGCAATAAGTTTTACAGTTTTTTCAGGAGTGAAAATAATTGAACGATGGTATGATCCTAACAATGACGAGTGGTGGGTATTAGCTTCGGTTTGTCAGTCTGATTTACTTAAAGGGATAGATGAAACTGCTGAGCAAATTGAGAAGAATGCAGAAGAAAAGCTGCAGTTTTCTAATCAAGTGAAACAGTTAGTAGAATCAATTACGGAAAGCGAATCAAAGTCAGGATTCTTTGATTTGTTGCTACGCTATATTGAAGTTTATAATCTTTTCCCAAGTAGTCAGTATAGAGATCATATTTATGCTGAGATTGATGGGCAGTATCTGAATATTTTCTCCTTCATTAAAACTAAAATAAATCAGTTATTAGCCAGCAACACTATCACTGCTGAGCCCCAGAATACTATCCTGATGAAAAACAATAATAAGACCATCATATTATCCAGGGAACCCAATAAGGATCATCTTGGAAAACTGAGAATGGTCGTTGAGAATGGTACTAAGGAAATAATCTACAGCGATCTGTGGGACTTAACACAACCCATCTGTGATTTGAAAATCTCAAGCGAAAAGTTACCTATGGGGGAATCTCTACTACATATCTATCCTGACTATACTAGTGTGGGTATAATGATACCCGAAGAAATGGTTATCCCGGTCTTGAATATTCCTATCACGATCATTGATCAGATACCAAGCGTTGAGTTTGATTTATCGAAAAGTATCCTTATAGAAAATGTTAGCGAGCATCTTGAGGCACTACTGACTGATAAGTCTGTTGATTACATTATCTCGGATGAAGAGTCTTTTCCCAAAATAGTTATTTCACTGAATCAGGAGGAAGGTTCCAAGCTTGGAGCCATGCAGGCAGTACGCACTGAAATAGTTATTTCGTATGAAGCTGAAAAAGGGGAGTCTTATGTCTTTATTTCGGCCCCAGTTAAAGGTTATGGGAGTAGTTTAAGGGAAGCCGCAAAGGACTCTTTTCAGAAAGCATTAGCGGAAACACAAATGAATCCGCAGTGTGGTGCATTTATTGAGAGTTATATAACCAAGTAAATAGAAGAGATTAACAAATCTCTAGCTTTATGGATTTTAAAGTACTACATGCTATCGGAGGGGAAGAAAGATGATTACAAAAAAACTATGGATGCTTATAGGTTTAATACTAATGATATCATCAACCGTATTCGCACTTGATATAAATACTGTAGCAGTTATCCCCTTTGATGGTAAGGTAATATCACAGGAAGAAGCAACTACCTTGTCTAATACACTGCAAAATAGATTAGCCCAATATGGTACTTACGATCTTGTGAGTAGAATTAAGATTAATGAAGTAATGAAAGAACATGAATTCTCATCTTCTGATTTTGTTAACCAAGAAACTGCAATTCGAGCAGGAGAACTACTATCAGCACATTGGTTATTCGTAGGATCCGTTAGTAAACTTGGTAATGCTTACCTTGTTTATGTTGAATTGGTTAATACTGAAACTGGAAGGATTGTTACGGGTGCTGATGGGGAAGCAAAGACAATAGAAGGTCTAAAAACAGAAGTTGAGAATTTAGCAAAGAAGTTATCAACCTTTGTCTTATCCAGCTTTAACTATTCATTTGATGTATCTGGTACAGTCATGCTCCATAATCTGGATATACATTCCCTTGGGGTAAATTTAGGTTTCACCTATAACCTGATAAGAGGTATCTCAGCTGGAGCCTGGATTGGTATGCATGTCCGCAGTGAAGATAGTGAAATGGATCTGATGTATGGTGGGACCCTTATGCTGGGGGATCCCAGAAAACAAGCACTTACTGTCAAGGTGGGGCACATACCCGCAATAGGGATTGTTTTCCACCAAGCCTTCATTGAAGTTTCTCCGCTCATGTTGTTAGGGTATGAAGATGCAATGGGTATCTCAATGGGGTATTCAGTTTGTTTTTAGGTAAGAATGTATGAAAAAAAGTTTTATATTGCTGAGTATCTTGGTTTTCACTATTGCAGGATTGCTTTTGAGCTGCGATCTATTCTCATTGGATGAGTGGTTTGATTTTCCAACCAAAGCCATAATCACAACAGAAGATACTGGTGAAGTGAAAATCGGGGATACCATTACCCTTAATGGCAACACCAGTGTATGCGGCATGAATGAAACTTTGACCTACTCTTGGGAGATCACCCAAAAGCCAGCAGGATCAACTGTAGCCTTAGAGACTCCAACGTCAAAACAATCGTCGTTAATTCCCGATTATGCAGGTATCTATAACATAAGACTAACAGTAGAGGACGACGATGAAGATAGTGATAGCTGTGAATATACCCTAGAGGTATCAGCAGTCATCACCGCTTCAGCCGGAACAGGAGGGAGTATCAACCCGAGTGGAGATGTAAGTGTAACTTATGGAAGTGATAAGACGTTTACGATAACACCAGAAACAGGGTATGAGGTTTCTGATGTGCTCGTTGATGGAGTGAGTGTTGGAGCTGTTACGAGTCATACCTTCGATGATGTAACTGAGAACCATACGATAAGTGCAACGTTCTCATTAGTTGAGTATGTGATTACTGCCACCGCAGGAACAGGAGGAAGCATCAGTTCGAGTGGGGATGTGAGTGTGACTCATGGGAATGATAAGACGTTTACAATAACACCAGAAACAGGATATGAGATTTCAGATGTTCTTGTAGATGGGACGAGTGTTGGAGCGGTTTCAAACTATACATTCACAGATGTGATAGAAAACCATACGATTAGTGCGACATTCGCATTAGTTGAGTATGTGATTACTGCCACCGCAGGAACAGGAGGAAGCATCAGTTCGAGTGGGGATGTAAGTGTAACGCATGGGAATGATAAGACGTTTACAATAACACCAGAAACAGGATATGAGATTTCAGATGTTCTGGTTGATGGGACAAGTGTTGGTACGGTTTCAAACTATACATTCACAGATGTGATAGAAAACCATACGATCAGTGTGACGTTCTCATTAGTTGAGTATGTGATTACTGCCACTGCAGGAACTGGAGGAAACATCAGTCCGAGTGGGGATGTGAGTATAACCCATGGGAGCGATAAGACATTTACGATAACACCAAATACTGGATATGAGATCTCTGATGTATTGGTAGATGGGACAAGTGTTGGAGTTGTAACGAGTCATACTTTCAATGATGTAATAGAGACTCATACGATTAGTGTGACATTCGTGCAGAGTGAACTCACAATTACATTTAATAAGAATGCAACAGATGCAATAGGCACAATGCCTACAGAGACTGTAACAAATGGGGAAGAGATAACTCTACCTGCAGTTGGGTTCAGCAGGTCTGGATATACCTTCTCTGGTTGGTCATTGAGTGCTAGTGGTGCAGTAGTGTATGAAGATCAGGTAACAGTGACGATGGGTTCTTCAGATGTAACATTGTATGCGGTGTGGGAAATTACAGAGTACAGTATTGGTTCTTTAGGTCCAGCCGGTGGGTATATATTTTATGATAAAGGTACATATTCCGATGAATGGAGATATTTAGAAGCAGCACCATATGGATGGTATAGTGGAGCAGTCGATCCACTTAAAGATTGGATGAACGCCTTATTAGTATGTGCAGATATTGAAATTCAGGGATTTTCTGATTGGGAATTACCATCAAAACAGTATTTAGATTTAATGTATCATAACTTGCATGTTTTAGGTCTCGGAAGTTTTACAAGTGGATCTTATTATAGCTCAACAAGGTATGATGATGAAAATGTTTGGTCTTTAAACTTCAATATCCAATATGATGGATATTGGCATGATGATAATACGTCTCTTCAAAGATATGTACGTCCGATAAGGAAATTTTAGATTTGCATTTCTTGAGATAAAAAAATTTTAGGGATTTCTAAAATGGGGAAAAAAGTACTAATAATAAGTTTAATTGCTTGCTTTTTTTTCAATGTAATAAGTTGTGATCTCTTTTCTTTAGAAGAATGGTTTGATTTCCCAACTAAAGCCGTTATCACAACGAATGATATCTCTGATATACATATAGGAGAAACTGTTTCTCTTGATGGTAGTACCAGTGAATGTGGCATGAATGAGACTTTGATTTATACATGGGAAATAGCAGAAAAACCATTAGGATCAATAGCTACTCTTGATCATCCTACATCTAAAACTTCTTCTTTTACTCCAGATTATGCAGGAACTTATATAATTAGCCTAACCGTAGTAGATGATGATGAAGATAGCAATAGCTGTAACTATTCAATCGATGTTTCCGCTATTATTACTACTTCAGCTGGAACAGGAGGGAGTATCACCCCTAGTGGGGCTGTGAGTGTTACACAGGGGAGTGATAAGACCTTTACCATTACACCAGAAACAGGGTATGAGATATCTGATGTGTTCGTAGATGGCGAAAGTGTTGGAGCTGTAACGAGTCATACCTTTAGTGATGTAACTGAGAACCATACTATCAGTGCGTCGTTCTTATTAGTTGAATATGTCATAACAGCATCCGCGGGAACTGGGGGAAGTATCAATCCGAGCGGAGATGTGAGTGTAACTCATGGAAGTGATAAAACGTTTACGATTACCTCAGAGACAGGATATGAGGTGTCTGATGTACTTGTAGATGGAAAGAGTGTTGGAGCTGTTACGAGTCATACCTTCGATGATGTAACTGAGAACCATACGATAAGTGTAACATTCTCATTAGTTGATTATGTAATTACTGCTTCAGCCGGAACAGGAGGGAGTATCAATCCGAGCGGAGATGTGAGTGTAACGCATGGGGATGATCAGACATTCACCATTACACCAGAAACAGGGTATGAGATAGCAGATGTGTTCGTAGATGGCGAAAGTGTTGGAGCTGTAACGAGTCATACCTTCAATGATGTAACTGAGAACCATACGATAAGTGCAACATTCTCATTGGTAGATTATGTAATTACTGCTTCGGCTGGAACAGGAGGGAGTATCAATCCGAGCGGAGATGTGAGTGTAACGCATGGGGATGATAAGACATTCACCATTACACCAGAAACAGGATATGAGGTATCTGATGTGCTCGTTGATGAAGTGAGTGTTGGAGCTGTAACGAGTTATACTTTTTATGATGTAACAGAGAACCATACTATCAGTGTTTCATTCGTTTTAGGTGAATATACAATTACATTTTATAAGAATGCGACAGATGCGATAGGAGTAATGCCACCAGAAGATGTTATAAATGGAGAAACAATAGTCTTACCTATTGTTGGATTCAGTAGAGCAGGGTATACCTTTTCTGGATGGTCTACAAGTTCCGGTGGTGAAGTGGAATTTACTGATCAATCATCATTTACAGTTGGATCCTCGAATGTCACACTATTTGCGATATGGGAAGGTAATACATATATAATCACATTTGATAAAAATGATGAAAGTGCAATAGGAACTATGCCAGACCAGAATGTAAAAAGTGGTATTGTAGTAAATCTTAATGCAAATGTGTATGAAAAAGTCGGAAGTATTTTTACTGGTTGGGCAACTAATCCTAGTGGGCCTGTAGTATACGAAGACCAAGCTTCTTTCATGATTGGTATTTCAAATGTGACACTATATGCGCAATGGGAAGAAGTGAAGAACTTGCTTCCTACAAATGGCACTACAACAATTGATACTACACCTACTTTCAGTTGGAGTGAGATTAACTATTCAACTGGATATCATTTTCAGCTAGTTAAAGATGAAGCACTTTTTGATTCTAGTGATTATATCCCTGTAACTTCAAATTCTTATGTCCCAGAGGAAGTATTAGATAATTTGAGTACATATTATTGGCGGTTACGAGTAGCTAACAATGAAAAACTGGGTAGCTGGACAGAAGCCAATTCTTTCAGTATTGATTTTGGTGATGTAAATAATCTTCTACCAGTAAGTGGTTCTGGAACATCCGACACTACTCCTTTATTTAGCTGGGATGAAGTACCAGGAGCTATAAACTATGAATTTCAAATATCTGAAAGTGAACCAGATTTAGATACTGCTACTAAAGAAAATTGTGTTTCAAATGAGTACGAACCCTCTAACGCGCTAGAAAACACAAAAACGTATTATTGGCGTGTGAGAGCGAGAAATAATGATGGAGTATATGGAGAGTGGAGTGGTAATAACAGTATTTCAATCAATTGGTTGGGAGAAATTACTGATAAAGTCCCAGTTGATGGATCTGTAACGATTGATCAGACCCCAAGATTAAGTTGGGATGTAAATGATAGTGCTACCTCATATGAATTACAGTTTTCTGAAGTTGGATTTGATTTAAATGATTCCGAAATTCGAATCATAGACAATAAGTATTTCTATCTTGAAGATGAATTAATCATTGGTGAAGAATATCAGTGGCGAGTTAGGGCTAAAGATAGTGGAGGCTCTTATGGTTCTTGGAGCGAAATAAACAAGTTTACTGTAAAATCATCCTTCTCAATTCGAGATACTAGAACAAAAGGGAGCATTATATTCTATGACAAGGGATCATATAGTGATGGTTGGAGATATTTAGAAGTCGCACCCTATGGTTGGTATAACGGGGGGAATGATCCATTATATGATTGGGGTGTTTGGTCCTATACTGTGAGTCCCTCTGCAACAGCTAGAGGAATCGGATATGGAAGTATAAATACAACTAATATCGTTTTATTTCATGATCGCCTTGGAACAGAGGGGTATCTCGGTTATGCAGAAGGATGGGGAAGTTATTATGAAAATCCTTCGGCATATAATACTTGGAGTAATGGGCAGGTAGCTGCAAAACTTTGTGTAGAGGCTGAGATTGTAGGATATACTGATTGGTTCTTACCTTCAGCAGATGAATTAAAACAAATCTACAATATTCTATATCTCTCAGGAATCGGTAACTTTATGGCGAATGGTACACCATATTGGAGTTCAAGTGAATATGATTCAAAAGAAGCAATGAGATTAGGATTTAATCCATATTATTACAAAGATCTTTCAAAATCATCTAGTTGTTATATTAGGCCTGTTAGGAGTTTCTAGTAGTAAGATGATTTATGTAGAAAATTTTTGTAATTATAAATATTTATTAAAGAACATTTATAAGGTTTTGAGTTATGAAAAGAAGTCTGGTACTATTTACTATCTTAGTAGTCATTATAGCATGTCTGATCAGCTGTGATCTATTCTCCTTAGAGGATTGGTTCGACTTTGCAACAAAAGCAGTAATCACTTCTAATGATACCTCTGATATACATATAGGAGAAGCTGTTTCTCTTGATGGTAGCACCAGTGAATGTGGCATGAATGAGACTTTGATTTATACATGGGAAATAGCAGAAAAACCATTAGGATCAATAGCTACTCTTGATCATCCTACATCTAAAACTTCTTCTTTTACTCCAGATTATGCAGGAACTTATATAATTAGCCTAACCGTAGTAGATGATGATGAAGATAGCAATAACTGTAACTATTCAATCGATGTTTCCGCTATTATTACTGCTTCAGCTGGAACAGGAGGGAGTATCACCCCTAGTGGGGCTGTGAGTGTTACACAGGGGAGTGATAAGACATTCACGATTACACCAGAAATAGGTTATGAGATAACAGATATCGTAGTGGATGATAGTAGCATAGGGGCTGTATCTACATACACCTTCTCAGATGTTTCAGAGAACCATACAATCAATGCGACATTCTCATTAGTAGATTATGTCATTTCTGCTTCAGCAGGAACTGGAGGAAGTATTAGTCCAAATGGCGATGTAAGTGTAACTTATGGAAGTGATAAGGCGTTTACGATTACCTCAGAGACAGGATATGAGGTGTTTGATGTACTTGTAGATGGAAAGAGTGTTGGAGCTGTTACGAGTCATACCTTCAATGATGTAACTGAGAACCATACGATAAGTGCAACATTCTCATTGGTAGATTATGTAATTACTGCTTCGGCTGGAACAGGAGGGAGTATCAATCCGAGCGGAGATGTGAGTGTAACGCATGGGGATGATCAGACATTCACCCTTACACCAGAAACAGGATATGAGGTATCTGATGTGCTCGTTGATGAAGTGAGTGTTGGAGCTGTAACAAGTTATACTTTTTATGATGTAACAGAGAACCATACTATCAGTGCGTCGTTCTTATTAGTTGAATATGTCATAACAGCATCCGCGGGAACTGGGGGAAGTATCAATCCGAGCGGAGATGTAAGTGTAACTCATGGGGATGATCAGACATTTACGATAACTCCAAATACTGGATATGAGATCTCTGATGTTCTAGTGGATGGATTGAGTGTAGGTGCAGTGATAAGCTATACGTTCATTGATGTGACAGAGAATCATACGATCAATGCGTCGTTCTCATTAGTTGAATATGTCATAACAGTATCAGCAGGGACAGGGGGCAGTATTACTCCAAATGGCGATGTAAGTGTAACACATGGAAGTAATAAGACATTTACGATTACATCAGAGACAGGATATGAGGTGTCTGATGTGCTAATAGATGGATCTAGTGTTGGAGCTGTAACGAGTCATACCTTCTATGATGTAACTGAGAACCATACGATCAGTGCGTTGTTCACATTAATTGAATATGTCATAACAGCATCAGCGGGGACTGGAGGGAATATCAGCCCAAGTGGCGATGTAAGTATAACTCATGGGAGTGATAAGACGTACACCATCACACCAAATACAGGATATGAGATATCTGATGTACTCGTAGATGGATCTAGTGTTGGAGCTGTAACGAGTCATACTTTCAATGATGTGACTGAGAACCATACGATCAGTGTTACTTTTTCTCAGAGTGAATTTACCATTACATTTATTAAAAATGCTGCTGATGCAACTGGTACTATGTCTTCTGAAACAGTAAAAAGTGGAGATGCAATTTCTCTTCCTACCGTTGGATACACCAGAGTAGGGTATACCTTCTCAGGTTGGGCAACGAGTTCTGAAGGGATCGTAGTATATGCTAATCAGGCGTCGTTTACAATGGATTCTTCGGATATGACGTTATATGCAATTTGGACACGTAAAGAGTATGCTATTGGGACAGTAGGTCCTGGAGGCGGTTATGTTTTTTATGATAAAGGGTCTGATGTTGACGGTTGGCGGTATATTGAAGCGGCGCCATATGGTTGGTTTGATGGAGGAGATGATCCGCTGATGATTTGGGGTGGGTATGGAATTAGTATTGGTACAGCAGAATCGGTGGGTACTGGTCGGAATAATACTGAATTAATTGTAAATGAATTAGGAAATAATTATTATGCTGCAAAAATATGTGAATCTGCAATAATTAATGATCTATCAGATTGGTTTTTACCTTCGATTGAAGAAGTTAATTTAATGTATGATATTCTGTTATTAAACAATCTCGGGAATCTCTTAAATGAGTATGATTATTGGAGTTCTTCAGATTCAGATAGTATTTCTCATGCTTTATCTAAATTGTTTAGTAATGGTGGCGTTATGGGGGAATTAAAAAATACTCATAATTGGGTAAGACCTGTTAGATATTTCTAGGGTTTAGAAAATGTTTTTTGTATACCTCATATTGGTACCTAATACAGTCAAAAAAACATTAGATATTTCTGTGGGATATTTTGTTTGTAGGGCGGAAACTTAGGGTATAAAATGATGAACAAAAAAATTGTAATAATATGTACCATCATTCTTATTCTTGTAGGAATAGCCAGTTGTGATCTGTTTTCATTAAACGAATGGTTTGATTTTCCTACAGAAGCAGTTATAACAATCGATGATTCAACAGTCCCAATTATTGGAGATTCTATTACCCTAGATGGTAGTTCGAGCAAATGTGGTATGAATGAATCATTAATCTATAATTGGGAGGTAATACAAAGACCGTTAGGTTCTGTTGCCACACTAGAACAAACTACTGCACAGCAATCCTCGTTAATTCCTGATTATGCAGGAACATATATAATTAGATTAACCGTAGTAGATGATGATGAAGATAGCAATAGCTGTAACTATTCAATCGATGTTTCCGCTATTATTACTGCTACAGCTGGAACAGGAGGGAGTATCACCCCCAGTGGTGATGTGAGTGCTACACAGGGGAGTGATAAAACATTTACGATTACACCAGAAACAGGGTATGAGATAGCAGATGTGTTCGTAGATGGCGAAAGTGTTGGAGCTGTTACGAGTCATACCTTCGATGATGTAACTGAGAACCATACGATAAGTGCAACATTCTCATTGGTAGATTATGTAATTACTGCTTCAGCCGGAACAGGAGGGAGTATCAATCCGAGCGGAGATGTGAGTGTAACGCATGGGGATGATAAGACATTCACCATTACACCAGAAACAGGGTATGAGATAGCAGATATCATAGTGGATGATAGCGGCATAGGTGTTGTATCTACTTACACCTTCTCAGAAGTTTCAGAAAACCATACAATCAGTGCAACATTTGTGCAGAGTGAATTCACGATTACATTTGTTAAGAATTCAACTGATGCAACTGGTACTATGTCTCCAGAATCAGTAACAAGTGGTGATACCATCTCTCTCCCTGCTGTTGGATATACGAGATCAGGGTATACCTTCTCTGGATGGGCAACGAGTTCTGTAGGAACCGTAGTATATACTGATCAGGCGTCATATACGATGGGATCATCAGATGTAACGCTATATGCCGTTTGGCAGAGTACCGTTCAATATATGGTAAGTTTCGATAAGAATGATAGTGCAGCAACAGGAAGCATGTTAAGCCAATGGATTACGCAAGGGCAGACTGAGAATCTTGATCCCAACGGGTATAGTAAGGAAGGTTGGTCATTCGTAGGTTGGTCTATGACAAGTAGTGGGAGTATTGCATATGTTGATCAAGCCCCATTTACCATGGGAAGTAATCATGTACCTTTGTATGCTTTATGGAAAATAAATGATTATACTATAACCTTTGATAAAAATGACGAGTTAGCTGAAGGAGAGATGGAAGATCAAGAAATTATATATGGTGAGACAGAAAATCTTAATGCAAATGTTTTAAGTAGAAAAGGATATAGTTTTTCAGGGTGGTCAACCACACCTGATGGGGGAATTGAGTATACAGACCAATCTGAGTTTACCATGGGATCAGCAGATTTAACACTCTATGCACAATGGGAAGCAAATGATTATATTATTTCATTTAATCCTGAAGGGGGTTCTTTAACAACCTCAAGTACAAAGATAGTTATCTATGATAATAATTATGGAGATTTACCAGAGACTTCGAAAATAGGGTATAGTTTTTTAGGTTGGTGGTCAGAACCCCTTGGCGAAGGGTATGAAATAACAAATTCAACTTTAGTAAAGATTGAAGCGAATCATGAATTCTATGCATTATGGCAAGCAAATACCTTTCTGGTAAGTTTTAATCCTGATAAAGGCAGTAATACAAATCCTATAAAAATTTCGGTAGCATTTGATTCTCTTTATGGTCCTTTACCAATTACTACTAGGGACGGATATGATTTTGGTGGTTGGTGGACAGGTGTAAATGGATCTGGTCTGGAAATTACAGAAGATTCAATAGTGTTAATAACAGAGGACACAACACTATATGCAAATTGGAGTGTTGTTGGGAATTTAGGTCCTGCAGGTGGGGTTGTTTTTTACGATAAAGGGGTTTATATAGATGGTTGGAGATATCTAGAATGTGCAACTTTGGGGTGGTATAAAGGAGGTAGTGACCCCTCAGTTGTATGGGGGAAGTTTGGGGCATATGTACAAAATACACAAACTGCAATTGGGTATGGTGATTATAATACACAACGGATAATCAGTACAAATCAATTAAACTTGAGTATTTTTGCAGCAAAAATATGTGATGACTATTCTGTTATTAATGATGCTATTATCTATAATGATTGGTTTCTTCCTTCTAAGGATGAATTGGAATTGATGTACATCAATAGAGCGATTATTGGGAGTTTCTCTGCAGAAGCATATTGGAGTTCTTCAGAATTTGACTGTAATAGTGCTTGGATACAGGTATGGGATAGAAATTATCAATACTATAATTATAAAGATAAATTAAACTATGGGATAAGACCAATAAGAGCTTACTAAAAGTGTTATCAAAATGAAGAACAAAATCTGTATCAATTACGTCCATGAAACACATCTTAAGTAGACAAAATTGATACAATTCAGAAAAGCCGGTTTCTCTTAGTGAAGATCGGTTTTTTCTATATCTTTTCCGTTTGTTCTTTCCCTATCCCCCAGATTTCCTCACTGAACCAAAAAAAAGAAAGAGGCATTTTGCAGGTTACATATTAGTATTGTTCTAGGAATCTGCATATGGGTGAATACGTATACAAGATTGTGGTAATTTGGTTGTATTTTTAGAAAAATACAAAAAATAAGTTTGACAATCATGGTATTCAATGGTAATGTTCAGTTAATGAATACGTATACATTACAAATTGCAGTTATGTATTCTGATTTCAAAAGGAGAGAGTTGTGATAAAAAACATATTCAAATGGTTGGATATTAACTTTGAACCTGTTTGTATGGCAGTCTTGTTCTATGCAATCACGTTACTGGTTACCCTACAGGTTATCCTGCGATTTGTATTCTCAACCGGGTTTTCTTGGGGCGAAGAGGTTGCAAGGTTCCTGTTTGTCTGGTTGATGTATTTCAGTATTGCCTATGCCACACGCAATCAACGGCATATCAGGGTGGCGTTCCTGGTCCAGAGATTCGGGGAAAAGGGTCATAAGATCTTTCTGATTCTGGGAGACATCATCTTTTTGATTTTCTCAGTGTTTATTTTCCTTTCTGCCATCAAAGTCTGTCAGTCAGTCTTCAAGTACCAGGATATGGCAGTAACCATCAATGTGTCGCTGAATATTGTGTACGCTGCAGGGGTAGTTGGATTCTTCCTGATCCTTATCAGGCTTGTCCAGTCTATCATCTGGAAGATCAGGCACTTCAGTGATTCCATGGATGTGTTCGAGAACTATGCAGGTGTCTATTCCGGTGCTGACAATGTCTTCTTCTTCCAGAAAACGAAGTTGAAGGAAGCCGCTTCGACAGAACCTGCTGAATTACAGAGGGAGGCTGAGTAATGGTCGGATTATTATTTGGTTCTTTGATACTGATGCTGCTGCTTTCGGTACCAATCGGTATCTCATTGGGTGCAGCTTCCATGCTCACGATTTTTACTACAGATCCTATCAGTCTTGAGTCCTTCACACAGACAATGATTCAGGGACTGAACTCATTCCCGCTCATGGCAGTACCGCTATTTACTTTTGCCGGTGATATCATGGGTAAGGGAGGAATCTCCAAGAGACTATTGAATGTGACGGGCATCATGTTCGGTCGATTCAAGGGGGGGCTCGGCGTCGTTTCTATCGTTGCCTGTCTGTTCTTTGCTGCGATCTCAGGTACCGGTTCTGCAACAGTAGCGGCTATCGGACTGATCATGATCCCGAATATGGTGGATAAGGGATATGACAGGACCTTCTCAGGAGCTTTGATTGCAACAGCTGGAACCGTAGGAGTTATCATCCCGCCAAGTATCTGTATGGTCATTTATGCTGTTGCTTCCGGAGTATCAGTTACCGGTATGTTCATGGCCGGGATCGGTCCTGGTATTCTTGTAGGAATTGCTTTGGCAGTCTATACCGTGATCTACTCCACAAGAAAAGGATATGAAGGGGATCCGAAAAGGTACTCAGTCAAGGAAGTAGTTACGATCTTTGTTGATGCTATCCCGGCACTGCTGGTTCCTGTTATCGTCCTGGGAGGTATCTACGGTGGAGTTTTCACTCCGACAGAGGCTGCTGCCGTTGCCGCAGTATATGGAATCATTGTAAGCGTGTTCGTCTATAAGGAAGTCAAGATCAAGGAATTACCCCAGATCGGATTCAATTCAGCGCTCCTGTGTGCAGCAGTGCTTGTTATCATCGGTATTTCAGCAGGGTTCGGGCGAATTCTTACGATTACCGGGATCCCTGTGACCATAGCGAACTTCATCTTGGACATTACTCAGAGCAAGTTCCTGATCCTTCTTTTCATCAATATCATGTTGCTGATCGTAGGGACATTCATGGAGACCAATGCATCTATCATCATCCTGGTCCCGATCTTGCTGCCGGTAGTGACAGCACTTGGGGTCAATCCTATCCACTTCGGTGTGATCATGGTACTCAACCTTGCGATCGGATTCGTCACACCTCCGTTAGGGGCGAACCTCTTCATGGCATGCCAGATCGGCCGTATCAAATTCGATGATATTGCCAGATCTATCGTACCCTGGATCCTTGTCATGATCGTGGTCCTGATGTTGGTGACCTATATCCCGGTAATCACATTGGGATTACCCAAGTTGATGGGTATCCCGGTCTGACCGGGAACCGCTGATTATAATAGTGTTAATCGTCAGAACTTGTATACGTATACATTTTCTGAAAGGACAGTATGTCCTTAGATAAAAAATGGAGGAGAGAATTATGAAGAAAATGCTAGGAATCATGTTAGTACTGCTCATGGTAGCCATGACAGGGCTGGTCGCAAACGGACAGCAGGAAGGTGCAGCAGAGAAGATCGTGATCAAGTTAGGACATGATAATAATGTACAGACACCTGGACATGCAGCATTCGTCAAATTTAAAGAGATCGTAGAGACAGAATCAGAAGGTCGGATAGAAGTTAAGATCTTCCCCGGTGGACAGCTTGGATCCGTACAGGATATGTTCGAGCAAACTCGACGAGGTGACCTTGACATGAGTGTTGGGGCAACCACACTGTTCACACAGACCATTCCTGAATTTGCTGTATGGGATTCATTCTATATGTTTGATGATGCAGCGCATGCTCACAGAGTCCTTGACGGCAAGGCTGGACAGGAGTTGATGAAACCCCTTGATAAGATGAATCTTGTTGGACTGGGGTACATGGAGATCGGATTCAGGAATTTCTCGAACTCTAAACGACCGATCGTGAATCCTGCGGATGTGAAGGGATTGAAGATTCGAGGTTACAGCCCGATGCAGATTGCAGCCTGGGAATCTGTAGGATGTTCTCTTACCAACCTCTCATGGTCGGAAGTGTTCACATCACTTCAGCAAAATCTGATCGACGGTCAGGAATGTGCCACAACAAGCTTCTACAGCGCTAAATTCTATGAAGCACAGAAATACTGGTCTCTCACACGCCATGTATACACCAACTGGCTGTGGTATGCAAATAAAGATTTCATGAATGGTCTTTCTGAAGCTGATCGGGCACTAGTTGAGAGCGCTGCGAAGAGAGCAATCGATGAGGATAGAAAACTAATGGCTGCTGCTGAGAAAGAGACCCTTGATAAGCTCCCAGGACTTGGAATCGAAGTGCAGGAAGTACCGCTTGAGACGAGGCTTGCAATGGGTAAAACAATGAATGCGGCAGTAGGTGATCAGATCATCGCTAAGTGCGGACAGGATATCTATGACATGGTCATGGAAGAGATCAAGAAAGAGCGACAGTAACGTAAAGTATGTATGCCCGTATCCTTTCAAGATGACAGAAGGGATACGGGAAGAGAAATGGTCAGCTGAGCCTGGAATAGATGAAATTACATAGGGCTTACGGGTACAGGCTCAGTTAGTTTGAGTTAAAGGCATGAATTTTTCCTCCTACTATATAGCCGTTTTAGTGAAGATAGTGTAGCATAGAGGTGATTTTTTGATGGAAGTAAAGAGAAAGATGGTCAAAAGGAAAACCAGACAGCGTAGGGTCTCTTCAGTTGATGTTGCTAAAGAGGCTGGTGTTTCACAGGCAACAGTATCCCGTGTCTTCAACAACAAGAAGGGCACGAATGTATCGGAGGAAACTGTTGAGAAGATCATGGCTGCAGCGAAAAAACTCAATTACCGTCCATCTGTTATTGCCAGGAGTCTGCAGGAGAACTCAACCAATATCATCGGGATCATAAATCGAAGATTCGACAGCTCCTTCCATATGAAGTCGTTGGATCTGTTCTCGCAGGAGCTTCAGAAATTAGGATATTCAACATTGCTGTTGAATCTCCCTTCAGACGGGAGCATGGATTCAGCCCTTCATAAGGCACTAGAATACCAGGTGGATGGGATTATCCTGACTTCTGTCAAGCTCTCCTCCCATCTGGTTGAGGAATGTATTCACTACGATACGCCAGTTGTGCAGTTCAACCGATATTCAATCTATCAGGATGTTGATTCCGTATGTCTTGATAACTATAAGGCTAGTGCAGAAGTTGGCAATTATCTTGTCGAGACAGGACATACAAAGATCGCGTATGTTTCAGGTAATGCTGAATCCTCCACAAGTATCGATCGTAAGAAAGGGTTGGAACACAGTCTTCAGCGTGTCGACCTTCCTATATATTGTGAGCATATTGGAAGATTGACCCATGAATCGGGCTGTGACGCAGCTGATGTATTCTTTAAGGATAAAGACAAAGCTGATTGGCCAGATGCAGTCTTCTGTATCACGGATGATGTGGCTACTGGGTTTATTGACCAGGCCCGAAGCGTATATGGTGTGAAGATACCAGAAGATGTATCTATTGTCGGGTTCGATGATGCTCCGATTTCCAGGTGGCCGCAATATGACCTGACAACTGTCTCACAGCCGATTGAGACGATGGTGCTTGATGCCCTGGAGATCCTTCTGGATCTGATCCAGTTTGAGAAATCCGGAGTTATTAAGAAGATGATACCTGGTACTCTCGTAAAGAGATCTACTGTCAAAGAGAGAAATAAATAAATTCATGATGTGATTATGGAACGTGGGAAAGAGAGTTTTACTAAATACGATGTATACGTATACATTGTGTTGTTTGATGATTACAAGGAGAAGTAAATGAAAAAGAGCTATTTTCACCGAGTGACAGAACAGAGCCCGACACGGTTCTGGATCAATAACGTGACTCGAGAAGAGGCGGATGTGGCCCTTGAGGCAGGTGCAGTCGGCTGTACCCAGAACCCGTCATATGTCTACAAGATGCTCGTGCATGAAAAAGAGCAGGCATATGCCTACGGGAAGCTGGATGCGATCCTGGCAGAGGAATCAGACGATGAGATGGTACAGGAGATTCTCCAGCAGCAGTTGGTAGGTGAGGTGGCCAAACACTTCCTCCCGCTGTTTGAGGCATCGAAGGGCCGGTACGGGTATGTTAGCGTACAGGGGAACCCCTTCAAGGAGGATGTCGGGAACATCATCCGTAATGCCCGGATGAACCGGGAAGCCGGGCCGAACATCATGGCGAAAGTCCCGGTGACCGAGGATGGACTGAAAGCGATCGAGGTCCTGATCGCAGAAGGGACCCCTATCAACGCCACCGAGGTGATGGGTGTGAGACAGGCGATGGATGTCTGTGATGTCTATGACAAGGCAGCGTCAACGATGGAGAACCCGCCGGCAGTCTTCTTCTCACATATCACGGGGATCTATGATGAGTACTTGCAGGGGTATGTGAAGGAGAAGGGCATCGAGATCAGTGAGGATGTGATGTGGCAGGCCGGGATGGTCATCGCGAAGAAGGTGTACAAACTGACGAAGGAGCGGAACAGTGGGGTCGGCTTCATCGGCGGCGGGGCCAGGGGGCTGCAGCACTTCACCGAGATGGTGGGAGCTGACTGCAATATCACGATCAACTGGAAAGGGACCGCGGACAAGCTGATCGAGCAGGACGGCCCGGTGGTTGACCGGTTCCATACCCCGGTGGCTGAAAGCGTTCTCGATGAACTGCTTGAGAAGGTAGAGGATTTCGCGAGAGGGTGGAAGATCAACGGACTGAGCCCGGAAGAGTATGAGGAGTTCGGACCGGTCGTGCTGTTCAGGAACTCCTTCGAGAAGAACTGGAGCCAGGCTCGGGAGCTGATCAGGAAAAGAAGATCTGAGAAATAATATGTCACCAATGACATGAAGAAACATAAACACATAGATTTTTTAGGAGAGAAATATGAAGAAACAGAATACATTCAAGATGAACAAAAGAGACTCAGTCTGGTTCCAGGAGAACAGTGCCCATGTGAATGCAGCATATGCGAAAGAAGTATGTGATGTGGCGATCCTTCCAATCGGTGCAATCGAGCAGCATGGAGCGCACTGTCCATGCGGAATGGACTCCTACAATGCAATTGGTATTGCTGAGAAGGTGGCAGAGGCAACAGGTGCTATGTGTCTTCCCAGTCCGATGTATGGTTCACATCCACACCACCATTGGGGAATGCCAGGGACTATCCCCCTTCAGTTTGAGACACATATTGCCCTGCTGATGGATATCATCAGGGGGGCTGCAGTATGTGGTTACAACAAGTTCATCATCATTTCGGCTCACGGTCAGGTATCATCAACGATCGTGGCAGTACATAAACTTGGGATCGAAGGACTCTTCACCATCTCATCAACATGGTATGACTTCCTGCGGGACAACAAGACTGTATTGAAGGATTATATGTGGCATGCGGATGAAGCTGAAACATCAGTCGGACTGTATCTCTACCCGGATCTGATCCAGATGGACCTTGCAGAAGCAGGTGGCGGGAAAGGACTGGTCGATTCATCATGGAAGATCGCTCCCGGTGAGGCGGCACTTCCTGGAATGCTCTACCACTTCGAGGGTACGTTTGCGCTCCCTGAAAAAGATGATCTTGAAAACGGTGTAATCGGTGACCCGACAAATGCGACAAGGGAGAAGGGTGAGGAACTGATCGAAGGTGTCGTCTCTTACTATTCAAGACTTGTTGAGGAGATAAAGAGTAAGTATGCGGTTGGTATCAACCCGCTCGGTTTCAGGAATCCGAATGGATACAACACAACTGCTGACATCGTGTATGACAAGGATCATGATGAGAAAGGGCAGCTGAAATAAGTGCAGGTAATGACTGATTCTCTGCTGGGCAGGAAGGATATTCTTGCTCGGTAGAGACAGCTGTCGGGTTGATTCCGATGAGGAAGATGAATCAATGAATCACACTGTCTTAATTGATAAGATCATAACAGATAAACTACCGTTCTTTGCTAAACATCCTAAAATTGAAAAACTTGTCGGTGGGTTCCGGTTTGTAGAAGGGCCAGTCTGGATTGCTGAAGAGAAGAGACTTATCTTCAGTGATATACCGGGGAATGCCATCTACAGCTGGCAAGAGGAAGCAGGTCTCTCGATGCTGAAACCGAACAGTTATCTTGCGAACGGGAATACCCTGGACCCCTACGGGAATCTGATCAGCTGTGAACATGGCACCAGCAGGATCACTGCCACGGACCTGAAGACCGGTCGGTATAGTATCCTTGCTGATTCTTTTGACGGTAAGTCGTTGAACAGTCCGAATGATGTTGTAGCCAGGTCAGACGGGAGTATGTACTTTACTGATCCGATCCCTGGTCGACAGCCGAGAGTTGGTATTCCAAGGACTCCGGAATTACCCTTTTGCGGCATCTATCGATACGATGACAAGACTGCGTACCTCTATCTGCTTGATGACACCTTCACCACACCGAACGGGCTCTGCTTCTCGGATGATGAGAAGAGACTGTATGTGAATGACTCGGCAGACGGAAGCATCTCTGTATTCGACGTCGATGAGAAGGGAATGCTGAAAAACAGGATAAGGTGGTCCTGTGTGCAAGGTGACGGGCCGGGATGCGCTGATGGGATGAAGTTCCATCCGAGCGGGCATATCTTCTGTACAGGACCTGGAGGGATATATCTGCTGAATCCTGGGGGGAATATTGTCTGCAGGTTGAAGATGCCGGAAGTAGCAGCGAATCTGACGTTCAATGAGGATTACTCAGCAATATACGTTACGGCAACCTCTTCAATCTACCGGATCAGACTGTAGCACATAAGATAAGGAGAACGTTATGACAGATAACGAAAGAAAAATCAAACCGGAAGAACTGGAAGGATATCTTTCAGAACTCTTTGCAGCAGCAGGGATGAGCAGAGCTGATGCAGCATTCAGCGCATCCTGTATGGTCAGGACGAACCTCTGGGGAGTAGATTCTCACGGTGTGCTCAGGATGCCGATCTACCTGCAGAGGGTGCTCGGCAGGGTGATCAACCCTGAACCGGAAATTACTGAGGTATCAGAGCTGCCTGGTCCGATGGCCCTGCTCGACGGTGATGCCGGCATGGGGTATGTCGTAGGGAAAGCAGGTATGGGTCTTGCCATCGAGAAGGCGAAAGAGTACGGGATCGGGATGGTCCTGGTACGGAACAGCAACCATTTCGGTGCAGCGGCACTGTATGCACGACAGGCAGTGGAAGCAGGGATGATCGGTATCTCGACGACCAATGTGATCCCGAATATCGGGATGAAGGGGAATGCGAAGCCCTCAACAGGAAACAACCCGATTGCTATGGCAGCGCCATTGGAAGAAGCCTTCCCGTTCGTGCTTGATATCTCACTGTCTGCCGTAGCCGGGGGGAAACTCCTGCTGGCGGCGAAGAAGGGAGAGAAGATCCCGAAGGACTGGGCTGTCACGAAAGAGGGGAAGGAGACTGATGACCCGACACTCGGGTTTGCGGGATTCCTGCTGCCGGTAGGGTTGCATAAGGGGTTCGGACTCTCCCTGTTCGTTGACCTGATTACCGGAGTCCTGAGCGGCGGACCGTATCTGCATGGACTCAAGAGCATGTACAAGCATCCGGATGATCCATCTCTGACCTCTCATCTGTTCATTGCCATCAACCCTGATGTTTTCCTCACAAAAGAGGAGTATGCGGAACGGGTGAAGGACTGGGCCTCCCAGGTGCATGCGACCGAGATGATTGATCCGTCGATGAAGCAGGTGATACCGGGGGAGATCGAATATCGGAAGGAACAGGAACGAAAGGAATCAGGGATACCGGTACCGGCTGAACTGATCAGGGACCTCGCAGCATACAGCGAACGGCTCAATGTGAAGATGCCGGCTGTACTGCAGTAGATTGAGAGAAGGAAGAGAGTTATGAAACTGAAGAACAAAGTAGCGGTAATCACCGGCGGTACGAAAGGTATCGGGTTAGGCATCGCTATCGAGTTCGCGAAGGAGGGAGCGTTAGTCGTGATCGGCGGGCGCAACCCCCAGACCGGGGAAGAGGGACTGCAGGAGCTCCTCGCGCTCGGAGGCGAAGCGATGTACGTTCCCTGTGATGTCGGGGACTTGACCAGCCTGCAGTATATCATAGACAGGACCGTGGAGCGGTTCGGGAAGATCGACATTTACGTCTCCAATGCCGGGATCAACGATTCACAGAAGACACGGTATCTGGATATCACGCCGGAACAGTACGACCGGATCATGGACGTCAACCTCAGGGGGATGTTCTTCGGGGACCAGTATGCGGCGCGTGAGATGGTGAAGCAGGGATGCGGCGGAGCGATCATCAACATGTCATCGGTCAATGCCTATCTGGCACTGAATTCGCAGATGGTCTACACGACGAGCAAGGGCGGCGTGCAGCAGCTGACGAAGGTTCAGGCGGTGGACCTGGCTCCCTACGGGATCAAGGTGAACGCGATGGCACCGGGACCGATCGAGACCGATCTCATGAGACGGGTAGGGTCGGACAAGCAGCTGATGAACACGATTCTCTCGAGGACCCCGTTGGGGCGTATCGGGACGCCGAAAGAGTGCGGGAGACTGGCGGTCTTCCTCGCCTGCGAGGACTCGGACTTCATCATGGGGCAGTCGATCTACAATGACGGCGGCCGGGGCTTCCAGGCATTCCCTGTTCCCGGATACAAGACCGTGACTGATGAAGAGTATGAACAGCTTCAGAATATGAAGGAGAAGAACTGATGAGTAACCCCAAAGTAGGATTCATCACCTTTGGTGACCACAGACCAGATATGTGGGAGAAGGTTTTCTCTCATAAAACGATCCCTCTCCATGCAGAGGCGATCGAGACGTTAAACAAGCTTCCGATCGAATTGGTAGTTGCATCTGAGATCGCCAGGACACGAGAACAGATCAATGAAGCAGTAGATGAGCTGAAAGCTCAGCATGTAGAAGTATTAATAGCCCATATTCCGTGTTGGACATCTCCGAACCTGATCGTCCATGGTGTCCAGCGGCTGGGGCTTTTTACCATATGTCTCGGGAACACTGATCCTGGGACCCATGGCTGTGTAGGCCTATTGGGTGCCTCAGGTGCTTTGGCGCAGATTGATTATCCTCATAAGAATATACGCGATGCATATGATGCGGCAGCCTATGAGAAGAAGCTGCTTCCTCTGATCAGGGCAGCGGCAGTGAAAGAGCAACTCAAGGGATCGGTCTTCGGGCTTTTCGGTGGTCGTTCGATCGGGATTGATACCGGTCTCTTTGACCCGATGCAGTGGAGAAGCCAGTTCGGTATCGATACGGAGCATCTTGCCCAGATCGAAATAATACGGCTTGCAGAGAAGATGCCCCAAGAGCGTATTGATACGTTACGGACCTGGATGGAGGATAATGCCCTGGCTGTCGATTACAATGATGACAAGTTCACCAAGGCGAAATTCGATTTCCAGCTTGCATGCTATCTGGCGACCAAGGATCTGGTCAGGGATTACGGTATGGACTTCATCGCGATCAAGTGTATGCATGAACTCTCAAACTCCTATGTCCCACAGTGTATGACGCAGGCGCTGCTTGCCAACCATGAGGATGCTGAAGGAAGGAAGGAGACTACGCCTATTGCCTGTGAGGCAGATGCTGACGGTGCATTGACACAGCAGATACTTAAAATCCTATCAGGCGGGAAGCCGACATTTTTCGCTGATGTCAGTCATATCGATGCGGAGAGGGAGATGGTCTACTGCGTGAACTGCGGGGCGATCTGTGTCTACTATGCCGGAAGGAATGAAGATACAAAAGAGAATCTCAAACAGATCAGGTTCAAACAGTCAGTTCGTCCTGCAGGCGGGGGGATCACCTATTTCAATGCATCTCCGGGGCCTATGCAGCTTGCTCGATTGTATCGAAAAGGCGGGAAGTACAAGATGGCGATCATCCCCTGCAATTCGGAGACTCCGACGCAGGAGATGGTTGATGAATTCGTGGAAGCACGGGGACCGCATCAGCTGCCGACGCTTTTTGCGAAGGTCAGTTTTGACCTTGACCGTTTCATCAATGAATATGGTTCAAACCATATCTCCGGTGTTGTCGGGAATTACCTTCCAGAACTCCTGGAAGTCTGTGATCTGCTTGATATCGAAGCAGAAGTATTCGTTTAAGCGATATACGAAGAGGATAATAAGATGATAGAGAAAAACAGAAACTGGGTACGAGCTGCCCTGCAAGAAGGAAAGAAGATTTCAGGGGCATGGCTGCAGTCAGGGAGCCCGATAACCGCCGAGATCATGGCTGAAGCTGGCTATGATGCGCTTATGGTAGACCTGGAGCATGGTCCCGGGGATATCATGTCAACAATCCTGCAGATCCACGCAATGAAGGGGGAGATTGCAGTTCCCTTCTCACGGGCACCATGGAATGACTTCGTACAGATCAAGCGGATACTTGATGCCGGAGTCTATGGTCTTCTTGTCCCATATGTAAACACGAAGGAAGAAGTGGAAGCAGCGGTATCTGCTGTATCCTATCCGAAAGAGGGTATCAGAGGTGTTGCCGGTTCTCCACGGGCAGCTCATTACGGGAACAAGTCTATGGAGTATCTCTCAACTGCGAATGATGAAGTGTACCTCATGACAGCTGTCGAGACACCGGACGCAGTTGCCAATCTTGATGCGATCCTGACCGTTGACCGACTTGATGGGATCTTCATCGGTCCGATGGATCTGGCTACCAATATGGGACACTTCGGAAACCCGAAGCATCCGGAAGTCCAGGCAGCCATCAAGACTGTGGAAGAGAAGGTGTTTGCTGCAGGGAAAGTCCTCTCAACGGTTGCGGGAACCTGGGAAGATGCAAAGGCAAAATATGATAAAGGGTACCAGATGGTATTCTTCTTCTCTGATACGACTGCTCTTGGAGCTGCCGCTAGAACCAGGCTTGCAGAGTTCAAGTCGTATATAGAATAAGTAAAGAAACTAATTACCTAGAGGTTTGGTGCGATATGGATATTCCAGAATATCAAGTGAGTACCTGGGAAAAAGTAGATCAGTATAACAGGCAGTATCCAAGACAACCTTTGGATACATTGAATTTACATCCGTATCTCAAAGAGGATACTCTTGTTCGATGTCTTAATGAGGCGTTAATGAATACTAGACCTATCAGTTTTGATGATTATCGAGTGTATAGATAAAAGGGATTGCAGGAAAATTCTTGATGGTAATCCAGGGATGAGAGCTCTCGAGATCATGGATGTTCGAATCTTCTTTCGGGCATCTTTGTGAGATGAAATTGATACAATGGTTATGAAATTATTACAGAGACGTTCCTGATCAATCAGTGGTGAGCGTACATTATTGGAGGTGCATACAATGTCAACATTACGAGAGAGGAATTTTCGACGTCTTAAGCAGAGTATAGCTGGAGAGAAATCAGATAAACATGCAGTTTTTCATTACTACACCTATCCCTTCTTTCAGTCGATGACGGGAGTGGACCTGGATGATTTCTTTCATAATCCAGAGGTTACTCTGAAATGCGAAATTGAGACCTTTGAACAGATCGAGGGGATAGGGAATCCCCTCCCCGATATGGGCTCTGTGCCAGTTGCCAGTGGACTGGGTGGAGTGGTGAAATTCGATGATGCTGGTTTTATATCAGTGCATCCGAATCCTGATATCGCTTCTGCCGAATCGGTAGAGGATCTGAAATGGCTTGAACCGGGTGACCCCTATGGTGACAATTATATGGGTAAGGCTCTGGAGTCTCTCCAGTATATGGTAGATAACTGTCCTGAAGATTACCAGATCAACCCCCACCCCATACAGGGAGCATATACCACCGGAGCGAACATTCGGGGGATCAGTGAGTTTTGTATTGATACGCTCATTCAGCCTGAATTCGTAAGAAGGATCCTCGATGTTGTTGTTAAAACTCAAATCCGTTTCCTCAAGGCTCAGGAGAAGGTCCTTGGTTCTCTGTCACATATCCTGGTTGGTGATGACCTTTCTGCCTTCCTGAGTGAACCGGTATACAGGGAGTTCATACTGCCTACCTACTCAGCACTGTTCAAGGCGTTCCCTGACACGCCATTCTGGCTCCACAATGATTCGACTGCAAGACACGTAGCACCGGCTATTGGGGATTCCGGGATGAAGGCATGGCATTATCATCCAGATATCGCTCCTCAGGATGCTTTGGAATTGACTGGAGGCAGAGTGACTCTCTTAGGAGGATTGAGTCCGCTAGATCTGCAAAAATGGACTGCCGAGGAGACCTATGATAAAAGTATTGAGGTGCTGAAATCCTTCGGCGGGAATAGCAAGTTCGTTCTGGCTGCCGGTGGATCGGTGAATCAGGTGCCGGTT
Organism: Spirochaetia bacterium; assembly: GCA_963677595.1. Classification (GTDB taxonomy): domain Bacteria; phylum Spirochaetota; class Spirochaetia; order CAKZLE01; family CAKZLE01; genus CAKZLE01. The sequence goes on from OY782041.1 coordinate 2,222,434, forward strand.
GAGAATATCATGGCCATGTTCAGAGCTGCAGATGATTTTGAGATCTAGCAATCCTCTAAACTGATCTGAAAAGTAAGTATTGGCTTGCTTGAAACACGCCAGGATTTATCTATATCAAAATCATTCATGAGACAGAAATAAGCTCCAGTTACTTTGGTAATGGGAGCTCATCTCAATTCTTGCTACTCGTGAGAAAGGGGAAAAATACTGCAAAATCATTGTTGGTTATATGGTGGAACTGAGTGAGGTTGTTCTGGTAGAACACCCGGTAGGCGCTGAGATCATAATAAGCACCTGGAATAAATAAGTATCGGATTCCTGAGAAACTTCAAAGGTTCCGACGGGAATCCTTACTGTACAAGGAATACGAATGGAACTTAAAGAGTTGAAGAAACAGGTACTCGAGGTCTGCAAGAAACTGCCTGAATACCAGCTTGTGACGGGAACCGCTGGGAATGTCAGTGCCCGTGATCCTGAGACAGGACTCGTGGCGATCAAACCCAGTGGGGTACCCTATCAGACTATGGATATCGATGACATCGTGGTACTTGACTTGAACGGTGTGATCATTGAGCAGAAAGCCGGAAGGAAATCCAGTTTCGAAACCCCCACCCATCTGGAGATCTACAGACGATACCCCGAGATAAACGGCGTGATCCATACACATGCAAGATATGTCAATATTCTCAGTGCCGTAAAGGATTCGATCCCATGCGGGACTACGCCTACAGGCAGGCGTTTGCTGAAAGAGGATATTGTCGTCATTGGGTTCATCAATAATGGAACTCAGGAAATGGCAGATACGGTAGCCCCCGCTCTTGATGGTAAAACTGCTGTGGCAATTCAGAATCATGGTCCGTTTACCGTTGGTGAAACGGTACAGTTAGCCCTGGAACGGGCAGTCGCTCTTGAAGATACCAGTCAGATCTACTATATGGCATCCCTCCTGGGTACTCCTTCGCTCATCTGCTAGCTATAGAGGGGATATGGGATAGATCATGAAGCATGTACAGAATTATTTAGCAGTTGATATAGGAGGATCGGGAGGCCGCTGTGTGGCAGGCAGATTTGACGGAAACACACTGTCGCTTGAAAATCTTGGATCATTCCCCAATGATTACGTTCGTCTAGCAGGTGTCTTTTACAGCAGTTTTCTGCAATTAATGTCCGGTGTACAGGAGGGGATGCGAAAAGCCTCCAGTATCTATGGCCCTGATTTTGCTGGTATCGGAATAGACAGCATGGGGGTAAGCTTCGGTACGCTTGATCAGAATGGTCATCTTCTTTCAAATCCACTGTATACCCGCACTCCCCAGGAAAAAGAAATTGTCAGTGCGATATTCGATAGTGTCGGCAGGGAAGAACTGTATGGTATTACAGGCCTGCAGCTCACCAAGCTGAACTCTCTCTATCATCTGATGCGATTACTACGGATGGATTCCCCTGTCATACGTAATGCCCGTACATTCATGATGATGCCTGATCTGATCAACTATTTTCTTACTGGCAGGATTACCTCTGAATATACCATATCCACTACATCCCATCTGATGAATGCAGCATCAATGACATGGGATGCTGGTCTGATTGAGCGACTGGGCCTGGATCCCGATATATTCCCTGCGATATGCCCTGCTGGATCTGTTGTTGGTAAGCTCAAAACCTCTCTTTCTGAAGAAAGCGGTCTGGCTCGAGTGCCGGTCATTTCCACCGCATCCCATGATACGGCTGCCGCTCTTGCTTTTGTCCCTTCACAGGGGGGGAGGTCTGTATACATCAGTTCAGGCACCTGGGGAATGATGGGGGTGGATCAGGAATCTCCGATCATCTGCGGCGAAGGAATGAAAGAGAACTTTGCCAATGAAGGGGGTGCCTTCGGTAATATACGGTATATCCATAACTCCCTGAATCTCTGGATCCTGAAAGAGTGTCGTATTCACTGGGAAGGAGAGGGACTTGAGATGACTTGGGATGAACTTTCCGTGGCTGCTGAGAAGGCCCCACCGTTTCAGTCGTTCATCGATCCAGGTGACCCCGTATTTCTCCTGAGTCGGGATATGCCTGATACTATCAGAGCCTGGTGTCACCGGACTGGACAGAAGGTCCCTGGATCAGTAGGGGAGATCGTCCGCTGCATATATGAGAGTCTGGCACTGAAGTTTCGTTACACCTATGATTCCCTCTGCTCCATCCTGGACTGGAAACCCGAATCACTGAACATTGTCGGAGGAGGAGGAAAGGATCCTCTGTTAAGTCAGATGACTGCCAATGCCGTGGGTATCCCGGTTGTGTGTGGACCCTATGATGCGACCGCCATGGGGAATATCCTGATGCAGATGATAGCCAAAGGTGAGATTTCCAACCGGGATGAAGGTCTGGAGATCCTTATGAGGTCCTGTGTCTTGAAAAACTATGAACCGATAAACCGGGACAGGTGGGAAGATACGTTTGCTGAATATAAAAGAATGATCAGTCAGAGAAAGATAGAGGAGGAAGATAGGATTGTAGATTGATGGGAATAGGCAGTTACACAGTTAACTTTCCAGACTCAATCCTGCGCTTCTTGGTGGATTTCCGATACATTCAATTCTGCAGAATCTGCCTCTCATGAATTCAACACCTCAACCAGCCCAGTTTCTCCATCAACACGGGCTCTTTGGCCATCTTTAAGAATCGAAGTTGCTGAGGGTATTCCTACCACAGCAGGAATGCCGTACTCCCGGGCTACAATTCCTCCATGACTAACAGGTCCCCCATACTCCATTATCAGGGCACCCGCTATGGCGAACAGTGGTGTCCATGCTGGATTTGTGCTCTCAGTCACCATGATTTCGCCTTTTTTAAGCTGGGCACTCTTTGGATCAAATACAATCTTTATAACACCTTCGTAAGAACCTGGGGATAATGGCATGCCCTGTACATGATCTGCATCGGGGTCAATCACTGTAGAGTTGTAATAGGCGGCACCATTGTTCAGTACTATCCTCGGGATTGCTGTCCTTTTCATCTCCTTCTCATATTGTTGTCTATTCCTGATGACCAGTGACTTGAGATCCTGATCAGTCAAGATATCCTTCATGTAAAGAAAGAAGATGTCATCTCTTTGCTGCAGTCTTCCCTCTTTTTCCAATCGCTCCCCAATTACCAGCAGGGCTTTCCTTGCCAGAAACATGAATTTCACAACACATGATTTTGGGTATTCCCGCATGGCAAGAGCGAACCTGTAATTGACCATCAGGTTCTTCAATCTGGCAGCAGCTCGTTCGCCCTTTTTCTCTCTCAGGTGCATATAGACATCTTCGATCAGGGTTTCAGCTTTCTCTCGTTTATCAGCATGGTCATTAAGATTCCTCTGATACATCTTCCCGTTCACGAATGATTTCGTTAACTCGAGAAGATAGCTAGGATCTTCTCGCCATCGGGGTGTTCCAATATCCAATTCTATGTTGCCCCTGTGACCAAAGTCTTCAAGGATCTTACGGAACTCAGGGTCATGTATGTCTGGTTGCTTTCCCAAGATATCGAGATGTTCTGCATACTCATTCAAGCGGAGCATCAATGATTGCGTGACACAATCCTCGAGCGAATGCACAAGTATCTCTGCATCGTAGGTATCAGCAAAATATTTTTTTAGAGCTTTTTCGATCTTTTGCCGGTTATTCACAGCGAGTGGGTACATCGCCTGTTCCTGAGTCAGGATGAATGCGTTTTCCAATACCGTAACAGCGAAGGCGAGACGCTCTTCATCGCTCTGTAGTGAATAATACATCGATATCTGCTTTTCATAGGCAGTATCACTGAGTTGCCGCAAGGCGTCATACCGTTTATCGTAGGGGATCTTATTGATCGAACGCGACTTACCGGCTAAGGATAATGAATACTTCACAATACCAAAGGGAAATCTGAAATGGATTCCCTGATGCCGAAAAGTTCTTCCGTATTCATCAATGACCTTGTACATCACACCCTTCATCGGTAGATCGTTGTTGGAAAAGACATTGGCAAACTGTTTGGAAATCATCTTACTGGCCATAAGGTATGTGATGTCCATATAGATTCGAGAACCAGCGTGTTTTACAAAACTGTTGGTCAGAGGTTTCTTTTTTCGGGCTGTCATTATATTAACGGTTATCGGGTAAAGATTGCTCAGGATATCAAAGCCCAGGGGGGTGAAGGGTTCCTTCATGCCCAGAAGGATCGTGCTGGAGCAGAGATACGCTCTCAGCTTGCTGTCCTGGATCAGTTCTTCAATAGGAAACAGGGTTGTGATATCCCGGGTCTGGAGGATTTTAAGCTCACCACTTTGGGTAAAGGCAAACTCCATATCCTGAGGTGAACCAAATTCCTGTTCAGCCATTCTCCCTGTTTGTAAGAGCTTGCTAAGCATCTCATCTGACAGCACAGGGGTATTAATGCACTGACTATCTACAACCGAACCAGTTTCCTTGTTGATCACTATCTGATTCGGCTGGACTTCACCGCTGACGATTGCATCACCGAGACCAGGTGCAGCATTGATAAGCATTTCGTTGCGTATTCCACTGAGGGGATTGGCAGTGAATAGGATTCCGGCTGACGATGCATTCACCATAGTCTGTACGATGATCGCCTGAGCATCCTCTCCTGTAACAGTATTTCTCAGCCGGTATTCCATGGCCCGTTCATTCCACAGTGACTGCCAGCAGAGCATGATTTTCTCAAATAATGCTGCCTCCGTCACATGCAAGTAGGATGAATACTGTCCTGCAAAGCTCATCCCTGGCAGGTCTTCATGAGTAGCGCTGCTTCTTACAGCCACGTTGACTGCATTCAACTGCTTAAACGCCTTTACAATCGCTGATATTACTTCACTATCTACTTTCTCAGTGACGAAGAAAGCCTGGATCTCTTTTGACTGCTCAGCCACAGTCTTACCGGAATGCTGAATACTGTTGATTCTTTCCCTCAGTCCGTCTCTGTTGAGATAGGCACCATACATATCTGTTGTTATGACAAATCCTCTGGGAACATCGAATCCGTATCGTGTTAGTCGCGCCAAATTGACGGCCTTGCCGCCAACGAACTGGATATCATCTGGTTCGATTTCATGTAACCACTTAATCATGTCTTCCATCCCTCTCTGCCACAGCTCGCTTCATGCTTGCAAGATATTTCCTACCCATTGCCTCGAGCGGTATCTCTTTTTCTGGAAGGTTCAGTTGTCTGTTTATCAATTGTTCATTGAAACGCAGGGTCCTCTCGAACAGAACCTCATCAGCTATCCTCCCACTGATTATCTTCCTGGATATCCTGTAGAATCTTATGACCTCTCTGCTCCACATACTGGCCAGTTCCTCCGGGAATGCTGTATGGAAGATTCCCTCTTCGATTCCCTGTTTGAACAATTCACTGAAAAAGCATGTGGTCGCATCTTCAAACGCTTCTCCCATTTTCTGATACAGATGATGATTGCCTTCGTAACTGAAGGTATGCTGTATCCGCTCAGAATCTCTGATAGCATTCTTTTTGTGCTCTCCAATCTCGAAATAGGAATCTATGAATTTATCAATAACGTTCTGATCTGTGTCATCAAGAATTCTCTGGTATTCCGACTTGGCTTGAGAAATGAAGGCCATGATCAACTCTTCTAAGATCTCATCTTTACAACCAAAGTGATGATAGAAGCCACCTTTCGAAACACCTGCTGTCTCTATGATGTCAGCTATCGTTGTATGCTGAAAGCCTTTTGATGCAAACAACTCCTCGGCTGTCTCCACAATCCTTTCTCGTAGCGTCATTGGCTATTACCTCAATCTATAAACTGAATACAGACCGACCGTCGGTCTGTATTCAGAATAGAACTACCTGAGTTGTTTGTCAAATCAAAAGACTAGCTCTGTTGGTTCTTATGATTGACTAAGAACAATCCACAAAGAAGATTCTTGTTTGGTACAGGGAGCTTGTATACAGCTGTCCTCCCAGGAGCCCGGATCCTAACTGAATATCATGGAACATATAGAAAATATCAGACATATTATATAATATGTCTGTTTATATCAAACTAGAATGGATAAAACTTGATAAATAATCAGACATATTATATAATATATCCGTATGTTGTACGATTATACAAGTTGCATGAAGACAAAAAAGAAATAACCATACTCATGAGAAGAGCCATGTACTATGATATAGAGAACATAGGCTGAGTATCAAGGTACATGCTGCGTGGTTGATCAATCGATTTGCCGTCTGTGCAAGATATATGCTTTATGAGGGGGAGGAGTATCATGAATGTTACAGTCAAGATGGAATATTATGCATGGTACTCTACAAAGACAGGACTAAAGTCGGAAGAGATCAGTGTGAGCCCTGATGTAGAACTGGCTTATGAATCTATAGTCACATACCTGGAAGAGACGTATGGGATCACTACCCCCTTCATATTGATGCTGGGTAATACGCATATCATACGTGCATTAAAACAAAAGACCGTACTGAAAGACGGTGACGTATTCAAACTGGTGCCGACGGTGATATCCGGAGGTTAGGGCTTTGGGAAATATTGAATTGATAACAGAATGCTATTTGAGTGAATAAGGAGAGATGCTATGTTCGGGTATGCAGGAAAAATATTACATGTTGATCTTACGACTGGACAGCTTGAAGTGGAAACCCCAGATGAAAGCTTCTACAGGATGTATGTGGGAGGAAGCTGTCTAGGCGCCTACTATGTGATGAATGGAATGAAAGGTGGAGTTGATCCGCTCTCCCCTGAGAGTGTCATGGTCTTTTCCATAGGACCTATTACCGGTGCGAACATGAGTGGTGCCTGCAGGCATGCGATCACTGGGAAATCCCCTATGACAGGCGGCATCATGGCCACCGAGGCTGGTGGGTACTGGGCACATGAGCTGAGACTCTCAGGGTTCGATGCTATCGTACTGAAGGGTAAAGCGGAGAAGCCTGCCTATCTTTGGATCAATGACGGTGAAGTTGAGCTGCGTGACGGGTCCCGGATCTGGGGTAAGACAACCAAGGAAGCCCAGCAGGTAATCAGGGATGAACTTGGAGATCCCAAGATCAGGGTCGCCCAGATCGGTATTTCCGGTGAGAACCTCTGCAATTATGCGAATGTGGTCAATGAACTGGCGCACTTTAACGGACGCGGCGGGATGGGTGCCGTGATGGGTTCGAAGAACCTGCGGGCCATAGCCGTTCGGGGTACACAGAAGCCGGAGTTCTATGACCCAGAAGGCATGAAAGGGTTTATCAGGAGACTCATTTCCGATATCCGCAACTCCGAGCAGTGGCAGGCATTCAAACAGAACGGAACGCTTGGTGAGATCGAGGCGCAGTCGCTGATCGGCGGGCTTCCCACAAGAAATATGACATCAGGGAATTTCGAGGGAGCTGAAGCCCTCTATACCGAATCATTCAATGAGACGCTCATCAAGCCCGGGACCTGCCATGCCTGTGCATTAAGCTGCAAACGCCATGTTGACGGCAGTAGAACGACTGAGATCGATCCGGCTTACGGCGGACCAGAGTATGAGACAGTCGGGATGGTCGGTTCCAACCTGGGTATCTCAGATAAAGTTGCTGTCTGCAAGCTTAATGAGATATCGGCAAAATATGCCTACGATACCATATCGTTCGGGGCGACAGCAAGTTTCATCATGGAATGCTATGAGAACGGCATCATCACCAAAGAGGACATAGGCGGACTGGACCTGAGATTCGGCAATGCTGAGGCTTCCATAGAGCTTGCAGAGATGATCGGCAAAGGTGAAGGGTTCGGTAAGCTGGCAGCGAAGGGATCGGAACTGCTGGCCAAGCATTTTGGCAGGGGGAGTGAGAAGTATCTCCTGACGGTAAAAGGGAAGGAGTTCCCTGCACATATGCCGCAGGCAAAAGGGTCCCTTGCAATATCATATGCAGTCATCCCGTATGGTGCCGATCACTGTGCGGTTGAGATGGATACCAGTATTACCGTTGCCCCGATACCTCCCAGGTTGGCTGCTGTCGGTGTTGACCGGCCGGAAGATCCTGCAGCATTGAATATCGAGAAATCCAAGCTCAAATGGAGAACCCAGCAGGCATACAGCCTGGATGATACTGCCTGTGTCTGTATGGTGATCTTCGGGTTCGGCCCGGTGAAGGGCCATGAAGACTTGGTAGAGGCCATAAACTATGCAACCGGATGGCAGACCTCCCTCGTGGAGATGCTGATGGCTGGAGAACGCAGGGTCCAGATGATGCGTGCGTTCAATGTCAGGGAAGGGTTTACAAATGAGGATGATGTGCTCCCTGAGAAAATGTACGTACCGCTTGAAGGCGGGGTGCATGATGGGGAAGCCATTGACAGAGGCGCGTTCTACGAAACAAGGGATTTCTATTATGAACTGGCAGGCTGGACCGGCAAGAACGGTGCCCCATCTACAGCAAAACTGTTGTCCCTGAATTTAGATTGGGTCGTTGATTTCCTGAAGCAGTAAGATGTCAGGTAGATAAACAGGAAATCAGCGCAATAGACATTATGAGTAGATCCTCTAGATGGGTACAGCTATCTAGGGGATTTTCCTCTATTCAGGGGCGCTGAAAAGGACATTATCCTTGTTTGGGCAAGAACCTTGAGGTAGGTCATGGACAGATTCATCCTTGTTTCCATATATGGAGCATTCCTGCTCTTCGGACTTCCGTATACACTGCTTGGTGCAGGATGGCCTGTCATCCAGGCTGAGCTTGGTATCCCCTTGGGGTATGTCGGCATCATACAGATGCTGATCTCAGCAGGCCCAGTAGTCTCAAGCATGTTCTCAAGCATGTTCCTGGAGCGCTATGGGATCCGCAGGCTGCTGGTCATAGGATTCGGGGTCATTGCAGTGACGCTTCTTGGGTTCTCAGCCGCAGCGTCTCTTCTCTGGCTGATCCTTGCAGCTATACCGTTCGGCATTGGCTATGGGTTCATCAATACAGGGATCAACAGTTATGTTGCTCACCATTATAAATCACAGCACATGAGCTGGCTTCATGCGTTATTTGGGATAGGAGCCCTGGGAGGCCCATTACTGCTCTCAGTCCTGCTCCTTCATGGGCATTCCTGGCGACTGAGTTATCAAGGTGTCGTCATCCTGCAGCTTATGGCGATCATCATACTCATCGTCTCAAAACCCATATGGGATCGTGCAGAGAAGGATGACATGGACATGGACTCTGATGTGGGACAGAAGCCGGTCCGTCTCCATAAGGTATTCAGGATCCCCGGGGTCCGTCCTGCGCTCCTGGTCTTTTTCTTCTACGGAGGTACGGAGGCAAGTGTCGGGTTATGGGGTGCATCCTACCTGTTCAAGACCAAAGGGATGACAGCAGCCGCCGCAGCTGTTTGGGTATCCGTGTTCTTTGCCAGTGTGACAGCAGGCCGGATCATCGTAGGGTTCTTATCAGGCAGGCTGACAAATAATGCCAAGATCCTGCTGGGGGCGATCATTGTATTCTCAGGCCTGCTGCTTATGATACTCCCCCTGCCGATACCGGCAGTTCTCGCAGGAATCATCCTGATAGGACTGGGGTATGCACCGATTATCCCCTCAATGCTGCATGAGACCCCTGTCCGGTTCGGGAAGGTCAATTCGCCATCTATCCTGGGTATCCAGATGGTAATGGTAGCAATCGGGGCAACCCTGCTTCCCTTTCTGTTCGGATTCATAGCAGGCATGAATACCTCTGCCAGACTTTCATTACTGCCTTGGTTCATTCTTCTTTGCCACCTGCTTGTCTGTATGAGTTTTATACGGCTTACCCTCATCACCAGAAAAGAAGCTGTTTAGCTCTACTGCCAGTACGGATAAGATATCAAAGAGGTGATGAGAAGAGGTGGGTTGAAATGCTGCCGGATAGCAGGGTGTAGCCGGCAGATCAGTCTTCTTCGGACTCCATCAAGGCGCTGACGATCTTGAAACGTGCCTCAACGAACTGCTTGTTCATAAGCTCCGTTACTGCAGGAAGGTCCTGCTTGGCAAATGCGTTGAGGATCTTCTCATGCTGGATCGCTACTTCCATCAGGTTCGTTGGTGGTGGATGGATCTTGGCCATCTCATACAAGTCCCAGAAAGCTGTCAGAAGCTGTTCCAGCAGAATATTCCCTGTGCTGCCGAACAGAATCCTGTGGAACTCCCGATCCTCATGTACAAAATCCTCGCTGATCTCGGCCTTAGCTTTCATACTTGTGACTTGCTTGTTCATTTCGAGTATCTGGTCCATATTGGTCCGCTGGATAGCCTGCGGGAGGGAATTGATCTCAAGGATACTGCGGATCTCCATCAATTCCAACAGCATCCTTGGCTTTGCCTTGAGCATGATCGACCAAGTGTCTATGATCTGGACCCCGATATTGGGAACGTGGACGAACCGTCCCCTTCCCTGATAGGAACGTATGATACCACTGGATTCAAAGATGCTGAGCGTTTCCCTCAATGATGAGCGACTGACGTTGAATTCGCTTATCATCTCCTTCTCCGTGGGTAATTTCTCGCCAGAATCCATACGGTCGACTATAAGGTCAATCAGTTTTTCTTCGAGTGTCTTCTCTTTACTGCTCATGACTGTCAAACTCCATATTCTCTGATATTTCCTTATCAATAAACAAGTAGCTGATTATTCACGCAAATATGGACTTGTTTTTGAAAACAAATATTATTTATATTGTAAAATTTGTCTGATAAATTATCAAGCATTATTTTCATGATCCAAGGTTTTCAACGATTTTCCTCGAGATACGGTCTCAAGCCACCGGCCAGAGGGCAATGGGCAGGAACATGTATTGCCTCTCAAACGCTTCCTAGTATATCCATAGGAGATGGATTGTCTTGATCAACACGCAAGGAATAACCCATTGTGTGGGTGATACGATCCAATCCTTGCTGCAGCCATATATCATCAAGATGAAGGCTGCAGCAAGGAGTCCCACTCACTAGGGGAGTTACAGCCTATTCCCGGACATGCATAATTCAATGGAATTAGCTAATGCCCCTTCCATCGCTCTTGACCCAGTTGCCATGATATCCATCAGCCCCAGGTCGTCCGGCTTCTCAGCTAGATGTGACTTGATACCATTGATAAAGGCACTTCGCAATGCTGTGCTGAAATTGATCTTGGCGATTCCCATTTTAACAGCCTGCTGGATCTGGTCTCCGGGGATCCCAGTGCCACCATGCAGTACCAGGGGGATCGATACTTTCTCCGTGATCTCCTCCAGTCTGTTGAAATCGAGCTGGGGAGATTCCCGGTAGAACCCATGGGCGTTCCCGATAGCGACCGCCAGGCAGTCGATCCCGGTCTCATTCGCAAGGCGCTCGGCAGAACCTGCATCAGCGAGATAGGCATTCTCGATCTTCTCACCCATCTCTGTTGTCTGGCCGATGGTGCCGATCTCGCCTTCTACTGTTACACCAGCTGCATGGGCAAACTCGACGACCTTCCTGGTGTTTGCTATGTTCTCTTCCAGAGGCAGGGGAGAGCCGTCATACATGACACTGGTGAAGCCGCCCTGGATACTTCTCATCACATTCTCGATCGATTCGCCGTGGTCAAGGTGCACTGCCACTTCAAGGTCCATATCGGCACCGACATCCCTGACCATGTCGACCAGCGTCTTTGCCCCGGCATAGTATACTTCAAGGAAGTGTGCCTGAATGATGACTGGGGACCTTTTTTCGTTTGCCACTTTCAATACACTCTGGATGTTCTCAAGGTTGCAGACGTTGAAAGCCGGGACTGCATAATTGTTCTTGTATGCTTTTACCAGTAAGTCCTTCATAGGGTATAGAATCATGTTATTTCCACCTTTATATAGTTAGTTAAAGTAAATCCATCACCCCTTCCAAGTCTGCCAATGCTTCTTTGGAAAGAGGCTGAAATGGCTTCCTACATGTCCCGCACGGCACACCAAGCATCTCAAGGGCTGCTTTCACACCTTTGAAGACACCGATCTTCACCAGGACCTGGATGATCTGATTCGCCTCTGATTGAAGCTTGAGCGCTGAATCCAACTCACCAGCCTGGAAGTGTTTCTGTATGCGTATGAATTTTTCTGCCATGAAATTGAATGTGCTGCCGATAGCAGCTTCAGCACCAATGGAGAGTGCACTGAGGTATATCTCATCATGCCCGATGAACAGTGACTTCTCAGGGAACTTCCCGATGATCTGCTGGAGCTGGAACAGGTCGTACGAGGTGTGCTTCATCCCGATGATGCGTTCTTCTGAGAGGAACTTCTCAATATCCTGGTCTGAGAAGGATATCCCTGACATAGCCGGTACGTTATAAACGATCATAGGGACCGAGACCTCGTTCGCGATGTCCAGGTAGTACCGATAGTACTCATCGATAGTGAATTTGAAGTAAAAGGGCGGTACTGAAGAGATGGCATCTACCTTGAGTGCATCTGCATGTTTAGCCAGTGCTATCCCATCCCTTGTAGAGAAGGAACCGATATTGACGATGACATCCGCTTCGTTATTGACCGTTTCGACTACCATCTCCAGTATGGCCTTTCTTTCCTCCAGCGAGAGGAGATACGATTCTCCCGTACTCCCTCCGACATAGAACCCGGATACTCCTTTATCCATATTCCACGTAATCAGCTTCTTGAGTGCTGTTCTATCAAAGTCTCCCTCTTTATTGAAGGGAGTGACGAGAGCCGGGAATATCCCTTTGAATGATCTCATAGCAGTTCTCCAGATTCTTTAAAATAATATGTATGATAAATAATATGAAAATATTATTATATATACAACAAATTGTCAATAAATACTTTATTAAGTCTTATATGTTGGCTTGTTCGAAATACCATTGGGAGCCAGCCATAAGCGATTACCTGTATCTGACCCTGTTGTGAGGGCTAAAATTTTAATTTGATGCCATATTGACCCTTTGGTATGAACCGATGAAACTGTTTAGGGGAGCTTGTCAGTCGGAACAGATCCGGCTTTTAAGCTGGTTTACTACAGGTTTTGTAGTATTTGTAGATGTATATCCGATAAAACTTATAAAAGGTAATACATTTAAAGAAAAAAATTGACAATAGGTTCAACCTATGGTAGCCTATATTCATAAATGGTATGAGTATTGCCTATTGTCATGATGAAATTGGAGAAGCTTGATAATGAGGAATTTAGCTGCATATGTTGTAGAGAACAGGAAGATTGAGATCAGGGAAAGCGAGATGCCGGTATGCGGTGACCATGATGTCATGGTCAAGATCGAGTATTGCGGTGTCTGCGGATCTGATGTGCATTTCTACCAACATGGAGAACCAGCGTTCCCCGATGTCTATCCATTCATCCTTGGTCATGAATGTGCCGGGAAAGTGGTTGCGGTAGGAAGCAAGGTGACATCACACAAGATCGGGGACCGGGTAGCACTTGAACCCGGGATCACCTGCGGCTCCTGTGAGTGGTGTAAAGGTGGGAAGTATAACCTATGCCCGAATGTGAGATTTCTCTCTGCACCAACATATCAGGGGGCAATGAGGGAATTCGTCGTACATCCTGCGGAATTGTGCTTCATACTACCTGAGAACATCACCTCAATGGAGGGAGCCCTGATTGAGCCACTCGCTGTCGGGCTCAATGCAGCGACTAAATCAGGTATTACCATAGGAAAGAAGGCAGTCGTCCTCGGGGCAGGCTGCATAGGGCTTGTCACCTTACTGTCACTGAAGGCTATGGGGATCGATGACATCGCTGTAGTGGATCTGTTCGACATCAGGTTGGAGAAAGCGAAGGCTCTTGGGGCTGCCCATGTGGTGAATGCATCGGAGACCGATCCGATAGAGGCGGTTCGTTCGATCTTCGGCGGGATCGGTCCGGATTATGTGTTCGAGACAGCCGGCAGCATCCATACCGCGGAGCAGACCGTCTATATGGTGAAACGAGGCGGAACGATCGTGATGATCGGGAACACGGTCGGGAAGACGCCGTTCAATTTCCAGCTCTTCGTAGATAAAGAGGTCCAGATGCAGTCAGTCTTCAGGTACAGGAATATCTACCCCACCGCAATCGAGGCATTGAGGACGGGGAAGATCGACCTGAGCCAGATCGTATCAAAGGTATTTGACTTTGAAGACACGATGGAAGCCTTTGAGGCGTCGATCCTTGAGAAACAGACGATGGTCAAGGCCGTTATCAAGATTAACGGATAGGTGAAGTACATGGGTGAAGTCAAGGACGTAGTATGTGTTGGATTCGTGACTACCGATATCATGGCCAACGGGGTCGAGAAGATCGAGTTCGGTGGTGTGACCAATATCGTTGATTCAGTGAGTATGCATGTTGGCGGGGATGCGTTGAATGAGGCATTCACCCTGGCCCATCTTGGCCATAAAACCGGCCTCATGTCACTGGTCGGCAGGGATGCACAAGGTGAGTTCGTCGCTGCTGAATGCAGGAAGGCCGGTGTTGATACTGAAGGGGTTGCAATCAGTGATACATACCCAACCTCCACGAGTGTGGTTCTCGTTGGGAGGGATGGACAGAGAAGTTTCATATCACAGCATGGAGGCTGTGCCGATGAATACTCCCTCGATGATATCGACCTCTCGCTGATACAGCCGGGGACCCGGGTCGTCTCCATCGGGAGTATCTTCTGCAGTAAGAGCTTTGACCAGGGAGCACTTCGTGCTGTCCTGGAGAAGGCAAAGTCGGTCGGGGCTGTCACCATCGCGGATTTTGTGCCTAACCGCAATGAAGCGAATATCGAGGAGTTGAAGGAAGTCCTCCCCCTGCTTGATTATGTGGTCCCGAGTATCGAGGAAGCGGTACTGTATACCGGGTTATCGGACCTTGATGAGATAGCAGAGGCATTCCTGAAGGCTGGAGCCGGGACCGTTCTGATTAAGATGGGAAAGAAGGGCTCCTTCGCGAAGAATGAGCACGAGAGGCTTGAACTCCCGATATATGATGCGAAAGTCATCGATACGACTGGCGCCGGAGATAATTTTGTCGCAGGGTTCATATCCGGGTTGTTGAGGGATTACTCGCTGGAGGGGTGCCTGCAGGTTGGAACAGCGACTGCCGCTGTCTCTGTAGGTTCTATCGGGGCAACAACTGGCGTTCGCAGCTTTGCCCAAGTTCAGGAAGTCATACATAAGAATTCATAAGGGAGTTATGTCATGGATCATAAGATAGCGAAAGTAAGTGTTCATCTTGTGTCATACCCGATCAATGAAGGGTATCAGGATGCTACAAGAACAGTAGAGACGATTGGGTTCACTATAGTTCGTATTGTCACCGACCAGGGACTGGAAGGGTTCGGGGTAACCTACCACGAGGTTGGCGGAGAAGCGATCAAGACACTTATCGAGAAGAACATGGTCCATAAGCTTATCGGGCGGGACCCCTTCCAGACTGAGGTTATTTGGCAGGAATTCTTCCATTACCTGCGGGGAGTAGGACGGAAAGGGTTAACCTTCTGTGCGATCAGTGCCATCGATATAGCGTTGTGGGACTTGAAGGGGAAGATCCTGGGTATGCCGCTCTATAAACTGTTTGGCGGTGTAGAGACGAAGATCCCCGTGTATGGGAGCGGCGGCTGGGTCTCGTTCTCTGATGATGACCTGGTAGCTGAGATGAAAGGTATCGTTGACCAGGGATACTCCATGATCAAGTTCAAAGTCGGGTACGACGGCGGGACCAAACCCGGCCGGGACCTGGAACGTGTACGGAAGGTCAGGGAGGCTGTAGGGCCCGATATCGGGATCATGCTGGATGCCAACAACTGCTGGGATGCCGGTACGAGTGTCTATTTTGCCAATCGGGTCAAGGAATATGACATCATGTTCTTAGAGGAACCGGTCTTTGCGGACGATATTCCGGGCCTTGCCAGATACAAACATGGCACAGACCTGCCCCTGGCTACCGGGGAGCATGAGTATACCAAGTTTGGGGTTCGCGACCTGGTCCTCAACAATGCCGCTGATATCATCCAGGTCGATGGTACCCGCGCAGGTGGGTTCACCGAGATGCTGAAGATCGCTGCGATAACACAGGCCTGGAACCTCAAGTTCGCGCCGCACGCGATGGAGAACTTACAGATCCACCTGGTGAGTGCAGCTTATAATTCACTTTTCCTGGAACGCCTGCTGATGTTCGAGGAAGTAACCTCTCTTGTCTTTGATAATCCACCCATGCCCGAGAATGGCTATATGCATATTCCTGACCTTCCTGGTTTGGGGCTGAAGCTGGATTTGGATTTCATCAAAGAGCATGATGAAGCGTAAAGCATAATCCGCTGTTGATCGAATCAGTCATGGTTTCGGGGCTTGTGTTGAGACTGAGACCCGAACGTCAATCTTACTCATCATAGCAGCTTTGGATGAATAGCGATCCATGTACGGATAGTAACAGGAGGTATTCAGGACAAAGAGACATTGCATGCGGTTTGTAGTTTGGAGGGGTAGGGTTTTATACAGTCTCTGAGGCGTGAGACTGTCCATTGCTCTATATGATCTATGTAATCAACCCTTAACCATTGATTAAGGTTGAAAAGGATAAAAGGAGAAAATGATTATGAAGAAACTAATCGTTTCCGTGCTTCTTCTCAGCGTACTGCTGACTGGAGCGTTCGCAGGTGGTGCAGCTGAGAAAGCTACCACGTCTGACAGCGGGCTTCCCTATGAGGAGCTGGTAATCTACTGGCTCAAGATCGGTGAAGCTTCTGACATGCCGAGAATACAGGCAAAGGTTAATGAGATCCTGATGGATAAGCTCAACTGTGAGGTAAGGTTCGAAGTGATCGATACCGCTGAGTTCTCACAGCAGTTCACCCTGGCTATGGCTTCCGGTGAGCAGGTCGACCTGGCAATCTCCGGGGACTGGATCAACTATTCCACCAACGTGGCTAGTGAGATGTACGTTCCTATCGATGATCTCCTGGCAAAATACGGTTCAGACCTTAAGAAATATGTCCCCGAGGATATCATTGCATGTTCGAACTATAAAGGGAAACCCTATGGTGTAGCTTCTATCCGTGAATGGGCAACTGACTTCGGCTGGACAGGTAGAACAGATATCCTGGACAAATACAACATCGACCGAGCAGCGATCAAGACTTGGGAAGACCTTACCCCCGTTTTCAAGACTATCGTTGACGGCGAAGGCGTCCCTGTCGTCATCTATGAATCAGCTGGTGACTCCGTCATTTCCGGTTTCTATTCTGGTTACTTCGATTCCCTTTCTGACTTCAACGGCGTACTTGACTTCAGCGTTGACAATATGACAAGTACGAAGGTCGTGAACATGTTCGAGACTCCTTCATACCTGAGGTTCGCGAAACTGGTCAAGACGTGGAATGATATTGGCGCTATCCCCCCTAACGCATCAACCATGACAGAAGCACATAATACGCTCCTGAGGGCAGGTTCTGTTCTCGGATATATCTCCAAGATGAAACCTGGATATGACAACAAGGAATCGATCTCCAATGGCTATGACGTAGAGTCTATCCACCTGTCAGATATCGTCCAGTCAACTGGTACGGTTGCCAACATCATGTACTCGATTCCTTATACCACGGTCGACGCAGACCGAGCTATGATGGTCATGAATGAGATGTACAGCAATCCTGAGATCGTCAACCTCCTCTCTTATGGTGAAGAGGGTGTAGACTACAAGGTAGGAAGTGACGGTATCGCAATGTTCGCTGACGGCGTGACCTCGCAGAATGCGACCTATAACCCAACCTGGAGCTGGATGGTCGGTAACCAGTTCCTTGCTCACCCATGGGTACCGGATGCCAATACTATCTGGGATGAGACTGCGGCATTCAATGACCTTGGTCAGAAATCACCTGCTTTCGGGTTCATCTTCGATCCTACACCGGTATCTGCTGAGACCGCTGCAGTTGAGAACGTGAAGGCACAGTATGAGGACGCGATCGGTAATGGTGAAGTGGCAAATGTTGAAGCAGCTATCGCTGAATTCAATGACGCCCTGTACAAAGCCGGTCTCCAGAAGATCATGGATGAGAAGACAAAGCAGCTCAATGCATATCTCTCATCAAACTAATGATCCAACAGTAGTTGGAATCTGATGTTCACGCGGGGGAGGGTTCCTCCCCCGTTGTGATCTAGCTTTAGAATACGTAACGAGTGCTATGCAGAGAGATACCTTCCAGCTGAGTTTCTGCCAGCCCTGCTTTCAGGGTGAGGGACTGGAAACCAGTCTAAAAAGATTGAAGCGACTTGGGTATGATGGGGTTGAGCTTTCCGGCGATCTGGCTGAGACTGTACCAGTACTGGAGCTGCTCAAACGGTATGATCTGACTTGCTTCTCGATTAACGGGCTCTATACAGAGGATCGTGATCTTTCTTCGAAAGATGCTTCTGTACGGAGCAATGCAGTAACATACTGCAGGACCTGCATCGATACGGCTGCCCAGCTTGATGCAAAGGTCGTGATCATCGTCCCGACCTTCATCGGCAAGCTGGGACCGGAGACAACGGTCGAAGCTGAGTGGGCACATGTGGTTTCAGGCTTGAAACAGGTTGCCGAGTATGCTGAAGATGCAGGCATATGGATTGTCGTGGAATCGGTGAATCGATATGAGTCCTATCTGGTCAACAGGCTGGGGACTCAATATGAGTTGCTGCGTGAAGTAGACAACCCGGCAGTGAGGATGATGGGAGACCTGTTCCACATGAACATTGAAGAGGCGGATATCTGCGAAAGTATCAAGCGATATGCTCCCTGGTTGAAGCATATGCATATTGCAGATAATCATCGCCGGCCGATAGGGATGGGCAGCTTGCCCATGAAAGAGATCATACAGTCATTACATCAGGCAGGCTGGGATATGCCCCTGACTATGGAGTATGATCATTTGGTACCGGGTACGAACGGTATCATCTCGAGAGTGAATGAACCTGAGATCTACGATAGATATGCCGGGGTTGCGGCAGAGACTATCAGACGACTGTGAATGTAGCTGTCATGGAACCTGATGGTAAGGGGACATGGATTACTATACTAAACAACATAGAGGTGTGAAATGAAAGCGGTAATTAAGAAAGGGTATGAAGATCATCTTATTGAATATACGGATATCCCGAAACCTGAGGTAGGGGAATTCGATGTCCTGGTAAAAGTCAAGGCAGCAGGTATCTGCGGATCTGATCTATCCCTGTTATACGGCAAAGTCGAAGGGAAGACCGTTGATTACCCAATAGTCATCGGGCATGAGTTTTCCGGTGAGATCGTTGAAGTAGGGGAGAAAGTCACTGCATGGAAAGTCGGTGACCGGGTCATCTCTGATAATACCGGATATGTCTGCGGGAAGTGCCATGCCTGTGCGAGCGGCCAATACCTGTTCTGTGCTGATAGAAAGGGCATGGGCAATGATATGGACGGTGGGTTTGCCCAGTACGTGAAGATACCGGGCCAAGTCCTCAACGTCTTCCCCAACTGTCTCCAAGAAGTCCCTGAAGGGGTTTCCTTTGAATATGCAGCTGCTATCGAACCGTTCTGCAACGCCTACAAGGCCGTAATCCAGGAAGCCAGGCTTCTTCCTGGCCAGACTATCGTTGTGTTCGGGGCTGGGGCTCTCGGCCTGTTCAGCATCCAGGCTGCCAATATCGGCAGTGCGGGCAAGATCATCGTCGTCGGTACGAGTGATGATGAGGAAGTCAGGTTCAAGAAGGCTGCGATCCTGGGAGCAACAGATTTTGTCGTAGCCGACAAGGATGATGTTGTGACCAAGATCAAGGAGATTGCGGGACCGGAAGGTGTAGCTGTCGCTGTAGATTGTGCCGGGCCTGGTATTGTCCTCAAGCAGTCCATCGATATCGTTCGTAATGGAGGTATCATCGTAAAGATCGGATACAGCCACAAGCCTCTTGATTTCTCACTCGACACCATGGCATTGAAGGGAATCACTCTTATCGGGCACATGGGGTATGACACCGCATCGTGGAAGAATAGCCTGGTACTCCTGAAGGACGGAAGGGTGAACATGGATGCGATCATCTCCCACACCCTGCCGCTTGAAAAGTGGGAGGAGGGGTTCACCCTCGTGAAAGAGCGAAAGGCAACGAAGGTCCTGTTGATCCCACCTGCTGAAGCATAAGATACGGGATTATATGAACATGAGTCCTATGGTAAGCGATACGATTTTTAAGCGAAAGGAATAATCGAGGTATTCTATGAAGAAAGACATTTCAACAAGTGGGAGGGGTAACGGTCTCACAGCCGGTAAGAAGTACTGGCGTATCCGTCGGGTGATTCCATTATTCCTCATGATGGCACCCGGGCTCTTATACCTCTTCGTGAACAATTATCTGCCGTTGAGTTATCTCTGGGTAGCTTTCAAGAATGTCCACTTTGCCAAGGGGCTGTGGGCAAGTCCCTGGTCTGGTCTGGATAACTTCCTGTATCTGTTCAAGACACATGATGCATGGGTGATCACCCGGAACACCGTCGGATACAATCTCTGTTTCATCACCGCGAACACCGTGTTCCCCATTGCCCTTGCCCTGATGCTGAATGAGGTTCGGAGGACATCATTGAAGAAATTCTTCCAGACGACTATCCTGATCCCATACCTGCTCTCGATGGTAATCGTCGGATACCTGGTCTATGCCCTGTTGGCTGATGATACCGGTGTTATCAACAACTCGGTAATGGGCTGGTTCAATCTTGAACCGGTGAAATGGTACAGTACCCCCAATAAGTGGGTAGGAATCCTTAATATCGTGAATATCTGGAAGAATGCCGGGTATTATACCATCATCTATTATGCTGCCATCATCGGTATCGGGCCGGAGTATTATGAAGCAGCCGCTATCGATGGTGCGAACCTCTGGCAGAGACTTACCAAAGTCACGCTGCCAATGATCAGTACGGTGATCATCACACTGGTATTCCTCCAGGTCGGGAAGATATTCTATTCAGACTTCGGGATGTTCTATCAGGTACCGTTGAACACCGGGGCCCTGCTGCCTACCACCAATGTCATTGATACCTATGTATATCGTGCCCTGCTGCAATTAGGGAATATCGGCATGTCGGCTGCAGCATGTATCTATCAGTCCGTCGTGGGATTCCTCATCATCATCAGTGCGAATGCGGTCGTTCGGCGAACAAGTCCTGAAAATGCGATTTTCTAAGGTGAAGCAAATGAAAAAGAAACGAAGTATACAGCAAATAGTCCTTGTGGCGATGTTCACGATTATATCTTTGATGTGCGTGATCCCCCTTGTGATCATCATCTCTGCATCGTTCACCGACAACCTGGTGATCGTGCGGGAAGGATACTCCTTGCTCCCACGATCATTCAGCCTGGATGCATATAACTATCTCGGCACCCAGTTCGATCGAATCCTGAGAGCCTATTCTGTCACGATCGTGCTCACCGTCGTTGGTGTCGCCATCGGAATTACCATAACATCCTTGCTGGCCTATCCGTTATCGAGGCCGAACCTCCCGTTCAGGAGAGGGCTCATGTTCTTCGTGTTCTTCACCATGCTCTTCAATTCAGGACTGGTCCCGACCTATATGGTGTATATCAAGATCTTCAATATCAAGAACACCTGGTTCGCCCTGCTCATCCCCTGGCTGCTTACTAACGGGTTCAATGTCCTGTTGATGCGGACGTTCTTCGCAGGGATCCCTGAATCTCTGATCGAGTCCGCACGGATCGACGGGTATGGTGAATTCTCGATTTTCCGTCTGATCGTCGTCCCGTTATCGAAGCCTATTGTTTCTACCATGGGAGTCCTCTATATGATCGTCTACTGGAATGACTGGTATAATGGAATGATCTTCATCACCGACCCTTCAAAATACAGTCTCCAGAACCTGCTGAACCGAATACTGCAGAATGCACAGTTCATCGCAAACAATGCAAGCCTGAGCTCCAATGTTACATCCAGTGTGATGGACAGTCTCCCGTTGGCTTCAGTACGGATGGCGATGGCTGTCCTTGGAGCCATGCCCCTGCTCATCTTCTACCCGTTCTTCCAGAAGTATCTGGTAAAGGGACTGGTCGTTGGTGCGGTAAAGGGGTAATCAGCACCTGTGACACATGCAGGGAGGAGAGACTATGGGCAACTGTGGTGACCCATCGGTCGTAAAGGTGTAGATCCTGTTTCGGGCACAACGAAGCTTCTTGTACTTTTGTACAGGGAGCTTCACTTGTATACAGTTGTCTTCCCAGGGTTCCTGATACTAACTGGATATAGCCCAAAGAAAGGGCAGATCCCCCTTTTCAAGATCAGAAACAGCTTTCTCCTTGCGCCCAGCTAGTGATTGAATTATACTTTTTACAAGAAGAACAATTAAATTAGTCAGGTTATGTATCAGCTTTTCTTGATGTGGTGGGGGATGCAGTGAAGAAAGTTCTTGTTGTTGATGATGAAAAGAGTATTCGATTGACGTTAAAAGCCTTTCTCCAGAATGACGGGTATCAGGTGAGGATCGCAGAAGATGCTGATTCTGCCCTCGAGCAGATCAGGCAGGATCCGGCAGATATCGTCATCTCCGATATCATCCTTCCCAGAGTCACGGGAGTCGAACTGCTCAAGTCCATACATGCGATCCACCCTGACACGCAGGTCATCATGATCACCGGAGAGCCTACCCTCGAATCTGCTTCAGAAGCAGTACGAAGCGGGGCCTGTGACTACCTGTTCAAGCCTGTCAGTAAGGTCAACCTTCTGCGGGCGGTGGCGACTGCCTCAAGGATCAAGGACCTGGAAGACCAGAACCATGCCTACCAGGAGAATCTGGAGAAGATGGTTGCAGAACGTACCCGCCAGCTCCATGAGGCGATGGAGAGCGTCAAGCAGGCCTCCTTCGACACGGTGCTGAGACTTTCGAGAGCAGCGGAGTTCAAGGATGAGAATACCTTCAGCCACCTGATCCGCATGAGTGAGTACACTGCATTGCTTGCAGAAGTCAGCAACTGCTGTTCAGAGAATCTCGAAGCGGTAAAATTCGCAGCATTGCTCCATGACATCGGGAAGATTGGGATCCCTGACCACATTCTATTGAAACCCGGGAAGCTGGATGCCGAGGAATGGCATATCATGAAGAAACATGCAGAGTATGGTGACCATATCCTGGAAGGCGCAGACAGTGAGGTCTTGAAGATCGGCAGGGAGATCGCGCTAACGCACCACGAGAAATGGGATGGCACGGGCTATCCGAAGGGATTGGCTGGTGAGGAGATCCCTGTCTTCGGGAGGATCGCGGCAATCGCGGATGTCTTCGATGCCCTTTCAACGAAACGTGTCTATAAAGATGCGTTCAGTATTGAACAGTCCTTTGAGATACTCAAAGAGGGGCGGGGACAGCATTTCGATCCCCAGCTCGTTGATGCGTTCTTGCTATTACAGGACAGAGTCATTCAGATTTGGGAGGCCAATAAAGAATAACCTGACTGTATGAGGAAGCATGAGAAAGAACGATTCCATACGATAGGATTATACAGTTAAAGCATACTTTGTGGGGAGGTCATGCAATGGAACGAAATTATATCAATCGAAACGAGTACGATGCAGACAGACAGAGAGGATCCAGACATCAGTTTGTCCGGATCGTCCTGGTCGTTCTGATTCTCTCTATGGTTTTAATGAGCTTCACCAGCTGCAAGGAAGAGGATCCTATAAAGATCGGCGTCATCATCTCCCAGAGCGGGGCAGGGGGACACCTCTCAGCTGCCCTGGATGCGATCAAGCTTGCAGCGGAAGAGATCAATGAGTCCGGGGGGATCCAGCAGCGGCTGATCGAGGTGTACAGTACCGATAACGAGACTGACCCGGAGTTGGCGGTAAAGCAGTTCCAGGAGATGGAGAAGGACATCGCCCCCGATATCTATATCACGGGCTTGAGTTCCATCTCGACTCAGCTCATTCCCCTTGCAGAGGCGGCAGAGGTCCCGATCTTATGCATCGTGACGGCAATGGAGGATCTCACCAAATCCAAGGAATGGGCTTTTCGATTCTATTCCATGGCGAGCAATGAAGTAGCTCCCATCATGGACTCTTTGAGGGAATACAACATCAAGGACCTGGGAATAGTCCACTCGGATGACGAGTATGGGATGTCTGTCTTCAACCTGCTCTCTGCAGCTTGCGAGGAAGAAGGGATCTCTGTCGCTGACGAGTCCTTCAAGAACGGGGCTACCGACCTCTCCGAGCAGGTGGGGAATCTCGCTGATAAGGAAGGTATCTATGTGATAGGCCTTGTCTCGGCTATGCCTGTGGCGGTCGACGCATTCACGGAGACCGGGTACCAGGGGTACCGGCTGGCGACAAGTGCCGCCTGCAGCCCGGGCCTGCTCTCGCTGCCGGCTGCAGAAGGGATGATCGTTGCTGCGCCCGTCATCTATAATAAGAATTTCTCACTTGCAGAGACACTCAATGAGAAATATATGCAGGCATATGGGGCAAAGCCGACTCAACAGGTAGCCACAGGCTATGAAGCGATCAAGATCCTTGCAGGGCTCCTGCAGGACGGGGAGATCACACGGGAATCAATCAAGGAGAAACTTGCATTGGGGTTCGTCTATACCGGGGCTTTGGGCAGTATCTCAGTCAAGAGAGGTGAGCATGATTTCACCTTCCCGCTCTACCCGGCCCGAATCGAGGAAGGAGTCATCGTATATGAATAGGAAAAAGACCTGGAATATAAATGTGAGACTCTTTTCCGGATTTCTCCTTTTCTGCATCCTGCTCGCAGGCATAGGGTACTATACGACGAGAGTCGCGATGTCCACGCTGGCTCATCATGTTGATGAAAACTCCCTATTCCTGGTCGAGAAGATACATTCAGACTTTTCCTACGAGATTGAGAGAAAGCGACGGATGCTGTTCCTGTATGTTGAAGGTTCTAAGATCTGGGAAGCAGCAGACCCCGGGGCAAGGCTGAACGAAGAGCTCCTGGATGGTGTGGAGAAAGAGTTTGGACTCAGGATCTTCGACCGGGCGATCCTCACCGACAGCGAAGGGAACTGTATCGCCGACACGAGAGGTGAGATCAACGGCAACCTGTCTGCTGAGGACTGGTGGCAGGAAACTAAGCGGCTGGGCTACTATGAAGATGTCGTTCAGGAGAATCTGAATGACATGAATGTCTATTTCCCTCTTTCTGTCAGCATGCATGATGAGAACAATCTATTCGTAGGGAACCTCATGGTAAGTATCGACCTGAGTGTGTTCACCCAGCAGATGGCCTCCTCGAATCTCCCACACAAGACGAGCCAGATCCGGATCATCAACTCTTCGGGGGAACTCCTGTTCTCGACGAACCCCTATGCTCCGTTTACCGATATAACCCAGAAGGACCTCTGGACAGGATTGCAGGTGGACGATGGGGGCTCCTTTATCGAAGAGGAATCAGGCTTCACAAAGTCTTTTGCCTACTCGAGACTTGATACTACCCACAGGGCCGAGTCCTGGTACTTCCTGGTGGACAGCCATATGGATGAGGTCTTCAAGTCAGCACAGGACCTCCAGAGGACGAACTACATCATTCTGGGGATCGTGATCTTCCTCGGGCTGGTCATGGCCTACTTCATCTCCAGGTCAATCACGAAACCGTTATCAAGGTTGAAGGACATCGTCCAGGAGGTCGGGACGGAGAACCTCCACATACGGACGGGTATCCAGCGCAGTGATGAAGTCGGGCTCATCGCGGAGTCCTTCGATTCGATGATGGGGATCCTCGAGGAACAGACGGAATCCCTGAAGAGCCAGAACTGGAAGGAGAACGGCCAGAACAGGCTTGGTAAAGTCATGCGCGATGCTCCTGACATGGGGACACTCTGCACAAAGACGCTCTCAGAGCTTGCAGGGCTCCTCGATGCATCGATCGGGGCAGCCTTCATATTGGAGCAGGATGTGCTGAGGCAGGCAGGGACCTATGCCTACTTGAAAGGAGCGGATACTCCGGAGGCCTGGGCCCTCGGTGAAGGGTTCGTCGGTCAGGCTGCCCGCCAGAAGGAGCTCATCGTTATTGAGGACCTGCCGTCTGATTACCTGTTCGTCGGATCGTCGGTCGGAAAGGGGACGCCTGCCTGCGTCATAGAGGTCCCGGTCGTGTTCAATGACGAGCTGAAGGGAGTCCTGGAGCTTGGTTTCAATGAGCCCGTGGATGAACTTAAGAGACAGCTTCTCATGCTTGCGGCCAAGGACCTGGCGATCGCGATCGACAACCTGCAGCGGATAGAGACCGAACGGGAACTGCTGAGGATGACAGAGGACCAGAGACAGGAACTGCTTACCCAGCAGGAGGAGCTCCGGGTCACGAACGAGGAACTCGAGGAGCAGACTGAGCGGCTGAGGATATCGGAAGAACACCTGCGGAAGCAGCAGTCAGAACTTGAAGTTGCCAATACCGAACTTGAGGAGAAGAATTTCGCCCTGAATGAGAAGCAGAAGATCGTCGAGCATGCCAGTCATGAACTCGAGAGGAAGGCAGAGGAACTCGTGCAGGCCAGTAAATATAAATCAGAGTTCCTGTCCAATATGTCCCACGAGCTGAGGACCCCGCTCAACAGCCTCCTCCTGCTCGCGCAGGAGCTGATGAACAACGAGGAGAAGAATCTTTCCGAGGAACAGATCGAATCTGCCGGGATCATCTACCATGGCGGCAGGGAGCTGCTCTCCCTCATCAACCAGATCCTCGATCTGTCAAAGATAGAGGCAGGGAAGATGGAGGTCTATCCCGAGACGATCATCGTCGAGGACTTCAAGAGGATCCTGAAGAATGACTTCGAGTTAACCACGAAGAATAAGGAGATCGATTTCATCGTTGACGTAAAAAGGAATGCCCCGAAGAAGATCCATAATGATCATCTGAAGATCGAGCAGATTCTGAGGAACCTGGTTGGGAATGCGATCAAGTTCACGAAGGATGGTGAGATCCGGGTGACCTTCTCAGGCAGACAGCAGGGGGGTGATAAGATGCTTGTCATCGATGTATCCGATACCGGTATCGGTATCCCCGAAACACTGCAGGAGGAGATTTTCTCAGCCTTCCATCAGGGTTCCAGCGGAACATCCCGCCAGTATGGGGGGACCGGTCTCGGGCTGACCATCACCAGGGAGCTGGTCACCCTGATCGGCGGGACGATCACGATGGAGAGCCTCCCGGAAGAGGGGACCACGTTCACGGTCTGTATACCCGTCACCCTGCACAATGCAGAGGATGCAGGCGTCAAGAGCGTCCAAAATGAGATAGAACAGCCAGCTGAACAGGGGTCCTCCCCCACATCTCCGGGTCAGGCTGTGAGTATTGCCGATGACCTGCTGGATGATGTCAGGGCTTTCGATACCACCGCACCGGTACAGGACGACAGGGATTCCCTGAATCCTGATGTACAGACGATCCTGGTGGTGGAGGATGACCTGGATTTCCTCAAGACTGTCATGAAGAACTGCAGGGCGAAGGGCTACAACTGCATAGGAGAGACCTCGGGGAACCGGGTGCTCGAATGTGTCAGGACCTATAAGCCTGACGGGATCATCCTGGACCTTCATCTTCCGGGGATGAGCGGGTATGAGATCCTCGACCTGCTGAAGGAGGATACCGACCTTCGTCATATCCCCGTCCATATCATGTCGGTCGATCAACCTTCCCTGCAGGTGTTCAAGCAGGGAGCGATCGGGTTCCTCTCAAAACCGGTAAGCAAGGAGAGCCTCGATGATGCGATACAGAAGGTCGTCTCATACACCGATGATAAGAAGCGACGGATCCTCATCATCGAGGATGACAGGGAGACCGCTTCACATCTCGTCTCCCTGCTCACAAGCAGCAATGTCGATGCTGATACTGCCTGTACCGGTGCTGCTGCGGTTCAGATGGCTTCTACTCATGACTATGACTGTCTTGTCCTCGATCTTGGCCTTCCCGATATGGATGGGCTCGAGGTGATCACGCGAATCGAGGAGTTGAAGAGCAGACAGGATATACCTCCTGTCATCATCTATACAGCCCAGGATGTCACCGACAAGGAGCTGCTGAGCCTGACAGAATCCCCGCAGTCAGTGATCATCAAGGATGCCCATTCAGAGGAGCGGCTCCTTGATGAGGTGACACTGTTCCTCCACCAGGTCGTTGAGAGCCTCGAACCCAAGAAACGCCAGGTGATCACGGACCTGCACAATCAGGATTCGATCTTCATGGACCGGAGGATTCTCGTGACCGATGATGATATGAGGACCCTCTTCGCAATCTCGAAACTGCTGAGGAAGCATGGCATGGATGTCACGAAGGCAGAGTCTGGGAAGAAGGCTCTGTCACTGCTTGAAGCTGACCATGATTACGACTTGGTCCTCATGGATATCATGATGCCGGAGATGGATGGGATCGAGACGATACACAGGATACGGGGATTGGAACACTGTAAGGGACTTCCGATTATCGCCTTGACAGCAAAGGCCATGAAAGGGGATCGGGAGAAGTGCATCCAGGCCGGGGCCAGTGATTACCTGTCAAAGCCGGTCGATATGAAGCGGCTCCTGTCGCTCATGAAGGTCTGGCTCTATCGCTGACGGACATCCCGGGGTGACCGGGACCAGGAGAATGGGATTTGCAGAAGAGTAAGCACGATCAGGAAGAGATGGAACTCAAGCTTCTCCTCAATGGGGTATACGAACAGTATGGCTATGACTTCCGCTCCTATACCCAGGCCTCGATCATGCGCAGGGTCAAGAACTTCATGCAGGACCGCGGGTTCCTCCATATCTCAGAATGCATCCCTTCGGTCCTCCATGATGATGAGGCCCTCTCGGATTTCGTCCAGTATATATCGGTCCCTGTTTCCGAGATGTTCCGGGACCCAGCCGTCTATCGGGAACTTCGGGAGAACATCTTCCCTCGCCTGAGGACTTATCCCCATATTAAGATCTGGTCAGCCGGCTGTGCGACGGGGGAAGAGGCGTATTCCCTTGCGATCATGGCGGTGGAAGAAGGCCTGGAGCAGAAGGTGACGATCTATGGGACGGATTTCAATGACAAGGTGCTTGATACCGCAAGAAAAGGCATCTTCAACATCTCGCGGGTGAAGGAGTTCACCCAGAACTATATACAGTCAGGAGGAATGGAGGAGTTCTCCCGATACTACCATTCTGCCTACAACTCAGTCGTGATGAATGACAGGCTGAAGAAGCTCATCTTCTTCTCGAACCATAACCTGGTGAGTGACTCAGCCTTCGGTGAGATGCAGCTGGTCCTCTGCCGGAATGTGCTCATCTATCTCAACCATGACCTGCAGGTAAAGGTGCTGCACCTGCTGACAGAGAGTCTCAACCATTGGGGATTCTTGTGTATCGGGACACATGAGAGCCTGAGGTTCAATTCCTACAGTGAATTTTACTCAATCATCGATGAGAAGAAGAAGATATTCCAGCGGGATAACTACCGGGGGATAGGCTCATGAGGCTCGTCGTGGTCGGGACTTCGATGGGAGGGATCGAGACTCTGTCTACCCTCCTTGGATCACTGCAGGCTGACTTTCCCCTGCCAGTCGCCGTCGTGCAGCATATGGGCAAAGGTGTGCAGGTGTCGTTGGCTGACCTGTTCAGGAGCAGGACGAAGCTTCGGGTGTATGAGGGTGAGCCCCTACAGCCCCTGCAGCCTGGGTCAGTCTATCTGGCACCGGTCGATTACCATATGCTTATCGAGAAGGATATGACGATCTCCCTCTCACTCGATGAGAAGGTGAACTATTCGAGGCCATCCATAGATGTCCTGTTCGAGAGTGCTGCATACTCGGTCGGGGCTGGCGTTATCGGGGTTCTCCTGACGGGTGCAAGCAGGGACGGGGCTTTAGGTGTCAGGGCGATCAAGGAAGCCGGCGGGTTCGTGATCGTGGAATCGCCTGAGACCGCTATCTGTTCCTTCATGCCCCGGAAGGCCCTTGAAGTGGTGAAAGCAGATTATGTACTGCCGGTCAACGAGATCGGCTCGCTTCTCTGCAGCCTGACAGGAGTGACTCATGAGCCGTGACCAGAACATACTTATCGTTGATGATACTGTGGAGAACTTGGTGATCCTTGAACGGGTACTGAGAAGACTGCCGGTACAGATCATAAAAGCATCGAGCGGGGAAGATGCCCTTAAAGCGGCTTTGAACAATAAGATTGCCCTTGCCCTCCTTGATGTGCAGATGCCGGGGATGGACGGCTATGAACTTGCGAATCTCCTGCGTGACCAGGAGGAGTTCGCCAACCTTCCGATCATCTTCATCTCGGCGGTGTTCTCTGACGAGGAACATATATTCAAGGGGTATGAATCAGGGGCGGTGGATTTCATCGTGAAGCCGTTCAACCCCGCGCATCTGTTAGCCAAGGTGCAGGTATTCCTGGACCTGAATGAGATGACCCTCGAGCTGGAGAATAAGGTACGGGAGCTCCAGGCCTCCGAGAACAGGTTCCAAACCCTCGTGAGGACCATCCCTGATATCGTGTACCGAATCAACCCGCAGGGAGAGTTTATCTTCGTCAATAAGGCGGTATCAATCCTCGGCTATGTGCCGGAAGAGCTGCTGGGAAAGCACTTCAGTACCATCATCCATCCTGATGATGTGATGAACGTAAGTCGAGACCTGGTCCTGGAACGGATGAAACGGGATTCACTTCCCGGCATCCCGTCACCCAAGCTCTTCGATGAGCGAAGGAATGGGAATCGGGCTACCTATGAGCTTGAGCTGCGCCTGGTAGGCAGGCAGCAGGCTGCCAGGGAGGAGATCTTCGTTGAGGTAAGCAGCTCCGGGATCCATCACTATACGTTCAAGGGGAAGCATCTTTCCTTCCTCGGGTCTGTAGGGGTCATCCGTGATATCTCAGCCAGGAAGAGGACTGAAGACGAACTGAACAACTACCGTGAGAACCTTGAACTGCTCGTGGAAGAACGCACCCGGAAGCTGGAGATCGAGACGAAAGAGCATTATGAATCAGATCAGGAACGGCAACGGTTAGAGGCTATGCTCATGCAGCAGCAGAGGCTGGAATCCATCGGTACGCTGGCCGGCGGAGTAGCCCATGAGATCAACAACCCGATAAACGGCATCATGAACTATGCCCAGCTGATCGTCGATATGGTGGATGACGAGGAAGGGACCGAGTTCGCCAGAGCGATCATCGAGGAGACAGAACGGGTCGCCAAGATCGTACGGAACCTCCTGCAGTTTGCCAGGGCTGACAACAAGAGCATCATGGAGCAAACGCCTCCTTCTGAGATGATCAACTATGTGGTGACCCTGGTGAAGACGATCATGCGCCATGACCAGATCACGCTGGTCATCGATGACGTTCACGGGGACCTGCCCGAGATCTCCTGCCAGCGCAACGAGATCGAGCAGGTCCTGATGAATCTCATGACGAATGCCTGCGATGCACTCAACAGCCGGTATCCCGGTTATGACGAGAACAAGGTGATCCGTGTGTCGGCTGAGGAGGGGGTCCTGGACGGGAAGCCTTCGATGGTGTTCTGCATCGAGGACCATGGTACCGGTATCACGGAGAATGCGCTCCAGCATATCTTCGAACCGTTCTTCACCACGAAGGACCGTACCAAGGGGACAGGCCTGGGGCTTTCCATCAGCCATGGGATAGTCAAGAAGCATCATGGGGAGCTGCGGGTCGAGACAGAACTGGGGAATTATACCAGGTTCCTCTTGGAATTGCCTGTAGAGCAGGGATAAGACTATATCGGTGCAGCAGAAAAAATGCTGATGTGTGCAGTGATGTGAATGAACAGGCAAGAAGGAGAAAGATCCTATGATCTTGAGAAAATGCAGTATTTGCCAGGCTGAACTTGGCCCGCCGTTGGAACCGGAGGTCCCTGAAATACATATCTCCCATGGGATCTGCCGGGATTGCCTGGATGGGTATCTTAAGGGGGCGGGGATGCCTATGGAAGAGTTCCTTAATGAGCTTCCTGTCCCGATCTTCGTCGTGGATGGGGACGGCAGGGTCCAGGGAGCGAACCTGCTCGGCAGAGAGACCGTCTCGAAGGACCTCGACCAGATAGCAGGATATCTTGGCGGCGAGGTGTTCCAATGCCATTATGCGACGCTTCCCGGTGGATGCGGCCAAACACTTCACTGTAAGAGCTGTGTGATCAGGAATACGGTCATGAAGACCTATGAGACGGGGGAGGCCTGTATCAGGGTACCGGCCTGCCAGGATCTGGATACGTTCGAAGGCCCAAGAACGATCCGGTTTCTTATCTCTTCTGAGAAGGCCGAGGATGTGGTACTCCTGTTCATAGACGACATGAAGCCGCTTGCTGACCAGGAAGGGTCATAGGGACCCTACAAGCAATCAACATCTACCAGGGAACCATGAGAATAAGTACAGACTGCCAATTCCATAGTACGATTGAGGTGATGCATGAGAGATGCCAAGTCAGGGAAGCACAAACACAGCAGGTTAAATCGCCAGTTCACGGTCGTCATCTCCATCTTCGTAAGTATTACCATCCTGATATTCCTCCTGAGTATGCTTTCCTCGGCCCTCCTGAACTCAGCCCGGATATTCGTCCATGGGGAAGCACTCTGGGCAAAGGCCCAGAAAGATGCCTTCATCAGTCTCTATCGATATACCTACTCGGGTGACCCGGCTGATTACATGTCATACGAGGAGTCCATGGAGATCATCCTCAATGACCGCATCGCCAGGGATGCGCTTCTGGGCAGACGAGCTGACTGGGAAACTGCTTGGCAGGGATTCATCGCCGGCGGGTTCGAACCGGAAGACTTGCGGTATTCGCTCCCGACACTGCATTATTTCCACTCACTGCCGTACCTGCGGGATGCCGTGGCGATCTGGCAGGGGACAGACAGCCTGGTCATGGAGATCCGCAGCCTGGCTGAAGAGGTCCAGTGTGAGTGCAGCATCGAGGAGATGTCGTCCGATGCCCTGGCTGCGCTTCGGGTACGGCTGTTTGACATGAACAGGGACTTATCAGCACTGGAGCGGGAGTTCTCCCTCTCCGTTCGGGAAGCGGCCACGTGGATCATGCGCATGTTCTCGAGACTCACCATCAGCATCCTCCTCGGGGCCCTCGGGATCGGCCTGTTCATTTCAAGGAAGATCATCCACGGTATCAACATGACACTCGATAACGAGCGTGATGCCCTGATCAAGTCTGCCGAACTCGAACGTGAGGCCAATGCCGCCAAGTCGATCTTCATCGCCACGATGAGCCATGAGATACGTACTCCCATGAACGCGATCCTGGGGATGGCGGACCTCCTGCAGGATGCTGACATTTCAGCGGAACAGAGGGGGTATGTCGATACGATCCATTCTTCCGGTGTCGTCCTCCTCGATCTCATCAATGATATCCTCGATTTCTCGAAGGTCGAGTCCGGCCGACTTGACCTCGAATACATCAGCTTCGATATCGAGTACCTGGTCAACGAGATCGTGACGCTCCTTGATGTGAAAGCTGCTGAGAAGGGCCTTGAACTGATCGTGGACTTCGGGCCTGAGTGTCCCCGGTATGTGAAGAGTGACCCCGGGAGGATCCGGCAGATCCTGATCAACCTGCTCGGGAATGCCATCAAGTTCACAGAGAAGGGACATGTCCTGCTGCGGGTGCGGCAGGCGGCTGCTGAAGGGATGAACACCACGCTGCAGTTCTCAGTCGAGGATACCGGTATCGGGATAGCAGAAGCTGACCAGGTACGGCTCTTTGACGCCTTCGTCCAGGTCGATACCGGTACCGACCGTCAGTACGAGGGCACCGGGCTTGGGCTTGCCATCAGCAGGCGGCTGGTCGATCTCTTCAAGGGGAGTATCGAGGTAGAGAGTGAAACGGGTGTCGGTTCTCGCTTTATGGTGAAGATCCCGATGGAAATCACCGAGAAACAGGAAAGACTGGCTGAAGCCGATCTCATGGGCGTTCGGATCCTCGTGGTCGATGACTATGAGGCGAACCGAACCGTCTTCGAGGGGCAGCTCCAAGCCTTCGGCATGGACGTGGAAACTATTCCTGGAGGACAGGCTGCGCTTGATCTCCTGCACGAATCTGCTGCCCAGGGGAAGCTCTTCGATATCATATTGACGGACCAGAACATGCCGGGAATGGACGGCCTCTCCCTCACGAAGAGGATCAAGTCTGATCCGGAGATCTCCCCTGCAGTGGTTGTCGTCACCTCTTCAGGCCATCGGGGCGATGTGACGACCTTCCTCAATGCCGGGGCAGCCGGGTACCTGATCAAACCGGTAGAGCGGCAGAAACTCTATGAACTCCTGGCAAAGGTGCTCGGGGGCAGGGGAAAGCCCGATGTACCGTTCATCACGTACCACCAGCTCTCTGAAGGGGCCCGGAGTGCCTATCTGACAAGGAGAAGACGGTTCTCAGGACGGGTCCTCGTTGCAGAGGACACTCCTGCGAATGTGGTGCTCCTGAGGACCCTCCTCCACCGATTGGGCTTGAGTATCGTCGTTGCCAATGATGGGAAAGAAGCTGTCGATATCTATCATCGGGAGGCGCTGGATCTCATCTTCATGGACCTCCGCATGCCGAACATGGACGGTCTCGAGGCAGCCGGGATCATCAGGGAAGAGGAGAGGGAGACGGGGAAACACCTCCCGATCATCGCGGTGACTGCTGACGTGGTACCGCAGACGAGGGTGGAGACCGAACAGGCCGGGCTTGACGGGTTCATCATCAAACCCTTCAGGAGGGAAGACATCATCGAAGTAGTGGCGACGTACCTCCCTGAGTATACAGAGTCGGGCCCGGAGTCCTTGAGATCTCCCGGTGCAGGAGGATCGTCAGCGGCTCTCCCGGCAGGGGAGGCGGTATCGATGGAACAGATAGGGTTGATGCAGGAAGAACTCGGAGAGGAATTCCCCATATTCCTGCAGGCCTATCTTGACGGTACCCGGGATTCGATCTCCGAGATGCGTGAGAGCTATGAGAACAAAGACCTGAGGACCCTGCTGCGGGCAGCCCACAGCATCAAGTCCTCGAGCCTCAATGCAGGGGCTGTACGTTTGTCAACCCTTGCAAAAGCACTGGAAAATGAGGTAAAAGAGAATCAGCTTGGTGATGTCATGACTCGGATCGATGAGCTGGAACGAGAGTTCGAGCGGGTCATGCATGCACTGGATCAGCAACACGGAGGAGCCTGCGATAATGAATATACTCATAGCTGATGATACGGTAAGTGACAGGATACTGCTCAGGTCCTACCTGAAGAAGATGGGTCATGAGGTCATCGATTTCGGGAATGGTGAGGATGTGGTAGATCATGTCAGTGAGAACTACGCCTCACTTGACCTTGTCATCATGGATGTGATGATGCCGGGAATCGACGGGCAGGAAGCGGCACGGCGAATACGGGCACTTGAGGATGAGGAATGGCTGCCTATCATATTCTTAAGCGGGCAGACTGAGGACAAGGACCTTGCCGCAGGTATCGATGCAGGTGGGGATGACTATCTTTTCAAGCCGGTCAACAAGACGGTACTGATCGCCAAGATGCATGCCATGCAGCGGATCTCGGTCCTGAGGAAGAACCTCTCGGAGAACAAGAGGAGGCTCGAGCGGCTTGTCAACCAGGACGGATTGACCGGTGCCGCCAACCGCAGGTATCTTGATCTGAGCCTTGATCATGAGCTGCACCGAGCTCGTCGGGAGAAGCTGCCGCTGTCCGTATGCATGATCGATGTGGATCACTTCAAACGGTTCAACGACTCCTATGGTCATCTTGCCGGAGATGAGTGTCTCAAGCGGATCGTATCCACCATCTCCACCGTGGTAAGGCGTTCAAGTGACCTGGTGGCCCGCTATGGAGGGGAGGAGTTCTGCTGTATCCTGCCGAACACTCCGCATCAGGCTGCATTCGAGCTGGCGGAGAAGATACGCTCTGCGATCGAGAGCTGTTATATTACCAGGCAGGTCGCAGGGAAGCCTGCTTCGGTGACGGTAAGCATCGGTGTCGCTACGATCGTGCCGGATGGGGATACTACGGTACGAACCTTGATGGCAAGAGCTGATAAGGCTCTCTACTCGGCTAAGGCATCAGGCCGTAACCAGGTCCAGCAGCAGTAGGCAGGATCACCCCAGGAGGAAGTCCCTGATGTTCTTATGGATGATGCCGTTCCTGCTGAAATCGAACTTGTCGAGACTCAGCACATATTTGGGATAGTTATCACGGATGCCTTCCAGGACGGAGAACTCCCTCTTGATGACATCCTCAGAGGCAAGCAGGTAACAGACCTGGTAATATGCCTTCATGGATCCCTTCTCTGCGACGAAATCTATCTCCTTATCCTGGTATTTCCCTATGGTTATCTTGTATCCCCTACGCAGCAGTTCAGTGAAGATGACGTTCTCCAGGACCTTGTCTATATGCTGTAGGTTCTTCCCGTAGATTGCCTGCCGTAACCCATGGTCAGTGATGAATATCTTCTCCTGGATCTTAAGCAGCTTCTTGCCGACCAGGTCCTGGCGCGGGACTTTGTGGAGCAGGTATGCCTGTTCACAGGCTGTGATATAATTATATACCGTTTCAGGAGCCACCTTCCTCTGTTCGCTCTTCAGGTAGTCGGAGATGTTCTTGGCAGAGAAAGTCCTCCCGATATTCGATATGATGTAGACCAGAATTCGTTCCAGGAGTTCCACATCACGGATCCTGTTCCGTTCGATGACATCCTTGAGCAGTACCGATCCGTAAAGATCTCTCAAGTACTGGATACCAGGGACTTCTTCCAGTGCAAGGTGACCTAAGAACGGCATCCCTCCCAACCGTATGTACCGGGAGAACAGTTCCTCATCATTTCCTGGGAGACCCAGGGTTGCAGCCTGCTGTGAGAATTCCTTGAACGAGAAAGGGTATACCGCGATCTCTATATACCGCCCTGCCAGGTACGTGGCGAGTTCGCCGGAGAGGAGGCTGGCATTCGAACCGGTAATATAGATATCAACGTTGTGATCCACTCGCAGGGAGTTGATGACTTTCTCCCAGCCCTCCACCTCCTGGATCTCATCGAAGAACAGGTAGTACCGTTCTGTCGGGTCGGTTATCCGGGAATGGATCTCCTCGTACAACCTGTCTGCTGTCCTGAAGCCAATGGTCTGGTAGGATTCGAAGTTATAGGATAACACTCGGGCCCCGTCCACCCCTCCATTAACGATGTGCTCTTGTATCTGTTCCAGCAGCACCGATTTCCCGGTTCTTCGCATGCCGACCAGGACTTTGATGATATCCTTATCGATGAATGGAAGGATCCTCTCTACATACTGATCCCTGTATATGATGGTATTCATAGTATACCCCTCTTGACAGGTCATAGTATAACACAGTTATATCTTAAAATATATGAATCATAGATAAAAGTTTCAGTTATAACTGAAACTTTTAGATGAGATACAAAACCTGCCTGGTATATGAGAACCTGCCTCCCAGAAATCACCTGTGGAAATGAGACCTGATCGCCTATCCCTGGTTGCTGATATAGGTCCCCGTCAATCCTGCAATAGCATCCGAGAGGTGTGCCGGGTCAGTGATGATCCCGTCCTTCCCGGTAGCCTCGACGAAGTCTATGATCGCCTCGATCTTGGGGAGCATGCTTCCCGGGGCGAAATGGCCCTGTGAGGAGAGCTCCTTCAGCTGTGCGGTCGTCACCCGGTCGAGGGACTGCTGGTCAGGCTTCCCGTAGTTCGTGTACACCTTCTCGACCCCGGTCGAGATGATCATCAGGTCGGCATCAAGGGACCTGGCCAGGAGCGCGGCAGCATAGTCCTTGTCGAT
Organism: Spirochaetia bacterium; assembly: GCA_963677595.1. Lineage (GTDB taxonomy): Bacteria > Spirochaetota > Spirochaetia > CAKZLE01 > CAKZLE01 > CAKZLE01. Next base: position 2,260,183 of record OY782041.1, read on the forward strand.
GACCGCTTCCTTCGCTACCAGCCCATCTTCGGCTTCCACCACCGGGATCCCGCCGCCTCCGGCGGCGATGACCAGGGTGCCCTGGTCAAGCAGCCCGCGGATGGAATCGAGCTCGATGATCTCCTTCGGGCGGGGGGAGGGGACAACACGACGATAGCCGCGACCGGCATCCTCCACGATATGCCAGCCCTCTTCGGCCTGCAGCTTATGTGCTTCCGCCTCATCCATGAAGGAACCGATCGGTTTCGTCGGGTTCCTGAAGGAGGGATCATCCTCATCGACCCTGACCTGGGTGACCACGGTTGCCACGGGGTACTTCATCCCGACGGTCCTGAACTCATTGTAGAGCCCGATCTGCAGGTTGTAGCCGATAGCACCCTGCGTGTCCGCCACGCAGCAGTCGAGGGGTACGGCATGGAGGATAGGCCTCGCGTATTCAGCCCTCCTGAGGATGAACCCCACCTGGGGGCCGTTCCCATGGACGATCACGACCCTATGTCCCTGCTGTATGAGCCGCACGATATGGGAAGCGGTCTTCCTGGCAGCATCGAACTGGGCTGCTACCGTGATGTGTCTCGAGTCCTCGATGAGCGAGTTACCGCCTATGGCGATGACGATGCAGGCTTTCTGTTCCATGGGTGCCTCCCGTATATGCGAAATACTTGTATATACAACTACCTATTGTATGCGGGAACACGGAAGAGTTCAAGTAGGGATTGAACACGTGTTAAGCTTTTTCCCCAGTGACATGTGTAGATTTTGTAACTTATTATAGCAAAACAAAAAGGAATATGGTGTGACGTGCCTGCCAGTCTGGTATGGCATAGATTAGATGAAGAATTCCAGGTTCCCCTCATAGACCACGTCTAGTTTGGTCTTCAGCATCGGCTGGGCTTCACTGCCGGGATGGAGGAGTGAGTGGAACAGGTGCTTGACCCCCTGGTAGCCCTGGGAGACCATATCCTGGAATATGACGGCATCGATACTGTGGCTGAGCATGTTGTCCCTGATCGTGTCGCACAGGTCGAACCCGACGAGCCTGACAGAGTTGTCGTGCTTCTGCACGATAGTGCTCACAAAGTCGAGTTCATAGGTGAGATCGAAGATGCCGCCAAGTCTTGGGATTGGTGGCGAACAGCTCCTCGACAAACTGCTGCAGGGAATCCAGGGATGTATCCTGCAGCAAGAATGGGTCGAGCAGGGTCACGTCCGGGAACCGCTCCATCTTCTTCAACAGCCCCTGATAACGATCGGTAACGTCCTGGTGCTCTGGGCCCTCTCCCCCGAGCAGTACTGCGATCTCCCTGCCGGGAGGAACCATCCGTGCCAGGACCTCAGCCGCGAGGACACCGCTCTGGTAGTAGTCGCACCCGATATATCCGCTGCGCGATGATTCAGGTACATCCTTGTTGATCGTGAAGACCTGCTTGCCCATGCCGACCAGAGTGTCGATGCATTCCTCCATGGGCCCGACCCGGTTGGGGTAGACCGCGAACGCATCGACCCCCTCCTCAGCAAGCCGGTAGAGCTCGCTGACCTGCTTCTCGGGTTCTGTGAGATCGGTCAGGGAACAGGTAACGCTCAGGCCGTAGTCTCCGAGTTCTTTTGCAGCCCAGCGGATCCCCCGCAGCAGGTTGTTCAGGGTGTAGGGGGTCCTGGGATTGCTGTAGCCGCTGAAGGCGATCACGTACTGGTTGTTCAGTGCCAGGTTCTTGGCAGCGAGATTGGGCTTGTAATCATAGACCTGAACCGCTTCGAGTATTCGTTCCCGTGTCGAGGTCCGTACCGTACCTTTGTTGTTCAGGGCCTTGTAGATGGTCGTCCGTGATATACCGATCTTCTCAGAGAGTTCTTTCAAGGTCACCCTGTCTTTCTTCATCCTTGCATTATACCCGTTCGATGGGGATTGGCAATATGACGGCGGACGATCTCAAGCCCGGTCCTGCAGCACCTTTCTGATATCATCGGCGGTGACCGGCAGGCGTGAGAACTCTACCCCGGTGGCATGGCTGATCGCGTTCACGATCGCTGGGGCTACCCCCGAGGTCGTTGCCTCCCCGATGCTCTTCGCACCGAACGGGCCCGGTTCCTCCTTCTCATCGAGGAAGATGCTCTCCACTACCGGCATGTCCGTTGACCGGAGGAACCCGTACTTCCTGAAGTTCCCGTTGCTCACGATCCCGGTCTTGGGATCGACCTCAAGCTGTTCGGTGAGGGCGAACCCCATCCCCATATGGAGACCGCCTTCCACCTGTCCCTCGATCATCACCGGGTTGATCGGGGTACCCGAATTGTGGACAGCGAGGAACTTCGTCACCCTGATCTCCCCACTCTCGCGTGAGATCTCCACTTCGGCGAAGTTCGCGAAGTAGGCACCCGGGTCGAAGGGGGAGGACACGCTCTCGATGACCGCGATATCCCGGAAGGGGAAGGTCGTCTGGGCATGACGGACAAGGTCTGCCCGGCTGAGCTGCTTCCGGGGTTCCTGCGTATGGACGACAGCCCCGTCACGGTAGGTAAGATCCCTTGGGTCTGCAGACCAGATGCCTGCTGCTTCCTCAATGAGGAGGTGCTTTACATGAAGTGCCGCCTTCTCGACAGCTTGCCCGCAGACCCAGGTCTCTCGGCTCGCGTAGCTTCCGTTATCATAGTAGGTGACCTTGGTATCGGTCTCAGCCAGGCTGATGTGGTCTTCGGGGATATCGAGGGAGGAGGAGAGGATCTTCTTCATGATGATACTGCTTCCCTGCCCGTTCTCATGGGCGGAGATCGAGAGTACCGCCGAACCGTCAGGGAAGAGCTTCAGCCCTGCTGTGGAGTAATCGACACAGACCGGGTGTATCCCCGCGCCATGGACCCCGCAGGCAACACCGAGGCCTTTGAGGACCGTCACTCCCGGCCGGGCATTCTCCCTCTCGAACCGGGCCCTCCGTCTCTCCCAGTCTATATGTTCTGCCCCGGCCTGGAGGCACGCCCTCGGGTGGCAGGCTCCCAGGGACTGGCCGTTCAACGGGTTGGTATCACCCGGCTCCACGAGGTTCTTCAGCCGGAAGGTTACCGGGTCCCACTGGTTGTCCCGGCAGATCCGGTCGATGAGGACCTCTCTGGGGAATGATATCTGGGGATTCCCGTAGCCGCGCATGGCTCCTGAGTTCTGGTTGTTCGTGTAGGCCAGCCGGACATGGTTCGCGATATACCCTGCACGGTAGAGCCGTGAGGATTTATCCATGAAGGCATAGCCGAGGTCATAGCCGCTGCCGAAGTAGGCACCGCGATCTAAGACCGCATCGTAGCTGTGGGACTGGAAGAACCCGTCAGCATCCACGGTAAAGCGAGCCTTCACCTCCGCCGGGGTCCTCGTCCTCGTCGAGCTGAATACCTCAGGTCTCGTCATGGTGAGCTTCACCGGCCGGCCCGTCCTGAGGGCAAGCAGGAAGGCCACTGGTTCTAAGACCATCTCTGACTTCCCGCCGAAGGCTCCTCCTACAGCGGGCTTGATGACCCTGACCTTGTTGAAGGGAAGGTCGAAGAGCTCGGAGAGCATCGCCTGGTAGCAGAAGACATTCTGGCAGCTGGTGTACACCGTCATCTCATCCTCGTCCGGGACGGCTGTCACGGCATGGGGTTCCATGGCGGCATGGGTCACCCTGCCGGTATGGAATACCCCTTCATAGACTTTCAGTGAACCGTCTGCCGAAGGATCGGCACTGTCGGTGACGGATGAGAGTTCTGCCGGGGCATTGCCCTCCCCATGGATGGGATAGGCCCCGTCAGCGAGACTCTGCGCCGGTGTCTGCAGGAAGGGGAGTTCTTCCCAGGTCAGGGAGATGAGGGATACGGCTTTCCTGGCGGTCTTCTCATCGACAGCCGCCACGGCAGCGATCCTGTCGCCGCGGTAGCGGAAGTGCTTGTTGAAGATTCGTTCATTCTTGGGGACATCCTGGTAGGGGACGGTGACATGGCTGTTGAAGAGCTTCTCCGGGCTGTCTTCGAAGGTCACGATATCGACGACACCTGGCAGCTTCAGCGCTTCGGAGATGTCTATTGCCGTGATGATCCCGTGGGGTGCCGGTGCATAGAGGATCTTCCCGTACAGGGTGCCCGGGAAACTCAGGTCATCGGTGTACTTGAGCAGCCCGGTGACCTTCGAACGGCCCTGTGTGACGGGGGAGTAGCCGCTGACCCCGTCCTTACGCTCAGGTGGTGCCATCTGTGAGGAAGCGATCTTCACCGCATCGATGATCTTCGCGTACCCCGTGCAGCGGCACAGGTTGTCCTTGAACGCATACCGTATGGTCTCCTCGTCCGGGCAGGGATCGCGATGCAGCAGGTCCACTGCCGTCATGATCATGCCTGGGGTGCAGAACCCGCATTGGACGGCTCCTGCATCAAGGAATGCCTGCTGCACGGGATGAAGCGGGCCTCCCTTGACGGAGAGCGGGGTGAGCCCCTCGATCGTGATGATCTCGGCACCCTCGAGCCTGGAGAGGGGCAGGTTGCACGATGTCCGTACCAGCCCGTTGACCAGTACCTTGCAGGACCCGCAGGTACCTGCCCCGCAGCCGCATTTGGTCCCCGTAAGGCCGAGGTGCTCCCTGAGGTAACGCATCAGGGTCAGCCCCTGCTCGGGGACAGCTGAGTACGGTGTCCCGTTGATGGTCAATGACACGGCTCCATCCTGCATCGGCTATGTATCTCCTTCAGATATCTATAATCAATATACTTGTATGTACATGTCAGGGTAGCATGGGGTATTCCCACTTGTCAAGCTTGAGCCGCACTCAAGCAGGTCCAAACAATTCAGGGACACATTACTTTCACTGCCCATTATCGAGCAAAGGATTTCTTTCTTTTTTTGAAGCTACAATGGGGAATTCTCAAATTCATATATTTTTTTGGTCGAACCAATTAGATAGTTCTAATATTATTAGTAATTTTGAATTCGGCTGGTTTGATTGTTATAAATAGCAAAAGCTAAGAAAAAGTCTGTAAAATCTTCAAATTGCAATGTTTAGATGGGGTTATAAATTATCGAAGACGATTAATAAGGCACTTGCATTATGAAGGATGATGGTATATAAATAGATAATTGGTCCAACCAAAAATGCTGTAAGGAGAGATGTCATGATAGTGATCCCTATTGAGGTGCATGTGAGATGTAACGATGGTATTTGCGGTAAATCTGTTCATCTCATTGTGAATCCTGTTTCACAGGAGGTAACGCACTTTGTTGTTGATATCAAGGAGATGAAACTGCATACCCAGCGTTTGGTTTCGGTACAATACATAGACAAGGTGGCTCATGACTCAATCCATCTGGACTGTGCAAGGGAAGATATAAAAAGGATGGATTCATTCGTTGCTGCCCGATTCATCTCACCTGCGATAGACCTCTTACCTACGGACAAGTATTGGCGGGATATGGACCCGTATATGCATCCATGGGTGGTTCCCAACCTTGAAGAACCAATGATCATCTCGGAAGAACATATTCCTGCAGGGGAGTGGAATATCTATCGGGGAATGGATGTAGAGGCTTCCGATGGGAGAATCGGCCAGGTGGATGAGTTGATGGTAGAAATTGGGAGTTGGCGCATAACCCATGTGATTCTTAGGCATGGACATCTTTTAGGTAAAAGGGAACTGACTATATCCCTTATAGATATCGATCGGGTTGAGGCGGATGTAGTCTATCTGAACATAGATAAAGATACCGTGAAATCGCGATCTTCTATCCCTGTGAAACGACTGTTCTCATGATCACATAAATCATATTGGGGGAAAGTATGGAACAGAAGATATCTTTGTTAGGATTAGCTGCAAATGTTTTTCTAGGGGCAACAAAAATAGGTATTGGTCTTTTGTCACGATCGACCGCTATTCTTGCTGAAGGCATCCATTCGGGGATGGATGTCCTCTCATCGATTATTAACTATGTTGGAGTAAAGAACAGCAAAAAGCCTGCTGATAAAGAACACCCCTATGGTCACCATAAAGTCGAAGTGTTATCTGGTTTTTTGATAACCATAATCCTATTCCTGACTGGCCTCTGGATCATCTATGAAGCCATCTGCTCCTTTATTTCACCGGAAGTTGTTGAAGTGACATTTCTTTCTGTGGGAATCATGATCCTTTCAACAGTTATCAATGCTGTGATGTCCCATATAAAGATACGGTATGGGAAGAAGTACAGCAGCATCAGTCTAGTAACGGATGGCGTTCATAGTAAAGTCGATGTATTGACGTCGTTTGCTGTAATAGTAGGTTTGTTTTTCTCAAGATATTTCATATATACAGATTCTCTGATCGCGGTTTTTATTGGTGTGTATATCATTAAAGAATCACTTAGCTTAGGGAAAGAAGCCACTGATTCTCTGCTTGACACATCAGCAGGAGAAGAGATCGAAGATGCAATCAGCACTGTTGTTAAAAAGAAGGGGATAACGATCACCGGGTTAAAGACTCAAAAAAGAGGACCGAGAATATCAGCAAACATCGTAATTGATCTGCCAAAGCAGCTTACAGTCGATAAGGGTGCAATGATCACAAGACAACTTGAAGCAGACTTGACTGGCTCGATAGAGAATCTTGATTATATTTCCATTCAGATCGAATCCCAGGGAATCAGCAGTAATTATTACAGACCAAATTTCGGGAAGCACATTCATTGGCAAAAAGGTAATGAAGGTCACGGTTATGGCGCAGAGGGGTATTGTATTTGTCCTAATTGTGACTACAGGGTAAAGCATGAAAGAGGTAAGCCCTGTGCACATTTGATATGCCCAAATTGTCATATTGAATTGAAGAGAGAACCTAAACATGCCTGAGGATTAGGTTTCTCTGAAGGGGCATGGAGTGTCTGGTAAAAATACGTAGAACAAACTTGTAATGGAGTAAAAGATGGCAACGAAAGAACGGATTGGCTATATTGAAGGGATTCTGTCTTCAATACTGAATGTAATATTATTTGGAATGAAACTCATCGTAGGGGTAAGTGTAGGGTCTGTATCAATGATTGCTGACGCCTGGCATACTCTTTCAGATACACTGACATCACTGATCGTGATTTTGGGATTCTGGTTTTCATCACAACCTGAAGACAAAGAACACCCCTTTGGGCATGGAAGGGCTGAACCCATTGCCGGAATAATCATCGGAGTCCTGATGGGCCTTGTAGGATTCAGATTCATCAGCGAGTCTGTGGTGAATCTTCGAGGGCATGCAGCAGCGGTATTTGATTCACGTTCAATTATAGTCTTTGCTGTTTCCGTATTACTGAAAGAGGCAATGGCACAGTTCGCTATCCGAGCAGGAAAGAAAGTGAACTCATCCTCCTTGATCGCTGATGGCTGGCACCATCGTAGTGATGCCATTGCCAGTGCTATCATTGTGGTTGGAGCATTCTTCTCGCATAAGATCTGGTGGATTGATAGTGTGCTTGGGATAATTGTTTCGCTGTTCATTCTATTCTTCACTTATGAGGTTATACGTCATGCGGCGAACCAATTGCTGGGAGAGGCCGCGAGTGATTCAGAAATCAAGGAATTAAATTCTCTGTTATCAGAGACTGGTGCCACAAATATCCACCATGTGCACATACATCGTTATGGGGATCATGTAGAGATGACACTTCATGTTGAATTGCCGAAGGATACTTTGCTGGAGGATGCACATGCAACCGGTACAAAAATCGAAGCTTTGATTCGCAAGACACTCAACTACGAACCCACTGTTCATATAGAGCCATATTGAAGCTGCTGGTAACAGAACAGATTTTCTTTCTAAAGTATCTGTCAGTTTCATGCGCTGCACAGCATAGAATGTATTAGTAAAATTCCTAGTTGTGTAAATTGGTCCTACTAGTTAGATTGGTCTAATTTATGAAATACTGATATATCCCTGTGGTTTTCAATATTACCCTGTATTGGATGTGTGAGTTAAACCTCCAAAAAACCGGAAATTTGCACCAATAAGTGCAAATATGTAATTTTTTTCGAAATATAACTAATTCTTAATTTTCCACTTGCTTTATGCAGAGAAATAGTATTAAATAATAACTGGTCGTACCAATTAGTGTAAGTGTGTATTATGAATCGGAGTAAAGAAGAATTAGAAGAAAGTTATGGCTCATGGGTAAGCGCATAACAGATCGATAGCTGAGATAGGTTATGCACTTTTCTGTTTGAATCTGTATTTAGCAGTCGTAAAGAGGATAAAACCGAGGCTGTCTAAAAAATATTATTTGAGGAGACGGGTATGAGGAAACTTTTAGTAAGTTGTGTGGTTGCTCTTTTACTGCTGTCGGGTATTGTATATGCCGGTGGTAGTCAGGAAGCAGAGACTCCAGAAGTAAAGGACACATTGATCATTGCAGTTGGATATGACTCAAGTGACCAGAATCCGCATGGAAAGAATAGTACAAGTCTTTCCCGTGTTAAGGCTCAGGTCTATGAGACTCTTTTCTTGCTCACCTATGAAAATGAACTGAAACCATGGTTGGCTACAGGTTACAAGTGGGAAAATGATGTTACTCTTGTGATCAACCTTCGTAAAGGGGTTAAGTTCCATAATGGCGAGGAGATGAAAGCCAGTGATGTGCTGTTCTCCCTCGAATGTGTTCAGGACTCTGCGAACAGCATGACAGTCGATAAGATTGACTTTGCAAAAAGTTCTGTCGTCGACGATTATACTGTCAAGTTAGTAACGAAAGAACCGTATAGCCCCTTGCTGACCAACCTCTCTTATTTACCAACGGCAATTTTCAGTGAAAAAGGATATAAAGAAGTAGATGGGGATTTCTTTAAAGCTGATCTTGGTACCGGACCATTTATCTGGGGAGAATGGGTGCCCGGGAGTTCACAGGAACTGTTTGCTTATGACGGCTATTGGGGACAGCATGCAGGTGTGAATAAAGTTGAATTCCATGTAATCGCAGAAAGTGCTGTTCGGGTAATTGAGCTGGAAACCGGCGGTTGTGATATCGCTTATGACGTGTCGGCAAATGATATCGATCGTATTGAGGACTCTGAGGATATGGTCATGTCCCGGTGGTCGTCCAATGATACGATAATTTTAGGGTTCAACTGTAGTGAGCCGCCCTTCAATGATTATAGAGTTCGTAAAGCTGTCAGTATGGCTTTTGACAGAAAAGCAATTTGGCAGGTCTCTTACAACGGAACAGGTGCGTTACCTGTTGGTTTTATTGAAAAGTCGACTCGTGGTGCGGTAAGTGATATTCCCCTCTCAACTCTCGACATCGAGGGAGCAAAAGCACTGCTGGCAGAGGCAGGTTATCCTAACGGATTCAGTACTTCCATTGTTAACAATACTACTTCGGAACGAATGGCCATATCAGAATATCTGCAGAATGCACTGAAGAAAATCAATATCGACCTGCATATCGATGCGCTTGATGCTGCATCTACAAGTGATAAGATCAAAACCACAACTGACTTTGGGATGTATACTTGGAGTATCTGGCCTGCTACCGGAGATATCGATTATGCGTTAAGGAGCTTCTATGGTGATACACCTCCCAGTCTGAATATCGAACGCTACAGCAATCCTAAATTTGATGCACTGATTGATCAGGCAGCTGGTGAGTTGGATGATGCTAAGAGGTTTGCACTGCAGCGCCAGGCACAGGAAATCCTGTTTGAAGAATACCCGGTTATTCCACTGGTAGTGCGTGAACGACTGTATTCTCACACTCCGGATGTTGTAGGGTTTGCAGAAGGGTCTTCACAGACTCCTCTCCTTTATACAGTATCGTTTAAATAATGGGGTTATGATGGTAACTGGTTAGTTGCATAACTGAATCAGGTATGGGAGGGGAGATGGACTGGTTCCAGCTTTTCTCCCATACCATCACCGGGAACTTTCTAACTGACTAAACAGTTATGACAAGGAGTTATTATGTTGCTGCGATATATTCTGAAAAGACTGTTGATGATCATTCCTGTCTTGATTGGCGTGACAATTATCATCTTCACTATCCTGTATTTTGCTCCGGGAGACCCAGTTAGTATGGCATTGGGTGTTGACGCTTCACCCCAGGCTATAGAAAAGTATCGCGTAGATATGGGGTTGAACGGAACATATTTTGAACGCTTGTTTCGATATATCGGAGGGGTAGTCCACGGGGACCTTGGCCGTTCCTTTGTCTCGGGGAAACCGGTTCTCGAGGAGATCCTACTGCGGGTTCCCAATACGGTAACATTGGCAGTATGGGGAATCATCATCGCATCAGTATTGGGGATAACACTCGGGATCATATCCGCTGTTAAGCAATATTCCTTCTGGGATACAGCTGTTACCGCGGGGGCACTGTTTGGTGTCTCAATGCCGATGTTCTGGCAAGGATTGATGATGATTCTTGTATTTGCAGTATTCCTTGGCTGGTTCCCTGCTTCAGGATTTAAGGGCCTAGAGTACAAGATCATGCCTATTACCGCTTTAGGGGTTCAGATCTCTGCTCATATCATGCGGAATACCAGGTCCAGTATGCTTGAAGTCTTACGTCAGGATTATATTCGAACCGCACGGGCTAAAGGGCAGAAAGAGTCAAAAGTCATCTTCCACCATGCACTCAAGAATGCTCTGATTCCTGTAGTAACAGTTATCGGTATAGATTTCGGGAAAATGCTTGCAGGTTCGGTAATCATAGAGACCATTTTCTCAATACCTGGTATTGGGAAATATATGATCGATGCAATCAATGCAAGAAATTATGCCTCAGTCCAGGGCACTGTCCTGGTCATAGCTTTTGCCGGATGCATTATAAACCTTGGTGTTGATGTCTTGTACACATTCATAGATCCACGATTAAAGACTATGTTCGGGGCGAAAAAGCAGAGAAGGAAGGTGTAGGCATATGAATACCCGAAAAAAACAAAATAACATGTATGCTGATATATGGCATCGACTACGGAAAAACAAGATGGCTATGGTTGGCTTAGTCATCTTGACTCTGATCATTCTGATGGCGATTTTTGCTCCGCTCATAGCGCCATACGGCTATGATGATCAGGATCTTGACAAGCGCCTGCAGTTCCCCTCGAAAGAATATCCTTTCGGAACTGATAATTTCGGACGTGATCAGCTGAGCCGAATAATCTATGGAAGCCGGATCTCCATGCAGGTAGGCCTGATATCAGTGAGCATCGGGTTGCTCATCGGAGGATTCCTGGGGGCTATTGCGGCTTACTTCTCACGTACAGATAATATCATAATGCGGACTATCGATGTATTCATGGCAATCCCCCCGATGCTTCTTGCAATTGCGATTGCGGTGTCGTTGGGAGCAGGTCTGCGTAATCTTATGGTAGCTGTGGGAATATCCAATGTACCTCTGTTTGCCCGTGTGGTGAGGGCTGCAGTATTGACAGTCAAGGAAAAAGAATTTGTCGAGGCTGCAAGATCGATCGGATCAAACAATTTTCGCATCATCACTACGGATATCCTGCCCAATTGCCTTTCCCCAATCATCGTGCAGGCGACTTTGAGCGTAGCAAGTGCAATCATCATGGGTTCCTCGCTCTGCTTCCTGGGGTTCGGTGTCCAGGCCCCCATCCCTGATTGGGGCGGTATGCTTTCAGCGGGCAGGGTTTATATCCGTTCACATTGGTATATGACTGTATTCCCGGGGCTGGCAATCATGCTTGCAGTATACTCGCTGAATGTAGTGGGTGACGGCTTACGAGATGCTCTTGACCCGAGACTCAAGAAATAGGATGGAAAGAATAAATGAGTGAGAATCTACTTGAGGTAAAAGATCTTGAGATTCAGTATAAGACGGATTTCGAGGTAGTTCGGGCAGTCAATGGTATCAGTTTTACATTGAAGCCGGGGGAAACAATAGGGCTTGTTGGCGAGACCGGTGCGGGGAAGACTACGACTGCATTGGGTATCTTGGGACTGGTCCCGGATCCCCCTGGAAGGGTAGTAGGAGGAGAGATCCTCCTGAAAGGTGAGAATCTGCTGCATAAAAGTGCTAAGGATATGCAGAAGATCAGAGGGAAAGAAATCTCAATGATCTTCCAGGATCCAATGACTTCTTTGAATCCATTGCAGACTGTTGGTGATCAGATCATGGAAGTTGTTAGACTACATAATAAATGTTCACGGGAAGAAGCTAGTAACCGAGCGAAGGAGATGCTTGAGCTTGTAGGGATTTCTGGTGACCGGTTCCTTGATTTTCCGCACCAGTTCTCCGGCGGTATGAAACAACGTGCTATGATCGCTATCGCATTGAGCTGTAATCCGGGTCTCTTGATAGCGGATGAACCTACAACCGCCCTAGATGTTACGATTCAAGCCCAGGTATTGGAACTCCTGAACGATCTTCGGGAAAAATATAATACATCTGTCCTGATGATAACTCACGATCTTGGTGTTGTTGCGGAGGTATGTGACAAAGTCATGATCATGTATGCCGGGTACATAATGGAGATAGGCACGGTCAAGGATGTTTACACGAATCCATTGCATCCCTATACCATTGGGTTGTTTGGGTCTCTACCAGACCTGGAAAACGAGACTGATAGGCTCAAAGCAATTAAAGGCCTTATGCCTGACCCTACTGACCTTCCTTGCGGATGTAAATTCAATCCTCGATGTACCTGCGGTCGAGAAGCGTGCAAGACAGAGGAGCGACAGCTCATAGAAGTCACCCCCGGTCATTTCGTGCGTTGCGGGCAGTATCTATCTTAAGAGGAGAATCAGCATGGGTACAATACTATCAGTAAAGGGACTTAAGAAATATTTTGACACGAAGCACGGCCTACTCCATGCAGTTGACGGAGTCACCTTTGATCTTGAAGAAGGAAAGACTCTCGGTGTTGTGGGTGAGTCAGGCTGTGGTAAATCCACGTTAGGGCGTGCTTTGATCCATCTGCTTACGCCAACTGATGGGCAGATCATTTTCAAAGGGAAAGACATCTCTACCGTTTCAAAGAAACAGACCAAAGAATTAAGAAAAGAGATGCCAATGATCTTCCAAGATCCTTTTTCGTCAATCAATCCTCGTAAGACGGTCAGTTCGACAATCGGAGAGCCTTTGAAGATTTATAAGAAGTGTAGGACGAAGGCAGAATTACAGGAAAAAGTAAAGGAATTGATGGATACAGTAGGATTGGCAGAGCGTACGACCTATTCGTATCCTCATGAGCTAGACGGTGGTCGACGTCAGAGGATCGGTATTGCCAGAGCTCTTGCCCTGGACCCGAAACTGATCGTGTGTGACGAGCCTGTATCAGCGTTGGATGTGTCTATTCAGGCACAGATCCTGAATCTTATGATGGACCTGCAGGAGAAGAATGGGATTACGTATATCTTCATCACTCATGACTTGAGTGTGGTAAAGCATATATCTGATGACATTCTTGTGATGTACTTGGGAATGATGGCAGAGAAGAGCCCGACGAATGACCTGTTCAGGAACCCGTTACATCCATATACCAAGGCTCTTTTATCTGCGATTCCAGTTGCTAAATATCGCGAGAATAAGCATGAGCGTATTATCCTGAAAGGAGAGATCACCTCCCCGATCAATCCTGACGAAGGATGCCGTTTTGCCCCTCGCTGTCAGTATGCAAAGGACATCTGTTCCAGCAAGACCCCTCATATGGAAGAGGTCCTGCCCGGGCACCATGTTTCTTGTCACCTTGTAAGGGAAATCAACCAACTGGATGATGATAATCAAGTTAAACCAATGAAGAATGCAGCAATCTAACAATGTTGTATCTAATGTAGGAGATAGTTATGGAATTTAGGGGTTATTTAAATGCAGATGGCAGTGTTGGCTGCCGAAATCATGTAGTGGTACTTGCTCCGGTACAGCAGGCCAGTATTGCAGCTGCTAAGGTAGCGAGCCTTGTTGATGTCGTACCGGTTACCATGACTAATACGTATGGTATGGGTGAAGATCGAGCCCAACTCGAAAGGACGCTATTAAACTTCGCCGAGAATCCAAATATAGCGAGTATCCTCATACTGGATTGGAAACGGGATGTAGGACGACGTATGGCTGAGAAAATAACAAATAAGCCTGTAGAGTTCGTTGATTTGCCTGATTTCGGCGGAACAATCGGTGGTGTTGCACGTAGTGTTGAACTCGCTCAGAAATTAGTAGATAAAGCTTCAATGAGACAGCGTCAATCAGTTCCACTCAGTAAGTTGATTACAGGTACCCATTGTTCCGGTACCGATGCTTCTACAAGTCTTTGTGCAAATCCTGTCGTGGGGGTCGTGTCTGATAAAGTGATTGCAGATGGCGGGACATCTCTTCAGGGAGAACCCAGCGGGCTGTTCGGAGTATTATGTTTAGATAAAACTTCTAACAAAGTCAAGAATAAAGTCAATCAGATCATAGACCGTATGGAGAAAGATGCTCAACGTATTGGGTCATCGATAGAGAAGGGTAATCCCACAAAGACAAATATTCTTGGTGGTATCACAACTATGATCGAGAAGAGTCTGGGATCTATCAGTAAGGGAGGAACATCTCCTCTCCTGGGGGCATTGAATTACGGGGAGAAGGTTCCCGGACCAGGCAACTGGATCATGGAGACGCCGGGTTTGGATGGAGCTGCACATCACACAGGACTTCTTGCAGGTGGTGCTCAGGTGATCCTCTTTACCACCGGGGCAGGGCACCCAATCGGCAGTCCCATTGCTCCTACGATTAAGATAACGGGGAACCCTAAAACCTGGGCTGATTTCAGGAGTCATACGGATTTCGAATGCTTCAGTGTCATTGAGGGAAAGGAGTCAAAAGAAGAGGCTGGACAGAGACTGTTTGATTTTATGATCGAAGTCTTGAATGGGAAACTTACCTGTGCGGAAATACTTGGCCATCGAGAGTTCAGCCTGGCACGAATTGGCAGTACGTTATAATTTTTAGGAGTAAAGAGATGGGATCCAAAGAAAAACTAGTGATTTATTTACGGGATGAAGATACTGTTGCGACAGCTATGGAAGAATTGCAGCCGGGTGATGTTGTGGAGATTGGAGACGAGTCTATAACAATAGAAGATCCGATTCCGTATGGACATAAGTTTGCAACCTCAGAGATGAAGCCAGAGGAATTTGTTATCAAATACGGTGCACCTATCGGGAAGGTAACAAGCCCAATCAGCCGTGGAAAGCATGTAGATATCCATAATATTGCTGACATTGTACAGGAAGTACGTGCAAAAGTATTTTAGAGAATCTCTCAATACCTGCTGATGAATTTCAATTGAATCTGAATGAAGGGGGAAGTTAGGAATATGAATCATGAAAAGAGACTGGCAGAACTTGGTATCACGTTACCAGTACCACCTGTGCCGAAAGCCAATTATGTACCTGCACGCAAGAGCGGATCACAGGTGTATATTTCCGGGCAGGTTCCTACAGCGCATGGAAAGGACGTGTACGTCGGGAAGGTAGGGCAGGATCTGACGCTTGAGGAAGCGCAGAAAGCAGCTGAACTATGTGGAATTAATATCATCGCTCAATTACGCAGTTTCCTTGGCGGGAGCCTTGATTCTGTGAAAGGGTGTATACGTCTTGGAGGGTTCGTGAACGCCGCCCCTGGTTTCTTTGATCTGCCGAAGGTGATCAACGGTGCTTCTGATCTTATGGGGGCTGTATTTGGCGAGGGTGGACAGCATGCACGAGTTGCTGTCGGTGCTTTTGCCTTGCCCAGGAATGTGCCTGTAGAGATTGAAGCTATTTTTGAAATAGAATAACACGCAATAAATAATCTGGGGAATATTCTCCGTACTTGGTAGAGAGTAGAATATATTACGTCGGAGAATTTACCCGGAGTACTGATACAAAGCAAGTTACGTTTTTTATACTAAGCTAAATGAGTAGTTCTGATAATTCGGGATCGAATTTTGGTTTGTTGTTGACGAGGAGAATGTATGGGTTTGGGTGAGAAAGGACTCTCTGTGAGTGTTATCCAGCTGGGACCAGAATTTGGATGTAAGCAGAAAAATCTTGAAAAATCATCTCACTTGATCCGAAGCGCGGCTGCTGAAGGTGCAAAATTGATGGTGTTGCCAGAATTATGCAGCACTGGTTATGTATTCCAGAATAAGACTGAGTTGTATGATCTTGCTGAACCTGTACCCAATGGTCCATCGGTACTATTTTGGGAGAATCTATCATCTGAATTGGATTGTTACATAATTGCCGGAATCGCCGAATTGGATGCTGATGGTATTCGAGTATTCAACAGTGTTGTGCTAATTGGCCCAAACGGTTACATCGGGCGGTATAGGAAACTGCATCTATGGGGGGAAGAGAAGCTTTATTTTGAGCCGGGAAATGAAGGACTGCCTGTATTTTATACTCCCTATTGCAGAATTGGCATGCTGATCTGTTATGATATGTGGTTCCCGGAAGCGTTCCGACTTCTTGCACTTCAGGGTGTGGACGTTATTTGCTGCTCCTCCAATTGGATTGATCATAGTCCTGCTGAGCCAAGCACTATGGGAGTTGTCCATGCAATGGCAGGCGCAAGTTCCAACAAAGTATTTGTTGCCGTTTCAAATCGTGTCGGGGCAGAGCGTGGCGCTTTGTTTGCCGGTAATTCCCTAGTGACAGGAACTAATGGAAGGATGTTGGCTGGCCCAATGAACAATTCCGTAGAAGGCTTTATCACCCAGGAACTTGATATAAAACAATCCCGTGAAATCAAACCTGGTATGTAACTACTCAGGTCCTCGGCTCTAATAGGTCTGAGCAGGCCTGATTCAGCTACCCCAAAGTTGCAATATTTCTTGTATATATAACGAATTACTGTTGTAATTAAACGCCCAAAATGCCTATGACCACAAATAACAGTTGGATTCAGGTCAAGCAGACTTTCGAAAGAGCTTGAGGAGCCGTTTTGGCAACCCAGGGTCCTTCACCAATTTCTTGATCTTGGGATGCACGGTCTGAACCGATTCAGATTCAACCGCCAGCATCTTCCTGATCTTTGCTACATCAATCTGTGCGAACCGCTCTTCCAAACTGGACGCTCCACCACATATCAGGTTCAGGTAATCCTGACTGCCAAGATTCCGAACCAATGGTGTTGCTGAGAGCATTGCGGACAGTGTTTTCGTCATGCCGGCATGCCCGCTTGTTCGGCAATACCCATGCTTTAAGCCTCTAAAAAATTGTTCACAGGAATTATTCGTACGCTGGGGGTAGATCATATAAGTCTCTCCCTGTCGAGTGATGGGTATCGGAGCCGTGAAGAGCTTCTCCCAATACTTCTCTAACTGCAGCCTCATCTTCAACAACCTGTTCCCCTGCAGACTGTCATCCTTGCACAGTTGCACCAGAAACTGTTCCACCTGCTCTTTGATGGTATCGATCTCCCCACTTCCGGGATCATTCAATCCCAACTTGCCGCCGGGTTCCGCAATCCTCATAGCACATCGGAGTCGGTCAAAGACCACTACCTTCTTCTGTAGGGATTCATACGCAGTACTAATCTCCCCATCGTACCATACCGGTCTCAATACCGCCAGCACGTCTCCAGCAAATGAGGACCGTGTATCCAGCTTCATCAGGCGCAGGGTCCTTCTCAGCTCATACAGCCGATTCAGGAAGGATAGGTAGGCCTGGTCAAAGGGGAACCCGTACCCATCTCCTACGTTCTTACCGGCGAGTGCCCATTCGATGAGGGTGTACAGGTATGTTTCCTCGGAGTAGGGACTGCCTCCTTTCGGTACCGATCTCACATCTGTACTGAAGGCTTCCATGTCCACCAAAGCTCCTGCCTGCGTGGTACGAATCTTTCTCAAGATCGCTCTCAGCTTTGTCTGAATGCCATGACAGCGGAATCTACGCCGCAGCCGGTCATGCTCACTCGACAACAGGTCTTTTCCGATGTCCCGGAGGAAGTGAAAATGACAGATATAATCAGGGACATCGGGAAAAACCTGTGCCACCGCACTGAGTATGCCTGCTCCCATGTCATGTACCAGGGCTGCCGGTTCTCCATAGGCTCGCTTCAACCCATTCAGGAAGGGGATGATAGCATCACGCTTTTCGGAGGGGATCTTTACCGAGTTCAGGACGATTGATGAGATCTCATCAAGCCCTACGAACAGATGGGGGCTCTCCCCATCACACGTCCCGTCAAGATGAAGGATGTATCCTCCTTGATCTTCCAGATGCAGTCGCAGCACCTCACTGCTCTCCCGGTGTGCTACAGCAAGATACCCGATGTATTTCTTTGTGAGCAGCGCGATCTCACTGGTACTGATGCGGATCCCTCGTGCTTCCAGATGCTCCTGTATCTCTGCCTGACTCCGGCATGCCCGAAAGACGGCTTCACCGATATAGGTGATCACATCATAGGCAAAGCGGTGCCGTGGCGGGACAAGGGTGCCCAGTTCCGCTGATCCACTGGTATGTCCGCAGTTCGGACAAATCAGGATCGTCTCACAAGCCGAGATCGGTCCGATAGCATACAGGACGACGGTTCGCTTTCGTGTCTTCTGCACCTGCATCGTATGCTGACAGCAGGGACAGGCAGCATCATCCTGCCGGAAGACTACCACCGGAGGTTCTCTGAACACCTGTCGATTCTCAAGCGCATGCTGAACACGCTTCCGGTGATAGATAAACGCCTTTAGGAATCCAGCTGATCCGTTTTTTTTTCCAACAGCCCATGGAACTGCAGTAAGGCCGTGATCTTCCCGGTATCAACCGAGATGCCCTGCCGCTGCAGACGGTTCACCCGGTTCTCTAATGCGGTCTCCGGATGCTTGATGAAGTCTGCGAACACCAGGACCGCATCATGATCAGAGATCTTCTGCAATGATGCCTGCGCTGCTGATGCTTCCCGATTCTCCTGCTGCCTTGCACCGATCTGCTCATCATCACTCAGATACACATACCGGCCGTCAAGTTTCTTTCTTTTCAGCTCGGGAAGCGCTTTATAATGACTCATGAACGATCGCGGCTCCAAGCCAAGCAGCGTCCCAAGCTCTGCAGAGCTCAACCCTTGCGGAGCATCATTGACCAGGTGAACGACCGTCTCTTTCAACGTGCCAAACCGGGAAAACCGTATCCCCTTATACTCCCAGAGTCCGTGTTCATCGAACGTCGGGACATCCGGCAGGACATAATAGCGCCCGTTGTTATTGTAACTTGTCACGGCACCCCACTGCTTCAGGTACTTCCGGACTGCCGGAACCGAACACTGCAGCAAGGATCTCAACTGTTCGATGGTCATCGTCTTCCGTCTGCGAAATGTCTGCATGACCTCATGTTTCAATTCCTGCGGGATCATACCAGCCTCCTGTATTAAGTATATGTTTATAGAATACATTATAGCATATACTTAATACTTTAACCAACCGTTTCTACGGCGTAGTTTCATACTACCCTGCATTTACGGTGCTGTGAAGGAGGTTTTCTTCGATGTCATGATTTCATATACTTGATATTTCTGTCTCGCTAAGTCGGTATGTTCTTTTCGCTTCGGTAGTTGCTCTGTTCCAACTGTTATTTGTGGTCATAGCAAAATGCTATACTAATTCCTATAAGAGAAAGGAATTATATGGCATCGAAAGGCTCCAGGAAACAGACTCAAGACACGAAGCAGGTTCCTCAACAAGGGGGTCCTTCTACGTCTTTGGAGCAGTTGGTTTCCAAGCTTTCAGATCAGATTACTGATCAGGGATCTCTTATCAAGGAACTCACTGCTACAATCAAAGACCTCAAGCAGATCATTGTTTCCAAAGATGAACGGCTCGCTCAACAGGATGCTGAGATTGCCGCGTTGAAAGAGAAACTGAACAAGAACAGCGGCAACAGTAACAAGCCGCCAAGTTCTGACTTTTTCACCAAGCCCAAGCCTTCATCGATCAATCGGGGGAAGAAACGGAAGAAGTCTTCTGGTGGTCAGCAGGGGCATACTGGATCTACCATGAAGCTCAAGGAAACGCCTGATGTCATCCATCAGTGTCTTCCTGTTGCCTGTAGCGGCTGTGAATACTCTCATACCTGCGAAAGCTCCGTAGTGGAATCACGCCAGGTGGTGGACATCGTCATCAGGAGCGAACAGAGCCGGTACGATCGGGTTCAACGAAACTGCCCGAAAAGCGGGACCACCCTGACCGGAGCATTCCCGGAGGGCGTGCATGCTCCCCAGCAATATGGGAGTAACCTGAAGGCGATGGTAGTCTCCCTCTCCTCATTCGGGATGGTCAGTGCATCACGTATCAGCGAGATCGTGCATGGACTCACCGGACTGCACATCAGTGATGGGACGGTATGCAACATCATCGCTGACTGTGCCAAACGCTGCACTGAATTACTCCCGGAATTGCGGGAGCGGGTGAGACGCTCTGCGGTTGCGCATTTCGATGAAACAGGGATTAGGTTCAATTCCAAGATGTATTGGGCGCATACCGCATCCACTGAGCTGATCACCCTGATACATGCACACCCAAAACGAGGTGTTGAAGGGGTCCTGGCTGGAGGAGTGCTCGAGGAGTTTCCCGGCGTGGCCGTCCATGACTGCTGGGGATCCTATCTCAAGAAGACGTTTGACGGGGTCACCCATGCTCTATGTGGAGCGCATATTGATCGGGAACTTGAAGGTATCATCCAGAACACGCGACAACGCTGGGCGAAATCGTTCAAACGGTTACTTCGTGACATGTATGAGGAGAAGCAACGATTATTGGCTCAAGGTTGTGATCGTGCATCACCTGAGGTGATTGCTTCATTCATCAAGAGGTATGAGGAGATTCTTGCAAGAGGATTCTCACGGAACCCCTACCCGAAAGCGAAAAAGAATAAACGGGGAAGACCGAAGAAAGGGAAGGTCCTGAGTTTTTTGGAACGACTGGGGGCCCTAGTAGACAGTGTCTTGAGATTCTTCACCGACTTCCGAGTGCCGTTCTCCAACAACATCGGTGAGCGCAGCTTCAGGTTAAGCAAATTGAAGATGAAAGTAGCAGGGACCTTCCGGTCTGAATCTGGTGGCTCTAATTTCTGTACGATCTTCTCGATCATTGATACGGTCAGGAAGAATGGCGGAAACCCTTATGAAGCCCTCTCTGCGATATTCACCAACTCATTCTCTCTGTCATTTCTCGACTAATTCTGGGTTGAGGACCTGAGTAGTTACCCTGGTATATATAACTCAAGATCAGGAGATAAACGCAGGGACGTTTATGCCGACATGATGAGCATCTATAATCGCAAAGATCCCGATCGAGAGGCACGCGATCCATGGGACTGTTACTGACCATCCAACTGAAATCAATAGAATTCTAACACATGACTACATCCCATTTGCTTATTCAGGGGGGCTTTGTTTGAAGTGAAGGCTGATTCGGTCTAGAATAATTATATCCTTTCTAATCCATGAAACACTTATTTCAAAAATCAGACGCCTTGTATTCTTCACATGATCATGGTATAAGTAATCTGGTCATACCAAAGCAAGGGTCAAGTGGAACTTAATATCGTTCAAAACCTGTAATATGCTATAATGCTTCAAGGTGTGTTTATGTATTGGGATGCCTTTAGGCGCTCAGACATTGATATGTGGTTATGTAAGGGGTACATACATGAAGGTAATTGGAGGCAGAACTAATTATGGCGAAAATATAGGGATCCTGATGTTGGATACAGTTTTTCCACGTTTGTTGGGGGATATAGGGAATGCTGCGACCTATCCGTTCCCAGTCCGCTATAAAATCGTGAAAAATGCCTCCTTGAGCAAGGTGATGGGTAAAATTCCTGCCAATGAACTATTGGAGCCATTTATCGAGGCGGCAATTGAAATGGAAAGAGAAGGTGTAAAAGCAATTACAACAAGCTGTGGTTTTCTGGCCCCATTCCAGCAGGAACTGGCAGATTCGGTACGTATACCCGTTTTTACTTCTTCGCTGATGATGGCTCCATGGATTTCCCAAATGTTGGGCAAGGGCAGGAAAGTGGCTATTTTTACTGAACGAGCCAAAAATATGACCGAGGATCATTTTAATAAAGTGGGATGGTCTTCGAAAGATATCCCCGTCATTGTGAAGGGGATGCCGGTGGATGCATATTTCCCAAAGATCTATTGTGATGATGGGCTTGAGGCAGAAACTGAACTCTTACTTCATGATATGGAACAAATGACCCGAGAGCATATGATAGATCATCCTGATACTGGGGCGATCTTGTTTGAGTGTACAAATATGGGACCATTCACACGGGCGGTTCAGGAAATTGCCGGTGTCCCGGTATTTGGGATAAACCAGCTTATCACATTTGTCCATGCGGCAGTCAGTATGAATACCTATCACTAACGGGATTTTTCATACTATAATAATGAAAGAACAGGGGGGCACACTATGGTCAATACAAGAGAACGGTTGACAGAGCAGGAGTCTGAAACGATGCTCAAATATATATCAAGGCCAGCCCTTACAGCAGAAAGCATACGACATATTTTCTCTGATATGATCGAAGTCGATATCGCTCATGCGATCATGCTTGGTAAAACAGGTATAATTGCTGAGAAGAAGGCTAAGGCTATAGTGGGGGGATTGATCCGCCTCAAGGAGGCTGGTGCAGATAACTTTCATGCTGATACAGCTCTTGGGGACATTCATTACAATATCGAGGTCGTTCTTATAAACGAGTTGGGAATGGATGTCGGTGGCAGGATGCATACCGCACGTAGCAGAAATGACCTGAAAGGCACCTGTTCGAGGATGCGAATCCGTAAGCTTTGCTTGGAGAACATGAAGCAGCTGCTTGAGTTCAGAAAGATAGTCATTGAAGTTTCCCGGAAACATGTTGATACCATCATGCCTGCATTCACACATTCACAGCCGGCACAGCCGATTACTCTTGGCCATTATTTTGCTTCAATGGCTAAAGCATTGGAACGAGATTTTGAACGTCTTTTAGGCTCCTATAAACATATCAACTACTCTCCCTTGGGTGCTGGATCTGCTGCAGGAACCGGGTTCCCTATTGATCGAGAATACACAGCTGATCTACTGGGTTTCGCTGGGCTGGTTGAAAGCTCTATCGATGCAATCGCTGCTCGTGACTACCTGATTGAATATCTGGCTTCGATCTCAAATTTCCTAACGTTAGTCAGCCGAATTGCGCAGGACCTGTATACCTGGAACTCTTTTGAGTTTGGGTTTGTTGAGGTCGCTGACGGTCTTGCCGGTACAAGCAGTATCATGCCGCAGAAGAAGAACCCGTTGACGTTAGAGAATGCGAAATCACAAGCGGCTAGATCCTATGGTGAATTGATGGCAGTATTAAGCTGTTTGAAGGGTGCTCCCTATTCCCATACCAGCGATGTGAGCATCACAGATAAAGGAAGCTTCGCTGACAATGCTGCGAAAGCTGCTGAAGTTACCATGGCGTTGTTTGGAGAAACACTTGAGACCCTTATTGTGAAACCGGAACGCATGTTAGAGGATACTCGAGTCAATTATTGTGTGGCAACAGAATTAGCGGATGAACTTACCCTTAACTATAATTTGGCTTTCAGGGAAGCGCACCAGGTAGTAGGCAGTCTTATCTCATCGGCTATTGATAAAGAAGTCCCTGCAGATCATATTACTCCAGGAATGGTAGCCGAAGCGTCTGAACGAATAACTGGGAAAGCTATTATCATCGAAAAAGATGAGCTGCAGAGAATTCTTGATCCAATTCAAAACATGAAGACGAAAACACAGATAGGCAGCCCAGCACCGTCTGAAGTGACCCGAATGCTTGATAGCTGTGGTAAGATTCTTGCTGCAGATTCTTTGATTTGTGAAGATCTTCAGCGAAATTTGGATTCAGCAGTTGAGAAACTGGCAAAAGAAGCAGCTGACTATATTGCTTAAACTATATTTACCTGAGATAGCAGGGGTTATAGGTAATAACTCCTCGAATCTTTCTTGCATTATTACCATATCTGTGATATAAAATAATAATTGGTCATACCAAAATAGAAATTACTAGATAATTTCGTTGGTTTTTTCACAATTGGTATGGAGACAATCATTCCAGTTATGGAGCAACCGATGCCAGGATACTCCATAAACTGTGCATAACCCCTACAAACGAAGATGTAGTGAGTTAAGTAGAGTGGATAGATTGATTACATAGAGGAGAGTGTTTTGGATCTGTATAATGGTAATCTTTTAAAAGAAAACAAGAACCTGAAAACAATACTTGAATTCATAGATTCGAGAAACCTCTCAATAGACGAGAGACTTCCTTCTGAGCGAGAATTGGCCTCGGAGATTGGGATCAGTCGCAGTTCTTTGAGGGAAGCTTTAAAGATTCTGCAGACCTTGGGTATTGTTGAGATCAAGAGTAACAGTGGTGTGTACCTGCGTAAGAAAGATTTCAATCCTAAAAAAGAGAATGCCGTATTCTGGCTAATCGTGAATAAGAAACAAGTAATAAATATGTTGACTGTCAGAGAGACTTTAGACTTGCGCGCAATCGAACTTATTCCTGAACATATGTATCCACAGATGCGAGAGGAGTTAAAAGCAGCTATAGAAAAAGTGAAAGCATCTCCCAAGACTCATGAGGATATGATGGCGCATGATTTGGCGTTTCATAATATCATCAGAAAGGCTTCTGACAATGAAATTCTCTATAATATCTGTAATGCACTAACGGGTAATATGTATGACGAGCGGAAAGCATTGTACTTGAAAAGTACCCGTATAGAGAAATCCATCCAAGAACATAATCGTATTGCAAATGCATTTGGATCAGGAAATGTGAACGAGGTTAAACTAGCATATACGGAACATCTTACCAGTACAAGGTTCAGTATTGAGAGTCTTGAGGAGTCAGAATCTTAGAGTCGTTTCAATTGTTTTCTCATGGTTCAAAGTTTACAGAATAAGAGGCATATATCTATTGGGGGACAATGTGAAAGAGATCACTACATTACTGAGAGACAAGTTGGAAGAACATGGTCTCGATGCCATGGTAACCATGACTCCGGAAAATATAACCTTTGTTACCGGGACACAGATCCCAAGCCAGCTTACCGTGCGACATAGACAAGTCATCCATATTATTACAAGAACAAACGATCCTGAGGTAATAGTTGTTAACATCGAAGAACCTATCATGAGAGCCCAAAGTTGGATTGCCCAGGATAAGATAATCAGTTATAACGAATTTACCCAGAGTCCTATACTGATAGCTGTTGAGAAGATAAAAGCATGCAATGTCAGCGAGAAAAGAATAGGATTCGAGTTGTCATATCTTCCTGCAACAGATATGGCAATTCTGAGTCGGGAACTTCCACGAGCTGAGATTGTGAATTCTGATCCTATCTATGAAGAGATGAGAACCATTAAGCTTGGATTCGAGTTGGATATCATCACCAGCTTTGGAGCTCAGATTGAAGATGTCATGTATGAATCCTTGAAGTCTGTAAAAGCAGGTATGACAGAAAAAGATATATACCGACGGATGCAGAATGGGTTTAATTCAATTGGTGGAGATAAGCTCACTATGCCGGTTGTAGCTTCCGGGGAACGTAGTTGTCTGCTAAACGGTGCACCGAGTGATCGAGTCCTTAAGAAAGGAGATATCGTTCGTATTGATATCATAGGTACTAAACAAAACTATTACTGTGACTGCTGCCGAACTGCGATAGTTGGGAAGCCTGATACAAAGCATAAGAATAACTGGCGTGAAATGGTAAAGGCACATGATGAAGCGGTTGCAATGATGAAGCCCGGTGTGGATACAAAAGATATCTATAACAGCTTTGTCAGCCAATTCTTGAGTTGCGGATTTGAACCACTAGCATTTTTAGGTCATGGGTTGGGGCTGACCCTGCATGAAGAGCCCTATATAAACAGCTATAAGAGTACAATGATGAAAGAGAATATGGTTCTTTGTGTAGAACCCATTTATGTGATTGACGGAGTCTGCGGGTACCAGCTTGAGAATGAAGTGGTGATCACTGCGGATGGGTATAAGTTGATTACTGGCACAAAGTACCCCTACGATCGGCTCATAGAGATCAAAGCGGATTAGGTATCTAGGGAAGAGCACGAAAAGGGATAGGGTTTCTTGGGAGAAGAATATGAAGATAGAGAGTTATGAACTGTACAAGATCAGTATCCCTACTAGGAGAAAACACACCTGGGCAAGTAGTACGGCTGATGTCGGCCAAGGCTATGCAATCATAAAAATCAGGACCGATTGCGGAATTGAGGGGTTTGGTGAAGCAACGACCATGCCCGAGTGGGGCGGGGATAACGGCAGATACTATGGAGAGTCTGCCGATACGACCAAAGTGGTCGTGGAGAATCACCTGTTTCCAAGTATCGTTGGAATGGATCCTCTTGATATTGACTGTATACACCAGACAATGGATCTGGCTATCCGAGGATATAATTATGCGAAAGCTGCTATTGATGAGGCATTGTACGATATCGTGGGAAAAGCTTTTGATGTCCCTGTTTATAAGTTATTAGGTGGACAGTCAAGAAGGGCTGTCCCTATTGTGCATAGCCTGGGTGTCGTTATGGACATAGATAATGCGGTTGAAGAGGCTATCCAAGCGGTTTATGAGGGAATAAGACATATTAAGATTAAGGGTGGATTGAATGTAAAACGTGATCTTATCCTGATGGAGAAGCTGAGGAAAGAGCTTGGTCCTGAAATACAGATCTTAGTCGATGCTAATCAAAGTTACCCCTCAGCTAAAGAAGCGATAAAATGGGGCAATCTCATGAATAAGTACAATCTTGAGTACATGGAACAGCCTGTTGAGGGGATCGCGAATTTGAAAAAGGTCACAGATGGGTTGGAATGTCCCGTATGTGCTGATGAGAGTTGTTGGACAATAACAGATGCAATCGATATAGTTACCCACCGGGCAGCAGATTATATTTCAATCTACACAACCAAATCGGGAGGGTTATATCCTGCACGCACGATTGCAAAGATCGCTGAGCATGCAGGGATTCGATGTAATGTGAATGGGTCAGGAGAGTTCGGTGTAGGGAATGCGGCAAACCTGCATGTAGCCTGCAGCGGAAGGAATATCGATCTTGCTTCAGTTATCCCTGTAACTCATATTGATGGTATGGTACAGACAACGGTAGCCGGGCATTGGTATATAGACGATATCATCACAAAACCCTTCGTATATGATGACGGTTGTCTGGTCGTTCCTGATGACCCGGGACTAGGTATCGAAGTAGATATGAAAAAAATGAAAAAATATTCTGTTCCTTTTTCTTCCTGATGGCATGATGGTTAATTGGCGTAAAAACCTCTGGATTATTTGGATTGCACAAATTCTCAGTGTGGCGGGGATTAACTTTGCAAGTCCATTTCTCCCCTATTTTATTCAAGAGATAGGTATAACAGAGCAGTCAGAACTAAAACTCTGGGCTGGAATCATTGCCAGCGCACCTGCCCTGACTATGGCGATCATGGCTCCAATCTGGGGCCTTCTCTCCGACCGGATCGGGAAAAAGATCATGCTTCTCAGGGCTATGTTCTTCGGCAGCCTTATTCTTATCGGAATAGGGTTATCTCACTCAATTACAGCAGTTATAGTTCTCCGTCTGCTGCAGGGATTATTAGCAGAGACCATGACAGCATCAGCAATCCTGGTTTCTGCTCATACGCCTAAGGATAAACTGAGTTATGCTCTGGGAATGATATCGGCATCTAGTTTCATCGGGATGTCCGCCGGACCTTTATTTGGCGGATTTTCCGCTGATTTGCTCGGTTATCGTTTTACGTTTTTCATCGGAGCATGCATACTTGCCATAGGTTTCTTTCTCGTTCTGTTTGCGGTTAAAGAAGATAGATCTGCTTCGCTCTCACAGAGAGAAGAGGGTGAGAGCCCTAAAGAGAATAACAATCCTGGAACAATAGTAAGTATATCCATTTTAGGAGCTTTCGTTATCATTTTCATTCTTAGGTTTTCCCGAATGCTTCCATTGGCTTTTATACCGCTTCATGTGCAGAATATCTTAGAGACAATTGAAGGGGCTCCATCTATCACTGGATTGATTTCCTTTGGCAGAGGTGCTGCGACTGCTTTGGCTTCAATCACCATCGTTCGTCTTGGCGATCGATATCCTCGGATGGGAATAATAACTTTGCTTTTAGGCCTCTCTGCATGTATGACTTTCCCTGTTTTATTCACAGGAAATCTGATAGGGTTCTCAGCCTTCTTCATTTTGGCTACTTTCTTCCTTGGAGGGATAGAACCCCTGTTACAGTCAGAGATCATAAGTAATGTGCCTAATGGTAAACAGGGGTTGGTGTTCGGGATTCAAACCACTGTCAGCAATCTGGGCTGGTGTATAGCACCCATTGTAGGATCACTTATCACTATCCGCTGGGGAATATCCTCCATATTTCTTATTGTGGTAATTTCTCTCGCAGTTGCTATGGTATTCTCTCTATTAGTCATATCTTTGTTGAAAGATAAGAATTATGGTACAAGCTGAGTGATTACATGTCCCAATCATCATTCGCTGTTTCTATGATAAACAACATCTGTGATGTGGAATATCATGATAATCAACATAACAGATGTGGGATATCATGAAAATCCACATGATGTAGGATTGGTCCTGCACCACCACTCTTTCAGGATCTGACGATATCCTCTGCGGTCACGATGAAGCACCCGTCTACCTGATCAGGTACGTCCTGTGCTTTTACGGGGACGAAGATGACATGCAGGATCTCCCGATACCTGCCTTCGAGGGAACGGGGCAGTCCTTTCGCCTTCAACCCGAAGATGATGGACCTGATCTCCTCCAGGGAATATGGTTTCTCACTCCACTTGGCTTCCCCAAGGAGCAGCCTCTGCTTGTCCAGTGAGGCCGCTACCACATCGAATTCCGGTGAGTTCCCCTGCCAGAATCGTGAAGCCCCCAGCCAGGGTCCCCCCGGCCTGAAGACCGGGACGTATGCACGGCACAGTCCTTCCCAGCGATCTGCGAAGAGTGAGTCCCGGTACCTGGCCCAGACAGCCCGTCGGGAGCTTTCCGGCAGGCTCCGGAGGCCAGACCGGTTCGGTGCGACGACCTTTGACCAGCATGCCAGGAAGGGATCATCGATTTTGTACAGACTCCGCTTTGTCTTTGCTTCTGATTCCCCGAAGGGGACCTCCCTCTTCAGGTATCCCAGTTCGCATAGGAGCTTCAGGGGGCGGGTGAGGGACGTGGCCGGGATGCCTAACGGCCCCCCGATCTCCGAGACCCGGTGACAGCCGTTACCTACCACATCCAGGATCGGCCGGAGCAGCTGGATGTTGAGTTCATCTTCCCTGAGCAGCCGTTCACACTCATCATGCAGGGGTCCCAGCGGATCCAGTACCAGGTCATGGACCGCGGTGTCGAGGTCGTTCCCATAGGGAACTGCCAGTTCCCAGTATCTCGGGATCCCGCCCCAGCAGGTATACGCCTTCACGGTATCGAGCGGGCTCGATACCGAAAGAGCCTCGGGCATGAACCCTATCGGGATGGGATCGATCTTTAGGATCTCTGAGGCCCTGCCGTAGAGCGGTGCCGCATGATCCAGGACCAGACCCTGCATCATTCTCTGGCTCGACCCTGAAAGAACCAGGTGTATCCCGGTCTTAGGCAGTTGGGAATCGACCCAATTCTGCAGCACACTTTCCAGTGACCGGTCAGCTTCGATGAGATATGGGAACTCATCCAGCACCAGGGTGCCTTGCCACTGCTGGTGCACAGCCTCTGCCAGGAGTCGGGCCAGGAGGGATCTCCAATCTGGATACTCGACATCCGAGAAGCCCGGGAACACCTCTGCCGCAGTCTGTGCAAGATACCTCCTCTGCAGCGGGGGAGGGGACTGGTCTGCGGAAAAGTAGATACCCTGTCCCTTGTGCAGCCACTCCAAGAGCAGTCTGGTCTTCCCGACCCTCCTTCGCCCCCAGAGTATGGTGAGTGACCCATTCCCGGATGCCCTGCCAGTATCAAGGCGGGATAGTTCCTTCTTCCTGTCTGTGAATATCATACTATGATTATACACCAAAATATTATGCAATGCAACATTATGTTGTGATGTATAATGTTGGTTATGACAAAAATATTGAAACTCATGGGTATTACTGTGTCTGTTTCATCTTCATGCCTATAATTTTATCACTGTATAAAATTAGTTTTCTGTTGCATCTTCAGATCCGTGGTACAATAGATGTAATAACTGTAAGTGGGGAATACAGTCTATGAAGCTCAGGACCAAGCTCTATCTGCTGATACTTATCACCATACTCGTGATCGTGGCGATCCTTGCCATCGATAACCACAACAACATCGTTGCAAACAACGAGCGGCTCATCGAGTCCAAGCTGCTCGCAGTCTCACGGTCCAAGACCTACAGCATCGACCACTATTTCAAGACGCTCGAGGATGAACTTGGCCTGGTCTCCAGCAGGTCCCTGCTGCTCGCACACCTGGAGGATTATCTTGCTACCGGGGACCGGGGTGTCCTTGCAGAGATCAGGGAAAGTCTCTCCCATGCAGTCGGTGCATCCCACCTGCTCGATCAGATCACCTTGACTGACCCCGAGGGTAACGTCCTGGTCTCGACTATGGATGCAGGGGAGAGCATTTCTCCCGAGCAGGAAGAACTGGGGGAGCCGGAAGTGATCCTGGGCTTCGTGGAGGCTGACGGGAGGGAATTCGTTCATTCAAGGGTGCCGATCTATGATGAGGGGGAGACTCTTGATACCCTGATGTATGTCCTGTCTGATTTCACTGACCTGACCAGCAGTATTACCGATGTCGGCCGGATCGGCTTTGACACGGATGACACGCAGTTCGCTTGGTTCCAGGAGAACGGGGAAGCCCTCTACCTGACCCCCATGCGGTATGACCCTGACAGTGCCCTTACCAGGACCGTCAGTACTGCAGAAACATCAGTCTCTGTCATTCAGTCATTGGACTACCCTGACGGAGGCTTCATCGAGGCTGTTGATTACCGGGGAGCCCCGGTGTTCGCCTATGTCGCCTATCTGGATGCGTATGATGTGGGGCTGTCCGTGGAGCTGGATGTTGCCGAGATCCAGGGTATGGTCAGATCTGATACGGTAAGGAGTTTCTTCCTCTTCATCCTGATCCTTGTCGGAGTCTCCATCGTGGTCCTCGTGGCCATGAACAGGCTGTTCGCCCCCCTGAAGACCTTGGCCGACTCCATGTCACAGGCCTCTGAGGATGAGTACCATGAAGTGACGGTACCAGGGAAGGATGAGATCGGGCTGCTTGCCAGGACCTACAACGAGATGCAGCGCAGGCAGCAGACCTACATCGCTGCCGTGAGGACTGAGCAGCAGCGGTATCAATCGATCATGCAGCTTGCCACTGATGCGATCTTCCTGATCAGGCCTGAGGATGGGAGGATGGTCGAGTGCAATGCACGCACGAAGGAACTGCTTGGATACGATGATAGTGATGGGATGGAGAGCCTGACAGTCATGGACTGGGACCGGGGTATCAAGGACCTGGCGATGTTTCATGGGATCATCGATGGGATCGGGGATGAGCCGGTCTTCTTCGAGCGAGTCCATACCTGCAAGGATGGGTCCACCTATATCGCTGCGGTGGCAGCGGCACGGATCATGCTCGACGGCACCGAATACATCTACTCGTCGGCACGGGATATCACGAGCCAGAAGGCACAGGAAGCTCTAATCCAGGCGCAGAACGAGAACCTGGAGATCGCCCAGCGGACGGCGAAGCTCGGGTTCTGGGATTATGCCATCCCTGAGGACCGGCTCACCTGGAGTGATGAGATCTACCATATCTTCGGCATCCCGCCCCAGAGCTTCAGCGAGACCTTCGAGAGCTTCCTGAGTTTCGTCCATCCTGAGGACCGGGACAGGGTCGCCGTGACCTATACCGGTTCCCTGGAGCAGAAGTCTGCAGGCTACCAGCTGCAGCACCGGGTCGTACAGGCAGACGGCACGGTGGTGTATGTGATTGAGATCGTGAAGACCGAGTATGATGGAGAGGGGAATCCCCTACGGTCCTTCGGGACGGTCCAGGACATCACGCAGTTAGCTGCGTATGAGCGGGAGATCATCGAGAAGAATGCCATGCTTGAGGAGACCCAGCATATCGCCAGGCTCGGGTTCTGGGATGCTGACATGGTGCAGGGGACGGTCACCTGCAGCAGCGAGATCTATACGATACTCGGCACTGACCCTGAGAGCTTCGATGGGTCCCTCAGTTCGTTCGGGAAGTACATCCACCCCGATGATGTCCAGGATTTCCATACCCTGCATGTCGAGTCGGTCGCGAAGCGCTCGGGTTACCAGTTCACCTACCGGATCGTACGTGACGACTGGACTGCCGTGGATGTGCAGATCCATGTCCGGTTTGAGTTCGATGAGGAGGGGAAGCCTGTCAGATCCCTTGGCGTGATGCAGGATATTACCGAGCAGGTGGCAAACGAGAACCGGCTGCTCACCATCACCAACACGAGCCCGGATGCTATCATCATGATGGACCCGAAAGGTTTGGTCGCATTCTGGAATCCTGCTGCCCAGAAGTTGTTCGGGTATACCGCAGAGGAGGTCATGGGGAAACATCTTCATAACCTGCTGGCCCCTGAACGCTTCCATGCTGCGCACAATGCTGCATACCCGGAATTCCTGAAGACGGGGAAGGGTGGTGCGATCGGCAAGACCTTGGATCTCCAGGCCCTGCGCAAGGATGGCAGTGAGATCGATATCGCGCTCTCACTCGGTGCGGTTCAGCGGGATAACCAGTGGCATGCCGTGGCGGTCCTCAGGGATATCACGGAGCAGAAGCGGGTTGAGGAGTTGATCAAGAGCCAGAAGGAGGAACTCGAGACCATCTTCCAGACCTCTCTGGAAGGCATATCCCTGCTGACGGCAGACCGGAAGATGACCTATGTCAATAAGCGGTTCGCGGAGATCTTCGGCTACGAGCAGGAGGAGATGCTCTCGAAGTCTTGCCATGACCTGACTGATCCCGACTACTATGAGGAGCTTGAACGTGTCTTTGCCCAGGTGATCGAGACGGGTTCCTATGAGGGGTTCGAACGGTACTGCTACACGAAGGACGGGATAAAGAAGAGGATCAAGTCATCCATCGCCATGATGCCGGACAGGGAGCATGTCCTCATGACCTCCGAGGATATCACGGAGCTCTATGATGCCATGGAGCTGATCAAGAAGCAGGCGATCACTGATGAACTGACCCAGCTGTGGAACCGCAAGGCCTATAACACGCGGGTCGGCAACGCAGTGGCCCGCTACCAGCGGTACCACGTGGTGTTCTCCCTGCTCCTCTTCGACATCGACCATTTCAAATTCATCAATGATTCCTACGGGCACCTCGTTGGAGACGATGTCCTGGTCAATGTGAGCCATATCGTCTCCTCCCTGCTGAGGAAGAATGACTATTTCTTCAGGCTCGGCGGGGATGAGTTCGTGCTGATCCTCTCGAACACCAACCTTGAGGGAGCCGCGGTATTCGCTGACCGGGTCCGTATGGCCATACAGCAAAAGGTGATCATCGTCCAGGACAGGTCTATCACCGTCAGCATGGGGGTGAGTGAAGTGGGGACTGAGGATGATCCCGATACCCTGTTCAAGCGTACCGATGACAACCTCTACAAGGCCAAGGGCTCGGGGCGGAACTGCGTGGTCGCAAGGTAGCCCGCCCCAGGCACCCAGGATGAATCAGTTCCGGTAGTCCTCAGCCGTCCGCGAGGCGACCCGTGCCCATTCCCATAACCTCTGCGGTTCGTACTCCACCGTGGAGATGTCCTTCATGATCAGCTCTACCGGGCAGCCCCTGGCAGGGTCCAGGTATTCACGTATCTCGCGTTCAGCCTTATCGGTTGACCATTCCGACACGAACACTGCCGGGTTCGGCTTCCTGCTGTGCACATACCCGTCCCCGATGTTCCTGACAGCCGCCTCCGTGTCGTTCCACGGGCTCACCGAGATCTTTCGCAGGTTCGGTATCTTATGCAGGATGTCCATCTTCTTGCCCAGCGGTTCGCAGCAGCCGTAGTAGGTCATGCCCCAGCGCTCGAGCCACCGCAGGTCATGCTCAATGGCGAACTCCCAGTGCATCTCGGGTGACACCTCGCTGAAGATCTGGGCATTCGAGCAGCCCCACATGTCCTGCGGCCTGACCCGGTCCGGGTCGAACCCGTCACCGGGAAGCTCTGAGGTATAGCCATAACCGCCGGACCCGATCCTGGTATTGTTGCAGTCGAGGGAGAGCAGGTTCTGCTCCTCGAACTGGTCCAGTTCTGCCATCCAGGCATCGACCATCCTCGAGACAGCAGCATGTACCATCTCAGGCCGGAGGACCAGGTCCATCATGGCCTCCTGGATACCCCACCAACGGATGAGGAAGTCCCAGGGGGTGAACCAGATATGGGTCTGGCCCTCCTTTCTGACCGGGATGATATCCTTATAGAGGCCCTGCATCGTGGCGAATGCTATGTCAGTGGCCTGCCGGTTATGCTCGACTTTGGGCATCCTGATCTTCGCGATATCCTCAGGCTCCTTGATCTGGATGTTGAAATGGCGGGAATAGATGTCGTTATCCCCATCGGTCATGACGACATCGACATCCTCCGTGATCCCGAAGTCCGAGCTGTAGATCGACAGCGGGCAGCTGATAAAGGGGTTGATGACCATGTCGCCGGGCATGTGCTCCCACTGGTAGATCGTTCTGCGCAGCTCCCGCTCATGTTCCCGTGCCCAGGGATGCTCGGTCTGCAGGGTGAGCTCATCCTCAAAGTTCATCTCATGCCAGGGGATCTCGTTGATCCAGACCATCGGGCGTTCCGGTTCGAGGTCGTTCATCTTCTGCCAGAGGCGTGAGCGCTCCTGGTTTACCGGGTCCTGTGCATACTTCGCGATCTTCTCTCCCAGGACGCGCAGGACAGCCTTGTCCTCATCTCGTAACCTGATCTCCTCGGCTATAGGGTATACCGGCTTATGGCTTGGATCATGCAGCATCGTTTCCTCTCCTTCTTGTTTTCTTAGTACTGGCCGAACTCGTCCACTGTATCGAACATGGCCAGCACGTTCTCCACCGGGGTCTCGTCGAGGATGTAGTCATGACTTGCGGCACAGATATACCCCCCGCCCGGCTTCATGACCTCCAGGATCTTCCGTGTCTCCTCCCGGACGAACTGTGTTGAAGCTCCGTCGATGAGGACCCGGTGGGAGTCCACCGCACCGTTGAGCACGATATCCTTCCCGAAATCCCGCTTCAGCCCGGCAGGCTCCATCCCCGTGCAGTCGGGCTGCAGCGCATGAAGCCCGTCAAGTCCCGCATCGATCATCGTGGGGATCAGCTGCCTGAACCCGCCGCAGCTGTGCATCATGACCTTCTTGTCATAGAAGTGTCCCAGGTTGATCAGGCGCTTCAGGGAGGGGAGGATGAAGGTCCTGAACCACTCGAGGCCGATCAGCGGTCCGGTCTGGCTGCCGAAGTCGTTCCCGATGAAGAAGATGTCGATCGACTCTCCGGCGGCCTCGAAGGTCCGTCGCGTGACTTCCCAGTAGTAGTCGGTGATCTTCTCGAAGAGTGCCTCGACGGCAGCGGGGTAGTCGCACATCATGTAATAGAGGTTCTCGTGCCCTACGAGGTCGATGGCATCATGCCAGAAGGGTGACCATTCGCCGCCGAGGATCGCATACGATCCCTTGTGCGGTGCGGCCTGTTCCCTGATCGTGGAGATATCGGCCCAGTCAGGGTCCGGCCAGCTGTATGCCTCTATATCTGCCGGTGTCCGTGCATCAGCGAGTGGGTGGGATGTCGGCTGGCCGTACCCGATCCCGATCCGCTCGACCCCGAAGGGACTGCACCAGGTAGCACCGGCCGAAAGCTGGTGCTCCGGCCCGCGGTAGACAGAATAGACCCGCCTGAAGTCATCTCCGAAGCGGAGGTTCAGCTCCTCATCCTGTGCTGTGCCGATATGCTGTTTTGCCTTTTCCCAGAACTCGGGACTGGCCCCGCACCACCGGGGGACTTTATCAGGTTCCTTATGCGCGAATACGGCTGCTACCCGCTCTTTCGAAGTCATACGTCGCTCCTCCTGTACACTGGGGTTGAGATCATACGGGAGATTATAGGGGGAGTACCTACGTGCAATAAAGGTTAAAGATCTTCATAAGGACTGTAAAAATTTACATAGGAACATAAGAAATTACAATATATCAGTCAAAAACAGGAGGGGAGTATGGAGAATTTTGCTGTCCGTTTCAAAATTTTTCACGTTGTTGTCTCGTGCCTCACATACTACGATGAGCCATCAATCATTTGCGATCGGCAGGAGACTGCCAAAAGGAGAAGAAAATGAGAAAGTTGTTACTGGTCACTGCCTGCCTCATCCTGGCTGCAGGGATGCTGTGTGCGAACGGCAGTTCAGAGGAGAGTTCCGCGATGAGCGCTGAAGCCGCTGAGGCGAACCTTGCTGCCTCCCGGGCTATCGATATCTCGGATGTCAAGGGCAGTGATGGCCAGCTGCTGCTCATGTATGGTGTGACACGGCCGGTGCCTGCCAAGCCGGCGGACCCGGAGATGCTCGACATGTGGAAGATCGAGTATGCCGGGAGGCAGACTGACAAGCTCCCGATGATCGAGTCCCCCGGGGACGGGATCATCGGCAAGAAGGTCATCATGATCCAGCAGTCGGAGCATCCGTACTGGACGGCGGTAAGCAATGGTGCCAGGATGGCCTGTGAAGCATACCAGGCAGATTATCAGATGTGGAACCCGAACGGGGACTTGAACCAGCAGAACCAGTTCGTCGACCGTGCCATCGCCGAGAAAGCCGATATGGTCCTCCTTGCACCGCTCGACGCCAAGGCTGGTGTACAGCAGTTCAAGAAGCTCTATGATGCCGGGATCCCCACTATCGCGTACAATATGATACCGTCAGATGATGCTATGCGCTATGTTCTGGCTATCACGGCACCGGATGACTTCGGGCAGTTCAAGATGCTCGCAGAGCATCTTGCTGAATCTGTGGACGGGAAGGCCGGTGTCGGGTACATCACCCACATCCCCGGAGGATCACCCTATTTCGCACGTACGACCAATGTGATCACGTACTACGAGGAGAACTATCCTGACATGAAGACCCTCGATATCCAGTCACCGGGTTTCGATGCCCCGAAGACCAAGCAGGTCGTGGCAGACTGGATCACCCGGTTCGGGGATGACCTGACCTGTATCGTAGTCTCCGATGACTCATCACAGGGACTGGGTGTTACCCAGGCTTGTGAGGAAGCTGGCAGGTCCGATATCAAGGTGATCGCGGCAGGGAACTCGAAGGTCGGCATGGACCTCGTGGCTGCCGGGAAGCTCTTCGCCATCACCTACCAGTCAGCTGAGGCAGACGGTGCTATCCCCATCAAGGTAGCTGCAGACTACTTCAACGGGGTGGAGCTCGACACGAATGCGGCGTTCTACCTGCCCCAGGCAGTGATCACGAAGGATAACGTGGCGAACTACATGCCGGCACAGTGGTAACGGAGTAACAGGTAATAATCGAAGTATGGGGACGGGTGCCTGTTGAGGTACCCGTCCGTCAGACGATGGTATTGGGAGAGATACGTGGGAGATACAGAATTTGCCCTGGAGATGAAGCAGGTCAGCAAGCGATTCCCGGGAACCCTGGCCGTGAATCATGTGGATTTCAGCGTCAGGCAGGGTGAGGTCCATGCGCTCATGGGCGAGAATGGGGCGGGCAAGTCCACCCTGATGAAGATCCTTGCCGGGTCATACAGCGACTACACCGGGGAGATCACGATACACGGCAAGAAGGTCAGCCTGCACAGCCCCGGCATGGCGAAGCAGGAGGCGGTGGGGATGATGTACCAGGAACTGAGCATCGCCTACAACCGCAGCGTCCAGGAGAATATGTTCGCCGGGGTCATCCCCGGGAAGGGCATATTCATCGATAAGGTGGAGTTGAGGAAGCGGACGATCGAATCACTGGCCCGGGTCGGGCTCGAGAGGCGTATCGACCCGGAAGTACCCATGAAGGATATCAGCCAGCATGAGTCACAGCTCATCGAGCTGGCCAAGGTACTGAACAGCAGCCCGAAGATCCTCGTGATGGATGAGCCCACCTCGGCCCTCTCCAGTGCCGAGGTCAACATGCTCTTCGACATCATACGGGAGATCAAGAAGCACGGCGTGGCCGTGGTCTATATCTCGCACCACCTCCATGAGGTCTTCCAGATCGCCGACCGGGTGACCGTCCTCCGTGACGGCAGGAAGATCGAGACGAAAGATATCTCGGATGTGACCAAGGAACGGCTGGTGGAGATGATGATCGGGGAGAAGGTCTCCGATTTCTATAAGGACTCGGTCTCCCATATCGGGGAGAAGGTCCTCGAGGTGGAGGGGCTGTCCCACTACGGGTTCGTCCATGATATCTCCTTCTCCCTGAACAGGGGGGAGATCCTCGGGATCACCGGACTTGCCGGTTCGGGACGTACGGAACTCGGGCGCTGCCTGGGAGGGATCGACCGGGTAGACAGCGGGCGCTACCGCCTTGAGGGGGAGGAGATCATCGTGCGGTCAGTGAACCAGATGCTCGGTAGGGGGGTCGCCTACCTGACCGAGAACCGGAAGACCGAAGGGCTCGCCCTGCGGCTCTCGAACCGGGTCAACCTGCTCTCCGCGATCATCCCGCGGCTCTCCCGCTGGGGGATCCACTTCCCTCATAAGGGGGACGGCATCGTGGAGGACCTCTACCGGAAACTCTCCATCTATCCACCCGACCCCGATAAGACGACTTCCAACCTCTCAGGCGGGAACCAGCAGAAGGTCCTGCTGGCCAAGTGGCTCTCGACGAAGCCGAAGGTGCTGATCTTAGATGAGCCGACGAGAGGGGTAGACGTAGGGGCGAAGAAGCTGATCCATGAGACGATCGTCGGCCTTGCCGAGGAAGGGGTATCTGTCCTGCTGCTCTCCTCAGACCTCCCTGAGCTTGTTGCGCTCTCGGACAGGATCTGTGTGCTGAAGCAGGGGCACATGATCGGGGAACTGCAGAAGACTGACGGGTTCGATGAGAACAAGGTCCTGTTGGCGGCGAATGGAGAAAGGAGTGTCTTCAGTGTTGAATACCATGACAGTGCAGAATAATGACGTACGGAAGACCAGGCACAACTCGCTTGTGGTGGTGATTAACAGGTTCGGGGTGTTCTTCATGATCATCCTGCTGGCACTGGCCGGCATGATCGTCTCCCCGAACTTCCTCAGCCCCAACAACCTGCTGAATATACTGAATGCGGTCTCATACCTCGGGATCGTGGCCGCAGGGATCTCGTTCGTGATCTACTGCGGCCAGTTCGGGGACCTGTCCGCGCCGATGACCATGGCTACCACCGGGGTCATCTGTGTGGAGTTCATGCGGTACGGGCTCTTCTGGGGAATACTCGGGGCGGTCCTCTCTGGGGTCGTCATCGGGCTCATCAACGGCTGGGTCGTCGGCAAGCTGCGGGCGAATGCGATCATCTGGACCCTCGCGATGAACTTCATCCTCGAGGGGCTGGTCCGCTGGTCCTACAAGGGGACCCAGATCTATCCGGACATGGCTACCGAGAAGACCTACCAGACGGGCTTCTTCCTGCCGCTGCTGGCAAAGCTCGATCCCCATATCATGGAACTCGACCTGACCTCCCGGGCACAGGCCTTCAACGGCCTGGCGACCACCTATCCCCTGGGGATACCGCTGGTCCTCTATGTGATGTTCGCCGTGATGGTTATGGGCTATATCGTCATGTCCAGGTCGGAGTTCGGGAACCAGCTGAAGGTCGTGGGATCCAATTATGAGGTCGGGAAGATGTCCGGCATCAATGCCACGAGGACGGTCATGCTGGCATTCACGATGTCCTCGGTCTGTGCCGCGATCGCGGGTATCTTCATGACCTCGCTGAACCAGGTAGGGGCTTTCTACATCGGGCAGGGGTATGACTTCCAGGCCGTGACAGCCATCATCCTCGGCGGCATGAGCCTCGCCGGCGGCCGCGGGAGCATGGTAGGCGTCTTCGGGGGTGTCTTCACCCTGGGGCTGATCAGCAACATCCTCACCCTGCTGGGGATCGGTACCTTCACGCAGAAGATGATCACCGGGGCAATTTTCATCATCGTAGTGGCGGTCAATGCAAGGTCGCTGCGGAAACTGGGACGGGATTATGCATAGTAGAACAATGAGAAGAATAGACAGGCATACATTGATCTCGACGATCAACACGAACAGGATCTACGTGTTCTTAGGCCTCGTGGTGGTCATCATGTCGATAGCGGCTCCAGGATACCTAAGAGCCGGGAACATCGTGCCGATGCTCAAGACCAGCCTCCTGCCGATTCTGGTCGGGATCGGCTTCACCTATGTGATGATCGGCGGCAACTTCGATCTCTCGATCGGCTCGGTCATCAACGTCGGGGCTGTCATGGTGATGGGGGAGTTCAACCGGTTCTTCCATCTCTTCGGGGGAGAGGCCGCGGGCACCGAGGCCGTGGTGTTCGGCTGGATCATCGCCGCGGTCATCGCGCTGGCCGCCGGTTCCCTGGTCGGCCTGGTGAACGGGCTGCTCGTCGCCAAGGGCGGCGTCCATTCGTTCATCGTCACGATCGGGATGCTGATCGCCATGTCGGGGTTCGTCTACACCTACTCGAAGGGGAACACCATCAGTGCCGACAGCTACCTCCTCGTCGATATCATCGAGAAGCCGTTCACCAGGCTGCCCTACCTGAACGTCTTCACGATCCGCTTCGTCATCACGGCAGTCGTCCTGGCCTGCTTCGAGGTCGTGCTCACCCTGACCAAATGGGGCCGTGAAGTATCGATGGTAGGCAGTAATCGTGAGGCAGCCTGGCATGCAGGCATCAATACCGATAGGAAGGTCATCTGGACCTTTGTCATTTCGGGCTTCACGGCAGCCTTCGGCGGGATCCTCTTCGCCGTCTCCATGAATGCCGCTGTACCGAACTACGGGGAGCGCGGGATCAACCCCCTCATGCTGGTCCTGGCTTCCACGATCATCGGCGGGACCGTCATGTCGGGCGGGAGCGGGAGCGTGGTGAAGACCGCAGTCGCTGTCATCACCATCCAGGCAATCTTCAATGGGCTTATCTGCCTGGGCCTCGGATTCGATACCCAGGTGCTTGCTGCAGGGGTACTTCTCGGGGTCGTGGTGATCTACGAGGCGTATGTCCTCTACCGGCAGAGCCTCAAGCGGGGAGAACGACCTGCCTTGCTCTCAGAGGCCGAGATGCTGAAGGCGAGGGGGAAATAACATGGACCGGAACACCCCCAAACGGTTCGGTCAGGTGATCAGGATCGACCCTGATATGATCGAGGTCTACAAGCAGTACCATGCGGCTCCCTGGCCGGAGATCAATGAGATGATCAGGGCCTGCCACATAGAGAACTACTCGATATTCCTCAAGGATGACCTGCTGTTCGCCTATTTCGAATATAGCGGGGAAGACCTCGCTGCGGACATGGCACGGATGGCGGAGGACGAGAGGACCCAGGCATGGTGGGCGATCATGAACCCCATGCAGCGACCGCTGGAGACCCGGGCTGAAGGGGAGTGGTGGGCCGGCATGCAGGAAGTGTATCACCTGGACTGAATCGCAGGATGAAGCGTACTGAGAGCTGCCTGAAGAGACTGGCCCGCATGAACGACTGGCTGAACCATATCGAGGGAGACCGGGTCCCGGCGGGCGGCAGCTCACTTCCTGCATCCACCTCCCGCTGCCGCGGCCTGGACTGGGTCGTCCCACCGGTTAAGGTAGGTCGGCATCCTGAGCCCTGCGGGATCGACAC
The DNA here is from genome assembly GCA_963677595.1 of Spirochaetia bacterium. Classification (GTDB taxonomy): domain Bacteria; phylum Spirochaetota; class Spirochaetia; order CAKZLE01; family CAKZLE01; genus CAKZLE01. The sequence goes on from OY782041.1 coordinate 2,302,015, forward strand.
GATCGAGAAGGCCTTGATGTGGCATGTTGATTCCTCTCAATTCAGCCGAAGCTTGGAATGTGCCGGTGAGATAGAGAATAAGGCCATAAATATTTCCCTGACCGATGCTGCCTGGCTGGAGACCGTCAGGTCTCTATACCCGGAGATCCCCGTCTGCGGGGAGGTACAGGAAGCCTATGAGCTGGGACGTGGGATCCTTGGCAGTAAGAACATGCTGATGTGGCTGGCGTTATACCCGGATGAGATGGGGCTATTCCTCGATCGTGTGACGACCTACAGCCTCGGGTTGTGCAAAGCGCAGATCGAGGCAGCCGGCGGGATGCTTGACGGGTTCGTGATCCGGGGGGCTGTCGCCTACGAGAACGGCCTGCTCTTCCCCCCGGAAACATGGAGGCGTTACTTCCTCCCCTGCATCAAGGCTATCATAGACTACTGCCATATACACAGCCTGCCGGTCCTATACTACGGCGGGGGGAACGTCTCAGAGATACTTCCCGACCTCATCGATGCAGGCTTAGATACCTATGGCCCGGTCGGTGGGGACACTGGGATGGATCTGCTCGAGATACGACAAAAATACGGCCAGAGATTGTTACTCATAGATGAAATAAGACATTGAGTATGTATTAACGGCATTAATGAACGTACCCCTGCATTTGCCAGGGGAGCCCTGCCCGATATACCAATGTGCGGGAAGTAGGGTTCTACGATGCCGGGATATGTTCCTCGCGGAACTCCGTCGTTGATAACCCGCAGTATTTCTTGAAGACCCGGTAGAAGTAGTTATGGTCCGAGTAGCCGACGGCAAAGGCTATCTCCTTGGCCTTCATGTTCGTCTGCTCCAGCAGTTCTCTTGCCTTGTCCACCCGCACGGAGTTTATATAGTCACAGAAGGAGAGGTCTTTGACGGTCTTGATCTGCTGGCCGAGATACCCCGGCGTGATATCGAACTGGTCAGCGAGGGTCTTCAGCGAGAGTGGCTGGTCGAAGTGCTCATCGATGAAGCGGAGGACCCTGCTGAGCGTGTCCTGGCTGTTCTTCCTCGAATGGATGACGGCGATGATATCCTTCGCAGTACTCCTGATCCACAGGAGGGACTGCTCGATCGACCGCTGGTCGAAGAGGTACTTATAGACCCCTTCATAGTCATTGAAGAACTCATACATCTGTACGCCGTTCTCCTTGAGGACCTGGACGAGGATCGAGAAGATCTGGATGATGAATCCCCGGAGGAACTCCTCCTTGATGAACCTGACGTTGTGCAGGATGGAGAAGAGCTTCTCGAAATAGGAGTCGACCCCATCGGAGTCCAGCCTGCTGAGCGCCCTGTAGAGATCGTCATCATTGAGGCTGGGGATGATATCCTTCTTCTCGATGAAGTCCTGGACGTTGTCCCTGTTGACGATGAGGCTCGGGAGGTACCGCACAGTCTCTATCTTGAACCCGTTGAACCAGTCCGCGGCTGTCTGCATGGCCAGGGCCCCGTCCATCTCCCCCGACTGGTATGCCGCTGCATGGATGCTCCCTGACTTCACCATATGCAGGGCACGTTCCGAACTGCCCATACATACCCGGATGATATCTTTCCGGCCATAGGCCATGGCTACGTTGTTGATCGCCATCTGCAGCGGGGCGCAGCCCGAGTTCACGATCCCGGTCAGTTCCCTGCCGTAGGTTGCGATCCAGGAGGAGACCAGCTGCTCCGTCAGTTTGGGGTCGAGGTACGAAGTCTCGGCTTCCAGCAGCTTGATCTCAGGGGCGATCCGCTTCAGCTCGGCTGCGAAGCCCCAGGTGCGTGCGTTGAAGGCCGAACTGCCGGGGATATGCCTGACGATGACATAACTTCCGCGGTAGCCCATCAGTTCGGCGAACTCACGGGCCAGCAGCCGCTGCTGACCCCAGTCATCGGGGCCGGTCCACGCCAGGATGTGCCGGTACACCGACGGCTCGGGCAGGGAGTTGCAGCAGATGACGGGTATCTCCGACTCGTTGATCCTCCGGTAATGGTCCTCACAGACATTGGTGTTCTCCGGTATCATGATGATCAGGTCGGGGTGCTTCCCGATCGCCTCATCGACGGCTTTCGTCTGTATCCGCATGTCCCAGCTGGTGGTGATGAAGGAGGTCTTGATGCTGTAGAACCTGGCGACCTTCTTCAACCCCTCCTTGAAGTCATCCATATAGGGGTGGTTCCCGGGGTAGATGCATACCACGCTCTTGCTGCGTGCGTTCATACCGGGATCAGGCCTGGGTATGTTGTTCTTCGGGGTGAGGAAGCCTGCATATTCGCAGTCGTACCAGTGTCGCAGGTCATCTTCAGGATACTGGTGCTGGTTGTCCGGTCTCGGGGGTATCTCTCTCTGGTCCTTGATGCAGAACACATTGAAGTCCCTGCTGTCGTGCGCAAAGTCCATATAGGAAGAGTATATCATCGATTTCGGTAACTGGGGAAAGAATTTATCCCGCGATATGACGCGTGTCCACCAGGGCCGGTTCGGTTCATGCAGGTGTCTGTATAGAAAAAAGATTCGGGTGTATAAGAAACTTTTTAGAAATATCAAAAAGATTCGGATGGAGGCGAATGTTTTTTGATTCCACTGCCTGGCTATCTTGAGGAAGGTATTCCTTACTTGGAAGAACTCTTCGTTACTTCTTCCTGCAGATCTCTCGCATGACTGGATCAAGCTGCCTGTGCAGCTGCTGTTCCTGTGATCCTGGCATGTCCCCCTGCTTGGGTACAATCCAGCAGTACCATCACGAACGTGAAGACAGGTAACTCAAACTTCGCACATAGCTAAGCCGCATTCTTGAGATAGATTCTGAGTCGTTGAGGCAGGCCCTTCAGGAATCTGTTCAGCGTATCATTCAGTTTGCCAAGAGGTAATGCATACTCATCAGCGATAACCTCGACAAACAGAGTTAACGTCAACTCTAGGGCTGCAAAGAGAGCGGCATCCTGTACTTCTTCTAATAGCTGGTAGTAGAGTTCACCGAAGCCGATCTCATCAGAGCTCTGACGGTTCAACCATGAGAGCATTGCATATTGGAACATGACAATAGCAGAACTTGCATAGGATAACGCATCCTCAACTTGACGACTATGGCCCATGCTAATATACTATATATGTAAACATATACTTGCATATGTTTACAAAGGAGCAGATTATGGCAAATTCTCTGGTACAGTTTCGCGTAGAAGAGAACCTCAAATTGGAGGCCACAAGCATCTTCGAGAGATTAGGCATTGATCTTTCTACTGCTCTTCGCATGTTCCTCGCACGGGCAGTATTGGATCAGGGAATACCCTTCCCAATGAAGCTCGATGGAGATCCAAAAGCACGTAATGCTATGTATGCCCTGAAGGAAGCAAGTCGCATCGCCGGGGAGAACGGTATATCTGATATGACACTGGAAGAGATCAATTCAGAGATAGCCGAAGCAAGGAAGCGGTATGTTCTCAAAGAGTGATCGGTTTGTAGTAATCGATAGGAATGTCCTGGTATCAGCCATACTCAAGTGGGATTCCAATCCTGGAAGGATCATGGAGAAGGTGTTTCTTGGTGAGATTATCCCTGTCTTCAATCATGCTATTCTCAATGAGTACCATGAGGTTCTTTCACACCCGAAATTCCATCTCCCCCCAGATATACCTACCCATATTATCACCGGCATTGTAGACAAAGGAATCCTGGTGGAGGCAGATAAACTCATTGTTGATATGCCTGATCCAGATGATATTATGTTCTTCGAGGTCACGATGGAAGCACGTAAGGATCATGATACATTTCTTGTAACGGGGAACTTGAAACACTTTCCCCAGAAACCCTTTATTGTCACTCCCAGACAAATGCTTGATATACTCAACTTGTAGTGTAGTCTAAACACGAAACAAGACTATACCTGCTGCTGTCCTGCTACGGAATCCATACAGGATCCTCTACTTCACTCCCCCGAAAGTCAGTCCGCTGATATAGTACTTCTGGAGCATAAGCGAAAGCAGGATCACCGGCAGGATCGCCACGACCCCCATCGTCGCCATATAGGTCCAGCCCTGATGCAGGATCCCGAAGGTACTGAGCATTCCCAGCGGGAGCGTGCTCGTATCAGGGGAGGTCAACGTCAAAGCGAACAGGAAGTCATACCAGGAGAAGATGAACGCGAAGTACATGCAATACTATCAAGTCCCTGCCTCCAAACCGGCGAATACGACAAGACTCTGTGAAAGCTATACAGTTTTCATATGTTTACAAATTTAAACATAAGTTCTTCGTGTTGCTAATAGACATCCCATAGTATTTAGAGTAAGAATATTCGTTCTTATGTCTATATATTATATATAATCAACTAGAAGCATTCAGGGCGAGTACTTGCCTGTTCTTGGCTGAATTTCATGTGCGAAGTTTGAGAGGTAAACATCGGCAGAGAAATTCCTTCCCCAATCCTGTAGAACAGGGTACCATGTCTTGAGGAGTGTACGTCCATGAGAGATTTGAAGAAGAGCTGTCGGATCGCAGTGGTCCAGGCAGCGCCTGTGCTGTTCGATGCCGGAGCCTGTACTGAGAAGGCGGTTTCCCTCATCGCTGAGTGTGCCGCAGCACAGGCCGAGCTGATCGTGTTCCCCGAGCTCTTCATCCCGGGCTATCCCTACGGGATGTCCTTCGGGTTCACCGTCGGGGCACGTACCGCGCAGGGGCGTCAGGACTGGCTGCGCTACTATGAGAACTCGATCCTCATCCCGGGGCCTGAGACCGAACTGCTGGGCAACGCAGCCCGGGACGCGAATGCATGGCTCAGTATCGGGGTATCGGAGCGGGATGCCCGGACCGCCACCCTCTATAACAGCAATATCATCTTCTCACCCGAAGGGGCGTTGGTCTCACACCACCGGAAGCTCAAGCCCACCGGCTCTGAACGGGTCGTCTGGGGGGATGCTGACAGCCACTACTTCCCCGTGGCAGAGACCCCGTGGGGGCCAGTCGGGAGCCTCATCTGCTGGGAGAGCTATATGCCGCTTGCCCGGGTCGCGCTCTATGGGAAGGGGATCACCATCTACATCTCCCCGAACACCAATGACAACCAAGAGTGGCAGGCGACCATCCGGCACATCGCCCTGGAAGGGCACTGCTACTTCATCAACAGCAACCTGTTCTTCACGAAGGATACCTACCCGGAAACGCTTCACTGCCCTGAGGAGATCGACAGGCTCCCTTATGTCGTCTGCCGGGGCGGCAGCTGCATCGTCGATCCCTACGGTCACTATGAAACCGAACCCCTCTGGGACCGCGAGGGGATCATCTTCGCTGAGCTCGACATGGATAAGGTCCCAGCAAGCAGGATGGAATTCGATGCCTGCGGCCATTATGCACGGCCGGATATACTTGAACTGGTCGTTAAAGAGGAGAGAGAGTAGATGGGAATCAAACAGGAAGAGGCATTCAGGGTGTATCGGTACAGGTGGGTGGTGCTCGGGGCGTTCTTCCTCCTTACGATGGTCTCGCAGATCCAGTGGCTTACCCATGCGCCGGTCTCCCGGGCAGCTGCAGTCTTCTATGAAGGCCAGATCCCAGACGGCTCCTTTTTCAATATCGACTTCATCGCCATGTCCTATATGCTGGTCTTCCTCATCATGTGCATCCCCGCTTCTTATGTGTTAGATACCTACGGCATCAGGGTCGGGCTTGGGATCGGGGCGCTCGGTGCCGCGGTCTTCGGCTTTGCCAAGGGGCTCTTCGCAGACAGCTTCACCCTGGTCATCATCGCCCAGGTGGGGCTTGCCGCGGTACAGCCCTTCATCCTCAATGCCGTGACTGCCCTCACCGTCAGGTGGTTCCCGCTCCGGGAGCGTGCCACTGCTGCCGGCATCGGGGCCCTGGCCCAGTACCTCGGGATCATGGTCGCCATGGGGGTGACCCCCCTGATGGTCGACACCTCGCCGGAGTCGGTGACCTACGGGGCGGGGATTGATTCCATGCTCATGACCTACGGGATCATCACTGCTGCCGCTGGGGTGATCTCCCTGGTCCTCATCAGGGAGAGACCCCCGACACCGCCGTCAGGGACCGAGCTGCACCATACGAGGTTCTTCGAGGGGTTCCGGATCATCTTCGGCAGGAAGGATATGGTGATCACCCTCATCCTCTTCTTCATCGGGCTCGGGCTCTTCAATGCGGTAAGCTCGATGGTCGATGCGATCACGGGGTTCATCGGGGTCTCGGACTCAAACGGGATGATCGGGGTGCTGATGCTCCTCGGCGGGGTCATCGGAGCAGTCATCCTGCCGATCCTCTCCGACACCTTCAGGAAGCGGAGGCTCTTCCTCGTCATCTGCATTTCAGGGATGGTCCCCGGGGTCGCGGGCCTCACCTTCGCTGGGATGCTCGGCAGCACCCCGGAAGCCGCCTATACCATCGCGCTCGTCTCCTCGTTTATCCTCGGGTTCTTCATCATGAGTGCGGGGCCGATCGGGTTCCAGTATGCCGCCGAGGTGAGCTACCCGGCACCGGAGTCTTCTTCACAGGGGATGCTGCTTTTCGCCGGGCAGATCACAGGGCTGGTCTTCACCTACCTCATGAGCATCGGTCATAATAGGTATCTTGGTTCGGTCATGGTCAGTTTCGTGTTCCTTGCCCTGGTCACCGTGGTATTGGTGATGATGCTCAAGGAGTCGCCGATGATGGGAGAACGAGCATAGGTACGATCCAGTACTCATACCTGAGTGAAATAATCGAAAATATGCTAGGAGAATGACCAGGTTCTGATTGCTTCTTGGGAATACATCATATATATTATAAGCATATGCTAAATATGAAGTATCCAAGGAGGGAACATGTATGAGATATGATGTGGTAGTGATCGGAGGGAACCCGGCCGGTGGTGCTGCAGCGGTCGCTGCGAAGAAGCTCCACCCGGAGAAGTCGATACTGGTGATCAGGAAGGAACCGGATGCCCTGATCCCCTGCGGTATCCCCTATATCTTCGGCACGCTTCCCTCCATAGAGGCTGATATCAAAGGGATAGACCCCATGAAGGCAGCCGGGATCGAGTTCCTCATAGATGAAGTCATAGAAGTCAGGACTGAAGAGAAAGAGATCCTGACCCATGGCAGTAAGATGATCGAGTATGACCGTCTGATCTTTGCAACGGGATCTACCCCCTTCGTCCCCCCGATCGAGGGAAGGGACCTCGCTCATGTCGTCACGGCTGCGAAGGACCTGGAGAATGTCAGGAAGATATATCCCATCCTCACATCGGCGAAGCGGGTCGCAGTCGTGGGTGCCGGTTTCATCGGCGTGGAGATGAGTGACGAACTCGCGAAAGGAGGAGCTGAGGTGACCCTCATTGAGGCCATGGGTTCTATCCTGCCGCTGGCCTTTGATGAGGATATGACAGTACCGGCTTTCGCGATGCTCCGAGCTCATGCCGTCGATATCAGGACCTCGACCATGGTCAGCCGCATCGTGGGAGAGAACGGCATCGCCACCGGCGTGGAGCTCAAAGGAGGTGAGGTCATCCCGGTCGATGCCGTAGTGCTTGCCATCGGGTACCGCCCCAATACGGAGCTGGCACGGAATACGGGGCTCGAGATTGGTATCTTCGGAGGTATCAGAACTGATGAATACCTGAGGACGAGTGTCCCCGATGTGTTTGCCGCCGGTGACTGTGTGGAGCACAAGGACTTCTTCACCAGGAAGCCGTCACGGCTCATGCTGGCCTCGACCGCAGCCTCTGAAGCGAGGATCGCGGGGATGAACCTCTTCGAACTCCGCATCATCCGCCAGACCAAGGGCAGCATCGCGGTCTTCTCTACCTCACTCGGGGATTCGGCATTGGGTGCCGCAGGACTCACCGAAGAGCAGGCAAGCCGGGAGAACTTCAAGTTCGTGATCGGCAGGAGCAAAGGGTTCGACCGGCATCCGAAGGGCGTGGGGGATGCGAACCCTCAGATCCTCAAGCTGGTGTTCTCCACGGGGAGCGGGGTGCTCCTCGGTGCGCAGGTCAGCGGCGGGAAGTCGACCGGGGAGATGATCAACATCCTGGGTCTGGCAATCCAGCAGGGTATGACTGCGGCGGACCTGGCAACCATGCAGTATGGTACCCAGCCGGGGCTCACTGCAGGGCCCGGGGTCTATCCCATAGCCATGGCTGCCATGGATGCCGTCAGCCAGATGTGCAGGTGAGCCAGATATAAGCCCGACGCCTTACTGAACTCATAACAAATCTCACCATAAAGCGCTTTTCCATGATAGAATTAGTGAGAAAAGGCAGTACAAAAAGTAAAGTGAGATCTTATGAAGTTACGGACGAAACTGAATACCTTCATCATCTCAATCACGCTTATCATCTCCATCATACTTGCCGTCTTCAGCTTCATACAGGCTAAGCAGAACATCAACGGACTGATTGCAGAGAAACTTGCCTCAGAATCACGGAGCGATACCCACTATATAGAGTTCTTCTTCGACACCCTCTCTGCTGAGATGAAACTGCTCACCAGCCGGACGATCCTCAAGTCGGTCCTCCTTGAATATGAGTCTACAGGGGATGAACAGCTCCTTGGACAGATCAGGGAGAGTCTCACCCAGGCCATGACAGCGTTGGGACGGGTGGAGGTGCTCTCGCTGACAACGTCAGATGGGGACCTCATCCTCTCTACCAGTGAAGACAGCCGGATGTATCCGGTGGCAGCTTCCCCCGATGATATCACAGAAGAGCAGATCCCCATCTCCTACCATACCATAGACAACAGGGCATACATGCAGGTACGGGCCCCCCTCATCGAGCAGGGGGAGGTGATCGCGCTGCTCTATGCCTATGTAGATCTCTCCGAGCTTGCTGATGTGCTGCTTGGTTTCAGCGAACTGGAACTCTCAACAGCCGATACGGTATTCGTCCAGTACCAGGGGAATGGTGATGCCCTTTTCCTGACCCCGGTACGGTTCGACCCGGACAGCGCCCTGTCGCGTACCCTGCGCAGCGACCAGACCGATGTATCGGTCATGCAGGCGAAGGCATATCCTGAGGGGAGGTTCATCGAGGCTGTCGACTACCGGGGCGTCCCAGTCTTCTCCTATGTGCGCTACCTCGCTCCCTATGACATGGGGCTCTCGGTAGAGCTCGATACGGCTGAGATCTACGATATGGTCCGGGACCAGATCCTGCTCCAAGCGATCATCATCCTGGCACTGCTCGTGGCTATGGTCATCCTCTCCACGGTCTTGACACGGAAGCTCCTCCAGCCGGTCCAGCATATCGGGGAGTCGATCCATCAGCTGACGAACGGCAACTTCATCGAGGTGGAGAAGGTGCCGGATGATGAACTCGGGGAACTCTCTGCGAGGTTCAACCAGATGCTCCGCATCCGGAAGACCTTAGGCGAGGAGATCGAGCAAGAACGGAACCGGTACCGGACCCTGCTGAACCTCTCCACGGAAGCTATCTTCATCCTGGACCCGGAAGACGGCAGGCTGCTCGAGTACAGTGCCCTGACACAGGAGAACCTCGGCTATAGTGATGAGGAGATGAAGGACCTTACCGTCCTTGACTGGGATAAGGGACTGCAGGGAATTGAGGACTACCAGGCTATTATGAAGGGTGTCGGGACTGACCAGCTCATGCTGGAACGGGTGCATACCAGGAAGGACGGATCGACCTACATCGCGGAGATCCTGCTCGTGCGGATCTCCTGGGACAGCCATGATTACATCTTCTCCTCGGTACGCGATATCACAGAGAAGAAGGCACGGTATGAGAAGCTTAACCGTTTGAACACCCTCCTTAACCAGGCTTCCGAGATCGGGAAGGTAGGTTTCTGGGAGTATGATATGGTCTCCCGGAAGTTCACTCCCAGTGACGGGCTCTTCCCCATCTTCGGCTTTGAGCAGGGCCAGGAGAACATCGGCAAAAAGCTCCTGCTCGCCTGCTACCCGGAGGAGGAACGCAAGCGGTTCCTTGCCGAGCAGAAGGCTGTGAGCCGCGAGCAGCGGGAGGGTATGATAGTCAGCAGGATCATCACCCCGGCGGGTGAACAGAAGACCCTAGAGCAGCGGGTACAGCCGGTGTTCGATGGGGATGGCAGGATCCTTCGGTTCATCGGCAGCGTCCGCGATATCACGGAGCTCAAGGAGAAGGAGGAGGCGCTCGAGGAGAGCCAGTTCCGGCTGCGGATCGCGATCGAGGGGAGCATGGAGGGTCTGTGGGACTGGAACCTTGAGAGCGATGAGGTCTTCTTCTCTCCTCAGTGGAAGGCGATGCTGGGCTTCACCGACGATGAGATCACGGGGTCGCTCGAAGAGTGGGAACGGCGCCTCAATCCCGAGGACCGGGAGCAGGTTTACCAGGACCTGCAGGAACACTTCGACGGCAAGACTACAGTCTACTCCAATGAGCACCGGCTCCTCTGCAAGGACGGCAGCTATAAGTGGATCCTCGACCGCGGACTCGTGGTCAGGAGGGACGATGAGGGGAAGCCTCTCAGGATGATCGGGATCCATCTCGATATCTCGGAACAGAAGGCAGCTGCGCTGCTGATCGAGCAGCAGAAGCAGGAACTCGAGACCGTACTGCAGACCTCCCTCGAGGGGATTGCCCTGTTGGACCCTGAGCTGCAGTTCATCTTCGTGAACAGGCGGTATGCCGACCTCTTCGGGATGGAGGAGCAGGAACTGCTCAGTCGGCATATCTACGACCTGGTTGGGCAATCCGATGCATCGGAGGTTAAGGAAGTGCTGAGCGGGGTCATGAAGACCGGCTCGCTTGAGAATTATGAGCGTTTCTTCATCACGAAAAGTGGGCTGGAGATACGCATCAATTCCTCTATCGCCCTGATGCCCGGGGAGCAGCAGCTCCTCGTCACGGCAGCTGACACTACCGAGCGATACTATACCATGGAGCATATCAAGGAGCAGGCTGTCACTGATGACCTCACCGGCCTGGCGAACCGGAAAGCTTACCACGAGTGGCTAACGAGCATGATCGCCCAGTTCCATCGGTATGACATCCCGTTCTCTTTCCTGATGCTCGACCTCGACCATTTCAAGTTAGTGAATGATACCTATGGCCATCAAACTGGCGATGAGATCCTCGTGCGTTTCAGCCGCATCATGACCGCGATCGTCAGGAAGACCGATCACCTCTTCCGGGTCGGGGGTGAGGAGTTCGTCGTGCTTCTCAACTACACGACTCTCGACCAGGCGGTGATCTTCGCTGAGCGGGTGAGAGCGATCATAGAAGAGCGTCTTATCATAGAGGACGGAAGCTCCGTGACGGTCAGTATCGGTGCCGCAGAGATACGTAAGGATGATGACCAGGAGAGCATCCTGAGGCGTGCAGACAGCCGTCTCTATCGTGCGAAACAGGCAGGACGCAACCGCGTCATGGCTGTGGGTTCTTGAAACACGATACTAAACCTTTTACACTGACTCAGGAGTGAATGTATGGAAACAGGAGAACACAGTAACAGGGCCAGGGTTGTATATTTCTCTCACGGAGGGGGACCGCTGCCCATCCTCTGGGACCCCGGCCACCAGGCGATGATCGATTTCATGAGGGATTTGCCATCGAAGCTGCCGTTACCCGATGCCATCCTCGTGATCAGTGCCCATTGGGAAGAGGGCCAGGCGACCCTGTTGGGAACCCCGTCCCCGCCCATGCTCTATGACTATTATGGCTTCCCTGAAGAAGCCTATGACGTAGAATACCCGGCACCGGGGAGCCCAAAGCTTGCCGGGGATATTGCTGGACTGCTCAGAGAGGCAGGAATACCATCAGTGGTTGATACACAGCGTGGGTTAGACCACGGGGTGTTCATCCCCCTGATGATGATGTACCCGCAAGCCGATATCCCAGTCACACAGCTCTCCCTTGTCAGGGGCTTGGACCCTGAGGCCCACCTTGCCCTGGGAAGGGCCTTGAAGCCGCTTCTAGATAAGAACATCCTGGTAATCGGGTCAGGCTTCTCCTTCCATAACCTTAGGGAGTTCTTCAGCCATAGAGGAGGCAACGATGACAGGAACGACGCCTTCCAGGACTGGCTGAAGGAGACCTGTACAGCTGACCTGGCACCGGAAGAACGAGAAGGCCGGCTCCGTTCCTGGGAGGATGCTCCCCATGCACGGTACTGTCACCCGAGGGAGGAGCACCTGCTACCATTGCACGTCTGCTGCGGGATGACCGGCGGGGAAGCGGGAACGGTCATCTTCGATGATACCATCATGGGGAAACGGGCTGTCGCACTGCTCTGGTAGGTAATCCTGTTTTCTTCCCCTGGGACTGGTTCTGTCCCTTTACTCTATTCAGGTCCTTCAATTAGAATGGGGAAGCTCAAAAACACAACTGGAGGGAATCAAATATGGTCAATGTCACCGAAGTAACAGATAAGACAGGCGATCCCGGGCCATTGGGGCTCATGGGGTTCGGTATGACCACCGTACTGCTGAACCTGCATAACGCGGGGCTCTTCGGCCTGGGGTCTATGATCCTTGCCATGGGGATCTTCTACGGCGGTATCGCGCAGGTCATCGCCGGGGTCATGGAATGGAAGAAGGGGAACACCTTCGGGACGACAGCATTCGTCTCCTATGGGTTCTTCTGGCTCTCGCTCGTGGGGCTGAAGGTCATGCCTGCGATGGGGCTCGTTGCCGAACCGGCACTCGGGGCGATGGTAGCCTACCTGATCATGTGGGGGATATTCACCGGCGTGCTCTTCATTGGTACGCTGAAGCTCCACAGGGCCCTGCAGGTGGTCTTCGCATCGCTCACGATCCTCTTCTTCCTGCTCGCCCTCGGCGATATCACAGGGAGTGCCGTGATCAAGACCATCACCGGTATAGAGGGAGTCTTCTGCGGTCTCTCAGCCATGTATACCGGTCTGGGACAGGTCCTCAACGAGGTCTACGGGAAGGTCGTCTGGCCGCTCCACCCGAAAGAGAAATAGGACTCTGCACCATCATGTCCCCGGGATCCCGGGGACATGCTCATCAGAAACTGAACGCCTCGAAGTAGATCTGCTTCTTGTGTACTCCCAATGAGGCGAGTGCATCGCAGACGATGGTGCGCACCCCGGGTGAGGAGCAGATGAAGTAGCTCGCGCCTGCCGGGTTCGCGATATGCTCATCAAAGAGATCCTTGTGGTAGAGGATCCCGTCCTCGCTGAAGATGAACAGCTTTATATCCAGGGGATCGATCTCCTCATGGAGCTGCTTAAGTTCCTCCTCGATCAGCAGTTCATCCCGCTGGTTGACTGCGAGGAATGCCGTGACCTGCCCCTTTGGGTGCCCATGCCCCATATCTCTCAGGAGACTGAGCAGGGGGACGATCCCGATCCCGGAACCGATGAGGACCGTGTCCCCTTTTGCGTAGTCGGGGATGAAATCCCCAAACCCGCCGTTGATGCGGATCGTGGTTCCCTCCTCGATCTGGCCGACGCGCTTCGTATAGTCCCCTACCATCTTGATCCCGACCTGGATCTCCTCCTCGTGCGGGGTGGAGAGGAAGGAGAAGGGGTGCTCCTCTTCGAAGAACCGGTTACCCAGGATCCTGAGATACCCGAACTGCCCGGCACGGTATGCTATTCGGCCCTTCTGCAGGGGTACGAGGGTCAGCACGACGGTATCCCCGATGATCCGCTTCTTCGTCACCCGAAGCTTCGGCAGCAGCAGGCTGCGTATCCGTGCATAGATGACGATCGCCATCACGGCAAGGGGGTAGTAGGAGGCATAGCCTGAGATGAAGGAGCTCGAACTGTACATGAGGTCCGCTTCACTCACATGGGTGTAGGTCATGATCCCGAAGAGGATGAAGAGGTAGCCGTGTACCCGCTTCATCAGGTCATAGGGGATCTTCCCGAAGAACGGGACCCTTGCCACCAGCACCTTGCGGAGCTTCCGGGACAGCGGAGTCTCGATCCAGAGGATCGCGGCGAAGAGCAGGACGGTCCAGAGGGCCAGCAGGAGCCAGGTCGACAGGTCGATATACTTCCCTGAGATGATCTTGAAGGCTCCATGGAAATAGATCGTTACCGTAAGGATGACCCCTGAGATCGCATGGAACTTCACCATCCGGTCATAGGGGAAGAACCGCTGCAGCCTCGGGATCTTGACCGAGATCAGCAGGTGGTTGAACACCGCGTAGAAGGAGATGATTGAGCTGATATAGTTCAGGGCCTCCGGGAAGCTGATAAATGGCAACTCCCTGATATACCCCACCACCTGGGCTCCCGGGATAAGCAGGTAGAGAACGAGCAGGGTCGCGAGCTTCATCATTTGGCCATATCCCCGATGAGCTCGAAGAGCTTGGCAGTCCACTGCTTGTGCATGGTGTCAGTCCTTCCTTCCTTGTAGTAGGATGCCGCAGAGACCGCATCAACCCCGAGCAGGGAGTCTGAAGCTGGGATGACCTCATAGAAGGTTTGTTTTCCCATCGAGTAGAGGTTAACGAGGATGTAGTTGCTCTTGTCCGCGACGGTGTTCAGGTAGGTGGTGATGCGGCTGTCGACCTGCCCCTGTGATGACCCCGTATTGAGGATGACCACCGGGTTCGTGGTGTCCTTCAGCTTCGCGAAGCCTGCTGCATAGGAGGGCTTCAGGGAGAGCTTGCTCTTCTTGATCTGCTTCCCAATATACTTGGTCGCCTCCATGTTGACCTCAGTCCGCCCGAAATAGACGATGCTGAAATTCTGAGCGAAGAGGTTCGCTCCCGCTATAATAAGTATCAAGATAAGTAGTATCCGTTTCATACGATTGTTCTCCTTGGTTGGTCAGAGTAATTCGATGATGATCGACGCGGACATGAGCCCGGCACCGATTCCGCCGAGCCATGGGTGGGCATCGGAGTCCTCGCTCGCTGCAGCGACGATCATCAGTACACTGCCGGTGATGCCCATGGCAGCATGGATGGTGTCTGCAGAGAGCCAGCCGTCGGATGACTCATCCGAGAAGATCCTGTCCCCGTAGTTCAGCAGTCCCACCCCGATGTTCACCGCAGAGGTGACTGCAGCGGCTGTACCCAGGGCACCGTGGAGGTCATCCTCCACCAGGCCGGGGTTGAATACACAGGCCGCAAGCCCGAGGGCAGCCGAGGTGTAGCCCGCGACCGTATGGGTGTCGGAGAGGATGGAGTACATCTCCGGGCCTTTGAGGTAGTCATTGATCTCTTCGAGGAGGTTTGCATCCCCGGCAGAGAGTGGGGCTGCTGCCAGCAGCAGGATGCATAACAGATAGATCACTCGTTTCATGTCGCCTTCCGTCCCTGCGTATCTCATGACGCAGTATGTTTGGTCTTACTTTTTCATGTGATGGAGTAATCATAGCATTGTTGACAAGAATTGTCATCATTACAAGGTTGAATTAATTCAATAAATTATGAAATGTCGTTATGATGATCAAGGGGAAGAGGATGGACAGGGAGAAAGGGGAGAGAACTCCCCTTTCTCACGTCTTGTCGTCAGATAGCCTCGCCGGCGAACTGGCTGTTGTAGAGGTCTGCGTAGAAGCCGTCAGCATCGAGCAGCTGGTGGTGGTTGCCCTGCTCGACGATGGAGCCCTCGTTCATGACGAGGATCGTGTCGGCATCCCGGATCGTGGAGAGCCGGTGGGCGATGATGAAGTTGGTCCTGCCCTTCATGAGGGCGGCCATGGCCTTCTGGATGATCAGCTCGGTACGCGTGTCGACGTTGCTCGTCGCCTCATCGAGGATGAGGATCGCCGGGTCAGCGAGGAATGCCCGGGCTATGGTGATCAGCTGCTTCTGGCCAGACGAGATGTTCGAGGCCTCCTCGTTGAGGATGGTGTCATAGCCTTCAGGCAGGGTCCTGATGAAGTGGTCGGCATGGGCGGCCTTGGCCACTGCATGGATCTCCTCATCCGTCGCCCCATCACGGCCGTAGGCGATGTTCTCCCGGATCGTACCCTTGAAGAGCCAGCTGTCCTGCAGGACCATGCCGAAGTGGTTACGCAGCTCCCCGCGGCGAAGGCTGCGGGTATCGACCTCGTCGATCGAGATCGAGCCGGCCTGGATCTCATAGAAGCGCATCAGGAGGTTCACCAGGGTGGTCTTCCCAGCCCCGGTGGGACCTACGATGGCGATCGAGGCCCCGGGGGCGACGCTGATGTTGAGTCCCTCGATCAGCGGCTTGTCAGGCAGGTAGCTGAAGTCCACGTCCTTGAGCTCGATAGCTCCCTTGACTGATCCCAATTCCACAGGCTGCTCGGGGTCGGTGATCTCCTCCTCCTCGTCGAGGATCTCGAAGACACGCTCTGCCGCTGCTACGGTGGACTGGAGGAGGTTGGCGATGGTAGCAGTCTGCTGGATCGGCTGGGTGAACTGGCGCGCATACTGGATGAATGCCTGGATGTCGCCGATCTCGATGAGCCTCTTCGTCACGAAGATGCCGCCGGCGACACTGATGATCACGTAGCCGAGGCTGCTGATAGCCGTCATCAGCGGCATGATGATGCTGGATACGAACTGGGCCTTCCAGCCCACCTCATAGAGTTCCTCGTTTTTCCCTTCGAAGAGCCTGATCGACTCCTTCTCATGGTTGAACGCCTTCACCTCACGATGCCCGGTGAACATCTCCTCGACATGCCCGTTGAGCTCCCCGATGATCTTCTGCTGCTTGGCGAAGTATAACTGAGACTTCTTGATGATGCTCTTGACCACGATGAAGCTCAAGGGGAGGGTGACGATCGTCACCAGCGTGAGGATCGGCGAGATGGTGAGCATCATGATGATGATCCCGATGAGGGTGACGAAGGCCGTGATCACCTGGGTCAGGCTCTGCTGGAGCGATGTACTGATCAGGTCGATGTCATTGGTGATGCGGGAGAGTACGTCCCCATGGCTGTGCATGTCGAAGTACTTGAGCGGGAGCTTCGTAGTCTTCTCCTTCACCTCCTTGCGCAGGTTGTAGACAGTCTTCTGGGCCACCCCGGCCATGAGGTACTGCATGAGGAAGTTGAACAGCGATGCCGCCCCGTAGAGGCCTGCCAGGATGATGAGGATCCTCAAGATATAGGGGAAATCGATGGCTGCCCCGGGCACCCCCTGCATCTTCATCATGAACCCCTCGAAGAGGCGGGTGATCGCCTTGCCGAGGATCTTCGGGCTGAGGATGTTGAATACCGTACTTGCTGCCGCGAAGATGAGGACGATGAACAGCCTCAGCCTGAAAGGTCTCAGGTAGGCGACAAGCTTCTTGAAGGTTCCCTTGAAGTCCTTGGGTTTCTCCACCGCCCTGGACATGGCTCCGTGCATGCCGCCGTGGCCGCCGCCCCGAGCCATTTGTCCGGGTCTCATCTGTTTCATGTCGGGTTGTCTGTTCTTCTCGCTGCTCATGCCGGCACCTCCCCTGAGAACTGGGAGTCTGAGATCTCCCGGTAGATCGGGCAGGACTCGAGGAGTTCCTCATGGGTCCCCTTCCCGACGATCCTTCCTTCATCCATGACCAGTATCTGGTCAGCGGTCATGACCGTGCTCACCCGCTGGGAGACGAGGATCACCGCTGACTCCTTCGTCTCTTCAAGCAGCGCCTTCCTCAAGGCCGCATCAGTCTTGAAGTCGAGGGCTGAGAAGCTGTCATCGAAGAGGTAGATGTCCCTCTTGGCAGCGAGGGCCCTGGCGATCGCCAGGCGCTGCTTCTGGCCGCCTGAGACATTCACGCCCCCCTGGGCGATCTCGGTGTCATACCCTTCGTCCATCTTCCCGATGAAGTCCGCTGCCTGGGCGATCTCCGCTGCATGGATCACTTCCCCATCGCTTGCAGATTTCGCTGCGAACCTGATGTTCTCGGAGACTGTCCCGGAGAAGAGGATGGACTTCTGTGAGACATAGCCGATCCGTGAACGGAGCTCCTCCTGGCTCATCTTCCTGATATCCACGCCCCCGAGCTTGATTGCCCCACTCAGGACATCATAGAAGCGGGGGATGAGGTTGATGACCGTGGACTTCCCCGACCCGGTCCCGCCGATGATAGCGGTCACCGTTCCCGGTTCGGTGGTGAATGATATGCCGGACAGGGCGGGTTCCTCAGCCCCATGGTAGCGGAAGGACACGTTCTCGAAGGTGATCTTGCCCGGTGCTTCCTTGCCGACATGTTCGAGGTCATCGGGATCCTTGATGGAGGGTTCGAGATCGAGGACCTCGTTGATACGCCCTGCCGATACCGAGGCTCTCGGGATCATGATCAGCATCATCGTCATCATGATCAGGGAGAACATGATCCGCATGATGTACTGGATATAGGCCATGAGGTCACCGATCGCCATGTTCCCGCCGTCGATGCGTATCCCGCCGAACCAGACGACCGCCAGGGTCGTGAGGTTGAACAGCAGCATGATCACCGGCATGGTGACTGCCATGAGCCTGTTGACCCGTATCGATACGTCCATCAGGCTGCGGTTCGCCTCGTCGAACCGTTCGACCTCGTGTTTCTTCTTATTGAAGGCCCTGATGACCCGCACCCCGGTGAGGCTCTCCCGCAGGACCAGGTTTATATGGTCGACCCGATTCTGGATCGCCTTGAACATCGGGAGCCCCTTGGTAGCGACGAAGGCCACGAAGGTGGCGATGACCGGTACGACCACGACGAGGATCAGCGAGAGCGGCCCGTCCTTGGAGATCGCCATGATGACCCCGCCGATGGCCATCATCGGTGCGAAGAGCATCATGCGCAGGACCATGAAGGTCGCCTGCTGTACCTGCGTGATATCATTGGTGGTCCTGACGATCATTGAGGCGGTCCCGATCCGGTCGAACTCATCGAGTGAGTAGGACTCGATCCGGTTGAATACCTTCCCCCTGATGTTCCTGCTGAACCCTACTGCCGTCCTGGAAGCGAGGAAGCCGGCAAGTATCGTACAGATTGCCCCCCCGATGGTGACGAGGAGCATGATGCCCCCCGTCTTCCAGATATAGGGGACATCGCCGTTGACGATGCCCACATCCACGATATCGGCCATGAGTGTCGGCAGGTAGAGTTCCGACATCGCCTGCCCGAAGACAAGCACGAAGACGGCTATCACCGAGAGGGTGAAGGGCCGCAGCTGTTTCATTAATCTAAGCATGTAGTATTCCTCATATTCTCATTTCAAGGTCTTGGTGAAATAATCGGTGCTCTCATCGATGAGACGGATCATCTCCCGGCTCTGCTCTTCACCCAGGTGGTCCACCAGGGAGGTGAACCCGCCCAAGGTCGAGGCGAAGGTCTTCTGGACCGTCTCCCAGCCTGCCTCTGTCATGGCTACCCGGATGACCCTCCGGTCATTCCGGTCGATCTCACGGGAGATGAAGCCCTTCTCCTCGAGCCGGTTGATGTGACCGGTCACCGTGGAGGAGTTGATCTCCAGCCGCTCCCCGATCTGCGAGGGGGTGATGAACTCCGACGGGTCCCCGCACCCCCCGGTATGGTGCGAGATCGTCCTCAGCACCATCGATTCCACCGGGCTCAGGTCCCCGAAATGGTGGAGCTTCTCGAACCATCCCGACTTCCTGAACCGGTAGAGGGACCTGAGCAGTGCCTGGGCTGTAGCCTGGGCCCCTGTCAGTTCCTTGCTGTGCATTACATGAATCATGATTACTCCTGAAGTTCTGGTATCAAATAGTTCGGATACCAAACTATTTAGAAGGTAAACTTCCCGGGAAGAAAAGTCAAGCTTGGAGCACATAAAAAGGCCCCTCACAGGGAAGCTGCAAGCTTCCATGCAAGGGACCTGAAATGCTACAAGTAGTTCTCTACAGGGAGATGCCTCCCCATACCTTGGCGCCCCAGGAGATCTCATCGTCGTCATTATCGACTTTGTTGTCGATGTAGCCGCCGCTAATCTCGATCCCGGAGGTGAATGCCCCGATGGACTTCTTGAGCTTGAGGGTACTGTCGATGGAGAGTTCTTCCATGGATGTCGAGCCGAAGGGGTAGGTCTCCTCCCAGCCCCCGCCGATACTGATCGTATCGAACCAGAGGTCCTTGAAGGAGAGGGTAGCCTTGATCTCCTGTACGGTGTCGATGCTTGCGTCCGTTCCCCAGTCGCGGCTGTAGCCTCCTGCCAGGCCGATCTTGTCATAGCCGATCTTGGCAGCTCCCTCTGCGCTGAAGTCCCAGTAGGTAGAAGTATCTTCTACTCCATCCACATACCGGTTCATGACATAGGAGTCATCGGTCTTGGCACTCAGCCCGAAGGAGAACTTGCCGAGCTTGAGGGTCTTGCTCTTCCAGGAACCGGTCCCGCCGATGATGAAGGCATCCTGGTAGTCGGTTGAGGTAGTATCCCCGCCGGTATCGGTGAGCTCCCAGGCGAAGGTCCCGCCCAGCTTGAAGCGGCCGAGGAGGCCGAAGCTCGGGGTGTTGATCGTGAGGCCGCCCTCATGGGTGATCTCGGGGATGATGGAGGTCGTTGCCAGCCCGTCGAGGATGTCGGTGACCATTGTCGGTATCACGTCGGGAACGATGCTCTCGACCAGCGGTACGAGGTCGTTGAGCAGGATGTCAGGTATGTTGGCCGTATCCCAGTTATACCCGAGCTCGATGCCCCAGTCCCCGAGGCTGATGTCCCAGAGTCCGCCGACCTGCTGCATGCCGGTCGTGATCGATGCCCCGAGGCTCTTGTAGCTGCCGTCGGTCTTCCGGTACCAGCCTGAGAGGCCCAGCGGGGCGATCGTCAGGTCTGCACCGTAGGTGATGCCCCAGAGACTCAGGTCCAGTGCGTCGGTAGCGATCCCCATGGAGATGGGGAAGTAGTCCAGGACGGGGAAATAGCCCTGGATCATGTTGATGTAGGTATCAATCGGGTCGAGGGCTGAGGTGTCGTCCATGAAGTCTCCAGCCAGTGACACGATGTCAGCGACATCCCCGGCGTCGCTGACGTGGAGGGTGAGTCCCGCCTCTCCTTTCAGCTCGAACCAGGGGGTGTTGAACCCGGTACCGAGACCGAGGACGAGGTTCTGTTCCGGGTCCACGATGTAGTCAGTCCCATCGATCAGCCCGTAGAGGGCTGCGATCGCATTACTACTCTTCGCCTGCCCCCTAATAACCTCATAGGAGCCCTGGTAGTCGGCGATCAGCGACACGTTGGTCTGGAAGTACCAGAAGTCGAAGATGTCTACCCCGACCTGGACACCGGCATACTGCCGCGGCCAGGCAGCCTCGGTCAGCCCGAGGTCGATGAGGCCGTTGGCGGCCCGTACGGAGATCAGCGGGATGTCAAGCTGGAAGAAGGAACCGCGCAGCGGCATGTTCTGTACTGTCTGGTCCTGGAAGCTTACCGTCTGGTCACCGAAGCGGTAGACGAGGACCTCGTCGAAGATCGAGAAGTCGACGAGGAACTGGTTGTTTGAGTCGAAGGTCCTGGCATGGGTCCACATGCCGTCAGTGTAGTTGTAGGCATAGGGGTTCCACAGTCTCAGGACCTCATAATAGTCTGACATGGTTGCTGAGAGGTAGGGGTAGTCGTACCAGGTAGCATAATTATCGGTGTAGGTGGTATCGATGTACTCCATCAGGTCCCGGGTATCGCCGAGGTCTACCGAGACGGCGAGCTCTATCGGACCTGCCCCGACCATGCCGGAGGCACCAAGCCCGAAGTCGACCTCGACCTCATGGGTGAGGCCTGCGAAGAGGTCATCCATGGCAGGCATGGTCAGGCTCGCTTCGGAACCGGTGACCTCATAGGTGATCTCAGCGTCTGCATAGTAATCACCCTCAGCTTTGAAGAAGGGGCCGCGCTGCTTGCCGATTACCTGGAAGGAGAGTTCTTCGCTCGACTCATTCCCCGAGGCATCGGCTACGCTCAGGCTCAAGGTCGCAGTCTCGTTGGTCTGTGGGGTATAGATCCCCTGGATGAACGGCCCGAAGGAGACGACACCCTCAATCGGCTGCCCGTTTATCGAGAATTCATTGACGGTGAGGGAGGCTTCCCCCTCAGCCGTCAGCATGATGACCTGGGGCTGCCCGATCTGGAGGATGAGTTCCTCAGGGGCGAGCAGGGTCAGTTCAGGCGGTGCTGTGTCAGCCGTGAGCGGCAGCATGGCCGATCCCTTATCAGGGATCCTCCTGATATACCCGTCGGTGCCCTTCACCTCAGTGAAGTACTGGAGGGCTTCCCCGGTAATGTAGATGCCGGGGATCGTGCCGGACCAGGTCCCGTCGGTCTGCTCGAGGTCCAGGAAGAGGGGGTCAGCCCCCTCCTGCATCAGGTAGAACCTGGCAGACTCGACGGCAGCATCCCCATCCTCCTGCATGAGCAGGACATCAAGGGACTTATTGACCGGAGCTTCTTCAGGGAGTCCTATCGTGTACCCAAAGAGGAGGGAACTCGAAACAGTTATCAGAACGATGATCAGGAACAGTCTACTTGCTTTCATAACGGTCCTCCTCCTTACTCTGCAACCCAGGCTGAGCTGGTTGCATCCCAGTGATAGGTGCCTCTCGTCAGTGTGACGGAGCGGAAGGACCCAACGGACCCAGAGGTCACGATCACCGTGAGCTTGTTATTGTTTGCCCTTACCTCGATGATATCATCGGCGAACAGTGTGAGTCCCTGTGTGACCTTCTCAGCCTTGTCATCACCACGTGTGTGCCATATATTGCCGTTCACGATTATGGCAGTCGATACTGGCTGCGAAACTGATGACGTCATCGGTACGGCGCTGGTGAACACTGTCTGCAATGGAGCCGGTGCTACTATTGGGGCTCCTCCCTGGCTTCCTGTCTGTTCAGGTGGTGGTCCTTCCTCCTCCCTGACGATCAGCTGCAGCACGTACTGTGCCTGTTCACCGGTCTTCCCGGTCGCTGTCACCGTCAGGATGTGGTCCCCGGTCGTGAGGTTCGGCAGGGATCCCGGTATGAACTGTGCCCCGGTCCCGAGGGTGCCGTCCAGCTGTGAATTCCAGCTGATTGCCTCGCCGCTGAGTTCCGTTCCGTCGGTATCAGAAGCGGTTGCCTGGAGGACGAAGTCAGCACCTGGTGTCACGGTCAGCATCGTCTCTGGCGGGTTCACTGCCAGGGTCACCGGCCCGGTGACTGCCAGCGGTACGGAGGTCTGAGCCAGGACGTTCCCGCTGCCGTCAACGGCGGCTGCGGTAATCTGCTCCTGACCAGGTGTGAGGCTGAGTGCTGCGAGGTCGAGGGTCGTTCCCGTCCCGACCGGCTCTGCGGCGGCTGCGGTATACCAGTCGACTGAGGCCCCTTCGAGGGCGAACAGGTCGGCCGTGAGTTCGACAGAGGTGCCTGACCGCAGGTCGTAGGATGCCGGTGCCCCGGAGATCGTGATACCCGGCTGCCGTTCGAAGATGTTCATGTCATAGGTAACCGTTCTCGTTGTCTGGCCGTCTGATACGTCGAATGCCAGTTTGTAGACGCCTTCTGCCAGTGAGGCGGTAGAGACATCCACGACTACCTCAAGGATCTTGCCGTCGTCACTCTGGGTCATGGATTGGAGCGTGGAGTCAGCCCCGTCCCCATTGATCTCGGCAGTGATGGTATTTGCCGTGATCCCGATGATGTTGAGGGTGAACTGCTGGGTGTCTGCAGCCCAGAGTATCTCATTCGGTACAGGTGTCACGATGGCTGCGGAAGCTTCGGTGATCAGCTGGATCGGGAATGACCTGGTCGTCTGTACCGTGCCGGCATCAGTGACACTGAGTTCGATAGTTGCTGGGCCGGCACTGAACCCGGAGGGGTTCAGGCTCGATGTTGTTCCAGCTGCTCTGGCAGTGGTGCTTCCCTGCTTCAGGGTCCAGCTGACTGACGGGGCTATACCTCCCGAGACCGCTGCGGTCACCAGTATGGTGTTCCCGTTCTCCACGAGGAAGGTCTTGTACCCGTTGTTCACCGTACCTGATGTGATCGCTGCCGGCTGTATGATGTTCAGGGTGACAGAGGCACTCCCCTCGAGGCCGTACTGGTCAGCTGCCGTTGCCGTGAAGGTATAGGCTGCCGGATTCGTCAGGTTGGAGAGCGTGAGGACGTTCCTACTTCCCAGGACGGTACCTGCCGCATTGGTCCAGGTGATCTGTGGAGAAGACTGGTCGTCTGAAGCAGCTGCCGTCAGGACGATCGGGGATCCGGCAAGGTACTGTGTACCGCCGTCCGCTGATGAGATCGTCACCTCCGGTGCCGCATTCACCTCGAATGTAATCATGTCGAACTCTTCGCCTGCTGAACGTATGGCCAGCGTATGGGTACCTGCAGTTTCCGGTGCGATGAAGGTAGAGTTCGGCAGGTCTGACTCATCCAGGTACCAGGTCACGACGACTCCGGCAGGGGGTGTCCCTACCAGTTCCGGGTTCAGCTCGGCACCGGCGTTGACCAGTTCCCCGTGCGGCCAGTAGATGCTCAGGTTCACCGGTTCGGGGATCACTGATACGGTCACATCCTCTGACCACTCGGTACCCGTGACAGAGTCAAGGTACCTGAAGGCAACTGTGTAGTCACCCTCAGCAGTCGGCGTAAAGGATGTATCGAAGCCCTGGACTGTCTCGCCGGACCCGTCCGGCTTTGTGATGTTCCATCGAGGCAGGTCTGACGGTGCAAGCGAGAAGTCCCCTTCAAGGGCTGCGAACAGCCTGAAGGATTTCCCCGGGTACACCTCGGTATTATCTTTCGGTGCGAGCAGGTTCACCCCGGTGATGCCTGACTTCACGGTGAAGGAGACCTGCTTCTGGGAGGTCAGCCCCATGGAGTCGGAGGCAGTGACCCGAAGGGTGTGCAGCCCGACCTGGGCTGAGGTCAGAGTCTGGCCGGAAGATACCTGTCTACCGTCGAGGTAGGTGGTATAGGAGAGGGTACCGTCATGGTCATCGACAGCCCCGGCAGTGAAGCTCAACCGCGTCCCGACATACTGGGCAGGTTCAGCCGTGAGGGTGACCTCCGGCGGGTTGTTCGGTCTCAGGCTGATCGTCCTGCTGGTCTCCCGCTCCTCGCCAAGGTAGCTTGCGGTGAGGGTAAGGGTATAGCTGCCGTCCTTTCCTGCAGGATCGTACTGGAAGGCTTTCCTTCGCCCGATGATGGTGCTGTCAAGCTTCCAGGTGAAGGTAGCCTGGTCGGCGCCTTCCCCGGTGAACTGAAGCTTCCCGCCCGGGTTGTAGTAGATCGTATCCGCAGCAGGTGCGGTGATCGTTGGGGCATCGAATGCTATGACGTTAACCGTTACTGAGTTACTCTCGATCTCCTGTCCGTCAATGGCATAGACTGCCATGATCTCATAGGAATCAGCAGAACTCTCCGAGAACTGGTAACTGAGGCCTGAAGAGCCGCTGTCTGACCCGTTGACATACCAGTAGATCTCATCCACGAGGCGCGATACCGGGACGACCGTGCTGAGCGTTCGTGCCGATACCCTGCAGGTGATCTCCTGCCCCTCGATGATGGTCACCTGATCCGCAGGTGCCATGAGGGAGAGGATCAGGTCACTCTGGACCCTTACGCCCACCGTGTCAGAGGAATAAGTCCTGCCGTTGATAGCGACAGCTGACAGGCCTATCTCATGCTCGCCGGGAGCCATTGGTGGCAGTGTTGCAGAGAGGCTGTCGATACCATCGACCTCTTCCCCGTCGACTTCCCAGTAGTAGCGGTATACGATACTCCCGGAAGCGGTATTGGCGAGTGCCCCGGACAGTGAGATGCGGTCGGTCGGTCCATAGGAAGCCCCGTCGTTCGGTGAGGCGATGGATAGAGCCGGTTCCGGGTAGGAGGTGAAGGTGACAGCCGTCGAAGCTGGCTGGACACCCAAATCCTCCCCATACGGTACAGCCGTGACGGTGACCACATGTGAGCCGGATGTCCGGGCTGTGAATTCCCTACTGTCAGTCGGTGACGCACCGCTTTCAATGGTATTCCCGTCTAGTTTCCATGTGAGGGTATCCACATAGCTGATATTCTCTATAGCCAGGCTAACGGTCACCGGCATGCCGTTCATCACGGAGGAATCTGATATCGAGGCATCGATTTGTATTACAATAGGGGTCTCATCATACGTGTTTGCCTCACCAAGGTCGAATTGAGTTGTGGGATGAAAAGCAGCATATTGCACCGCCTCTTGAGCTTTTTTAAAAGCATCCTCAGCATAACTTGCAGCATGATCGGCAGCCTGTGAAGCAGTATGTACAGCAGACTGAGCTGTAATTTGAGACGTTGCCTGTGCAGCGTTCTCAGCGGCAGCCTGGGCAGTAGCAGCCTCAGCGGCAGCTTCCGTGGCATACCCAGCGGCATCTTCTGCGTAGGTGCTGTCAGGCAATGCAGCCTGTGCCTCTGCGGCAGACTGTGCTGCAGCGGCAGCAGACTGGGCTGCAGCGGCAGCAAATCCAGCTGCTTCTTCAGCGATCTGCTTGAATTGGGCTGCAGCCGTATTCACCATATTCTGCAGCTCAATGGCTATCTGGGCAACAATCGCAGCCTGGGCTGCAGCCTCCTGGGCTGCGGCCTGGGCCACAGCAGCATCATGGTTTGCCGCAGCACCCTGAGCAGCCTCAGCAGCCCTTTGGGCAGTACCTTTTGCATCGGCTGCATCACTATACTTCTGTTGTGCTTCTACAAGAATACTCGTATAGCCCTGTGCTGTAGCTGATTCTAGAGCCTGAAAGGCAGTCCGCAACGACTGAGCAGCCGCATCTGCGGAAGCCTGTGCTGCAGCAGCAGCTGCATCCGCTGCTGCCCAATCGGGGTTCGCTGTCACGGTTATCCGTGCGGTCTTCTCTATGATAGTCTCGTTGTCGAAGGAATCAGTGAACACGGCTGTTGCCGTGATGGTATAGGTACCTGTAGTATCATTGAAGGAGGGACTGAATGTGGTTCCTGAACCGGAGTCACTACTTGGCCCTGTTACTGCCCAGGTAATACTGTCGGGCTCGATTGGTAAGCCGGTCGCCTCGGCGGTGTAAGTATTCCCGATCTCGACCGGGCTTCCTGCGCTGA
Organism: Spirochaetia bacterium; assembly: GCA_963677595.1. Lineage (GTDB taxonomy): Bacteria > Spirochaetota > Spirochaetia > CAKZLE01 > CAKZLE01 > CAKZLE01. Next base: position 2,328,914 of record OY782041.1, read on the forward strand.
TGCTGAAATTCGGGGTGATGACCCGTGCCGTCTGGGAAGCGGAGGTCGTCGAGACGCCCGCGGAATCAGAGGCCCTGCAGTTGATGGCCAGCGAGCTGTAGTCCCTCGTCGGGGTGTATTCGACAGAATCCCCGTTCAGGGTCGTGCTGCCGATCGTCCACCTGTATACCGTGATTTCCTCATCATCGAAGGCCTCAGCGGAAGCCTCGAAGGTATAGGTCTCATTCTTGAACATGACCGCTCCGTCCAGGTCCGTGTCGACGGACACCTCCGGGGCCTGGTGGGTTTGTGTCGTGAAGGCTCCCTCTCCCGAGAGGGAGAATGCTGACCGGTCCGAGGCATAGCGGGGGACGACATGCCATGCATAGCGTGTGCCGTAGTTCAGCTTATCTGATATCGTATAGGAGGTATCCTCCGTATTCCCGAGTTTGGTGCTCCCGAGATAGACGTCATAGGACTCTACCCAGTCATCGTTCTCGTAATCACCGAAGCTCCAGGAGAGTTCGGGCGACCAGGTATCATCCAGGTCAGGAGCATCATAGGAGACTGAAGCTGTCGGGAAGGAGAAGGTCCTGGTCTTCTCCTGGGCGATCTCTGCACCGTTCCAGTCCGTGTACCGGATCGTGAGGGTGTAGCTTGCACCTGCACGGAAATTCAGGCTGTCCGCTGAGAGGTCATAGGTAGCCAGGCCTTCATCGGTACCGCCGGGATACCCCTTGAGTCCTGTGCCGGAGGGTGAGCCGTGGGGGATAGCCTTGGAGAAGTTGACACCCGAGCCTGTGATCGAGAGAGTCGATGTGGTCTTCCTGGTGTCCTGGTAGTTCGGCACCTCTGGAAGGCTCCACTCGATCGCATATCGGTCACCGATGGTGGGGTAGGTATCAATGCTCATACCGCCGATGTTCACGACCTTGAAGGTCACATCTTCTTCGCCCCTGTCAACATCGTAGTTGTTCGGGTCGTCAGTATTATCATAATCCCGCTCGTAGATATGGAAGGCGATGGTGTAATCACCTTCCGGGAGGTTCAGGACTTCCCCGATGAAGGTACTCAGTTCGGCGGTGTCGGAAATATCGAAATTCGAGAAGTCCATGCTTCCCGGGGAGGTGCTGTGGCTTGTGCCGAAATCACCGGTGAAGCCGTCGAACCCGAAGTTCATGTAGCTTTCAAGGTTGTTCATGATCGTCGTGTTGTCGATGGTCATCGAATCCCCACTGGGGATGGTGGGGTAGAGGTTGATCGTCATCGTCCCGTCCCATTCCTGGTCTGCCGCAGAGGCATCAGCGGGGACATCTATGGTGATGCTGAAAGCGACTTTGAGTTCTGCATCTCCCGTCTGGTCATTGAGGATGGTGATGCGCAGGATCGAGTTCGCCAGCAGGGATGCCGGGCTGATCTTCGCATACTGCGTTGTCACGATCTCCGGGTCATTCAGGAGCTCTCTCGACCTAATGCTCCGCACCTTGGCGAACGGTGTCGCCATGGCGAATATCAGCAGGATGATTGCGACTAACTTGATTTTCAATGAGATTTTTGTACTGGTAAACACAGTGTCCCCCTCTGTCAGCCAGTTGGGAAGAACAGGGATGTATTAATGTATGAGATCAACTTGTTGTGCAAAGCAGGTTGACTACCTACCATCATAGCTTGTAGACAGGGGGGGTGCAAGAAAAGTTGGGAGTTTTTTTGTTCTTAATGGGTATGTAACACAAGTATATATAGTATTGCAGAGTGCTAGCTTATATGCTGCACCCGTCCCACATTGCCGTCGGTGAGCCGGACCTTGATGCCGTGCGGATGGAAGCTCGATTTCGTGAGGATGTCCTTCACCACACCGTGGGTGAGCTTCCCTGTCCGCTGGTCCTGCTTCAGGACGATGTCCACCTCGAGCCCGGGGTGTATGCTGCTGCGTTCTTTACCATTCATGGAGGCAGTATAGGACAGTGAGCGTGATTATCCAAGCTGGATGAGGCGGAAAATTCATAAGAAAGCATTTATGAAACTGGTAAGGTAGTGTAAGATGAGGAGAAAAGCGAACGACAGCCTGTTCTGTTTAAGAGGTGTAGCATGATCACAGTACGAGAAGCGACGACGAAGAGGGACATCAACCGGTTCTTCACCTTCCCGATCGAATTATATAAGGATAACCCCTATTACGTACCCGGGCTCATCTACGATGAGAAGGGGACCTTCAATAAGAAGAAGAACCCGGTCTACGAGCATGCCGAGAGCATCCTCTTCCTGGCGGAGCGAGACGGCGAGGTCGTCGGGCGTGCCGCGGGGATCATCAACCACAAACTCAACGAGCACCAGGGGATCAAGGATGTCAGGCTCTCCCGCTATGACATCATCGATGACCTCGAGGTATCCCGTGCCCTGATCGACAAGGTCACCGAGTGGGGGAAGTCAAAGGGGATGACCCGTATGATCGGGCCCATGGGGTTCTCGGACCTCGACAAGCAGGGGCTGCTCATCGAGGGGTTCGACCAGCTCGGGATGTTCATCACCTTATACAACCATCCCTATTACAAGGACCATCTCGAGGCACTGGGCTTCGAGAAGGAGGTCGACTGGGTCGAGTTCAAGATCTTCACCCCGGAATATCTCGACCCCAAGATCGAGCGGGTCACCGAGATCGCCATGAAGCGAAACGGCTATAAGCTGCTTACCTTCGAGAAGAAGAAGGATGCCATCCCCTATGCCCGCAGGGCCTTCTATATGTACAACGAGGCCTTCGCCAAGATCTACGGCTTCTATCCCCAGACCGATGCCCAGATCGAGGCACTGATCGATGAGTTCATCATGATCGTCACGGCTGAGTACTTCTTCATCGTGACCGACAAGGATGATGAGGTCATCGGCTTCGGCCTCATGGTACCCTCCCTCTCGGAGGCCGTGCAGAAGTCGAAGGGAAGGCTATTCCCCACCGGCCTGCTGAGGATCAAGAAGGCGCTCAAGCAGCACTCCATCCTCGACATGTATCTCATCGCCGTGAAGCCCGAGTACCTCGGGCGCGGGGTCAATGCCCTGATCCTCAACGCGGGGATCAAGAAGGCGATGGAGAGCGGGGCCTCATTCGCCGAGACCGGGCCGGAGCTGGAGGACAACATGAACGTCCAGACCCAGTGGAAGACCTTCAAGACCGAACAGCACAAACGAAGACGGTGCTACAAGAAAGATATCTAGTCATAACATCAAGGAGGAGACGATGGACAGGGACAGGATGATCAATGAGGCGATCGTGAAGCTGGCGCTGATCAGGGATGCCGACAGGCAGCGGATCGAACGGGTGGCCGCAGACCTCGAGCGGTACACCTATGAGCCGATCTTCCTCTTCCCCGTTCCCGGCTTCCTCAGGATGGACAAGCTCTCAGTAGTCGGGTATATCAAGGGCCTCGAGAACATGGGCGAGGAGGAGATCCGCTCCTTCGGCATCCTCGGGGACGAGAGTCCCGATGAGCTCGTCGGCAGGCAGCTGAAGATGGTCATCCGGAACTTCTCCCTGCTCTCCCGCCTGCGGGAGGATGAACCCGAGGCCTGGGACGAGATCCATGAGCTCTATGAGGATGACTAGGGCTTGAACGGGTATCCTGCCGTACCTTATCCGAGGAAGCTTCTTTCCACGATCTAACAATCACTTACTTCATGATGACCTCTATCAGCTTGTATAGCACTGCGGCTGCCAGGGTAGCCCAGATGAGGATGAAGACTACCGCGAAGAGCCAGTTCTCCTTGAGCCTGAGCGGCTCCCCGGCTGCCCGTGCCCTGGCAGCTGCCATCACCTCTCCGGGGATCAGCCGCAGCGAGAGGGCGATGAGTGCAGGGAGGATGATGAGGTCGTCGAGGTAGCCGAGCACGGGGATGAAGTCGGGTATGAGGTCGATCGGGCTCAGCGCATAGGCGAGGGTGATGAAGAGGATGACCTTCGGCAGCCGTTTCAGCTGCGGGTCCCGGTAGGCATAGTATACTGCCGTGAGTTCTTCCTTGAGCTTCGCTGCCCGTTGTTTCAGTGTTCCCATAGGTACAGGAGACAACGCAGCGTCAATTGAGTCAAGTGGCTGCCTGATGTTTTGTCAGCGGTTTACATGCTGTATCAAGAGATGCTAAGCTTACCCCATACCACCGAGCTGCAGCTGATTACGAGTTAAAAAAGTACAAGGAATCTCTATGAACCTAACTCCCATCCGGGGACGGGCAGTCCATAACCTCAGGGTACTGCTCCTCATCCTGCTCATCGTCTATGTGATCATCACCATCCCGGTGGTGCTGATCTCCAGGAATATAAACCGCTACAGCACCTCGAACATCCAGCATGACGGCCTGGTCATCGCGAAGAGCCTCACCTCAGTCCTGAATGCCAGGATCGATTCCTACCGCACGCTGGTAGAATCTCCTGGGTACAGCCCAGGTTCCTATGATGAAGCCTATTACCGGGAAGCCTGCAGGACCCTGGGTGAGATCCTGGAATACACGGAAGCAGATTTCATCTTCACCGAAAAGCAGGTCGATGATACGACCGCGATGTATATCCTTGACGGTGAGGATCCGTCGAGTGAATCCTTCTCTCCTGTCGGGACGGAGGATTCCATCTCTGCGGTAGAACTGGAAGCGTTCCGTACACAGGAACCTCAGGTCACGGATCTGATAGATGATCCCGTCTGGGGTGAGTATATCACCGCATTCGCTCCCATAATCGACAAGCGGGACGGGACCTTCCTCGGCCTGGTCGGGGTAGACTACTCGAAGGAGTCCATCGAGGATGTCAAAGTCACCCTCTTCTGGTCGCTGGGGATCGGGATGACCCTGCTGATCATCATCCTCACAGCCCTCTCCTATGTGATCTACCTGATCCTGCAGGCCCGGCATGTACAGGACCATCTGACCCGTCTCTATAATCGGGCGTTCCTCACGAAGTCCCTGCATCGGCAGGTCCGGAAGTCCCGACGGCGGGAGGCTGAGCTGGGTCTCCTGATGATCGATATCGACTGGTTCAAGCAGGTCAACGACCGTGAAGGCCATGCAGCCGGTGATGAGGTGCTCGTGCAGGTCGGCAGGATGCTCCAGCACAGCACCCGCCCCCATGATATCTGCTCACGGTACGGGGGGGATGAGTTCGTCATCCTCCTCCCTGCCTGCCGGGAGGAGGAGTGCAGGGCGGTCGCTGTACGGATCCTGGAGCATGCGAGAACCCTGCATACCCCAGGGGGCCGGGCGGTGACCCTCAGCATCGGTCTCACCCGAGCCCTGGGGGGAACAACAGCCGAAGAGCTCCTGGAACAGGCTGACCTTGCGCTCTACCGGGCCAAGGAGCTGGGGAGGGACCGGGTCGCCGTCTTCGAGCATGGGATAGGATAGAGGATCCTTCAGGATACAGGACAAACGCATGAAACAAAACTAATTGATTAACAGCAAAGATCTAACCATCGGAAAAACTGCAGAAAATGAGAAATTTTCTGGTAATTCTGATGGTTTTCTTGTATAATGTATTACATAGTATGTAATACTTCGGAGGTTGTATGCCCTATCCACCGTGGGTCATGAAACATAAACAGAAAGGCATGTATGTCAACAAGGTCAATGATTCGACCTATCGTATCTATCGCGGTCATTCAGAACGGGTGAAAGGCACCAAGAAAGTCAAACGTATCGTTGATGAATACATCGGTACCATCACCGAGAAAGATGGTCTGATCCCCACAAAACCCAAGATCAAGGGCGAGGTGCGTACCCTTCGTAGTGGAGGATATGCGATCCTCTGGCGATTCTGTCGAGCCAACCTGCAGCGCATACCTCAGCTCATGGGAGATGATGCGGGTGCTGCCGTACTTGCTTCTGCGATACTTCAGGTGATCTATGGGGAGGCTTCTTCTTTTCTGTATAGCTGTGATTGGGTGAGTATGGCCTATCCTGATGTCACCTTCCCCCTGACACCTGTGCTGGAGGCAGAAGCGAGGCGAGTGGCAACGGCCTTGCGATCCACACTCACGGCGGTTTTCGGGGAACAGGCTTCACTGGTGATGCATGCTGCTGCCTTCATCACCAGGGTCTGGGTAAATGGGCAATGGGTCAATGCCGTCGTGCCGCAAGCATGTAGGGAGCTGGCAAAGACCTATGATTTTCGTTGGGAGGTGTAACATGGCACAAGAGACTACAAGAGGAATGGATCTCTTCATGGAGATACAGGATGCGATGGGGACGATCGGCCCTTGGCAGGCTGAGCGGAAGGCTACTCGCAAGGTCATCAAGCGATTAGTGAGTATCCTTGATACGAACGTTGATGATCCGAGGATGCAAGGGAAGGTCGCCTATCCTCTTTCGGAGATCATCGTATTGTCATTCTTCGCTGTCTTGGGGGGCGCAGTCACCTTTCAGGACATGGAAGCCATGTGCACATACAAAGAGAAGTATTTTCGTAAGTTCCTTCCCCTGAAGTCAGGGATTCCGTCACATGATACCTTCTGCAGGGTCTTCTCCCTCATCGATATGGGACAACTCAATGATGCCTTGGTGCTGTTCGTCATGCAGGCCATGGAAGACCTGCGAAAGGCTTTGAAGATACCGGAACCTCTGCTGAAGCAGATATGTGTGGATGGGAAGGAGGCTCGAGGATCTGGTCGGATGACGAATGCAGAAGGAACAACGATCCGGAATATTCAGACGTTGCATGTCTACTCCTCCTATAACGGAATCTGTCTGAAGTCGGTGCAGATAGATCAGAAATCCAATGAGATCCCCAAAGCACAGGAGGTCTTGTCCACGATGGACTTACGAGGGACTCTGGTCTCATTCGATGCCTTGAATACGCAGAAAGGGACGATCGATGTCATCATCGAAGGGAAAGGGCACTATCTTGGTGGATTGAAAGGGAATCAGAAGACACTCCTGGAGGAGAGCGCTGCCTATTTCACCCCTGAATACCTCCAACAGGCGGAGAATGATCCTGATAGATATTACCGGACGATGGAGAAAGCTCATGGGCAGATGGAAGAGTGCGTCTATACGGTAGCAAACGTGAAAGCGAAAGATCGCTGTTTCTTCTCTGACTGGGCAGGGATCAAAGCGGTGATACGGTTTGATAAGCGTACCGAAAAGATCAATACCGGGAAGAAGACTCAGGAGACTCGGTATTACATCACCAGTCTCGATGGCGATGCTCAGATCTGCGGAAAAGCGATCCGGGAACATTGGCAGGTCGAGAATTCCCTGCATGGGTTCCTGGATGTGATGTTCTATGATGATGAGAATACTACGGTCAATCGTACGGCTAGCGGCAATCTGTCGCTGGTAAAGAAGATGACCCTTTCTCTGTATAAGATGATGAAGCCCCTTGAGAATTCGAAGACGCTCAGTCAGATCAAGAGAGGCTTCCATTGGGCCTATGAGGACGTTCTTGAGAGGATGTTGAGTATGTGTGATAACCGGACTATTCGCACCGCATTAGATGAGTCCTTGCAGAAACAGAAGAAATAAGAGTTCTCATAAGAAATTCACAGCCCCTTCCTCGATCTCCCCTCCCGATAGGTACTGCTTCAGGCATCGGGAGGGGGCTCTTTGTCAGAGGATGATCATTTTCCTGATTTGAACCATTCATTCCCTGCGATTATTCAGATTCGTGATCCTGCCCTCAGAGTGTACGCGATTTCATGCGTTTGTCCTGTTCAGGATAACTCTCTCTGGACATCATAAAAACAGCAGGGTACAATAAGACACCTCTTAGGGAAAAAGCAAAAAGGCAGTGTGCATATGATCTACAAGATGCTTGAGGAGATCGGGGTCTTCACCCCGGTTGCCGAGACGACCAGCCTCGAGGCCTTCCAGAAGGTCTCGACCAAGAATATCCTCATCTCCCTCATTCGTTCGATCGACCTCTACAATGACCTGCTCAAGGACCACCACCGGAGGACGGCCACGGTCGCCTACCACCTGGGTAACACCTACGGGCTCGACCGGGAGACGATGAAGAACCTCATCCTCGCGGCCTCCCTCCATGACATCGGGGCGATCTACATCGCCGAGAGAAAGGAACTGCTCCAGTCCGATATCGAGGACCCGTCCCCCCATGAGATCCTGGGAGAGCAGATGCTCACCGGATTCACCCCCTTCGAGAGGATCAGCCGGATCGTACGCCACCACCACATCATGTACTCGGATGTCCAGGACGGGACCGTCCCCTCCGAGGAGGTCCCCATCGAGTGCTACTTCCTCCACCTCGCTGACCGGATCGACATCCTGGCAGCTCCTGAAGAGTATGCAGCCGATACGATGGCTGATGTCGCCGGTGAGATCCGTGCGAAGTTCGGCTCTGATTTCGCACCTTTCCTCGAGGAGACCTTCGAGAAGGTCATAGCTTCGAGGAACCTCTATGCTGACATCAGGAAAACCACCTTCCAGCAGCTGCTCTTCGACTACATCGAGGATGATTTCATATCCCTCTCGAATGATGACATACGCGGGCTCGCGCTCATCTTCTCACGGATCGTGGACTGCAAGAGTCCCTGGACCTACAGCCACTCCGTCTGTGTCGGGATCCTCGCAAGCCACATCGGCAGGTATGCCGGCTTCGACGATGATACCTGCTTCAAGCTCGAGATCGCGGGCTTCCTCCATGATATCGGGAAGATCGGCGTACCTGCCGAGCTACTCAACAAGGCCGCCCCGCTGGAGGGGGATGAGTTCGACCAGCTCCAGCTCCATGTCCACTACACCTCAATCATTCTGAAGTCTCTCGAAGGTTTTAGCACGATCGCCGAGTGGGCGAGCCATCACCATGAGAAGCGGGACAAGACGGGGTACCCGCTCCACGTCGACTGGGAAGAGGACCTGAGGCAGAACGACATCCTTGCCTTCTCTGACATCCTGACCGCAGTGGTGGAGGACCGTCCCTACCGGAAGGCCCGCACGAGGGAGGAGATCGTCACCATCCTGGGCGGCCTCTCGCCTGAGCAGCTCGACCAGTCGGTCTGTGACCTGGTGCTGGGGAACCTCGATGAGCTTCTGGGCCTGCAGCGTACGGTGCAGGAACACATCAAGCAGTACACGATCTCCAAGCAGTGCTTTATCGACAACCTCAACCGCTTCTCCTGATCTCAGCCGACCCTCCGTGCCCAGGTGAGCGCCTTGGCAGGCAGCGGCTCCCCGAGCTCCCAGAGGATCGACATCGGTTTCGATCCCTGGTGCCTGCGGTAGCGCAGCGGGCCTGCGAAGAGGTAGGGTGCCGTAAGGCCATTCTCCAGTTGTTTCTTCCTCCTGATGAAGAGGTAGGGGGTATACCCCATCCTCTCATGGTTGATGTACCGTCTTCCGGTGGCAGTCTCACTTCCCGTCCCTGACTGGCTCTGCCAGTGGAACAGCTTGTCCGTCACGGCATAGTCCTCATACATCGTGGTAGGGGAGAAGTCTGCCTCATCCTTGTCGATGTCCGCGAAGAAGAGGTCTACCTTCCTCTCGGGTATATGGAGGACACCCTCCCGTGCCGGGGCCGGGTGCTCGAAACTGCCTTTCCCTGCTGCCAGCAGGATCTGGGCCCTGGAGTAGGACCCGTGGAGGTTGAGTTCCCCGGTCCCGGGGAACTTCCGCTCCCTGATCGGGTTCCTGTGGATACGCATCCAGTCGATGAGTTCGAGCAGGTCACCCACGATCCCCGGATGGTCCATGACATACTGATGGACCGCATCGAGCGTCCCATCACCAGGCTTCTTACTGCCCCATAGCAGGCAGTGGAGGAGCTCGTCGGTCCCGGTAGTACCGGGCTTGCCCTGGAGCAGGTTGCTGAACTGAGCAAGGAGCATGGGGTCATCCATGAGCAGGAGCTTCCTGAAGCCCCTGCCCAGGGAGTACTCTCCCTTCCGGAGAGTATCAAGGTCTCTCCTCTCGGTGACTGCGGAGATGATCTGCGAGGGTAGGCCCTTGCGGTAGATCGGGTCGGGGTCATCGAGGTGGAAGTAGTCGAGGAGCTGCTGCAGGGAGACCTCTCCCTCGGTTGCCGTGAGCAGTCTCTCGACCTCCTGGAGGAACCGCTTCCCCCGCATGGTGCTGGCGGTATCGCGGATGGAATCGAGGATGATCTGCTCTGACTGCCGCTCGAGCTGGATGAAGCAGCCGGTGGGCATGAAGGGCATGCCGGCCTCGATCTGGGTGTCTACCCGCTTCTCAGGCCGCATGCTCAGGGCCCGGAAGCGGGAGATGAAGTCGAACCGGCGGTTCTGCGGGGCGATGAAGTCCAGGACAGTCAACTGGGACTTGTCGTCATCGAGGCGCAGCCCTCGCCCAAGCTGCTGCAGGAAGATCGTAAGACTCTCGGTGGGACGGAGGAAGAGGACGGTGTCGACGAAGGGGAGGTCCACCCCCTCGTTGTAGAGGTCCACGGTGAAGATGAAGTTGATCTCCCTCTTCTTCAGGGACCACTGGACCTTGTCCCTCACGTCCTTTGGTGTTTCAGCGGTAAGGGCCATCGAAGGAACTCCGAGCTCAGTGAACTTCGCTGCCATGAAGCGGGCATGGGTGACGCTCACGCAGAAGCCCAGCCCCCGGACCTGCCTGATGTCAGCGACATAGGCGTCGGTCTGGGTCCGTACCCACTGTGCCCGCCCGTCATTGGAGCCGAGAAGTTCGTCGAGGTCCTGCTGCTGGTAGCCTCCCCGTTTCCAGTCCAGGGATGAGAAGTCGATGCCCGGGGCATCGGGGATCCCGTAGTAGTGGAAGGGACAGAGCAGGTTCCGCTCCACTGCCTCGGTGAGCCGCAGCTCATGGGTGAAGCTCCCGCCGAAGTCATCCCTGATGTCCCCGCCGTCGGCCCGTTCCGGTGTGGCGGTCAGCCCGACCAGGGAGAAGGGTTCTATATGGTCTATCAGCCTCTGGTAGGAGGCGGCTGCGGCATGGTGTGCCTCATCGAGGACGATGTAGTCGTAATAGTCGGGGGCAAGCGTATCGAGGCCCCTGCTGTTCCAGCTCTGGACGGTGCAGAAGAGGTGGTCGTAGGAGGAGGGTTCCTTCCCGCCTGCGAGCAGGTCGCCGAAGTCATGGTGCTTGAGGACCTGTGAGAAGGCAAGCTGTGCCTGTTTGAGGATCTCCTCCCGGTGGGCCACGAAGAGGAGCCTCGGGTGCCCGCCCCACTGTTCACAGAAGGCCTTGTAGTCGAAAGCCGCGACCATCGTCTTGCCCGTCCCCGTGGCGGCGATGATGAGGTGCTTCGTCCTGCCTGCTGCCCGTTCTGCCGCGATATCCTCGAGGATCGCCTGCTGGAAGGTATGCGGCCTGAGGTCGAAGAAGGGGAGGATGGCCCCGGCCCCTAGAGTATTCCCCCGTTCTGAGCTGATCGCGGCGATGAACTCGCCGATGTTCTCCTTCGTGCAGGGGGTGAACTCCGTCTCATCTTCCCAGTGTGAGTCGAAGGTGGCTGCCGCATGCTGCCAGAGGTGGAGGGACTCGAACTGACTGACCTTTGCGGTCCATTCCAGCCCCTCGTTCATGGCTGCCTTCGAGATGTTCGCCGACCCGATATAGGCTGAGCCGAAGCCGCTCTCCCGGTGGAAGAGGTAGGCCTTGGCATGGAGGCGGGTCCGCTTCGTGTCGAGCGATACCCTGATCTCCGTGTTGGGCAGCTCCTGCAGGAGCCGCACGGCCTTTATATCGGTAGCCCCCATATAGGAGGTGGTGGCTATACGGAGCCGGGGCCTGCCGTCGGGTGAGGACTTGCTGGTGAACTCCTGCAGTGCGGGGTAGAGCTGCCTGATGCCGGCGAACTTGATGAAGGAGACGAGCCAGTCCGCCCGGTCGCAGGAGGCGAGCTCCTTGACCATCTGTGACTGGAGGGAGGGGGTACGGGCCGAGCCGGTCAGCAGGGCCGATTCCGAGAGCCGGGTATCAGGCCGGGGAAGGGAGGCCTGTGCGAGCTGGTGCTCCCTGATCTGCCCGAGTACCTGCAGGTCCACGGGGAACAGGCGGGAGAGCACCTCATCGAGGAGTCCCGAGGAGTCCCGCTCCCCTGAGAGCAGGGCTGCCAGCTCCTTGGAGTCTGCCTGTCTCAGTAGCAGGGAGATCTCCCGTGCCAGCGGCAGGGCAAGGTAGCGGTCGACCTCCTCGAGGGTGATCGCATCCCAGCGGGCCTCTCCGGCCTGGCCGGTCTCCTCGAGCAGTCGTTCGAGTTCCCTGGTATGGAGCAGTTCGTATAATCCCGGCGGCAGTCTTTTCATGGTATCAGCTCACGTCTCCTTATGGTATATACACCAGTATACTCTATGGCAGAGTACGGATCCAGGAAAAATGGAGGGTGAACAGCTTGACGTATAAAGTTGCATATGAAACTATATAGGGTAAGGAGACGATGATGGAACTGTATGAACGGTCGCTCGGAAGGAGCATCAACCATATATCGCGGCTGGTCCACTGGCTGGTCAGGAACGAGCTCGAAGCCTATGGGGTAGGGAGCGGACAGCATGCGATCATGGTCCTCGTCTACCGGTACCCCGGGATCACCCAGAACGAGATCAGCTCAAAGGGCTGCGTGGACAAGGCTACCGTGGCCAAGGGGCTGGCACACCTGGAGAAGCTCTCCCTGCTCAGGCGTGAAGCTGACCCGGATGACCGCCGCCTGAGGCATGTCTACCTCACCGACGCCGGGAGTGAGCTCATGCCGGTAATCATCGCATGCCTGAGGAATGTGACCGATACCTGCTCTGCCGGGCTTACACCGGATGAGACGGACGTGCTCTTCTCCCTGCTGGACAAGGTGGAGCATGCACTGGTCGATTATATCGAGGATACCGGGAGTGAGAGCCGGGAGAAGGGGAAGAGATGACAAAAGCAGAGATCAACCGGACGAGGATCCTCGAGGACCCCATCGGGAAGACCCTGATGCGGCTTGCCGTGCCCATGATCTTCGGTATCCTCAGTATGGTCGTCTACAACCTTGCCGACACCTTCTTCGTCGGGAGGTTGGGCAATGAGCAGCTGGCCGCCCTCTCGTTCACCTTCCCGGTCGTCATGTTCGTGGGCTCCATCGCCCTCGGCATCGGGATGGGGACCTCCGCCGTCGTATCCCGAGCGGTGGGGAAGCAGGACTATAAGGCGGTACACCGCCTGGTCTTCGACAGCCTGCTGCTCGGTCTGGTCGTCGTGGGGATCCTGGTGGCGGTCGGCCTCTCCACCATCCGCCCGCTCTTCACCCTCCTCGGTGCTGAGGGGCTCATCCTCGATTATATCGTAGAGTACATGCAGACCTGGTATATCGGGATGGTCTTCGTGGTGGTCCCGATGGTCGGGAACAATATCATCAGGGCTACCGGGGACTCGAAGACCCCCGGGATGGTCATGGTCCTCGGGGCCGCGACCAACTTCACCCTCGACCCGCTGCTAATCTACGGGATCGGGCCCTTCCCCGAACTGGGGATCCAGGGTGCTGCCCTGGCTACCGTGATCGGGAGGAGCCTTACCTTCTTCATCGCCCTCTTTGTGCTCATCTTCAGGGAGAAGCTGCTGAAGCTGACGATCCCCCGGCTCTCCGAGCTGTGGGCCTCATGGAAGCGGATCCTCTACATAGCCGTACCGAATGCCCTGACGAAGATGATCGTCCCCCTCGGGGCGGGTTTCATCACCCGGGTCATCTCCTCCTACGGTCCTGAGGCCGTGGCCGGGTACGGGATCGCGACCCGGGTCGAGTTCTTCGCCCTGGCATCACTCAACGCGCTCTCCTCGGTGATGGGACCGTTCATCGGGCAGAACCTCGGGGCGGGGAAGACCGAACGGGTCGGGGAGAGCTTCACGGTAAGCAGGCACTTCTCCCTGGCGGTGGGAGGAGGTGTCTTCATCCTTCTCCTGCTGCTCGCTGATAGGGTCGCCGGGTTCTTCAACACCGACCCGGCGATCATCTCCGTAGCAGCCCTCTACATGCGGGTCGTCTCTGTAGCCTATGCCGCCCAGGGCTTCTATATGGTCGCCTCCGCAGGGTTGAACGTCATGAACCGACCGCTCCATGCGGCAAGCCTGAGCCTCATCGAGATGTTCGTGTTATCGGTACCGCTGGCGCTGCTCGGCTCGCGGCTCTTCGGGACGGTGGGGGTATTCAGTGCCCTGTCGGTCAGCTACCTTACGACCGGGATCCTGGCATACCTGGTCGTTCGCAGGGTGCTGGCACAGGCAAGAAGCTGACTGAGAAGGAGGAGGAACCATGCCTGTTATCGTATCTATCATCATCTACTCATTCATCTCCGGGGTCACGGTCTTCATCGGCGGCCTGCTCTCACGCTCCTTCGAGGCGAAGATACCCGAGGGGGTGAAGAAGGAGGAGTTCATCCACGCCTCCATCGCCTTCGGCGGGGGGATTATCATCGCCGCGGTGGCCTTCGTGCTGGTCCCGAGGGGGATGGCACAGCTGAGACTCCTGCCCCTGCTCGTGACTTTCCTCGGCGGGGCAGTCCTCTTCTTCCTGCTCGACCGTGCGATCGAGCGGAAGGGCGGCTCCACGGCACAGATCCTGGCCATGCTGATGGACTTCGTCCCGGAGGCGATCGCCCTGGGAGCCGTGTTCGCCCATGACGTGAGGCTGGGACTGCTGCTGGCCCTCTTCATCGGCCTGCAGAACCTTCCCGAGGCCTTCAACTCGTACCGGGACCTCATCTCTTCGGGGTTCTCCCCCCGGAGCTGCCTGCTCATCATGTTCGGCCTGAGCTTCTCCGGCGTGGCTGCAGCCCTCCTTGGCTACTACCTCTTAGGCGATGCCCAAAGCCTGATCGCGGGCCTGATGGTGTTTGCCAGCGGCGGTATCCTCTACCTGGTGTTCCAGGACATAGCGCCCTCGGCCAAGCTGTCGAGGCATTGGATGCCGGCGCTCGGGGCCTGCCTCGGGTTCACCGTGGGGATGGTCGGCCAGAAGCTGCTCGGCTAGGCCGATTGCCCCGTATCCCCTGCTTCACTATTTACGAATCCCTGTGCGTATGATACCCTGCTGTGATTTCAGGTACGGGAAAACAGCTGTTTTAGGAGCCGATTGTGAAGATTGTGATACTCGGTGCGGGTAATGTGGGATATACGCTTGCAGAGACCCTGTCAGAGATAGGGCATGATATCGTATTGATCGAGAGCCAGAAAGCCTATGGCATGCAGATCCAGAATGAGCTCGATATCCAGGTCGTCATCGGGAACGGGTCCAAGCCCGCCGTCCTCATGGAGGCTGGTGTGGGGCAGGATCCGCCAGTAGACGTACTCATCGCCTGTGCGAACCAGGACGAGGTGAATATCATGGCATGCTGGCAGGCGAAGCACCTCGGTGTCAAGCACGTCATCTCCCGTGCCATGAGCGAGGAGTATGCCAGCAACCGGCAGTGGGCCGAGATGCTCGGGATCGATGAGATCATCTCCCCCGAGCGGTCGCTCGCACGGAGGATCGAGGAGATCCTCACGATCCGCTCTGCCGTCCATACGACCGAGTTCTTTGCCGGTGCAGTCGGTTCCTATGCGTTCCGCATCAGTGACTCCTCGAAGGTCTGCGGGATGCGCCTCGGCGACATCACCAGGGAGTTCCCGGAGTTCCAGGCGGTCATCGTCTACGTCGAACGCGGGGACGACGGGTTCATCCCCTCAGGTGATTGGGTCGCGAAGGAGGGGGACCTCTGCTACCTCATAACCTTCAGGGAGCACAGCTCGAAGATCGAGAAGTTCTTCGTCCATGGCCGTACGAAGCGGCTGAAGCGGGTCATCATCATCGGCGGCGGGAAGATCGGCACGGCCCTGATCGAGCAGCTCCTCGTGAGCCGTCCCGGCACCGAGATAAAACTGATAGAAGCAGATGAGGAACTCTGCCACAGCCTGGCGGAACGGTTCCCCGAGATCATCACCCTCGCCGGTGACGGCGCAGATGAGAAACTGCTGCTGCACGAGGGGATAGACAAGGCCGACGGCTGTGTCTGCGCTACCGGCCTGGATGAGAGGAACCTCATTCTGGCGACGCTTACGAAGAACCTGGGTGTGCACAAGAGCATCGCCGTAGTGAAGAACAGGACCTACCACAAGGTGGGGAAGAGCCTGCCGGTCGATGCGTCGGTGAACCCGAACGAGACCCTGATCTCGGAGATCCTGCGCTATGTGCAGTACCCTGACAGTGCCCAGTCCCTCTCCCATATCGGCCGGATCGACTCCGAGATCCTGGAAGTCACCATCTCTGATGAGTCCCCGGTCATCGGGAAGCAGATCGCGGAGCTGAACCTGCCGAAGGGTGTCGTCTTCGCCATGATCAAGCGTTCGGGGAAGGTGATCCTCCCGAACGGGGCCACCGTCATCAGTGCCGGTGATGTCATCCTCATCTTCTCCAAGCATTCTGAGATAGCGAAACTCTCCAAAGTCATGGGGCTCTCCTCATGAAGTTCGGTGTAGTGCTCCGTACCCTGGGGCTGATCAGTATCATCATCTCAGCCACGATGCTCTGGCCGATGGGGTGGAGCATCTACTTCTCCGGTCCTGACATCCCGGCCTTCCTGATCAGCATCGCCATTGGTGTGCTCGGCGGTCTTCTCCTGATGTTCTTCACGAGGAAGTGCAACTACCAGGATATGGGCATCAGGGAGGCCTTTGCCGTGGTGACCCTCTCCTGGGTTGTGGCATCGGCTGTCGGTGGCCTCCCGTTCTATATCGGGAAGCTGGCCCCGACCTATACCGATGCCTTCTTCGAGGCGATGTCAGGCTTCACCACCACGGGGGCGACGATCCTGAGCGAGATCGAGTCCCTTCCCAAGGGGCTCCTCTTCTGGCGAAGCCTCACCCACTGGCTCGGCGGCATGGGGATCATCGTGCTCGGCCTGGCCATCCTGCCCTTCATCGGGGTAGGGGGGATGCAGCTCTACAAGGCAGAGGTCCCCGGGCCGACCCCGGAGAAGCTCACCCCCAGGATCCAGCAGACAGCCATGCTGCTGTGGGGTGCCTATGTGGCTCTTTCGGTCGCCGAGGTCATCGCCCTGCTGCTCTGCGGCATGAACTTCTACGATTCACTCACCCATACCTTCGGGACGGTAGCGACCGGGGGGTTCTCCCCGAGGAATGCGAGCATCGCAGCCTACGGCAGTCCCCTGATCGAATGGGTCATCACCGTCTTCATGTTCCTTGCCGGGACCAACTTCGTCCTCCACTACATGGCACTCAAGGGAAAGCTCTCCGCCTTCTGGAAGGATGAGGAGTTCCGCTTCTACACCCGGTTCACGGTGATCACGATCGCTGTCGTTTCCCTGGTCAACCTTGGCCTCCATAGCGGGGATCCGGTATCAAAGGTCATCCGGGATGCGAGCTTCCAGGTCGTGAGTATCATGACCACCACCGGGTACACGACCGTCGATTACGCGATCTGGCCGGTGGCGGCGAAGTTCATCCTGCTGCTGCTCATGTTCTTCGGGGGCTGTTCCGGGTCTACCGGCGGGTCGATCAAGCAGATGCGTATCCAGATCATGTTCAAGCGGATCAAGAAGGAGATCAACCAACTGCTCCACCCGCAGCAGATCATGAAGATCCGCTTCAACAACCAGGTGCTGCAGCCCTATGAGGTGAGTTCGGTCACCTCCTTCGTCCTGCTCTATGTGATGCTGTTCGTCATCTTCTCGCTGGTCATGATCATCGTCAGCGGGCTCGACCTGGTATCTGGTGCGGCGAGTGTCGCAGCGACGCTCGGGAATATCGGCCCGGGCCTCGGGGCGGTCGGCCCGGTCATGAACTACGGGTTCATCAACATCGCCGGGAAGTGGATCCTCTCGTTCTGCATGCTCTTGGGAAGGCTTGAGATCTTCTCAGTCATCATGCTCTTC
The DNA here is from genome assembly GCA_963677595.1 of Spirochaetia bacterium. Taxonomy (GTDB): domain Bacteria; phylum Spirochaetota; class Spirochaetia; order CAKZLE01; family CAKZLE01; genus CAKZLE01. The sequence goes on from OY782041.1 coordinate 2,346,694, forward strand.
GTACCGGGGATCTGGAGGAAATAGCTGGAGGGAAGGGTTCCCTTCCCCCAGCCAATGACGTTACCCTGATCCCTACTGCCCGGGACTCCCGTTCCTGTTGGCAGCCCCCCTGTAGCTGACGGTCTCACTGCGCAGGCAGTCCATCATATCCCTGACCCCCTCAGGGGAGGCGTTGAACTCATGAAGTGCTTCCCCTGTCAATCCTATCTGTGTCCCTACCTCATCCACCTCGATGTTCGCACCGTAGAAGAGGAAGTCCCAGCCATGGGACTTCTCCTGCTCGGAGATCAGGTAGCGGACCACCTTGACAGTGAACTCCCGGCTGGCATTCTCATAGCCGTCGGTGATGATGAGGAAGATCACGTGGGGTGCAGGGTCAGCCCCTTCTGTGTCGAGCCGTGCCCTCGTCTCGAGGATCGTTTTACCCACCGCATCGTAGAGGGCGGTCGCCCCCCGGACGAAGTACTCCCCGTCCTTGAGCAGTGCCTTAGCGCAGGGTATGTGGTCATGCAGCTTCTCGTATCGGTCGTCGAAGAGGACGGTCGTCACCAGGCACTCTCCCGGAAGGGAGGCATGTGCCTGTACCAGGCTGTTGTACCCTCCGACCGTGTCAGTCTCCAACCCACTCATCGAGCCGCTCCTGTCGAGCAGGCAGATGATCTCTGTTCTCGTATGTTCTTGTTCCATGCTTGTCGCTCCTTGAGGTTTTTTCGTATGTTCATGGTATGATAGAGAGGAATACTGCTGGTCGCCGGTGAAGCGACATCATCACCAATCATGAGGAGAGGGGAACGGTATGGTCACAGAAGAACTCATCAGGGAGATCCGCTTCTATGTGGGGACCTTCACCGAAGAAGCTGAGGAGCTGCATTTCGCGGTCGTCGAGGAGCTTGCTGCCCCGGTATATGCCCGTGAGGCAAGACTCGAGGAGTACCTCGACGAACAGCGGGAGGTTCCCTTCTCCGAACTGCTCTTCAGCCACATCAGGAGGAAAGGCATAGAGGAGACCGAGGTCTACAAGCAGGCAGGGATCGATCGGAGACATTTCGCCAAGATACGGGCAGACCGCCTGGGGAAGAGCTACCATCCCGGGAAGAACACCGTAACAGCCCTCTGCCTTGCCCTCGGACTGACAGCGGAAGAGTCGGAAGACCTGCTGCAGTCAGCAGGCTACTCCCTCTCGATGAGCTCCACGGCTGACCTGGTCATCAGGTACTGCATCGAGCATGGGATCCATGACCTGATGGAGGTCAACGAGATCCTCGACAGGATGGGCGAGGCAGTGCTCTAAGAACTAATTACAGAACCTCATTCCCCGCATATTGCTATGTGAATTCATATCGAGTACTTCATGAGCATCAACGATGAGAGCTATATCAAGAATCGGCTGCGGTTCTCCATAGCACCCGCAGCTGCGGAGTGACATGGCCGGACCCATGGTTGTTTGATCTCGCTGTATGACAGATGCTGCATACTTGCACAGTCCCGGTATTGGTGGTAGCTTAGGGTATGTCCTTTGATCTCTATGACCTGACGAACAAGAAGAAGAACCACCCCTCCTGGCGCCTGATGACAGCCGACAACGGTCCGCTGATCATCAGCTTCCTCGACCTGGTGTTCCGTGAGGAGAACCAGCGCCAGGTAGACGAGCACGAGATGGTCCTCAAGCTCGAAGACTATCTCTACCAGGTCAGGGACGGCAGGGAGGATGATCCCTATCCGCGTTCAGCTGCTGACTACCTGGAGGAGTGGACTGCCCCGGGCAGGGACTGGTTGCGCAAGTACTATCCTGCCGGAAGCGACATCCCCCATTACGAGCTGACTCCCGGCACGGAGAAGGTGCTGCAGTGGGTGGACAGTCTCACCGTCACCCGGTTCATCGGTACCGAGAGCAGGCTCCAGACCTGTTTCGATCTCCTTCGGCAGATCGTCCGGGGTGTGGAAGAGAACAGCGAGGTGAGGATCCGGGAGCTCGAGGAGCAGAAGAGCCGGATCGACCGGGAGATCTCCCGGATCCAGGCCGGCGACATCCCCATGATGGACCAGCGGCAGATCAGGGAGCGGTTCCTGCAGTTCAAGCAGATAGCCCATGAGCTGAGAAGCGACTTCACAGCTGTGGAGGGGAACTTCCGGGAACTCGACCGCGAGATCCGGGAGGAGATCGCAACCTGGGAGGGGGAGAAGGGAGGACTGCTCGAGCAGTTCTTCGGGGACCATGACCGGATCACCCACTCGGACGAGGGGCAGAGCTTCCGTGCGTTCTGGGACTTCATCATGTCCCCCGACAGCCAGGAGGAGCTCTCTCTCCAGCTCGACCGGGTCTTCGACCTCGAGGAGCTTGGCAGCCTGCGGGACGATCCCCGACTGAGAAGGATCCACTTCGACTGGATCGATGCCGGGGAGAAGACCCAGCGCACCGTCGCGCGCCTCTCCGGACAGCTGCGACGATACCTCGATAACCGGGCGTTCCTCGAGAACCGGCGGATCACGGAACTCCTTGACCGCATCGAGAAGCAGGCCGTCGCCCTGAAGGACCGACCCCCGACAGGGACCTGGATGTCCCTGGAGCATCCCCGGGCACAGGTGCGGCTGCCCATGGAACAGCCGATGTTCTCGCCCCCCGTACGGCAGGAGCTCATCTCGCGGATCGAAGTCGCTGACGAAGAGGAGATCGATACGGAGAAGCTCTTCAACCTCGTCTACATCGACCGGGAGCGCCTGCAGGGGAACATAGAGAAAGCTCTGAGAAGCCAGCAGCAGATCAGGCTCGATGAGCTGATCGGGTGGTTCCCCCTGGAGCAGGGGCTCTCGGAGCTGATCACCTACATCCACATGGCGGAGGAGGATCCGCTGGCTGCCGTCTCCGATGAGGTCTCTGACCAGGTCGTGTGGGACGGCGAGGAGGGGAGGAGGCGGTCTGCCCGGTTCCCGAGGATCATCTACACACGGAGGAGCGCACATGGACGTACATGATGCAGAGAATATATCGCCGGTGGTTATCCACCTGCTCAAGGGTATCCTCTACAAGGAGGACAATGCCCGGCTGTGGGAGTCTATGGAGCATCTGGAGGGACCGATACGGGACTACCTGGCCGTGCTCAACCTCGACCTGGAGGTCTTCGACAGTGACGGGTTCGCCTACCTGCGGAGCCGGGAGACGACCGAGGAGACCGAGACCCTTCCACGCCTGATGACGCGCAGGGCCCTCTCCTACCCGGTGAGCCTGGTCCTGGCCCTGCTCAGGAGGAAGATGACCGAGCATGATGCCTTCTCGAGCGAGGCCCGCCTGATCCTCGAGGTCGGCGATATCAGGGAGATGGTATCTGCCTTCTTCCCTGCGACGAGCAATGAGGTCAAGTCCCTCAGGCGGCTCGATGCCCACCTGCAGAAGATCCATGACCTCGGCTTCATCCGCTTCCTCGATGCGAAGAAGGAGAAGCTCGAGGTGAAGCGGATCCTCAAAGCCTATGTGGATGCCCAGTGGCTCAGTGACTTCGATGCCAGGCTTGCCGGGTACCTGGAACACGGGACGGAACCTGCTGATGAGGGGAATGATGATGAATGATGGTTTCTTCGAGTTCGGGGAGGACGATACCACTGCCGGCTTCCGGCTCTCCCGCGTGGAAGTCTATAACTGGGGGACCTTCCATAACCGGGTCGTGACCCTCTCGCTGAACGGGCGCAACGGCCTGCTCACCGGCGATATCGGGTCGGGGAAGTCGACCCTCGTCGATGCGGTCACCACGCTGCTCGTACCTTCCCAGAAGGTGGCCTACAACAAGGCAGCCGGTGCGGACTTCAAGGAGCGGTCCCTCCGCTCCTATGTCATGGGCTATTACAAGTCGGAACGGAGCGACGGCGGGTTCTCGACCAAGCCGGTCCCGCTCAGGGAGGCGGGCACCACCCATTCGGTGATCCTCGGGGTCTTCCGCAACGAGGTGCTCTCCCAGCAGGTCTCCCTCGCGCAGGTCTTCCACCAGAAGGAGAGTACGGGGCAGCCAGCCCGGTTCTTCGTGGTAGCCGAATCAGAGCTCTCCATCGCGGCTGACTTCTCCGATTTCGGGAACGACCTTGCCCCCTTGAAGAAGCGGCTCAAGGCACAGGACCATATCGAGGTATTCAACAGCTTCCCCGAATACGGATCTGCCTTCAGGCGCCGGTTCGGCCTGCGCAACGAACAGGCGCTCGAACTCTTCCACCAGACCGTCTCGCTGAAGACCGTGGGGAACCTGACCTCCTTCGTCCAGGACCATATGCTCGAGCCCTTCGACTCCGTCTCCCCGATCGAACACCTCCTCAGGCACTTCGAGGACCTCAACCGGGCCCACGAAGCCATCCTCAAGGCGAGACACCAGATCGAGACCCTGACCCCGCTGGCAGGGAACCTCGACCGGTATCATGGGACCGAGCGCGAGGTGGAGACCAAGGTCACCATCCGTGATGACCTGAAGTTCTTCTTTGCCGACATGGAACACCGGTTCCTCCAGGAGCGCATCGACCGGGAGGAGCAGAAGCTCGGCGACCTGAGGCGGTCGATCGGGAACCTCGCACAGCGGATCGTGGAGTACCGGAGTGAACGGGACTCCACCGCCGCGGCCATCTCGGCAAACGGCGGGACCCGTCTCGACGACCTGAAGAACCGTACCGGCCGCATCGAGCGGGAGAAGCAGGAGAAGCTGCGCCGTGCTGGGGCCTATGACAGCCTGGCAGGGGGATTGGACCTGCCGAAGCTCCAGGGGGTCGAGGAGTTCTCACAGACCAGGCACCTGGTCCGAGACCGGATCGACGAGCTCTCCGAGAAGCGGAACGGGATCGAGCGGGACCTCTCGGAACTGGAGTATGACTTCAGGAACCTGAAGCATGAACATGATGCCCTGGAAGAGGAACTCCGGTCCCTCAGGAGCCGCAGGAGCAATATCGACAGCAGGCAGGTAGAGATCAGGCGGAGACTCTGCGGGGACCTCGGCTTATCCGAGGATACGTTACCCTTCGTCGGCGAGCTCATCGCGGTGAAGCCGGAAGAACAGGCCTGGGAAGGGGCGATCGAACGGGTGATGCGTTCCTTCTCCCTCTCGCTGCTGGTTCCCGATGACCTCTATGCCAAGGTCACGAAGTGGGTCGACTCGACCCACCTGAAGGGCAGGCTCGTCTATTTCAGGATGTCCGATCGGGAGAAGCGCCATTCTGAGCCCATCCATGCCGGGTCCATCATGACGAAGATCCTCTTCAGGGAGGAGAACCCCTGTACCGCTTGGGTGGAGCAGCAGGGAAGGGTCCGTTTCGGGGACTTCATCTGCTGTGATGACCTCGAGCAGTTCCGCCGGGTCAGCCGTGGGCTCACCCGCTCCGGGCAGGTGAAGGGAAGTTCCATCCACCATGAGAAGGATGACCGGTTCTCCATCGATGACCGCAGGCGGTATGTCCTTGGCTGGACCAATACGGCGAAGATCGCCGAACTGGAGAGGCTCCGGGAGGGGAAGCGGCGTTCCTTGCAGGAGTTCGGTAACGAGATAGCCCGGAACCAGGAGAAGCGGGCCTCCCTCGAGGACCAGCTCGACAGGCTGAAGAAGCTGCAGACCTATGAGTACTTCGAGGAACTCGACTGGAAACCCCTTGCCGCCCAGCTCGAGGAGATCAAGGAGGAGATCCGCCAGCTCGAGAGCCGTTCGGACATCTTGAAGACCCTGCAGGCTAAACTGGCGAAGATAGATACGCAGATCCTTGAGGATGAAAGACGGCAGGGAGAGCTGCACAAGCAGGAAGGCGGGATAGAGAACAAGATCGAGGAGCTCGGGCAGAAGGTCGCCGTGGTCGATGAGCTGCTCGTGACCTGCGAGAGACCGATGGAGGAGCTTACCTCCAGGATCGAACCCCTGCTGGGCGATTACCTCGGCGGTAAGAGACTCTACCTGGAGACCTGTCCCACCGCGGAGCGGGAGTTCCGGGAGAAGCTCCAGGCAGAGATCGATACTGCCCGGAAGCGGCTCGACCGGCTCCGGGACTCTATCATCACCGCCATGGGGGACTTCAACCGTGACTACCCGGCCGAGACGAGGGAGATGGACGCCTCGATCGAGTCAGGCGGGGAGTACCGAAGACTGCTCGATGATCTCGTGAAGGACAACCTCCCCAAGTTCGAGGAGAAGTTCAAGGTCCTCCTCAACGAGAACACGATCAGGGAGATCGCGGGCTTCCAGGCCCTGCTGAACAAGGAGTGCCAGCAGATCAGGGAACGGGTAGACCAGATCAACCGATCCCTCCATGAGATCGACTACAATAAGGACCGCTATATACGGCTGGAGGCCATGAACACCAACGATGTGGAGATACGCACCTTCCGGCAGGACATGAAGTCCTGTGTCGAGGGGGCCCTCGGCGGGGAGACCGACCAGCAGTACAGCGAGGCGAAGTTCCTCCAGGTGAAGGAGCTGATCAACCGGTTCAAGGGCCGGGAAGGCTTCGCTGACATCGACCGGAAGTGGAAGGACAAGGTCACCGACGTACGGAACTGGTTCGCCTTCGCCGCATCGGAGCGGTGGCGGGAGGACGATGAGGAGTACGAGCACTATACCGACTCCGGCGGGAAGTCGGGAGGCCAGAAGGAGAAACTCGCCTATACCGTGCTTGCCGCTTCTCTTGCCTACCAGTTCGGCCTCGAATGGGGAGAGGTGCGGTCCCGCTCCTTCCGCTTCGTCGTCATCGATGAGGCCTTCGGCCGGGGCTCCGATGAGTCAGCCAAGTATGGGCTCGACCTCTTCAGGAGGCTGAACCTGCAGCTGCTCATCGTCACCCCCCTGCAGAAGATCCATATCATAGAGCCCTATGTCTCCTCGGTCGGCTTCGTCCACAACCCCGAGGGGAAGAACTCGCTGCTGCGGTCCCTGACCATCGAGCAGTATCAGGTCGAGAAGGAGAGGTTCGGCAAATGATCACCCCAGCCGAGCTGCGAAAGAAACTGCTCTCCCGCTGGGAGCGGGGGTACTTCTTCCGCGAGTACCGCAGTTGCTTCCCCTATGAGGTGACGATACCGAACGTCTCCGCGAAGAAGATGACCGATGAGTTCGATGCCGTAAGGAAGTGGGTGGCAGCATACCAGGCGGATGGGCGTTTTAACCAGTTCCTGCAGTGGCGGGAGGTCAACCACCGCCTCTTCGGGAAGAACAGGATCCCAAGATCCCTCCTCTTCGAGACACCGGAAGCCCTGGCAGGCTTCCTCGGCCGTACGGCGGATTGGAACCGGTACCGGGACTATTCAGCGACCCTGTACCGGCAGGATGAGCGACTCGGGGAGTGGGGAGATAGGCATCCGAGTCCCCTCCTGCGGATAGGAGAGGACCTCGAGCGGCTGCTCAGGCTCTGGAGGTGGATGGTCGACCACCCAAGAGCGGGGATCTACCTCCGCCAGATCGACCTGCCCGCTATCGACACGAAGTTCACCGAACAGCATAAGGGCATCCTCTCCGAGTGGTTGGAACGTACCCTGCCGGAGGAGATCCCTGACCGAAGCACCACCCGCTTCGAGGACCGGTACGGATACCGAAGCAAACCGGAACTGATCCGGTTCCGCTTCCTCGATGAGACTCTCAGTTGGAGGGGCTGCGATGACATCTCAGTCCCCTCAGACCAGTTCTGCTCCCTCTTCAGGGAAGGGGAGATCCCCGTCTCGCATGTGTTCGTCATCGAGAACGACATCTGCGCCCTCAGCTTCCCGAAGGTGGGGCGGGGGATGGTGGTCTTCGGGAGGGGCTACCATTTCGACCACTGGAAGGAGTGTACCTGGCTGGGTAAGGTCAGCCTCCACTACTGGGGCGATATCGACACGCACGGGTTCGCCATCCTCGACCAGTTCCGCTCGTTCTTCCCCCATGCCTCCTCCTTCCTCATGGACCGGGAAACGCTCCTGGCCCATGAGTCTTCTTGGGGCGAGGAGCCGAAACCAGCCACTGCAGCGCTTGGTCACCTTACCGAAGTGGAGGCTTCCCTCTATGAGGAGCTCCGTTCAGGGAGTATTCGCCCCCGCCTGCGGCTGGAACAGGAGTTCATCAGCTACGGCAGGGTCGAGGAGGTCGTGAGGTCCATATCTTCCTGAAAAGTTATGTAATAATGAACTTGAACTTCAGAATTACATAGATTATACTGTTTTTATGATTGCCCGCAAGATCACTGCCGAACTAAAGATCCTTCTCACTGAATACCCTGTCGTGACTATCATCGGCCCGCGGCAGGCTGGCAAGACGACCCTGGCAAGGAGCCTTGACGGCTACGGCTATTCTAACCTCGAGCTTCCCGAGAACAGGGAGCTGGCAGAGAATGACCCGAAAGCCTACATTGGACGCTTGCCCGAAAAGGTCATCATCGACGAGATCCAGCGTGTCCCTCAGCTCTTGAGCTATATCCAGGTCATCGTGGATGAGCGGAAACTGAAGGGCCAGTTCATCCTGACCGGATCCTACCAGCTGAAGCTGCGGGAGTCAGTCTCCCAGTCGCTTGCCGGCAGGAGTGCGATCCTGCATCTGTACCCCCTATCGATAGCAGAGATGGAAGATGCCGGGATCAGGTTCGACCATTTCACCGAATACTGCTTCTCAGGCTTCCTCCCCTCCATACATGCCCAGGGACTGCGTCCCGGGGTCGCCTATTCCCATTATTACCAGACGTACGTTGAGCGGGATGTTCGCCAACTGATACACCTGAAAGATGCATCGGACTTCGAACGGTTCTTACGACTCCTTGCCGGTCGAACCGGCCAGATCATGGATTATGCCTCACTAGCTGGTGATGTAGGTGTGAGTTCCCACACCATAAAGAGCTGGCTATCGATCCTGGAGGCGTCCTTCATCATCTATCGGCTTATGCCCTACTATAACAACTTCGGGAAACGGGTCATCAAGTCCCCGAAATATTACTTCACGGATGTGGGACTGCTCTGCTTCCTGCTCGGGATACGGGATCCTTCTCAAGTCGGGCGGGATCCCCTGGTCGGCAGTATCTTCGAGAACCTGATCGTAGCTGAGAGCCTGAAAGCACGATCGAATGCCGGGCAGCCGGCAGATCTCTATTTCTTCCGGGACAGCAACGGGAATGAGGTTGATATCATCCTGGCAGAGGGGCGCACGCTCACTGCCGTGGAGGTCAAGTCAGCAGTTACGTTCTCATTCTCGCTGCTGAAAGGACTGAGGAGCTTCAGGAAACTGACAGAACAGGAGGATTCATACCTGCTCTATAATGGCGATCCCCTAGACTTGAGTGAAGGCATACACCTCTTGGGCTTCAGGACGGTAGATACGGTATTCGATAGAGGTTAAACACCTGTCTAACGGGCCGTGACGATCATCGGGATGCTGTCCTCGGTAAGGGGGGAGCGGTCGAACCCGCCAAACCAGGTACATGCTGAAAAACCTGATTCTGAAAGCAGATCTTCCAATTCAGCCCTACGCAGCGGGTAGAGCTCTACCTGCTGGGTAGAAGCTCTTCTGCTCTCCAGTTCTGTCAATATAGTCGAGAACTCGATCTGGTGAGTACCCTCGAGGTACCGGTAGTGCCGCTCGAAGCTGATCCCGTCCCGTTTGATGGTGGGAAGTGACGTGACTGCCCTGTCAAGGACCCGGTCATAGTTGATGACCTGGATGTGGAGGGGGGCACCTTCCCTGAGCAGGGACCTCACCGATCGCAGGACTGTCAGCATCTGCTCCGTGCCGGGAAGGTGGACCATGGTGTTCCCGAAGCAGCAGACCGAGTCGAGACTGTCGGGAGGGAAGACTTCCGCAACCTTGAGCATGTCGAGCGGCAGTATCCTGGCAGTACTCCCCCGTCCTGCGGCTTTCTCCCTGGCGAGAGCGATCATGCTCTCATCGATATCGATGCCGGTAACCGCCCCGCAATCTTCAGCCAGCTCTAGGGTCAATGACCCCGTCGCACAGCCTATCTCCAGTACTGCAGAAGAGGCAGGATCCTCAAGCCCCGCAAGCACGAATGCCTTCTGTGCGGGGGAGAAGGGGAAGATGGAGTCATAGCGATACGCTATTGATTGATAGAAATCCATGACAGCTCCTTGTACCTGATACGTGATCGATAACATCTTTGAGTGTAGAGAGCAGCTGGATGCTTGTCAACTGTGAAGAATCTGTACGGTCTCCTCTATTTCGATGCTGGTGACCGACTCCGAATCTACAACCTCTCTAGGTTCAATGACCCCGTTTAACACCAGATCTCAGGCACAAACTGCTTCTAGGTTGGGGAGTAGGAGAAGATCGAGTCCTATCGGTGAGCGATCGACTGATAGGATCTCATGGTGGCGTTTGACATGTGGAATTCGGTGAAGGGTTATCAATGTTTGAATGGGATCATATCTGAGTAAAATGATTTGCTTTCTGCCGGTTCCGCCTGATATAATGGGTGAATATACCAGGTGGGGCTGGTCTTTCCTCTCTGTGTTCTCCGAATGGTCGACTGTGCTGCGATCCTGCTGGCACTGCGTCATGTCCTGTCCTGGTAATTGGTATTGTGATCAATGGGGGGAGGCAATGGGAATCAGAAATAAGAAGGACAGTACGCTGTTTACCGCATTTCATGTGCTGCTCCTGCTGGCTGTTGCTGTCGTCCTGATCATTTCCCTGAAGTTCGATGCGGGATTGCAGATCGCGCCGCTGTATGAGGGGGGGGAGGTAACACTTGACTCTTCCTGGACCCTGTACGAAGGGGATCTCCTCATAGATGAGAATATATCTCTGCCCTATAAGATCAGTGGTTCGGTACGCGGCAGGACCTTCTCAGTCTCTCGAACGCTCCCTCAGAGCTTGCCGAACGGCAATACCAGCTTCTCGGTAGAGACCAACCTGTCCACCCTGAAGATCCTGCTGGACGGCAGGGCCATCTACTCCTTCTCCGGGGATTCGACCCCTTGGGGCAAGCCGGTACTCGGTGGCGGGTTCGTCCATTTTGTTCGGCTCCCTGAAGGTGCGGCGGGGCAGGAGATTTCGATGGTCATGCAAAGCTACTCAAGCAGCCCGTTCGCTGGAAGCATCCAGGCCCCTGTCCTGGGAACCCGATCTGACCAGTTGCTCTACCAGCTTCGGGAACTTCCATCTCTCGCTTTCGGTTTTCTCTTCCTCTTTACCGGCATCGTCTGTGTTCTTACCTCCCTTGCGCTTAAGCGGGGGAAGGAGCGGAACAGTGTATGGCATTTCGGCTGGCTCGAGATTGCTTTGGGGTTGTGGGTATCGACGCAGAGCTGCACGAGACTGATCATCATAAGGAACCCAGTGCTGCCGTTGAATTTCAGTTATATCGCCCTGTTCATGCTCCCATTCATCCTTGTCAGGTATGTCCGTTCTTCCTACACGGTGATCAACCGACTTCTCAGGCCGTTCATCGTCGTATCAGACCTGTTCCTCCTTGCCTACGCGGGAGGCGGAATTGCCCAGTACCTGGGGCTCTTCGGCTTCTCTGATATGCTGCTGTATGGCGGGATGGGGCTGGTCCTGTTCCTCATCATGCTCTTTGTTGTGCTGCTCGTCGATTTTATTCGTGGGAACAGGGAGTTGCTTTCGTTCCTTCTTGCTATCGGGGTGTTGTTCCTGACCGTCCTTGCAGAAGAGAGCCTGCTGCTGATGTCCATCGTGCTTGAGAATGCCGATATCCTCCATGGGGGCATGAGTCTGTGCGGAGTGATCCTTCTCACCCACAGCGCCAGGGTGGTCGCAAAGGGGCGAAAAACCGATATCAGGGAGAAGATGCTCCTTGATCTTGCTTTTACCGACTCCCTCACCGGGATGAGCAATCGTACCGCGTATGAGCAACGTATTGAGGAACTCGCTGCAGCAAACGGGTTTACAGCGGTCACCGGTGTGCTCATGATCGATGTGAATGACCTTAAGCAGATCAATGATTCCCTCGGCCATGCGATGGGGGACAAGGTGCTGCAGGCTGCAGCCATAAAGATCACCGAGCTGGTCCCGGAAGAGAGCACGGTGTACCGGATCGGGGGCGATGAGTTCATGGTGTTCATTCCGTCCGTCACCAATGAGCAGCTTTCTCTTCTTGGCAGTCTCATCGAGTCTCAGTCCCCGGCAGTCGATGGGTACCGGTACTCCATGGCATGCGGTATGTCGCTGTATCGGCGCGAAAGGGTTAAGCCAATCACAGACGTGATAGCAGAGGCTGACACAGCCATGTACTCTTGCAAAGCAAGGATGAAGCAATCAAGAGCCTGACAAGGGATATGATGGATACGGTTGGTTAAAATTAAAGAATCTGTACGGTTGAAATTAAAGAATATGTACGGTTGAAATTGAAGAATATGTACGGTTGAAATTGAAGAATATGTACGGTTGAAATTGAAGAATATGTACGGTTGAAATTGAAGAATATGTACGGTTGTGGTATATTGAAGAGGAAGGACCGGCTATGAATGAGAAAGAATATATCCCTCGAGTACTAGATGCCCAGGTGCAGCGATACCTCGATGTGTTCGGGGCAATCTGTATTGAAGGCCCCAAATGGTGCGGTAAGACCATGACCTCCCAGCATCATAGTGAGAGCAGCTTCTTTGTGGGAGACCCGGCAAGGGCGTTCAATAACCGGACCATGGCTATGATGGATCCTGCCGTGGTCCTTAACGGGGCTGTTCCCCGTATGCTGGATGAATGGCAGGAAGTACCCTCCCTGTGGGATGCTGTTCGTTATGCCGTTGATGAACGGGGAGGCCCGGGGCAATTCATTCTGACTGGTTCCTCGACTCCAGTCCAGAAGGGAATCCTCCACAGCGGGGCAGGAAGGATTGCGCGGATCCGTATGAGACCGATGTCCCTGTTCGAATCCGGGGATTCGACCGGACAGGTCTCACTGGGTGCTCTGTTCAGACAGGAATCGGTCTCTGCAATCACTGGTGAAGTATCCCTGGAAAGATTGATCCAATACATAATCAGGGGAGGGTGGCCACAGACCATAAGGGCAGACTTCAGTCTTGCCCGCTTGACCCCAAAGGAGTATATCAGGGCGATTCTTGCTGATGATCTTTCACGGTTGGATGGGGTAAGAAGGGATATGCAAAAAGTTAGCCTGCTGCTCAGGTCTCTGGCCAGGAACGAGAGTACTACTGTCTCGAATAGAACACTGGTAAAGGATATCAAGGACCATGGAGATGGGAGCCTGCATATCGGGACCGTAGCCGAGTATCTCAGCCTGTTCGATAGATTGTTCCTGACAGATAACCAGAAGCCATTCAGTCCCAATGTTCGTTCTACCGTACGGATCAGACAGGCTGAGAAACGACATCTGGCCGATCCGTCTCTTGCATGTGCCGTATTGGGGATCACCCAGGGGGCACTCCTGCAGGACCTGAGGACTCTGGGCTTCCTGTTTGAAGCATTGTGTGAGCGAGATCTTGCTGTCTATGCCCAAGCTCATGGGTCTGAGCTATACCATTACCAGGATTATGCAGGGAGAGAGATCGATGCGGTGATCGAACTTCAGGATGGCAACTGGGGAGCCTTTGAGATAAAGCTTGGTGCAAACCAGATCGATGAGGCTGCCAAGAACCTGATATCCCTGTATCGGTCATTCGCAGAGGCTCCTGTGGGGCGACCGCCTCAGTTCTTGTGTGTGATCTGCGGGTTATCGAATGCTGCCTACAGGAGACCTGACGGGGTATATGTTGTCCCGATCACTGCGCTGAAGGATTAAGGCCGTATAGACAAAGAAGCTGACCTGTGGTGTACAAGTCAGCTTCTTCTTAGCATAAGAACGGTATCTTCATCCGGTATTCACCGGCTGAGGATGATGATTACTTTCTCGGTACTGCGGTGAGTACACCAGCGATCTTGAGCATGTCGCCGTCCAGGGTGACCTGGAGGTCGCCGTCCCAGTAGTACAGGGAGTCAGCGTCTGCACTGATTGACTGTACATCTGATGCCCATACCTTGGCGTAGTCTACGCCTGCTGCGGTGCCGTCAGCACTGAACTGGCTCTCGATCTCGCTCGTTGAACCGATCTTCCTGCTGCTGGTGGTGGTCTCAGGCAGTGAGAGGACACCCTTTGAGTCAGTCACGAACTTGTAAGCTGATCCTCGGTGGCAGTACTGGATGGTGATGGTCCCGTCAGCAGCCTTGTCAGCGATGAGGTTGTCACCCAGCGTCTGTGATCCGGGGTTGTTACCGAAGAGCAGCAGTCCTCGAAGGGCTGAAGTCATGGTTGCCTTAGCCTCGATATCATAGAGGGCCATCATGAACAGGTGGGTTGACCCGGCAGCGGAAGCACCGGAGACTGCATCGTACTTGTCCTCTGCAGCCATGTATCGGACGTTGGTCTTCCAGTTGAAGTAGTTGTCCGTGTCAGAACCTGCCAGGTTGACCTGGTAGTCGATGGTGAGGTCCTCAGACCCATCTGAGACCGGTGCTGCAGGTGCAGCTGCTGCCGGTGCGGCTGCGGGAGCAGCTGCCGCGGGAGCTTCTTCTTTCTTTGCCGAGCATGAGACCATGCCGAACGCGATGATCGTTACGATCACACATAACACTAACACTCTTTTCATATCTCTCTCTCCTTATCGTATCCCGATCCTGACCGGGAGTTTGATACTGGTACATGTAGTGGAGTCCATGACTCCGTATTGTTATTGTTACAGATTTTCTAATAATATTCAAGAAAAAGTTACAAAAATAGTAAGTGTTTTATTAATGTGAATCATTGGTATATTAATTCTTCATATAGCGCGTTAAACATAGCATGCGACAGCTATAAACCTGGGTTCAGGATAACACAGGAAACCTGACTCAGGGTGACCCTGTCTTTCAACTGCACTCATACACCGGGTCGGCAGCCTCCTTCGTATGCGCGGTCACCTCGAAGGTGCAGTCTGAGTATGCATGGCTGCTTCTGCTGTCCTTACCGAACCGGACGGTATCGCCTGTAAACTCGATGACCAGGGGGACCGTCACCGTCGTCAGGTCCGAACAGAGACCCGCCTTCTCTGAGGGAGTATACAAGAATCGGTTTCCCGAAGGGTCGGTGACCCGTATGGCACTGGTCGTGGTACTCAAGGCCGTTACCCTGCCTGTTTCGTCGAACTTCAGGGAGTTTACGTCCCCCACGATACCCAGGGGGTCATTGTCATAGGCGTAGATAGTCCCGATCCGTGTCTCGACCGGTAACGGCCCTGCAGGTTCGACTGACCTCACAGCCCCGTCCTCATAGAAGGAGATCCCCACCCTGGCCTGAAGCCTGCCAGCAGGGGTAGCAGCCTCGATGGTCTCCCCGGGCCAGAGGGTCAGGCTCCTGATGCTGCCGCCTGGGAAGAACGTGATGCTGATCACCCTGGCCTCTACCGGCCCGGAAGGGAGCTGCAGGGCAAGGTCCTCAGCCAGGCTGTATTCATCCTGCTCTCCCCAGTAGCCGCTGAGCTTCCCGTTGAGGGGGAAGAGCTTCTTCACGGACCCGTCATCATGGAAGATGACCATCTCCGCTGACAGTCTCCCGTATCGTGTCGTTATATAAGAGGCATCCTGCAGCGGCACCTTCCTGAGGTTCCCGTTCGTATAGAACGTGACCGGCTTCAGGGCCTGCCTGCCGTGCTCCTCGACGGTGTACTGGGGGATGATGACTCCTGCAGGTGTATCTATCTCGAAGTGCCCGGTGAATACCACCGATGACGGCTGGCCGGACGGGAAGGTCTCGAGGTTCTGGTAGTCCTCTATGTTCCCATATTTGGTTCTCAGCATATGCATGTTCCTCCAACACAGGGGATCCTGCTCTCATCAGGTCGTGAAAGCTCCCCGTCGGTATTGATGAACGGCGGGGATCTCCTGCCGCTCCAACGCACACTGCTTCGGGTGCAGTATAGCCTAATCGGGGGATTAGGGACAGCGCAGCGGCAGGGGTTTGACTGAATATGGTATACTATGGACAGATGAGGAGCTCATATGCATGAAGTAGTACAGGTAATACCGCAAGATGACGTTGCTGCGAATATGGTGATCCCTGAAGACTTCAAAGAAGATGTTGATCTCGCCGTCGGGTATCTGAGAACGTTGGCAGTGGCCGAGATGTACCTTTTTGGGTCTGTGGTGCATGGTACCCAGACAGCAGCATCTGATCTGGATATTGCCGTCCGTGGCATTGATCCCCTGGATTTCTTCCTGGCGGTTGCTGAGCTCCAAGGCCTGCTTGCGCATGGGATCGATCTCATCAACCTTGATTTCAGGGACGAATTCACTGAACAGCTGGAGCTGTCAGGAGAGCTCCAGCGTATCTTTTGAGTTACTGGCTTTCCAGGAGGAACCTCCAGGCAGGGACCACTTCTATCCGGTATGCTCCCCTTTCCAGGCTCTCTTCGGTGTTGGAGGTGATGATAACCGAAGAGTCTATCCCGTATTCTTCCATCGCTTCCCAGAGCGCGGTCGTCTCGCGTTCACGGGTCTCAGTTTCACCCATCTCATAGCAGACCTGGTAGAGGCTGACAGCCATCCTGTCTTCTACGGTCTCGGTTCGTGATACGGTGATGAAGTCGATCTCTTTCCCGCTCTTTGTCTTCCCGTAGTAGATCTGGTCGGTTTCGTGACGAAGATGGATGAATACGATGTTCTCGAGGATCTTCCCTTTATCAGGAGTCAGCCTGTCAGTCACTGACAGGGCCAGCGCATGGTCTGCACAATAGATCTTTTTAGGATTCGTTGCACGCACAGCGGTGTTCATGCTGAATATCTCCACACTGTACAGCAGATAGGCATCTTCGAAATATCTTATTACCTGGCCTATCATGGCTATGGACATCTTATACCGTTCTCCCGCCATTCGCTGTTTCAGTTTGGTGAAGGAAGCAAGCCCTGACATCTGGTTCAGGCACATCTGCATGAGACGCCGTACTTCGCTGGCATGCTTCAGCCCGTACCGCTGGAGGACATCCCGGAAGACAACGGCATCTGCGAGATTCTGCAAATACCGGATCCTTGTCTGCTTTTCCTGCATTTGGGCTGCTTCAGGCATCCCGCCAACCTCCATATATTCGGAGAACCAAGATCTGTAGAAATGGATGTCGGTACTGGAGATCAGCTCCGGTCTGGGAAGTTCCCGTTGATCCTGTTTTAGCGTGATGTATTCAGCAAACGAGAACGGGAACAGTTCCCATGCAAGACTTCGCCCCCCGTATTCGGTGGAGATCTCCTTGATGAGCAGTTTGGCTGAGGAGCCGGTAATATTGATCTCGCAGTCCAGGGTTCTCTGAAGACGATTAACGAATAGTTCCCAATGATGGAGATACTGGATCTCATCAAAGAAGAAGTAGATCTTCTCAGCTGTCTTTTCCGGGAACAGATCAAAATATACTTCCGAGACCAGTCCCGGTTCCATAGTCCTGAATCCGAAAAGACGATCATCCGAGAAATCGATGATACAGAAATTCTCCTTTGCCGTTCCCTGTGCGAGCAGTTCCTGCATATAGAGGAGCTGGTATATTGATTTCCCGCATCTCCTGATTCCCGTGATGATCGTTGCTTTGCGTGGTATGTGCTCTACCTGCAGCCTGCGTGGAATATATCCCTGATTGGTTATCGAATCCTGGTTGTCGAGGATTATCATTCGCAGGTTTCTTTCAAGATCGTTCATGTTGACCCCTCTTGTGATTGTAACCCCGGAAACCAAAACCGTCAATGTTACGTGTATGGATATACCGTAAACCGTACATATAGGATTAACGGTTTTGCTTGAAACCGTTAAAGTGAAATGTACGGTTTTTAAAGAAGGGAATCGCCTTCAATGCTACACACTCACATGGTCTCAATTCAAACAGCGGTAGGTGGAGGTGGGGTATGATTCGATTGCGACAACAGGAAAACGCTAGTAGAATCGGGCTCCGGTCCTGCGAAGGAATGTGTAGGTGTCGATGTACGTGACGTCGAATACCTGACAGATATTCGGGATCTTCACCTTTTTCGCCCCAAGACCGACTGGTGCCTCCTGGGTGACAACGGTGAGATCCTGCACAGCTGCATACGAGATCACCCAGGCATCAGCTTTCTTGAGAAAGACCGCGGAGTTCTTTGCATCATAGGAACGGGTAACGTAATCAGCTATTTTCGAGAACCTGACTTGAACTTCAGAATCGGGGTCTTGGAACAAACCTGATAACTTCCTCTCCTTGACCCAGTGAGAAAGAAAGTCGTCTGCTTTATTGTCGTTGAGTTCCTTATAGACAAATGAAGGTGAGATGATACGTTGTTCTTCAACCAGATGGTCCAGCCAGTTCCAGAACCCGGGGACGATGTCATGGGCATACTCAAAGCGGTGTGACTGAATATAGACATTGGAATCAAGGCAATAGGTGATCACGGGAAGCTCCGCATATCGATAAGCTTGTATACGACCGGAACACTCACACTCAGCAGATCAGCTGCATCCCGATAGAGCAGCCTTCGTTCCTTGATGCTCGAGATCACCGCATCGGTAAAGGATCTTCCGGTTTTTGCGAAGAATGTGTTATAGAAGTTGCCGCCGGAACTGCCTGCTGCTCTCGGTTTCTCAAGGTTGACATTCTCTTCAAGCATCTGATCATAGAGCTCGAAGAAGCTTTTCCTTGTAATCACTTTCGTTTCCAATAATCTTCTCATGACAACGATCGTGCTGATCTTGAAATCCTTGGATAGTTGAATGATCTGCTGGTAGTCTATTGCCGGAGATTTCTTTGGTAAGAGCGATTCAGGAGCCAGTAATTCGGCAGCAATCCGGTTACAGGTTCTTTCCAGGTCCTGAACATCATCAAGCTCCTGGTCATCGGGGTTCAGATTCGATATCCCGCTCTTGCCGAACCACAGGTGAGCAAGTTCATGGGCAAGTGTGAAGATCTGCCCTGCATAGCAGTCATTGGAATTGATGAAGATGTAGGGACTGTACTCATCGCAGAGGGCAAAACCACGGAATTCAGAGATGCTCAACTTGCGGTGAGTATTGTTCCCTACAACACCGCTCCTGATAACCGTGATTCCCGCTTGCTCGCAGATATCAATGATGGTTCTGAGGTAATCAGGTCTGGAATTGACAGTGGAGAAGAGGTTCTCAGGCCAATCCAGAGTTTTTCGAATATCTGCAGCAATAGTATGAACAGGGTCTGTAAGGCTGAACGATCCGATACACCTGAGAGGGGATTTCTCCTCCTCTTTACTATAGGCCGAATACCATTCCTGCTGCCGAAGGACGATGTTGATCATATCACGTAGATCAATGCTCGCATCCTGGAATCGCAGATCTTTGATGGTTCGGAAGTCCGTAATAGGCAGTTCGTCGGCTTTGGGAGGAGTGGATAGATAGAGGTATCCGAATGGGATCTTGAGGATACGGCCGATATCCAACGCCTGATTGATGGTGGGGAAGGCTTCTCCGGTTTCCCAGGATTGATACTTATCAATATTGACGTGTATTTTATCTGCTACGACCTGTTGAGGTACATCTAATCTTGTTCTTCCCCATCTGATGATCTCAGGGTTGATATAAGCAGTTGCCATTACTCTTACCTTACTAAAATCCTTCTTTCCTTCAGTATATCATCTATCGGATCCACGTGAACGGTTAATTTAAAGTTTCCGATATCTCTTGAATGTATGAGAAAGCAGAAGCTTCTTCAAGGCTCGAAACGGTAAATGAGGGAGGAGGGTGATCTCTTGTTTGCCGTGCACTCTAAAACCATTGACTTCTATACTTCACCACGCATACAATTCCATCATGCTGGATAGAGTACCCGCCTGCGAGCGGTTAAAAACAGCATAGGACACGCCGTATGTTCGGGCGTGCTCTGGGTGCATGACGATTTCGTTCTTTAAACGAGAGCAGTCATGCACCCTTCTTTGATTGACATCCTCCTGTCTCTGGGATGATAATACTGTTGTACCGGTGAAGTGACTGGGACTGCGGGCCTAGGAAGTACCCGGCACGAAGGACCGGACAGAGTACCCGTTATCATGCGGAATAAAAACGGTTCTTGTTTGGGACGCGCTCTTCGGAGCGCGTTTCAACGAATATTGACTAATGTGATCCCCAGGTAGATAATACAGTTGCATTCGCGAATAGACCGTGTCTGTGAACCGGGCAGTACCGAATGTGTAATGAAGCGCGCTCCTTGGGGTGCGTTTCACTTTTTTTCGGAATCTATCCAAGTTGCGGTATATGATTTGCCAAACCCTTAGGCTCCACAAAGGCTGCCTCCTGTAACTGCCGGAGATCCTTCGAGGCTGAAGAAAGCCCTCAGCACTATCATATGCAACATACTCGGGCCAGGATCGGAGTAGGGGAAGAAACGATGAGAACTACCATTTTCTGCTTTTCAGGGACAGGGAACAGTCTTGCCGCAGCAAGGGGCATCAGTAATATCCTTGGGGATACTGAGGTCATTCTCATCACCGACCTGCTCGATGCAGGCAGTATCGAGGTCTCCCAAGAGTGTGTCGGTATCGTCTGCCCGGTCTATTTCGGTGGGAATATCCCCCCGATCGTAGTGAGGTTCATGCAAAAGCTTGAACTGAAAGGGGTGAAGTACATCTTTGCTGTCACTACCGCCGGAGCGATGCACGGGAGATCTCTCGATCTCCTCTCAGAGTTGATCGATCGTCGTGGCGGGCATCTGCATGCCGGGTTCAAGCTCAGCATGCCGGGTAACTACATCGCCATGTACGGTGCCTGGCCTGCTGCCCTTCAGCAGTTGATGCTGAGAAGGAGTAGTAACAAGGTGAACAGGATCGCATATGCTATCAGGGACAAGAAGACGAACCGCCCGAACGTGACGAAGGAACGGGACATGACACCGCTTTCCGACCGGATGCCTGGTTATCATCTGCTGGCCAGAGACTACCGGGTATCTGATGCCTGTACCGGCTGTCAGATCTGCTCAAAGGTCTGTCCTGCAGGGAATATCAGGATGAATAACGGCAAGCCTGAGTTCGGTGATCATTGTGAGCGCTGTATGGCCTGTATTCAATGGTGTCCGGTCAGGGCGATCGAATACAAGAATAAGACACAGAAAAGAAAACGATACACGAATCCCCAGATCAAAGCAGCTGACCTGTTCAGGGAAGGAAACCATACATCATGAGTACGAAACACTGGAATATTTGCAGAACTGGAAGATCAGGATAGACTTATTATCTGTAAGAATCGAGTTTGACACAATTTCGTCGGTAATCGGAACCGAACTTGAACCCGAAGTTCTTTAGGAAGACAGTCTTGCACTGAATCCCAAACAAAAGCTCCCAGTTTCGGAATTTCCCTTATGTTGGGATACTTACTGCTGGGAGCGTATTCACAACATAACTCTGCATTTAGCTTAGTGATCATGCTGATATATGTCAAGAAATGTTAAGACCCAGTGTCTGTTAATCATGTATATCCCTGTTGACAGTGTTTGCAGGAATGTCATCATTGTTTGTGGTTCTATCTGTAACTTCATCTGTAATTGACCAGTGAAAAGCTTTTATTTCTAGATATGTGACATCGAATTTGATATACTAACGATATGCCCACTATATCGATGTTTTATGGAATTATGATACGTATGTATCTTGGTGGAAAAGAACACAATCCACCCCATTTTCATGCTAATTATTATCAGGGGAGCAAAGGTCTCTTCTCAATTAATACCTGTTCTATAGAACCTTTAAAATAGGAGGCCAGTTATGTATTTGAGTGTAACAGATGCTAAACCTCTCCAAGACTATAAACTACTCCTTACTTTTGAAAATAACGAAAAACGGGTTTTTAACGTGATGCCATATCTAGGGAAAGGTATTTTTTCAGAACTGAAAGATCTGAAAGTCTTTTCATCTGTAAGAGTCGAGTTTGACACAATATCCTGGGCAAACGGTGCTGATCTTGACCCGGAAGTTCTTTACGAAGACAGTCTTCCCCTGGAAGCCTAACAGCTTCTTCCCCATGAACAGGTGAACTACCCACAAACATCTCTATACACAGAAAAGCCACCAGATTTCTCTGATGGCTTCCTTTTCTAGCAGGGACAGGACTCGAACCTGCGACCTCCGGGTTATGAGTGAGTTCCGGTTTTCTCAACCTGCGTTCTTTCTTGTTCGTAAGTGTAGACAATAAAAAGAGAAGCGTCAACAGGAATTTTATAGCCGTTGCTAGAAATTTTCAAAAGTAGCCCCTTGTTCAACGGTTTATCTGTAATTCTGTCTGTAACTGAAGCCCCATAATACAGATTCTGAACTGGGAAAATTTGACTTTCGTTCGGCGGGTCCAAGTGTCTTTCCCGACGTTTACCCGACGCTTTCCCGACGGTATGGTAACATTGATTTTTATAATAAGAGAGAGGTAGAGTGATATATGCGATTATCATTAGCCTTCCTTAGAAGTAGTATCTTAAGAGAAGACTAAAGTTATTATATCGATAGTAAATTCCCTTTTTCCTTTAAAAGGTCTTGTTCCCTCTTTAGTTTATCTCTGACCGCTAGTTCTACGAATTCTCCTATCTTAACTTTCTTACCAGTTTTCACGTATATCTGGGCAAGAAGTAATAGCAGTTCCTGGTAGGTTGTCTCATCAGTCTTTGCCCAAAGTCTTTTACTTGTCATTGTGTAATTATGTTTTCTCCATATATATTTTTCAATTCACGTAACGTAATAAAAGTTTGTGTGCCAAATATTGTTCGTATCAGTTCTTTTCGCTTGACACCAAGTGTTTGCATACTCACACTGTAGAAGATTGCTTTATAATGTGAGACGTTATTCTAAATAGAGGAATTTTAAATGAACCTTTCTGATTATCCAGGGACTCGATGGTATAAATGCGATTTACATCTTCATACACTTGCAAGCAAATGTTTCGAAGATGATGATTACTCTCCAGAGGCATTTATTGATGCTGTAAGTGCTAAGGGATTAGATTGTATCGCGATTACAGATCATAACACAGGGAAGAGCATTGATGCTATAAAAGACGCTGCAAGAGATAAAAATATTACTGTCTTTCCTGGGGTTGAAATCACATGTACTGATGCAAAGGTCCATATTCTAGTACTGTTTAATCCTGAAAAGACAACACAGGATGTAGAGGATTTTCTTATAAGTCTAGGATTGGATAGGCAAAAATTTGGAGCACAGAATGCTCATATTGATAAGACAATTACTAAGATAATGGAAATCATTGAGAGGAATGAGGCAATTGCTATACCCGCTCATATCGATGAATATAATGGATTGTCTTCTATAGCGGATGCCGTAAAGCAAGAATTATTTGGGAATGGGTTAATATCATCTGTACAGATAGTTCATTCAAGATTGATGAAAGAGAGCCTTTC
This sequence comes from Spirochaetia bacterium, assembly GCA_963677595.1. Taxonomy (GTDB): domain Bacteria; phylum Spirochaetota; class Spirochaetia; order CAKZLE01; family CAKZLE01; genus CAKZLE01. The sequence goes on from OY782041.1 coordinate 2,369,978, forward strand.
AGGTGAAGAAGAAACCGAACTAATAGATTATCTGAATGAATATTACGGAAAGACTGAGATAGGATTTCGTGATTTGAATACATGGCGTAGTTGTTCAAAATATATTAAATCAATAGCACAGCTAACTTTTTCAGATAATCCGAAAGAAACAAAATCATCAAAACACGGGCTCTGGGGGGTAGGTAATAAATATACGTGGATTAAAATGGGGAAATCCCCAGATCTTGACAGCTTGAAGCAGGCATTCTTGGTTCCTGATCTTCGAGTACGAAATATGTTTTCTTGTCAATATAAGCCATATCAAGAACCAAAAACATGGATCGAAAGCATCTCAATAAACGATACATATATAACAGAATGTGGAAAGGGTTTTTCGCTATCCTTTAGCCCACAAATGAATACAATTATTGGGGGAAGAGGAAGCGGGAAATCGAGTATTTTGAGATTTATTCGTGGAATATTAAAAAAAACAAACGATCTTAGCTCTCTAACTGAAGTTGGTGAAGAGTTTCAGAATTTCTATCAAAAGCAAGATTCACATCAGCATGGAGTATTTAATGGAAAATCCCAAATAACTCTAAATTTATTCAAGAACGGTATTTCTTATCAAATAGTAGCCGAAAACATCACCGATGTTCATAATCAGAAAATCTCGATTTCGAAATTTGATTTTGAAACTAGAGAATATATTGAGATTGTGCAAGAAGAATTTTTATCTTTATTTGAAGTAAATATTTTTTCTCAGAAGCAAATCTACGAGATAGCAAACAATCCTAATGCCTTGTTAACCATTATAGATGAATCAATAGATGGTTTAGAAAGTAAAAAAGCCGAGATATCTCAACTCAAATCAGATTATTATGTTATTTCATCTGAAATAAGAAGTTATAAAGAAAAAATTAAAAATATAAAATTAATAGAGAGTGAAATTGATGAGATTGATTCAAGAATAAAATTGCTACAGAAAAGTGGCATTACTGATTTACTAGAACTAAGCCAACAGTATTCGAAAGAGAGCACTTACCTGAGTAGATTTTTAACCAAAATTGATGAAGAAGTTAAGTCTTTTAATCATTTATTGGAAAAGTTGAAACTTGTTGTAGAGTTTGATGAGACTGTTTTAAAAACATCAAATAAAGATTCCATAATTGCTATAAAAGACAATCTTAATAACAGCACCTTTAAAATAATTGAAAGAATAACTTCGCTGAAGGATGAATATGTTGGAAATGTTGAAAAAGCAAAAGAAGCAATAAAAACATCTGGGTGGAGTACATTCAGACAATTGAATTTGGACCAAATTGAAATTAAGAAACGGGATTTGGGTGATCAAGCGATTAAAAATATTGAAGAGATTGGGGCCTTGGTTGAAGAAAAGCATAGTAAAGAGAAAGAGCGAGATGTTATAAGGAAATATGAGGCTGATATAAAACTTAAAGAAAAAGATCTAGAGATGAACTATTTAGAATATCTGAAAGCAATTAACGAGGTTTCTGAATGTCGTAAAGATTTTTTACGTGAATCTGTTAGCGGTGATAATGTAAGAATTTCGGTTGCGCCTTTTCGAGATAAAAAAATGTTTGAAAAAGAGTTTAGGTCAATAATCAATAATGAGACTGCTTTTCACGATTCAATTGAAACTTTAATGCAAAAGTGTTTCGATGGTAGACTGCCCGATACTCTCAAAATCATCCATGAAGATTTACACCAACTTAGAGTAGGGGAAATTCCAGAAAATTACGATGGACGTTTTAAGAATTGTATTCAACGTCTTTCTCCTGATCAATTTGATAGTCTGATACTTCTTGTCCCAGATGACGAAATAAAAGCCGAATATAAGCCCCCTAGGTCTAAAACATTTAAAAAGATTTCCTCAGCTTCCGCTGGCCAGAAAACTGCCACAATTCTGACTTTTTTGCTTTCCTTTGGTAATGAGCCTCTAATTTTAGATCAACCTGAGGATGATTTAGATAATCATCTAGTCTATGGGTTAATTGTTGACCGGCTTAAAGAATCAAAAGAATCAAGACAAGTGATAGTAGTGACACACAATGCAAATATCCCGGTTAATGGTGATTCTGAATATATCATAGCAATGGATTCAGAATCGCTAAATCTTAATGTCTTACATGAGGGATCCATTGACGAGGATAATATAAAAAAGGAGATATGTGATGTCATGGAAGGTGGAGAGGATGCTTTCCGACTACGGTCAAAACGTTATGAAATAAATAAATAATTTTTAAATACATAAGATTACTGCTTTGATTTATTGAAAATTTGAACAACGATTTGGTGTGATATATGCCACATCATTACTGGAGGTATGGCATTCCCAAGAGCCCTGTATTGTGAGAACTCTGATCCCACAAGTTTGAAGTTTTCTGGAAAAGATTGAATTCTGGAAACTTCTCGAGGCGTGAATCTTCTGAATCTTCCTGATATTTTTAAAACGGGATCTGTGCTATTTAAAGAGACCTTTGCAAGGTGAGCACCTACAGTGTTGCAGGGCTGGGAAATGTCTTGGGCTCGACCTTTGTTCATCATTTTATTCGATTTCTGAAGCCCTAGAACAGCCCTCTCACTAAAATAATATTTTTCAGGAACTTCATTTTCATTAATAATTACTTCATTTAATGGGATGGGTGAAATACTATTAGATAATGGCTTGAAATTAAAGTTTAAGTTTAAATCATCCCTTATTCCTATTATGAATACTCTCTCCCTTTTTTGAGGCACACCGAAATCTACAGAATTTAAAAGTTTCCAAGTAACATTATACCCGGCTTCTTCAAAATTTTTTATAATGAGTGGGAATGCTTTCTTTTTATTAGCTGACAATATACCTTTCACATTTTCAGCAATAAAGACTTTGGGGCGCTTCTCTTTGAGTATTCTCACCATCTCGAAAAATAATTTGCCCTTATCATCCTTATACCCTAGTCGGGGAGGGTTCTGGGCTACAATTGAAAAGGATTGGCAGGGGAATCCTCCCGTTAAAATGTCATGATCAGGGATTTCGGATGCTTCGACATCTCTAATATCTTTTTGCTGACACTTTATTTGAAAGTTCTCATTAAAAATCTGACAGGCCGATTCTTCTATGTCATTCGCATACACGATTTCAGTATTTAGCCGTGGGTATTTTGTATTAAGAAAAGTGAAACCACCTTCGATGCCTATGTCTGTTCCACCGCATCCGCTAAACAATGAGGCTACACGTATTAGTTCCATGGTAGTAATTCCTGATATTCTCCGCTTGTTTCCGGATTAAAAGTGATTTCCATTCCCATTTGAGTGTTGAGTAACATATCAATTTTATCTTCTTTGTATAACCTGTCAGGATCCTGTAGAACATATAATTTTTTTGATTCTTTACTGATATATAGTCGATAGATAAAATATCTATCTGACAAAGTTTTTGCTGTATTCCACTCATTTGGTGTTAAATGGAATCTGTGAAAAGAAATGTTTTTACTGCTTATTGTAGTTTTTACTTCGATATACCTTTTTCGTGCATCAAGTTCAACCGATTGCAAATCATAACCAACTGCATATGAAGTGGGAATTAATTTAATAAGGTGTAGAAGGTCTTCTCTACCACCAATAGTAATTCTCTTACATTCATGTCCGTATGCTAAGTTTTCACCTAAGTCTCCAATCTCCTTAGTGCGAACTTCTTGTGACTCGACTCTACTAAGAAGATCTTCATAGCTCTTCATCATATTTTCATACTGTTCTTCACTGTCAGATATCAGGGCAAGAATATCTGTCATAAAGAAATCTTGGGATACCTTCTTATTAACAAATTCAAACCATGGAACTTTTAATGATTTTATTTCTTCGAGATCTCCTGCATTATTTTCTATCTGGGTGTCATATCCTGAGAACCATGAAGGATTTGAAAGAAAGAAATCAATAGTTTTGCTCTCTAGAGAGTTGATGTAAAAATTACCATTATAAGTATTTAAAAGATTTGCGATTGACATATAGTCTAATATATCACCTGCATACCTGATGATATCTCCAGTCCAATCCCATGAATAATTATGTTCCTTTGCATCTAATATTCTATCCACTGTTTCCGCATTAGACTCAAGGCCGGCAGTTACTCTTAAATCATTGAAAATCAAATGTGTAGCTTCAGCCTTTGATAATCCAATATTTTTCCCCGTTGAAGCTTTAAGATCTGTTAAGATTTTTAATATGGTGTATGCAGGATGGAACTTGACACCTTTTTCCACAAACTTTTCAATTTCATGAGATTTTATATGTGCTCCCGGATATTGGAAGAAATATAGAAAAATTTTGAAGAACTGAACAAGATCCTGATTAGTTGCAAGATCTTGCGATCGTTGTGATGATCTGGTCAGATTATTGGGCTTATCCTCAATGTAAAAACCGAAAAGTGAAGATATTTCAGTTCTCCAGTTATTTATTGTTTTTTCGGATAAACCAATATTTCCCGGAAACCGTCTGATAGCCTCGTTTAGTTTTAATTTGAAATCGTCGCAAGATGCGGTGTCAATCCGTTTTATTTCCTCCGCGACAAAGATAAGGACGTTTTCAATATTATTTTTAAATCTGGGACGAACATGGTGGATACGGAAATAGTATTCAGCAGGAACATTATACATTTAGCTCTCCCAATATACTCATTAATTCTTTTGCTATTACCCCAGCAAGGATCGGAGGAACAGCATTCCCTACTTGTGTTTCTTGCTCGGATTTGTTTCCAAGGAAGACAAACGAATCTGGAAAAGACTGAATCCGTGCTGCTTCCCTTACTGTAGGTACTCTGTTGAAAGCGTAATGAAAATGGTGCCTATGTCCAGTATCAATTGTGAAGCTTGGGAATTTGCTATTCAGCCTTGTCCATGCAATATTAACTTTCCTCGAATTTTTAAACTCCTCTGGAAGGTTTTTATAATTGCCACCATCAGGTACCAAATTTATTATCATTTTTGTTTTGTCTGTATGTTTGGTTGTTATATGATTATATATCCCATTTGACCCCTGTCTCATTTTTTCTTGGTAGTTTGATTTTGGTTTTTCAGGATATCCTTCTTCTGGTTTGATATCAAATTCAGGTAAATCTGAAATAGCTTCTTCTGCACTAATATGGTCAGTTAAATATTTATCAAGACGGTTAAAGTCGAATTTATGTGAGGATTTGAATCCGATAAGGATAAATCTTTTCCTATGTTGGGGCACACCATAATCTGAGGCTTTAAGAATTTTCCAATTTAGATGGTAGCCAATATTCTCGAAGTCAGTGAGAATAGAATTTAAAATTATGCCTTCACCCATAGATGCTATATTGGGCACATTCTCCATCATAAATACTGCTGGTTGTAGTACTTCTACAAATTTCAAAAACTGTTTGTATAATTTATTACGATGATCATCAACAATACGTTTCCCTGCAATTGAAAAACCTTGACAAGGGGGGCCGCCGATTATGACATCTACCTCCCGTCCTTTCATAATATCCAAGGGATCTATTTGTGCTAAATCAGCATTAATAGTAGTGGTTTCCTGATGGTTAAGTCTTAATGTATCTAATGCAATTTGACAATTGTCAATCGCATAATTTATCCTAAATCCAGCATTTTGGAATCCAAGAGACAATCCTCCACAACCTGAGAATAAGTCGAGTACCCTATATTTTTTCACCCTTAATTTCCTTTATCAGTTTCTCTAGATAATGAAGATCTTTAATTTCACATTCCCAAACAACTAGAACTTTAAACCCTAGTTTTTCTAGTTCTAAGTAGTTTTCCTCATCTCTGGTAATATTCCTGTTTATTTTATCTCTCCAATAAGTCGTATTAGTCTTAGGGAGATGATTCTTCTTGCAATACTGATGCCCATGCCAAAAACATCCATTTACAAATACAACTGTTTTATAAAGGGATAAAACAATATCTGGTTTCCCTGGAAGTATCCCATCATTGATAATTTTTTTTGAAACGTTGCCGTGCAATCGATATCTAAACCCTCTAGCAAATAGAAATTTTCGGACCACCAATTCTGGTTTAGTATTTTTTGATCTGATTAGACTCATGTTCCAGCTGCGTTTTTCATTTGACAAATTATCCACGGTCTAATTTTACAACTCCTTTTGAACGAGATTATATCAAAACATCTTTAAAATATAAAGTTTCTAGAGAAAGTATGCTTTGACATCATTTCTAAAAAAAATCAATATGGATGACAATGGAACCAGGCCACAACCTTCCCTTTGATCACTACGTTCTCATCGTCGATTGATACTGTTTTCACGTCTGGGTATCTTGGGTTCTCTGAGGATACCTTGATGGTTCTGTCAAAAGAGTCGAATTCTACCCGTTTGACCAAGACATCGCCGTTTACTGAGAGGACATAGATTCCTTCCTTGGCAATATGGCCGAGAGCAAAGACCACGATATCTCCATCAAATATCCTGACTCCGGTCATGGAGTCTCCACGGACCTCAACCGCTTTTAAATCTGAAATATTATAATTTGATACCAATCTTCTCAGGACCGGAATATGATTACCGGAGAACTGTTCATCTATCATCATGGCCCCGTATCCGGCAGAAGCCTTCTGATCCAGGACAGGGAGCATGAGAAAATCATCATCCGTGCTGAGAGGGATCTCCTGATTCCTAGGGGTCATATAGATAGCATGTTTCCTGACCGCTTGAGAGACCGCTTCCTGATCTTGGAGGAGATCTTCGCCGTCGCCGGTAACCAGGTACTCGACTGATACTCCGAGAGACTTAGCAATTTTCACAGCCAGGTCGGCTTTCGGCAGTCGGTCGTGGGTAATCCAGCTGGACATCGTGCCGCTTGAAACAGCTATCTCATTACATAACCAGTTCTGGTTTTTCTCGGGGTCTAAATTTTTTTTCACTCTTTTCCAGAAATCTAACATACGTAAGAGTATATCGAAATAGTCATATGTTGACTAGCGTATATGAGTGTCATTATTGATAAATCTGAGCAGAAAAAACATACATAAAAACCTCTTGAACATGTAGGTATACGGATGTATAGTGACACACATGAAGACAATGAATGGAAGAAACAAACGCAAGATTGACTGGGTATTCCCGGATCTCCATTGGAAAAAAGTTGTTTATGCAGACCGATTTCGAATCCTACATATGGTAAGAAATTTCTGATCCCCTACAGACATTGTATCGTTCTCATTGATTGAAACCAACCTGGGGTACAACCCCTGACAATACAGCTCTGCCCGGAGAGTCTTACGGGATTCCTGATTCTTATGTGGTACAAGGATCAAGGAAAATGAAGATTACCAATACTAAGGAGAAGAAGTGGCAATACGATTACAGACGACCAGAGACATTGCTGTCCAGGGAGTGAAGCTCCTGGTCTACGGTGCTGCCGGTGCCGGAAAGACCTCACTGGTGAGAACTCTGCCAAAACCGATTGTGCTATCAGCGGAAGGAGGACTGTTGTCCCTTGCAGATGAAGATATTCCGTTTATCGAGATCTCATCTGTATCTGATCTGCAGGATGCTTACAGCTGGCTGACCGGTGAAGAGGGGAGTGAATACCAGAGTATCTGTCTGGATTCCATCTCAGAGATAGCTGAGGTAGTGCTCAACTATGAGAAGAAGCATGCCAAAGATCCCCGGCAGGCCTACGGAGCAATGCAGGAGCAGATCACCGATCTCATCCGTGCCTTCCGTGATATCCAGGGAAAGCATGTCTATTTATTTGTCTGTAGATGTCAAGAGGTATAAACAAGAAAGTTTTGGCAATTCAAATAGACACAATTCTCCGAGACCTTAAAAATAAGGACTTGCGTGGGGAGGTGGTTAGTGATAGGCTAAAACCGTTAGATTGGCTTTAGCTGGTTATTGAGCTCTTATCGGAATTAATCTTGCAGGATCGGGTTCCGATGAGAGCTTCAAGTTTATAGTATTGCAGTTTCTTCAACAGATACTGTTCCCCGTCAGGCATCCGGTAGATATCACCGTTCTTCAGCAGAGCGAATCCGATAGAGAGCATCTTATTAGCAATGGCAACTGATGCTTTCTGACCAAGCTTCCGTCGGCTTTCAAGACGCTGCCAGTACCGAGTAAGAGAACAATCTCTCCTAAAGCTCTTGATCCCCCAAGCTCCCTGCATGATGTGCCTCCTGATCGGCATACACCCGTGACGAGAGACCCCAAGATGCTTATCGACCGTCCCGGATTGATCCTTCTTCGGGATGAGACCGATATAGTTCCTCAGTTGGTTAGCAGAAGAGAATCGGTCCCCATTACCGAGGAAGGCAATGAGCGTTACAGCCGTGATGTCTCCGATACCAGGAATCGAGAGCCAGGAAAGAGCTTCTCGTGGGTGAGCGAGAATGATCTCCTTGAGCTTCTCATGAATACGTTCCATCTGCGACTCCAATGATTCAAGCTCTTCGAGCAGGAGCCCTGCACTGAATAGAGCTATCTCCTCGGTGAGCAGGGTCTCCACCCAGTCCCGTCGCTTGCGAGGATCCTTCAGATCCGATTTCTTCAGGTCAGGGAACCCCATTCCCGTGAATACCGCATGAAGCTTGTTGATGACCTTCGTACGATACTGTGAATAGGCGATGTGAAGCTTGACTACTGAGCGCTCAGCAGATTCCTGTTCAGTCGGGATAGGAACCAGTACCCAGTTCTCCGGGTGGGCATCCCGTGCATACTTAGCCAATTTTGCAGCATCTTGCCGATCTGACTTGCAGATCGACTCGAAGATGATATGCAGTTTCATGGGGTTGAGTACATACACGTCTGCTTCGGTGTGCTTCAGCAGATACCGTGCGAGGTTGAAGGAAGAGGTCCCTCCCTCCATGAAGATCGCATCTCCTGCTTTGAACCGTTCAGCGAGTCGCTGACGTCCTTGAGCATTCATCTTCTCGTTGAAGAAGTGATTCTTCATGAACCCTTCTTCTGCTAGTAGCATACACCCAACCAGAGTCTTCTTGGAAAGATCCAAGCCGATGATCCTGGTTGCCGTCAATCGTAAAGGTCTGTCTATCATGGCAGCCTCCTCAAAATAAAATTAACGGATAGTTGGGAAGCTTTATGACAGGAAGTGCGTAGATGCCCTTCATTTTTATTATTGAGATCATTCCCGGGGAGAATTCCCCGGGAAGTCTCCAAGTAGTCTTCGATGACCGGTCAGTGTATCTTTCTCATTGAGGTATGTCTGAAAGTCCAGCATCCATCACAATAGATCATTACACGATCACCGGTTCCCATTCTCCGTCAAGAATAGGATAGCATCTATGACTTCTCAACTACAGTCATACTACTTTCTCAGCAAAGCTCGAGAAGACCCAGGACGAAATGGGAAGGATTCTCTATTCACCCTCGATGCCGGGGAACAAGACCGGACAGCAGCTTCCTTACTTTTTCGATGAGGTTCTCGCTTTGAGAGTAGAGAAGGATTCTGACGGAGTGACCCAGCGGGCACTCATGTGTGATGCCGATGGGATCTGGACGGCGAAGGACCGCTCCGGGAAGTTAGCACCCTGGGAGAGTCCTGACCTGGGAATGATCATCTCCAAGATCGGAGGTGCAGCATGACCGATATCGAGAAAGCCTGCCAGGCCTGGGATGAGGCGAAGCTGGCAGAGAAAGCTGCAGTCGAGCAGCGGCGAGAGATTGAGGATTGGCTCAGTGGACAGATCAAAGTCCCTGAAAGCTTTGAAGGAACGAAATTAGTTCCTGCCGGTCCTTTCAAGATCAAGGTCACCGGACGGATGACTAGGAAAGTTGATGAGGTGGAGCTGCAGCGAATTGCTGCTATTCATGGAACAACCGATCAGCTGCCGAAGCTTTTCCGCTGGAAGGCCGAGGTGAGTAAGAGTGTATGGGATAAAACCGATCCCGAGGTGACAACCCCGCTGCTTGCAGCGATCACCACGAAACCCGGGAGATTGAGTTTTACCATCGTCCGGGAAGAAGCATAAGGAGGAAAAGAGAGTTCATGGCGTATTTAGGACAAGTATATAACGAGGCAGATCTTCCCCAGGAAGACTCCTTTGAGGCGATTCCTGCAGGCTGGTATGATGCCGAAATCAAAGAGGCTGATATCAAGGAAGCGAAGAGCGGAGGGAAATACATCAACCTTCAGTTCAGTATCACAGGACCAACTCATGAGGGGAGGGTCGTCTTTGACCTGATCAACTTCATCAATAGGAATGCTCAAACCATGGAGATCGCTCACAAGCAGCTTGGTTCCTTGATCAGGGCAATCGGGCTGGTGAGGGTAGAGGATACTAATGAACTGGTTGGGGGAGCCTGCAGCATCAAGGTGGGCTTTTCCAAGACGAGTGAGGAGTATCCTGATCCGAGGAATGAGGTGAAGGGCTACAAGAAGAAAGAAGGAGCAGTCCCTTCGTTTCAGGCTCCGAAGCCTGCAGCAGCACCTGCTGCAGATGATAAGAGCACTCCTCCCTGGGCAAGACGATAAAAGACGACCAAATCTGCCACATCCTCAGGAAGTGATTCCTGAGGAGTGTCTATCGAACTGCGAATCAAGGAGGAGTGCATGGCTATTATACCAGAGCCTGAAATCAATACAATATCCCTCATCAACCGATATCATGAAGAATTATCGGAGAAACCCCGTTATCATCTGGGCTTCTCTCTTCTCGGGCATCCCTGTGACCGATGGCTCTGGCTGTCTTTCCGCTGGGCGGTGAGGGAACAATTTCCCGGCAGGATCAAGCGCCTGTTCAGAAGAGGGCAGGATGAAGAGCTCACTGCAGCTTCAGATCTCCGGGCGATCGGGGTGGACCTGAGAGAAACCGGACGATACCAGCGGACGATCTATGCCGGGTCCCATGTTCAGGGATCTCCTGATGGAATAATCTATCATGGACTTCCTGAAGCATCAAAGACGATGCATGTGTGGGAATGTAAAACTCACTCCAAGAAGAGCTTTGATGAACTCGAGAAAAAGGGAGTAGAAAAGGCAAAGTGGCAGCACTTTGTCCAGATGCAGTGCTCCATGACCAAGGCGAATATTACCCGAGCTCTCTATTATGCAGTCTGCAAGGATGATGATCGTCTCTATACTGATCGGGTCTATATCGACCGGGAGATCGGAGAGAAATACATCGAACGGGGTAAAAGGATCGCCTTGAGTGAACGTATCCCCGAGCCGATGTCAGCTGATCCTTCCTGGTATCAGTGTAAGCTCTGTGCTGCTCATTCCTTCTGTTTTGAAGCTCAATCAACTCAGGAAATCAACTGCAGGACCTGTGCCCATTCCACCCCGGAAGTAAACAGCACCTGGACCTGTGCCAGATGGAAGGCTGAGATTCCGAAGGAAGCCCAGACAGACGGTTGCAGAGCTCATGTGTTTCATCCTGATCTTGTTCCCTGGAAACTGCAGGAAGAGAAATGCAGCGAGAGGGAGGCTTGCTGGATTATCGGAGACCAGGAAGTTATTAACGGAGAAGCCGGGTATTCAAGCAGGGAGATATTATCTGGAAGCCCCTTCGGCGATGCAGTCATTGATACCATACGGGAACTTTTTTCAGGTGAGTTAATTACCACCACTACAACATAGGAGAAAAAATTGAATGAGTTACATTTATTTGCAGGGGCAGGGGGAGGAATCCTCGGTGGCCACTTGCTCGGTCATAGAACAGTGTGTGCAGTTGAAATTGAATCCTTCCCAAAGGAGGTGCTGTTGCAGAGGCAGCGTGATGGAGTCCTTCCTTGGTTCCCTATCTGGGATGATATCAGGACGTTTGACGGAACCCCATGGAGAGACTGCGTCGACATTGTTTGCGGAGGATTCCCCTGCCAGGATATTAGTGCTGCAGGGAAAGGCAAAGGGATTTCAGGTGAAAGGTCGGGGCTCTGGTCGGAAATGGCGAGGGTGGTCAGCGAAGTTAGACCAAAGTATGTCTTTGTGGAAAATTCGCCCTTGCTTACCGGACGAGGACTTGACCGGGTCCTCATGGATCTGGCCGGCCTGGGGTATGATGCAAGATGGGGAGTGTTGGGTGCAGATGATGCCGGTGCTCCTCACCGAAGGAAAAGAATCTGGATCTTCGCGTATGATCCCGACCCCAACATGTTCAGATACCAGAACAGCCAACATGAAAAGCTCTCAAACTTCAGAGAACACCATGCACAGTGTAACATTAGCGAGATTGGTGGAGAAAGAGCCTTGGAAGATATGGCCTACTCCAACGAGTACCGATGCAACTGCCGGGGCAGTATTGAATCAGAACACGAAGCTGATCAGGTTGAAATCGGGGCGATTAAGGAAGGTTTCGAACAACGGGGTTGCAGGAAGCATTGGTCTGGCGAGAACGGTTGCACTATGGCCGACTCCGGACGCAAGCATGGGGACGAGAGGATTGGAGAAGGACTGGAAGCCGGTACGTCCAAGTGGGCATCATGCTCAGTACACGATCAATCAGGCAGTGAACGATGTAGAAACCTTTTGGCCGACTCCTACCGCAAGCGAGGATGTAGCAGGAACCCCGGAGGGGAAGATGCAATGGATGCTGACCCAAGCAGCGAAGAGTGGATGCAAGACTCGGAAGGAATATCTTGGTGGGAAATCGACCCCGCGGAATTACCCGACCCCGACAACTTCAGATCGTTTCAATGTAGAACCTCAGCACGACAAGGGGAGAAAGCTTCTGAGGATGGAAGCTCATCCAGAGGGAACCGAAAATCTGACTGCTGCTCAAGCAAACCAGATGAATGGCCAGTTGAACCCGGATTGGGTGGAATGGCTGATGGAATGGCCGATTGGGTGGACCTCGCTGGAACCGCTTTCGGGGGAAAAATACCAAGGGTGGGTACAGGCATCGATAAACGTGTTAAAAGGCTTAAGGCGATAGGAAACGGTCAGGTCCCTGTGGTAGCAGCAATGGCATTTATTATCCTCTCTCAAGGAATCATTCCTGATGAAGAGTCTTTATCGATGGAGAACGTATGCTGAGACCATATCAGGAGAAAGCGCTCAAGGACCTCTACAGCTGGTTCGAAACTCATGAAGGACATCCGTGCCTGGTACTGCCTACCGGTGCCGGGAAGAGTCATATCATTGCCGAGCTCTGTAAGGATGCGATACAGAAATGGCCGGAAACCAGGATACTCATGCTCACCCATGTGAAAGAGCTCATCGAGCAGAATGCCCAGAAGCTGAGGCTCCATTGGCCGAATGCACCCCTGGGGATCTACTCAGCAGGGATCGGCAGGAGAGAACTCGGTGAACCGATCACCTTCGCCGGTATCCAGTCGATCAGGAACCATGAAGTCGGGCATATCGATCTCTGTATCATCGATGAATGTCATCTTGTGAGTCACAAGGCAGAAGGGACCTATCGGTCCTTCCTGCAGCGGCTCCAGGAGATAAATCCAGATATGAGGGTGATCGGGCTCACGGCAACTCCCTATCGTCTTGGGCATGGACTGATCACCGATGCTCCCGCCTTATTCGATGATCTCATCGAACCGGTCACCATTGAGGAGCTCCAGAGTCAGGGTTATCTTGCAGATCTCAGAAGTAAGATCACCAGGTCGAAGCTCTCAGCAGATGGAGTACACCGGCGAGGTGGTGAGTATATCGAGAAGGAGCTGCAGCAGGCAGTCGATGTCACAGCGAAGACGGAAGCGGTGATTGAGGAAGTGATCAGCCTGGCGGGTGTGAGAAAATCGTGGCTCTTTTTCTGTACCGGGGTGGAACATGCCCAGCACGTGAAGGAGATCCTAAACTCCCGGGCTATTGCAGCTGACTGCATTACTGGATCAACCGGGAAGAAGGAACGCCAGAGAATCATCGAGTCGTTCAAGGCAGGAGAAATCAGGGCTCTAACCAATGCCAACGTACTGACCACCGGCTTTGATTATCCCGATATCGATCTCATTGTGATGATGAGACCAACCTTATCACCGGGACTCTATATCCAGATGGCGGGGAGAGGCCTGAGGCTGAAGAGCCATACCGATCACTGCCTGGTGCTTGATTTCGCCGGGGTAGTGGAAACTCATGGCCCGATCACGAATGTGAGAATCCCGGGAAGAAAATCAGAAGATAGCGATGCTATTCCTCCCTCTAAGATCTGCCCCAAATGTGATGAGATCTTGGCTGCTCAGGCTATGGTCTGCAGGTACTGTGGTTATGAGTTCCCTGCAGCAGAGCATCATGACTGGCAGCTGCATGATGATGACATTATGGGGAAGGAAGAGAGCAGCATGCTGGTAACCAGCTGGCTGTGGTCTCCCCATATAAGCCGGAAAAGTGGGAAGGAAATGGTGAAGATCACCTATTTCGGAGCTCTCTCTGATATGCCGGTCGTTGAGTATCTGCTGATCTTCCATGACGGCTATGCCGGAAGAAAAGCTCTCGGGTCCCTGAAGTTCATAGCAGCAAGCTGCCAGGTGGAGATCGATGAGAGCTGGAATATTGATGAGCTCTGTATGGTGTTCAGTCTGAAAAACCCTCCTGAGGCGATCTCCTACCGGAAGGACGGGACCTTCTACAGGGTAACAGAGAGAGTCTGGGAGAAACGAGAAGAAGAGGGAATAGAGCCGGCAGACAGCTCATTCTATGCGAGGAGAATTGTATGAGACATCCAGAACCTGATTTTGTAACCGCCTGGCTGAGAGGAGAAGTCCCCAAATGCTGCCATACCTGTCTTCAGTATTCGGAAGGCGGGATTTGTAAGATCTTCAGCACAGAACCTCCTGAACAGTTTGCCCGGACCATTAAGGCCTGCGATGACTGGGAATCTTTCGATGGAGTGCCATTTTGATAGGAGCAGCAACCCAAAGAGTGGGTAATATCGTTGAACTCCTGGGGCAGCCCTGGGAGTACAAAGAAGAGACCGTAATACCTCCAGAGATGCAATTATCTCAAGCAATCCAGGATGCAGGACTTCATGCACCCGGCGGGATCACTTTCAATGGTGAAATCCACCGGTTTTCAGCGGACGGGTCTCGATCAGATCTTTCCGGCTGGTATGTTGCCTTCTCTGACGGAATCCCTGCAGGAGCGTTCGGGACCTGGAAGGACGAGAAGAAACACCAGTGGCGGGCTGATATAGGCCGGGAACTCACTGCAGTGGAATCGATGAAGGTTGCAGAACGGTTGAGAATAGCAGCGGAGATCAGGGACAAACAACGGGAACAAAAGCATCAGGAAACTGCAGAAAGCTGCCAGCACCTCTGGGAAGCAGGAGAGCCAGCACCGGATGATCACCCATATCTGATAAGGAAACAGGTGAAATCACATGGGATCAAGCTCTCCAAGGATGGACGGCTCATGCTGCCTCTATTCACAGCAGACGGTGAGCTCTCGACCCTGCAGTACATCGCAGAGTCGGGAAAGAAGCTGTTTCACTCAGGAGGGAAGGCTGGAGGCTGTTTCTGGTGGCTGGGAAATCTTGAGAATGGGAAACGGGTTTATATCGCAGAAGGCTATGCAACAGCTGCCAGTATCCACGAGGTTACCGGTGAGCCGGTTGTTATCGCCTACAATGCGAAGAACCTGATCCCGGTGACCTCTTTGATCAGGACCAAGCTCCCGACACGAGAGCTCATTATTGTTGCCGACAACGATGAATCTGGGACCGGGAAGAAATGTGCTGAAGAGGCTGCAGAGAAGTCAGGAGCTGAAGTGATCATGCCGCCGGAGACTGGGGATGCGAATGACTTTCTGCTTTCTGGGGGAGATCTCAAAGAGCTGCTACAGCCTAAAGTCCCATCCTGGTTGGTGTATGCGGATGAATTCTCTCAGCATCCATCCCCACTGAAATGGCTGGTACGAAGGTGGCTGCAGGAAGATGCCATGATCATGATTCATGGGCCTTCGGGATCGGGCAAGACCTTTGTGGTCCTCGACTGGTGTCTCCATATCGCTTCAGAGAAAACTCATTGGCTCGGGCAGAAAGTGCAGAGCGGCCATGTGGTGTATCTGGCTGGAGAAGGCCATTACGGACTTCGTAGCCGTATCGCTGCCTGGAAGCAGTATCATCGGATCGAGCACCTTGATATGACGCTCTCAGTGGGGGCGGTGGATCTCAATACTGTAGAAGGCTTGAGCAAGACGGTAAGCAATATACATTCCCTGGAGATCCAGCCGAAGCTGATCGTGGTAGATACCCTCCATCGGTTTTTTGCAGGGGATGAGAACAGTGCCCAGGATGCGAAATCGATGCTGGATGCCTGTGCCCATCTGATGGGGGAATTCTCCTGCTCAGTAGCACTGGTCCACCATACCGGGGTGAACTCGGAAGCACAGCACCGAGCCCGAGGATCTTCAGCCTGGAGAGCTGCCATGGATGTCGATATCTCTATAGAGCCGGGAGGAGCGAACACTCCGATCACCATCTCCCAGAAGAAGGTGAAGGATGCAGAAATGACTGAAGAGATCCATGTGGAACTGGAAGAGGTGCAGCTCCCCTGGTTGGATGAGGATGGTATGCAGGTATCGAGTGCTGTGGTTACCGAAGGAATACCCCGAGCCCAGCAGCAGAGGGACAGCAAGCAGCAGGAGCGGGTCAACGATATGATCCAGGCCTGGTTGAATTCAGGTGCAGAGGATATTGATGGCTTGCCCTATATCACCAAGTCGGCTTGGAAGGATTATATCAAGGGGATAAATCCAGAGATCAAGGAAGGGAACCTGAGCCAGAAATTCAAGGCTTCCGATCCAAGGTCGATGGTCAGTCGGTTGATGGGCGAAGGATTAATCCAGGAATACCAGGCCGGCTACCTGATTATCGAGGGAGAAACCTCTTCGATCATGATGCTGACAAGGCTCGGTAGTAGCGGTAGTTCTACGGTAACACTACCAAAGACTACCCGGTAGTAGTCGGTAGTATACCGGTAGTAACGGAAACTACTACCAGGGGGGCAAAGGTGGTCAGTATCGGTAGTAACGGTAGTAGTACCCTTTAGGGTACTACCGTACTACCACTACCAGCGGGACCGGATTTACTGAGGATTTGAAGGAAGAAAGAGAATGAAGAGAAATACAGAGGCAAAGATCCAGGCCGAGATCGTGGAGTACTTATCGGGGCAGGGGATCTTCTGTCACTCGGTTCCTAATGAGGGAGCCGGGACTGATAAGCTGCGGACGATGCGGATGATCACGATGGGGTTAAGGCCTGGGACTGCCGACCTAGTGGTGTGGTTCCCTCATAGGGTTATCGGCTACCTGGAGGTGAAGACTGAGACCGGGCAGCTCTCCGATAACCAGCGACGGTTCAAGAAACGGTGTGAGGAGAACGGGGTGTTCTATGCTGTGGTGAGGAGTGTGGAGGATGTGCGGCAGATCCTCATGGATCAGAGAAGTATTGAAGATGGAGGAGAAGAGGCTTAATGGCGAATCATAGAAAGATCATAGCGATCACGACCTACTCGATAAAGATATTCGATTCAGTGGCTGAGGTGTGCAGCACCTACGGACTGACCTATGCAAAGCTTAAGAAGCTCATAGAGACCGGGCAGACGCTTGAGGATGGAATGACCACCTTCGATGACCTGCTGGAGGATGGGGATTATGGGGAGCAGAGATGCGGTTGAGAATGAGAGATAGTATAGGGGTGGATGGAGGTTGCTCAATGTTGAGAAGAATGAGGTCTGATGGGATGTCCGGTGAGTATATGTCCGGTGAGACAGAGGTGATAGGGGTGACCAGAGGTGGCTCTATGTCGAGAGGCGTAGGTTCTTCTGGGGATTTGGGGGAATATCGGGTGGTCGTGCGCCCGGGCATTTGTATCTGCGGTCCTTCAAAATTTGTAAATCGATTTGGTGGCAGATGGTGTTGATGGGGGTAGGTAGAGATGAGTAAGAAGATTGAGATCATCCCCAAGGCAGAGTTCGCCCGCCGCCTCGATATTTCCCGGAGTGCCGTCTCCAATGCCATCGCCCGGGGAAATATTTTTGGAGAGGCGATCACTGAGGAGGGAAAGCTGGTCTTCGAGATTGCCAAGCGGCAGTTTGAGTTCAACCGGACCGAGCGAGGTAGGAAGAAGAAATCTGAGACGGTCTCGCAGAAGTTCAAAGGATCTCCTTCCTCGACCGATGAAGAGTTTACCGACTGGGCCCGGAAGAAGGCGATCGCCCAGGCGAAGAAAGCTGAGTATGTTGCCCTGCAGGCAGAGCTGGAATATCGGAAAGATTCCGGGGAACTGATCGAGCGGAAGCTGGCGGTGGGGATCTCCTACCAGATAGCAAAGCATCTGACCGACTCCCTGAGGAACTTGCCGGATCGTCTGGCCCAGAAGACCCATGCAGCTTATCAGGCTGGCGGCAATGAAGAAGATACGAGAGAGACGATGAGACTGGAGATCGACACGATACTCCATACTCTTTCAGAAGAGGTGAAGCAATTTGAAATCTGAAACAACGATGGTCCTGAAATCCTGGGCGAGAGGACTGAAGCCTCCTGCCGATCTCACGGTCAGTCAGTGGGCTGACCGGTACCGGATACTTCCGAAGGGATCAGCTGAGCCGGGTCCCTACCGGACCGACCGGACTCCCTTCTGGAAAGAGATCATGGATGTTCTATCTGCAAACTCGAGAGTGAAGATGGTTTACATCATGAAAGCTTCCCAGATGGGGGCAACCGAAGCAGGGGTATGTAATCCGATCGGTTATTACATTCACTATGATCCCTCGGAGATCCTGGTAGTCTGGGCCGGGGAGAAGATGGTGGACAAGAACTCCAAAACCCGTATAGACCCTATGATTACCAGCACCCCGGTCATCCGGGATGCGATCGTAAAAAAGCGAACCCTGGAGGGAGGGAATACTACCAGACTGAAGCTCTTTCCCGGCGGCAGCTTGAATATCGGGAATGCAGGATCGATCACTGACCTCATCTCCTCACCAAAAAGAATCGCAATCGGGGATGAGATTGATGAGTGGCCGGAAGATCTCAATGGGCGAGGCGATCCATGGACCTTGCTGCTGAAAAGACTCAGGACCTACCCGAACTCCAAGGCCGTTGCTATCTCCAAGCCCTCGGTCAAAGGCCGTTCAAAAGTGGAAGCTGGCTACCTTGCCGGTGATATGAGGAAGTTCTTTGTCCCCTGTCCTCATTGTGGTGTGTATCAGATTCTCATGTGGACCCAGATGAAGTGGCAGAAGAATCCTGAAGGGGGTCGGGAAGTCTGGTATGAGTGTCCTCACTGTAAGAACGAGATCAAGAACTATCACAAGGAGCTCATGCTGAAGAAAGGGGAGTGGAGACCAACCAATCCCAATACTACATCAAAGAGTATCAGAAGTTATCAGATCAGTTCTCTCTATGCTCCGGTAGGCTGGACCACTTGGGAGTCCCTAGTGGAGCAGTGGCTTGATGCCCAAGGGAATGTGAACAAGCTGATCTCTTTTATCAACGATGAACTTGCTGAGACCTGGGAAGAGAAATCAGAGCAGCAGGACTGGGAAGTCCTTCGTGGACGGAAAGAGTCCTGGCGATCAGGAGAGATCCATGAGGATATCGTGATGCTGACCGCCGGTGCTGATGTTCAGGAGAACCGGATTGAGGTGGAGGTTATTGGTTGGGGGAAGCGTTTCGAACACTGGAGTGTGGAGTATCATGTCTTCACTGCAGATCACACAACCAACTCCCTGAATGATCGCTGCTGGGAAGAACTTGCCATGCTCATGACCAAACAGTGGATGCATCCCACCGGTGAAGTTCTCTATCTCTCAGGGATCTGCATCGATGCCGGGTACAATACAGAGACAGTGTATCATTTCTGTAGGGGCTATCCTCAGGATCGCGTCCTCGCGATTCAGGGATCTGATCGGCTGAAGGCACCAATCTCAGGAGCGAAAGCTGTGGATCATATCGGGGGGAAGCATATGCGAAATGCCCTATTTCATTATGAAGTAGGTTCCTCCTTCCTGAAAAGCGAGCTTTTCCACTGGCTCAAGCAGAAACCACCGGAGAGGGATGATCCCTATCCTTTCGGCTGGTGTCATTTCCCAGAAGACCGGGAAGATGAGTACTTCAAGCAGCTCTGTGCAGAGGTCCTGCAGAAAACAACGCCAAAAGACAAACGTTCAAAAGTCAAATGGGAATGGGTGAAAATACGAGAAAGAAATGAAGCTTTGGATACCCACATTTATGCCAGGGCTGCGGCAACAGGAGTTGGCTATGAAAGTATTGGGTATTAGAATATATTTGGCATGGAACAACGAGGAAATACAATACTCGTTTTAACATTTATGGCTTCCATATACTGTGTCTAAGCGAGGGTAATTCTGAGCAACTATTTGACATAGAAATAATTCTAGTTTAGTCTTATTTAAACAGCATTATGCATAATAATTTGTCATAAGATTCATTGATCGTTCAACCTGACAAAGATGACTTTTGGTTGTGTCATTTATTCTGCCATAGTTTAATAAAGTAGAAAGGATTATTGTTGATTTTTTAGATACCATTCCTTTATGTTTATTGGAGTTGGATGGAAATAATAAAACAAAAGAGGTTGTGAAATGAGTGCTTATCTTGAAGAGCTTCAACATGAAATCGAGCAAGAAGAGAATATTGAAGATGTATTTGAAGAGGATGTGTCGCCATCGAGATATGATATTACAAGCTATGGAATCGACTTTGATGTTGAAGGGTTGGTTAGACGAATTGCTAGGGGAGATGTTTATATCCCTGAATTTCAGAGAGAATTTGTATGGAAGATGACAGAATCATCAAGATTTGTTGAATCTTTATTGTTAGGGTTACCAGTCCCGGGAATCTTTCTTGCGCAGGACCTCGAGACAGGGAAATTACTTGTAATTGACGGTCAGCAAAGATTATTGTCATTAAAATACTTTTTTGATGGATACTTTAATCCAAAAATTGATGCCTCTTCAAAAAAAGTATTTAAGTTACTCAAAGTTCAAGAATCATATGAGAATAAAACTTATGATACATTAGAAGAGAAAGACAGGATAAATCTTGAAAATAGCGTCATTCACGCCACTGTCGTAAAACAAGAATCTCCTCCTGAGGATGATACTAGCATCTACCATATTTTTGAGAGACTAAATAGTGGTGGAAGAAAATTAACTGCTCAAGAAATTCGTACGGCCGTTTATCATGGGACTTTCATCAATCTATTGAAGGAATTAAATGAGTATGATTCTTGGAGACGGATTTTTGGGGTAAAGAATGACCGTATGCGAGATCAGGAGTTAATATTGAGATTTTTCGCTATGTTTGAAGAAGCTGAGAACTATAAGAAACCGATGAATGAGTTCTTAAATAAATACCTACAGAAAAATCGGAATTTAAATCCTGATAGAATTGAACATTTATCAGAAATCTTTAAATCGGTTGTTGATTTATTCGCAAATGCTATTCCTTTAAAAACCTTCCGTCTTGTTAGGGCTTTAAATGTAGCTTTATTTGAATCTGCAATGGTTGGCCTTGCTTTTAGCTTGACTAGTAAAAATACTCCAGATATTGAACAAGTGCAAAAAGCGTATAATGCATTATTGGAAGATGAAAAATTTAAAGACTTAATATCTCAATCAACATCAGATGCAACAAATGTGGAAACCCGATTGAATATTGCAAAAGCTATTTTTTTAGGGGCTTAATATTTGTGAAAAGCTTTGAACTGAACCGGCAATATTCTATTATAGAAAATCTTATAAATTCTACTTCAGCGTTTTCTGATGGTAATATTGAGTTGCAAGGCCATTGGGGGAAATACTTATGTATTCTATCTGCTGGCTTTTTAGAAAATGCAATTAGTGAAGTTTTTAGTAATATAGTATCGGTTTCTGCAGCCCCATTCGTTTCATCGTATGCTCAAAAAAATTTAAGAAAGATTCAGAACCCTAAATCAACCAAATTCATCGAGGTGGCATATGCTTTTAAGAAGGAGTGGGGAGAAAACCTTACAATCTTTTTAGATAATGATCCAAGTATTAAGGAAGCAATTGACTCAATAATGGCGAACCGGAATTTAATTGCTCATGGGAAAACATCCTCAATTTCAGTAGCTAGAATAAAAGAATATCTAAACAAGAGTATCAAGCTGATTGAATTTGTTGAGACTCAATGGTCGAGTACCTAAGCTATCATCTTATTTATAAGATAAATAAGGTTTTCAACTTTGGGTTTTTATTTCGAAAAAAATGGAGAGTAGTTGATATGATTCCGAAAGTTTTTATTTCTTATAGTTGGACTTCCTCGGGGTATCAAGCCCAGATTCGCCAGTGGGCAGAACAGATGATGGAAGGGGAGCGTGTTGATGTTATATTAGATCAATGGGAACTTAAAGAAGGGGATGATAAATATGCTTTCATGGAGAAAATGGTAACAGATGAATCAGTTACCCATGTACTTATATTTTCTGATTCTGAATATACAGCGAAAGCAAATAGTCGAAAGTCAGGGGTTGGTACTGAATCCCAAATTATTTCAAATGAGATCTATTCAAAAGTAAAGCAGTCAAAATTTATTCCGATTGTTTGTGAATTTGATGATTCTAGGGAACCTTATCTTCCAGTTTTTTTAAAATCAAGAATTTGGATAGATTTCTCAACTCCTGAAGCAGCAAATGAGAATTGGGAGCGATTGATTCGTCTCTTGTATGGGGAGCCAGCTTATGTCAAGCCACCCCTTGGGAAGGCTCCATCTTTTCTCTCATCTAATGTTTCCGTACCAGCGAGTCCAATCACTTCAAAGTTCTTTATTTTGAAACAAGCTATTATCCAAAAGAAAAATACACTTAAATTATATCGACAAGATTTTCTTGATAGCTGTTATTCATATGCAGATGAATTGAGAATCCGTAAGAAGCCAGATGCTACAAACTGGGGTGAGAGAGTATTAGAAGACTGTGGAAAACTAAAAATTGTTCGTGATCATTTGGTCGATTGGATCATTATAGAATCTGAAGTAAATCCTTCCGAAGAGTTTGATGAGTCCGTTTTAGGAATGCTAGAGAAATTGCTTGATTTGAAATCAAGACCCTCTGAGGTGAATCAATGGAGTGATAATTGGTTTGAGGCTCAAGGAGTATTTGTATATGAGACCTTTTTATATATTGTTGCTTCCCTAATGAAAACTGAAGCATACGATACTCTTAATTTAATTCTTACGAGTCATTATTTGCTTCCTCAAACAGAGATGCGGTGGGATAATCGATTTAAAGACTTCGGCGCTTTCCTTGGGTTTTCAGGATCATTACAAATTCTAGCACCAGAAGGGAAGAAACTTTATGCGCCTGCAGCGGAATTAATCAAACGTCAGTCTGATCGGGAAGATCTGCCTTTCTCGTTAATTATTGAAGCTGAATTGCTTGTTTTGCTAATGGCTTTTATCTCTGAAGATGTAAGTTGGTTTCCACAAACACTTCACTATGAAGGTAGAGCTTCATCCTTTCCTTTTTTTATTAAGGCCACTCAGCATAGGGGTTTTAAGAAACTAGTAAAAATAACAGGTATTGAGGATGTTAACGAGTTGCGGGAAGCCGTAAAGAAAGGTCATGAAAGAATGCAGGTTGATAAATGGACAACATTTTTTATATATGATCGTTCATTTTGGGAGAGCATGAATTTGGATAATATGGATACTCTAAAGTAATTCTTCAGCTTTGATGAAGGCCTGATCGAGTTAAGTTTATATCCATAGTTTCGGAAATGTCTGTCAGGAGGATAAGTTGACAAACCAAGAACTTCATGATCGAATTTCCCATAAGCCTGCAGTTCACAAATTGTTTTATGGTGCATACTTTCAAGAATCGTTGATTTTGGATGACAATGTACTTTTAGTTCCTTTAAAGGCATTCGGATTCGATTCTCAGAGTAATTATACAGCACAATATGTAATACAGATTTTAGGTGGTCATGTCGATAATGATGGTTTGAAAAATCTACAAGAGCAAGGTAAAAATGCTCTGCCGGTTTTTGCCTTAATAGCATTTTTAGATTCTGATTCTTCACCAGAGGATCTTGAGAAGCGTGCAAATATAATTCTTGAAGCCCCTGAATTAATATTAAGCTGGTCAAGCGGTGATGACTTTTCATTATTTGCAATTTGTACTGTCACCGAAGAAAATACATTTTTCCGTTTAACTCCACCACATTCTCGGCGAAGGAGAAGGCTCGGGTTTGGTAATACTGGGGAACAATATGCAAATCTTCTAAAAAAACTGATCGAAGCGGAAAAACAAGATGAGCATTTCTCATTTGCCCTATCTATGTTTCACGATGCTGTAAGGGAAAAGAATCCTCGGTATCAGATTGCGCGCTTCTTTTCCTGCCTTGAATGCCTTGCATACAAATTAAAAAATAAGGAACGAGAGTCAAGGAAAGCGGTAAAGTATTTGATCGGATTAGGTGATGATACCGACACAGAATATGACATCGAAGGTGTGAAATATCGATTTGATCGGATAGAGATATCGGGGAGATTAAGAGACAAACTTTATCACGGTGTTGATTTCAAAGAATCTGATCTCAATAATGAAAACAAGCATGTTTTCAAATTGTTAGAGAACTATCCTCAGATGTTAGCTGATTCATTGCATGAAGATTGCAAATTGGAAATATCTAAATGGGCAAATGGTGTCTCAAGTGGATTGGTAGAGTAGTTTTTCAAGGTATATAAATATCATATCCCCAACATTTCAATATTTAAAATCCTGACATTGTGACCCTCTGATGCCCTAACTACAATTGCCGTATGTTAGGGTTAGAAAAAGATCAGATGATCGGGTTTAGAGATCAGGCAATCTCCGCTTTACAGGCAGTCATGCTCAGTGGTTCCTCGTATGAGATCACTCATGCAGATGGTTCTAGGCAGCGGGTGACCAGGGCCAATATTTCAGAGATCCAGGAAGTAATTCACTTCTGGCAGCAGGAAATCGATATTCTCGAGGGTAAGGGGAGTCCACTGTATGTCAGACCGGGCTTCTAAGATCTCAACACTTGATCGCTTCATTTCCTATATCTCACCATCCTCCGGAATCAAAAGGATTCAGGCCAAGGCTGCAATTGATGCCTATGCCTTCGGCTCTTCAGCAGGGTACACCGGAAAGAAAACCAGATACGGACTGTCAAACACCATGCCGGTCGGTGATGATACCGATTACTCTTTAGCACAGCTTCGAAATTATTCCCGTTCTCTGGTGACCTATACTTCGATTGGTGCTGGGGCAGTCTATATCAATGCCTCCAATACGATCGGGACCGGGCTCAAGATGCAGCCCTCGATCCTGGAGAATGTGGTCCCGTTATCAAAGAAACAGATCGAAGCTCTCCAGGTTCAGATCAAGCAGCGATGGAAGCTCTGGTCAGAGAGTACTGATTGTGACTTCCACGGCCAGTTTACCTTCAACCAGCTGCAGTTCCTCATGTACCTCTCAAAACTCACTAGCGGTGATGTTCTTGTTACCTTGCCCCTGGCTCATGAGGACCGGACAGTGAACGGCCTGAAAGTGAACATCATTGAAGCTGACCGTGTTCGTAATGATCACCTGAAAAGCAACAGTGAGACCCTTGTGAACGGGGTGGAGCTTGATGCCCAGGGAAGGCCGGTCGGGGTGTATGTCCATCCTTCCGAGAATTCACTTGAAGACCAGGCAGCAGTCTATGTTCCGTTTGTCGGAACCAAAAGCAAAAGACGGAATGCTTTTCTCTGCTATACCCCGAAACGACCGAAAGAGTACCGGGGGAAACCCTTTCTATCTCCGGTGACCGAGACGATCAAGAAGCTGGACCGGTACTTTGAGAGTGAGATCACGGCCAGTGAAGTGAATTCCCTGTTCGGGCTGTTCATCAAGACCCCTTCGGGTGATGCCAGCTCAATTCTTGGGAAAACACCCATTACCCGAAACCCTGAGACCACCTATCCTGATGCTCCCGATTATTCTCTGGAGCCTGGAGTAGTGCTGCAGGGAAGGCCTGGAGATGAAGTACAGAGCTTCGATCCCGCAAGACCAAACTCAGCCTTCGGAGAGTTTATCAAATCTTCCCTGGTCCTGGTCGGGATGGGATTGCAGATCCCTTACGAGATCCTGATCCAGTTCTTCTCCTCATCCTACTCAGCAAGCAAGGCAGCACAGAATGAGTACTGGAAAACAGTAAGGCGGGATCGTAATGATTTTGCACTCTTCTGCCAGCATATCTATGAGGAGTGGTTGACCGAGGAAGTCCTGCAGGGACGGATCAGCTGCCCCGGTTTCTTTGATGATATCGCAACGAAGCGAGCGTATTGTCATGCCTCCTGGGTGGGAATTGCCCCGGGACAGATCAATCCTTCCGTTGAAGTAAAGGCAGCTATCGACCGGATTAATGGAAAGCTCTCCTCCCGGAAGAAGGAGTCTGCAGCTCTCGGCTTCGATCTCGATGAAGTCCTCGATGACCTTCATGATGAGCTGGAAGAGATGAAGAGTAGAGGACTCTACCAGGAAGCAGTGATAGAAACAAAAGAGGAAGAAGCATGAGAGGATTATGGGCAATTGATACAACCTATAGCAGGGACCTGTCAGCAATCCAGGCTATGAGCTATTCCGTCCAGGACCGAAAGGACCTGGAGACAGCTTTTGAGGAAGTGACTGCTCCCTACTGGATCGAGGGTGATACCGCCTTTATCAAGATCCAGGGAGTGCTCTCCCGGCAGTGGTCCTTCGAAACCTGGCTGCTTGGTGGACTGCCGACCGGGTACCTGCAGCATGTCTTTGGGCAGGCAATAGCAGATCCCTCGGTGGCAAAGATCCAGCTTTACTTCGATTCTCCAGGAGGGGAAGTGTCGGGATTGAGTGAGTTCGCTCAAGTTGTCAGGAATTCACCGAAACCGATCCATGCCCATATATCAGGGCATTGTACCTCAGGTGCCTATTGGCTCGCTTCCCAGGCAGGGAAGATCTCTGCCTCGAAGACCTCGATGATCGGGTCCATTGGAGCGTTCATCAGTTTCAGGAAGGCAAAGGACTCGGGCTATGAGGAGGTGATCTACCGATCATCCGAGCATAAAGCTCCCGATCCAGAGAGTAGCGAGGGAAAGAGCGAGTACCAGAAGCTGGTGGAAGGGATAGCCAATCTGTTTGAGGCAGATGTAGCTGAAGGCCGGGGTGTCGGGATGAAGACCGTGCAGGATACCTATGGGCAGGGGAAAGTTTTCCTGGCAGAGGAAGCATTATCACTCGGACTGATTGATGAACTCATCAACAGTATCGATATCGCATACAAAGCGGGCGAGAGCCTGGAATCTATAGGAGGCAGTATGAAAACAGAGAAGCAGAAAGCAGAAGAGCTCGAACAGACTCCTGCTGCAGCTGTTACCGATGAAATGAGCGCTCACGTGACTGCCGAAGCAGAACGTGAACGAATCACAGCGATCCTGGGACTTGATGGTCCTGAGGATATCACGAACGAAGCCATCAAGGCAGGCTGGAGTGTTGAGGATGCGGCAGTGAAGGTCAATGCCTATCTCAAGGGCCAGCTCGAGCAGATGAAGACAGGACGGAAAGAAGATGCGAAGGTTCTGGAGAATATCCCGCAGGAACCGGCAGGTGATGTCGTTCCTTCGAAGAACCAGGTGAACATCTTCGGCATTGAGAGAGCAAGCATCGATGCTGAGCTCGATCGACTCAGTGGAAAAGGAGCGTAAGTAGATGGATACGAATGTGAGCGAAGTACGGAATGTACTGCTTGGAGGCTGGGTCACAGCAAAGGCGAATGTTATCGCTGCAGGGCAGAACCTGCTCAAAGGAACCGTGCTCTCCGAGATCAAGAGTGCTGCAGCCGCTGCAGCTGATGCCGGTAATACCGGTGACGGGACGGTGGGAAGTATCTCAGTCGGTCCCCTGGTGAAGAAGGGAGTGTATCAGCTGATCTGCAACGGCTCCGGCTTCAACGTGATCTCCCCGGAGGGAGATGCCTGCGGAGTTGCAGTGGTTGATGAAGCTTTCACCTCCCGTGAACTAAATCTGACTGTTGCTGCCGGGGCTGCAGCCTTTGTGGCTGGGGATTTCTTCACGATCACCGTGAGCGGTACCGGAAAGCACAAGATGGTAGCAGCCGATGCAACGGATGGATCAGGTACTGCAGAGCAGGTCCTGATGCTCGATGTTGATGCAACTGAGGCTGATGTGCCGAGTAAGGGCTGGGAGAGCGGTGAGTTTGATGCAGCGTTTCTGATCGTTCCCGATGGTGAGAGCATTGCAGCCTACCGGGATCAGATGAGAGTGAAGAGCATGATCCAGATTGAAACTACAGGAGGGAACTATTAATGACCGTAGATATCTTTACCCGGGAACAGATGGCCCGGGCTTATGAGCAGACCTTGGGGAATCCCATGTTTCTCTACTCAACTCTCTGGGGAAACTCCCAGAGCCAGAAGATTGTGACCGCCGATGTGAAGGTCATGGTCGATAAGATCAACAAATCAAGGTATATGGCCGGGTACACCGAGCACCAGGAACCGGCGAGGCTTATCTCGAAGTCAGGCTACTCGACTGACGAGTTCCAGCCTCCCTTCATCAATGAATCGGTGGCCTTCAACTATACCCATGCCTCCAAGAGACCGGCAGGGGTAACTCCCTTCGGGACTCACGGGGTGAAGACCGGGGTGGATGAGCTGGTACGCAATACCAGGGAGCTGAGAAGCCGGTGGCTGCGAACCGTCGAGTACCAGTGCTCTTCAGCACTTTTCACCGGGAAGATCACCGCGGGGGACAAGACCTTCGACTTCGGTCTCAAGGCTACCCACAAGGTTGATCTGACTACCAAGTGGACCTCTGATTCTGCAGATCCCTTCAAGGATCTCGATGACATCATCGCTCTCAATGAGGAAGAGTCAGGAACCCCGACGAATATGGTGATCATGAGTATCACAGCCTGGCAGGCTTTCAGGAATAACAAGAAGGTCATGGCCATGATGGGCTCTCCCGCTTCCTCCCGCTGGATCAGCTTCGGGAATCTCAATGCTCCTTCCTATAATCCTGCCATGCAGGCTTCGTTAAAGGGAGCCCTGGAACTCACCGAGGCGACTGTTGAGATCTGGGTCTATGGCGGCAGGTATTTCGATGGGACCGAGACCAAGCGCTATGCCCCGGACGGCTGGATCTGGGTGGGAAGTAAAGAGACCCGCTATGACCAGTACTTCACCGGGTTCTTCGATTCCGAGTACATGGATATGGTACAGGCCGAGTACATGCTCGACCAGCTGAAGGAGACCAACCCTGACCAGGTGATCACCCGTCTCCGCAGCTGCCCGTTGATGGTGCCGATCGATATCGATTCCTACAGCGTCGTGAAGGTGGCCTAAGGAATGGGAGTGGAATTCTGGGATCAGGTTGCTGTTGATACTGCCTCCCTCATCGGGGGAAGCGAGGTTTCTGTGCCCTTCCTCATTCTTGATGGGGAAGAGGAGTATGAGGCCTCGGGTATCTTCGAGCACTCCTACCGGGAGCTCGCGGGTGACGGCCCGATCCCGATTCCTTCCCGGTATGCTGCAATCAGGGTATATGAGGCAGCCATTCCGGTTCGTATCAGAACCGGTATGCAACTGAAGATTCTGGGAAAAACCTACCAGGTCATGAATATTCGTGAACCTGGACGAGACGGGATTACAACTCTGGAGCTGCAATTATGAGGTTCTCAGCCCATGCCTTTGTGGACCTTGAAGCCCTGGAGCGGGTAGTCGAGCGGTTCCCTGAAATGAGGAGCCGATATCTCGGTTTTACGGCAACAAGGATCAAGGCACTGATAAAGAGCCAGTTCCTCTCGGGACAGGAGATCCTGCTTACTAAGAGCCAGGATTCTCTTGGAAGAAGCATGGTGAACTATCGGATCTCCGGGAGAGGGGAGAAGGCCCGGCTAACCTCCATTCCGATGAATCTGTTTGAGCGGGGACGATTACTCCGGTCGGGGAAAAAAGAACAGGGGAAATGGGTTGTGACGAGAAAGGTCCCTCAGGAGGCTCAAGCTCAGGTCCACCTCTGGGCGAGTGAGTTTGAGCAGGAAGTGTTGAAGGAGTTTACCAGGTGAGTACGAAGGAGAGGCTGCAGCAGGTCATAGATCACCTGATGGTGGATCTGAATGAACGACTGACGGAAGCAGATTTAGCAGCAGTACAGAACTGGGGGCTCTACCGGGTAGATGATAACCGGGGCGAGTACGACTGTGTGGGAACGGTATCCATGTGGGGCTCGGCGATCGATGAGGATCAACGAATCGGGGAAGTAACGGTGGAGATCAGGCTCCCTTCGGGCAGCGATGCCCAGATGGACCAGTACCAGGATCTGCTGATTGAGAGCCTCGATGCTGGTGGGACCTTCACTGATGCCTTTACGGAAACCTCGGTAACAGGGGAAGAGAAGTGGCCGAGTGGGCCGCAGGTACATGCTGCTGTGATGGTGCAGCTGCAGGTACGGATGAACAGACTCTATTAAAAAGGAGAGATTATGTCGAAAGAACGACCTGCCGGTAAAGACGGCAAGCATTACTATTTTAAACCCGGAGCACAGATCTCCGGTGACTCCATCTTAAAGCTCACAGCAGGCTGGTACCTGGTGGCGGCAAAGCATGTAAGTGCCAGTACCCTCCCAGCAGGGAAGAAGGTTGGAACGATCTTCCATACCGAAACTGACCTGATTACCCCGGCTGAGGGCGATAACGTGATTCCTCTCGAAGCTTCAGTGATCGAGTGGGCGACTGACGGTGAAGTATCGGCAAGCAGAGGGGTGGTGGAAGATACCGTCCAGGGAGATTTTGCTGCTCACTTCCAGGATGAAGGTTACCCGAACAGTACCTACTCCTTGAGCGGGTACAACCGAATTGGCGACGAGCTGCAGAAGGAACTCAAGAACCGGACTGGTACCCTGAGTATCGATGACGGTGCAGGCTCGATCACGGTCACCGAACCGAAGGGAGATGAGATCATCTTCGGTGTCTGTGCCTATGAGTCGGCAGTAAGCGGGGAGAGTGAGGAGTGGACGATCCTATCAGGACTGATCACCTCAGTGACCTTGAATAAACCTCTGAAGGGTAACCAGGATTTCTCCCTGCAGCTGCAGCTGAACTACCGGGATACCTATCTCAAGACCGTAGCGTAGGGGTAAGTAGATGGAACTGAGAATTAAGAGAATCAGACCGGGAGACTTCTCCATCCATACAGAGAACGGAGAAGATATCTCCAACGCGGAGCATAAAGAAACCCGGTATCTGGGAGAAGAGGTGATCACCACGATCACCATCCGTACCCTGGCAAAGCATACCGGGAAATTCGTGAGAGCGAAAAAGGTGCAGGAGGAAAAGAGTGGAGATTAGTGCAGTACTGCATGAGCGGTTTATACCGAGACTGTGGGGGAATGAGCAGAGACCTGCAACTGAGCAGATTGTCATCGAGCTTGAGCACCTCACTGCCCGGGAGATGGCCGAGTTTGAGTACACCCTCAACGATAACGGGGTCTACCGGAAGATGTACGACTACAACCGGATCGCAAAAAAGATCTTCTCGATTACTAACTTCATGGTAGGTAAAGAGGCGATCGATACCGCTGAGAAGCTTCTTGCAGCAAAGAGCCGGAAGGCTTCCGAGCTCCTGAAGGAGATCATCTACCACCTCTTCTATGAGGAACCGGATGAGATTGAAACAAAAAACTGATTGCTGCGTTCCAGCTCTCCTATCTGGGCTGGTTCGCAGCTGAATGGATTGAAGGGCGAGACCCTCCGAGGATTCCGGTCCCGGAGCCGGAGGGCTATATCGAGGGGAAGATGATTGCAGGCTTACGAACTTCTTTGTTCGTCAGTCTGTATGGGATATGGCATGACTATCATGTCCTCCAGGTCCTTCCCCACGGGAAAGGGACTCTCGATGAGAGACCGGTAGTGATCCGATGGATCAAACGATTTGAAGCAGAACTTGCCTCGGTGCAGAGGTGGGAGAGACAAAGAGAAAAGGAGAAGCTGCCGGTATGCCGAGCGGAGCCAAGATACAGTTAGTCATCGATGCTGACAGCAAACGCGCTGAAGCCAACCTGAAAGCATTTCAGGCCGAGGCGAAATCAGCAGGAGCTTCTGTATCCAAACTTGACCAGGTTGCCAGTGCAAGACATCTCGAAAAATTTGAGGAACGACTCTCACGCAATGCAAAAGCGGCAAAGTACTTCGGCGGGGAGACTGCTGCCCTTGAAAAAGAGCAGCAGCTCCTTCGTCGTGAAATCGAACGGCTTATCAGGCAGGGGATGGACCCGCTGGACTCTACGGTCACAAGGCTGAAGAGCCGGTATGACAGCAACTCGGTATCACTGCAGAAACTTACCTCAGCAAATAGAGCCTACTCAGCGACGATGAAGACTGCTTCAGCAGTAACGGGAACCTTCATGCGGACCGTGCTCCCATTCGTGGGCGTGACTGCTGCAATCAGTTCTGCGGTCTCCATGATCAGGGACTCGGGGGCAGCTTTCGAGGAATCGGAAGCAAGAGCCCAGAAATTTGCGATCACCTATGAGGGGATCACGGATCTTGCAACCGAGCGGGTGAAGAAGCTTGCAGATACTTTCAACTACGCTGACAGCACCATGATGGGTATCCTCGCAGAGACCGGGGACCTGCTGACCGGTTTCGGCTTGGCAGGAGTTGAAGCACTGAATCTCACTGAGAAGGCTGCCTATCTTGGGGCAGCACTGGCGAAGATGAACCCGAATATCGGGGACGCTGCAGCTGCGACTTCAGACCTCACCAAGCTCATGAGCGGTGAAGGTGAGTCAATGAAGAAGTGGGGTGTCATTGTCAGGGACTCGGCTGTCCAGGCAAAGCTCCTCGAGCAGGGGCTGACCAGGCTTACCGGGGAAGCACTCCTTCAGGCCCAGGCACAGGCACGTCTCGAGATCGCCTACAGCCAGAGCAAGAATGCCCTCGCGAATGTCTCCTCTGAAACCGTCCTCGCTCTTGATGTTGCCAGGCGCTATGATGAGGCCTGGAAGGAACGAAAGGAGATTATCGGGGAAGCGACTACCAATTTCTTCACCCCGATCAAGCTGAAGATCGCCGAGCAGATCGAAGCCTGGAATGACGCGACCCAGGCAAAGAAGAACTATGATGCTGCCCTCGCCGGAGATCCCACTGCAGACCTGACAGCAGCCATTGCCAGGCAGCAGGAGAAGGTTGATGAACTCTATCAGGATCTTGAGAGCTATGCGAATCCCGACAATCTTGCCAAGAAATGGTTCTATGGCGGAGCTGACTGGATTCGGGAAGCCGTCGGCGGGGATACGATTGTCGAGAGTGTCCTGGAGAAGATCAAGGCAGAAGAAGGGAAACTCCAGCAGCTTAAAGATCAGCTGGCTGAGCAGACAGCGGAGCGGAGTACCGCTTCCACCATTGAAAGCAGCATTGCCAAGTACCAGGCGAGCCATGAAGCTCTTGAGAAGACGAATGCAGCAATCGAATCCCAGTTCTCGGCAATCGACCGACTCTCTGAAGCGAATGAGAAGGCAGGAGTCACCTTTGATTCTTTCACCGAAAAACAGCTTGCTGCCAGGAAGGCTTTGACTGAGTTAGTTTCCGGTGGAGTGATTAACACGGAACATCTCGATGAATTCATCGGTACTTATCGGGAATTCCTCGCTGAGGTGGAGAAGAAGCCTGCAGAGACTCCTACAATTGATTTCTCCTCCCTCACTACAGAGCTTGATGCCCAGCTCACTGCAGTTGATCAGCTTCAGGCTGCATACCTCCGAGCAGGTAGTGAGTTTGACGGGTTCACCAAGAAACAGGCTCAGGTTCAGAAGGGTTTCGAAGCCCTGGCAACCAGCGGAGCTGACACAGAAATCCTTGATGCCTTCATTGCCAAGTACCGAGAGTTTCTAGCCCTCAGTGAAGGGGAAAACGGGGACCTGCCGCTCACGAGCGGGGAAGCTTTCTCTGCCTACCGGAGTGAACTCGATGCTGAGATCCTCTCTATTGATAAGCTCTCAGCTGCCTATAGAAAGGCAGGGATCGAGTTTGATTCCTTCGAGCGGAAACAGCAGGCTGCCCGGAAACTCCTGAATGAAGTAGTCTCTTCCGGCTCTCTCGATACCGCCGATCTTGATCGATTCATTGGAGCCTACAAGGAATTCCTCGCTGATCTCCCTGAGGGTGGAGCATCCCTCCCTGCGGTCTCTTTCTCTGATATGAGTTCTGAACTCTCTGACCAGATCACCTCTATCGAACAGATGGCAGCAGCCTATGAACTGGCTGGTGGGGAGTTCGATGCATTCAATGAGAAACAGGCTGCCGTGAAGAAGACCTTCGAGGAACTTATCCAGGCAGGAACTGATACCGAGTTCCTGAAAGGATTCATTGCCCAGTATAGGGAATTCTTGGAAGTTGGGGAGAAAACATCAAGTATTGCTGAGGTCCTTTCTTCCGTTGATGAAGCTGCGTTCAACCTGAGAAATCAGTATGCCCGCATGGGGATCGAGCTTTCTGAAACAGAGAGTAAGACTAAGGTTCTTGAAGAGAAACTGGCAGCACTCGCGGCGACCGGGGAATATACCGAGTGGGAGCTCTATCAGATCGAGCAGACTCTGAAGGACCTGAAAGCAGCCTCTGATGAGACGGCTTCAGCCTGGGACAGCCTGGCTGATTCTATGACCTCAGCCTTAAGTGGTTTCCTCGAGGATGCGATCGGTTCCCTCGGTTCCGGTGAGTTTGATCTCTCGGGTGCAGCAGAGTCTGCGATTGATACGGTGATCGGCGGGGCAGCGGATGCCGCTATGGTTGCCTTCCCTCAGTTTGCTCCCCTGATCGCTCTCGGTGAAGGTGCCATCAAGGGACTGAACAAGGCGATCTTCGATACGATCTCGGCAACCAGCGAAGCCAATGATCTCATTGAGGAACAGCATGCAGCAATCACTGAGTTGTTTGCCGATGTGCTCGACCTGGAGACTGAGCTTGCAGACCAGAGAACAGAAGCGATCTATGAACAGATGGAGCTGCTGGCAACGCAACATGATCTGGAGATGGAGATTCTCCGGGATCGCTGGGAGCATGGGGAGCTTACCGGGGAAGATTATTTCTCCCAGGCTATGGCTGCTAATATCTCCTATCAGGAGACAGAGGATTCCTATGATAACCAGTCCCAGCTGATCGAAGGTGTGCAGGGAACAATCAGCGATCTCCAGGACGAGCTGAATGGACTTTCCGGCTGGACGAAGTTCTGGACCCGAGCTGATGAGAAGCTTGAGGCTGAGATTGATAAGTACGAGAAACTCCTCGCAGCGATCGCCTCGATGGATGGACTCTCTGATGCTGAAGTAGCTGACCTCGCAGAGACCTACGGGATCACCGTACCCGGTGCTGCCCGGGGAGCTGACTTCATTACCTCGGGTCCCATGCTCATGGCAGTAGGGGATAACCCCGGTGGAAAGGAGAGAGTGCAGATCTCACCGATCACCAGCAGCAATATTCATGGACCCCAAGGGACGGATGGACAAGCGATTCATATCACGATCACCGGGGATGTGTACGGGGTGGATGATCTCTATGCCCGGCTCGATGCTGCCGGAAAGCGGCTGAAGAAACTGGGGAGGATTGCCGGATGATTCAGTTATTCCTCTACTTCCCTGACCTCACTGCTCCGATGGATATCTCTCACCTGGTGAGAGCAAACAGCTTCTCTATGACCCGTAATCTCTACAATGAGAACTGTGAGAGTGTCATCGATACCTGCTCGGTGGAGCTGAAGTATGATCAGCTTCTCGTGGCCCGGATCATGGCTGCACCAGCGAATGAGAAAATCCTCTGCAAGGTATACAACACAGATGAGACTCCACTATTTTCTGGGTATATCGCTCCCTCACTGGACCTCAGGAAGACGAAGCAGGTTGAGACGATCTCCCTGGAGATCCGGGACGATTCCTGGAAACTCGATCTTCCACTCTCCTCAGACTTCCAAAGACCGGCTTCAATTGCTGACCCAGAGGTAACGGTACGATCAGTCTACGAAGCGCTCCTTCTGGAAGCCGGGTATGACTCGCTCTCTATTGCAGCGGACGGGATTGCTGCAGCTGAGACGATCCAGATGGTCAGTGTGGAAGCCGAGAAGTATACCTACCGGCAGCTGCTTGATTCTATCCTCAGGGATCATGGCTATGTGTTCAGCCTGAACAGTGAGGGACAGTTCTTTCTGTACCAGTGGAACCGTGATACCTATATCCCCTATGCCGTGATCGATCAGCAGCTCTCCACGGTGGATGCCTTTGAGATCTCGAAGGAGGATACCTCATCAGACGGGATTAAACTGACTTGGGCAGGGTTGGAAACTCTGGAGGAGGTCCGCCTCTATACAGCAAATCTCCCGGTTGGGACCGATACAGCTTCCTCAGGAGTGAGCATCCTTCCTGACCGGTACTACCCGGAAGACGGGGATGTGATAGACACCTTCCAGACATTCCAGACCGAGTGGCTCGATGTTGCTTATCAGTCAAGAAAGACGAGGGTGAAGAATGAGGATATCACTCTCATTACTACAGAGAACCATAGACTCTCTACGCTCTCGGAGGCGGGAGTCTCTGTATTCAAGCAGAGCTTTGGGAAACACCAGGCACAGATCCTCTTCCAGAACTCTACCGAATCAGCTCAGAAGCTCTATGTCTTTGAGATTTACGGGAGAGCACTCTTCCGGTCTTCGATCAGGGAGACGGTGATACCTGCAGGAGCAGTGGACCCAGCAGAAGAGAGCAGTGAATTCGTCTTCTCCCAGAACACTGCAGAGAAGCTTGCAGCAGGACTCTACCGGAACCAGCGGTACGGGAATATCCTGTACCGCTTCACTCTCAGGGAGCAGCTGGTTGCCGTCGGGGATGTGGTATCACTCAGGCAGAGTGATCCTGCTCTCGATACTTTGGCAGTAATCACCAGTGAGAACTGGACGGACGGAGTGAACAGCTATCGGTATACGGCAAGGGGGGTGTCTTCCTTCGGGGAGCTTGAAGTGATTACAACCGCCTACCAGGCGGCGAAAGCAGGGAAGGGAGAAAAAGGGGAGGCTGGTGCTGCAGCAGTGAACTTGATTGTGGTCTCTGACCAGGGAAATATCTTCCGGCCAGCGCTGACCGACACGACCCTCGAGGCGAGAGTCTATCAGGACGGAGAGGAGATCACGGCTTCTTACGAGGCTTCCCGGTTCCGCTGGACCCGCTCCTCCCTTGATAGCACTGCAGATGCAATCTGGAATTCGGCTCACTACTCGGTGGGTACGAAGACCCTGCATATAACTGATGAAGATGTTGAAAGCAGAGCGACATTCTTCTGCGAACTGATATAGATAAGGAGAACAATAATATGGCAGTTTCAGTTGGACAGATTACGATTATGGATTATAACGATGCGCTGACCCTTACCGGGTTCATTTCATCGAACTTACCGAAGACTCAGCGGTACTCGGCAGATACCGGAACCTTCACACCGGACTGGGGCAGCACCTCTCTGGTACTCACCCCGAGCCTCTTCATTTTGGGAAGCGGTACTGACAAGATCACTGACTCGGCAGTGCAGTCAGTCTCCTGGCAGCGCAAGCCCTCGGACTCAAGTGTCTTTTCGGCACTCACCTCCGGGGAAGCACTCTCGGGAGCAAAGAGTCATATTCTCACCGTTTCAGCGAACAAGTTGACCGGCAGTATCAATGCTATTGAGTACCTGTGTACGATCACCTACCTCGATAGTGCTACCGGACTGAACCTCACCTACAAGATCAGTATCAACCTCTCGAAGGTGATCGACGGGAATAATATCGCGGTGGCTGCGGTCCATGCTCCGAGCGGAAATGTGTTCAAGAATTCAGAGCCCACCTCTCTTTCAGCAAAGGCAGAGCTCTACCGGGGAGCTACTCTCGATACCACTCTCCTTTCTTACCAGTGGTTCAAGTATGTTCCCGGCAATGCTGATGAAGGGGCAGGAGCCGACTGGGATCTCCTGGCAGGCCAGACCAGCAATACCCTTGCGGTAACTCCTGCGATGGTGGATGGCCTGCAGCAGTTCAAGGTGAAGATCACCGACAATGATGCCTCTTCTCCCACCAACGGAGATTCCTTCTATGATGTGATAGCCTTCACCGATATGACCGATCCCGTCCAGGTGGTGATTGAATCAACTGCAGGAACGGTCTTCAAGAATGGGGTAGGGACTACCGATCTTTCATCCAAGCTCTTCCAGAATGGAGTGGAGATTGATGCTGGAGGGACGGGGTACACCTATACCTGGACGATCACCAACAAGGACGGGAATGCCCGGACCTTTGCTGATGCCTCTTCCTCGAAGACGGGAAAGACTATCTCGGTGGGAACCAGTGATGTGGATGTGAAATCGACGATCACCTGCTCAGTGAGCTAAAAGAGGAACCATGAGCCTGATTACCAAGAACCAGATTACGATCGTCAATGTCGATGACGGAGCTCCTGGAAGCCCTGGGGAACCAGGGCCCGCCGGTCCCCGGGGAGCCTCCTCGGTCGGTCTCGGCCTGAAGATGAATTACTCAACCTTTACTGCCGTGAATCCGGGAGAGATCTATTTGCATGGCTTCACTGATGCTGGAGATCCCGCTGATGTGGATGGCTTCATCTACTACCAGGATACCAAGCTCACGGTGGCGAAGAGGATGATCAATCCCAATGCAGTGATTGACGGTTTTCTGGTACTAGAGGTTGCTACCGGGTATGCCTATGTAGCAGCCTATGATTACCTCGCGAACCAGTTCAAGCTCAGGGATACTTCCTACGGGAGGGAAGGGTATGTGATTGATGCTGCCGGTTGGCTCTGTATCGGCAGGATGAAGAATGATGACGTTGAGAATACTTCTTCTGCGATCCTGTATGAAAGGGCAGTTGATCTTGGTGCAGCACTGCGAACGGTACTGAGCGAAGTAATCTTCCAGAAGGCAGATGTTACCCAGGCAGAATTCGATTCCCTGCTGCAGTATACTCAGACTCAGTTCTTCAGTCGGTTGGCAGTGAGTAGTCTGTTCGTGAATGACCTGGTGGGAAACACTGCATTCATTGACTCCCTGATCTCAGAGGAAGCATTTATCAACGATGCGACGGTGAGGAAGCTGGTGATCGAGGAGACGGTTGACGGGGTAGTGTACACGATCAGGATCGACAAGGATCACGGCATTGAGCTGACAGTTGACGGGGTGACGAAGTTTCATGCCAGTCCCACCGGTTCTCTCATTGCCAGGGATGCTTCACTGATCAATTCCTCGGTATCGGGGATCTTCACCTCGCCGGAGTTTTCCACCCAGAAGGCGGGATCAGCCGGGTCCACCAGCTATTCGAAAACCTTGGGGGACATCTACAAGACCATAGGCTACTTCTACACCCTGAGTGAATACATGCTGAATAATCCTTCAGCATCCGGTCTTTCCGGACAGTTCGGTTCCTACAGCTTTTCAGAAGTTGTCTACTACAATGGCGGGTCCCGGTCTTTGTATGCACTGGCAGGAGATTTTGTATCGAACGGGACTCTGTATATCATTCGGCAGTGTGAAGCAGATCCGTTTCCACCTCTCATGACGACCGCGGAAGACTTGGGAGCAGTCTATGAAACAGTACCAGCCTCCTTTGTCGCCAATGTTGCTGATGACGGAGTGACCCTCTGGAACAACAGTACTGATGCCTTTGTCCACTTTCTCTGCAGTGATCTGATCGCTCAGTTTGCAGCACTGCCGGTGGGGACCTCGATGCCGTTCACGGGAAGCTTTGCGATCACCTATGATCCGAGCGCCTTCTTCAATTACATAAGCGGTCCCACGATGGAGAGTGTCTCGATCACCTCCACAACCTCCTCGAAGTATTCACTCCTACTGAGCAGCACGGCTATAGAGATCTATGATCCAAGTGGTGTATTTGTCGTTTCCATCAATGCTGCAACAAGAGCCACCTCCTGCGTGGTGAATATCTCTGTAGAGAGTGTGAAGGAAGGGATCAAGGTGAAGAACATCATGCCTACCTCTGATAATGCCTACAAGATAGGGGAGACGAACTCCAGGTTCACTGAAGTGCACAGTGTGGAGTTTCATGGAACCGAGGTATTCGCAACTACGGTACACGGGGCGGTATTCAACTGATGGCAACGGCAGGAAGCACAATAGGAAAAGCTGGATTCTCAACCGGGGTGGTGTTCTCGAAGTCCTGGGGGAGCGGGTCTCTCGTTGCCTCGGGCTCTGGGACCTCATACCGGCACGTCTACTTTGTAGCCTCGGTGTTTACCTTTCGAGCCTATATCAAGGACGTGTGGATCGGGTACGGGCTTAATGCCTATGAGTTGCAGTACTGGGGAGGCTCTTCCTGGGTGACCGAGCACCGGCAGACGAATATCGGGGACAAGGACTCTTACATGTTCGAGATCAATATCACAACAAGTGAGTCTGCCTCGAATGGGAAATATCGGGCGAACAGTGACAGGGTCTGGTGGAGGATGA
The DNA here is from genome assembly GCA_963677595.1 of Spirochaetia bacterium. GTDB lineage: Bacteria > Spirochaetota > Spirochaetia > CAKZLE01 > CAKZLE01 > CAKZLE01. Next base: position 2,410,396 of record OY782041.1, read on the forward strand.
GGATCAACAATACCAATGATTATTACCCTTCTTATAACACGGGGGAACTGAAGATCTATGGGCTGGGAGCTCATCTGGATTATGACAACCGGATCAAGGGGAAGTACATCAAAGGGTATCTGAAATCCTCCCAGGGGGTTCCGTATGTGCACAGCAGTTCATCGGTGTATGACGTGTCTGTGACGAATTCCTGGGTGAGTGATCTGTACAACAATACCAGCCTGAAAGGCACGGTGATATCGGCGGGGGTTCCCGAGTATGCCGTGCTGCCTGATAACTACTAAAGGAGAAAAAGTGTGGGAATATTAATGGATGTAGATAAGAGTCAGAATGCTCTTTTTCATCAGTTTACTGAAGCCTACTGGGCGATTGAGAATGTAGCATTCGGCTCTGATGGAGCGGACGGCTCAGTAATGGTCTCTTTCAACTTCTCTGCCTATCCAAGCAGGGAATCAAAGAAGGCGATGGAGCAGCATGTCACACCGGTATCGAACGGAACCTTCGGAGGACCGGTCATGAATATCGTGGAATCAACTCTCTATCGGTGGAGCGGAATGTTCCGTGCTTCTGATATCTTTGCAGTGGGTATCCCGGTGCTGAAGGAAGAGCAGCTGGAGATCCTCTATCCCTTTGTGAAGACCTATCTGAACCTCACCGAAGCGGTAGATGTCCTGGAGGAGATAGAGTGACTGACCCGATTGTAAATGAAAAGAATGTGCTGCAGGTAGTCCAGGCGATGTATGAGAACGTGAAGTCAAACCAGCACCGCCTTGATACTACTGAACCGATCCTCAGGAAGATGAGTGAGCAGGTGAACCGACTCAATACTCTCCTTGTCGATAACGGGTATGCGAAGGCCGTAGAAGACTCAGCCCAGGAGATCAAGAAGCTGCGGAGTGAATTCACTGTCTACAGTTTAACCCGGGAAGATTCCTGCCCGACGATGAAAAGGATTCAGGAACAGCGGCTACTGGATAGAGAAAAGAAGCATTGGAGTGTGGCTGTTATCAAGGTAATAGCTGCCGGGATCGGGGCAGTTTCCACCCTGATCATCATCTTTGAGAAAGTTGCAGTGTAGGGGGAAGCATGAGTTGGTTAGGAAAAATATTTGGAGCGAAGGAAACTGCAGAAGCTGCAGGAACCGTAGTTGAATCGGTAAGTAACGGGATCACCAACCTTGCAACTGGTATCAGGTCGGCGATCACCGGAGAGATGAGTCCAGATAAGAAAGCGGAGCTTGAAAAGATTGCCCTGGAAGCAGAGAATCTGCAGAAGCATACCCAGCTCGAGATCAACCTGGCAGAAGCTCGGCACCAGTCAGCCTTTGTGGCTGGCTGGAGACCGTTTATCGGGTGGGTCTGCGGGCTCTCCCTTGCAAACAACTATATCCTCAGACCCTGGGCGATCGCTGTTTTATCGGCTTCTGGGAAAGTCTTCGAGTTCCCGGTAATTGATCTCTCACTGATGATCCCGATCATGACCGGGATGTTGGGACTGGCAGGTATGCGAACTTATGAGAAGAAGCAGGGAGTGACGGGGAATCATTGATAGTTGTTATAAAAGTAGAGAATGGAAGAAAAAGATTCTCAGGAAGCTTTCTTAAGCATTGCTAATTTACATGCCAGGGGTGATACTTGACCAAAGGAGGAGGGAATGACACAAAACTCCTATCTGAAAGTAATTGAAGAGAACCTTCAAGAAGGCCTTTACATAGTTGATTTTGAGGCGAACCTTGTATACGCAAATGGAAGATTAGCTGAAATCTTAGGGTATGCTAGCGAAGAAGAAATTCTTGGTTTGAATGTCTTGGATTTTGTTAGCAGCGATTACCATGAGCAAATATGTGATTTGTTCGCGGAGACAATAAGCTCGAAGGCTCTCAAAAAAAATATAGTATTTAAAATAGATAAAAAAAATGGAGACAAAAATTTAATCCAACTAAACTTAGGTGGGATAAATCATCTTGGAATAATTGGTTCTCTAAGGGAGCTTCCAGAAGGGGAAGAAGCATGCAGCAATACTTCACATAGTGGTGCGCTCTATAAGACGATTGTCGAATTATCACCGGATGCAATCATGATATGTTCATTAGATGTTCAAATTCTGGACATTAACAACGCAGCTATAAATCTTTATGAATGTAACGATAAATTCGATGCCGTCGGGCACTCGGTATTGGAATTTATTGATCCCGATGAAATCGAGCATCTTAGAACCGTTTTTGAGGAAACTATTCTTTCTGACTACACTTTGCGGGCAGAAGCAAAATTGGTTACAAAAAGAGGAAAGCCCTTCATTGGCAAGATAAGTGCGAAAAGAATCCCTGCAAATAATAAATTTGGATTTGTCATTGTAGTTCTGTCCCGAGATATTACAGAACAAAGACTGAAAGAACATAATCTGGAAGCTCAGGCAACAATTGATCCACTAACGAACCTGTTGAATCGCAGAGGGTTTCAAAATCTTGCAGATCAAGAAATAAAACATGCACAGAGAAGACGAATGAATGCAGTTCTCGTATTCATTGATATAGATAAAATGAAATTCATAAATGATTTGTATGGCCATGAATCGGGAGATCAGGCGATCCAAATTGTAGCAACTGCATTGAAAACCTCCTTCAGAAACTCTGATTTATTAAGTCGGTGGGGTGGTGATGAATTCCTCGTTTTAGCGCTTGATACTGAGGTTGAACATGCTGCAAACATGATTGAAAAAATAAATTGGCACCTACAAAAAATTGTTGAAGAAAAGGATATCCCGTATGAGGTGTATGTCTCTGCAGGCTGCTCTCATTGTGATTTGCAAGGGGGATTCGAACTTCATAAGGCAATCTTGTTAGCAGATATGAATATGTATAAAGAAAAGGTGTTTAAAAAGAAAAGGATTTCAGACTAATTCGAGCCTTCTACCCTGTTTTTCCCGTTTTCTTTAGCTTTATAAAGTGCAGTATCAGCATTCTTAAGCGTCTGCTTGACAGGAACTCCTGGATTATGGATTGTAATACCGAAACTACAGCTGAGCGTATCGACCGAATCGAATTGAAACTGCCCGATTTGGCTCCTGAGATGTTCTGCAAGTGTCTGCAGCCCTTCCAAATTCATAATCTCAGCAATGATAATGAATTCATCGCCTCCCCATCTGATGATTGCATCTGTACTTCTTATGTGGTTTTTTAAGATATTTGAAACCTGTTTTAAGATTGTATCTCCTACATCATGTCCGTAGGTATCATTCACATCTTTAAACAGATCTATATCGAGCATGATAATACCTGTTTTATAGTTTTGTTTTTGATGAGACTCAATAATCTTATGTATATGCTCGTTGAAGAATTCTCTATTATATGAACCAGTAAGAGTATCAATCAAAGAGTTTTGTTTGAATCTAATCTTATCGAAAAAGTTTTCAGATATATCAGTAAACGTAATGAGGAACATATCATGCTCGTAACTATTTATGTTGACGGTGAATATATGAAGTTCTCTCTCTTTATTCTTTATTGCAACGACTCGATCACTTTCGTTGAGATGTAAAAGAGAGCTGATCCAATTGTCTTCAGAATCTTTCATTTTTTTTAAATGGAATACATCTTCATTCTCTATAAAAAGGTCACAGATACATGAGTATTGTTTTAAAAAGGATTCCAAGTCCTTTATACCGGTAAACTTAAAAAGTGATTTATTGGCAAAAAGGAGTTTTTCCCCATTTGTAAGAACTACAATATTATCCTGATAATCGAGGAACTTTCTCATTCTACCTAAAGTATCTTTGTGCAATGAAACATCAGAAATGGAGCCCTCAAGTGTTTTTAATCCTGTTTCATTTACTATTTGCCGACCTATCTCTTCTACATAAATTATTTCATTGCTGGATGTCAGGATACGATAATCAAGTTTGAAGAAACTGTTCGAGTCAATTGCTTCCCTGATTTGCTTTTCAACACGTGTTTGATCTTCTGGATGGACAATACTACGCAGCGACTTGCCTTCCTTTATGAATTCACTCGCATGATACCCGGTTAACGGGAGGATTGCATCATTGATATAGGTAACTTTGCCTTCTATCCCATCAAGACACGTATAAATAATATCAGGAACCTTATTAACAGCAGCTTCCAATTGATCTTTCATATTTTGCAAGGTAATCTCTTTTTCAACCAAATCAGTGACATCTTGAACGGTACCAAGTGATCTGATAGGAGAGCCAGACTTGTTATACTCGTGATAGGCACTCTCAAACACGTAAAGAACTGTTTCGTCTTGTCGTAATATTCTATGCCTGATACTGTATCCTGTTTTATTTTCTAGAGATGTCTTATAAGCATTATCCAATAATGTTCTATCATCTGGATGAACATACTCAAAAAATGCCTCGTAAGTCGCTTCGAAACTCTGGGGTTCTATTCCAAAAATGATGTAAATTTCATCGCTCCAAATCAGCTTATTCTTTTTTACATCAAACTCCCATGATCCCATTTTCCCGATTCTTTGAACTTGTTCCAGAGTGTTCGTTTTCTTCTGGAGCCTTCTAGTCCACCTTTCTACGGTAATATAAACGAGAATTAGAAAAAGGAATGCAAAAGCCGTAGATAGAAGAGAGCTCAGTCTAGCTGTTTCTATGTTTTTTAAGCTCGTTTTGTCAGAGCAGCTTATCAAGTACCCCTCAACAAATCCTTGCATATTGTCTATGGCGTGCACTGAGATAATAGCGCCACTTTTTAGTGGAATGGAGAACACTTTTTCTGGGAGTTCTGTGTGCAAATTCTGTTCAAAATATTTAACTATCTTATCAGCTTCATCAGAAGATATGAAAGAACTTATGTTTCGTTCTATGACAGTATCAGCGCTTATCAGAAAACTATCACTTAAAGGCCATGGTTTATAATTATCAAGTTCTTCTGCAAATTCTTTTTGTTCAACAATTTCTTTGCTTATTATAAACTGATTATCTAACCCTGTGTTTGTGCTTAAGAGATCTAATATAGTACTGATTGCTATGCTTATCTCTATACTTCCAAGGTGTTTCTCATCTTTTTTCAAAGGGTAAACATTTCTAAGTCCATTAAACATGCGTCCTTCTTCGAAGGCTTTAATCGGTTCGTGTTTTTCGTTTACATAGGTGACAGTGTTACGGATGCCAACAAGGCTATCTCCATACGTTTCAGGTTTATGAAATCTGAGGTAGCTGTTTGACTCTGCATCATGAAAATGAAGCTGCTGAAAGTTATTCGATTGTAATCTGTCATATACGGGAAGGAGATATTCATATAACTGCTTACGGAAATAATTCTGTTTTTCCTCAGTTTCTGCCTGTAATCCATTATTAAATATATCGATCACTTCAGGTTGGTTTATATAGAGATTATAGATCATATCAGCGAAGTTATTATAAGTATCCAGTATTGCATTATAGTTAACCTCCAGACCGTATGAATGATCTTCAAGAATATTCTCCTTCATGAGATCAATATTAGTTTCTATCTGCAGATATGACCAAATTAACAAGAGAGTGAAAATAATTACTGAACCAATACGAACCAAGCGTTGTCTATTCATAAGTTTTTATAGTACCTTTGTTCTAATTTAGTCTAGCATTTAGATATTAGCAATTCAATTGGAATGCTATTGTATAACTTCGAGCAAAAAAACCGGCAGATCTCTGCCGGTCCCATTGCGATCAATCAGGTTTTTCCTTCACGATCTTCGACTTCTCTATCAGGGCAAGGTGTTTGTCCCGAACCTTCAGGGTGATATGGATCTCTCCATGATCGAGAGTTCCAAGTTCCTTGTGTATCCAAAGGGCCAGTTTCTGCAGCTGTTCTTTTCCCATACCGGCTATCTCGAGGAATCCCTGATGAAATCTTCTATCTGGTCAGTAGTGAACCTGACTGACGCTCCGATTTTCACATATGGAATCCGCTTAGCTGAAACCCACTGCCTGAGCGTCTGGGGTTTCACAGCAAGTATGTCTGCAGCTTCCTGATACGTGAGCAGTGGCTGCAGGTGGGACATAGAATCCACTCCTTTGGATTTTGGCTTTGTTAACATCTATCGAGTACTCCTTCTCTTGGGACCAACCTGGGGAGCACGGGGCTAAGACCTAACAATGTTAGAAGCACTATATCACTACAGGGATAAACTAGTCAACAAATGTATAGTAAAAAAATGAATCATGCACTGATGCCTTCTGGACTCATCATCTCATTGAATACATCGCTCACCGCCTTCGATACCTGATCCAGGTGAGAGCCCTGAGCATGATCAGCATAATGTGCTGCCATTGCCGGGGTCTTATGACCAGTAGCCAGCTGAACGGTCCTGAGTTCGATCTTATCGGCCAGGTGGGTGGCATAGAAGTGTCTCCAGGAGTGGAAGCAGATTCCGCGGTCGATCATCGCCTCTCTGATTTTCTCCTGCTCTTCGACATTACCTCGTTTATCTTCCGTCAGCTTCATGGCGACATAGACGGCGGAGAGACCTTTATTGAGGACATCTATATTCATTGGTTTATCCTGTGCTGTTCCGTAGAATATGAACCCCTCATCCCCATAACTGCTGCTTTTGAGAAGATTCAGCAGCTCAGTCTTTATCTGGGGGAGGAGGGGAACAACACGTTCTTCCCCGTTCTTCGGTGCCTTGAGGCCGTCTGAGAAGCTCCAGCTGTGCCGAACCATGAGTTTATCACCCTGGATATCTTCCTTCCTGAGAGCGACGACTTCACCGGCTCTGAGGCCGGTGGTCATGGCAAGGAGGTTCCCGACTCTCGAGCGCTCATCATCCCAGGAAGCAGAGAATACCTGCTGGACCTCTTCTGGATTCAGGATATCACGCTTCTTTGAAGCGCCTGAGAACTTTCTTAAGCCGTTTGCCGGGTTGGTTGTGAGCTCCTCTCGATCTGTTGCCCATTTGAAGGCGACGGTTCCTGCCGTGAGAATGGAATTGATCGATTTCGGAGCGAGGTTCTTGTCTTTGAGGGTCAGCTGGAAATCCCTGAGATCATCTTTGGTGACATCGACAAGCCTAGTCTCGGGATCGAAGTAATCTCTCCAGTGGTTGAGTTTTTTCGACTGCTCATAGCAGTGACGCTTCCCGATACTCTGGCCGTAGGCATGTTTCTCTCTCACATAGGGAGAATTGTCGTAATCCCAGAATTCCTTGAGGAAGGGGAGAAGAAGAGCCTCTGATTTCTGTTCCTTCTTCAGGGCAACGTTCCCGATGACTCCTTTGTCCTGAAGGACGGAGGTAATCCGTATTGCATCCTGAGAAGATAACTCCAAAGTGTGCAGCACCTCGATAATGGTATCTAGTGTGTAGATCTCTTTCAGGGGTTTCTTCTTTGCTTTTGATTTTTTCTGAGGAATTCCGTTCTGCAACCAATCTGAAACGATCATGTAGGCTTCAGACTGATCTGTGGTCCCAGTGGATCTGGCTGCCAGGTATTTCCCTGTTTCGGGGTTCTTGATCTGGGCATAGTAAGTATCCTGCCCTTGGCGCTTATAAACACAAAACCGGCGCATTTTCAATCTCCTGTCAGATGGGCTATCTGTAACTCCATCTGTAAGTTGGATTGAAAGAACGCCGGTTCTTCCGGTGAATCATTCATAACTTGTTGTTTTGTAACAACTTGTTTGTTAGCAGGGACAGGACTCGAACCTGCGACCTCCGGGTTATGAGCCCGACGAGCTGCCAACTGCTCTACCCTGCGTCGACGTGAATGTAATGTATAGATATTCCCAAAAAAGGTCAATAGGTATTCGAAAATTAAATTCTCCCTATAAAATAACATATAACCCAGAGTGTATGCCTATTTTAACATGTATTTCTTATAGGATGGGGTAGAAACTGACCAAAATTCTTTTTCGTGTTTGTGAAGATGAGTCAAAAGGACACGCAATATAGGGCATTGTGACACAGTGAGTCATTATGACACATGCTGGTAGGTGGCCTAAGAATCTTCGTCCTGTTTCCTTTTGTGATGAGTATATTCCTAACTTATTATATATAAAACAAATAAAAATTCTTAATTGTGTTTTCCTAAAATTGGCACGCCCTATGCATATAGGTATACGTAACAAGCTGAGAGCTGAACAAGTAACAAATTAATACGGAGGTGTATTATGAAATACATAGTTAAGAGAAATCCATCATTGAGCCTTATGAACGACTTCGATCGTATCTTCAACAGTTTCTGGGACTACCCGTCAGTACAGACCAAGGCACGGAAGCCTTCAGTCGACGTCCGGGAGACCGAGGATGCCTACATCCTGGAAGCAGAGCTTCCCGGGTTCGACGAGAATAACGTCGAGGTCAACGTGGACAAGCATGTACTGCATATCTCCTCTAAGCAGGAAGAGGAAAAGAGCGAGGAGAAGAAGGAGTACCTGCTCAGGGAGCGGTCATTCTACTCCTTCGAGCGAAGCTTCTCACTGCCCGAGCATGTGGATGAGGAGAAGATCTCCGGTGAGTTCAAGCAGGGTGTCCTGACACTGACCATCCCGAAGAGCGAGAAACAGAAGCCGAAGAGGATCGATGTGAAACTCGCATCATAGTTTTCATACAAAGCAAGAGACAAAGCATTCCTACAATACAAAGCAGGCCGTCCGCATCGTTGATGCGACGGCCTGCACTATTTTTCATGAGGTTTGGTAGTCTCTACCAAGTGACCGAGTAGTCGATCGGCTCCGCGAGGAGCAGGAAGTCAATGATCGGGATGGAGAACTCCACCTGGGTGGGGGAGTGCTTGATACCGTTGGTATGGGAGATGATCGGGGAGTCGGTGTTGATGAAGATCGAGATCGTCGACCGTTCGATAGCCCCGGGGCCCTCCTCGCCGAGCAGGTAGCTGATCATGTCGAGGTAGTCAGCCTCTGATACCCCGATGTTCTCCTCAGGCCCGAAGATCGAGAAGGAGGGGTCCTTCAGCAGCGGGATAAGCTCGGTGAGCTCCCCATAGTTGTCGATATCGAGGTACATCCTGAGAGAGTTGGTTGTGGCCCCCTCCGTGAAGGTGAAGAGCGACTCGAGCTTCAGGTCGTCATGGACGTCATTGAAGAACCGTTCAGCATCGCCGAACTGGAAAGTACCGATATAGTGGTTCGGCTCTATCTCCGTGAAGTCAGCCTCCTGGGCATAGGGAGAGTCATTGATGGACTTCTGGATCTCATCGATGTTCATCTCGGTCACGTTCCGTTCCTCTTCAGGGATGAATACGGTGAAGTCCTCGACTACCGCCTTGAAGAACTCCTCGACCTCGATGTCGAAGGAGACGTTCCCGGCGGCATCGGCGTCGATATAGATCTCCTGTCGGATGGAGCATGAGGTCAGGCTGGTCATCAGTAGCGAGAAGATGACCAGTATGAGGGTATATAGCTTCTTGTGCTGCATGTGTATGCGTTCCTTATGATTTTCTTCTGTCACCATGTGAAAAAAAAGCATCAGAATGATAAATGGTAACTTTTACAATCGTACCATGTTGTTCTAATATATAGAATATTATAGGATGGGTAAAGTTACAATCTGCGCGTGGGGAATACAGACATATTAACGAGTCATCTGGCGTGTCCCCATGTAGAAAACCCTCTGTAGGAACCTGGTACCTGTTTGATGAAAGGCAAGAACATATACTTCAATATCGTGAGATTCTCACAACGGCACTCGAAGGTCGTCATCGTCCTGACGGTGCTCATCACCATACTCCTCGCATTCTCGATGAAGAACATCAGGGTGAATGCGGACTACAACACCCTGCTCGGCGATGATGAGGAGAGCCGGATCTATGAGGAGCTGAATGCCAATTCGGATGCCTCGGAAGACATCATCCTCACGATCAAGGGCGACGACCTCTTCAGGCCCGAAGTACTCGGGACCCTCGAGGGGGTGATCGGGGAGATCGAGTCGTTCCCCAACGTGAGGGCCGGTTCCCACCCATTCTCGATGGTGACGGCCGTGAACAAGAACGGCCGCCTGGCCATCGTGCCGATGAACCCCCACGAGGGTGACGGGCCGTGGACCGAGGAGGAGGCCGCGATCTTCAAGGAGCGGCTCCTGAATGATGAGCTTGCACGGAACCTGGTAGTCTCACCGTCAGGGAACATGATGCTGATCTACTTCCCGATGAAGGGACTCGGGGAGGGGAACAGTGACCAGTACAACGCGATCCTCGGGATCGTCGAGCCGCTGAGGGCCTACGGCAAGGTCGCGATCAACGGTGCGATCGCAATCACCGACAGTATCTCCCGCTACCTGGTGCGTGACCTCTTCACGCTCCTGAGCATCTCCTTCGTCGTGATCATGTTCGTCTACTACTTCAGCTTCAGGGCGAAACGTGCAGTATTTCTGCCCCTATCGGTCGTGGTCCTCGGGGTCGTCTGGTGCCTCGGCATCATGTCCCTGCTCGGGTATGACCTGACCATCTTCAATATCGTGACGCCTCCGCTCGTGCTGACCCTTGGCTCCTCCTACAGCATCCACCTGCTGAACGAGTACTACCGTTCGGGGCGGGCTGCGAAGGGTGATAACGGCAAGGAGTGGATCGCCGGGGCGGTCTACCACATAAACAAGACCATCATCCTCGCCTGCCTGACCTCAGTGGCAGGGTTCCTCTCCCTGCTCGTCACCGAGATCGACCAGTTCAAGGAGTTCGGGATCTCGACGGCGATCGGTATCACCATCTGTGCCCTGCTGACCCTCTTCTACCTGCCTGCGACGCTGCACCTGCTCTCGAACCCGAAGGAGACCCAGCTGAAGCTCGTGAGCGAGGGGAGGATGACGAGGATCATCTCCTATGTCGGAGATATCGTCATCAATCGCTGGAGACTCATCCTGGTAGCCTTCCTCGCCCTCGCAGCCGGCTTCATCATAGCCTTCCCCCGGGTCGAGTTCGAGACCAACTATACCAAGTACTTCCAGGAGGACGACCCCCTCGTCGTTAACTCCAAGGATTATATAGCCAACATCGGTGGGGTCGACATGGCCCATGTGACCCTGCAGGCGCCTGAAGGGGTGGATGACTACTTCCTCAACCCCGACGTCCTCAAGTCGGTGCGGGCCTTCGAGGAGTCGACTGCCGCCCTGACCGACGATATCACGCACACGCTCTCCTTCTCGAGCTATGTGGCCTTCCTTGACGGGGTCATGGAGGGAGATGAGGGGCGGGTCCCCGATTCCCCCGGGCTCATCATGCTGCTCTCCCGGTACCTCGGGCTCATCACCCAGGTAGAGACCGGCAACAGCGCGATGCAGATGCTCATCTCGGATGACCACAACCAGGTGACCATCATCTTCCGCTACCGTGATACCGCGAACATGGCTACGACCGGCTTGGATAACACCCACAATGTGCTTGCAGCCATCGAGGAGAGCACCCAGATGCTCCCCGCCGATGTCGAGGTGATCACCTGGGGCAACGGGCAGCGGTACATGTCCTTAAGCGACAGGATACAGTCGGACCAGCGCCGGTCGACCCTGGCGTCGATCCTCGTGGTCTTCCTGATCACGTCGATCACCTTCAAGTCGCTGGGGTACGGGTTCTTCTCGATCATCCCGATCGCCGTGGGTATCATGGCGAACTATATCTTCATGGTGCTCTTCAACATCCCGTTCGACATGATCACCATGGGCTTCTCGAGCGTCACCGTCGGTGTCGGTATCGATGATGCCATCCACTTCATCATCAGGTTCAAGGAGGTCGAGTCGGAGAACCGCGGCACGCTGCGTGACCACATCAAGGACACGATCATCCAGACGGGCCGGCCGATCACCCTCACGTCGATCTCGATCATCGCGGGGCTGATGGTCTTGAGCTTCGCCAGCTTCATGCCGGTGCGCTTCTTCGGTATCCTGATCTCGATCGCCCTGCTCAATACCCTGCTTGCGACCCTCTTCATCCTCCCGGCACTGATGTACGGCGGGCTCTCCTTCGCCAGGAGGATCCGCTCAGGCAGAGCCTAGCTCCTGCCGTAATACCGGTCCTCGACCTGGGCCCTCCGGTAGAGGGTATGCAGGTGCTTCCAGCTGATGATGAGCAGGGGGATGATCCCGACCCACAGGATGGTCCCTGACATGAGGAAGAAGTCATACAGCCCATGGATGAGGATCGCTGCCGCCAAGCCCCTGCCTGCCGAGACTGACTCATCGAATCTCGCCCTCCCGAGGTAATACCCCATGATCCCTGATGCCACCGCATGGAGCGGGACTGCCGTCACGCTCCTGATGAGGGCGGTCGAGACCGGGTCACCGATGCTGTAGGTGATATTCTCGAAGAGGGCGAACCCCATGCTGACCGCTATCGTGTAGACGATACCATCGGTAGCCTCGTCGAAGGACTTCTCCCTGCTGATGACCTTCCTGATCACCAGGTACTTGAAGCTTTCCTCAGTACCCGCAGCGATGCCGAAACCCGTGACCAGCGCATAGCCAAACCATGACATGCCCGAGGTGACCGGGCTGAGCAGGGTCTCGATCAGCGCCACCGGGGCGACGATGATGATCCCGAGGATCATGGTCTTGAGGATGACCTTCTTCGGCTCCGGGCGGAGCGTGTCCTTCCGGTAGTAGTAATAGAGCAGGGCAGCTGCGGGAGCAGCCGCCAGGAATATCTTCAAAAACAGCATCGGTAGGCACCTCCACGTTTCCATCATACCGGCATCAGTACCCTCTTGTCGATGGTCCATCCACGTTTGTATCTTGTAGATGGAATGCTTGAACGAGGTAGGACATGAGATTCGACAAGATGACAGTGAAATTGCAGGAAGCGCTGCAGGAGGCGCAGTCACAGGCGCAGGACCTGAACCACGGAACGGTAGCGAGCGAGCACCTGCTCGCCGTGCTGCTTGCCCAGAAGGAGGGCATCGTCAGCCCGCTCTTCGGTTCGTTGGGCGTAGATGCCCGTATGCTTGCCGAGGAGGTCGGCAGGCGCATCAGGCAGATGCCGAGGGCTTACGGCTCAGGAGCCATGCAGGTCTCGATGACCGGGGAACTCGCGGCCAGCCTCCAGCAGGCTGAGAAGGAGGCAGCTTCCCTCCATGACGAATACACCAGTACCGAACACATCATCCTGGCGTGGAGCGGGGGTGTCGGGTCCGTCGCTGAGGTGCTGAAGAAGGCCGGGGTTACCAGGGATCACCTGCTCACCGCATTGAAGAAGGTGCGGGGGTCCCAGCGGGTCACCGACCAGAACCCCGAAGCCAAGTACCAGGTGCTCGACAAGTACTGCAAGGACCTGACCAGGCTTGCACGCCAGGAGAAGCTCGACCCCGTGATCGGCCGGGATGAGGAGATCCGGCGGGTCATGCAGGTACTCTCGAGGAGGACGAAGAACAACCCCGTCCTCATCGGGGAGCCGGGAGTCGGCAAGACCGCGATCGCGGAAGGACTTGCCCGGAGGATCGTCTCCGGGGACGTCCCTGAACTCCTGAGATCGAAACGGCTCCTCTCCCTCGACCTCGGAGCCCTCATCGCCGGGGCCAAGTTCCGCGGGGAGTTCGAGGACCGGCTGAAGGCCGTGATCCAGGAGATAGAGGAGGCTGACGGGCAGATCATCCTCTTCATCGACGAGCTCCATACGGTGGTGGGGGCCGGTGCTGCCGAAGGCTCCACGGATGCCTCCAACCTCCTGAAGCCGGCACTCGCAAGAGGTGAGCTCAGGGCCATCGGTGCCACGACCCTCGATGAGTACCGGAAGTACATCGAGAAGGATGCCGCCCTCGAGCGCCGGTTCCAGCCGGTCTACACGAAGGAACCGTCAGTCGAGAGCACGATCGCGATTCTCAGGGGGTTGAAGGAGCGGTATGAGGTGCACCACGGGGTGCGGATCAAGGACGAGGCGCTCATCGCCGCCGCGACCCTCTCCAACCGGTATATCACATCACGGTTCCTGCCTGACAAGGCGATCGACCTCGTCGATGAGGCCGCGAGCCGCATGAAGATGGAGATAGAGAGCCAGCCGGAGGAGCTCGACAAGATCGAGAGACGGATCCTCCAGCTCACCATCGAGAAGCAGGCACTGCTCAGGGAGACCGACGAGGCATCTGTGGAGCGCAGGCAGAAGATCGAGAAGGAGCTCTCAGGCCTCCAGACACAGCGGGACAGCATGAAGCTGCAGTGGCAGAACGAGAAGGTGATCATCGACGGGATCAGGAAGGACAAGGCTGAGCTCGAGCACCTCAAAGGTGAGGAGGCACAGGCTGTACGTGACGGGAACCTGTCCAGGGCGGCGGAGATCAAGCACGGGAAGGTCCCTGCCCTGACGGAGCAGATAGCGAAGAAGGGGGAAGAGCTGCATGCCGTGCAGGGCGAGCGTCAGCTGCTGCGGGAGGAGATCGGCGAGGATGATATCGCGCAGGTAGTCTCAGCCTGGACCGGCATACCCATCGCCAAGATGCTCTCCTCGGAGATGGAGAAGTACCTCGAGCTCGAGGGGATCCTCTCCAAGCGGGTAGTGGGACAGGAACAGGCGATCACAGCCGTCTCGAATGCCATCCGCCGGAACCGGGCAGGGATCAGCGATGAGGGGAGGCCCCTGGGGTCCTTCCTCTGCATCGGGCCTACCGGGGTGGGGAAGACCGAGCTTGCCAGGACACTGGCAGACTTCCTCTTCGATGATGAGCATGCCCTGACGCGGATCGACATGAGCGAGTACATGGAGAAGCATGCCGTCTCCCGGCTCATCGGGGCCCCTCCGGGCTATGTGGGCTACGACCAGGGCGGGCAGCTTACCGAGGCGGTGAGGAGGAGGCCGTATTCGGTCATCCTCTTCGATGAGGTCGAGAAGGCCCATCCCGATGTCTTCAACGTGCTGCTGCAGATCCTCGATGACGGGCGGCTGACTGACGGGCAGGGGCGGGTCGTCGATTTCAAGAACGTCATCATCGTCATGACCAGCAACCTCGGCAGTTCGCTGATCCTGCAGAGCGATGACCTCGGCAGTATCAGGGATGCCGTCGATGCCATGCTGAAGCAGGTGTTCAAGCCCGAGTTCCTCAACAGGATCGATGAGATCCTCCTGTTCGAGCGGCTCGGCAGGGATGCGGTGAGGAAGATCGTCGCGATCCAGCTGAAGCGGCTTACCGACCGGCTGGAGGGTCGTGGGATCAGGCTCAGTATTTCAGAAGAGGTCGTCGACCTCCTCGCAGCGGAGGGGTACGACCCCGCCTATGGGGCACGCCCGGTGAAACGGGCCATCCAGAACCTGGTGGAGAACCCCCTCGCGCTGTATCTCTTAGAGCACCAGAGGACGGATTTCTCCCTGACGGTACAGGACGGTAAGGTCAGTATCGCCTAATGTCCCTGCAGCAGGAGCTTCTGGTAGGTCTCCGGGGTGTCGATGTCGGTGATGACCGCAGGGTCATCCCAGGGTACCTGCCGGTAGCGGCAGAGGCTGAAGACCTGCTGCATCGAGGAGGTCACCGGCTGGGAGAGGATGAGTTCCCGTGCCCGGCCGTTCATGAGCACCGGGTGCCCGGGAACCCCGTCATGGACCGGCTGGATGATGTCGGCTGAGTCCCGGTAGGCAAGGAGTTCGGAGAAGGTCTGTGAGGTGACCAGGGGAAGGTCTGCATGGAGCACGAAGACGGCATCGCATGCGCTCTCGCGCATGCCGGCCTGCAGGGATGAGAACATCCCCTGCCGGTACCCGGTGTTGTCCAGGAAGGTGATCTCCTCCTCAAGGCTGCCTATGAACTCATGGAGGGCATCCGAGCGGAATCCCGAGACGAGGATGACCCGGTCGGCACCCCTGAGGGCCGCATCGAGTACGTGCCTGATCACCGGTTTGTCCTGATAGGGAAGGAAGAGCTTCCAGGCACGCATCCGGGAGGATGTGCCCGCGGCAGGAATGATACATTCAGTCATGTATACGATCATAGCATGATTGCATCTTTTTTCCAATGACCGTATAATCCTGACCTATGATAGCAACCTATATAAACTGTCTCACCATCATACTCGGCTCGCTGATCGGACTGCTCACACGGTCGAAGATCAGGTCTGAGATTCGGAGCGTGATCTTCGCCAGTGCCGGTCTCATCTCGCTGCTGGTTGGCATCAGCATGGCCCTTGCCACGCAGAGCTACCTGATCATGCTCCTCTCCGTCGCCGCAGGGGGCATGCTCGGGTACCTCCTCGATATCGAGGGGGGGATCCTGAAGCTGGGAGGCTTCTTCGAGCGGCTCACCATGCGAAAGCGCCCGGGGCAGCCGGAGGAGTTCATCCAGGACGAGTCGAAGAACTTCGCCCGGGGCTTCCTGGAAGCCTCGATCCTCTTCTGTGCCGGTGCGATGACGATCGTGGGGGCTATCAACGCGGGGATCGACGGCAACTACGAGCTGATCCTGATCAAGTCGGTCATGGACGGCTTCATGGCGATCCTCTTTACCGCAGCCTACGGGATCGGCGTCATGTTCTCGATCCTCACGATCCTCGTCTACCAGGGCGGCATCACCCTTGCCTCGTCCTGGATCTCCCCGCTGCTCGGGGAAGCCGGCCTCAACGGGATCTCCTCGGTAGGGGGGATCCTGGTCATGATGATCGGTTTCAACCTGCTGTCAGTGAAGGAGTTCAAGACAGCCAACTTCCTCCCCGCGCTCATCCTGGTCCTGGTGCTCACCTGGGTATCCTCGATACTGCCCGATTTCATCTCCATGCTCGCATAAATGAAGAAGGAGACAGATCCCTGTCTCCTTCCCCGGTTGTCACTGCATCGGTATGCTGTTATGGCCTCTTTGCATCCTCAAGTACCGTCAGCGGGTCGTTCTTCCCATCGATCCTACATGGCGGGACGTCCCAGACCTCGTTCGTGTACTGGCCGATCGTCCTGTCGGAGGAGAACTTCCCGGACGAGGCGATGTTGAGCACTGCCTTCCTGTTCCAGGCATCCCGGTCCGTATAGAGCTCCAGCATGCTGGTGTGGGCTGCGTCGTAGGATCCCAGGTCGGCGAAGTGCATGTAGGTATCACCCTCATCGAAGAGCGTCCTCCTGATGGGTTCGAAGATATCGGGTTCGGAGAAGTTGAAGTACCCGGAGGTAATCAGGTCGATCGCATGCCTGATCTCGTCATTGGCGAAGCAGTACTGGTAGGGATCGTAGGTGGGCCGCAGATCCGCGACCTCCTCTGCGGTCTTGCCGAAGATGAAGACGTTCTCACGTCCTGCCTCCTCCATGATCTCTATGTTGGCCCCGTCGAGCGTACCGAGCGTCAGGGCCCCGTTGCACATGAACTTCATGTTCCCCGTCCCGGAGGCCTCGGTCCCCGCGGTGGATATCTGCTCGGAGATATCGGTGGCGGGGATGATCTTCTCTGCCATCGATACCCGGTAGTTCGGCAGGAAGTGGACTTTGAGCAGGTCCCGGGTGCTCCTGTCGTTATTGACCACGTTCGAGATGTTGTTGATCAGCTTGATGATGAGCTTTGCCATCATGTAGCCGGGGGCGGCCTTCCCGCCGAAGAGGAAGGTGATCGGGTGGAAGTCTGCCGGCCTGTCGTTCTTCAGGCGGTCATAGAGCATCACGATATGGATGGCGTTCAGCAGCTGCCGCTTGTACTCATGGATCCGCTTCACCTGGACATCGAAGATGCTGTAGGGGTCGACCGACCAGCCTAACTCCCTCTTCAGGTAGCTTGCGGCCTCCTTCTTGGCGGAGAGCTTGACGGTATCGAAGGCATCGAGGAAGCCCTTGTCCTCCGCGAAGGGGGCAAGCTCCCGCATCTTCGAGAAGTCAGTGATCCAGCCGTCCCCGATCGAGTCGGTGATCAGCTTCGCCAGGGGAGGGTTCGAATTGAGCAGCCAGCGGCGCTGGGTGATCCCGTTCGTCTTGTTGTTGAACCGTTCAGGGAAGATCGCCGCCATCTCCGGGAACATCCTCTTCTGGAGGAGCTCGGTATGGAGGGCTGCCACCCCGTTGGTGGAGTGGGAGCCGACGATGCAGAGGTTCCCCATCCTGATGGCCTTGCCCGCTCCCTCCTCGACGATGCTGACCTTCCTGATCGCCTCGTTGTTCCCGGGGTAGAAGGTGATGGCCTGCTGGAGGAACCGGTGGTTGATCTCATAGATGATCTCCAGATGCCTCGGGAGGTTCTGTTCCATCATCTTCACCGGCCACTTCTCGATGGCCTCGGGCATCAGCGTGTGGTTCGTGTAGCCCATCGTGGAGACGGTGATCTTCCAGGCGGTATCCCAGGGGAGATCTTCCTCGTCCACGAGGATCCTCATCAGCTCCGGTACTGCCAGGGAGGGGTGCGTGTCATTCATCTGTATGGCGGCGAGATCGGGGAAGCTGCTCCAGGGCTTCGAGGACTTCTTGAATCTCCTGATGATGTCGGCTAGTGAACAGGCGACGAAGAAGTACTGCTGCCGAAGCCGCAGTTCCTTGCCGAGGTAGAGATTGTCATTGGGGTAGAGGACCTGCGTCAGGTTCTCGGCCATGACCTTCGAGCGGACAGACTCTACATAGTCCCCCTCGTTGAAGTCCTGGAAGCTGAAGTCCTCATGCGCCCGGGCGCTCCACAGCCGGAGGGTGTTGATCGTATTACCGCCATACCCCACGATCGGGGTATCGTAGGCGATGCCGATCACATTGGTCGTATCAAGCCACTTGTAGTAGGTCCTGCCGTTCTCGGTGATCGCTTTCGTGTAACCGCCGAAACGGACCGGGACGGTCAGGTCGCTCCGCTCGATCTCCCACGGGTTCCCGTAGCGCAGCCAGTCATCAGGCTGCTCATGCTGGTACCCATTCTCGATCTTCTGCCTGAAGATCCCGTAGTTGTACCGCAGTCCATAACCGAACGCCGGCAGGTCCATGGTCGCCATCGAGTCAAGGAAGCAGGCTGCCAGCCTCCCCAGGCCGCCGTTCCCAAGCCCGGCATCGACCTCATGGTCGATGATCTCCTCGTAGGAGTAGCCCAGCTCGGAGAGAGCCTGTTTGAATTCGCCCTCGAGCCCGAGGTTGTTTATGTTGTTGGTCGCAGCCCTCCCCATGAGGAATTCCAGTGAGAGGTAGTATATGCGCTTGACCTCCCTGTCATGATGCATCTGCTGAGTCTGTATCCATTTGTATATGATGCGGTCCCTGACCGCATAGGCAAGTGCCTTGAATCGGTCCCTGTCCGTGGCGGTATATCGGTCACAGCCCAAGGTGTACATCAGGTGTTCCGCGAAATCCCATTTGATGGACTCGCTGTCGTTCTCGATTCGGATATGCTTCGTATCCATGGTCATCCCCCTTAAGATAAACCGGTTTAGCTGGAGATATTCTACTATATATGTCAGCTTTGTTCCATATCCTGCACCGCCGATCGGGGATTCCAACCCTTTTTCTGGTGTGTCCCATGAAAACAGTATATACTATGCATGGTTTCCTGGAGTAAGATCGGTCTTCCTATGCGTGAGAACATGGTGAGTTCTTCGTTATTACTGGCCGGTTCGGGCTCTTCCGCCGGCAGCGGGAAAAGAAACCGTGATGTTTTGGAAGACTCACTGGAAAATCTCTTGACAAAAAGGGATTGCTTTGGTATTTTTCCACCTACGTGGTTTACTGTCTGCCGTGAGAGCGGCGGGGTCAGTACCAGGTGGCAAGCCTCTGTAGCTCAGTCGGTAGAGCACCACCATGGTAAGGTGGGGGTCACCGGTTCAAGTCCGGTCGGAGGCTCATTCGAAGGCACTGTTACTGTAATAGCCTAACAGGAGTCATTTGCTGAATATGGTGAGGCCAGAGGGAACGTCCTCGGCCGATTGGAGACGATAATGGCAAGTAAGAAGAAAGGACCTGTTGAGAAGATCGCTCTGCAGTGTACCGAATGTAAACGCAAGAACTATACGACTTCGAAGAATAGAAGAAACATCCAGGGAAAACTTGAGCTCATGAAGTACTGCAAGTTCGACCGGAAGCATACTCTTCATAAAGAGACGAAGATCAAATAGTAGGAACGAGATATAGGTCAGTAGCTCCAACGGCTAGAGCGCCGGTCTCCAAAACCGGATGTTGAAGGTTCGAATCCTTCCTGACCTGCTTTTTTCTTGAATCTATCGGAGATAGTATGAAAAAACTGATTAAATACCTGAAAGAAAGCTACCTTGAGATGAAGAAGGTCGTCTGGCCATCACGCGAGACGGTGATATCATCTACCAAGGTCGTGCTTGTCTCTACACTCATCTTCGCTGCTGTCCTTGGTCTTGTCGACTATCTTCTTCTTGAGGGTCTGTATCTTATCTTCTAGTTGCAAGACTGGAACTTTTTTTTGGAGCGATTATGGCGAAGGGCTGGTACGTAGTACATACATATTCCGGATACGAGAACAAGATCGAGAGGACCATCAGGAAACTGATGGAAGACCCGAAGTTCGCTGAGGCTGTCTTTGATGTGCGGGTTCCCGCGGAAGACGTCGTCGAGGTGAAGGACGGTAAGCGCAAGGTCGTCTCGAAGAAGATCCTCCCCGGATATATCCTGCTCGAGATGGATCTTCCCAATCTCGGGTGGAAGTACCCGTGCTCCCTGGTCAAGAGGATACAGGGAGTGACCGGTTTTGTCGGTTCCCGTGACGGTGCGAAGCCGCAGCCGATCAGCGATGACGAGGCGAAGGGGATCTTCCAGCGGTCGGGCGACATCAAGTCCGACAAGGCGATCAGGCCGAAGCAGTCCTTCACGGTCGGCGAGAAGGTCAAGATCATCGACGGTCCGTTCGACACCTTCACCGGTACGGTGGAAGAGGTCAATGACGAGCGGTCGAAGCTCAAGGTCATGGTCGGGATCTTCGGCCGGTCGACCCCGGTCGAGCTTACGTTCCTGCAGGTCGAGAAGGTCTGACAGGAGACACGGTCAGGATTTTACGTCCATGACCTGATATTTGACATATATGGATTTACATATATAGTACCCCTTCCCGAGGGGCTATCGCTGTCTCGGGAAACGTTGGGAGCCTGTCGTTGACAGGCGTTTGAACCAGACATGGAACGTTTTTTGTTTCATGTTAAGGAGAACTGTTATGGCAAAGAAGAAGGTCACTGCAATCATCAAGTTGCAGGTACCAGCCCAGAAGGCTACCCCTGCGCCACCGGTAGGCCCGGCTCTCGGTCCTCACGGAGTGAGCGCACCCCAGTTCGTACAGCAGTTCAATGACCGATCGAAGAACATCGAGGCAGGATTGACTGTCCCCGTTGTGATCACGGTCTTCGCAGATCGAAGTTTTACGTTCATTCTTAAGACTCCGCCTGCTGCTGTACTCATCAAGAAGGCTTGCGGGATCACGAGTGGATCCGGGGAGCCGCACAAGAAGAAAGTCGCAAAGATCACCAAGGACCAGCTCCGCGAGATCGCTGAATTGAAGATGCCCGACCTGAACGCGAACGACATCGATGCTGCCATCAGCATCATTGCCGGTACCGCTCGGAGCATGGGTGTCGAGGTGGAGGCATAACTTATGAGACGTGGTAAGAAATATCAGGAAGCGTTGAAGAAAGTTGACCGTGAATCCCTCTACGGGGTTGACGATGCCCTCGTCCTGCTGAAGGATCTCTCCTTCGCGAAGTTCGATGAGACCATCGAACTCTCGATCAAGCTGAACATCAAGCGAAGCCAGTCGGTCCGTGACACCGTCGTGCTCCCGAACCAGTTCGCAGAGGAGAAGAAGGTCCTCGTCTTCGCGAAGGGTGAGAAGGCTGAAGAGGCGAGAGAGGCAGGGGCCGCATTCGTCGGTGATGTCGACCTCGTCGAGAAGATCAGGGGCGGATGGCTCGAGTTCGATGTAGCCGTGGCTACGCCGGACATGATGAAGGACGTTGGACGACTCGGTCCCATCCTCGGTCGAAGGGGGCTCATGCCGAACCCGAAGACCAGGACGGTAACCTTCGACATCAAGGCTGCCCTCGCAGAACTGAAGCAGGGACGTGTCGAGTTCAGGGCTGACAAGACGGGTGTCGTGCACCTCGCGATCGGGAAGGTCTCCATGGAGTCCCCCCTGGTGGCTGAGAACGTCAAGCTTGTCATCAAGGAGATCTTGAGGAAGAAGCCCGCCGATGTGAAGGGTGATTTCGTCAAGAGCGTTGCACTCTCTTCTACGATGGGGCCCGGGATCAAGCTTGATGCCAGGGCACTCCAGTAGGGTCAGGAGGTAGAAGATGGCAGAATATGAAGTGAAATTACAGCAGGGCAAGGTCGAGGCAGTCGCCGCGCTCAAGGACGAGTTCAAGGATATCAAGGATTTTATCTTCACTGATTACCGGGGACTCACTGTTGAGCAGATCACTGCGCTGAGGAACGAACTGAGAAAACATAATGCGACCTATAAGGTCGTCAAGAACCGATTCGCGAAGATTGCGCTGAAGGACCTGGAACGCCCGGCAGCCGACGAGTACCTCGTCGGACCTACCGCGGTAGCCCTCCCGTCAGACGATTCCGGTGCTGTGGCCAAGGTCCTCATCGAGTTCGCGAAGAACGCGCCGATGTCCATCAAGGGCGGGATCCTCGACAACAACGTGTTCGATGCATCACAGGTCGAGGCGTTCAGCAAGCTCCCGACGAAGGACGAACTGATTGCATCCCTCATGGGTACCATGAAGGCACCGATCCAGAATGTCGTGTATGTGCTTAATGCCGTACCGACCAAACTCGTACGAACTCTGCAGGCTGTTGCAGATTCAAAACAATAGACGACATTAGTCTTCACTCGTAGCATGCTACTGTCGTTTAGAAAATATTTATGATAAGGAGAAGATAATATGGCTACCAAAGATGAAATTTTAGAAGCTATCGCTAACATGACCGTACTCGAGATCTCAGAACTCATTTCCGCAATGGAAGAGAAGTTCGGTGTCACTGCAGCCGCACCTGTGGCTGTCGCTGCTGCCGGCGCAGCACCTGCTGCCGCTGCTGAAGAGGTCGAGGAACAGACCGAGTTCGACGTCATCCTCAAGGGTATCGCTGACGGCAAGAAGATCCCCGTGATCAAGGCTGTACGAGCTATCACCGGTCTTGGCCTCAAAGAGGCTAAAGAGGTCGTCGAGGCTGGCGATAAGGCAGTCAAGGAAGGCGTTTCCAAGGAAGAGGCTGAGTCGATCAAGGGTAAGCTTGAAGAGGCTGGCGCAACTGTTGAAGTTAAATAGTATTTCGATACGAATCATTCTTGAACGCGATGAGTCCAGCTCTGCGGCACCAGCCGCCTAGCTGGACGACAGCCACCGGACGGGTCAGATCGTTCCGGTGGCCTGTTGTGTCTTCGGATGGAGGCACATTGGTTTCTTTTTAAAACGGTTTGGAGTTCGTGTGGTCCTTAGACTGTGCGGACAGTATTTGCTAAGAGGGTAGGTTGATGAGCCCCGGGCATGTCCCGTGGGAGGTGAGCTGCTCTCCAGAAGAGATAATCCAGGGGGTAACGATGCTTGCCGACGGCAAAGCTATAGAGCGACAGTATGTTGGGGCGAAATTCGAAGAGGTTCTGGAACTCCCGAACCTCGTGGATATCCAGCTCTCCTCATACGATAAGTTTCTCCAGCGAGAGAGGCTTACCAGGAATGAACCTCTTGATCTTCAGGGGTTGGAAGAGGTGTTTCAGTCAACCTTTCCGATAGAGAGCCCCGGTGGCGATATGATCCTCGAGTATGTCTCGTACATGCTTGATGAGGATAATATCAAATTCAACGAGATCGAGTGCAAGCAGAAGGGACTCTCCTACTCAGTACCCATCAAGGCACGGATCAACCTGATCTTCCAGGAGACCGGAGAGATCAGGCAGAAAGATATCTATATCGGTGATGTCCCCCTGATGACGGATCGCGGTACCTTCATCATCAATGGTGCTGAACGTGTCGTCGTCAGCCAGATCCACAGGTCCCCGGGTGTCATCTTCTCCTACGAGAAGGGTGTCTACTCCTCGAGGATCATCCCCTACAGGGGATCCTGGCTCGAGTTCGAGATCGACCAGAAGAAGGATCTCGTCTATACCAAGATCGACCGGAAGAAACGTATCCTCGGTACCCTCTTCCTGCGGGCACTGGGATTCGAGACACGTGAGAAGATCCTGGAACTCTATTACGCATCAAAGACAATCTCATTGGCAGGGTCGTTCGATGCTGCCGAATTCAATAATATCGTCCTCTTCAAGGATGTCTACATCAATGACGGTGAGGAGCAGAAGAAGCTCTACCGTGCAGGGGACAGGATTCACCCGCATGAGGTGGATGAGCTGATCCATGCAGGCATCAAGGAGATCGAGATCCTCGACATGGCTGCTGAAGCGTCGCTGAATGCCCAGACGATCCTCAGGTGTTTCGAGATCGAGGATGCGAAGCATACCCGTGTGGAGCAGGGGCTTGATGAGCCGACCAAGGAGGATGCCCTCATAGCGGTCTACTCCGTGCTGATGCCCGGGGAGCCGATCACCTTGGAGAGTGCCGAGAAAGACCTCAACACCATGTTCTTCACCTACCGCAGGTATGACCTCGGGCGCGTCGGCCGGTACAAGCTCAACAAGAAGTTCGACCGGGATGACCCGACCGACGACCCGGTACTGACGAAGACAGACATCGTGAACACCATGGGCTACCTGATCAAGGTATACATGGGGGAAGCGAACATCGATGATATCGACCACCTCGGGAACAGGAGGATCAGGTCCGTTGGCGAGCTCATGCAGAACCAGCTCAAGACCGCCTTCACCCGGATGGAACGGATCGCGAAGGAGCGGATGAACCTCGAGACCGATACGGTCAAGCCGCAGGACCTCATCTCCATCAAGCCCATCGTGGCAGCGATCAAGGAGTTCTTCGGTTCGAGCCAGCTCAGCCAGTTCATGGACCAGATCAACCCGCTTGCCGAGTTGACCCATAAGCGTCGACTCAACGCACTCGGGCCGGGAGGTCTCTCCCGTGACCGTGCAGGCTTCGAGGTCCGAGACGTACACTACACCCACTACGGGAGGATGTGTCCTATCGAGACCCCTGAAGGCCCGAACATCGGTCTTATCGTGTCCCTGGCGAACTATACCCAGGTGAACGATTACGGGTTCTTAGAGACCCCGTACCGGAAGGTCGTTGAGGGGAAGGTCACCCGGGAGGTCGAGTACCTCTCGGCAATTGACGAGGAGAAGCACTTCATCGCCCAGGCGAACGCCCGGATCGATGAGTCGGGGAACTTCCTCGACGAGCAGGTCTCGGTACGCCGGTCAGGCGACTATACCACCAAGGACCCCGCATCGATCACCTATATGGACGTCTCACCGAAGCAGGTAATCTCGGTAGCCACCTCGCTGATCCCCTTCCTCGAGCACGACGATGCCAACCGTGCACTGATGGGATCGAACATGCAGCGGCAGGCAGTACCCCTCGTATTCCCGGAGCCGCCCCGTGTCGGTACCGGTATGGAGGCGAAGACCGCCTACGACTCAGGGGTGCTCATCAAGGCAAGACGGGCCGGTGTGGTAGACTACGTCTCCGCGACCGGGGTCGTGATCGCCCCCGATGAACCGCTCATCGAAGGCGAGAAGGATCATTATGTGATCCAGAAGTACCAGCGAACGAACCAGGACACCTGTTTCACCCAGAAGCCCATCGTCATGAAGGGCCAGAAGATCGCTAAGGGCCAGGCTATCGCCGACGGTCCCTCGACGAGCCAGGGTGAGCTCGCGCTCGGACGGAACGTGCTCGTCGGGTTCGTGCCGTGGAACGGCTATAACTATGAGGATGCCATCCTGATCTCCGAGAAGGTGGTCAAGGAGGATATCTACACCTCTATCCATATCAAGGAGTTCCAGGTCGACGTCAGGGAGACCAAGCTCGGCCCTGAGAAGCTCACCCGGGACATCCCCAACACCAGCGAGAAGTCGCTCGAGCAGCTTGATGCCGACGGAATCATCCGTATCGGCGCGAAGGTGAAGTCGGGCTACATCCTCGTCGGTAAGGTCACCCCGAAGTCAGAGGCAGACTCCACCCCGGAGTTCAAGCTCCTCAACTCGATCTTCGGTGAGAAGGCCAAAGAGGTCAGGGACACCTCCCTGAAGGTCCCCCACGGGACCGAGGGTACAGTCATCGACATCCAGCGGCTGAGACGTTCAGAGGGGGATGACCTCCCTCCAGGCGTCGATGAGGTCGTCAAGGTCCTCGTCGCCCGGAAGCGTAAGCTCAAGGAAGGCGACAAGATGGCAGGACGGCACGGGAACAAGGGTGTCGTTGCACGGGTACTCCCTGAAGAGGATATGCCCTACATGGAAGACGGCACACCGCTCGACATCTGTCTCAACCCGCTTGGTGTCCCGTCCCGAATGAACATCGGGCAGCTGCTCGAGACCGAGCTCGGCTGGGCTGCGAAGCAGCTCGACCAGTGGTACTCCACACCGGTCTTCCAGTCCGCTTCCGTGGACCAGATCGAGCAGAAGCTCCAGGAGGCAGGCCTGCCGGTGACATCGAAGACGGTGCTCCGCGATGGACGTACCGGGGAACCCTTCGTGAACCCGGTATTCTGCGGCTGTGTCTACATGCTCAAGCTAGCGCACCTCGTCGATGACAAGATGCATGCACGGTCCACCGGCCCGTACTCGCTCGTCACCCAGCAGCCGCTCGGTGGTAAGGCGCAGTTCGGTGGACAGAGGCTTGGAGAGATGGAGGTCTGGGCGCTGGAGGCATATGGTGCCGCCAACACCCTGCAGGAGCTCCTCACGATCAAGTCGGACGACATGAACGGCCGTGTGAAGATCTATGAGAGTATCGTGAAGGGCGAGCCGGCAACGAGTGCCGGGATGCCTGAATCATTCAACGTATTAGTACAGGAACTACGGGGACTTGCTCTGGAGATGAGTATCTACGACTCCAAGGGCAAGCAGATCCCGTTGACGGAACGAGATGAAGAGCTGATCAACAAGAAAGGGACTCAGTTCTAAGCAGGAGATGACATCGAATGAGAGAAATCCAGGATTTCGATAGTATTATGATCAAACTCGCCTCACCCGACCAGATTCGTGACTGGTCGTATGGTGAGGTGAAAAAACCGGAGACTATCAACTACAGGACTCTCAGGCCGGAAAAGGACGGGCTGTTCTGTGAGAGGATCTTCGGGACCACGAAAGAGTGGGAATGTTACTGCGGGAAGTTCAAGTCTATCCGGTACAAGGGCGTCATCTGTGACCGCTGCGGTGTAGAGGTCACGCACTTCAAGGTGCGACGTGAACGGATGGGCCACATCGAACTGGCAGCTCCTGTCTCGCACATCTGGTACTACCGTTCAGTCCCGTCACGTATGGGCCTGCTGCTTGACCTGTCGATGGGTGCCCTGCGCTCCATCCTCTACTACGAGAAATATGTCGTGATCAATCCCGGCGACACGGAGCTCAAGGTACAGCAGCTCCTCAACGAGGAGGAGTACTACGAGGCTCGTGACCGGTACGGGGAGAACTTCACCGCCGGCATCGGTGCCGAGGCTGTACGCTCCCTGCTCGAGAACCTTGACCTCGACACCCTCTCAGCCGAGCTGAGAGCGAAGATGCTCCAGAAGGGACCGAAGGCTGACAAGCGGCTGCTCAAGAGGATCGAGGTCGTGGAGAACTTCAGGGACTCCAAGAACCGCCCCGAGTGGATGATCCTCAGCGTGATCCCCGTGATCCCGCCTGAGCTGCGCCCGATGGTCCAGCTTGACGGGGGACGATTCGCGACCTCCGACCTCAACGACCTCTACCGGCGGGTGATCAACAGGAACAACCGGCTCAAGAGGCTGATGAGCCTCAACGCCCCCGACATCATCATCCGAAACGAGAAGAGGATGCTCCAGGAGGCGGTAGACGCACTCTTTGACAACTCGAAGAAGAAACGGGTAGTGAAGGGAGCCTCGAACAGGGCCCTCAAGTCACTCTCCGATATGCTCAAGGGAAAACAGGGTCGGTTCCGGCAGAACCTCCTCGGTAAGCGAGTCGACTATTCAGGCCGATCCGTCATCGTCGTGGGTCCGGAGCTGAGGCTGCACCAGTGCGGTCTCCCGTCCAAGATGGCATTAGAGCTCTACAAGCCCTTCATCATGAAGCGGCTCGTCCAGAAGGGCGTGGTATATAACATCAAGAAGGCGAAGAACCTCGTGGAACAGGAGACCCAGGAAGTCTGGTCGATCCTCGACGAGGTCGTCAAGGAGCACCCGGTGCTGCTCAACCGTGCGCCTACGCTCCACCGTCTCGGTATCCAGGCCTTCGAGCCGGTATTGGTCGAGGGAAAGGCGATCAAGCTGCACCCCCTCGTCTGTCATGCATACAACGCCGACTTCGACGGTGACCAGATGGCAGTCCATGTACCCCTGACCCAGGCGGCACAGATCGAGTGCTGGACGCTCATGCTCTCGACGAACAACCTGCTCGACCCGGCGAACGGTAACCCGATCGTCTTCCCCTCCCAGGACATGGTCCTCGGGATCAACTACCTGACGCGAGAGAAGAAGGGTGACCCGGGTTCCGGCAAGTTCTTCGACAACATCGATGAGATCTACATGGCCATCGACGGCAAGTCCCTCAGCTATAATGCACCGATCCGCTACAAACTCGGACCGGGCAACATTCTTACCACCACCGCAGGCCGTGTCATCTTCAATGATGCGATGCCCGATGCCATCGAGTTCCAGAACTACTGTCTCGGTGACAAGGAGCTTCGTGCGCTGGTCGGCAAGACCCTCGCGAAGCACTCGAACTCGGTCGCGGTAGAGATGCTCGACGCCATCAAGGATGTCGGGTACAAGCATGCGACCCTCTTCGGCGCCACCATCGGTGTCACCGACATCATCGTACCTGAGAAGAAGAAGGAGATGATCGAGGGCGCCAATGATGAGGTACGGCAGATCCAGGAGCAGTACCTCCAGGGTCATATCACGCAGGAAGAGCGGTACAACCGAGTCATCGAGGTATGGTCAAGGACGAACGAGGAGCTCACCAACGAGCTCATGGACCAGCTGAAAGTACACCAGAGCGGTTTCAACTCCGTCTACCTGATGGCTGACTCCGGGGCCCGAGGTTCCAGGACGCAGATCAGGCAGCTCGGTGGTATGCGAGGCCTTATGGCAAAACCGTCAGGTGACATCATCGAGCTCCCGATCCGGTCCAACTTCAAGGAAGGACTGTCGATCATCGAGTTCTTCATCTCCACCAACGGTGCCCGAAAGGGTCTGGCGGATACGGCCCTCAAGACTGCGGATGCCGGGTACCTGACCAGGCGACTCGTCGATATCGCGCAGGACGTGGTCATCAACGAGGAGGACTGCGGGACCATCAACGGTATCGAGACGAAGGCCATCAAGGATGGTGAGGATATCGTGGAGTCACTCTCCGACCGAATCGTCGGACGATTCACCCTCGAGCGGGTCAAGCACCCGATCACCGGGGAGATCATCATCGACGTGAACGAGGAGATCACCGACGAGTGTGCCCAGCAGATCGAGGAAGCCGGTATCGAGTCCGTACGGATCAGGACCGTGCTCACCTGTGAGTCGAAGCACGGCGTCTGCCAGAAGTGCTACGGCAGGAACCTCGCGACCAACAAGACGGTCGCCATCGGTGAGGCTGTCGGTATCATCGCAGCCCAGTCCATCGGCCAGCCGGGTACCCAGCTGACGATGAGGACCTTCCATATCGGTGGTGCGGCAATGAAGTCCAGTGAGGAGAACAAGATCGCCCTGAGCTATCCTGTGCTGCTCCGCTCAGCTACCGGTAACACGGTCACCCTCGGCGACGGGACCGTCGTCTTCACCCGTAAGGGTATCATCGGGGCCTCCAGGGTCCTGAGGACTATCCCCGCATCACAGTTCGATGAACTGCTCGTCGAGGACGACGAGAAAGTCGTCAATGGGAAGATCCTTGCCAGGAAGGGTGATGAGGAGATCCTCGCCAACGAGATCGCCTATGTGAAGCTCTACGAAGGCGATATCCTCCTGGTGACCCAGGAACAGCATATCGATATCAAGACGGGATCCGAGCTGCATGTCGAGCTCGGGAAGGTGATCCCCGCCAACGAGGCGATCGTCACCTTTGACCCCTTCTCGGAGCCGATCATCGCTGAACAGGACGGAAAGGTCAAGTTCGTGGACATCCTGCTCGGGACCACCCTGAAGGAAGAGGTCAACGAGGAGACCGGGAACGTCGAGAAGAAGATCACCGAGTACACGCTCGAGACCCTCCAGCCGAGGATCGTGATCGTGGACGGTGAGGGCGAGGAGATCGCCACCTACTTCCTGCCCGGGGCCTCCTACCTCAACGTGGAGGACGGGACCGAGGTCAAGAAGGGTCGTGTCCTTGCCAAGCTGCTCAAGGAGTCCGTGAAGACCAGGGATATCACCGGTGGTCTCCCGAGGGTCGGCGAGCTCTTCGAGGCCAGGCGGCCGAAGAACATCGCCATCCTGGCGAAGCTCGATGGGTATGTCCGGTTCAAGGGCATCGTGAAGGCCAAGCGGGTCATCGCCGTGGAGGATGAGTTCGGCAACGAGGCCAAGCACATGATCCCGATGGGCAAGCACCTGCTCGTCCGAGACGGGGACCTGGTCAAGGCCGGTGAACAGCTGTGTGACGGTGCGATCGACCCGCATGACATCCTCGATATCCTCGGGGAGAATGCGCTGCAGTCATTCCTCGTGGATGAGGTGCAGGAGGTCTACCGGCTCCAGGGTGTAGATATCAACGACAAGCATATCGGTGTCATCGTGCGCCAGATGATGAGGAAGGTCGAGATCGTCTCGGTCGGCGATACCAGCTTCATCTTCGGCCAGCAGATCGATAAGTACCGGTTCAACGAGGAGAACGCGAGAGTCCTGCGTGAAGGTGGCCAGTCCGCTATCGGGCAGCCCCTGCTGTTAGGAATCACCCGTGCTTCACTGAGTATAGACTCGTTCATATCTGCAGCTTCGTTCCAGGAGACGACCAAGGTCTTGACAAACGCGGCGATTGCTGGTAGTAGAGATGAGTTGCGCGGTCTCAAGGAGAACGTGATCATCGGACACCTCATCCCGGCTGGTACCGGTATGAAGCAGTATCGCGATATCTCGCTGGTGGAAGAAGACACTGATTCCCTGAACGATTCCGTGCTGTCCGTCATGGAAGCCCGTAAGAGACTCTGGGACGATGACGACGAGCTCGAAATGGAGAATGATCTACCTGAAGGTGAGGAATAGCACCCGGGTCACCCGGGTGGGAATCGGATTCCTCCATGCTGACTTCAGGTATTGATATACGTAAAGGCGCCCTGCACACAGGTTAGGGCAGTAGAGTTTAGAAACTGACAAAAGGGAGAGTATCTAAAAGATGCCTACAATAAATCAGCTAGTAAGAAAGGGACGGAAGTCCCAGAAGAAGAAGACTGACTCACCGGCTCTGGACAGTTGTCCCCAGAAGCGGGGTGTCTGTACCCGTGTCATGACCGTGACACCTAAGAAGCCGAACTCAGCACTCAGGAAGGTTGCCAGGGTCAGGCTGTCAAACGGGATCGAGGTCACTGCCTACATCCCCGGTATCGGCCATAACCTCCAGGAGCACTCAGTCGTGCTGCTGAGGGGCGGGCGAGTGAAGGACCTTCCCGGTGTACGGTACCATATCGTACGAGGAGCCAAGGATACCCTTGGTGTGAACGACCGGAGGAAGTCACGATCGAAATACGGTACCAAGAGACCGAAGGCATAAGGAGAACCTGAGATGGGTAGAAGAAGTACTGCACCGGTCAGGGAGATCCTTCCTGACCCTCGATACAAGTCCACGATCGTGGAGAAGTTCATCAGGCGGATGATGATCGACGGCAAGAAGTCGATCAGCACCAAGATCATCTATGATGCGATGGCGAAGATGGAAGAGAAGGCCGGCGAGCCTGCCCTCGATGTCTTCATGAAGGCCCTCGCGAACGTCAAACCGGTCGTCGAGGTCAAGTCACGACGAGTCGGCGGTTCGACCTACCAGGTCCCGGTAGAGATCAGGGAGAGCCGACGTGAAGCCCTCGCGATGAGATGGATCATCTCTGCCGCACGTTCACGAAGCGGCAAGTCGATGAGCGAGAAACTCTCTTCGGAGATGGTCGACGCGTTCAACCAGACAGGAACCGCTTTCAAGAAGAAAGAGGATACCCACCGAATGGCAGAAGCCAACAAGGCATTCAGCCATTACCGATGGTAGATGCCTGCTGCAGGTAGAAATAGCCACCATATATGGTGGCTGTTTCTTTGTTGGGATTATTTTTTGGTTTTTTCAGGTGTTTATTTTATCTTACTCTTGACTAAAACTGGAATTAATCATATATTCGTCAAGGCTAGCGCATCACGCCTGCGGTGTTTCCGTGCGTGTGTGTGAGCGGTTTGAACCAAACCCATCATCCGACGTTGCTCAGATGGTTAGGTGGTTCCAGACGTATGACAGTTATATGCTGTTCTATGTCAGTTTGGAGAGGCTTTCTACCATTCTGACCTCTGGATCCTTCTTAACGTACCTCTATGCAATCACGACATTAAGATGATGGATCTCGGTTATCGAATGGTATTAAGATAATACTTATATTATTTTATTAACTTAATTGTGATTTAGTCACAAGGAGGAACGGATGGCTAAAGAGAAATTTGCTAGGACGAAACCACATATCAATGTTGGTACAATCGGACACGTCGACCACGGTAAGACTACTCTTACTGCAGCTATCACCATGCACTGTGCTCGAAAACATGGTGACAAAGTAATGAACTATGATGATATCGATAATGCACCAGAAGAGAAGGCTAGAGGTATCACCATCAACACTCGACACGTTGAGTATCAGTCAGACAACCGGCACTACGCACACGTAGACTGTCCGGGACACGCCGACTACATCAAGAACATGATCACCGGTGCTGCACAGATGGACGGTTCAGTGATCGTCGTCGCTGCTACTGACGGTGCTATGGCTCAGACGAAAGAGCACATCCTTCTCGCACGACAGGTAGGTGTACCTGCACTGATCGTCTTCATCAACAAGTGTGACCAGGTCGATGACCCGGACCTGATCGAGCTCGTAGAGGAAGAGATGCGAGACCTCCTCTCAGAATATGAGTACCCGGGCGATGAGATCCCCATCATCAAGGGTTCAGCTTACGAAGCTATGGAGAATCCGGATGACCCCGAGAAGACCAAGTGTATCGATGATCTCATCGAGGCTATGGACACCTACTTCCCGCTCCCAGAGCGAGCAGTGGACCAGCCCTTCCTGATGCCTATCGAGGACATCTTCTCGATCCAGGGACGTGGTACGGTTGTAACAGGCCGAATCGAGCGAGGAATCGTGAAAGTCGGTCAGGAGATCGAGATCGTCGGTATCAAGCCGACCTCAAAGACCACCTGTACTGGTGTCGAGATGTTCAACAAGCTGCTTGACGAAGGTCAGGCTGGTGACAACATCGGTGCACTGCTCCGAGGTGTTGACAAGAAGGAAGTCGTTCGTGGACAGGTCCTCGCTAAACCGGGAACCATTACCCCCCACGCAAAGTTCAAGGGACAGATCTACTGCTTGAGCAAGGATGAGGGTGGTCGACACTCACCATTCTTCTCAGGTTACCGACCGCAGTTCTACTTCAGGACCACTGACATTACCGGTACTGTAACACTTGCAGAAGATAAGCAGATGGTTATGCCTGGCGACCATACTGAGATCAACGTTGAGCTGATCTACCCGATCGCTATGGAGAAAGGTCTTAAATTCGCTATCCGAGAGGGTGGACGAACTGTAGCATCAGGTCAGGTTACAGAGATTATCGAATAAATGATGGTGATGAGTCTCGCTCCGCTTAACCGGAGCGAGACTTGCTGTTGGAGGAATGATGACCAAAGATAGAATTCGAGTACGGTTGAGAGGTTTCGATGTGGATCTCGTTGAACAGAGTTCAAAAGCAATCGTTCAGACAGTCGTGAGGGCCGGGGCTAAAGTTTCAGGACCCGTGCCTCTTCCTACTCGTATCAATAAATTCACGGTGCTCAGATCACCTCATGTCAACAAGAAGTCACGTGAGCAGTTTGAGATGCGAACACATAAGAGACTGATTGACATTCTAGATCCTACATCCAAGGTTATGGATGCACTTATGAAGCTTGAGCTTCCTGCAGGTGTGGATGTAGAGATTAAACAGTAATAAACAGTTGAGGTAAGAGATGTTAGGGCTTATCGGCAAAAAAGTCGGAATGACACAAGTGTTTGATGATAGAGGGGTGCTCACCCCGGTTACGGTTATCAAGATTGATGACAATATTGTTGTATCTGAGAGAACCGAAGAGAAGAACGGTTACAGTGCTTGTGTTATCGGTGCTGTAGACGCGAAGAAGAATCGTGTTACAAAGCCGTATGCTGGACAATTCAAGGATGTCTGTGACCCGAAGAAATGGCTGGTGGAGATGAAGGACTATGAAAGGGAAGTCTCTATCGGTGATGTCCTCGGTGTGGATATCTTTCAGGATATAGCATTTGTAGATGTGGAAGGGACCTCGAAAGGTAAAGGGTTCCAGGGAGCTATGAAACGGCACAACTTCGCAGGTGGTCGTTCGACTCACGGTTCCAAGTTCCACAGGGGCCTTGGTGGTACCAGTATGGCTGCTACCCCGTCACGTGTGTTCAAGGGTACGAAGATGCCTGGGCGTATGGGCGGAGAGAAGACCACGGTTCAGAATCTGCGAGTAGTGAAAGTTGATGCGGAGAAGAAGGTTCTCATGGTGAAAGGTGCGATCCCTGGTCCACGTCAAAGTGTTGTGATTGTCAAGAAATCAAAGAAGAAATAGAGGCGAGACATGAAAGCGAAAGTCTTTTCGATACAAGGTGAAGAGGTTAAAGATATCACGCTTGCTGATTCAGTATTTGCTGCAGAAGTGAGTGATGGTTCGATCTACTACGCCGTGAATAACGAATTAGCTAACCGCCGGGTCGGGACCGCCTGTACTAAGACACGGGGCGAGGTGAACTACAGTAACGCCAAGCCTTGGAGACAGAAAGGGACTGGTAACGCACGATCCGGGGACAAGAAATCCCCAGTATGGGTCGGCGGTGGTACCGTCTTTGGACCCAAACCGCGAGATTACAGCTATAAGCTTCCGAAGAAGATGAAGCGGCTTGCTATGCGATCCCTGCTTTCGATGAAAGTGAAAGAGGAGAGCCTGAAGGTCGTCGAGGATTTTTCCATCGAAAGCGGCAAGACGAAGGATCTTGTGAGTATTCTCAAGAACCTCGTAGACGGGGAGCGGACCCTGATCATCCTCAAGGATGATGACGCGATGCTCAGACGAGCCGGGAAGAACATTCCCTGGGTCAGGATCAATTCTTATAACAGGCTCTCAGCCAAGGAACTGCTGTACGGCAAGAACGTCCTGGTGCTTGAGACCGCTGCCGGGAATCTGAACGATTTCTACGGAAAAGAAGAGTAAGGGGACGATCGTGAGAGCAGATCAGATCATTTTAGAACCTGTTTTAACAGAGAAGTCCAACGAGGCGCGAGAGGGCGAGGCCAAGAAGTATACCTTCAGGGTCGACCCCCGGGCAAACAAGATTCAGGTGATGAGGGCCGTGGAGGAGTTGTTCTCCGTCAAGGCGCTCGCTTGCAATATCGTACGAGTGAAAGGGAAGCCTAAGTTCACAAGAACTAAGTCGGGCGTTCGTGCAGGGTCTACGACACCCTGGAAGAAAGCGATCGTCACTGTTGCTAAAGGCGATTCTATCAGCGCTATAGAAGGCGTGTAAGAGAGGGGTATTATGGGTATCAAGAAGTATAATCCGAGAACCCCGAGTCTTCGATATACAACCACTTTGACCTTTGAAGAGGTTACTGCTTCTACGAGTGAGAAATCGCTGACAAAAGGTATCAGTAAGAACGCCGGGCGTGGTGCCGGTGGTCGAATCAGTGTAAGAAGACGCGGCGGCGGACATAAGAGAAAATATCGAGAGATCGATTTCAAGAGAAACAAATATGACATCCCTGGCGTGATCGCCAGTGTCGAGTACGATCCTAACCGATCGTCTAACATCGCCCTGGTCAACTA
Organism: Spirochaetia bacterium; assembly: GCA_963677595.1. Taxonomy (GTDB): domain Bacteria; phylum Spirochaetota; class Spirochaetia; order CAKZLE01; family CAKZLE01; genus CAKZLE01. The sequence continues at coordinate 2,446,364 of OY782041.1, forward strand.
TGCTGACGGGGAGAAGCGATATATCCTGGCACCGAAAGGTCTCCAGGTGGGTATGAAGGTAGTCAGTGGTGAGAATGCTCCCCTGGAGATCGGTAATGCGATCCCCCTGAAGAACATTCCGCTCGGTATGTCGGTTCACAATGTTGAGCTTCAGAAAGGAAAGGGTGGCCAGCTGGTACGTTCAGCCGGGACTGTTGCAACGCTCGTCGCCAAGGATGGCGACTATGCGACCCTCAAGCTCCCGTCAGGTGAGATGAGGATGGTATTCGGCGAATGCTTCGCCACACTGGGAAGCATCGGGAACGAAGACCATATGAACGTCAGTCTCGGTAAGGCCGGTAGGTCACGATGGCTTGGAAAGCGGCCTAAGGTCCGAGGTGTTGTCATGAACCCTGTCGATCACCCGCATGGTGGTGGTGAGGGTAAGACTTCCGGTGGACGTCATCCGGTTTCTCCATGGGGTATGCCTACCAAGGGATACAAGACGAGAAAGAAGAGAAAACCTTCTAGCAAGTTTATCGTGAAGAAGCGGAAGTAGGAGTAGAAAGTGGCTAGGTCAATTAAAAAGGGACCTTTTGTAGAGAAGAAGCTCTACAAGAGAGTTCTTGAAGCAAACAAAGCGGGACAGAAACCTATGGTTAAGACATATTCCCGTACCTCGACTATCATTCCTGAGATGGTGGGTTTCACCGTCTCTGTCTACAACGGAAAGACCTGGGTCCCTGTCTATGTGACAGAGAACCTCGTCGGTCATAAGCTTGGTGAGTTCTCACCCACCAGATTCTATCGTGGACATGCCGGGTCTGATAAGAAATCGAAGAAGAGATAGGTATCGTGATGGAAGCAAAGAAAGGTTATAAAGCAATCGCTAAGTATGTGATGGTTTCTCCTACCAAGGTGCGCCCCATCGCGAATGTTGTACGGAGGAAGCCGTATACCGAAGCTGTGGCTATTCTTGAGGCTATGCCCCAGAAGGGTGCCGGCCTGATCAAGAAGGTCGTGCAGTCCGCTGCAGCCAATGCTCTTTCTCAGAACAAGCAGCTCGACGAGGAGATGCTGTACATCAAGGAGATCTGTATTGATGAAGGCCCGCGTCTGAAGCGTGTATGGCCGAGATCTCACGGACGAAGGGACATTCTTCTGAAGCGGGAGAGTCATATTTCTGTCGTTCTAGACGAAAAAGCGAGCATGGGGGATTAAATGGGCCAGAAAGTAAATCCAGTGGGACTCCGTTTAGGAGTCAACAAGACATGGACATCGAAGTGGTATGTTGATCCGAAGGACTATGCGGATACCCTGCATGAGGACCTGAAGATCAGGAAGTCTATCGAGACCTGCCCCGAGACCAACGGTGCCGAGATCTCGGATGTCGAGATCATCCGGAAACCCCAGAGGATCACGGTCGTGATCAAGACATCGAAGCCCGGACTCATCATCGGATCCAAGGGTTCCAATGTCGAGAAGCTCGGACAGAGACTCCAGACCCTCGCTGACAAGAAGGTCCAGATCAAGATCAAGGAAGTGAAGAGGCCTGAGGCCGACGCACAGCTCATCGCCCTGAACGTCGCACGACAGCTCAAGATGAGGGGTTCTTTCAGGAGGGCCCTGAAGATGGCTGTGAGCAGCGCCATGAAGGCTGGTGTCCAGGGTGTGAAGATCAAGGTCTCCGGGCGGCTTGGCGGTGCTGAGATGGCACGTACCGAGTGGCACAAGGATGGGAGGATCCCTCTCCATACATTGAGGTCAGATATCGATTACGGGTTCGCTGAGGCAAACACCACCTTCGGTATCATCGGAGTGAAGGTGTGGGTCTTCAATGGTGAGATCTATGACAAAGCTCAGAAAGAGGATGCGGGACTCCTGGTGAAGAAGACTGCCAGGGATCGTAAGCCTGCAGCAAGGAGATAGTGAGTCATGCTTAGTCCAAAGAGAATTAAGTATAGAAAGAAGATGAGAGGTACGCTCGACGGTGTCGCACACCGGGGGAATACCGTAGCCTTCGGTGATTTCGGCCTGATGGCCCTTGAACCGAGATGGATCACGAACCGACAGATCGAGGCTGCCCGAGTCGCCATGACGCGTCATATCAAGCGAGGCGGTAAGGTCTGGATCAGGATCTTCCCCGATATGCCCTACACCAAGAAACCTGCTGAGACACGACAGGGTAAAGGTAAGGGTAACCCGGAAGGTTGGGTAGCGGTTGTGAAGAAAGGCGCTGTCATGTTCGAGATGGCAGGTGTTTCTGAGGAACTCGCCAAAGAGGCTATGGCGCTTGCCGCAAGTAAACTGCCTATCCAGACGAAGTTCGTAGTACGAAGAGATGCGGAGTAGTCATATGAAGAAAACTATGAATGACCTGACGTATGCAGAGTTGGTAAACAAGAAGGAAGATCTCCATAAGGAGTATCTCAAGCTGCGAATGGATAAGGTACTTGGGCACCTGGAGAACCCCCTCAGACTGAGGACTGTTCGACGGGACATCGCCCGGGTGAATACCATCATCCATGAATATGCTCTAGGCATACGCAAGAATACGAAGTAGAGGGGCCTTGTTCTATGAAAGCTAATAAGAAGACATTTACCGGACAGGTTGTCAGTGATGCGATGGACAAGACCATCGTGGTAGCGATCACAACCAGAAGCCTCCACCCTCTTTACAAGAAATATGTGAAGCAGACAAAGAAAGTGAAAGCGCATGATGAGAGGAACGAGGCCCGGGTCGGTGATACCGTACGGGTTGTGGAGTGCCGACCTCTCAGTAAAGACAAGAGCTGGAGATTGAACCAGATTGTCGAGCGTGCCAAATAGTCGTAAAGGAGTTGCGTTATGGTTCAGATGCAGACGTATTTAAACGTTGCCGACAACAGTGGTGCAAAACGCGTACAGTGTATCAAGGTGCTTGGCGGAAGTAAGAGAATGAATGCAAGTATCGGCGATATCATTGTTGTTGCAGTCAAGGACGCTCTTCCCAACGGCCAGATCAAGAAGGGTGACGTGCATAAAGCGGTAATCGTCCGTGTGAAGAAAGAATACCGAAGACCTGACGGTACCTATATCAGGTTTGATGATAACGCGTGTGTTATCATCGATGCCAACAATAACCCGCGTGGTAAGCGTATCTTCGGACCGGTCGCTCGAGAGCTTCGAGAGGGTGGTTTCATGAAGATCGTCTCACTTGCGCCGGAAGTGTTGTAGGGAGTGAATGATGGGAGTATCAAGAATCAAGAAGAATGACACCGTCAAAGTCCTTGCCGGAAAAGACAAGGGCAAGACCGGGAAGGTCCTCAAGGTTGATGCAGACAACGGTCGGGTCATCATCCAGGGTGTCAACATGGTCAAGAAAGCCATGAAGAAGAGAAGTCAGCAGGATAAGGGTGGAATCATTGAGGTCGAAGCGCCTTTGGACATTTCAAATGTCGCACTCGTGACAAAAGATGGTTCAACTTCAAGGATTGGCTACAAGTTCGTAGATGGCAAGAAAGTTCGTTTTGCTAAGAAGACCGGGGAAGTGCTCTAATGGATAAGTATATACCAAGAATCAGGAAACAGTATAAAGAGAGTGTTGCTCCAGAGCTGCTGAAGGAATTCAGCTACTCGTCCGTCATGCAGATCCCCACGATCGAGAAGATCTCGCTGAGCGTGGGTGTGGGTGATGCAGCTGACAACAAGAAGTTTCTCGAGTCAGCCGTCAAGGAGCTCGAGCAGATCACCGGTCAGCATGCAGTGAAGACGAAAGCTCGAAAATCGATCGCGAACTTCAAACTTCGCCAGGGACAGGAGATCGGGACCATGGTGACCCTCCGGGGCAACCAGATGTGGGAATTCTTCGATCGACTGGTGAATGTCTCCCTGCCTCGTGTAAAGGACTTCAAGGGCATCAGCCCTAATGCTTTCGACGGTCATGGAAACTATTCTCTCGGGGTGAAGGAACAGATCATCTTCCCCGAGATCGATTATGATCACATAGAGCGGATTAGCGGTCTCAACATTGCGATTGTGACAACAGCTAAATCAGACGAAGAAGGCTTATCTCTGCTGAAGAAGCTCGGCATGCCGTTCAGTAAATAGTTGGGAGTAGATCAATGGCTAAGAAATCAATGATTGTGAAGGCCCAGAGGGAGCCGAAATTCAGCACACGAAAGGTTAATCGTTGTCGGGTTTGCGGGCGTCCTCGGGGATATATGAGAAAGTTTCAGATGTGCAGGGTCTGCTTTCGAAAGCTTGCCAGCGAAGGTAAGATTCCTGGCGTGACAAAATCCAGCTGGTAGGAGAGTGAGATGGCTATAAGTGATCCTGTTGCGGATATGTTAACCAAGATCCGAAACGCTAATCTAGCAAAACATGAGAAAGTAGATGTAACGACATCAAAACTGAAGTTGCAGATTGTTAAGATCCTCAAGAACGAGGGATATATCAAGAATTTCAAGAAGGTCACCAAGGAGAATGTGAATTTCATCCGGATCTTCCTGAAATATGATGACAATCAGAACCCGATCATCCATGGTCTGGAGAGGATCTCCACCCCCGGTAGGCGAGTCTACTCGGGCTACAAAGAGATCCCCAGGGTATTCAATGGTCATGGTGTTGTGGTAGTCTCGACTTCTAGTGGTGTGATTACTGGAAAGAAAGCGACTGATCAGAAGGTCGGCGGCGAGCTGATCTGTTCAGTCTGGTAAGGTGGTGAACTATGTCTCGAATTGGTAAATTGCCCATAACAATACCTTCAGGGGTCAAGGTCGCTGTTGATGCAGCACTGATCACTGTGGAAGGACCGAAAGGGAAACTGGTTCAGGAATATCAGCCGAGCGTGACGATCGAGGTCGAGGGCGACCAGGTCGTCGTGACACGCAAGGATGATTCAAAGAGCTCCAGGAGCTATCATGGACTCTACAGGCAGCTGATCCAGAATATGGTGATAGGTGTCTCAGCCGGTTTCACCCGTGCGCTGCTCATCAACGGTGTTGGGTACAGGGCAGAGGTGAAGGGAAACATCCTGTACCTCAACCTCGGCTACTCGAACCAGATCGAGTATGTGATCAATGAAGATGTCACGATCGCCTGCGAGGGCCAGAACAAGGTCATCGTCACAGGCATCGATAAGCAGAAAGTCGGTCAGGCATGTGCTGAGATCCGTTCCCTGAGACCGCCGGAGCCGTACAAGGGCAAGGGTGTCAAGTACGAGGAAGAGGTCATCAGGCGAAAGATCGGTAAGTCCGGTGTTAAGTAGGGTAGTACAATGAAACGAGTTGATGATAAAAGAAACAAGAAGCTTAAGAGAAAGATCCACATCAGAAAGAGGATCTTCGGTACCCCGGAACGACCGAGGCTGACTGTATACAGGTCAAACAAGCATGTCTACGTACAGGCGATCGATGATACCCAGGGTGTCACCCTCGCTTCGGCAAGCAACATGGAGGCTGAGTTCAAGGCCCTCAAGAACAATGTTGCAGATGCGCTGAAGATCGGTGAGGCAATCGGGCAGAGATTGGTCGACAAGAAGATCGAGACAGTCGTGTTCGATAGGAACGGATATCTCTATCATGGTATCGTCAAGAGCATTGCTGACGGCGCTCGAAAATCCGGATTGAAGTTCTAGGGGGATATGGTGGAAAAATCCAAAGATCAAGAATATGTTGAAAAACTGATTAAGCTCAATCGAGTTGCCAAGGTCGTCAAGGGTGGTCGAAGGTTCTCCTTCTCAGCCCTGGTGGTCGTAGGTGACCAGAACGGCCGTGTCGGATATGGATTTGGTAAGGCAAATGACGTCACCGAGGCTATTCGAAAGAGTGTTGAGAAAGCAAAGAATAGTATGATCGAGGTCCCGCTCAAGAGGACCACGATCCCTCATGAGATCCAGGGCGAGTTCAAGAGTGCGAAAGTGCTGCTCAGGCCTGCCGCTCCCGGTACGGGAGTCATCGCGGGAGGTCCTGTCCGTGCCGTGATGGATGCGTGCGGTGTGCATGACATCCTCGCCAAGTCACTCGGCTCGAAGAATACCATCAACATCGTCAAGGCAGTGTTCGATGGTCTCGAGAACCTGTTCGATGCTCGCGAGGTCGCTAAGAATCGAGGCAAGTCGCTCAGCGAGATGTGGGGTTAAGTATGGCAAAGAAAGTTGAACAAGTACGGATCGAGCTCGTGAAGAGCCTGATCGGTTCTAAACCAAAACAGCGTGCAACGATCAAGGCTCTCGGTCTTGGTAAGATCAACAGCTCAGTGGTACGGGACGCTACCCCGGTCGTCAAAGGTATGATCAATACAGTATCACATCTTGTTAAAGTCGAGGAGATACAGTAGGATGGGACAGATAAAGGCGCCCGCAGGGGCAAACAAGAAGAAAACGATCGTCGGTCGAGGCTATGGCTCAAAGGGCCGGAGCTCAGGCCGGGGACATGACGGACAGAACTCACGTTCAGGCGGCGGGGTCCGACCGGGATTCGAGGGCGGGCAGATGCCCCTCTACCGAAGACTGGCTCGAAGAGGATTCTCGAACCACCCCTTCAAGAAAGAGTATACAGTCGTATCTCTGTCTGAACTCTCCAATGCCTTCGCTGACGGCGAGACCGTCTCTCTCGAGACACTGAAGGAGAAGAAGGTCGTCAAGGGGAACAATGTTCTCGTCAAGATCCTTGCTAACGGTGAGATCGAGAAGAAGCTCATCGTTGAGGGATTGAAGGTCTCCGGCAGTGCTGCAGAGAAGATCACGGCAGCCGGCGGAGAGATCAAATAGTTATATAAAAGAGGGGATCGATGGCAAACTCATTGGTTGAGGTATTCAGAATAAAAGAGCTTCGGAAGAGAATAGGTTTTACTGCGCTCATGTTGGTTATTTTCCGATTAGGTGCTACCCTTCCGATTCCCGGTATCAACCCGAATGCACTTCAGGTCTACTTCATGACGTCAGGCTCGACTTCAGGTATCGGTCTTACCGAATACCTGGACTTCTTTGCCGGTGGGGCATTCAAGAACTTCTCGCTCTTCATGCTCGGTATCATGCCGTATATCTCTACGCAGATCATCATGCAGCTGATGCTGATCATCTTCCCGCGGCTCAAGGCCCTGTCTGAAGAGGACGGCGGAAGGAAGAAGATCCAGAAGTATACCCGGTACGGCACCGTGGTCATGTGTCTTATCCAGTCATATGTCGTCACGGTCTATGCACGGTCCATCCCGGATGCGATCACGCTGAACATGACAGCCTATACATTGATCGCTATGCTGACCGTAACGACCGGGACCATGATCCTGGTATGGGTCGGGGAGCAGATCACCCAGCGAGGTATCGGGAACGGTGTCTCACTGATCATCTTCTCCGGTATCGTGGCCAGGATCCCGAATGCGGTCGTCACCCTGGTGAAGAGTGTCCAGAACGGTACACTCAACCCCATCGTCATCATCATCGTGCTTGCGATGTTCGTGGCAGTCGTGGCGCTCGTCATCTATGAACAGCAGGGGCAGAGAAAGATCCCTGTGCATTATGCGAAGAGGGTCGTAGGGCGGAAGATGTACGGTTCACAGAGTACATACATCCCGTTCAAGATCAACCCGTCCGGAGTAATACCGGTCATCTTCGCTTCGGCACTGCTTTCCTTCCCGCTTCAGATAGCTACTTCCCTCGGTCCTGAGATCGAGTGGCTGGCAAGGTTTGCGAATTGGTTAAGGCCGCAGGGTACCCCGTATCTAATAATCTACACCCTGTTCATTATCATATTTGCATTTTTCTATACACAGGTTTCTCTTAATCCGACTGAGATCGCTCGTCAGATACGAGAGAATGGTGGTTCGATTCCCGGGATCAGGTCTGAGAAGATCGAAGAGTACCTGACGAGGGTGTTGAATAGAATCGTATTCCCGGGTTCACTGTTCCTGGCGTTCATCGCGCTGATCCCGACGTTAGCTCAGATGTTCTTCAACTTCCCGGCATCCGTGGCAATGCTGCTGGGCGGTACTTCACTGCTGATCATGGTTGGTGTAGACCTTGATACCATGAGCCAGATCGAAGGCCATATGAAGATGCATCACTCGGACGGGTTGGTCAAGAAGGGCAGGATAAAATCCAGGAATCTGTAGAGGTAAACCATGAAAGTTAGAGCAAGTGTTAAACCTATTTGCGACAAGTGCAAGGTGATCAGGCGGAGAGGTGTTGTCCGGATCGTCTGTGACAACCCGAAGCACAAACAGAGACAGAGATAAGGACCTGGGGTTCCAGGTTCCTTAACGTGACGAAAAGATTGATTATTATATAGGAGGCCAGTTACATGGCGAGGATTGCGGGTATTGATCTTCCTAATAAAGCAACAAAGATCTCTTTGACCTATATCTTCGGGATCGGTCGTACTTCAGCTGTTGAGATCTGTAAGAAGACAGGTATCGACCCAGATGCCAAGATCAATGAGCTTACAGCTGAAGAGGTCAATGATCTGAGAAAGACCATTGAGAACGACTATAAGGTTGAAGGTCGTCTTCGAACTGAGGTTGCGCTCAACATCAAGAGATTGATGGACATCGGTTGTTACCGAGGTCTGCGACACAGGCGAGGCTTACCGGTACGTGGTCAGAGAACCAAGACCAACGCACGTACCAGGAAGGGTAAGAAGAAGACTGTTGCCAATAAGAAGAAATAAGAGGAGAGGCAAAGTTGGCGAAGGCTAAAAGAAAAACCAAGAAGACCGTATACGAAGGTAAAGTATTCATCCAGGCTACGTTCAATAATACCATCGTTACAGTCACTGACTTGAAAGGTAATACAGTATCATGGGCAAGTGCCGGCGGCCTTGGTTTCCGTGGTGCAAAGAAATCAACTCCTTATGCTGCACAGACCACGGCAGAGACTGCTGCGAAGAAGGCCATGGATTACGGCCTGCGGGAAGTGCACGTGCTGGTCAAGGGACCTGGCGTCGGTAGAGAGTCTGCTGTGAGGGCACTTGGTGCGCTCGGGCTGCAGGTTCGAAGTATTCGTGACGTGACCCCGATCCCCCACAACGGGTGTCGACCACGTAAGACACGAAGAGTCTAAGAGGAGCGGATCAGATGGCAAGAGATATTGGACCAAAATGTAGAAAGTGTAGGGCTGATCAGACAAAGCTGTTCCTGAAGGGCGAGCGATGTCACACAGCTAAATGTCCTATTAATAAGAAGACCTCCGGGAAGCCGGGGAAAGAGCCCAGGGCACGTTCTAAGAAGATGACCGACTACGGTATACAGCTCAGGGAAAAACAGAAACTCAAACGAACCTACGGTATGCTCGAGAAGCAGTTCAAGCTGACATTCAACGAGGCAGAGCGACAGGCCGGTAAGACAGGTGAGAACCTGATCGTCCTCCTCGAGAGGCGATTGGACAATATGGTGTTCAGGCTCCACTACGGGACGTCCCGACAGCAGGCAAGGCAGCTTGTCTCACACGGGCACATCCTGGTGAACGGGAAGCGGGTCACCATCCCCTCATACCGGGTGAAGGTCGGCGATACCATCGAGGTGGTAGAACGATCCCAGAAGATGCTGGTGATCAAGGAGAGCCTGAAAGAGTACACGAAATCAGGCGTTCCTGCATGGCTCGATCTTGACGCGGATGCTATGAAAGGGAAAGTACTTGCCTTCCCAAGAAGAAGTGAAGTCACAGAGATGGCTACCATCAACGAGCAGCTGATCGTCGAGCTCTATTCAAGATAGGAGTAATCATGGCACGTAAGAGTTTAATGAAGGGATTTAAGAAACCGAAAGGTATTACCTTTGAACAGAGTACTGTTGAAGCATCGTACGGTAAGTTCATCGCTTACCCGTTCGAGAGGGGATTCGGTACGACTATCGGTAATACCCTGCGAAGAGTCCTCTTATCTTCTATCCAGGGTTATGCTGTTACTGCTGTAAAATTCACATGCTATGATAGCGAAGGTAATCCGCATATCATCTCCAGCGAGTTCGAATCCCTGCCCGGTGTGGTGGAGGATACTCCGGAGATCATTGCAAACCTTAAGAAGCTGATGCTGACCATGCCTGAAGAGGTCGAGGAGAAGACCGTTCTCATCGAGTGCAAAGGGCCTGGCAATGTCACTGGTGGAGACTTCGAGGTCGACACCATCGAGGTATACAACAAGGATGCAGTCATCTTCACCATGATGGAAGATGCGAACATCGACATGGAGGTTCAGATAGACCTGAGCAGGGGCTATGTCCCGTCAGAGCTGAACGAGAAGTACATCGAGGAGATCGGGACCATCCCGGTCGATGCGGTGTTCTCTCCTGTCAAGCGGGTTCAATATGCGATCGAGAACTGTCGTGTAGGTCAGCGGAATGACTTTGACAAACTGATCCTCGAGATCTACACAGACGGGACCATCCTTCCTCAGAATGCACTGGCAGAGGCTGCGAAGATTGCGAAAGACCATTTCACAATCTTTATCAACTTCGATGAGTCTATCATCAACAGCAACGATGAGGTTGATAAAGAGGAAGAGCGTGTGCAGCAGATCCTCAACACCCCTGTTGAAGAGCTTGAGCTCTCGGTACGTTCGAGTAACTGCCTGAAGAATGCAGATATCAGGACGATCGGGGACCTTACTCGGAAGACAGAGGAAGAGATTGCTAAGACCAGAAATTTCGGTAAGAAGTCGCTTACCGAAATCAAAGAGAAGTTGAAGGAATGGAATCTTAGTCTGGGTATGACCGACTATAGTGTTCTTAAGACTTCCATCAGAATCCCAGGGAATAAGGAAGAAGACAATGAGGCATAGAGTAGGCTATAACAGACTAGATAGGAAATCGAGCCATCGAAAGGCTATGCTGAGAAATATGGTCACCTCCCTCTTCAAGTACGAGAGGATCGAGACCACCAAGGCAAAAGCCTTGTCAGCAAAACGGATCGCAGAGAAGATGATCACCCGGGCCAAGACCGACTCTGTTCACAACAGGAGGGTCATCGCCAAGGACATCAACGACAAGGCTGCCCTCAATAAGCTGTTCACCGAGATCGCCCCGATGTTCGACGGCCGACCCGGCGGGTACACCAGGATGCTGAAACTGGGTTTCAGGCAGGGTGACGCCGCTGAGGTGGTACTCCTCGAGCTCGTCGAGAAGACCGCTGACAAAGCCGAAGACAAGAAGAAAGCCAAGAAGGCGAAGAAGGAAGAGGCTGCGGCTG